>NZ_CP157353.1:0-3735087 GCF_040047675.1 Bacillus sp. BS1807G30 | reverse complement strand
AAGGCTTCTCCCCCCTCCTTTTCTTTTTAAAATGACCAGTATCAAACTGTTATAGAACACGAAAAAGAGCAAATGGTCATCACCATTCGTGCACATACTTTGTTGAAAACAATTAATATAGTAGAAAAACGTCTTTTCGACAAATTACACAGGTTGTGGATAAACAATTCAACAACCTGTGTAATAACTTTCCACAGGTTATCCACAATTTGTGGATAAGATAAATAGGCCAGATAAGTAATTAAGAGTTAAAACACAAATATAATATCAAAATAAACAAGATGGTGCAATGGGTGTCACAAACTTATCCACACACTTTACATCCTGTTGAAAAATAATTATCCACATAGGTTATTTGTGTGAAAAAAATGTCGATAATGGATGTGGATAGTCTAAATATGCCGGAAAAATATCCACACCCTTGTTTTGAAGGTTTTTTTGAAGGAAAAAAAGAATAAAATGCTGGAAACTAAAAAAGAAGGTTTCTTCACTTGATAACTTGTGTTATGCTTATAAGGTTGATAATAAGAGTTTTATCATTGATATTGACAATCGATGGGTTACACAAATATAATGAGTTAGACTGTCTTAAACAGCTATTCCTCAGGGAGGTGTCATAAATGAAAAGAACGTTTCAACCAAATAACCGTAAGCGTAGTAAAGTTCATGGCTTCCGCAGCCGTATGAGTTCTAAAAACGGACGTCTAGTTTTAAAGCGACGCCGCAGCAAAGGTAGAAAAAAATTATCAGCTTAGGCCACTGAATAATGTCAGTGGTCTTTTTTACATAAAATCGTAAATGAACTGTCAGTTTTTATCGGAGTGGAAGAAAACATGAAGAAGCGAAACAGGCTAAAAAAAAATGAAGAGTTTCAAACAGTATTCAAAAAAGGTCAATCAATGGCTAATCGCCAATTCGTCATTTATCAGCTGGACCAACCAAATCAAGAAGAACTGCGTTTAGGATTGTCTGTCAGTAAAAAGATAGGGAATGCAGTGATAAGAAACCGGATTAAACGACTGATCCGTCAGGTGTTCTTAGAGGAAGGTCATAAGCTAAAGCAAGAAAAAGACTACATTGTTATCGCACGAAAACCAGCAAGCGAATTGACCTTTGAAGAAACAAAGAAGTCTCTCCAGCATTTATTTAGAAAATCCGCTGTTTATCAACAACAACCGAAAAAGTCTTCGTAATAGAAACTTTCGTTGAATCAATTTTTAAAAGCGCTTCCTTCATCTAGTGAATTAAAATGAAACCACCACTTTGTAATGAAAAAATGTTACCATACTGATTAGGTGAGTCACTTTCGTAATCAATTCCAACTTAAATAAAGTTTGAAGTAATGGGAGGAATCTTGTTGAAAAGGCGATTATTACTAATATTTAGCTTGATTGGCGTGTTGGTTCTATTGGCAGGATGTACACAAATCAATGAACCAATCACATCAGATAGTAAGGGATTCTGGAATTCTTACATTGTATACCCGCTATCTCAATTAATCACTTACATGGCAAACTTAACTGGTGAAAACTATGGTGTAGCGATTATTATCGTAACTCTTTTAATTCGTTTGCTTATTTTACCATTAATGATTAAACAATTAAGAAGTACAAAAGCAATGCAAGCACTTCAGCCAGAACTAAAGAAGCTTCGTGAAAAATATAGTTCAAAAGATCAAAAAACACAGCAGCAGCTTCAACAGGAAACAATGGCTCTTTTCCAAAAGAATGGTGTAAATCCATTAGCAGGGTGTTTCCCAATCTTAATTCAAATGCCAATCTTAATTGGTTTTTATCATGCGATCATGAGAACAGCTGAAATCAAGAAACATACTTTCTTATGGTTTGACTTAGGCAGTCCAGATCCATTATTCCTGTTACCGATTATTGCAGGTGTAGCTACTTTTATTCAGCAGAAGCTAATGATGGCTGGAAATCCTTCGGACAACCCTCAAATGGCGATTATGCTTTGGGTGATGCCAATTATGATCATTGTATTTGCAATCAGTTTCCCAGCGGCACTTTCACTGTACTGGGTTGTAGGTAACATTTTCATGATCATTCAAACTTTGGTCATTAAAACACCTCAAGTAAAAGTTGATACAAAAGAAAAAGCTGGCGGGAACAAAAAATGAAGGAAATAACTGCTGTCGGTCGCACAATCGAAGAAGCAGTAGATTCCGGACTTAAACAAATTCAACTACTACAAGAAGAAGTGGATATCACAATAGTAGATGAAGGAAACAAAGGGTTTTTAGGATTATTTGGTAAAAGACAAGCTGTTGTCAAGTTAGTAGAAAAGCGAGATGCGCTCAAATTAGCAACACAGTATTTAGATAAAATTGTTAAATCAATTGATCCTAAAGCAAACATTGTTTCGAAAAAAGAAACGAAAAAGATCTCTTTTCACATTGATGGAGACAAAACTTCATTAATGATTGGAAAAAGAGGACAAACACTGTACTCTTTAGAAACCTTGGTGCAGTTAGTGTTTAATCGTTATTCTGATCAGTATCATCATATTACAATTGATATTGGAGATTATAGGAAGAAACGACAAGAAGCACTTGAACAATACGCAATCAAAACGGCAAACCGTGTTTTAAAAACGAAGAGAAAGGTTCATTTAGAACCGATGCCTTCGAATGAACGAAAAGTCGTTCATGATACGATTGCAGCATTTTCTAAAGAACTTGCCACGGCATCTGAAGATACGGGCACCAAGCGTCATGTTGTGGTGCTTTATAAAAAATAGCAGAAAGGCTAAGATTCAGCAAAGCTGGATTTTAGTCTTTTTTTATTGAAAAATTACCTTTTAATAGTAGATTCCTCCTTTATTTCTAAAAGGTTATTGTGTTATTTAGATCGAAAACGTCATTTTCCCTTAGTTGCAAAGGGAGAAGGGCGTTTTAATTTATTGGATTTAGGTGTAAGATGTGAAGACAAGTTAAGAACGTCGTTATTCACATGTGGATAAGTTAAGTGTTAAAATAGACAGGGTGCAAAACTGTGGATAATTAAATGTGGGCTACTTTCGCTTCGCATGCATTTGTGGTATCTTTAAATTTTGGATTAAGCGTTTTTGATATAGAGATGGACAACGTCCATTTAATAGATATAAGACTGTCTATTGAATAGAGAAAGAGGTGAATGAGCGGTGGATACAATTGCAGCAATTTCTACACCAATGGGTGAAGGGGCAATTGCCATTATACGTTTAAGCGGGCCTGATGCAGTTCAGATTGCTGATCGCATGTATAAGGGGCCTAAGGAGAAAAAACTTGTATCAGTGGATTCTCATACAATTCATTATGGTCATATTGTAGATTCAAGTACCGAGCAAGTGATAGAAGAGGTCATGGTGTCTGTATTAAGAGCGCCAAAAACATTTACGAGAGAAGACGTTATTGAGATCAACTGCCATGGCGGAATTGTCACGGTCAATAAAGTCTTGCAGCTTGCTTTAAAAGAAGGAGCGAGATTAGCGGAGCCAGGTGAGTTTACAAAACGTGCTTTCCTAAATGGAAGAATCGACTTGTCACAAGCAGAAGCCGTAATGGACTTGATTCGTGCAAAGACTGACCGTGCGATGAATGTCGCAATTACTCAAATGGAGGGACGTCTCTCCGGTTTGATTAAACGTCTTCGTGGTGAGATATTGGAGACACTTGCCCATGTAGAAGTGAATATTGATTATCCAGAGTATGACGATGTTGAAGAAATGACACATCGAGTCTTAGTTGAGAAGGCGACATCTGTGAAAAAGGAAATTGAATCGCTTCTAACGACTTCACAGCAGGGGAAAATCCTACGTGAGGGCTTATCTACTGTTATTATTGGAAGGCCAAATGTTGGGAAGTCTTCCTTATTAAATAGTCTTGTTCAGGAAACAAAGGCGATTGTGACCGATATTCCTGGAACAACCAGAGATGTCATCGAGGAATATGTGAATGTAAGAGGAGTACCGCTCCGTTTAGTAGATACTGCGGGTATACGTGAGACTGAAGACATTGTTGAGCGTATTGGGGTCGAACGATCAAGACAGGTCTTAAAAGAAGCTGACCTGATTTTACTTGTGCTCAATTATAGTGAAGAGTTATCTGAGGAAGATATTAAGCTATTTGAGGCTGTCTCAGGTATGGATATTATTGTGATTGTCAATAAGACTGATCTTGAGCCTAAACTTGATGTAGAAAAAGTAAAAGAGTTAGCGAAAGATCGTCCAGTCGTGACAACATCTTTATTACAAGAAAAAGGGATTGATGAGCTTGAAATGGCCATTCAATCTTTATTCTTCACTGGCTCAATTGAAAGTGGAGATTTAACGTATGTGAGCAATACTAGGCATATTGCGCTCCTTCAAGAAGCAAAACAATCGATTGAGGATGCTCTAGAAGGAATTGAAATGGATGTACCGATCGACATCGTTCAAATAGATTTAACACGCTGCTGGGAGCAGCTAGGTGAAATTATTGGGGATGCTGTTCATGAAAGCTTAATCGATCAGTTATTCTCTCAATTCTGTTTAGGAAAGTAAAGGGAGGAACAAAAGAAATGGGTTATGAAGCTGGCCAATATGATGTAATCGTCGTCGGTGCCGGTCATGCTGGTGTTGAGGCTGCTCTTGCTTCTGCAAGACAGGGCGCCAAAACACTTGTATTGACCATCAATCTAGATATGGTTGCTTTTATGCCATGTAATCCGTCCGTAGGGGGTCCCGCTAAAGGGATTGTCGTCAGAGAAATTGATGCGCTAGGCGGAGAAATGGCACGAAATATAGATAAGACGCATATTCAAATGCGTATGCTGAATACTGGGAAAGGACCTGCTGTCCGTGCGTTAAGAGCGCAAGCAGATAAGTTTCAATATCAGCACGAAATGAAAAAAACAATGGAAAATGAACCAAACCTAACAATGCTGCAAGGGATGGTAGATCATTTAATTGTAGAAGATGATGAATGTAAAGGTGTCGTGACTCAAACAGGTGCAAATTATCGCGCGAAGTCTGTTGTTCTAACGACTGGTACTTTCTTAAAAGGCCGCATTATTTTAGGTGATCTTTCTTATTCAAGCGGTCCTAATAATCAGCAGCCTTCCATTAAATTATCGGATCATCTAGCAGAATTAGGATTCGATTTGGTTCGCTTTAAAACTGGGACACCACCTCGAGTAAACAGCCACTCGATTGATTATAGTAAGACAGAAATTCAACCAGGTGATGATGTACCACGTGCGTTTTCTTATGAAACTGTGGAATATATTACAGATCAATTACCATGCTGGTTAACATACACTAGTTTAGAGACTCATCAAATTATTGATGAGAATCTTCACCGTTCTCCTATGTATTCAGGTATGATTAAAGGAACAGGTCCTAGATACTGCCCGTCTATTGAGGATAAGGTGGTTCGTTTTAATGATAAACCGAGACATCAAATTTTCTTAGAGCCAGAAGGCCGTAATACGCAAGAAGTGTATGTTCAAGGTTTATCTACAAGTCTGCCAGAGGATGTACAGCAGCGAATGCTGTCAACCATTCCAGGGCTTGAAAATGTACAAATGATGCGAGCGGGTTATGCCATTGAGTATGATGCGATTGTGCCTACACAATTGTGGCCTACACTTGAGACAAAGAAAATTTCTGGATTATATACAGCTGGCCAAATTAATGGTACCTCTGGTTATGAGGAAGCAGCAGGTCAAGGAATTATGGCAGGTATCAATGCAGGAAGAAAAGCATTGGGTAAAGAAGAAGTCATTTTAAGCCGATCTGATGCATATATCGGTGTTCTCATTGATGATCTTGTCACGAAGGGTACAAATGAACCTTACCGTCTTTTAACTTCTCGTGCAGAGTACCGCTTACTTCTGCGTCATGACAATGCTGATTTAAGATTAACGGAACTTGGATATAACATTGGTTTAATTTCTGAAGAGAGATTCCAAGCATTCACACAGAAAAAAGAGGCCATTGAAGCAGAGAAAAAACGTTTATATTCTGTCATTATTAAACCTACAGTAGAGACACAGGAATATATTCGTTCACTTGGTGGAAGTGAATTGAAGGACGGTATTCGCGCTAGTGATCTGATGAAGCGCCCAGAGATGAACTATGAATCTGTTGTGAAACTAGCTCCTGCTGACACATCGCTTCCTGCTGATGTGTGTGAACAGGTAGAGATTCAAATTAAATATGAAGGTTATATCGAAAAGTCGCTCCAACAAGTTGAAAAGCTGAAAAAGATGGAAAACAAAAAGATTCCGGATCGAATCGATTATGATGCCATCAAAGGGATTGCAACTGAAGCGAAGCAAAAGCTAAAAGAAGTCCGACCGCTTTCTGTTGCACAGGCTTCTCGTATTTCAGGCGTTAACCCTGCTGATATTTCTATCCTTTTAGTATATTTGGAGCAGGGACGTATTGCGAAGATAGCAGAGTAGAAAGGATGTCGGCATGAACATTGAACAATTTACAGCAGCACTAGAGGAGAAAGGGATCACTCTTTCTCCAGTGCAGCTTGAACAATTTGAAACTTACTTCCATATGCTTGTAGAATGGAACGAGAAGATGAATTTAACGTCCATTACAGAAAAGGAAGAAGTATATTTAAAGCATTTTTATGACTCGATATCAGCAGCATTTTTTATTGATTTTCACAATGTGACAACAATTTGTGATATTGGAGCTGGTGCTGGTTTTCCAAGCATTCCTCTTAAAATTTGTTTCCCTCATCTACATGTGACCATTGTTGATTCTCTCCAGAAACGCATTACGTTTCTCAATGAGTTAGCAAAAGGGTTAAACTTACAAGATACTACTTTTTATCATGATCGTGCGGAGACCTTTGGACAACGTAAAGATCAACGTGAAAGCTATGACCTTGTCACCGCTAGAGCAGTTGCGCGCTTATCTGTCTTGAGCGAACTATGCCTGCCTCTTGTGAAAAAGGAAGGATTGTTTGTTGCATTAAAAGCATCTGCTGCAGATGAAGAGATGCAAGCAGGAAAAAAAGCTGTCACTGTCCTCGGAGGAGAGGTTGTTGAAAAGCATTCCTTTGTTCTTCCTTTAGAAGAAAGCGAACGGAACATCATTGTCATTGAAAAGAAAAAACAAACACCAAAAAAATATCCTAGAAAACCAGGAACACCTAATAAATCACCAATAGAAGGTTGATCATGTAAAAGGTCGGTTTTTCTTCAATATTTATGATTTTACAGAAGGAAAAAACATGAGAAAATAGAATTATAAAAAGGTAGTTTTTAAAGGTGGTGTAGGTTCATGAAGCATTCACTCTCACGCTTCTTCGGGCTGGGTGACAAAGAACAACCTGAGCGTGATACCGAAATAGAGGCAGAGATTGCTGAGCATGATACATTAAAGGAAGAGATACAGGAGCTCCCGGTCGACACAATTATGCCTAACCGTTTTCAGCCACGCACCATTTTTTCAGAAGAAAAGATACAAGAGCTGGCCACAACCATTCATACCCATGGCATTATTCAACCGATTGTTGTTAGACCAACAGAAGAAGAAGGAAAATATGAACTGATCGCCGGCGAAAGACGTTGGAGAGCGGTACAAACTCTTCAATGGGAGAAGATCCCCGCTATTATAAAAGATTTTACTGATACGGAAACGGCATCTGTGGCATTGATTGAAAATTTGCAAAGAGAAGAGCTGTCTGCAATTGAAGAGGCTCATGCTTATGCACGTCTTTTAGAGCTTCATGATTTAACGCAAGAAGCGCTTGCTCAGCGTTTAGGTAAGGGACAATCGACTGTTGCAAACAAACTAAGACTTTTAAAGTTGCCTGAAGAGGTACAGCAAGCCATTTTGGAGAAAAAAATCTCTGAGAGGCATGCCCGTTCACTTGTACCTCTAAAGCTTCCAGAATTACAAATCACGCTGTTGCAGGAAATCATTGAAAAGCAGCTAAATGTGAAACAGACTGAAGAGCGTGTAGTGAAGATGCTTGAACAAAAAACAGATCGCAAACCGAAGCCGAAACGTAAGGCGTTTAGCCGAGATACGCGAATTGCGATGAATACCATTCGTCAGTCTCTCCATATGGTAGAAGATAGCGGACTTAAAATAAATACCGAGGAAGAAGAATTTGAGGAATATATCCAATTAACCATTCGCATTCCTAAATAGAAAAAAGCTGATGAGCATTACTCGTCAGCTTTTTTTGTCTTTCCATCCCTTAAATTCATTATATTTACTTATTATTAATTAATTGGTAAAATATGATTTTCATAGTAGAAGGGAGGTGACATATAACCAATGAAAATGAAAAAGACTATTTTTGCTATTATCTGTTATTTACTAATCTCTTTTTCTCTTTTTTCAAATGAAACGACTGTGTTTGCTGTGAGCACGTCAACGAATCATGATATTCATTCAGCGGAAGAAACGATTACAAAAGAAGAACTCAGTGCTCTGAAGAAACAAGGTGTGGTTTCGACAGATGTAACGGTTCAACAATTAAATCAAGAGCAAGCGTCTCAGGACGATGCGATCGATGTGATCACAGCTGATGATGATTTGGAGAACTATGGCTTACGGCAAAACAAACAGGATGAAATGGTAACAGATGAAAGGCCGAATACCATTCGCCATCTTTTTGGTAAACCGTATCCTGGAACCGATATTATGCCTCAAAAAGGGGATATATTGGTGACGAGCACTGGTGCTTTGAATGGTTTAATTGGTCATGCAGGCATCGTCATTAATGAGAAAAGCTATGCATCCATTCCTGGGTTCCGGCAGCATCCAAATATTGATTCCATTCAAAGCTGGTTTCGCTATAGTGCCAATACAAAGGTGATTCGGATTAATCATCAGGAAAAGGCAGATTTAGCTGGGGATTGGGCGCACGATTACGTGAAAGACCATCCGAAGGCTCGATATTCGATCACTATGTCTATTCAATCCTTGGACCCTACATATTGTTCAAAGATTGTATGGCAAGCTTACGCAAAAACCGGGGACGCTGTTGGACATGCGACATTTACCATTAAAGCACCCTATGGGTTTTTGAAAAAGAAGAACTATAAAACAGTGACACCTAAAGTCATTGTGAGCGAAGGCCGTAAAATTGGCGGGTTAAACTTTTGATTGTATCTCCCTCACTTTTCATGAAAAGTGGGGGTTTTTTGTCTCGTTATTTTCTTCAAAAAGATATATTAATATATCTTCGAAGCGCGTTTTTATGCATCTATCCATGTACGGAAACACAGATTCATTCACGAATTTATAATGGAGAAACAAAAAAAGCAAACGTTTCATACTTTTTTTGATAGAATAGGAAGTATGAATGAATGAGAAACTTGTTAAGTTGAAAGTGGGTGACATCGTGGGGAAAATCATAGCGATTACCAACCAGAAGGGCGGCGTTGGGAAGACGACAACTTCTGTTAATTTGGGTGCGTGTTTAGCATACATAGGAAAACGAGTGTTGTTAGTTGATATTGATCCGCAGGGAAATGCCACGAGTGGTATTGGGATTGAGAAGGCCGACGTAGAGAAGTGCGTGTACGATATTTTAGTAGACGATGCAGATGTACTTGATGTGATTAAGACGACAGAGGTCGAAAATCTTGATGTCATTCCTGCGACGATACAGCTTGCAGGGGCTGAAATAGAGCTTGTGCCTACAATCTCACGTGAAGTGAGGCTGAAGAGAGCACTTGAATCTGTTAAGCAGAATTATGATTATATGATTATTGACTGCCCGCCATCACTTGGGTTACTGACGATTAATGCGTTAACTGCATCCGATTCCGTTTTAATACCGGTTCAGTGTGAATATTATGCGCTTGAAGGATTGAGTCAATTGTTGAATACGGTTCGTCTTGTGCAGAAACATCTAAATACCGACCTTGCCATTGAAGGTGTCTTACTGACAATGCTTGATGCAAGAACAAATCTTGGAATCCAAGTCATCGAAGAAGTAAAAAAATACTTTAGAGATAAAGTCTATCAGACTGTGATTCCGAGGAATGTGAGACTAAGTGAAGCGCCTAGTCATGGGAAACCTATTATCTTGTATGATCCACGTTCAAGAGGTGCAGATGTCTATTTAGACTTAGCAAAGGAAGTGGATGCGAATGGCTAAAGGTCTTGGAAAGGGTATTAATGCGCTATTTAACAATGTAGATTCCAATGAAGAAACTATCGAAGAAATTAAGTTGAAGGATTTGCGCCCAAACCCTTATCAGCCAAGGAAAACGTTTGATGATGATGCATTGTCTGATCTCAAAGAATCAATTCAGCAGCACGGTGTTTTACAGCCGATTATTGTTCGTAAATCGATTAAAGGATATGACATTGTCGCAGGAGAACGCCGTTTCCGTGCAGCACAACAAGCTGGTTTGACAACGATTCCTGCGATCGTCAGGGAATTTTCAGAAACACTGATGAGGGAGATCGCTCTTTTAGAAAACTTACAGCGCGAGGATTTATCTCCATTAGAGGAAGCGGAAGCCTATGCCTCCTTACTAGATCACTTAAGTGTGACTCAAGAGGAATTAGCCAAGCGGTTAGGAAAAAGCAGACCGCATATTGCGAACCACCTTCGTTTATTAACATTACCGGATGAAGTACAAAAGCTGATTGCGGATGGAACATTATCCATGGGACATGGACGCACGCTGCTTAGTTTGAAAAACAAAAAGAAGCTGGCGCCATTGGTAAAGAAGGTCGTGGACGAAGGATTAAATGTCCGTCAGGTTGAGAAACTTGTTCAGCAATTAAATGAAAATGTTCCACGTGAAACAAAGAAAAAAGAAGCACCAAAGGATCGCATGTTGAAAGAAAGAGAATCTTTCTTACAAAATTACTTTGGTACTTCAGTGACGATCAAGAAACAGAAGAAAAAAGGGAAAATTGAGATTGAATTTCTCTCAAATGAAGATTTAGAAAGAATCCTTGAATTGCTTTCTACGAGAGAATCATCGGAATGACCATCTTGATATGAGATGGTCTTTTTTATATTCTTCCCGTGATATTTTGAATAGGGGTGAAGAGAGAACGGCTTTTTTCTCTCGTCCAATCCATTTGATCAATGTGGGATAGACTTTCAGACAGTGTATTGGCCATAGACATCACAAGATGAAGACGTGTGTTTTGGAGAACGAAGTATTCCATAAAACCGCTCACGTTGACGATTCCATTAATATGAATATTGCCTACTTCTGGAAGCTCTTTTTGCACACCTGCACCGGGCTTTAACGGTCCTTCTCCAATTTGAAACGATCCTACACTTTTCACTCTACCTAAACAGGCATCAACGGCTACGATAAATGGGTGTTTATGAGCTTGTTCAATTTCAGCGAGCTTTTCCTTTAAATTGACCGCATGCACTGGGTCAGAGAGAGTGCCGTATACATGCATCTTTTTTAAATCAAGGCTTGAAAGCTTTGTTCCTACAAGTGGACCTAGAGAGTCACCGGTTGAGCGGTCTGTTCCTATGCAGACGATGGCAACGGGTCTTTTTCCTGCTTTCTGAAGATGCGAGAATAAAATACTTTTAAGCTGCTGAATGGCATTTGTATCCGTATGGGACACGTATTCTTTCACCCTATTTCTTAAAAAAAGACCGTTCTTGCTATTCATAGGTCTCACTTCCTTGTCATAGTAGTTAGTAACAGTATACGGAAACAAGCTTAATTCTATACCTATGAGGTGATGATTGTGTGGAAGGCTGGTTCAAGGTGGACGCTTTTAATTTTAGGAAGCTTGATAGGAGCGGGATATGCCTCCGGTCAAGAAATTTGGCAGTTTTTTGGCCTTGATAGCGGACTAGCCATTCTACTGTTTACGCTCATGTTTATGCTGTCGACCTATGTGGTGTTAAAAATCAGTTATGAGGTGCGTGCTGATCATTTTGTGCCGGTGTTAGAGCGTCTTGTAGGTCCTTGGCTGGCCAAGGTGTATGATATTTTAATTGTTCTTTATCTATTCACGACAACAACAGTCATGATTGCCGGTGGCGGGGTGACACTTGAGATGTATCATGTGCCATTTTGGGTTGGAATCGGTGCATTTTGTTTATTCTCATTTATGATTTTTTTCTGGGATGTGAAAGGACTCTTATCTGTGAATGCCTTCATTATACCAATTTTGGTGGCGGGGCTCATCTATGCGTTTGTTTTTTATTATATGAATCATGATCATATGTGGAGAATTGATTTTGGCCAGCAATACAATTGGCCTGCTAGTATCGTCTTTGCTTCTTTGAATATATTATCTGTTGTGGCGGTGCTATCTTCAGTGGGGAAAGAAATGAAGGGGCTTGGAGAGGCCAAGGTTGCAAGTATATTAAGCGGTTTGATTTTTGGAGTCATTTCTTATGTGTATAACGAAATACTAGTTGATATTTCTGGGAGTCTTTCAGCAGAAGGGATTCCTTTGTTTACAGTATTAGAGGGGGCACCAACATCATTGTTTGTGTTTATGACCATTGTTCTTTGTTTAGCGATTTATACAACAACCGCTGCGGGATTATTTGGTTTATCCAGCCGCATGCTCTCTTTTGTACGAATGCCCCGCTGGTTCATTGTATTCATCATGCTTCTTTTGATGGCACCTTTAACCTCTCTTGGATTTGCTGATTTGATTGCTTTCTTGTATCCGATTTACAGCTTGCTCAATCTTTATTTGCTTGTCTGTTTAATGCTGTATCCGATTTTAAGTAAAAAGATATTTTTCCGTTCTAAAAATTATACTGATAAAATAAAATAAACACCTCTCTTTTAAAGAGAAGTGCTTATTTTATCCGAATGGAATCAATCGCTTCCTTGATATCGTCATATACAGGCATGTGCTGGAGACGCTGCATGCGTTCCTCTATTTCTGAGATGGCTTGTCCCTTTAAATGCTGGGATACGTGCTGTTTGACAATGGTTGTCTGGTTTATCATGTCTTCGGTTTTGGACAATTGGTACTCCAAGTGCATGCGTGTGTTTGCCAATTCATCGTGAAGCCGCATTTTCAGCAATCGCTTTAAATCTTTTCGTTGTCCTTCTCTGCGCATGGCCTGAATAGCGGCAATTTCTTCAGGTGATTGCGATTGTGTTTGTGGTGCAGATTGACTTTCGAATACAGACATGGAGCGGCGGGCACTCACATTTTGCAAGAAACGCTGGGCGTCACTAGGAGGTTTATTTTGATTGATCATATGGCGACTCCTTTCTTAACGAATACCCATTTGCATCGCAAGGCGTCTATCTGCCTTGGCATAGTCATCACCCATTGTGTACATATGTCTTGAAAGGGTGGAAAGTTCTTGTTCGTAGTCTCTCAAGGTGTACAAGGCATTCAGTTGTTTTTCATGAGAATAAAAGGATGATTGCGGCTGCTCCATCCGTACTTCCTCTAACAGTGCTTCTACATCGCTATGGGTTAATAAATCATAGTGACCGAAGCCGACAAGTCCTTTCAGTTCTTGTTTTACATGATGGACGGCATCTTTGACACTATCATCAATTCCATCTATTTTCTCAAATACAGTGTGTACTTCATGTTCAATAATACTTTGTAGATCATAAGATGAATTTTTTAGTAAATGGGATTTTATGATAATTTCAAGCCCGTTTTGTGCATATGCACGGCCTGAATGGATGTCTTGTAAAAGCATCGCTGTAAAACTTGTATTGTGATCAAGCTGTTCATCTAAAATACGAGCGGTTCCATTAGAATGGAATGAATACCCATTTACTTTAAATTCTCCTGAAACGAGAGCTAAAAATGCATTTGTATCAAATGATTCGTTCCACTCTATATTCATTGATGCAAAAGCTGATCTTAAAAAGGTGTCAATTTCTCTTGGTTTATATTTTATGGATTCTTGGACCGATCCCTGCTCCCGGGGCGGTACGGTGTACTTGACTTGTCCAACTCCATGATCATGGCGATTGAGTAAACCTACATAATGATTGGGTTGAATATATTCTGCGAGAACATGGGTATATTTTCCTTCTACTGCTTTTTGCTGAATGGAAGGTGCAAGGCTGCTCCATATATTTGGGCTATCGAATGTGATGGCTTTTTTGACAGCTGGCTGTTCTGTCGCTATGTAAGCACAAACAGCACCGGCAAGCGCTTGTCCAGTGAGATAGATGGCTGCATTTGGGTGCTTCTGACAGATGTCCTCGATGTATTCCTTCCCTTTAAAAAAGACATGATCTTGCTTTCCGGCTAAGGATTTTCTTTCAATGGGGTAGGCATAATCCGTTTTTAACAAGGATTGGGTAGCCGTTTGAACATCTTGTGCCGATGTCACCGTCATTTGTTTTGGCAGAGGACAGTGAAACGCGACAATGAACTCATCTGACTGTTCCTGCTGCATCGTTAAACCATATAATTGATGATCTATTTTTAGAAAATCGTTGACAGTGAGCGTATGCTGACCTACTTCTATCGTATGGTTCTGCTGGTAATTCTCTGCGTTTCCAGCGTGATCGGATATGATTTTATAATCTTTGTCGGTTAATCTATCCTTTCGATTGACCATCGTACCTGCTCCCTCACATAACATTTATGCAGATATCATAAATCAAAAAATATGGAAAAACCACAGCGTTCTACCAATAAAAACCTTTTGACCTACAGTGTTTGTGACAATATTGAAAAAAAGCGGAGTTTAAGTAACTATTGGTCACAAATAAAATGATCTAAAAGAAGGGTTTTTTCTATAAAAAAGAACGGGATTGATACATGACAGCGGCTCTTTATTTTGTGCATTGCTCTCTATCGTCGTTTTTTTGTACAATAGATTTAATGAAGTGAGCAAGAGAGGTGAATGCTGATGGCAGACAAAGCATTTGGGTTACATGACGTCGTTGAAATGAAAAAGCCCCATCCATGTGGTGCCAATCGGTGGAAAGTCATTCGTTTGGGCATGGATATTCGTATTAAATGCGAAGGGTGCGGGCACAGCGTGATGATCCCAAGAAGAGATTTTGAACGAAAAATGAAGAAAATTCTCGTCAAGCATGAGGAGCCAACTGCTTAAGTAGGCCTCATGCTTTTTTGATGAAATTTGTCTTTTGTTCAGAGAAACAGATGCAATTTCTCATTTTAAAGCTCCGATTTAGTCTTTTTGGTAATGTTTCTTCTATTGAAAATGCATGATGGTTAGCTTGTCTTTTCATGTAAACCTACTTATAATTGCTCTAGGTTCATATTACGCAGTATAACGAGCACGTTTCATATAGAGGAGATGAAAGAATGGCTTTAACAGCTGGTATTGTTGGCTTACCTAACGTCGGGAAGTCAACGCTATTTAATGCAATTACACAGGCTGGAGCGGAGTCTGCTAACTATCCGTTCTGTACCATTGATCCAAACGTCGGAATTGTAGAAGTTCCAGACGAGCGTTTGCAAAAACTGACAGAATTAGTGCAGCCAAAAAAGACAGTTCCGACTGCTTTCGAATTCACTGATATTGCTGGTATTGTGAAAGGTGCATCTAAAGGAGAAGGTTTAGGGAATAAATTCCTTTCTCACATTCGTCAAGTAGATGCAATCTGTCACGTGGTGAGAGCATTTGCTGATGATAACATTACACATGTGTCAGGTAAGGTTGACCCAGTGTCAGATATTGAAACGATTAATTTAGAATTGATTTTGGCTGATCTAGAAACGGTTGAAAAGCGTTTAACTCGTGTGAGTAAGCTTGCGAAACAAAAAGATAAGGAAGCGGTAGCTGAATTTGATATTTTGGAAAAGCTGAAGGACGCATTTGAAGCTGGAAAATCTGCAAGATCGGTTGAATTTACAGATGAGCAGCAGAAGCTTGTGAAGCAACTTCATTTACTCACGTCAAAACCTATTCTGTATGTAGCAAATGTGAGTGAGGACGAAGTAGCAGATCAGGACGGAAACGAATATGTACAGCAAATTCGTGAGTTTGCATCTGGCGAAAACGCTGAAGTCATCGTCGTTTGTGCGAAGATTGAGTCTGAAATTGCAGAGCTTGAAGGAGAAGAGAAGCAAATGTTCCTTGAAGAGCTTGGCATTAAAGAATCAGGTCTAGATCAGTTGATTAAAGCGTCTTATTCACTTCTAGGTTTAGCTACGTATTTCACAGCAGGTGAGCAAGAAGTACGTGCTTGGACATTTAAAAAAGGAATGAAGGCGCCGGAATGTGCTGGAATCATTCATACGGACTTCGAGCGTGGATTTATTCGTGCTGAAACGGTTGCTTATGAAGATTTACTAGCTGGCGGAAGTATGTCTGCTGCAAAAGAAGCAGGAAAAGTTCGTTTAGAAGGTAAAGAATATATAGTGAAAGATGGAGACGTCATTCATTTCCGTTTTAACGTATAGGTTCTTGTCATAGGCAAAGTAATTTGTTATAATATACAATTGTGAGTAATATAATTTATTGCTCCTTGCCCGTATAGGGCCGCTTAGACCAAAAGGAGGTGCAATCAGATGAGAAAGTACGAAGTTATGTACATCATCCGCCCAACAGTTGACGATGAGGCTAAAAAAGCAGTTATCGACCGTTTTAATAACGTGTTAACTTCTAACGGTGCGGAGATCACTGGAACAAAGGATTGGGGTAAACGTCGTCTTGCATACGAAATCAACGATTTCCGTGAAGGCTTCTACCAAATCGTAAACGTTCAATCTGACGCTGCAGCAGTTCAAGAATTTGACCGCTTAGCTAAGATCAGTGACGATATCATTCGCCACATTGTTGTTAAAGAAGAAGAATAAATCATTGAAATATATATTTAAAGGTGGTCTTTCAATATGCTAAACCGTGTTGTATTGGTCGGAAGACTAACAAAAGACCCTGAGCTTCGCTACACGCCTAATGGTGCGGCTGTAGCCACGTTTACTCTAGCTGTGAATCGTACGTTTACGAATCAATCTGGAGAGCGTGAAGCCGATTTCATTAACTGTGTTACTTGGAGAAGACAAGCCGAGAACGTGGCTAATTTCTTGAAAAAAGGAAGTCTTGCCGGTGTAGACGGTCGCTTGCAGACAAGAAACTATGAAAACCAGCAAGGACAGCGTGTCTTCGTGACAGAAGTTCAAGCTGAAAGTGTTCAATTTCTTGAGCCTAAAAGCGGCGGTGCTGGTTCAGGTGGATACAGCGGCGGTGGCAATAGCGGAGGCCAGTATTATGGCGGTAGCCAAAATGATCAGAATCCATTTGGAAATGAACCAAGTCAAAATCCATATGGCAATCAAAACAACCAAAATCGTAATCAGGGAAATAGCTTCAATGATGACCCATTTGCGAATGATGGTAAACCGATTGACATCTCCGATGATGATTTGCCATTCTAATTGATCTGAAAAAAATGACCAAAGGAAAGGTGTGAAAACAAATGGCAGGTGGACGCAGAGGCGGTCGTGCGAAACGTCGTAAAGTATGTTTCTTTACTTCTAACGGAATCACGCACATCGATTACAAAGATGTTGATCTTCTTAGAAAGTTTGTTTCTGAGCGTGGTAAAATTTTACCTCGTCGTGTAACAGGAACTAGCGCTAAGTATCAACGTAAATTGACATTAGCGATTAAAAAATCACGTCAAATGGCATTACTTCCATACGTTACTGGTGAGTAAGTCGTTGACTTAAAAGCGAAGGGCCTTGAGCTCTTCGCTTTTTTTATTTGTCTCACTTTTATGAGAAAGCCGTTTCTGGCAGTCTAACTAGGGGAAGTATGTAAAAAGAGAGTCAACGTGACAGTTTGTTCTATACAAATACTAGGTTAATCTGTCATATTGGTATTTTAAAATATACTTGCAGTCAGGGCGTGGGAAGATGATTGAATTTAAGAATGTATCGATGCAGTTTTCTGATGACCGCTATGCCGTTCAATCTGTTGATTTGGAGATTCAGAAAGGTGAATTTTTTGTATTGATTGGACCTAGTGGAAGCGGGAAAACGACGACTTTGAAAATGATCAATCGTCTCATCTCTTCTACAGAAGGTGAGATTTACATAAAGGGTCGAACCATCAGCGATTATGATATTTATGAGCTGCGCTGGGATATTGGTTATGTGCTTCAGCAAATTGCGCTGTTCCCTCATATGACCATAGAAGAGAATATTGCTATAGTGCCAGAGCTGAAACAATGGAAGCGGACTGAGACGAATCAGCGTGTTGACGAGTTGATGTTCATGGTGGGGCTTGAGCCTACTACCTATCGACATCGAAAGCCAGCAGAGCTTTCAGGAGGACAGCAGCAGCGAGTCGGCGTAGCACGGGCACTTGCTGCTGATCCTGAGATTGTCCTGATGGATGAACCTTTTAGTGCGTTAGATCCACTGACGAGAGAGAAATTACAAGATGATCTGCTTGAGTTACAGCGCCGTATTCAAAAGACCATCGTTTTTGTGACACATGATATGCAGGAAGCCATGAAGCTTGGAGATCGGATATGTGTGATGAATGAAGGAAAAGTGGTGCAGGTTGGACGCCCAGAGGAATTGATTCAGCATCCAGTGAATCCATTTGTGCGGGAGTTTGTTTCAGGAGCTGCCCGTCATGTAGACCATCAAGCATTTGAGCTGACAACTATTTCTCAGCCCATGCCTCAAGATGATCTGTTAGGCGATGAGGCGATCTCCATCCATGCGACGCTGGAAGAGGTTCTATCTAGACTGGCAGAGCATGAAGAACTTGTTGTTGAGAATGATGGGAAACGAATCGGACTCATCACTCGTCAAGCGGTGATCCAGTATTTAGCCGGTACTTCTGCTGAGAGGGGCGAGACACATGAATGAATGGATCAGTGTGCTATGGGCTCGAAAAGATCAGCTCGGACACGCCTTACTTGAGCATATTCAAATTTCCTTCATTGCGTTATTTCTAGCGATTTTGATTGCCATTCCTTTAGGGATTTATTTAACGAGAGTCCCTAAGATAGCAGAGTGGATCATTGGGGTGACGGCTGTCTTGCAGACAATTCCGTCTTTGGCGCTGCTTGGACTTCTGATTCCTCTCGTTGGGATTGGTCAAGTGCCCGCAATTATCGCTCTTGTCGTCTATGCTCTTCTTCCTATTTTAAGAAACACATATACAGGCATTCGTGAGGTCGATCCGTCGCTCCGAGAAGCGGCGCTCGCTATGGGGATGAATCACCGCAAACGCTTATTAAAAGTAGAACTCCCTCTTGCTATGCCTGTGATCATGGCAGGTATCCGAACAGGGATGGTTCTTATTGTAGGGACAGCCACTCTTGCAGCTCTTATTGGGGCAGGTGGATTAGGGAGTCTGATTCTGCTTGGAATTGATCGGAATGATATGTCGTTGATCATCATTGGTGCTATTCCAGCTGCATTACTTGCGCTCTTATTTGATGTGGTTTTGCGGACACTTGAGAAAATCTCCTTTAAAAAAACCGTGATCTCTGTGACGGTCTTTGCTGTAATAGCAGGAGCAGTTGTCGCTGCCCCATTGCTGTTTCAACAAGAAAAGAAAGAGATCACCATTGGAGGGAAGCTGGGGTCAGAGCCTGAAATTTTGATCTCCATGTATAAGCTTTTAATTGAGCAGGATACAGATATCCAAGTCAATCTTAAGCCTGGTCTTGGTAAGACGTCCTTTGTTTTTCAAGCACTGCGGTCTGGTGATATTGACATCTATCCTGAATTTACAGGGACAGCGATTTCTGAATTTCTGAAAGAAACAGCGAAAAGCACGGATAAGGAAAAAGTGTATGAGCAAGCGCGCCAAGGTTTGGCGTCATCCTTTCAGCTTCAGCTTCTTCAGCCGATGGCTTATAACAATACATATGCTTTAGCCGTGCCTCAATCACTAGCGGATCAATATGATTTATCAAAGATTTCAGATCTGGGTCAAATCAAGAATCGTATACGTGCTGGCTTTACTTTAGAGTTTTCTGATCGTCAGGATGGATATTTAGGCATTCAAAAAGCTTATCAGTTTTCTTTTGACGATGTGGTCACGATGGAACCGAAACTTCGATATCGAGCCATTCAAAAAGGGAATATTCAGTTGGTCGATGCGTATTCGACAGACAGTGAATTGAGACAATACAAGTTGAAGGTGCTTGATGATGACAAGCATGTTTTCCCGCCCTATCAAGGAGCGCCCTTGCTAAGACAGGAGACATTAAAAGAGTATCCTGAGATTGAGGCCTCTCTCAACAAGCTCGCTGGTCAAATCACAGATGATGAGATGAGAGAAATGAATTACGAAGTCAATGTGAAGGGGAAAGATGCATTTCAAGTAGCCGAAGCCTATTTAAAAAAGAAAAAATTGCTTCAATAATCAAGGGGAAGCAGGTCTGCTATATACAAAGCGGCCTGCTTTTGAAAAGAAAAAAACAAAAATCATTGACATCTATTTCAAAAAAGAATATCCTTAATTCGAGATAAATATATTTTTTGATCATATATCTCGAATTCGAGATAATATAAAAGCGTCAGTCAAGACATAATGAGTAGGGACATGTTACGTCATGAAGAGGAGGTCATTAGAAGTGAAGAAAACAGAAGGAATTCACCATATCACAGCAATTGTTGGTCATCCTCAGGAGAACGTTGATTTTTATGCAGGTGTTTTAGGTCTGCGTCTCGTGAAAAAGACCGTCAATTTTGATGATCCAGGCACATATCATTTATATTTTGGAAATGAAGGAGGTTCTCCAGGTACCATAATTACGTTTTTTCCTTGGCCAGGTGCACAAAAGGGACAAATTGGAGCAGGTCAAGTAGGTGTGACAACATATGTCGTACCGACCGGTGCTTTCTCTTTTTGGAAGGAACGCCTTGAGCAGTTTGACGTTTCTTATGAAATGATTGAACGCTTTGGTGAGGCCTTTCTCTCATTTGAAGATCCGCACGGTTTATTGATAGAACTTGTAGAACGTGAAGAAGGAAAACAGAATGACTGGACATTTAATGGAGTGACACCAGAAGTAGCGATTAAAGGGTTTGGCGGAGCTGTTTTATTAACTTCACAGCCTGAGCAAACGATGCAGTTGCTAGAGCAAACGATGGGACTTGAAAAAGTCGGCACGGAAGGAGATTATGTGAGATTCCGTTCGTTTGGAGAAATCGGCAATGTCATTGATGTGAACAAGACACCTGTTGCACGAGGACGTATGGGCGTGGGTGTTGTACATCATATTGCGTGGAGAGCAACAGATGATCAGGATCAATTAGATTGGCAAAGACATGTTGCGCAAAGCGGATATCAAGTGACGCCTGTGCAAGATCGAAATTATTTCAATGCCATTTATTTTAGAGAGCTTGGCGGCATATTATTTGAGATTGCGACCGATCCTCCAGGGTTTGCACACGATGAATCTGTGGAAACGATGGGTGAAGCGTTGAAACTGCCGCCGCAATATGAGGCGCAGCGTAGTCAAATTGAACAAATCGTGCTGCCGATTGAGGTAAGAGAAATCAAAGGGAAAGGAGATTCATGATGAAGCATCTTTTTCAAAAAGGAAAGAATGAACAAAAACCTGTCCTTCTCATGCTGCATGGAACTGGCGGGACAGAGCAAGACTTATTGCCGCTTGCAGAAGTGGTAGACCCTGAAGCATCTGTTCTTAGTGTGAGAGGAAATGTATCAGAAAACGGCATGCCGCGTTTTTTCAGGCGTTTGGCAGAGGGTGTTTTTGATGAGCAAGATTTAATTGAGCGTACAGAGGAATTATATACATTTATCGGGGAAGCAGCAGATAAGTATGGATTTGATCGTCACAATGTTGTAGCCATCGGCTATTCAAACGGGGCGAATATTGCTGGAAGTCTGTTATTCCATTACGGAGATGCGCTGAAAGGAGCGATCCTGCATCATCCAATGGTCCCAAGACGAGGGGTTTCATTACCTTCATTAGCGGGGAAACAAGTCTTTATAGCAGCTGGTGAAAATGATCCAATGTGCCGTCCTGAGGAATCTCAGGAACTGGAGCAACTGCTTCAGGAGGCGGGAGCATCCGTAACGCTTCATTGGGAAAATCGTGGACATCAGCTAACAAGAGAAGAAGTCGATGCTGCGGCATTGTGGTATCGTCGTCAATTTAAATAAGGTGGGGAATACAGGTGGGATTTTTACAAAAGCTTTTTGGGCAAACCAAACAAAAGGAGATGGAACAAGTGGAAAACGTAAAACTAGCGATTATTTATTATAGTTCAACAGGTACAAACTATCAGATGGCGAAATGGGCGGAGGCTGGAGCGAAAGAAGCTGGTGCTGAAGTCAAAATTTTAAAGGTTCCTGAATTGGCACCAGAAGCAGTTGTTGCATCAAATCCAGCATGGAAAGCACATTTAGATGAAACAAAAGATGTCCCTGAGGTTCAGTTAAGTGACTTAGAGTGGGCGGATGCCATTATTTTCAGCATGCCGACACGTTTCGGTAACTTACCGGCTCAAATGAAACAATTCTTAGACACAACAGGCGGTTTATGGTTCCAAGGGAAACTAGCAAACAAAGCAGTGAGTGCGATGACATCTGCACAAAACCCAAATGGCGGACAGGAGCAGACGGTTCTGAGCCTGTATACAACGATGTTCCACTGGGGAGCCATTATTGCCGCTCCTGGCTACACGGATGATTCCCTATACGGCGCAGGGGGTAACCCTTATGGTGTGAGTGTGACTGTTGACCAAAATGGAAAGATCCAAGAGGATGCAGAAGCAGCCGCAAAACATCAGGCGAAACGTACAGTGAATGTAGCAGAATGGATCAAAAAAGGTCAAAACGCTTAATAGATGTATACAAAAAGAATGCAGCCACTCCGCTGCATTCTTTTTTCATTAATAAGGATCTGAAGGGGTGCTGTTGTTGATCGCATCGTTGACAGCCTGTGCCGCGCCTGTTGATCCAATTGGTCCGCTTGGCTCCTCTTGTTTGAAGGCTTTTAAGCCATCGGCCACACGTTTTCCATAGTCAGGATCAGCTTTTGTAAAGTTTTCGATCATTTGGTCTTGGATGTCTTTTTGGCAGGTAGCTAAGGTGTTGACTAAGTTTTTAATCAGTTCCTCACGTTCCCAATCATTGAAGCGGCGATAGGTTTCTCCCGCTTGTCCGAAATTGTTCGGGCGGTCAATGGCTTCTCGTTTGACTTCACCCTCTACAAAAGGCGTATGATCCTTTCCATCTTGCTGCGCTTCTTTTAATCCCCCTAGAATGGACGGTTCATAATTCACATGGGGGTTTTGTCCTTTTCCTTGATCCACATGATATTCCATTTGCCCATCTCGCTGATTGGTGGCAACATGCTTTTTCGGTGCATTGATCGGCAGCTGTAAATAATTTGGCCCGACTCGATATCGCTGCGTATCAGAGTATGAGAAGGTACGTCCTTGCAGCAATTTATCATCTGAGAAATCTAATCCGTCTACAAGAACCCCCGTCCCAAAGGCAACCTGTTCCACTTCTGCAAAATAATTTTCTGGATTTTTGTTTAGCACCATTCGTCCGATCGGTTTCCATGGATAGTCATCCTTGTACCAGAGCTTTGTCGGATCGAGTGGATCAAAGTCTAGATGGGGGTGGGTGTCATCTTCCATGATTTGAGCGTATACTTCCCATTCAGGATGATCCCCTTGTTCAATGGCTTCATATAAATCCTGTGTGGCATGATTAAAGTTTTCCCCTTGAATGGCTTGGGCTTGTTCTTGTGTCAGGTTGCGAATCCCTTGCTTCGGTTCAAAGTGATATTTGACCAGTACTGCTTTTCCTTCATGATTCACCCATTTATAGGCATGGACGCCAGAGCCTTGCATGTGCCGGTATGTGGCGGGAATGCCCCATGGTGAGAAGAGAAATGTCACCATATGTGTTGCTTCAGGTGATTGTGAAACGAAATCAAAAATGCGCTCGCCATCCTGACGATTGGTGACAGGATCAGGCTTAAAGGCATGAACCAAATCAGGGAATTTCAAAGCATCTCGAATAAAGAAAATTTTGAGGTTGTTCCCAACGAGATCCCAGTTGCCGTCTTCTGTATAAAATTTGATCGCAAATCCCCGCGGATCGCGTAAAGTTTCTGGTGAATGTCCGCCGTGAATAACAGAAGAGAATCGAACGAAGACAGGGGTCTTTTTTCCTTTCTCCTGAAATAATTTGGCTCTTGTATAAGTGGAAATGGGTTCGTCACCGAATGTACCGTAGGCTTCAAAGTATCCGTGTGCGCCGGCACCTCGTGCGTGAACGACACGTTCAGGGATGCGTTCACGATCAAAATGACTGATTTTCTCTAGGAAATCGTAGTTTTCAAGTGTAGTCGGTCCTCGATTCCCAACGGTTCTTATGTTTTGATTATCTGTTACCGGGTGACCTTGTCGATTCGTCAAGGTTTCTTCTGACTCTGAAGATGATGTAGGCTGTTGATCTTCTTTCAAGGTAGAATCCCTCCTTCAATATCTCCCTAACAATATGGTCATGTTGCTCCCTATTTCATACAAGGATTGATATAATGAGTGAAAACTTTTATGAGGAGCGGACCTAATGATTCGATTACACTGCCTTCACGCACATCCATCTAATATTTCTTACATTGACGACGCTTTCTATGACACAGGATTTGATCTGCATCACATCGTCGATTCAACCTTTATGGAACGAGCCAAACAAGATCCCGCATTTGATCTTGAGCAGCAGCAAACCTATGCCATCAACAGACTCATGCAAGAAGGAGAGGCTGATCTTGTTTTATTAACGTGTACACAATACATTGCGGCTTTGGGGGAGCAGCAGCACCTGTTCAAACAACCAATTGTTCCGATAGATGAGCCGTTATTTGAGCAGATTTGTGAGCGAGAGGGTCCGCTTCAGCTGGTGTTTTCAAACCCAGATACAGTAGAAGGAACGATGAAGCGACTGTCTTCATATGTAAAAGAGCGGGGAAAGCAGTTGAAGGCAGAAGTGGTTGTGCTAGAGGATGTCTTTCATCTTTGCTTGAACGGTGATATACAAGCCTACCATGAGCGAATCATGGAACAGTTAAGGCAATCTGTGAAGCAGCAGCATGGAGATATTTGTGTGATGCAGCTCTCGATGGTTCACGCTGCAAAGCAGGTGGAGCAGGAAACAGGAGTGTCCATCATTCATCCGCTATCACCACTCAAACCATTTGTTTATCAAAAAATAACGGCTTTAAAAGAGTGAACCCGTCAGGTTCGCTCTTTTTGTATAGAAACGTAAATGGGATGACATGTTAAAAAAATAATGGAGCGCAAACTATTTTTAACAGGTGTGCGTCTATCCAATGTAAGAAATAACAGATGCGCATTTAAGATAAAGGAGCTCTTTGTAAAATGAAGAAACGAAAGATTGATGATCAATTTGCGGATTACGTAATGGAGCATAAACACAGTTTTTATCGATTGTCCTATAGCTATGTCAAAAACCCAGAAGATGCGATGGATGTCGTTCAAGAGGCGATTCATAAAGCACTCAAATCTGTTCACCGATTAGAGGATGCGACCAAGATGCATAGCTGGTTTTATAAAATCGTCGTAAACGCTGCCCTCGACTTTTTACGAAAGAAGAAGCGTGTGCAAGTGACAGACGATGACACGCTGGAATTTTTATCACAGGGTGAATCGGATGTCTATGAGGATCAAGATGTCAGACGGGCGATAGAAGATTTGCCGGAGATGTATCGGGTCATCATTATATTAAGATTCTTTGAGGATTTAAAGCTAGAGGACATTGCTCATATTCTTGGAGAAAATGAAAACACCATTAAAACAAGATTATATAAGGCGTTGCGGCTTTTAAAAGTAGAATTATCGCAGGAGGAAATATAAATGGATAAGCATTTGGAACAGTTAAAAGAGGAATATTTAGAAATCCCTATTCCCCCGGAATACGATGCTATGGTTGAACGGACATTAAAACGAAAAAACAAGAAACCTCATTTTCAGAAATGGACGATCGGACTTGTTGCTGCGGCTGCTTTATTTGTCACCACTGTAAATGTCAGTCCGCAGGCAGCAAGAGCGATTTCAGAAGTACCCGTCATTGGAGAGCTTGTGAAAGTCGTGACGTTCACAGAATTTAAAAAGAGCGATCAGGGAACAAATATTGATCTCAAAACACCACACGTTTCAGGGCTTGGGGACGGAAAATTACAAGACAGCCTGAATCAAAAATATTTAGCTGAAAACAAAAAGCTGTATCAAGATTTTGAAAAGGAAACAAAGGGTTATAAAAATGGTCATTTGAGTGTAGAGAGCGGATATGAAGTAAGAACAAATAATGATCAAATTCTTTCACTAGGTCGATACAAGGTGACGACTCAGGCTTCTGCGGCAGAGGAAATGACATATGATACGGTGGATAAGAAAAACCATGTACTCATTACATTACCAAGTCTGTTTAAAGATGACCGTTATATTGATGTGATTAGTGAAAATATTAAAGAACAAATGAAGAAACAGATGAAAGAGGATTCAAATAAGATTTACTGGATGACGAAGCAAGATACGGTTGACCCGTTTAAGAAGATTCAGCCAGATCAAAGCTTCTATATCAATTCAAAAGGCAAACTGGTGATTTCCTTCAACGAATATGATGTGGCGCCTGGTTACATGGGTGTAGTTGAATTCACGATTCCAACAAGCGTGCTAAAGGATATTCTCGTCAGCGATATGTACATTCATTAAAAGAAGAAAAAAGACTGCTGAAGATGTCAGCAGTCTTTTTGAGTTTATGAAGAAAGTGCGTCTGTTAGTGCAGGCACGACTTGTTTCTTTCTTGATACGACACCTTTGAGTAAAGCAGTGTTGTTTTCAAGTGTGACATTAAATGCTTTTTCTACTTTTGCTGCTTCAGCACCAAGTGCAAGTGCAAGAGAGTCATTTTCTAGAATGTCTGTGATCACTAAAACAAATAGATCAAGACCTTTCGCTGCGATGACTTCATTGATTTTTGCTTCGATGTCAGCTTGTCTTGCTGTTACTTCAGCGATATCAACTGTATTAACTTGTGCAATTTCGACTTTGCTGTTACCTAGTGCAAATTCTTTTGCATCCAGTGTGATTAATTCTTGAACTGTTTTTTGGCTTAGGTCAGCTCCTGCTTTCAGCATATCTAAACCATATACTTCAGGGTCTACTCCTGCGATTTTTGCCAGCTCATGGGCAGCATCAACATCCTGCTGTGTGCATGTTGGGGATTTGAATAGCAAGGAATCAGAAATGATCGCAGACAAAAGCAAACCAGCGATTTCTTTTTCAATTGTGACTTGGTGCTCTTTGTACATTTTGTTTAAGATCGTTGCTGTGCAGCCAACTGGCTCAGCACGATAGTAAAGAGGTTCACTTGTTTCAAAGTTGGCAATACGGTGATGGTCAATGACCTCTGTCACTTGTACTTGATCAATATCGCTTACACTTTGTTGGAATTCGTTATGATCGACAAGAATGACTTGTTTTGTTTCGTTTGCAGCCGTTTCAATGAAACGAGGTGCTTCTTGTTTAAAGAAATCTAATGCGTATTGTGTTTCTCCATTGATTTCTCCAAGTCTGACAGCTTCTGCTTGAACGCCAATTTTGTTTTTCAGATCAGCGTAAGCGATAGCAGAGCAAATCGTGTCTGTGTCAGGGTTTTTGTGTCCGAATACGAGTGTTTTTCCCATGTGAATTCTCCTTCTTACTTTTATTGATGATGTTTCTATTCTAACAGCTTTTGACCTTGAATTCAGGGTTTATAGCTAAGAATAATCTAAAAAATTGTAACATGCTGTCTGAAAAGTTGCATGTACAAGACGATCTAAGTTGTTCCACGTGAAACGCTCTTGAGATAGCCTGCATTTTACTTGCGATTTGCGGCTATGGTAAAATAAAGGTTGGGGCAAGATATGACGGAGCGTACATCGTACGTATACATAGAAGTACACATTGAGCAAGATATAGAAAAATGATTGGATTGAGGTGAAGGTGTGAAACAAACAAAAGCGTTAGTAGAAGGCGCTATCATGATCAGTATTTTTGCGGTAATGACGCTGTTTTATTTGTATGTGCCACTTTTATCCATTATTTTCTTCATGGCTGCTCCGATTCCGATCATTCTCTATACAATCAGGCATGGCTTGAAAAAAGGAATTGCGGCTGGCGCTATTGGCATAGTGATCAGCTTTTTAATTGGGTCTATTAATGGGCTGTTAAGTGCGCCAATGTTGATTGCTGTTGGAATAGGTATGGGTGTTTTCTACAGCAGGAGGCAGCCAGGTCAGGCTATCATTATGGGTGCGCTGATCTACTTATTCAGTTTTCTGATTTACTTTGTTGTCAGTGTCCAGCTGTTTCAAGTAGATATACTGGGTGTCGCAAAGGAATCAATTGACCAAATCATGCCGATGGTAGAGAGTACCTTAAAACAATCAGGCGATTCTGACAAGGAAATAGCAAAAAAACTCAAACAGTTTAGAGAGATGAAGGAAACGGCATTAAATTCTTTACCTGTAACGCTTTTGATTTTTGTCACGCTGATGTCTTTCGTCAATCATTGGTTTGTTCGGCCGTTGATCAAACGGTTTGTTCCAGACATGCCAGCTCTGAAGAAATTTAAGGATATGCGCCTGCCAAAAAGCATGGTATGGTATTATTTACTCACACTGCTTTTGATGCTGATTCAGCCGGAGAAAGGCAGCTTTTTATCGCTCGTGCAAACGAGTGCTTTTCAAATTTTATTTATACTGGTGCTTATTCAGGGCTTTTCTTTTATCTTCTATTATTGCCACGAAAAAAACATCTCAAAAGTGGTACCCATTTTTGCCGTCGTATTGACGATTCTCTTTCCGCCAATCGGTGTGATTGTGCGTATTATAGGGATTGCTGACATAGGCTTTGATTTAAGAGAAAAAGTAAAAACAAATAATTCACTCTGAATGTTGAGGAGTTGATATCAGTGCCAAGCTTCTATCGAAAACCTGTCATCAAGTATCCGATCTTCGCGTTAATTGTCCTTGCGGTGATCACAGTCCTCCTCAACCTTTATTTTAATTGGATCATAGGAGCGGTTGGTCTTTTAGTCCTTGCAGGTGTGCTCTACTTTTTAAAGTGGGCAGATACGCAGGTGCAAAAAGAGATTGATTCATATATTTCAACATTATCCTATCGAGTCAAAAAGGTTGGAGAAGAAGCATTAATGGAGATGCCAATTGGTATTATGCTGTTTAATGACCAGTATTATATCGAATGGACCAATCCATTTCTCGCTTCGTGCTTCCATGAAAGCACACTTGTCGGCAGATCCTTGTATGATACATTTGAATCCATTGTGCCTCTTATTAAACAAGAGGTTGAGACAGAAAATGTGACGCTGAATGACCGGAAATTCAAAGTCATTATTAAACGGTCAGAGCGCCTTTTATATTTCTTTGATGTCACGGAACAAGTGCAGATTGAAAGACAGTATGAAAATGAACGAACGGTGTTATCTTATATCTTTTTAGACAATTATGATGATGTCACACAAGGTCTCGATGATCAGGTGCGCAGCGCGATTAATAGTGAAGTCACATCGCTGTTAAACAATTGGGCACAAGAATATGGCATTTTCCTAAAAAGAATTTCATCTGAACGATTTATGGCGGTATTAAACGAGAGCATCTTAGCAGAGCTTGAAGCGTCGAAGTTCTCTATTTTAGACGAGGTTCGTGAGAAAACAGGGGCACATAGCGCCACGCTTACCCTTAGTATTGGAATCGGTGCGTCTGTTCCTTCTTTAAAAGAACTTGGCGCACTTGCGCAGTCGAGTCTTGACCTTGCCCTTGGACGAGGCGGGGATCAGGTAGCGATTAAACAGCCGAATGGGAAAGTGAAATTCTACGGTGGAAAAACCAATCCAATGGAAAAACGGACACGAGTACGCGCACGGGTCATTTCACATGCTTTAAAAGAAATTGTATCTGAAAGCGGTAATGTCATGATCATGGGGCATAAGTTCCCCGACATGGACTCTATCGGTGCCTCGATCGGGATTTTAAAGGTTGCTCAGGCGAATGGAAAAGAAGGTTACATCGTCATTGATGCCAACCAGATCGGGGACAGCGTTCAACGCTTAATTAGTGAAATTAAGAATTATGAAGAACTTTGGTCCCGTTTTATCACGCCTGAGGAAGCGATGGAGCTTGCAAAGGATGACACATTGCTTGTGGTCGTAGATACACATAAACCGTCCCTTGTGATGGAAGAACGACTGCTAAATAAGATCGAAAACGTCGTTGTCATTGACCACCATAGACGTGGTGAGGAATTTATCCGTGATCCTTTACTTGTCTATATGGAGCCGTATGCTTCATCTACAGCAGAACTTGTGACAGAGCTGTTAGAGTATCAGCCGAAGAAATTGCGAATTAACATGATTGAAGCCACAGCACTTCTTGCTGGGATCATCGTGGATACGAAGAGTTTCTCCCTCAGAACGGGGTCAAGAACGTTCGATGCAGCATCCTACCTTCGTGCAAAAGGGGCAGATCCTGTCCTTGTGCAAAAGTTTTTGAAAGAAACAGTCGATCATTACATCAAACGGGCAAAGCTCATTCAGCATACAGAGCTGTATCAAAATCAGGTAGCGATTGCTTCCTTGCCGTCTGACAGATCTGAGTATTATGATCAAATTACGATTGCACAGACGGCTGATTCTCTCTTGTCGATGAGTGAGGTTGAAGCATCATTTGCTGTCGCAAGGCGAGATGACGATACGGTCTGTATTAGTGCAAGATCGTTAGGGGATATCAACGTTCAAATCATTATGGAAGCATTAGATGGCGGCGGTCATTTGACTAACGCTGCGACCCAGATTTATGGTATAACCATTGAAGAAGCGGTAGAGAAGTTAAAAGCTGCCATAGATGAATATTTCGAAGGAGGGGTTCAAAGATGAAAGTCATCTTTCTAAAAGACGTAAAAGGCAAAGGGAAAAAAGGCGAAGTCAAAAATGTAGCAGACGGATACGCTCACAACTTTCTCATCAAACAAGGGTTAGCTGTTGAAGCAACTCCAACGAACCTAAGTGCATTGGAAGGGCAGAAAAACAAAGAGAAAAAGAATGCCATCCAAGAGCTTGAGCAAGCGAAACAATTAAAAGAAACACTTGAGGCGCTGACAGTGGAACTCACTGCTAAATCAGGTGAAGGCGGTCGTCTATTTGGATCGATTACAAGCAAACAAATCGCTGATAAATTGCAAAAAGATCATCAAATCAAACTCGATAAGCGTAAAATCGAGTTGAATGATGCCATCCGTGCGTTAGGATACACAAATGTACCGGTGAAGCTTCACCCAGAAGTACAAGCAACATTAAAAGTGCACGTCACAGAACAAGCATAAACAGAAAAGAACCCGTCTCCTCGTGAGGCGGGTTCTTTGTTTATGATGGATCTGAAATATAGACGCTTCGTCCAGCACGCATACCGGATATAAACATGAAAAATAGGACGATGATAAAGATGATAATGGCTGGCGTCCATGTATGTGTCACATCAAAAAGGATACCGATCATGAATGGACCAACAGCGGCTAATAAATAACCGAGTGACTGCGCCATTCCAGAGAGGGCAGCTGCTTGTTCCATATTGGTTGTTCTTAATCCAATAAATGTGAGGGCAAGACTGATACTGGCCCCTTGTCCGACGCCGATTAATAGCACAGAGATGACAAGAATAGGCGTCGACCCTCCGAGAAGGAGACCAATCATGCCGAGTAAATACACAAGGACAAGGCCGACGACAAGCGGTCTTTGCGTTTTTAATTTTTCTGCAAAAACGGGCGTTAAGAAGGTCGATGGCAGACCAGTGAACTGCATAATGGACAGCATCCATCCTGCCGTTGCCAGGTTCATGCCATGTGATGTCAAAATATCAGGAAACCATGCGATACTGCTGTAGAAAAGGAATGATTGCAAGCCCATAAAAAAGGTCACCTGCCATGCGACACGTGAACGCCATATTGGCTGCTCTTTGAGTGAAATGCTTTTGACAGCCGCTGTGTTCTGATGAAGAAGCTGCGGCGCCCACACCATCATCGCAAGAAGGGCAAGTCCGGCCCAGACAAGGAATGATGTATTCCAGCCGCCAGGCATCGCATGACTGAGCGGAACGCTGACACCAGATGCAAGTGCAGCAAAAACGGACATCGATGTCGTATACACGCTTGTCATTAATCCAGCATGTGCAGGGAATTTATGTTTCACAAGTCCAGGTAAAAGCACATTACAAATCGCAATCCCGACGCCGACTAGCGCCGTTCCCATCATTAAAAAGGTGATGCTACCAAATGAACGAATGACAATCCCAAAGAGCAGGACAGCAAGCCCAAGCCAAAGTGTTCGTTCATTCCCAAGACGTTTTCCGATTTTAGGTGCAATGGGAGATAGCAATGCGAATGAGAGCAGTGGTAATGTCGTGAGGAAACCAGCAAGTCCATTTGAAAGCTGTAAATCAGAACGAATGGCACCGATCACAGGACCAACAGACGTAATGGCTGGCCTCAGGTTAAAGGCAATGAGTAAAATCCCAGTAATCAGCAAAATGGTTTGCCCTGTACTGCGAGGATGAAATGTTGATTTTTCTAGTTGTTGTTCCATGAATGTAAACTCCTTTATTTCTTTAAGAACGATCTTTCTTCTGTTCAAGCTCCGCTAATTTAGCTAATAAGATGTGCTGCGGCATATGCATGATTTGCTCTAACGGTACATTGAGTGATGCAGCAAGCTTTTGTGCGGTATCGGCTGAGATTTGTAAAGGTCTCATGCGCAAATCCCTCCTCTTTCAATCTATACGTTCCAATATACCATATCGACTTTGTGACTTGCTGATAAAAAATTTGGGTTTTCTTTTATAAAACCACTTGATGGCCGATAAGAAATTTTTTTGAAATTGTTTCAGATGGTGGCCCTCTCCTTGTTCAATGTGAAAGTGAAGCTTTCGTTCCTGCATCCCTTTCTGTAATAAAAGATCATGGAGTTGTTTGTTGAATAAAGGCATGTGCTGTTGGGCAGATGTTTTGCCTTTCCCTTCTTCACTGCCTACAGACAAATAGACAAGGTGGTCCACAGACTGAATGCTTTGTTGTTTAGCAAACGGTAGAAAATCTTGATACCAAAATGAACCGGAGAGGGACGCGATGTTTTTAAAAAGGTCAGGGTACATGAATAAGGTATAAATAGCAAAGAGTCCACCTAATGAAGCACCTACGTGGCTATGTTCATGACCGGTCTGTTTAACTGGGTATTCTCTTTTGATATATGGAAGCAAATCATTTGCTAAAAATGACACATATGTCTGTGCCTCACCTTTAAAGTCAGGGAATCCAGAATGCAGTGATGATGCTTTCCATGGTGTATATTCGTCAAGTCGATTGAAGGGGTGTATACCGACGATGATGATTGGCGAGATGGTTTTGGCTTCAATCATGCTTTCGATCTCTAGCAGGTGGGTTCTAAACAAAGAAGAGCCATCTTGTACAAAGACAGCTGGAACATCAATAGAGGTGTCCGGTGGAAGGTAAATATCAAGCTGCCGCCCGTTCAATTCGTCATATAGAAACGTTCCGTTCATGTGTATTCTCTCCTTCAAGTTTTCAAGCTCCGCTGAAAAGAAGAACAAAGGGCTAAAATGTTTAGCCCTTTGTCAAGATGCGCATCTTTTTAGTTGGTTTGATCTAGCCATTTGACAGCCTGATCAAGGAAGGTGGTTTTGCTTAGTGCTGTTCCTCCCTGAAGCATAGGATCAACGACATTTTCATTGATGTGTCCATTTTTCACAGCTTTTAGGCTGTTCCAAATTTTATTTCCCTCTAAGTCCTTCAATGCATTTGGATTCGATGAGTTTTCCTCTTGGGAGAATTGAACAAAGATATAATCAGGATTGAGTTCACCTAGGCGTTCCAATGAAATCATTGCTTGTGCTTTGGCTTTTTTGATATCACTTGGTGCTGTAAATCCTAAGTCCCCATATAAAGTAGAGTTGAAGTATACGTCTTCAGGGTACACGTACAGGTCGCCCTGTCTAATGCGTAAAATGACAGCTGTTTTGTTGTTGCTTTTGTCTTTCAGGGTTTCTTTCGCTTGTTTGAGATCTTTCTGATAATCAGAAATGATGCTTTTCGCTTCTTCACTTTTTCCAGTCAGTTCACCGAGTAATAAAAGGTTGCTTTCCCAGTCGGAAGAGACATGTGATACTGGGATCGTCGTTTGAACTTTATCTAGTTTTTTAATTGTTGCAGGCGGGAACTTGGTTGATCCGAGTATCACGTCTGGTTTTAGTTTTAAGATTTTTTCTAGGTTCGGTTCTGTTTTTTCCCCAATGCCTTCTGTTTTTGCTGTAATGTCTTTAAATAATTCAGGGAAAGTGCCGCCGACAGTAGAAGCACCAATAGGCTCGATACCAAGTAGTTTTGCATCTTCCATCGATTCTAGGCTTCCAGCAATGACGACTCTTTTCACTGGTGTTTTGAGTTTGTACGTTTGATCTAAATATTTGATGTTTGTTTCTGCTGCTTCAGCTGACTTGCTTTTGGTTGTGTTTGAAGCCGGTTTATTTTCTGCAGCACCACAGGCTGCTGCGATGATCGTCATGATACAAAGGATAAGCAATGCGAACCATTTTTTCATTTGTTTTCTCCTTTAACTGATAATTGTTCTCAATTAAAGATTGTAGTAGTCATTCGTCCTTTTATCCATAGACAATGATCTGTCTAGTGATGGACTTTTTACGGAAAAAAAGATAAAAGGTCCTGAATGACTCGTTGATGACTGGCTGCTGTGTATTCACGCCAAGGGTCAGAAGCGAGTGGATAGACGGCTTGTTGCGTCACAGCCTTGAGATTTTGCCAAGCCTCCTGCTGCTTTAATTTTTGATAAAAAGCAATGGTTTTTGGTTCTTTATGCAACAAGAGGAAGATGGCATCGGGGTCTAACTGCTGTATAGAGTGAATGCTGATTTTTTTTTCGATGAGTTGGCCATCATTCTGAAAAGCTGGCAGAAGGCCAATGTCATGAAAAATTACTTCTGACATGGTGCGATTGACAGATAAGTAGAGCTGATCTTGAAAGATACGAAGAGGCAGGACGGTTCTTGGTGGATGATCAATAAGGCATGCCTTTTTCGCTTGAATGACGAGTTCTTCGTAATGAAGGAGCCATTCTTCTGCTTCCCTCGTTTCGTTTAAGAACAGAGCTGTTTGTCTGAATTGAGCGCGCCAATCCAATTGTGTGAATGGAACAAAGTGAACAGGACAGATGGTTTTCAACACTTGTTTTTCTTCCTCTGTCACATGATCATTGGCAATGATCAGCTCAGGTTGTGCTTCCTTCAATTGCTGTAAATTGGCTTCAGCGTGTTCGTTGATACGATGTGCACTCAGATGAATCGGAATTTCTTCTGCATAATGCTCAAAATCATGTGCTGTCCATTTAGGGTGAAGAGGGGCAGCATATGGGATGATATGAATGGGTGTGAGCTGACCGAGTATGGAATGGCCATAGGCAGCCATTTTCCGTTGACGGCTTTTCATATAAGCAGAAGGAGTGATACCCGTTTTTTTCTTAAAGATACGGCTAAAGTAATAGGGGTCTTGATAGCCGATGTCCTGTGCAATGTCTTTGAGCTTTGCATGACCTTTTGCCATTAACTGTTTGGCTCTAGCCAGTCTTTTCTTGGTGATATAATCAGTGACACTCACATCAAAATGCTTTTTAAATAGCTCGCTGTAATGATTGGCGCTGATACCAGCCATATGAGATAGACTTGTAAGGCTGAGAGGTTCTTCGGAATGTTGATCGATATATTGTTTTGTTTTAAAAAGGGCGTGTGTTGTGTCACAAATGTCTTCTTTATGCAGTGTGAAAAGCTGCATCATGAGCTGTTGAAAAAGGGTTTGGCTTCTAAAAAAGCTAATGGATTCAGGTTTTTGCCATTCTGCTGTCATGTCGGACAGTAAAGAATGAATGTGTTCAATCGAGCTAATATCGATAAATTGCCATACATTCAGTAAAGAGCGGGCATGTTCAGTTGACACTTCTTCTATGTTTTGACCTTGCGGCGTGTACATCTGAAAGCGAAACAGATAGAGCTCGTGTTTTTGATAAGGCTCTGTTTTCAACATAAATGTTTCCCCAGGCATCATCGTATAGAGTGTCAGATGTTTCAATCGCCATCTTTGATCGTTCAATGTAAGTAAACCGCTGCCGCTTATGCTAAAAAGGAGGCAGAAAGTATCTGACAACTGCTGCTCCGTATGTGGAAGATCTGCATTATTTATTTTTTCAGTATATGTTAATCGATAAATGCATTGTTCAGCATTTACCTTTGTACATAATTGATGATTGTTTCCCATAAAACCACCTGATCTCTTATTAATTGATAAATATTCTCAATTGAATTGTATCAGAAAGAGCTGGAAAATGGTGTGTTTATTCTGTCAAAAAGCACCCTGATGGAGATCAGGGTGCGATGATTTATTCCGTTTTTCCATGTGCTAACGCAGGTTCTTTTGTTAAGCTTAATGGCCGTAAGTCCTGCCAGTGTGTCTGGATATAATCAATGCAGGCATTTCTAGTGTCTTCACCAAAGACCTTTTCCCATCCATCTGGTATTGGTGCAAATGATGGCCAAAGTGAATGTTGTCCTTGTTCATTGACAAGCACAAGAAATACACCGTCTTCACGATCAAAGGGATTTGTCATTTGTCATCTCTCCTTTATTCTTAGTGCTTTTGTTTGACCCGGTGCAGAGCGTTGTCTAAGATGACACCAATTTCTGCTAGGGGTTTAGGCTGGCACATGTCTTTGTGCCGGCAATGAATGTCGTGCTGTTCAATGGTTCCATTGATATAAGGTGCCCATGCTTCGGGATCAATCGGTGTAAACCAGTCTGGGATAATAGTAGATCTAAAGAATAATATGTCCCCTTGATAAGTTTTTGGCTGATATTCCCCGAGCAATCGCACTGAGTTGACATAGGTTTCTTTTAGATTTCTAATGGCATCCTCACTTAAGCTTGCTAGTGCACTGCCGTCTTTCTTCAAGATGTCGACAGCACTTTTCATCGTGAGCGGTTCACCTGTTAAGGTATCTGGATCATAACCGCCGAGTGCAAGAAGAGCGATTAGTGCTTCTTCTTCATCAGGTGCTTCTTTAATCGGTAAGAAATGGTTCGGATAGGCATCCAGCATCGCAACGAGAGCGATTTCTTCACCTTGCTGCTGGAGTTGAGTAGCCATTGCTTGTACAACGTTTCCGCCAAGTGACCAGCCAAGTAGATGATAAGGGCCTTTTGGCTGAATCGTTTGGATGTGCTTAATATAATCGGCAGCCATATCATCGAGTGTATGCGGATAGTCATCTTTTCTTGCGATTCCTCGTGCCTGTAATCCATAAATAGGGATGTCTTTCTCTAATGTATTCAAGAGGCCTGCATAGCACCAGCTAAGACCACCTGCTGGGTGAACACAGAAGAGAGGGTGTCTTTCTCCATTTGTTCGTAGCGGCAGTAAGATTTCTAGTGCGTTTTCATCGCTTCCTGTTTCTAGTTTCTCTGCCAAGCTGGCAACGTTCGGTGCTTCAAACAACGTTCCGATGCTCAGTTTCACACCAAGTGCATCACGAATGCGGCTGATTAAACGAACCGCAAGTAAGGAATGCCCGCCAATGTCAAAAAAGCGATCGTCAATGCTGATTTTTGGCAAATCAAGCACCTCTTCAAAGAGGTGGCATAGAACTTCCTCTTTTGGGTTTCTTGGTCCGCGGCCATCCGTTTGCTGTATATGCAATTGAGGTGCCGGTAGTGATTTTTGATCAAGCTTCCCGTTTGCTGTAAGTGGCATCGTATCAATCTGTACATAAGCCGCAGGCACCATGTAATCAGGAAGACTGGCCGCCGCAAAATGGCGAAGAGTCTCTGTATCGAAATGGTCTTCTTCAGTTGTTACGATGTATGCGACTAAGCGTTTGTCACCAGGCTGATCCTCTCGCAAAATGACGGCAACTTGTGCAACTGCGTCGTGGCGTGATAGAACGGCTTCGATTTCTCCAAGTTCAATCCTAAACCCGCGTATTTTAATTTGATGATCAGCTCTACCAATGTAATCAAGTGCCCCTTCTTCTGTCCAGCGAGCGAGGTCGCCTGTACGATACATCCTTGTGCCAGGTGCTCCATAAGGATCAGCAGGGAATCGATCTGATGTCAGGTCAGGCCTGCCTAGATAACCTCTAGCCAAACCAGCTCCAGCTACATACATTTCACCTGTTGTCCCGGGTGGAACAGGTTGTAGGTATTCATCTAGTACGTACACGTGTAAATCAGGAATGGGTTCGCCTATTAAACTGCTGGATTTCTTTGCGATCATGTCTCGATTGAGTACATTGTACGTAACGTGTACGGTGGTTTCTGTAATGCCGTACATGTTAATTAGCTTTGGCTTGCAGTCTGAGTGACGGCTGTACCAATCTTCTAATCTGCTAAGCTCTAATGCTTCACCGCCAAAGATGACATAGCGGAGTGATAATGCTTGACCAAGTGTTTGTTGTTCCTTGTCTATCTGCATGAGCTGATAGAAGGCGGATGGTGTTTGATTAAGCACAGTCACACCTTCATCGACTAGAAGCTGCATCATCTCTTCTGGAGAACGAGAGATGGTATGAGGAACAATGACAAGTCGCCCGCCATATAAAAGGGGTCCCCATATTTCCCAAACTGAAAAGTCAAAGGCATATGAATGGAACATTGTCCAAACATCCTCTTCATCGAAATGGAACCAATGTTCAGTAGATGTCAGAAGACGGATGACATTTTGGTGTGGAATGACCACTCCTTTTGGTTTCCCTGTAGAGCCGGACGTATAAATAATATAGGCCGGATGCAGAGAAGATAGCGGCTCAATTCTGTCTATATCAGCCGGGTTGTGATTTGGCGTAGTCAGCAATTGATCAATTGTTTCTTTTTCGTCTAACAAAATCAAATCGCAATCAGCAGGGAGATGCAATGCAGCTGCTTTTGTTGTGATGCTGCAAACTGGTTTTGCATCTTGTATCATGTATGCCAGCCTGTCTGCTGGATAATCAGGATCAAGCGGAACATAGGCTGCGCCTGCTTTATGAACGGCTAATAAACTGACGAGCATATCAATTGATCTAGGCAGAGCAAGTGCAACGAACTGTTCTGGTCCAACGTCTTTTTCTATTAATAAATGAGCCAGACGATTGGCTTTGTTGTTTAACTCTTGATAAGTAAGCTGCCTCTTGCCATCCGTTACAGCCACTCGATCAGGGAATTGCTGCACCGTTTTTTCCAATAAGGCTGGGAGATTAGGTGCTTGGTCTGACTGAGCGAATGTCTGTTTGTCAGGGAGAAATGTTTGTCGTTCTTGATCTGATAAAATGTTCACTTGACCAATCGGCACATGTGGGCGCTCAGCTATCTCTGTTAAAAAGCGCTTCATTCTGTCAGCGATTGCTCGAACGGTACTTTGTTTAAATACATCTGTGCTGAATTCAAACAATCCTGTTAATCCTGCTGCTGATCCAGTTTCAGTTCTTTGTTCTGTCAATTCGATGGTCAGATCAAATTTAGCTGATCCCACTGGTTTCACGTAGAGATCCGAATCAAGTTGTGTCAGCTTCATTTCCGCCTTCGGTGTATTTTGGAAGGCAAGCATGACTTGGAATAATGGATTCCGTGATCTGGAGCGGGTTGGATTTAGGATTTCCACTAGCCGTTCAAATGGCAGATCCTGATGCTCATAGGCTGCTAAGTCAACGTTTCGCACTCGCTTCAATAGCTCACTAAAGGCTGGATTACCAGCTGTATTTGTACGTAATACTAGTGTGTTTACAAACAATCCGACAATATCGTCAAGTGCATCGTCATTCCGTCCAGCAATTGGACTGCCGATTGGGATATCTGTCCCCGCCCCAAGGCGTGTCAGTAATGCTGCAAGTGATGCTTGAAGCACCATGAACAAACTCACTTGATGCTGTTTCGCAAGCTCAAGAAGGTTTTGATGTAAAGCCGGTTCGATCGTAAAGTCAATCGTCGCACCGTTGAAGCTTCCTTCCTGTGGACGTGGGAAGTCATAGGGAAGCTCAAGTTCTTCTGGCAGATCATGTAAGGCACCTTTCCAATAGCTGAGCTGCTTGGCAAATAGACTATCCGTCTCTTCTTCACTACCCAACAGCTTCTGCTGCCAAATAGCATAGTCAGCATATTGAACAGGTTCCGCTGGCAAGGAGAGGGATTTCCCTTGTATACGGGCTTCATAAGCAGCCGCTAAGTCTCGTGTCAACGGTGCAAGCGACCAGCCGTCACCAGCGATATGATGCAGCAATAGAAGCAGGACAGACCGATTGGCATCAAGCATGAATAATTCAGCTCGCAGTGCAGGTTCTTCTTCAACCTGAAAGCTATAGCGAATGGCTTCATTTAATTGATTCTCAATTTGTTGATCACTCGAAGCTGTGACGTGGAGTTCAGGCTGAACACTTTTTGGGTGTAAAATAACCTGTCTTGGCATGCCATTCTTATTTGGAAAAATGGTTCTAAGGGTTTCATGTTTTTCAGTGATATCTGCCAAAGCACCAGTTAGAGCTTGTTGATCTAGTGTACCTGTCAGCTGAATGACAAGTGGAATATTGTAAGTTGGACTTGGCCCTTCAAGGCAATGAAGGAACCAGAGCCGTTTTTGGGCAAAGGATAACGGTATCTCATCTGGCTTGTTTTCTACCTGAAGCGGCGGCCGAATGTCCTTCGCTTTGTCCAACTGCTGCGCAAGTTCAGCAACCCGAGGTGATTCAAAAATGGTACTCATGCTTAGGTCCGCACCAAATGTATCGCGTATACGTCTAAGCAGACGAGCGGCAAGTAAAGAATGTCCACCTAAGTCAAAGAAACTATCATCTATGCCAATTTGAGATAGGCCAAGTGTTTCTGCAAATAAACTACATAACATGTCTTCTTGGGGTGTTCTAGGTGTACGCTCGGAACTAACTAAAGACATATTTGGCACCGGCAATGCTTTGCGATCGATTTTGCCGTTTGGTGTAAGTGGCAGTTCCGGCAAAAAGACAACAGCAGAAGGCACCATGTAGTCTGGAAGTAATTCAGCCACAAATTGCCTGAGCTCTGAAGGGTGAAGAGCTGAGTCGTCTGTCAGCACAACATACGCACAAAGCAACTGTTGCCCAGGTTGATCTTCACGAACGATCACAGATGTATGCTTTATAGCTTGATGCTGCATAATCACGGTTTCAATTTCACCCAGTTCAATACGGAAGCCGCGAATTTTAATTTGATGATCGGCACGGCTTATATAATCAATCGAACCATTTTCACGCCATCTGGCTAAATCTCCAGTACGATACATTCTCGTACCTTTTGTGCCGAACGGATCAGCGACAAATCGTTCTGCCGTTAAGTCGTATCGTCCAAGATATCCTCTTGATACTCCTTCACCTGCAATATAAAGTTCACCGATTGATCCTGCTGGGACTGGGTTTAGTCCTTCATCTAAAATGTAAATGCTCGTATTCCAAATGGGTTTACCAATTGCCGGCCCGCTATTCTCCCGGTGTGCTGTGACATTTTGCATCGTAGACCAGATCGTCGTTTCTGTAGGTCCGTACAAATTGGTAATGTCGCATTGAAGAGATTGCAATGTGTGCAAAAGGGAGGCAGGGAGTGCTTCTCCTCCAACAAGAACACGCATACCTGTGATCACGTCAGGGTATTCATCTGCCAACGCATGCCACAACGTTGGTGTTGCCTGCATGATTGTGACTTGATGAGAACGAATCATGTCTGAAAGCTTTGCTGGTTCTTGTATCGTTTCTTTTTTTGCCAATAAAATAGCAGCTCCATGTAAAAGTGGGAGGAACATTTCTAGCCCGGAAATATCAAAGGCAATGGTCGTTACCGCTAAAAGCTGGTCTCCTTGATCTAATAAAAATGCATCTTGCATGGACAATATAAAGTTAATTACATTTCGCTTTGTTACAACAACACCCTTTGGTTTGCCTGTCGATCCTGACGTGTAGAGGATATAGGCGGGGTGATGTGGAGAGCCCTCGCTCCAGGTAGGATTGAGATGCGGACTGCCTGCTATCTCCTGATGAACAGTTGCATCATCCAGTTGAACGATGTGCGGATAGTCCAAACCATCTGCTGTCTCCTTGATTGTGAGCAAGCACGCCGGTTTAGCATCTTCTAGCATATAGGCGACACGATCGTTAGGATAATCAGGGTCTAGTGGCAGATATGCGGCTCCCGTTTTGACGACGGCTAATAGACTTACGACCATATCGATGGATCGAGGCAGAGCGATTGCGACGAATTGTTCTGGTCCAATGCCACGATTTTTCAAATAATGAGCTAATTGATTTGCTCGCTGATTCAACTCTTCATAGGTCAAAATGATTCCTTCAAACTGTAATGCTATTGATTGCGGCGTTTTGCTCACTTGTTTTTCAAATAGTTCCCGTAATGATTCTTTTGGTAATTCTCGTTTTGTATCATTCCAGTGCTTGAGAATGTTCTCTTTTTCTTCAGACAAAAGAAGGTTGAATTGACTAATTGTCTGATCTTGCTCTAGTCCAGTTATTTCTTCCAGTAATTGAAGAAAACGATGCTGATGAGTGTCAACTGCTTGTTCTTTGTAAACGGCAGGGTTTGCATCAAAGTCGATTTGAAATCCGTTTCCATCCGCACGGTCGTATATGTTGATCGATAAATCATCTACCGGTCCTGCTGAAAGATTGTGTGCTCGACCAATGCTCTGATCGAACTTGAGATCATAATCAAATGGCATGATATTGATCTGTGGACCGAATAATCGTTGATTTCTTCCGATGAGCTTAAAGTCTCTCCGCATGTCTTCATGACGATATCTTTGATGAGGACGAATGGCTTTCAATTCATCAGATACTTGACGAACAAGTGCTGAGAGCGTCATTTCTGGTTTGCATGTTAAACGAAGCGGTACCAGGTTCATGACCATTCCAGGTGTTTGCAAGGCGCACGATCCAAGGCGCATCATCACAGGTAATCCTAAAACAATATCATGTGCACCCGTCATACGATGCATATAGAGTGCGGATGCGGCAAGAATCATTTCATGCCACGTACCACCGAAGGCTTGGGCGTTTTTTTTCATTTTGCTTACCTTTTCGGCATCGTATCTAGCCGTTTTCCGGATAAAATGATCCGACGTTCTTGGGGCAAGCTCAGCAAGGCTGACAATTTCCGGTTGATCAGCAAAACGATTTTTCCAAAATGCTCGATCATCTTCAAATCGATTGGACTGTTGATAAGCGATCTCTTCTTGGACTACATCATGTAAAGCTCCAAATGTTTGAGGAGGCACAGGTGTCCCTTGCGATAGGGCTGAATAGACCTCAGCAACACGACGTGCAATGAGCGAAAAGGCGAATCCATCAATGGCAATATGATGAATGCGCTGATACCAAATAAATCGGTCGTCAGCAAGTTGAAAAAGCACTTCACGGAATAATACATCTTTCTCTAAAGAGACTGGTGTGGAAAGGTCGGCTTTCATCCATGCTTTAGCCGCATCAAACGGCTGTTTTTCATTTTGTAAATTGACATATTGAAATGGGATCTCTTTCTTAGATGTCATCCATTGCTTTGGACCGTCAGTATCCTCAACGAATTGCATATACAAGGAATCTGCTTCTAAGACAGTCTTTCGAATGGCTGCTTCAAAGTGTATGGGATCAATAGAACCTTTAATCTCTATATACTCAGCTGTATTGAAAATAGGGTTAGATGGATCAAGCTGCTGCGCATACCAAATGCCTGATTGGGCACCGGTTAGTTGGAATGAATCGACGGACTGGATCGACAAGGGCCTAAACCTCCTTTACAAGTAATCGATATTTGGGATAGATGGCTGTTTTTCTGGGAAAAGAAGAGTCCGCCAAGACATGAGCGTTGGATTTGCTGCAAGCTCAACGAAATTGATGGTCGCTCCTTGCTGTCTCCACTTTTCCGCTAGACTCATCATTCTGATAGAATCAAGTCCAAGGTAGACAAGATTCTCGTCAAGCGGTATTTCATTCGGCTCGATTTGGAGATATTCAGCTACTTGGTGAACGATAGCATCAAAGGATAGGTCATCAGCTGCTTCCTGTCCTGTTAAACGACGAATGATTTGATTGGTCGTAGTGGTGACCGCACAGCGTTCAGCTGCATAGGTCATTGCCATTTTGTGATGCTTAAGTGAAAAGTCAGCGACGGCATCGGCGACAAAAAAGGTTTCAATATCGAGCATGAATGCTTCTGCGGCTGTCAGCATACAGCCAATATGTGCATATACGCCAGTAATGATCAGTTGATCACGCCCGCCTTCTTGAAGAATATCCAAAAAGTTGGATTTTTTGAATGCGCTATAACGCCATTTTGTCAGCATTGTATCTGCCTCAGATGGAGCAAGCTGATCAATGATTTTTGTCAATGCTTCATCATCACCAAGTCCAGGTCCCCAAAAATCTGTTAATAAGGCACGATCCTTCGGGTCTTGATCGCCAGGTTGAGCTGTATAGACGACTGGAATGCCAAGTTCCTTGCATGTATCACGTAATTGTTCAATATGCTGCACTAACTCTGTAATCGGTGAAGTATCTTGTTGAAAAGCATTTAAAAAATATTGCTGCATGTCATGTATCAGCAGGACAGCACGTTTCGGATCAGGGATCCAATTCACTTTATTTTCAGGTAAATCTTGTATGCTTGGCATTGGATACGCAGGAATAGTAGGGATTGCCATGGTTTTCACTCCTCTTTTTTATACGTTGGCAGTATGGATTGCAGCTAATTCTCTTAATGCTTTTTTACTGATTTTGCCTACACCTGTTTGTGGGAACGCATCAATCCATTCAATGCGGTCAGGAATTTTATAGGAAGCGAGCCCGCGTTCTCTTAGAAATAACTTTAAGACATGCGGTGCTGGTTTGTTGTTTCCTTTCGCAATAACAAAGGCACATGAGCGTTCGCCAAGAAATGGATCTGGCATGGACACCATGGCGGCATCATGAATGTCAGGATGCGCAAGTAAATGGTTCTCAACTTCTTCAGCAGCAACCTTTTCGCCACCACGATTGATTTGATCCTTGTCTCTGCCTTCTACAACAACATTTCCTTCTTTGGTTAATCGCACGATGTCACCTGTTCTGTAGAAGCCATCTGGTGTAAATGCTTTTTTGTTTTGTTCATCGGCTTTATAGTAGCCGCGAATCGTATAAGGTCCTCTTGTTAAAAGGTGTCCAGCCACTTCATTTGGGACGGGCTTGTCCTCATCGTCTACCACTAGTACCTCATCATATTCAGACATCGGGCGTCCTTGTGTATGAATAATGACATGTTCAGGGTCATCCAATCTGGTATAGTTGACCAGACCTTCTGCCATGCCAAAAACTTGCTGTAACTTACACCCAAGGGCAGGCATTACTCGTTTTGCTGCCTCAGCACTTAATTTAGCACCACCGACTTGTAAGACCTCAAGACTCGATAAGTCATCTGATCGATGAGGAGCGGCTTCGAGCCAAATCAATGCAATTGGTGGAACGACAGCGGTAATAGTCGCCCGTTCTTTTTCAATGAGTGGAAAGACGACATCAGGGCTTGATCCAGGTGCAAGAACGACTCTTCCGCCTGCGTATAACGTCCCAAGGACGCCAGGCGAGCTTAATGGATAGTTGTGCGCAACCGGAAGTGTAGCTAGATACACACTATGTTGTGTGAGCTCGCACACCTCATTGCTTTTCCAAAGACTATAAATATAGTCATCATGTGTACGAGGTATGAGCTTTGAAAGGCCTGTGCTTCCTCCAGATAACTGAAGAAACGCAATGTCGCTTGCCTCTACATGTATTTGTGGATCAAGCGCTGGGTCCTTGCGCAAATCATCCAAGTCTAGGAATTCCTCAGCTTCTCCTGCAACAATGACATGAGGTAATGAGGGAAGCTTTTCTTTCACTTGACGTGCGAGTGATCGATAATCAAAGCCGCCATCGACTTCTGGTATGACATATGCGTCTGCTTCGGCAAACTCAATAAAATAAGTGATTTCACTGCTTCTATGAGATGGCAGTGAGAAGACGGGTAAAGCACCGATTCGAAATAAAGCGAAAACGACTTCAAAAAAAGCAGGAATGTTAGGAAGCTGCACGACAACTCGACTTCCCTTTTGGATTCCAAGCTGATGAAAACCGGCGGCAAGACTGCTGACGCGCTCATCAAGTTCTTGATAGCTCATGTGTGTATCGGCGTATGTAATCGCTGTTTTATTCCCTAACGATACGGCGCGTTCACGAAGCATCCCGCTAAAGGTTTCTCCACGCCAACAGCCGTTTTCACGGTAGCGTTTTGCAAATTCTTCTGGCCATGTAGGTGGTTGAACAAACATGTCTTTTGTCATCTCCTATGTATTTTTATAGCTGATGGATGCCCATCGCATGAAGCATCGTGTTGAATTTTGCAGATGTTTCGGCTAGCTCTTCTTCTGCCTTTGATCCTTTGACCACTCCTGCACCAGCAAAGAGGCGAAGGGAGTGACCTTCAGCTTCTGCACAGCGAATGGTGACAATCCAATCTCCATCACCATTTGCATCTGCCCAACCGACCATTCCTGTGAAAAATCCTCGATCGAAGGGTTCAATCGCTTGAATGGCTTCACGTGCATCTGCTGTAGGTGTTCCGCATACTGCGGGTGTTGGATGGAGGCTAAGCGCTATATCAATGGAGGACACATTGGAATCTGTTAATTCACCTTTGACCAGAGTAGATAAATGCCACATCGTTTCTGTCTGTATGACGGATGGTGATGCAGGTACATCTAACGTATGACAGTAAGGAGCAAGCGCTTTAGTGACAGCATCGACAACCACTGCATGCTCGTGTAAATCCTTTGCAGAAGTAAGAAGTTCATCGTGACGACGCTGGTCTTCTACGGGGTCTGAACTGCGTGGCCGAGAACCAGCGAGTGGATTGGAAATCACAGATGAACCAGTTTTTGAAAGAAGCAGCTCAGGGCTTGCCCCAAGAAGTGTGCGCTTTTGGGAAGATTTCGGATCAGCTACGTTTGCAGCAAACGTATAACCAGTTGTATTATGACGAGCCAGCCGTTCGAGTATTGCTTTCGTAGGAATATCTTGATTTGATTTGAGATGGAGAGATCGAGAAATGACGATTTTGCTAAGCTCTCCTTTTTCAATTTTAGCTAACCCTTCGTTCACACCATTCATGTAGACTTCAGGAGAAGGGACAGGTGTCACCTCATAGGATTGTGATGTCACTTCTGAATCCTCATCACCTTGATGAAATTTGAGTGGATCGCTAAACTGTACATGGACTGGCACATTTAAACGAATGGGTTGCGCCGGATCAAACGGAACAGCACCAGCAACAATCGGTGCTTGCATACCAGCTTGTTTGGCAGTCTCAAAAACATGGGCTACCTTTGTGGATAGTTCATCGAGTTGATTGGTTTTAATATGCTGGAATATTCCCTCTGCAAGTAACGCTCGTTTAGGAGAAGCAAGGAAAAATGCGCCTGGCTGATAGTCTTGGATCAACTGTACTTTTTCTTCTGTCGACAATAATGAATGTTTCATGAAAAGGCCTCCTTTTTAATAAAATGCTAGATTCCGAGTGTTGCGCCACCATCAATTGTGAGATTCTGCATCGTAATATGGCTGGATTGCTCAGATGCAAAGAAGATGACTGCATCACCAATCTGTTGAGGGTCAGCGATTTTTTGTAAAGGAATACCGGTTTTATACGTCTCTAATGAACCTTTAATCACCTGATCTGCTCCTTGCTCATCAGTCCATAAAGCCCATTGCATAGGTGTTGCGGTAGAGCCGGGAGAGACGACGTTGCATCTGATGCCATAGGTAGCCAGCTCTAATCCAAGCGTTTTTGTAAAAGAAGTAGCTGCTGCTTTTGAAGCGGCATAGGCAGCCATATTCATTCTAGGAATGGCACCTGCGTTAGAACTGACAGTCACAATGACCCCTTCTGATCTTTTCATCATGTATTTGGAGACAGCTTGGGATATGTAAAAGAGACCATGTGTATTGACTGCGAAGGTTTGGTGCCAGTCATCTGTACTAATCTGATCAATCGAACTGATCCGAAGAATACCTGCTACATTGACCAGTAAATAAATAGGGCCAAGCTGCTTTTCAATTTGATCGACAATGTGCTGAACAGATGCTTGATCGGTAATGTCACCTAGATAGGCAAAGGCACGTATGCCTTTATCATTCAACTTCTGCACGGTGCTTTGCAGCTGATCTTCATTTGTGTCAACTGCTGCAATGATCGCACCTTCATCGGCTAGTCTCTTTGCGACTGCTTGTCCGATACCTTGTCCTGCGCCTGTAATAAGGGCAATTTTATGAGACAGACCACTATGTTTCATGTGTTCACTACCTTTCTTTCAAGTCTGTAGTTGTTAAAGGGTCTTGATGATAAAATGCAAAACGAAAAGCGTCATTCATCAGCACCGGCAAAACAGACGTATGTCCTTCTTCAGGAAATTCGTGATAGGTCGTATGCAAGCCATACGAGGATAAAGGCAGCATACGATTGGCTAGAGACTTTGCATGAGCATTCATTTGACATGGATGATATTTTTCTAACTCACCTACACCTACAAGTAGCCTTACATCCATAGGCACTTGACGGATGCGGTTGGTAAATTGGTGTTCTTTTTCTAGAAATAATTCTTTGTTCCAGTGGATAGATGGACTGCCCGCAATATATGTCTGATAAGCGTCAGGGTGCTCAAATAGTGTGTGTAATACAAAAAGCCCGCCAAGAGAATGGCCAAATAGTGTTTGACGACTCTGATTAATTGGAAAGCGCTGTTCAATGTATGGCTTAACCGTCTTTTCTAAAAAAGAAAAGAAAGCAGAGGCGCCGCCATATGTATGGATGGAGAAGTCCTTTCTTTTACCCCCAATGGAAACGTCAGGGCCGGTAAGAGTGAGATCATAATGCCTAAGCGGATGATAGGGCGCTTCTGTCTGATAGCCAATTCCAACAATAATAGCAGGTACGACACCTGTTTTTTCAGGTCTTCTTGACTGTAAACGGATGGCTTCGACCATTGTGCCAAAAAGTGAATTCCCATCAAGCACATACATGACTGGAAAACCAGTTTCGGGAGGAGTGGTATTCGGTTTAAATATAAAAAGTCTGTATGGGTGTGTTGTGATATCTAGTTGCTCCGTCCCATGTATAAAAAAAGGACGGCTTTCTCCAAAAAGTGAATCATCAGTACCCATTCCTTCAGTGCGTTTGGCCATATGTGAAAAATCCCCTTTCTCAAATTGACCTCATATGATGATAAAGGCAGGCTTGCGGATATTGGATGAGTGTAGTAATAAAATTTAAATGAAAATGATTCTCAATTATCACGCAAGCAAATCAAATGATAATGTTTATCAATTAGGAAGTCAAATGTTCATAAAGTTGTATAATCCATAATTTGATCTAAATATTCAGAAAATAAAGGACTAACTAACTACCAAATGATTGGAAATAGAGAATGCCGGATTGTGTCATTAAAACAGAGTAGAAATGCCAAAAAACCTTGACAGTCTCAAAATATTTACCATTTTCTTCTGTTTGAATCAGGATTAAATATAGGTTTTTCTTCTTGAAATAATTTTGAGTAAAATAAGTCTATAGACCTTCTTGTATTTTTAGAAAAAAAGAGGTGGATTTTGGGGGAAGTTAGTGTTTTTAATTCACAACTTATTCAATATGATGCTTAAATTCATAGACAATTTTCTATGGAAGACAAGATTGCAGGGAATGTAGGTAGAATGAAACCCCCATTAGGAAAACTGAGGCTAAATCTGCTTGAAAATCAGCCCAAACTGAAAAATACGTTTACAGTGGAGGAATATCATGAAGTGAAGCAATCATGACAAGCACTGTAGAGTGACGAAATAACATATATCATCAAAAATGAGGCAATAAAAAAAGTAAGGGATGTGCCCTTACTCTTTGATCAATTGGTGTACATATCTGTTAACATCATTCACTTAAAATCCATCTGTGACATCATATTCGTAACGGATATCGGCTTTGACATTGCTCATAGTAGATCTCGCGGTAGCTTTTGCGTTGTACTTAAAGCTCCATTTTTGAGCGACTCTTAATTGATCATCCAGAGATATACGATAAGAACCACTTGTTGCAGAGGAGAAAAGTGATTGATACCAAATGTTACTATCACTAGCCATTAGTTTGTGTGTGACATTCCCTTGGTTGGGTGTTTGAGTGCTAGTTGTCGTAATCGATTTGACAATTGCACTTTTAGGAATAGAAGAATTGTTCGTTAAATCCATTGTAATGACAGAAGAATCAACCCCTAAAAAATTTAAAGAAGAATTCCCCAAGTTTGTAGCCGTCCCCGTAAAATTGAATGTCCCATTTCCAGATTTGATACGATCTTGAATGGAAACAGAAAAATACATGTCTCCGGTATATGTACCACGGGTTACTTTCACAAAATAAGTTTCTGAAGTTGAAGTCACGTCACCAGTATTTGCAAAAATAAAGGGTGTGACTGAATCAGGATTAATTACTTCTGTTTTCGCATCAGAATATTTTGAGTTATAAACCTCGATTTTCATCCCAGTATATTGCTTATTATACGAACTTCTGACATAAACTCTTTCACCTTTATTGATCGTAAATTGATAATACGCTTCATTTTCACCTTCAGGTAAGATTGTCGTGTCTGAACGACTATTTTTCCAATATCCCATTGAACTTGCAGTGTTAGGACTGTTATTCCCCGTAATTACTGCTTCCGCTGACTTAGGTGCAAAAAAACTAGTAACAAGCGCCAATAATAATGCTGGTAATAATAAACGTTTAAAGATAGTATTTGTCATATATTAACCCTCCTTGTAATAATTACTATATCGACATTAAACTAACAAATTTTAACTGAATTGCCGATATATTTAATAATCACTATTTTCTTAAAAAAGGAGAATCAAAATGAATATTAATACGTCATATACAGCTAGTTCTTCGAACAATCTGAACCAAATAGATTCTAAAGGTCAATCAGCTATTAAAAGTACAAATGAAGTGATGACCGAATCTGATAGACGGATGAAAATATTAGATGAAAAATACGAAAAAATAAATGAACAAAACAAACGATTCAAAGATCCTCATGGTCATATATTTGATAAGTATCGAAATCCATACTCTCCTTATTTCAGAAGTGACCTAACCAAACCAGAAAGAGATGCTGCTTACTCTATGGAAATTGGTTGGGCTAACCATGGGAGAGGAGGGTATTATAATTTTAATGATGCCGCCTTCCGTAATGAAAATCGGTACGACCCTACCCAAGAAAGTGTAGAAAAGAAACTATTGAATCGTCAAAAGGTGAACGAACAACTGCAAGCTTTGTTTTCTACCAATGGTTTGAACATTCCTAAAAATGCTAATTTAACTTTTACCATTGACCCCAATCATTTTAAATTAGTGGTGAGTGGATCAACAGACGAAACCCTGGTCAAACAAATAGAGGACATATTGAATACGAGCAACAATACAAGAGAACTATTTTTTCATATTATGAAAAGTAGAAATGATGATTCGACTCAATTCACGCCGGATTCACTTGCAAAGTTCCACCTTGTCAATCAAATCAAAACGGTGACAGGCTACGACTTAAAAGATTTAAGCATTGTAAACGGTCAATTTGTAACGGATACCGGAGCGAATATTTTCGATATCTACAAAGAAGAACTTCTGAAAAATCCATACACAGCAGAAAATGCCCGCATTGCTGCATCACATTATGGTGCACAGCTCTTTGACTTAGCCAAAAACGGATATGATTCTATTCCCGATTTGGTGTTATCTATTGGGTATGAAAACGGGTCTTTATATGACATTGGACAAAAGGTGAATTACGGAGTTAAGAAAAAGATAGATTAAAAAACGCACCTGATATTTGCAAGGTTTGATCATGTGCGTGTACATGCCATGTTGGAGTATCGATCACATGTGTGAACAACAGCTACAAATTCTATTAGCGATACAAAGGACTCTATAACAATTTATGTTACAGAGTCTTTTCTATTTGAAGTGTGTTGTTTCGCTGTTCAACAAAACATCGACATGGTAATTTTGACTATAGTTGATGTTTTTCACTTTTTTATTGATGAAAATGTTAAAATGATGAGTAGCGTATTTTTTTATGAAAGGACGGTGCTTGGCATGACGGAACTTCTCGATGACCGGCTGCCGCCGCAAAATATAGAAGCCGAGCAGGCCGTATTAGGTGCTGTTTTTTTAGAACCATCTGCGCTAACGCTCGCTTCTGAAGTATTAATTCCAGAGGATTTCTATAGAATGTCGCATCAAAAGATTTACAATGCGATGCTTGTACTTGGTGATAGAGGGGAACCGGTTGACCTTGTCACGGTGACATCAGAACTTGCCAATACAGACTTACTAGAAGAGGTAGGCGGGATTTCGTATTTAACCGATATTGCGAACTCTGTCCCAACTGCCGCAAACATTGAATATTATGCAAAAATCGTGGAAGAAAAATCCATTTTAAGACGTCTGATCCGTACAGCGACAACCATTGCACAAGATGGATATACGCGTGAGGATGAAGTAGAAGATCTATTGAGTGATGCTGAAAAAACCATTATGGAAGTGGCTCAGCGTAAAAACTCAGGAGCTTTCCAAAACATTAAAGACGTTCTTGTTCAGACATATGATAATATTGAACAGCTTCATAATCGAAAAGGTGATATCACTGGGATTCCAACGGGTTTCTCAGAGCTTGACCGGATGACAGCTGGCTTCCAGCGAAATGACTTGATTATTGTAGCCGCTCGTCCGTCCGTAGGGAAAACAGCCTTCGCGTTAAATATTGCCCAAAACGTCGCGACCAAGACGGATGAAAGTGTCGCCATCTTTAGTTTAGAGATGGGTGCTGAGCAGCTGGTCATGCGTATGCTTTGTGCCGAGGGAAATATCAATGCACAAAACCTAAGAACCGGTAATCTCACAGAAGAGGACTGGGGTAAGCTGACAATGGCGATGGGTTCGCTATCAAACAGTGGGATTTTCATTGATGATACACCTGGCATTAGAGTCAGTGAAATTCGCTCGAAATGCCGCCGTTTGAAGCAAGAAAATGGGCTTGGTATGATCCTGATTGACTACTTACAGCTCATCCAAGGGAGTGGACGATCAAGCGATAACCGTCAGCAAGAGGTATCTGAAATTTCTAGGGCTTTAAAGTCACTAGCAAGAGAACTTGAAGTGCCGGTCATTGCCTTATCACAGCTTTCTCGTGGGGTAGAGCAGCGTCAGGACAAACGTCCGATGATGTCTGATATTCGTGAATCAGGAAGTATTGAGCAGGATGCCGATATTGTGGCGTTCCTTTATCGTGATGATTACTATGACAAAGAATCAGAGAATAAGAACATTATTGAAATTATTATTGCAAAACAGCGTAACGGTCCAGTTGGAACGGTGTCACTGGCTTTCGTGAAAGAATATAACAAATTCGTCAACTTAGAAAGAAGATTTGATGATGCGGGTGTTCCGCCCGGTGCTTAAAGCCCAGCTCAAGAAGCTGGGCTTTTTTTTGATCCATCTACATCGAAAGAATGACTGAAAAACAGTCGAAATGAGGAGGAGTGGGAGAAAAAGAGAGCGTATACTAAAGGGAGAGAAAAGGAGTGATGACTGATGAAGTTTCAACAATTCGAAGCCGCTCAATTACGCATCGCACGTCCGACCGTCAACATGAAAGAGGTTGTTTCTTTTTATGAAGAAGGTTTAGGGCTTAAACGAATAGGCTCATTTGATCAGCATGAAGGGTATGATGGTGTCATGCTTGGGCTTCCTCACCAGCATGTTCATCTGGAAATCACCAAACATGAAGAAGACGAAAGCTTGCCTGTTCCCCACCCAGAGCAGCTGCTTGTATTCTATATTCCGGATGAAGAGGAATTTCAGCAGATGAAAAAGAGACTGATCGCATTTGGTGGACGGCATGTCACCTCTACGAACCCGTACTGGGATCGAGGAGGCGTGACGATTGAAGATCCAGATGGATATCGAGTGGTGCTCATGAATACAGAAGGAATTACACCTGATTAAGAAAGACTCCCATCTAGTGGGAGTCCCAGCGTGTAGACAAACCCTCGCATTCGGTGTCAGTCCTGCGTGCTGGTGCTCACGAATGAAAAATTCGCTCCGCGCCAGTACTCGTCCTTCCTCGGGCTGCAAAGGTTTTCTATCACGCTGAAAAGAAGATAAAGGGCTAAAATCAACACCATTTTAGCCCTTTGTCAACAACCTGAGACTCCCATCTTGTGAGAGTCTCAGATTGTTAGGAACGAGGCGTGACACGGAGCTTCAGTGCTTTTAGTCCATACATACCGCTGCTTGTCATTGGGACGTAGGAGAGAAGCTCTAGTGATTCATATCGTGACTGTATGGCTTTGATGGCAGTGTATGCTTCCAGGCGAGCAAGTGGTGCGCCTAGGCAGAAATGAATGCCGTGGCCAAAGCCAATATGAGGATTAGGGTGCCGGTGTATATCGTACTCATGTGCGTTTGGAAATTGACGCTCATCCCGGTTCGCAGAAGCAAGAAAGACAATCACACTGTCTCCCTTTTTCAAGACTTTTCCTCCAAGTTCGGTGTCTTCTGTGACATACCGGACGATGGTAGGCGCAGGGGCACGAAAACGGACAGCCTCCTCCACAGCTCGAGGAATGAGGTCAGGTGATTGAGCGAGCGCTTCATACGACCCCGGATTTTCTAACAAACTAAAGATCATATTGGAGATCAGGTTGGTGGTCGTTTCGTTGCCTGCTAACAGGAGAAGATTGCAGAAAGGAATTAATTCGTCTGCGGACAGCTTGTCTCCATCTTCCTCCGCTTGAATTAAAAGAGAAATCAAATCATCACTAAGGTTCTGCCGCTTCTCTTCAATGATGTCAGCAAAAAACGCCATCATGTCCGCTTCGCTTTGATCCCGTGTTTTCTGCCATTCAACGACATCTTTTTCATGTTCACTTTTAGGCATGCTGACGAGAATATCGGACCATTTTTTAAAGGATTGTTTATGTTCTGTTGGCACACCTAAAAGCTCTGCAATGACTATGACAGGAAGCGGATAGGAGATGTCTTGAACAAGATCAATCTCTTCCTTACCTTCTATTTGTGCAATGAGATCATCCATTAACTCTTGAATGCGTGGTTCCCACAATTTCATCACCCGGGGTGTAAAGGCTTTGCTCACAATGGAACGGATTCGTGTATGTTTTGGCGGGTCCATCATGACCATTGTTTTCATCAGTGAATGTTTCCGGTGGTCTTGAGGAGGTTGACTAGAAAAGGTATCTTTATCGATGGTGACTCGCTTTGCTTCTTCATAGGTGAAGACGCTCCATGTTTGGCTGTGTTCATCAAAATGAACAGGGGATTCTTGACGCATTTTGGCGTACCAATCAAATGGGTGATACGGGTCCTGCTTATTTTTCCCTCTTAATAACGCTTTCTGAACGGCACTAGGTGTTGTTGTTTCCATGATCATCACTCCTTATGGGTTGTCAGATGATTCCTTTTTTTCACTGTGTTAGATTTAAAGGTAATTCATCAGTAGAAAGGATTCAACCAACAGAAAGGTGAAATCTGTTGAAGAAAATGGGAAGGGGAGAGCGGCTTGTGGCGGACTGCTACAGAGGGGATAAGCGCGCAACTGAATCAAAGCAACAATTAAGAAAAGCGTTATTTCAGTTATTAAAGGAGAAGGAATGGGGGAAGATTTCTGTACAAGATTTGACGAACAAGGCAGGAATCCATCGCACCACCTTTTATCAGCATTATGAGGATAAGTTTGACCTAGCTCAGCAGGTCATGGATGAGATGTTTGATGTCATGAAAACCGCTATTTTTGCTCCTGTACATGAAAGTGAGTGGAAGAGCGATCATGCAGCATATGTGTATATTTACCGCTTTTATCAGCATTTGCAGGAACATGAAGAGGAGTATCAGATTCTCTTGAAAAGGGGAAGAGAGCTTAATATTCATCAGACGGCCAGTGCTTTTTTTGAAGAAAGCTTTACTTTGGGGCTAGAAGAAGTCACAGGTTCAACACCTGATCCACAACACGTTCCTCTCGAGATGCAGAAGCAATTTGTCATTTCTGCTTATGTTGGAACAGCTGAGTGGTGGCTGAGAAAAGGCAGACCATACTCACCCGACTTTATGGCAAGTTCGATGATTCAATTGATTGAAAATCACTGAAAAAACGGAAATGAGAAAAACAGTAATTTTGATCGAAATCTTCTTGTTTAAGCGTAGAATGAGCAATTAAAGCGCTTTTCCTCACATGTAAAACGAACAAAATTTGATTTCGAGATATTAATGTTCGGATTTCACGTTGACTTTTTCATTGTGCATTGATAAAATAAATGTGTTTGAAAGAGATAACGTTTTGAAAGGTTAACGGAGGTGCACGATATGTCTTCAGTAGTCGTAGTAGGTACGCAGTGGGGTGACGAAGGGAAAGGGAAAATTACCGATTTCCTTTCAGAAAATGCAGAGGTGATTGCCCGTTATCAAGGGGGAAACAATGCAGGTCACACAATCAAATTTGATGGAGTGACTTACAAGCTACACCTCATTCCGTCCGGTATTTTTTACAAAGAGAAAACTTGTGTCATCGGTAATGGAATGGTGGTTGATCCTAAAGCGTTGGTCACTGAGCTTGCGTATCTTCACGAACGGAATGTGAGTACAGATAACCTCAGAATCAGCAATAGAGCCCATGTCATTCTGCCTTATCACTTAAAATTGGACGAGGTAGAAGAAGAGCGGAAAGGGGCTAACAAGATCGGTACGACGAAAAAAGGAATCGGACCAGCTTATATGGACAAAGCTGCCCGCGTCGGAATCCGTATCGCAGATTTATTAGATCGTGAAGTATTTGAAGAGAAGCTTGCACGTAATCTAGAAGAGAAAAATCGTCTTTTAGAGAAAATGTACGACACAGAAGGCTTCAAAATTGAAGATATTTTAGATGAGTATTATGAATATGGTCAGCAAGTGAAAAAATATGTCGTGGACACATCTGTTGTATTGAACGATGCTCTAGATGAAGGCCGCCGTGTTCTTTTTGAAGGGGCACAAGGCGTTATGCTTGATATCGATCAAGGGACATATCCGTTCGTGACGTCATCTAACCCAGTGGCTGGAGGCGTGACGATTGGTTCTGGTGTAGGTCCTACGAAAATTCAACATGTGGTCGGCGTATCAAAAGCTTACACAACTCGTGTAGGTGATGGCCCATTCCCGACAGAACTCCATGATGAAATTGGCGATCAAATCCGTGAAGTTGGCCGTGAATACGGTACGACAACTGGCCGCCCGCGCCGTGTTGGTTGGTTTGACAGTGTTGTTGTCCGTCATGCACGCCGTGTGAGTGGAATTACAGATTTATCTCTTAACTCCATTGATGTACTGACAGGGATTGAGAAATTGAAAATCTGTGTTGCTTATAAATTGAACGGAGAAATCACTGAAGAATTCCCAGCAAGTCTAAATGAATTAGCGAAATGTGAACCTGTCTACGAAGAAATGCCAGGTTGGACAGAGGATATTACAGGCGTGAAGAATTTAAGTGAACTGCCTGCAAATGCCCGTCATTACTTAGAGCGCATTTCACAATTAACAGGTATTCCACTTTCTATTTTCTCAGTCGGACCAGACCGTTCCCAAACGAACGTTGTCCGCAGCGTGTACCGTCCATCATTATAGACTGATCAGACACCAGTAAAATCACACATTTTACTGGTGTCTTTTTTTGTTTAAATATTCCTTAATTTCTACGGAACGCTCTTCCTGTCATTACCAAAATGTGATAACTGTATAAAAGGGAAGGAGCGTTCTAGTGAAAGAAAGAATACGATTATTAGATATTTTACGAGGTTTTGCGATATTAGGCACATTGGGTACAAACGTCTGGTTTTTTGCGTACGCAGGGGATACCTTTGCGACAGATCAGATTGCGGATGAATATGAAAATGGCAGTTTTCTTGAAAGTCTTGTCTCTATGTTCGTTTATGGCAAAATGCTATCGCTGCTTACGATCATGTTTGGTGTAGGGCTAGAGCTGAAATACCAGCAGGCGAAAAGAAAAAATATGACTTGGCCGGGTACATATTTATGGATTCTTTTATTCTTATTGATTGAAGGCTTAGTCCATTTTGCGCTAGTGATGGAATATGATGTGCTCATGAGTTACGCCGTTACGGGTTTACTTGTGGCGTTTATTGTCCGTGGAGGAAGTCGGCGCATCAAAAAAGGCATGATTGTCTCGGGTGTCATTCATTTGTTGGTGACGGCTTTTCTCGTTGTATTTTCTTTCTCTGAATTGGAAAATGAATCCTATGACGAGAGCAGTGAACCAGCGTACGAAGAACAACTGCCGGAGACATGGATATCTCAAGTTCAAGACCGATTACAGCACTTTTTGATGTACCGAGAAGAAGCGATCTTTATTATCCCAATGAATACCTTTTTGTTTTTATTAGGTGTGCGGATGATGAGAGCCGGTGTATTTTATGCAAATGAGCGTGGGCAAACTCTGCGGAAAACATTATTCAGAATGGGTTTGTGGATTGGACTGCCGCTGAATGCGCTCGTCTTCGTACCAAATGAAATAGTAGAATTTGTGGTGCGTTATGTGTTTTCACCATTCCTCTCTATATTCTATATTGCTGTTGTGGCGAAGCTTTTAGAACGGACGGAATCATGGTTCATGTGGACTTGGTTTGAATATGTAGGAAAAATGGCGCTTAGCTGCTATATCCTGCAAAATGTCATCTGCTCGCTTCTTTTTTATAGCTGGGGATTGGGTCTTGGCGGGCAAATCAACGCCCCCCTTATCGTCTTGTCATGGCTGTTCATTTCACTTCTGCAAATTGCCATTTCAGCCCTTTGCTTAAACGTCTGGCGGATTGGACCAATGGAGTATATCCGATCACAGGCACTTCGCCGGGTGACAATGAAGAAAGCATCTTAAAGGGGAATAGATTCAATGTTTTTCAAAAAAACGACGAAAAGAGAACAAGCCAATGCACAAAAAGCAGCAGGATCGGCGTTTGTCTTTTATCTTCTAGCATTAGGAGGACACGCGTTGTATGCGTTTTTCCAAGATGACAGACCACCCGTCACTTTTGTGATTTTAATGACAGGTCTCCTTGTGTTTTTCACCGCAGATTGGCTATACAATAAAAAACATTCATAAAAAAAGAAGCCCTCTGACGAGAGCTTCTCAGCGTGTAGACAAACCCTCGCATTCGTTGTCAGTCCTGCGTGCCGGTGCTCACGAATGTCAAATTCGCTCCGCGCCGGTACTCGTCTTTCCTAGACTTCAAAGGTTTTCAACTACGCTGAAAAGAAGACAAAGGGATAAAATAAAGTTCATTTTATCCCTTTGTCATCAATTGAAGAAGCCCTCTGACGAGAGCTTCTTTTTTATTTTAGGCTTTTATATTGGCCTTTTAAATTTTTACGAATGTATTGAATGATTTTGCGCAGTTCGTTGGCATGCGGTCTACCAAATGGACTTGTTTGTCTTTGCTGATAGAGGACTTGACCTTTTTCATTTAATAAGAAATAGGCAGGTTCTCCGTGCACCCCATGATCTTCGTATGGGGCATCTTCCCCGTGATAGAAGACTTCATAGGCTTTCAATGATGTGAGGTCTTGGTCAGACATGATGGGGAAAGAAAGTCCCTCTTTGTCTGCAAATTCTTTCAAGTCTTCAGGGTTATCCGTTGAAATCGTCATTAAGTGAATATCCTTGTCTTGAAAATAGGATTGCTGTTTTTCCAGCTCTTTTAATTCCTCGACACATACTGGGCACCATGATCCTCTAAAGAAAACGATAAGGTGCCAGCTTTGATGCTCCTCTAAATGTTTGTAAAAATCAATGTGATCGCCCTGCACTGTTGGCAGTGAAAAATCGGGCATTTTATCTCCTAATTTAAATGAACTCATCCTATGCTTCCTCCTTTTTCAATCATCATGCTGTTTGTTTCTTGTATAACCAATATTGGTCGGAATCAAACGTTTCTGTGTGCTGGATTGGGCAGTAGCCATTGATTGAATGAAGGCGCTTTCGGATTTAGGCGATATAACAGAAGATATCAAATCCGACACTTTTTTAAAAAAAATGTCGAAAAACGTATTGCCATATGTAATTACTCTATGATATTATAAATCTCGTTGTTGCAAAGGTCTCTGAAACTTGTTAAGATGCGATTTTCCAGCTTTTAAAGCGATTGGTTTGACGCAATACAGCTTCTTCAGATTCACTTTTCACAAACCGAGAGCCATTAGCTCAGTTGGTAGAGCATCTGACTTTTAATCAGAGGGTCGAAGGTTCGAGTCCTTCATGGCTCACCATGTTTTGGCCCGTTGGTCAAGCGGTTAAGACACCGCCCTTTCACGGCGGTAACACGGGTTCGAATCCCGTACGGGTCATTGATTTACTTTAGCGTTAAGCTAATTTTTCCTCACTTGCTTGAAGGAGCACCACGATTGCTTTTTCGGGCAAGTTACTGAGGTCCGGTAGTTCAGTTGGTTAGAATGCCTGCCTGTCACGCAGGAGGTCGCGGGTTCGAGTCCCGTCCGGACCGCCATTTATACATATTCATCTTTTGATGATGGCTCGGTAGCTCAGTTGGTAGAGCAACGGACTGAAAATCCGTGTGTCGGCGGTTCGATTCCGTCCCGAGCCACTTCCAAACGCATCTGCAATCGCAGGTGCGTTTTTATTATGAAAAGAAGGCATAAAAAGGGAGAAGCCGGACCTAGGTAGGGCCCGGCTCCATAAGAAGAAGACGTTACATGTATATAGACGTTTGGTGATTGGAAAAGTTTCAATAAAAAAGGTAAAGTCATCAAATTTTTTGGGTGAAGTTCTTCTATCCAACGTTTACTAGCAAAGAAAGCCGTTATTATTTTTATCTTTGCCTCGTAAAACGTTATAATAGACAGTGAGCCTTTTTTTCGTAAATGAAGAAGGCGTAATGAGACATGCAAAATGGAATGACATAGATGCTAAAAATGCAGGAGGAAATCACAATGGAAAAAAAGATTCTTGTCGTAGATGATGAAAAGCCGATTGCGGATATATTGGAATTTAACTTAAGAAAAGAGGGCTACGAGGTTCATTGTGCGTATGATGGAAATGAGGCCCTTGAAATGGTAGAAGAAATTAAGCCAGACATTATTTTGCTCGACATTATGCTGCCGAACAAAGATGGCGTTGAAGTATGCCGTGAAGTGAGAAAGAAATATGACATGCCGATTATCATGCTGACAGCAAAAGACTCTGAAATCGATAAAGTCATTGGTCTTGAGCTTGGCGCAGACGATTATGTCACAAAGCCATTCAGTACACGCGAGCTGCTTGCACGTGTAAAAGCAAATTTAAGAAGACAGACGGCTGCTCCGCAATCAGAGGAAGAATCTGAATCAAATGATATCGAGATTGGTTCACTTGTGATCTACCCAGATGCGTATGTCGTGTCTAAGCGTGACGAAACGATTGAGTTAACGCATCGTGAGTTCGAATTGCTTCATTACTTAGCGAAACATATTGGACAAGTCATGACACGTGAGCACTTACTGCAAACGGTTTGGGGCTACGATTACTTCGGAGATGTCCGTACAGTAGACGTGACAGTCCGCCGTCTTCGTGAAAAAATTGAAGACAACCCTAGCCACCCGAGCTGGATCGTAACAAGACGAGGCGTCGGCTACTATTTAAGAAACCCAGAGCAGGACTAAGATTCTTATGAGTAAAGTAGGTTTTTTTCGCTCGATTCACTTTAAATTGACCTTGATTTATGTGCTGCTGATCATTGTCGCCATGCAGATTATTGGCGTGTACTTTGTGAAGCAGCTAGAGCAGTCCTTAATTAATTCATATGATAATTCCTTGAATCAGCGAATCTACTCGTTATCGTATTACCTAGAACAAGATTCATCGAAAAGCAAGGCAGAATTAAAAGAGGATGCTCAAAAGATATTAAACGATTTTAACAACAAAGATGAGTCTAATGAAATTTCTGAAGTCAGCTATATTGACGAAAGCAGAGAGGTCATTGCCTCTGTGAATAACGGCAGTCAAGAGATTGCCGGGAAGAAAATCACAGATCAAATCATTAGCCGTATTTTCGCGGTTGGCAAAGACTACGAGAAAAAATTCTATGACCCAGAATCGAATAAACGAGTCCGCATATCAGCGACAGCCGTGAAAAATGAGAACCAAGAAACCGTTGGTGTCATTTATGTGGTCTCATCCATGGAAAGTGTTTTTAACCAAATGCGAACCATTAATACGATTTTGGCAACGGGAACGCTGCTTGCCCTTGTGATAACCGCTCTACTTGGTATATTCATATTCAGAACCATTACACACCCAATTTCGGATATGAGAAAGCAAGCGATAGAGCTCGCCAAAGGGAACTTTTCCAGAAAGGTCCGAAAGTATGGACATGATGAGATTGGTCAGCTAGCAACGACATTTAACCATCTGACGAGAGAGCTGGAGGAAGCGCAGCTGATGACAGAGGGCGAGAGGAAAAAGCTTTCTTCTGTGATCGCTTATATGACAGATGGCGTCATTGCCACGAATCAAAACGGGGCCATTATTCTATTAAACAGCCCGGCACTAGAGCTTTTGAATGTTTCACGTGAAACAGCTCTAGAGATGCCGATCACGTCCTTGCTCGGCTTAGAGGAAACTCATACATTTGAAGATTTAGTCGAAAATCAAGACTCCATGCTACTAGAAATTGAACGCGAAGATCAGTTGTCTGTTTTGCGTGTCAATTTCTCAGTCATCCAGAAAGAGCATGGGAAAATTGATGGCTTGATCGCGGTCATTTATGACGTGACAGAGCAAGAAAAAATTGATGCTGAACGCCGCGAATTCGTGGCGAACGTATCGCATGAACTGCGTACACCGCTAACGACGATGCGAAGCTATCTTGAGGCACTCGCTGAAGGTGCGATTGGTGATAAAGAGCTTGCGCCAAGGTTCCTCAGTGTCACGCAAAATGAAACAGAGCGCATGATTAGACTTGTGAATGACCTGCTCCAGCTGTCTAAGTTCGACAGCAAGGATTATCAATTCAATCGTGAGTGGACGAATTTTATCAGGTTTATCTCGCTCGTCATTGATCGTTTTGAAATGACGAAGGAGCAGCATGTCGATTTCATCCGGAACCTGCCGCAGCGTGAAATATATGTGGAAATTGATCAAGATAAAATCACCCAGGTGCTCGATAATATCATTTCCAATGCCATGAAATACTCGCCAGAGGGTGGACACATTACGTTCACTGTCGATTTGGATGAGGAGCAAGGTCTTGTGTTATTCAGTGTCAAAGATGAAGGAATCGGTATTCCGAAGAAGGATATGGATAAAATCTTTGAACGTTTTTATCGAGTGGATAAGGCAAGAACAAGAAAGCTTGGCGGAACCGGCCTAGGCCTTGCGATTGCAAAAGAAATGGTTCAGGCTCATGGCGGAGATATTTGGGCTGACAGCATCGAAGGAAAAGGCACAACGGTAACCTTTACCCTTCCGTACAATGAAGAACAAGAGGATGATTGGGATGAAGCGTGAGACCTTTAAAACCATTATATTGACAATCCTAATTGCGATCAGTCTTGTGTTTACGTGGAATATTTGGATGTTCCAGCCCGTCATGCAGGATCAGGCGGATGCCGGCACAAAGGTCGTGGAAACGAAGAAGATTTCAAGCGACGAGCCTCGGAGTCTCATTGATGTCGTGAAGCCGCGTGAGATGTTCATCCATTCCAATGGTGAGCATTTCAAAGTGGATCAAAAGGAACTCTTCCAAAACTTTTGGAATGATGTGAGCCTGTGGGATGTCAAAGAAATTGCTGATGTGTCGGACCAATATTCCGAGCAGAAATTTAAGAATTTCTTCTATGGACGCGAGGGGCAAGGTAAAACATTGGATCTTGTGTTCAATGATCCGATTCCGATTGATATTTTCCAAGCGCTGTTTAAATGGCCGAATAAATCCATTGAATACAACTCGTTTGACCGGATGATTGTGCCGTTCGCTCAGCCGGATAAGGCCAATAAGAAAGTCTATTTGGTTTCATATAGCAAGGAATCGGTGCTTGAGCTGACGATTGAATCTGCCAACTATCGTAATCTGATGGATAGTATTGCAGCCGCTCAAAACGAGATGCCGCGCTATGATCTATATACTTTCTCTACAAATTCAAAACGAGATTTCCTTCTGCCGCAGAAGCAAAAGCAGCTTGAAGCGAAAATGTTCTTTATCGAAACGATTAAGACAAGCAAATTCAAGGACGCTTTGTTTACAGACCCAAGTCTAGTTGGGGAGGAGTCTAATTTAAACCGGACGGTGTATACAGATGGAACGAGTCGTCTTGAAGCAAATCAAAAAGACCACCGCATCCAATATCAGCATCGTAATATCAATTCTAGTACCGTATTCCAAACGGGAGATTTGATCAAGCGAAGCGTGAAATATTTCAATGATAACGGAAGTTTTACCGATAATTATCAATACTTCGGCATCAACAGCAACCAGCAGCTGTCCTTTAATATGTTTATGGATGGACTGCCGATCGTCAACAGCACAAAGCATCCATTTGGTATGACATCACTTGAAGTGCAATGGGCGAATGATGACATCTTGAGTTATAAGCGTCCAAACTACATTCTTGGCAACAAAGCGAGTCAGAGTGAACAGGTCAAACTGATGAATGGGACAGAGCTGAAAAACTTGATCATCAAGCAGACGAAGTATGATGATTTAGAGAAAATTGAACAGATTTTCCCTGCCTATCAAGCGACATCCACGGCATCAGATCAGGATCAAGCGATGTTTGTCTGGCTAGAGCCGGTATGGTGTATGAAATATAACGGAAAAACCGTCATTTTATCGAATGATTTGCTGACAGAGGGGAGCGAGAATCATGGAGTGGAATAAGACCAAAACGATCTTTATCCTAGCCTTTCTCGTTCTCGATATCTTTCTAGGTTTTCAATACTTTGAAAAGCGATCGACCGATCATTTTGCGATTATCGAAAAAACAGATACGCTGGAAGAAATGAAGGCAGACGGAATCAAATATGGCAATCTATCAGATGAAGCGAAGATTGGATATCGCATTACAGCTGAGAAAAAGCAATATACGAAAAAGGATGTCGACGGATTAGCTGATCAAAAGACGAAAAGCACATTCCCAAAAACCGAGAAAGATGATCCTGTCACCCTGCTTGAAATGACCTTCAATAAACCAGTCGCACTGCCGAAAAAAGATATGAAAACAGCAGCGACCAATCTTGTGAGCCAGCGTTTACTGGATGGCAAGAATTATAAGCTCTGGAGCATCGATGAAGAAACAGGTGAAATTGTCTTTTTCCAAACGTATAAAGGAAAATACATCTTCCAAGAAGGTCTTGATGACACCGAAACCATCGGGAAGATCACATTGGATGTGAACGATCAAAACGAGGTCGTATCGTATCGGCAGTCGATGGTGACATCGATTAATGAAGTGAGAAAAGAAACCCTTGTCCCAGCGCTTGAAACGGTGAAGGACCTATATACACAAAATATGCTGAGCCAAAACACGACAGTGAAAAAAGTGGAGCTTGGCTACTACACGCAATACCCAGGTGCAAGCACTCAAGTCATGGTTCCTGTATGGCGAGTAGAGATTGAAGGCGTGGCAACTGGTTCAAAGAAAAAGACAGAGGAAGAATATTTGATCAATGCCATTGATGGCTCAACCCTTGATCATATAGAGAAAGAAGACAAATCTTCATTGGAGTGAGAGAACATGAGCTTGCAGTTCAGTGTACTAGCGAGCGGAAGTACGGGGAACGCTTTTTATTTAGAAACAGACGAGCATGCTTTTTTAGTAGATGCGGGCTTAAGCGGCAAACAGATGGTAGAGCTGCTTGGTCAAATCGATCGTAAGCCGGAAGACTTGGACGGAATTTTTGTCACACACGAGCACTCAGATCATATTAAAGGACTAGGTGTGATGGCAAGAAAGTACAAGCTTCCTGTCTATGCAAATGCGAAAACATGGAAGGCGATGGAGTCACATATAGGGAAAGTGGATACGGAGCAGAAATTCCACTTTGATATAGAGACGGTTCAATCATTCGGCGGTCTCGATGTTGAATCATTTGGCGTATCACATGATGCGGCAGAGCCCATGTTTTACGTATTCCATTATGGCGGGCGTAAACTTGCCCTTATGACGGATACAGGCTATGTGAGTGATCGAATGAAAGGAATTATTAAATCAGCCAATACGTTCGTATTTGAGAGCAACCATGATGTCGGCATGCTGCAAATGGGGCGCTACCCATGGAGCATTAAACGCAGAATTTTGAGCGATGTCGGACACGTATCCAATGAAGATGCGGCTCTTGCTATGACAGACGTGATTGGAGATGCCACCTCACGCATTTATTTGGCCCACTTGAGTCAAGACAACAACATGAAGGACTTAGCCCGTATGGCGGTCCAGCAGACGCTTGAAATGAAGGGCTTTGTTGTAGGGGACGGCTTTGATTTATATGATACGGACCCTAAAAAAGCAACCCCGCTTTGCGCCGTATGATTTTTACAATCGTATGATTAAGATAAGAGCTTCTTACCAACACTATATACATCATCTATTCACTGAAAGGAAGGAAACATAGTGGATTATCGCGATGTAGAGTGGAAGCCGAGACGAAGCAGAAAAGGATATTTCCTATCTGGTCTGATCGGTGTATTGGTAGGAGCTTTTTTAATGGGATTCTTTTTCCCCTATGTGTCTGGACAGAGCGGCAGCCCCTTTGGCTGGCAGTCAGCTGGAGATCAGCAGGCATCAGATGGCCCTTTAAAGACCGTCAATGTGAACGTGAATGATGCGGTCACAAAAGTGGTGTCGAGTATGTCAGATACAGTTGTCGGCGTCATTAACATTCAAAAGTCGAGCTTTTGGGAAGAAGGCGGTGAAGCAGGCAGCGGGTCAGGTGTGATTTATAAAAAAAGGGGTGACACCTTTTATATCGTGACCAACCATCATGTCATCAAAGGCGCAAACCAGCTTGAAGTGAGCCTTCAGGACGGGACAAGGATCGGGGCAAATCTTGTCGGAAGTGATCAGCTGATGGATTTAGCGGTACTCACGGTCAAAAGTGATAAGATTAAGAAAACCGCCGCCTTCGGCAATTCAGACCATGTCAAACCAGGTGAGCCTGTCATCGCCATTGGAAATCCATTAGGCCTTGAATTTGCTGGCTCCGTCACACAAGGTGTGATTTCTGGAACAGAGCGTGCGATCCCTGTTGATTCTAATGGTGATGGACAGACGGATTGGAATGCGGAAGTTTTGCAAACGGATGCCGCCATTAATCCTGGGAACAGCGGCGGAGCCTTGATTAATATGGACGGCAAAGTGATCGGTATCAATTCAATGAAGATTGCTGAGTCAGAGGTGGAAGGGATTGGGCTGTCTATTCCTGCGAATCTGGTGATCCCTGTCATAGAGGATTTAGAGCGCTATGGAGAGGTGAAGCGTCCGTACCTTGGTGTTGGGATGAAATCACTAGCAGATATTGCGAGCTATCATTGGCAGGAAACGTTAAAACTACCATCAAAGGTCACAACCGGAGTCGTCGTGATGAGTGTCGAGCCTTTATCTCCAGCAGGAAAAGCGGGGTTAAAAGAGCTGGATGTCGTGACGTCGTTTGACGGCAAGGAAGTACAAAATATCGTCGATCTGCGTAAATATCTTTATCAAAAGAAAGTCGGCGACAAGGTAAAGGTGCAATTTTACCGAAGCGGAAAGAAAAAATCAGTCGAGATCAAACTCTCCCAAACCGATCGGTTCGGAGGCTAGCCAGTTCCTATAGGGGACTGGCTTTTTTGACATGCTCGGCATATGATTAAAGGAAAGGGGGAGATACGTTTGGTCACATTACAGCCGATGTCACAAACGGATTATGACGTCTTGATAGAGGCATCCATTAAGAGGTACGCAGAAGAAAAGATACTCGCAGGGACGTGGGGTCAGGAAGAAGCGCAAAAGAACGCAGAGGAACAATTTGAGCGGCTGCTACCTGAAGGTCTTCAGACAGAGGATCATGAGCTGTGGACATTCATGCATGGAGACGAATCCATTGGGTGGGTATGGCTTTGCTATGACCGAGATCATCCTCAGCATGAAGGCTTTATTTATAATTTTATTTTGTTTGAAGCGTATCGAGGAAAAGGCTTGGCAAAACAGGCCATGACGACATTAGAAGAGCAGGCAAAGTCATTAGGTGTGAAAAAACTATCGCTGCATGTCTTTGCCCATAATCAAATCGCCCGCTCACTTTATGAGAAAACGGGATTTGCTGAGACTGGAATTTACATGAGCAAGCCTTTATAAAAAAAGAGAAGTACCGTGCGGCGAGCGTACGGTACTTTTTTATGTGGACATCATGGCATCTTGCGTCGTGACTCGGTATAGGTCGACTTTGCATTTCACAAACGCACGGATGATGGCTGGGACTTGAGCTTCTGAACGAATCAACAATGAGGTCTCGTCATCTCTGATCACAAGGTCTGTTCCCACACTTTGTAAGTACTGCGTGAGAACAGGCTTCACCTCATCATCAATCCATGCATGCTTGAAGGTGGCACGAATGGTTGAGGACGTGATGGTTTTCTCTTGAGGATGAGTACTTGAGGACACGATTTTTCCTTCAGATATGAAAGCTGTTTTGGTACAAATAGGCTGGGTGAACCTTGGCTCGTCTGCTGTTAAAAAGACGGTTTTTCCTTCGAATTTTAACGATTCAATCACCCGCTGGATATGTAAGATAGAATCTGCATCAATATCCGCAAAAGGCTCATCGAGTAAAATAAAGTCAGGCTGATGAGCGATGGCCTGAGCCATTCCGAGCCGCTTCTTCATCCCAGGTGTAAAGGCACCGACTTTCTCTTGATGATAACGATGTAAGCCAACAAATTCGAGTAATTCTTCATAATAGCTCGTTTTCTGGCGAGTACCCGTAATTTTCGATAAATAGGCAATATGCTCAATAGCAGTCAGCCCTTCATATAAATCTGTATATTCAGGCAGAACACCGATATGATGACGTACTTTTTTTAACGACGTCATGTTCATCATGATAAACGTGCCAGAGGTGGGGCGGGAGATCCCTGTAATGATATTAAAAAAGGTTGTCTTACCAGCACCCTTCGGTCCAATGAGGCCGAAGATATCCCCTGGATGGATATCAAGGTCAATATGATCTATCGCGACTTTTGTCCGATATTTTTTTGTCAGCCCTTTTGTGTGAAGCACTTAGACATCCCTCCTCTGAAACAGTAGTGCAGTTCCAACGAGTAAGACAACTGTCAATGCGGCATTCATCAGTACATAGGTTAGCGGTTCACTCCAGCGCGCATAATAATAAGGCGTCACGTATTGAAACCAGTGAATCAACCGTTCTGAAGAAAGAACAGACATCATGCTCATGGTTGGAAATAGAAAGGAAAACAACATGCCAACAAACATCGATTTCTGTGGTGTTGGAAAGAGCATGGACAAAAACAAAGCACAGGAGATGCCGACACTGATAAACGTTAATATTTTTAAGGCATCTGAGAACAGAAAACGATGTGAAATCACCATATTTAAAATATATGTGGTTATAATGCAACTGAGCCAAAACAGCATCAGCCCAAGATATTTCCCGATGACAATGTTTAAACGGGTCGTTTTGCTGACGAGAAAACGAATGGTTTTCAAATGAATTTCGCGGCTCAAAATATCATGAGATAATAAAAAAATAAGGAAGAAACCAAATAACGAAATCACTAGTTCATTCCCAATGGAATAAGGGTCCTTTGCCTGTTCCCACTTCCCTTGATAAGCAGCTATAAATGGAAGACTTGATACAAAAGTAGATAAAATGAAAATAATAACAATAGTTAAGATGGATTTTGTGCTTTTGAAGAGCTGCTTAAATTCATTCATACAGATGGTCCACACACACTGTACCTCCCTTCATCTTTATTATACCGCTAGAAAAGAAAGACACCATATCTCGCTCTTTAACATTTGCTTAAATTTTATAAAAAAGAAGACTCTTCCAGAACAGTTAACTCATTTTTAAAAATGTTCAGAAAAATATCTTGATTTATCAAAAAACATCATGTATGATAGCTTTAATTCAAGATAGTTAAACAGGCAATGACGAGAGAAAGTACAATCATCAATTTTTCCACAGAGAGCTTCGGCAGCTGAAAAGAAGCAAAAATAATGATTCGAAAAATGGTCTCTGAGCCTCGTGCTGAACATATCCATGATATTAGTAGGTGACGACGAGAGTTGGTACTCGTTATCAAAACCACAGTATATGAGCCAAATTGGAGCTTTGTACTTGTAGAGGCTGTTTAGCGCGAGCAAACAGTAAATAAAGGTGGTACCACGAGACAAATACCTCGTCCTTATGATTCATAGATAAGGATGGGGTATTTTTTATTGTCCACTTTTTTTCATACAAATGTTCAAATGTTCCACGTGAAACACCACAACCATTTTTTCAAATGAAAGGGAGATTAACATGAGTGAACATGCATTGGTTTTGCAATCAGATTTCGGTATTGATGATGGAGCGGTCAGCGCAATGTACGGCGTAGCCAATACAGTGAGGAGTGGCATCCGCATTTTTGATTTAACTCACAACATTCCCCAATACGACATTTGGGAAGCGTCTTATCGCTTGCTTCAGACGGTCACATATTGGCCGGAAGAAACGGTATTTGTCTCCGTTGTTGATCCAGGCGTTGGATCAGAGCGAAAGAGCCTTGTCGTCAAAACAACAAGCTCACACTACATCATCACACCTGATAATGGGACACTTACGCATGTCGCACAGGATATTGGCATCGTGGAGGCTCGGTATTTAGATGAAACCATCAACCGTCTGCCGAAGTCAGGCAAATCACATACATTCCATGGTAGAGACATTTACGCCTATACAGGCGCGAGAATTGCTTCAGGTGTGATTTCTTTTGAAGAGGTCGGGCCAAAGGCGAATATAGAGGACATTATTCACCTTCCAGTCGTACAAGCTTATGCGGAAGAAGAAGTGATCACAGGGACGATTGATATTTTAGATGTGCGGTTCGGAAACCTATGGACAAACATTCATCATACGTTATTTGAACAGCTTTCAATCAATTATGGGGATGCAATAGAAGTTACCATTGCCAACGGGCCAAAAAATGTGTATAAAAATATCATGACCTATGGACGATCTTTTGCCGATTTAAAGGTAGGCGAACCACTCGTATATGTCAATTCACTCGATCATTTAGGCGTGGCGATCAATCAAGGGTCATTTGCAAAGGCTTATAACATCGGTACAGGCACAGGCTGGCGCCTTTCGATTCGCAAAGCTCCGCGCATTATATACGAATAAGAGGAGGAAACATCATGGCAGGTAAACAACTTTCAACGAAAACTGTCGTTGCCATCGGGATTGGCGCAGCCGTCTTTGTCATTTTAGGACGCTTCGTCTCCATTCCAACTGGAATTCCGAATACACAAATTGAAACATCGTACGCGTTCCTTGCGTTAATGGCCGTGCTATTTGGTCCTATTGCAGGCGCATTGATTGGATTTATTGGTCATCTCATTAAAGATGCCACCACATTTGGACCTTGGTGGAGCTGGATTATCGTTTCGGGTGTTGTTGGTTTATTGATCGGCTTCATTTCTAACCGTTTAAAAGTAGAAGAGGGCGACTTTGGCTGGAAAAAAATCGCGTTCTTCAACGCCGTCCAAGCCGGCGCACAAGCATTAGGCTGGTTTGTCATTGCGCCGGTACTCGACATTGTGATCTATGCAGAACCTGCAAATAAAGTGTTTGTTCAAGGAATCGTAGCAGGAATCTCAAACATCATCACAGTCGGTGTCCTAGGCACCATCATCATTGCGGCTTATGCGAAAACAAGAAGCAAAAGCGGCAGTCTATCGAAAGAAACATCATGAAGCAAGGTGGAACACATAAATGAAGAAACCGATGATTCAATTCGAACATTTCGGATTCAAGTATCGCAGTCAGGCAGAACCAACATTGAAAGATATCAACCTGACCATCTATGAAGGAGAAAAAGTCCTCATCGCAGGCCCGTCTGGATCGGGAAAAAGCACACTAGCCCATTGTATCAATGGGCTAGTTCCTGCGTCTTATAAAGGTTCTATGGAAGGAAGTCTTCACATCGGCGGGAAAAATGCAGAGAAAGAGAACATTTTCTCTCTTTCACAGCTCGTCGGAACGGTGCTGCAAGATCCTGATGGACAATTTATCGGGCTGACTGTAGGAGAAGATATCGCGTTCACACTTGAAAATGATCAAGTCACACGCGAAGAAATGAAAACACGTGTCGAGAAAGCGGCAAAATTAACAGAGGTAGACGGCAAACTGGCATCATCCGTGCATGAGCTGTCAGGCGGTCAAAAACAACGTGTCGCTATTGCAGGCGTACTTGTCAACGATGTCGACATTTTGCTGTTTGATGAACCACTGGCAAGCCTTGATCCCGCAACAGGTAAAGAAGTGATCGACCTCATTGACCGTCTGCAAAAAGAAACGAAAAAAACGGTCGTGGTGGTGGAACATCGATTGGAAGACGTCCTCTTCCGCCATGTCGACCGCATCATCGTTGTCAATGACGGCACGATTGCAGCGGATATGACACCAGATGAATTGCTCGCCTCAAATGTGTTAGAAGCCGCGTATTTACGTGAGCCTTTATATGTGAGAGCGATGAAATATGCAGGAATTCCGATTGCAGCAGGAGATCAGATCGCTAATTTACAGCATCTCACCTTAAATGACGAGGCAAAAGAGAAAATCGAACAATGGATGGAAGCATCTGAGCCGTTAGTCGAGCAGAATGCAGCGCCGGATTTACTAGAAGTGCGCGAGCTGAGTTTTGATTATCCAACAAGACCTAACACACTGAACAACATCTCTTTTACCGTCAAAAAAGGAGAAATGATCAGCATCGCCGGTGCCAATGGCGCAGGCAAGACGACACTATCCAAGGTGCTCTGCGCATTTGAAAAGCCAACAAAAGGGACAATCCTTTTAAATGGCGATGACATCACCGCAGACACCATCAAACAGCGCTCCGAACGAATCGGTGTCGTCATGCAAAACCCAAATCAAATGATTTCTAAACAAATGATTTTTGATGAAGTCGCACTAGGTCTCGTTTTAAGGGGCGTAAAGGAAGACGACATCAAGGATCGTGTAGAGCGGGTTTTAAAAGTGTGCGGGCTGTATCCATTTCGAAATTGGCCGATCTCAGCACTCAGTTTTGGACAGAAAAAACGCGTCACCATTGCATCCATTCTTGTGTTAGAGCCAGAAATCATCATTTTAGATGAGCCAACGGCCGGTCAAGATTTTAGACATTACACAGAGATGATGACGTTTTTAGAGCAATTAAATCAGCAGGGAGTCACGATTTTGATGATCACCCATGATATGCATTTGATGCTCGAATACACAACAAGAACCATTGTCATTTCAGATGGAGAAAAAATCGCAGATGATACACCAGCCAAAGTGCTGACAGATCAGCTTCTAGTCCAAAAGGCGAGCTTAAAGGAAACGTCGCTCTATGAACTGGCGCTAAAAGCAGACTGGCCAAATCCAAATGAACTCGTGGATCGCTTCATTGAGGTTGACAGAAAGGAACGAATGACATGGCTGTAGACATGCTGTCCTATATCGATCGCCCGTCGCCGATTCACCGGCTGACAGGTGCCACCAAACTCATTTGCTTTATCCTCTGGTCATCCGCAGCGATGCTCACATATGATACAGGCGTATTAGTGTTTATGTTAGTAGCCAGTATCGTGTTCTTTCAACTGTCGAATGTGCGATTTCGTGATATCTCCTTCGTGGTGATCGTCCTGGCGATATTCCTTGTGATCAATAACATCGCCATTTACGTCTTTGCGCCTCAGCAAGGTGTCGCCATCTATGGAGCGAAGCACGAGCTGTTTCATATTGCAGGCTGGTACAATGTCACACTTGAACAGCTTTTCTATCAACTGAACATTACACTGAAATACGTGACCGTGATGCCAGCGGCGCTTTTATTTATCGTGACAACAAATCCAAGCGAATTCGCCTCATCGCTCAGCCGAATTGGGGTCAGCTACCGGATTTCCTATGCGGTAGCGATTGCTTTGCGCTATATTCCAGATATTCAGCGTGATTTTCGCACGATTGCCATTTCTCAGCAAGCAAGAGGCATTGATTTATCGAAGAATGAAAAACTGGGAAAACGAATTAAAAATGCGCTGTCGATTGTAATGCCGTTGATATTTTCTAGCCTAGAGCGGATCGAGACCATCAGCAATGCGATGGAGCTGCGCGGGTTTGGGAAACATAAAAAGCGTACATGGTTTACGGCGAAAGACTTTCAAAAAGCAGATTATGCGGCGTTATTGTTTGTTGGTGTGGTATTGATCGTGTCGCTAGTGATTACATTTGTTAGAGGAACGAGATTTTATAATCCGTTTTGATAGAAGGAAGCCTTCACAGGAGTGGAGGCTTTTTTATTTGGTTTGTGGATAAAAGGTGTGGAAAATGGTAAAAGACTATTAACATGTGAATAAATCGGTTATATTGAACAATGAGCGAAATACTTGTGAATAACCAGATAATATATTGGAGGAATTAGAAACTTATGAACAAATCACTTTATGCTTGTGCAGAACATATAGAAACCGTACTAGACATGTACATAGATGATCACGAAACACCGCCAGAATTCAGAAAAATCGAACATACACACAGCTTATCCACAACCTGTGAATTGTGCGATGAACCTGCAATATATATAGTGGGGAACGAATGATCGGACACAAAATACACAAATTTTATCCACAATTGTTGATAACTTATATGAATAACTTGTTCTTAAGGTGGGGATGACCTGTGAATATATCAATTATCACAGTAGGAAAATTAAAAGAGAAATATTTAAAGCAAGGCATAGCCGAATACACAAAACGATTACAAGCATACGCAAAAATCGAGATCATTGAGCTCGCAGACGAAAAAGCACCCGAGAATCTCAGCGAGCAAGACATGAAAATCATCAAAGACAAAGAAGGCGAACGCATCCTAAGCAAAATCAACCGAGACGCTCACGTCATCGCCCTCGCCATCGAAGGAAAAATGAAAAGTTCCGAAGAATTAGCCGATACAATAGATAAGCTGGCAACATACGGAAAAAGTAAGGTGTGTTTTGTCATAGGCGGATCCCTTGGGTTAAGCGATGCTGTGATGCAGCGGGCGAATGAGAAGCTGTCGTTTTCGAAGATGACGTTTCCGCATCAGTTGATGAGATTGGTGTTGGTGGAGCAGATTTATCGGGCGTTTCGGATTGTTCGGGGGGAGCCTTATCATAAGTAAGTGAGGTTTTGGTAGATTAGTGATACCACTAGCCAATAAAAAAGTGTTGGGGGCTATCACTAATGTCTTCCATATAATTATCATCCCCTACAGGTAGCAAACTAATATCCTAAGAGGTGAAATAATTGTCAGTCGAGGTAGATAATCTCATAATAACTGTATTAGATGAAATAGATTATTTGGAAGTACATCCTAAGTATTCTGATATTTATAATAATATTGAACATGAAGAATTAAGAGAACTCCTCACGAAGCTTCACTCAAACATTTCTGAATCATTCAAGACAATGAACACCAGATTACCTACAACAAATGAAACAGCTCATTTTTGGGCTGATCCAAGTCGTACATTGCTTAAATGCATTGAAATATCTGAAAGACTTTACTACAAGTTAAAAGATACCAAAACTCCCATCCAAATTAATGATTATTATAGAAATTTGTTTCAGCAATGTGGGGAATTTTTGAGCTCTAGTGGAGGAAGTACCATACCTTCAAATATGGAAAAAATTGATATATATTATAAAATACCGATCTATTCCTTGGCTCATAATATCCAAATTAAATCTCCTACAATTAATAGTCAGATTGTGATGAAAAGTTTTGATGAGGGTTCGTACGCTAATATTTTTAAGTACAAAGATCCGTTTTACAATAAACATTTTATAGTCAAAAAAGCAAAGAAGGATTTGAACAGTAAAGAAATAGAGAGGTTTAAACTTGAATATGAGACACTAAAATCATTAAGTTCTCCTTACATCGCCGAAGTTTTCACCTATGATGACGATAAGAATCAGTATGTAATGGAGTATATGAATTGGAACCTACATAAATTTATTCTTTCAAAAAACACTATACTTTCAGCTGGTGTAAGGAAAAAAATAGTCTATCAAATCTTCAAAGCATTTGAATATATTCATAGCAAAAGTCTTCTTCATCGTGACATCAGCCCTAATAACATTCTTTTAAATGAGTACGAAGATGCACTCGTGGTAAAGGTTTCAGATTTTGGTTTAGTCAAATTAGAAGATAGTCAGTTAACGTCGCTAGACACAGATTTTAAAGGAAGATTCAATGATCCCGCATTAAAACATGTAGGATTTAAAAATTATGCTATACATCATGAGATTTATGCTCTTACCTATGTGGTGTATTTCGTTATGACTGGAAAGACTACTATAAAGAGAACAAGCAACGAAAGTTTGAATCAATTTATAGATGCCGGACTTAATCATGATTTTGCTTTACGCCCAAAGACTGTAAATGAATTAAAGAATTTATTTATAGAAATTATTTAATTTATATTAAAGATTTTATGAAAAGGGTTATTTAACCCATGGTAGTGTAGATTTGATCACTATTTATTTCACGCGTGTCAAACAGCTAATATTTATCACTTAAACATAAAAAGAAAACACCATTTCTGATACGATGTTAAGCGACAAAATCCACATCACAGAAAGGTGTTTTTTATGAACCAGTTTACCACACTTTCCGTGTTATTTGACCAGTTACAGTTGTCGAAAAGAATCAGTACGCGTGATTTAAGAGTGTAAAGTAGAAAAATACTCCCTTACCGTTCATAGAAAGATAAATTAATGCATAATAAAATATGTAAATTTTTACATCTCTATTTGAGGTGAGGGATATTATAGAACCCACAAATAATGTTTTTATAGCCATTTTAAGTATCGGTTGGTTGAGGATTGGGTATAGATTTAGTTGAATTAACCTGACCTTACCGAGATTTTCGAAAAGGAGAATTTAGAAAATTCATGGATATTTCAAAAATAAATCAATTTAATCTAAATTATTATGTAATTTTTAATGCAGAAAAACCATCAGAAGAATATTTGCCGATTACTGACCAACCGTTTACAAAATTTTATGAGGGCGCTATACATGGTTTTGACCCTGAATTAGAAAATGTGCTTCCTGCTATTGAGTATTGTTTGCATCTTCCTCGGAACGGTTTAGATACATTAGATCTGCCTCCGATAGTAATTGAGAAGGGATATGAAGTACCACATAGTATTATTCTTATTCCTTCATATAATTTATCAGAAGTGGTCAAAAGTCCAATGGTAGTACAATATCCTCCCACATTATTTATTAGTGAAGACAATTTTATTGAGAGTGCCAGGAAACTTACGGCAGGATGTGAAACCCTATTGGGTCACATAAAAATAACGGATTTATCGAATGATTCACTTTCTTATCATTGGGAAACTATTACAAAATTAATGAATAAGCTCGATGATAATAAAAAAGCACCACTTAATTCGAAAGCAAAACTCCTTAGTGGTAAAGCGAAATCTACGATTCCATTATTCTATAATGCAAACCAATTAGTTGCTTTTGATAATATCTTTGAATCAATAAAAAGAAATGACTTTTCTAAAGAAAGTGTATTTTTTCAAACCATCCAACTCAATTCGCATATAAATGCAATCGCGTACTTTGAGAAAGAAGAAAACTATTCCCCATCGGAAGAAGAGTTTCTTGAGGTACTCTACAAACAAATGAGTTTAGCATCGATTCCAATAATAATTACTCTTACAGGAATAGCTAATCGCCATAGACCACGTAATATTAAGGATAATAAATTAGAAAACACTGAAAAAAACGTAGTCGATTTATTGGGCATTCACAGAGCTACAGCTAGAAATGGATATTGGCTTGATAGTGGTTACTTACCTAAAGAGATATTTATTGAACTAAATCAATTGGAAAAACATTGCCAAGAAATTAATATATCAAATAAATACGTATGGAATTCTATGAAAAGAATTGGTAGAATACTGTCATCTCATTTAGGAGAAGAGGGTTTAAAAATATTAGGTCGAGCTTCTCATATAACAGCATTTACTGATTTTCCAATTGGTATCGCTGTATTACCTGGATATGATGACCCTTTGTGTTGTATAAAGTCTATTTCTTATAAATCTTTAACTCCATTAACTCGTGCTCTTCAAATGGAACTTCCTCGAGTAGGTGAAATTTATATTGGTAAAGGTTTTAAAGTTGTAATTGCTGAGTGTTTATTACCGGATGACCCTATAAAAAATGCTTCTGATAATGCATGGAAGATGGCAGTGGATATGCTTAATTCTAATCAAAATGTTGAAGTGTCGTATTCTGAAATAGGTAATGTCTTGGAGCTTAAAAAATTTCTAACAGAAAATTTTGATGCAGACATATTAATTATTTCGGCACATGGATATTATGATGACAAACACAATCTCTCAGGACTATGGATTGGGAGTGAAATTTGGTTTGCTGCTGATAATGAAATAGTAGTTCCGCCTATTGTGATATTAAGTGCTTGTCATGTAGCACCACGTGGTGCTGGAGCCGTCACAGTTACTGATTTGCTACATCGAAATGGAGCGAAAGCAATCCTCGGCACTTTAATTCCAGTTAATGTATTCAGGAATGCTTTACTAACTATTAGGCTTTTTGTTTATATTTGCGAAGCTTTAAAAGAGCGTGGGAATTTTAGAACTCTTAGTGATGCTTGGAAATGGGTTGTGTCATCAAATGCAGTAAATGAAGTACTTGCTTCTTCTAAAGCCCTTCAGAAGTGGGCACAAAGTAAAGAAAACGGACATAGTATTTTAGAGGATTTTTCCTTAGAAAGGTCTAAAGGACGTTTAAGAACAGGTTTTTTCTATGCTGATACAATTAGTATTTTAGGTGAGATGGCTAAGGAATCTGGAATTGAGAATGAATTTGAATCATTAATTTCTTCACAAGGTGTATTTCCTGAATCGAGTTTCTATATATGGTCTGGTTCACCAGAAAGTGTAATTTTGACAGAACCAATTTTTGAAGGATTTAATTTGTAGTTGTTTTGAGCTGGAAACTGCATTTAGATACAACAGGGAGAGCCTTATCATAAGTGAGTGAATTTTATTAGTTTTAAAAATGCTTATGTCTATTCCTTCAAAAGAATTATCTCAATAATCAAAGGAAAAAGTTTTAAATAAACTATAAAGATGTTCAGGAGTTTTTCAAAGCTTCTGAACATCTTTTTATGTTTGATTAATGACAGCTACAAACAAAGGAAATTGTCCAAAGCCTTTGTTTAAAATTAAAAGTAATTAAGTTAATAATTATGTTTGTTAAATAACTAATTATGGATAAAAATATTGAATTTTCCATTATAATAAGTTATCATATATTTGAATTTAAGTGATTCTTAAGTCATGAATAGGAGGTTTTATATATAAGAATAAAAATTTACACGTTTATAATTAGTATAATAGTGTTAGTTTTCTTAATTGTTTTTTTTGTATTTAATAACTTAAACAATACGAATAAAGAGAGTGAGAAAGCTAACTTCAGTGAAGACATAAAAGTCCAATGGAATATTAAGTTTCTTGATCCATATATAAACAGTGGAAGAAGCGAAGGAAGAACTAAAGTTAAAATAGCTATCTTAGACAGCGGTATTAATCAACAACATCAGGATTTAAAAGGTACTGTTAAAAAGGAATATAATGCTGTTACTCCAAAAAGACCAGTCACCGATGATTTTGGTCATGGGACTGCCGTTGCAGGGATCATTGGAGCAAGACAATCTAATAAAGGTATAACAAGTTACAATCATTCAGGTGTGGAGCTTTATGATGTTAAGGTTTTAAATCAACAAGGTAAAGGAGATGTTGATTCTTTAATAAAGGGTATTGAATGGAGCATAAAAGAAGGTGTACATATAATCAATATCAGTTCAGGTGTAGTTACTAATAAAGCTAAATTAAAGTCATCCATTGATAAAGCAGTGTCACATGGAATAATTATAGTAGCTGCAGCAGGTAATACATATGGAACTGGTGTAGAGTATCCAGCGAAATACACAAATGTGATATCAGTTAATTCTATTAAAAAAAATCTTAAAAGGCCAAGCTCAGCGGCAAGAGGAAAGATAGATTATATTGCACCAGGAGTTGATATACTCTCTACTAATCATAGGGGGGAATATAGTTTGTTTACTGGAACCTCCTTTGCAGCCGGACATGTTACTGGTGTAATTTCACTGTATGTTCAGGATTACTTGAGTAAATCTAAGAAGTTAAATGTTGATGAACTTACGAAAAAGTTGAAACAAGAATCCCGAAAAGTTCAATCTTTAAATGATGATGAGCAAGGGAACGGATTAATAATCTATAATCATAAAGGAGCCTAAAATGAAGTATAAAAAAATAATAACTATATTAATAGTGACTGCGATGGTAATTGTAAATTTACCAATAAATCAAGTCGAAGCAATTAGTGAAACTAATGAAGTAAATAATCAATTGTTAGAAAATCAGTTTGATGAGATTAAGCAAGAAGTCTATGATGAATTAAATATTGATTATACTGATGAATTGGATATTAATTTAATTGATTTAGAAGAAGAATCACTTCATATTGAAACTACCTTTAACTCAGAAGATCTTGAAGTTAAGGGTGACCTTGAAATGAGCTTAGAAACAGAAGAAATGAACTTTACGTCATCTATTATTGATGAAAATGGTAAACATATTAACAAAAAATATGACATTGCTGTTGAAGAGGCGGATAATGAAACGTTTAAAGCTACCTTAACAGATAAAGACTCTGGTGAAAAATACACTGTTAATTCTGAAGAAATTGAGGCTTCTATTTTACCAGCTATTATTTTAGGTGTGATTATCAGAACTTCTGCTAAGATTGCTTTTAAGATGTATACAAGAAGTCAAATTTTAAGAGCTGTTACTGCAGTTACGTTTAAATCTGTGCAGCTACAAAAGAAATTTAAACATGCTGTTGATTTTGGTGTAAAAGGATCTTATAGCAAGGCAAATGCAAAAAAATTTGAAACAGCTCTAAGAAACCACGTAAGTCGTTCAAGTCATGTATATAGAACAAAGCATAGTGGACAATCAGGTTACGTTATGATGCATTTAAAGGGGAATAAAGCTGCATTTTTCAAGCAGAACGGTGAATTTATTACTGGTTATAAGCTCTCAACGAAACAAAAAAATAACTATGTTAGAATCGGTGAGTTAATAGTTAAGAGGTGATTAATAATGGGTATAGGTGGATCTGTAAATGTTGGTGTTGTTTTCCGTGAAAATGATCATATTCAAATTTTTCAGTCTTTCGTAAATTCCTTAAAAAAAAGGGATGTATCCTTTAAAAAAGTAAAGTATAGTATAGATGCAGATGGAGAAAATTGGATTGAACAAAGTATAAGTAAAAATATCATTGAAGATTCATATTTGTCTGGTCACTATACAGAATTTGAAGTATTAAATCTATTAAATAGCTCTAAACCAGTAAGATTAACAATTCATATAGAAGATGGATACTTTGGTTTCTTACTAGATTTTAATTGGGAAGAAGTAGCCTCTCAAGAAGTATTTAATCTGCAAAATCAAATACTTCAATTTTTAATTGAACTTTATCAAGATATATCTTATCATCATGCGTTCATTGGTCACGAAATTGAAGTTGATGTCCACCCAGATGATTTTGAAGATTTCATTGGAGAAGCTGATTATCCGGTGGGTATAATTGGTAAAATAGATAAATTAGCTATTTATTATGGTTCTGTTGGAATGGATGGTTTATCTGCTCAAAAAAAGAGAACAGAATTAGTTCATTTATAGATCTAGCAAGCGTCATTCAATCATATTGAATGACGCTTTATTTATTTAATGGCGTAATAAAACCATCTATAGAAAGGTTATTATAAAAAAATTGTGAAATATGTTTAGTTGGTATTTTGCAGCTTTATATTAACTGCAATATGGAATTGAGCGACACTGGAAAAGTATGTTATTATTTAATATTAAAGACTCAAAGACTATTCAAAAGTATAATTGTCGGTATTTAAATATGCTCGATAACAGGAGATATAGCATGAATAAAAAGGAAGATATTCTAAATGCATGGATTACAATAGAGCAGTTAGCAGAAGGTTCAATTAATAAAAGTGGCAGATTATTAAAGACATTTCATCGTATTGAAAAAGATTGGCAACAATTCTTTATGAATTTTTTATCTCATCAAAAACAACAAAATAATATGTCAGATAAAGCCTTTAAAAAGTCTGGAATCGTATTTTACTTTGGTATTTTCAATTTCCAAGAAGTTGTTGATATTTTGAGAGAAAAATATAATATTGAGAAAACTTATGAGGAAATCAGTCATTCGGAAAAATTTACTTTCGCTTTATATTTTGATCATCAACTCAACCTGGTGGCTGATAAATTGTTTTTAACAATGAGCGGTTTTATCCGCGAACATGGCCATTTACCTGATGATTTTTTAAAAGTTGAAACTTTATTTAGAGAAGAATTAGATCGAAAATTTGAAGAGGGTTTTCATCATGTGTTCTCTGAACTTATACAAAAGTATCATGTGTCAGTAGATAATTTCCGTTATAAATTCATACGACATCTGGATAATGAGAATATTAATCTACATTCCTTCTTTATTGAAGATTTAAAAATGGCAAAGTTAATTAATACTGAAAATATAAACAGATATTTTAACGGATTTACTGGAAATAGAAGAAATCTAGACAGTCATAAAGAGTCTGAGCATTTTAATGGTTATATTTTTGAGGAGATTGCTTTAAAACCAAAATATTATCCGTTAGGGCGCTTTCCATCAAATCCTGATTATGCTCTCTACTTTATGCAACAAGTTGCTGTCAATTTAGCTTTAAACGACAAAAACGATATCCGAAGTATTAACGGGCCACCAGGAACAGGCAAGACAACATTGTTGAAGGATATTTTTGCCGATTTAGTCGTAAAACAGGCACTAGCTATTTCAAATCTTTCTAATAAAGTGATTCAAGGCAGTCTGACCTATTGGCAAAATGCTAAGCTTGGCGTTTTACCACGATCTATTTCTGATAAAAATATTATTGTGGCAAGTTCAAATAATGGAGCAGTCCAAAATATCGTTAATGAATTACCGGTGAAAGAAGAGATTCCAAAATGTTTTCAAGATCAATTAGAGAAAGTAAATTATTTCAAAGATATTTCTAATTCTCAACTAACAGGAGAAGGATTTGGAAAAGATCGATACATTATAAGTGAACTGCTCAATGATAAAAATTGGGGTGTTTTTTCATTAGAAGGTGGAAATTCAATCAACATGAATAAATTGCTTCTCAATATAGAGGCGATTGAAAAAGATTTAGAGGAAGATGATCAATCGAATACTGGAGTATATCAGGAATTCAAACGGCTTTATAATAAATTAAAAGTTGAAAGAGACAAAGTAGAAAAATATAGTCGAAAATTTTATGAAATCCGAAAACTAAATATCAAATATATCAATCAAGTTAAAGAATTTGAAAATGAGAAAAAAGAAAAACATACAGTTTTGACTAGTAATGAAAAAGAAGCAAAAGCTGAATTAGAGAGGCTTAGAGAAGAGGAATTAAAGTTTCAAAAAGTTTTATCTAATGTTTCGGTTGAACTTGAAAATTTATCAAGGGCAGAAGTACAAGCTGAACGAAATTATCATGTTCTTACTTCACAAAAACCTAGTTTTTTATGGTTTCAGAAAATATTTAATAAATCTAAAGTTGAACATTATTTCAAAAAGCTAAGCAGCGTGAATGAACACTTAAATGATCTAACTCAACAAAAAACAACACTTACAAATGATTATAGACAGCTTGAAAATCATCAAGCGAAAAATGCTGTTAAAAAAGAGCATACTCAAAAACAAATGACGGAAAGAAAATCTACCTTTGAACGATGGGTGAATGCTAAGAATAATGATCTGGGAAAAATGAAAAAAGAAATTGATTCATTTGAAAAGGTCAAATCACAAAGTGGAATTAAGGAAATAGATTTTTCTCTATCATACGAAGAACTTCAAAAGTCTAATCCTTGGTTTACAAAGGAGTTTCGTATTTTACAATCAGAATTATTTATTTCGGCTTTAAAAGTTAGAAAGCAATTCCTCAATGAGAACGTAAGAAATTTAAAAGCGGCAAGGATTATCTGGAATAAACAATCAAATTACATTGCGAAAGAGAATGGCCATGAGTTAATTTCAGAAGCATGGCAATGGATCAATTTCGCTGTGCCAGTTATCAGTACTACTTTTGCAAGTTTTGGTCGAATGTTTAAAAACCTGAGGGAAAATTCCATAGGCAATTTATTCATTGACGAGGCTGGTCAAGCACTACCACAGGCTAGTGTTGGAGCCATTTTTAGAAGTAAAAAAGTAATGGTTGTTGGGGACCCCTCACAAATAAAGCCAGTATTAACTTTAGATCCAAATGTTTTAACTTTGATTGGAAGACACTATAATGTAGACGAAAAGTTTGTCTCTGCTGATGCATCCACTCAAACAATAGTAGACGATACTAGTCAGTATGGATTCCAAAAAAACGGAGACGAATGGGTTGGTATTCCACTGTGGGTACATAGACGTTCAAACTATCCGATGTTCACTATTTCTAATGAAATATCTTATGATGGTTTAATGGTACAGGGTAAAAATAAAGATGAGGTACAAGGGACATCAGAGTGGCTTCATTCTACTGGAAAAGCCAATGATAAATATGTTAAAGAACAAGCGGATTTACTAAAAAAACAAATTACTGAGCGATTACAAGTGAATTCAGATTTAGCTGATGAAATCTATGTGATTTCTCCATTTAAAAACGTGGCTTACCAAGTTGCAAAAGTTTTAGAAGAAATTGATTTTACTAAGAGTCAAGATGGTAAGGCTACAAATGTAGGAACTGTTCATACTTTTCAAGGAAAAGAAGCGAAAATTGTCTATTTTGTCCTAGGAGCAGATTCCAATAGCAGTGGGGCAGCAAAATGGGCTGTTTCAGAGCCCAATATAATGAATGTTGCGGCCACTCGAGCTAAAGAAGAATTTTATATTATTGGTGATAAGAAATTGTATGCATCTCTTGGAAGTGAAGTTGCAAACAAGACTATATCAATAATTAATGACTATAATAATAAGTGAATTTCCGAGCTTATAATATATATGTACAACTGAACCACGCTTAGGGGCGTATTTAGAAGACATAAGTAGTTCAATATACATTAAAGAAAGCAGGCACACCATGCACACAATCAAAAAAATAGGCCAAACCTTCTCCTACATCACACCAGTATCACTCACCGACCGCCCCATCCTAGGCATGGTCGTAGGCAATAACAAAACATTAATGATCGATGCCGGTAATTCAGAAGATCATGCGAACTATTTTATCCAAAAGACCTTAAAACAAGAGAACGCCACGCCGGATATGGTTGTCCTCACGCATTGGCATTGGGATCATATTTTTGGTCTGCCTGCGCTGCCCCATGCGGTTTCAATTGCTTCTGCAAAAACCAGAAAGGAAATGGAGATGCTTCTTCCGTTTTCTTGGTCAGATGAGGCGATTGATGAGCGGGTGAGGGAAGGAACGGAGATTGAGTTTTGTGCGAAGGCGATAAAAGAAGAATATAAGAATCATCGAGAAATTCAGGTCGTTTTACCGGATGTGACGTTTGATCGTCGGATGGAGATTGATCTTGGCGGGGTCACTTGTGTTGTGCAGCATGTTGGAGGCGATCATGCCGCAGATTCAGTGATCGTGTATGTGAAAGAGGAAAAAATCCTGTTTCTTGCTGATTGCATTTATCCGAAAATGTATGCTGAAAAAGTACATTATACGGTAAAAGAAATCTTGCGTCTTTTAGATGAGTTAGATGCATTTGATGCTGAAACGTATATTCCTTCACACCAAAGACCATGGACAAAAGAGGAGTTTCGTCAGGAAAGAGACAAGCTTCGGATGATTGCGAAATACACGGATCTTTGTGGTGGAGATCAGGAGAGAATCAAGAGTGAATATCAAACACATGTGAACAGAGAGCTAAAAGAAGATGAGTTAGAGACGATCGCTTATTTTGTAAATGGTTATGAAGGATTAGCAGAGGGATAAACCTCTGCTTTTTTTATTTTCATGGCTCTTCCTTTTCCCAGAGTTTATTTCAAGTTTATATACGAGCGATATACTCGTACCGGTGAGAAAAGGAGGAGAACGATTAATGAAAGTATTCAGATCATTTATGGATAAAATGTCGACAAAAAAAGGGGCTTGGCTGACTGTTATCATTTGGCTTGTTCTTATGATCGGGTTGAGTGCTGGTCCTAAATTGGGCGATCATAAAGTGAGCAATTTTCAATCTTTACCTAGTGATGCTCAGTCCATCGTGACACAAAAGAAGTTAGATCAGTATTTCCCAAATGATAAAGGAACTCCGGGATTATATGTGTTCCATCACCCTAATGGAAAGCTGGCTATTCAAGATGTAAAAACGATCATTCAAGGAATCAAAGAGGCAAAGATTGAGGGGATTGAAGATATTGTCGATGTGTCCGCATTGCCTCCTCAAGCGTTATCCGCTTTTTTATCAGAAGATGAAACGACGATGATTGTGCCAATGAATTTGAAAGCGGGATTAGGCAATGCTGATTATGCAAAGATTAATGATGAGACAACAGAAGTCGGTACAAACATAGCGAAAGGGCTAGATGCTGATTTTTATATTACGGGTCCAGCAGGTATAGCGGGGGATACGGTGAAGCTGTTTCAATCTGCCGACTTGAAGCTGCTATTAGCTACTGTTGCAATCATTTTGGTTTTATTAATTGTCATTTACCGTTCTCCGTTATTAGCGATCATTCCATTGTTCGCAACGGTCATTGTCTATCAAGTGGTGAATCAAGTTGTGGCTTTACTTGGTGTGGGTGGACTTGAAATCAATAACTCGACCACCTCGATTATGAGTATTTTATTATTTGCTGCTGTGATTGATTATTCATTGTTTGTTTTCTCGCGTTATCGTGAGGAGTTACAACATCATGAAAATCAATTTGAAGCGATGAAAGTGGCGATGCGTTCAACAGCCAAACCGGTCTTATTTGCAGGCGGTACAGTATTTGCGGCGATGATCATATTATTTGTGGCGGATTTCCGTGATTATCAAAACTTTGCGCCAATCTTTGGTGCTGCGATGGTGGTCATTATGATGGCTTCTGTCACACTGATTCCAGCCTTGTTTGCATTATTTGGCCGCAAAGCATTTTGGCCGAAAGTGCCGACATATGGTGAAGCAAAAGAAGCAAAACATGGCATTTGGGGACCTCTTGCCAAATTCGTGGTTCGAAAACCAGGATTAATTGGTGGTGCGGTCTTACTGTTTTTACTTGTGACAGGTGCGAATATTTTCAATTTACATTATGAATTTAACTCGGTGAAAAATTTCCCGAAGGATTTACCTTCTCGTGTCGCATTTGAAATCGTCGAGGAAAAATTTAATAAAGGTGATCTAGCCCAGACAACAGTACTTGTGACTGGTCAAAAGCTAACTCAGGAACATTTACAAGAAATCTCCGCCCAATTCTCAGAAAATGAAGAGATCGGCTCGGCTCGTCCTTCGGGGGTAACGAAAGATGGAGAGCACGGCAAAATGACTTTATCATTAAAAGTGAATCCATACAGTATAGAGGCCATTGAATTTTTAGGAGATTTCCGTACAGATCAAGCCACCTATCGATTATCAGATGGTCAAAAGGTTCAGCTATCTTTTGCTGGCACAACAGCTAAATTAGTGGATGAGCAACAAGTGAATCAATCCGATATTAAAAAGATCGTATTACTGGAAACATTACTCATTCTTGTCTTGTTACTCGCTTTGACACGTTCCATGAAAATGTCGATTTATATGATGGCGACGATTTTAATCTCATTTGTATCTGCCTTAGGTTTAGGTGTTTTCTTAGTCGATGTGTTATTTGGATATGATGCGATTTCAACTCGTGCCCCTGTGTATGCCTTTATCTTTCTCGTGGCATTGGGCATTGATTATAACATCATCCTTGTGAGCCGTTTCTTAGAAGAACGTCAAACGTTACACGTCAAAGCTGCATTAGAAGTAGCGATACGAAACACAGGTGGGGTGATTTCTTCAGCGGGGATCATTCTTGCTGCAACGTTTGCCGCATTAATGACCATGCCGATTACCGATTTATTTATCTTTGGTTTTATTGTCGCTATTGGGATTATCATCGATACATTCTTCGTGCGAGGAATGTTGTTGCCGTCACTCATATTATTCTTTGAAAAAGACAAAGCTAAGGAAATAAAGGAGGAAGGATAATTGCATGTATTGGTTGTGGATGATGATGAAGCCATTTTGCAATTAGTGTCCATCCATTTAGAGCAGGCGGGATACCAAGTGACAAAAGCAAGCAATGCTGAGGCAGCGCTTGCTTTTTTGCAACATCAGTCATTTGATCTCATGATTATTGATGTGATGATGCCTGGGATGGATGGCTTTCAGCTGGCGAACATTGTGACGAAACAATATGAACTGCCGGTCATTATGCTGACAGCGAAAGGGCAGATTGAAGATAAGCAACAAGGATTTGAACAAGGGATTGATGATTATATCGTCAAACCATTTGAAACGAAAGAACTGCTATTCCGTGTAAATGCAATTTTACGACGATATCGTAAATCCATAGAAGCTATAACGACTGCGGGAAATGTTCAAATTGATACGAACCGTTGGGAATTAACGATTGCCAATCAGCAATATATCTGGCCCATGAGGGAATTAGAAATTCTGTATTATCTGCTGCAGCGGGCAAACCGCAATGTAAGCCGCTGGGATTTAATTGATGACATTTGGGGGGATACGTTAGATCAACCCGAATTCACATTAAACACGCATATTAACCGCATACGAGAACGTTTAAAAAGAGCGGAAGCGACGATTGAGATTGTCACAATACGTGGTTTCGGCTATCAACTTGAGGTAAAAGAATGAAACTACAACAACGTTTTATGCTATATACGTGTTTGATTGTTTTGATTAGCATCTTCATTGGATTTATTTGTTCTAACTTGATCTACAATCATGTTGTCAAAGAGCAAATGAATGATCGATATTTAGCCATTGCCGAGCAGTTATCTAAACAAATCAAAGAACATGAAATTACCTTGCGGGCCTCTTCTGATTTTTTGCAAACCATGAGCGATCTAGGGTACCAAATCGCTTTGGTTAAAGAAGACGGGGAGATGAAGATGTTTGGCGAACCATTTAAAACGGAAAAATGGAATGACCAAATGCACGCCTTATTTGAAGGCGGTAAAGCGTACAACGGGATCAAATCCTTTAAAAATTCATACTTAATCATGAGTCATTTCGCAAATGATATAAAAAATACGGTGGGTACGAAAATAGAAATTGACGGGGAAGAATGGGGCTTATTTTTACGCCCGAATAATATCAGTTTCTTTACAGAGTTCCATTTGATTATTTTTGGATTTATCTTCGCCGTTTTTGTGAGCAGTATCATTGGCATTTTATTCATGTCTCGAAAGGTCACCCAATCTCTTTCAGAATTGACGAGTGCGACGCAAGAGATGGCAAACCATAATTTTCAGTATCCATTAATGATCAATCGAAAAGATGAAATTGGTCAGCTCGCTGATCGTTTTCGGATGATGCAGCAGAAATTAGAGAATACCGATCAAGCAAGGAAGAAATTTGTGAATAACGTCTCGCACGATTTTCAGTCACCACTATTAAATATACGAGGGTATTCTGAATTACTAAATGGAGAGATTTCATCAAGCGAAGGGAAAAAATACAACCACATTATTCAAACAGAAGCAAAGCGATTATCTAACTTAACGAAACAACTTCTCATTTTAACCTCTATTGATCAAGGGACATATCCAACGAATAAACAAATCGTCAGAGTAGATGAGCAGCTTCATCAAGTGGTCCATTCGATGCTATGGCGAATAGAAGAAAAAGGTTTAGAAATTAAGTTGGATCTACAGCCTGTTTCGGTATATGCGGATCGGACCTTGCTGATCAATGTATGGGAGAATTTAATTGGCAATGCCATTAAGTACAACAAAGAGTTTGGGGAAATCAGTATTCATTGTAATGAAAATGAATCGGAAGCGGTTGTGACGATTAGAGATACGGGGATTGGCATAGAACAACACACATTAGAAAAAATATTTGAACGCTTTTACCGGGTAGATCAGGCACGAAATAAAGAGGGAATGGGTCTTGGATTATCCATTGTGCAAGAAGTCCTGTCGTATCACAATGCTTCTATTGAAGTAGAAAGCAATGAAAAAGAAGGAACGATCTTTACGACGGTTTTTCCAAAGAAATAGCATTTGAGAAAAGTCTCGTTTGCGTGTGTCAAATGAGACTTTTCTTTTTAACGTTTATGGTAAACCTACAAAGTCTTCTGCATCACGAACTGTGACAGACATCTGTTTTGCATTAATAATAATGACACAATCCCAAGTGGGTTTTATTTGCAGTTCATCATTCTCATCAATACGAATAATTCCTTTAAATTCAACAGTCTGTTCTAGAAAGACCATTTTCTTTTCTGTATCATCTTTGACGGCTGTTAAATGTTCAGGATAGTGAATCGTCCAATCATAAAAAGCGGTTTTCTTCATAGTTCCTCCTATTTTCATTCGTACACATCTCCGAATACTTCTTTTGTTTGCCGGATTGTCAGTGATTTATTGGTTGGATCAATTGAAATGACACAATCCCAAGTAGGTTTGATTTGTAGCTCGTTGTTGTCATCCAACCAGATGATGCTATTTAGTTCAATAGATGGCTCTAAAATGACCATTTTCTTTTCATAATGATCTGTAATCGCTGTTAAGTCTGCTTGTAAATGGATGGTCCACTCAAAAAAAGTGATTTTTTTCATTGTTTCTCCCCTCATCTTCGCTTATATTTCCATTATAACCTGAGTGTTTTCTGACACCATTTTTTATCAATTCTTCTATTAATCGAGAGGTTACTTACAGATGGACAACATAACTGACCTATACGACACGTTCAAAACCAAAATATCGAAATATCCAATTGAACAAAATGATTGGCAAGCCTTCAAAGATGGAACAACGATTAAACCATTAAAAGCGGGTACATGCCTGATCAAGGCTGGCGATCCAGTGAAGCATGCTTATTTCTGCATAACGGGGCTCTTCCGTCTGTTCTATTTGTTACCGGATGGAAGGGAGTATAATGTGGCTTTTACGTTGGAAGATGATTTTGCTACTTCTTATGCAAGTATGATCAACGGGCAGCCTTCTCCTTATTCGATTGAAGCGATGGAGGATTCTATCGTGATTGAAATTCCGTATGATCTGCTTCAAATGTTGATGGACAGCAGTCATATGTGGGAGCGGTTTGTTCGGGTGAGTGTAGAAAGGCTGTATACGAGAAAGGAAGAGCGTGAGAGGGAACTGCTCTATTTGCCAGCCATTGAGCGATATCAGGCGTTTTTATTGAAATATCCCGGGTTACATCAACGTATCGCTCAATATCATATTGCCTCATATATCGGTATTTCTCCGGTTTCGCTGAGCAGGCTGCTACATCCTGCTGAACATTAACCTATGTTAATGCACATTCTCTAGATCTGGCGTACAATCATCACATCATAGAAGAATCGAGGGGCATGATGATGAAATATATGATGGTTGTTTTATTAGAGTTCTATCCATCTTGGCTTGCTTTACCACGAGAGGAGCGGAGAACCCATGCGGCTTCGCTGCAAGAGTTGATGCAGAAATATGAGGAACATGTGACGGTGCGCTTTTTTGATGCTGAAGCTCTTCCAGGTAAGGATTACACAGATTTTGTGATGTGTGAAACAGATGACCTGAAGTTCTATCATTTTATGTGGGAAGAGATTAGAGATTCTATTCCTTACACAAGTGGTTATGTCAAAATTAAAGAGGTCATCATGGGAATGGAAGATGCTTTTCAAACATATGAAAAAGAATCTCTGAAAATGGATCAGTAATCGAAAACCACCTGCTATCAGGTGGTTTTTTGCACATTCTATCTTTTGGTATAATCAGGGGTAAGGGAAGAACGGATAAATTTTTGAACTGAATCGGAGGTACATATGAAACAGCTTTACATGAAGCAAAAAGTATTTAGTCTGAGCGGCAGGTTTACGGTAAAGGACCAACAGGAGAATGATGTATATGTGGTCGAAGGCAGCTTTTTGAAGGTGCCAAAGACGTTTACCATTTTGAATACAGAACGAGAAGTCATCGCTGTAATTACGAAGAAAATGTTTAGCTTTTTACCAAAGTTTTTAGTAGAAGTCGATGGACAAGAGGTATTGACGATCAAAAAAGAGTTTACGTTCTTCAAAGCAAAATATTCAATTGATGCTGCTGGAATCGAAGTACAAGGGAACTGGTGGGATATGAATTTCCAAGTGCTGCAAAGCGGTGAAGTGATTGGTCAGGTAAAAAAGGAATGGTTTACTTGGGGGGATAGCTACAAGGTGGATATTTTGAAAGAAGAGATGGAGCCTGTGATGATTGCATTGGTTGTTGCGATTGATTGTGTGAAAGCGGATGAAGCAGCGTCTAGGTCTTCGTCGACGACGATGAATAATTAATTGGAGGGTTTAAAAAGTTGGACAACCTCACCCGCATTTTAAGATTAAGAGATGCAGAGATATGGGCGTATGAATTTCTCGATAATAGAGACATCATCGTCTATTTCTCGATTATAGATTTAAATAGAAAAGCAACGATTCATGATAACCCTCTGGCCACTCAAGAAGAACTGGATGAAAGAGATAATTACATATCAATGGATGTGCACAGCCATCTAGATCTCAAGAAAACGCTAGAAGAAGATATATTTGATGACTTTATCACCAATATCTCAGCTTTAGTAGAGCATATGCATGATTTTCACAATGCGCATGTTTTTATTCACATGCATGTTCATGACAAAATCGAATTGACAGATTTTCAGTTAGAAAAAGATGAAGAGATGCATGGCGATGAAAAAGAACAACTCTATACATTTAAACGTTTATGGATTCAGCAGGCATGTTTTCAATTGGTCGAACAACAATTAAATCGAAAAATCACAGACATGTCTAACAGTAGGTTTTGCCAAGATCTAAAGTGAGGTGAGCAAACGAATGACATTCCCATACAAAGTATTTCAAACAGTCGTCGAATGCGGCAGTTTTACAAAAGCTGGTGAGAAGCTTGGGCTGACGCAGTCTGGGGTGAGTCATAATATGGCGAAGCTTGAGTCAGAACTTGGGATTGTGCTGCTTCATCGGAATCGAAACGGGCTGTCGCTGACAGATGCAGGTGAGCGGGTGATGCCGCATATTCGCCAAATCATTCATCATGCGTCATTGCTTGAGCAGGAGGCGGCGTTGATTCAAGGGATGGAAGTGGGGAGCATTAAAATCGGCACGTTTTCTAGTTTTTCTTCAAAAATGCTTCCGCAGCTGATTCATCGTTTTACGAAAAGTTATCCCAATATCCAATTGGAGTTATACGAAGGCGGCTATGAAGAGATTGAAGAGTGGATCACGTCTGGCACAGTTGATCTTGGGTTTTTAACACAGCCATCTAGAGATTTGGAAACTGTTCCACTGTTTCAAGATGAATTGGTAGTGCTCATGCAAGAGAGTCATCGTTTCCATACAAAGCAGGTGATGGAAGTGGCTTCGTTCCAAGATGAACCATTTATTATGCCAAAAGCGGGCTGTGATCAACTCATTAAGAAAATATTAAAAGAAAGAGGCGTAAAACCCCATGTTTTATTTGAGATTGGGGACAACAATACGCTCATCTCTATGGTTCAGGAAGGCCTTGGGCTCACGATCATTCCGAAGTTGATTTTGCCGCCTCAGGTGCCTCAGGCGAACGTAATTCCACTTGAGACCAGTGTTTATCGCGAAATCAATATGGCGTTTAAATCTTTTAACGCAGCCTCTCCCTCTACTAAAAGATGGATTGAAGTGGTCAAAGATCATTTTAAATAGATTCAGCTTGAACGAGAGTCTCTATTCAAGCTGATCAATTTATAGCGTGATCACCCCACGAATGGTAATAACCGCTGCACCTGCTACTTTAATCACCGGCTTTGCTTCATTCGGAATGACCGTGATACGAAGCAATCCTGGTCTGCCGATGGCATCACCTTGAGCAATGCGCAGATGAGTGGTTTCTTGCTGAGGAATGATCCCTTCCAAATACAGATATCCGGCTAATGCTCCGTTTGCTGCTCCGGTTACCGGATCTTCGGGTATACCAATGCCAGGTGCAAAATCCCTTGTATAAAGATCACAGTCCTTTGTGGCTTGAAACGTATAAAGATGAGTCGTTGTGATACCCTGCGCTTTATTCATTTTCCCTAAAGCTGCTAAGTTTGGTGCCGCTTGATCAATGTCATCCTGATGTTTCAGCGGAACCAGGAGATGCCAGTTTCCGGTGTTTGCTAATTTTATAGGATAGGATGGATCAATCCTGTCACTGCTTATACCGAGCATGTCACTAAGCTCTTCTACATCGATGATAAAATCTCGCGTCTTTGGCGTGACCTGTGTCATCTCCACATCCACAACTTTGCCATTTTCCTCGTGCCATATAACGGGAACATGGCCGATCTTTGTTTCTAACACAACCCCTGATTTTTCTTTAGCCATCCCTAGCTCCGTCGCTAAAAGCCAAGTCAACCCAACCGTCGCATGCCCGCAGAAATTGACCTCTTCCGTTGGAGTGAAATATTTCACTCGATAATCAGCTTTCTCATCATGTGCCGGCAGTAAGAAAACGGACTCGGGTAAGTTCAACTCCTTGGCGATATTCTGCATCTCATCCTCCGTTAACCATTCCCCATCCAACACCACCCCAGCGGCATTACCTCCAAATTTCTCAGTTGTAAACGCATCGACATGATACACTCTAATATCTTTCATCTGACGAATCCTCCTAAACATGTTGTTATGTTCATCATAAGTTTGTATGATGCATTCGTAAAATGAATCTTTTGAATGTGATGAATTGGAATTGTTCATGTAAGATGAAAAAACGATCGAAATCAGTCTGTATATCTATGAATATGGATTTTTATAAGTCTTTAGGCTTAACATTAAACCTTGTACCTATATTGGTTAAAATGTATAATATTTGTATATAAAAACATTAATAGGAAAAGAGAGGATATCTTTATGAAAATAGTCCTGAAAGTAGTAGCTTCTATTCTTTGTATGATGATGTTGAGTTTGAATATACAAGAAAATGTAAGTGCCGCAGAGGGTGGAACGAAAACAACGGTTGATCGTTATCAATATGGTGATAACTATTTGACGGGTAAAACAACGCCAAATGCGATTGTCGCATTTGCAGATTGGGGTGTTCCTGCTAATTGGAAATCTAAATATATGCACTACGCAACAGCAGATAGTAACGGAAACTTTAAGTTGTTCTCTTCAAATTTTAGTTCAGGCCAAACGATAGAGCTAGATACGTATGACCAAAATGGGACAAAGCTTTCTTCAAACAAAGTGTATGTTTTCAAGGAATCGTTTACCTCATTAGATCCGATATATGATACTTCTCAGGAGCTAACTGGGAAAACTGTGAAGAACACAAAAGTAGAGGTCATGAAAGATGGTAAGGTTATTGCCTCAGGTACATTCAACGATGCTATCCACTTAAAGCTGCCTGATTTAACTGCTGGGACATTTCTAACTGTAAAGCTGACGACTGGCAGCAATATCGACGTTTACAAAAAAATTGTTAATCCTAAGCAGATTTCACTTATTCCTACAACAAAATGGTCTAAATCTGTTAAAGGCAAAACGGGAATTCCTTATGCAAAGGTTATTTTTAAAAAACAAAAGGAAGTCATTCAAACGCTTACTGCTGATGATGATGGCAACTTTGAATTGAGTGTAGACAAAAACACCATCAAAGCATTAGATCAAAGTTATTTTCAAGTGATAGAACCCTCTTATAATAATGCTTTGCATGAGAAGATCTTCCAAATTACAGCAACAACTCCAACTATTAATCCATTTACTCAGCTTTCAACTTCAGTGGGTGGGACCGCAGCTCCTGAAAGTATAATTCATATTTTAGATGGAGAAGGCAGAGTAATTGGAGAAGGTCAGACAGACTCTAATGGCGTCTATGACGTTCCTGTTTCAAAATTAATCGGTGGTGACTTAATTACAGTAAAGACGTTCATGGCAGATAACCCAAGTGAAACAGATCAATCTCAAGAAGATGTACAGAAAGTTTATGTAGAAGATATAGATGATTCGAGTGATACAATTAATGGTTTCAGCACCTTTGGGTCTAATGCTGTTGTAGAAGTACAATCAGATTCTACAAGTAGTACAATAAAAGCCATGTCCAAGCTCAGCACAAGTTCCACAAAAAAGAAATATGGCCCATTTCCAATCACTCCAGGGAAAAATTTTAAATTAAAAACGGGAAAATTAACAAAAGGATCTAAAGTAACGATCACGTTGCAAAGCGGGAAGAGGAAGGTTTCCCTCCCAGTCGTAACCGTCAAAAAAATCGTCACATCTCCGCTTGCAGCATCCCAAGTGAAGGTGACGAACAATAAAGGTAACAACGATACGGTGACGATAAAAGGAATCAAAAAACAATCCGTCATCAAAATCTTTAAACAAGCTTCTGGTGGAACAGCGATTGCCCAGCAAATTGCATCGAGCTCGAACATGACGATTTCCATGAAACAATTGGGTCAAACAAGTGGAACGCTTTATATCAGCATGAAAGAACCTGGTCTAAAAGAGGGAAATCGAGTACCAATTCGCTATCAGGGTGAAAAATCAGACGCTCTAAAAGTCAACCAGATCAAAATCAATAATCTTAAAAATAAAAATGACGTCATTACAGTGAGTAAGCTTAAGAAAAAAGACGTCATCAAAGTTTATTCAACAAACGGCAAACTACTAGCCGCATCAAAACCGGCTAACAGTTCATCCATCAAATTGTACGTCAAACAAGTTGGGGCTAAGAGCGGAAAAGTATTTGTTACACGAAGCAGTGACAAGATGTTGGAAAGCGGAAAACAGGCTGTTTCTTTTAAAGGTGAGCCATCCTCTGCATTAAAAGGCAGCCAAATCAACATCGTCAACAACAAGAAGAAAAATGACGTGATCACCGTCAGTAAATTAGCGAAACAGGACCTTGTTAAAATCTATAACCAATCAGGAAAATTAATTGGTCAGTCAACGGTCTCTAAAGGTAAGGTTGTAAAGGTGACCATCAAACAACTAGGCGCTAAGGGCGGAAAGATCTACGTTACCGTTACAGGAAAAGGAATGTCAGAGAGTAGTAAGATAGTAAAGACGTTTAAGGCTGAAAAGTAGATTTTCCTAATAAATGATCACACTTAATTTCTATAACAATCGTCATTCATTTTAAGGGTGACGATTTTATGTTCAGATCGTATTTTCAAAATAACTCCAATCATAGGATGGTGCCAATCTTGAAAAAAATAAAATATGTCGTCCTAACGGCTATTATCTTTTGTTGCAGTATGTGGTCTTCAAGTGTTCAAGCTCAATCCGGTTATTTCAACACATATACAACGTATACTGGAATGTCAGGCTCTGGATTCTACACCTCTATGCAAGGAATGTGTGTCGACCGTAACAATAACATGATTTATGCTGCAAAAATAAATACTTCAACCCAGCTGACACAATTGTACTCTATTAAAATGAACAGCTCGTCAAGCAATAGAACAGTGAAGCTTCTTAAAAACTCTGACACGAATAGTACTAGCTATGATTTAGGACATGCCAATGACTTAGCTGTCAAAGCCCAAAAAGGAGATGAGCAAGTTAGTATTTATGTAGCCCCTATGACCGATGGTGTCAAGTATGTAAAAAAGATCGTGAAGCTACAAGTGAACACGAAAAAAAGTACATACAAAGTGGCTAAAGCCTATGTCCTTCAGTACCAGGGAACGAATTTATCAGTTAGCGGCATCACGTATTCTGTTGGAGCAGACAAATTTATTGTGAGGTCTGGCAATCGCTTTTTCATTGGAGATTTTAATGATCAAACAGGAAAATTTGAGTATGAGGCCACATTTACATTAAATTATACAAAAGCAGTGATCCATCAATCAGTGGTAGATGTTTCGAAGTACATTCTTCAAGGAATTTCTTTTTACCAAGGAACATTATATGTCCCTTTATCTAAGCCAGATCCCAACGGAGGGGCTTCTAATGTGAGTGTTATTCTCACGTATCCGTTAAATATCAACCAAATGATCAAAGAGCAAAAGGGAACAACAACAAAAGATTTTTCAAAAGAGTTGTTTACTAGAAATGACCTATCTTTCCGAATAACGAGCAGTGCATTTACTCTTTTTGAGATAGAAGCTGTTGATTTCGATGACGGAACGTTATATTTTAATACGAATCGTGGGAAAAAAGGGACACAAGAAGATATGATGGCAACATTCAATGACTATAACTACTACAAATGATACCAGCATTAAAAAAAGCTCCTCAAAAATGAGGGGCTTTTTCCTTTCATCACCCATAATAATTATTCGCCTGAATAAAAAATTGGGATTGCATGTAGTTATAAGTGATTTTCGAGAAGTCGAAAGGCTGGCCGTTTGTGAGATGAAAGACGGTTTCGACGCGAAGAGCAGGATCATTTTGCTTAAGTCCGAGGTGCTTCGCTTCAGTTTCGTTTAGTTTGCCAACTTGCAGGTACATGTCAGAAAAGCCCACTTTAAGACCAAGGCCTTCACTAATGAATTTAAATACAGAATCGGCTGCAATTTCTGTGTTGAGGTAAGGAATAATGGTTTTCCGATAATAGGACTCTTCTAAACATAAAGTTTGTCCATTGATGTAACGAATGCGTTTAAGGTAGAAAACATCCTCATCTGGTTCAATGTTTAAATTCAGCGCAGCTTCTTCTGGCGGTTTGACGGTATCTAACGTGAGAACTTCTGATGTCAGTTGAAATTCCTCTAAATCTTTTTTAAATCCTTGGTTGGATAAAAGGCTGATATAGCCTTTGCGCCTGTGCCTTCTCACAAAGATGCCGCTGCCCCTCACCTGATAGACAATCCCTTTTCTTTCGAGTAAATCTAATGATTTGATAATTGTACTTTTGCTCACAGCAAATTGATTCATGAGCGTCTCAAGCACAGGAAGTTTGTCTCCTTGCTGTAGCTCATGTGTGACAATATATTTTTCAATATCGCTCGCAATTTGTTGATACTTTAACATAGCCATTCCTCTTTGTTTTCACGATTTATTGTCTTTGTATTATAGCACATCCCGATTTCTCTTTGATATGCAAACTTAAATTATATAGGCATTGATAAATTGTACCGGTATAATTATAATGTACATATACTAGTGGTGATAAAGGGGGGGTTTATATGTCAAAAGTGAGGGATTATCAAAAGCTTGCAGAAGACATCTTAGAAGCAGTTGGCGGAGAGGGAAATGTGGTGAGTGCCACAAGATGCGCCACGAGGCTGCGTTTGGTGCTGAAGCGTTCTAATCCAAAGGCAAAAGAAGCAATCAACGCCATGCCTGGCGTCATTACAGTGGTGGAAAACGGTGGTCAGTTTCAGGTTGTGATCGGTCAGCATGTAGGTGAGGTATATGAGCATTTTTCCAACCTTGTTCAGCTTCAAACCTCGGATGATGACCAGCCGAATGAACACAAAGGAACGATACTGAATCGGGTCATTGCGACCATGTCCGCTGTGTTTGCGCCATTTGTGTATATTTTAGCCGCAGCTGGTATTTTGCAAGGTGCACTTATCTTAATAAATTTGATATTTCCAAGCTTCTCGAAAACAGGAACTTATGAAGTGTTTAGCTTTATTTCTTGGGCACCGTTTACGTTCTTGCCCATTTTTATTGCGATAACTGCAGCCAATCATTTCAAAACGAATATGTATATCGCGGTTGCTTGTACAGCAGCACTTGTCAGTCCAGCTTGGACAGAGATTGCCGGACGTGTAGCATCAGGGGAAGGTGTGACCTTTTTAGGGATTGCGTTATCTGAAACGGTTTATACATCATCCGTCTTGCCACCGCTTTTCTTAGTATGGATTCTTTCTTATGTAGAAAAATTCTTAAACAAACGAATTCATGAGGTTGTCAAACCGCTATTTGTCCCATTTCTATGTATGGTCGTCATGGTTCCGTTAACCATTCTATTAATCGGTCCTCTTTCGACAGCAGGTGCAAATGGGATTGCAAACGGATACAATATCTTAGCTGAAAATGTACCAGCTCTGGCAGGGGCCATTATCGGTGGTTTCTGGCAAGTACTCGTGATTTTCGGTGTTCACTGGGGCATTACGCCAATGGTACTTGCGAACTTTGAACAATATGGACGTGACTCCTTTCAGGCATATCAAACCATCGCTGTTATCGCTCAAGTCGGTGCGGTGCTGGGAGTTATTTTAAAAGCAAGAAATCGGGAAACACGGAAAGTTGGGGTTTCAGCTGGAATCACAGGACTCTTCGGTATTACGGAGCCTGCGATTTACGGTGTCACCTTACGTTTTAAAAAGCCGTTTATTTTTGGGTGTATTTCTGGAGCGGTCGGTGCCATTGTGGCCAGTTTCTTTACGCCCTATTACTTTGCATATGCAGGGCTGCCGGGTCCGTTGACGATTGTGAACGGAATCAGTGCAGATTATCCAACGTCTATCATTGGTATTTTGATTGGTGTGGCGATTGCGCTGATTTTACCAGTTGTGCTTATTCAATTGTTCGGTTATGGGGAAGATACGGTAGACCAGCCAGCTGGTGAAACACCTGTTAAAGATCAAGACGGAGAAACGACACAAGCTTCTATGAACAATGAAGAAATGATTACGGCTCCATTTACAGGAAAGGTGCTTTCGTTATCTGAAGTACCAGATGCCGTATTTAGCTCTGGTGCGATGGGGAAAGGCTTTGCCGTTCATCCGACCGATAACAAACTGTTTGCACCGTTTGATGGCAGTGTCGTCATGCTTGCACCAACAAAACATGCGATTGGTTTGCGTTCTAAATTTGGTGTAGAGTTACTTGTTCATGTAGGAATTGATACGGTTTCTCTAGATGGATCGGCATTTACACTCAATATCAAAGAAGGCGACAAGGTGAAAAAGGGTGACTTGTTGATGACATTTGATCAGGAAGCAATTGAAAGCAAAGGATTACAAACAATCACACCTGTTATCATTACCAATACCCAAGCATACGAAGATGTGATTGTAGAGAAACGTTCAACATGTCAGCCAACTGACGTCATGTTGACAATTGTGAAATAGGAGGAATAGATAATGACTTTACCAAAAGATTTCTTATGGGGCGGGGCATTAGCCGCTCATCAATTCGAAGGTGGATGGAATGCAGCTGGCAAAGGGCCGAGTGTTGTAGATGTGATGACAGCAGGTGCTCATGGTGTACCAAGACAGATCACGGAAACGATAGAAGAAGGAACTTTTTATCCAAACCATGAAGCCATTGATTTCTACCATCGTTACAAAGAGGATATCGCCATGTTTGCTGAAATGGGATTAAAATGCTTACGAACATCGATCGGCTGGAGCCGAATTTTCCCTAAAGGGGATGAAGACGAGCCGAATGAAGCAGGCTTACAGTTTTATGATGATGTGTTTGATGAACTGATTAAACATGGCATCGAGCCTGTCATTACACTGTCTCACTTTGAAATGCCCCTCCATTTGGCAAGAGAATACGGCGGATTCCGTAGCAGAAAAGTCGCTGAATATTTCGCGAAATTCGCGGAAGTATGCTTCAATCGTTACAAGGACAAGGTCACGTACTGGATGACATTTAATGAAATCAATAACAAAATGGACGTCAACAACCCGTTGTTCCTTTGGACAAATTCAGGGGTATCTGTCAAAGAAGGCGAAAATGCCAAAGAAATCATGTATCAAGCGGGACATCATGAATTGCTTGCAAGTGCATGGGCAGTGGCAAAAGGAAAAGAGATCAATCCGTCCTTTCAAATTGGAGCGATGGTGTCCCACGTGCCAATTTATCCATATTCCTCAAACCCAGAGGATGTCATGCTGGCAGAAGAATATATGAGACAGCGCTATTTCTTCCCAGATGTCCAGGTGCGTGGCTACTATCCAAGCTACGCGTTAAAAGAATTTGAGCGCGAAGGCTATCACATTCCTTTTGAAGAAGGCGATGAAGAAAGCTTAAGAAAAGGAAAAGTAGATTACCTTGGCTTTAGCTACTATATGTCAACAACGGTCAAAAGCGATGCGGTATCTGATCACAACGGAGACATTGTCAATGGAGCACTGCCACATGGTGTGGAAAATCCGTATATCAAATCAAGTGACTGGGGTTGGTCCATTGATCCGACAGGTTTAAGGTATACATTGAATCGTTTTTACGATCGCTATCAAATCCCGCTATTCATTGTGGAAAATGGCTTTGGTGCCATTGATCAAGTGGAAGAAGACGGCTCTATTCATGACCCAGAGCGAATTCAATATCTCGCTTCTCATATTCAAGCACTGAAAAAAGCGATTGAATATGACGGTGTGGACCTCATCGGCTACACACCTTGGGGCATCATTGATATCGTGTCATTCACAACCGGTGAAATGAAAAAACGCTACGGCATGATCTATGTTGACCGCGATAACGAAGGTAATGGTTCAATGAAGAGACTCAAAAAAGATTCATTTACTTGGTACCAAAACGTCATTGCAACGAATGGTGAAGAAGTGTAATACAGAAATGACTGGCCCGGATGAGCGTGGGATGCGCTTGTTCGGGTTTTTTATTGCCTGTGCTTCAATGCAGCCTGAATACAAAGAAAAAAGAGAGTAATCACAATGAAATAATTCATTGGATTGTGAAAGATATTGATGCTAAATGCTAATTGAAGAAGAATCCAAAATCCGAATATCACCATAACAGCAGGAATGATTTTTTTATACACGTTGATTCCCCTTTCGAGAGTAGTTTCTTTTTAGATGGCATTGTCTCATATCATTGAAGAGATGAAAAGAGAGAAAGATATTAATAGGTTCTATTACGTAATTTGGTATAATTGGTCTATAAAAACGATAAATGGGAGATAAAGAATAGGAGTTGTTGAAATGAATCAAACTCTGCAAATGGGTGCCAATACCGTACTAAACTCTCCAAAGGGACAAGTATCCATCAGTTATGAAGTATCATCTGCAATTGATATTTCTTTAACAGCGTTTCTCTTAACAGATTCAGATCTAGTTCAAGGAGATAATGGCATTATTTTTTACAATCAGCCGGAGAGTGCAACGGGTGTCGCGACACTTTTACCAGCAGAGATATCAGGTCAGTTGAAAAGGCATCAATTGAATTTTGATATGAGCAAAGTGCCCGTTGGAATCACAAAGATGGCTATTACACTAACAGAGGATCGAGGAATCGGCTTTTCTCATGTGAAGAATCTGCAAGCAGAAATTCGAACAGGTGATGAGGTGCTATACTTAACACCAGTAAGCTTTACAAATGAAAAGGGTATTGTCGTAGTAGAGCTATACATAAGAAATAGTGAAACGAAAGCACGATCCATCTGGCGTGGCTTCGATTCTGGATTGGAAGGGCTATGCAAGCTTTATGGGGTGGAGGTTGAACCTGATGAACAGGATGTTTCTACACCTCCTCCAATGGTTTCTGAAAAACAAATTAATGAGCCTGCTCCAATGAACACAGCCGCTAAAGAGAAAGTCTCTGCACCTATTAGCTTAGAGAAGGTTCAAGGTAAAATTAGTCTAGACAAAGGTCATAAACCGATCATCATTGAAAAAACACCAGAGATTACGGCTACAGTATCTTGGGAGTCTGGAACCGATTATGATATCTACGCATTGGTCTATACGAAGTCAGGAAAACAAATAGATGTGGCCATGTTTGGCGCAAAAGGTGTTCCCGCTCTCAAAAATTACGCTAACGGGGCTGTTGAGCATATGGGAGATGTCGGTAGAGATCGTGAATCAATGAAAACAGAAGTCATTAAACTAAGGTTAAATGATGATATCCTTGCGGTGGTACCCGTTGTTTACTCTGCTCAATCAAATGGAACAGGTTCTTTCTATAGATATAGAGTGTCTATGAGTATCGATAATCATCAAGGAACGTCTGTCACGATTCACGCGAAACATGCAAATGACAATGATCGAATTTATTCTTGTGTTCCAGGTATTCTTCAAAACACGAATGATGGTGTGATCATCCGTCCACTAGAGCTTTACAGTAAACCAAACTCTGAGCGTAGACCGAAGTTAAAAATGAAATATTCAAATGAGATCGATGTTTTGATGGATAAAGGACCAATCAATGACTATAAGTAACGTGAACATGTGGCTAGACAGAGTATAATGAACTGTCTGGCTTTTTCTATATCCTACAATTAATAAACTCGTTTATCCGAATTAGCGGGTAAATTGGATAGAGAGTTCATTCCATTTTTTATGTCATTTAGCCTATTTTTCCGTTTTGAAGGCCACGGTAAAATAGACTTTATGATCAATAATGGAGGGAGTGGTTTCTTCTGGGCAAGATACTTGATGCAAAAGCACTAACCAGTGCCATGGATACAAGGGCAAAACACTATCAGGAACTCCGCGAACAAATGATAGATTTAAAAAAGGCATTACAAGGTGTTGCCACCCTCGGTGACGACTTCACTGGAAAAGGTGCCGATAACATTAAAAGCTTCTACAAAGAACTCGCCGGAAATGTGGACATGTTCATCAGCTTTATTGATAAGCAAAAAGCCTTTCATGAAGGTGTTTCTGGAACGCTTGATGATACAAACTTTGGCGGCGATACCTTTGTAGAAGAACACTTTTTAGACAACACTGTACATATGGGAATCAAAAATGCCAAAAGTATTGTAAAGGATCAAAAAAATGCTCTCAAAACCATTTTTCAAGACATCGACGACCTCATTTCACTAGAAGTATTTGATAGCCAAACTTTTGATGAAAAAATAGAAGATGCGGAAGACGAGCGAAAAAAGACAGTGAAAGACCTAAGAGAGCTTGATCAAAATCTAAAAGATGAATATGCTTTGTCAGAGACGGAGCAGCAGGCTACAATGGCATTGTACGCAGAAATGATCAATGCCACAAATGACGGAAAATCCATTTCGCCTATGAATTTTGACAAGAAAGCGTATCAAAATAGCGAAATCTACAAGGCAAAAAGCGATATTGAGAAGCAAACTTCTGAATATCTAAAAATCAAAAAAGATCAAGAAGAAGCCCGCAAGATCGCAAAGGAACAAGAAGCGCTCGCCAACCGTCCTTGGTATGAAAAAGCTCTTGATTACGGAGGAAATATCGTCAATGAACTGACAGGCGTGAACGATGCAAAACGTGCCGCAACGGGCGTTGATCCGATCACAGGTGAAGAACTCACCGCAGGACAGCGAGTCGCCGCAGGTGGCATGGCAGCAGCAGGATACATCCCGATCGTCGGTTGGGCAGGACGCATTTTCAAAGGCGGTAAAGCCGTTTATAAAACAACTCAAGCCACGTCCGCCGCAGTCAAAGCCGTCGACATTTACAAGACATCACAGAAGTCTTTTGACGCCCTGAAAACGTCTCAAAAAGGCTTATATGGACTCACCGCAACTAACGGCTTCAGCGAAGCGATTACGGGTCGAGATATGTTTGGAAATAAAGTCTCGAAAGAACAGCAAGAAGCCAGTATGAATGCGGCGCTGGGGATGCTTTTGCCGTTTGGAAGTAAGCGTTTAAAACAACTTCAATTTAAACATAAACCAAAAGAAATAATAACTAAAAAAGAAAATTATCAAAGATATGTGAAAGCTGAAAATGGGCAGCGTCCTCCTAATTTTTCACCCGAAGGTGCCAAAAGGAGAGGGGCTTATCGAGAATCTAAAAGAGCAAGTGGTATACCAGTAAGTGAACAACCCATAGAAGTTAGACCAGCAGTGGACAAAAGAGGTAACCCTATCCCTGGTAAGGATTATTTCTTTAAAAATGATAAAGTGGTTAGAGATCATGCAGGAGGCCATTACTATCCAGACGACTTAAATCAGAATAGAGATGCTCACTTTAATGATATTTATGGAAACCACTATGACTATGAAAAATAGTTATCACTGGAGGATTATAAATGAAAATAGAACTTGAATTCGAACAAAAAGTTACAAACTACTATAAGTGGTTAGATCAAAAAATAAATGAACTTAAACAGTTAAGTGTATATAGTATTAATGGATATCACTTTTTAGATGATGGTGGAATTAAGACTTTTCAAAGTTATTGTCAAAATGAACTAATCGAAATTTTTAGCGGTCAATTAACTAATTACCATTTTTATATCTTTCTAAGTAAGAAAGTAAATGATGTACATTCGCGAATAGAGAGATACCGAAAAGTATGGAAATCGATTGATTCGGAAATAAATACTTCAGGTTTTGAAAAGGGGCCAGAATTACTTTTAGATGAACAAGAAAATCAATTTTATGTCAGTATGGCCAAAGTACCTCAACCTGATTTAGATAAGGCATTGCGAATAATGGATCAGTATCAATCTAGTTTCATGATTGCCAGTAGAAGGGATTCTATGCTCTCAGAGGAATCTATAAAAGATTTGTTTTACTCAGGATTGGATCAGAATAGTCATGAAGTAGATTATCAAGCGCTTTTTTTGAAGTATGGTTTGAATAGTGAAATTATCTTTAGATGGGGATCTGTTCTAAATGAGGCCGAATTGGCAATGATTTTAAATCAAGATCATACCCAGAAAATACAGGAGCGAATACAAAGCCATTCATAGTATCTCTAAAAGAGAATAATCCGTAATATTTTAAACAATCCCCACATTTGGGACTTGCCCTCCCGTTTTTGTGAGACTGGGAGCAAAACACCGTATGAAACAGCCAGTTGTCGAAACTCTTTCGGTGACTGGTTGTTTCATTTCCATTGAACTCGAATATTGGTATATGTATTTTATAAAATCGCTGCGTAGTGATTGTCAGGTGGTGAAGATGATAGAACCCTTCTGATTTTAAATTGGAGTGGAAGGTTTCGATGTGGGCAACTTGTTTATGAAAGCGATGATGCTCCCCATAATGTGTAATATTCTTAATTCCTAGCTTATAATAAAAGGTTAGCTGCAAGTCTGTTGTGAGTTGTTCACATCTATGAATGAAGATGCATTTTAACAAATTAATTGATTATCTAATAAGGTATTTATCGTAAGGATAAATACAAAATGGAAAGGAGATGTTGAACTGGCTAATATGAATAAAAACCAAAAAACAAAACTCGAAACCTTAAAAAGAAAAAGCAGAAGAAAGCACTTAATAAACGAATTAAGTTATATGACACTTCCAGAACCCCCTTTTTTGGAGGTCGAAGAGAATCAATTTTTTTGTCAGAAGGTATTTACTTTCCTGCAATCGAGAGAACATAAAAGTCAAATACATGGAGACAACTATCTAGAGCATATTGAAAAGTCTACACAAATGTTAAATGAAATGGTCGGGAGGATAAAAGAGACTCCTGAACAAGGGAGATTGCTTTTTTTCCGAGATCATGAAATTGAAGCGCTTTTAGTGAATGTGGATGAAGTGTTTCATCATTTAAATCAACTTCTTGAGCAAACCAAATTTTTAAGTGGATACGGAGATTTCATTTTAATAGCAGAGGATTTTCATTTTGGATTATGCATAGAGCGTACAGAATATTTTTATGAGTTTAGTTTTTGGGGAATGTGAGTTTAGATCAAGCTTCATTTCAAAAAATGACAGGGATTTTTCTCTATAACCATTTCCCTCAAATTTAAGCAATTCACTATCATTACCTTTCACATTCATATAAAATAAGAGCTAGTGAAAATTTGAAGAGATGCTTGATAAATGAAGGGCATGTAAGCTGTGAGCCGCATGAAATGATGAGATGTTTCAAGTACGTGAAGGTTGCAAAGCTGTTTCTCCTCACGCATGAATCTTGTAAGCGTAACCATTATTTGTCACTTCATTGCAATGTGTTGAGGGGTGTGTCAGCATGAGGAATCCGTATTTGAGAACGGCTTCTAGTCTTTATATCAATTATTTTTTATTAGGTATGGTCAATATTATTTTGGCTTCTAATATGCCATTTTTGATCAAACAATTAGATACAAATAGTGCGGGGATTAGTTATATGATATCTGCACTCGGTATTGGCAGGGTGCTCACGTATGGTCTATCGGGTGTACTGTCAGATCGTTTTGGACGAAAGCCGGTCATTTTGGTTTCGGGGGTGCTGATGGCAGTGTTCCTCATTGGAATCCCATTGTCTCCGAATTATCAAATCGCGTTTGCGTTTGCGATTTTGGCAGGGGTGGCGAATTCGGCGATGGATGCAGGGACGTATCCGGCTTTAATGGAAGCTTTTCCTCAAAACTCGGGATCTGCAAATGTGATGGTGAAGGCGTTTATTTCGATTGGGGCGACCATTCTGCCGCTCGCTATTTTCTTTTTAGCAGAGCATGATCTGTTTTATGGATTTGCGTTTTTTGTACCTGCTTTTATCTATTTAGTGAATGTGATGATGTTGTGGACATTGCCATTTCCGAATCATCGCAAGGTGGAGCAAGTTCAGGTGACGGAGCATGATGGACTTCCGCGCTTCTCATCAGAGCCTACGTTTTGGAGAGAAGGGGTCGCACTGATTGTGATCAGTTTTACATCAAATGGTCTGTACGCCTTGCCGCAAATTTGGCTGCCTACGTACGGTGAGGAAATTTTGGGGATGGCTTCTGGCAGTGCTGTGAAGCTGCTTAGTTACTATAGCATGGGCGGTTTGCTGTCTGTCTTATTGCTCGCATTTCTTTTGCGCCGCATTGTTCGTCCGGTCACCGTGCTGCTACTCTATCCGATTATTACATTAGCCTCTATCTGTGTGCTATTGGTCGTGAAGTCTCCAGTCATCGGGACCGTCAATGCATTTGTATTGGGCTTTTCAACAGCTGGTGTCTTTCAGCTGACGTTAACCGTAATGGCTGAGTTCTTCTGGAAAAACAAAGGGACGATGACAGGAATTATCTCAACAGCAGGCGGAGTGTCCGCCATTGTGATTCCGGTCGTCACTGGTTTGATCGAAACCCACTCGACGATTTTGCAAATCTTTATATTTGATGCGGGTGTGGCTGTTGTTGCGATCATCGGGGCGATGTATATCCTTTATCGATATCGCCGTGTGATGATACACGAATAAAAAAGACGACTTCCAAAGCGGAGGTCGTCTTTTTTATGTGTTTCGTTTAGAAACGGTCATTTTCAAATAGAATTTGTTTCACTTGTTCAACCGGCATATCCTCGCCAGTAAAGAGTTTGTACGCAAGGGCACCTTGCCATAGCATCATGCCAAGACCGTTAATCGTTTTGGCACCCGCTTCTTGTGCTTGAGCAAGAAGTTTTGTTTTTTGCGGGTTGTAGACGACATCTGTCACGATTAAGTCTTTGCGTAATACATCAAGTGTATCGTCAATAATGCTGAGCTCATCTAATGGTTTCATGCCAAGGCTTGTCCCGTTTGCTAAGATCGCACTTTCAGCTACTTCACGACGGAAAGCGTCTTTGTCTTCAAGTGGGAAAATATTCGCTTTGACACCGAATGATTTCATTTCGTTGTTGATGTAATTTACATTTTCTTCTGCTTGAACAAAGTATTGGTCATTACGAGCAAAAATACTAATTTCACGAATACCTGATTGTGCAAGCTGAATGGCAATCGGAGTTGCAGCGCCGCCAGATCCAACGAGTGTGACCTTTTGCCCAGCTAATTCAACGCCGTGTTCAATTAAGTTTCTTACGTAACCAAGACCATCTGTGTTGTAACCAACCAGCTTGCCATCTTTGTTCACAACTGTGTTGCTTGCACGAGTATATTTTGCAGAATCATCTAGTTCATCTAAGTAATCGAGCACTTTCATTTTGTTCGGCATGGATACGTTAAACCCAGCTGCACCCATTGCTTTCATCCCGTTTACTGCTGCTTCTAGTTCATCATTTCCTACCTCAAAAGCAAGGTAAGCATAGTTGATTCCTGTTAGTGTATAGCCAAGGTTGTGCATCCGTGGTGACAGGCTGTGCCCGATTGGTGTTGCAAGAAGACCGACTAATTTTGTTTTTCCATCAATATTACGTTCATGTATGTTTGTCATGATTGACATCTCCTTTAATTATCTAAACAATTTTTTCATGCGTCGTAAAACAAAGACTGCTAACAATACGCTGATGACCGCAATGATCATATCGAAGAATAAAGTCATTTTAATATCGTACGTGCTAACGAGTCCGCTTGTAATCAGCGGAACAAAGATAAACGCTGAGCTTGCCGCAATGTTGACATATGATGAAGCCGTTGCTTTGTTTGTAGGGAATAATTTCATCATAATACTCATCGCCAACTGGAAAATGCCGGCTGTAAATAATCCTAAGAAAAAGGTACTAACAATGACAATGCCGTATGTTTCGATTTGAAATAGTGAAAGCATGGCAAGGAATGCCCCGATTGGGTAAATAATAGCGACCATAATTGGTGAAATGAATTTATCTAATACGATTGAAAGCAATAGAACAGATACGAGTGCACCAATACTAAAATAAGAAAGAAGCTGTGTCGCTTGTCCTGAGCCAAGCCCAATCAATTTCAACCCGAGCTGTGGAAGCCAAGTTTGCCATACGACAAATAATGCAGTAGACGTGAATCCCATAAGTACAACAGCTAAACCTTCACCAAACATTTTCGGTTCTTCCTTCATTTGCTCTTGAACGGGAAGATCGTTTTGAGAAGCCGTTTGCTTATGATTTGGGAACGGCATAAAGATCAAGTAAATGCCTACAAGTAAATAAAGAAGTCCTAGACCAAAGAATGCCCAGCCCCAGAAGATGTCATGTGCGATAAGGAATGCCAAGATAAATGGAAGAACAGTCGCACCAATTGATACAGACGCCTTCACTAATACAGAAGCTGAACTTGCTTTTTTAGGAAATGACTCTGTCAAAGCAGGATATGTCCCTGAATCAAGCAATGAGTTTGCAATCCCTGCGGAAATGGCAAAAATGAAAGCCAATGTATAATTGGTCGTCGTTGGAATCCCAATTAAGAATAATAAGTAAAGAAAGTTACCTGTAATAATGACAGGTTTTCGCCCCCAGCTGTCTGCCAGCCTACCAGAGAAAAAGAGAGCAATTAATTTACCGATACCGATTGCTGATACAAGCAAGCTGATTTTTGGAATATCTACATGGTAGCGTTCAGATAAGCTTTCCATGTTTGATGCCACAATAATATTGATCATGCCTAGCATGAAATAGTTTAAGTACATGCCAAGTGATGATTTAATGTATGGATTTTTCATGTTCCCACTCCTATATTTGAAACCCTGTTCGGGCCAAATTCTTGTTACCCTTTGTTATTTCCTTAAACGTAAATAATATTAAGTCCATCACAACACCCCTTGTGTGATTGATGAAAAAATAATGAATATTCATCTGTTCTTCAAATAAGTACATCGTTCTACTAAATAATTAAAAATAATAACAGTTATCATAAGTTGATGGACTTTCTCGATTTGATCAGAATCAAAAGATCCATCTTTAACTGTAGTTGATATCATAAATAACGATATGTTCACAAAAGGTATAACGATATACTAAAAGAAGCAACGAGATAAATATACTCCTGCGTTTAAAATGTGTCAAGTTTATGACTTTGCGATTTAAAAAAAGAAAAATGTAATAAAGAAATAGTTGACTTGCTCAATAAAAAAAGGAGAATCGCTTTGCAATTCTCCTTTCAGCGTGTAGACAAACCCTCGCATTCTTTGTCAGTCCTGCGCTCCGGTGCTCACGAATGTCAAATTCGCTCTGCTCCGGTGCTCGTCCTTCCTAGACTGCAAAGGTTTTCTATCACGCTGAAAAGAAGACAAAGGGCTAAAATAAAGTTCATTTTAGCCCTTTGTCAACAATCTGAAAGGGAGAATCGCTTTGCAATTCTCCTTTTCATGATCATGTCGAGGTTTCTCGAATATGAAGTTGAGGCTTTAATATCAATCGCTGCAGTTCTTCATCCTGCTCGTTCATTTTATGATACAAAAGGTTGGCTGCTTTGACTCCAATGGATCGTGGAAAAGATGAGACTGTGGTGAGCGGCGGGTGATACATCTCCGCTTCAGGGATGTTATCGAATCCAACTACATCAATGTCTTCACCAGGCTTGATGTCACGCGCTGCCAATTCTTGAATCACCCCAAACGCCACTAAATCACTGAAGCAAAAAATAGCAGTAGGTGGTTCGGGAAGGTCAATCACTTGGGCAAGGGCTTCTTTCCCGCCTTCACGGGTAGGCACCATATCGATAATAAGAGATTCATCCATCGCCAGGTCCTCATCATCATGGGCTCTTTTGAACCCTTTCATCCGTTCAATCCAAGTCGAGGAGGATTTGATTCCACCTAAGAAGGCGATGCGGCGATGCCCTTTTTGAAGAAGATGACGGACCGCCATCCAAGTGCCTTGTTCATAATCAACGCCGACATAATCACAATGGACATCTGCTAATTCACGATTTGCCAATACTTTTGGTGTGCGAATGTTGTTTAATTGTTTCACCGTTCGTGTCGAGCTCTTCGATGCTAGATTTAAGATGATTCCACCCACTCGGTGCTCTACCATTGTGGAAATGAGCCGTTCCTGCTTATCCACACTATCAAAGGTTGTCCCAAGTAAAACGGTATAGCCAAGTGACTCAAGTGTGGTTTGCACACCAATTAAAAATTCAGAAATAAAGGTGTTTGAAATATCCGTGACGATCACACCTACAATATTTGAACTTTTCGACCGCATGTTGGCAGCGACGCGATCGTACACGTATCCCAAATCCTCCATGGATTGCAGCACTTTTTTCCGGGTGGCTTCAGAGATCCTAGGGTTGTTGCGAACAACGAGTGAGGCCGTTGAAGTCGATACACCGGCATGCCGGGCGACTTCTTGTAATGTCACACGCTGTTTGTTCATTTTTTTCATTTGTCTTCACCAACTTCATTGGATTGCCTAACTATGGTTCATCATCAAGATGGATGTCTCCACCAAACGAGCCGAACATTCTTTGTTTCATTATACCTTAATCAAGGGGTGTTGATGAAGTGATGTCATATCAGCTTCAGATAAGGAGGAAACAACATCTTAAAAGATTACCATTGACAGCTTTCTTTTAGAGGCGTAAAATATAAAATTATTCAGAAATAGCAACATTTAAAGTAAATATCGAAGGCTATGATTGCTGTGGGTCACACTATGGCAGGAGCAGCTTCTGGAGAGACCGCATGTATGTGCGGCGCCGAAGGGTTCACAATCTCAGGCAAAAGGACAGAAGAGTACGAAATATTGTATTTGTGATGCATAGATCATACTGTGTATTGCTTTTCTCTATTTTGCTATTCTTTTATGACCGTGAGATTGGAGCGCATCCAATCTCTTTTTTTATGGACTTTTTGAGAGTTCATTATTTCAGTATAGGATCGTGTCGTAGGAGGGTGTTGAAATTGGCACAACAAGAGTTAAAGCGAGATTTATCAAACCGTCATGTTCAATTAATTGCGATTGGCGGAACGATTGGAACTGGGCTGTTTTTAGGGTCTGGAAAGGCTATTCAATTGGCAGGACCATCGATCATTTTTGCGTACTTAATTGTCGGAATGGCCATCTTTTTTGTCATGAGGGCACTTGGAGAATTGCTCTTATCTAAGACGGGCTATCAGTCTTTAACGGATATAGCAGAGGATTATCTTGGACCATGGGCTTCCTTTGTGACAGGGTGGACGTATTGGTTTTGTTGGATTATGACAGCGATGGCGGATGTTATTGCGGTCGGGGTGTATGTGCAGTACTGGTTTGATATTCCGCAGTGGATTCCTGCTATTATTTGTTTATTGATTTTGCTAGGATTTAATTTATTAACGGTGAAGCTTTTTGGAGAAATGGAATTTTGGTTTGCACTTATTAAAGTGATTACGATATTACTGTTGATTGGCGTTGGAATTGTGCTGTTAATCATTGGTTTTCAAACAGATGCAGGACCCGTGACGGTAACGAATCTGTGGTCACACGGAGGATTATTTCCAAATGGTGTGACAGGCTTCTTATTGTCATTCCAGATGGTAATTTTTGCGTATGTGGGCGTGGAACTTGTCGGTGTGTCAGCAGCAGAAACAGCGAATCCGCAAAAAAATATCCCGTCTGCGATTAATAAAATTCCATTAAGAATTCTATTTTTCTATGTAGGTGCGATTTTTGTATTACTATGCATCAACCCATGGACAGAACTCAGTGCATCAGAAAGTCCTTTTGTGAAAACTTTTGGGCTCATTGGGATACCAGTAGCGGCGGGACTCATCAACTTTGTCGTCCTGACATCTGCGGCTTCTGCTTGTAATAGCGGTATGTTTTCAACGAGCCGAATTTTGTATAATCTCAGTCATCAAAAACAAGGACCGGCATCCTTTGGCCGTCTAAATAAGCATGCTGTTCCAAGTAATGCCCTGTTTGTGTCGACGATTGTGGTGTCAGTAGGGGCTCTTTTAAGCAAGCTGATTCCTGAACAAGCCTTTGGTATTGTGACTACGATTAGTGCCATTTGTTTCATTTGGGTATGGAGTATTATTTTAATATGCCATCTGAAATATAAGAAAACACGTCCTGAACTTCATAAGGCGTCTACCTTTAAAGCGCCATTTACACCTTTTGTGAATATAGCGGTTCTTGTGCTCTTTGCTGCCATTCTTGTCATCATGCTTTTCGCTGATGCTACACGTCCAGCCCTGTTATTGACACCTGTATGGTTTGGGTTCCTATTTTTGATTTATGCACGAAAGAAACGACGTTCAGCATAATGAACGAAAAAAGCACAGCCTTTTTAAATGGCTGTGCTTTTGCTTATTTAACGATTTCGAATCTTCAACATATAGTATGCATTAAGAATGATCAGAACAAGTCCAACGACGATGATGGAGAAGAGCTGAGAGTGATTGGCGCCAAGAGAATAGACAATCAAAATAAACATGGCACCGGTCAATAAAATATTCATCATTTGAAAAGTGTGAAAAAGCCCATCGAGCATCACATGCTTTTCGCCTTCATCAGAAATGGCGAGCAGTTTTTTGCCATAATCTTTATCGGTTGGACTAGGTAGGTGACGATTAGGATAGACGAGTTTTAGGACAGAGATCGATGCATAAGAAAGAATGACGGTGATCAAAAATAAGGCAGCATTTGCGAGAATCAGCCAGAGTGGCTGCTCAGTTACGATGGAAATACCAATCGCAATAATCGATAAAATGGTACTCACCGTATTAGCTAACGTTACATCAGTAAAGGTTCGGTACTGTTTTGCCTCTAGTTCATCTTCCTCATCACCAGATACTGAAAGATAGACTCTTTTCTTCATGCGTGAAATGCCTGAAAAACAATAAATGATGAATAGAACTGTCAAGCCAGTGATGACAAGAGTCGCTTCAAATGAAGCTTGCAGAAGTGTCAGCTCAAATTCGGCTGCCAGCAAACAGTAAGCACCGAGAAAACCAAGGAGAGCACCTAAGAGCATTTTGTATACAGTTTTCATGTGAGTTCATCCTCCTCGAATAGAAAAATATGTTCAATGGGTTCTTGAAAAATACGTGAAAGCCTCATAGCAAGTAAGAGAGACGGCATTAATTCATCTCGTTCCATTAAGCTGATCGTCTGGCGGGAAACCTTTGCCCGTTTCGCAAGCTCCGTTTGGTTTAAACCATCACGTGCCCGCAGCTCTTTTAGCCGATTTTTCATTCTGTCACCTCAACTCTGATCAAAATGTTATCTTGATTGTAAAGTATTATATTCATTTTGACAAGTATAGTTGTCAAAATGATAAAAGTAATTGTCAGAAAGATCGCCTTTATTCAAAAGAGAATCAATGATACGCTAAAGAAAAGAGAAACAGAAAATAGGTGATGCCCATGTTCATTGATCAATTAAAAAGTGACTTACATCAATCACAGCCGCTATTTATCGGAGAAGAGACAGCGTTCAAAGCGGCAGTCCTTGTCCCTTTGGTGCAAGTAAACGGGGAATGGCATGTTTTATTTGAAGTGCGATCACTGACGATGAGAAAACAGCCTGGCGATATTAGCTTCCCAGGAGGCAAACTCGACGGCGGCGAAACCGCACAAGAAGCTGCACTGCGGGAAACATATGAAGAACTAGGGATTCCGCCCGAATCCGTCAAGGTTTTAGGACAGCTCAGCCCTTATATTGCCTCACCATCCTTTGTGGTATATCCATTTGTCGGGATCATTGATGAACAGCAGGTCAAACATTCCTTTAATCAAGAAGAAGTAGAGGAGACCTTTACTGTGCCTCTATCATGGCTCAGCCAATACGAACCGTACTTACACCATGTATCGGTGCAGCCAACACCAGGAGAGGACTTTCCTTATGAAAAAATCATGAATGGTGAAAAATACAGCTGGGGGAGTCGTTCGATTGAGGAGTGGTTTTATGATTACAATCGTTACACCATTTGGGGATTAACTGCCCGCATATTAAAACATTTTGTGATGGTTGCAAAAAGAAATTCCTAGAGAATCAGCTCTAGGAATTTGTTGTGGAAAGGCGTTCTTTTGCGGTTTCTTTTCCTTTCCCTTTTCCAATTAGGATGGGCGCTTTCGCTTGGCTCAATCCATATGAAGGCATGTTCACGTAGATAGATTCATATGAGCCGGCTTGAATTTGATACGTTTCATGATAAATTCCGACCGCGTCATTATTTCGTGCTCTTTGGTTAAATCCTTTCCAAGCAGCCAAATGCTTCTCCATCTTGGCGTAGGCAAGGAGGTCCTCTGTTGATTTCCAATATTGGATCATGGTGGTGGTGCGTAAACCGAAGTAATTTTCTGTCCCGAGAAAACCAAGTTCTTCTTGATGTGTATAAAGTTCTTTGATCATCCCCGGCATCGCCTTAAATACTGGCAGCCATTGATGGACAGCCCAGCGTTTATTGATTCTCATTCCGATAATGAACACAACAATCGGCTCAGAATTGTCTGTTGTATACCTGCCAGCACGTATATTTTTTTTCATTTGTTCACCCTTCTTTCTTCATCGATTCACAGGTCTCCACGCACCAATCAATTCCAGCCTGCGCCACTTTCTTTCCGTAATCTAACGTATACAGCCAATACTTCGCATCAGCTTCATCTGGATACAGCTCTTGAATGTTTTGTTCAATCGCAACATATGTCTCATAACGGATACGGAGCTGCCTCTCATAATCCTGTAAAAGCACCAATTTTTTCTCAAACGAAAGATATTGACCAAAAAATAACTTTAATAACACTTCATTTCGTTCTGATGGTACTTGATCGAGCGGCTGCGCCAGCCATTGCCTTAACGTGTCCAGCCCTTTTTCAGTCAGATGATACTCCCGCTTGTCTGAGCGCCCAGTTGTAGAAGTGGGTGAAACCTTCGCAAGCCCTTCCTCGACTATTAACTTTAAAGCTGGATAAATTTGTCCATAACTAATTTTCCAAAAGTGATGCAAGCTCCTATCAATTAATTGCTTCACTTCATACCCAGACTTACAATCTGTCGTTAAAATCCCCAAAATCGCATACGTCGTATCATTGTATTTTTTCATTGATCAACACACCTATCTAAAAGATATATCATTTAGATATATAATAAACGATGTATAACTGCAGATACAAGAGGTATGAGAAAAAAATAAATGCTAGAAAGGAGGTGAAGAGATCACTGATTTGTTAATCAATGAGAGGAATCCTTCATATAGATTGAACGATCATAGTTTGGAGGGGACATATGAGTAAATCGAAAATCTGGATCATGACTATTCTGGCGGTACTACTGATTGGTGGAGGCGGCTGGATAGCCTATCAAGCAATCGCAAAAAAGAGTGTATTGAATCATCCCTACGCCTTTGCATATAAGACTCATGATCGTGTGAACTGGTTCAAGGTAACGGAGAGAAACGGAAAAGTAACAGGTCATCTGAATGAAACCATTTTAGAGGAAAACCCGAAAAGGCATTATGATCCCAATCTATTTATCAACAAATATCAATTAACTGGGAAATCAATTGAAAACGGTTACGAATTTTATGTGAAGCAAGGGAAAGAAACGGTCACATATGAAGTTCACCTTGCCGAAAAAGATCTTTCTGTGAAAAAACAAGGTGAAAAGCACAGCATCACATACAAAGCAGTTGATCAAAAAAACCTACGTGCTGTTCAACAGGACATTCATACTCGATATGAGAAACTGATGGATGACACGGAAAATAGATTTCATGATTATGTACGAAACTTCATTAAGAAAGTAACAGGCGCTTATGGTTATCTGTATACGGCAGAGGATGGTTCGTACCAACTATTTCTAAAAGTAAAACGAATGTATATGCAGTCTGAATGGGCAGGTTCTTTTCTAATGAGAAAGGTCCCAGGAGATGGTGGTGAACCTTATAAAGAAACGAAACATACAGCCGGTGGAGTTTCAGATGGGATGATGTTTGATTTGAGTACTTATCCTGCAATTGAAAAGGGTTTTATTTTAGGTGAAACTGACCGAGACGCAACATACATTAAATTTCCTTTTAAAATGGCAGGCGGGATCATAGAATTTAAAGCGGTCACGAAAGAGGAATATCAAGAACAAACGGAAGCATTCAAAAAGAAGGCGAAAGAATTGCAAAAGTAGATCGTGTTGGAACAGATGATTGTTGTGAATGGCATTTCAGGACGATCAGAATTTAGTTGAATAAATAGGGATCATGAAGATTTTTTAAATCATATATTAGTGGAGGTACCTATGAGTAAATTGAAAATGTGGGTCGTGTCTATCCTGGCAGTACTCGTCTTAGGTGGAGGCGGCTGGACAGCATATCAAGCAATCGCACAAAAGAATTCATTGAATCATGCCTATGCATTTGCGTATAAAACGAAGGATAAAATGAGCTGGTTTGAAATATCTGAGGATAAAGGCAAAGTAACGGGGTATTTGAATGAAAAGTATATAGAAGAAATATGGTGGGATCCCCAAATATATAAAAAACAATATGTAGTGTCCGGGAGTTCAAAGGAAAACGGTTATGAATTTCGAGTCAAACAAGGCAGAGAAACAATCATATACGAAGTTCAAATGTCTGGGAAAGACCTATCTGTAAAAAAACAAGGTGATAAGAAAAGCAGGATATATAAAGCAATCAATCGAAAAAAGCTAGATTCGTATCACAAAAAAATTCAAGATCGACATGAACATCTAGTTGATACATCAGAAACTAGATTTTATGACAATATGAGACACTTCAGGGATAAAGTGGCGAAGGTATATGGTTTTCTATATACGGCAGAGGACAAACAACTATTTTTACAAGTGGAAAGCATGCATATTGAGAATGGATGGCTCGGCTCTTTTCTAATAACTACTGTTTCTGAAGATGGCTGTAAGCCCTATAAAGAAATGAAATTAGAAGTCGGGGGCTTTACGGATGGTGGAGGATTTTTAGACATGAGCTATGATCCTATAATTGAACAAGGTGTACTTATAGGTTCGACTGATCGAGATGCAAAATCAATCAAACTGCCAGTTAAAAAGACCAACGGTACAATAGAGTTAAGAGCTTTCACGCGTCAGGAATATAAAAAACTCCCTAAACCATATATCATGACAGGCGATTCGGTAGAGTTAAAAGCTGTCACGAAAAAGGAATATGAAAAACAAGCGAAAGCATTTAGAAAGAAGGCAGAAGAAAAGAGAAAATAGGTGATCTTAAACCAGATGAGTGAATCAACTTATCTGGTTTTTTATGGAGAAACATTTTGTTGATTGATGATAGAAGGAACAAAAGAGTTGCTTTAAGTAAATAGAGAAAAGTATTTTAGGTATATAGACCTTAATAAATTTCAGAAAAATAAATGTTGACGCTTTCATATAATCAATATATACTAAAAACAAATCCAATATAAATAAATTAGACATGTGACTGGTCATGCAGGCAGGATCTAAAAACGATGAATTTCTTTAATTTGTCGTTTTAGATCCTTTTTTTATTGCCAAAATATAGGTCACATGTATGAGAAAAGGAGGAGAAAAAATGGATTACACACAAGTCGCCAAAGACGTTTTACAGCATGTAGGTGGTAAAGAAAACATTGCGCACCTTGAGCACTGCTCAACAAGACTTCGCTTCACACTAATTGATCAGAAAAAAGCAGATGTACAGGCATTAGAAAAAACACCAGGTGTCATAGCAGTTAGAATGTCAGGACAATGCCAAGTAGTCATTGGGAATGACGTGATTGAAGTGTATCAACAGGTAACAAATTTAATGGGCGGCAGCTCGTCTGGGCAAGGCGTGCCATCCAATCAGCCAAAAGAAAAAAGAAAAGCAGGCACAGTTCTATTAGATTTCATTGTGGGTGTCTTCCAGCCGCTTGTTCCGGCTATCGCAGGCGGAGGGATTTTAAAATCATTTCTTCTCCTTTTCTCTTTATTAGGCTGGGTGGATGCAAAAGGGCAAACCTATCAAATACTGAACATGGTGGGTGACGCACCACTATACTTCCTGCCATTACTAGTCGCTGTCACAACGGCAAATAAACTAAAGGTAAACCCACTGGTCGCATTATCAGCAGTCGGTGCACTCCTTCTTCCGAACATGACAGCCATGCTTACTGAAGGTGCGCAATTAATGTCATTCGACGTAAAAAATATAGCTTATGCGTATCAAGTGTTTCCAGCAATCCTTTCTGTATTGCTTTACGCTCAAATGGAAAAATTCTTCACACGATTTTCACCAAAACCAATTCGGATTTTCTTTGTCCCAATGATGTCATTAGTCATTACTGTACCCGTTACGTTACTGTTATTAGGACCACTTGGTTTTACAGCAGGACAAGGGTTTTCATCCGTTATTCTTGCGATGTTTAATACAGTAGGCTGGGTAGCTGTCGCAATTTTAGCAGCGGTACTCCCGTTTATGGTTGCATCAGGCATGCACAAAGCAATGGTCCCTTATGCAGTGACAACGATGGGGAACCTCGGGAAAGAAGCACTTTATTTACCAGCATCACTTGCGCATAATATTGCGGAAAGTGGAGCATGTTTCGCAGTGGCACTACGCACGAAAGACAAGGTACTCAGATCAACAGCCATTTCGGCAGGAATTTCAGCATTTTTTGGCATCACAGAGCCTGCTTTGTATGGTGTGACACTTCAAAATAAACGCGTACTTGGAAGTGTCATGATTGGTTCATTTGTTGGTGGGATATTCATTGGATTAGTTGGTATACAAGCATTTGTACTTGTTGGCCCTGGATTAGCAAGTATGTCGATGTTTATATCAGATGAGCTTCCACGAAATCTAATGTTTGCTGTCATTGGAGCTGTCATTTCCTTCGTTGTTGCTTTTATCGCTGCTTTTGTATTAGGTAAGGATAAAAAAGTAGAAGAAAAGACAAATGATCAAGATGCATTTGCTGAACAAATTGGAGCAGGGGAAACTTTCAAAAGCCCTGTGATTGGTCAAATGATCTCTCTAGCTGAAGTAAAAGATGATATTTTCTCTTCAAAGGTCATGGGAGACGGAATTGCCATTGTTCCTTCAGAAGGAGCGTTATATGCACCAGTAGATGGTGAGGTCACCTTGCTGTTCGAAACAAACCATGCACTTGGTATGAAAACGGATAAAGGGGTGGAAGTATTATTCCACATTGGCATTGATACTGTACAGTTGGAAGGACAGTATTTTTATCCAAAAGTGCAGGCAGGAGATCGTGTACAAGCAGGGGATTTACTCATTGAATTTGATGTAGAAAAAATCATGGAAGCAGGATACGATCCAGTTACGCTTGCTGTCATCACGAATACAGATCAATATGATATTAAGGTACAGCCATTACAAGAGGTCAATCGCCAAGATACATTGATGGTTATCACCCAATTAGGAGGCTAAACATATGACGACAATAAAAGGTTTTCCAAAAGGATTTTTATGGGGCGGCGCCATTGCCGCCAACCAAGCAGAAGGCGCTTGGAATGTAGATGGAAAGGGTCCATCTGTTGCTGATATTGCGATGTACAGGTCTAATTTGAGTGTAGAAGATTATGAAGGGCATCTAGCTGTTACTTCTGAAAATATAGATCGAGCGATGAAAGACCCAGATGATAAAAAGTACCCAAAACGCAGAGGTGTTGATTTCTATCATCACTATAAAGAGGATTTGGCTCTATTTGCAGAAATGGGTTTTAAAACTCTTCGCATCTCTATTGCATGGAGCCGTATCTTCCCAACTGGAGAAGAGAACGAACCAAATGAAAAAGGACTCCAATTTTACGATCGTTTATTTGCAGAAATGAAAAAACACAACATAGAACCGATTGTGACGCTGTCACACTATGAAATGCCGTTAGCACTGAGCGTGAAATATAATGGCTGGGTTGAAAGAAAAGTCGTTGATCTCTTTGTTAAATTTGCCAATGTATGTTTTGAACGCTATAAACATGATGTGAAATATTGGCTTACCTTTAATGAAATAGATAGTATTCACCGCCACTCTTTTATTACAGCAGGAATTATTCCTGATCGCTGCCCAGAAGGGAAAGAGGAAGAGACGGTTTATCAAGCACTCCATCATCAATTCATTGCCTCTGCACTCGTAACAGCAGATTGTCATCGCATCATACCAGGCAGTCAAGTAGGGTGTATGCTGACAAAATTAACAACGTATCCGCACACTTGTCATCCGAATGATGTGGAGCGGGCATTGAAACAAAACTTAGAAAACTATTTCTATGCAGATGTTCAGGTATTTGGTGAATACCCGCCGCTTATCAAGCGCATGCTTGAGAGAAAAAACATTCATATCCAAATGGAATCAGATGATCTTTCTATTTTAAAAGAAAATACAGTAGATTTTATCTCGTTCAGCTACTATATGTCTTTAACTGAATCAGCTGATGAAGGATTAGAAAAAACGGATGGAAATACCATCCGTGGGGTCAAAAATCCTTACCTTCCATCTACTGATTGGGGATGGCAAATTGATCCGGTTGGTCTGAAAATTTCTTTAATAGAATTATATGATCGTTATCAAAAACCACTGATCATTGTAGAAAACGGCATGGGTGCAAAAGATGTTGTTGAAAGTGATGGATCAATTCACGATGATTATCGTATTAACTATTTCAAAGAGCATTTCTGCCAAATGAGAGAAGCGGTGGAAGAAGGCGTTGACCTCTTCGGATATACGAGCTGGGGCTCAATTGATATTATAAGTGCAGGTACATCACAGATGTCAAAACGATACGGGTTCATTCATGTAGATCAAGATGACGATGGAAACGGTACATTAAAACGTTCTCGTAAAGACTCATTTTATTGGTACAAAAAGGTCATTGAAACAAATGGTGAATCGCTTGATTGAAAAACCACAATCATGAAAACAGGTGATGACGATGTTTAAAATCAAAAAAGTTTTAAACTCGAGTGTGGTTCTGGCTGAAGATCAGAACCAACAGGAGATGGTTCTATTCGGCCGGGGGATTGGTTATGGACAAAAACCAGGTCAAATGATTGAAGAAAAGAAGGCAGATCAAGTGTTTATGTCTGTCGATAACATGAGAGCGAAGGAATTTCTCCAACTATTAGATTCAATGCCACAAGAGTTTATCGATTTAACTCAGCATATTGTTCAATATGCTGAAAAACGCTTAAACTCAAGTCTGAATTCTGGTGTCTATTTTACCTTGATGGACCACTTGAATTTTGCAGTAGAACGGCACAAGAAGAATATTAATATTACAAATCGAGTATACTGGGAAATCAAAAACTACTATACCGAAGAATTTGAAGTAGGTAATTATGCGCTTGAGTTAGTCAACAATACATTGGGCATACAATTACCAAAGGAAGAAGCGGCCAATATCGCCTTCCATTTAATTAATGCGTTAGGTGAAGAGTCCGATTCCAAAGATGGAATGAAGTATGCCAAGATGATCGGAAGTATTGTGAATCTCGTCCGCTATACGTTGAATATGAAAATGGATCAAGAGAATATTCATTACAGCCGATTTATTACACATGTGAAATTCTTTGTTGAAAGATTTTACGCAAATAAATTATTATCAGATCAAGAAAATGAGTTGTTTGAACAAATTGCACACTTGTATCCTCAAGCGATGGATGTGGCTTTCAAAATCAAAGATTATATTAAACAGGTGCACAGTATTGTTATTCCAAATGACGAACTTACGTATCTGGCGGTACATATTCACCGCCTCATTTCTTATCAAGAACTAAAATAAATGTGGACCACTTGCCTTGTAATGAGGCAAGTGGTTATTTGTATTGTATCGGTTTATGTTCCGATAGGTCGTTCTGTTGGGTTAAGATTTGTATCATTTAACGAATTGTAAGACACCGTTTGTCCGAAAACAACGATGGCTAAAGCGAAAATGAGTAAACTCACTTTTTTCATCATAATTCCTCCAGTTAAGTGTAGTGTGTTCCAATTGATAGGCATCCTTCAAAAAGAGATATGCTTGGTGAATTGAACCCAGCTCTTCAAAGTGTTTGGCAGCTAGTGCACTTAATTCACGGGCACCTTCAACATCCTTTAATTCTTTCAGAATACTGATGTCATCGAAACAGGTTTGAGTTTTTTTGGATATGTCTTCAGTGAAATATAGATGATAGAGAAAATTCATTTTTGCTGTATAGATGGGGTTTCTGTCTATTTCTTGTTTTTGTTTGACTAATTCAAAATAATAGAGAGCTTGCGACTTTTCATCAATGGAGAGCAGCTCTTTTAGTAACATAAACATGGAGTGTTCGAAATAACAAGATGAAAGGTAGTTATCATCACTAAGAGCCTTTTCTAGGGCATCAATACATTTTTTTGATTCTCCAGCTTCGGCATATAGAATACTGATATTGTGATAAAGCTGTGATGCTAGAAAATGATCGTTTAATTGATTTGAGATGTGTAATGCTTTTGTGTAGTAATTCTCAGCTCTTTTGAAATCGCCAATATCCATGAAGTTGGTGGCTGCGATCACAAAAGCTGCTGCCAGTCTTCTTTCATAGCCATCATGACCTTTGAAAATATCGATGGCATTCTGAATATAATGAAGTGAAATCAGGCTTTGGCGAAGCATCATATATAGGTTTGCGACCTTCGTATGGAATTCTGCTACTTCTATTTCATCAGGAATGTTTTGCAGTTTTTTCTCAGCAATTTTAAACAGTCCGATGGCTGATGCATAGTCTCTGTTATATGAAGCGTAAAGGGCTTTATATAGGTAAAAATAGTATTCAATTAAGTCGTTTGTTTTAGAAGGGTATTCTAGCACTGTCGGTTCATTCAGTTTTTTACCCCTTCGTTCATATAACATGAGCTTAAACTTGCCTTCTAGCAATGAATAGTAGGTCAAGACCTCCTGATTCTCTTCCATCTCTTGAAGTAATTCCTTTAATTCTGTGTAGATTGTCTTTGCATTGTGTACATCATGCTTACGAATGGCAATTCGCCAATCATTTAAACGGTTCCCCACCTGTTCAGTTGAAATGATCGTCATGGAAATTTCACCTCTTTAACATCCTTTCGCCTGTTTCAATAAAAAACGATATCACAATTTTTGGTAAAATATAATCGTTTCAGGGAGGTGATTGACAGGAGGTAATAAAAAGGACCTTATGTCATGAGATGTACGATATTGTAACGATGATTGATTGTTTATTCAAATGACTAAAATCTTTTTTTGGAAGTCTAAAAACGTGATAGATACTATTAGTTTTAAATTTATGGTCGGAAATACCAGCCGAATATATGAAATAAAGCTATTTTAGCTATGAGAGAAGAACAATGAAAGGTCGATCTAGAAGGGAAAATCAGTTATGATGTTGCTAGATGATTTTGGGAAAGAAACTGGTAGTTACTGAGAAAGGTGAAAATCCGAGACAAGTGTTGACCTTTCAGAAAGGATGTTGAAATGAAAAAAAGATTTCAAATGTTAAACTGGCAAATGACAATTGTGATTACGACGCTTTTACTTGTTTTAGTCACTCTTTATATCTCAAAGAGATACTTTTATAGCAAAGAAATTGAGTTGCTGACAGAATCTTGTCAACAAGAAGACGGCAAAATCATACTAGAAACAAATAGTTTGACTATGGATTACTCCTTTGAGTGTAAGAAAAAATAAAACAGGCAGAAAACTGCCTGTTTTACACCAATTAAAACCCTAAGTTTTGTAACCACTTGTTTAACAAGGCCTCTCGTTTCTCAGCGGTGAAGCGATCGTATTTTCCTAAATTTAAGTGGGCTGAAATTTCACCATCATTCATAAACAAAATTCTTTCAGAGCAAAGGGCCACTTTTGGATCATGGGTGACGAGAAGCAGAGTTGTTCCTTCAGAATTGATTTGTGAAAAAATATCCATGACTTCCTTTGTGGTTCTTGAATTAAGAGCACCTGTGGGCTCATCTGCAAAAAGAATGTTTGGTTCATTCATAAGAGCTCGACAGATAGAGGCTCTTTGGAGCTGTCCTCCTGATACTTCTGATAAATATCTATCAGCTAAATGATCAATATCAAGTTTCTCCATTAGATATTTTGCTCGTTCATTGACTTCTTTTCTCGGCATTTTCTTCGCTAAGTAAGCTGCAGCAATGATGTTATCAAATAGATTGAGGTTTTTTAGTAAGTGGCTGTGTTGAAAGACGAATCCCATCTCTGATAAGCGCAAAGCTGTTAACTGTTTGTCTGTCATTTCTGATAGCAGTTGACCTTTATATTTGATTTCCCCTCTGGAGGATGTCTCTATACCGCTAAGTTGATAAAGCAAAGAGGTTTTTCCACATCCTGAAGGTCCCATAATGGTGACAAATTCTCCACGTTTAATTGATAAGTGAATATTTCTAAGAATGGTCTGTTTTTGTCCTTTTAATGAATCAATTTGTAAAGACAATTGTTTCGCTTCAATTAATTGTTCCATGTGAAACATCTCCTTATGAAAGTGTATGACGGCTGATTTTACTAGAAAAAAAGGACTTCAATAACCACGAGATGACAGTTAAATTCACCATAAACAGCAGGAGAGGATACACGATCCAAACCCATTTCGGGGCTAACCACTGAAGGCTGGATGCTCCTAATGATGCTCCGCCTGCACTCATTAACGCCGGACCAATAGTATGAACAGCGATTGCTCCAATGAAGGCACCAATAGAGAGAACGACGATAAAACTTGTTAAGTATTGATAGGTTAAATCTTTTTGAGAAAAACCAATCGTCCTTAACAAGTGAGTACGATTTAAATCTTTCGCCCTTAACATGTGTAGAAACATCATTAACATGAGGCTGGCTGTTCCAAAAGCTGCGATGGTTGAAAATAATGCAATCACTTTTACTAGAGATGCGGTGCTTCCTATTGTTTGATGCACATATTCTTTCATATCTGTCACTTTTGCAGGAGACATATTTGTTTCAAGTGCTGCTTTTTTTCCTGCCATATCTATTCCTTGTTTTAATTGTATTTGAATGGTTTTCCAAAGGGATGATTGAGGAAAAGGCTGAGATAATGCTTTAGCAGTTTTCCCTCCGTTGGTGACGTCTTGATAAATGCCGGTAACCATTTTTTGAACTTGCTGCCCATTTGTGGCGAGAGTGACTTTTTCGCCTATCTTTTTCTGAAGTGAGTCAGCACTCAACACCGATAAAGCAATCTCTTCCTCCTTCAACGGTTCCCTTCCTTGTAAATAGGTGAGAGGGAATGCTGATAAATCACCTGTTTCTAAATAGAGCGTTTCTAATGTATTCTCCATTGTTTTGGCTTGTAGAGAAGTTGTTTCATAGACGGCAGATGTTTGAATGTCTTGGTCTTCGCTAATCATAGACTCTATTTTATTTGTACTTTTCTCTAAATGATTTCCCTGCCGAATATCAATTCGAAGGTCACTTTTTCCAGAGCCAAGATATGTGATGAAATCTGGTGATTGTAATGTGTACCATAACTGAATCGGCATCAACATTAAAAATGTACAAAGCGCGATAATACAAGTAATTGTTGAATACATCTTTATTCGCGAGAACAGATCTTTCAAACCAAACCAAAAATTTACTGGGAGGAATCTGTTTTTCTGGAGGTGCATAGGAATTTGTTTTTTATGGCTTGGTGAGCTTATGCCGCCTTGAATGGCTTGAGCGGCTGATATTTGTCCAAATCTCCTTAGGACAGCATAGCTGAATGAGATGACGATCATTGCCGTCAAAATTGACACCAAAAGCGGGATCACCTGATGAATAAAAGAGAGGCGATTCCCCATATATTGCTGAATATTGGCTGTAAACAAATCACCAAACATGAGCGTCATTAAATATCCTGCTATACACCCTATACAGGCAAGCACAGCATATTTCCCAACGTATAATTGTTTGATTTTTGATAAAGGGATTCCAAGTACTTTTAAGATTCCAATTTCACGTTCATCCTCTTCTATAGCGGCGGTCATAGCGAGACGAAGAGAGAGGAGAGAAATGCTAATGAGCAGAAAGCAGACAAGAAGGAGAATGGCGATCACCATACCATCTGTTAGGGCATTCAGCATGCGAAGCAGGGGTAATGTGACAGCAGGCCCCTGTTGTGGCAGCTCAGATGATTGATAGAGTGATTGAAAAGCATCTGCTTGACCAGCATCATGCAATAAAAATTCAATTAAGTACTCCTTTTTTTGAAACACTTGATTCAGTGCCGCCCAGTCCGCATCATGCAGAAGAAATCTCTTTGAACTGACAAGACTTGGATTCATTTGGGCATCTCGTAAGAACGTTTTGATTTGAAAAGAGAATTGATGAGAGCCTTTTGTAATGAGTAACCTTTCGCCAATCTTTAAGTGGTATTTTTGTTGAAAATAAATAGGGACTGCTACTTCTCCTTTATTTACAGTGAGCTTTTCATTTCGTTCGTTTAAAAGGAAATCAAAATAGCGATTTTGCTTTACAAATAAATGATCCATCACACCCGCTTGAGCAGGCTCCTGCCCGAACTTGATGCTGACATGTTCGATCGGAATCATTGGAACAATTTGATGTGCCTTCACCATCGACTGTTTACTTGAAAATGTATCGACCGCTTTTTCATCTAAGCTCCCATCGTGCATTTGGACAAAGTCTGGTGCTTTGGCTGATTGGAGTAAATCAGAAATGGCACCATTCAACTGGACTGTCATTTGCGCAGCGCTTGTTGCTAAAAATGATGTCATCATGATGCAAAGGGTTAAGCCGATTGAAATGAGACGGTGGCGGGTTAGGTCTTTCTTGATAAACGTCAATCTCATGAGGCTGATTCTCCTTCATGTCGAAGCATATTTTTTGTAAGGAAGGCAAGTGCAAACATCAAGGCACTGACGATTAACACGGTCACATACATGCTGGCGGAAAAAGTGTTGAACAAGAACCCGTACATCATTTGACCGAGCGGTGCAGCACATTGAGAGACCATTGTCAGATTGGCCATGACTTTTCCTAATTGAGCATTGGGTGTTTTCTTTTGCACATGTGAGATGACAACGATCGAAATCATGGTGAGCAGCATGGCAATTGGGAGACACCCTGCTAAAAAGAGAAAATAGGCTGGAAATGTCCCAAATTGAAGAGCCACCTTGGATGTTGAAAAAGCAACAGGTAGCAAAATGACTGCGATGACGAGCAACCAGCGATACAAAGTAGGAATGCGCCAATGTTTCGCTACAAGCCCAACTAGCAGGGCGCCTGCGATGACGGCAAACTCAATGATGCCCATTCCTATTCCATACATGATGTCACTGCTTTTCATTGTGACCCTTAAAATAATGGGACCTCCAACGATAAAAAATGGTGTGAGGATGAAATTTAGCAGCGCTGCAAGCAGCATGGCTCTTTTTAAAAATGGCTGGCTTCCGATATAGGAAAATCCTTGTTTCATATCTTTCAAGAGTACTTTGGTCATCGGTTCTGCGAGTGGGCTAGGTGAGAAAGAGATATTTAACCGTAAAAGCATGCACGCTGATAGAAAAAATACAATGCTGCTAGCGCCTATGATGACCTGGCTCCCAATGAGTCCGTATAAAACGCCGCCAATGATAGGAGCGACAACACCTGAAAGGGCCTGCACGCCATTCACGATGCCATTCGCTTGTTCTAATTTTTCTTCTTTCACTAGCTGAGGAATACTGGACATCACAGCAGGAGCATAAAACGTACTCATGACACCAAGGAGAATCATGACGGCTCCAATCATATAAAGTGAATCATGACCTGAAAATAACCAGAAATAAAAAGCCAGAATCATAATGCCAGTAAGAACATCAAATAAAATCATCAAATTTCTTCTGTTAAACCGGTCAGCCATTGCTCCTGCTAATGGTGAAAGGAGGAGCGGGATATTGGATAAAGCGAAAAGCAGGGCATATAAATCAACACGATGTGTCATATCCAAAACGTGTAAAGATAGAACAAAACGAATCAAGGAAGACCCGAAAACGGAAATAATTTGCCCGAGAACGAGGTAGATAAAGTGGGTGGAACCATTTTTGGCTGATGACGACATGTAAATCACTCTCCTTTTAGACCGACCGTCAGTCTATAATGTATGCAGGATTGGTATTGAAGTGACCAATCACTGATTATTGTTTTCCGGTTCTCCAGTTAAACGTTGGAGAAGGAAGGAGAAACTTCCCTTTTCTGCATGTAATGAGGCTTCAAGGATTGCGATAAATGCTAGAGCTCGTTGTATGCTTTCCGCTGTGGTCCATTGAAAAAGTCCCTCATCAAAGATAACCTGTGCAGAAGCGAGGAGAAATTCGACCGTCTCTTGCGGGTAATCCGTTTGAAATATCCCTTCTTCTACCCCTTGCTGAATGACTTCTGCTAAAACGGGTGATAGCTCTGTAATGGCTTTGATCAAGCTTTTTTGATGCATCTCTGCATTAGCAGGCTGATGAAATTGTTCGATCATGCCTTCTTTATGGCTGCCCTGTTTAGGAGATTGTGCCATGATGATGCGAAATAATTTATCAACCACTGAGATATCTGGATCAGCGGCAATACGCTTTGCCTCGATGATATCTGCTTTTATGATCCGGTCAATGATTGCATCCATCACTTCTTCTTTGGAAGTAAAGTAATAATAGAATGTGCCTTTTGCAATGCCAACGGCTTTGAGGATGTCAATAATTGTGGTTTGCTGATAGCCTTTGGTTGAAAAAAGCTTCTCTGCTGCATTCAAGATGTCATTTTTGCGTTCCTCAGGATGTTTAACGGTTCTCATAAAGCCATCCTTTCTTTTGACTAGACTGTCGGTCGGTCCCTTGATTTGATTAAACACTTTTTGGCGTATCTTTGTCAACGGCTGTTTTTTTAAGGTTTGCATTTATTGTGCAATGACACTATGATACATTGAATGAAAACCCCTTCAGGAGAGATGCTGAATGCAATTTTTAACCAGTGAATTGGCTCAAGAGATGGTTGAACGTACGATGCATATTTTACATCAAAACATCAATGTCATGAATGCAGATGGTGTCATTATTGGGTCTGGTGAACGAAAAAGGATTGGACAAGAACATGATGGAGCACGTCTAGTGCTGTCAAGCGGAAATAGTGTGGAGATTGATCAGGAGACGTCCCGCCGCTTAAAAGGCGTGAGACCTGGAATCAATCTGCCTATTTGCTTTCGGGAACAAGTAGTTGGTGTCATTGGGATTACGGGTGAGCCAGAGGACATTCGTCATCATGCCGAGCTGGTGAAAATGGCAGCTGAGCTCGTATTAGAGCAATCTTTTCTGCTTGAACGCTTCCAGTGGCGGCAGCGAATAGAGAGTGAAATTGTGAATCAACTCATCTCCGAGTCTGACATGGGTGATCATCAGCTGAAACACCGTGCTGACTGGCTTGGAATGGTTTTAGACAAGCGGCGAATGGCTATTGTTTTTCAGCCGATTCCATCGTCTGAGGACACTGTACACAAAATGATGCATGCCATTCAATACGATAAGAATGCGGATGATTTACTAGGCATGACCTTCCGTCATGAATTGATCCTGTTAAGACAGCCGATATGTGACCATCAATTCAAGCATGTGATAGAACAGCTGCAACAAACAATGGCAGGTGCAGTTGATGGACAAGTGCTAGTGGGTGTAGGAACTGTCGCTGAGGACATGAGTCAATTACCGTTGTCCTTTCAGCATGCGAGAGAGGCCCTGCGGTTAGGAAAGGTGCTCCATCCAGAGGAAAGCATATATGTCTTTGAATCTTATCAGCTTGAAAGCTTGTTTATAAAAGCGAGAGCCGCCAAAGAGGGCAAACGGTGGAGTGATTTTTATCATCCGCTGATACAAGAAATGGAGCTCGTTCAAACGTTAAAGGTTTACATTGAAGAGGGCGGGGATTTACAAAGAATCGTTGATCGTCTATTTATTCACCGTAATACACTGCGATATCGTTTAGATAAAATCCAGGCATTGACCGGAAAAGACCCTCGTCATGTGAAACAGTTGATGGAGCTGTACATAGCACAATTGGACAATCAACTGTCTTAATTGTGCATTTGCACAACTAGATTGAGAAATAAATAAAAGAAGTTCATTAAGATTCACAACTCGATCCCAATGAGTAAACGCTTACAATTAAGAAAAGACAATCAGGAGGGATGGAGAATGGGTGGAGATGTGACAGTAAGTACATTGGGCGCATTGACTGCGCTTGTGATCGCTATTGTTCTCATTTTAAAAAAAGTATCACCTGCTTATGGCATGCTGGCAGGTGCATTTATTGGCGGTTTGGTTGGTGGTGTAGATGTTGTGCAGACCGTGAATGTCATGATGGAAGGCGCAAAGGACATGATTCCGGCTGTCCTTCGAATCATGGCGGCAGGTGTACTGGCAGGGGTTTTAATTGAGTCGGGAGCAGCGCTATCTATTGCGGAGGCCATCGTCAAAAAGCTTGGAGAGGCGAGGGCACTTTTAGCACTCGCACTTGCAACAATGATTTTAACAACGGTGGGTGTTTTTGTAGATGTAGCAGTCATTACAGTAGCACCAATCGCACTTGCCATTGCCAAGCGTGCAAAACTTTCTAAAACGGGGATTTTACTTGCGATGATTGGAGGAGGGAAGGCGGGGAATATCATGTCACCGAATCCGAATGCCATTGCAGCCTCTGATGCCTTTGGTGTACCGCTTACTTCCCTGATGGCGGCAGGTGTCATACCGGCTATTTTCGGGATAGCCGTCACATATGTATTAGCCAAAAAGCTTGCGAATAAAGGGACACCTGTTCTGGAAGAGGGAGCTGACCAAGGCCAGGTTCAAGTGCCTGGTTTTCTACAAGCGCTTGTAGGACCGCTTGTGACCATTCTCTTGTTAGCCTTGAGACCATTGTTTCAAATAAATATTGATCCAATGATTGCCTTACCAATAGGAGGAATTGTTGGCGCTCTTTTCATGAAAAAAGGGAAGTTTCTCAATGATTATGCGATGTCAGGGCTGCATAAAATGTCAGGTGTAGCGATCATGTTACTAGGGACAGGTACATTAGCTGGAATTGTATCGAATTCTTCCATGAAAGAGGTATTTATTCAGGCGCTTGACGCTTCGGGATTACCTCCTTACTTGCTTGCACCAACGTCTGGAATTTTTATGTCGGCTGCCACAGCTTCGACAACTGCAGGGACGGCAGTTGCAAGTGGTGTATTTAGCGGAACTCTTATTGGTCTTGGTGTATCTGCCCTTTCAGGCGCAGCTATGATTCACGCTGGCGCAACTGTGCTCGATCATATGCCGCACGGAAGCTTTTTCCATGCAACGGCAGGAAGTGTTCAAATGGAGATAAAAGAACGGTTGAAATTAATGCCCTTTGAATCGTTAATTGGTTTGACATTAACCGTTGTATCGACCATTATCTTTGGTATTTTCCAGCTGTTCGGCTGAGGATTTAATGAGAAACGAGGGGTTTTTGGATGAAGATTGTGATCGCACCAGATTCATTTAAAGAAAGTTTATCTGCTTATGAGACAGCATGTGCCATTGAACGAGGATTTCGTTCTATTTTGCCACACGCAAAATATATGAAAATCCCAATGGCAGATGGAGGAGAAGGCACAGTTCAATCGTTAGTGGATGCGACAGGCGGGAAGATTGTCCAGCAAGCGGTCACGGGCCCGCTTGGCAAACCTGTGGATGCCTTTTTTGGTATGTTGGGAGATGGTCAGACAGCTGTCATAGAGATGGCAGCAGCATCAGGATTACATCTTGTCCCGCCAGAAAAACGGAACCCCTTATTCACGACGTCTAGAGGGACAGGAGAATTAATGCTTGCAGCGCTGGATAAAGGAGCGAAGCATTTAATCATTGGGCTTGGCGGAAGCGCAACAAATGATGGCGGCGTTGGCATGATGCAAGGTTTAGGTGCTTCTTTTCTCGATAAAGCAGGCCAAGACCTCATGCCGGGCGGTGGATCACTGAATCAATTAGCTTCTATTGATCTATCTCGACTGGATCCAAGATTGCAATCAGTCCGTCTGGAAGTAGCGTGTGATGTGGACAACCCTTTAACGGGTGAAAGAGGAGCGTCTGCTGTGTTCGGTCCTCAAAAGGGAGCAGATACAGAAATGGTTCAACTGTTGGACAAGAATTTATCTCATTTTGCACAAGTGGCTAAGCAGCATCTTCATGTCTCCTTTGGGGATGCGGCAGGTGCAGGAGCGGCAGGAGGACTGGGCGCGAGTTTATTAGGCTTTTTACAGGCTGATCTGCAAAAGGGAATCGATATTGTACTGAAAGCCGTCCATTTTGCTGACGTACTAAAGGATGCTGACCTAGTCATTACAGGGGAAGGCCGGATTGATCAGCAGACCATTTACGGAAAAACGCCGATCGGTGTAGCCAAAGCTGCGAAACAATATGGACTCCCTGTCATTGGCATCGCTGGGTCTCTCTCAAAAGACAGTGCAGTCGTACATGATCATGGCATTGATGCACTTTTTAGTATTGTCCCTGGCGTCACGACTCTGGCTGAAGCCATGCATGATGCTAGTGTGCATGTAGAGAGAACAGCGCGGAATATTGCGGCCGTCATGACATTTGGAAGAGATAAGTAAATGATGAAAAATGTTTCCTTTTCTATCACATTTCTTTCTATAGAAATGTGGTAAAATGGTTCTAAATGAAAAAGAAAGTTGGAGGAAACACAAATGTCTAATCTACCGAATTGTCCATCGTGCAGTTCAACCTATACATACGAGGATGGCAGCATGCTTATTTGTCCTGAATGTGCGCATGAGTGGTCGCTAGAACAAGAACAAGTGGCAGAGGAGCAGCTTGTTGTCAAAGATGCGAATGGAAATCTATTAAGTGATGGTGACACGGTCACTGTGATTAAAGATTTAAAAGTCAAAGGTTCTTCTTCGGTTTTAAAAATAGGGACGAAGGTCAAAGGGATTCGTTTAGTCGAAGGCGATCATAACATTGATTGTAAAATTCCTAGCTTTGGCGCAATGAAGTTAAAATCGGAGTTTGTGAAAAAAGTATAATGACAAAGAAATGTTCTTCTCATAATTAGAGTTCGGTCATGACAAGCTTACTATAAATGCTGAAGAAGAATGATGTATATGATTGTTGTTAACGTATAAAAAACACCTAAATTGTCAAAGGGATTCAATTCCTTTACTCATTAGGTGTTTTATATTTTTTATAAAGCTTTTATTTTTGAAGATCAGTTATCGATGGGGTGGTAGAAGTGGAATTTGGATATTTCAAAAAAACTGTTATGAAAAAAACGACTAAATGCATCCCTATTATCAATAAAGAAGGTGTCCCCATTGGATTCATAAAAAGATTTTATAAAAATAAAGCTGAGAGAATTTTGGATCATATATTTGATGAGTTTTTTGTGAATGTTGAGGTTATGGATGCAAATTTGAATACTGTTGTAAAAGCTACAGAAAATATATCCTTCAGATCTATGTACCGCTCAAATTGGAGCATAGAATGTAAGGAGAAAGGAAGGTTGATATTCGAAGATAAAACTAAAATCAAAACAAATCCAACGATGCGTTTCATCATCAATGATACTACCTATTATCTAAAGAAAGGTTTCGCAGATAAACGTGTTAGATTGGAAGACTCAAAGCAGACCATCGCTGACATTACATACGATAAAATAATACCACCTGCAACAGTCAGTATTGAAAAAAGACAAGGTGACCTAACTCTACATCTTATCGCTTGCCTCTATTATATCTTTATGTTGAGGGAGTAGCTGAAGTTAATATATTTTATCATACTTAAAGAATTTGAAAATATACTATTTATGATTTAGGTTCTAATTCCTATAAAATTTAGGGGAGTCCCTTTCGTGCAATAAGATCTTATTAAAATGATTACCTTAACCTCACCTTAAAAAAGGCAGATGATTCTCTAAATTTTGCCTAATCCCCTTCACAACTTTTGGGCATTGCTGTACCATATGGAAGTGTTCTTCTATTTTTGACGGATCATGGTGTTTATCAGGAAATAGATGATAGATGATACTTAGACAAAGAAGGAGAGGTAACGTGACGAACGTTTTAGAACTGCAAAATGTATCTAGGCATATTCGCGGGAAAAAGATTGTTCAAGACTTGAGTTTCTCTGTCCAAGCGGGCGAAGTCTTTGGCTTCTTAGGGCCGAATGGCGCAGGAAAAACGACAACCATTCGCATGATGGTCGGTCTTTCTCCCATTACATCTGGTGACATTCTGATTAATGGTCATAGTATTCAAACCTCATATCAGCATGCCATCCAAGATGTCGGTGCAATTATTGAAAATCCAGAAATGTATAATCATTTAACGGCGAGACAAAACCTTGTTCATTTTGCCAGAATGAATGGAAAAGTGGATGAAGGTCGAATTGATGAACTGCTAGAACTAGTTAGTTTGCAGCATGTGAAACATAAGCGTGTCCGTACGTTTTCATTAGGAATGAAGCAGCGTTTGGGGATTGCTCAGGCATTGATACATAAACCGAAACTGCTAATCTTAGATGAGCCGACCAATGGACTAGATCCAGAGGGAATTCGTATGATACGAGATTACTTGAGAAGGCTGGCAAAGGAAGAAGGGCTTGCTGTCATTGTTTCAAGTCACCTCATGTCAGAAATGGAATTGATGTGTGATCGTTTCGCCATTATCCAAAAAGGAAAGCTGATTGCGATTGAGGATCAGCGTGCAGAGACGAAGCAGGATGATTTGGTCAACTATCGTATGAAAGTAGCATCAAGCGAGCTAGAAGAAACTCAAAAGCTCATTGAAGCATTTGAGGAAGGTATCACAGTTAGAGAAGAGGAGCAGTACTTATTCTTCTCCATCCTAGAAGAGAAGATGCCACAATTGATTCGTCATTTGAGCGAAGCTTCTATTCATTTGTACGAAATCAAAATAGAAAAACAAACCTTAGAAGATAAGTTCTTAAGCTTAACAGGTAAAAAGGAGGCAGACGTATGATTCGCCTCATTCAAAACGAGTGGATGAAAATCAGTTATCGTGTGGGTACTTGGATTATGGTTGGGCTTCTTGTTTTAGGTATGATTGCGACGTTGATTTTTGCTGTTAAGACAAATGACGGAGATCAAGCATCCGGTGATTGGAAAACTGAGTTGCAAGAAATCAATAAAGCAAAGAAGCAAGAATTGAAAGAGGATAATATAAGCTTTTATAAGAGATCCCTTGAAACCGAAATAGCGATCAATGAGTATCGAATCAAACATGATTTACCTCCAGCCGATCAATTCGGTAAAAATGCATGGACTTATGTGAAAACAAATGCTAATTTGCTTCAGCTGGTCGGTGTATTTGTGATTATTATTGCAGCCACAATTGTCTCGGCTGAATATAAGCATGGTACAATTAAATTATTACTGATTCGTCCGCCATCCAGGTTGAAGGTTCTTTTGTCTAAATACTTTACCGTTCAACTATATTCACTTTTCCTGATCGCTGTCCTATTTATCTTATCCTTTATCTTAGGTGCGATATTCTTTGGACTAAACAATGATTATGTGTATTTGGCTTATCAAAATGGTGAAGTCATTGAACGGTCTCAGTTTGCAAATATGGTCTCTTATTATTTGGCGCATTGTGCTATGTTTGTTGTATTAGGGACACTTTCTTTTGCTATCTCAACGGTGTTTAGAAGCGAGGCCATTTCCATAGCGATTAGTGTATTAGCCTATGTTGTCGGAGCATCCATCACAAGCATTTTGATGTTCTTCTTTGATTGGGCGAAATACTTATTGTTTGCCAACGATCCTGTACAGTATTTCGCAGAAACACCTACTTATATCGAAGGCATGTCCCTAGGATTCTCACTAACGGTCCTAGTCATTTATTGGGCCATCTTCTTGGCGGTTGCTTTAATCGTCTTCCAAAAGCGAGAAGTAAAAACAGGTTAATTTAACTTTTTAGGAGGTTTCTATCAATGATTAAGCGTAAAGGTGAAAAAATTATGGGGATTATCAGTATTGTCCTCAACGTAATTGGTGTTGGTTTTGGGGCATTGATGCTCTCTGTGGACCCAGCAGTTTATGAAGAATTGAATGAAGTGTTAAAAGAGGAAGGCAGTGCCTTGCCAGTTGAAACACTTGAGGCATCGGTTCATGCCTTTGGCGTTCAGTTTATGGTTGTTTCCGCAATTGCGGCTGTTTTAGCCCTTGTTGGTGTGATTGTTTTGAAAACAGACCGCCGTGCCGTGCTTTCTGGTATTCTTTTCTTGGTTTCCGCTGTGACTCTTTTAATTGGAACTGTTGGTCTTGCTTTCGTTCCGATGATCTTGTTGCTAATCGTTGGATTGATGTCACTGATTAGAAAACCGAAAACAGACATTCACACGAGTGAATATCCTTCATAATTCAAAAGAAAAAGACATGCGCAAATCAGCGCATGTCTTTCTTTTTATATGATGCCAATCAGTTTGGCGACGATGAGTAAAACGATACTGAACCCCCACATCCAAAAGAAGGAGTAGCGGATATGTTTCCCCATATCGACCCCTGCAAGACCGATGGCAAGCCATACAGCAGGCGCAAGGGGGCTGACAAAGGTGCCGATGATATTTCCAATCATCATGGCGTATGCCGCAGATGTCCCTGACACACCAACCTCTGATGTAATCGATTCGACAATCGGCAAGAGTGCATAATAATAGGCATCTGTACTTGTCAGCATATCAAGCGGAACCCCAAATATCCCCACAATGATATGTAAAAATGGCAGTAAGAAAGCTGGCAAAATGTGAATACTGTCCACTGCAATCGCCTTTAGCATGCCCGTTCCTTCAAGAATTCCTAAAAAAGAACCTGCGGAGAAAATAACAGCCGCCATCATTAGTGCACTTGGAGCATGTGCCTTAATTCGCTCCATTTGTACATTCACATTCGGATAGTTCACCAAAAGTGCTAGTGAAAGACCAATCATAAACATATAACTAGCAGGAATCACATTTAGCACGAGAAGGACAACAACAGCTAAAAATAGAATAAAGTTGACCCAGATTAAGTGATAACGCTTTAAAGACGCATCGCCTGTTTCGCTGATTGATTGAATGGCACGATCCCAATCAGCGCCTTCTAATTGAACCGCAGCTACTTCATTTGCTGCAACTTTCACCCGAATTCGTTTTTCTTCTCTTTTTCCTAAAATGAATGCCATTCCTAATATGAGCACGACCCCGATCAACTGAATTGGAATGAGCGGTACCCACAGTTCAGATGGGTCCATATTAAGGACACTCGCTGCCCGTCCTGTGGGGCCGGCCCAAGGCACCATATTGGTTAATCCAGCACTTGTCCCGATTAACAATAGTAGTAAGTAAGGACTCATATGTAATTTTTTATAAAGCGGAAGCAGTGCAGGTACAGTTAATAAAAAGGTGGTAGCGCCTGCTCCGTCTAAGTGTGCGATGACTCCAATCAAGGCAGTTCCCATCGCAACTGTGACAACATTCCCTCTGGTCAGCTTGATTAACGTTTTAATTACAGGTTCAAAGAACCCTGTATCTTGTAAAATGCCAAAAAATAAAATGGCGAAGATGAACATGGTCGCCACCGGCAATACTTTGATAATCCCTTCTTCAAAGAAGGTTTGAATGTCATTGATACCAAATCCCGCGATGAATGCCCCTATTAAAGGCACCATGACCATGGCGACAATTGGGCTTGCTTTCCCCCAAATCAGCAAAACAACAATCGTTAAAATAATCAACAATCCAACAAACGTTAACATAAGCCCCTCCCCCTACAATAAACCGTTTACATTTGTTTGTTTTTATACCAATGCAGTCCCACATCTGCATTGAAAAAAAGAGTATCAAAAATATGAGTATTAGGCAACCGCTTTCATACCTATACAATGGTAAAAAAGGATGGTGAATCCAATCGTGGCGCGGTGTTCAATATGTCAAAAAATTTAGATAAAAAATAATACTTCTATTGATAATCTACTACCGGAAGAGATTTTATAGGTATTTAGATTCACTTAAAAGTAAGAAGCGCCCTTTGGATGGACGCTTCTTTCACGCTATTTTTTCAAAATAACGTATTCGTAAGGATTCAGTTGTAACTGTTGAGATGTATGCTGTCCAGTCAGCATATTTTCATAGCTTTCCGCTGAATCTAGTGAAATGTTCTGTGGCTGTTCTGTAAAATTCATCATAAACACAAAGTCCTGCGATCCATCTGTTCGTTTCTGGACACTGACTCCCTCTGGAATTGAAGAGGAGAGGATCGGTTGTATGCCTATTCCTGTGATGAGATCTTCGTAAAAATCATCATAAAACGCTTGCTCATTTTCAGAAGCCATATAGTATGCTTTCCCTTTGCCAAATGGACGGACAGTAAGGGCGGGCTGTCCTTCATAGCAGCCATTCTCAAAATGCCCTAACACAGAGGCTGATTCTGGGTGAATGGATTCGCAATATTGGCCGACATGATAAGTGCGTCCATTTCCTGTGGTCATTAAGACGTGTTCATCTGGCATCAATGTGTTGATTTCCTCTGCCCAAATACCAAGTACATGGCGGAGAGGGCCAGGGAAACCACCGAGGAAACAGAGGTCGTTTTCATCGACCATGCCGCTCCAGTACGTTGCCACAAAAATGCCTCCCTCTTTGACAAATGCTTCGATCTTTTCTGCCACGCCTGGTTTGATCATGTAGAGCATTGGCCCCACAAGCACTTTATAGGATGAGAAATCCTTTTCCATTCCGACAATATCAACAGGGATGCCCTTTTTCCAGAAGCTTCGATAATGAGTTTGACAAGCCTCTACATAGCGTTTGTTGGTATTATTTAAACCTTGCGCATCATCAATCGCCCAATGGTTTTCCCAATCATATATGATGGCGACCTCTGGTTGAACGGATGTACCCGCAATCGGCTGAAGCTGCTCCAGCTGTTTTCCTAAATCAGCGACTTCTTGAAACACACGCGTGTGTTCATGTCCTGAATGATCCACAACGGCTCCATGGAATTTTTCAGAGGCGCCTCGACCTTGTCTCCACTGGAAATAAAGGACGGAGTCGGACCCGTGGGCAATCGCCTGCATGGCAGAGAGGTGTGCCATTCCTTTATGCTTCACCTTATTCACTTCATGCCAGTTCACGAGGCTTGGTGTGCTTTCCATCACAAGAAACGGCTGACCACCCTTTAATGAACGATACAAATCGTGAACGAAGGCGACGTTTGACGCTAATTCTGCAGTGGTTTCTCTGCCGCTATGCCATGCTGGATAGCTATCCCATGAGATCACGTCGACTTCTTTTGCAAATTGATGATAATCCAGTCCAAGGAATGGACGCATATGCGGATAGTCGCCCATAAAATTGGTGGTTACTGGCACATGAGGTGTTAATTCTCGTAGCGGTTCAATCTCATTTTGATAAAAATTGATCGTTTGTGCTGTGACAAAACGCTTCCAGTCTAGGTTCATGCCATGAATCATGTGCTCGCCATGAGGGGCTGGTGACTCGATTTGTGACCAATCGGTAAAGGTGTGGCTCCAAAATCCCGTCCACCATGCTTGATTCAAAGCTTCAAGGTCATGGTTGTATTTGTCTTTCAAATAGTCTCTAAATGCTTCTTGGCAAAGATCACAATGACATTCACCGCCGTATTCATTTGAAATGTGCCACATGATCAGCGCTGGATGATCCTTGTAGCGTTCAGCGAGCAAACGATTGAGTGTATTCGTTTTTTCTCGATAAACCGGTGAGGTAAAGCAATGATTATGGCGAAGTCCGTGTAAGTTGCGCTGGCGGTTTGCTTCAACGCGTAAGACTTCTGGATATGTTTGCGAGAGCCAAGCAGGTCTTGCTCCGCTTGGCGTGGCGAGAATGGCGTGAGCTCCCTGCGCTGCCAAGCGGTCCATGATATCATCCAGCCAGGCAAAATCATATTCCCCTTCTTTTGGCTCGAGCTTGCTCCAAGCGAAAATATTGATAGAGAATGTTTGACAGTGTGCAAGCTTCATTAATCGAAAATCTTCGTCAATGATCTCCGGCATATGGAGCCATTGATCAGGATTATAGTCGCCACCATGCAAAAAGCCTTTCACATTTGGGTGAACGAGTGGGTAATGCTTTCCCATTTTGTCACGTCCTATCTGTTTAATTACGGTGTCATTTGTTTAAATACATCAAGAGAAGGCAGGGCTTTTCCGTTGAAATCAAACATGGCCTGATTTTCCCAAGCATTCCCGACTGTCCCGGTTGTTTGAATATAAGCGAGCCCGTATTGACTAGACCACGGAGCACCTTTTGCTGGAATCCAAAGCGGCTCCCAATAAAAGAACCCTTTCCCGCGATGGTTTTTCACTTGTGAAATTTTTTCTGATAGATCTCGTATAAAAGATGCCTGCCCTTGTGGTGATGCTGGATAACCGGCTGTATTGACTGAATCTTGGTTAAATGAGTTATCGAGGTTGTCACCATTTGCTGTTGTAAAGCCGTAGGCGGTTTCTACCACGATGACATCTTTGTTATAGCGGGCGCTAATATCATTCATATTGTTAGTAAGACCGCTAAATCCGCCGTCCCAATACGGGTAGTAAGATAAACCGATCGTATCGAACGAAACGCCTCGTTTGGTGATTTCATCAAACCACCAGCGAGATGCACCATTGTCCCCTCCATGTGCAAGATGAAGCATGACTTTGATGTTTGAATCGACAGAGCGGACAGCATTTGTTCCCGCTTTTAGCAAAGCAGCGAGTCGGTCAAATTCACCGCCGCCTTCACCCCAGCTTTTTCCGTTCGGCCAAAGCATACCTGAATTCAATTCATTCCCGACCTGCACCATATTTGGCAGGGCATTTTGTGCTCTCATCGCTTTGAGCACATCGCTTGTGTAAGTGCCAACCGCTTTCTCTAAATCGCTTTGCGAGAGATTGGTCCAAGCTTTCGGTTTGAACTGTTTACCGGGATCGGTCCAGAAATCACTGTAGTGAAAATCAAGCAGCACTTTCATGTTTTGTGCTTTTGCACGTTTCGATAGAGCAATGGCAGTATTTAAATCGTTTGTCCCGCCGTTATAGGCACGGCCTTGGTTGTCGTATGGATGGTTCCAGAGTCTGATGCGCACATAGTTGACGCCTTTATCCTTTAATAGCTTGAGCGGATCAACCTGCTGTCCGTTCTGGTTGTAGTATTTGCCGCCGCTTTTCTCCACTTCTGCAAGCATCGAGATATCGGCTCCCTTGATGAAATCACCTTGCAGTCCATTGATCGGCTGAACAGAAATCGCATCTGCCTTAGCTTCAGGCAAAACACCTAACCCTATCAGAAAGAAAAAGGCAACAGTGACAAGCAACCATTTTTTCATCAAATCTCCCCTTATCCTTTTGTCCCGCCTTGTGTGAGACCGGACACAAATTGTTTTTGTAAAACAAGGAACAATAAAGCGACTGGAATTGCAATGAGTAAAGCCCCGGCTGCAAAGGTCGTGTAGCTGGCACCCATTTTATCTGACACAAGATTGTACAGACCGATTGGGAGCGTATACATTTCAGGTGAGCGGACAATGACACTGGAAATGATGAAATCACCCAGTGGACCTGTAAATGAGTTGATCGCGACAACGGCTAAGATGGGCTTAGCGAGCGGCATAATAATTTGAATGAAAATCCGGAAATGCCCTGCGCCATCCATTCTGGCTGATTCATCGAGATCCTTTGGAATCGCATCAAGATAGCCTTTCATTAAATACGTATTCATCGGAATTTGTCCGCCTGCATAAATCAAAATCAATGCAAGGTGGCTGTTAATGAGTCCAAGCATTTGAGCCAATACAAATATGGCAATCAGTGCTGAAAATTGAGGAATCATTTGCAGCAGCAAAAAGAGCATCAGTCCATTCTTGCGTCCTTTGAATCGGAACCTAGAAAAGGCATAACCTGTAAAGCTGACAAGTATCAACGTTAAGAGCATAGTCGCAATACTGATTTTCATTGAGTTCCAATACCATTTTGCATAAAGTGCTCCTTGACCGAAGAAGAGTTCTGTAAAGTGGCTGAACGTTGGATTCTTCGGAAACATGCTTGTGCTCATCAGGCTGTTCCCAGGATTAAAGGAAGCACCGATCGTCCAAAGGAGTGGATATAGAATACATACGGAGGCGATGAAAAGGATGAAATAAGTGATACTCAGACGAATGAGCTTATTTTGTTTTGATCCCATATCACATCATGTCCTCCTCTTTGAATGAATTCGTTCTCTTAAACTGCCAAAGTGCAATGGCAATGACGAAGATTGACAGTAAGATCGTAACAGCGGCAGCGAGTGCATATTGAGAAGACTGCATCGTCAGTTTGTAAATCCAAGACACTAAGATGTCTGTGCCCCCCGCTGTGGATCCAGCAACAGGCGGCCCCCCGCCATTAAATAAGTAGATGATATTAAAGTTGTTAAAGTTAAACGTATATTGCGTGATTAATATAGGTGCAATTGAATAGAGGACAAGCGGTAATGTAATGGAACGGAATTTCTGAAAGAAATTTGCCCCATCAATGGTTGCAGCCTCGTATAAATCTTCAGGAATGGCCTGCAAAACGCCGGTTGTCATAATGAACACAAAAGGAAAACCAAGCCAAGTCTGCATCGCAATAAGAGCAATTTTGCTCCAAAATGGATCTGTCAGCCATGGTTTTGGATCAATTCCAATCGATGCAAAAAGGGTATTGTTGATCGCACCAAACGTGTCGTTAAACAATCCAGCAAACACCAAAATGGTCACAAATCCTGGAACAGCCCACGGCAGAATCAAAATCGTTCTGAAAAACCGTTTTCCTTTTAAATCTTTTTGATTGAGCAGAACCGCTAGAAAAATGCCGACAGCACATTGAAGGGTCGATGCAGCCAACGTCCATACGACCGTCCAGCCCAGTACATCAATGAATGTGTCTCTCCAAATATCGATTGAAAAGATATTTTGAAAGTTTTTGATGCCTACCCAATCAATGAGATTGGCAGGAGGCGAGTGGTATAAATCATAGTTTGTAAAGGCCAGCGCAAAGCTGAACATAATAGGAAAGACAACAGAGAATAGAAGTAAAAAGAAAGCAGGAGTGCTCATTAAGTAAGGAAAGCCTTGATCGATGAGCTGATGGTATTGAGCACGGATGGAATGAAGCGGAACCCCTTGATCACGTTTCTTTCCGTTCATAAATGCATCTCGTATCATGAGTACATAAAAACCGATGCCAAATCCAGCTGTTAAAAGTGCAATAATTCCTTTTGCTAAAAGGAAAACAGAGTTGTCACGAGGCAGCATCGTACCAAGTGTGAACAGCCCCCAGAAGCCAATATTGAATAAATCATAAAACACAAGTAGAAAAGAAACGCCAAACAGGAAAAAGAGTGCCCCTTTGCCATACTGTTTGTTGTATATTTGCCCCATCCCGGGTATAAGAGAGAACATTAGCGCCCGTCTCCGGTGTGTCTTTGATTCCACTATGTGTGTGCGGTCTAGTTCAAGGTTACCCGTCACGTTTAACACCTACTTCATATGAAATTAGATCAAGTGCAGGCAGCATGATAGATGAACAGCTACCTGCGCTTGATGTTTATTTGGAGTGATTCGCTTTAATTTGCGAGTCGATTTGTTTGACCGCGTCATCAAATGCCTTTTTCACATCGGTACGGCCAGTCGCAATCAGTCCTAATGCACTGTCAATCGGCTTCCACACCTCTGCCATCTCTGGATTATTCGGTGTCAGCGTGGCATATTTCGTTTGCTTTGAAACAGCATCCGCATTAGCGTTTTCAGTAATGACTGGGTCTTTCATCAGCTTTTTCACTGGTGGAATTTCCTCTGTTACTTCAAAGCGCTTTTTTGAATTTTTTTCGTTCGTGATAAACTCAACAAATTTTTCGGCAAGTTCTTTATTTTTAGAATAAGAGGAGACGTTGTAGCTCTTTACACCTAAGAACGAGCTCATATGTTTTCCGTTAGGGAGTGTTGGCAATTCCGTCACGCCATAGTCGATACCCGCTTCTTTATAAGGACCAAATGACCATGGACCAGAAATCACAGCCGCAGCCTTTTTCTCAGTGAATAAGGAATTGAGGACATTGATTCCTTGCTCACCAATGATGCCTTTCGGGAAAAGTCCTTCGCTAAAGAATGTCTGAATGTATTTTCCGCCTTCGATGGCACCGTCGTTATTAAGACCAATATCATTGACGTCATAAGACCCATCGTTTTTCTGTTTGAAAATATAGCCGCCTGAACCGCCTAATACACTTTGTGCGTAATAAATTTCATCCCACTTCGCAACAAAACCGTATTTCCCGTCCTTTGTCAGCTTTTTCGAAAGGTCATACCAGCCATCGAGTGTCGTTGGTGCCTTTTTAACAAGGTCTTTGTTATAGAAAAGCACAGTGGTTTCAACGGATTTTGGCAGGCCATACAGCTTACCATCTACCGTTTGTGATTGAATCGATTCGTCTGTGAAGGAATTGATTACTTTTTGATCTGGTTTGATTTCTTGTAACAATCCCTCTGTGACAGCTGATCCAATTTGGTCGTGAGGCATGGTGATGACATCTGGACCAGTGCCGGCTGCGCCATCAAGACGAAGCGCTTCAATTTGGTCGGCATATGCTTTTTCGACCACTTTGACTTTCACGTCGTTTTGTTTTTCAAATTCTTTGACGGCGTCTTGAATCCCATCCGACTTTTTGACATCCTCCCACACTAGCAAGGTCTTTGTACCTGTAGATGCCGGCTGTGTACCGCTTGAATTGTCATCTCCTGGTCCGCATGCTGACAGCAGCAGCACAGCAGTACCAACGACTGCCGATAATGTCGCCCATTTTCCCTTTTTCATTCGTAATCCCCTCTCGTTCTTTTTTCACAGATGATAAGAAAACGCTTTCTTAATGTGAGAATATCAACTTGAGTAAAAAAAGTAAACATATTTTATTAAATTTATTAAGTAAAATTTTTTACCGAAATAAAGAGAAAAGAAGCCCGCCACATACGGCAGGGCTTCCAGCTGTTTATATCGTGCTTTTCCGAAAGACAGGATCTGAGGCAATCAGCACGGTTTTTGGTAATGTTCTGCCATCAACAAGTCTTTCTAAAAGTAAATCGACAGCTGTCTCGCAAAGTAAAGAGGTATGGATGTGATAAGTTGTGAGCGGTGGTGACACATATTGAGAGACGTGAATATCGTTGATACTAAAGACACTCACTCGATTTGGTAAAGAAAAACCGCGTTCATTTAATGCTTGTAAACAGCCTATCGCAAGAGGATCACTTGCGACACAAAAAGCGGTTGGCAGGTGATCACCGAGCTCGTCGATCGCCTTCATCATCAATGAATAGCCTTCATCTACAGAGAAATGGTGACCGATATAGACCAATTGCTCATCCAGTTTGTTGTGTGCTGTCATGTACTGGCGGAAGGTCGTTTCACGAATATCTGGAATACGCCTATTTGTATTGAGATCAAGATCTGTCCCGCCAATAAATCCGATGGATGTGTGCTGTTTTTCGATAAAAGAATCAATAATCTTTTCTACAATTCGTTTCAGGTTTGGTTTCACAGAATCAAAGCGGTCTTCATCTGGTGATGTATCAATAAAGACGATATGTTTTGTGATCGCATATAATTGATCAAGCTCAGTTTTTTTAAATCGACCGATGGCGATGATGCCTTCTGTAGAAGGATCAATCGATTGAAGACCATCAGATGGGTTGTGAGCGGTAACATTTAAGCTTCTGGTATTGGTGAGTTCCTCAATGCCTAGACGAATGGATTTAAAATAAATATCTTCAAGCTCTTCTTTTTCTGTCATCCAATAGAGAAAGGCAATTTTTTTTAGTGAATGTTTGAATGTCTTTTTTTGATAGGACAAAGCTTCTGCTGCCGCGTATACTCTCTCACGTGTTTGATCCGTAACCGATAGGTTGGGATCTTGGTTCAGTACGCGAGACACGGTGGCGATGGATAATCCGGCTTTTTCCGCAATGTCCTTTATTTTAGCTGCCAAGTCAGCACCTCCTATAGAAAATATCTCCTTTCAGTATAGAGTCTTTAAAAAAATTAGTAAATATTTTTATTAAATTGATTGGTTTAGGCTGTTCTTTACGAGTTGGAAAGGAATTAGTAAGATATATGTATTGAAGATGTAGGATTAAGATTTCTGATAGGAGAGGGACAGATGTATTATGATGCACTGAAGACATTTGTGACAGTGGTAGAAGAGAAAAACTTTACAAAAGCAGCTCAGAAGCTGCGGATTTCTCAACCGAGTGTCAGTCTTCACATTAAGAATTTGGAGCAGGAATTTCAGACGGTTCTGCTCAATCGTTCGCCAAAGCAATTAACGGTGACGCCAACTGGGGATATGCTGTACCATCGATCAAAACAAATCATTCGTTTATATGAACAGGCGAAGCAGGATATTTATGAGCATCATCATCTGGCACGAGGGAAGCTCACGATTGGAGCGAGTTTTACCATTGGGGAGTATGTGCTGCCGCAAATTTTGGCACAATTTCATCAGCTTTATCCGCATGTTGATATTGAGGTAGTCATTGATAATACAGAGGCGATTGCCAGACATGTTCGCTTATTCCATGTCGACATCGGACTGATCGAAGGACAAACCAATGACAAAGAACTCTCTGTGGAAACGTTTCTAGAGGATGAACTGTATATCGTTGCACCATTAGACCATCCGTTTGCAAAGAAAAAGGATGTCACCATTGATCAATTGCAAAATGAAACATGGATCACAAGAGAAGAAGGATCTGGGACAGGAGAATACTTACAGCATGTCCTGAAATCAAATGGACTGAAAGCGCGGACCTTTGTGACATTTAGCAGCAATCAAGCGATTAAAGAAGCTGTCATTCATGGAATGGGGCTGTCTGTTTTATCTAAATATGTCCTCCAGCGGGGCAGCATTGGCGGAGAATTGGCTGTCATTTCTGTAAGGGGAATGGACTTTAAACGGACATTTTCCTATGTCGAATCCCCGATGACAGGTGGGAATAAAAATAAGGAATTGCTTGTTGAGTTGTTGAGAAAAGAGAAAAAAGACGCTTCTCCGCAGTAGGAGAAACGTCTTTTTTTTTATAATCCTTTGATGTTGATTTCATCGACTGGGAGGAAAATCTCACCTGTATCTGTATACTTCATGTTGACTTGATCGCCTTCTTTTAAATAAATAATAAGAGGCTCTTTTTCAGATGACATCGTGTAGTTTTTCCCATCGTCTAGTAAGAAGGTGACGGTTGTATAATCACCGGTCTTTTCCTTATACACCCTCTTCACTTTACCTGTTGACTCTTTCTTTTCTTGCTTTGATGAACTATTGACGGTACCGCCGCCTTTTTGAAGAGCTGTTTTATAGGCTCTTAGTGCTTCGTTTGGTGTAGAAGCGTATGCGGCGATTTCAGGATTGGCTGCCGAAACAATAAAGTAGTTTTGCAGGAACCCATTTGAATCGAGAACAGGTGTAAGCCAGCTTGCTTCCCCATAGAAATTATAAAGAATCGGCATGCGGCCCTTCCATTTCTTCTCGATAAATCGTTTCTCAATAATTTGCAAAGCTCCTTGTGAATCCATGTAGGATTCTTCAAGATTACCCGTATAATACGTGGCTTTTCCTGTTCGGGCATTTGTTAGTGCATACCCGAGCATGGAATCAACGCCCTCTTTTGGACTGGTGAAATCTGTGAAGTAATACATATCCCCTTTTGAATCAAACACCGGACTTACATTGGCTTCAGTCCCCTCATCAGAAGGCAGCTTCACATCTGATTTTCCAAAGAGGCTGTTCCAGAAACCATGTACATAGTTGCCGAAGTAACTATTCTGCAGACTGACGGCCTCTGGTGACACAGCGCCATCAATAAAGGCTGGTACTTTGTCTAAGGCGTATTTCTTCGTTTCACCCGTTTTGGCATCCACAACAACCACACCTGAAGCTTTAAACCCGTTTCGTGCAGAGATGAAATCTCCAAATGTTTGGATGTAATAAGGCTTGCCATCATCATTGATCTCTAGCTGCGTGTCTCCATAGAAAATCAAATCTGGATACTGAAGACGGATATGCCGCTCAATTTCTTTATTGAAATAAGAAGAAGGCGTATAGACCATCTCGGTTTTCACAAACTTTGGATTGGCAGATGAGTCGGTAGCACTTAATGTAAAGTAACCCGGTGTGCTACCAGAACGAATCCATTTAAAGAAATCGGAGAACTCGACGGGTGCGATATACACATACTCACCATTGACCTTCTGAATTTGCAAGCTGCCAAGCTCGTAGTAGCTTGTGTTTGGCACCTGTCCGAACGATTTCTTCATCTTATTGCGAGCAAATTGCGGTGGTACACTCGCAGGTGTTTCTGTCTCATCAAACGCTTTGATTTCGACTTTTTGCTCCATTTTAGAAACGTCGAATTTCTCATTTGCATTAAATAGAAAAGCTGTTGCCATATAAACACCGAGCAACAATAAAATGAGAAATAATACGCCTTTGATCTTTCGCTCCAATCCCACTGATAAAAAGGCACCTGCTGCTGTCACAACAAGTCCAATGAGCCACAGTGATGATGGGTTGCGGTCTAAATTGGTGATGTAGTAGAAGCCGAAAATCCCGATGATGAACAGCAGGGCAAGTCCTGCAATCCACATAAGCGGCACCTGTTGTTCGGTCCCTTTCTTTCTAACGATCAACCTGAGTGGTGTGAGCAAAAGGGTCAAGACAAGACCGATCACAACCGAAAATAACAACATATATCCCACAAACAGATCTCCTTTCAAATCAATCACTCTTTTAGTATATACGAGTGAGACAGGGAAAAGATTCACCGGATAGAAGGTTCATTTAAATGCCGATTGAATCAATGGCTGATTGAACATCTTCTTTCAGCTCAAAAAATGTGAGTCTTTTTTCGATTTTTTCGATTAAGGCGTCAATGGCTTCACCTGACATATGGGTTTGGATGTTCCTTTGATGTTTGTACACGTTAATCAGAAGGTCATCAATCAGATCTACTATTTTTTTGGCTTCTTGGCGATCCTCTGCAAATTCATTTTGAAGTTGATGCCGGATGGCTCTGATCAGCGCTGTTTTCTGTTCTTCTTTGATCTTTGCCTTCAAAGCAGCTAGCTCTGCTGGTGTCATGTCTTCCGTGTTAAAGTTTGCTTGAGAGAAGATGGAGCTAGATGTATGCGTATCTGTGACTCTCTGCAAAAAACGATCTGCGTCTGTTGGTTGTTTCTTTGAAAATTCCATTTGTCGTACTCCTTAAGAAATACCCATATTCTTGGCAAGGGTTGTATCTGCATCGTGGTATTGTTTTCCTAGCTGGCTCATATCATCTGATATTGAGTCCATCCACCTTTTCATATCCATCGCATGATCAATCGCTGCATCATACTTTTTAACTGAATAGAACTCATTGTCAAGACCCTCTGTTTTTAAGTGGCGAATGACAGCATCCACATCTGAAGCCGTCAGCTGATCATACGAGCCAAAACCGACAATTTGTTTGTATCTTGAACGTACTCGTTCTACCGATTGATCCACTTTGTCATCGAGTTTCTCAATTTTGCGAATGATTTGCTGCATATGGTGCTCGGCATATGTGGAGAATTTACGACCTGTGTTCATGAGAACATGCGACTTGATTAAAATCGCTACCACACTTTGCGGATGAACATTTGATTGGCTCAATTGATGTAACATGGCGGTAGTGAGAGAAGGGTTTTTTCTCAACATATCATCAATGGTTTGAACGGAGCCATCTGACGAAAAGGAATACCGGTCTAAGCCATGGCTGCCGGCGAGGGCTTCAAGAAATAAATTCGCATCAAGTGAAGGATTCACACTCATTGCCCGATTGAGGAGATTTTTCATAAATTGGACGGCTTTTGAGGAGTCCTCAGTGTAATCGACGCCTTCAGGTAAAGCGGCATCATACATCACTTTCACACGACCGATTTCTGTCGTATGACGATTTAAGAGAGAAAGCCCGTCATTGAGATTGATATATTCTGTTAATCTACTACGGTAATCACCTTTTAATGCTTTGGCTTGCAGACCATCCGATAGATTTGGGTAAATATTCGGATTCTCAAAGGTGACCCCACCTTGAATAAAATCATTTTTGACAAGAACATAAGAAGCATTTGACCCGCCAAGTGAATGCCCTGTCACATACATCTTCGCATTCGGCATTTTCTTATGGATCTCTTTCGCATACCGGTCCGCTTGCACCATTTGATTCTCTGCACCGTGTTCAAAAGGGATATTTTTAATTAAATACTTCGTATCTGAAATCAACCAATCTTGTACAATCTCATTTGTATAGGTCGTTGTCCCTGTCGTCATCTTCGTCGTCACTTCCTTTGACGTCTCTGACTGGCTAAAAGGAGGCAGCTTTGTCAAAATGGTAGAAAGAAGATCATCTGACTCTTTTTTTCCATGTTTTTTAATGGTATCTTTATATTGGCCTGCGCCAATCGGTTCTGACCCGCGGTAGGCGATGACGGCGTTTTTGATTTTGGTGAGGTCTTTGCCGCCATCGGAGCGCTCAAAATCTTCTTCTGATACAAGGGTTAGTGAGTTAAGACCTTTTTTTGTTTCTTGGTGGTCAACAACATACATTATTTTACCATTTTTCAAGTGTATATCTTTAGAATTTTCATAGTTGAAGATATCATAAGATGCTGATGATATTTCATTATATTCTTTATCGCTAAGTTGATTAATTGCATAATTTTTGGTCAACATTTACACTCCTGTAATAATTATCATGTATATTATAAGATATTGTATGATAAATATCTATAAAAAAAGGTATAAAAACCTATCGATTGAATATTTAAAAGGTGGGATAATTTTTGTGAAAAATACATTTAAGGTTGTACTGATTGTTTTGATTACTATCGTTTTTATTCTAGTATTATCACTTGTTTTTCAAAAAGATAAAGAAAAAAAATTGAATGAATCAGAAGGTGAAACAATCGTGAAAGAGAAGAACGATTTAAAACAAGCAAAAGAATTCGCAGAAGAAATGAAACCGAAAGTAGAGGAACGTTTACATAAAATAGATATTCACAACTTTATTAAAACCATTACGTTCGATAAGGGAGTAAATGTTAATCCAATGGGTTATATAATAATTAGAGGGTATATTAATGGTAACCCAGAAAAGTATGACTTCTCTGCATCATTAGAATATCGATCTAAGGAAGTAGGTACCATGACTTTTTCTCCTGAATTATCTTATCGATTTAAAGACTGGGATAAATTCAAAGATGAACCTGAACTAAAGGAAAACTATCTTAAAAGACTCTCCGAAAAAGAACGTGAACAGTATCTTGAAGATATTGGAGAAAAATAATAAAGCAGGTAATCACCTACCTGTTTTTTATTTTTCATTATTAAGAAGGTGACAACGGTAGACATGAAAAACACAATAAAGCTTTTATCTGTATTGTTTGTAGTCATCCTTGTCGCAGTGACTTCGTTAATCGTTCAGGTTAACAAGCATATTCAATCTAATAATGCGGTCAAGGAAAAGAGTGATCAAGCAAAAGCAGAAGAACTTGCAGAGAAGATGAAACCCAAGATTGAAGAGCACTTACACAAAAGAGATATTCATAACTTTATCAAAACCATCACGTTTGAAAAAGATGTGACCATTAACCCAATGGGAGATATTACGATTGATGGTTATGTAAATGATGAACCGGAAAAGTACGGTTTCTCAGCTTCTTTACAATATAGAGCTAAAAAAATCGGTTCAATGAGTTATGACCCTGATTTATCAGACCGCTTTATAGATTGGGAAGAATATAAAGATGAGCCGGAAGTGAAAGAAAATTACCTTAAAAGTTTTACTAAGGAGGAACGTGATCAGTATCTGAGAGACATTGGAGAAAAAGAGTAAAACAGGTACTAGCCTACCTGTTTTTATTTTGTCAAATTCAATAGTCAGCTGATTAAAGTTCATCAAGGAGTTTTGCTTTTTATGAAAAATATCATGAAATTTTCTATCATAATTGTGGTCGCCGTCATCTCCGTAACTGTGTTTGTTGTAGAGTACATTCATCAGAGTTTTTCAGAGGAAGTAGTGCAAGAGAAAAGTGATCAAGAAAAGGCCGAAGAATTCGCAGAGGAAATGAAGCCGAATATAGAAAAGCGTTTACGTAAAATGGATATTCATAATTTTATCGAAACCATATCTTTTAAAAAGGGAGTAACCATTAATCCAATGGGATATATAAGAATTAGAGGATACGTGAATGGTGAACCAGAAAGATTTGAGTTCTCTGCATCATTAGAATATAGATCTAAAGAGGTGGGTTCTATGAGCATTTCATCTGATTTATCAGACCGTTTCGAGAAATGGGATGATTTTGATCCGCAAGTGAAAGAAGATTTTTTGAATAGTCTCTCTAAAAAGGAACGTGAACAGTATCTAAAGGACATTGGAGAAAAAGAGTAAAACAGGTACATGCCTACCTGTTTTTATTTTGTCAATTTCATTAGTCGATGGATTAAAAATCTTATTAAGGAGTTTTGCTTTTTATGAGAAATACAATGAAATTTTCTATTATAATTGTGGCCGTTATCATCTCAGTAACTGTTTTTATTGTAGAGTACTTTAATAAGAGTCTGTCAGATGAAGTAGTGGAAGAGAAAAGTGATCAGGAAAAAGTAGAAGATTTTGCAAATAAGATGAAACCTAAGGTTGAAGAGCACTTACACAAAAGAGATATTCATCACTTTATCAAAACCATAACGTTTGAAAAAGATGTGACCATCAATCCTATGGGGGATATTATAATCGATGGCTATATAAATAATGAACCGGAGAAGTACGGGTTTTCAACTTCTTTACAATATAGAGCTAAAAAAATCGGTTCAATGAGTTATGATCCTGAGTTGTCATATCGTTTTAAAGATTGGGATAAATTTAAAGATGAACCAGAATTAAAGGAAAACTATCTTAAACGACTCTCTGAAAAAGAACGAGAGCAATATCTAAAGGACATTGGAGAAAAAGAGTGAAGCAGGTGTCTACCCACCTGTTTTATTTTTTTATTATCATTAATTGAGAAGTTTTGATTGTAAGGAGTGTTGCGTTGTATGAAAAATACTTTAAAACTTGTATCTGTTTTGGTCGTTATCATCATTGTCTCAGTGACTTCGTTAGTCACTCAGCACAATAAGCAAAGTAAATCAAATGATGTGGTAAAAGCAAAGAGTGATCAAGAAAAAGCAGAAGAGCTCGCAGAAAAAATGAAGCCTAAAATAGAAGAATGTTTACGCAAAGAAGACATCCATCACTTTATTAAGACCATAACGTTTAAGAAGAGGGTAACTATTGATCCAATGGGCTACATCGTAATTAGAGGATATATAAATGATGAACCGGAAAAGTACGGTTTCTCAGCTTCTTTACAATATAGAGCTAAAAAAATCGGTTCAATGAGTTATGACCCTGACTTATCAGACCGCTTTATAGATTGGGAAGAATATAAAGATGAGCCGGAAGTGAAAGAAAATTACCTTAAAAGTTTTACTAAGGAGGAACGAGAACAGTATCTTAGAGACATTGGAGAAAAAGAGTGAAAAATATCCGTTAGCCGTATGTTCTTTCAAAAACGATGACCAAAATAATATGCTATCATTCCCCTAACAACACTTACAAACAAGGGAGAGCTTCAAACATGGCAAATAAAAAGAAATTGATCTTGGATGTAGACACTGGAATTGATGATGCAATTGGTATTTTGCTTGCAGTGAAAAGTAAGCGGTTTGATATGTTGGGGATCACAACGGTGTGCGGGAATGTGTCTGTTGAAGCGGCTACGTTGAATACGTGTAAAGTGCTTGAGCTGGTTGAGGTAGAGGAAATCCCTGTCATCAAAGGTGCAGCGACGCCTCTTTTGAGAGCCCCTCATTATGAACATCGGGTGCATGGGGAGGATGGAATTGGCGGCGCTTTAAAGGACGCCCGGCCTAAGAAGACCGCAGATGAAGGTTTTGCGCCTGATTTTATCATTGACCAAGTGCTGAAGTATTCGAAGCAGGTTACGCTCGTGTTGACAGGGCCGTTAACGAATTTAGCCCTTGCGGTAAAAAAATGCCCTGAGCTGATTCATCATGTGAAAGAAGTCATTTTTATGGGGGGTGTCGTGCAGGGACAGGGAAATGTCACACCGGTTGCGGAATTTAATACATATGCAGATCCAGAAGCGGCGAAATTGGTGCTGGAGGCTGGTTTCCCTTCATTGACTCAAGTAGGGCTGGATGTCACGAGACAGGTCTTGTTAACGGATGAGAGAATTGATGCCATTCAAAATGAAACGTTAGCCAGTTATATCAGAGAGAGCACAAGCATTTACCGCCAGCGCTATTTTGAGCGGAATGGGGTGTGGGCATGTGCCATGCATGATCCGCTTGCTGTAAGTCTTGCAATTGATAAACAACTTGTGAATACACAGGCTTTTCATGTAGAAGTGGAGACGAAGAGTGAGTTCTGCGATGGTCAAATGATATGTGATTTTCAGCATCAATGGGGAAAAGATCGCAATCTTCAAGTGTGTATGGATGTAGATGCTGAAGGGTTTTTTGATTTAATGATCAAAGTCTTGAATTCTTAAAAAAGAAGTCTGTGCAAACAGGCTTCTTTTTTATAAGATGGGAACATGAGGAAATGTATGCGCTCACATGAATGAGGAAGGAGTGAAGTCAATTGGCTTCTGTCAGTTTAAGTAGTATGGATAAGATAAGGGCAGCAAGCAGAGGATTGCCGCCAAAACTGAAAGCAATTGCTGAGCACATTACAAGTGAGCCCCGCGACATCATCCATTTGTCGATTGTCGAGCTTGCCAAAAAGACAGCGAGCTCAGAGGCAACGATTTTTCGTCTTTGTAAAAGGCTTGGATTTGAGGGGTATCAAGATTTGAAGATTGCTATTGCCCAGGAAATAGACCAAACGAAGCCTGATTATGTAGATGAAGAGATGAGTCTTGACGATGATACTGCCGTTTTTATGCAAAAGGTATTTCAGGCAAACATCACTGCATTAAAGGATAGTTTTCAATTGTTGAATCCAAAAGATGTAGAAAAAGCCGTACAATTAATCCATGAAGCAGAGCGCTTAGAGTTTTATGGCAGCGGTGGGTCTGGCCTCATCGCCACAGATGCTTTTCACAAATTTATGAGAACAGGCATCAACTGTATTGTTCATACAGATTCTCACTTTCAAGCGATGTCGGCAGGTCTGCTTGATCAAAAGAGCACAGTGCTTGGTATATCTCATTCTGGTCGAAATAAGGATTTGCTGGATGCGATGAAAACAGCCAAGGAAAAAGGAGCGAAAACCATTGGCATTACAAGCTATCAGCGTTCTCCATTGAGTCAGCTTGCAGATGTCACGCTGTATACATCAACGCAAGAAACGGCTTTCCGAACGGAAGCGATGTCTGCTAGGCTTGCCCAGCTTACTGTGATTGATGTGCTATATTTTGCGCTTGCACATTTAAGGCAGCAGGAAACATTAACAAACTTAAAGCAAATGAGAGAAACCATTTCTCAAAAAAGAGTGTAATGGTTTCAAAAATAAATTTTTCTATTAGTGAAAAATGCTGTTGTGGTAACGATTCTAAGGTTTTAAATGAAAATTATTTTCTTTTTGATCGTTGAATGTCGAAAAAAATATTCCTATAATGGGATTTATCAGGTACACCGGCACCACGACACTTTATTTCAAATCAATGATTGGGCGTGATACAGATGAAGGGAAACCAGGCGGTAATTGGTTTGGATATTGGAACAACAAGTACAAAGGCGGTTCTATTTGGACCACAGGGGAAAGTCATATCAAAACATTCTGTTCCTTATGACCTCATTCACCCCCAGCCAGCATGGGTTGAGCAGAACCCTGAACATATTTTAGATGCTGTGATTGCGAGTGTAAGAGGCGCATTGACGAAAGCAGCATTTGATGCAAAAAACCTCATAGGTGTGGGAATTAGTACGGCGATGCATTCGTTAATCGTCATGGATGAGAATGGAAAAGCATTAACAAACAGTATCATTTGGGCTGATAACAGAAGTGCAGAACAAGCGAAACGAATCATAACGGACTTAGATGGCTTTCAAATTTATAAAAGAACCGGAACACCGATCCATCCAATGTCACCGCTTTCAAAAATACGATGGATCAAGGAAATGACACCTGACGTCTTCAATCAGGCAGCAAAATTCATTTCCATCAAAGAGTATGTTCTTTATCATTTCTTCGGTCAGTATGTGGTCGATTATTCAATTGCATCAGCAACAGGACTGTTCCGATTGGAAACGCTTCAATGGGACGAGGAGGCCCTACGTATTGCAGGAATTCAGGTGAATCAGCTGTCTGAACTTGTTCCAACGACGCATCAGCTGCGTGGGCTTCAGCCAGAAATTGCACTGCGAATGGGCATTGAAGAAGATACACCATTTGTTGTGGGTGCGAATGACGGTGTCCTAGCGAATCTTGGTGTTGGTGCGATTGGCAAAGGTGAGGTAGCAGTCACGATTGGGACAAGTGGTGCAGTACGTACAGTCGTAGATCAGCCGATTACAGATGAGCAATCAAGAACATTTTGCTATGCATTGACGGACAAGCACTGGGTAGTCGGAGGACCGACCAATAACGGCGGGATTATGCTGAGATGGCTGAAGGATGAATTTGGGTCGTCAGAGGTGGAGGTAGCGAAGCGTCTAGGTGTAGACCCTTACGATCTGATGATTGATATTGCAGAGAAGGTTCCAGCTGGCTCAGAAGGACTGCTGTTTCTACCATTTTTAACAGGTGAGCGTGCACCTTATTGGAATCCAAACGCAAGAGGCACGTTCTTCGGGATTGGTCTTCAGCATAAGCGCGAGCACTTTATTAGAGCCGTGTTAGAAGGCGTCATTATGAGTGTTTTCTCGATCGGTGTGGCACTAAGAGATTTAACAGGTCCAGCGAAGGATGTCCGGGCTTCTGGTGGATTTGCGAGATCCCCGCTATGGAGGCAGATTTTGGCGGATACGATGGGCAGAGAAGTGCTCGTTCCAGAAAGCTACGAGGCTTCCGCACTTGGGGCGGCTGTCCTTGCACTTCATAGTTTAGGTCATATGGAAGAGATAGAAGAAGTACAGGAATGGATTCGTATTTCTGCTCGCCATGAACCAAATATGGAGAACAACGAAACATACATAGAGCTATTTTATTTATATGAGCGTCTCTATGACAAACTGAAGGATGAATTTGATGTCATTAGTGCGTTGCAATTAAAACAAAATCGTTAAACATCGGGGAAAAGGTGGGAGAACATGCTTTTATTCATTGTGATTGCGGCGATTGTCCTTTTACTCATTCTCATTACAGTCGCTAAGTTGAATCCGTTTGTGAGTTTGATTATTACCTCTATGCTAGTAGGTTTTGCTACAGGAATGGATTTACAGGAAATCATTCAATCGATTAAAACGGGATTAGGGAACACGTTATCGTTACTGGCGATTGTGCTAGCGCTTGGGACCATGCTTGGGAAAATGATGGCTGAGTCAGGGGGTGCTGAGCGGATCGCTCAAACACTCATCAGTCGTTTTGGGACGAAGAATGTGCATTGGGCGATGATGTTTGTAGCCTTTATCGTGGGGATACCTGTCTTTTTCCAGGTCGGATTTGTTCTTCTCATTCCCTTACTCTTTACCATTGCGATTGAAACGGGCATTTCGCTCGTGACGATTGGGATTTCATTAATCGCAGGCTTGTCTGTTGTGCATGGGCTAGTCCCGCCTCATCCAGCTGCAATGGCAGCAGTAGGCATCTATCATGCCAATGTGGGGAAAACGATTTTCTTTTCAATCATCGTCGGTTTGCCAACAGCTATTATTGCTGGACCGTTGTATGGTAAGTGGATTGGAAAACGAATACATAAACCAGTTCCAGAGATGCTCAGAAAGCAATTCACGGAACGACATGCTGATCGGAAGCTTCCTGGTTTTGCGAATACGATGTTTACCATTTTGGTGCCGGTCATTCTTATGCTGCTTGCCACGTTGGCGGATATTATTTTGCCAGAGGATAGTATGTGGTATCAGATGTTCAAGTACATTGGAGATCCCATAACAGCTTTATTGATTGCAACAGTGTATTCTTTCTTTAGCCTTGGCTTTATACAAGGGATGAGCCGTGACCGAGTGCTGTCATTTAGTAATGAATGTTTGGGACCGATCGCTTCCATTCTGCTTGTGATTGGTGCAGGCGGAGCGTTCAATAATGTATTGATCGATTCAGGCGTTGGGGATTATATTGCTGATTTAGCCAAACACTCCCCAATCTCACCGATTTTACTTAGCTGGCTGATTGCTGCGGTTATTCGTGTGGCAACAGGATCTGCTACAGTATCCATGATGACAGCGGCCGGAATTGTAGCCCCAATCGCTGCATCCATGCCGGATGTGAGCAGAGAGCTGCTTGTTTTAGCAACAGGAGCGGGTTCACTGATTTTGTCTCATGTCAATGATTCTGGTTTTTGGTTGATCAAAGAGTATTTTGGTATGACCATTAAAGAGACGTTCTTGACATGGACGGCTATGGAGACCATCATTTCCGTTAGCGCCATTGCATTTATTATGATCATTAATATGTTTATATAACGGCACAACAGCTCAATTCTTCGGGATTGGGCTGTTTTTGGTTTGTTGTTATGCCGCTTTTGACAATTTAGGATAAAATAATGATATTGAGCTATGGGAGGCGGACACGATCGAACCTTTAAAACATGTATATAATAAACCATTTATTCAACATTTAGCAGAAAAACTTGCGCAAGCGTCAACTGTATTTGATGCTGATCACTTTCAGCAGCTTGTGTTTCAAGAGGATTGGGAGCAGCTCGAGTTGAAAGGACGAATGAGAAGAGTAACTGAATCGATGTACGCCTGTCTGCCTGAGGATTATGAGAAGGCAATCGATGTACTGCGTCAGACAGCACCGCATTTTACAGGGCTCAGTGCGCTTGTATTTCCAGACTACGTCGAGACATATGGTGTTGACCATTGGGATATCTCGATCAAAGCACTTGAATTCTTTACACCGTTTTCCACTGCTGAATTTGCCGTTCGACCTTTTCTCATTCGAGATCAAGAGAAAATGCTGGCGCAGATGCTTGTGTGGTCACAGGATCAAAATGAACATATTCGCCGTCTCGCTAGTGAAGGATGCAGGCCTCGTTTGCCGTGGGGATTATCCGTCCCTGCGCTGAAAAAGGACCCTTCTGTCACGCTGCCCATTTTAGAAAATTTGAAGTCAGATTCGGCCAAGTATGTGCAAAAAAGTGTAGCGAATCATTTAAATGATATTTCTGCAATTCAGCCAGACCTCATGAAGCAAATGGTCAAAAGCTGGTATGGAACCAATGAACATACAAACTGGATTGTCAAACATGCATCCCGTACGTTATTGAAAAAAGGCGATCCAGATATCATGGCTTTATTTGGCTATGGAGATGATCCGTCTATCCAAGTAACGGATTTGAAGGTGACGCAAGACCCCGTTCGTATTGGAGAGAAGCTGACCTTTCATTTTATTCTTCAGGCAGATAAGCCATTAAAGCTGCGCGTAGAGTATGCCGTTGATTACGTGAAAGCTCGTGGTACACGCAATCAAAAGGTATTTAAAATCACAGAATTTGAAACAGGATCGGCGCTGCATAGAGAATTTGTCCGGTCACAGTCGTTTCAAAATATGACAACGAGAAAGCACTATGAGGGCATTCATACATTAACCATCATCATCAACGGCATCCCAAAAGCGTCTGTTGATTTCGAAGTCGCAGCAGCTGCTCATGAAAAAACCCGCCACTGAGGCGGGTTTCAGCGTGTAGACAAACCCTCGCATTCGGTGTCAGTCCTGCGCGCTGGTGCTCACGAATGTCAAATTCGCTCCGCGCCAGTACTCGTCCTTCCTAGACTGCAAAGGTTTTCTATCACGCTGAAAAGAAGACAAAGGGCTAAAATCAAGTTCATTTTAGCCCTTTGTCAACAATTTGATACCCGCCACTGAGGCGGGTTTTTGCTTCGTTTCTAAGCTTTCTTTTTCATTAAAAATGAAGCAATGATGGCGGCTGCTAAGAAACCGATGCTGATAATCGAGCTAGGTAAGTTCTCTGGTCTGAATAGGAACAGAACAAAACTGACACTGAGTACAAGACCAGCAAATAAAGTGAAATACGGAAATAACCAAACTTTGAAATACGGTTCCTGCGGATATCTTGGACGCAGTTTCAAATGTGCCAGACAGATGCTGATCCAAATAAGAGAAACCGCAAAACCAGGGATAGCCAGCATATAGCTGAAAATTTGATCTGGATACAAGTAAGCAAAGAATGTTCCGATTAAAAGAAACAGAACGGTCACCCATAAACTTAAAATAGGTACACCTCTTTTGTTGACCTGTGCCAGCTTTTTTGGACCGCCGTCTGATTTAGATAGAGAATGAATCATTCTCGTCGTGCCGTAAATACCAGAGTTGGCGGCAGATAGAACGGCTGTAATTAAGACGAAATTAATGAAGTGAGAGGCACCCTGCATGCCAGCTGCTGAAAAGACTTGGACAAAAGGACTGTTATTCGGATCGATTTGATTCCAAGGAATGAGTCCGCAAATAATCAAAATCGGCAGTGTGTAAAACAAGATGATGCGCCACATCATACTTTTGACAACACCAGGTAGTACCTTTTCTGCATCCTTTGTTTCTGTAATGGTCAGCCCGATCAATTCAGAGCCTCCATACGAGAAGATCACCACTAATAATGAGGCAAAGACAGCACCCCATCCGTTCGGGACAAAGTTTTGGTAATTGGTGAGAACAGGCGTGCTTTGTTCGCTCGGAATGATTCCAAATAATAATGCAGCACCGAGAATAATAAACACAATAATAACGAAAATCTTCATTCCAGCGAACCAAAACTCAATTTCACCAAAGTATTTTACATTATTTAAATTAATTCCGATGACTAAGAGCGAGCAAAGTAAACATAAAGACCATAAAGGTACGTTTGGCATCCAATATTGAAGTAAACTCCCCGCTGCAATGATTTCAATGACACATACAGTGAGCCACATAAAACAGTAAACCCATCCGACAACAAATGAAAAACGTTGACCAAGCGCAATCTGTATGAGGTCGCGAAGGTTATTCCCCGGGTAGACGATGGCCATTTCAGCTAAAGCCGCCATGACAATGAGAAGAAGCAATCCAGCAAATACATAGGAAAAGATGACTCCAGGACCTGCTAAGCCGATTGTATCGGCACTTCCTTTAAAGATTCCTGTACCAATGACCCCGCCCATCGCAATCATGCGAATATGACGCGGCGATAAAAGCTTTTTTAATTCGTGTTGTTCCTGATTCGCGCTCATGACGTTCTCCTTTTTTAAAATGCTTATGTTCCATTTTCTTTTTTCGAGCGGTCAGTGTCAATATAAAAAAAGAGATTTTTCAGACAAAATAGGCGGTTGATTCTATCAAATGAGCCGTTTTCTTCCATAAATCCTTTCCATGACCCATCCCCAAAATCTGAAACTTCGTGAAAAAATGAACATTTGCCTTCATTCTGACATAAACAATTTTCAGTTTTTGTCGATATATCTTTTGTATTACTAAAGTCCTAATAAAGAATTATTTATAACTGTAAAATATTTCAAAAAAGTATGGAAGAATGAAAGGAGTTATTGAAGATGTTTATGAGAAAAGCAAGTGATTCATCGTCGGGGGCCCTTCTTAGTGAAAGCAGTCAATTAGTTGAACGAATTGAGAAGGGAGATTTTTCAGCCAGAATTGATACTGCTGCATTCTCTTCTAGTCAAACAATAGAAGCAGTGGCTCAAATAAATGAAGCGTTGCAAAAGATGCAAGAAGCGCAAGAAGATATTCATATGCGTATGAATTTAGTGACAAAAGCGATTAAAGTGGGTCTATGGGATATGACGGTTGTAGCAGGAGATCCTGTGAATCCAAAAAACGAATTCACATGGACAGATGATTTCCGCAGAATGCTAGGTTTTCAAAATGAAAACGATTTTCCGAATGTCTTAGACAGCTGGGCATCTCGAATTCATCCAGATGAGCAGGAATACACCTTGAATGCATTCTCTACGCATTTATTGGATCATTCTGGCCGTACACCGTATGATATCGAGTATCGTCTGAAGTTGAAAAATGGCGAGTATCGCTGGTTCAAAGCAACTGGAACGACGATTCGAGATCGAAATGGGGTACCTCTTCGTGTGGCAGGGGCTCTTTTTGATATTCATGATCAGAAATTGAAAGAAGAAGAGCTGCAAGCATTCGTGACAAGATATGACTTGATCAACCGTGCGCTTGTGGAAGCTCCTTGGGATATGGTTGTAGAGGCTGGTGATTCTGTCAATCCAAACAATGAATTCTGGTGGTCTCCACAGTTTAGAAAAACGCTTGGTTTTACAGATGAAAAGGATTTCCCGAACGTGTTGAGCAGCTGGAGTGATCGTTTGCATCCTGAAGATAAAGAATCGGCTCTCCAGGCCTTTTCGGATCACTTAAATGACCATTCTGGCCGCACACCATTTGACATTGATTATAGATTGCAGAGTAAAAATGGCGAGTACCGCTGGTATCATGCGGGCGGTGAGACCATTCGTGATGAGAAGGGTGTCCCTTTACGTGTTGCAGGAACGATTCGTGATATTACGTTAGAAAAAAATAAAGAAAAAACAGCGAATGAAATGGCTTCTCAAGTAGAGCAGCTTTCAAGTTCTATTAGTGAAATGGTATCTGGCATCAGCTCTGTGACAAACCAAGCACAGGAGCTTGCTGTCGCTCAAGAGCAGTCAACGTCTGCTGCTAATCTGGCGAAAAACAGTGCAGATGAGACGAAGAACATTTCAGACTTGATCAAAGAAGTGGCAAACCAAACGAATCTGCTTGGTTTGAATGCCGCAATTGAAGCGGCAAGAGCAGGCGAGCAGGGCCGCGGTTTCTCAGTCGTTGCCGATGAAGTGCGTAAGCTAGCGCTTCATAGTGCCAATGCGACAGAAAATATCGAATCTAGTTTAACTGAAATGAAAACACAAATCGATCAAATTCTTGAAAATATCTCTAATATGACAGCTCTTACGCAAACACAGGCTGCTTTAACAGAGCAAGTGAACGCTTCAGTTGATGAAGTGAATCATATGTCTCAGCGTCTGGTGGCATATTCAAAGAGTATCTAATGTCACAAAAAACCGCCTTTTCATCAGAAGGCGGTTTTTTTATTTAAGCATGATCCGCTGGGAAAACAATATCGGCGTCTTTCCTAGCGGCTTCAAGAACCTTCATGACAGAAAGACTGTCATCAAGCCATTCATAACACTTTTCGACATTTCCGGTTTCAATGATATGCTGAAATGCTTCTGCTTCATAAAACAGGCGGTTTGAATTGGTTTGTGCATTGAGTGAAGTGACTTGGTCTCCTATATGCAGCAACACTTCCTCACAGCCATTCGCACCATTTTTCACATGTAGGAACCCTTTTTCCCCTTGAATCAAAGCGAAATTCATACTGCTTGTATCTTTGCTGCCAACACTTGTGGCGATGAAATCATTGTAAGTAAAAGTTAAAACACCAGATGTGTCGATGCCGTTTGGATGGCGGTTGGCCTGGTAACGAACGTCTTTCGGTGAACCAAATAGATTCATAATGAAATGAACATTGTAAATGTTAATATCCATGAGGGCACCGCCAGAAAACTCTGGGTTAAAGACATTCGGTGTTTCCCCGGCGAGCAGCTGATTATATTTACTTGAATATTGACTATAGTTGCATTGAACGAGTTTGATTCTGCCTAATTGATGAAGGTGTTTTTTGATTAAATGATAGTTGGGCATATGAACGGTCGTAATGGCTTCAAATAGGAAGAGCTGCTTTTCCTTTGCGAGAGCGATTAAGGCTTCTAGCTCTTTCACATTAGAGGTAAAAGGCTTTTCGCAAATCACATGTTTTCCGTGTTTCAATGCAGCCGTGGCATGCTCGCTATGTAAACGATTGGGTGATGCGATATATACCGCTTCTATGTGGGGATCTTCTAACATAGTGGTTAAATCCGTATAAGTCGTTTGCACCCCAAATTGATCTGCGAGTTTCTTTGCCGTAGCTTCCTTTCTTGAATAGACAGCGTGGCAAGAAGCCCCTTCAAGCTGTTCAATTGCCTGGAGGAAACCTTCCACAATCACACCTGTTCCAATGGTTGCTATTCTCATTCTATTCATAACCCCTTTCATACGATTGATGTCACGTCAAGCTGTCTCTAGTATACCTGATGTTTTCATACAACGTGTACTTAACAGCTAGTCGCAGAGGGGTGCCAGTAAAAAATACCGGCACATCTTTGGCAGCCCTTACAATTAACTAATGTTAGCTAATGTTTGTTTTGTTAACAATTGAATGGCCGCCTTCCTCTTTTTTAACTCTTGAATGGATTTTTGAATATCTTCTACTTTTTGTTCGAGCAGCTGTTCCGCTTCTGTTTTCGACTGTTTCTCGAATAGTGACGAGATAATTTCTCGAATTTCTTTGAGTGAGAAATCTAGCTTTCTTGCTTCAGTGATAAAGGATAGCATGAGTACATATTTTTTATCATATAAACGATAGCCGTTATGTGCTCTCTTAGGCTCGGGGAGCACACCCTCATTTTCATAAAAACGAATGGTTTCAATATGTACACCAGACATTTTTGACAATTTTCCTCTCGTAAATGTAATCATTCCCTGCACCTCCTTTCTTTGCTATCCATCATACAATTAGATTTGCTAGTTTCAAAATATTCTCCGATGAACATTTGTTCCTTTTCATACTGTTAAAATGAGAGATCTGTTCTATTCACAGCGGATTTCATAGAATAGGTTATAATAGATGAGGATGAAGTGATTTTTTGTTACAGATATGAACAAGTAGACAGTGTGAGAAAAAAACGATAGGCTAAAATAGGTACATAGTATGATGAACAGCATGTGATCATGTAGATGATCACTCAAAATAGTGACAGCACGTTTTGCTGAGAAAAGGGGAGCAGTGAATGTATAAATTAGTCGCAATTGATATGGATGGTACGTTATTAAATGATCAGCATATGGTGCCGGATGAGGTGTTTGCTGCGATTCAACAGGCGAAGGCAGAAGGCGTTAAAATTGTCTTATGTACAGGCCGGCCGATTGGCGGGGTGCATCGCTACTTAAAAGAGCTGCAGCTCGATCAAGAGGGGGATTATGTCATCGCCTATAATGGAGCGCTTGTACAAAACAGCCATACAAATGAAGTCGTATCAGAATTAACTTTATCCTATGATGATTTGACTTCTTTATATGAACTGAGCCGTCAGCTGGATACACCTATGCATTATTTCGATTCAGCTCATCTATACACACCAAATCGGGATATTAGTGAATACACGGTACTTGAATCGTACTTAACGAAATTGCCGCTCAAGTATTTACCTGTCGAAGAGGCAGACCCATCCATGAGACTTCCGAAGATGATGTATATTGATCAGCCGGAACGTTTGGAAAAGACGATACAAGCCATTCCATCTGAAGTGAAGGATCAGTACATGATGGTAAAAAGCACAGATTTCTTCCTAGAAATTCTTCATCCTGATGTGAGCAAAGGGAATGCTGTGAAGCTTCTAGCGCATGAACTGGGGATTTCTCGTGAAGAAGTGATGGCGATTGGTGACAATGGGAACGACGTGTCGATGCTAGAATTTGCGGGCTGTGGCGTTGCGATGGGAAATGCCATTGAAGATGTCAAAGCAGTTGCGGATGTTGTGACAAAATCCAATAACGAAGCAGGAGTCGCACATGTTCTGCATGAGCGAGTCATCGGAAAATAAAGAAAGAGCGGTCTACCAATGAGGTAGCCGCTTTTTTATATGTGTGAGAAAAAGTAAACGAGCATACGTCTGCTGTTCAAATTTGTTTTTTCGAGCATCGCCTTTACATGGTCATGCACCGTATGAGGCGAGATAAATAACGTACTGGCAATTTCCTTTGTGGATTGTCCTTTGATTAAGCAGTCAAGGACGTTCATTTCTCTTTCTGTCAGCCGATATGTTTTCGCTATATAAGGAAGGATGTCACTTGTTTGAGCTCGTTTAATATGAATCATGACAGCCTCTTCCTGCCCGGCTGCCTGTGCTAATCGAAATGCTTGAAGAGAGAGAAAACGCCCTGTCGGCATTCTGGTGATGCTGACCGCTGTTTGGTCACCGCCGCCATATAAAAGCTTAGCACCTAATGCTCTAAACGGACGGGGCATGATGGCACCGTCATGAATTTGCTCAAAGGTTTGGAAGGTGTGAAGCCAATGAAGTCCGGTTTCATTTCCATAAAGAAGATGGTAATCGTGTGAAAGAATGAGAAAGCCTTGGTGTTCCGCCGTTTCATCTTCTTCCGTTTCTCTTCTTTTAAAAAGTTCATCTCTCAGCTTGGCAGCTAGTGCTGGTGTTTGGCGACTAACCGCTTGTATATCTTGTTCATGAAAAGGTTCCTTCTCCTTTTTCCGATAAAGGCTGGCAATTCCCCAGCATTCACCTTGAATCACAAGGGCTGCCCGCAATTCATCTGCCCATCCGTTAGGTAACAAAATGTGCTGGTATCGACCACTATTGGTGTATTCTCCGCTTTGGACGAGACTGGCAGCGTGGACAGGACCTTTCGCTAGATCTTCATGCTGGTGCACATCTTTTTTTAAATATTCATTTTGAAACAGCTCGTTATGTATGGCTTCAATCGGCTCATCTGTAAAAGAACCCGTCGAGAGGAGAGTAGCTGGATCAATGGTTGTGATACAGGCAGCATCAAAATCACAGATAGCAGCAAGTTCATCTCGAATGTTTTTTCTCAGCTGCTGAAAATGAGCGGCTGGATTGTTCATTTGATCTCCTCCTCAATATCCCCACTTTTAGGGATCGTTTTTTCTCATCTATCTTCTTACAATGAAGATAACATACCGTTAGTGTAAAGGAAACGAAGCAAAGCGGAAACTGGAGGAGAAGACATATGAGTGTAAATCAACATTGGCATGATCCTGTTGCTGAATCCTATGCGGCGACAATTGCACATAAAGTACCGGGCTATCATCTTTTGCATGAGCTGACAGTGGATAGAGTAGAAATCGAATTAATGGGAGCGGCTTCTCGCATGTTAACAGTCGGAGCAGGTGGGGGCGAAGAGATCATCAACATGCTTCAAAGAAATAAAGACTGGCATATCACAGGGGTTGATCCATCTCCAACTATGCTTGATATGGCCAAGCGCAGAGTGGCACAGCTTCATATGCAAGAACGCGTCACATGGTATGAGATGGCCTTAGACAAAGTGCCGGTTGAAAAGTCGTACGATGCAGCAGTAAGTTTGCTTGTCATTCATTTTGTAAAAGATCAGCTGCCCTTTTTACAGGAGATCGCCCGCCGGCTTCAGCCAGGGGGACCGCTCGTGCTGGCGTTTATTCAAGGAGACCCAGAAACGCCTGCATCTCAGCAGGAGCTTCATATGCTTTCTCTCTTCATGAAGCGTCAAGGCTTGGGAAAGGAAGTGTTTACGTCCTTCCGAGAAAGGCTGGGTGTCACAACATATCCCGTGTCTGAAGAAAAGATGACAGCACAATTAACCGAAGCAGGATTTCAAGACATCAGACCTTATTTTCAAGCTGGCATGATCAAAGGGATTGTTTGTAAAAGAGGCAATAGAAAGGCGGTTGGAAAATGAGGTCAAAAGTGATGGTGATAGGCGGCTATGGACATGTGGGGCAGCAAATATGTCTTCAATTAAGTGACGTGTATCCAGGGCAAGTCTTTGCGGCTGGCCGAAGTTATGAGAAGGCTGAACAATTTTCACGCCAAACGAATGGGCGTGTACGTCCATTTCAGATAGACGTAAGACAACCAGTGGATACGGACTGGATGGATGAAACGAAACTCGTGATCATGTGTCTTGATCAAGATGACACGTCATTTGCTGAAACATGCTTACGATCAGGCATTGATTATCTAGATATTTCGGCAAAAGGAGCCTATATTGAGCAGCTGGCAAAGGTACAGCAACCATTGAACGCAACGGCTGTGCTGAGCGTAGGTCTTGCACCTGGTCTCACCAATTTGCTTGCAGCGAAGGCGGCATCTATTCTGACCTCTGTGGAGCAAATTGATATTAGTATCATGCTTGGGTTAGGCGACCAGCATGGAAAAGCAGCTATTGAATGGACGCTTGATCATGTGCATACGGATTATGAGCTGACGAAGAATTATCAGCGAAAGAAAGTCAAAAGTTTTACTGGAGGGAAACGCATTGATTTTGGCAAAACGCTTGGAAAGCGGCAAGCCTATCAGTTCCCTTTCTCTGACCAGCAAACATTGCCTTCGACGCTCCATGTGCCTTCTGTGACAACAAGGCTCTGTTTTGATTCTGGCGTAGCGACACGTGCATTTGCTCTCACAAGGAAACTCGGAATGACGTCCCTTCTCACGATGCCGAAAATCAAGGAACGAGCCATTTCACTGATTCAATCTGCTCAAATGGGTACAGATCAATATGCAGTGAAAGTGGAAGCGGTAGGAATGAAGGGTAACGAAATTCATCAGGCAGCGCTTGGAATAAAAGGTCGCGATGAGTCTCAAGCAACGGCTCAAGTCGCAAGTGCTGCGGCACTGCATGTATTGAGCAGGCAGTTTCAGGCAGGTGTCTTTCATATTGAAGAATTATTTTCATTAGCGTATGAGAATGGTGATTTTGCGTTGGTGGATCAAAAAACGAAGGAAAAGCACGCATTAGCATTGAGAGCCAGCCTTTTAACGGTATAAAAGAAAACGACAAAAGATACGCGTCAGCTCAAAAGTACAGGTCAGTCATGTGGGCGCTTTATTCATGATCCATTTAAAAACAAGGTGTCTATGATCCGAAAACAACAGCTTGCTCTCCATGTAAATGGCCGAGAGGTGAAAGAGATTCAAATCGAGGATTGTAGACTGAACTGACATAATGATTATATTTGGAAAATAAATCTCAAGTGGGTGTTTACAAGTGCTAGATACAGAACAAGATGTAGTGAAGAATTATATAGATTCACCCCAAAAATTGAAAAAATTATATAAACGAGTATTGTTCGTTGTCAGTCTATCGCAAATATTTGGAGGGGCTGGAATAGCCGCAGGAATTACGGTAGGTGCCCTTTTAGCGCAACAAATGCTTGGGACTGAAGCGTATGCAGGAGTTCCAATCGCTTTATTTACTTTGGGGTCAGCTGGGTCAGCATTCATTGTAGGAAAGCTTTCGCAACGTTATGGACGACGCATCGGTTTATCGACAGGTTTTGTTGCTGGAGGGCTCGGAGCAATTGGCGTTGTGCTGGCAGCTATGATGAATAGTGTCATTTTATTATTTGCATCGCTCTTCATTTACGGCGCAGGAACATCCACAAACTTACAAGCGCGTTATGCGGGAACGGACTTAGCGAATTCTAAACAGCGTGCAACTGCAATTAGTACAACAATGGTCATGACAACATTTGGAGCAGTAGCAGGTCCGAATTTAGTTGAAGTGATGGGTAAATTTGCAGTATCAATTGGTGTTCCAGCACTTGCTGGTCCCTTTATTTTATCAGCAGCATCACTAATTGTAGCTGGTCTTGTCCTTTTTATTCTACTGCGTCCTGATCCGTTAGACATTGCCCGAAGAATAGCAGCTTACAAAGCAGAACATGGGCATGGAAATAAACGAGATGCTGCTGATACAAAAACAGATAAAAAAGGGCTTACAGTAGGTGCCACGGTTATGATCTTAACTCAAATTGTCATGGTGGCACTCATGACCATGACACCGGTGCATATGCAGCATCATGGTCATGGATTAGCCGAAGTGGGCATTGTAATTGGTTTTCATATAGGGGCCATGTATCTTCCTTCACCTATCACGGGTGTACTTGTAGATAAACTAGGACGAACAGCTATGAGCATAGCGTCGGGCATCACATTGTTACTTGCTGGTTTATTAGCAGCATTCGCACCAAGTGATTCAATGATTCTATTAATCATTGCTTTGTCTTTACTTGGATTGGGATGGAACTTTGGTTTAATTAGTGGTACTGCTCAAATAGTGGATTCTACAGATCCATCAACCCGGGCAAAAACCCAAGGAACACTCGATGTTTTTGTTGCGTTAGCAGGTGCTTCTGGCGGTGCCCTTTCAGGAATGGTCGTAGCGAATACGAGTTATGCTACATTATCTTTAAGCGGAGGAATTTTATCGTTAATTCTCATCCCTGTCATCGTTTGGTCTTTTAAAAGTAAAACATAATGCAGCTCCGTGCTCATCCATCACAAAAAAAGACATGCCTCCAATCATTGGAAAGCATGTCTTTTTTTGAATCTTCTATCAAAATACGCAGAGCAACTGCACACATGTCTTCACAGGATGCTAGCTTTCTTATGATGCTGAGGACACATCTCCTTTTTTCTTGATACTGGCTTTAATGAGCTGAGTCAATGTGTCAGAGCCTTTTGTGGAAAGATGAACGCCATCTGGCTGAAAATAGGATGGCTGTCCTGTGGCAGCTGAATGCCAATCGACTAAGCTCACATTGTGATGTTGATTGGCCACACGCTCAATGACTGCATTCACATCATTTTCCCAAGATCTTGGAACGCGAGTGTTCACAAGAAAAATATGAGCCTTCGAGAAATGTTGAATGAATGAGGTCAAAGTCCCCTCTGTAAAATAACCATTTGTGCCAAGCTCAATAATAACAGCGGCATCAGCCTTGTTAAAAGAAGCATATTGAGGGGCGATGCGGATGGCTTCGTTCATTTGCCTTCCGACCCTTGCGTCAATGGTGATGGGTTCATAGGCCTTTTCTAAATTTGAAGCAATGTCTAACATGACGGAATCACCAATGGCAAGAACTTGGTGAAATTGTTTAGGATCCGCTGCTTTTTTCTCATGTTTGTCTTTCTTTTTCTTCACTTTTGATTCTGTCTGACTGCCTGCCTTTTGGGGCGCTGTCTTAATTTGTGTTACTTCTTGCGCATGCGGGGATGTATGAGACGAGCTAGACATACCAATGGTAAATAAAATCAAAAGGACTGCGGCAATCCCAAGAAGCACTTTATTGGACATAGACCATTGCTTGATTCCTGTTTTCCAAATCGACCAAGAGGCAAAATAGTGTCTAAACCCGAGTTTACGAATCGGCTGTTCGATCAAACGATAGGAAGCCTCTGATATGAGTAGAATTGCGATGAGCTGTAATGTGACACGTCCCATGGAAGGCTGTCCAATCTCAATGACCGGTGTGGTTAGCACGATAATTGGATAATGCCATAAGTAGATGCCATAAGACCGCTTCCCGAGCCAAACGAGTGGTTGAAAAGACATCCATTTCCCAATAAGACTGGCAGGATGGCAGACACACGCAATTAAGATCGCTGCATTCAGACAGAATAAAAGCATACCGCCTTGGTAGAGAAAGCCGTCAAATTCATCGACTGCATAAACACATAAGAGGAAAATGACCATCGAACCGAATCCGGCTATATGTAGTATACGTCTGCCGACAGGAAGTAATTTTCTGCTGGAAAGTCTGTGCATGGGCCAGACAAATGCAAGACTGCACCCGATGAGGAGTGCAAACGCACGTGTGTCTGTTCCATAATAGATCCTGCTCGGGTCAGTATCCGGTGAATAGAGAATGGCCATCCATAACGCAGATACAAGTGCCAGACCAAAGGTGATCATAGGAAGATGGGATCTATTTTTCACCCATTTCAGTCCAGCAATCAACAGTACCGGCCAAATGAGATAAAATTGCTCTTCAATCGCCAAAGACCATAAATTTTTTAGTGGAGATACAGCATTGAAGCTGTCAAAGTAAGAGAGCTGATGAAAAATGTACCACCAGTTACTCACATAAAAAAAGGACGATAAGGCATCGCCACGAATGGACATTAATGCATTTGAACCAGCAATGGCGCACCAGCTAACGATTAAAAAAATCATGACGTAGGCAGCTGGAAGCAGCCTTCTGATGCGGCCCATCCAAAAAGGCAGAAGCTCTTGATAACCCAAATCCTGCTTATGCAGCAAGATGGTTGTAATCAAGTAACCAGAAATCACAAAAAACAAATCAACGCCAAGAAACCCGCCGCTTGCGGGTTCAATATGTAAGTGATAAGCAATGACCGCCAATACGGCAACAGCTCTCAGCCCATCTAATCCTAATATGTAACGTAAACGGTTTTCCTTGCTGTTCATGAAAAAGAATCCCCCATCAATGTCAAACGCGTCTTTTTTGTTGTCACTCCAAAAGAACAACGATTCTTTTATTTTATATAAGATTAGACGAATCAGCATTACATTTTGTTGGCGAATTTCTGTCTTTTTTAAAATTTTTTTATATGAAGAAACTTTCTAAGGATTGAGGGATTCTTATTTTTATACTCAAACCGAAAATCCCTGTCATAATAAAAGAAGAAGGAAAGGGGATGTGTTGAATGAGAACGATTGAAAATGATCTGTTATTGGTTCAAATCAATGAGAGAGGTGCCGAGGTGAGAGAGGTGCTTCATAAAGAAAGTGGACGTCAATATATGTGGTCTGGTGACCCTGCTTATTGGGGCAGGGTGTCGCCCGTCTTATTTCCGATTGTCGGACGGTTGAAGGATGATCAATACAAGATAGACGATCAAACGTATCAACTCTCGCAGCATGGATTTTTGCGTGATGTTGATTTTGAACTATTTGAAGAAGCAAAAGATCAGGTGGTTTTTCAATATCAATCAAATGGCCGTCACACGTCACAATATCCGTATGAATTTACAGCGCGCATCAGTTATGCACTGTCGGAAAATGGACTAACGATTTCCTGGGAAATTGTTCATGAAGGAGATGGCACGATGTATTTCTCAATTGGCGGGCATCCGGCATTTCATGTTCCGCTTGTTGAAGGTGAGCAGACAGCTGATTATTCACTCACATTGGCACCTTCCACCGAACATGATCCAGTCCAATATGAACTTCATGATTCACTTGTGAGAGAGAAGGAGAAAGGTGTTGAGTTTGAGCCGATTCAACTTCGCCCAGAACTTTTTCAGAACGATGCAATGATCTTTAGTCATATTCATCAAGTATCATTGACTTCTCAAGCAGGTCACGGCATTGAGGTCGATCTCAGTGGTTTTCCGTTCGTTGGTATTTGGTCTCCATATGATCAAGAAAAGGGAACAATGGCTCCTTTTGTTTGTATTGAGCCTTGGTATGGGATCGCTGATATGGAAGGGACGAATGGGCAGTATAAGGAGAAATTCGGCATTCAAACTTTAGAGAAGCAAGAGACCTTTCACGCAGCCTACACCATTTTCTTTAAATGAACATTTGTGCATGGTGAAGTGAACAATTTGTTATGATAGAGGAAAAAAGGAGGCGTACGAATGGATCGGGAGAAACAGCAATTAAGTATTGAAGCAGCAAGGCTCTATTACTTATCTGATTACAGTCAGCAGGAAATCGCTAAGCAGCTTGACCTGTCGAGGCCAACGGTGTCTCGTCTGCTTCAGTATGCGAAGGAAAAAGGGTACGTCCAAATTACAGTGATGGACCCATTTGAGGATTTAAATGAGCTGTCCTCATTGCTGAAAGAAAAATATGATCTGCTCGAGGCTCATGTGGTATTTTCACCAAAGGACGATTATCCAACGATTACTGATTACTTGAGCCGGTTTGGTGCAGATTATCTTCAGAATACGGTGAAAGACGGCGATATCGTTGGAGTGAGCTGGGGCACCACGATGTATCAAATTGCTCAAAAGATGCAACCTAAACAGGTAAAAGGGGTAGAAGTTGTTCAGCTGAAAGGTGGAATCAGCCATTCACATGTGAATACATATTCTGCGGAAACGATCCAGCTGTTTGCATCAGCTTTTCAAACGGCACCACGCTATTTGCCGCTGCCTGTTGTGTTCGATAGTGCCGCCGTTAAAGAGATGGTCGAACAGGACAGACATATCCAGCGCATTATTGAAATGGGCAAACAGGCAAATATCGCTGTGTTTACTGTTGGGACGGTAAGAGATGAGGCGCTTTTGTTTAGACTCGGTTATTTCCGTGAAGAAGAAAAGGCGCTACTCAAGACATCCAGTGTTGGAGATATCTGTTCGCGTTTTTATGATCAAGAAGGACGCATTTGCAGTGAAGCGATTAACAATCGCACAATCGGGGTGGAGCTTGATGATTTGAGAACAAAAGAGCGCTCCATTCTTGTTGCTGGTGGACATCGAAAGGTTGCTTCTATCCATGGGGCGCTGAGAGGAAAATATGCGAACGTATTGATGATCGATCAGCACACAGCAAGAGCTCTTTTAAATGTCACAAAATAGATGAACAAAATTTCATAACTATGTTTACAATTGTTCAACAGTCATTTATGATGAAAGTATCATAATTAAAAGGAAGTGTGAACCATGACAATAGCAAAGCTCATTGATCATACAGCACTAAAACCAGATACATCTAAAGCTGCGATCATGCAGTTACTAGAAGAAGCAAAGACATATCAATTTGCTTCCGTTTGTGTGAACCCAACTTGGGTATCTCTTGCGGCGAAAGAACTAGAAGGAACAGGCGTTGATGTATGTACAGTTATCGGTTTCCCGTTAGGTGCAAACACAACAGCAGTGAAAGCATTTGAAACAAAGGATGCCATTGAAAACGGTGCAACTGAAGTGGACATGGTCATCAATATTGCGGCATTGAAAGATGGCGAATATGATGCAGTTGAACAAGATATTCGTGCCGTTGTAGACGCAGCAAAAGGCAAAGCCTTAGTGAAAGTCATCATTGAAACTTGTCTACTCACAGATGAAGAGAAAGTACGAGCTTGTGAACTTTCTGTAAAAGCTGGCGCTGATTTCGTCAAAACATCGACTGGATTTAGTACAGGCGGTGCAACAGCTGAGGACATCGCATTAATGCGTAAAACAGTTGGACCTGACATCGGTGTCAAAGCATCAGGCGGCGTAAGAACAAAAGAAGACGTAGAAGCGATGACAGCTGCAGGCGCAACCCGCATCGGTGCCAGTGCAGGCGTTTCCATTATTAAAGGGGATCAATCAGCTCCTTCTAAAGACTATTAATTCATACGATCCTATGGTAGGATAACATTCATGACTCATTAGATGATGAAAAAGTCATATGCGGAAGGATCTCATTTCTGGGATTTTCTTCCGCAATTTGTTTGCGAAATAGGGTTTGTTCTATACAAGCACATTAATGTAAACGAATTCATTCAAGGAGGAAAAACATGAAATACGTCATTGGTATTATCGGTTTGCTGGTGATTCTCGCCATTGCATGGCTGGCAAGTAACGGGAAAAAGCGAGTGAAATTCCGTCCAGTCATTGTCATGATTGTACTGCAATTTATTTTAGGTTATATTCTGCTCAATACAGGTGTTGGGAACTTCCTAGTCGGTGGCTTTGCAAAAGGATTCCAAATGCTTCTAGGCTATGCTGGTGAAGGGATCAACTTCGTATTTGGCGGTTTAATGAATGATAATGCGTCAACTTTCTTTATCAATGTCTTGCTGCCGATCGTCTTCATTTCTGCCTTGATTGGTATCCTGCAGCATTGGCGTATCCTTCCGCTGATCGTACGCGGAATTGGGTATTTGCTTAGTAAAGTCAATGGAATGGGGAAACTAGAATCTTACAACGCCGTAGCGTCAGCGATTTTAGGTCAATCCGAAGTGTTCATTTCCATTAAGAAACAGCTTGGATTATTACCTCAACAGCGTCTTTATACATTGTGTGCATCTGCGATGTCGACTGTATCAATGTCCATTGTCGGTGCGTATATGCAAATGATTAAACCGGAGTACGTTGTTACAGCACTTGTGCTGAACCTATTTGGTGGATTTATTATTGCGTCTATCATCAATCCATATGAAGTGTCTAAAGACGAAGACATGCTTGAAGTCGTAGAAGAGGAAAGACAATCTTTCTTCGAAATGCTCGGCGAATACATTATGGATGGTTTCAAAGTAGCCATTGTTGTGGCTGCGATGTTGATTGGATTCGTTGCATTAATTGCGATGATTAATGGCATTTTCACAGCTGCCATCGGTGTTTCTTTCCAAGATGTACTTGGATATGTGTTTGCACCATTTGCGTTTATTGTTGGTGTACCATGGAGCGAAGCAGTACAAGCAGGAAGTATTATGGCGACCAAGATGGTGTCTAACGAATTTGTGGCGATGCAAATTCTTTCTGGCGATGCCTTCCATTTCACTGCTCGTACAGAAGCGATCATTTCTGTATTCCTTGTGTCATTTGCGAACTTCTCGTCTATCGGTATCATTGCTGGAGCCGTTAAGGGCTTGAATGAAAAACAAGGAAACGTTGTCGCACGCTTTGGATTAAAGCTGTTATTCGGTGCAACACTTGTCAGCTTCTTAACAGCAGGCGTTGTCGGTTTGATTTACTAAACTAAAGAAGGAATGGTGAAAACAATGAGAATGGTAGATATCATTGCGAAAAAACGTGACGGAAAAGAATTATCTTCAGAGGAAATTTCTTTCTTTGTCAAAGGTTATACGGACGGAACAATTCCTGACTACCAAGCAAGTGCCTTGGCGATGGCGATTTTCTTCCAAGATATGACGGATCAAGAACGTGCAGATTTAACACTTGCTATGGCAAACTCAGGGGACACAATTGACCTGTCTGCTATCGACGGTATTAAAGTAGACAAGCATTCAACAGGTGGTGTAGGCGATACAACAACGCTTGTACTCGCTCCTCTTGTTGCAGCACTTGATGTACCTGTTGCAAAAATGTCTGGGCGTGGTCTTGGACATACGGGTGGAACAGTCGACAAGCTAGAGGCAGTCAAAGGCTTCCACGTTGAAATTACAAAAGACGAGTTCATCGAGCTGGTGAACCGTCATAAAGTAGCGGTCATTGGACAATCAGGCAACCTGACACCTGCTGATAAAAAACTGTATGCCCTTCGTGATGTGACAGGAACTGTTAACTCAATTCCGCTCATTGCAAGCTCTATTATGAGTAAGAAAATCGCTGCTGGCGCAGATGCAATCGTATTAGATGTGAAAACAGGTGCAGGTGCTTTCATGAAAACACCTGAAGACTCTGAGAAGCTTGCAAAAGCAATGGTTCGTATCGGAAATAATGTTGGCAGACAAACGATGGCTGTCATCTCAGACATGTCTCAGCCGTTAGGATTAGCGATTGGAAATTCCCTTGAAGTGAAAGAGGCGATTGACACGCTTAAAGGTGAAGGCCCTGAAGACTTAAACGAGCTTGTGCTCACATTAGGAAGTCAAATGGTCGTTCTTGCGAAAAAAGCAGAGACACTTGATGAAGCAAGAGAAAAGCTAATTGAAGTCATGAAAAACGGCAAAGCACTTGAGAAATTCAAGGAATTTTTAGAAAACCAAGGTGGAGACGGCTCGATTGTAGATCAACCGGAAAAACTGCCACAAGCACCTTATCAAATCGAAGTGCCGGCAAAAGAATCAGGTGTGATCGCTGAAATCGTCGCAGACGAAATCGGTGTTGCAGCGATGATTCTTGGAGCAGGACGTGCAACAAAAGAAGACGAAATCGACCTATCTGTTGGCATTATGCTCAACAAAAAAGTAGGCGATCGTGTAGAAAAAGGTGAATCTCTCGTGACGCTGCATGCAAACCGTGAAGATGTTGCGAATGTCATGGAGAAAATTTATGACAACATCCGCATTGATGACCATGCCGATGCTCCGACTTTGATTCATACAGTGATTACAGAATAAAGAGAAAAAGACAAAAGTGATGAATCGCTTTTGTCTTTTTTATGTAAATTTTAGGTAGCGCTTCTTCTAGATATGATAAGTTAGATGAGTGGGAGGGGATAAACCATGAGAATGCTCAAACTCATTCTCTTTATTTTTGTTGTCTTGATGATCATTGGATTTATCAGCTACTATGTGGGACCAACAACAACACCAAGTTCTTAAGACGAGCAAAAGCTCGTCCCAGCGTGAAGACAAACCCTCGCATTCGTTGTCAGTCCTGCGCGCTGGTGCTCACGAATGTCAAATTCGCTCCGCTCCATTGCTCGTCCTTCCTAGACTGCAAAGGTTTTCTTTCACGCTGAAAAGAAGACAAAGGGCTAAAATAAATTACATTTTAGCCCTTTGTCTACGGTCTGAGACGAGCAAAAGCTCGTCTTTTTTGATTGAAATAAAAAATTTCACTTTATGAAACAAACCTCTTGCAATCATGAAACAATGGGTGTATATTAGTTGACGAGTCAATGATTGATATATCAACTAATTGATCTGAATAGAAAAGAGGGGATGGCATTGACTGCATTTTGCTCTGAAGAAGCAGAGGTATTATATCGTTTGCAGTGCGTGAACCGTATGATGGGTGTGAAGTTCGAAGCATGCACGGGCATCAGCCAATCAAGACTGGAGTTGCTATCACTGTTATTCCAAGCCGACGAAATCAGCCAATCCGATTTGCAGAAAAAAGTAAATATTGATAGTGCGGCTGTGACGCGTCACTTAAAACAGTTAGAAACAAAAGGAATGGTCACGCGCAGAAGAAAGCCGGAAGATAATCGAGTCACGCTTGTTCGTCTGACAGATGAAGGCAGAACAAGAATCGAAGCTTCTAAAAAAGAAAAAGAACGATTTATCTCAGAAATGCTTGAAAACGTAAGTGATGAAGAACGAAAGCTTCTCACTGATGTGCTCATCCGTATACAACAAAACATCGAAAAGATTCAAACAACCTAAAGGAGTGTTACACATGGCTACAACTTTAAAAACAAACGATTTTATGGATATTATGAAAGGGCGCCGCTCCATTCGTAACTATGATCCAGCAGTGAAAATTAGCAAAGAAGAAATGACAGAGATTTTAGAAGAGGCAACCACAGCACCATCATCAGTGAATGCACAGCCTTGGCGCTTCATGGTCATTGACAGCCCAGAAGGAAAAGAAAAGCTTGCACCACTCGCAAAATTCAACCAAACACAAGTAGCTACATCATCAGCTGTCATCGCTGTGTTTGCAGATATGAAAAACAATGAATACTTAGAAGAAATTTATTCAAAAGCAGTAGAAAATGGCTACATGCCGCAGGAAGTAAAAGAAAGACAAATTGCTGCATTAACTGCACATTTTGAAGCTCTTCCAGAGCAAGTGAATCGTGAAACGATCTTAATTGACGGTGGACTTGTGTCAATGCAGCTGATGCTTGCTGCTCGTGCGCATGGCTATGATACAAACCCAATTGGCGGATATGACAAAGAAGTCATCGCTGAAACATTCGGCTGGGATAAAGAGCGCTATGTACCAGTTATGCTTCTATCCATTGGGAAAGCAGCTGACGAAGGGTATGCTTCTTACCGTTTACCGATCGATCGCATCACAGAGTGGAAATAATTTTTAAAAAAAGGGAGACGATCATATGATTATTATTCATGCAGGGATGACCATTCATCCAGAGAAAGAAAACGTATTTCTAGAAGAAATCAACGGTTTAATGAAAGCTTCACAGGAAGAAGAAGGCAATGTGTCCTACAAGCTTTTCAAGGATACAGAGAAAGAAAACACCTTTTTAATGGTCGAAGTGTGGAAAGATGAAGCAGCGGTTCAAAGCCATAATGCAAGTGCACATTTCCAAGCTTTCGTCGCAAAGGCAAAAGAATTTTTAGCCGCTCCACTTGATGTTGTTGCATATCAAGGAGAGCAGCTTTCATAGAAAAACAACAAACACCCTAGGCATTTATAGCCTAGGGTTCTTTTATTTTCGACAATTCGTTCCACCTATTTCAATCTCGTATTGTGCATTTTCCACAAAGTTTCTGAAAATAAAATGTTTTTCGACTTAAGTATATTGGAATATGCTAGAATTAGATATTATTTATTACCAAATTAGGGAGGAACCAATATGAAAAAAGGGAAATGGACGAGCATCGCACTAACAGCTGTCCTCAGTTTAGGCACATTGACAGCTTTCAGCACCCCTCTATCTGCCCACACCTCAGAAAAGTCAACATCCTCAGATGGCGGTCATTATTCAGGTATTCCATTCGACGCAAGTGTTGTCAATGAAGACCGCCTCATCAAAGCCTTGAAAAAACAAGGAAAGATCAAAAAGAATGCCAATGAGGCAGAAACCCAAAAAGCATTAAAAAACTACCTAAAGAAAAAAGAAGAAGCAGCGATGAAACAAAGCGCAAGTACCTTAACAGAAGAACCTGAATTCCTAAAAGAATACAAACAAAATGTACATAATAAATTAGCCAAAAAGAAAAAGTTAAAGAAGCATAAAGGAAAAGAAGGCAATCAAGTAAAGCCGGTGAAAAAGGAAAAATATAAAGGCGACGTCCGTAATGATAAAGTTTTGGTATTATTAGTAGATTTTAAAGATTATAAGCATAATAGTATTAAAAAAGAAGAGACTGATATGTACTATGACAAGTACGATCAGCAGCATTACCAAGATATGCTTTTCGGAAAAAATGGCTACATCGGTCCAGATGGTAAAAGAAAAGTATCTATGAAACAATATTATGAAAAGCAGTCTGGTGGAAGCTACACGATTAGTGGAACAGTAGCTGGATGGTATACAGCCAAGCATGAAGCAGCATATTATGGTGGGAACGTACCAGACGAATCAGGCAGTGACGGCAGACCGCGCGAATTGGTGAAAGAAGCCCTCGAAGCAGCGGCAAAGGATCCAAACATTGACCTTGGTGAATATGATCAATGGGACCGCTATGATATGGATGGGGACGGTGTTTATAATGAGCCGGACGGTATCATTGACCACCTCATGGTTGTACACGCTGGCGTAGGTGAAGAAGCTGGCGGCGGACAGCTTGGCTCTGACGCGATTTGGTCGCATCGCTGGTCACTTGGTGATGTATTTGAGATTCCAAACACTGAATCAGAAGTGGGTCAAGGCGGAAAGTTAGGCGCTCTAGATTATACGATTGAGCCTGAAGATGGCGCAGCAGGCGTGTTCACACATGAATTTGGACATGATCTTGGTCTACCTGATGAATACGATACACAATACACAGGCAGAGGAGAGCCCGTTTCTTATTGGTCTATCATGTCAAGCGGAAGCTGGGCAGGTAAAGTACCTGGTACGGAACCAACAGGTTTTAGTCCATATGCAAAAGAAATGCTTCAAAACCTGCATGGCGGCAATTGGCTTTCTGGAAAAACCATTGATGGTAAGACATTAACAAAAAGCAAAACAGTTTTAATCGATGAAGCAGCAACAAAAGGAACCAACCATGATGCGGTTCGAGTCGATTTGCCAGATAAAGAGATTGTGGTCACTCAGCCTGCACAAGGGCAATATTCATACTTCAGCGGAACAGGTGACAATTTGAATGCTACCATGACGACATCAGGGATTGATTTGTCGAAGGGAAGCAAAGCCGAGCTTACGTTTAAAGCATGGTACGATATCGAAGAAGATTATGACTATGCGTATGTAGAAGTTCGTGAAACTGGGACAGACAAATGGACAACCATTGCTGGTAATATTACGAATGATCGAAATGAGGCAGGAGCGAATGAAGGCAATGGCATCGATGGAAAATCAGATGGATGGGTAGATGCATCCTTTGACCTTTCTGCTTATGCAGGGAAGAAGATCGATCTGCAATTCCGCTATACAACCGATGCAGGATATTCACTGCCAGGTTTATTTGTAGATGATCTAAAGATTACAGCAGATGGAACAAAAGTGTGGTCAGATGATGCCGAAGGAACGTCCACGTTCACTTTTAATGGATTCTCTCAATCTAATGGAAAACAATATGCCGCTCAGTATTATTTACTAGAATGGCGCTCTTATGCTGATGTCGATAAAGGCTTAAAGCATATCAAACGAGGAGCAAGTCTGATGAGCTATAATAACGGTTTGGTCGTGTGGTACGTCGATCAATCGTACAGTGATAACTGGGTTGGAAAACATCCAGGGAACGGCTTCCTTGGAGTCGTAGATGCAGATCAACAAGTGTTGAAATGGAGTGACGGCTCTATTGCAGCGACAGGTTTCCAAGTACATGATGCAGCATTCTCTTTGAATCCAAGCACGAAGCTGAATATTGATTATACAGCGACAACAGGCTTAACCTTAGAGGATCGCTATATCCGCCCAACGCGTACATTTAGTGATAAAAAGAACTATGTGAATCCAAATAACCCGGATGCAGGACGTGATGTGCCAACATACGGCCTATCCTTTAAAGTCGTCGGACAAAGTAAGGACCGTTCTGTTGGAAAGGTATTAATTTCCAAAAACAACTAAACAAAAAGCCGGATTCTATCCATGAATCCGGCTTTTTGATACGTTAAGACATGGATTTTTAGCGTATGACTCGTCTTTGATCGAATGTTTGTTCTTTTTTATTTTGATATCCGAATGAAACCATTATATAATAGAGATTGGAAGGTTTTTCTTTCATTCAATGTTCTTTTTAGTTGTTAAAAAACCAAGAAAGGATGAGCGTTACCAATGAGTTGTGTCACTGCCAAGCAATTAAAGGTGATTCGAGGGACGATGCAGACTTTTTGCAGCCATTTAGAGTATGATGGCCACGGTAAGCTTCATATTAATACCATCATGGCTTTTATTAAAAAGGAATTTGGTGTAAGAAAAATGAAAGACATTCCACAAAGTCGTTTTCATGAGGCGTTAGAGCTAATCCAAGACTTTGATTTATACACGGACAAAATACAAATACGAGACCGTCTATCAGAAAGGAATTCACTAAATTGAATATTTTAGCAATGATTTTAGTAGGAATTGTCGCTTTAGAGCACATTGTCATCATGTTACTAGAAATGTTTTTTATGGAATCAAAAATGGCGAAAAGATCTTTCAATCTGCCTGAACACTTACAAAAGGATCCAAATGTGAAAGTGATGTTTGCTAATCAAGGGCTATACAATGGCTTTCTAGCTGCTGGACTCATTTGGGGGCTCATTCTTGGTTCGAATACCGTAGGATATATGATTCAGCTATTTTTCGTTCTTTGTGTGTTCATCGCAGCAGTATTTGGCGGTGTGACGTCTAATAAATCGATTATCATCAAACAAGGGTTACCAGCTTTTCTTGCATTAATTGCACTTATCCTGGCTATATAATCCTATCAGCGTGATAGAAAACCTTTGCAGTTTAGGAAGGACGAGCATCGGAGCGAATTTGACATTGGTGAGCACCGAAGCGCAGGACTGACACCGAATGCGAGGGTTTGTCTACACAGTAAAGCCGCCCCAGAGGGCGGCTTTTATCTTTTACGCATTCCCATCAAACGAATAATGGACGTAAGACAAAGGGCAACAGCGACAGCCAATATGATTTTTCCATACATGACGCCCGTAAGATTCATTAAAAAGACAGCCAATATGATACAGAGCGTGATGATAATCATCACAATCGAATAGGTTTTCATCTCTTTTTCCACTCCTTTTAAATTCCCTCTAGCGCAAGAGGTCTGTCAATTGTTTCTCATATTATATCATTTCATCACAATTTTACATGAAATTCCCTGTCAATAGAATGTGACAGAATGATTAGATTTGAAGTGAGGCTATATTTTTTGAAAAATCGGGTATAACATAAAGAGTTGTATCTAAGTCTGATTGCTTGTTATTTAATTGTGCAAAATGTAAAATAGCCACATGATAAATAGAAAGGATGATCAAGTTGAGCAAGAACGTTTTATTAGTATCAACAAGCAGCTCAGAAATGAACGGACACCCAACAGGCTTATGGCTAGAAGAATTGGCCGAGCCATTTCATATTTTTAAAGAAAATGGACTAAACGTGCAAATCGTTTCAATAAAAGGTGGAACAGTACCGATCGATAAAAATTCAATTCCTGAAGGAGTTCCAGCACAATATCAAGATGTGTATGAATTACTTCAAGACACAAAGGCACTGACAGATGTAAACCCAGCTGAGTATGATGGCATTTTCTTTGCTGGAGGACATGGGCCAATGATCGACTTTGCCTCCAATCAACTGGTTGCCGATGCGATCTTAGCGATTTCAGACAAAAATGGAGCCGTTGGGGCAGTTTGCCATGGCGTTTCTGCCTTTGTTGATGTGAAGGATCGTGATGGAAAATCATTTATCGACGGCAAGAAAATAACAGGATTCACAAATGAGGAAGAGGATGCTGTTCAGCTGACATCTAAAGTTCCATTTTTATTGGAAACAAAACTGCGCGAGCAAGGGGCAGCATTTGAAAAAGGCGATGCATTTGCGCCATTCGCTGTTGTAGACGGACAAATCATTACTGGACAAAATCCAGGATCAAGTGCAGAAACAGCACGCTTATTTGTCAAAACCATTGCATAAATCATTAAAAAACCAGTCGTGACTCATACGGCTGGTTTTTTGTTATAAAAATTTCCTAAAAAAGTCCAAAACAAGTATTAGAAAAATGGTAAAATAATCACAGGGTAAAAAACCCAAATTAGGGAAAAGGGGATGTTCCTGTGAGAGCATTTTATGTCAAAATCACCGCCGCCTTACTGTCTATTTTATTGGTCACAACAGGTTTATTTTCACCAGCAATCAAAGCAGAAGATACACCAAAATCAAGTGAAAAAGTATCGCCACTGACTGAAAAAGCCATTCAGCAAGTGCAAGAGTCGTTTGAAAAACAGGATAAAGGGACTGCGGTTCAACAGAAGGAAGTAAAAAAATCATTTAAAGTAGATAAGAAAAAGGGAATAAGTATTAAACGAAAAGCGGCTGCAGATGGAAAGATGCGTACGTCTGCCGTTCGCTCTATTGATGGACTAGCCATTAATCAATCGGCAGTTTTAAACGAGGAAGATCCAGTTGATTTATGGTTCTTAAGTACATCGTCTCCTCAGGCGCTCATCAGCCGGATTACCTCTCCAAATACTGATTATTTCGTTCAGTTATTTGTTATTGATTATGAAGAAGGACAAGCTTATCCAACGGATCTGATTCAACCAGCAGGCAGTCTGCTTGCGTTAAGCAATTTACCAGCGGGGGATTATGCGTTTGGTATTACTAGCGGTGGAGACTTTGGAGACTCATATACATTACAGGTGAACGCAAAAAACCCACCAAATTTCACAGGTGCTGAATCCCTATCATCAACATTGCAATACTTTGTTGCTGCGTATGCCAATGGGGATGTTTTCGCAAATGGTACAAAAGTGTATAACAAACAATCTAAGACCGCCGATTATAAATGGGAGCGTGTATTTTATTTCTCATATGATGGAAAATATCAACAGAGAACGCATTCTGTTGACAGTGTAAAAGTGAAAAGTATTTCGGCACCAGTATCGTACTCTGCTCCATATGCAAGTTCCTCTGAGGCCATTCTTGTATACTTAGATGTGGAGACATTATTTATGTATCATGAATCATCGTTTGCTAGTGGGCAGTACTACCATAGCAGCTTTGTTGATACTCTCGGAAAGACAACGCCAAGGCGTTTAGACATTGATGATCTGACCAATTATGGCGATCATATTTTGGCTGTTGATATAAAGACAGGAAAGCCAATTGATTTCTTCAGTGTCCTTAATTTCTACTATGCAGCAGGGATCGAGAAGCTGCCAACGATCAATACATTGAATTAAGATCGGCGGTTGACATCAAATCGCCACATGTGTAGAGTAAAGATAATTAAATGACAAAAGTCCACTAGGGGAGTCATGTATGACTGAGACAAGAGGAAATCTTGGACCCTTTGAACCTGATCTAGTTTGTACTAGCGGAGGGAAGTGGAGCAGGACCTTGTCTTATTCATGATTGAATCGATAAGAAGGCCGCTCCATTTGGGGTGGCTTTTTCATTTATTCAACTGAAAAAGAGGAGGCTTTTTTTATGACATTTTCAACGCAATTAAGGCAAGAAGCAGAACCATTATTTGAAGCGATTTATCAGCATCCGTTTGTGAGAGGACTTGCAGCAGGAGAACTCGAAAAGGAACAGATCATTCATTATGTCAAACAGGATGCAGAATATTTAAATGCCTTTATTAAAATTTATGCGGCAGCCATTAGCAGATGTACAGACAGAGAGGACATTACCTTTTTCCATCAACAAATGGCTTTTGTCCTTGATAGTGAGACACATCCTCATCAAAACCTTTGCCGGGTGGCAGGTGTCGCTTATGATGAACTGCAAGGTGCATCTTTGGCGCCAAGTGCTCATCACTATATTCATCACATGCTGCAAGTCGCCGAGGAAGGGACGCTAGGAGAAATCATTGCGGTTTTGCTCCCTTGCCCTTGGACCTATTGGGAAATAGGCAAACGAATGCTCAGAGATGTAGAGCCCGATCCTGCCCATCCATTCTATGAGTGGATCACGTTTTATGGCGGGTTAACGGACTCTGTTACAGTGGAGCTTTGCAAACGGCTTGATCAGTGGGCGGAAGGAGCAAGTGAGAAGGAAAAGGAGAAAATGAAACAGCACTTCATCTTAAGCTGTCAGCTTGAGTATAAATTCTGGGACATGGCCTTTACTGTCGAAGAGTGGCCTGTCCAAATGGAGGTGCATTCTTCATGACATGGAAGATGAAAGAAGTCGTTCTCGCTGTCATTTTATCAGTGGCATGCGGAGTTATCTATTTAGGGTGGTCGACGCTTTATTTACCGATTACAGCCCTTGTCGGTCCAGCAGGAGGCAACATCATGTTCGGAATTTGGGTCATTGCCAGTCCAATCGTTGCTTACATTATCCAAAAGCCAGGAGCTGCCCTCATCGCAGAAACAGCTGCCGCCGCCGTGGAATTACTGACAGGCAGCCACTTCGGTCTTTCTGCGCTTTTGATTGGTGTATGCCAAGGACTTGGAGCAGAAATCGCCTTCGCTCTATTTGGCTATAAGCGATATCGCATGTGGACACTCATGTTGTCTGGTGCCTTTGCAGCAGTAGGGGCAATGGCATATAGCCTCATTGCCAATGGATTCGGCTATTACACGCCTCAAGTGTTACTCATGACACTTGTCACTCAAGTCATTAGCGGGATGTTACTCGGTGGTTGCTTAGCAAAAGTGGTGGTGGATGCCTTATCTAAAACGGGTGTGCTGAATCAATATGCCATCATGAAAGAAAAACGAAGTAAGGGTGACCAGCATGGATTCATTTCTCGCGTGCAGTAATCTCACTGTCCGTTTTTATGAACAGCCGAATCCCGTTCTTCATCAAGTATCTCTTTCTATTCAAAAGGGGGAAAAGGTGCTGATATTAGGACCAAGTGGAAGCGGGAAATCTACGCTGATTTCTGTGCTTGCTGGCATTATTCCAGAGCATATGGAAGCTGAAGTACAGGGAGAAGTGATGCGGCAAAGGCATACTGGTGTCATGTTTCAAGACCCAGATTCGCAGTTTTGTATGCACCGAGTCAATGAAGAAATTGCGTTTAGCTTAGAGAATCGATCTGTCCCTCGTGAACAAATGGATAATATCATTCAGCATCTCATGAAAAAGGTACAGCTGGATATTGACCCAAATACAGATATTCATACCTTATCTGGCGGCATGAAGCAGCGGTTGGCGCTTGCTTGTTTACTAGCATTAGAGCCAGATGTCCTGTTCTTTGATGAACCGACTGCACAGCTTGATCCAGCAGGAAGAATGGAGATATTTCAATTGCTTCAGCAGCTTTCGGCTGAACAGAACCAGACGATGATTTTTGTGGAGCATGTGTTAGACGGTGTCATCGAGTGGATGGATCGGGTGATCTTATTAGATCATCAAGGCTGTATCATAGCAGATGGAACGCCAAAAGATGTGATGAACACATTTGAGGGAGAAATGAAAGAGGCCGGCATTTGGCGTCCGAAAATATTTCCCGAGAAATGGTCCACTGTCGTACAAAATCCGTTTCATCCATTGAGTCAAACACTCTTGCAAACCTTTGAGGCGAGAAAAGTACGGCATGAGAAAGTGTCATCAACAGATCGAGAGACAATCATTCGCACAGATCATCTACAACTAAGCTACGGAAAAAAAAGCATTATAGATGACCTGCATCTGGATATAAAAGCAGGAGATTGGGTTGCGATCATCGGTGAAAATGGAAGCGGAAAAAGTACGTTTCTTAAACATGTCATACGTTTAGAACCAATAAAGAAAGGTCACATTTTCTTAAAAGGAAAACACCTGAAAAAGTGGTCTGACCGAACATTATATGAAAAAGCCGGCTTTGTATTTCAAAATCCAGAACTTCAATTTATACAGGACACAGTGTTTGATGAAATCGCATTTGGTGGGAGACAGCGAAATTGGCCAGAGTCTGTGGTGCAAGAAAAAACGAATCAGCTATTGGCAGAGTTCGGCCTAGAGAAGCATAGAGACGTGCATCCTTTCACCTTAAGTTTAGGACAAAAAAGAAGATTAAGTGTTGCCACGATGCTTCTTTTTGATCAGGATGTTCTCATTTTAGATGAGCCGACCTTCGGGCAGGATGAGAAAACGGCGAGGGAGTTAATCCGGCGTTTAAAAGAACGTCAACGACAAGGCACCACCATTATCATGGTCACACATGATATGGAACTCGTCGATGAGTGCGCTGATCAGGTGCTTGTTTTTCATCAAGGGGAGCATGTATATGATGGTTCGCCTTTTGATTTATTTTCTCATCAGGAACTTGTCACTTCGTGTGAGCTGAGAGTGCCGTTACATTATCGCTATATGGCTGAAAGAAAGGAAGTGATGACGATTGCAAAGTAATCACTCCTTTCTATCCACTGTAAATCCAGTCATGAAATTACTCGCCCATCTCCTTGCGATGTGCTGTCTGATGGCGATTTCTGATCCTAAAACGACGTTCATCATCTGGCTGTTTGCACTTGGAATTGGACTTGTCCTAGGCGGCTGGAATTTGAAATACCTCATCACCAGACTTGTACCTTATCTGCTCTTTTTCATTCTCGTGTTTTGGATGATGGCGGCCTTTGGCAAGGGAGATCATACAGTTTGGAAGTGGGCATGGTTTCATATCACAGAGGAGAGTTTAAGAAATGGGCTGACCATTTCTTTTAGAATGCTTGGCTTTGTAACATTTGGTCTCCTTTTTACATCAACAACTGATTTGACGGCCTTTATGATGAGCTTAATCCATCAATGCCGAATGTCACCCAAATGGGCATATGGGATGCTGGCAGGCTTCCGGTTTATCCCGTTGTTTCAAAGTGAATTGAAGCAAATGAAGGCTGCACATAAAATTAGAGGTTACAAGCAAAAAAACAGCTGGAAAGCCTTTATACGTTATGCACTCCCCCTTTTCACGCAAGGCGTACGGAAATCTGAACGACTAGCCATTGCGATGGAAGCAAGAGGCTTCACAGGGACGAGGGAGAGAACATATTATCATGTCATCAGCACTTCATGGATCGACTGCATGTATCTTTTTTTCATCGTCATCAGTGTGTTGATATGCATGTTCTTTTTTTAAAAACAGCCACATTCTCTTAATAGAATGTGGCTGTTTTATATGTCTTAGGTCATTTGGTTGATATTAGTACACATTGCAGGCTGTAATAGATCATATAAAGAACCGATAAAGAGAGTGTACTGAGAAAAAGAGAGGATGAACGTGAGCGAATGTCACAGAGAATTGATAACATAATAGACGCTTTACCAATCGTTGGACTAGCTATGAGAGAGCAGCTAACCTTTTCTGTATTAGGGAAAGAGAAGGTTCTTTATTATCAGCAGCACGGGAACATTGACTTAGGGTTTAAAGCAGGGGACGTTGTAGCTCCCGGGTTCCAAAACTTTTCGATGTTGAAAAATGGGAGAGAGCCATCATTTATCCAGATTCCTAAAGAGGTGTACGGTATTCCTATGGACATCGTCGCCGTCCCGATTAAAGATGACAATGGTCAAGTAATCGCTGCCTTCTGTGTAGCATATGACCAAACGAATCAACAACGATTAGAACACATTATGACGGAAAGTAACGATGCTTCCGAAAAACTGGTCGCGATGGTACAGCAAGTGGCTGCACATTCAGAGGAACTACAAGCGACAAGTGAACAAATTCTACAAAATACAAAAACCACTGTCGAAAATTCCTCTAAAATCAATCAAGTGTCTAATCTCATCAAAGGTATCTCTGATCAAACGAACTTACTTGGACTCAATGCATCCATTGAGGCTGCAAGAGTCGGTGAAGCAGGTGCAGGCTTTGGGGTGGTTGCTACGGAAGTGAGAAAGCTGTCTACTCACGCGAAGCAAGCAACGACTGATATTGAAACAGCGCTAAAAGATGTGCAAGGCTCTATCAAAGGAATGGAAGAAGAAATAGCACAAATCGTGGCTTCATCTGAACATCAAGCAGAACTCGTTGGCACTTTCACAAAAATTATTGAGGGGCTGCACGAAACGAACGAAACGATGAAAACATTGGCAACAGACTTAGTGAATTATCAAGTGAAATAAATAAACGAATCACAAAACCTCCAGCCGTATCGGAGGTTTTTTAACGTGTTGGAGTGAGTTTTTTGTCATGATATTGACCGGTTTTTCACTGACAGGGAAGTTACACTTCTGTATGATAGAAAAAGAGAGACCTGTTTTGATCATTAGACCTATACATAAGGAGGAAGCCCATCTTGACACAATCAGCAAAGCTGCAAGAAGTACTTGCGCCTTACCGTCCATTGTTAGATCAAACTGAAAAACCACTGATTCAATTACAGATAAAACAAGGAAAAACAGGACCATATGACAGCAAAATATCAGGTGATCCTTATTTCCCAAAAAACGACGAATATCCCGTTGATGGAGAAGGCCATCCTATGAAGCTGCTGGCACAAATCAATTTCGGCCAGCTGCCAAAGCTGAAAGATTACCCAGAAACAGGACTTTTGCAAGTGTTTATTTCTGTACATGATGATCTTTATGGGATGAATATTGACCATAAAACAGAGCAAAAAGATTTTCGGATCAAATTTATTGAGGAACCTTTCTTAGCTGAAGAAGACTTATTGACTGATTTTTCATTCGTGAAAATTCCTGACGATTTTTATTTTCCAGTTACGAAGGAAGGCGCGATTACAGGTGAATTATCAAGCGAAACGATCAGTGTAGAAGATTTCCGCTTTGAAAAAGTCACAGGAAAGCGAAGCTGGGATCTATTCGAAGATGCTGTTGGTATTGATGGTGATGAAGCAGATCAATTGCTAGATGAATTTTATGAGACAGCAAGTGGTTTTGGCCATAAAGTTGGCGGATACCCAGGTTTTACACAAGAAGACCCGCGTACCTATGTAGACCAAGAACATACTGTGCTATTATTGCAAATTGACTCAGATGATGAAGTGGACATGTTGTGGGGAGATTGCGGCATTGCTAACTTTTTTATCAAACCAGAAGACCTCAAACGAAAACATTTCGAGAATGTCGTCTATAACTGGGATTGCTCCTAATTTTGTAAAAAACACTCTTTTTGAAGAGTGTTTTTTGTCTATTTTTAGCCTTTTTGCCCCTAAATCGTCATTTCTGAGAGGTAATATGTCATTCTTTCTAGTTGACCGTATCAAAAAAAAATGTAAAATCATCTTAAAGTCCTCTTTTTTGAAAATAATAATAAAATGACATATCAATCAACAATGAAATGCTCGAAAAAGCGGAATGTACTGGGGGGGATCAATTGATCATTTCGAAAGTAATCAACAATAATGTGGTCAGTGCGTATGATGACGAGCAGCATGAGCTGGTCATTATGGGCAGAGGGATTGCGTTTCAAAAGAAAAGCGGAGACCCAATTGACGAAGAACGTATCGAAAAAGTATTTTCCATTCAAAATAAAGATATATCAGAAAAATTCAAAACCCTGCTTTATGATATTCCGATCGAGTATATGCAAGTGTGTGAGGCAATTATCGATTACGCGAGAACGACCCTTAACAAAAATTTAAATGACAGCATCTATGTCACATTAACGGATCATATTACCTTTGCTATTGAACGTCATCAAAAAGGAATGGACATAAAAAATGCCTTGCTTTGGGAAATCAAACGGCTGTACAAAGAGGAATTCATGTGTGGTGTAGAAGCGATTCGGATCATACAGGACAAGCTCAACATCCATCTTCCCGAGGATGAAGCAGGCTTTATTGCGATGCATATTGTCAATGCAGAACTGAATGAGGAAATGCCGAATGTCATTCAAATTACAAAACTGATTCAAGATATTTTGAACATCGTAAAGTATCATTTCCAAATTGATTTGGACGAAGAATCATTAAATTATTTCCGTTTTGTCACGCATTTGAAGTTTTTTGGACAGCGTCTGTTTAACGAAACACAAATGGAAAATCAAAATGAGTTTCTGTATGAAGTGGTAAAGGAAAAAAATACAGCCGCTTTTCAATGTGCGGAGAAAATTAATGACTATGTTCAAAAAGAATACAACCGAAGTCTCATAGAAGATGAGATGTTATACTTAACTTTGCACATCGATCGAGTCATAAAAAGAAAATAAATCAAAAAGAAAGCGTTGACATATCAAAATTAACATGCTAATTTATAACTATAAACTCAATAACCCACAATCTTTTAGGATTGTTACTGGTCAAGCAGGCAAAACCTAAATCATTGTCCCTATCTTTGATAAGGCATGATTTAGGTTTTTTTGTATCTAAAGGCTTATAAAATTGAATAACGATCAATCGCTATGAAGGATTGTTACTGGTTAAGCAGGCAAAACCTAAATATCGATTAATGTCTGAATCGCTATTTTTCGGGCATTAATGGATGTTTAGGTTTTTTCTATATCAAGATGAAATCAACGATTGGAGGGTAACACAATGAACCACAAACAAACAGCAAAAGAAGTTCTAGAGCTTGTCGGCGGTGAAAAGAATGTTAAGCATGTCACGCACTGTATGACAAGACTCCGCTTTAACCTATACGATGAAAGCAAAGCGGATAAAGAGAAGCTGCAATCAACAGACGGCGTCATGGGCGTGAATCAAAGCGGCGGTCAATACCATGTCATTATTGGCAACGACGTATCAAACGTCTATCAAGCAATGATTGCTGATTCTGGGTTATCAACAGATGTAAAGTCAGGCGATTCAGAAGAAGCATCAAAACAAAATGTGATTTCAAAGCTTTTCGATTTTATCTCTGGTGTCTTCACACCGATTCTTCCAGCCATCGCTGGAGCTGGTATGATCAAAGGAATCTTGGCATTAATGCTGACGTTCCAATGGATCTCAGGTAAAAGCAGCACATATGCGATTTTAACAGCTATCGGAGACGGAGCCTTTTACTTCTTACCGATTCTGCTCGCTGTAAGCGTAGCCAAAAAAATTGGCACAAATCAGTATATCGCTGCTGCCATTGCAGCAGCCGCACTGCACCCGCAGCTCACTGCTTTACTAGGTGCAGGAAATACAGAATTTCTAGGCTTGCCAGTGGTTGCCGTTGTGTACTCTTCATCGGTGATTCCAATTCTACTCACTATCTGGCTCGGCTCATATGTGGAAAGATTCGCAGAAAAATACAGTCCGAAATCACTAAAAATCATTCTTGTTCCAACAGTTACACTTCTTGTCGTGGTACCAGTTATGCTCATCGCGGTTGGACCGCTTGGTGGGATTATCGGAAATGGTCTTTCAGGTGGAATTGATTTATTGTTCAAACATGCAGGTATTTTGGCCGGACTCTTAATCGGTGGCTTTATGTCACCATTGATCATTACGGGCATGCACTATGCACTACTTCCAATCATGATCAACAACATTACATTAAACGGTTTTGACTTCATTCTTCCAATGATGTTTGTAGCGAATATGGCACAAGCAGGCGCAGCATTCGGTGTCTTCTTAAGATCAAAAAACAAAACATTCAAATCATTGGCGATGTCTACAAGTATCACTGCGTTAATGGGTATTACTGAACCTGCTATGTATGGTGTGAACATGCGATTGAAAAAACCGTTCCTTGCAGCCCTCATTGGTGCAGCAGCAGGCGGCGTGTTCATGTCTATCTTCAAAGTAAAGTCATATGTGATATCAGGGTCAGCAGGTCTTCCAGGTCTCCCAACGTTCATTGGACCGACATTTGTTTACTCCATCATTGGATTAGTGATCGGCTTTGTTGTAGCAACCATCATGACACTTGTTCTAGGGTTCAAAGATGTACCAGTGAAAGATGATACAAAAGCAGACAAACCAGAAGAAAAGAAAGACACAGTAGCGCTTCAAAATGAAGTGGTACAAAGCCCGCTTGAAGGTCAACTAAAGCCGCTCAATCAAGTAAATGATGCAACATTCTCTAATGAAATCATGGGTAAAGGAACAGCCATTGTCCCAACAGTTGGACGTGTAGTAGCACCTTTCAATGGCAGGGTTGAAACCATTTTCCAAACAAAACATGCCATTGGTTTAAAGAGTGATCAAGGCACAGAACTTCTCATCCATGTGGGGATTGATACAGTAAAACTTGGCGGTAAACATTTCACAAGTCATGTGCAGTCAGGTGATCTCGTTCAAGCAGGAGATCTGCTAGTTGAATTTGATATCAAGGGCATTCAGCAAGATGGCTATGATGTAACAACGCCAATTATCGTCACCAACACAAATGATTTTGCACAAGTTGATGCGAAAACAGATGGGGCGATTACAGTAAAAGAGACATTGCTTACAGTCAGTGTAGAAGAAAATGAGGAGGGCATTCAACATGACGAATTTAGAAAAAACATTTCCTAAAGGTTTCTTATGGGGCGGCGCGGTAGCCGCCAACCAAATTGAAGGCGCTTATAACAAAGATGGAAAAGGCTTGTCGACAGCCGATATATCACCACACGGTATTATGCACCCATTCAATGAATCAATGAAAGACCTTAACTTATATCATGATGCGATCGACTTCTATCATCGCTACAAAGAAGATATTGCCCTGTTTGCAGAAATGGGATTCAAGTGCTTCAGACTATCCATTTCTTGGCCACGTATTTTCCCAAATGGCGACGATGCGGAACCGAATGAAGCGGGCCTCGCTTTCTATGAAAAAGTATTTGATGAACTGCATAAGCATGGAATTGAGCCAGTTGTCACGATCTCTCACTATGAAATGCCACTTGCACTTGTGAAAAACTACGGCGGATGGAGAAACCGTAAGCTTGTGGGTCTTTATGAAACATACGCTAAAACATTGTTCACTCGCTTTAAAGATAAAGTGAAATATTGGATGACTTTTAATGAAATCAACGTTGTGTTACATGCTCCTTTCACAGGGGGTGGCCTTGTATTTGAAGAAGGCGAAGACGAGAAGAGCATTCAATATCAAGCAGCGCATCATCAGTTTGTTGCAAGTGCTCTAGCTGTTAAAGCAGGACACGAAATCATTCCAGATGCGAAAATCGGTTGTATGATTGCAGCGATGACCACATATCCGTACAGCTCAAGACCTGAAGATATGTTTGCTGCGATTGATCAAGATCGTAAAACATTGTTCTTCTCAGATGTACAGGCAAGAGGCTATTACCCTGGATACATGAAACGTTATTTCCTGGAAAATAATATCAACATTGAATTCCAAGACGGTGACGAAGACATTCTAAGAAACCATACAGTCGACTATATTGGCTTCAGCTATTATATGAGTTTTGTGACAAGTACAGATCCAGAGGTTCTTGGACAAGTTACTGGTGGAAACCTATTTGAAGGCGTGAAAAACCCTTATCTAGAAGCAAGTGATTGGGGCTGGCAAATTGATCCAAAAGGACTTCGTACAACACTAAACCAACTATATGACCGCTACCAAAAACCATTGTTTATCGTAGAAAATGGATTGGGTGCTGTGGATCAAGTAGAAGAAGACGGCTCCATTCAAGACGATTACCGAATTGATTACCTCAGAAGTCATTTGCTTGAGGCAAGAGAAGCGATCGCAGACGGCGTTGATCTGATCGGCTATACAAGCTGGGGCCCAATTGACCTTGTCAGTGCATCAACAGCTGAAATGAAAAAACGCTACGGCTTCATTTATGTCGACCGCGACAATGAAGGCAACGGTACATTAGATAGAAAGAAAAAGAAAAGCTTTGATTGGTATAAACAAGTGATTGAGACAAATGGAAAGCATTTAGACGCATAAAAAATATATAAGAACAAAACCACTCAACTACATGAGTGGTTTTGTTTTTTACGGTTTAAAGTTATTAATATAGTTTAAAGTAATGACTAGAATATTTATTAACAACCATTATTGATGTATGATATTGTAAACAAGTACTGTGTATATAATGGTAAATTAGCATGTATAGTTAGTCGTTTAATGGTGGTATCTTCCGTTTTGTGTGAGTCTTTTTTAATAGAATCTTGATGGAGGAAAATAGAAGCTTCTCAATGTGTCTTAGGTTATTGCATATCTAAAGGAAGTTACGATTTTGAATTAGGTGTTGATGGAAATCACACACTTAATTTATTTAGAAGGGATTGAGATGGCAAGTGAACTTAGATAATAAGGAAGATACGTCGATTTTAAAGGTCGACAATCTTAGCTTTCAATATGGGAATGCAACCATCTTAAAAAATTTGTCTTTACATATTCAAGGCTCTGGCCTTTATGCCCTTCATGGAGAAAGTGGTAGTGGGAAGACGACATTTATTAATATTATTGCATTGATTCAAAAACCGAGTACTGGGAAGATGACGTTGTTCAATCAGCCCATTGATTTTACAAATCAAGAACAGATTGATAATTACCGCAAAAAAATCGCCTATTTTTTTCAGGATTTGAACTTGATTGAGTCTTTAACTGTCAGAGAAAATCTACACGTTATCTCATTAATTAACGAACAAGAAATCTCAAATGAAAGATTAGAAGAACAGGCTGCGAAGCTCAAAATGAGCGAGAAAATTGATGTCACAGTGAGCAACTTATCAGGGGGAGAAAGGCAGCGCGCGGCTTTTTTGAAAATCATGCTGTTTGATTATTCATTGATTCTATTAGATGAACCAACAAATAACCTTGATAAAGATAATATTCAGATGATGCTTGGTATGTTATCTGAATTGAAGAAAACGAGGACCATTTTAGTCGTTACACATTCTGATACCGTTGTGCAACATGCTGATGTCGTCCTTCGATTTGAAGACTTGAATAAAAAGGACCAATCCATATGAAAACAACATTCGTCTTTGAGTATTTAAAAAAGAAACATCGACCGACCCTGAGAAAATTAGCTGTTTTGAATTTTGTTTTACTGATGTTAATCTTTTTTTCTATATTTACTATCCTGATCTCAGCTGATAATATTTATAAAAACGTATTGACTAATGATCGTCTATCAATGGTTTTAATTAATGGATATTCGAAAACTGGTGAGTATCAGTACGATACAGATAAAATTAAGCGTATGCCGAATGTCAAAGACATTGTCTATGAATATGACGTCTCGTTATCTATTGAAGCAAATGGAGAAACGGATATATTGTCGGCTTTATCATTCAATCCGACAACAAAAGAGGCTGTTAGTTATGAAGGAGATCTAAAAGAAAACACTATCCTGCTTCCAGAAAGATTTAAAGGTAAAAAAATAAAAGTTTTTGATGGTGAAGTGGAACCATTAAAAGCGAATATTGATTACTACAAAGGAGAAGGGAACTATTTCTTAAAAGATTACAGTTACTTATCACCTGATCTGTATAAAAAGCTAAGTAATCAAATTAAGATTGGTGAGAACTACGATGGTGTTAGAACACTCATTGTTAATTTAAATAAAACCGAGGATATTTATGAATTTGTGAACCAGTTTGATCGAATGTTTGATGAAGAAGATGTTTTTGTATACTATCAAGCGCAAGGGCTAGAGAAACTAGTTGCTAATTCAAAATTGTCATTTTTGCTGCTTGTCGTATTTCAGATCATTTTATTTGTGGTGATTACTTTTATTTATCGAGGCCAGATGCATACACTGATTAGTATTTTGAATCGAGATTTGTTGTCCTTGTATTTAAATGGGATGTCATCAAAGGATATGATCAAGCAATTCTATCGTAGTATAGATAAGATGAACCTAAAAGTGTATATTGTTGCGTTACTATTCATTGCTGTCTTGGGTGCTTTCCTGCTAGGACAATTACCGGGAGAGATCATTCTATGGATTGGCGGAACAGCTGTTGGACTTCTACTTGTCTTGGTTCTATTAAATAAATGGTTTGTGCGATACATTATCACAAAACGTATGAAGAAAGAACTGTCACAAGAAAATATCGTATCAAGATTACGTAACTAAAAAAGAACTGCTTATTGGCAGTTCTTTTTTTAACCCCTAGGCTTTGAGAGCTTAGAACTAGATGTGTTATTTCCACACTTGATCCGCAATCTCAATCACATGACGCAGCTTTTCCCATTGCTGTTCTTCTGTTAACAAGTTCCCTTCCTCTGTTGAGGCAAATCCGCATTGTGGGCTCAAACAGATTTGGTTGATGTCCACATATTGAGCTGCTTCCTCGATTCGTCTTTTGATCTGTTCGACGGGTTCAAGTTCGCCGTACTTTGAAGTGACAAGACCTAGTACGATTTGAAGGTTTGGATTCTTCACATAACGCAGGGGTTCAAATCCGCCAGAACGGTCATCGTCGAATTCTAAAAAGAGACCATCCAAATCCAGACCGGCAAAAATCGTTTCTGCCGCTGCCTCATAACCACCTTCGGCTGCCCAAGTTGATTTAAAGTTACCACGGCAAATGTGCATGGTGATCACTAAATCATCTGGTCGATCGGCAACCGCTTCATTGATTGTTTTCGCAAACGATTCACGCAGTTCATCTTCCTCGCGGCCAAAAGCTTTGATTTGTTCATGTCCTTTTTCAGAAAAGAACACAGCCCAAGCTGTATCATCTAGCTGTAAGTAACGGCAGCCTGCATCATAAAAAGCACGGATGGCTTTTTTATAAGCTTGTGCCACGTCATGGTGAAAATCATCTAAGCTGTCGTACACACCTTCTTCAAGCTTTCCACGGAAAAAGAGCATATTCGGACTTGGAATCGTCATTTTAGCCGTATGATCACCCGCGATGCTGTGAAGGAAGCGATAATCCTCTAGCATTGGATGATCAGTAAAATCAATCTTACCTGTTACTTTGATGCCTCTCGCTTTTGTCGTCGTATTGTGGAATTGAATGCCTTGGTCTGCTTCAAATCCTTCGACCCCATCAAGCCCTTCTAGAAAGTCAAAATGCCACCATGCACGTCTGAATTCTCCATCTGTGACAACCTCTAATCCAATTTCCTTTTGCTTCTCTACAATACGAGTGATTTCTTCGTTTTCAATTTGTCTGAGCTGTTCTGCTATCAGTGTACCGTCTGCCTTTTGCTTACGAGCTTCTTTGATGCGATCAGAACGAAGTAAACTCCCTACTTGATCTGCGCGAAATGGCGGCTTTATTGTTTTCTTACCAATGGTTTGTACTTGTGTCATGCTGAATCCCTTCTTTCTTCAGGTTATAAATCAAATAAAAAAGCTCTTCCTTGGATAAGGAAGAGCATCATATACTGTGAGATCTCTGCCTTATCTTCAAACAAGCATCAGCTTGCTTAAGGAATTAGCACCATTCTGTTCCTAGGAACAGCGGTTGCCGGGTTTCACAGGGCCAGTCCCTCCACCACTCTTAATAAGGTTACCTTTGATTCAATTTTCTTAATAAACACAATTATTCAATCTTTTCGAGAAAAAGTCAATGGTTTTTACTATTTATTTTCCTACATAAACAAATCAGCGACGAGAACACCTGCTAATCCAACAAGTGATAGAACAGTCACCATTAATGTCCACGTTTTAAAAGTTTGAGCCATCGACAAATTAAAGTATTCTTTGTAAATCCAGAAACCTGCATCATTCACATGAGAGAATGTTATACTGCCGGCGCCTGTTGCAATCACCATTAATTCTGGGCTGACTCCCGTCAAACCAATCAGCGGTGCAGAAATGCCAGCTGCTGTGAGACCCGCAACAGTCGCTGACCCTAAAGAGACACGAAGGACAGCTGCAATCAGCCAAGTGAGGAGCAGAGGAGACAGTGTGCTTCCTTGCATAATCCCTGCAATGTATTGATCAACGCCGCTGTCAATGAGCACCTGTTTAAAGGCGCCGCCACCTGCAATGATCAATAGAATCATCGCAATGGAGCCAATTGAATCCGTAATCGACTTCATGACGTCCTGCATGCTCTTTCCTCTGCCAAGACCAAATGTGTAGATGGCAAGCAGCACAGAGATTAATAGGGCAATCGCCGGCTCACCTAAAAACTCAGCCGCCGGTAGCAGTGGAGAGGACGGGAAGAAAATTTCTAAACATGCTCTGAATGTCATGAGCAATACAGGTAAAATAGCGGTGAAAATACTAATGCCGAAGCTTGGCATTTCCTCTTCTGTAAATTCCTTTGGATTAAACAAGTCCTTTGGAATGTGTGCATGCAGTTGATCTTTCTTAAATAGTTTCGTAAACAAAAGTCCGCCTACTAAAACAGCAGGAATGGCTAAAATAATTCCAACCAATAAGGTTTGTCCCATGTTGGCTTGAAATACATTGGCAATGGCTGTTGGCCCTGGGTGAGGAGGGAGGAAGCCATGTGTTGTAATGAGTGCAGCGACGAGCGGCATTCCCACATACAACACAGGGAGTCTTGCGGCTTGAGCAATGGTAAAGACTAATGGAATAAGAATAATGAATCCGGTTTCATAAAATAGAGCAATTCCGATAACAAATCCAGTCAGCATCGTCGCCCATTGAATTTTCCCGATACCAAAGCGGTCGATGAGTGTCATGGCAATACGCTGAGCACCGCCAGAATCAGCCATCAATTTACCAAGCATCGCTCCAAAGCCAAGAACCAACGCCAGATGGCCGAGTGTACTTCCAAGCCCTTTTTCGACTGAAGCAATCGCTTCAAGTGGTGACATGCCTTCTAAAACGGCAACGATTAAAGAGACAATAATCAACGAAATGAAAGCGTTTAACTTAAAGACAACCATGAGTAAAAGTAATAACAAAACGCCAAGTCCGATAAAAACTAACGACATGATCTTTCCTCCTTTGTGCTGCATAAGGGAGCGTGAACGCTCCCTCTGCTTTATCCTTCAAGTATGTCTACTGCTTCTTTTAACGTATCCTTTGAGCCAACATTTCCCGGGAAAATCACATAAGACATGAATGGGAATTTACTTTCTTCTCCTGTTTGCCAAACGGGAATACCTGGTCTGATTTGACCTGCGACAGTCGCACGTTTGACGCTGAGTCCTCTTGTTCCAATATCACTTGAGGTGATTCCACCTTTGGCAATAAGGTACTTAGGGCGAATGGAGAGTCGCTGAACAATGCTTGTCACAGCATCACTAATCTGAACAGACAGCTTCAATTCTTCCTCTTGACGATCGTCCCCAAGATCAAGCCGTTCTCTCCTTGTATAAACAGCAACCGATTGCCCGGTTGTTAAAAGCCTTTCAGTTTGTTGAATCACGCGGTCAATTTCCTCTTGAAATGCTTCAGGTTCTAACACGAGGTGTGTATCAAATTCAATAAATGCGATGTCTTCATTTTGCTGCAGCGCTCGCAATTGTTCGGTTGTTTTTTTGACATGGGAACCGACCATGATGAGGCCACCGTGCGTGCTTTCTTCCTGTATTAAGTCTTGTCTAGTTAATAGTACTTGATCCTCAACACCGCCAAGCACTTTTGTGAGAGCTGCCGCACTTCTAAATAGAAAGTGCTGACCTGCTTTGATAGCATCTATGAGGGCAACGACAAAGACTTTGACATCGTCATAGTCCACTGCATTTACAACTACTTTTTGAAAATCCTTCACGGTCATCAGCTGATCCTTGATTTGTTCAATACGTAAAGCCCGGATATCTTCTAAAGAAATATAAGTAGTGTTTTCCTTAGTGAACGATCCGTTTGATTTCTCTTCGATCCATTCTCCGAGGTGAGAAGATTGAAATCCGAATGTACGATCCAATGCAAATTCTGTGTCACCAGCAGGAATTAATTCGTGACCTTCCTGTACGTAGTGAATATTGCCAATCGTAAAGCGGCCGCCTTCTTTAAAAAAGGGAAGAAGAATTTCGCCGTCAAATTGGCGGGAGCTTTGCTGTTCAATGGTCGTTCTGAGAATTTCAGTCTCCAGTGGGAAATGTCCACGCAGGGTGGAATCCCCCCGGCTGACAATGATGAAATCTTGATCAAGCTGTTCAGCCGTTTTCACAATCGTTGATGCGATCGTTTCATGAAGAACCGCCGTTTCTTTCTCTGTCATACTGCGAGAGTTGGTTAAGATAAAGAACATACGGCTGTCTTCAAGAAAACCAGCCTCAATGCTTTTCTCTGACCAATCGGTGAAAACAGAGACGCCGTGCACGGTTTGAATGCCTGTTGGGTCATCGTCTAATACAATCACTTTATGGTGAAAATGGTTTAGTGCTTGTTCGTATGCTGATTGAATGCGGTCTGAATCCGCTTTCGGAATGGCATTTAGTATCTCAATGCTTTGTTTCATAGAACCTCATCCTTTCTTCACTTCAACATGAGCCATTTTTTCGTAATATTGAACGATCCCGCCGTGATCAAGTCCAGACTTTCCGTCCGCTTTGAGGGCGTGGAAGATTTCCAGCAGCTGACTAGAAAGCGGGAGAGGAACGCAGATATCATGGGCGGTTTCCATGACATTGGTTAAATCCTTTAAGTTGATGTCAATACGTCCACCAGGCTCAAAGTTTCGTTCTAAAATGAGGGGAACCTTCGCATCGAGGACAGCACTTCCTGCCAGTCCACCTCGGATGGCTTCATACATTTTATCAATCGCAATGCCAGACTTAGCGGCAAGAACGAGTGCCTCGGACATGGCAGCGATATTTAAGTTGACGATGATTTGATTCGCAAGCTTAGCGGTTGTCCCGCTTCCATTTGATCCAACTAATACGACATCTGTGCCCATCGCATAGAGGACATCCTTTACTTGTTCAAAGATCTCTTCTTCTCCGCCCGCCATAATCGCAAGTGTCCCGTCTATCGCCTTTGGCTCTCCGCCACTGACAGGAGCATCGATAAATTCGACCTGATGCTGTTTTGCCAGTGCCGCTAATGCTCTAGAAGTAACAGGTGAAATAGAGCTCATATCTATAATGATCGTGCCAGGTTTTGCTGCAGCCAATATGCCTTGTTCACCTGCTACGACTGCTTCTACATGCTCACCTTTTGGAAGCATCGTGATGATGATATCGCTTTCAGATGCTGCCTCAGCAGCTGATGCAGCGGCATTTGCGCCCACTTCTTTTAATGCTAGAACAGCTTCTGTATGAATATCGAAAACAGTCACAGTATGACCGGCTTTTAATAGATTGAGTGCCATAGGTTTCCCCATAATGCCTAATCCAATGAATCCAATTTGCTTTGCCATTTTGTCCGCCTCCTATTTAGAAACCCCTTACAAAAAGCGCTTTCTTTTCTTTTTGTTAGTATATATACTATCTTTTTAATTTAATAGTAGGAAATAAACTATTGTTCATTTAATGTACATGACGAAATAGGAATGTGTCAACGGAAAATATGAGAAAAGTCACAAAAAAAAGACCGGAAACAGCTCCGGTCTATGGTCGATTATGTTTTATTTTTAGCTACAGCTAATCGAGAACGTTTGACGTTGTCGATTGCATTTGATCCTAATTCTAAAACAGCTGCGACGTACAAAACATCAATAATCACAAGCTGATTAATACGAGAAATCATTGAGTCAGAACGATAGGTTGTTTCTCTCGATGAACTGAGCAGATGAAAGTCGGATTTCTTGGCGAGCTCTGATTTCGGATAGCTCGTGATCGAGGCGACCGTTGCACCTTTTTCCTTTGCAAATTGCACGGCATCAAGGATTTCTCTACTTTCCCCTGAATGTGAGATCGCGACGATAAAATCATGTTCCGTTGCATGTGTTGCAATCATATTCATCATATGAGGATCACTACATAGACTCACTTCAAAGCCAAGTTGGAGAAACTTATGATAGGCATCTCCGGCAATAAAACTGGAGGCACCTGCTCCAAAGAAGACGGTTTTATGAGCCTGTTTCATTTGCTCAATAAATTGTGTCACAGCTTGGTCTTCTAAAATATGTTTCATATCCTGAATAGAGTTGGTTGTTAATTCTATGACCTTATGTTTAATATCTGCGACACTATCAGATGCTTCGATCTCACCGTATATGGATTGAGGCGTATTGGTCGCAATATCCTGCGCGACATGGACACGAAACACTTGATAGGACTCATAGCCAATTTTTCGCAGAAAACGAAAGATCGTCGTTTCACTTGTGTTGCATTCAGCAGCGAGTGCACTAATCGAATGAAGCACAACTTTCTGAGGGTTTTGTAAAATGTAATTGGCAATCTTTTTCTGGGTAGGGGACAAACTATGAAATGTTGTCCGGATATGACTAAAAATATTCTCTTCTATGATAAACACCACACTTCATCTAACATTCTATCTTAAGCATACAGGAACTTATGAAAACGGTAAACAAACCTCACATGAAAAATAAAGAATAATATGGAAGAAAACACTTCTTTTGGTTCTTTTGTCATGGTATACTCAATTGGTAATAGACAAAAATGGGGGTTTTTACTATGACAATGAAAAAAGGCCTAACGATCAGCCTGCTCATTTTTTCGCTGATTGTTTCAATGTTTGCGCCAGTTGGATCTGCGGATGCCAAACAAGTGAAAAAAGCAAAAGTAAGCACACACTATTATAAAAAGAAAAAAACGTTTAAATATGCACAGGTGAAAAACCTTAGTAAAGCGCATATGAAAACCATCAATCATGATTTAAAAGAAGATATCGCATTTTCCTACTCTACGTATTTGTTCTTAAAGGACGAAGCGAAAAAAGAAGGTATTGGGAAGATCACATACGAGAGATCGTTTAAAACGAAATTTAATAATGGGAAGAAACTAAGTATTCTAAACTATGATTACATGAATGACGGTAGTATGCACGGGGATACGATGGTTACGAGCATGAACTATGTGTTAACAAAGAAAAAAACAAAGCAACTGTACTTTACAGATGTGGTAAAAACAAAGAAAAAGCGTACAAAAGTAAGAGATTATATCTATAACTACACAAAGAAGCATAAAAGTAAATTCTATGCGAATCTGAAAAAAAGCGATATTCAAATCGGCTACGACACGCAGTACTACTTCACGAAAAAGGGAATCGCTGTTGTCTTCCAGCCATATGAAATTTCACCGTACTATGTAGGAATTCCTATGATTCAAGTACCTGCGAAGGTGTATAAATAAACAAGAGAAACGGCCATGAATTTGGTCGTTTTTTTATACATAAAAAGAGCCCCTGATGATGAGGCTCTTCTTTTACATTTATACTTGTTTGGGTGCATCGTTTAGTGGGTGACGGCGTTTGCCGTTGTAGTGGCGGCGCATACGAAAGATTTCAAACTCCGAAAGCTCTGCGCTTTTTCGTTTTTGGGTGCGGTTATCTTTTTTGAAAGAGAATAGTAAGTAGCAGCAAAGTGAAGCGATAATCAATAAAATCATCATATGACATTCCTCCAATTCATCCTATTCTTTAAGTGTAGACAGGGTGAGTGATGTTTATAACTGAAAATAGTTAGCAAATAGCGTTTAGTTCTAAAGGTTTATTCTAGCTGTTTTTTTAGGTCTAAAATACTGGTTGTTTTTAACTATTATATTTCCAGTTATTTCACTCGTCAAGAAGAATTTTTCTGGGGTTGTCTCTATTAGTACGATTAAGTGTCATAAAAGTTTCAGAAAATTGTAAACTTTTATTAAAAAACCGTTCCCGAACAGGAACGGTTGTAAACATGTTTATGCTTTTTCTTCAAATAAACGTGCAATTTCCACGATCACTTCTGACGCTTTCAGCATGTTCTCTACAGAGATGAATTCATATTTACCGTGGAAGTTTTCCCCGCCAGTAAAGATGTTTGGCGTTGGAAGTCCTTTATATGAAAGCTGTGAGCCATCTGTACCGCCGCGGATTGGTTCAATGACAGGTGTCACTGAGCGGTTTTCCATGGCTTCATGAGCGATGTCTACGATATGTTTGACTGGCTCAATTTTTTCTCTCATATTGTAATATTGATCCTGAATGCTAAGGGTGATGCTGTTTTCGCCGTAGACCGCTTTTAAGTCGTTTGCGATTTTTTCAAATAGTGCTTTGCGCTTGTTGAATTTCTCTTTATCAAAATCACGAATAATATATTGCAACTCTGCTTCTTCTACTTCTCCTACAAATCTTGTGAGGTGGAAAAAGCCTTCGTATCCTTCTGTGTATTCTGGAGATTCATCTGAAGGAAGTTTGTTGTGAAAGAGCATGCCGATCTTTGCAGCACTGACCATTTTGTCTTTTGCTGTCCCTGGATGGACGTTGTTTCCTTTAATTGATACTTTTGCACCTGCGGCGTTGAAGCTTTCATATTGAAGCTCTCCTAGCGGGCCACCGTCAATCGTATAAGCATAAGAAGCGCCAAAGGCATCAACATCGAATTTGTGAGGTCCTCTGCCGATCTCTTCATCTGGTGTGAAGGCGACACGAATTTTTCCATGTTTGATTTCTGGATGCTCAATCAGGTAATGCATGGCGGTCATAATTTCTGCGATACCTGCTTTGTTATCTGCACCAAGCAGGGTCGTGCCATCAGTCGTGATGAGCGTATGTCCTTGGTATTTTTGTAAATTTGGAAACTGTGCTGGAGATAGTACGATATGTAGATCTTCGTTTAACGTGATGTCCCCGCCTTGATAGTTCTCATGAATCTGCGGTTTCACGTTCTTGCCAGTGAAGTCAGTGGCTGTGTCGATATGAGCCAGGAAGCCAATGGTTGGCACTTCTTTGTCTGTGTTAGATGGGATCGTGCCCATGACATAACCGTTTTCATCCATTGTCACTTCTTGAATGCCGATGGATTTCATCTCTTCAACAAGCTGCCTTGCTAAGTTCAGCTGTCCTTCAGTGGATGGGCAGCTCTCTATGTCTGCATCAGACTGTGTATCCACTTTTACATAACTTGTGAATCGCTGGATCATTTCCTCTTTCATCAATACGTCACTCCTTTTGTAGAATATGTTCATTTTATCATGTCTTGAATGCGCTTCATAACAAGAAAGGCTTTCTCTGACAATTAGAGAGGAAAAAGACCTACTTTTATTTTGTGATGTGCTGAATGGTTCTTTAGGGTGATTTTTTTGGGTGTCTTTTTATTTATAATGAGGACATATAAAATCATCCATTTGTACGTTAATTTGGGAGAAAGGGGTGCGAAAGTTGGATTCTAGTCAAACACTTGCACTCGCTCAAAAGTTCCAGGAAGCCGCTGATGGCATTCGGCAGTCGAAGCAGCTGCTTGAGAATCGGCTGAAGGCAGTTGGATCAGGCTGGCAAGGGGAAGCAAGAGATAAATTTGATCAAAGCTTTGAGGAAACAGCGGTACGCTATGATCAATTTGAAAAGGACTTGCTTGAAACAAGTCAGGAACTGCGAGATGCTGCTGTTAAAATCGAGGAACGTAAAGCTGAAATCGCCAGAATGGAAGAGCTTGAGCGAAAAAGGCGAGAAGAACGGAGAGAAAGAAACCGAGAAGGGAGATGATGTGATGGCGCGTGACATTGTAGTAGATCCAGATCAGTTGACAGGGCTGGCGAATGATTTTGTAGGAGAGCTTTCGGCCATCGAAACAAAGCACCACGATTTACATAGTGAACTGGATGGCCTCATCCTAGGCTGTGATCCCCGTTATCGAAGCTGTTTTTCTGGAGTAGGAGATGCATGGGGTTCTGGACAAGCCTTAATGAGCAAATTGAGCAGTGACGACATTGCCATTCGTCATGCAACGGATAAAATGGTCGAAGCTGATGATATTTTAAGGAAAATGTACAGTCTGTATGATCAATATGGTACACTCACGAGCCTAGCTGGTATTGTGATGATGCAGGCAAAATACTATGGGCTTGGAATGACGACTTTTATTAAAGAAAATGGCCGATATGCTGCGCAGCATTCAAAGCTCCTTCTTGATGTGACCGGACGGGTAGAAGGTACGAGATTTGACCGGCTGGCAAGGATTTGGCTGAGTAAAAAAGAATTATTAAAACGATCCAATTGGTCGATGGCTGACCTGGTCCATAAGAAATTTACGAAATTTTATCCTAGCGATACAGTTGCGTTCACGAACAGTGTACGTGATTTCACAAAAGGAAGTATCAATTGGAAGGACACAGCTGGCATCAAGTCTGTTCTGAAAAATGGTGCAAGGTTTGCGAAAGGAAATGCCATCATTGCAACGGTCGTCACGGGTGCAACAGAAACGGTTGGCTGCGGTCTGAAAATTGCGGAGAACTATGCGGAATTTGGGGATCAGCCAGAAGTTCTCAAGCGTGAAAATGCAAAGGCTGTTGGAAATGCAGTGAATAATACGGTCTTTATTGCAGGCGGATCTGTTGCAGGTGCTGTTGTGGGCGGCGCTCTTGGAAGCTTTGCAGGACCGATTGGAACAGTGGTTGGCGGTGCGATAGGATCAGCAGTAGGTGGCTTTATTGGTGAAAAAGTCGCCAAGCTTACTTCTGGTTTTGCAGAACAGGTCGCAGTGAAATTAAAAGACCCAATTCATGCGGTTGTCGATAAAGGAAAAAAAGCATTTGAACTGGCAGGTCAAGGTGTTAAAGCAGTCAATGACACCATTGATCAAGCAAATCAGGTGATACATAAAGGAATAGAAAAAACAAAAGAAACCGCAGATTCGCTGTTGAAAGGTGCAGGTGATTTCTTGAAGGGCGCATTTTCTTTTGGATAAGGAGAGATCAAGTTGGATCAGCTAAGTCTAAGTATCGAGGAACTCATCTTTAGTTTTTACAGTGAAGGCTATTTTGAGCAAGGGATGTCTTTAAAGGAAGCCTATTATCCAGATGTAGAGGATGAACGTCTTGGATTTTTATTTGAAATTGCATGTCGCTCTTTGCTGGCAAAAGACGTGCTGGAATTTCGAAATAGACAATACCGTTATAAAGAAAAATACCGGCATTTTATTCAGGCCATGAACGATGCATCACATACCGTGAAAGCTTCAAGGTTTGGTGCATTAGATGAAGAGATCAGTACGTCCTTTCATACGACTCAGGCAGGTGTGTATTCACACCATACGCTTTATGATCAACAAGTGCATCAGATTCACAAACTAAAAGACGATCAGCAGACTGTGGAGCAAGTGACAACCTTTTTGAACATACACATGAGTGAACACCTCACACCAGTCATCAATTTGCAGGCGGAAGAATTTGAACTGCTGTTAGAACAAGCCAGTCAAGGGAATGATGATTGGCCTTCTTTTCTAAATAAAGCCGAGAACCAAGAGCTTGTGCGGGCATTTGTTTCTGATGTAAGGGTCAGAAGAGGAAAAATGGATTCTTTGATGAAGGTCACTTATGATAAAAATAATACGCCGGATGTAGAGTCTATGATATTTGTTATTCCGGGGCAGAAGCATTCTTGGCTAGTGTCGGGCATGAAGGAAAATGAATTTCGGATAGAGACGGCTCATAGGGACGGATTACGTTCTATATTCTAATGGAGAAAAGGAGAATGGCGCTTGAATCCAAGTGAAGTAATAGAAGTGAGGAGCAGACCCTTTCTAAGAGTATGGGCATTCTTAGCAACGGGCGGGTTTGGCATCATCGGTATTTGGTTATTTTCAGAAGCTCTTACATTTGAATCGAATTATACGTTGTTTTTATTTTTAGGCGGATTATTAGGCATTGTCTATGGGTGGATCTCTTTTTTGATGATTCTTCCGGCTTTTACGAAGAGGGGAAATGTGATTTTTCGCATTCAGCGTGGAGAGAATGGCGCTGTTTTATACCGGCAACAAACAATCCCTTTTCAAGACATACAATCTATTGATATGCGCAGGCATCGTTACAGTATTAGGGGATTTCTGTTCATGGATGTGCTCATTCGTAAAATAGATGGGAAATTGATCAAGATTCCGGCGTACAGTATTTTAGATGAAGAAGTATTTGAGCAAACGGTGAAACAAGACATTTATCCATATTTACATGAGAACGCCCAAGAGAATTGGAAACAGCAGCATGGTCATGGTGAAAAGCAGAATCAATAGATGTTTTCGCCATCATTCCATGAGGTGAGACGCCACTTTTTTTAAGAAATCGTGTATGATGTCAGTAAAGACTGAACAATCAAGAGGTGATGAGAGATGGACAAAGAAATGGTAATCGACCTCGTCACAGAACAAATGGCACGAATTCGAAAAGAAAAAGACTATACGCAGGACCGTATGGCTGAGGTGCTTGGTCTATCCAAGCGGCATTTGCAGCAGGTAGAAAAGAATCGTCTTCGCCTCAACTGGACGCAATCTGCGGCCGTATGTGCATTATTCAGGGATAGTGACATTTTAAAAGGGACACTTGGGGATGATCCGCTTGAGATTTTGGAAGTCGTCGCCCACGATGAATTGCATTTATCTGTTGAACGTACGATTGGCGGAAAGGTTTGGTGGCGGACGTCTGTGAAAAAAGGTACGTTTCGTCTTCAGCAGAATGTACTAAGCCAGCATTACCGCATCTTAGATGATGAGAATTATCGCTATTATAGTTCCTTTAATAAAGAAGAAGCGAAGCGGCGGTTAGAGGAATTAAGTGAGCTGTCGTAAGCAGAAAAAGAGAGGTCCCTCTATGACAGGGACCTCTCTTTTTTGTGTTGTTTATACTTTCAGAGTGTTTTTCGCCCGAATAAAGGCAACAAGCTGTTTGATTTCTTCATCTGTTAGTGGAACGCCGTCTACATGGATGGTTCCTTCTTTTGCTTCCGTCAGCTCAATTTTGATATCAGAGATTTTGCGTTGGATCTCTGGCTCGTCCGTTCTACCAAGTAAAAAATCAATGGACGTATCATACAAATCAGCCAGCAGTTTCACTGCTTCAAGCGAAGGTCGTCGGTACCCAGATTCGTAACCGGCATAGGTGCTTTTGGCGATACCTAGGCGATCTGCCGTATGCTGGAGAGACCATTTTTTCTTTTTTCTAAGGGTGGTTAAACGATCGAGTATCATACATGAACGCTCCTTTATATACAACAACAGTATATCATATTTTGACAAAGAGTGTACGCGTTATGCGTAATAATTTCTTGATTAATTCGCGTTATGTGACTATAATGGCAATGAAGGTACGCGTAAAGCGTATATTATAGAATAGCACAAGCTGGCTTATAATATGTGTGACAAACGAAGTAATTTTACTGAAAGAGGTGGACCTGTTGAAGAAATTATTGCTTTTAACCACTGGTGGGACGATTGCATCTGTAGAGAGTGAAAATGGTTTAGCTCCAGGTGTTAAAGCTGAGGACCTTTTAAGCTATTTAAACGAAATTAATGCAGACTACACAATGGACACAAAGTCCCTAATGAGTATAGATAGTACCAATATGCAGCCTGAATACTGGGTTGATATCGCAACAGCCATTTATGAAAATTATGACCAATATGACGGATTTGTCGTCACGCATGGAACAGACACAATGGCCTATACATCAGCAGCACTATCGTATATGCTGCAAAATCCTGATAAGCCAATTGTCATTACAGGGTCACAAATTCCAATTACGTTTAAGAAAACAGATGCGAAGAAAAACATTACAGATGCGATTCGTTTTGCATGTGACGGTGTTGGCGGCGTATACGTCGTATTTGATGGCAGAGTCATTCAAGGAACTCGCGCAATCAAACTAAGAACGAAAAGCTACGATGCATTTGAAAGTATTAACTACCCATATATTGCATCGATTGAAAATCATCAAATTGAATACAATAGCAAAGTAAAAAGATCATCAATGAAACCGCTTAAATTAGATGCATCCTTGAACACAGACGTTTGTTTATTAAAACTGCATCCAGGACTGAAGCCTGAGTTTTTAGATTCAATCAAAGGTTTGTACAAAGGGGTCGTCATTGAAAGCTACGGCAGCGGCGGAATTCCTTTCGAAGGAAGAAACCTTTTAGAAAAAATCAACGAATTGCTGGAAGAAGGCATTTCTGTTGTGATCACCACTCAGTGTCTCGAAGAAGGAGAAGACATGAGTGTGTATGAAGTAGGACGTAAAATCAATCAAGAACTGGTTGCTCGTTCAAGAAACATGAACACAGAAGCCATCGTGCCAAAGCTCATGTGGGCATTAGGTAAAACAACAGATCCACGAGAAGTGAAAAAGATTATGGAAACGCCAATCGCAGAAGATTTAGTGATTTAACTATTCTATAGAAAGCAGGTCATACGAGATGGTTCAAGCAACTTATCGTTACGAGAAGGATTTTCTAGGTGAAAAAGAAATTCCCGCAGACGTGTATTATGGTGTTCAAACGCTTCGTGCAAAAGAGAATTTCCCGATTACAGGATATCGCATGCATGAAGAACTCATTCGAGCATTTGCCATTGTCAAAAAAGCAGCAGCTCAAGCCAACATGGAAGTCGGACGTTTATATGAAGGAATTGGAAATGCGATCGTTCAAGCTTCAGATGAAGTCATTGAAGGCAAATTCCATGAATATTTCATCGTAGACCCGATTCAAGGCGGCGCAGGAACGTCTATGAATATGAATGCCAATGAGGTCATTGGAAACAGAGCCCTCGAGATCATGGGACATCAAAAGGGCGAATACATTCATTTAAGTCCAAACACACATGTGAACATGTCACAATCGACAAATGATTCGTTCCCAACGGCGATCCATATTGCAGTGCTCAAGCAGTTAGACATTTTACTTGAGACGATGCAGGCCATGCAGGACGTATTTCAAAAGAAAGCAAAAGAATTCGATCATGTCATCAAAATGGGGCGTACTCATTTACAAGACGCTGTTCCGATCCGTTTAGGACAAGAGTTTGAAGCATACAGCCGTGTGCTCAGCCGTGATATTAAACGAATCAACCAATCAAAACAGCATTTATATGAAGTGAATATGGGTGCGACAGCTGTTGGGACAGGCCTCAATGCAGATCCTCGCTACATCGAAATCGTCGTGAAGAAGCTTGCTGATATTTCTGGACTGCCATTAGTAGGCGCAGAGCACCTCGTAGATGCGACGCAAAATACAGATGCATACACAGAAGTATCTGCTGCCTTAAAAGTATGCATGATGAACATGTCTAAAATTGCGAATGACCTTCGCTTAATGGCATCTGGCCCACGTGCAGGTCTTGCTGAGATTGCATTGCCAGCCCGTCAGCCGGGATCATCCATTATGCCTGGGAAAGTCAATCCAGTCATGGCAGAGCTCATTAACCAAATCGCATTCCAGGTCATTGGGAACGACCACACCATCTGTCTTGCTTCTGAAGCAGGCCAGCTTGAGTTAAATGTGATGGAGCCTGTTCTGGTCTTTAACTTGCTTCAATCTATTAGTATAATGAATAACGGATTCCGCTCATTCACAGATCACTGTTTAGCGGACATCGAAGCAAATGAAAAACGTTTGAAAGAATATGTCGAAAAAAGTGCAGGTGTCATTACTGCGGTAAACCCTCACTTAGGCTATGAAGCTGCGGCTAGAATCGCAAGAGAAGCCATTTTAACAGGACAATCGATCAGAGATCTTTGCCTGCAAAATGATGTGTTAACAGAAGAAGAACTTGATATTATTTTGAATCCTTACGAGATGACAAAGCCTGGCATTGCGGGTGCAGAGCTCCTAGAGCGATAATAATATCAAAAATTTTATTTTATTAATATGTTGAATTGCCTGTGAAAAAGAGAAAAACAGGCAATTCACTTTCTTTCGAATTGACACACTTTTTTCACAATATTTTGAAAACGCTTAACGCACGCACAAAGGGAGGAAACAAAATGAAAACACCACGTCTACCGTCTATTTTAGAAGTCGTGTCTGTACTTGGCTTATTTTTAGCAATTGTTTTATCATTCACTCTTTACTTCAAATTAGATATTCAGCTAGCATTGTTCATCTCATGGTTTATGGTTATTGCATTAGGAATTCGTTTAGGGCATTCCTATAAGGATCTCCAAAATGCGATCACAAAAGGGATATCGAATGGGTTAGAAGCCATTTTGATCTTAATTGCAGTAGGTGCACTTGTTGGAACATGGATTGCAGGTGGAGTTGTTCCTACGCTCATCTACTATGGTCTAGAATTCATTCATCCTAATATTTTCTTATTAGCTACACTTGTCATCTGTGCGATTATGTCTGTTGCAACAGGAACCTCTTGGGGTACAGTTGGAACGGCAGGGATTGCGATGATCGCAATTGGTGAAGGTCTTGGTATTCCACTTCCGATTGTTGCAGGGGCCGTCTTATCCGGTGCTTATTTTGGAGATAAATTATCCCCATTATCAGATAGTACAGTGCTCGCTTCCTCTCTTTCAAAAGTGGACGTGCTGGCGCATGTTCGAGCAATGATGGTTTTATCCATACCAGCCTTTGTGATTACAGCGATAATGTTTACGGTTACAGGCTTTATGTATGGCGGACGCAACATTGATCAAGGTAAAGTAGAATTTTTGAAAAATGCCCTTCATGATACATTCACAATCAACATTTGGATGGTCATCCCAGCAGTAGTGGTTGTATTACTGCTCGTATTTAAGAAACCTTCAATGCCAGTTATTGCGATTGGTGCACTTTTAGGAGCCATTTGGGCGATGGCTTTCCAAGGAATGAATCCAGCAGATGCGATTGGTTCAGCATACAATGGCTTCTCTATTAATTCAGATGTAGATTTCTTAAATACGCTGTTAAATCGTGGCGGTATTGTGAATATGCTTGGATCTCTAGTGGTCATTATTCTCGGACTTGGTTTTGGTGGCGTACTTGAATATCTCGGCGTCTTAAAAGTAATTGTCGCTACTTTCGAGAAGAAATTATATAATGCAGGAAATGTAACCCTATCTACACTTGTTGTTGCATTCTTCGCAAATATCTTCGGCTGTGCGATGTACGTTTCATTAATTCTCACACCGAAAATTATGGAAAAAAGCTATGATAAATTAAAAATAGACAGACGCGTTCTATCTAGAAACGCTGAAGTCGGTGGAACAATGACGTCTGGTATGGTTCCATGGTCAGATAACGGAATTTACATGGCAGGGATTCTCGGTGTGTCTACATTCTCGTACTTACCATTTATGTGGTTGAGCTTTGTTGCCATTGGTCTTGCCATCATCTACGGATATACAGGGAAATTCATTTGGTACGTGAAAAATCAACAAGAAAACGAAGAATCGGCATCATAAGCCGTTGCAAAAGCCGCCCCTCCCCTGGGCGGCTTTTGTTTGTCCTAGGACCGTAAGACTATGTGTGTTTCCAGAAGGGTGGTTGTGTATTTTGACCCCCTATAAAAGAGGGCTTAAGGTGTGGTATGAAGCAGATTGAAAGCATATTTATACCATAAAAAGGGCACAAATCCCTATTCAAACATGAGTCTTTGAACCTTATAATAACAATATTGGAAAAAGCGCGATTCACCATTACGCTCGTTTAGAGGGACTCTAAGCAGCGTTTTTATTTTTGACAGGAGGAGGAACCCATATGAGCTTATCGGATATGCTGTCTGCCCTTAACGGTGGCATTTCAAATAAAAAGGCAGAGATCGAAGAGAAAATTGCTCGACTCAAAAAGGCAAAAAGTAAGGTTGAACGTGAACAAGATGCGGCAGAAACAGACCTAAAACAAATCAAGCAGCCAAAGCTTGGGGCCTCTTGGAAAGGTGAGCGGAGCCAAGATTTCAAATCAGAGCGAAATGAAGCGCATGATGCGCTGCAAACGATCGTAAGCGATAAATATCCACGCTACGTGAGCCGAATCGAATTCAAAATCAGTACACTAGAAGCAGAGCAGGCTGCCTTATCCTTTGCCAGCTCTTTAGCTGGAGATGCAGCACGTTTGGCTGAAAAAGGAGAAGACGCAGTAGAAGACGCAAAACGCTTGATCTCAAAAGCATGGAGCAGCTTGTAAGCGAGCTTCATGCTGACTAAATCTGGAGGATATCACAATGGGACAAATTAAGTTAAACTACCAAACAGTTATGGATAAACTAGATGAAGTCTCCCAAGCAGTTGAAGCTTTAACAATGAAAAAAGCAGCAGATAAAGCTGGTGAAAACAGCCTTGAATTTGTGACCAAGTGGACGGCACGTGAAGCTGAGGTGGGAGAAATGGTCTCAAGTTTTAAAGAAGCCTTGATCAAAAACGTTCAGGATACACGCTCAAATGTGAAGACGCTAAAAGAACAGGATGAAGCGATTGCGGCAAAATCATAAGCCCCAATCGTTTTATTGATAACGTAGCTGAGTACGATGTAAAATATAGTCGTAAAGACTCATATATAATCCAGGATTTATGACCTTATATTATTCCGTTTTTCTTCCAAACACCATGTTAAAAGGACACCTTTTCCCTATTTAAGCCTAAGGCTTTTCACCTTATACTATACTTAATGAAAGCGAACGATAGAAATGTCAGGACTGGAAAAAGCAGATGATCTGCTCGGTTTCAAAAACTCTGACGCCGTGCTTTCTTATGAGGTCTAATAGAGGTGGATGACATGAGTTTATCCGAGATGCTGCACCATCTGCATATGGGGATTGAAAACAAACGTGCAGAATTTGACGAAATGATCTCTCGGTTAAAGACAGCCAAAATTAATATTCGAACAGAACAAGATCTTGCGCAGTCTGACATAAAGGAAATCAAGAAGCCTGCTCTAGATTCGTCATGGAAAGGTGAGAGAGGAACGGACTTTCACCGTCATCGGAAAGAAGCCTATCACGTGCTACACGACATTGTGAACAATGAGTATGAAACCTATATTACGGAGATAGACCAAAAAATTATGCACTTTGAGTTAAAAAAAATGGAACTCGCTGTCGCTAGTAATTTTGCAGGAAGAGCCCAAGATGTGATGGAAAAAGGCGAGGATTTTGCAAAGGATGTCAAACATTTAATTGAACGGGGCTGGAAAGCTCTTTAATAAAATAAACGAAACAGCCGGCTGAACAAGCGGCTGTTTTTTTGGTTTAGTCACATCCGCCGCTACCACCTGAATCACCACCGCAGGAGGCATCAGAAGCGTGATGTGTATACGAATCAGTATAGTTACTGGTTGTTGAACTGTGATGTGCAGAATGCTTAGAAGATGAACGCTTATCTTTTGGTGTAAACATGTGGGCGGCAATGGCGCCTAAAGAAGCTAGTATGATCATGATCACAAACATGATGTATCCCTCCTCTTGTTTCATATTCATACGTTTGAGCCATAACAAAGTTCCCGGCCGGAAAGAAAAACTGGGCAAAGAGTTCTATTTTCGTTTATGATGATAGGCAAAAGTAATTGACCAAAGGAGGGGAGTCTATGTTATCTCTACGTCAGGAGGAGCTGTTGAGGCGGTTAATGCAGGCAGAGCAGGAGCTGACAGGTGAAGAAATTGCACGCCTGATAGGCGTCACATCACGAACAGTTCGAACAGATATGAAAGCGCTTAAAACAATATTAGAAGCACATGGGGCAACACTTCATATGAAACGTGGAGCAGGGTATACATTGACTGTCGAAGATTATGGAGCATTTCGTACTTTTTTGAAAAACTCAATGAGAGAAAGAAATGAAAAAAAGAATCAAGTCATTCCCAATCAGCCGGAGGATCGTATCTCTTATTTATTGAGAAGGCTTTTATTGTCTGAAGACTATATGAAATTAGATGAATTAGCCGAGGAATTATTTGTGAGTGAATCTACTGTGAAAAATGACCTGAAAGCAGTCAAGCATATATTTTCTTTACATGGACTCTCTGTTGCACACCGACCTAAATATGGACTGAGGCTGACTGGAGATGAAATGAGATTAAGATATTGTCTAGCTGAGCATGTGTTTCAGCAGGAGCATCCGAACCCTGCCCTTTTACCTGAAGAAACGTTTCAATTGATTCAAGATATGGTGCGTTCACGTACAAAGGCAAGCGGTCTTCATGTGTCAGAGATCGGTTTAAGCAACTTAGTGACACATATCGCCATTGCGTGCAAACGAATTGAAGAGAAAAAATTGGTCATGATGCCGGAAGGAGAACTCAAAGACATTCAAACACAGCCCGCTTTTCAAGTGGCGAGGCAAATGGCAGAAGATATGCGTCATGTGCTCGGTATAGATTTTCCATTATCTGAAATGGCCTATATTGCGATTCATTTAATGGGGGCAAAAATGATGGCGTATGGAGAAACGGGCCACACGCTATTTCACATGCTTGATGAAGAGCATTTCCGTTTAACTCACCAATTACTTGGTTATGTCGAAGAGCACATGTCACTTAATATTCAGACAGACAAGGAATTGATTGTGGGACTAAGTCTTCACCTGAGATCAGCGATTCATCGGTTCCGATATGATATGAACATCCGTAACCCCTATTTATCAGACATAAAAAGGCATTATCCGATTGCCTTTGAAGCGGGTGTCTATATGGGAAGATGGCTGAAGGAAAAAGAGAATGTAGAGATTCATGAAGATGAAATCGGATATTTGGCGCTGCATATTGGTGCTGCCATAGAGCGGACAAAAACTCAGACTGTGAGAAAAAAATGCTTGATTGTGTGTGCAACGGGTGTTGCGAGCAGTCAGCTTCTTCTCCATAAGCTGAAGGCCGCCTTTAGCGAAAGGCTAGAGATTGCTGGAACTGCAAGTGTCAGTGACCTTTTGTCGTATGACTTGAGAAGTATCGATTTCATTATTAGTACCATCCCTCTTCAGAACACACTACCCGTGCCAGTGATTGATGTACATACGATCCTCAGTGAAGATGATATGTCGAGGCTGAAACGATTTGTGCAGGGGTCACAAGAAATGGGGGTCGTGCGATATATCAGTCCAAAGATGACTTTTTTTCAGCAAGATCTACAAACAAGGGAAGAGGTGCTTCAATTTTTCGTGACTGTATTGCAGGAACAAAACCGAATCCCGGATGATTTTGAACAGCTATTGTTGGAAAGAGAGGAAGTGTCACCTACGTCGTTCGGTCATTTGGTCGCGATCCCTCACCCAATCAAACCGGCAACAGATGATACGTTTTGTGCGATCTGTACGTTGAGGAAACCAGTGCTGTGGGGCGACGATCGGGTACAGGTCGTCTGTTTGTTAAGTATACAGAAGACGTATCAGAAAGAATTGCAGTCACTTTATCAATTTCTTGTGCGTTTGACAGAGCAGAAGGAAGTGGTGGAGCAAATCATCAAAGCTGCTTCATTTGAAGAACTGACGGCGGCGCTGCACGTGTTGGAACAGCCAGATGAAAAAAAAGGACACCCATTTCCGCATCAGTGAGGAAAAAGATTGGATGTTAATGAAAGCGCTTTTAAAATAACATCAAAAAGGAGGATGATCACGAGTTTTTGTAAAGGGGGAGACGGATCATGAGCTTTAAAGAGAGAGCGGCCGACGTCATGGGACATGTCGCTTATCGTATTACAAATCAGAAATATATTATGGCGATTAAGCAAGCATTTGTCACATTAATGCCAATTATCATTACGGGGGCATTTGCTGTACTGGTCGCAAATATGATCATGAGCCCGGAAACGGGGCTTGCCCATTTTGAGATATTCAGGTTTTTAGCAGAGCTTCAGCCAATTATGAAGGCAATCAATTATGCCACGCTGAACTTTTTAACGATCGGGGCTGTGTTCCTTATCGGGATTGAGCTCGGGAAAATCAATGGACACAAATCATTGTTCCCAGGATTAATGGCATTGATTTCATTTATATCCGTTATTCCGACGACACTTCTTCTTGAAGTCGATGGATCAATGCGTGAGGTTGTCGATGTGTTGGCGAGGCAATTCTCCGATCCAAAAAGCTTATTTTTGGGTATGATCATTGCCATCGTCTCTGTAGAGATCTTTTGTAAGCTTACCGAGGTGAAGTGGCTGCAAATTAAGATGCCAGATTCTGTTCCATCAAATGTGGCGACATCTTTTTCTTCACTTTTCCCATCAATTATTACGATTACAATCATTAGTTCATTCGGATTTGCGTTTCACCGTCTGACAGGCATTTATTTGCATGAAGCGGTGTATAACGTCGTGCAGCGTCCGCTTGAAAGTGTTGTGCAGGGACTGCCTGGTATTTTAACGTTAATGTTTGTGGCTCAATTTTTCTGGGTGATCGGTATACATGGCAACCAAATGATTAAACCGATTCGCGAGCCGCTCTTATTAGGATCAATTGCAGTGAATATGACAGCATTTCAAGAGGGCAAAGAGATTCCAAATATTATCACGATGCCATTTTGGGATGTGTATATGAGCATTGGTGGTTCGGGTGTGACGATTGGTCTGTTGATCGCCATTTTTATAGCGGGTAGAAGGGAAGAGATGCGTAGCATTGCCAAGCTTTCATCGGGACCTGGACTGTTTAACATCAATGAACCAGTTATTTTCGGATTACCTGTCATGCTGAACCCTGTGATGGCGATTCCGTTTATTGTTACACCACTCGTGACAGGTACGATTGGCTATATCGCAACCGCTACAGGTTTTGCCGGGAAAGCGGTGGTGATGGTGCCGTGGACGACACCTCCGATTGTGAATGCTTGGCTGTCTACCGCTGGCAGTATGGGGGCTGTCATCACACAGCTTATCTGTATTGTTGTCGCTGTTTTCATCTATTTGCCTTTTGTCCTCTTGTCCAACCGGAAGCCAGAAGCAGCACCTGATTCAGAATAGAAGGAGGGCTCATGAATGAACATGCAATTTAGATGGTATGGCAAAGAAGATCCTGTCTCCCTTTCATATATTCGGCAAATTCCCGGCTTGAAAGGGATTGTCAGTGCCGTCTATGATGTGCCGGCTGGCGATCTGTGGCCTGAGGAAAGTATTGCTCATTTAAAAGCGGAAATCGAACGTCACGATCTTGCTTTTGAAGTCGTAGAAAGTCTCCCGGTCCATGAAGATATTAAGCTGGGAAAGCCTAGCCGGGATGTTTATATCGAGCATTATCAAGAAAATATCCGGCGATTAGCAAGGCATGGTGTGAAGGTCATTTGTTATAACTTCATGCCAGCCCTTGATTGGACACGAACACAGCTCGATTTCCCACTAGCTGATCAATCGACGACTCTTGTTTATTTTCAGCATCAGCTTGAACAGATGGATATAGAAAAAGATCAACTTTCCTTACCAGGGTGGGATACGTCTTATACGCAGGAAGAAATGAGAAAGTTGATGGCTGCATACAGGGCATTGGGTGCGGAAGGGTTGTTTGAGAACCTAGACTATTTCTTGGGAAATATCCTTCCAGTTGCAGCGGAAGAGAACATGAACATGGCATTGCATCCAGATGACCCTCCTTGGAACATATTTGGTCTACCCCGCATTGTCAGTTGTGAAGAACAAATAGATCGTATCCTTCAGCTCGATGAACGCTCACAGCATGGACTGACCTTTTGTTCCGGTTCCCTAGGCTGTAATGCGAAAAATGATGTTCCTGCACTTGCGAGAAAGTATGCCCAAAAAGGGCGTATACACTTTGCTCATTTACGCAATGTCAATTTGTATGAAAACGGTGATTTTGAAGAGTCGGCACACCTGTCGTCAGCAGGCAGCCTCGATATGGGAGCGATTGTGAACGCATTGTTTAAGGAAGGATTTGCTGGCTATGTCCGGCCAGATCATGGACGAATGATCTTTGGTGAGACGGGCAGACCTGGCTATGGATTATACGACCGGGCACTTGGAGCTATGTATTTACAAGGGATGTGGGAAGGACTTCAAATTCACACGAAGAAAGGTCAGGTGGCAACATGAACAAAATCGACATACCCAATGACTTTATTCTAGGTGCTGCGGCTTCTGCTTGGCAGACAGAGGGTTGGAAAGGGAAGAAACCGCATCAGGATTCGTATATAGACCTTTGGTATAAGGAGGGGTATCACGTATGGCACGAAGGATACGGACCAGCGGGAGCAACGAATTTTTACGAGCGCTATCCTGAAGATGTAGCCCTTATGAAGGAAATTGGGTTATCTCATTACCGGACATCGATCAATTGGTCGAGGTTTCTCACAGATTACGAGAATGGAATTGTAGATGAGGCCTATGCTCGTTATATTGATAATTTCATCAATGAATTACTTGAAGCGGGTGTAGAGCCGATGTTTTGCTTAGAGCATTATGAGCTTCCTGCCGTTTTGCTTGAAAAGTACGGCGGCTGGTCATCTAAACATGTTGTCGATCTGTTTGTTCTCTATGCAGAAAAGGTGTTTGAACGCTATGGAGACCGGGTCAAACATTGGTTTACCTTTAATGAACCAATTGTTGTTCAAACTCGTGTGTATCTAGATGCTATTCGTTATCCTTTCGAGCAAAATACGAAGAAATGGATGCAGTGGAACTATCATAAAGCCTTGGCGACAGCAAAAGTGGTGAAGCTGTTTCAGGAAATGGGCTTGAAGGAATCAGCCGGTGCAAAAATCGGGGTCATTCTCAATCCAGAAGTGACGTATGCGAGATCGACTGCCTCGCATGATCAAGAAGCTGCCCGCATGTATGATTTGTTTTTTAATCGAGTGTTCTTAGATCCCTCCATTAAAGGCGAGTATCCAGAAGAACTGCTTGATGTATTGAAAAAGCATGACATTCTTTTCGATGCAACGGAAGAAGAGCTTCAGATCATTAAAGATCATACAGTCGATGTGGTCGGTCTTAATTTATACTATCCGCATCGCGTTAAGGCACCTAGCAAGGCTTGGAACGAAAATACACCGTTTCATCCATCTTATTATTACGATCTATTTGAGCTCCCAGGGAGAAAAATGAATCCATTCAGAGGTTGGGAAATCTATCCGAATATTGTCTATGATATGGGTATGAGAATAAAAGAGGAATACGGGAATATCGAGTGGTTTGTGGCTGAAAACGGTATGGGGGTCGAGCAGGAAGAACGGTTTAAAAACGAAGACGGCATCATTGATGATCAGTACCGAATTTCATTTATCAGTCAGCATTTAAAAAAAGCCCTTCAAGCGAAAAAAGAAGGTTCAAACTGCAAGGGATATATGCTGTGGGCTTTTACGGATAATGTCTCACCGATGAATGCATTCAAGAATCGCTACGGATTAGTAGAGATCCAGCTGGAGAATGAACGGAATCGTCAGATGAAAGCGTCAGGATACTGGTACAAGACATTAATCCAAACGAGGAAATTAAGGGATGAACCAGATTTTATTTATCAATAGGAGTGATGGGATATGAAGCGAATCATTCTCGCTTGTGCAGCAGGAATGTCAACGTCGATTGTGGTATCTAAAATGAAGGCAGCCGCAGAAGGAAAAGGGCTGGATTATGAAATTTATGCGATACCTGAAGGGGCCATTGCGGATGAACTAGAAGAGCATGGGGACGATGTAAAGGTCATTTTGCTAGGACCGCAAGTTAGCTTTATGAGAAAGGCAGCAGAAAAAACAGCGGCACCTTATCATATACCTGTCGATGTGGTAAATGTAAGATTATATGGAACAGCGAATGGAGAAAAAATTCTAGAACATGCACTGAAACTAGCAAATGAATCTTGAGCAATCGGAGGAGAAGCAGATGACGGTATTAGAGGAAATGCAGGGAGCAGCCTTTCAAATCATTGCCCATGCAGGTGAGGCACGAAGCCATTATGTAGAAGCCATTCGTCTAGCAAGAGCGGATGACTTTGAAGCAGCGCAGCAGTTGATTGAAAAAGGGGAGGAAGCGTTTCGAAGCATCCATGACCTGCACTTGTCACTGATACAAAAAGAGGCGGCAGGGGAACAGCTTCCCTTTTCTTTACTGCTCATACATGCAGAAGACCAAATGCTCACAACAGAGACCATCCATCTGCTTGCCATTGAAATGATCGAAATGTGTAAAAAAATGAATACCCTGTCAAAATAGATATCAGTTATTAACCAATTTCTGTTATAATCATTCGGTAGATAAAGAGAAAGCAGGATTGGTGAATGAAAAAAACATGTATGTGGCTTGCAGTTGGTTTAGTCATGCTGCTCATTTCGGGCTGTATGGGTACGAAACAGCAAACAGAAGGAAACCAGCAAGCCGTCAAAGAGGTAAAGGGTCAAGGACAAACGAAAGAAACAACAGAAACGCAGCAAATTGAAGCGGCAGAGATAGACAAACAAAACTGGATTCAGCAAAAGGAACCCGTTGCGCTTCCAATCTTGATGTATCACAGTATCTCTAGCGGTAATTCGTTACGTGTGCCAAAAAGCGAATTTGCGGCTCATATGAAATGGCTGAAAGACAACGGCTATGTCACGCTGTCGCCGAAAGAGGCATATCAAGTTCTCGCGACCAATTCGACACCAAGTGAAAAGTATGTTCTTATCACATTTGACGATGGATATACGGATAACTACACAAAGGCATTTCCGATTTTAAAGGAATATGGAATGAAAGCCACGATTTTTATGATCGAGCAGTCCATCGGCCGTCCGCATCATTTAACCGATGCCCAAATGGATGATATGGTGGCGCATGGTATTTCAATAGAGAGTCACACCATTCATCATTTAGAACTCAATCGTTTAACACAGAAGCAGCAGGAAGAAGAATTAAAAGGATCGAAGGTATTCTTTGACCAGCGTTTTTCTCAACAAACGATCATGGTCAGCTATCCGGTCGGTCGCTATAACGAAGACACACTGAAGCTGGCGAAGGAAGCAGGATATGAAATGGCTGTGACCACTGAACCAGGACATGCGAAAAAGGAACAAGGCATGATGTCCTTACACCGCCTGCGCATTTCACCGGGACTTTCACCCGAAAGCTTTGGCAGGCTGATAGAGGGAAATTGATCAATATTAGATCACAGATGTTTCACATGAAACATTTTACGACACGTTTCATGGATTAAATACGATTTGTTTGAGATAAATGTATGCAGAAAGAATCAGTTTTTATATACTGATTCTTTTTTATTTAACTAAATAAGGTCTTACAGTTGCCAATAGAAAGTAGGAGGGCTTAGAAGAAAAGTACAGGTTATTATACTTGAAAGTTATTTTGAGTGTTGTTCAGTTTATTTGATTCATTGCATAACAAAAAGCTGTATAATTTATTTGAAATAATGAAAATTCTGCATTTGAAATGAATCAGTAAGATTAAAAAATAAGCTTAACTATGGTAACAAATTGTTACTTATGGTAACATATTGTTGCACAAGTTTTTTGTTCAACTCGGACTAAGTTGAACTAGTTTTCAAACTGAAGCACGAGAGCTTCAAGGTGAATTTCTTGAACGTTCACCATACAACTGAAAAGAAATTTAATTTGGGCACTCGGCTGACTACCGTGTGCTTTTTCTATGTATAAATTTAAAATGTGAGGAATACACTGAAATAATATGAAAAAATAAAGCAGCCCTCCAAAAAACAGAAACGAGATAGAACCAGCATTACCTTGACTAGGGGTAATGAAGGTGCCGCTTTATTTTTCATTATCATCTTAAGGGTTCATTCAGAACGTTCTCTTATCTAAAATCCATATGATGAACTGGACTAGAGTTCGGATTGAATTTAAGATAAGGAACCAAAGCTTGTACTTACAGGTACAAGCTTTTTTCTTTTTGTTTTTGCGTCTCTCAACGCGTGAACGCACAAGTTTTGTTCTCAAACTGACCCCTCCTTTCTAGGCATAAAAACACCTTTAGTATGGAAGGGGGGAGGACTATCGTTTGCAACACGTTTCTATGTATATTTTACCATCTTTCCTATTTAATGACGAATAGCACCTTGTTGTTTCCTCTCTGTTTTTCTTTGCGTTTCATTCATAAAACTCCATATGTGTTTTCTCTAGTTTGTAATAATCCAATCGATCTTTCAAGGTTCCTGTATGAAATTCAAATTTATGTCCATCAGGGTCTGTGAAATAAATCGACTTCTGATCTCTTTCGTCTCTTGGCCTGCTTGGTAAGATGTTGACGTTCAAATCTTTTAGTTTGTTATACATTGGATCTACATCCTCCTCATCAATAGAAAAAGCGATGTGTGTGTAAGAGTGATGGATGTCTTGACGAGGAATGTCTTTTTCTACATTGAGGGCAAGCCACAGGCCGTTCAAATCAAAGTAAGCTGTCGTTCTGCCCTTTGTTAACAATTTGGCATTAAAGACCTTTGTGTAAAAATCAATAGATGTCTCTAAATCAGAAACAGAAAATAATAAATGGTTTATTCCTTTGATGTTCAATTTAGTCACCTCAAATTCAATGATGAGAAAAAAGCTTGCAGACTCAATCTACAAGCTTTGTTGTTTATTGATAAACAGGATAACCCATTATCTTTATATCTTTTCCCAGCGGTTCAAGAGAGAGTTGATCCAGTTCAATTGCATCACTCATGAGGCGTATGCCTTCGCCTCCGAAAAAAGAAGGAGAGAGTCGTCCGCCAATGAGCTTAGGTGCCATGTAGATGACGAGTTTATCGACAAGCTGCTGCTCCAAAAATGAGGCATTGATTTGTCCGCCGCCTTCAATCATCAGGGAGGAGACATTTCTTTCTCCGAGCACTTGAAGTACTTCTTGTAAGGGCACCCGGATATCGCTATCCGTCATGATGACACTGACGCCAGCTGCTTCTAAAGCGGCTCGTTTTTCTTCATCGGCTTGTTTTGTTGTGAAAATCCATGTTGGTGCCATCTGATCTGTGACCACCTTTGCTGTCAGCGGGATAGACAGTTTAGAGTCTAAGACAATTCGAATCGGATGATGACCGTTTGGAATGCGTGCTGTTAATGAAGGATCGTCGTGAATGACGGTTTGGGCACCGACTAAGATGGCATCGTTGATACTGCGAATGTGATGTGCATCATAACGGGACGTTTCTGATGTAATCCACTTGCTGTCAGACGTAGCAGATGCAATTTTTCCGTCTAACGTAATACCTGCTTTGAGTGTCACGAAAGGCGTTTTTTTCGTAATAAAGTGGTTGAACACTTCATTCATGAGAATGGATTCCTGCTCCATGACGCCTGTGATGACTTGAATGCCTGCATCTTGTAAAATGGCAATCCCGCGCCCAGCAACAAGGGGGTTCGGATCCAGTGCAGCAACGACTACTTTTTCTACGCCAGCTTTCACAAGTGCTTCAGCGCATGGGCCTGTGCGGCCATGGTGGGAACAAGGCTCTAGTGTCACATAGATCGTGGCGCCTTTTGCCTTGTCTCCAGCCATTTTCAGCGCATGGATTTCTGCATGTGGTTCGCCGGCCTTCATGTGCGCCCCGACCCCAACAATTTCATTTTCTCGCACAATCACAGCCCCGACGAGCGGATTGGGAGATGTCTGACCTTTCATTGCTTCAGCATTTTCAAGGGCTAGTTTCATATATCGCTCATGATGTGGCAATCGTACGCACCTCTTGGTCCGCCTTCATATGACCTGAGCGGTTAATTTTTGTCTGCAAGTATTTTTCATTGAACTCAGAGACATCACCCCAAAGTGGAATCCGTCCAGAAAGAGAAAGGCCTGCATGGCTGATGGCATCCGTCTTTTTCGGATTATTTGTGATGAGTCTGACTGGCTTTGTACGCAGTGTTTGAAGAACAGCAATCGCTTCTTCATATTGACGTGTATCATCTTCAAAGCCCAGTGCTTCGTTCGCTTCTACTGTATCGTAGCCGTTTTCTTGCAAAATGTAGGCCATGGCTTTACTGAAAAGACCGATCCCGCGTCCTTCATGGTTGGCTAAATAAAACAGTGCGCCTGCTCCATTGTCCTCAATCATCCGCATAGACTGTTTCAATTGGAACCCGCAATCGCAGCGTTTGCTTCCGAAAATATCACCAGTGTGGCAGATGGAATGCATGCGGATCAGCGCTTCATCAGCATGTTCGAAATCTCCGTAAACAAGGACGCTTGATTGCTGGTGATCTGCAAGTTCACGGGAGGAAAGGCTTTCGATTAAAGCTTCATCTGATAATGGTTCTTTCCCATCGTCTTTTAACCATGAATACCAGTTAAACATGACCGTTCTACCGTCTAAATTCACTGGCAGTTTAATAGGTCCAGTGATATATATAAATCCGTCTTCTTGCTGTACTCGTTTGATTTTATCTTTTAAAATGGCTGTTTTAACCTCTGTGTGTTTGTCCATATTCTGCACCTTCTTTTTTGTCTGTTTCTTCAATCTGTAAACGAACGAGAACGCCAAATGGATCAACAAATTCGTTACTTTTTCCTGTCGTGTTCATGTGAGCGCCTGCTTTTGTCAGACGTTCGACGACGGATGTTCTATCGTCTTCTTTTGGGAAAACCAGTGTATAGCTTCTAATTCCTGAAAAACGTGGATCAATGGCTCCTTTTCTCCCGCGTCCCCATGCATTAAAGGCAAGGTGGTGATGATAGACGCCACCAGCAACGAATAAGCTGGCTGGGGGAGCCATTCGGATATGAAAACCGAGCGTGTTCACATAAAAGGAATCGGCTTCTTCTGGGTTGAGATGGAAATGCAAGTGTCCCATGACTGTACCAGCCGGGAGTCCTTCCCAGGTGGAATCAGCGGCTTCTTGCAGGAGACCATCTCCATCAAGCGGAGCATTTCCGCCACCTTTCAGCTCTCCATGCTCACCTACCCATATGTCCTGAGGACGATCAGCATAAATCTCAACGCCGATGCCATCTGGATCACTTAAATAAATGGCTTCACTGAAAAAGTGATCGCTTGCTCCAATTAAAGGATAGCCTTTTTTGATCACATGCGCCAGCCATGTGCCCAGGTTTTTTCTGGTAGGTAATAAAACCGCAAAATGATAAAGTCCTGGCTCATGATCCGGCTTCTCTTTCAGCTGCACATCTTCTTTCAGCACAAGGATTGGTTCCTTTGCGTTGCTGCCAAGCGTGACAGTAGAATCCGTCTGTTCTAATAAAGTAAAACCTAAAATGTCTGTATAAAAAGGCAAAGAACGCTCAAAGCTGGACACATGTAATTCTGTTACACCTAATCTTACTTGCTCTATTGTATTCAAAGCTCGGTCATCTCCTTCATGTTATATGCATCTGTATGTTCAATGGTTTATTGAAAATTGATAAAAATGATTACCTTGTTACTTTTAGTAACTAAACTATATAATAGTTAGTAACTTATTTCAAGTAATTAATTATGTTATAATGAAAAAAAGTAGAGAAAAGCAGGAGGGAGTAAAGTATGGCTCAAGTAGATGGCTGCCCAATTACAGATGCCATGGAGATTTTAGGGAAGAAGTGGGTGATTCTCATCATCAATCAGCTTTTGACAGGGCCAAAACGTTTTTGTCAGCTTGAAAATGAAATGAACATCAGCGGACGGTTATTATCAGAAAGGCTGAAAGATTTAGAAGCTGAAGGCCTTGTTGAGAAAAAAGTATATCCCGACATTCCCGTGCGGATTGAATATGAACTAACAGAACAAGGAAAGAAAATTGAACCAGTCATACGGGAAATGTATGTTTGGTCTTTAGAGCGCAAAAATAGTGAAAAGGGTGAACATGTCCCTTCTTAATCGACTTCGATCAGTGTCCCTGATCGATTTTTTTTTGTGATTTTCCAGAAATCTAAGTCAATAGTATGAAAAATGATGTTGACAATAATTTCATTCATCATATAATATCAAGGAGAAGAGGGTTCTTTTCCCTGTAATGGAATGGGGAGGTTATGCCATGGTATCATGAATGGGACAGATTACCTAAACCGTGTATCACTACATCATGTAGCAGCAGACATCTTTGACTTGTCGAAAGCAAAGATTTATTTTTTAAACTCAATTGATAATGATTATCATAATCATTTATGAGTGTGATTCATACGCTGATAAAGGTTATTTTTTTTATTGTCTATTGAGAATAATTATCAATATCAATTAGGAGGATATATATGAAATCAATTCGTTCAGCATCACACGTCTTATTATTCTTTAGCTTTGTCCTATTGTTTGCTCTAGCCCCGGTTAGCTCTGCCTCAGCAGCAGGCTTAGCAGATGGTCAATATTCAGCACAATATGTGGTATGGAAAGCAGACAGTGATTCAACATCAACAGCAAATACGTATTTTGAAAAACCAGCTAAGCTTGTTGTGAAGGATGGAAAAATCAAAGCGCAAGTCACGTTAACGAACAGCTCTTGGATTACAAGCTTTAAAACATTGGATCAAGGTGTCTACAAAGATGCGAAGGTGATCAGTACAAACACAGCTGCCAATAAGAGAACGGTAGAGTTCAGTGTCAACAGCCTGACAGATGTTGTACCAGCAAAAGTGAGTGTGACTGTACCGGTCATTGGATATACAGGCAATTACGACATTCGCGTTAAGTTTGATGCAGCAACTGTTCAATAAAAAGGGAGGAAATTCATTTGATGAAAAAATGGATCAGGATGCCAGCCTTCATGGCTGCATTGCTTTTGGCACTTATACTGCCTTTTTCAAATGCACAGGCTGCTTCATTAAATGATGGTACATACTCCGTCAATTACACTGTGATGAAGGCCGAAGGGACTGCAGTTTCGATGGCAAATGATTACTGGCTGAAGCCGGCAAAAGTGATCGTGAAAAATGGCAAGCTGACTGTGCAAATGACCATTAAAAACAGCAGCTGGGTAACGGAATTTAAAGTGCCAGGAAATGGCGGCTATGTCGATACGACGGTTCTATCAACGAATAAGAAAGCCAATACAAGGCTTGTCCAATTCCAAGCACAGAGTTTGTCTAAACCAATCAAGTCAAAAATCCATGTCACAGTCAAATCCGCTGATTATGATCACGACTATACCATCCAGCTGAAATTCGATGAAAGCAGCATCAAGTCACTTTCTTCTGACAGTTCAAAAGAAACAGCAGGTGCAGCAAAACATCAAGAAACATCAAAAGAAACAACCAAAACAACTGATTCATCCACCAAAACAAAACAAGAAGAAAATCCTCAAACTGGTGATACAAGCCAGATGGGATGGCTCCTTGTGCTTGTCTTATGTTCAGGCGGGTTTTTAGCGAGAAAGTGGATCATCAAGCATTAACGGAAGGAAGTGTCATCTTTTGAAACGTCTTTTTCATCTACAGACAGCTATTCTGCTCGTTTTATTCAGTTTGTTGACTGCGTTTCAGCTGCCTCAAGGAACGGCTCAGGCGGCATCATTGGCTGATGGTGAATATACGGCCGGATTCACCATTTTAAAAAATGGCAGCACTGAAGCATCCATGATGGATACGTATACAGAAAAGCCAGCTAAGCTCGTCATCGAAAATGGTAAGACGACTGCCTATCTTACACTGAAGCAAAGCAAAGAAATCACAGATTTCAAGGTCGAACAAAATGGCTCTCTCGTCACCACTGAAACGGTCAGTGAAGATGAGACAGCAAATACGCGTGTGATCAAATTTGATGTAGCCGATGTATCAGCCAAATTAAATGGCTGGGTCAAAATTTACTGGGACTTAGGCGGCTTTATTTATGATGAGGCGTATGACGTACAGCTCGCTTTCGACGAGAGCAGTCTCACACTTGTCACGCCTGCGAAGCCAGACGATAGTGAAACAACACCTGATGATCAAAACGGTACGACGCCAGGCGACAGCGAAACAACACCAGATGATCAAAACGGTACGACGCCAGGCGACAGCGAAACAAAGCCGGATGATCAAAGCGGCACGACGCCAGGCGACAGCGAAACAAAGCCAGATGATCAAAACGGCACAACACCAGTTGATTCGACTCAGAACCAATTAAAAGATGGTGTGTATCGTATCAACTACAGTGTGCTGAAGGGCGATGAGGATGAGGCATCTCGGATGAGCCAATACTTCTCACATCCAGCATCGTTAACCGTTAAAAATGGAACGCAAACCGTTTCCTTTACGGTGAAGGATCATACGTCAGTTGATTCTTTGAAAATAGAGAAAAACGGTTCTTATCAAGAAGTGAAAAACGTGAGCACAGATCAAGCAAAGAACACAAGAGTGGTTTCATTTGAAGTGTCTGATCTGAAAAAAGCAGTTAACGGAAAAGTACACATTGTAGTAGCAGCCGCTCACTATGATCAAACGTACGATATTCGTTTTCAATTTGATTCAAAAAGTATCGTTCCACTGAAGGACGGTCAAATAGAGGAAGAAACACCGGCTACACCAGAAACACCAAAACCAAATAAACCAGCACCAGACACAACGAACGGCGGAACGAATCAAGAGACAGTTCAGCTAAAAGACGGGGTGTACAAGCTTCCTTTTTCAATGAAGAAAGCAGACAAAGATGAGCTTTCTCGCATGAACGATTACGTCGTGAGCCCTGCGACATTGGTGGTGAAAAATGGCCGCCATTTCGTTTCATACACTGTGAAGAACAGCTCAGCCATCACGTCGTTCCAAGTAGGAACCGGCGGTAAATTTGAAGAGACGCTAGTTGCAAAGGCTGATCAAAAAGCAGATACACGAGTGATTCAATATGAAGCAAAAAGTTTAAGCAGTGATCAGGCAGCACGCGTAAAAATTGACATTCCAGCTGCAAATTATCATGAGCAGTATGATGTCAAACTTGTTTATGATACGAAAGGCATCGCAAGTGGTGAAGGAAGCGGAATTGCGACGGTGATCGGAGACGATGAGAGCATCGGATTTGTAAAAAATCCAAATGATCACGATTCTCAACCAAGCCAGCTTGTGAATCTCGCCCCTGAGGAAACGGGTGCAGAGCAGATGACCTTTACACCATCAGATGACCAAACCAAATCTGAGACAGGTCAGCTGAACCCAAAAACAGGAGATACTTCACTTCTTTGGGTGTACATTCTTTTATTCGGCGGGTCACTATTCGTGCTCGTCAGAAAGTATCAAACTCGTACAAGATAAAGAATCTATTTTAAGTGAGGTGTGCCATTCATCTCGGCGCACCCACTCTCTTTTTTCGAAAGGAGGCTTTTGTTTTTTGAAGCATCGAATGTTATGTACCCTGATTACTGCTCTATGTGTGTGCGTCCTCCTAGCAGGCTGCTCACAGTCAGCTGAAAGCTCAGCGAAAGGCAAAAAAAGCGCAGCATCAAGTGCCCGCATTGTGGCAACGACTGTAGCTGCTGCTGAGATCATGGATGCGCTAGAGGTGGATCTTGTCGGGGTGCCAACAAGTCAAAAATCCTTGCCAGCTCGATACAAAGGACTCCCAGCAGTCGGTAACCCAATGAGCCCGGACATGGAAATCATCCAATCACTTCAACCGACAGATGTCCTGTCTGTCACGACCCTTCAATATGATCTAGAAACGCCTTTTCAACAAGCTTCTGTCCCTGCGACATACCTTAACCTTGAGAGCCTGGACAAGATGGAGAACGCCATCACAAAGCTTGGAGAAAAATATGATAGAAAGACACAAGCGAAACGCATTGTGGATGATTTTGAACAAAAAAAGAAAGACATACAAGAGAGAACGAAGGGAAAGACGAAGCCATCCGTTCTCATTTTGCTTGGTGTACCAGGCAGTTATTTAGTGGCAACAGAGAATTCCTATATCGGTGATCTTGTGCGTATTGCAGGAGGAAAGAACATCGTAAAAGGTGAGAAAATGGAGTATTTGGCATCCAATACGGAGTATTTACAAAAAGCCAATCCAGATATCATTCTTCGAGCCGCACATGGGATGCCGGATGAAGTCGTCAAAATGTTTGATCAAGAATTTAAAACAAATGACATCTGGAAACATTTCCATGCGGTCAAACAAGACCGGGTGTACGACCTCGAAGAAAGCTTATTCGGGACAACAGGCAACTTAAAGGCAGCAGAGGCATTAGATGAATTGACTCGTATGTTGTACCCGTCATAAGCGGCGAATCTTAATGATAAAAGGACGTTCAAGATGAAAAAAACAGGGATTTTATTTCTGATAGTCAGTCTCTTACTAGCCGGCGTATTTATTTATTCCGCCATTACGGGGAGCATTCATGTTACACCGATTGAATTATTGGAAGGGCTTATGACCGGTCAACATGCACAGGTAGAAATCATTAAAGATTTAAGAATCCCCCGCATGCTCATTGCGATGTTTACAGGGGCGGCTTTATCTGTCTCCGGTGTCCTCTTGCAGTCTGTGATGAGGAATCCATTAGCAGATGCCGGTGTTATTGGTATTTCATCGGGAGCTAGCTTCTTTTCTTTAATGGCAATTACAGCGCTTCCTCAATTTTATTTCTACTCTCCTTTATTTTCAGTTTTAGGCGGGGCAATTGCCTGCTTCCTTGTATACGTGTTGTCTTGGAAAGGCGGCTTAAGCCCGATTCGAATGATTTTGGTGGGGATCGCCATCAATGCCATGTTTACAGGGATGGCAGAAGCGTTTGTGACCATTTGCAGCTATTTCAATATCACCATTAATCAGTCGGGACAGTCGAATCTCACGATGAAAACGTGGGGAGATGTCCGTTTAATCGGTGTCTATGGCCTCATTGGGCTTGTGGTTGCGCTTTTCTTTAGCAGATGGTGTAACTTGCTTGCCCTTCAAGATAAGACGGCGAAAAACTTAGGATTGCGTGTGACCAGAATGCGCCTTTTGATTTCAATCACGGCGGTGTTATTAGCAGCGGTGACCGCTGCGGTAGCTGGTGTGATTGCCTTTGTCGGTTTGCTCATTCCCCATATCTCTAGAAGGCTCGTCGGTTCGGACCATCGGGTACTGATTCCATTTTCTGCGTTAAGCGGGGCCTTGCTCATTTTGACGGCTGATACGCTCGGCAGAACGCTTGTGGCACCAAATGAAATCCCTGCTTCTACAATCATGGCTGTCATTGGCGGGCCGTTTCTGATCTTTTTATTAAGAAGGGGGGATCGTCTGCATGGACATTCGTGAGGTGTCGTTTTCCTATGATCGGCAGAGGGACATTGTTCAATCGGTCACCACGCACATCGAAAAGGGGAAAATTACGACCATTATCGGTCCAAATGGCTCGGGCAAATCCACGCTGCTTTCTTTGATGGCACATAACCATTGTCCACATAAAGGACAGATTCATTTAGATGGGCAAGAGCTGAATGCGTTCAAGCCAAGGGAACTCGCGAGAAAGCTGGCAGTCGTACATCAGCAAAATGAAGCGCCGCTCGATTTAACGATCGAACGAGTCGTGGCATTTGGGAGAACGCCCTACCAGACGATGCGCGGCAGTGACAAGGAAGAGGATGAGAAAGCAATTGAGTGGGCACTGTCCTGTACAAAGCTGACGGATAAGCGAAAGGTGCCTCTCGCCTCATTGTCAGGTGGAGAACGGCAGCGTGTATGGATTGCGATGGCTTTAGCGCAAAAAACACCGATCCTTTTCTTAGATGAACCGACGACTTATTTGGATATGTATTATCAATTTGACATTCTGGAGCTCATTCGAGAGCTCAATGTCGAGCATGGATTAACCATCGTGATGGTCCTGCACGATATGAATCAGGCGATTCGCTATAGTGATATCATCATCGCCATGAAAGATGGACAAATTATCCGCGAAGGACAGCCAAATGATGTGTTAACAGAAGAAATGGTGCGGCACATTTATCATGTGTCCGTCACAATTAAGCAGGATGCAGAAACAGGGATGTATATCGTGCCTGTAGGCATATAAGTTGTGCAAAAAGCAGGTGAGACAGTGTGAAACGAGGGAAAAGGATCGGGCAGCGAATGCTGACGATCGTCTGTTTAGGTGTTTTTCTATATAGCGGTACTGCCATTGGCTTGGAGCTCTTTGGCTATTATCAAAATCGTCAGGTGCTTGCAAAGGCTCAGACACTTTACACACACGAGGATGGAATGAAACAGCGAAAACCTGGAGAAATCCGTCAGTCATTTGATGATTTGCGAAAGGTGAATCAAGACATTGTCGGTTGGATTGATATGAAGGACACGATGATTCAGTATCCAATTGTTCAGTCAAACGATAATGCATTCTATTTAACTCGTAATTATGTAAAGGATGACACACGGGCAGGCAGTATTTTTATGGATTATCGTAATGACGTCTTGCATGAAAGTCCCAATACAGTGGTGTACGGTCACCGGATGAGGGATGGGTCTATGTTTGCTGGTCTCACAAACTATTTAAAAAAAGATTTCTTCCAAGATCATCGCACATTTCAGTACGATACGCTGTACCAAAGCTATGAAGCAGAGATTTTTGCTGTGTATGAAACGACAGTCGACTTTGATTATATTCAGACTGATTTTCAGGATCTTGGTGAATATGCACACTACTTGCAAGCTGTTCGTAAGAAGTCCATCTATCAAACGAAAACAGACGTATCCACAGATGACTTGATTCTCACATTATCCACCTGTGATCATGTGCTGGCACCTAAAAACAAGCGTCTCGTGGTACAGGCGAAGCTAAAGAAAGTTTACTAGAAAAGGAGAGACAGACGGTTGAAATGTTTACATGTGATTTGGGCAGGACTCGTCGTCGTGCTTCTCCTCGGCGGATGCAGCCAGGCGGCGCCGGCCGAGAATGGGAGCGGGCAAGGTGCGCTCAACATTCAGGATTTTGCCGGCAGAACATTATCGTTTCATGAATCACCTGAACGGATCGTCTCGTTGTCAACTGGCGACATGAGCATCATTTATGCCTTAGGTGGCCAGGTTGTCGGCCGGCCAACTGCCGAATTGCCAGACAATCTACAAAAGGCAAAGTCCGTACAATCAATTGGCACAACCCATCAATTTGATGTCGAGCTGATCACGAGTTTAAAGCCCGATGTGGTGCTCGGGAATGAATCATTAAACAGCAAGGATATCTCTACTATAGAAGGAATTGGTTCACAGCTTCTTTTGACAAGTGCCAATTCAGTGAAGGACGTCCAGCGTCAAGTTACTTTATTTGGTGATTTACTTGGAAAGCAGCAAAAGGCCAAAGCGCTCAATGCTCAAATCGATCAGCGGATCAAGCAAGTGAAGCAGCCTGAGAAAAAAGTAAAGACGCTCGTTGTGTACGGTGCGCCTGGCACATATATGGCGGCACTTCCACAATCTTTAAGCGGTGATCTGCTACGGATCGCTGGTGGTGCGAATATTGCTGAAAATGAACCAGCACTCGAAAAGTTTCCGCAATATGCACAAATCAATGCAGAAAAGGTAATCGAGGCCGATCCAGATCTCATTTTGCTGATGACACACAGCAATCCTGAAGATGTCAAAGCAGGCTTTATGAGTGAAATGAAGCAAAATGCGGCGTGGCACGATGTATCAGCTGTCAAAAATGGACACGTTGAGATTCTACCAAGTGACCTATTTGGGACAAATCCAGGCGCAGAAGTCATCAGAGCGATCGATGAATTAGAGAAGAAATTGAAGCGATTGTCATCATGAAGATGAATGCAGAACTAGATTTTCAAAAAAGGCAGTCAAGACGAAAATGGCTGTTACCAGGATTGTTTCTCTCTTTATGTGTGGGCGTCTGCCTAGGACTTGCGGTAGGTTCTGTCCAATTATCGCTGACGGATTTAATGGCTGTCTTCACGGGATCAGGTCTGCCTGTTCATGAAAAAATTGTCATGGATTTACGGCTGCCGCGTGTGCTCATTGGTTTTCTCGTTGGGGCCTGTCTCGCAGCATCAGGGGCGATTTTACAAGGAGTTGTCCGAAATCCACTTGCTGACCCTGGGATCATTGGTGTGACTGCGGGCGGCGGGTTAGCTGCTGTACTCAGCATGATTGTTCTTCCACAATTCACGTATTTGCTTCCGGCAGCCGCTTTTCTGGGCGCCTTATTAGCAGCTCTTGTCGTGTATATGCTGTCATTTGATCAAGGGGTTTCACCGCTTAAATTGATCTTGGCAGGTGTTGCCGTCAATGCGTTGCTTGGTGCGGTGATGAATGGATTTATGGTGCTTTATAGTGAGCGTGTGCAGGCTGTTTTGCCTTTTCTATCAGGCGGATTAAACGGACGGAGCTGGCATCATCTTAGCTTTGTGTCGCCATATGCGCTGGCTGGATTATGTCTTTGTTTTTTCGCCATTAAACCGTCCAATCTCCTTTTGCTTGGCGATGAATCGGCTCAGCTATTGGGCCTTCGAGTAGAGCGGACTCGATTTTTTCTCATTGCGCTGGCCGCTCTTTTAGCTGGAGCGGCTGTCAGTGTCAGTGGTTTAATCGGATTTGTCGGGCTTGTTGTGCCTCATTTTATCCGTCTTTTAATCGGAGATGACTACCGGTATTTGCTACCGATTTCAATGCTTGGAGGGGGCGTGCTTGTGGTCTTTGCCGATACAGCGGCACGGGTCTGGTTTACACCGGTTGAATTGCCTGTAGGGATCTTGCTTGCCTGCATCGGTGCACCTTTCTTCCTCTATTTATTAAAAAAGAAAGGGAGGGGTTAAGTTGGATGTCATTGCAATGGATGACGTGAGTCTCAGTCAAGGCGGCTTTCGGCTGTCTTCCATTTCAGCAGCTGTTCCTAAAGGGAGTGTGACCGGAATCATTGGCCCGAATGGGTCAGGTAAGTCGACTTTTATCAAAGCGGCCGCACGACTGACCTCAATCGAAAGCGGCATGATTTACATTCACGACATCCCGCAAAAAGAGATGACGGCACAGGAGATCGCCAAGGAGGTGGCGGTTCTCATGCAAACAAGAACCGCCATTCCATCGATGACAGTACGTGAGCTGGTCGCACTTGGACGCAGTCCGCATCGTTCCATCTGGAAAAAAAGCACCACGTCAGATCATGAAGCGATTGAGTGGGCGCTTGAGGTGACGAATAGCCGCATGAATGAAAACAGAATGCTCCATACATTATCAGGCGGAGAAAGACAAAAGGCATATATTGCAATGGCACTGGCTCAGAAAACAGAGACCATCATTCTGGATGAGCCAACCACTTATTTAGACATTGCGCATCAGCTTGAATTACTGGAGCTGCTCAAACAGCTGAATCAAACACACGGCATCACCATTTTAATGGTTCTCCATGACTTGCAGCAGGCCGCAAAATATTGTGACCGTCTCATTGCTATGAAGCGAGGTCAGGTGCATCAAATTGGCTCACCAAAAGAAGTGTTAACAGAAGACTTTTTCAAGGAGGTTTTTGGGATTCAGGCAGAGGTTCACTTAGACGGACCGCATCCGCTCATTATCCCCATTGCCTCCATTCAACAACAAAAGGGAGATGAACCAAACATGATTATTGTAAACAACCAAGTCAGAGTAGAAAAAGGCAGTGCCGACCACCTTGTTAAACGGTTTAACAAGCAGGGACAAGTAGAATTTATGGAAGGCTTTTTAGGTATGGAAGTATGGGTCACTCAACAGACAACTGATTACGATGAAGTGACCATTCACACCCGCTGGAATCGAAAAGAAGACTTTGTGAATTGGACAAAATCTCAGGCATTTGGTGATGCGCATGCTCATGGAAAGGCGAAACCAGAAGGCCTGCTAAAAAACAAAATTACGTACTATGAAGTGCAAGTGACAAGACCCGCTTTACAGAAAAAAGCCTAAATATTCAAAAGCGCTGCAGCGAAGAAGCAGCGCTATTTTTTTTGTGATTGTCTCTTTCCGTCACATATTTTTGACAAAGTATTCAAACAACTGACACAATCCCATCCAAATTTTAGGTAAAATTTACTTTATTTTTGAAGCGTATGGGTGTAAAGTACAGGTATAAATAACTAACCGAATGAAAATCAAGAGTAAAATTTCACCGAGTGAACCATATCAAATGGACTTTTACTTGTGAATCATTGAACAAATAGTGAATTTTTTGTGAAATGGTGAGCATAAATATCTCGAATCATTCGGCATGCGAAAGTAAGGGAGGATGTAAGGCTGTGAGTGAGCTGTTTTTAGCAAGATTTCAATTTGCCTCAACGACATTATTTCATTTTATTTTTGTTCCTATGTCTATAGGTTTGGTATTTATCGTTGCATTGATGCAAACCCTTTATGTCGTCAAGAAAAAAGAGATTTATAAAAAGATGGCGAAATTTTGGGGTCACCTTTTCTTAATTAACTTTGCAGTAGGTGTGGTGACAGGGATTCTGCAAGAATTCCAGTTTGGGATGAACTGGTCTGATTATTCAAGGTTTGTCGGTGATGTCTTTGGTGCACCGCTTGCCATTGAAGCGCTATTGGCCTTTTTCCTTGAATCGACCTTTATTGGTCTTTGGATATTCGGCTGGGACCGTCTGCCGAAAAAAATTCATTTGTTATGTATTTGGCTTGTTTCTCTTGGTACGATCTTTTCGGCGTTTTGGATTTTACTCGCCAACTCATTTATGCAGGAGCCAGTCGGATTTGTGATTAAAAATGGCCGTGCAGAAATGAATGACTTTGGGGCGCTCGTGACAAATCCGCAACTTTGGGTAGAGTTCCCGCACGTTCTGTTTGGTGCATTGGCAACCGGTGCTTTCTTTATCGCAGGAGTTAGTGCCTATAAAATGATCAAAAAACAAGAAGTCGCCTTTTTCAAAAAATCTTTCCAGATTGCCATGGTGCTTGCTTTCATTTCTGGCTTAGGTGTGGCGTTCTCTGGACATGATCAAGCGAAACACTTAATGGAATCACAGCCGATGAAGATGGCAGCAAGTGAAGCCCTTTGGAAGGATAGTGGAGATCCAGCGGCTTGGACACTATTTGCCAACATTGACACAGATAAAAAAGAAAACTCTGCGGAGATCAATATTCCGTTTGCTTTAAGTTACTTGGCTTATTCGAAGTTTAGTGGAGATGTGCCAGGCGTGCTGACCCTTCAAAAAGAATATGAAGCAAAGTTTGGTCCTGGAGATTACATTCCTCCAGTCAAAACAACCTTCTGGAGCTTTAGAATCATGGTGGGTGCCGGCATGTTGATGATTTTTGCTAGTATGATTGGTTTGTATTTGAGCTTTAGAAAAAAACTAGAATCAAACAAATGGTATTTACGCTTCATGGTATGGATGATTGCGTTCCCGTTTATTGCAAACTCAGCGGGCTGGATCATGACGGAAATCGGGCGTCAGCCGTGGACAGTCTTTGGTATGATGACAACCGCACAATCCATTTCACCAAACGTATCTTACGGCATGTTGCTATTCTCAGTCATTAGCTTTACGACCATTTATCTGATTCTTGCCATCGTGCTTGCCTACTTATTCATTCGAGAAATTAAAAAAGGTGCACATTCTGAAGAGAATACAGATCAAAAGGATGAAACGGACCTGTCTACAGATCCATTTGATGGAGGCGCATATCATGGCATATCTTAACGAGATTTGGTTTATTCTTGTCGCAGTATTGTTTGTTGGATTTTTCTTCTTAGAAGGATTTGATTTTGGTGTTGGGATGTCCATGCAGCTGCTTGGAAAAGATGCACATGAGCGACGCATTTTAATCAATACGATTGGCCCTTTCTGGGATGCAAATGAGGTCTGGCTGATTACAGCTGGCGGCGCTATTTTTGCCGCTTTTCCTCACTGGTACGCTACGATGTTCAGCGGATACTATATTCCGTTTACGGTTCTCCTACTAGCGCTCATTGGGCGGGGGGTCGCCTTTGAATTTAGAGGGAAGGTCGAGAAGGCTTCATGGATCAAAACGTGGGACTGGGTGATCTTCTTTGGCAGCCTGCTTCCGCCATTTTTACTAGGCGTGCTATTCACAAGTATTTTACGAGGAATGCCCATTGATCAAAGCATGAATATGTACGCTGGATTTACAGACTTTGTGAATCTTTATTCAGTGATCGGCGGGGTAGCCGTGACGGTTCTTTGCCTTCTGCATGGATTGATTTTCGTCACACTCCGCACTGAGGGTGATTTAAGAAATCGTGCAAGAAAGCTCGGCCAGCGTGTTTTATTGATTGCACTGCCGGTTCTTGTTGTGTTTGTCGGTGTGTCTATTCTTGAAACAGACATTTATACCGTGCGTCCGATCATTACGATCCCTTTAACTGTACTCATTGTGGTTTGTTATGTAGCGGCTCTATTCTTTATGAGAAAAGAGCGTGATGGATGGACATTTTTATTCACAGGTGCAGGTATTATGGTGACGGTGACCATGCTTTTCACAGCATTATTCCCGCGTGTCATGATTAGTTCGATCAACCATGCATTCGACCTCACCATTCAAAATGCTGCATCAGGATCTTATTCACTGACGGTCATGACGATTGTTGCCATTTCTTTGCTGCCTTTTGTGCTTGGGTATCAAATCTGGAGCTACTATGTCTTCCGTAAACGTGTAAGCGGTAAGGAGCCAATGACCTACTAATGGATAAACGTTTGCTTCAACTAAAAGGAATGAGGGGGCTTCTTGCCCTCTTAGGTATTGTGTCAATCATCCAAGGAGCAAGTATTATTTTTCAAGCACAGTGGCTGGCACATGCCATAACAACGCTGTTTGACGGGAAGAGCCTCATGCAGGCAACGCCTTATGTCTTGCTGTTTCTTGCTGCCTTTCTGGTGCGGCACGGTCTCACCTTGATGCGGGAGAAGGTCATGTTCACCTATTCTTCCCGAATTGGAGCAGACGTCAGAAAGCAGCTGTTAGACCAACTTTTTCATTTAGGGCCAGCTTTCACGAAGAAAAAAGGAACAGGAAAGCTTGTGACATTGGCGATGGAGGGCATTGCCCAATATCGTCAGTATTTACAGCTGTTTTTGCCGAAAATGGTGAACATGGCAGTTATTCCGGTGATGGTGCTTGTCTATGTTTGGACATTAGATGAAACATCTGCTGTCATTCTGATTGTCACGCTGCCGATTTTAATTGTTTTTATGATTTTGCTAGGACTTGTCGCTCAGCGTAAAGCGGCCAAACAATGGAGATCGTATGAGAAATTATCCAATCATTTTACTGATTCTCTCCGTGGCCTTGAAACGCTTCGCTACTTAGGGATTAGCAAAAAGCATTCTCGCAATATTGCAGAGGTCTCAAAGCGTTATCGAAAGGCGACGATGAGCACACTGAAAGTCGCCTTTCTTTCATCTTTTGCTCTCGATTTCTTTTCTATGCTGTCCATTGCGACTGTCGCTGTATTTCTCGGCTTGCGCTTAATTGAAGGAGATCTTTTGTTATTGCCGGCTTTGACCGCACTGATGCTCGCGCCAGAATATTTCTTGCCAGTCCGTGAAGTGGGAAATGATTATCATGCGACGTTAAACGGTAAAGAAGCGAATGAGGCGATTCAAGTAATTTTAGAGGAAAAGGGCTTCCGAGAGCAGGAGACACAATCCGTGCAGCTGAACGAGTGGAATGAGCAATCTGAGCTCACACTGCAAGATGTCAGTGTCTTGCATGATGAACATGCTCCTTATTCGATTCAGGATGTCGATCTCATTGTGAAAGGAAAGAAAAAGATTGGGATCATCGGTGCCAGTGGTTCGGGGAAATCGACGTTAACGGATGTTCTCGGTGGTTTTGTTGAACCGTCTGCAGGTAAAATCATGCTAAACGGAAAGCCGCTTGCTCATTTACAGCTGGCGGCATGGCAAAAAGAAGTCGTTTATATGCCGCAGCATCCTTATTTATTTCACATGACACTGAGAGAAAACATTCGTTTTTATGAACCGAATGCAACAGATGAAGACGTCGAAAGAGCGGTGAAAGAGGCAGGTTTGTCTCAGCTCGTAGCGGATCTCCCCAATGGACTGGATGAGGTCATTGGCGAACAGGGCAGAGGACTGAGCGGTGGACAAGCGCAGCGGATTGCCCTCGCTCGCACAGTGCTCGGCCAGCGATCCATTATGCTGTTAGATGAACCAACGGCTCATCTGGATATTGAGACAGAGTATGAATTAAAGAAAACAATGCTTCCATTGTTTGAAGATAAACTTGTGTTTTTAGCCACACACAGACTTCATTGGATGACGGATATGGATGAAATCATTGTGATGGATCATGGGACGATTGCAGAGATGGGGACTCATGAATCATTAATGGAAAGAAAAGGTGTGTACTATCAATTGGTACAGGAACAAATGGGGGCGGTCACACATGGTCAGTAAAGGCTGGTTTATACCTTATATCAAGGAGAATCAAAAGCTGTTTGCCTTGGTGCTTTTTTTAGGGGCGATTGCGGTGTTTTCTGCTTCTATGCTCATGTATACGTCAGGGTTCCTCATTTCAAAAGCTGCCACAAGACCTGAGAATATCTTGATGGTCTATGTCCCAATCGTGGCAGTACGTACCTTTGGTATTTCACGCTCAGCTGCTCGTTATGCAGAAAGACTGGCGAGTCATCAGCTCATTTTGACGATGATTGAAAAAATGCGGGTACGTCTTTATGATATGGCTGAACGAAGTGCCAAACAGACTAAGCTGGGAACAGGTGAAATGCTTGGACTGTTGTCAGAAGATGTGGAGAGATTACAGGATGCGTATCTAAAAACAATCTTTCCATCTATCGGTGCGCTGCTTTTATATGCCGCTTCGATTGGAGCACTTGGGCTTTTTTCATGGCCATTTGCCGGGTTGATGCTGCTTTATATGGCGCTGCTCGTATTTGTATTCCCATACATCACAGTACTTGTGAACCGGGCGAGACAAATTCAAATGAAGAAAGGCAGAAATGAACTGTACAGCCATTTAACAGATGCCGTCATGGGCGTGAGTGACTGGTTGTTTAGCGGCAGACAGAACGATTTTGTTGAAGGCTATGAACGAAAAGAAGCAAAGCTATTAGCACTCGAAGCGGCAAAGCATCGGTTTATCCGTCTGCGCCAATTTTTAGCACAGCTAGTCATTGGAGGAGCAGTCGTCCTTTTCGTGTATTGGAGCGGCTCGGTCGTTCAGGCTGGTTCTATGCCGCACACGCTGATCGCAGCTTTTGTGCTTGTGCTGTTTCCATTAACAGAAGCCTTTCTTCCGCTGTCAGATGCAGCAGGCGACATTCCTGTTTATCAGCATGCCGTCAGCAGATTAAATCATTATGAAAAGCAATCGTATGAAGGATTAGTTGAGAGGGAGGCAGCAGACGAGACACCCGTCTCTTATGGCGCTGAAGCGGTCTGTTTTGATCAAGTCACCTTCGGATATGAAGTAGATCAACATGTATTAAAGCATTTTTCGTTTTCCCTGAAGCAAGGTGAATCGCTCGCTCTCTTAGGAAAGAGCGGTGCAGGCAAATCGACCATTTTAAAATTGTTAGAAGGGGCAGTCGTGCCAAATCAAGGGGTCGTCAGCATTCAGGGAAAACCGGTACAAAGCATTCAAGAGGAGATTTCCTCTTATGTTTCTGTGCTCAATCAACAGCCCTATTTATTCGATACGTCTGTTTTAAACAACATTCGTTTAGGCTCACCAGAAGCGACAGAAGAGCAAGTAAAAGAAGCCGCGCGGCAAGTGCAGCTGCACGATTACATTGAGTCTTTGCCAGAAGGTTATCACACAGGTGTACAAGAGACAGGGGTTCGTTTCTCTGGTGGAGAAAGGCAGCGTATGGCTCTAGCTCGGATTTTGCTGCAAAACACACCGATTGTTGTATTAGATGAGCCAACCGTCGGGCTTGATCCACGCACAGAGCGTGAATTGCTTGAAACGATCTTCCGCGTGTTAAAAGGAAAAACAGTCATTTGGATCACCCATCATCTCACTGGCTGTGAGGCATGCGATCGTATGATGTTTATTGAAGGTGGACGCATTGAGATGCAGGGGCAGCATCATGATTTGCTGAAAGAAAACCTGCGTTATCAAAACCTGTATGAAATGGATCGTCCATTTTCGGTCGTGTAAAAAATGGATGACAAGAACGTTCGGACAGAACATTTCTGCCCGAACGTTTTTTTGAGATTAAGGATTTACTTTTCCTACACCCGCATTTGATACAACTTCTGATTTCACATTGTTCACGTTAAGCAAAGAGTAGTTATAAGGAGGGTTGTACGTACCTGTTGAAGACGTTGGCAGGCTACCTGTGCTGTTAATATAAGAGTTGTTGATGACATGCCAAGTACCAACTTTACTGCTGTCCCAGCTCCCGATGGCATTTTTCGTGTTTTCAAATACGTTGTGCTCAATTCTCATTTTCGCGCCCATACGTGAATTAATCGCTGTTGTTAGGATGTTTTTGTAATAGTTGTTATACACATGGCCTTCCCCGAAGCGCATAGACGGTACACGAGAGTTCAAGTTTTCAAAACGGTTGTTGTGGAACGTGATTTTTCTGTTGTAGTTATCGTTATCGGAGCTGCCCATCAGCATTGTTTTCCAGCTGTCATGGACATAGTTCCATGAGAACGTAATGTAATCGGAGTCATTTTTCACATCGAATAACCCATCATAGTCATCTTTCCCAGAGTTCAAAGTGTTATAGAGTTCATTATGGTCGACCCATACGTTTTTAGAGCCGCCTTCGATTCCGATGGCATCTTTATCACCGATTTTGCTGTGATGGATTTTGAGGTTGCGGATGATGACGTTATTGGCGCGCCATACTTTAATACCAATCCCGTTAAATTCGCCGTTTGTCCCTTTACCGACGATGGAGACATTGTTTGTATCTTTCACATCAATTTTATTGGCTGAAGTATTAGAAGGAGTAATCGTTCCGTCTACCACGATTTTCAATTTTTCATTTGTTCCTTTGCTTTTGAGGGCAGCTAATAGTTCATTTCCGGTTTTCACCGTCACCGTTTTACCGCCTTCACCGCCTGTTGTACCGCCATTTAATGTGGAGAATCCTTGCTGATTAAAATTGGCCATAATCGAAGGGCTTTCTGGATATTTCGTTGCTGCTTTTGCCTCTCCATTTGGCGCAAATAATGAAGTCACGAGACCAACCGCTAACACACCAGCTAACATTGGAACTTTTTTCTTCAACATGAACATCTCCATTCTATATTTTGTTTTAATGTAAACGTTTCCAAAATAAGCTGCGATTCAACCGCTCCTCCTTCCTTCGCCAGCATCGCCTCTTTCGGAATGTAGGAAGAGCATAGCACGCAAAAAGGTATCATCGGCTAAGAATTGGAACGAAGTATTCCACGATTTTCAAGGAAACTAAGGCAATGATTATTTCAATTTATCTAAATGAGACAAGGATCATTGACGATAGGTATTGGGGTAACCTAGTGATTATGAAAAGGACGTTCCCCATTTGAAGGAAAATCAAGATGATTACAAAAGCGTCATTTTGTTAGAGACAAAGAAATGTCATAATCATTACATAAGAAAAAAATGGATATCAAATAGATCCATGCGCTTAACAGCAGGTAGAAAAGGCTCCAATTTAAAAAAAGAAGGTCTATTTTAAACGATGCGATCACCGGTGTCGTCTAATCAATAAGAGAAAGAAAGGAAGGAGGGACGTGTTTGGAGCAGACCGAGGAGACTTTATGGATCAAGCGGGCAAAACAGGGGGATGATGCTGCATTTACCGCCCTTTATCGGCATCATTATTCGTTTCTTTACCGTTATTTGATGAAATTGACCCTTCAACAAGAGCTGACAGAGGAGATCATGCAAGAAACGATGCTCAAAGCGTACATGAAACTTTCTTCTTTTAGAGGAGATTCATTATTTTCAACATGGCTCATGTCCATTGCATCTAGACAATTTTTAGATCATCAAAAGAAAAGAAAACGTGAACAAACGAGAGAAGGGAAGGCGAATCAAGAAGCCATCCGCCGGTTCAAATGGGATGTTCAGCAAAAAGGCCATACTTGGCATGACATGTGGGATGCTTTAAATGAGTTAAAGGCTCAGGAGAGAGCACCGATCCTTCTCCATTATTATTATGGCTTTACTTACCCTGAAATCGCTTCGATACTCGGGGTGAGAGAAGGTACGGTGAAATCGAGGGTTCATCATGGGATCAAGAAAATTCGAAAGGAGTGGGACTGATGAAAGAAGACCGTTTCGCCGATCGTTTAAAAGAGGAGCTGCAGGAGCTCGATGAACAAATCGAAGTAGAAAAGCCGAGTGAACAAGCTTTGATGTTGATGCTAAAGCAGGCAAAGGAAAAAGAGAAAAAACGTTTTAAACAAGAAGTGCTGGCGTACATCATCGTCAGTCTGACCATCATGACACTTTTTGCAGCTGCCATTACTCATTTGCCCATCATCTTCATTCTTCTCCAAGTGGTGAGCGTGCCGCTCTGTGTGGTTGTCGGCATCAAGGAATATCAACAGATTAAAGGAGGGTCCTCCTTATGAGTCAGACAGATATGATCATCTTATTGTGCGTATTGCCGTTACTGTTTGCACAAGGATTTCTCTTATTTATGGATGCTAAGAAAAGAGGGCGTTATAAATGGTTCTGGGGCATCATTGGGTTAATCAACTTCCCATCTTCTTCTATTTTATATTGGCTGTGTGTTGTCTTACCTGATCGGAAAAGAGGAGAAAAGCTCAGAAAAGATTGAAAGACGTTGTAAAACTTTTGACCTTTTTTTTGAATGATCATCATCTAGAAAAAGTGAAAGTTTCATGAATGTGTCAAAGAAAGCGGGATGTTGAACGTCCAGTTCGTCATTTCTAGCACGATAGTCATTCTTTGAGCGGGTCATCTTCATGATGAAAGGTGATCCTGCTTGATCTATCTCATTTCGGCATCGTTTTCATCTGTTATCAATATTGATCAGTTTTTACAAATGGTGTTAAATTAATCTCAATATGCGTGAGAAAATCTAACAACCAAAGAGTGAGATATTGACAAGGAGGCAGATGAGACATGTTGACCTTAGATCGAGCAGCACAAACAGCACAAAGCTACATCCACCGTGTGCTAGAGGATGTAGAAAAACGAAATCCAGGCGAGGCGGAATTCCAGCAAGCCGTGAAAGAAATTCTGGAATCCCTCGTCCCGGTTTTTGCAAAACACCCAGAGTATGAAGAACAGGGGATCTTAGAACGCTTAATTGAGCCTGAGCGGCTTGTGATGTTTCGTGTACCGTGGGTAGACGATGAAGGCAAAGTACAGGTGAACAGAGGATTCAGGGTTCAATTTAATAGTGCCATCGGTCCTTATAAGGGGGGCATTCGTTTCCACCCATCGGTCAATGCAAGCATCATCAAGTTTTTAGGATTTGAACAAATCTTTAAAAACGCACTGACAGGTTTGCCGATCGGCGGAGGAAAAGGTGGATCAGATTTTGACCCTAAAGGGAAATCTGATGGAGAAATCATGCGTTTTGTTCAAAGTTTTATGAGTGAACTCAGTCGTTATATTGGACCTGATCAAGATGTACCGGCAGGAGATATTGGTGTAGGTGCACGCGAAATTGGCTATATGTTCGGCCAGTACAAAAAAATGCGTGGTGCGTATGAAGCAGGTGTCCTGACAGGAAAAAGTCCTGGTTTTGGAGGTAGCTTAGCGAGAAAAGAAGCGACAGGCTATGGACTGGTGTACTTTATGGAAGAAATGTTAAAAGCCCACGGAATGCAATTTGAAGGGCGATCTGTTGTTGTGTCTGGGTCAGGAAATGTATCGATTTATGCGATGGAAAAAGTATTGGAATTAGGCGGAAAGGTTGTGGCTTGTAGTGATTCAAGCGGAGCCATTTACGATCCTCAAGGCATTTCACTTGAGACAGTGAAGCAGCTGAAGGAAGTCGACAACCAGCGAATTGGTGCCTACATAGACATTCACCCGCATGCTGAATTGATTGAAGATTGCGAACAAATTTGGTCTCTCCCTTGTGACATTGCGCTGCCATGTGCGACCCAAAATGAAATTTCAGAGTCGCAAGCACAGCAGCTAGTGGCAAACGGTGTCATCGCTGTAGGAGAAGGGGCCAATATGCCGTCCACACTTGGGGCCGTCAAAGTATTTGAACAACATGATATTTTGTTTGCACCAGCAAAAGCGGCAAATGCTGGCGGAGTGGGTGTTTCGGCGTTAGAAATGGCGCAAAACAGTGCGAGAATGTCTTGGACTTTTGAAGAAGTAGATGGTCAGTTGAAACAAATGATGCAGTCGATTTATCGTCAGTGTACCGAGACTGCTGAAGAATACGGACACTCTGGAAACTTAATGGTAGGCGCAAATATTGCAGGATTTCGCAAAGTGGCAGATGCCATGATCGCACAAGGCGTCATTTAACTCCTGCTCTCCCGCACCTGTTTATTTCATGACAAGATCGGGAATCGTCTTGTAAGAATGACAATAAGGAGGCGCGGGAGAAAATGAAAAAGTGGCTGAAACAAATTGTCAAATGGGCACCAGTGATTTATCCAGTGGTGAGGAAAATATACAAAGAACGAAAAGCATCCAAAAGTCGTAACGTATCAGCCGGGTAATCCGGCTTTTTTTTATGAAATGAATGAAACAAAAAAATATGCTGTGGGAATGATCCATTTCACTTCTCTCTCCGTTAAGTACATAACAAACGGAAAGAGGAGGCAAAACAGATGAAAATGAAAAAAGCATTTTTAACGATCCCGCTTAGTGCAGCATTATTATTACCAACTGCTCAAATGGCAAGTGCACACGAAGGACATATGCATGGGGATGCAAAAAAGTCGTCATCATCACAAGAGGTGTCAAATAAAGCAACGGATCTTCGCGCAGCGCTTGATCAGCTGTTCTCAGAGCATGCTTATTTAGCAGTGATCACGATGCAAAAAGGAATTGATGGCAGTAAAGATTTTGATCAAGCAGCAGCAGCGTTAAATGAAAACACGAATGATCTATCAGATGCGATCGCCTCTGTGTATGGAAAAAAAGCAGGGAAACAATTCAAAGAGATTTGGTCAAGCCATATCGGTTACTTTGTTGATTATGTACAAGCAACAGCGAAAAAAGATGAAGCAGGTAAAAAGAAAGCGGTCAAAGAGCTTGATCAATACCGCATGAAACAAGCTGATATGCTTGATAAAGCAACGGATGGAAGATTGAAAGCAAGTGAACTTGAAGAAGGTTTAAAAATGCACGTCAATGAACTGCTAAAAGCTTTTGACAGTTACACAGAAAAGGATTTTGATACAACCTATGAAACGGTCAGAAAATCCATTCATCATATGTTTGAAGTAGGTAAAGGCGTATCATGGGCGATTACAGATCAATTTCCTGGGAAATTTGATCAAAAATCAGTGGATACTCCAGCCGCAGATCTTCGTGAGGATTTAAACTACTTGTTCTCAGAGCATTTGGCACTCGCGGTAGTGGCTATGCAAAAAGGGAATGATGGCAGCAAGGACTTTGACCAAGCGGCAGCAGCGTTAAATGAAAACACGAATGATCTATCAGATGCGATCGCTTCTGTTTATGGAAAAGATGCAGGAAAACAATTTAAAACGATCTGGTCAAGTCATATCGGATATTTAGTTGATTATGTTAAAGCGGATGCATCAGGAGACGAGCAAGCAAAAGAGAAGGCTGTTAAAGATTTAGATGCTTACCGTATGAAACAAGCAAAATTTTTAGATCAAGCGACAGATGGCCGCTTGAAGGCGGCTGACTTAGAAGCCGGGTTGAAAACCCATATTGATGAGCTCATCAAAACGTACACGTCTTATCACAATGGCGAATATGATCAGCTGTACCCGACTGTCAGAGAAGCATACGGCCATATGTTCATGGTTGGTCAAGATGTCGCATCAGCTATTGTCGATCAGCATCCTGACATGTTCAAATCCAACATGCCAAATGAGATGCCGAAAACAGGTATGGGAGGCACAGCCGGTCCATTAGGTATGTCATATGAAGCATTTGCTGGGATGATGGCAAGCCTCATCTTAGCCGGAGGTGCAGTGGGGGCGTTCTTCCTCATTCGCCGTAAACCATCAAATTAAACAATATCAAGACAAGAGGGAACGTGCACAATCGTGCCGTTCCTTTCTTCAAAAGGAGGTCGACTTGCGTGAAAAGATGGCTGTTTGGTATTCTGACGCTTTTCATCATCACGGGCTGCGCATCCCAATCAATAGATGAAAAGTCATCCTCTGAAACTGCATCATCTCCTGAGCCAATGACAGCAAAACAAGCCAAAAATCAATCTCATTCACACGACATGTTAAAAGATGAGCCATCGGGTATTGTTCCCGCTGACATCTCCATTCCAGCGATTGATGTCCAAGCAAAAGTGGAGAAAACGACTTTATCAAAGGATGGCAGTATGGGTGTTCCGCAAAATACAGATCACACAGCTTGGTTTGAAGATGGTCCGAAGCCTGGTGATAAAGGGAATGCTGTCATAAATGGTCATGTTGATAATAAATGGGGTCCAGCTGTTTTTTATCGACTAAAGGAGCTAAAAAAGGGAGACAAAGTCATTGTGACATCCTCGTCAGGGGAAAAGCGAACCTTTGAGGTTCTCAAGGTGAAAAGCTATCCGCGCGAAGAGAAACCAAATGCTTTTTTCGGGTACGCCTTTACACGGAATCTCAATTTCATCACATGTACGGGAACTTTTGATCATGCAGCCGGTACACATGAAAAAAGATTGGTTGTCTTTACACAACTGATTTCCTCATAAGAAAAAGGCGGATACACGGAGGTGTAACGCCTTTTTTTCATGATTTCCACAACAGCATCTTAGAAGAAGATTCATAGGTCATTAGATATGGTTGGATGTATAAATAGGGGCGTTTGTCATATAAATGAGTTGGCAATTTTTATTTCTTTTCAGTAGAATATGAGTAATGAAGAGAACTGTAAGCGTATACAACCTGTCCAAACAAGGCAGATTCTCCACCCTAAATGAAGGAGGCCGACCTAATGCTGAGTAAAAGACTGGCGCACATTTTAAGTCAGCTGATGGCAGCTGAGACTCCTCTCACGAGCGCTGCGCTTTCTGTCAGTTTACAAGTGACAAGCCGCACCATCAGAACAGACATCAAGGAACTGAATGAGCGTCTAGCCCCTTATCAAGCAGCTGTATCAGCTGTTAGGGGCGCTGGCTATGAGCTGTTGATCAACGATGAGATTGCCTTTCGCCGTTTTATGAAGGAAGAAGTCGAACAGGAAGAACCGCTTGCTGTTCTTCCAGAAGAACGAGTTCGATTTATTTTGAAAAAGCTGCTTCTAGCGGAATCATATGTGAAGCTGGAAGACTTACAGGAGCAGCTGTTTATTAGTAAATCGACGATGAGTAATGACATGAAATGGGTCAAACGTAAGCTCGAACCCTTTGATCTGAAGCTGGAAGCAAAGCCGAATAAAGGCTGCCGGATCAAAGGATCTGAGATGAAAATCCGTTATTGCATGTCAGAATATTTATTCAATGAACGGCGTTCCTATCAAACAATGCTGAACACGGCGGTTACGATTTTGCCAAAACAGGAGCTGGAATTGATTCAGAGAACCATGATTGATTATATCAACGAGGAAAAAATGAATCTATCAGACATTTGCATGAATAATTTAATTGTTCATATTGCTATTGCCTGTAAACGGATTAGACACGGAAACTATGTATCTGTGCTGCCTGAAGAAATCAACGAAATCCCAAGGGCAAAAGAATACAAGGTAGCCAAAAAAATGGTTGAGCGTCTTGAAGGGTTGCTGGATGTCTCATTCCCACAAGAGGAAATCGTTTATATCACCATTCATTTGCTAGGAACAGCCAAAATGGTACAGTCTTTTTCAACGGGCGGTCAAAAACAAATTGTGGATGATGACACGAGCCGTCTTGTTCAGCTGATGCTGAAAGCCATTGATCAAAAATTGCAGCTGGATTTAGCGGGAGATGCGGAATTGCTGATTGGCCTCAGTTTGCACTTAAAGCCAGCGATCAATCGGTGTAAGTATGGAATGAATTTAAGAAATCCAATGCTTGATGAGATCAAAGCGGGCTATCCAATTGCCTTTGAAGCAGGGATTGTGGCGAGCAGGGTCATTGAAGAAGAGACAGGTTTGTCCATTCATGAAAATGAGATCGGCTATATGGCACTTCATTTTGGTGCGGCCTTAGAGCGCAGGAAAATGGAGATACCACCGAAGCGATGCCTGATTGTCTGTGCGTCTGGTGCAGGGAGTGCAAGGCTACTTCAAGATCGATTGCGGTCACAATTTGGGTCAAAGCTGACCATTTTAGGCACAGCAGAGCTTTATTCGCTTCCGCATGTCTCTTTACATGCATTGGATTTAATTATTACAACCATTCCCATTCATATGGATTTACCGATTCCGGTCATTCAAGTGAACACGATTTTAGGAGGCAGTGATTTTTTAAAAATAGAAGAAGCTTTGACAAGTGAAACAAGAGTGACATTAGCCACGCAATATATGAAAAAGGAATTGGTCTTTACAAAACGCGCCTTTCAAACAAAGGAAGAGGTCATACACTTTCTCACGCAAAAGGTCATTGACATGGGCTTAGCGCCAGCAGAACTTACACAATCTGTGATGGAAAGAGAAGAGTCTGCACCGACTTCATTTGGACATTATACAGCGATTCCGCATCCGATGACCCCGCTGACAGAAGAGACGTTTTGGGCGATCTGTACATTAGAAAAACCGATCATTTGGGGAGAGAAAAAAGTTCAATTTGTGTGCTTGCTTTGTGTCGAAAAAGAGAACGCCAAAGACTTAAAAGGCATGTACCGTCTGCTTGGAGAGCTTGTCCATCATGTGAAATTTATTCAGCACCTCATCACCTGTGACACCTTTGAAGACATGCTGGATGTCATGTATAAAAAAGCGCCTTCGTACAAGAACTAATGGTGTGATATTAACTTTTTCCGCTTCCTAAAGGAAAAAGTATGGGTGTTTATGAAAGCGGTTTCATAATATGATGAATGTGTAAAGAAAAGCTTCATACTTCAAAAAGGGGGCGTTTACAATGAACATTTTATTAGTTTGTGCAGCAGGTATGTCAACAAGCTTACTTGTCACAAAAATGGAGAAAAGTGCACAAGAACAAGGAAAAGACTATCGTATTTGGGCAGTATCTGGAGATGCTGCAAAAAATCATATTGATCAAGCCGATGTGCTTTTATTAGGACCTCAAGTTCGTTATTTATTACCGCAAATGAAAAAACTCGGAGAAGACAAAGGAATTCCAGTAGACGTGATTAATACCGTGCATTATGGCGTATGTAATGGTGCTGAGGTTTTAAAATCTGCTGAACAGTTAGTGAACGGATAAAGGGGGCGGAAGGGATGAATGGATTCAACCGATTTCTAGAAGAGAAGGTTATGCCGTTTGCAGGGAAGATTGCCGCTCAAAGACATTTACAAGCATTGCGTGACGGAATTGTTTTAACCATGCCTCTCATTATCGTCGGTTCACTGTTTCTCATTTTAGCCAACCTTCCGATTCCAGGATATAGCGATTTTATGGCAAGTGTCTTCGGAGCCGAATGGGCCACGAAACTATCCTATCCTGTGAATGCCACCTTTGACATTATGGCACTTGTTGCGACCTTTGGGATCGCGTACAGGTTAGCTGAAAAGTATGCAGTCGATGCACTGTCATCTGGTGCAATTGCTGTCGCAGCTTTCCTTCTAGCCACACCTTATCAAGTCCCGTTCACACCTGAAGGATCAACAGAAGCTATCCTAGTGAATGGCGGTATTCCCGTCACACTGATGGGCAGTAAAGGGCTATTCGTTGCCATGATTATTGCCATGCTTTCCACCGAAATTTACCGCTTTATTGTACAGCGGAATATCGTCATCAAAATGCCTGATGGTGTACCGCCAGCAGTTAGTAAATCGTTTATCGCACTTATTCCAGGTTTTGTGGTCATCACGCTGATCTGGGTCGCTAGGCTTCTGATTGAGATGACACCTTTTGAGAGTATTCATAATATCATCACGGTCTTAATCGGCACACCACTATCCATTCTTGGTGGAAGCTTAGGCGGAAGTATCGTTGCCATCGGTGTGCAAATGCTCCTCTGGGCATGTGGTATTCACGGAGCCACCATTGTCGGCGGAGTCATGGGTCCGATTTGGCTCGGTGCGATGGATGAAAACCGTCTTGCCTTCCAAGCAGGAGAAGTGCTGCCGAATATTTTCACAGCGCAGTTCTTTGAAATCTTTATCAATGTCGGCGGAAGCGGCGCGACGCTTGCTTTGGTACTGACCATGATCTTGCGTGCGAGAAGTAAACAAATGAAACAGCTTGGCCGTCTTGCGATTGGGCCAGCCATCTTTAACATCAACGAACCGATCATTTTTGGAATGCCGATTGTGATGAACCCAATGCTTCTCATTCCGTTTATCCTTACGCCAATTATGATGATCATCACCACATATATCGGAATGAGCACAGGACTTGTAGCAAAACCGGCAGGGATCGCTGTCCCGTGGACAATGCCGCCAATCATTTCAGGCTATCTCGCAACAGGCGGGAAAATCTCTGGCGCGGTCATGCAGCTGATTAACCTTGCCTTGTCATTTGCGCTATACTATCCATTCTTTAGAATGTGGGATAAGCAGAAATTGAAAGAAGAAAATGAGCTTGAAGCAAAAGCATCAACAGATGAAAATGTCGTCAGCATGTAATAGAGGGAACAAGGGGGATGCGGCCGATGGAAATGGAACAAATTGTGTTTCAACTCATCTTGCACGGTGGTAATGGCAGAAGCTCGGCCATGGAGGCCATTACATGTGCAAAGCAAGGCAATTTTGATGAGGCGAAGCAAAAATTGCAGGAAGCACAAGACGCGTTAAATGAGGCGCATCACGCACAGACAGAGCTGATCCAAGGAGAAATCAGAGGAGAGAAAACCGACGTCAGTCTCTTGATGATTCATGCACAGGATCATCTGATGAACGCAATGACCGTCAAGGAGCTTGCAGCTGAAATCATTGAGCTCCATGAAAAAATGAAGCAATTCGGAGGTGTCAATTCATGAAAGACGGAATCAAAATTGTCACAATAGGCGGTGGATCAAGCTATACGCCTGAGCTCGTCGAAGGGTTTATCAAACGATATCAAGAATTGCCTGTAAAGGAATTATGGCTTGTGGATATTGAAGCAGGTCAGGAAAAGTTGAACATCGTGGGTGCCCTTGCAAAACGTATGGTTGAAAAAGCAGGTTTGCCGATTGAAGTGCACCTCACCCTTGACCGCCGGGCAGCTTTGAAAGATGCGGACTTTGTCACGACACAATTCCGTGTAGGACTGCTCGAAGCCAGAGCCAAGGATGAAAGAATCCCGCTTAAATATGGCGTCATTGGACAGGAAACGAATGGTCCAGGCGGTTTATTTAAAGGTCTACGCACCATTCCAGTCATATTAGACATCGTGAAGGATATGGAAGAGCTTTGTCCAGATGCTTGGCTGGTGAACTTTACAAATCCAGCAGGCATGGTCACAGAGGCGGTGTTACGCTACACGAATCTGAAAAAAGTGGTCGGTCTATGCAATGTGCCGATTGGAATCAAAATGGGCATTGCAAAAGCGCTGGATGTCGATGTCGAACGCATTGAAGTACAATTTGCAGGCCTCAATCACATGGTCTATGGCTTAGATGTGTATTTAGACGGGGTCAGCATTATGGATCAAGTGCTCGATGAATTAGGAAATCCAAATAGCCAGTGGTCCATGAGGAATATTGAAGCGAAAAACTGGGAGCCTTCTTTCGTCAAAGGCTTAGGGGTCATTCCATGTCCGTATCATCGTTATTACTATAAAACGAAAGATATGCTGGAGGAAGAACAAAAAGCGGCTCAAGAAAAAGGAACAAGAGCAGAGGTTGTGCAGCAAGTCGAGCATGAATTGTTTGAGTTATATAAAGACCCAGATTTATCGATTAAACCGCCGCAACTCGAAAAAAGAGGCGGGGCTTATTACAGCGATGCAGCATGTAATTTGATCAGTTCCATCTACAATGATAAACATGACATTCAACCGGTAAACACAGTGAACAGAGGAGCGATTGCCAGCATTCCGGCCGAATCAGCGGTTGAAGTGAACTGTATCATTACAAAGGACGGACCAAAACCAATCGCGACAGGTGATCTGCCTGTGGCTGTGAGAGGACTCGTTCAACAAATCAAGTCCTTCGAGCGTGTGGCAGCTGAAGCAGCTGTGACAGGAGATTACGAGACGGCTCTTGTCGCCATGACCATCAATCCACTCGTTCCTTCTGACGAAATTGCAAAGCAAATCTTAGATGAAATGCTTGAAGCGCACCGTGAATATTTACCGCAGTTCTTCAAATCAGTAAATGCGTAAAATAAAATGGCCCCTTTATGGGGTCGTTTTTTATGATTTTTTCATATGGAAACCGGAGAAAGCAGTGTATGATAGAAAAAACAACATGTACTGCTTCAAAGAAAGGACGGTTAGAATATGGTGGCAATTGGTTTAATGCTTTACGGCTTTATCGTTCAACCTCTACTTAGTTACGGCACAGTGGTTTTGTTTTTGTATGGAATCATCGCTTCATTTATTGGTCTGATTCGGCATAGACAGGATGTGTGGATGTATGTTCTCCGCTTGCTCGTTTGTTTTACCATTCCAGTAACCAATCTGTTAATGTATTTCGCAACCATCGGTGGAGATGAAAGAGACTTTGATTTCCAGCCGATGCCGCCAGTTTATCATCTTGTTTTTATCCTAGAAATCATCATCGTCTTTTTACCAGAGATCTTTTTACTGATCGAGAGAAAGCGGAGTATCAAAGGGAAACAGTGGATATATGCAGGGGCCATTGTGGGGATATCGGTCTTGTTTTGGTGCACGATTTGATGAGAGGCTGACGGACACCTAAGTCTTTTTCGCCTTTTTATTGCGTAACCTCTTTCGCCTCACCTTTACAAAAGTAATGGAAAGAACAAAGATAGAAATTCCGAGAAACTTAAATAGAAAACGGGTGAAGAACGGTGAATCGTCGAAACCTGTAGCGATGATGATCGATCCGATGCAAATCCCAAAGAACGCAAGTAAATAAGTAAAAAACATACCATCACTCCTTAAGTGTGGAATAGATCCATATTTTCCATTATGAGGTAGTGGAGGAGATAAAGAAACAAAAAAAGAACCCTTCATCAAATGAAAGGTTCTTTCGCTTGCTTATGCCTGCTTGACAACCGAATCGACTTCTACTGTCCAGCCGAAGATGTCTGGCTGAGTTCCTTTTTGGATTCCGGTAATCGCTTCGTACAATTTCTTCGATACTTCACCTGTTTGACCATTTTGAATGACGTATGGCTGATCGTGATAAATTAATTCACCGACAGGAGAAATGACGGCTGCCGTTCCTGTTCCGAAGATTTCTTCAAGTTCACCTGATTGATGTGCTTCAATTAACTCATCAATTGAAATTTTACGTTCTGTTACAGGGATTTCCCAATGCTTTAACAGCTCAAGCACAGAATTCCGTGTGATCCCTTCTAAAATGCTGCCGTTCAGTTCAGGCGTCACGATTTCTCCGTTGATTTTAAAGAAGATATTCATACTGCCGACTTCTTCAATGTACTTTTTCTCGATGCCATCAAGCCACAGGACTTGTGAAAATCCTTTCGTTTCAGCAACTTGCTGTGCTTTCAGACTTGATGCATAGTTTCCAGCTGTTTTGGCATTTCCTGTTCCGCCTTTAACAGCGCGGACAAATTCGTTTTCCACCGCAATTTTGACCGGATGGATGCCTTCTTTATAATAAGAACCTACTGGAGATAAAATGATGATCAGCTTGTAGGTGCTTGACGGTGCAACACCTAAATAGGGCTCAGTAGAAATAATGAATGGTCGAATATACAAAGAAGTGCCCTCTGCATCAGGTACCCAATCCTTATCAATGCGAATGAGTTCATTTAAGCCTTCTAAAACCGTTTCTGTATCAATTTGCGGGATACATAGGCGGTCATTTGATCTGTTTAAGCGTTCCATATTTTTTTCAGGACGGAATAAGAGAATCTTTTGATCCTCAGACACATACGCCTTCAAGCCTTCAAAAACAGATTGGCCATAATGATAAACCATAGAAGCTGGGTCCATTGGAATCGCCTGATAAGGAATAATTCTCGGATCATACCAGCCTTTATCAATTGAATAATCCATCACAAACATGTGGTCTGTGAAGATTTTTCCGAATTCAAGTTGATCAGATTGAGGTTTTGGTTTTTTTGTTGAACTAAGTTCAACGCGGATGGGTTGTTTTGGCATCGTAAATCTCCTTGCTGTTTGATTATTTGAAAATTCTAATAATATGAAATAATTATGATTCTATTCTATACCTTCAAAAAATATTAGCAATAGGTTTTCTGGAATTCAGACAAGAAAAATCTGTTAAAGCGCTTTCCTCCTCTCTGTCGTGGTTTTACTGAAGTTTCCCCTTAGAAATAAAATCCAATTTCGTTATTAACTGATTAATCTGACAATTTAAAAGCGATTTATTTTCCTGTAAGATATTCTTTCAACCATACACCTTTTGACTAGTACATTGCAAGGGGCATTGCCATATTTTAATCCTCTTTTTTTAAACCGATAAAGGTAGAAGAGAGTGGAAGGGAGCAAACAACGAGATGAAACGAATGATATCAGGTGCCTTTTTGATTTTATTGATGACCGCCATTAGTTTTGGCTGTCAAGCGATGACGGAGGAGGCTGGTGCGAAGCAAGGTACTGCCTATTACGTCGCAACAAATGGGAACGACAAACATCCAGGGACGAAGCAAAAGCCTTTCCGTACGCTGAAAAAAGCGGCAAGTATCGCGAAAGCTGGGACAACAGTTTATATGAGAGGCGGTACATACAAAGAGAAATTGATTGTCCGCCATTCTGGAACAAAGAAAGCACCAGTTGTTTTTCAAGCGTATGGAAAAGAGAAGCCTGTCATTAGCGGAGCATCTCTTAAAGGAAATCAAGCAGACGGTGGTCTTGTGAAGATTGATCAAAAAAGCTATGTCACCCTGAAAGGTTTGACAGTCGGTCATATTAAAACGAATCAAGAAGATGTGACACCCATCGGTATATTCATCACAGGCAGCGGAAAAGGCGTCAAACTGCTTAACAACCGTGTGTACGACATTCAGACGACACATCAAAATGGGAATGCTCATGGGATTGCGGTCTATGGAACGAAAGCACCAGCAGCCATTGAAGACATCGAAATCAAAGGAAACACTGTGGAAAAGTTAAAGCTGGGTTTTAGTGAAGCCCTTGTGCTAAACGGAAACGTTAAAAAATTCCGCGTGACACATAATACAGTCCGGCATACGGACAATATCGGGATTGATTTAATTGGTTTTGAGAATGTCGCACCTTCTAAAAAGTATGATCAAGTGAGAAATGGTGTCGTATCTAGAAACAAAGTTTATGAGATTACGAGTGTTGGGAATCCAGCGTACGGTAAGGACATCTCCGCAGGAGGAATTTATGTGGATGGCGGGAAAGACATCGTGATCGATCATAACATCAGCCATCATAATGACCTTGGGATTGAGGTCACAAGTGAACATAAAGGGAAGACGGCCGAACGCATTCGCATTGAGCACAATCAAGTATATTTAAACCGTTATACAGGCATCTCAATTGGCGGATATGACAAGAAGCGCGGCGGAACCACAAACACAACCATCTCCCATAACATTTTGTACAAAAATGACACAGCCGGCTTAGAAGGCGGTCAATTGCTGATGCAATATCAATCGGTGAACAATCGAATCACGAATAATATCATGACAGCCAGTGCTTCGCATTATTTAGTCGTGAATCTCTACGAAGTGAACAAGAAGAATACATTCCAAAAGAATGTCTACGATGACCGCAAAGGTGCAAAAGCCTCTCAGTGGGTATGGCGCGAGAAATGGATGGAAGGCTACAAAACGTATCGCTCGAAAAGCGGTCAAGATAAAGGATCAGCACACCTCAATCCCCAATTTGTGAATGAGAAAAAATATGATTTCCGTCTTAAGGCATCATCACCTGCTAAGAAAATCATCGGCAGTTAAACAAGGCATTCGGTGCAAATGATCATTTTAGAAATTTTCAAAAAAGTCATTGACATTGATGAGACATCACATTAAAGTAAAGAAGACATTTCAACTAAAACAAATTTCATAACGGATCTCTTATCAAGAGAGGCAGAGGGACTGGCCCTATGACGCCCAGCAACCGTTTCTATCTAAGAAATTGGTGCTAATTCCTGCAAAGCTGTTACAGCTTTGACAGATAAGAGAGGAAGACTTCCCGATACATGTTTCATGCAACGGTGATCAAGCCTCTCTTTATCAAGAGAGGCTTTTTTGATCTCTTTTTTTAGAATCAAAAGACTGGGTTCACAGGCATATTTCCACTTTTTTACCTAGTTTTCCGATGTGAAAAATAAAACAACTTGAGGAGGAACAGCAATGAAACGTAAATATTGGACATCATCTCTTGTATTATTGACGGTCCTGACCGTGCTATTATCTGGCTGCGGTACGGGATCAAGCGCAGGCTCAAAAGCCAATGCAAACGAAAAGGTCTCCTTTGACAATGTCCCGAAGCGATTTGCAAAAGGACAGGGAGCAAAAATTAAAGTCATCCGTAAAATTGGCGGGGACGATCATACCGCTCAGTTTTTAGCAGGAACGAAGGCAGAAGGGGAAGCGCTAGGCTTTACAGTAGATGTCTACACGGCAAATGGTGATACGGCGAAGTTTCATGATGCCATTTCTCAAGCACTAGAAGAAAACTATGATGGCTTTATCATCTCTCATGGGGATGATGAGGCGACAGTCGCTGATGTGAAGAAGATCACGGCGAAAGGCATTCCAGTTGTGGCGTTTGATTCAAATCCGAAGCTGAAGGATATCAAAGGAGTCACAGTGACGTCTCAAGATGATGAACAATTAGCGAAAAAATCATTAGACGCGCTAGTGGCTGATTTTAAAGGGAAAGCAAATATTGCGTATCTTTGGGTAGACGGATTCCCTCCAATGGTGAGACGAAACAAGGTGTACCAAGAAACGCTCAAACAGCATACAGGAATCAAGGAACTTGACCGATTTGGCGTTGCGGCCTCTGATACATCAGTTCAAACACAAAATGCGGTTGCGGCTATGCTGAATAAATATCCAAAGGGTAAACTGGATGCGATTTTTGCCACGTGGGATGCATTTGCGATTGGTGCCGCAAGAGCTTTAAAAGAAGCAGGGAGAACCGAAGTGAAGATATACGGTATTGATGTATCTAATGCCGATCTCCAAGAAATGACTGCGAAAGACAGTCCTTGGAAGTACACTGCCGCTGTCGATCCGAAGCTCATTGGTGCAATCGACGTAAGGATTCTTGCGAAGAAACTAGCTGGCGAGAAAACGCCATCTTCCTATGACCTTGAGGCCTCTCTCATTTCACAAAAGCAGCTTCAGGATGCAGGAAAGGCCATCAATATGGTCAATCTTGCAGATGAAGTAAAAGGATTCGGTTCATCGACTGCTTTTGAAGAAGACTGGATGAAGACCTTGAAGAAGCATTATGCAAAATAAACAACGTGCACTCTCTTTTCATAGAGGGTGTTTCGTTTTTCAATTGACGATCAGGAGAGAAGGAGGACACCTATGACAACGCCGCTTGTTCATATGAAAAACATTTCGATTGAATTCCCAGGAGTCAAAGCGTTAGATCAAGCAAATTTCACATTAAAAAGAGGCACAGTCCATGCCCTGATTGGGGCTAACGGTGCTGGGAAGTCAACGTTAATGAAAGTTCTCTCTGGTGCTCATTCACATTTTGAAGGAACCATCCACATCAATGGCGAGTCGGCGACCATTCATACTCCGAAGGATGCGGCCTCATACGGTGTGCAGACCGTCCATCAAGAAGTGGATACAGCTCTAGTGCCTTATTTAAGTGTTGGCGAAAATATGATGATCCATGAAATTGAGAAAAAACCATTCGTCCGCTGGAAAGAGATTCACCGCAAGGCAGGACAGCTGTTAAAAGAGATGGACATTGACATCTCGACGAAGCGTCTTGTGAGTGATTTGACACTGGCAGAAAAACAAATGGTGCTCATTGCCAAGGCTGTGTCGATCAAATGCAGCATTTTAATTTTAGATGAACCAACCGCTCCACTTAGTCATGCAGAAACAAGCAAGCTATTCTCAATGATTCTTCAATTGAAAAAGAACGGCACAGGCATCATTTTTATCTCGCATCGCATGCCAGAAATTTTCAACATCTGTGATGAACTGACTGTGATGAAGAATGGAACCGATGTGGCGGCGCACCTCATTAAAGAAACCGATCCAAAGCAGGTCATTGAAGAAATGCTTGGCGCGCCATTAGAGGATCAATTCCCATTCCGTTCACCGCTTGAGGATGCACCGATTGTGCTTGACGTGAAAGAGTTGCATGACCAGCATAAATTAAACAACATTCATCTTCATGTGAAAAAAGGAGAAATTCTCGGGATTGCAGGACTAGTCGGTGCTGGTAAAACAGAATTGTGCAAAGCCCTATTCGGCGCCTCAGAAAAAAAGTCAGGCACTGTGCAGCTGCATGGTCAAACCATTCATATCAAGTCGCCTCATCACGCCGTGAGAGCGGGTATTGCCCTTGTGCCTGAGGAACGGAGAAAAGAAGGGATTCTAACAGAAGAAACTGTTGGATGGAACGTAACAGCTGCAAGTCTACGTTCGTTTACACGGCCGTTCAGCTTCTTACATCGTTCTAAGGAACGGAAGGCAGCAGATGGAATCGTCAAGCGGCTTGGCGTCAAGACACCTTCTCTTGAAGCGAAGGTGAAGCATCTATCTGGTGGAAATCAGCAAAAGATTGCGATTGGAAAATGGCTGTTGGCTGAGGCGGATGTCTATCTCTTTGATGAACCAACCAAAGGTGTAGACGTTGGAGCAAAAAAGGACATTTTCTCTCTCATTGCAGAACTAGCTGAAAGAGGAAAAGCGGTTATTTATGCTTCAAGTGAGCTTTCAGAAATTGCAGGAATGGCCGACCGAGTATACGTCTTATATGATGGCAGCATTGCCCGGGAAATGACGGCACCAATGACTGAAGAAGAGCTTTTATATCATTCAACAGGAGGACAATCATGAGTGAACGACAAGTTTCAGCCCCAGTTCAACAAATCAAGAAACAGCGGCCATCCTTTCATCTGTTTGATTTCTTTTATCAATATGGCACCATCTTAACGATTGTCGTATTGATTGTTGTCTTTGCGGCAGCCAATCCGGCATTTTTACAGTCAGGAAATATCATCAATATTTTACGATCGATCTCGATTGTAACCATCATTGCAGTAGGGCTGACGATCTCACTAGCAGTGAATGGCTTTGATTTATCTGTAGGCTCAGTTGCTACGTTATCAAATGCAATTGTGATCTCCATGTTTGTATGGTTCTCGCAAAACCCACTCATTGCGATCCTTTCTGCGCTGGCGGCTTCTCTTATTGTCGGTTTGCTGAATGCTTGGATGATTGTCAAAATGAAGATTCCAGATATGCTCATGACACTAGCCATGATGTTTATCATTCAAGGGCTGGCACAAACCTATACGAAAGGTGCGACCATTTCTGAAAATATGGTGCTGCCTGATGGCACTTTTTCAACTGGCACCATCCCTGCCTTTTTCAGCAAGATTGGGCAGGTACCCTATATCATTTTGATTATGGCGGCCATTGTGCTTTTTGCACATGTTTTTATGACTTACACAAAGCATGGGCGATTGATGTATATCATTGGTGGAAATAAAGAAGCCGCTCGATTATCTGGTATTCATGTGAACAAATACAAAATCGCAGCATATCTGTTGTCTGCCTTATTTGCGGCGATCGGTGGTATCGTGCTGGCATCAAGGGTGATGACAGCAGAAATTAACGCAGGAACGCCATATTTAATGGATGGGGTAGCTGCTGCTTTTATTGGGTTTTCAGTCATGGGAGCAGGTAAACCAAACGCATTCGGTACGTTTATTGGTGCGGTGCTCATCGGTATTTTGCAAAATGGACTTGTGATGATGTCTGTCCCGTATTATGCAATGGATATCGTGAAAGGATCTGTGCTTGCACTGGCACTCGCGCTGACTTATTACAAACAACGGGGGTAAGATGTACTTTTTTAAAACCATTTGCGTTCTCTCTCCGTCTAGTAAACGGAAAGCAGTGTAACAGCTGTTTGCCAAAAGGAGATGACAAAAAGAAATGAATATGTCAGCAACTCATGTAGAAGATTTGAAAAGTGTCATGGAAGACTGGAAAAATGAATTATTAGTATATAAATTTGCATTAGATGAAATGGATACAAAGTTTTCGATTATTAGTCAGGAATATAATTTAATCCATGGACACAACCCAATAGAGCATACAAAATCACGGATCAAATCCTTTGAAAGCATCGTGAATAAACTAGCGAGAAAAGGATGTGACATCACCACACAATGTGCCAAGGAGTACATACATGATATCGCTGGTGTCCGCATCATCTGCTCGTTTATTCAAGATATCTATAACATTATTGATGTTCTGAGGCAAAGAGAGGATTTAAAGATCCTTGAAGTGAAGGATTATATTCAGCATCCGAAACCAAATGGCTATCGAAGTCTTCATTTAATTGTTGAAATTCCTGTTTACTTAACGAATCGTGTGGAGCATGTGAAGGTTGAAATTCAGGTGCGGACCATTGCGATGGATTTCTGGGCGAGTCTCGAACATAAAATCTATTATAAACTGCAAAACGATGTTCCTCATCAGCTCACCGATGAACTAAAGGAAGCGGCAGATATCGCTCACTACTTAGATGAAAAAATGCAAAATATCAAACGAGAAATTGATTAACCAATAAAAAAGAGTAGCTGTTTTGAATGACAGCTACTCTTTTTAGTCTTATTAAGGGTTGGTGCCTCGATCTCTCTTTTGAATAATCGTACCGTCATCTTGCGATTGTGCAGACTGGCTCTCTTTTTGAGTAGAAGTGCCAATCAAAACACCTGTAATCAAGAACGTAAAAATCGCACTTGAGATCAGCCATTTTTTCATCATACATCACTCCATCTTCTTAACAAGTTTTGAATGACAACGCCTTGTTCTGAAAATAAATCGCTTCTTTCGGAAGACCATTTTCAGTTAAGTAGGCGGCTACATCCTGACAGATAGCCTCAAGATCAACAAGGAAATTCATAGATTCTAATTGATCACAATAAGAAATGATCTGCTCAATCATGTTGTTTGGTTGGAGCATCAATGTTTCTAAAATGGATAATTTAAGTGAAATGTTTCGTTGTTTTAAATTTTCTGCTTTTTGAAGTGAAAGCTGTACATAATAGTGGAACAAACCAGGCTTTTTCAGCTTAAACAGCGCTTTCGTGTAGGCATACAAGGCCAGTAAATAGCCGCCTGGGGAAGAAGTTTCGAATGACTCAATCAATAAAGCTTTTTCTAGGAGCGGCACAGCTTCACTGTATTCATTTCTTAGACTTTTAATAAAAGCTGCATTGCAATACGCGTGGCCAAGTAAATCCGGATCCTCCATCTGTTCTAGTGAGTAAATCACCTGTTGAAACAAAGTTTCTGCCTCATCATATTTAGATTGATCCGCATAATTCAGAGCAAGCATCATTTGACAGCTGATTGATTTTTTCACATAACATGGATCTGCGTCGTAAATAGACGAAGCCTTTTTTAAGTGGTGGATGGAGAGAAGTGTGGATCTTATATTATAGTATAGACATCCTGTTTTATAATGGAATTCTGCCTTTTCAATGTCATCATGTACGAGATCTAATTTATCCTCGGCCAATTTCAAATGGTGAAATGCTGTATCTTGATTCCCTCTGCGCATTTCATACATGCCTTTAAAGAAATAGAAATAGTAGCTGAGCATATCATCTGTACGAATCGCATTTTCATCCACAAAAAGACTGTGATCTAACGAAGCTGTATCTTCGACTAAATCTTTGAAACGGTATTCTAAAAGTTGATAGTAGAGTAAGACATCTTGATTCTCTTCCATTCGATCAAATGCTTGAAGAATCTCTTCTTTTAGCTGTATTGCTTCTTGTATGTCTCTTTTTTTCATCAAGACATACCAGTCATTTAGCATATTTGCTACATCAACGGATGACAAAACACCTGTTTCTTCCAATTGGTATCCTCCTTTCTTCACCTATTCATTTCTGCTGATTCTTATTTGTCTGAATCATCTTTCCATATTAAGTATCTTCTTATATTTTAAGCGGTCTATCTCAATTTGTAAAACATGTTTTTTGATGTAAATTCAACCAGTAGTGAAAAAAATAGGGAGTAGTGATCTAATTGTATACGCTTACATTTTTTTAGGTAAAAAGAGGATGTTCAAAAAAATATATCAGGATATCAATAGAGGAAGAGAGACAGTGAAAGAGGGTTTTTTCATAGGTGAGAAAGAAGTGGTATTTATAAAGGAGTGTTCGCGGTTTTTTGTGAGATTATATCACATGAATATTGTGAAACATGCTTCTTTCAGAATAAAATGAGTTATTCGCAAAAAAGTAAAATTTAAAGAGACTATCGATCTAGAATTGTATGGATCTTTGGTATTGATAAAAAATATCACACAGTATAGCTTTAGCGTGGTATAGTAAGATTGTTGTTGCGAATATTTAGACAAAACTGACAATTGGGGGTCGTGTTTTATGAAGAAATCGATGTTACTGATCATGGGACTAATTGTTGTGCTCGTCATGGCAGCCTGTGGTTCAAAATCGGACAGCGGTTCGGGAGAAGGCAAAGGCACATATAAAATCGGGATAGATACAACATATCCGCCATTTGAATTTGAAAAGGGCGGTAAATATGAGGGAATAGACGTTGATTTAATTAACGCAATTGCAAAAGACCAAGACTTCAAAGTGAAGCTTGAAGCAATGGATTTCTCAGGGATCATTCCAGCGATGCAAGCAGGTCAGCTTGATGTTGGAATGGGTGGTATGAGTATTACAGATGAGCGTAAAAAGAAAGTGGATTTTTCAGATCCATACTTCGACGCTGGTCTGACAGTTGTTGTGAAAAAGGACAGCAGCATCAAATCGATTGATGATTTAAAGGGGAAAAAGCTAGCTGTTAAAAATGGGACAACAGGTGCAAAATTTGCATCAGATAACGCAGACAAATATGGGTATGAAGTAGTTCAATTCAATGACAGTCCATCTATGTTCCAAGAAGTATCTAATGGAAATGCAGATGCTTTAATTGAGGATTATCCTGTCATTACGTATGCGATCGCACAGCAAGACTTGAAATTGAAAACAGTTGGAGACCGCTTGAATGGCGACCAATACGGGATCTCAGTCATGAAGGGGAAAAATCAGGACTTATTGAAGAAAATCAATAAAGGGCTGGAAAACCTAAAGAAAAACGGTGAATATGACAAAATTATTGAGAAATATTTGAAGTCATAACACAAGCGAGGCGCGCTCAGAGCGCGCTTTCTTTATGTGTCAACCGTATGTGAATTAGGGAGGGAGAAACATGGATACGATTGTTAATGCATTTCCGTATTTAATGGATGGTTTGCAAACCACTTTATATATCTTTGTTGTTGCTATCATTTTAGGTTTTATCATCGGGTTGATTGTGGCGCTATTCCGCCTGTCACCATTTAAAATCTTGAACTTTATTTCACTCGTTTTTGTCAATGCCATTCGAGGTACGCCATTTATCGTACAGCTATTCTTCATTTATTTTGGGCTTAATACACTTGAATTCATTTCGCTTGATCGAGTGCCAGCAGGGATTATTACAGTAGCGATTAATGCAGGGGCTTATTTCTCAGAAATTATTCGTGCAGGGATTCAGTCCATTGATAAAGGACAAACAGAAGCCGCACGCTCTTTAGGATTCACAGGTGGACAAAACATGCGTTTTATCGTTCTTCCACAGGCATTCCGCCGTATGCTTCCAGCCATTACGAACCAAGCCATCATCAGTTTGAAGGACACCTCTCTCTTATCGATTATCGGTATTGCTGATATCATGCAGCGGGGACAAGTTCAAGCATCGGCTACATTTGATCCTTTGAATGTCTGGCTCATTGTCGGTGTCATTTATTTCGTGATCATTTATTTACTTTCTCTACTGGCTAGCTACGCAGAAAGGAGATTTGATGTGAAATGAGTATGATTACGGTGAAAAACTTGAAGAAATCCTTTGGTGATAACGAAGTCTTAAAGGATATTAATGCAGTCATCGAGGAAAAAGAGGTTGTATGTGTCATTGGTCCTTCAGGATCAGGGAAAAGCACATTTCTAAGATGTCTCAATAAATTAGAGGATATTACGGCTGGGGAAGTTGTTGTCCACGGACATACGATTACAGACCCAAAAGTGAATATCAATAAAGTACGACAAGAAGTTGGCATGGTGTTTCAGCACTTTAATTTATTTCCTCATAAAACCGTGTTAGAAAATATCACGATCGCACCGGTGAAAGTAAAAGGGATGGAGAAGAAAGCCGCAGTCGATAAAGCATTAGACTTGCTTGAAAAGGTCGGCTTGAAAGACAAGGCCAAAAGTTACCCTAACCAATTATCTGGTGGACAAAAACAGCGTGTTGCCATTGCAAGAGCCTTGGCGATGGACCCGAAAGTGCTCTTATTCGATGAGCCGACATCTGCTCTTGACCCTGAGGTCGTTGGGGATGTTTTAGCTGTTATGAAACAATTAGCAGTCGAAGGAATGACGATGATTGTCGTCACACATGAAATGGGCTTTGCAAGAGAAGTGGGAGATCGCGTGATCTTTATGGATGGCGGATATATCGTCGAAGAAGACAAACCAGAAGCACTCTTTGGAAACCCTCAGCATGAGCGTACCAAATCATTTCTTAGTAAGGTGCTATAAAAAAAGAGTAAGAGCAGGTATGCTCTTACTCTTTTTCTTTTGTGACGAGAATGAATATACCGATTCGCATGCATTTCCTAGGAAATATTATCGCTGGAAGAACTCAATCCACTCTTGGTCTGGCCCTCGGAAAAAGAAGTAGCAATAGCCATTGGGCAATGTTGTGATTTCTTCATCTATTAGCTCAATTTGCAGCTTTTGAATACGGTTGAATTCAGCGTGAATATTATCTGTTGTGAAGGCGAGATGGTGGACCTTTCCTTCAGATGGAAGGTCACTGCTATACCCTTGAATGAGTTCAATTTCCGTTTCCGCTTCGTCTTTAAAGCCAAGAAAGGCAAGTTCAATGACTCCGTTTGTATGAGTGATGCGATCCTTTAATTTCATGCCCACCACTTTTTCATAAAAATCAATGGACTGATCAATATTTGTCACCATAATCCCTGTATGATCTAAGCGTAATGTTGTCAAAAAAGAGCCTCCTCTATGTCGAGTTGATATTTTTCTCCTCATCTTATCATAATAGAAGTAACGTATACATTCATATGGTAGGATAGAGAGAGTCAATTTAGGATAAGGATGACACAAATGAAAAAAATCTCATTAAAACAAACATTTGCAGAACAAGTGAAAAAGGGATATCCGCTTATTTCAAAAGATGCTGTGTCGCGTGTGAACGGTGTACAGGAAGGCGAGCTCATTGAATGGGTAGATGAAAGAGGCTCTTTTTTAGGGAAAGGATATTATGGTGTGCAAAATAAAGGCATCGGTTGGGTGCTTTCCTTTGACGCTAACGAAAAAATAGATCAGGCCTTTTTTGTTTCTAAACTTGAACAGGCATCCAAAAGCAGAACGCATCTATTTCGTGATGCACAGACGACGGCTTTCCGTGTGTTCAATGGAGAAGGTGATGGAATTGGTGGAATCACGATTGATTATTATGATGGATTCTATCTCATCCAATGGTATAGCGAAGGTGTTTATACATTAAAAGAAGATGTATTGGCTGCGATTGAGCAGGTGTACCCTGACTATAAAGGCATTTATGAAAAGAAACGATTTGATACGTCTGGACAATATATCGAAGATGACGATTTTGTAAAAGGGGAGAAAGGTGAATTTCCTCTTATCGTCAAAGAAAATGGGATGAACGTGGCGGTTTATCTAAATGATGGTGCGATGACAGGTATTTTCCTTGATCAGCGTCATGTGCGAAAAGCAATTCGAGATCGCTATGCAAAAGGAAAGACCGTCCTTAATACGTTCTCTTATACCGGCGCTTTCTCTGTAGCAGCAGCGCTTGGCGGGGCAAGCCGTACGACAAGTGTAGATGTTGCAAACCGCAGTTTGAAAAAAACATCCGAGCAGTTTGAAGTGAATGGCATTGATGTAGACGGGCAGGATATCAAAGTCATGGATGTCTTTAAATATTTCCCGTTTGCGGCGAAAAAAGGCTGGAGCTATGATGTTGTGATCTTGGACCCACCTTCCTTTGCACGAACGAAGAAACACACATTCAGTGCGGCGAAGGATTATAAGAAACTATTAAAAGAAGCCATCCAGATCACAGCTGAGAACGGCGTCATTGTGGCGTCAACCAATAGCAGTGCATTTGGGATGAAAAAGTTTAAAGGATTTATTGCACAGGCCTTTAAAGAATCTGGGAAAACGTATCGTATTCTTGAGGAATATACACTTCCTGAGGACTTCCGTACAACGAAAAATTATCCTGAGGGGAACTATTTAAAGGTTGTCTTCATCCAAGCATAAGAAAAAGCCATTTTCCGATAAGGGGAAATGGCTTTTTCTATAAGGCAAACGACATCAGGATAGGCGCTGCACATAATGTAATAATGGCCGAAATGATCATGGACACACTTGAGATCGTGCCTGAGACGGAGCTCAGTTCAAAGGCCTTCGATGTGCCTGCACCGTGTGCTCCTGTACCAAGCAGAACGCCCATTGCAATGTCATTATCAATGCGGAAATAACGGATAACCAATGGCCCAATGATTGAACCAAATAATGCTGTTAAAATGACGAATACAGCCGTAACGGACGGCATCCCGCCAATCATTTCAGACACACTCATTGCAACGGGTGTTGTGACGGACCTTGGGACGAGGCTCTCGATCAGACTCGTGTCCAAATGAAACAATTTAGCGATAAACGCTGTTGATAAAATCGCAACGATAGAACCGCAAGCCACATTCAAAATAATTTCTACTGCATGCTTCTTCAAAATATGAAAATACTTATATAAAGGAATGGCAAATGCCACAGTCGCAGGTTGAAGCATATTTGTCAGCCATTTTCCGCCTTGATTGTAAGCATCGTAAGGAATGTTCACGATTAACAGCAAGACCACAAGAACAACCGGTGTTACAAGTAAAGGGGAGACATAGACTTTCGGATGACGTTTATAAACCGCTTTTGATCCGAGATAGATCAGAATGGTTAAGATCAAAAATAGTCCACCAACTAACATAGCTTTTTTCGCTCCTTTCTTTTCGCAATCATCTGCGTCATCATGCCAGTCGAGAGCATGACCACAAAGGTACTAAGTAAAACCACAAGGACAATACTTGTGCCAGATTGAGAAAGTAATGTTCCGTAATCAATCACACCTACTGCTGAAGGGATAAAGAAGAGCAGCAGTTCTCCGAGCAGCCATACGGCGCCAAGTTCAATCCATTTTAATTTAATGATGTTAAAATGAAGTAATAAGAAAATGACAAGAATGCCTAAGATCGTGCCCGGAATTCTTAAATGCAAAAAGGCCGCCAGCACATTCATCAATTTCGCAAAAGCAAATAAAGCCATAATCTGAAGGGTAGCAATCAGCGACGTTTTGAGCAATTGCACTTTCTGTTCACTCCTTTTTCTATATAAATTGTTCACTGTTTCACAAAAACAACACAACGTTCTAATCGGTGAGCTTACTTTAAAGTGTACAGCACGTTCTATTATAGGTAAAATACATATATCGAATAGTTAGTATTCCTTTTGTCTATAGAAAGGGTGAACCATGTGGACATCAGACATTTAACATATTTCTTAGAAGTGGCACGGTTAAAGAGTTTTACGAAAGCATCGCAATCGCTCTATGTGTCACAGCCGACCATTTCCAAGATGGTCAAAAACCTAGAGGATGAGCTAGGTGTGCAGTTGTTTTACCGTAATGGCAGACAGGTTGAAATGACAGATGCTGGACAAACCATGTATACACAGGCGAGTGAAATCACACAATCCTTTCAGAACTTAACGAGTGAATTAAATGATTTAATGAATGTGAAAAAAGGACATATCCGAATAGGACTGCCGCCCATGATTGGATCAAGTTTTTTCCCAAATGTGATGGGGGAATTCCGCCAGCAGTATCCAGATGTCACCTTTCAATTGGTGGAGCACGGCTCCATTAAAGTAGAGGAAGGGGTAGAGGATGGATCATTAGATATTGGTGTCATTGTTCTGCCTGCAAATGATAAAATTTTTCATACATACACCATCATTAAAGAGAATATGAAGCTTGTCACCCATCCATCACATCCGATGGCAGGACGTGATGAGGTTCATTTGGCTGATTTAAAGGAAGAGTCTTTTATTTTCTTTCGAGAAGATTTCGTTCTGCACAGCCGAATCTTAAATGAATGTATGAATGCTGGATTCAGGCCGAACGTTATTTATGAAACGTCACAATGGGATTTCATCAGTGAAATGGTTGCTGAGAACCTTGGAATCGGGCTTCTGCCTGAACGGATTTGCCGTGATCTAGATCCTGATAAAGTGAGGATCATTTCCTTAAATCCGTCTATTCCGTGGCATTTGGGTGTCATTTGGCGAAAGGACCGCTACTTGTCTTTTGCTGCAAGAGAATGGTTAAAGCATACAAAATCCTATGTGTGGGATGCAGAGTAAAAGGGAGGACGATACAGATGAAATTAAGCTGCGTGTCTCATCTTTTGGAAAAGGTTCGAGCGGAAAATCCGCTTGTCCATAATATCACCAACCAAGTTGTGACGAACTTTACAGCGAATGGACTGCTTGCTTTAGGTGCTTCTCCAGTCATGGCAAACGCCAAAGAAGAAGTGGCAGAAATGGCGCAATTAGCGGATGCACTTGTGCTGAATATCGGTACACTAACAAAGGATACAGTGGAGGCAATGGTCATTGCTGGACAAGCGGCCAATGAAAAAGGTGTACCAGTTCTATTAGATCCTGTTGGTGTTGGTGCGACAACGTTTCGGACGAGTGCGGCGAAACAGCTGTTACAGCAAGTGGACATCACTGTTGTCAGAGGGAATGCTGCTGAAATGGCTCATTTAATTGGAGTGGAGGGCTGGCAGTCAAAAGGCGTTGATGCAAAAGGGGCAAATGGAGATGTATCGTCTTTAGCAAAGCAGGCGGCAAAAGCACTTCAAACCGTTGTGGCGATTACAGGGAAAGTGGATGTCGTGTCAGATGGAGAAGAGGTTCTGTCTATTCATAATGGACACGAATGGTTAACCAAGGTGACAGGGACCGGCTGTTTACTCACCTCTGTCATAGGGGCATTTTGTGCAACAGGGGAACGTCCAGTTCATGCGTCAGCATCAGCTCTGCTGTTTTATGGTGTCGCTGCAGAAAAGGCAGCTCAGCAGACAGATGAGAAAGGGCCAGGGACCTTTCAAATCGAATTGCTAAACGCGCTGTCCAATACAAATGGTCAAGATGTGATCACGTTAGGAAAAATAGGGGGAATTTTGCATGACGAAGGTTGATCAGCAGCTAATCAAACAGCAATTATCGGTTTATTTTATTATGGGAACAGCGAATACAAGCCGGCATCCGCTTGATGTGGTGAAAGAGGCCATTCAAGGCGGGATCACGATGTTTCAGTTTCGTGAAAAGGGTGAAGGTGCTCTGCAAGGTGAAGAAAAGAAAAAAATCGCTCGGCAGATTCAAGCACTTTGCCAAGAAGCGAATATCCCCTTTATCGTAAATGATGATGTACAGCTTGCAATCGATCTTGATGCAGATGGTGTCCATGTTGGGCAGGAAGATACACTTGCACAAGATGTACGGCAAAGAATCGGGAATAAAATATTAGGCGTGTCCACGCACAATCTAGATGAAGTGAGGCAAGCGATGAAGGACGGGGCAGATTACGTTGGGATGGGTCCAGTCTATCCTACAGAAACAAAAAAGGATACACGCAGTGTCCAAGGTGTTTCTTTAATCAACGAAGTACGTCAACACGGTCTTCACATTCCTATTGTGGGCATCGGCGGTATCACATATGAAAATGCGGCACCAGTCATCCAAGCGGGAGCCGATGGCATTAGCATCATTAGCGCCATTAGCCAAAGCGCTGATCCGAAAAAAGCTGCGGAAGAACTAACATCTCTCGTCGAGTCAGAGAAAGCAGCTCTTTCATCTCTAAAAGACATGGATTGACTCATCCATGTCTTTTCTACCTGCGTGAAAAATAGACAGAAGAGATACAATTGTGTACAATCTAATTGTTTGATTGTTTTCGAAATGACAGGTAAATAAAGGAGAATGAATCATGGAAGTGCTCGATACGTATTTTCGCCGATATGATGAAGCGGGAAAAGGGCAAGAGCAAATGAACGAATTGCTGGCATTGTTTTCTGATGATGTCATGATTGTCTTAAATGGTGCTGAAAAGCCTGGCATCCAAGCGTTCACACAGTTTTTGAACACATTTTTCCACGTACATGAAGACATTAAGCACATGTGGGATGGCTGGGTGAAACGAGAAGATGGGAAGTATGAAACAAACTGGGCTGTTTGCGGAAAGTTAACAGACGGTCGTGTATATACAGCAGAAGGCATTGATATTGCGGAGCTGGATGATCAAGGAAAGATCGTTTATTTAGAAAACGTCCCGAAAAACCCAGAGTTATTCCAGCGATATTAAAAAGCCGGCAGAGCAGCCGGCTTTTTCTCATCAATCTGTATCCATATGCATGCCTGTGTGTGCTTTTACTTGAATTTCTGTAAAGGTGTCTTCATCTGCTTTTTCAGAGGAGAAAATGGTGCCTAAGTAAGCCGCAAGGAATCCGAGCGGGATCGAGATAATCCCAGGGTTCGATAGTGGGATAAGCGGCTCTCCTGTGAAAATTGCTGCCCCTGATGGGTCCCAGACGCTTGGGCTGAGTGACACGATCAGGAGTGCGCTCAGAAGACCTGTTAAGCTTCCTGCGATAGCACCTGTTGAGTTAAATCGTTTCCAAAAGACAGTGAAGATAATCAACGGTAAATTCGCACTTGCTGCCACTGCGAAGGCAAGTGACACAAGAAAAGCAACGTTTAAAGATTGCGCAAATAATGCAAGAATGATGGAAAGGATGGCCACGCCGATGGAAGCAAAGCGTGCCGCCTTCACCTGTTCCCGTTCACTCGCTTTTCCTTTGCGGATAATCTGGCTATAAAAATCATGGGCAAAGGCAGACGCGGCGGATAAAACAAGACCGGTCACCACTGCTAAAATGGTCGCAAAGGCAATAGCGGAAACAAAGGCAAATAATAAATCTCCTCCAAGCGCTTGGGCGAGTAGTGGAGCGGCCATGTTTCCTGCTGCATCGGCTGCCGTGATCGCTTCTGTTCCGACAAAAGCAGCGGCACCGAAGCCGAGGAAAACCGTCATTAAATAAAAAATCCCGATGATCCACGTAGCGGATAGAACAGATTTACGCGCAGAAATGGCATCCTTTACCGTATAAAAACGGATCAAAATGTGCGGCAAACCTGCTGTTCCTAGCACAAGGGCAAGGTTCAGAGACAGGGTCTCTAAAGGCACATCATATTTATTTCCCGGGTGAAGAAAAGCTTCACCAAGCGGGGTCGCTGTTTTCATCTGCTCAAACATCTTCAGCAGGCTAAAATCAAACTTGGCAAACACAAGCAGCGAAATAATCAGCGTGCCCAGCATGAGAAGCACAGCTTTCGTGATCTGTACCCAGCTGGTGGCGATCATGCCGCCAAACACGACATAAATAGTCATCAAGACACCTACGATCAGCACCGCAATCCAGTAATCAATGCCAAGAAGCAGCTTAATTAATGCACCTGCCCCAACAAGCTGTGCAATCATATAAAAAGTTGAGACTGTGATTGTGTTAAATGCGGCTACCCCTCGAATGGCAGGACGCTTAAATCGTGCAGCAATCATATCAGCCATCGTATATTTTCCTAGATTTCGAAGCGGTTCAGCCACGACATAAAGGACGACAAGATACGCTACAAGAAAGCCAATACTATAGAAAAAGCCGTCAAATCCATTTAAGGCGATCATGCCGGCGATCCCTAAAAATGAAGCAGCAGACATATAGTCCCCGGCGATGGCAAGGCCATTTTGAAATCCAGTCAGTCCGCCGCCTGCGGTGTAAAAATCACTCGCATTGCTTGTTTTTTTCGCAGCAAAATACGTGATGACCAATGTGAGACCTACGATCGCTATGAATAAAATAAAAGCGGTCATACTCATTCGTCATCACCTCTTGATTCAACTTTTAAAGCGCTTACATATTTGTCAAACTGAGCTGCTTTTTTTGCATAAAGCCCACATAAAACCCATGTCATCACAAATTGCGTGAGGGCAAATAACCAAGCCCACGTGATCGCTCCAATTGCTGGCGTGTTCAAAAAGGTGAAGTAGGATGTAGCAACCGGAAGTGAAAAGTAAAAGAGAAAAAAGAAAATCGTCATCGGTACGATAAATCTGCGTTTTTCCTCAAGAAGTTTTCGAAAATCCTTTGAAGCGGCAACCTTCTTATAATGAACGTTTTTGTCTGCCATTGTTTCCTCCTTTGTACGAATTAGGGACAAGGTACTCCAATGCATATGAGACGATCTGGTTGTTTATGACAGTATATCATAAAAAAGGCACCCAAAAAGGGTGCTTTCTATCGATAATTTGCAAGAAATGTTTGTCTTGCTTTTTCATATGCTTCTGCATCAAAATGATCTCCGCATTTGTGAATACACCAGGGCTCCACTTGCCTTGCAATCCCAACCTCATATCCCTGCTGTGCAAACTCAAAAGACTGTGACACATCATAAAAATGAAACCCGTCTAAGAGGTCCTCACGCCACTTGATATCATATTGTGTTGCCATAAAAAGACCGTCAATAGCAGAAGCTTTGATATAACCTTGGGGCTCTGTCTGTGGATGACCAGATTCAAACGTTAGCAGCTGATAGGTGTCGTGCCGATATTCAATGACTTTCCCTCTGCAATCATGGCTCTCCCACCAGATTCCATTGTCTGGCACACTTTCTGCACCTATTACCCCAAGCATGCCAAGTGACGGATTCTGCAAGAAAAGTGGGATCAGCTCGAGAAGCATATGCTGTTTGACGATGAGTGTATCTTGATGAAGATAAATTTTAAACTGTGCAGGATGAGTGAGAGCTTCATTGTATCCAGAGGCCATACTTGATGCATGTCTAATGGGCAAAACCTCTACATGATACCCGTGCGGAGCAGGAAGTGAAGCAAGCTGCCGGAAGCAAGCTTGAAACATCGACTCATCATTTACACATAAAACAAATAAGATGGTGGGGCTACTCATTGAGTTGAACCGCCTCAACCACGTATTGATAGGCTGTCGCTGCCTCGTTAAAATCAAAACGGATGCCATGTTTTACGAGTAATTCATGTAGATCATTCATGACGCCCGTATAGGAAGGGTGTTGTACACGAATGGTTTCAAGCTCACGAACATGGAACTCGGCTGACTGAAAGAGGGCATGAATTTCGTGAAGGGTAAAGAAGCGTAAATGTGTTTGATCCATTAATCCTGCATCTGTATAAGAAAATCTCCCAGCCAGTAATTCTAAAACCGTTGAAATATGACCAATATTCGGAATGGAAGACAAGATGACCCCTTCCTTTTTCAGAAAAGGTTTGACCTTTTTTAAAACGGCCCAAGGGTCTAATAAATGTTCAAGGACGTCTCCGAAAATGATGCAGTCAAATTGTTCATGCTGATAAGGCAGCGCCATCTGTTCAATATTGCCGCATAAAACATGATCCAGCGCTTTCTCAGCCTGCTTTGCCGCATCTTCAAAAGATTCAATTCCATATATGGTACGGTCTTGTTGTTTTAGGACTTTGCCAAGCTGGCCTGTGCCGCATCCGATATCCAAGATAGACGTCCATTCCTTACGAATACGATGGACAATCACAGGGTTCACACCGTGATAATATTGATCCTTCTTTTGATGATAATAAGATAGGGAATCTGAACTCACGCGCCACCCACCTTTCTTCTTTCTTGTGTCTCATGCTTAATATATGGGTGGGGAGCTTGGTTTTATAACGAAAATGGGCAATTTCCATGAATGACAGCTAAAAAGGGGTCATATAAAGAACAGGGAACGGACTGTCCTCCTAAAAATAGAAAGACAGAACCCCATTGAGTGGAAGGGATTGGTATGATGAGGTGTTCAATTATTGTAGCGTATCGTCATGAAAGGATGTTTAAAAGGTCAATTGACAGGTTAGAACTTTAGCCAAAGCAATCTGAAAGACAAAGGATAACGGCGTTGATTACGGTTTGTTTATCATCTTCTGATCACCGTTGGATGTTAAAAAAGCTTGTATTTCCTCGATGCCTAGTCCAATTTTTTTCGCTTCTTGAATCAAATAAACCCACTCTTCGTCAACTCTTCTTTTCACTTGCGTATCCATAATATCCTCCAGTTCAATAAGACATATTCATCTGCAACCAATGACTTGAACAAACCGTCTAGTAACTGTACGTGTATGTGAATGGAGTACAAAAATAGATTTTTGTCGAAAAATGATGACATTTAACCTATTTTGTAAAATCTATCACCTACCACGTTCCTAAAAAAATGACTAAAAAACCCATAAATATTGAATTCTTACTTCTCATAATAAACAATTGTAAAGTCAGTTAAAAGATTATAAATTAAAATAATGATAAAGACCTAAATCATTTGACTCATATAAACCAATAAGGTTGACATATGCCATCAGCGTGAACAAATTTCATCTTTGCAGGACGCACATATTGTGCGTTTGGGAAGTTCTTCTTAAGATGGTATTCTAAAAGAAACAGAATTCACCAAGAAGGAATGAAGAAAGACATGTATAGCCTTTTTCAAAAGTATCAAGAAGTTGTCATGTATCTGATCATGGGTGTGTGTACAACCATTGTCAACATAGTCAGCTTCTATTTATTCGTTGAGATGTTTTCTATGGATTACAAAACAGCAACGGTTGTTTCATGGGTATTTGCTGTGCTCTTTGCTTATATCACCAATAAGAAGTATGTCTTCAAGCAAAAGGCTCGTGACACAAAAAGCCTGATGCGTGAGCTTTCTTCATTTTTTAGTGTCCGTCTCATGTCTCTAGGTGTAGATCTGGGGCTGATGATTTTATTTGTGAGCCAAATGGCGCTCAACGAAACCGTCGCAAAAATTCTTGTTAACTTTGTGATTGTCGTGGTCAATTATGTCGCCAGTAAATGGTTCGTCTTCAAGAAAACAAAAGAAGATGCGATTTAACACATGAAAAAGATAGGTGATGTGAAATGAGCAGCAGGCCAGACGAATTATATGATGCCATATATCAACAAACAGAAAAGCAGCATGAACAAGTGTTGAGGCTAGTCAAAGAAATGACCGCACATCCAGAAGCATTTTCTGAACAAGAAAAGGAAAAGATCAACCGAATGGACATTGCGCTTCAAACAGCGACGGACATTTTAGAAAATTTAATGACCCCTGATACGCAAATGACCATTGTTTTAAGACAAGGGAGAATTCGTGTTGACCTGACGAAAGCGTAAAAGAAGCAGCCAATTGAAAAGCGGCTGCTTTTTATTATGCATCGCTTGTTTCCCGGAGTTGCTTTGGAGACATGCCGATTTTCTTTCGAAAGACTTTATTCAAGTAATTCGCGTTTCGGTAGCCGCACTGTGTGGCGATTTCTTCAATCGAGTATTTCGTTGTTTTCAGTAACGTTTCCGCCTTCTCTAAACGAATATTGGTTAAATAATGAATCGGTGTGAAGCCAGTTGCCTTTTTGAATTCCCTCGTAAAATGACTTTTGGATAAACGTGCCGCAGCTGCCATATCGTCAGGCCCAATCTCCTCGTGAAAATGGTGGCTTGCAAATAAGGCCGCTTGGACGATGGGCTCAGGCCATTTCTCCATTTGTCCCTCAAGCTTTGGCAAATATGAATACAGTTCCATGACAAATTGATAAGCAAGGCTAGACCCCTCAAATGGATTGGTAATCCGTCTTTCACTGGCTTCATCATAAATCTTCTTTAGCAGGCGGATCGGTTTGGAATTCGGATGAAAACGCATGACCTGCTTTCCTTGATCGATAAATTGATCAAAGCAAAGGTCACAGGCTTCCCCATAAAGTGTTAAATAGAGAAATTCCCAATGTTCACTGTCTTCTGGAAAATAGTATTGATAAGCACTGGGGCTTTTCACCAGAAAGGCCTGTCCAGGCAATACTTTGAATCGTTTCTGTCCGATTTCAATCATGCCGTGTCCAGACAGTGTGAGCTGAAAGATGCACTTGCCCTGATCCTTCCGCTCTACGCCATTCCAGCTGTATAACGAAGATGATTGAACTTCCCAGCCAACAGACCAGATTTGGGCCGGCAATGTCACATCAGAATGGTGAAAACGAAATGCAAATGCTTCCTTCTTCAAATTGGAAACCCTCCTTCACAGCAAAAAACAACCTTTTTCTATTTTGAATCATGTTACACCTCATATCACATCGTACCATTCACAGCAAAAAAAGGGTATTTTTTAACGATTTTTTTACCATTGAACTTCAGCTGACGGGGCAACTAAAATAAGATTATCAGAAGAGAAAAGGGGAATGGATATGATCGACACATTACGAGCAGCATTTCACCAGCAATTTGGAGATCAGGAAGAACTCCGCTATTTTTTCGCCCCAGGCAGAGTCAATCTGATTGGTGAACACACAGATTATAATGGGGGCCATGTCTTTCCATGTGCACTCACTCTTGGTACATATGCTGCGGGAGCAAGACGATCAGATGGACGCGTCAGAATGTATTCCTTGAATTTTGAAGAAGAAGGTGTGAAAGAGTTCGACCTTTTTGAAATCGCTTTCTCAGAATCGGACGGCTGGGCGAATTATCCGAAGGGAGTATTCCAACAGTTTATCGAAGCAGGCATGGATGTGAAAGAAGGCTTTGATATTGTATATGCCGGCAATATCCCAAATGGCGCAGGCCTGTCATCCTCTGCCTCTATTGAGCTCGTCACGGCTGTCTTGATCAATGAATGGTCGTCATTCGGCGTAACGCAAATCGACCTAGCCCTTCTTGCGCAGCGTGCTGAAAATGAGTTTATTGGCGTGAACTGCGGCATTATGGATCAATTTTCAATTAGTCTTGGAAAAGAAGGTCACGCTATTTTGCTCAATTGTGACACGCTTTCCTTTGAATACAGCCCATTTCGGCAAGAGGGTCTGGCACTTGTCATTGCCAATACAAATAAAAAACGAACACTTGCAGATTCCAAATACAATGAACGCCGTTCAGAATGTCAATCTGCTTTAAACGATCTTAGAAAAGAACGAGATATTGCGCATTTATGTGAGCTCACGGTGGATGAATTCGCTAAGCATGAACATTTGATACAAGATGAAACGTGTAGAAAACGTGCAAGACATGCCATCACGGAAAACGAGAGGACCATGAAAGCAGTAAATTTTCTGAAAGATGATAAAATGGAAGAACTAGGTGCACTCATGAAGGCATCTCACCTTTCTTTAAAGAATGATTATGAAGTCACTGGGCATGAGCTAGATGCACTGGCCGAAGCCGCATGGCAACATCCAGGGGCGATTGGTTCCCGTATGACAGGTGCTGGCTTTGGGGGCTGTACCGTCAGCATTGTGATTGAAGAGCTTCTGGACTCATTTATAGAAGAAACAGGTGCGATTTATCAAGAAAAAACAGGCATTCAAGCCTCTTTTTACACAGCTGGAATTGGAGGCGGCGCTAGAGAATTAACGAAGGAGGAATTTTGATGGCAATTTTAGTATGTGGGGGAGCAGGTTTTATTGGCAGTCATGCGGTAGCGGCTCTTTTGGCTAAAGGAGAACAAGTAGTAATTGTGGATAATTTGCAGACAGGTCATAAAGAGGCAGTCGTAAAGGATGCCGTATTAGAAGAGGGAGATTTAAGGGGTCATGCTTTTTTAAGACGGGTTTTTCAAACGCATGACATAGAAGCGGTCATGCACTTTGCGGCAGATTCTCTTGTTGGAGAAAGTGTAACAGACCCGCTGAAGTACTATGACAACAATGTCGGAGGGGCAACGGCTTTACTTCAGGTGATGAATGAATTTGATGTGAAACGCATTGTATTCTCTTCAACTGCTGCGACATATGGTGAACCAAAGCGTGTACCGATCGTTGAAACGGATGAGACGAACCCAACAAATCCTTATGGGGAAACGAAGCTCGCGATTGAGAAAATGCTGAAGTGGTCTGAGCAGGCATATGGTATTGAATATGTTGTGCTTCGCTATTTTAATGTAGCCGGTGCTCATACAGAAGGGATTGTCGGTGAAGATCATCAGCCAGAAACGCATTTAATCCCGATTATTCTACAAGTGGCTTTAGGAAAGCGTGATCAAATCATGATTTACGGTGATGATTATGAAACAGAGGATGGTACATGCATTAGAGACTACATTCATGTCATGGATTTAGTAGAGGCGCACATTCTAGCGGTTGAGCGTCTGCGTGAAGGAAAAGGAAGCGCGACGTACAACTTAGGGAACGGCACAGGCTTCTCTGTGAAGCAGGTCGTAGAAGCTGCAAGAGAAGTGACGGGGCATGCCATTCCAGCACAGGTGGCAGAAAGACGTGCGGGTGATCCAGCTAAGCTGATTGCTTCATCAGAAAAAGCGCTGAAAGAACTAGGATGGAAGCCGCAATATGCAGATCTCCACACCATCATTCAAAGTGCATGGGATTGGTTTCAGAAACATCCAGATGGCTATCAAAGTGAGTAACGTGTAGCAGGCAAGGGAGGAGACAAAGGGAATGGCGATTGATATTTTTGAAAAGCTAGAACAGCTGATTCAGTACGGGATCAATACAGAGCTAATATCACCACTAGATATGGATTATACAAGGAACCGGCTGCTAGAGGTGCTTGGTCTCGATGATGCTGAGGCAAGAACAGTCTCAGGAGACAGCGACCTTGAAGACATCTTAATGCCGATGCTCGATTGGGCAGTTGAAACAGGTCTTATTCCTGACGGGACAGATACGTATCGTGATTTATTAGATGCCAAAATCATGGGCTGCTTGGTGGCGCCTCCGAGTGTCATCTATGCAAAGTTTGAAGAGAAACGCCAACATGACGGACCAAAGGCAGCGACAAGCTGGTTTTATGAAATGCAGCAGCATGCCCACTATATTCATACAGGCAGAATCGCCAAAAATGTGCAGTGGTTTACACCGACAGAAGATGGTGAGCTTGAGATTACGATTAATCTATCGAAACCGGAAAAGGACCCAAAAGCGATCGCTGAAGCCAAAAAGCTGAGTCAAAAGCAATATCCTCTTTGTCTCCTTTGTAAAGAAAATGTTGGGTTTGGGGGACGCATCAATCACCCAGCAAGACAGAATCACCGGATTATTCCGGTGACACTTACAAATGAGTCGTGGTTTATGCAATTCTCGCCGTATGTGTATTACAACGAACATTGTATTGTGTTCAAGGGCGAGCATGAACCAATGCAGATATCTAAAAAGACCTTCGAGCGTCTGCTTTCCTTCATATCTATATATCCGCACTATTTCATAGGATCAAATGCTGATCTTCCCATTGTTGGAGGTAGCATATTAAGTCATGACCATTTTCAAGGTGGTGCTCATGAATTTCCGATGGCGAAAGCAGAGATGGAAGAAGTGTTTTCTCTCGAAAAGTTTCCGAGGATGAAGGCAGGTATTGTGAAATGGCCGATGTCAGTGATCAGGCTTCAAAGCAGCGACCAGCAGACACTTGCGGAGGCAGCGGATTTTATATTAAATGAGTGGAAAATGTATTCAGATCCAGAAGCGGGGCTGTTCTCTCATACAGGAGAGACCCCGCACAATACCATTACACCAATCGCACGCCGTCATGGGGATGAGTACGAATTAGATCTCGTGCTACGAAATAATCGTACAGACAAGCAGCACCCAGGCGGAATCTTCCACCCGCACAAAGAAGTTCATCATATTAAAAAAGAGAATATCGGATTAATCGAAGTCATGGGTCTCGCCGTCCTTCCTGGAAGATTAGCAGAGGAATTAAGCCAGCTAAAAGCGGCGCTGCTATCCAAAAACCCTCTTGAAGAAATCAAAGCCTGTCCGCCTATCATGAAGCACGAGTCATGGGCAGAGCGTCTGATCGAAGAGAATACCTTTACGAAGGACAACGTAGAAACCATTTTACAAAAAGAAATCGGACTCATTTTTTCTCGTATACTCGCGCAGGCGGGTGTGTTTAAAAGAACAGAGCAAGGGAAAACAGCATTTAAACGTTTCATTCAAACACTCCATACAGGCAGGTGATGAGTTGATGATTGAACAGGTAAGAACTTTAATGGAAGAAAAACAACTCGACGGTGTTCTCATTCAAAAGCGTAATAACTTTTCTTGGCTTACAGGAGGAAGAAGAAACCACATTGTGTTAAACACGCCAGAGGGCGTTTGTCAGCTACTTGTGTTGAAAGACGATATTGTCCTAGTTGTGAATCAAATGGAAGAAAAACGAATCATTGAAGAAGAAATGGCGTATTTTGACCATCCCTTTCAAGTCGTCACAATGGATTGGTTTGAGGATGAGACTCCTTACATTCAAACACTCATAAAAGACAAACGAATCGGTGCGGATATTCACATGGAAGGAGTGGAATGGATCGAACCCGATTTGTCTCGTGTTCGATCAATCCTTTCAGCACCACAGCTCAGCCAATACGAAACCCTTTGTCATGACACAGCTGTTATTGTAGAAAGTGTCTGTAAAGAAATCGTTCCAGGACAGACGGAGCATGAAATTGCTTCGCTTGTTGCTCAAAGAGCGATCGGGCAGGGGATGACGATAGAAGTGCTGCTCGTGGCGACAGATGACCGGATTCATCAATATCGCCACCCGATCCCAACAGAAAAAGTACTTCAAAAGCATGCACTGGTTGTCCTTTGTGCTGAACGGCATGGACTCGTGGCAAATGTCACAAGATCCGTTTACTTTGGACAGCTACCAAAGGAGCTTGAAGAAAACAAGGAAAGGCTTGCGCGAATTGACACGGTCATGAATGCAGCCACTCGTCCAGGGAACACCATTGGAGATGTATTGAAGGCAGGCATTGCTCAATATGAAAAAGAAGGATTTCCTGATAGCTGGAAAAAGCTTCACCAAGGAGGGAAGACTGGATTTGTGTCTAGAGAGATCATTGCAGTTCCTTCATCCGTGGAAGAGATCCAGCTTCATCAAGTATTCACTTGGAATCCTTCCTTACCAGGATTGAAATCAGAGGATACGATGGTCGTAGAGAAAGAGGGGAATCGCTTTTTAACCTATACAGGCAAGTGGACGTATATAGACATAGAACATGAAGGAAGCATCTATAGGCGACCAGACATTTTGGTGAGAGATGAATAAATGAGAAACCGGCGATGAGCCGGTTTTTTGCTGGAAGTCTTTAGTGAGTTTCCACTCATTTATCACCATTACCAATCATTACAGCGCATAGGCGAGCGATCGATACTTTCTTTTCTTGTCGACTTGCGTTAAAATGAGTAAGGTTTTTGTTAAATATGGGGATACCTATTTCGGAATTGTTTACCTAGATAAAATTTCATAAAGTTAAATTGAAATTTGACCAAACTTTTTTATTGTGGTAAACCTAAATTTGACAAAGTTCTTGATTGTATGTCCTTTGCCTTCAACTCTCAACTTTTCAAAATCCTAGAAATTTATTGTGTGTGCAATAATATATATTTATGTCGAATTTATGACATTTTAATAGAAATCTGTTGAAAAATAAATGAACTTTTGAAAAAAGGGAAGCTAACTCCAACAGATTTTGATAGCATTACAAAGGGAAGAAAAGTTTTCGAAGGCAGATGGCTTTTCACAATTATTCAGCAATTTATACATTATTTAAGGAAGGATGGTGATCTTCTTGTTCAGAGCCATTAAACCTATGCTTTTATTAGCGATGCTCGTGAGTGTTTTTGTATTAGGAGGTTGCAGCAATATCGCTGTTTTAGATCCTAAAGGACCAGTCGCAGCACAACAAAAAGACTTAATCCTTTTATCTATTGGATTCATGCTCTTTATCGTTGGTGCGGTATTTGTACTGTTTACCATCATTTTGGTTAAATACCGTGAGCGTAAGGACGTTGGAAACGCCTCTTATAACCCAGAACTACACGGGAATACGCTTCTAGAAGTTGTCTGGACAGTGATCCCAATATTAATCGTTGCTGCCCTTTCAGTTCCAACTGTAAAAACCATTTACTCTTTGGAAGAGGCGCCTCAAGCAACAAGTCATAAAGATCCACTTGTCGTTTATGCTACAGCAGTTGATTGGAAATGGATCTTCAGCTATCCAGAGGAAAATATTGAAACAGTGAACTACTTAAACATTCCAAAAGATCAGCCGGTTTTATTTAAAATCACTTCTGCTGATACAATGGCATCACTATGGATTCCTCAGCTAGGCGGGGAGAAGTATGCGATGGCTGGAATGGAAATGGAACAATATCTTCAAGCTGATGAAGTAGGCACATATGAAGGAAGAAACGCCAACTTCACAGGCGAAGGCTTTGCTCAGCAAAAATTCAAAGTCAATGCGATGACGCAGTCTGACTATGATAAATGGGTAAATAAAACGAAAAAAGAAGCACCAAAGTTAACGAAGAAAACGTATGACTACTTGATGCTTCCTGATGCTGCAGATGTGCAGACATTCTCATCAACACATTTATCTTTTGCGAAGCACGGAGAGGATTCTGAATATGCACTCCAAGCACGCAAACGTTTAGGTTACCAATCAGTTTCTCCGCATTCCAAGACAGATCCTTTCGAGAATGTGAAGAACTATAAAAGAAAACTAGAAAACGAATAAACTGACTAAGGAAAGGAGGAGGCCGTTATGCATTTAAAATGGGATGAGTTTTTTGTAACTGGAGACCCATTAATTCTTGGTGCGCAAATTTCTATCGCTCTTACTTCCATTGCCATTGTGTTTGTTTTAACCTACTTCAAAAAGTGGAAATGGCTCTGGAAAGAATGGCTGACATCAGTTGATCATAAAAAGCTTGGAATCATGTATATCCTTGCTGCTGTGATTATGTTCTTCCGCGGTGGGGTAGACGGACTGATGATGCGCGCGCAGCTGGCGCTTCCTAATAATACGTTTTTAGATTCAAACCACTATAATGAAATTTTCACAACGCATGGTACGATCATGATTTTATTCATGGCGATGCCATTCTTAATTGGTTTAATCAACGTCGTGGTTCCTCTTCAAATTGGTGCACGTGACGTTGCATTCCCGTATTTGAACAACTTGAGCTTCTGGACATTTATGGTCGGAGCAATGCTGTTCAACATTTCCTTCGTTATTGGAGGATCACCAAGTGCAGGCTGGACGAGTTACATGCCGCTCGCCGGAAATGATTTCTCACCAGGACCTGGACAGAACTACTACTTGCTCGGGCTCCAAATTGCAGGTATTGGTACACTAATGACAGGTATTAACTTCATGGTGACCATCTTAAAAATGCGTACCAAAGGTATGACGCTTATGCGTATGCCGATGTTTACATGGACAACATTGATCACGTCTGTCATTATCGTTTTCGCATTCCCTGTTTTAACAGTTGCTTTAGCACTTATGACATTCGATCGTTTATTCGGTTCAGCATTCTTTACACTCGAAGCGGGCGGAATGCCAATGCTTTGGGCGAACCTTTTCTGGATTTGGGGACATCCTGAGGTATATATCGTTATCCTGCCGGCTTTCGGTATTTTCTCAGAAATCTTTGCGACGTTCTCAAGAAAGCAGTTGTTTGGTTACAAAGCGATGGTTGTATCGATTGTGGCAATCTCTGTTCTTAGTTTCCTTGTGTGGGTTCACCACTTCTTTACAATGGGGAACAGTGCAGCGGTTAACTCATTCTTCTCAATCACAACAATGGCGATTTCTGTACCAACAGGTGTGAAAATCTTTAACTGGCTCTTTACAATGTATCGAGGCCGTATCAGTTTTACATCCCCAATGCTTTGGGCACTTGGTTTCATCCCGAACTTCGTAATCGGTGGTGTGACTGGGGTTATGCTTGCGATGGCAGCTGCGGATTACCAGTACCATAACACGTACTTCTTAGTATCCCACTTCCACTATGTATTAATCGCAGGTACTGTATTTGCTTGTTTTGCAGGTCTTGTTTTCTGGTATCCGAAAATGTTTGGTTACAAGTTAAACGAACGAATCGGCAAATGGTTCTTCTGGGTATTCATGATCGGATTTAACATCTGTTTCTTCCCGCAGTACTTCTTAGGACTGCAAGGAATGCCAAGACGTATTTATACGTATGGACCAGAAGATGGCTGGACTGCACTAAACTTTATTTCAACAATTGGTGCATTCATGATGGGTATCGGATTCATCATCCTTTGCTATAACATTTACTACAGCTGGAGACATGCGAAACGTGAAGTGTCTGGAGACAGCTGGGGAGAAGGACGTACGCTTGACTGGGCGACATCTTCTGCAATTCCGCCGCATTATAACTTTGCAGCACTTCCAGAAGTGACGTCACCAGATGCATTCCATCATTGGAAGCAAAACAATGTAGACGTTCATCCTGAAAAAGAATTCAAGAAAATTCACATGCCGCACAATTCAGGCAGACCGCTTATCATGTCTGCATTCTTCGGACTTGGTGCATTCGGTCTTGTATTTGAATGGTACTGGATTGGCGTTATCGGCTTAATCGGTGTATTCGCAACAATGATTTTACGTTCATTTGAATATGACGATGGCTACTATATTCCTGTTGAAGAAGTGATTGAAACAGAGAAAAAGAATAAGGAGGCGCAGAAGTAATGGGACATAATGATAGCAGCTATGCAAATGCACCGCTTGAATATCAGTCTGAAACAGGACGTTTAAACATCCTTGGTTTCTGGATATTCCTTGGCGCGGAAATCGTGTTATTCTCAACACTTTTTGCGACCTACTTTGTTCTTCATGGCAGAACAGCTGGCGGCGTTTTGCCAGCTGAGCTATTTGATATGAAGCTTGTATTGATCATGACATTCCTGCTATTGGTGAGTTCATTTACATGCGGGATTGCCGTTCATGAAATGCGCCGTGGAAGTACAAAAGGGGTTGTCATTTGGACGATTCTGACACTGCTTCTAGGTGCAGGCTTCGTTGGTTTTGAGATTTTCGAATTCTTCCATTATGTACATGAGGGTGCGAGCATCCATACAAGTGCATACTGGTCTGCATTCTTTGTTCTTTTAGGAACTCACGGATTACACGTATCCATTGGTATCTTCTGGATTACGGGCGTCTTGTTCCAAATTAAAAAACGTGGATTAACACCACAAACAGCAGCGAAGATCTTTATCTCAAGTCTATACTGGCATTTCCTTGATGTTGTATGGATTTTCATCTTCACAGCTGTGTACTTGATCGGATTAGGGGGGCTTTTGTGATATGGCTGGAAAAACACATTCCTCAGCAGAGCACGAACACTTCCCTTGGAAACACGTAGTCGGCTTCATTCTCTCCATTGTGCTAACCATCTTAGCATTCTGGATTGCTATCGGAGCTGAAATTGGCAGTTCCGCAAAACTATGGATTATCTTTGGTTTTGCCTTCATTCAAGCATTCTTGCAGCTGTTCATGTTCATGCACATGACAGAGAGTGAGAACGGGACTGTTCAAGTCGGAAATACTTTGTTTGGTCTGTTCTGTGCGATCATTTTCGTCATCGGGTCTGTTTGGATCTTCGCGGCTCACTACAGCCATGGAGAGAACAGCAAAGACGGTTATTCACCATCTGCGCCAAAGCAGTCTGAGCATTCAGAGAAATAATAAAAAACCACTCATCTTTCATAGGTGAGTGGTTTTTATGCTGATTGTGATAACGCTTCCAATTGATGATGCGAAATCTATCTGCTGCTGAATCTTTTGCGAATGAATGGAAGTCCATAGATGAGGAAAGCTGCAATGTGAGCCAGAATCACGTTAATGGCAAAGAATGCGATCATGAAGGTATGTCCTGCTGGAGATAAACTGCTTGTCATGTAAAGACCGAAGAAAATCCACATAATCATGATGGGTGGAATAGATGCTAATGCAATCTTTCTGTTTTCCAACCATAAAAACAGGGGTGTAGCTGTTGCAATACATAGGTACGCAAAGAACATATCCATCGTATCCAACTCCTTTGTAAGTTGATGTCCAAATTCAAATGAGAGGTCAGGATGCAATTGTGTCTGTTTTTAGGAGATATTGTGAACATTTTGTTACAAATATTATACCACAATTGACTTTGAAGTAAACTCAATAATTGGAAAATGGGCCTTATTCCGCAGAATTTGTTTTTTTTCTTATACCTCAGTTAAGCTTATGCTGGCAAGATGTTCACCTTTCATATCGCCACATAAGTCATTGAATTTTCCCCTTAAAATCTGTAAAATAATCTTTTTAAAGGACTTATGATCGGTTGTCATGATAGAGTGGAAAGGAATTTTTTCCTATTGTTAGGATGAAAAGTATTTCATTTTTTGAAAATAGAATGGAACCTTTCAGGTGTCACTTCCGTCATATTTAAGATGAGTTGCTTTTGTGAAAATTTCAATCTAATATAAATAAGGGCTTTTATGTTTTGTAATAAGGGTGGTTAGTTCATGAACAAGCAGAATACATCTCCTTACTATCAGGGAGATTTGATTTTTATATTTTTAGCCTTCTTTGCCATCAGTGTCATCGCTATTTATGCTGCGGGACAGTTTGGGCAATATGGATCTAATGCATGGACCAGACAGATCATTTACTACATGGTCGGGGTCATATGTATTGTGGCTATTAATTACTTCGATCTGGAACAATTAGAAAAGTTGAGCTTATATATTTTTATAGGCGGCATTATGCTCTTAATTCTTTTGAAAATTGCTCCTGCACAAATTGCAGGTCATGATTTTGCTCCAATTAAAAATGGTGCAAAAAGTTGGTTTGTGTTACCTGGAATTGGAACATTTCAGCCTTCAGAGTTCATGAAAATTGGTTTGATTATGATGCTCGCCTCTGTCATTGGGAAGGCAACCCCAAGAGGAAAACGAACATTAGAAGATGATATTTTCCTACTATTAAAAATTGCCGGCGTGGCTGCTGTACCAGTCGGACTCATCTTTTTGCAAGATGCAGGTACGGCTGCGGTATGTATGTTTATTGTCGTTGTCATGGTCTTTTTATCAGGGGTCAACTGGAAATTGATCTCTCTCATCGGTTCAGTGGTTGTGCTCTTAGTTGCCGCTGTGTTAGCCGTGATTATTCTATTCCCTGATTTCGCACAAAAGATCGGGATTCAGCAGTATCAGATCAACCGGATTACCGCTTGGCTGCCTGATAGTTCTTCGACAGCCAACCAAGCCCAGACACAGGATGCATCTGGATCTGATAAATATCAAGTCGAGCAGGCCATTATGGCAATTGGGGCAGGACAAATATTCGGGAACGGTGTTAAAAACTTAAAAGTTTATGTTCCAGAAGCACAGACAGATATGATTTTCTCTATCATAGGGGAAGCCTTTGGTTTTGTCGGCTGCGCATTTGTGGTGATCATGTTCTTCTTCCTGATTTACAGGCTTGTTGTGTTGATTGACCGTATCCATCCTTATAGCCGGTTTGCGTCATTTTTCTGTGTAGGATATACAGCATTGATTGTCATCCATACATTCCAGAACATTGGCATGAACATAGGCGTCATGCCTGTAACGGGGATACCACTCTTATTCATCAGCTTCGGGGGAAGCTCTGTTTTATCAGTTCTTATTGGATTTGGTATCGCCTATAATGCAAGTGTTCAGTTAACGAAATATCAAAGTTATTTATTTAAATAAAACGGGTAAAGGGCAGTCTAAGCGTAGGCTGCCTTTTTGGCGTGAGTTCTAACTTTTGAAAAGCAATGTTCATTTGACTTATGATAGTAGGAGTGAAGGAGGTCTTCGAATTGAATAAAACGATAGAAACCATCTTAAATCATCGGTCCATCCGTTCGTTTACAGATGAGCGTCTGACAGACGAAGAAGTGCTGACACTTATCAAAAGTGCGCAGGCTGCTTCGACATCAAGCTATGTACAGGCGTATAGTATCATTGGTGTAACAGATCAGGTTAAGAAGGCTAAGCTTGCTGAACTGGCTGGAAATCAGCCATACGTTGAGAAGAATGGGCATTTTTTTGTTTTTTGTGCAGACTTGAAACGCCACGACTATATCGCAAAAAAAGCAGGGAAAAACCATCAAGAAGCGCTTGAGAATACTGAAGCCTTTCTTATCAGTGTGATTGATGCGGCGCTCGCTGCGCAAAATGTCAGTGTCGCAGCAGAATCTATGGGACTTGGCATCTGCTATATCGGCGGACTGCGTAATCAGCTGAAGGAAGTATCCGAATTACTTGAAACGCCTTCCTATGTGCTGCCGCTATTCGGCCTGGCCATAGGACATCCTGCCAATCCATCATCTCAAAAGGAACGGCTGCCCGTTGAGCTGATCTACCATGAAAACACATATCAGCAAGACGAAGCTCATGTGGATCGTTATTTAAAAGAATACGATGATCGTATTTCATCATATTATGAAGAACGAACAAACGGTGAGAGAAAAGATACATGGTCTGAGCAAATGCTTCGAGGCTTTAGCCAGCCAAAACGTGCCTTCCTCGGAGATTTTGTGAAAGAGAAGGGCTTTAATCGAAAATAAATCAGGAAATCCCCCTTTCGAGTGAGAGAGGGGGATTTCTGTAAGAGGTGCGACATCATGAAATTAAGTATACTGGATCAATCTCCTTTGATTGGAGATGCGACGCCTGCTGAGGCGCTGAAGCAAACAGTCGAGCTGGCGAAGCAGGTAGAGAAATGGGGTTATCATCGATTTTGGGTATCAGAGCATCACTTTTCAAACCGGCTCGCAGGATCGAGTCCAGAGGTGCTTCTCGGTCATTTATCAGCTGTGACGTCACATATCCGTATTGGCTCAGGCGGCGTCATGCTTCCCCACTACAGTGCCTATAAAGTAGCAGAGAACTTCAGAGTGCTCGAAGCCTTGGCTCCGGGCAGAATCGATCTTGGCATTGGACGTGCTCCTGGAGGTATGCCGATCTCCTCCATTGCCCTTCATCATGGAGAACGGAAGCGACTTGGTGATCAATACCCTGAGCAGGTAGAAGAATTAAGGGTGTATTTACATGATTTAGCCGATGAATTTTATCCGCTGCCTCACCTGAGCGCTTCTCCGAAAGTAGAAACTGCCCCAGAGGTATGGATGTTAGGTTCCTCTGGAGGAAGTGCACGGCTTGCCGCAAAAGCAGGTGCAGGCTATACGTTTGCTCTTTTCATTAATGGAGAAGGCGGAGAAGACTCTGTGTCGCAGTATATCAGCCGATTTGAACCTTCGGAATTTGGTGATGAGCCGCGTGTCAGTCTTGCGGTCTTCGTTTTATGTGCAGAAACAGAGGAACAGGCAGAAAAATTGGCTGTCAGCTTAGATTTATCATTATTAGCTAGCGAACAAGGACAGACCCTTGGCAGCTTTCCTTCATTTGAACAGGCAAAGGCCTATTCCTACAGTCCATATGAACAAAAACGAGTAGCAGCCAATCGACAGAGAATGGTTGTTGGAACACCATCTTCTGTGAAGCAGCAGCTGACAGCACTCGCAAAGGTGTATCGTACAGATGAAGTGATCGCTGTGACCATCACACATCACATGCAAGACCGTCTCACATCGTATCGTTTATTAAAAGAAGCTTTTGACGCATAACGTATGTAAATTTACCGTCTGCGCAGCCAATAAAAGGGATAGAGGAGCATCATGGTGAGAATAAAGGCAGCTGTCACCGCCAAGCTAAGCGGATAAATGCAGGTGGTATAGACAGTCAGTTCACATGCTTGATGAAAAGGACGAGGCTGTTTTGCATGTAAAAAGATAAAAAAATAAACCAAGGTGATCGTGAGAAAAAAAGCTGTCATAAAAGAAACGATCCATAGTAATATCAACATGAATTTCTCTTTCCTCCATACATGATAGAAAAGCCTTGTTGAGCTGATGGGCTCATACAAGGCTTTTTATGTGATTCTTATTTATTCAGGATAAATATCGAATGGTTCTTTCGTTTGAACCGTATCTGATTTGCCTTTCAGGCTTGCATACGCAAGCATTGTATACTCACCTGCTTCTAACTTCTGTCCTTTATTGATCGTGCCATTCCATTTCACACGATGCTCTCCTTTATCAACATGTTGATAAACTCCTGCTTCACCTAAATACTCTCCATCTGTCGAGTAGACGAGGAATGCAAGATTTTCAGCACCGCCTGGGAGATAGCTGCTAATGACATAGCTTCCAGCACGGTTATCCGGCTCTACGGAAACCGAAGTGACGCGCGGGTAATCAGGCTCTTTTACAATCAATAAAGTAGGGATTTCAGTGACCTTTCTGCCATTTTCGCGAATGGTGATACTGCCTTGGTACGTTCCTTTTTTCGTTTTTCCATAATTCACTTGTACTGCGGAAGTAAAGGACCCTGTGGAATTCCCTTTTACTGTGATTTTTTTCGTGCCGTTTGTGCTAATGCCGTTGCCATCGAACTTGTAATCAATGGTATAGGTTTTCGGTGCTTTTGACAGGTTTTCTACCTTGAACTTCTTCGTTTTGATTTGAACGCCCTTTTCTTTTAAGAAAGTGCCGTACGAATAGCTTGCATCAGACACAATAGAAGACGCTTGAAGTGATTCGATGATTCGAACGCTGCCTGTGCCCTGCGTATTGTGAGGGAACGGGCTGCCATTTGGGTCATACAATGTTTCTGCTGTATTCATCATCAGCGCTTTAATTTGCTCTGTAGAATACGATGGTTTTGCTTGTTTAATAATCGCTGCTACTCCGGCTACATGAGGAGATGCCATGCTTGTTCCTTGCTTCGATCCATAGCCGTATGGCTGAGAAGGATCGTGTGTCGGAATGGTGCTGACAATACTCACGCCAGGTGCTGAAAGATCTGGTTTGATCATCCACGTATCGACAACAGGTCCGCGAGATGAGAAGTCAGCGACTTGTTCACTTAACTCTTTCACAAATTGAATCGAGAAAGTCGTTGTATTGTTACCAGCCTCAATGGCTTTAACAAGCGCTGTTCCTTCTGCTTTTGACAGCTTAATCGTCGGAAGGGCCAGACCTGGTACATCCACAGGGATTTCTCCATCGGTATTGTTGTACATGACAACGCCGATCGCACCAGCAGCTTTCGCATTGTCCACTTTATCAACAAAGGCAATGGCTCCACGTTCAATCACTGCCACCTTTCCTTTGACATCGATGTTTTCAAAAGCTTTTTCGTCACCGATGCCTGCTTGGACGAGTGTGACTTGTTTTTGGTCAAGTGCTTTTAAATCATTTTCTTGATAGTAGCCCATCACTTTTGCCGTTGAATAGTTCGGGAATTTCACGTTGTATAGACTGTACGGAAGCTGAGTGGCTCCGACAGAAATAGCATCTCTTGATGTCCCAGGAGATCCAACGGTCCAGCTGTTTGGCCCGCTGTTTCCATTTGATGTCACAGCGACAACCCCTTCAGACATGGCCCAATCCAGTGCGATGCTTGTTGCATAATCAGGGTTATTCACACTGTTTCCAAGAGAGAGGTTCATGACATCGGCTCCGTCAGTGACAGCCCGGTCGATGCCTGCTAGGACATTTTCAGTTGTTCCTGATCCGCCTGGTCCAAGGACACGGTAGGCGAGAAGGGTAGCATCTTTTGCGACACCTTTAATTTGTCCATTTGCCGCAATTGTTCCTGCGACGTGTGTACCATGATCTGTCGATTCGCCTCTAGGATCTCCTTTTGGTGTTTCTTGTGGAGAATAGTCATTATCAACAAAGTCATAGCCTTTGTATAATCCGAAGTTTCCTTTTAAATCAGGGTGGGTATAATCTACTCCAGTATCAATGACAGCGACTTTTACTCCTTTTCCAGAGTAGCCGGCATCCCAAGCTTTTGGTGCACCGATAAATGGGGCGCTTTTATCCATGAGTGGAGAGACATCCTCATTTGGAAGCTGGACGCTTTTCTTTTTCACTTCATCTGTTTGATATGTAACATCCGGATAAACGGCTTTTACTCCGTCAACTGCGAGTAGTTTCGGGATTTCGTTTGCAGGAAGTTTCATAGAGAAACCAGAGAAGACTTTTTCATATTCTTGATGAACACTCGCTTTATCTAGCTTTTTGAGTGCTGCATTCTTTACTTTCGTTCGAGATTTTTTGAGGGAGGCCTTTGTTTGTGCTTCGCCTTCTTGCTTGGCTTCAACTAAGGATTTTTCCTTTAATTCAACAATGACAGTGGTGTGTTTTCTAGACTTAACATTGATTTCGCCGAAGATTTCTGCTTTTTCCAGTTCCACCTGTTTGTTCGATGGAGCGGCAGCAGCCTGACCTGAAAAGAATGTGGATAAGGTAAAAATAGTGGAGAACAATAGAACAGAAGAACGAGAGATTACTTTTTTCAATTAATTTTCCCCTTTCTAGCTGTGTATTTAGGGAGATAGCCTTTCTTTTTGTGGATAAATAGGAAAGATTCACTGCCCGTTATTAAGTATTCCATACGATGAAACCAATTCCTTTACTAAAATGGTCTTATTTTACATAGTCATAAAGAACTATTTTGTTTATAAAGTCACACTTATGCACAATAATCTGTTGATAACTCGATTATTCAGATATATATATGGAAAATAAAAAAATCTCATACACAAAATCTAGTAAGAGGATGTTGATATGTGGATAAACCCTGTTGATAAGGTGTGCTTATCTTTGGGATAGTGTGTGTATAAAATTTTCATAGAAACATTGTGGAACATGATCATCTTCTGCACTTTTCAACAAAACTTCTGAAAACTAGTTCGTTTTTTCACCCAGATTGTGACAAACCTCTCTATTTTCTCGGGATATGATAGGAACAGTTAATTTGCTAGAACTGCTAGATTCTAAGTAAATCGGAGGGATGTTCAGTGAAGAAATGGAAGAACTGGTTGAGTGTATGGTTTGGTTTTGTGATGAATGTGCTTGTGAATCCTGGTGAGCTGCTGAAGAAGCAAGGGGTGAAAGTGACAGCAGTGGATGGAGGATTCTTTCTTGTGGTGAATGAGAGAAAGCTAGAGAAACTGGCAGATGAAAAGAAGAAGAAGCGCAGGATAGAAAAGCCGTTTCAAGAAAGTCTGATGATGCTTTATGAAAAGACAACGAGAGAGGCTCGTGCCGGTCCGTTCTTATCTTTACAGAAAAGTTGAAACAGGGTAAAATCCCACATAAGACACGTTATCTGTGGGAGAGGATGCCCCTTGAAGATATATAAAATATTGAATAACAATGCAGTGGTTGTAAAGGAGGGTGATCAGGAGAAAATTGTGATGGGGCCCGGAATTGCTTTTCAGAAGGGGAAAAATGACGTCGTTCCCGTTCAAAAAATAGAGAAGATTTTTGTTGTGCGTGAAGAAAATGAGAAATTCAAACAAATTCTTGCGACATTGCCAGAAGCGCATATTGAGGTGGCAGAGCATATTATTAGTTATGCAGAGGGTGAACTCATGATGCCGCTCAGTGATCATATCCACATTTCACTGACAGATCATTTATCCTTTGCCATTGAACGCGTTCAAAAAGGCATTGTCTTATATAATAAATTGCTTGGTGAGATCAAAGTCTTATATAAGCAGGAATATGATATTGGAAAATATGCCATTCGTTATGTAAAGGAGCGGCTTGGGGTTGACCTGCCGGACGATGAGGCAGGGTATGTGGCACTTCATATTCATACGGCCAAAATGAATACGGAGTCCATGAAGAAGACGGTCAAATACACAACGATGATCAAAGAAATGATCGAGCATATCGAAAGCGTTTTTGAGCGCTCGATTGATGAGGATAGTATTTCATATCAGCGGCTTGTGACACATTTGAGGTATGCATTAGGCAGGTTGGAATCGAATGAAGCATTTCAAATCATGGACGATGACATGCTGACTTTTATCCAAACAAAGTATGACTCGGCTTACCGGTGTGCACTTGGACTGGCTGATTTGTTGAAAAAAGAATATGGACTTCATCTCCCTAAATCGGAGATCGGCTACATCACGCTGCATGTCCAGCGTCTGCAGGATGCCGAATTGGTGTAAAGGTTGTGCCTGTCCGCAGGCTTTTTTTTATGCACACTACTCTAATTAGTGTATATGGGTCATTTGATTCGAAAAAATAGGTTGACGCAGGTCACGCTCTTATACTATGATGAAAGCGTAATCAAAAACCAATATCGTGGGATTGTGACTGTCAGGCAGGCAAGACCTAAAATTTGCGTAACGAGGGGACGTGTATGTCCTTTCATCGTTGGTGAATTTTAGGTCTTTTTTGTTTTAAAAAAAGGGGGAGACAACATGGATTATCAAAAAACAGCCAAAGAATTAACAACATTATTAGGCGGCAAAGAAAATGTCATTAGCGCAACACATTGTGCCACACGACTCCGATTGGTGATGAAAGATGAGGCGTTGATTGACAAAGATGCCATTGAAGAACTTGAGGGTGTGAAGGGTGCCTTCTCAAGCTCGGGTCAATTCCAGATCATATTTGGAACAGGTTCTGTCAACAAAGTATATGAGCCTTTTGCTCGTGAGACGGGTCTTGAGGCAGACGACGAGAATCAAAAACCTGCCAGCCATGATGAAGCCGTGAAGCAAAAAATGAATCCACTTGCACGTTTTGCCAAGACGCTATCGAATATTTTTGTACCAATCATTCCAGCGATTGTAGCAAGCGGTTTATTAATGGGCCTATTAGGCATGATGAAAGCCTTCAAATGGGCTGATCCAAGCTCTGCCATCTTCCAAATGCTAGATATGTTCTCAAGTGCTGCCTTTATCATTTTACCGATTTTAATTGGGGTTAGTGCAGCCAAAGAGTTTGGTGGAAATCCATATTTAGGAGCCGTCATTGGGGGCATTATGATTCACCCGAGCTTGCTGAATCCATGGGGACTGACAGACGCAAAACCAGAATATATGCATCTATTCAACTTTGATATTGCTCTTCTTGGTTACCAAGGAACGGTCATTCCCGTGTTATTGACTGTGTATATCATGTGCGTGATTGAAAAGAATTTAAGAAAAGTTGTGCCGAACAGTATTGATTTACTTGTGACACCGTTTGTGACGGTGATTGTGACTGGATTTGTGACGTTTATTGCTGTAGGACCGCTAGGAAGAATGCTCGGTACAGGAATCTCAAATGCACTCACTTATGTTTATGACCATGCAGGATTCTTAGCTGGACTGATTTTCGGAGGAGCTTATTCTTTAATTGTACTGACAGGTGTTCATCATAGCTTCCATGCGATTGAGGCAGGACTTCTGAATGATATTGGACGGAATTATTTGCTGCCGATCTGGGCCATGTCCAACGTCGCTCAAGGCGGAGCAGGGCTGGCGGTCTTTTTCTTAGCAAAGCGAGCAAAAACGAAAGAAATTGCTTTACCAGCAGCATTTTCTGCTTTCTTAGGTATTACAGAGCCGGTCATATTTGGTGTGAATCTTCGTTATCGTAAGCCATTTATTGCTGCAATGATCGGAGGTGCATTAGGCGGGGCGTTTGTCGTCTTCACGAAGGTAGCCGCCAACGCTTATGGTTTAACAGGGATTCCGATGATTGCCATTGCAGCCCCATTCGGTTTACAAAATGTGGTAAATTATGTTATTGGTATGTTAATAGCTGTTGCTGTTTCATTTATTCTTACCATCATCTTTAAAGTCAAAGAAGTCGAAAAATAATCAAGGAGTGGTCACCAGTGATGACAATAACGGACGCAGCACTTCGTCAAAAGGTAACAGATCGTATTCGAAACTATGAGCATTTGGTGAAAAAAGATGTGTACCGTCAGAACTTCCATTTAATGCCCCCAGTTGGTCTTTTAAATGACCCGAATGGATTGATTCAGTGGAAGGGAGTCTATCATGTGTTTTATCAGTGGCAGCCATTTAAAACAGGACATGGTGCAAAATTCTGGGGTCACTACACATCAACCGATCTAGTGAATTGGCAGCATGAAGAGGCTGCCCTCACGCCAAGTGATTGGTTTGATCAAAATGGCTGTTATTCTGGCAGTGCAGTCATTGACGATGGTCGTATGTATGTGATGTATACCGGAAATGTCCGTGATGAGCAAGGAAATCGTGAGACATATCAATGTTTAGCTGTGTCAGAGGATGGGGTTCATTTTGAGAAAAAAGGTGTCGTGGCGACTTTGCCAGCAGGATTTACTGCACATTTTCGTGACCCGAAGGTGTGGAAGCGGAATGGAAAGTGGTACATGGTCCTTGGAGCACAAAGTGAAGATCTCAAAGGACATCTTGTCTTATTCACATCTGATACATTAGACAATTGGACGTTTCAAGGCATTATTGCAGGCAGTGGAAAGAATGGATTAGATCATTTCGGATACATGTGGGAATGTCCAGATCTGTTTGAATTAGACGGTCAGGATGTATTGATCGTGTCACCACAGGGGCTGAAGCCTGATGGATTCAAATACAACAATACACATCAATCTGGTTATTTTGTTGGTACATTGGATGATCGTACCTACCAATATACGCATGGAGCGTTTGAGGAGCTGGATCGTGGCTTTGACTTTTATGCACAGCAGACTTTCCAAGATGAATCGGGCAGACGCATTTTAATGGGATGGATGGGTGTACCAGATCAAGGGGAAGAGCATCATCCAACCATCTCTTATCAATGGATCCATTGCTTGACGATTCCGAGAGAGCTTCGTTTAGATGATGAAGGACGTCTTATTCAACAGCCGGTAAGTGAACTTCGATCTATGCGGACAAATGAGCAGGAGCATGTTTTTCACGTTAAACGATCTGTTCACTCCATTCCTGTTGAAGATTTGACGAGCGCAGAGGTATTCATTGATCAAATTGAAACACAAAAAGGATTTGAATGCTGTATCCGTGCTGCTGCTCGTATCATTTATGATAAAGATGAAGGCAAACTAACGTTAGAGCGAGATCGATTTGAAGATCGAACAAAGGAAGTTCGTGAAGTAGAAATTGAGGAATTACAGGATTTGCATATCTTTATTGATGCATCATCGATTGAGATTTTTGTCAACGGAGGCCGGGAAGTATTTACTGCACGTTACTTTCCTTCCCCGGGAAATAAATCAATCTCCATCAGTGGTAGAAATGAAACGAAGCTTAAATTGAAGACGTGGCATTTGCAAAAAGAAGCAGATCATTGATCTGCTAAACAAGTAGAGAAAATGTCTACGTCTGCTACGCCTTGGTTAATTCTAAAGAAAAAAAGCCACTCCTAGACATTGATGTTTCAAGAGAGAATTAGAGGAAACAGGTTGTCATTACGAGAGAGTTATCAAGATGTTGGATCGAGTAGACAATAAGAAAATGTACCTGTGTGAAGAAGAGACTATTATAGTCTCTTTTTTAATTTAAAAATTCTCTCAAAATTAACATGTCAATTCATTACATATTAAAATATCCTTAAAATTCTATTTATGTTTACATAATCCATATTAACTAATAATATGGTAAATGTGGACCACGCTAAAAAGTAATTGGAGGTAGTAATATGAAAAAACATAATGTTATTGTCACATCCTTGTTGTCGGCATCTGTATTATTCACTGGATTTGGATTGGAGGGAAATGCGCAAGCGAAAGATGTATTTCCTTCTATGAACGATGAAAGAGTCAAAGAAGAAATAGAAGAAATGAAGGCAGAGGGAATGACCTCTGAACAGATTAAAGAACTTCAAGAGATGAGCAAAAAGGAATATGATTCTGTCTCTACGGAAGCAAAAGCAGAAGAGATATTCGAAGAGTCGCAGAAAGATATCGAACAATATATCAAAGATGATGTGATTGACGAGTATCTACCTAAGTACAATGAAGAAAAAGAAAAGATGAATACAAATGCTACTGCATTAGGGACTAAAGGCGATGTATTGGTTAGCTACGACTTGAATTCAGGTAGTTCGGCGTTTGGCTTTGGACATGCTGCTGTTGTGTCGAGAACTAAGACAAATACCGTAGAGTCTTGGCACAAAAGTTGGAGTCCAATTAAACAGCATGGAGTTAGATTCTATAATAATACTTGGGGAAAAAGAAAGAAGGTATATGGGCTGTGGGTAAAGAAGTCTAATAATACCAAATATGTAAATGCAGCTAAGTATGCTGAAAAACAAGCTAATCAAAAGAAGCCATACAATCTGAACTGGTTTGACAAGAAAACTACAAAAAAATTCTATTGCTCTCAATTAGCTTGGAGAGCCTGGAAAAATCAAGGTCACGATATTGACCATTATAAAAACGATTTAATCGTGTCGCCAATGGAATTAGTAAACTCTAACAACACGAAGGTCTTTTATCATAAAAAGTAAGTTAATAAGCAGTCGGGGATTTCCCCGATTGCTTTGCTTGTTTAAAATCGAAAGGAGATGATTGAATGAAATACTTTAAGTTATTTTTATTTGCTTGCGCCATAGCACTTGTTTGTTCAGCATGTTCAAAAAAAGAGGAGGCTGCGGGGGACTCTCCTAAGGGAGAATTGAGCCATATGAAAGATAGTAAATTTGCTATCATATATTCGCAAGCAATGGACAGAGGATGCGAGATGGTTAACTACAACGATGAAGGAAAGAAATTGTCGAGTATAATAATGAAAGACTGCGTGGGATTTACCTCATCTACTCAGAGCAATCATAATATCTACTTTTCATCCAACAGGTCTAACTATCATGTGTCTTTAAATAAGAAGACTGGAAAGGTAAAGGCTTTGAGTACAAAATCACTTTCAAAATCTACAGATGACGAGGGTGCATTCTTTATTAACTACTCTAATGGGTATGTTTTACACGACATTAACGTTGGTTTTACAGAGGATGGCTTAGTAGGAGAATTAGTCTACTGGAAAGAAGATGGCGATGATAAGAAACAGATTGAACTTGAAGGGTCGTTGACTTCGGCAGTATTTGAAGATGGGAAAATATATGCCGTTATTAATAATAATAACGATAGTGTTATAGCGTCTTCCATAGACCCAAAAAATCATAAAGAAAAACGAAAAGAGATAGACATGGACTCGGTCTTCTTCCCTGACAACAATGAATCTTTGAAGTCATTAAACAATAAAGAATTGTTGGTTGCCGTAAATGATGCCGTTGACAGTAAGCAAAATTCTATGTTGGTTATACTCGACAAGAAAACTCTAGATACGAAAAGAAAGATTGTCATGGATGAAGGCTTCACTATCTACAAGACTAATGTAGACAAGGATAGAGTCACGATAGCCTCCTATGAAGGAGAAGTCAAGACATTCAACAAAGACCTCAAAGAGATATCTTCTGAAAAGCTTCCACTTAATTTAAAATCAGATAACGAGCATTTAGAAGATGTTAAGATTTTAGATGACAAGGTTTTTGCATTGGTAAAGATGTCTGACAGGGATAAGAATGGGACTATTGGCAGAATTATTGAATATAATATTGAAAGCAAGGAATCTAAAGAGATATCACTAAAATCTGATAAAGATTGGGAAATGACAAGCATGGAAGTTATAAGATAGCTGATCACATTTATCACATCAACCATTTTCATATGATTATACTTAGTCTTACAGTTGTCAATAGAAAGAAAGAGGATAAACTCAATCGGAACTGTCGTTCATTTTTGCAAAAAATAAATGTTGCTTGTCAAAAAATGTTCGGTTTATGGGAGAGTTTTTTCATTAAAGCACTTCATCATACTTACGCAAAAAATTGTAGAAAAACATGGCTTTCTCTACAATCTGAGCAGATCAATGATCTGCTTTTTTCTAGTGAGATCAGCCTGTATCTTAAAGCCTATATCATGTATATACAAGGTTAGCCTAAAGCGGTTTGATGACGTTTTACATATATGATAACAGGTTCAATTATGGTATCATTTTAAAATATATACAGCTGAGGCTGACGTTTATCCAAATGCGGTAGGACAAAAAGGGGTTGTTTACTTGAATTCAAAACAGCAGCCGACGACTAGAAAACGCTTGGAGACAATGGCAGATCATGTTGAAGATAAACGTGAAGAATATAAAGAATTGCTGATTCAAGTCCAATCTATTCTCGGTGAACCTTCTCTAGAGCAGGAAGAATTAAAAGAGAAGCTGTCAGATACGTATAAACAAATGAAAGAATATGCCTTATTTGTTGAATCTATTGAAGCCTTTATTCGAAAAATGGCGAAAGAATCTGATCAGCAAAAGTAGGTAAAAAAGTATGGTGAAAGAGTGTACCTGGGTGCGGGACTGACCCCATAAGATGAGACAAATAAAAAACACCTTCAAGTTTGAAAACAGATCGTTGTGATCCGAAATAAAACATGGAGGTGTTTTTTCTATGGGGACAAGAGTGAGTTATCCGGTTGAAGTCAAAAAGAAGGCTGTGGAAATGAGATTGGCAGGCGTACCTATGAAAGAGATCATGCAGGAATTGAATATCAAGAATAAGACGCAGGTTCAGACATGGGTGAGATGGCATAAAGCTGGGGATACACACCGGTTCGAACAACCTGTTGGAAAACAATATTCCTATGTATGGAAAGGGCCCCGAGTACTCTTCCGAATTAGAGAGACTGCGGGCAGAAAATCGCTATTTGAGTCAACAGAATGAAGTTTTAAAAAAGTACAACGAATTGGAAAGGAAGTTGATAAGGAAACGTCAATCAAACTGGTAGATGAATTGTGCAAAACGATGACGGTACAGGACATCTGTTTCCATTTAGGCATCTCGCGCACTTCGTATGATAGATGGAAAAAGAATCTGACTCAGAATCATTCTAAAAGACAACTAGAGAAACAGGTCGGCACGTTGTGCCGAAAGCACGAATATCGATATGGTTATCGGAAAATCACAGCCATACTAAAAATGGGAATGCGTATTAACCATAAAACTGTTCAACGTATCATGCAGAAAAACCAGTGGCAATGCTGGGTTAAAATGAAAAGCCGTAAGAAGAATGGGCAGCCCTATGCAGTGGCTGGTAATATACTGGATCGGAATTTTCAGTCTGATTGCCCTCTTGAAAAACTAGTCACGGACATCACGTATTTGCGGTTAATTGATCAGAACCAAAATCATATTACTTAATAGTATGATCTTGAGGTGATCTTATGAAAAGATGTAGACATTGTAGAAAATCATGTCCATCTAATAAAAGAGGAAGTTGGTATGACTCGCATGAAGATTACGGTTGGGAGTGTGATACCTGTAAGAGAGTAAGGAAAAACCCATGTTGTGGAAAGGATCCGTGTGTGTGTGTTATTCAAGGTCGGACAGGTAGGAGAGGTCCAGCGGGTGCAGCAGGCCCAGCGGGTGCAGCAGGTCCAACAGGTACAACAGGAGCGACCGGTGTAGGCTTAACTGGTATCGTAGCATTTGATCCAGCGGATGCCCCAACCTATCCAGAAGGTCAAGTGGTGACATTTGATGGAAGTACGTATGTGGCGAATACAGCTTCACCAACAGGTACGCCAGGTACGTCTCCAGATTATACATTGTTAGCAGCTGCGGGAGATACGGGCGCCACGGGTGTCACGGGAGCAACAGGAACAGGAGCAACCGGTGCTACAGGAGATACAGGTACTACCGGAGCGACCGGCGCCACAGGAGATACGGGTGCCACGGGAGCAACAGGAACAGGAGCGACTGGTGCTACAGGAGATGCAGGTGCTACCGGAGCGACAGGAGCCACAGGAGATACGGGTGCCACAGGAGCAACAGGAACAGGAGCGACCGGCGCTACAGGAGATACAGGAGCAACCGGAGCGACAGGAGCCACAGGAGATACGGGCGCAACTGGAGCAACAGGAACAGGAGCGACCGGTGCTACAGGAGATACAGGAGCAACCGGAGCGACAGGAGCCACAGGAGATACGGGCGCAACTGGAGCAACAGGAACAGGAGCGACCGGTGCTACAGGAGATACAGGCGCAATCGGAGCGACAGGAGCCACAGGAGATACGGGCGCAACTGGAGCAACAGGGGCCACAGGAGATACGGGCGCAACTGGAGCAACAGGAACAGGAGCGACCGGTGCTACAGGAGCAACAGGAACAGGAGCAACCGGTGCTACAGGAGATACAGGTACTACCGGAGCGACCGGCGCCACAGGAGATACGGGTGTTACAGGAGCCACGGGAGCCACAGGAGATACGGGTGCCACGGGAGCAACAGGAACAGGAGCAACCGGTGCTACAGGAGATACAGGTACTACCGGAGCGACCGGCGCCACAGGAGATACGGGTGCCACAGGAGCCACAGGAGTTACAATACTATTAGTAACTGCCGCTGCTTCTACTGTTAATACTGATACTCAAACTGTTGCTAATGATGGTAATTTCTCACTAGTAGGGACTCAATTCTTGAATAATGTAACTTTTACTGCACCAGATACTTTTACCATACAACAAAGTGGTAATTATGATATAAATGCAATTGTTTCTGCTGTCGCTGGGCAAGCTGGTCCTCTTGGAATTGATGTAGTAATCGATGGTATTACATCAATCGCTGGTGGTAGAGTTAGGGGAACCACAGCTGGTCAAGAAGTAACAGCTATCGGTTTTACAGGTGCAATTTTTGCAGGACAGACAATTCGATTAACGAATACTAGTGGGCAGGCTATTACAACAGATTATGTAAGACTTACGCTTAACAAAATCGGTGAAACTATTTGATTTAGCAACGATAGATAGTTGGGTAACTTTATACTTTGTGTATTGATAGAATTAGATTGACCCCTTCATGAATCTGGCTGAAACTCAGTCAGGTCTTTTTTATATCTACTTGTGAATTTTTTTATTTTAGTCAGATCATTCAGAAATTTAAATGAAAGCGTTGACATTCCTTTTGTCATGGTACAAAATAAATAAAAATTCATCTGAGCATATACAGGAGGAACGATATGAACCATGCAACCAAGAAATGTCTGATCACCTTTATCATTGTGCTATTTTCTATGAGTTTTCTTCATCCTTCCGTTTCATCTGCCCGAACGCAACACACATCATTTTTTACACCTACTGCCTCCGTACCATCTGGTCAATATTATCGCTCGCAAGAGGTGGCACTCCATTCCCAGGTGCCAAAAGCTTCTCTTTATTACACAACAGATGGCAGCCAGCCGACAACTCAAAGTCAGCGATATAAAAAGCCTATTCAAATTGATACCGATACGACTTTAAAAGTAAGCGTTTACAAAAATAAGCATCGCCTTGCTACGTCTACGTACAACTATCGTTTTGTCACACGAGAGGACATTGCCTCATCTTTTTTATCTTTTGAATATCAAGGAATGCCTTATCGGTTATACATTCCGAAAAATCATAAGAGGGGTAAAGCTTATCCTCTCGTCCTGTTCTTACATGGAGGAGGGGAGCGGGGGACCGATAATCAAAAGCAGTTACTTGCAAATGATGGTGCAGTTTTATGGGCTTCTCCTGAAGTTCAAAAGAAACATCCTGCATACGTACTAGCACCTCAGGCTCGAAATGCTGTGGATGGGGGTTTTGCTTTAACAAGAAACGCGCAAAATGAGATCGACCTGACAAATGTGTTTCAATTTTCACCAGATTTACACAAAGCGTATGAAGTGCTTCAGCATGTGTTAACTTCTTATAAGATTGATCAGAAAAGGATTTATGCGACTGGTTTATCTCAAGGCGGATTTGGCTCGTATCAGTTGAACATCACATATCCTCGTTTGTTTGCAGCGATGATTCCTATTGCGGGGGGTGCAGATCCAAGCAAGGCAAGAATTTTAGCGCACAAGCCAATATGGGCATTTCATGCAGAGGATGATTCCATTATTCCTATCAGTTATGCGAGAAATACAATTCAAGCGATTCAAAAAGCTGGTGGAAGACCGATTTATACCGAGTATGCAAGCAAGTATGGGTATGATCATGCATCATGGACGCCTGCTTATGAGACGCCAGGCTTAACAGATTGGTTATTTGCACAGAGACTCAGCTTACGATAAACAAAAAAACCGATTCACCCAAGCGGCGGATCGGTTTTTAGTGTTTTATTTGTCCAAACGATGTGCGGAATGTTTCGTTGGTCCGATGTATTCGTTTAGTTGGAAAGAGCCTTTAATGGCAGCTGTGATGAATTCTTTTGCTGCATAAATGGCTTCTTTCACGTCTGAGCCGTTTGCTAGTTCAGCTGTGACTGCGGCTGAGAATGTGCAGCCTGCACCGTGTGTGTATTCTGTGTCGATCTTATCTGTTTCAAGGCGTTCGAAGGTTTGTCCATCATAAAGCAAATCAATCGCTTTATCAGGGCTTAGCTTACCGCCGCCAGTGATGACCACATACTTTGCACCAAGTTCATGGATGCGTTTTGCGGCTTCTTCCATTTGTTCCAAAGTTTTGATCTCGCCAATGCCGCTTAATTGACCTGCTTCGAAAAGGTTAGGTGTGATAACTGTTGCCAGTGGCGTGAGCTTTTCGCGCAATGCTTCAGCGTGCTCTGGGTAAAGGACTTCGTTCGCACCTTTACATACCATAACAGGATCAATGACGACATTTTTCAGCTCATATGTTTTGATCGTTTCAGCTGCGAGTTCAATGACGTCAACTGTTGGCAGCATACCTGTTTTTAACGCATCTACACCGATGCCTTCCACGATCGTTGAGAGCTGCGCGCGGATTGTTGATGTATCGATTGGAAACACTTGATGATCCCAGTTGTTATGAGGATCCATTGCAACGACAACGGTTAAAGCTGTCATCCCGTAGACGTTTTTTTCTTGAAACGTTTTTAAATCTGCTTGGATACCTGCACCGCCGCTTGAATCCGAACCTGCGATGGTGAGTGCTTTATTCATAGACATAGTTGCTGAACCTCCAATGTGATGTGTAACAGTTACTGTTCTATCCCTTATTATAATCAGCTTTTCCATTTATCACAATGAAACGGCATAAAAAAGCGTTCCACTCTTCATGGAACGCCTCATTCTTTATCTTTTACAAATCACCAATTTCCCTTTTTTCAGCTCCTCTAAAAGCGTTAAGGCTAATTCTTGATCGGCGCCGGTCGACATGATTTTGGCCATCAGTTCATCATCCCTGGTGCGAATGATATTGGCGATTTGATCTAAAATCCCTTGATCAACAACTGTCATGCTCTTTGCTTCCGTGTACTCAGTAACGGTATCAGAGCGTTCGGGGTCATACGCAAAAACAAACACATCGTCCTTTGCTGATTGTATCTGTTCGATCGTCTGTTTGGCTTCTTTACTATTCTCAACTGTGAAAAATTCCATCATCATCACTCCTTTTCATCAAAAATTCCCATTTTCTCGATCAATCAAACCGCCTTTTATATCATGAGAAGAAAGCCGATTTATGTTTTAATGAAAAAGACGAATCTATTAAAGGAGTTAGGCCGATATGAAGATTTCTTTACTAATTGTGACACATAACCGGCTGAGCGCATTGTGTGAACTGCTTGAATCCATCTCGAGACAAAGCGTACAGCCTTTTGAAATTGTGGTCGTAAATGATGCAGGAGAGCGAGTGGACGTGATTCAGGAACTCTATCCCGAGCTGCCAATCCGCTTGATTCATTTAGATGAGAATGTCCAGCATGTGAACGCAAGAAATGTTGGGGTGCGGGAGCTGACAGGTGACGTCATTATGCTGAGTGATGACGATGATTATTTTACACCTTGTCATATTGAACGTATGAGCAAGGCGCTGGAAGACGCTGATTTTGTCTTTTCGGATGCGGAAATTGTTTCGTTTGAAGAACGAGGTGCGACTCGTTTTCCAGTATCAAGACGTTTGTTTGCTTATACAGCGGACATTGAGGACATGCGTGTTTTTTCTACATACGTTCCTTCTGGCAGTATGTACAAACGCCGCATACATGATGAGATCGGCTATTTTGATCCAGCGATGCATCACTACTGGGACTGGGACTTTTTCCTGCGTGTTACGCAGCATGCACGAGCCAAACGAGTGCCAGCTGCCAGTGTGATCTATGCGTTCTTTGATGGTGGGGGCAATCAGTCGAGTGATCTTGGTGAAACAAGGAAGAACTACTTAGATGATCTGAGTGAAAAGCATGGGCTCGGTGATTTGCCGACAGCGAACTTTGCTGTCCTATTAGAAGAACCAGCGATGAAAAAACGAGAATCAGAGAGTGAGATTGTATGGGATGGAAAACCGATGATCTCAAGATTGGCACAGCAGACAGAAGGAGGACAACCGCAATGAAGCCATTTTTAAATGATAGCTGGTGGGCTGTGATGAAAAGTGAATTTGAACAGCCATATTATCAGGAATTACGTGAGTGGGTAAAGGAAGAATATCGTACGCAGATCGTGTTTCCAAAGCCAGATGACATTTATCGTGCCCTCCATTTGACGTCGTATGAAGCTGTGAAGGTCGTGATTTTGGGACAAGACCCTTATCATGGCCCGGGACAGGCACACGGATTAAGCTTTTCTGTTCAGCCTGGTGTCAAACATCCGCCCTCTTTGAGAAATATTTTTCAGGAGCTAAAGGATGACCTCGGTTGTCCGGTCCCTAACCATGGCTCGCTTGTCAGCTGGGCAGAGCAGGGTGTCTTGCTGTTAAACACCGTGCTCACTGTAAGAAAAGGGGAAGCGAACTCGCATAAAGGCAAAGGCTGGGAACGTGTGACAGACCGCGTCATCGACGTCCTGAATGACCGAGATCAGCCAGTCGTTTTTGTGCTTTGGGGCAGACATGCGCAAAATAAAAAAGGACGCATTGATCAAAGTAAGCATTACATCATTGAGTCACCTCATCCAAGTCCTTTTTCCGCAAGAAACGGCTTTTTTGGCAGTCGTCCGTTCTCAAAAGTAAACGCCTATTTAAAGCAAATGGGGATCGATGAAATCAACTGGTGTATCAAGGACATCGAATCAAAATAGGACGAGGGAAAATCCCTTCGTCCTGTTTATTTTAAAAATTTGCGGACAATGTCGAGTCCGTTTTTCGCATTTGGATAGCGGAAAGAAAAATCAAAGCGATTGGTCTGGCGCAGGACGCTTTTTTCATGCGTAAAGGTGAAAAAGCTTTCTTTTCCATGATATCGTCCGATACCACTTTCACCAACGCCTCCAAATGGTAAATATGGAGTGGCGACATGCATCAGTGTATCATTAATGCAGCCCCCGCCAAATGAGAGGTTGTCTAGAATATAAGCTTCTGTTTCTTTATTTGTTGTAAATAAGTAAAGAGCGAGCGGCTTCGGTCTTGCCTTAATCATGTCAGCTGCCTCTTGAAGAGAGTCAAATGAGATGACAGGCAAAATAGGTCCGAAAATTTCCTCCTGCATCACAGGGTCTTCCCATGTAATGTGATCTAGAATGGTCGGTGCGATTTTGAGCTCTTGTTCATTGCGCTGTCCACCTGTCACAATCGTGCCATTTGAGAGAAATTGTGAAAGTCGATCAAAATGACGCTGGCTGACATTTTTTCCGAAATGCGGATTTGTTTCAGGCTGGTTCCCGTAAAAGTCACGGATACAGGTCGTCATTTCACGCAATAGGTCCTCTTTGATCGATTCATGAACAAGTAAATAGTCTGGTGCAATGCATGTTTGACCAGCATTTGTGAATTTACCAAAGGTGATTCGTTTTGCAGCGAGCTTGATGTCTGCATCAGGCATGACAATGCATGGACTTTTTCCGCCGAGCTCAAGTGTGACAGGTGTGAGATGTTTTGCGGCCGCTTCCATGACGACTTTGCCGACGGCTACACTTCCAGTAAAGAAAATATAATCAAAAGGCAGTTTCAGAAGCTCTGTGCTGACATCCACACCGCCTTCAACGACCGCTGCAAGATCTTCTTGAAACACGCTTTCCACAATCGTGCCAATCACGTTTGAGACGTGCGGCGTTAATTCTGACGGTTTTAAAGTAACGGCATTTCCCGCAGAAATGGCTCCAACTAATGGCGAAAGGGCCAATTGGAAAGGATAGTTCCAAGGGGCAATAATCAGAACACTTCCGTACGGTTCCTTAATGATCATACTTTTTGATCCGATATGGGTCAGAGGTGTTTTCGCGCGAGATGGTTTGGCCCATTTGTGAAGATGTTTGACGGTATGATTGATCTCTTCATATACCATGCCAATTTCTGTTGTATAGGCTTCCTGTTCGGATTTATGTAAATCATGGGCTAAGGCTTGTAATATGTCCTTTTCATGATGTTTAATGGCTGCTTTCAAATCGTTAAGAAGACGGATTCGTTCTTGAACCGCTGGTGTTTGCACGTTTTTTTGTTTGTGAATGAGTTCAGTGAGTTTGCTCATCTTTCAGTCCTTTCAAAGACGATATTGTTTCTTTATTATTATGTGTGAATCTTGGGTAAGGGTCAAATAAGATGAACAGAAGCACACAGCTTTGAAAAAATGAACCCATTCGGTTTGTTCATTTGGTAAAATAATGTTGGAAAACGAATTTTTTAGATTGGAGGGTCTACCCTTGAATATTCATATATCAAGTCTGCTTCAAAAAATGGAGGAAGCCATTCAAAAAGCAAAACAAAGTGGAAATGATGAAGAGGTGAAACGTCAAGCGGCGGTCATCTCTTCACTATGTGATGTCATTCTCGACACATCATCACAGGTGCAAATGCCGCAGTCTTCGGTTATTTCACCACCTCCATCTATACAGACACCATCTGCTCCGGCTGTGTCTACGGATCAAGCTATGTTAGAGAAATTGATGGGCACTAGCGGTGCAAAGAAATTTCAGCATAAAGAAGAGGGTCAACAAGAGAAAGAGGGCAACGGTGACTCTATTTTTGATTTTTAATGGTCTTGTCACGACAAAGGGAAGGTGATCGGGTTGAAACTATTTTTGGGCGCCATTCAGTGGATGGCATTTTTTATCGCAGCTTCTATTGCTGTGCCGATTGCGATTGCACAAGCATTTGAATTAAATCAAGTGCAGTCGGCGGAACTGATTCAGAGTACATTCTTTTCACTTGGACTTGTGGCGATGGTGCAGTGTTTATGCGGTCATATGCTGCCAATCAATGAAAGTCCAGCAGGGCTGTGGTGGGGGGTATATACCCTTTATGCAGGCATGACAGGGACAATTTTTGCCACATATCCTGAAACCTTGCAAGCATTACAAGGGGCGTTAATTTTTAGTGCGGCGTTCTTTTTTATTTTTAGTCTTTTTAAAATCATTAATTGGCTTGCGTCTTTATTTACGCCGGTTGTCACAGGTATTTATTTGCTGCTGCTTGTTGTGCAGTTAAGTCAGCCAATCATGAAAGGGCTGATGGGGATCGGTTATCGGGGAAATCAGGTAGATGGGCTTGTCTTTTGTCTATCGATCTTGATTATTGTCATCACCTTCATGATCAGCCGCTCAAAATGGCATTATTTAAGACAGTTTTCTGTGTTATTCGCACTTGCAGGCGGCTGGTTGTTATTTGCTTTACTCGGACTAGCGAAGCCTGTTCGCATTCCTGAGCAGATCATTGAGTTTCCAAAACTGTTTCCGTTTGGCATGCCGGTCTTTGACAGTGGCCTGCTTGTCACGTCCTTTTTTATTACGATCTTACTCATTGTGAATATGCTGGCAAGTATTCGAATTGTGGAAAGTTCCGTCAAGGCATTTGGTGAACTGCGTGAGCGGAAACGAGCCAGACCGGCTGGTTTTGTCGCCGCATTTGGTCATTTGCTGAGCGGACTGATTGGTGCGATTGCGCCTGTTCCTATTTCAGGGGCAGCGGGCTTTATACAAACAACAAAAATTCCATCGAGAAAGCCATTTTTTCTTGGCAGTCTGCTCATTGTCCTCATTAGTTTATTTCCATTATTGATGAGCTTTTTCTCTGCATTGCCGTCACCTGTGGGGCTTGCTGTGAACTTTGTAGTGTTCTCTTCTATGATTGGGATTGCCATGTCAGAATTCGATCAGTATGAAAAAGAAGACATCCCGCGCATTCGATTTGTGCTTGGCATCGCTGTTTTAGCAGGCGTGGGCGCAATGTTTGTGCCACAAGGGGCATTGAAAGGCATGCATCCTGTGCTGATTTCTTTATTGAGCAATGGTCTTGTTCTTGGCACACTGATTGCGATTGTGGTCGATCAAGTGCTGCTGCGAAAGAAGAAGAAATCCGACAATCTCGTGTCAGCATCATAGGAAAGTTGAATGTTGGATAAGACCCGCGCTATGATAAACATAATTGATGAGATAAGGAGAATGACGAATGAAACTATTTTTCATATTAGGTGCCATTAACGCCATGCTTGCGGTTGGTCTTGGAGCCTTCGGTGCACATGGACTGGAAGGGAAAATTCCTGAAAAGTATATTGAGATATGGAATAAAGGGGTTCAATATCAGATGTTCCATGCAATTGGCCTGTTTATTGTCGCCTTTCTGGCAGATAAGCTGTCAGGTGTTTCCCTAGTGCCGACCGCTGGCTGGGTGATGCTGGCAGGCATTCTTTTCTTCTCAGGAAGCCTTTATGTGCTTGCCTTGACTCAGGTGAAGATTCTAGGTGCCATTACACCAATTGGCGGAGTGGCATTTATCGCTTCTTGGATCATGCTAGTGATTGCAGCAGCAAAAAATTTATAAGCTAGGAAAACCGATGCTCTCATAGGGGCATCGGTTTTTTTCTTAACTCCAATAAGGAGAATAGTTCGGAGGTGCTTGATAATAAGGTACATAGTGAGAAGGGGGGACAGGGTGCGTTTGTGCCTCTTCCTCCCGATGGCAGAAAGGTCCGATAAACACACCAGGTTTCACAGGCTGCGTCGCCTGTTTCCACTGCGTTTCGTTCATGCAATAAGTATGTGCCATGATGTGAGAAGGCGTGAGGGTTAGAAGGTCTGAACCTAAGATGACTTCTGGTGTCGATGCGTTAAAAATGGCTAACAAATGGGTTTTGTCCTGTAAGGCGACTTCGTAATGCCACCAGCCTTGTGGCACATTGGCTACCTGCCCGGGGGTAATGGTGTAGGTGGACAGCTTTTTTGTAAAAGGGTTCAGCATGGATACAGCAGCAGAGCCGGCGATACAATAAACAAGCTCGGCAGCATTTTGATGATAATGAGGCTCTACTACTTTGCTTTTACTCAAATATATATCCAGCAGAGATACTTGATCGAGCGAATTTAATTGTTTTTTTCCTAAAACATTAATCAGGTTGTGTTGGTCATATTTCACAAGGGGGCTTTGATTCAAATCAAATGAATATTTGACATTCGGCGATGTATAATCCAGCTCAACAGTCATTGATGTCACCTCTAGGCGTTTAATAAAAACTACTAGGCATCTTATGAGCCTTCCCCCGAAGGTGTGTCAAAAACCTAGACAAAAGAAAAAAGCAAGGGCGTCTGCACCTTGCTGCTGATATGACCTTGAGGTTATCTTGGGGAATACGTAGACATCGAGTATGGATAGTCATATTGAATTTCCCCATCAAACGTAATGTAATCAAGATAGATTGTTAACAATAAGTATCGTGTCCCTGTTTTGTTATCACTAATGATAATGTGATCACGTCCCGCGGCCTCAATGACTCCTCTAAAAATCTTTGAGTTCCATTCTTTACTTGCCTCAAACGTCATATAGATCGTGGCTACTTTGCCGCGGTTTAATCGTAAAATATTTTCAATATAGGACTGCTCAAGCGGCAGTTGACCGGTGACGTTCTGCTGATAAATCGGTCCAGAAGGAATTTGATAGGGCTGCCCGCCACTTTGCCCACCTTGGCCTCCTTGTGAAGTACCAGTAGACGGCATTGGCGAATACCCCTGCTGCATTTGACCTTGCATTTGACCCTGCGTTTGGGGAGGGACTGAATAACCCATCTGCTGCGCAGGATACGGATTTGCTCCATATTGTTGCTGGCGAAAATCTTGACCTTCGAAACCCGAACCTTGCCCAAATTGATTTTTCAATTTCATAACGTTCCTCCTCTTTCCTCATGGTGTTCTAAACAGAAGGCAGAAAAGCGCCTGTTGTTTCCATAGCATTCTTTTTCTCTTTCACACTATGAGACAGGAAGAGAGAATATGTACATTGAACGAAAAAAAGGAACTGCTTTGTGCAGTTCCTCAGTGTTCAGGCAAACCCCGTACTCGTAATTCCTAGACTGCAAAGGTTTTCAACAATCTAAGGAATGCCTCTTTACATCAACCAATTCATAGCCCGCTGGACGTCATAGAGAAGGGTCATGATGAGAAAAAATAAGGCGATCGGTGTGATGGCAATGATAAAGGCCTGCCATATTCTCAGCTTCATCACAGCAACAAGGCCTAAAACAGCCATCCCAAATATCCATGCTTTGGTATACGCATCAACCAGTGGTAAAACACTGAGATAATACCATACTTCATAGTGCTGGTCTAAATAGGGTGAGATTTTCACAAATGTATACGGACCAAGCAACCCCACAGTAAAAATCCAAGTAAGAGCAAATAAGGTGGAAGGGAAAATGACCGTCAGTGTGCAAGCTTTGAGCACATCTCGATACGGCGCTTTACTGCCAAAAAACAGTCGTCCTAACCACTGTAAAATGAATGAACCAAAAAATAGAAGAAAATTGCCTACTAAAATACCAAAACCTGCTCCGTGTAACAGAATAAAAGGATATGGAATATGATTGCCCATATACTCACTAAAATACCCTTCGTACATCCAGCTTGTACCAGCGATACTTGCAAGGAGTATCATCAGCCACATGGGAATAGAGGTATGTTCATATGAGCGAATAATCGTTTTTGTCGCGACAAAAATTTTAAAGAATCGAAAAAAACCTTTTGCTTCCTCTTCTTGGGAGAGATCACTCTTCATATACTCCAATGTTCTTTACTCCTTTAATACACATAAATGATTACTTATATTACCAAAATTTTTACGTTTTTCAAAGATAGATCATGAAAAAAATCCAATTTTATAAAAAATAGGTCACTCTACAGTCTCTTTAAGAGGAGACACATATGATAACCATAGTTTAAAAGAGACCGAGGTGGAAAAATTGACGAAAGTAACGGTCATTATGACGAGCTACAACAAAGCGGCCTACGTTGGCAGATCAATTGAAGCGGTGCTGCAGCAGACCTTGTCAGACCTTGAACTTTTTATCATGGATGATGGATCAAACGAACAAACCCTTGCTGCTATTGAGCCTTTCCGTAAAGATCCACGCGTCCATTTTATCCAAAGCGGGGTGAAAACGCTGGAGGAAAGAACGGCGAAAACACGCTATGCCGTCCTCATTAATCAAGCATTAGAACAGGCAAAGGGCGAGTATATTTCCTATGCCACAGATGACAATGTCTATGCACCAGACCGTTTAGAGAAGCTCACGAAATATTTAGATGCTCGTCCGAATGAAGAAATTGTCTATTCTAGTTCAAAAGTTATCTATTTAAATAGCGAAAAAGAGCCAGTAAAGGAAACGATTCGACCTGCGCAAACGGTGCAGTGGAATGCACCTTGTGCCATTGATCACTGCTCGGTTGTACATCGTGCATCCATTTTAACAAAGATTCGTGCTGAGTTTGGATCCTACTGGGACGAGAGTCCGCATTTTTATCGAATAGGAGATGCCCGGTTCTTTTTTAGATTAAATCACTTTTATCCGTTCTACCCTTTTGATGAGGTATTGGATACAAACTACATCACAGAACAGTCTATTCATTATCAGTTGGCAGAAGATGAGAAAAGCGATTTTATTCAAGCACTTCCTCCGCAGTCTACCTGCAGGGAGCTCCGCCATATATTAAAACAGAGACATGGGAGGTGACCTTAAGTGTCGCATTATATTCATCATTATTGGCAAGTGTACTTTGAGTATGTGAATCTGATGAAAGACTTATCCTATCGCCATATACCCCTTGGGTTAATCAGTAATTTTTATCAATACATCAGCCCAGAAGTGAGAGAACGTATGGAAGATGAGGCGTTTGGTGAAGAGCTGTCAACGACTTGTCCAAAGCCGCAAGACATTCAGCCCTTTTTTGATCAGCATAAACAGCAGATCAAGCGTACCCCTTATCGTCCGAGTCATGGAAAGGTGCTTCTTCACTTTGAACACTTACGTTTTACTGAACAAAATTACACGCGGTTCCATCCGAACCAAACAGTGGTGCTCGCGCGCTGGAAGAAGGCTGATTATTTCGGATTACCAGTGATCAGTAAGCCTGAATTAGCCAGAGAGGTTAATAAAGAAGCCCATGTTGAATATATTGAAAAAGCAAATGCTCTATTGAAACCTTACGCCCAGCATCCTGTCTTTGGTAATGTCTTTTTTAGAGAAAAGCTTCGGAAGGACATTGTGCAATTTATTGATGTGATTGACCAAATAGAAACGCTATTTGAGATGCAGCCTATTGCAGCTGTAGTGGTTGGTACGACGGAGGATGCTTATAGCCGTGTGCTCGCCTTGCAAACCGTGAAGCGCCATCTCACAAGTATTTGTCTTCAGCACGGTGCGCTCATGGGAGACGAAGCCTTTTTGCCGATTTTCACCACCTGCCACGGAGTGTTTGGAAAATATGAAAAGGACTGGTATGTAGACAAAGGCTGTCAGCCTGAGCAGGTGGAGATCACAGGTCACCCGAGATTTGATTTGGTGCAGGAGCGAACACCGCTTCAACAGGAAGTGGTCTTTCGTAAATTGAACTTCAATCCTGCCAAAAAGACTGTGCTTGTGGCAACACAGCCGTTTTCAGAAGCCTTTTACGGTGATGTTCTTAAAACGATTGCAAAACGGAAAGACATTCAGCTGATTATGAAGCCGCACCCGTGGGAAATCGCTCGAAATCGTTTAAATGACTATACAGCGATTGAGCGCGCGGGGAACCATGTGAGATTAATTAAAAAAGAGATCGACTTGTATGACCTCCTGCCGTATATGGATATGGTCATAACGCTCACATCAACAGTTGGTCTGGAAGCAATGCTCTTTAAAAAGAGTGTACTGATTGGAAAAATGACAGAAGGCAGAAGATACCCTTATTACGAGTCGCTTGGCAGCTGCCACATGGAAAACCCTATTGAGCTGGCCGAGAAAGCGATCCGTATTTTATCGGATGAACAAGAAATAAAGCTGGCGAAACAGCAAGGGGCTCGTTTCATTCAAGAACATTATCCGCATGCACAATCGACCGATGTTCTGCTTTCTCTGCTCAAAACAAAAACAGGCATGGATTTTCAGAGATGAAGATAGGGGTGTGCAAGCGATATGGGACAAAAGAGAGCACAATTTCTTCCTTATGCACTGCCTTTTATTGAACAGGAAGAAATTGATGAAGTCATTGGAACATTAAAGTCCGGCTGGTTGTCCACCGGACCAAAAGTTAGACAGTTTGAAGAAGAGTTTAGGCAGCTGACTGGAGCGAAGCACGCAATAGCAGTCAATTCATGTACAGCTGCTCTATTTTTAGCGTTAAAGGCGAGAGGCATTGGAGCTGGTGATGAGGTCATCACAACGCCTCTGACGTTCTGCGCAACAGCCAATACGATCATCCATACGGGGGCAGCCCCTATTTTCGTGGATATTGATCCGGCGACACTCAATCTAGATGCGAAAAAATTAGAAGCGGCTATTACACCACATACAAAAGCGGTTGTCCCTGTACATTTTGCTGGTCAATCGTGTGATATGGACCGAATTTTAGCGATTGCCAAAAAGTATGATTTGTTCGTGCTGGAGGATGCCGCTCATGCCCTTTATACGACCTATCACGATCAACCGATTGGATCAATTGGTGATGCGACCGCTTTTAGCTTCTATGCAACGAAAAACATAGCGACTGGTGAAGGCGGCATGCTGACGACAAATGATGATGCCCTTGCAGCTAGAATCAGAAGGCTGGCGCTCCATGGCATGAGTAAGGGAGCGTGGAATCGTTATGGAGAAAAGGGAACATGGTATTACGAGGTCGAGGAACCGGGCTATAAAATGAACATGTTTGACGTGCAAGCATCGTTAGGGCTCGTTCAGCTAAGCCGGTTGAAGGAGATGCAGACACGCAGAGAACAGATTGCGAAGACATACAATCAGGCATTTCAACATGAAGCTGGTCTCATCTTGCCGCCTGTACATGATGAGGGAAGACATGCGTGGCATTTATATGTGCTACAAGTTGATCCAAAAGAAGCACTGATCACACGCGATGACATGATTGATCAGCTGCAAAAGGAATATAAAATCGGCACGAGTGTTCATTTTATTCCCGTTCACTTGCATCCATATTATGAGAAGACCTACAACTATTCACCAGAGGATTTCCCTGAGGCACTCACTTATTACAAACGAACGCTCTCGCTTCCGCTCTATCCAAGTATGACAGATGAAGATGTGCAGGATGTCATCACGGCAGTCGTGTCTATTTTAAAAGACAAGAAGGCCTCTTCATGAAAGTCGTTCATGCAATAGACGATCAGGTGCTCGCATCTTGGCTGAAAACATATGATCATGAAGCGGAACGCATGGCAGGATTCAAGCAGTTTGCTCTTGTCAGCGGCGCTAAGCTCAAAGCAGTGCTGTTATACGAATGGTCCAAATGGGAGAGCGGCATTTTTGACAAGCATATTTTTCATGTGAAGTTTGTGGAAGCTGAATCAGCGCTGCTCTTTAAAGAATTGATGGAGAGATTCATCAATTGGATGAGAACAGAAAAATGTGATTTTTTCTTTTTACGGCTTGAGGCGGCTGATCTTGAAAAAAACCGCATTGTTCAAAAACTATCACATGTGTATTATGTCGGTGGTCTGACTAGGCTTGAGGCACCGCCTGCCCTCATGGAGATGCCATTATCAGATCAAGATGTGGTGATGGGTGTGCCAGATAAGAAGGATTACGATGAGGCGGTCTTACTAGGTGATCAGGCTTTTGTGAAAAGCCGTTATGCCCTTGACCCATATTTAGACCAGCGTGTTGTTCAGCATTTTTATCAAGAATGGATGAGAAACAACCTACTTGGACGCGCAGATATCAACCTCGTTGCCAAGGTGAATGATGAAGTGGTTGGTTTGATTCAAGGTATGACAAAGGGTCATGAGATGGGGCTTGAGCTTTTTGCGATTAGACCGGATGTTCAAGGAAAAGGGATCGGAAAAAAGCTGTTTATTGAGATGATGAAAGTGTCTCATGACAGAGGGCATCACTTCATTTCTGCGGGGACACAGCTTCATAATACAACAGCCATCCAGCTGTACGAAAAGATGGGGTTTAGGACAACAAATGCCTTTTTGTATTACCATGTGTGGCCGAAAAAAGGAGAGAGGTAAGATGGCGCATTTCTATATCGGAGATCGCAAAGTGGGAGATGGTTCGCCTGTCTTTATCATTGCAGAGGCAGGCATTAACCATGATGGCAAGCTGGATCAGGCACTTGCTTTAATTGATGTGGCAAAAGAAGCAGGGGCTGATGCGGTGAAGTTTCAAATGTTTCAAGCGGATCGGATGTATCAAAAGGAACCGGGGTTATACGAAACGGCCAAAGGAGAAGAAGTGTCTATTTTTTCTTTAGTGGAACAAATGGAGCTGCCGCCTGAATGGCTGCCTGTCTTATTGACACGTTGTAAGGAAAAAGGACTGATGTTTTTAAGCACCGTGTGTGACGAAGAATCGGCTGATTTATTGAATCAAACGAATCCGCCTGCTTTTAAACTGGCATCCTATGAAATCAACCATTTGCCTCTTTTGCGTCATACGGCTTCTTTTCAAAAGCCGATCATTTTTTCAACAGCTGGAGCCACCATTGCAGATGTTCATGAAGCATACGAAACGATTACGAGCCAGCAAAATAAGCAAGTCGCCATCATGCATTGTGTGGCAAAGTATCCAGCGCCTAGAGCATATACGAACCTGCGGGTGATTCAAACCTTAAGATCCGCTTTCCCTGAAGCAGTCATTGGCTTTTCAGATCATAGTGAACACCCGACGGAAGCGCCAGTAGCCGCTGTGAAGCTCGGGGCAGCAATGATTGAAAAACATTTTACAATAGATAAAACATTACCCGGAGCGGATCATTCATTTGCTCTTGATCCTGAAGAATTAAAGGAAATGGTTCAGCACATTCGAGCGGCAGAAAAGCAGCGGAATCAAGCAGAAATAGACGTTCATTCATTACCAGAGGAGCTTCTTGGCAGTTCTTATAAAACGACAACAGCCATTGAAGGGCAGATTCGAGAATTTGCGTATCGAGGAATTTTTACGACAAAAGGCATTGCAAAGGGTGAGACCCTCACGTCAGAAAATGTAGCCGTGCTGCGCCCCGGACAAAAAAATCAGGGATTGCATCCGCGATATATGCCAATTTTACTTGGCACAAAGGCTGTGAGAGACATCCCAGCTCATACAGGCGTTTCGTGGAAAGACGTACTCACGCAGGAGTCTCATGATGATGCATGATGTGTTTTTTGTCATTCAGGCTAGGATGGGGTCAACAAGACTGCCCAAAAAAGTGATGAAACCGATCGGCGGCATGGCGCTGATTGATTGGATTGTGGAGCGGGTGAAGCAATCAGATAATTACCATCACAAAATGCAAAACCTTATGATTGCCACAACGGTCGAGCCAGAGGATGACTATTTGGCTCAATATTGTATGTCAAAGGGCTATAAGGTGTTTCGAGGCAGTGAGGCAGATGTGCTTGAGCGGTTTGCGCAGATTGTCCGCCAGTTTGAACCTAAAACGGTTGTACGTTTAACGGGAGACAATCCATTTATAGATCCTTCGCTTTTGTCGAAAATGCTTGAAAAACATAGACAGGAAAAGGCTGATTACACATATACGAACGGAACACCACTCGGTATTTCCGGGGAAATGATTGAAGCATCTATTTTATGTGAAATCGACAAATTTCCCCTCACTTATTCAGAACGTGAGCATGTCACGCTGTATATCAGAAAGCATCCCGAGCAATTTTCCCTTCAATTATTCACACCGCCCAAAGAACTTGCATATCCTGCTTATCGATTCACGATTGATACAGAAGAAGATTATGTGTTTGCTACCCGTTTACTAGAGAAAGCTGGTGGTTCTATTGCTGTGCCGACAGCTGAGCTCATTTCCATCTGTGAACAACATCCAGACATTGTTCGTTTGAATCAATCTGTGAGACAGAAGGATGCTGAATGAACAAAAAAATCATGATTGTTGTTTATGGTGGTTTTTTAAGAGGAATGGGTCATGTCGTCAGAATGAAACGTTTGGCAAAAGAACTGCTTCAAGAAGGGAACGACCTATATTTCTATACAAATGATCAGATTTGTGTAGAAATGCTTTCGCACCCAGAGTGGTACGTTCACATGGTGCATGAGTCGAATGCGCTTCTCCAGGTCCAACAAGACATCAAAAAGCTAAAGCCTGACCTTTTAGTCATAGATGTGCTTGATTGTGATCTTCAGTTTCTTCAAACGATCAAAGACTCCTGTGGCAGTGCGAGGCTTGTCTTATTTGAGGAAAAAAGAGAGGAAGCCTGTCAGCTTGCGGACACGGTCATAAACGGCATTTATGGCGGTCTGGACGGGAAGCACGAGCAGCTTAATGGCACGGCTTATTATCATGGAACGCCCTATTTATTGTTAGATCACGAGTTTAAACGATTCAAAGACACATATGAGGTTCGGAAAGAATGTAAAAAGGTGGTCATCAGTCTTGGCGGTAGTGATCCGTGCGGCCTGTTATCAAAGGCTGTATCGGCGCTTCTTCAAACAAATCACCTAGACATTTTAGCGGTCGCAGGAAAAGCCTCTCACATCAAAGAGCGAGTAGAGGCGGAACATATCCAATTCATTCAACATACAGATCAACTACCGGTTCTTTTATCAGAAGCTGATGTGGCTATCGTAGCAGGCGGTATGACGTTATATGAGGTAATTTGTATCGGGGTGCCCAGCATTGTCCTATCGCAAGTAGACCACCAAGCAGTGACAGCGAGCATGTTTGCGCAAAAAGGAGCTTGTTTTCACCTTGGATTAGGTGACCTTGTGGAAGAAAAAGACCTGTTGCAAGCTGTTCAAAAACTGTCTGACAGCTATTTTCTCCGCAGAAGCATTCATCTTAATGGACGTTCACTCATTGATGGAAAAGGAATCGAACGAGTGAAAAACATTCTTATACACCTCATGAATTCACACCAAAAAGAACATAAGGATGTGTAGATGTGAAGGGAGTTATTTTAGCAGGAGGAAAGGGATCACGGCTGGCACCATTAACGAAGATTTTCAACAAACATTTGCTGCCGGTTGGTCCATATCCGATGATTTATTGGTCATTATTCAAACTGAAAGAAGCAGGAATTGTAGATGTGATGCTGATTTCACAGGAAGAACAAATTCCGTTGTTTCAAAAGTTATTGGAAGATGATCGTGAACTTGGGATGAACATTGTGTATCAAGTACAGCCAGAAGCGTCTGGTATTTCCGATGGTTTATCCTATGCAAAGCCCTTTGCTCAAGGGGAAAAATTTGTGCTGATGCTTGGTGATAATGTATTTGAAGATTCATTACGCCCTTTTGTTGACGTCTTTCGGCAGCAAGAAAGCGGAGCCAAGGTTCTATTGAAAGAGGTGGCAGATCCAAAACGGTTTGGCATTGCAGAAATTGATCCTGCTCATCATCGAATTTTATCAATAGAAGAAAAGCCAGAGCATCCGACGTCATCTTACTGCGTCACGGGCATCTATTTTTATGATCAAGACGTCTTTCAATATATCGAGGAAATCTCGCCGTCAGATCGAGGTGAACTAGAGATTACTGATGTGAACAATCTCTACATCTCAAATAGCCAGCTGACCTATGATATGTTAAAAGGGTGGTGGATTGATGCAGGAACACATGAATCTCTCCACGAAGCATCAACAAAAATGTTTGAAACGATGAAGGAAAAAGAGGGATACGAATGACGAAGTCTTATTTAATTACAGGTGGAGCAGGGTTTATTGGACTGAATTTTGTGAAGCTGCTGCTTCAAGAATCCGATGTCCGGCTGACCGTGTTTGATAAATTAACATATGCCAGTCATCCAGAGGAGATGGAACATTTATCAAAGCTGCCTCATGTCCGTTTTGTCCAAGGAGATATCACGCTGCAAGACGAACTAGATCAAGTATTTGATGAAGCCTATGATGCCATCATTCATTTCGCAGCAGAATCACATGTCGATCGCAGTATTGAGTCAGCAGAACCCTTTATCCAAACAAATGTCCTTGGTACCTATCGTATGCTTGAAGCTGTCTTAAAGGGAAAGGCGAATAAACTCATTCATATTTCCACAGATGAAGTATATGGAGATTTGGAGCCGGATGATCCTGCTTTCACAGAACAAACACCACTCTCACCGAATAATCCTTATTCAGCAAGCAAGGCAAGTTCAGACCTGCTTGTGAAATCTTATATCCACACCCACCAATTACCCGCAATGATCACAAGATGCAGCAACAACTACGGACCTTATCAGCATGAAGAAAAATTAATCCCAACCATTATTAGAAAAGCGGTCAATGGTGAAAAGATTCCGATTTACGGAGACGGCCAGCAGATTCGCGATTGGCTCTATGTAGAGGATCATGCGAGAGCCGTAAAACAAGTAGTAGAAAACGGAACAGTCGGTCAGGTGTACAATATTGGCGGAGGCAACGAGAAAACAAATCTTGATTTAACCAAAACCATTCTCACACATCTAGGCATCTCTCATGACCAAATCGCGTTTATTCAAGACCGGAAAGGGCATGACAGGCGGTATGCCATTGATGCCAGTAAGCTAAAAGAAGAGCTCGGCTGGGTGCAGGCAACTTCATTTGAAAAAGGTATCGAAAAAACGATCGATTGGTATCGTGCCAAATATGATCAAAGTGAAGAAGGGTGACCGATGAAAGTTTTAATCACCGGTGCAGGCGGCCAATTAGGGAAAGAATTGACGAAACAGCTGAAAGAAAAAGACATCACCGTCATTGCTTTAACAAGGAGTATGCTGAATATCGCAGATCAACAGGCAGTCAGACATGCAATGAGACATTTCCGTCCGGATATTGTTGTCAGTGCGGCTGCTTATACGTCTGTGGATCAATGCGAAACAGAAACGGAAAAAGCCTATCTTGTGAATGGGATTGGCGCCTACTATACAGCGCTGGAGGCTAAGAACGTAGGGGCAGATGTGTTACATGTCAGCACAGATTATGTATTTGATGGGCAAGCGGATACCCCTTACCAAGTTGATGCACAAGCAGATCCGCAAACCATTTATGGAAAGAGTAAAAAACTTGGAGAAGAATTGATTCATCTTGTGTCAGATGAAGTGAAGATCATTCGGACATCGTGGCTCTATGGACATGAGGGACATAATTTTGTGAATACCATTCTTCGACTGGCTGAAACGAAGGATCATTTGCGCATCGTCAATGATCAGTTAGGGTCTCCTACTTATACAAAGGATGCCGCAGAAGCTTTGATTCACTTGTTTGACCAGAAAGCAGGTATTTATCATGTCAGTAACCGAGCTAGCTGTTCATGGTTTGACTTTGCGACAGAAATTGTGGCAGCAAGCGGTCTGTCTACGACAATTGAACCCATTTCCACTGAAGAGTATGGATACCAAACACCTCGGCCCGCCTACTCTGTTTTAGATCTGCAAGCGATTGAAGCGACAGGCTGGAAGCCAAGACACTGGAAAGACGCACTTCACGAATACTTGCAGAAAGAAGGGAGATTCGAGCAGCATGATTGATGGTGTACAAACGAAAAAACTCATGAAACATTGTGATGATCGCGGCTTTTTCGCAGAGCTTATTCGAGACGACGAACCGATGCTGAAGCGCTTTGGGCAGGCGTCGTGGTCGAAAAGTTTCCCGGGAGTCATCAAAGCCTTTCATTATCATGAAAAACAAGACGATGTTTGGTTTTTCCCAGCAGGTCATGCACAGGTCGTTTTATACGATTTGAGAGAAGATTCCCCGACAAAGGGTCAAACCGATGTGTATTATATGGGGGAAGATAATCCGATGCTGCTCCTCATCCCAAAGGGAGTTGCACATGGCTACCGCGTATTAGGGGAGACGCCGCTGCAGATTGTTTATTTTACAACAGAATCGTACGACCCAAAAAACCCAGATGAGAAGAGAATTGCGTGGAATGATGAGGCGATCGGATTTAACTGGGAAACGACATTTAAATAGAGAAGAGAGGCCTTTCGCAGGAGAAAGGTCTTTTTTTGTTGAAATACATTCTATATGTGTCATTTTATGTATATTGATGAAAAGGGATGTGGATGAGTTTGTCTAAAAGAATTGCATTTGTAACAGGGGCAAGTACAGGCATTGGAAAGGCAATCGCAATAAAACTTGCCGCTCAGAGCGATGTGAAGGTGATCATCAACTCTAGAAATATGGCCTCACTTGAACAGACGAAACAGCACATTCAAGATATGACAGAAACAAAGGAACCGCTGTCTCTATTCTGTGGAGATATGTCGCTTGAAGCAGTGAGGTCAGAAGCCTTTGAACAAATAGAAAAGGAGTTTGGCAGACTCGATGTGCTGATCAATAACATTCCAGGAGGAAAGCCAGATACATTTGATTCATGTGAAACTGACCAGATGCTGGCTGCTTTCTCCCAAAAAGCCATCGCTTACGTCGATACAATGAAGCGTGCAGCAGCATTGATGAAAAGACATGAATATGGACGGATCATTCAAATTGTCGGGAACCTGTGGAAGGAACCTGGTGAACAAATGTTTACGAATAGTATGATGAATGCAGCGATTATTAATGCCAGTAAAAATGCAGCGACACAGCTCGCGTCGTCTAGTATTACGGTAAATTGTTTAAATCCAGGTTTTATTGCAACCGATCGGTATGAACAATTTATCGGCAATATGATGACGAATCAGGGATTGTCACGAGAGCAGGCTGTACAAGCTGTCGCATCAGGTATTCCAATGCAAAGAGTGGGCTCAGCGAGTGAGATGGCGTCATTGGCAGCTTTTATGGCATCAGAGGAAGCTTCTTATATCACAGGTCAACAAATCTCCGTAGACGGTGGAACGATGAAAAGTATATAAACTGAAAAAAACCCGCTATAGGCGGGTTTTTTGATGAAATCGAATGGGGAGGATGGACAGGCGGTCGATAAAGAGAGCAAGCTCCTCAATCGGGGCAACCATTGAAATGCGTACATGACGGCTTCCATTGGCTCCAAATACTCCTCCGGGCGTGACGACAACATCGGCATGTTCGAGTAAATAGTCAGCAAAGGCATGAGAATGTTCAAAGTCATCAGGAATCGGAGCCCATAAATAAAAGGCGCCGGGTGGACGTTCGATTGTCCAGCCAAGCTTTCTCGCCGCTTGCCGGATGAAGAAATTGATTCGTTCAAGGTATATCGCCTTTAATGATTGAATATGACGGTCATCACTTTGCAAGGCAGCAGTCGCTGCATGTTGAAATCCGCCATACATACTGACAAACACGTGGTCTTGGAAGGTGTTGATGGCTTGGATGATCTCCTCATTTCCAACAGCAAAAGCGACTCTCCATCCTGCCATATTAAAAGTCTTTGATAGAGAATATAATTCCACTCCTACACTTTTCCCGAGAGGAGTATTCATGAAGCTCACGGGTGTTTGTTCATAATGAAATGAACCATAGGCGAAATCATGAATAACATACAGCTCGTGAGTGGCCGCAAAGGCAGCAGCCTCTTCAAAGAATGCCTCATTTGCAACAGCACCCGTGGGGTTATTCGGATAATTCAAGAACAGTACTTTTGCTTTTTTGACTATGTCAGGATCAATTGAGGAGAGATCTGGTAAATAGCCATTTTTCTCTTCAAGTTTGATACTGTATGGCTTGGCGTCCGCCATCAAAATGCCTGAATGATATTCAGGGTATCCTGGATCGGGAACGAGTGCGATATCTCCTGGATCAAGCAGACACTGACTCATGACATACAGCCCCGTTTTTCCGCCAGTGAAAAGAGCAATTTCCTTCTGCGGATCAATCTCAGCACCGAATTCCGATCTATAAAAATCTGCAATGGCTTGTTTGAAAAAGTCAAAGCCTCTAAAAGGGGCATATTGTTGAAATGGCAAAACACCCGCTGACTCCTGTAGGGCACTCACGATATGGGGAGGAGTTGGTAGATCAGGGTTTCCCTGACCTAGATTCATGATGTTTGCTCCGTTTTTTGTCTTTTGAGCTATTTTTTCAAAGACGGTGCCGAATTTCTGTTCAGGCAGCCGTTCAATCATTTTAGATGCTAACATTTTCACCACAGCAGCCTCTCTTTCTATCCCTTCACTAATTCATCCATTAACTGAATCGTTGCCTGTTTCTGAATGTTGCGGATGGACGCGGCAACATCTTGTGAGGATGATCCTTTTAATTCAAGAGATACGATTCCATTAAAAGCTTCAAATAAATCAAGATCCACCATAGTCCCTTTGGCAGGGAATGATTGACTGACAATCGCAGTATCTCCAACGAATGCTTCCTGCGGAATAGACACATGATCAATGGTGATATGTGTGGATTCAGGTGGTATGTGCCCACTCTCTTTAAAATGCTGAGGATACAGGTGGCAGTCCGCTACATAAAATGTATGTCCAGAAAGCAGCTGTTTTGGCAGTACAGCCTTTTTTCCATCAACTAATACATCAATCAATAGCTTGGCCATATCGACGCCAAAGACCTTTTTAATATTCGGGATCATATTCCAGCCAGCGAATCGAGCCGCTGATTCGATCAGTCCAGTTTCTCGATTTTTCATGAGTTTGATTTCTGTATGGGTTGCACAATGTTCAAGACCTAGCCCTTCATTTGCCTTCCTTGCTGCTTCAATGATGATTTGCTTGGCTTCATTGTCTAAGATTGTCGGAGTGATATGAGCCGTTTCTGTAAAGCCGATTTGAGGGGTTTTATCATGTATGACAAAAGGGAGATATTCGTCCTCTACGACCAGCCCTTCTACACTGACATAATCAGCATATCCTTCATCTTCATACCAATCTTCGTAAGCACCCTCTAAATACGTTTCAGCGACAAACGGTGCTTCATACGTGACAGCGTCTGGGACTGGTATGGTTTCCAAATACGATTGTACTTGTAAAAACAAGTCATCACTTCCGGCTTTGTCATGAAACAAGGTGACGCCAATAGAACTGGCTAAATATGTAGGCTTTAAAATGAGCGGTGTTCCGATAGACTCAATGGCTTTTTGGAAATCAGATAAAGTCGTGACAGGCTGAGTTTTCACCGCTTTGACACCAGAGGCGTTGAATGCAGCCCTCATTTGGCTTTTATCACGCGCCATTTCGGCTGCCTTGACACCGGCGCCTCGTAGCCCAAGACGTTCAGCGGCCTTTGCCATCGGTGCAATGAATAATTCATTATTGGTCGTGATTGCATCTGCTTTGAAAAAGGAAGCCACTCGAATGAAGTCTTCCACAACTTCTTCTTCTGATTTTGGATAATCATCATGTGCCCAGTAAATAGAATCAGGGTGTTCAAAAGAAGGGTGTGTCTCAAAATAATCACGGTCTTTGATGACGGCAATGGAGTATTTTTCGATTAGCTTGGCATGTCCCTTTGTAATCGCAAAGGGTCTTGGGATATAAGAAACGATATGGTATGATGCCGCCACGCTTTCATAAAACATATGGGGCGGGCACCCACCTAGATCAGCAATGACAAGTACAGTTTTTTTACTCAATGAAAGCACTCCTTTTATCTAGCGGTGTAACCGCCATCTGCAGTGACGACACTTCCAGTCATATAGCTGGATAGGTCAGAGGCGAGAAACAGCATCACGCCAGCAATTTCTTCAGGTTTTCCAAGTCGTAACATAGGATTCACCTTTGCTTTTTCCTTTTTGACGATCTCGAGACTTTCTGTGTGGTTGTCTAAAAAGGACTTCTCGTTTAATGGTGTATCAATGATGCCAGGGGCAATACAATTTACCCTGATTTGATGAGCGGCATAGTCAATGGCCATTGATTTGGTGAGCTGAATGACACCGCCTTTTGTTGCATTGTATGCCGGAATGTCAGGCCAGCCCACAAGACCTCCGACAGATCCGGTATTGATAATACTTCCACTCTTCTTTTCAAGCATATGCGGCAATGTATGCTTACTCATGAGAAAGACGCCGGTCAGGTTGACCTGAAGAATACGATGCCAATCCTCCAGTGCCATCTCATGAATGGGTGAGACAATTTCGATGCCTGCATTGTTAATGAGGACATCAATGGCACCGAATCGGCTCAACACGCTCTGAACGGTTTGGTGACAGTCAGACTCCTTCGTAATATCTGTTTTAAAAAATGCAAGGTGCTCATGCGGCAATGATTCAATGAGTTGGTTGCCGCTACTTTCATTGATGTCAGCGACAGCTACTTTTGCTCCATGCTCGAGGAAGAGCTTGACAGCAGCAAGCCCAATCCCCGACGCACCTCCTGTAATAAGGACAACCTTTCCGTCCAGCTTCATTTCTTCACCTTAGATGCCTTTGGTTTTAAGCGATTATAGCGAGGAGGGAAGAAGAGATTAATAGACTTTGATGCTTCTGGCTTTGGATTGATGGCCCCATGATCTTCCCTTGGATCACAGAAATAGGTGGTGCCAAATTCCATCTTTTCTGTAAAGCCTTCGATTGTCATATCATACCCTCCGCTGATGCAAATGCCGATTTGTTCATTTCTATGTTTATGAAAAGGCATTTCTCCGCCGTTTCCAGGGATATTGGCAATCATCAGCTCCATCCAATCCTCCACAAAAAAAGTCACTTCCATGCCAGGGAGTAAATCCCGTGTTTTGAAAATGTCTAAGAAATAAGTGGGTGGAGCTGTATATTCTTCGTCATCCTTTAATCTCTTAATATCAATGGCGATCACTTCTTCATCTGTCAGATTTGAAGCGCCGTGAGGGACAAACGGTGGTGCGATATAGGCTGATTCTAAAGGGGTGAGCAGTTGAGTCGATTGGCCGACAGTCATTTGAAGCTCGCCTTTTAATACAATGCCGATTTGTGCTTCGGGATGTTCGTGAGGTTCAATGATTGTGTGGGGAGGGACGTATGAAATTAACACTTCCGTACCGCCTCTTACAGTGGAATATTGGATAACGCCATTATCCCATTCTAATTTTTTCGCTTGAGGAAAATATCGTTCTTGCGTCTTTTGTTCAGTTTGCATCTTACATCTCTCCTTTTCCGAATATGGACCAGCTCATGGGTATACTTTTAAACGTTCGAATGAAGATGAGGCCATATGTGGCTCTTGCCACCTCATTCGTTAAAGCAAAATCAAATTCGCCGTCCCTTACTTTCTGCGCGGCAGTACTTGTAGAATTAACAAGTTCAAATTCAGCATTTTGGTGAATGAAATATTGAATTAAATTGACAGGTGCAGGATGTGAGACAATTTTTAAATGGTGGAGCATTTGTTCATTGAATGGGAAATCAGGTCTGACAGCCAAACCATACATGGGCGTGTCACATCTGAAAATTTGTAAAAGCTGTAGATCTGGTCTCATGTAGAAGTGTTTGATGCCTTCATATGCGTGTGGAACGAGAGTAAATTGAAGTGGTTGAGAGAGAGTATGTTCAATGCAAGTTTCGAATGTGTCATAAAGGGATAGTTTCGTATGAGTGCCGAGTGTAGTGGTGGATTGAGAGATGAAATGTTTTGCTGCGTATTCACTGCTTGTCCCCTTAGGGCCTAGTGTGTTGACTGTAAACATCTTGGGTGAAGGGCTTGGCTCTTCTTTGAAATGAAACACATCATCATTCTTTAGGATCATGTTTACCATCCAATCTTTTTCAAATTTTTACTAGATTATAAAATTTAAAATTGGCAATTGTCAACAAATTTTATAAAAAATGTAATATATGATGATATTAAAAATTGATCTAAAAAACTGCACATATCGAGATGTGCAGTGAAATGTGCTTACGTTTCAAGTGTAGTTGGCTGTTTTTTCTGTAAGGCACGTTCTCGTTTATAGCTGCCGAAGCTGATGATAAAACCAACAAGTGTGATCAATGCACAGACAAGACCTACCGTATGATATCCGAAATGGACATAAACGGGTCCCATCAGTGCGGAACCGAGCATAACAGCAAGGTTGGAGGCAAGGCTGTAAAAAGCCATCACTTTCCCGCGATGGGTTTGAGAGCAGTCGCTTAGAACGGTGCTTAGAAGCGTGACAGATAAGCTTTGCATTGCACCCCAAATAAATAGGGCGAAAATCAGCAACATCCACGAGAATGGCGCATAAGGAAGCAAGGCTAGAACAAGCGCAATTCCACCCAGCACGAAGACAAGGGAACGGGTTTTACCGAACCAGTCTGCTAATTTTCCAGTAAACATACTCATAGAAAAGCCGACGCCATAAGCCATAATAAGAAGTCCAGCTGTTGATTGTCCGCCATCAAACAGACTTTGCAGATAAGCACCTAAAAACGAGTACATGCCGTAAAATCCAAGCATATTGCAAAACGTCACAGTCAAATAGGCAGGCACACGATCAATTTTCAAAGCTCCCCATAAAGAGCCTGTTGTCTCTCTAGCTTGAGGTGCCTTCGGATCAGCTGCTCTGACTTGTTTTCTTGATTCAAGGATGACGAGCAGCAGGACAATGAGACTCATCATAGCGAAGATCCAAAACGTCCAGCGCCAGTTTAAACTCTGGCCGATAAAGGCGCCAATGGGCACACCAAGGACAAGAGAAAGAGACCAGCTCGATACAATGAGTCCCATCACTTTGCCGCGGTATTCGTATGGAACCCGGTCGCCCACAAGAGCATAGGCTGTTGGCACAAATACACCTGTCGCCAGCCCAGAAATAGCACGGCCTGCAAAAAACACTGCCAAATTTGGGGCAGCAGCACACATCACTGTTCCAATTAAAAAGAAGGACAGCCCAATTATCAAACACAGCTCTCTTGAATATCGGTCCCCTAAAGGAACGAGTAGCGGAGCTCCAACCAGCACAGCTAACCCATAAATGCTGATGGAAAGAGCGAGAACATCAAGAGAGTGCTGAAAGGAGTTTGATAAATCAGGCAGCAGTGGTGAAATCACCAGTTCCTCCGATCCCGCCGCAAAAACGCCAAGTGTGAGTGCAATGGCAAGTGTGATGGGAAATGTTTTAGAAGCCTGGCTGTCTAAAGATTCTTTCATCAAGTGATCCCTCCATACTTGCTTTTTCATTCAATTCCGTTAAAATAAATTCTACCATTATTTAGTTTTATTTTACATTTCGTATCATAAGTATCATCATAAAATACTTTTCAAATGGAACGATTTTGGGATAGGAGCGTAACGAATGAAAATCACCGATGTGGATGTGCATATTTTAAACGAATTGAGAGAAGATGCCCGCTTATCAATGAGGGAATTGTCCAAACGAGTGAATTTATCGGCGCCTGCGGTAGCAGAAAGAGTGCGAAAACTAGAGGATGCAGGGATTATCGAAGGGTATTCTGTTCAAGTCAATTATAAAAAGCTGGGTCTGATGATAGACTGTTTACTGGAAGTCACCGTATTAAATGGGGAGTATCAGCGTTTTGTGACATTTATGAACCAGCATCCACGCGCCTTTTTTGCTTATCGAGTGGCAGGACAGTCCTGTTTTTTCATTAAGCTGTCTGTTTCTTCTCTTGAAGAAATTGAAGCCTTTATTCAAGATGTGTCTGGCTTTACAAAAACGGTCTCTCATATTGTCTTATCAGAGCATTCCTTTACCCATCCCATTCAGGAACGTGTGAAACAAATAGAAGAGCCAGAAATGACCGTGGTGAAATAGAAAAAGGACCTGCCCTCAGGTCCTTTTTCCTCTATACTAAAATATTCGTATAGTAATCATTTGTGATTAAAGGAGTTAAATCTTTTGAAGCTTTTAAAAGTAATAGATTACGTAGCATTAATGGATATGCACAGAACAAGAAGCAAAGAAAGTCACTATAATCATTTGCCTATTGACGTATGTGATAGGGATCTTTTTTTTAGTGCTCAGCCAATTGATTTAGAATTTCACATCAATAACCATACAGCAAACTTAAAAAGTGGAATCTTTTCTTTTCATTCAAGCATCAAATCTGGTGAAGATAAGAATGACAAGGTTTCTGGGGAAGTGTTTTTACGAAAAGAGTCAAAGCACAAGCCCAATGTAATCTTCGTACATGGTTGGCGAATGGATTCATACGACAGAATCAAGAAGATTTATCACGATAAGATCGTTAAAAATTATGATTGGAACATGTATTACTACACGCTGCCTTATCATTTCGATAGAGAACCACAAAATTCAACATATTCTGGTGAACACATGATTAGCGCCAATATCAGTCGAACAGTGCAATCCTCCCAGCAAGCTATTGTTGAACTTAGAGGGCTGATTAAATGGATCAAGGAAAATGAAGGTGGAGAAATAATTGTAGTTGGTATTAGTTTAGGAGGGTGGCTAACAAACTTATTAGCAACAGTCGAGAAAGATGTGAATATTGTTGTATCAGCTTTTTATGCGAATAATATTGCGCATTCCATCTGGAACACTCTTCCTGGGAAGTATATACGAAGAGATCTGGAGGAACATGGAACAACGTATGAAGAGCTCGACAAAGCTTGGGATATTATGAATCCTAGTAAAGCAAAACTTCTCGTAGACAAAGAAAATGTACTCTTAATATCAGGAAAATATGACATGTATATCGACATAAACGATGCTGATACTCTGTGGAATAGCTGGAATCAACCTCAAAGGCACATATACAGTTGTGGGCATGCGGGAATTGTACTATCTAGAAATAGAATAGCAGCCGACACACTTCAATTTATTGAAAGTAGGCTAAAGAAATAAAATGATGTTCATTTAGTTTTGTTTCTTACTTATCCTGAAAATGATGTTTTTCATGATATGATCACCTTTCTAAACAAATACATAAAAAAGCTTCGGAGAGATCCGAAGCCTTAAGAGTTTATCATACATGGAAATAAGACGCTAGCTGCTCGTTTGCTAATCGGTTTCCAACAAAGAAGGAACCAAACTCGCCGTAACGTGCACTCACTTCATCAAATCGCATTTCGTAAACCAATTTTTTAAATTGAAGCACATCGTCAGCGAAAAGAGTGACGCCCCACTCATAATCATCAAAGCCAACAGAACCTGTAATGATCTGTTTTACTTTCCCAGCATAGCTTCTGCCAATTAAGCCGTGACTTCTCATAAGGGATTTGCGCTCATCCATTGAAAGCATGTACCAGTTGTCATTGCCAGAACGTCTTTTATCCATTGGATAGAAACAGACATATTGAGAAGTAGGAAGCTCTGGATAGAGGCGCGCACGTACATGCGGGTTCTCGTAAGGGTCTCCGCCATCTCCGCCTCCTGCTAAGTAGTTGCTGAGTTCAACAACTGACACGTAAGAATAAGCTGGAATCGTAAACTCAGCTAGTCGTGTCTTGTTGAATTCAAGTTCAATTTCACCTAGTTCTTCCATGGTCGGACGTAAAATCATGAGCATAATATCTGCTTTTTGGCCGACAATACTATAGATTGTTTGGCTTCCAGCCTGATTGTGCTCGGCTGTTTTCCATTTTTCTAATAGACCTGTGAACTCATGAATGATGGCTTGACGCTCATCGCTTGTCAGCAGCTTCCAAGCCGTCCAGTCGATCGTTCTAAAATCATGCAGCGCATACCAGCCATCTAGTGTTTGAGCTGCTTCATTTGTTGTATGTTGTTCGCTCATTTATTTCACTCCTATTTACAGTTTTCCATCTGTTCCAACTATAACACAGTTTGTCCAAATGAAGATGTGATCAAAACTTGAACGACGAAAACGCTTTTCTAGAAATTGATTTAATTAGTTTGAAAAATAAGAATTTAAATTGTAAGCGCTATAATGTAAGTTGGTAGTTTGAATTTATGTAGAAGAAGAGTATGCTTAAAAGAGAACGCTTTTTTTGTAAAATCAAGGAGGGTATTGAAGTGGCAGATATTTTTTCAACAGTTCAGGAAAAGGTTGCAGGTAAAGGAGTTAAGATCGTTTTTCCTGAGGGAATGGACGAACGCATTCTAACAGCCGTTCAAAAACTAGCAGATGGCAAAGTATTGCAGCCAATTGTTGTAGGTAAGAAGGAAGAAGTAGAAGCAAAAGCAAAAGAATTAGGTCTTACACTTGATGGTGTTGACGTGTATGATCCTCATACATATGAAGGTTTTGAAGATCTTGTGCAAGCTTTCGTTGAAAGACGTAAAGGCAAAGCGACAGAAGAGCAAGCGAGAAAAGCATTACTGGATGAAAACTACTTCGGTACAATGCTTGTGTATAAAGGTCTTGCAGACGGCCTTGTAAGCGGAGCAGCACACTCAACTGCTGACACAGTGCGCCCAGCACTTCAAATCATTAAAACAAAAGAAGGCGTAAAGAAAACTTCTGGCGTCTTCATTATGGCTCGCGGCGAAGAGCAATATGTGTTTGCTGATTGTGCGATCAACATTGCACCAGACAGCCAAGATCTTGCTGAAATTGCGATCGAAAGTGCAAACACAGCAAAAATGTTTGACATTGAACCACGTGTGGCGATGCTTAGCTTCTCAACAAAAGGCTCAGCAAAATCAGACGAAACAGACAAAGTGTCTGAAGCGGTTCGCATTGCAAAAGAAAAAGCACCTGAGCTTGTTCTTGATGGGGAGTTCCAATTCGATGCAGCTTTCGTTCCTTCAGTGGCAGCGAAAAAAGCACCAGATTCCGTCATCAAGGGCGATGCTAGCGTATTTGTTTTCCCTAGCCTTGAAGCAGGAAACATTGGCTACAAAATTGCCCAGCGCTTAGGTAACTTTGAAGCTGTAGGTCCAATCCTGCAAGGTCTAAATCAGCCAGTAAACGATCTTTCAAGAGGCTGTAATGCCGAAGACGTTTATAATCTTGCGCTGATTACAGCAGCTCAAGCACTATAAAATAGCATCTCGACTAGAGCAGTCAGTACGATAGATTCGTGCTGGCTGTTTTTTTATGTTGTCCAAATGTGTACAATAAAGGGTGAAAAGAAAACACGAATCGTAGATAAAGCCGATAGGATAGGCAGGTGCTATAATGGAGGATTTAATATATAAACTTCAGCATAAGGTCGCATTTTTAACCGATGCGCAGAGGAGAATTGCAGATTATATCGTACAAAATCCAATGGAAGTCGCTTTTTTAACTGTCGATAAATTGGCGTCAAAAGTCGGGACGAGTACAGCAACGATCATGCGCTTCTCTGCTGCTGTGGGGTATTCCGGTTTTTCTGAATTCCAAAAAGAGCTTCAGTCAGCTATGAAGCATAAAGCCGACCCTCAAACGAGACTTGAAGCGAATCTCAAGCATTCAAATAAGAATAAGCTCCTGCATGACCATGTAGAACTGCAATTTCAAAATATCCAGTATGCACTAGACAATATCACGGAAGAAACCTTTCAGCAGATTGTTGGGAAAATAGCCAGCGCACGCCACGTTTTGTGTACAAGTGTTCGAAGTGGAAGACCTGTTGGTGAGTATCTGTCACTCGGAATCAATCGGTTATTGGGGAATTGCCAATACATTGATGCAGACAAAAGCGACTGGGTGGATGATTTGGTTCATTTCAACTCTAGTGATTTCATTATAGCGGTCAGCTATCCGCGTTATGCAAAACGCATGAAGGACTTGTTGGAAGCAGCGAAGTCTTATGGGGTGGAAGTGCTTTTAATCACAGACAGCTACAGCTCTCCACTAACCAAATATGCACAATATGTATTACCATGTTCCTCAGCAAGTGTAGGCTCTCATAACTCTGTCGTATCTGCTATCTTTATCGTCGATTACATTTTAAGTGCCTTAGCGATGAATGATCCTGAAAGAACAAAACCACGTTTAGATCAAATCAATCATATGTTAACGAAAATGAGTTACCACACAACACATTAGTCGTGTGGAACTCATTTTTTTATTTTTTGAAAGCGCTTTACTAATTGAAAATGAGGTGGTATGATCATATCACAAAAGTAATAAATATTACATTAATAAAAATAAGTGTAATGAATATAACTCAAAGGGGATGATGGAAACAATGAGTACTGTTCATTTCGTGTCAAATGATCTTATCGCTAGGGCAAAAAAGCTTAACTCGACCTTGCTGTCAGACGTAATGGGATGCACCGGCGCGATGGATCATCAGATCAAACCAGTTGCGAAAGGCATGAATGTAGTCGGCACAGCTTTTACTGTTAGCTTACGGCCAGGGGATAATTTATTTCTTCATCAAGCGATCTACTCTGCTAAAGAAGGAGATGTACTGATTGTTGATGGAAAAGACCATAAGGGTCATGCCTATTTAGGGGAATTGATGGCACATTCAGCAAAGGCTGTAGGAATAGAAGGAATCGTGATTGACGGGCTTGTTCGCGACAAACTCTCTTTAGAGGAGCTGGCTTTTCCAATCTACAGTAAGGGATTTATGCCAAACGGACCTTATAAAGATGGTCCTGGGGAATTGAATCAAACCATCTCGTGCGGCGGTGTCAAAGTAGCCCCAGGTGATCTAGTCATTGCTGACGATGATGGAGTCGTCATCGTTCCAAAGGAAAAGGCGGAACACCTGCTGACACTAGCGGAAGAGAAACAAGCGTATGAACATCAGAGATTAAAAACGATTCAACAGTATGTGAACGAAGGAAAGCAAGACATCAGTCTCTTAGCACCGGCATGGCTGGAAGGCAGAATGAGAAAATTTCAAGGATAGGGGAATCGGTGATGAAAATAGGCTTTATCGGATATGGTGAAGCAGCATATGAGCTGTCAACGGGATTGAAAACAGAAGGATTAAATCAATTTTATGCGTATGATGTCCTATTAAAAAATGAGAAATTAGCTGGCTCATTGAAAGAAAAAGCATCGCAAACAGGCGTTCAATTAACGAGCAGTATTAGCGAAGTCATTGAGAAATCTGATCTTGTGATTGCAGCTGTGCCAGCGAATAAAACCTTAGAAGTGGCACAATCCGTATCGGGAAGTTTGAAAAAGAATCAATTATATGTCGATGTATCGGCATCAACACCAGACATCAAAAAACAAGTAGCAAACGAAATTGAAAAGCAAGAAGCTCTATTTGTAGATGCCGCCATGCTAGGGCCTCTTCCAATCAACAAACACAAGGTTCCGATCACGGCAAGCGGCAGTGGAGTTGACCAATTCATGAAAGTGATGAATGCTTATGGCATGAATATCACAAAAATTAGTGACCAGCCAGGAGATGCTTCGGCACTAAAGCTAATCAGAAGCATTTATATGAAGGGGATTGTCGGTCTATTGATTGAATTTTTGGAAATTTCCAAAAAATATAATGTGGAACATCAAGTGATTTCTTCACTAAGCGATACAATCGATAGCAAAAATTTTGAAGAGACCATGAACCGTCTTGTGACAGGGAGTGCATTGCATGCAAAAAGACGGGCGGTTGAGCTGCTTGGCTCTATTGAAATGCTAGATGAAGCAGAGATTGATGCCAGCATGTCTCGGGCAGCACAACAGAAGCTTGAGAGATTAGCAGACTTTCACTTTGCTGAACGATTTGACGGGGTAAAACCTGCTAGCTGGGAAGAAGTCATTGACGTGATGCAGCAAGGGGAATAAATTGTAAGCGTTTTATTTTATAAAGGGGAGGCGAAGAAACGATATGGGTTTTATTGCGTTGATTGTGTTCATAGCTGTCATCATTATATGGAATGTTATGGTGAAACGGAATATGGGAGAAGCCATGCTACTAGGCTTTATTGCGACCACATTATTTGGCGGATTGGATGCGTTAAGACTTTTCTGGGATGGTTTAATATTTGCATCCACATATGAGGTGCTTTATGCAGCTGTCGCATTTGTATTCATGGCCTATTTAATCGAAAAGTTGGAATTAATTCATGCACTCTTACGAATCCTAAATTCGGTTGTAGGCAAACTTCCTGGTGGAGCGGCTTATATGAGTACGTTAGGTTCAGCAGTGTTAGGCGCTCTTTCAGGTTCAAATTCTGCAAACACAGCTGCGACTGGCTCTATCACGGCCTCTTGGATGATTAAATCCGGGTGGAGCCGGACCCATACGGCCACGATTCTAGCAGGGAATGGCGGACTTGGAGCGGCACTGCCTCCGAACTCTTCCATGTTTATCATGCTTGGGTTTGCCCCGGTTGCCGCCCTTGTATCTGAGGGAGATTTATATATTGCCCTTCTAATAGGAGGACTGTATCAAGTCGTATACCGATTTATTTTGGTGTATCTTCTGGTGAAAAAGAATAAAATTCAGGCCATGCCGCCAGATGATATTCTTCCTTTCTGGGAAGCGGTGAAACAAGGGTGGAAGTCGATCTTTATTTTTTTCGGTGCCTTGATTCCTATCATGATCACCATTGGTCCGTTTGCAAACTACTTAAAAAGTAATCCAAACATCGGACCGGAGGCAATGGATCAAATTTCTTTAATTACGTGGATTCCGATTCTCATGATATTAATTAGTCTAACAATTGGAAGAAAAAAGGCGTCTGCACTTGATTGGTCTCAGTTTTTCAAGTCGGCTATTCCTAAGTTTACAACGATCGGAGCCTTGATGCTGTTTGCGGTGGCTGCTAGTCAAGTGCTTGCAGAATTAGGGCTCGCAGATGATTTGACGCAAATCACATCAGTACTTGCCATTCCGAAATGGCTCATGGTGCTCATTGTGGGTGTTCTTGTCACACTGGTGGCAGGCCCTCTATCTTCAACAGCGACATTAACAGCAGTTGGACTTGTCTCATTTTCAGCTTTAATCTCAGTTGGAGTGGACCCAGTTGTGGCTGTAGTTGCCATTCTTGCTTTTTCATCAACTGAAGGCGCTTCCCCGCCTGCATCAGGGTCCATATTTATCGCTTCTGGTCTTGCAGGGGCCAGACCAGAAAAAACCTTTATCCCACTGATCCTCTATTATATGCTTCCGATCGTTGGCATTGGCTGGCTCATTGGAATGGAGATACTTCCCGTATAGAAAGGAGAAACAGATGAGAGTATTGATGGAATTCTTATTTAAAGTGCTGCTTGTCCTATTTCTAACGTCAGGAACGTTGTTGGTATTCGGTCAAATACTAGGAATACTCTTGCAAAAGGGAGATATGATCATTGCTAGTACAAACCTATTTAAAAACCCAACACTGGTGTTAAGTGCCTTTTTTAGCCTTGTCGGGTTTTCACTCCATTATATCCCTGAGAAGAAAGACACCTCATTTAGCGATCATCCATCAGCATCAGCAGGTGATTCGCTCAAATAAGCATGAAAAGCTGGATTCAGTTGATGAATTCAGCTTTTTTGTGCGTGTGAATTAGGTATAAAAACCCAATACATACGATTCATTTTTTAGTGAATTCGTTTTCAATCATATGCCTCTTGTGCTAGTAAATGGTAACATAACGGAGGACTATTTGAGGAATAGAGGTGTTTGACGATGTCTGGAGCTATCATCGGTTATACAACAGCCTTGTATTCGTTAAAGGCAGACATATCCATAAAAAAAGAACAAATCACAGAACTGAGCATGAGTCGAAAAGAAATAAAAGAAGCAAAGTCTGCTCTGGAAGATGCTACCAAAAAAATGACTCATCCAGATCTGACATCACATACATGGTTTGGCCATCTCGCAGATACGTTTGATGACATTCGAGACGAGATGGCATCCGCCAGTCAAGAGATAAAAAGTATACAGCTGACCAATCTAGTGAACCGAATTGATGAGAAAATCAGCGACTTAAAATCAGAGATCCATTCATTAGAACATGAAATTCATTCGGTTGAAAGAAAAATAGAGATAGAAAAGCAGAAACAACTGAAAGAAAAAAGAGGGTAGTCACATGAGCAGAGAAATTAAAATAGATGCCAGTCAGGTCAAACGAGTATTACAGCATGCAAAACAATCAGGCGCTCAAATGAATGCAACACTTCCAACAACCATCAAAGGAAGAAATCAGCTCCTGACGGCAGACACATTAGAAAAAATCAATCAGCAGCTGAACGAATTAAGTACATCCTATATAGACATTCTTCAGAAACAACTTGTACAAACAGAACAAGCGGTGAACACCATGATCGAAACGGACAAGGCGCTTGCTTCCAGCAGTAAAAGAAAATAAAGGAGAACGCAATGAAAACCCTTGATGCTTTTGCGCTAATAAACGGAATTGACCAAACGCTGAATACATTGAAGCAGCAATCACAACAGATTAGCTCCATAGAAAAACAAATCCAACAGATCATCTCACTTGATGGCGCACTAAAGGGAGAGGCAGGACAAGCCATCCGCTCCTTTTATACAGAATGCCATATTCCCTTCCTGCAATTCTTTCAGGTTGTCATTGAGGAATACAGTTCTGCGCTCAAACAAACAAAACAGGCACTTCATGCCCTTGAATCAAATCAACACGGTTTTATTTCACAAACATTCATCGAACACGAACTTGATTCAGGTTTAAAAAAAGCGGAGCGAGCGATTTCTGACATTGTTTCAGATGTGAGCCAGGCGATCGGCAGGGTCAGTCATATCGTTCACTTGCCTCATGTAGACGAGTCTGCTTTTCAACAGAACTATCAAAAAGCGTGGCTTGAGGCATCCAGAACCATTGGACTGCTCCATGCCTTTGACAGAGAACAAACAAGTGCTATGAACGAAACAACAAGTGCATTGCAAACAATGAAGCAATACATCAATACTTTAAGCACCATGTTCACTGGTCCAAAAATCGACATCACGAGCTATCAAAAAGGATCTATTTTCAAAAATGGAAAAGAAGAAAAAATAAGCAGCACCATCAGTGGATTGAATGACAAAATAGACAACACGAAAGAAAACCCGATGATGATCATGCTGAAGAAGCTGAGAGAGAAACAACAGGCGAATGTGGAGACGGTTGTTCGGGACGAATCTCATAAAAACATTAATCAACAAGTCACAGCAAACGATCCATCACTTACGACATTGCAAAGGGAAGCTGTGAACGGGAAAAACAAGATTCATAGAGACATCAGGGTCATAAATGGTAAACTATACAACGTCAAAGGCATTAAAAAATTAAAAGAATTCGATATAGCAGATGAAGTCGTCACCGACTCATCCGATATTGATTTTATTGGCGGCCGATACACCGTTTACGCCAATAAACAAATCATCCGAACGTATATCGCAAACGGTGAAGTTAGAATAGAAGAAGTAGACAAAATCCCAGAAAGCCGGAGCCGAGGCAATGCGAAACGCATATTAGACGGTGAAGTTGTCTCAACAACCGAAAACATCATCCTAGAATACAGCGGAATCTATGACGGTTATCGAGCCGTCACCGGCAAAGACCCAGAAACCAGCCGAAACATCAGCAGCACAGACCAAGCTTTATCCGCAGCCTCTATCATCCCAATCACGAAAATAGTGAAGGTTGGGAAATATGTTTTTAGGTTGGAGCAAGGGAAGAATGTGAAGAGGGTTAAAACACCTGCTTACGGTAAACAATCCGTACCTAAAGGACCTTACCGTGAAGTAAATGGTTTCCCTGCAAAAGTAAAATCAGGAGCTCAAGAAAAACATATTCCGGAAACACCAAATTACAAGCAAGAAGTAGCAAACGGAAAAAAGAAAAGCATTTTTTACGGAGATAATAAAAAGGCACAAGAATTGCTTGATAAATACGCTGGTAGAGGGGAATTCCTAAAAAACGGGAGAGAAGTTATAGATTTTGGTCAAAAGATAGGAAAGACTTATGATATGAAAACTCAACAATATATAGAGACTACTAGAGGCACAATACATTATTCAAAAGATGGTGCTCATATCGTACCTTCAAAACCATTAGAATTAAATTAAAAAGGTGGATACTTATGGAATATAACCCTTTAATAAAAACATTAGATGATTACGGCGGGGAAGAGCTGATATTAGAGTGGGGTAACGGATTAAAGATCATAGGGAAACCAGACACACTTTACGAAACTGATAATGGGTTAGAGGATGATGATATCAATTACGTTGAATATTATGCCGTTGCTTTTAGAGTAGAGAACATCATATCGTCTCCAAATAAAGAAAGCAGAGTGTATGATTGGTTGATAGGAGAAGAAAGGTCTTTAGTAGAAATATCCCTTTATGATGATCCACCTAATGCAGTGTATTTAGCAAACGGTCAAAAGTTATGGGAATTATCCCTTGAAGAATAAAAACAATAGGTGTAATAAGAGCCCTCTGTAAGAGGGTCTTTTGTATATTCGAAATATAACGATTCGAGCATCGGCTTTGTTTTTGTTCCAAAAAGCTGTAAATAGGAGAACAAAATGAACAAAAAACAAGAACTAACGAAACAAATCCAAACGGTCATCAACATCCTAGAAAAAGAATATTCGCAAGAGATCCATCAAGGTGTACTTGAATTAATATATAGAAGATACAAGAATGCCCAAAGAATCATGCAAGCCAATGATGATCTCCAAAAGATCTTTATCATTGGCGGAGTTAGGGCTTACTTGGATAGTCATAATGATTATCTAAATCCATTTTTAGATGAGTTACATAAAGCGGAAAGTCTACTAAAAGAATTGTTGTATTGATTATATAGTGATAGGTAGAAGTCTTTATATTAGAAAGCGATACAAAAACACAGAAAGGAATTCGTATGAATCAGAAAAAACACATCAACAAAAAAACAGTCAATTGGCTATTAAGCATCAGTGTTCTTCTCGTCATTGGGACAGCTTTTATGAGAGGGGTTTATGTCCCACATGCCGGTTCGGATTATCGAGGTTTTCCCATTGATTGGCTAGTCCTGCATTCAAATTATGGTGTTGAATTTCTATTTTTAGGTTTTATACTCGATGTCATCATTTTCTATTTTCTATTAAAGGTGCTCCTGCGGGTGTATAAAATGATTATGACAAAATCAGCTGAATAAACGCTAGTTCAACCTTTTAGGAGGCTTTCAAAATGATTCATTTTTCTCAGATTCCCAACCTGGTCATAAACAAACCAGCAAGTGATATACATATCAAAGAGGCAGAATCCCAGCTAAACATGCTGCTACCCCATGCTTATAAGACCTTGCTAAAACAGACAAATGGATGTTCCGTCGAAGGCGATGTTCTACTATACGGAACTGAGGACATAGTGGAACGCAATAAAACATGGGAAGTCCATCATTATGCAAGCGGCTATGTAGCCATTGGTGACGATGGCGGCGGGCGGGTATTTCTTATGCGGCAGGCAGAAGAGGAGAAAAAAGTGTGGATCGTCGATGTTGGTGTGATGGACCCTCAGCATGCGGAATTGGTGGCTGAAGACTTGTTAAGCTGGGTAAGTCACGGCTGTTTCATAGAAGTTTAGTCTATTAAGGAGATGATCGATTTGCCGTGGAACACATTGATCGCTGCGTGCCTCGTGGTTGGGGTTCCTGTCATTTTAATTACAGCTGTTTATTTCATCGCGAAAAGGAAGAACAAGAAAACCAAAGCATCCAGTTGAAAAGCTCTGTGACGTTCCTTGTCATAGAGCTTTTTTCTCTCTCATTCTCCCTCCATGTTATAATAAACACAGTTTATGAACGAGAGGATATGCAGGACATGAAAAATGAACCTATTGAGTTACTGACACAGCCGACATGGCGAATCATAGATCAATCGAGCCTTGGACTCTATGTAGATCCAAAGCAATCTTTTGCGATGGATGATACGCTTTGTGCGTCGGTCGGGAAAGGACTCTCGCCAGCGACAGCGCGTTCTTGGGTGCACCACAATACGATCGTTCTTGGGATTCAGGATACAAGACTTCCATTTCTCCAAGATGGTGTAAAGCTTCTTGAGGAAGAGGGATATCGCGTCATTGTGCGCAATTCAGGCGGTCTTGCTGTTGTGCTGGATGAAGGCGTACTGAATGTGTCTTTAATCTTTGCGGAACAAAAGAAGGGCATTGATATTGACCGAGGATATGATGCGATGGTGGAATTGATCCGCCGGATGCTGTCGATGTATGAGGTGGACATTGAAGCCTATGAAATTGTCGGCTCTTACTGTCCAGGTAGCTACGATTTGAGCATCAATGGAAAGAAATTTGCCGGCATTTCTCAGCGTAGATTACGCGGAGGGGTCGCTGTGCAAATCTATTTGTGTGCAGATGGAAGCGGCCGGGAACGAGCTGATTTGATTCGCCGTTTTTATGAGGCGGCCTTAAAGGATAAACGGCATGAGGTGAAAGCGGTATTCCCTGATATACAGCCTGATACGATGGCATCCCTATCAGAATTAACTGGAAAACCCATTGACTGTGCGTTTCTCATGCGTCTTTTACTAGAAGAACTTCAAAAGCTGAGCGAGCAACTGACCGCTTCAGGGTTGACCACCGAGGAACAGCTGGAGTTTGAGAAAAACATGACGCGGATGATTGAGCGGAATGAGAAAGTGTTCTCGTAAACATATCTTTCCAGCCATCTTAACAATAGGGGTGATGTAATGGAAACGAAACTTCTGAAAGCGATGGAACTTCGAGAAAATGGACATCTTCAAGAATCCAATGACATGCTCATCCGTCTTGTAGAAGAGTATCCAGATCATGCCTCCATTCACTATCAATGTGCTTGGAGCTATGATGTGTTAGGGAAGGAAAAACAAGCTGTCTTTTTTTATGAGAGGGCGCTTGAGCTAGGTTTGTCTTCAGAAGAAAGAGAAGATGCTTTCTTAGGATTAGGAAGTACATACAGAACCTTAGGGGAATATGAAAAGTCAAAACAGATATTCCTCCATGCGATGGAAGCTTATCCGCATAATAAAGCCATTCAAACGTTTTATGCCATGACTTTGTATAATTTAAATGAACATAGCAAAGCAATGGAAATATTACTGAACTGTTTAACTGAGACGACAAACGATCCTGCTATTTTGAGTTATCGAAAGGCCATTGACTTTTATTCAAATCAGTTAGATCGATTGTGGAAATGATTTATATAGAAATGGAGGGGCAATGTAATGGAAGAATCCCCTCCTTTGCTATGACATTTTATATGTGATAGTCCTCTATGACATAAGAAAGAAGGAAAATGTTTTGTCATTCATCACCACGTATTACCCGCTGTTTATGCTTTGTATTTTGTCTTTGTTGTATATGATATATCGTATCCAGCCAATGGCCTCTACTGTGAAAAAAATCATCATTGTGCTTTGTGTGTTAACAAATGCTGCCTATATTTGCTGGCGTCTCTTCTTTACATTGCCGCATGAAGGTACTTTTAATATTGTCATGGGCATTTTGCTTGTTGCCTGTGAATGCATTGGATTTATCCAGCTGCTTGTGTTTTATACACTTGTTTGGAAGCCTTCAAATCGGAAACAAGTCATGATTAGTGATCTTGAAAGGCTGCCAACAGTTGATATTTTCATAGCTACATATAATGAACCGATTGAGGTGCTGAAACGCACTGTTGCAGGTTGTTTGAATCTCTCTTATCCGAAGGAAAGCGTTCAAATTTATTTATGTGATGATGGCAATAGGGAAGCTGTAGAGCAGCTTGCTTCTGAGTTTGGTGTCCATTATCTGACAAGAACAGATAACAGATTTGCTAAGGCAGGTAATTTAAATCATGCGATGTCTCAAACGGATGGAGAGCTGATTCTGACACTTGATGCAGATATGGTCCCTCTTCCTTCATTTTTAGAAAAAACAGTGCCCTATTTTCATGATGGAGCAACTGCGTTTGTTCAAGTTCCACAGGCGTTTTATAACGAAGATCCTTTCCAATATAATATGTTCTCGAAAGATCGAATTCCAAATGAGCAGGACTTCTTCATGCAAACTCTCCAAGCTGGTAAGGATCGGTTTAATGCCGTCATGTATGTTGGGAGTAATACGGTATTTAGAAGAACGGCATTAGATGAAATTGGCGGATTTGCTACTGGAGTGATTACAGAAGACATGGCAACAGGAATGCTTCTCCAGGGGAAATTCAAATCTGTGTCTGTCGGAGAAGTATTAGCCGTCGGTCTGGCACCTGAAAGCTGGCTTGATCTGTTAAAGCAGAGAGATCGCTGGTCGAGAGGGAACATTCAGTGTGCCCGTAAGTTTAATCCTTTGAAGGTGCGCGGCTTAACGCTGATGCAGCGTGTTCTTTATTTAGATGGCATTGTGTATTGGTTTAACGGTTTGTTTAAAATGATTTACATTCTCACACCGATTTTGTTTTTATTGTTTGGTATTCAAAGTTTCTGGGCAGATTTCCAGTCCGTTTTCATGTTTTGGCTGCCGGCGTTCTTTAGCTCGTATTTAGCATTTAAACTTGTGTCGAATCAAAAAAGAAGTATGTTTTGGAGTCATATTTATGAAAGTTCAATGGCATTCCACTTAGCTGGTGTGGCACTCAGTGAACTGTTCTTGAAAAAACGGGTTGAATTTCTGGTGACACCGAAGGGAATTCAAACGGACAAAAGGCATTTTCATTTGAAAACGATGATTCCCCATCTGATCTTCTTGCTGCTCTCATTGCTTGCCCTTGTGAAAATAGGTTACGATGTGAAGGTAAATGGGACGATGAACGCTGATCTCATGTTGATTAATATTTTTTGGGTGCTTTATAACGGTGCAGGTCTATCCATGGCACTGCTAGTGGCGTTTGATCGACCGCGTTACCGGAAATCAGAGCGATTTGTCATTGAAAAAGAGGGGCATCTGCGTTCTGATCATCAAGATCAGTCGATTGTTTGTTTTCTACTAGATATGAGTGATTCAGGTGCGCGTCTATCCATTCCATTGGACCAAGCGTCTTCTCTTTATCAAGGACAAACGCAATTATTCTTTTCAGAGGATGAAAGTGTGGCGTGTGATGTGGTTTGGAGTTATCCAGAGGGAGACAAGCTGATGGTTGGTGTTGCTTTTACTGACACCAAAAAATCAGAGTATTTATCACTGATCCGTTTCTTATTCACACGAGAGCATGTAGCGGTGACGGATCGTGAGAAAAAATCTCATGCTGTTCGCACGTTTCTCCGCTTTTTAAGAGAAACGGAGAAGGTACCAAAGGCTCTGCGTCGCAAATGGATGAGAAGGCCTTTGCAAGGTGTGACAGGTACGATCGCCTATGAGGACCGACTAGCAGAGAAGATGCCGGTGATCATACATGATATCAGTTTATCTGGGTGCAAAATTGAGTTTGAAGATTCAATTGAATTAGATGGGAAAGTGCTGATCACCATTGACACAGAATCTCTAACGGATCAGCCGGCGATTGCGATTTGGACATCACAAAAGCGAGGTCGTACAATGATTGGACTCAAGTTTGTTCAGCCTGAAATCAAGCAGATAGAAGAAAGAGAGGGAGTGGTTTCTTGAAATCTAAAAATGGCAGTTACCTCTATTTACTATGGCTTCCTGTCATCATAGGAGCCGGTTACGGCATTTCGCTTTTCGTGCCGTTTCTTCAGCCTGTACTGACGCTTGGTATCGCAGGGCTTTATATTTTTATCTTTGGTGATTTTCAGGTGAGGCAAGTTAGGTATATTTTTATGTTCGTCTTCTTGATCAATGTCCTTTTTAGCGTGATGCTATTTTTGGATATTTAAAAAAGTGCTTCCCGCAGGTGGGGAGCACTTTTTGGTTATTCAGCCATTTTTTCAAGGTTGCCGTTCCGGTCCATTTTAAAGGTTGGTGCGGCACTGTCATCCTCTTCAAACAAAACTAGTTTTCTTGCACGGTTCATGATTTTGACGAGTGTTTCATAATCTTCTTGAATGGTGAGCTGATCCTTTTCAAGCTTTTTCACTTCAGCTTCTAGTTGAGACACTTTATGTGAAAGTTCGTTGTTTTCTCGTTTTAACCGGCTGTTTTCCATCCGTAAGGCAGATGATTGCTGTCCATCGCCTTCATAGCGGCGTAAGAAATCAATGATATCTTCAATGGTTAACTCTTGGCGCTGCCCAAATGGATTGGCTTCTGGCTTTTTCTCTGTCACTTGAGAAGCCTGTGACAATAAATGTGATAAACTAGCTAACTCTTCATTGTAGCTTTGATCCACAAACTGAAGCTGTTCGGCTGTTTCGGCTGCAGGTGCAAACGTTTCTTCTTGCGCAGGTTCCAGTTCTTGAGAGAACTCTTCCTGTGTGATCGTTTCTTCAACTTGCGGCTGATAGAGCAAACGTTTTTTTGCAGGCTGCCCATTGCCGAGTGCACGCATGCGTTGTTTACGCTGTTTTTTGGCAAGTGCCAATGCTTTTTCATATTGATGCCTTACGACAGCATTCCATCTAAATCCGCATGCCGCTGAGGTACGGTTTAGCTTGTCTCCAACTTCTTCAAATGCGTTCAGTTGTGTACTGCCCTCTCTGACGTGACGTAAGACGGTTTCTGCCAGAAGGAGATCATTTTCCTCTGACCAAGCATCTTGTCTTTGTTTTGACATGTGTTTAAACCCCCATAAGATTTGATGGTATTAGATTAGCCAAGTTGAAGAAGGTTTATACAAGTTTGCTAAAAGGATAGTGGAAAATACTAGCTTTTATGTGAATACGTCTCTGTGCTTACAATGCGTCTTGCAACTCCAGTCGCTTCGATGTACAATGTTGGGTGGTATATTATTCACTCTTAGTTGTCCAACTGTTTCATATAGAATGAAGTTTCATCATTGAAAGGAAGCGTAAGAACATGGCTAATGAGTTTCGCGTATGTGACGATTGTGATGCGACGAACCTAAAAACGTTATTGCCTCGACTTAAATCGGTTGACCCTGATGCAAAAATTGAGATTGGCTGTCAATCGTATTGCGGTCCAGGACGAAAAAAGGCTTTTGCGTTTGTGAACAATCGCCCATTATCCGCACCAACAGAAGATGAGTTACTCGAAAAGGTTCAAAAAAAAGTCAAATAAATGTCACTGAATGTGTTCAGTCGACCTAAAAAGAGGTCCGTCCCTGTCAGGTCGGGCTTTTTACGTCCGTTCAATCTATGAGAACACATTCGCCAGCAAATTCAAGGATGTTTTCGGGAAAAGTTACCCGATATAATAGAAACACGTCTTAAAAAAAGAGGGACGAAACGATGGCGTATCCAAAAGGGAAATTATCCGAAGAAAAGGTATTTAAAGATCCTGTGCACCGCTATGTTCACGTACGGGATGCATTGATATGGGATTTAATCGGAACTAGAGAGTTCCAGCGCCTTAGACGAATTAAACAGCTAGGCACGACTTATTTAACGTTTCATGGGGCAGAACACAGCCGATTTAATCATTCACTCGGTGTATACGAGATTGTCAGACGAATTGTGGATGATGTGTTTAAAGGAAGACCCGAATGGGATGAAGGGGAGCGTGAGCTTGTACTGAGTGCCGCCCTGCTTCATGACCTTGGACATGGTCCGTTTTCTCATTCCTTTGAAAAGGTCTTTCATTTAGATCATGAATCGTTTACAAGAGATATCATTTTAGGGCAGACGGAAGTAAATGAAGTGCTGCGCCGGGTCAGTGACGATTTTCCAAAGCATGTAGCAGAAGTCATTGCCAAAACGTATCAAAACAAACAGGTGGTCAGTTTGATTTCAAGTCAAATTGATGCCGACCGAATGGATTACTTGCAGCGTGATGCTTACTATACAGGCGTCAGCTATGGTCACTTTGATATGGAACGTATTTTACGCGTGATGCGTCCAAGAGAAGATCAGATTGTGATGAAACAGAGCGGGATGCATGCCGTAGAGGATTATATTATGAGCCGCTATCAAATGTACTGGCAAGTGTATTTCCACCCAGTGACCCGCAGCGCGGAGGTCATTTTAACAAAAATCCTCCATCGTGCAAAAGAGCTGCATGAAACTGGCTACATTTTTACACATGCCCCGGTTCATTTTTATTCAATTTTTGAAGGAAATGTCACCACAGAGGACTATATTAAGCTGGATGAATCCATTGTCTTATTTTATTTTCAGGCGTGGGAAGATGAAGAAGATCACGTGCTGGCTGATTTGTGCCGCCGTTTTATGAACCGCCGTTTATTCCAATATACAGAGTTTAATCCTAACGAAGAAATGACGAAATATTTCAAGCTGACTGCTTTGTTCAAAGAAGCAGGAATTGATCCTGACTATTATTTAGTGGTCGATTCTTCCTCTGATTTGCCTTATGACTTTTATAGACCGGGCGAAGAAGAAGAGCGGCTGCCGATCCACCTTTTGACGCAAAGTGGTCATATTAAAGAACTGTCGAGACAGTCAGATATTGTTGACGCCATTTCCGGTAAACGAAGAACCGATCATAAACTTTATTTCCCGATGGACTTAATTGTAGATATGTCGGAAAAAGCTGAAGAAAAGAAGGCGATCATGAAGCTGCTTGGATTGGGATAAGGAAGTACTGAAAAAGGAGATGTCGGGAATTTGTTGAAAGAGCATGCAAAGTTGATGAAGGTGTTCTCTGAATCTGGGGAAATCGTTGGACGGAAGAAGCTGCAAAAAATGATTTACATAGCAAAAAAGCTAGATTTGCCTTTTTACGAGAAATACGATTTTCATTTTTATGGCCCCTATTCAGAGGAGTTGACGCTCAGAATTGAAGAGCTGTGCAACCTTGGATTCTTGGACGAAATGAAGGAAAAAAAGGGCGGATACTATCAATATCGTTATTCGCTGACGGACAATGGGAAAGAGTTTCTCGATCAGTGTGAAGTGTACATGCCTGACCTCAAAGTGCTGACGCAGCAGATGAATGAGCAATCGTCTCGTTTTCTAGAGCTTGTCTCAACGATTTTATACTTTGATGATCTGCCAAAAGATGAGGTAAAGGAAAAGGTCTTCACCATTAAAAGCAAGCAGCGCTATACGGACGAAGAATTTGAGGCAGCCCTTGCGTATATTGATCAGTTGAAGGAATTGAACTAACGACAAGAACCAGTTTGTGATAGCCAATGGCTAGAACAGACTGGTTTTTATTTTGCACGCATATAGAAACAGAAACAAGTCGACCTCATGGATCGACTTGTTTTTTAGGAATGATGATAAGAAAATCTTGCTAAAAATTGTTTCGTCCGTTCTTCTTTCGTCTGTTCAAAGACTTCTTCTGGTGTGCCTGATTCGACAATCACACCATCTTCCATGAAAATGACCCTGTCGGCAATATCATAGGCAAAGCTCATCTCATGCGTGACGATGATCATGGTGACGCCTGTTTGTGCCACTTGTTTAATGACGTCAAGTGTTTCACCTACAAGCTCGGGATCTAAAGCGGAGGTCGGTTCATCAAACAAAATGACCTCCGGATTCAATGCAAGTGCTCTTGCAATGCCTACTCGCTGCTGCTGTCCGCCAGATAATTGATGCGGATAGGCATCTTTTTTCTCTAGTAACCCTACTTTTGTGAGCAAATGGAGGGCTGTGTCATAGGCTTGGTCTTTCGGTTGTTTACGGGCAATGACTAAGCCTTCCATGACATTCTCAAGTGCTGTCTTATGAATAAACAGGTCGTATTGCTGAAAGACCATGGCTGTTTTTCTGCGAATTGCTAGAATGTCTTTCGGTTTTGCTTGATTGAAAGTGACAGTGGTCTGATCAATGCTGATTTCACCTTGATCCGCACGCTCAAGAAAATTTAAGCATCTGAGAAATGTTGATTTCCCAGAGCCGCTCGGACCTAAAATGACAACGACTTCGCCTTTTTCCACCGTTAAATCAATTCCCTTTAGAATCTGGTTTTGACCGAATGCTTTATGCACTTGTTTGATGTGAATCATGCGAACCGCCCCCTTTTACTTTTGTGTACATATTTCTCATATCCAGCAGTGATGGCTTCAATAGAGGCACACAAAGCCCAGTAAATAAGGGCAACAGCAATGTATGCTTCAAGATAACGGTAATTCACATTGGCTTTGATTAAAGCGCCGTTTAAAATATCGACCACAGACACCATAGAGACGAGAGAAGAGGCTTTGATTAAACTGATGAGCATGTTGTTCAGTAAAGGAAGAGAGATGGGAAAGACTTGTGGAATGATCACTCTTCGCAACACCTGCCTGCCTGTGAAACCAACGGATAGAGCGGCATCAAATTGACCCTTTGGGATGGACGCAAGAGAGCTTCGAAATATCTCTGATAACCCGCTGACGGCATATAAAGAAAGGGCGAAAATGGCAATCCATCGTCTATCTAAATCGCTAAAACGGATGGGCAGCGAAAGAGATGCAGCCAATTGATCGAGCGAATCGGAAAAAATAAGATAAGATACGAGCAAGATTAATACAACAGGAATGGCTTTAAAAATCGCCACAAACCATTTGAACAATGGAGACAATACAGGCACTTGATAAAAACGGATAAGGGCAATACCAAAGCCAAAGATGGAGCCGAATACTAGCGGAAGAAAGCCTAATAGCAGCGTCGTTGGCAAATAATGAAGTGCGGCTACAAAGGCCTGAAACATAAAAGCAACGTCAAAATCCACTCAGATCGCTCCTTTCTTATGATGTAGTAAAGTCTCCGCCCAATATTTTTTTAGACAATTCAGCGAGCTTGCCGTTATCAATCAGTTTTTGCAGGGCTTGATCAATGTCCTTTTGAAGTTTCGTATTGTTTTTTTGGTATAAATAATACGTTTTAGATACGTTTACAGGCTTTCCGGATGTCACAAGATGAGCATTGAACTGTTTGTTTAGCTTATTGACGTCATACTTTGTGAGTAAGGCAGCATCGACCGTGCCATTCTGCAGGTTTTTGACTAAAATTTCGTTCCCGCCATCCCCGTAGACAATGTCAATTTTCCGATCATGCTTTGCGTTATATTGCTCTAGAAGATAAGCGAAATTACTTCCTGTAGAGGTGTGCACTTTGTGTCCGGCTAAATCGTCCAGGCTTTGAAAGTCATGACCGGATGCTTTATTCACCACCACATAGCTTGTATAATCTGTGTAGCCAACTTTTCCAAATAGATATTTCTTCTGACGCTCGTCATTGATTTCATATTGGTGTGCAGCGAGATCAACTTTACCGGCATCTAAAGCAGGCAGAATATTTTTAAACTCAAAGGATTCATATTTAAACTTATATTGTGGCAGCAGCTGATCCACTTCATCTAATACAGCCTTCTCGTAGCCTGTTAATTTGCCGTTTTCATCTAAGTAAACGAAGGGCTGATAGGCGTTCCCTGTCCCAATGACGATTTCTTTTGCATCTGGGTCATTATTGTTTGCTTCTGCTTTGACTTCATCCGATTGCTCATTATTTCCGCAGGCGGCAAGGAGCAATGAACCAAGTAGAAGCAGACCGATGATGTAATTATTACTGAATATTCTATTATTTTTCATGTAAATTCCTCCCCAGTTTATTTTGCACGTTTTTCTACAGTGAAGGCCGCTTCGGCTCTTTTTAAGGGAAGCAATGCCGTCTGTCGCTGTTTTTTTGTTTTCGGTGTATTGATCCGTTTTTCCAATAGGTCAAATGATTTTTCTAACACCATACTTAAAATGATAAATATAACGGCAGCAATAAAGTATCCTTCTAATACGCGATAGTATAAAGCCCCTAATGTTTGAACCTTTCCGATCATGTCCATCACACCTAATGTAAAGGCGAGGGAGGTATTTTGTAATAAGTTGATAATGGCCACGCCGATATTAGGAAGGGCGATTCTCCCTGCCTGAGGAATAAGCGTTCTTCTATAAATCTGCCATTTCGTCAGTCCAATCGAGGCGGCCGCTTCATATTGAGATGCTGGGACACTCGATAGGGCAGATCGGAATATTTCTGAAAAATACCCAGCTGTATTGAGTCCATATGTAATATACAGAAAGATCAATTTGTTCCACATGGAGATATCAAGCCCAATTGTTGCAAGCACACCAGGCAGGCCATAAAACACAATAAACATTTGAACAAGGATAGGTGTTCCGCGAATAAATGAGACATAAATTGCACTGAGCTGATGCAGGATGGGAATACGCTCAATTCGAAAATAAGCAAGAATGAATCCAAGAAAACTGCCAATCAAAGTGGCAAATAAAACGATTAGTAAGGTTGTTGGAAGGGCTGACAATACTTTAGGGAAGAGTGTGACGACATACTCCCATTTGAAAAACTCCCCCATGTTGAATCACCTCCTATGTTGAAGTCGTTTGGACTTTTTCTTCTGAGGGCGGTGCGCCTAATATGGCGGCATCGAACCGTTCAGGGATGAGGACTTTATACATTAATACACCTAAGTCGCCATTATCGGCTTCACGTTCAATATATGCTGTATAGCCCTTTCGTTCGTACATCTCTAGAAGCCAGGGGTGTTTCCGGCCAGAAGTGCCTAGTGTGTATGCTGGTGCTTTAAATGTCTGCCGGAGCAAGGTGTTTTCTACATAATCGAGCAGCTTATTTCCAATCCCTTGACCGGCTAAATCAGGAGCTGTGGCAAACCACCAAACAAATGGATAGCCTGAAACTGGTTGAGTGCTCTCCCATGGAAAACGTATAGTGATGGTTGATATGAGCCGCCCGTCTCGTTCTAACACAACAGCAACGGATTGTTTGATGTTTTCTGTGACCATTTCAAGTGTGGCGTTCGTGGATGGCCAATCAATGCCCATTTCTCCAAGCGGTTTAAATGCACTGGACAGCAATTCTAGAAAAGCCGGTGCATCTTCTTCGGTAGCGATGCGAAAAATATCTCGACTCATGACAAACCTCCAATCAAAAGGGTAGTGTGTAATGTCAGCTCAACGCTTTTCGTAAAGTATCGATATCTGGATTCAGCAATGCTTGATACACGTGGGGATCACGGCTGATTTCTACTACTGGCACGTAACGGACGCCGTATTTTTCTTCTAAAATATTTCTGTAATGATCATGCTCTGTTACATCAATGGTTGAATAAGTAATGTGCTGTTCGTTGAAATAGGACTGAATGTCCTGACAAAAGCTGCATCCATTTTTGCTCCATAAAATGATTTTTTGATTATTTGACATTAGACGCTCACCTCTTGGTTTATTTGTTTTTTTGCTGTTAGTTCATGATCAAATGCTTCTTTTAATAATGTGATAGACGCTATTCTTGCCTCAATGTCTACAATCGGAGATAGCACAATGAACTCGTTGATCTCATATGTCTCGGCTAGTTCAGTCAGCCGGTGATGAACGGTTTCTTTTGTGCCAGCGGTATAACCGGTTTTTTGAACGTGAATGTTGTAGTGTTCCTTGTTTGTTCCTTTCACCAGCTTTTCTGCATCTTCTAGTGACGTCACATTAAGCTTTCTTCCATCGGAAAAGGAGACCTTTACTGTTTCCTTTTGCTTGATGTACGAGAGGGCTTGTTCGTGGTCTTCTGCTACAGATACGGTGATGGCGAGAAGAAATTGCTGGTGCGTGTTCTGTGTCTTGAATTTTTGAAAAGTCTCTCTTGCTTCTTTTAATAATGCGTCATCCCCGTTAATAAAATAGGCAAACACAAAGGATATCCCAAGTTTTGCTGCGAATTCCGCGCTCTCAATACTGCCGCCTAGAAGGAACATGTCGGGTGATACGCTAGGAATTGGCTGAGCATTTAATTCATTTGCTTGTTCAGTAAGATACGTTTTGAGATCCACTAATTTTTGAGAAAAGTCTTTCCGTGACGCTTGATAATCTTCCTGAAGCGCTTGTGTCGAGAGGTTCAACCCTCCCGGTGCTTTCCCAACGCCTAAATCGACTCTGCCAGGCGCTAGTGATGCCAGTACATGAAATGTTTCAGCCACCTTAAACGGGCTGTAATGCTGAAGCATGACACCGCCAGACCCAATTCGCAAATGGTTCGTTTTTGCTAAAAGATAACCAGCGAGGGCTTCAGGGGATGATCCTGCCACTTGAGAATTATTGTGATGTTCAGACACCCAAAACCTGTGATAACCAAGCTGATCTGCTGCTTCAGCCAATCTGACAGTATGCTGAATACCCGTCTCTGCTTTCTCGTTTTCACTGACGAGGCTTTGATCAAGAATACTAAGGGTGAGCGACATTGGCTGTTCCTCCTATTAGACTTTGATATTGAGATAGTGCGAGGTTTAATCTGTTTGTGGCATCTGGATCAAGCACATAGCTATCTGAATCCTGCTTTGAGACCTGTTGATCGACAACATACACGCCAGATTGAACGACGGTTGCACCGAGTTGATGAATGATCGGTTTAAGTGCATATTCAATGACGAGCAAATGTCCGTATGTTCCTCCTAAAACACAGGGGAGAACGGGTTTCCCTTGTAACGCTTTCTGGGGGAGTAGATCTAAAAAAGTTTTTAAAATACCGGAAAAAGACGCTTTGTAGACAGGTGTTAACACAATGACACCGTCGCTCTCATTCACAAGCTCAATGGCTTTCACAATGTCTTCGTTTGAAAAATCTGCTCCTATTAAGGCGCCGCTAGGAAGCTGGTGGACTTGAATGACATGAACATCAATCCCATGTAACGCCAAACGATGATGGATATGTTGCAGGACACCGGTTAACCGAGATTGGACGGAATGCCCGCCTGCTATAATCGTTACTTTTGCCAATTCGTCTCCTCCATTTCTGATAATTCCTTCTAAACAACTTGGAATAGTTGATAATATAAATTATAATAAGGCAAACCAATAGAAAAGTATAATTAGTAATCATAAATACACGATTCAGATATTTAAAATATAGGGAGAAGAGGGGTTTTCATGGAGATTCGAGCGATACGCACCTTTGCCACGATCGTGAAATACGGAAATTTTTTAAAAGCAGCAGAAGCGCTGAATTATTCTCAGCCAACCATCACTTTGCACATCAAACATTTAGAAGAGGAAATTGGAGAGAAGCTTCTAGAAAGAGGGAAGACCTTAAAGTTAACAGCATCAGGACAGCTTTTTTATGAAAGAGCCAATTCTTTACTCAATGAATATGAGAAATTGACGAAAACACTCCAAGATTTAGAAGTGGGCATTGCGGGGTTCATTCGCATCGGTGTTTCTGAGCCTACAGCCAGCTTAGAATTTCCTGCACTTATTGCAGAATTCAAGGAAAGGTTTCCTAATGTAGAATTTTCTGTGCAAGTAGCGGATGCGAATACGTTGAGTTCCTTACTTTCTCATGATGAGATTGATTTTGCGATTTGCGGAGCACCAGAAGCTTCGATGGAGAATAGCTATAAGCCTCTTTTTCAAGATGATATCGTGCTGCTCGTCCCGTCTTCCCATCGATTAGCGGAAAAAGGGGTAGTGGAGGTGACAGATTTAAAGGATGAGACCATTTTATTCACGCCACACAATTGCCCCATCCGTATTCAAATTGAACAACAAATCGTCGATGTCATTGGGACCAATTACAATAAGTTAGAGATTACGAGCAGCATGTCCCATAAACATTATGTTCAGGCTGGATTAGGTGTCTCTCTTTTTACACGAACTGCTCATTCCTTTACCCTTCCAGGCACCAAGGTATTAGAAATAAAGGGCATTCATGTTTCCCCGCCAGTTGGTCTATTGAGGAAAACAAATGATTCGCCAGGAAGAGCCGTACTTCAATTCATTGATCTCATCGAAAATCGACTTCATCAACCAACATGAAAAGAGGGGTAGCCTTTGAGCGAACCCCTCTTTTCATGTTTATTTCACGGTTTGTTTAAGAAACTGATTTTTCTTAATAGGCAGACCCAAATTTTCACGAAGGGTATGAGCTGGATAATTCGGGTCGTAATATCCTCTTTCTACTAATATCGGAATGACGTGTTCCGTCCATTCAGATAAACCGCTTGCTAGAATAGGCGCGCCAAAAATAAATCCATCTGCGGCATCTTCTTCGATCCATTGGATCAGCTGGTCTGCCACTTGTTCATAAGTTCCGAAAAAAGCACTTTTGGGAGTGGTCACTCGTAGAGCGACTTCTCTCAAGGTCAAGTTTTGTTCTTTCGCCATTTTTTTAATCGATTCTGTTGTGGATTGAAAGCTGTTTGAACCGGCATCACCGATATCAGGAAATGGCTCATCAAGTGGAAATTGACTGAAGTCCAAGTGATCAAAGAACCTGCCCAGGTAATGAAGGGCTTCTTCAATAGAAACCAGATGTTGAATGGCTTCATATTTTTCTTCTGCTTCTTCGACTGTTCTCCCTGTAATCGGGTGGATGCCAGGGAAAATTTTGATATCAGCTGGATTTCTGCCCAGCGCTGCGGCTCTATTTTTCACGTCGCGGTAATATGCTTTCGCCTTCTCAAGTGAGTCTGCATTCGTAAATACTGCGTCCGCTTCTTTTGCGGCTAGATCCTTTCCTGCCTCTGACGCACCTGCCTGAAAAATCACGGGCTGACCTTGTTCAGATCGTTCGATATTCAAAGGACCTTTGACAGAAAAGTGTTTGCCATGATGGTTTAATGTGTGCAGTTTATCCCGATCGAAGAAAACCCCTGTTGATCGATCTCTTATAAAAGCATCCTCTTCCCATGAGCTCCATAGGCCGTTCACTACTTTTAAGTATTCTTCTGCAATTTCATATCGAAGTGAATGGCTTGGATGCGGACGAATGATGTGATTTTCAGCAGAGCCTTCAAGTGGGGAAGTCACAACATTCCATCCGGCCCGGCCTTTGCTTAATTTATCTAGGGATGCGAATTGCCGTGCAATGGTAAAGGGCTCACTGTAAGAAGTGGATACGGTGCCCACAAGTCCAATCTGTTTTGTGACCGCTGCAAGAGCGGATAAGATGGTTAATGGTTCAAATCGGTTCAAGAAATGAGGAATTGAATGTTCATGAATATATAAGCCATCTGCGACAAAGACAAAACGGAAACCCGCTGCTTCTGCCTTTTTTGTCATTGCTTGATAATAATCAATGTTCACACTTGCATCTGCTGGAACGGATTCATCCTTCCATGCATTCATATGACCTCCTGGACCATGTAACATTAATCCAAATTGTATGTGCTTTTTTTCAGACATGTGGATCGTCCCTTCTGTTTTGAAGTAGCATTGTTTTTATGTTCTTCATCATAAGGGAGAATCGCAAAGAAGTATAATTCGTATCAGTAAAGTCTGACTTTATCTTTTCTAATATCAATTTTTTCTTCCTTATATGATGTGGCTGGGTCTATGACATCATTTTAGGAAAAGGAGGATGATTACTATGTAAATGACCCAGACCAAAAGTGCTGTTTTTTGATGAAATGTGTGTCAAAATATCCGAAAAATTAGTGAAAATGACATGATTCGACTTTCTTCCTGTATATCAAATTCCCTGTTTTTGACTGAATAGAAGGAAAATGGTGAATTTTCAGTGAATATATAACCTTGTGAAAAACAAAGGAGGGATAGGAATGAAAAAGCGTTCAGTCTTTTTGTCATTTTTATTGGTAGGTAGTTTGTTACCGGGGGTAAGTTCAGCTTCAGCACCAGTTGCAAGTGCAGGTCATGGGCATGATCATGGTCATGCGCCGTTCGAAACACATATTAGTGAAGGGTTGCCAAAGGCAAACGATTTTAAAGATTTGACGAAGGCACCTCCTATTGAAAGAGATGTGACAACAAAAATTTTAGACGAGTCTGGTAAACAGGTAGGGTCTAGAACCTTTAAAGCAAATACAGGAGATTCGATTTCAACAAAAGCTAGTACAGGCAGTCAGAAAGTGACCGTCTACGCAGTAGCTGATGCGCAGTATCGTGCGAAATATAGTGATTGGCAGACGCGCATTGTCAGCATCATTGAGCAAGCGGATGTGACATTTAACCGTGATCATGATGTGGACTTTGTCGTACAAGCCGTAGGGTCTTGGACGTCTTCAGGATCAAATGCATCACAAATTTTGTCTAACCTTCAGCGCAGCTTTGATGGCAGAGGATACGATTTTGTCACAGGATTTACAGCAAATCCAAACTTTGATGCAGGCGGAATCGCTTATGTTTACAATAGTGCACCGAGCGGAAGTGCATTCAGTGTCAACCTTGATCAAGGAACAGCGAATACAGCAAAAGCGGCTACACATGAATACGGCCATAACTTTGGTTTGCCGCATGACCCTCAAGGCAGCGGAATTGTCTGCTTAATGAATTATGATTATTCTTACACTGTCGATTACTTCGATGCGGCTCATAAAAATCAAGTGAACCGTAATAAAGCTTGGTACAGATAAGGTAAGAGACAAAAGGACAAACACCGAAAAAGTGTTTGTCCTTTTTATATGCTTACAGGTCGCTCATTCGCTTTCCTGCTACAGCATAATGTTCTTTTTTCATTTCTTCAATAATGACAGAGACTTTTTCTGCACCTGCGCCTGTTGTTTCAACAACGGCATCTGTGACTTTCTCCACAAGAGCTCTTTTCTGCTCATCTGTTCTTCCTTCAAGCATTTGAACGGTGATAATCGGCATGATGGCAACCTCCTTTTTCCTGTAGTGCTACGCTTCCCTTTAGTTTAAGGGACTTCTTATAGTATACTGAATGAAGTAAATCATTGTATAGAAAGAAAGAGGGATTCATGCCTTTGGACCAATTTCTTGTTTATCCATTAGAACTGATTCCATATGTCGCCATTACGCTTGTTGTGGCTTTTACGATGCACGAGCTGGCGCATGCATATGTTGCGTATCGTTTTGGAGATCCGACAGCTAAAAATCAAGGCAGACTGACGCTCAATCCATTGAAGCACCTTGATGTTTTCGGGACGATCTTGATCTTTGTGGCTGGGTTTGGCTGGGCGAGGCCTGTACCTGTGAATCGGTACCATTTCAAAAACCCGCGCTTAGCAGGAATCTGCGTCTCGATTGCTGGCCCATTAAGTAACTTGGTGTTGGCGTTTCTAGGCTTTTTTGTGTATGTGCTTCTTCAGAAATTTGGCGGGGAGTCGCTCATGCGCTTTGAGCCGGGGATCGATTATTTCTTCCAAATCTTTATTAACTTGAACGTGATTTTGTTCCTATTTAACTTATTACCGATCCCGCCGCTGGATGGATATCGTATTATTGAGGATGTTGTCAGTCCCGGCATCCGTGCAAAGATGACGCAATTTGAACAGTATGGAATCATCATTTTCCTCATCTTCGTCATCACGCCGCTAGGTCAGTTTGTTTTTGGTCCATTGATCGGAATGCGTAATCAAATTATTGACTGGTTTAATCTTATTTTGAAGCCGCTGCTTTAGGAGGTTTAGTGAATGGAAGGTAAAAAGAAGAAACCAATTGGTTTTAATATCATTAAAAAAACAGATGCAACGGATGGGCATGGAGGTTTTGGGGCAGGTGCCCTCAGCCTTGATAATATCTCGCCAGTGATCATTGATGTGGAGGAAAAGGAAGCCGTCATTGATATTGGTGCGATGCATGCAAGAAGTGCAGTCGAAAAAGGAATTAAATTTTTAAAAACCAAAGAAGAGGTACCTAACGGAAAACCTTACTGGCTCGTATGGGTGACAATTGACCGTAGAGAAGAGGGGCCATATTATGCAGGAGTCACAGCTTGTGAAATGACGGTTGACCGCTCGATCCGCAGAGGATATAAGTCGCTTCCTGAGCATGTGAATTTAATGGATAAATCCATGAAGCGTAAAATCGTTGTCAGTCATATGGATGATGGTTCGAAAAAGGTGCTCGCTGATTTCTTGAAGAGTCACAATGAGGCGTTATGGGAAGCATCCACAGATGAATTAAAAGAAGGATTGGCTGTTCCTGAGTAATTGTGAAATTTTTGTGAAGAATGATGAATGGATACCAATTCCAGTCGTTTTTTCAGTAAACTGGTGTTAAAGCTAGGACATGGAGAATCCCGAGATGCAGATCTCGGGGTTTTTCATGTCCATTTTTAACGTTTTAGCCACTTTTCCCACCATTTCTTAGGCTGTTGATCCTGAGCCGTGTCTTGCTCAGATGCTTTGTTCTCGGCACCATAGCAGACACCGGTCGGCTCCGTTCCTTCTATAAAATAGGTAAATACCTTTGATTCGCATCCTGGGCCTGCGAGATCACCGGTTTTTGGATTGATATATACGCCTTTTACACCGTCTGGCGGCATGAAGGAGGAGGCTGGCTGGTTTGAGAGGGCTGATTCCATAAAGGAAGCCCATATCTTTTTCGCATAGGCGGTTTCTTTGACCGAGTCAATGGTGCGTCCTTTATCATAGCCGGTCCACACACCTGTGACGAGCTGGGGAGAGAAGCCGATCATCCAGCTGTCAGCGCCTGTCGTCCCTGATTTTCCTCCATAATTTCTGGTGAGATCTTTTGAAATGGTACGTCCTGTGACACTCGTATAGCCATTTAATTGATCATTGAACATCCCTGACATCATGTCAGTGGTGACAAATGCTGCTTTTTCATCTAGTACTTGCTCTCGTTTTTGTTTCTCCTCAAATAGAACATTGCCCTTTGCATCCGTTACTTTCGTAATAAAGGTTGGTTTGACGCGTTTTCCTCCATTGACCAGCATCGCGTAAGCATTGGTCATTTCGATTGGTTTGACAGGTGAGGTACCTAGCGCAAGTGAAGGCACTTGATCTAGTTTTTCGTGAATCCCAAACGCCTTGCCTGCACGTACGAGCTGTTCCATTCCTAAAAATAGATGGGTTTTGACCGCATAAATGTTATCAGATAGAGCCAAAGCCTGAAGCATCGTAATACCGTCATTGGCGTAATAGCCGTGATAGTTGCTTGGTGAATAAGCAGCGCCGCTTCCTTGCTCATCCAGTTCAAAAACGGTTTCCTCACTGCGCATCACCGTTGCTGGTGTAAACCCATTTTGCAAAGCCATGTAATAGAGAAGTGGTTTCATTGTTGAACCCGGCTGTCTTTTCGCTTGTGTGACCCGGTTGAATGGGCTTTTCTCGTAATCTCTTCCCCCGATGAGGGCGAGCACATGACCTGTCTGGGGATGAATGGCGGTTAAGCCAATTTGGATACCTGATTCAGAATCCATGATGTTGGTTAAAGTCTTTTCAGCGATTTTTTGTAATTCAGGTTGTAAGGTCGTTTCGATATGAAGACCATACGTTTCAATTTGTTCCTCGGTTAAACCCAGCGTTTGTTTCAGTTCGCGAATGACATCATCATAAAAATACGGGGCCAACTTTGCTTGCAGCTGCTTTTGCTTGAGCGGGCGATAGGACAGCTTTTCCTTGCTGGCATCAGCAGCCGCTTTTTTTGTGATCATGCCATCCTCTTGCATTTGCTTTAGGATCATCTTTTTTCTTGCTTCGGCTCTTTCTTCGTTCACATAAGGGGAGTAGAGAGAAGGCCCCTTTGGAATACCGGCAAGCAAGGCAGACTCAGCTAAAGTTAAGTTCTTGGCTTTTTTCCCAAAGTAAAGGCGGGATGCCGCTTCCACTCCGTATGCGCCGTGGCCATAATAAATGGTGTTCAAGTATCCTTCTAATATCTCATCTTTTGTATAGTTTTGTTCTAAGCGGATCGTGTAAAAGGCTTCATTCCACTTCCGCTTCCATGTTTTATCATGATCTAAATATAAATTTCGTGCGTATTGCTGGGTGATCGTGCTGGCGCCTTGTACCTTTGCCATTGCACGAATGTCTGCCACCGCAGCACCCGCCATGCGTTTCACATCAAAGCCGTGATGCTGATAAAAGGTTTTATCCTCAACCGCGACCACTGCCTGCTGTATATGAGGGGACATGTCCTTTAACGGAACCCAATATCTCTTTTCTCCAAAGCTTGATTCGCCAAGTTTAGACCCATCGGCTGCATAAATGGTCGTGGATTGGGGAACTTGAACAGAGGGAGCGCCTTGCCACTTAGCAAGTAAAAGAATCGTCAAAAAGACTGTGCCTGCAAATAGAAAAGCGAGCAAGCCGATAAAAAAACAGGCCCGAATCGTTTTCACGGTCATGCGGATTTTTTTATTACTCATGATTGTGTCCATGCAAAGCCCCCATTTTGACGGTTTTTTATCAGTATGGGACAAAGAAAACCGTTTTAAACAGGCGACTGCAAGGGTGCGCTTTAAAAATGAAGTTATCTCATGCGGTTCTTTACAATTTGATATGAATCCACTATACTTTTTTCTTGGACAATCGATATAGTCATAGCCGATAAAAGGCGCTAACAATAGATGTTTGTTTATTATTGGATGAGAGGAAGATGAACGATGAGCGAACTTTGGTATACAGAGAAGCAAACGAAGAATTTTGGCATTACATTGAAGGTGAACAAAACCCTTCACACAGAACAAACAGATTTTCAGCATTTAGAAATGGTGGAAACAGAAGAGTTTGGCAATATGCTGTTTTTAGACGGTATGGTGATGACATCAGAGAAAGATGAGTTTGTATACCACGAAATGGTGGCACATGTTCCTCTTTTCACTCATCCAAACCCGGAAAATGTCCTTGTTGTAGGCGGAGGAGACGGCGGTGTTATTCGTGAGATCCTCAAGCACCCAAGTGTGAAAAAAGCGACACTTGTTGATATTGATGGCAAGGTCATTGAATACTCGAAGAAGTTCCTTCCTTCAATTGCTGGGAAACTAGACGATCCTCGTGTAGATGTAAAAGTCGGAGACGGCTTTATGCACATTGCGGAAGCCGACAACGAATATGACGTGATCATGGTTGACTCAACTGAGCCAGTTGGACCAGCTGTGAACTTGTTCTCTAAAGGTTTCTATGCAGGAATCTCAAAAGCACTAAAAGAAGACGGTATTTTCGTTGCACAGACGGACAACCCTTGGTTCACACCTGAGTTAATTACAAATGTACAGCGTGATGTAAAAGAAATTTTCCCGATTACCAAGCTATACACAGCGAATATCCCAACATATCCAAGCGGTCTTTGGACATTTACTATCGGTTCTAAGAAGTATGATCCACTTGCTGTAGAAGACAGCCGTTTCTTTGATATTGATACGAAATATTACACAAAAGAATTGCACAAAGCGGCATTCGTTCTGCCGAAATTTGTGAGCGATTTAATCAAATAAATCAAGCGAAATGGAAATGCGCAAATGTCAGTTTGCGCATTTTTTGAAGCGTAAAAGGAGGAATCTTGTATGAGATTCGACGAGGCTTACTCAGGAAAAGTGTTTATTGGAAGTCATCCGACATGGGAAGATGCGAAAGTCATTTTATACGGGATGCCGATGGATTGGACCGTCAGTTACCGTCCAGGCTCACGTTTTGGCCCGAACCGCATTCGTGAAGTATCCATTGGATTAGAGGAATACAGTCCTTATTTAGATCGTGAACTGCACGAGGTACCATTCTTTGATGCTGGCGACATCCCGCTTCCATTTGGTAATGCACAGAAAAGCTTAGATTTAATTGAAGAGTATGTTGACAGCATTTTAGAAAAAGGGAAGTTTCCATTAGGAATGGGCGGCGAGCATCTTGTGTCTTGGCCGGTTTTCCGTGCGATGTATAAGAAATACCCTGATTTGGCCATCATCCATATGGACGCACATACAGATCTTCGTGAGGAATATGAGGGTGAGCCGCTTTCACATTCGACACCGATTCGTAAAGTGGCAGGACTTATTGGACCTGAAAATGTATACTCTTTCGGCATCCGTTCAGGGATGAAAGAAGAATTTGAATGGGCAAAAGAAGCAGGTATGCACATTTCTAAATTTGAAGTGCTGGAGCCATTGAAGCAAGTATTGCCAAAGCTGAAAGGCCGCCCAGTTTATGTGACAATTGACATCGATGTACTTGACCCGGCACATGCGCCTGGTACTGGAACTGTGGATGCTGGCGGTATTACGTCAAAAGAATTACTGGCATCCATTCATGCTATTGCAGGTTCTGATGTGCATGTCGTCGGTGCAGACCTTGTAGAGGTAGCGCCTGTATATGATCATTCCGATCAAACGGCGAATACAGCAAGCAAACTTTTACGAGAAATGCTGCTTGGTTTTGTGAAATAACATCTTGATAGAGGAGCTTGTCATCTCATATGGACAAGCTCTTTTTTTACATTGGTGACATGATAAAGGAGGCAGGTCATGTTTTCTTCTGTATTGATGGTATTACTCGCTTTATGTGTGTTAGCGGCAGGCTTTCTTACGCTGAAAAGAGAGCTTGCAGCGAGTCCGCCCACGTTCACCTCGAAAAAAGAGGCAAAGGATGAGATGGTTCATCTGTTTCAGGATCGAGGCTTTTTCTATCTCACTGGCATAGCGCTGTTGATGCAGTTTGTTTATAAGCAAGGGCATCTTCTCCCATTTGATTTGTTTCAGGCATTTTTGGCAAGTTCAGGCATCCAAGCACTGTTTTATCTCATCAATCGAAAAAGCGCAGGGCTCAAGACTGGACTCGTGATAGGGGTGAGCTTCATTTTTCTTTTTTTCTAAAGAGACATGTGAAGATCAAAAATGGGGTTTCATCCACACGAAGAAGAGAAATGATGGGATGATAGGCAATCGGGATTATGGTATACTATTTTAGTTAAACGGGTCTTAGCAAAGGAAGTGCAAAATGACACAAAACCAAATTTCAATTCATGTAAAGTCAGTGATGAAACCAGAGACGGAACCGGCTGAAACGATCGAATTCCGAACAACTGGAACGTATCAAGAGAAGAATGACAAAACGTATCTCACTTACCATGAAGAACATGAAATGGGTCAAGTAAAAACTGTTGTCAAAATAAGTGAAAAAGAAATTTTTGTCATGAGATCAGGTGCGATTCAAATGAAGCAGCGCTTTCTCATTGGAGAAACGACCGTGACACATTACACGATGCCATTTGGCACACTTCAGCTCGATGTGCACACACATGGTATTGATCTTGATGTAGACAATGGGCTTCTACACATTACGTACGATATGCTGACAGGTGAAGATCAAAAGCATTTACATACATTATCGATTTCATATAAGGAGGATTTACGTTCATGAATATCGCAGAACAGGTCAAAGATGCGTTAAAAGAAGAAATCATTGCGGCAGTCGTCAAAGCAGGACTTGCTGATGAAAGCCAGGTGCCGGATGTTCTTTTGGAAGTGCCAAAAGACAAAACTCACGGTGATTATTCCACCAATATGGCGATGCAGCTTGCACGCATTGCGAAAAAAGCACCTCGTCAAATCGCCGAGGACATTGTGAATGCTTTTGACAAAGGCAAAGCTTCGATTGAAAAACTGGATATCGCAGGTCCAGGGTTTATTAACTTTTATATGAACAATCAATATTTAACGAAACTGATTCCGGCAGTTCTTGAGGCAAAAGAGGCTTATGGCGAAACGAATACAGGCGGCGGTCAAAAAGTGCAAGTCGAATTCGTCTCAGCCAACCCAACAGGTGACCTTCATCTTGGACATGCTCGTGGCGCCGCTGTAGGAGATTCTCTTTGCAACATCCTTGATAAAGCAGGCTTCGACGTGAGCCGTGAATACTATATCAACGATGCAGGCAATCAGATCAATAACCTTGCTCTATCTGTAGAAGTACGTTACTTTGAGGCGCTCGGTCTTGAAAAAGAAATGCCAGAGGACGGGTACAGAGGAGAAGACATCAAAGGCATCGGACAGAAACTTGCGGATGAATTTGGTGACCGTTTCGTGCATGAATCAGAAGAAGAGCGTATGAAATTCTTCCGTGAGTACGGTTTAAAATATGAACTAGAAAAACTACGTGTCGACCTAGAGAATTTCCGTGTCCCATTTGATGTGTGGTATTCTGAAACGTCTTTATATGAAAACGGAAAAATCGAACCGGCGCTAGAAACACTTCGCGCTAAAGGGTATGTCTTTGAAGAAGATGGCGCAACATGGTTACGTTCGACTGATTTTGGTGATGACAAGGACCGTGTCCTGATTAAAAAAGACGGCAGCTTCACGTACTTGCTTCCAGATATCGCATATCACAAGGACAAATTGGACAGAGGCTTTGACCAGCTCATCAACATTTGGGGAGCGGACCATCACGGCTACATTCCTCGAATGAAAGCGGCGATCCAAGCACTCGGATATCCAGCGGACAAACTGGAAGTCGAAATCATTCAGCTCGTTCACCTTTACAAAAACGGTGAAAAGATGAAGATGAGTAAACGTACAGGTAAAGCCGTCACAATGCGTGACTTGATTGAAGAAGTGGGCTTAGATGCTACTCGTTATTTCTTTGCGATGAGAAGTGCGGCAACTCATATGGACTTTGACCTAGACTTAGCGATTTCTACGTCTAACGAAAACCCTGTGTACTATGCGCAATATGCACATGCGAGAATATGCAGCATGCTCCGTCAAGGGGAAGAAAAAGGCTACGAGCCAAACCTTGAAAAAGCTGATTTCTCTCACATTCAGTCCGATAAAGAATACGATCTTCTGAAAATCATCGGCAGCTTCCCAGAAGTTGTAGCAGAAGCAGCAGAAAAACGTATTCCGCACCGCGTCACAAACTATATCTATGATCTAGCATCAGCCCTTCACAGTTTCTACAATGCCGAGAAGGTCATTGATGTTGAAAATGAAACAAAAACAACAGCACGCCTATCACTGATGAAGGCGACACAAATTACACTAGCCAACGCATTAAAACTCATTGGCGTATCTGCACCGGAAAAAATGTAATGCAAAAAGCCCCGCTCTATTTTATGAGCGGGGCTTCTTTATATAAAAAACCCGCTATTCTCGAGAGATAGCGGGTTTTGAAAATTAACCAAGCGTATTAATAATGTTAGAAATAGAATCGAATAATTGACTAAGTACATCAGAGAACATGAGCGTATCCTCCTTTCAGAAAGCATGTAGTATGTGCGTGTCATAGGAATTACCCAAGTGTGTTAATGATGTTAGAAATAGAATCAAATAATTGACTAAGTACATCAGAGAACATGAGCGTATCCTCCTTTCAGAAAGCATGTAGTATGTGCGTGTCATAGGAATTACCCAAGTGTGTTAATGATGTTAGAAATAGAATCAAATAATTGGCTAAGTACATCAGAGAACATAGTTTGTATCCTCCCTTCAGAAAGCATGTAGTATGTGTGCGTTAATGGGATTATCCAAGTGTATTAATAATGTTAGAGATAGAATCGAATAATTGGCTAAGTACATCAGAGAACATGTTTTTGCCTCCTCTCTTTTCTTTTTACATCTACTTAACGAAGGGGATGAAGGGTTGGATCACTTTTTCTAAAAAAATTTTAAAAAGAAATAATGGCATAGAAAAAGCACCCTCATATGTGGGTGCTTTTTAGGTTTTATTTATGCATGAACACGCCATTGGATTTGTCCGTCGTAGCAGGATAGCTCGGCACTCCCGCCAATCGGTAAGGTGAAGACTGGCTGTGTATGTCCTATGTCTACATCATAGATCACCGGGATGTGTTTGAGCATTGGATGTTTATCTAGAATGAACCTCAAATGTTCCTCTGTCATCTTGGATTTCTTTTGAAAACGTCCGATGATTAACCCTTTAATGGATTCGGCATGCTGCAAGAGCGAGGCAAGGTCTCTGGCGAACATTTCAGGAAAGACCAAGTCATCATCCTCCACAAATAAGATGGCATTCTTGATGTGAGGCATAAAGGGTGTCCCTTGCAATAGGTTCAGTGTACAAAGATTTCCGCCATACAAGGTGCCTTTAGCTGTTCCTTCCTGATAAATTCCCCATGTTGTCGGATGAAACTGCCTATTTGCTTGATCAAGGTACCACGCATCATCACTCCACTTTGTAGAAGGGGTAAAATCAAATGGCTCGCTGCTCATCACGCACGCTTGAAACATGGCTGTCTGCTCTTCTTGTCCCTGTTCCATTTGAAAACTGGAGAAATGAGGACCTGAGTACGTCACCATGTCACATTTGGCGGTAATGGCGTTTGTAAGTGCGGTAATATCACTGTAGCCGCAAAGAACTTTTGGGTGCTGACGAATCAAATCATAATCTATATAAGGCAAAAGCTCATTGCAGTTAAAGCCGCCGATTGCTGTCAAAATGCCGTCGACTTCATCATTTGAGAATGCCTCATGTAGATCAGATAAACGTTGTTCAATAGAAGAAGAGGAATGCAGATCACATTCAAACACGTGTTGTCCAAAAGAAACAGTGAACCCTAATGCCTCTAAACGTTTTTTCGCCTGAGCCATTCCTTCTTCTGATAAAATGCTGGCACTTCGGCTTGGAGCAATTACCCGAATGTGGCTTCCCTTTTTTAAAGCAGGTGGTGTACGCATAAGTCATTCGCCCCTTCCTTCACATATTTTCCATTATATCGGATCAAAACGCTCCAGTCTGTAAAAGCTAAAAGAAAGCAGCAAACCGTGCGTTTCAGACGAGCTGTGCAAAGGGTATGGAAGAGAAAAAGACAGAAACGAATGAGGGCGGAGAATGTGAAAAAGAGGAGACTGGAATTTCTATTTTTATATTTCATGATATTTGGGGCATATGTGGTGTTTTGGTGGCCGGTTCCAGCGTGGGGTTTTCAGCTTTATGCAGCTAGTTACATCGCCATCATTTTATTTAGTATTATCTCGCTTATGCTAGAGAACCGGACATCACAGCACACGCTGTTATGGATGTATGTACTGATCTTTTTCCCGATCATCGGCTATATGTTTTATTTGTTCTCAGGACAGCTTTATGTCAAGGGACATTTGTTTAAATCAAAGAGAATGTATAACCGAGAAAAATTACGCAGAATATCAGAGCTTGAGAGTAAACCGGATGAGACGCGTTTAACCGATAATCAGCGTGCTTTTTTTCATTACACAGAAAAAGCAACAGGTATGCATGTAAATACAAATAGTGATATGGAGATTTTAAAGAATGGAGAGGAAACCTTTCCACGTATTTTTGAAGAATTAAAAAAAGCAAAAACGTTCATCCATATAGAATATTACATGTTCAAATCTGATTTCCTCGGTCACCGGATGATGGAGATCCTGATTGAAAAAGTGAAAGAAGGAGTAGAGGTCCGATTCATCTATGATGCGGCTGGCAGCATTCGCTTCTCACGAAAAGATATTAAACGATTGAAGCAGGCGGGGATAAAGGTCGCTCCTTTTCTGCCATTAAAATACGGATTCTTTAATCAAAAATTCAATTTCCGAAATCACCGAAAAATCGTGATTATTGATGGTGAAACAGGATTTGTTGGCGGGCTCAATGTCGGGAAGGAATATGTAGGACGCGATGAAAACATCGGCTTTTGGCGTGACACGCATACGATATTAAAGGGTGAAGCCGTTCAGACACTTCACTCCATTTTTATGCTGGACTGGGAGTATGTATCAGATGAAGTGTTAATTGATGATCCGAAGTATCACACCCCGCATCCTGTGACAGGAGAAGATGTCATTCAGGTCGTGCCGACTGGACCTGATATGAAGGAAAGTATGAGTGATTTATATGACGCACTCATTTCGAATGCACAGCAATTTGTTTGGATTGCGACCCCTTATTTTGTCCCAAATGAATCCATTCGCACAGCGTTAAAAATTGCGGCGACAAGAGGGGTGGATGTGCGTGTGATGGTGCCTGAGATTAATGATGGATTTCTCACGCAATACGCCACACGATCTTATTTTTCTGAGCTTTTGAAAGAAGGCATCAAGGTGTATCACTATCAAAAAGGCTTCATGCATCAAAAGGTCATGATTGCAGATGGAGAGCTTGCCTCTGTCGGAACGGCAAATGTCGATATGAGAAGCTTCCAACTCAATTTTGAGGTCAATGTCTTTACAGCGGCAAAGAAGCCGATTGAGCAATTGATGGCTCATTATGAGGAAGATATGAAAGAATGCGAGCAAATGGGACCGGTTCATTTTTATAAAAGGGGCTTAAAGGAACGTTTAAAGGAATCGTTTGCGCGATTGTTTTCAGGTGTATTGTGAGGGTTTCCAGGGAAAGAAATCATTTCCTGATCTAGTATTTCTATGACGATTCCTCTATAATTGAAAATGATTATCAATTATAGAGGAAGTGAGGTTCTTTTACATATGCTAAAACGCTTTTTTGCCTATTACAGGCCTTATCGTGGTCTGTTCTTTTTAGATTTCTTTTGTGCTGTTGCCGTTGGGCTCATGGAACTGGGCTTCCCGCTCATCGTGAATTACTTCATTGATACATTACTGCCGACAGGGAACTGGGCGGTCATTGGCTGGACCGCACTTGCGTTGTTTGTCATTTATGCGATCAGTTCAGTGATGCAATTTATCGTGTCGTATTGGGGGCACATGCTTGGCATTAATATTGAGACAGACATGAGAAAAAAGCTGTTTGATCATTTTCAGCGTCTGTCCTTCAAATTTTTCGATAACAACAAAACAGGCAAACTCATGTCACGGATGACAAATGACCTTATGTACATTGGAGAGGTGGCGCATCACGGACCTGAGGATTTGTTTATTGCGATTATGACCATTCTTGGCGCCTTTGCCGTCATGCTCATGATTAATTGGCAGCTTGCCATTTTAACCTTCTTAATTATGCCAGTCATCATCTGGTTAGCCCTTCATTTTAATAAAAAAATGACACAGGCGATTACACAGCTGAACAATGACATTGGAGACTTTCATGCAAGGGTTGAAAATAATATTGGCGGTATTCGTCTTGTTCAAGCCTTTGCAAATGAACATTTTGAGAAAAAGCGCTTTGCTGAAAACAACAACCGCTTTCGAAAAGCGAAACTTCTTTCCTATAAAATTATGTCGGTCAACGGATCGATCAGCTATATTCTCACAAGGCTTGTGACGCTGTTCGTTCTTCTGGCAGGTACATGGTTTGTCCTTCAAGGTCAATTAACGGCAGGCGGATTTATCGCCTTTGTCTTGATCACAAATGTGTTATTCAGACCAATTGATAAGATCAACACGGTAATTGAAATGTATCCAAAAGGCATTGCCGGTTTTAAAAGCTATGTCGATTTACTGGAAACAGAGCCAGATGTGAAGGATACAGAAGGAGCACGTGATCTTTACGGCTTGAAAGGTGAAATTGAGTATCGAAATGTGACATTTGGCTACGATGAGCACAGTCATGTATTGAAGGATATCAACTTAAAGATCAAACAAGGGGAAACTGTTGCGTTTGTCGGGCCATCAGGAGCGGGGAAATCGACCATTTGCAGTCTGCTGCCTCGTTTTTATGATGTGGACGAAGGAGACATCACCATTGATGGTGTGAGCACAAAATCGATGACCTTGTCCTCTTTAAGACAGCAGATTGGCATTGTGCAGCAGGATGTCTTTTTATTCTCAGGCACCATTCGTGAAAACATTGCGTACGGTAACCTAGAAGCGAGTGATGCAGACATTTGGGAGGCGGTGCGACGTGCCCATTTAGAGGAGCTCGTTCAGCGTTTCCCAGAAGGGTTGAATACGGTCATTGGTGAACGCGGTGTTAAGCTATCCGGCGGTCAAAAGCAACGCCTGTCAATTGCACGGATGTTTTTGAAAAACCCGTCTATTCTTATTTTGGATGAAGCGACGTCAGCACTTGATACAGAAACAGAAAAAGCGATCCAAGACGCACTAAGCGAACTGGCAGTCGGCCGGACGACACTCGTCATTGCTCACCGCCTTGCGACAATTAAACATGCAGACCGAATCATCGTCGTCACAGAAAAAGGCATCCAAGAACAAGGCCGCCATCAAGACTTAATCCAAATGGGCGGCGTCTATAGCAGACTGCATGAAGCGCAGTTTGGTCATTGAAGAAAAAGCCCTTTTGATAAAGGGCTCAGGCTGTCGAGAAAATCTCGACAGCTTTATTTTTCCCTTAAAGTTTCCATTTATTTGACAACGCCAATCTGTAAAGGTTTATCCGATTGTCGTATTTTTGGTGTCATCGCACATAGACGCTTTCATCCATCATCATTACGTTGAAAATAAAAAAGATTGTAGAAAAACATGAGTTTCTCTACAATCTGAACAGGCTCTTCAGCCTGTTCTTTATTGTCCAGTGATGACCATATTGACAATTGGCACACACAGTAAAAAGAAAACGACGAGAAAAACAATTTTATATCCCATCTCTTTTTCCTTATTATTCTTACGTTTTTGCATATAAACAGCAAAATAAGAAACACCAGTTAACATCATTAATACCGATATTATAGTCAACATAAGATCATCACCTTTTCAATATGTTGTTGATGTCCTTGATTTAAAACCACTTCAACACTAGAGTTATTACAACACTTTGAATTACTACTAACAGCGCTAACAATTTCCATTCCTTTTTATTGATGTTTCTTTTTGATAGATATTTCCAAGATATAAGATTAATAATTAATACTATTATTAATACTATAAAAAAAGTAAAAATAAAGGGTGATGTTACTACTACCATATATTCTCCCTCCAATTAAAGATTTTAGATTTTTAAACAAGAAGGTTGAGCATAAAATGCTCAACCTCAACTTTCTTCTTTAGAAACCTATAGTTGCTCTTTCTATTCTGTAATCCCCGCTGCCTAATAATTTAACAGTTAGATAAGTATTGTATTCAAAAAGAAATTTAAAAGCTCTAAATGTACCGTGACTTTGTACAACCCAAACACTAGGATCAAGTTTATCTATCCAAGTATTGTGAGATTCACTATACATAGCTCCTGTCAAATTAACATCTTTTGTTGCTCCAGTGACTTTTCCGCCTTTAAATTGAAATTCACCAGCTAGTCTGTGTTGAAAATGAAATCCAGCAGTATTTTTTACATACGCTTTATAAATTTTTTTACCTGAAGGATACTTACTTTTACTTGAAGATACATCATAAACATTTTCACTTTTGAAAAACAATGATACTGTTTCATTAGTTTTACCAATTTCTCTTTTAAGAGAAATTTCAGTTTGGTCAGTTTCGAGTTTTTTATTTGCTTCAACGACCAATTCATCAAGGGCTTCATTTATATCTGCAATTTCTTTAGCAGTAGGATATCCCTTTTCTTGGTCTACAGATGACGTTGATTTTGCTGAAGCAAAACTTGGAATTAACAAAAAACATATCAAAGATAAAATCAGAATTTTTTTCAACTGTTCATTCCCCTTTATAGTTTTTTCAAAGCAGCTTGTAAGAGTCTTACCTTTATACTATAAACAAATTTTTGTTATTTTTGTATATAATTAGGTAATTTTAAGGGGGTTTTAAGGAGAAGAACAAGTTGCTAAATCGGATCTAAAGACTATGTGATACCCATTTGCACATAGTCTTTTCATTGATCTTATATTTGATTTCCAGCTTCTTTACCACCTACACTTGATGTAATCACTTTGTCAGCCATTTCATGTGAGACAGCAACAGAATGAAAAATTGGTAATGCTAATGCTACAGTTACAAGCATGATGGGAACAAAAATTTTACTCTTCAACATATAACAATTCCCCTCCTTGAATTAATGACTTTGCTTCAAGTGCTCTTTCATAAAAAACGACAGCAATTTCCAACTGCCCACTTCTATTATAATATCGTGCTGCTTCAAAAGCTAGTTGATACACATCTTCGTAAAGATTTTTGCTTTGTAGTGTATCAAGCCAATGTTTTAACTCTGTGGCTGTATTGGATGTGTTAGATTGAACATAAAGGCAATATAAAAATTTCATTTGTGTTTCATAAATTATGTCATTCAGTTGTTGGGCCGCGGAGACCCCTTTCTCAAATGTTTCGGCTGCTGGAACAACCTGTCCTAATTTCAATAGAGTATACAGTTTGTTAAAATAGGATTTTGGAACATGTGATGTTTCATTCTTTTCAAAAAGTTCACAAGAAGTATCAAAATGGAACAAGGCTTCTGGATATTTTTCTAAGTGGAAATAACACTTGCCTAAGTTAAAGATCGTAGAGGATATAAGGTATTCGTTTTTCGTCTGCTGTGCATAAGAATGGGATTTTTTAAAGTAAGTAAGTGCATCAGCGTATTGTAGTTTGGATAGATAATTTCCGGCGATGACTGAATAGCACCAGGCCATTTTTTCTTGCATTAATGGTTGCTCTGTAAATAGGCTCAATGCTTTATGTGCATACATGACAGAAATTTGATACTGATCTATGTGGTAGTACACTTCTGATAACTTGTAGTAAAATTCAGCCTTTTCAGTAGGGTCTTCAATATCCAGGAGAACTTTTTCAGCAGATTTATAAGAACTGATCGCCTCGTCAAATTGTTTTTTTCTAAATTCGTGCATTCCTTTAAAAAACCAAAAATAAAAATCTAACATCTTTTCAATTTGATCTTTGTCTTTATGAAGTGATTGATCAACCTTATGTTTCTGCTCATTGATCTGAACCATATATTCATCTAACTCACGGCTAGACAACTTAGGTTTGAGGTAACTTAGCATTAAGTCATGTCGAAACTCCAGCAGAGTAAAATATAATAATACGGTTTGATTTTCTTCCATACCGTCAAAGAGTCGTTTAACATCTGTTTTTAAAAATTCTGCATCAGTTATTTGATCTTTTTTGATGGCTGAATACCATTCATTCAGCTTGATTGCCACTTCGTCATAAGTGATAGAAGCACCCATATATACTCCCCCTTCAAATTCCTATAAAACCATTTTATACAATATTTTAACATGTCTAACTATTCTAAAATCGAATAGAAGCGCTCTATATGTAAATTTTCGGTATACCGCAAAATCAAGCCTACTTTAAGAGGAAAATGAACGATTTTTATCACATAAGACATGCTGCATATTTTGCAAAGTGAAACTTATTTCCTTTAAAATTATGTCAGTAAATGGATCTATCAGCTATATTTTGACACGCCTTGTGACGCTGTTTGTCCTTCAAGGTCAATATTGCTCACCGCCTTGCGACAATTAAACATGCAGACCGAATCATCGTCGTGACAGAGGAAGGCATTGAAGAACAAGGCCGCCATCAAGACTTAATCCAAATGGGCGGCGTCTATAGCAGACTGCATGAAGCGCAGTTTGGTCATTGAAGAGAAGTGATTGAATGAGTCCAGCTATTAAGCTGGGCTCTTTTTGATAGAATAAAATCTTCTTTTCCATTTAAATGGAATGTTGATATACTATAAGGTAATTGGATTCAAAAGGAGAGGATGGCTTGAGTGAAACGGCAAAAACAGTCATGATCAAAAGCATTCACTATATGACGCTCGTTGGCTTATTTATCTTAATCATTCCCGCTGGACTCAATCCAGTCTTTTTTTATGTGGGAATGATTTTGTTTGGCATCAATACTGGAGTGAACATCATAGGTAGTTCTCTGAGCAAAAAAAAGATATTTGCGACGCTCGCCATCAGTTTTGCTGTCATATTGTTTGGGCTGTTTAAGCTCTTATATTAAATCTTAGCCCTTTTGAAAAAGGGCTTTTTTTGCTAGGATAGTAAAAACTCGTGTAGGAAGGATCTGATGGAATGAAGGGGCTTCGGCGTTTACAGAAGGGCGATAAAATAGGTATTTATTCTCCCTCAAGTCCAGCATCTGCTACCTCGCCTCTTAGGTATGAGCGGGCGAAGGAATGGCTTGAACAAAAAGGATTCATTGTGGTACCAGGATCATTAACAGGGAAAGAGGATCACTATCGTTCAGGAACGATTCAAGAACGAGCAGCTGAGCTGAATGAGCTGATGGCGAGAGAAGATTTGTCCTGTATCATGTCGATGATTGGGGGGACGAACTCGAATAGTTTGCTTCCTTATCTCGACTTTGAGCTGCTGATGAAGCATCCGAAAATCATGATTGGTTATTCAGATGCGACGGCAATTCTTTTAGCGGCTTATGAAAAAACGGGTCTTCCTGTTTTTTACGGGCCTGCACTTGTGCCGTCTTTTGGAGAGTTTGAACCATTTGTCAATCATACATATCAATCTTTCGAGGACATTCTCATTCATCCGCAGCCCATCCCGTATCAGGTGAAAAAACCGCCCTTCTGGACGGAAGAACGGATCAACTGGGTAGAGAAAATACGAGAAAAAGAAAAACGTCCAAATGATTGGATGTGCGTCATTGAAGGGCAGGCAGAAGGCAGACTGATCGGCGGGAACCTAAATGCCATGTATGGCATATGGGGAAGTGAATTCATGCCTCAAATCCAAAAAGGCGATATCCTTCTCATTGAAGATTGTATGAAAACAGCCTCCATCGTCGAAAAGAACTTCTCTCTGTTAAAGATAAATGGTGTGTTTGAACGGGTATCTGGTATCCTCTTAGGGAAACATGAGCTGTTTGATGATGAAGGAACGGGCAAAAGGCCGCACGATCTCTTACTTGAAGTACTGGGAGATACAAAGAGGCCGCTCATCGCAGAATTTGACAGTGCCCATACGCATCCGATGCTCACGATGCCAATCGGTACACAAGTAAAAATGAATGCAACGTCACGCGAGGTTTGGCTGACAGAAGCGTGGATATAGAAAAAAGAGCGGCTCTAATGCTGCTCTTCTTTACGAAGCATTCTCTTTTTCAAATGGCTGTAGAAGGTCTTGTGCCTCTTTTCCTTCTACCACGATTAAATAGTCTGATTCTAAATGAGTAAGCCTAAAGGTTTCTAGCTCTACGATGTTCTTAATGTTGCACATTGTTTTTTTAGAATATACATATAAACGATGCTGAGCGTGCTGGCACTTTTCGTATAGAGAAATAAGCTTATGTAAATTCAATGCTTTCGCAGCAATTCGGATTGAATAGATTTGTGACATCTTCATATCCTCCTGTTAAATACTTTCTCACAATAGCTTTGTTACCCCCGTTGTGATAGAGGTAAACCTTTCTCTACGATTTCCACTCAATGGTGCCTCCGCCCGTCCGCCGATTGCCTCTGATCGCTGACAGCTCCTCAACAAGACGGAGCAAGGCCTGATCCTTTTTCTTTGCCTCAATCATAAAATCCACATCACGACCATACGGCTTTAAATCTTGAAAAAGTGGCAAAACAAACGACATCTCCACTCCATCCGCATGGCTTCGTATCGCCTTTTCTGATTTTGGTGAGGATAAGTGGATTTTAGGCGGTATGCCAGTGTTTGCCCACGTGTCAAACACTCTTGGCAGAATGTCATCAAGCGCCGCATCATCATCTTTGTTTGCCATGTGATGGTGGTAATCAAATACAAACGGGATGCCATGCTTTTCACAAACATCAAGCGTTTCTAATGACGTATAGGTTTTGTCATCATTTTCAAGCGTCATTCTCGCCTTGATATGTGCAGGAAGCTGCTTTATATTTTCATCAAAACGCTGTAAAGCAGATGCCTTGTCGCCATATGCACCTCCGACATGAATGTTCATATAGCCTTCCTTTTCAAGCTTCATGGCCTCAAGCATTTCATAATGATAGGTCATATCAATGACGGCGTTTTCTGTAATAGATGGCTTTGGACTTGTGAACAAAGTAAATTGATTGGGGTGAAAGCTCACTCGTAATCCGTGCCGCTTTACGAGTTGACCAATCTCTATAAATTCTTTGCGAAAGGGTGTCACAAAGTCCCACCGCACCTCAGAATGGGTGGCGAGCGGGACAATCGAGCTTGAAAAACGGTAAAGCGGAATATCATGGGCAATCGCAAAATAAAGCGTTCTTAATGTATTGACGAGGTTGGCTTTCGTCGTTCGCAATAGAGCCTCTGTCCTCTCTTCCTTTGAGAGCTTACTGTATCTTGCAAAGGTCAGCGACTTGGCAGGTGAAGCTTCCCATAAAGTGACGGCGTTGGATACATAACCAAATCGATAACGCATAGGTCAACTCCTTTATAAAAAATACGAGAACAGGGCGCCTATCCACTCAATTGGACGCGTGAGAAGTGGGCGTTGTTTGTATTTTTCTTCAGTCATCAGTTCTGAAACTTCCATGTGTTCACGAATCTTTTCCTCTACATGTGCGGTGAAGGCGGGATCATCAATGGCCACATCCACTTCTTCGTTGAAAAACAAACTTCGTTTATCAAAGTTCGCCGTACTGATCATACAACGGCTATGATCGATGAGAATGGCTTTCGCATGATAAAACCCTTTATAAAAACGATACACAAGACATCCGGCAGCGATCAGATCTTTCAAATAATGAAATCCAGCTTCTTTCACAAGCGGGTGATCTGCCTTCATTGGGATGATGATGTCGACAGTCACGCCTCGCTTCCGTGCGTCAAGAAGGGCGCTTAGAAGAGGAGCAGATGGAATAAAATAGGGCGTGCAGATGGTGATTTGCTTTTTCGCCTGTTGAATATCGTGAAGAAATAAGGCCTCTAAAGAAAAACCTGCCGTCGCACGTGTTGTGCACTGTAATGTTCCCGGTTCCAGTGTAGGAAAAACCTCGTATTGCAGCTGTTGAATACCAGATGAGCGGTACAAATCATTCAGAAACACATGCTGGAGGTCTGCGACAACCTGTCCTGTCATGCGCAGGTGATAGTCCTTCCAAATGCCAAACCTACCGTTTTTCCCTACATATTCATCGCCAATATTAAACCCGCCAATGTAGCCGATCTTCCCATCGATCACCGTGATCTTCCGGTGATTTCTCATGTTCAAGCGATAAATGAAAAAAGGAAAACGTGGTTTATTTAAAAAGTAAAATTTAATGCCGCTTTTTTCTAGCATCTGAATGGATGTTTGATCAAATGAATAGGAGCCTAACCGATCAGTGAGCAAAAAAACCGAAACACCTTGCTCTGCTTTCGCTTTAAGTGCTTGCAGAATCCTTTGCCCAATCTTGTCGTTCTTTACAATAAAGAACATCATATGAATAGAAGAAGAGGCTTGCTGTATATCCGTAAGAAGCTGATCAAACAGTGGTTCGCCATCATGATAAAAGGCTGCATCGCCGCTTGTTTGGTCAAAAGACCGTTCAAAAGCATGGGTAGAAAAATATTTTCTCCCTATATAAAGATCTAGCCTGACGAGTAGAACAATGACGAAGACGACGAGTAGAATGATCCATGCGATCATGAAGGTTCCTCCTTTTTTACATATGACGATAGTGTACCCAAATGGGCAAAAAATATTGACTGAATACTCATTCATTATTTATGATAGAGGTACAACATGGAAACGGAACAAAGTGGGTCTTGGGGAATGAAAGGGGGAGCAAGATGAATAGCCTTTTAATTGTTAACTTGATTGCATTTGCGGCAGTGACCGCTTACGCTGTGTATTTGTTTATTTATCTCATTCGAACACGAGCGGCGTATATTCGTCTTGGCAAAAAAGAAGAATTTCAAAAAGACATGAAAAAACGCTTAGAACGTGTTTGGGTGAATGTGTTTGGGCAAAAGAAACTGCTGAAGGACAAGAAGAGCGGCATCATTCATGTGCTGTTTTTCTATGGATTTATTTTAGTGCAGTTCGGAGCCCTTGATTTTATTATGAAGGGACTTGTTCCAGACAGCGGGCTACCATTAGGTCCGCTTTACGGTGTCTTTACGTTCTTCCAAGAGGTAGTCACACTTCTCATTTTAGTGGCGGTGGTTTGGGCGTTCCATAGAAGATATGTCGAGAAGTTAGTCCGTTTAAAAAGGGGCTTTAAATCAGGGCTTGTCCTTTTGTTTATTGGCGGATTGATGCTGACCGTATTACTGGGAAACGGAATGAACATCATTTGGCATGGGCACTCACTATCAGCAACTGAGCCAATTGCTTCCGGCATTGCTTTCTTGCTGGGCTGGCTGTCACCACTTGCAGCAACAATTGTGTTCTATGTCGCATGGTGGGTGCATCTTCTTATTTTACTGACGTTCTTAGTGTACGTCCCGCAGTCTAAGCACGCTCATCTCATCGCTGGCCCGGTCAACGTATTTGTCAGCAGATTGGACCCGCCAGGCAAACTGCAAAAAATTGATTTTGAAGATGAGACACAAGAAACGTTCGGCGTTGGGAAAATTGAAGATTTCCGTCAATCTCAGCTGATCGATCTTTACGCTTGTGTGGAGTGCGGGCGCTGTACGAATATGTGTCCAGCGACTGGGACGGGAAAAATGCTGTCTCCAATGGATTTGATTTTACGATTAAGAGATCATTTAACAAATAAAGGGGCTGCCATTACTTCAAAGACACCGTGGGTTCCGCAGCTTGCTTTCAAGCAGACGACAGGAAATCAGCTGGCATTACAGGCAAGAGGAGCCGGAGCGGAAGAATCTGCGGCGAGCGCAATGTATCATCCTTCTCTCATTGGTGAGGTCATTACAGAAGAAGAAATCTGGGCATGCACGACATGCCGAAACTGTGAAGATCAGTGTCCTGTCATGAACGAACACGTCGACAAAATCATTGATATGCGCAGATACTTAGTGCTGACTGAAGGAAAAATGGACGCAGATGCACAGCGTGCGATGACAAGCATCGAGCGCCAAGGGAACCCATGGGGATTGAACCGGAAAGAAAGAGAAAACTGGCGTGAACTAAGAGAAGATGTGCATGTTCCGACAGTGAAAGAACTGAAAAAAGCAGATCAGACCTTTGACTATTTATTCTGGGTTGGGTCGATGGGAGCATATGACAATAGAAGCCAAAAGATTGCTCTTGCCTTTGCAAAACTGCTCAATGAAGCAGGGGTTTCTTTTGCCATCCTAGGCAATAAAGAGAAAAACTCAGGAGATACACCGAGAAGACTTGGGAATGAATTTTTGTTCCAAGAACTTGCTGCAAAGAACATCGAAGAATTCCAAAAAAATGACGTAACCAAAATTGTCACGATCGATCCGCATGCTTACAATTTATTTAAAAATGAATACCCAGACTTCGGGCTCGAGGCAGAGGTGTACCATCATACAGAATTACTGGCAGAGCTAGTAAAAGAGGGGAAATTAACGCCTATTCATGAAGTGAACGAGGTCATTACTTTCCACGATTCTTGCTACCTAGGCAGATATAACGAGGTCTATGATCCGCCAAGAGATATTTTAAAATCCATTCCGGGTGTGACACTAAAAGAAATGGAACGGAATCGTGAATCCGGGATGTGCTGCGGTGCCGGCGGCGGTTTAATGTGGATGGAAGAAGAGACAGGTACTCGGATTAATACAGCGAGAACGGAGCAGGCCTTACAGGTACAGCCATCCATCATCAGCTCAGGATGCCCATATTGTTTAACCATGCTTGGGGACGGGACGAAAGCGAAGGAAGTAGAGGAGCAGGTCGGCACATTTGATGTCGCAGAACTCCTTGAAAAATCAGTGTTTGGCGAAACGAGAACGCAGGCTTCATAAAGGTGTCAGGCCGATGGATCTACTGTTCATCGGTCGATAGATGCCGATGTTTTAAGAGTTGTCTAGCATTTATGTAAGCGGTAACAAATAGGAGGGGGAAGAAATGAGCACGACGGTCATTGTATCTGGAGCGAGAACACCATTTGGAAAACTAGGTGGAACTTTAAATCGTTTGACTGCTGCAGAATTAGGGGGGATGACGATAAAAGCTGCGCTGGAAAGAGCCTCAAATGTTCATGAAGTGGATGAAGTCATCATGGGCAGTGTCCTTCAAGGAGGACAAGGTCAAAATCCTTCAAGGCAGGCAGCTAGACATGCAGATCTTCCTTGGTCGGTTCCGACACAAACCATCAACAAAGTCTGTGCTTCAGGAATGCGCAGTGTCACGACAGCCGATCAAATCATTCGAGCGGGAGATGCCAAGGTGATCGTGGCAGGCGGCATGGAATCCATGTCCCATGCTCCTTATCTTCTAAAAAAAGCACGATGGGGTTACAAAATGGGAGATGGTGCAGTACAAGATGCCATGATTTTAGATGGATTAACCTGTTCGTTTACAGGTGTTCATATGGGTGAGTATGGAAGCATGGCGGCGAAAGAGCTTGGCATCACACGAGAAGAACAAGACCTTTGGGCGTTAAGAAGTCATGAACGAGCCATTGAGGCGCAAAAAAGCGGCTTTTTTAAAAATGAGATCATCCCCGTTACCGTCAAGAATAAAAAAGGAGATCAGCTGATTTCAGAAGATGAAGCCCCGCGGCGTGATACGTCATATGAACGTTTGTCAAAACTGATGCCCGTTTTCGATCAGGCAGGTACGATCACCGCTGGCAATGCACCTGGTGTCAATGATGGTGCAAGTGCGCTTCTATTAATGAAAGACACATACGCCATGCAGCAAGGTGAAAAACCTCTGGCAGTTGTGCTTGGGCATGCGCAAGTAGCAGTAGAGGCAAAGGACTTTCCGAAAACACCAGCCTATGCCATCGAAAAAGTGTTAAAGAAAACAGGGAAGCGAGTAGAGGATATCGATTTGTTTGAAATCAATGAGGCTTTTTCAGCGGTTGCATTGGCATGCGAAAAAATGCTTGGACTGGATCGGCGGAAAATGAATGTGAACGGAGGGGCAGTCGCGATTGGTCACCCGATTGGAGCAAGCGGAACACGTATTATATTGACCTTGATCCATGCACTCAGACAAAGAGGTGGCGGGATCGGCATTGCGGCGATTTGCAGCGGCGGGGGTCAAGGTGATGCGATCATGATCAAGGTGGATTAAAAGGGAGGCGTTCATTGTCATGAGTATAGAAGAGACCGTCATGGTCGTTGGGGCTGGGCAAATGGGCTCAGGTATTGCCCAAGTATTTGCACAGTCAGGTTATACAGTCCTGCTCCATGATACAGAAGAGGAGCAGATTCATCGAGCCATTTCCTCAATGACCAAACAACTGACGAAACGAGCAGAAAAAGGAAAGCTGGCACATCAGGCAGTCCGTGATATTACACAGCGGCTGGCTGTTTCAACAGATTTAAAGGATGTACAGCAGACGCATTTAGTGATTGAAGCCGCATCTGAACAAATGAAGATCAAAAAACAAATCTTTGAAACCCTCGATCAATTTGCACCTGATGACACGATATTTGCGACAAATACGTCTTCCTTGTCGATCACAGAATTAGCAGCCGTGACGAACAGGCCAGAGAAAGTGATTGGCATGCATTTTATGAATCCAGTTCCCGTGATGAAACTTGTTGAAGTGATCCGTGCGCTGCAAACGGATGATGCCACGTACCAAGTTGTTTTTGATACAGCAAAGACATTAGACAAAACGCCAATTGAAGTGGAAGACTTCCCCGGTTTTGTGTCAAATCGCATTTTAATGCCGATGATTAATGAAGCCATTTACACCCTTTATGAAGGCGTAGCAGATGTAGAAAGTATTGACGGCATCATGACGCTTGGAATGAACCATCCAATGGGCCCGCTTCGTCTCGCCGACCTCATCGGGCTCGATACTTGTTTATTTATTATGAATACCCTTCACGAGGGTCTTGGAGATAGCAAATATCGACCTTGTCCTCTTTTGAAAAAATATGTGAACGCAGGCTGGCTGGGCAAAAAGACAAAGAGAGGTTTTTACACTTACCACGACCACTCATAGGGGGAGTCAAGATGGATGTGTTGCTGACAGAAAAACAACGTCTTTGGAGAAAACGAGTAGCAGAATTTGCACGCCAGCATGTCTTCCCAGAAGTAGAAGCGATGGAACAGGGCGTGTTCCCGAAAACGCTTTTAGCTGAAATGGGTCGGCAAGGCTTTTTAGGCATTCCGATCCCAGATAAGTATCACGGATTAGGGGCAGATTTTACAACCTATATCATGGCGATTCATGAATTATCCAAAGTAAGTGCAACCATCGGTGTCATTGTATCCGTTCATACATCCGTTGTGACGATGCCGATTTTGGCGTTTGGAACAACTGAACAAAAAGAATCCTACGTTCCCAAGCTTGCGTCCGGGCAGAAGCTGGGCGCCTTTTGTCTAACTGAACCGAAGGCAGGATCAGATGCCTCTAGTATTCAGTTGAAAGCAGAGCGGGCAGACGATCACTATGTGTTAAATGGAACGAAAATTTTTATCACAAGCGGCGGTGAAGCGGAAGTGTATCTTGTATTTGCTGTGACAGACCCTGCTTCTGCTAAGAAAAATATATCAGCGTTTATTGTGGAGAAAGGGACACCAGGATTTACGATTGGAAAAGATGAGAAAAAGATGGGCCTGCATGGATCAAAAACAGTCACACTTCATTTTGACGGTGTTCGAATTCCAAAAAAACAGCTGCTCGGTGCAGAAGGAGAAGGCTTTCGGATTGCCATGTCTAGCTTAAATGCGGGGAGAATTGGCATTGCGGCTCAAAGCCTTGGCATTGCAGAAGCCGCATTAGCTGAGGCGGTGACGTATTTAAAGCAGCACCCAGCTGGCCTTGAAACGACCATTCGATTGGGCGATCTGGGCACCAAGCTGGAAGCGGCAAAACTTCTTGTCTATCAAGCCGCCTCTTATAAAGAGGCCAATCGCCCTGTCACGAAGGAAGCGTCGATGGCGAAGTTATTTGCATCTAAAACAGCGGTTGATATTAGTACTGAAGTCATTCATTTGCTTGGTCTAGCCGGTTACACGAAGCAATACCGAGCAGAGCGGTACTTTCGTGATGCGAAAATTTGTGAGATTTATGAAGGAACAAGTGAAATACAAAGGCTGGTTATTTGTAAACAGCTAATATGAAGTGAGGTGGCTCATGATGCAGTTCCAATTAAGTGACGAACACGAAATGATACAAAAAATGGTGAGAGATTTTGCGAAAAATGAAGTGGAGCCAACAGCAGCAGAGCGAGATGAAACAGAATCGTATGATCCCGCTATTTTTCGTCAAATGGCGGAGCTTGGTTTAACGGGAATCCCTTGGCCAGAAGAAAATGGGGGCATTGGCAGTGATTATTTGGCCTATGTCATAGCGGTTGAGGAGCTCTCGCGAGTGTGCGCCTCTACAGGTGTCACCCTGTCTGCTCACACATCACTCGCTTCATGGCCGATCTATACATTCGGAACAGATGAGCAAAAGGAGACGTATTTAAAGCCGCTTGCAACGGGTCAGAAGATCGGCGCATACGCACTGACCGAGAGCGGCTCGGGCTCAGATGCCGGCGGAATGAAAACAACAGCAGTAAAAGCAGGGAATGAATACGTCTTGAACGGTGCAAAGATTTTTATTACCAATGGAGGCATTGCGGATTATTATATTGTGTTTGCTGTTACTGACCAGGATGCTTCATCCCGCAATACAACCGCTTTTATTGTAGAAAAAGAGACGCAAGGCTTCTCAATCGGCAAAAAAGAAAGCAAACTGGGCATACGCTCATCGCCAACGACAGAAATCATCTTTGAAGACTGTCGTATACCCGAAAGGAACCGGCTTGGTCAAGAAGGCGAAGGTTTTAAGATAGCGATGATGACACTTGACGGCGGCAGAAACGGTATTGCCGCACAAGCTGTTGGTATTGCTCAAGGTGCTCTGGATGCAGCAGTCAATTATGCAAAGGAGCGCAAACAATTCGGTAAACCAATCATTCAGCAGCAAGGCATTGCTTTTAAGTTAGCGGATATGGCAACGGCAATTGAGGCCTCAAGACTGCTCACCTATCAGGCAGCATGGCTTGAAACAAAAGGGCTTCCGTATGGGAAAGAATCAGCTATGTCCAAGCTCTTTGCTGGTGATACAGCCATGAAGGTGACGACAGAAGCCGTACAAATCTTTGGTGGATATGGCTATACAAAGGATTACCCAGTCGAACGCTACATGCGTGATGCGAAAATCACTCAAATCTATGAAGGTACACAAGAAATCCAGCGGCTGGTCATCTCACGGAAACTGCTAGATATGTAGAAACCAAGTAAAGACCACCTGATGTGAGGTGGTCTTTTTTTGTGTCAAATGTGAAATCCTCTCCAATGTGATCTCATATCACCTGATCGTTATGGTAAAATTGGAAAAAATCAAAATGGAGGTTATCATGATGAACACAACATTGATTGGCATTTTAGCAATCGTCACAATGATCATATGGATTATGGTCTCCAAAGAGCTTTCAAATTCTCCAAAAAAGAAGGAAGAAAAAGAAAACAGCCGCAGAAAACTCATTGTACTCATGTCTGCGGGCACTTTATTCACCGTACCTTTGGTTTTTTCACTCATTCAGAATATCCAGCTGTAACATATCCATTCGACTAAACCGCTGCTGTCTGTTTTAATTTCATCCATTTGAAGAAAACAAAACGGACGAGTGGTCCCATAATCAACATCTGCAAAGGGAACGCCAACATGACATTATGGCCGAAAATCGTTAAGTAATCAGATAGAATCGATTGTGTTTGAAATCCTGTGCTGATGCTTTGAACGACATATCCGCATAAAGACATGAGACACACCATCCCAAACACGATAAAGATAGAAAGAGTAAGAATAAAATAGATTTTCTTGCCTTTTGGGGCAAAACGGTTGGCTGCTTTTTTTGCTGAAGGCCCAACAATACACATCTCAATCAACAACGTGATGGCAAAACCGATCACATAGGTGAGTACACCTTCTAACCATGTCATATGTCCAAGCCGTCCATTTAAAAATAGGTTATAAAAGAACATCACTGAAAACATACAAAAACACATCAAGACACCAAATTGTATATCTTCTTTTTTTGTCATTGGCAATTCGATCAACCTCTCAAAATTAGTCTATTTATTATAGATTTCTGTATCAATTCGTCGTAAGTGAACATTTTGTGAAGGAATAAATCCCCTTTTTTAAGAAGAGTAAATGGCTTTGTATTCATCAAAAGAGAAGACAAAAAAGCATGCAAAATGTGTACTTCACACATGAATTATGCCAATTCGGCGCACATGATTGAGCGCTAGAGTCTCCTCTTGTGAAAAAATCAAAAATTAACATCAATAAAGGTGGCATAAACTCCCCTAATTTGTTTATAATGAGAGGTATGGTTTGTCGTAAGAATAAGGTATAAATACTTATTATTTCACTGATAAATGGATACATACATGTAATAGAAAGGGAGTGTCTGACCTTGAGTTTGAAAGAATACTCACAGGAACAGCTCAAACAAATGTCTTTAGTTGAACTTGCTTATGAAATTTTCAGAGACAGCAAAACGCCGATTACGTTTTCCGAGTTAATAGATGAAATTGTCCGTTTGCAAGGGATACAAAAATCTGATCTTGATGATCGACTTGCTCAATTTTATACAGACTTAAATATAGATGGCCGCTTTATTTCGTTAGGTGATCAGAGATGGGGACTTCGCAGCTGGTATCCAGTTGATCAAATCGAAGAAGAAGTTCAGCCAGCTGTGAAAACAAAAGCGAAAAAGAAAAAAACAAAAGCTGCTGTCGTTGAAGAAGACTTCGATGATATTGAAGAGGAAGAAGAAATCGACGAGCTTGAAGAAGATCTTGATCTTGTTGAAGACGATGAGGACCTTGACCTAGATGATGAAGAAATCGATGAAGAGATAGAAGACTTCGACGAAGATGATGATGAAGATGATGACGGCTTAACGGAAATTGATGAAGACGATTTAGACGATGATGAGGAAGACAAATAACCCTCACAAACCGGTCCTGAAAACAGGACAAAACCGTCTTGACTTTCCAGAGCGAACTATGTAGTATGTATTTTGGGCTCTCTAAAAAAGAGTACGTAAAGATACGTTCATTTACGCTCCCTTTCATTTATTTGAAAGGGAGCTTTCTTATTTTTCAAGAGATTTAGGGATACACTCTAAAAGGATGAAGCTGTGCATGTCTAGTCATGCAAGGGTAAAAAAGAGAGGAGCATACGAAATGACAAAGTATATTTTTGTAACAGGAGGAGTTGTTTCCTCACTTGGAAAAGGGATCACGGCTGCATCGTTAGGCCGCCTTCTGAAAAATAGAGGGATGGATGTCACCATTCAAAAATTTGATCCATATATCAACGTAGACCCAGGGACAATGAGTCCATACCAGCACGGTGAGGTATTTGTTACAGACGACGGTGCTGAAACAGACCTTGACTTAGGTCACTACGAGCGTTTCATTGACATTAACTTAAATAAGTACAGCAACGTTACAACAGGTAAAATCTACTCTACTGTTTTGAAGAAAGAGCGTCGCGGCGACTACTTAGGTGGAACAGTACAGGTTATTCCCCACATTACAAATGAAATCAAAGACCGTGTGTACCGTGCCGGAAAAGAAACGGGTGCAGATGTGGTCATTACAGAAATCGGTGGAACAGTAGGAGACATCGAATCCCTTCCATTCCTTGAAGCGATTCGTCAAATGAAGAGTGACATCGGCCGTGAAAACGTGATGTACATTCATTGTACCCTTGTTCCTTACATCCGTGCAGCAGGCGAACTGAAAACAAAACCAACACAGCATAGTGTAAAAGAACTTCGCAGTCTTGGTATTCAGCCAAACGTCATTGTGGTCAGAACTGAAATGCCATTGGCACAAGACATGAAGGACAAAATTGCGCTATTCTGTGATATTGATACGAAAGCAGTCATCGAATGTCAGGATGCAGATACCCTTTATTCGATTCCGCTTGATTTACAAAAACAAGGATTAGACAAGCTTGTATGTGAGCACATGAAGCTTGACTGTCAAGATGCGGACATGACGGAGTGGACGGCGCTTGTTGATAAAGTACAAAACCTTTCAAAACAAGTTACGATTGGTCTAGTAGGGAAATATGTTGAGCTGCAAGATGCATACATTTCTGTCGTTGAATCCCTTCGTCATGCGGGCTATGCATTTGATGCGGATGTTCAAATCAAATGGATCAACGCAGAAGAAGTCACAGCAGAAAATATGGCTGATTTCGCTCAAGATGTAGACGGCATTATTGTTCCTGGAGGCTTCGGAGACCGCGGAGTAGAAGGGAAAATCATTGCAACACAATATGCGCGCGAAAACAAAGTGCCATTCTTCGGAATCTGCTTAGGTATGCAAGTCGCATCTATCGAATATGCGAGAAACGTACTAGGTTTAGAGGGAGCACATTCCGCTGAAATTGATCCAGAAACAGCATTCCCAATCATCGACCTTCTTCCAGAACAGAAGGATGTTGATGACTTAGGTGGAACACTTCGCCTCGGCCTATATCCTTGTAAATTAAACGAAGACTCAAAAGCATTTGCTGCATACAATGACGAAGTCGTGTACGAACGCCACCGTCATCGCTATGAGTTTAATAACGAATTCAGACAGCAAATGGAAGCAGCAGGTTTTGTCTTCTCTGGTACAAGCCCAGACGGACGCCTTGTTGAAATCATTGAACTGAAGGATCACCCATGGTTCCTTGCTTCTCAGTTCCACCCAGAATTCATTTCAAGACCAACAAGACCACAGCCGTTATTTAGAGATTTCGTTGGTGCTTCACTACAGGCATCTGAATCAAAATAAAACAAAAACTGCCGAGAATATCATCTTCTCGGCAGTTTTTTTATTCATATTCCTCAACGATTTCTTTCACCGTAAACGATAGAGCATGGTAGACATATAAGCAGGTCATCAGTGCAGGATAGCCGAACCTTGTTCCATCTTCAGCAGGCACAAGTGGTTTTTTGAGCTGAAAATCAATGTGGACATCACAATGCTCTTCAATAAATGATGTCTCCTTTTGTGCAGGACCGACACCGACAATAGGTGTGCCTTGTTCGTGCAGCTCTTTGACAAGGGATTGAATCTCTTGATCTTCTGGATCTGAATAAAATAAAAGCACCCTGTCACTTGGATGAAGTAAGCTGCGCTCCTTTTGATCCAGCGGCAGAACCTTCGCACCCGGAAACGGCTCCTTGCTCTCGGATGCCTCTAAGGCTACAGCCGCCAGTTCATTCTTGCCATGAAAATACACGGCATGTCCACTGACAACGGCCTGAGCAAGAAGGCGTGCACCGTCTTCGATCGCTTCGGCCTGCTTATCTCCAATACGTGAAAAAATACCTGATAATTGGGTAGTGAAAATTTTTAACAAGACTCATTTCCTCCTTCTGTCAGATCATTTTATAATAGAATATAAAGAGAATATTAGGAAAAATGCTCAGAAAATGTCGTAAAGTAAACTATTATAATTAAAGGAAATGTGAAAATCAAACAGAATTATTTAACAACAGCTCTTTTTATGGCGAAAAATGAAAGCAATGGGGTGTAACAGATGAATGAGAAAATTTTAATTGTCGATGATCAGTACGGTATTAGAATATTGCTGAATGAAGTGTTTCATAAAGAAGGCTATCAAACCTTTCAAGCCGCTAATGGACTACAGGCATTAGATATTGTGAAAAACCATAGACCAAACCTCGTCCTGCTTGATATGAAGATTCCCGGAATGGATGGCATTGAGATTTTAAAACGCATGAAATTAATTGATGAAGACATCCGCGTGATCATTATGACAGCTTATGGCGAACTAGATATGATTCAAGAGTCTAAAGAGCTCGGTGCATTAACGCATTTTGCTAAACCATTTGATATTGATGAAATCCGTGATGCAGTCAAAGAATACTTGCCACTCGAAACAAATGGCTAGATGGAAATGATTGAATCAAGTCATTCTGTTGCCGATTTGTCGAATAATTGGTATTCTAGATAAGAAGAAGAAAGCGATCTGACTTTGAAAGTTTACATATGGCGAGAAATTCTGGTCATGCTAGGGTGGAGAGCTTTTTTTAGTAAGCAAATTAGCTACATAGGGAGGATTTTTCATCATGCCTTTAGTTTCAATGACAGAAATGTTGAAAGACGCAAAGGAAAAAGGTTACGCTGTTGGACAGTTTAACTTAAATAACTTAGAATTCACGCAAGCGATTTTACAAGCTGCTGAAGAAGAGAAATCTCCAGTGATTTTAGGAGTATCTGAAGGAGCAGGACGCTACATGGGCGGCTTCAAAACAGTTGTCGCAATGGTAAAAGCGTTAATCGAAGAATATAATGTAACAGTTCCTGTTGCGATTCATTTAGATCACGGTTCAAGCTTTGAATCTTGTGCAAAAGCTATTCATGCAGGATTTACTTCTGTGATGATTGATGCTTCTCACCATCCATTTGATGAGAACGTAGCGACAACTGCAAAAGTAGTTGAGCTTGCACATTTCCACGGTGTATCTGTAGAAGCTGAGCTTGGAACTGTTGGTGGGCAAGAAGACGACGTCATCGCTGAGGGCGTTATTTATGCTGATCCAAAAGAGTGCCAAGAGCTTGTAGAACGTACTGGTATTGACTGCCTTGCGCCTGCACTAGGTTCAGTTCATGGTCCATACAAAGGTGAACCAAACCTTGGTTTCGCTGAAATGGAAGAGATTGGTAAAACAACTGGACTTCCACTTGTTCTTCACGGCGGAACAGGTATCCCGACTGCTGACATCAAGCGTGCGATTTCACTTGGTACAGCAAAAATCAATGTAAACACTGAAAACCAAATTGCTTCTGCGAAAGCAGTTCGCGAAACACTTGCTGCAAAAACAGAAGAGTATGATCCACGTAAATATCTTGGACCAGCTCGTGACGCAATTAAAGCGACTGTTATCGGCAAAATGCGTGAATTTGGTTCTTCTAACCAAGCATAATTTGATGAGAACCGAAAGCCGCCTGAGTCACAGGCGGTTTTCTCCATATCTTGAGAAAGCGCAATCAAATTTACATTTCAGACAATTTATTGATAGGAGAGTGGCACAGTTATGTTATTTTTCGTAGACACAGCGAATATCGCAGACATCAAAGAGGCACACGAGCTTGGCATTTTAGGAGGCGTGACAACAAACCCTAGTTTAGTAGCGAAAGAAAAGGACGTATCGTTCCACGACCGCCTTCGTGAAATCACTGACGTGGTATCAGGTTCAGTTAGTGCGGAAGTCATTTCCCTCAAAGCAGAAGAAATGATCGAAGAAGGAAAAGAGCTTGCTGCTATTGCACCAAATATTACAGTTAAAATCCCAATGACAACAGACGGTCTTAAAGCGGTCAAAGCGTTAACAGACCTTGGGATTAAAACAAATGTCACGTTGATTTTTAGTGCAAACCAGGCACTTCTTGCAGCTAGAGCTGGTGCGACGTATGTCTCTCCATTCCTCGGCCGCTTAGATGACATTGGCCAAAATGGTCTTGATCTCATTAGTGAAGTGAAAACCATTTTTGATGTTCATGGATTAGATACACAAATCATTGCTGCATCCATTCGTCACCCGCAGCATGTGACAGAAGCTGCGCTTAGAGGTGCTCATATCGGCACAATGCCGCTGAAAGTCATCAAGCAGCTGACAAAACACCCATTAACGGATGCAGGCATTGAGCAATTTTTAGCAGACTGGAATAAATAAGTGATTGTGGCAGACGGATACCCATCCGTTTGCCGCAGTTTTCCTTAAATACGCTAAGAAATGTTTTGTGCAAAGAAGAGAACATCACAGCCTCGCAAAGCTTCGATTATTTTTCTTCCGACAAATTTCGTTTAACCTGTATTCTTTCTCTTGATATTGGCTAAATTTTGGACAAGACCTTTTAAAGCGCGACATCCACAAACAGTATAACTCCAACAGTGATCTTCTTTAAGAAGGGAGACAAATATGGAAAAGTTAAACATTGCCGGCGGTGACCCCTTGCGCGGGACCGTACATATTAGTGGTGCGAAAAATAGTGCTGTGGCACTGATTCCTGCCACGATTCTCGCTGATTCTCCAGTAACCATTGAAGGCCTTCCGCATATTTCAGATATTGACACATTACGAGATCTGTTAGAAGAGATTGGCGGAAAGGTCACGTTTGAAAAAGGTGAGATGGTTGTCAATCCTGCCTCCATGATCAGTATGCCGCTTCCTAATGGGAAAGTGAAGAAACTACGAGCATCCTATTATTTAATGGGCGCCATGCTCGGTAGATTCAAGCAGGCTGTCATTGGATTGCCAGGAGGATGTCACTTAGGACCTAGACCGATCGATCAGCATATCAAAGGCTTTGAAGCACTTGGAGCCGAGGTGACAAACGAACAGGGTGCGATTTATTTGCGCGCTGAAAAATTAGTCGGAGCCCGTATTTATCTTGATGTTGTCAGTGTAGGTGCGACCATCAACATCATGCTGGCAGCCGTGCTGGCTGAAGGGAAAACAGTGATTGAAAATGCTGCAAAAGAACCCGAAATTATTGATGTAGCGACACTGCTTGCAAGCATGGGAGCTAAAATCAAAGGTGCGGGGACGGATGTGATTCGGATCGAAGGTGTGGAATCTCTTCATGGCTGCAGGCATTCCATCATCCCTGACCGCATAGAAGCAGGTACATTTTTAATTGCAGGTGCAGCGATGGGGGATGAAGTTGTGCTTGATAATGTGATCCCAACTCATTTAGAATCAATTACGGCGAAACTTAGAGAGATGGGATTCACAATTGAAACAAGCAACGATCAAATGCTGATCGTTGGCAGAAATGAAGGACTCAAGCCTGTCGATATCAAAACCCTTGTGTATCCGGGCTTTCCGACCGATCTTCAACAGCCGATGACGGCTTTGTTAACAAAGGCGAAAGGCACGAGTGTCGTGACAGATACCATTTACTCTGCCCGCTTTAAACACATTGACGAATTGCGTCGAATGGGTGCTAACATGAAGGTGGAAGGAAGATCTGCCATTATTACAGGTCAAACGCAGCTTCAAGGTGCAAAGGTCAAAGCAAGTGATCTGCGAGCAGGTGCTTGTCTCGTTGTTGCAGGGTTAATGGCAGACGGTGTGACCGAAATCACAGGGCTTGAACATATAGACAGAGGATATAGTATGCTTGAGGAGAAGCTTGAAGGCTTGGGTGCAACCATCTGGCGTGAAAAGCTGAATGACCAAGAAATAGAAGAACTTCAAAATTCATAAGGCTTTGACTGTGAGAGGAGATTTGGACAAAAATGGAAAGAAGTTTATCGATGGAACTAGTACGGGTGACAGAAGCAGCTGCATTAAAATCTGCTCGTTGGATGGGTAGAGGTTTAAAAGACGAAGCGGATGATGCTGCAACAAGTGCCATGCGTGATGTATTTGATACGATTCCGATGAAGGGAACTGTGGTCATCGGCGAGGGAGAAATGGACGAAGCGCCAATGCTTTATATTGGGGAAAAGCTTGGAAACGGATATGGACCTCGCGTGGATGTCGCTGTTGATCCATTGGAAGGAACAAATATTGTGGCAAGCGGCGGCTGGAATGCTTTAGCTGTTATCGCTGTTGCAGATCATGGCAACTTGCTGAATGCACCTGATATGTACATGGATAAGATCGCAGTAGGTCCAGAAGCGGTAGGCTGCATCGACATTGAAGCGCCTGTCATTGACAATCTTCGTGCTGTTGCAAAAGCGAAAAACAAAGATATTGAAGATGTTGTTGCGACAATTTTAAACAGAGAGCGACATGAAAAGATCATTGCTGAGCTGAGAGAAGCTGGAGCAAGAATCAAGCTGATCGATGATGGTGACGTTGCAGGAGCCATTAATACAGCATTTGATCACACAGGTGTTGATATTCTATTTGGTTCAGGTGGAGCGCCTGAAGGTGTCCTTTCTGCTGTTGCGCTTAAAGCACTTGGTGGAGAAATCCACGGTAAGCTTCTTCCACAAAGTGAAGAAGAGCTGAGACGCTGTGAGAAAATGGGACTGGATGTTGGAAAAGTCCTCAGAATGGAAGACCTCGTGAAAGGCGATGACGCCATTTTTGCAGCGACAGGTGTAACAGATGGCGAGTTATTAAAAGGTGTTCAATTTAAAGGCTCTGTTGGAACAACACATAGTGTTGTCATGCGTGCGAAATCAGGTACTGTTCGATTCGTCGATGGCAGACACAGTTTAAAGAAAAAACCGAATCTTGTCATTCGTCCGTAATCTGAAAGCGGGTATTCTTTACCCGCTTTTCATATAGGTGTCAAATATATATCATTTTCTTTTTAAAGTTGAATATTCCCTGCAAATGAGGTAAAACTAAAGAGTGCTGCGAAATTTTCTGCGAATTTACTTCTTTTAAGCTTCAACAAGTTTAAATACTGCCGCATCATGACGATATACTCATTATCCTTCTCTATGTTGACAAAGCTCTATTTCACATTGTTCCTATCTTTACGATAAAACGAGTGGGAGCGTTACCATGAGAGCAAGGTCATTCCAACAAAAAACGGAATTAAAAGCTAATCAAATACAATGGTCATGCATTTGTAATGAAATACATTGACTAGAAAAGTGTGGTGTCCATATTGAAAGATGTTTCGATTTCATCTTTGGAAAATATGAAATTAAAAGAGCTGTATGAGTTAGCAAAAAAGTACAAAATCTCTTATTACAGCAAACTAACAAAAAAAGAATTAATTTTTGCCATCTTAAAGGCAAACGCTGAGCAAGAGGATCTCTTATTTATGGAAGGGGTTCTAGAAATTATTCAGTCAGAGGGATTTGGTTTCTTAAGACCAATTAACTATTCCCCAAGCTCTGAAGACATTTATATTTCTGCTTCACAAATCAGACGCTTTGATTTAAGAAATGGTGATAAGGTGTCTGGAAAGGTACGACCTCCAAAAGAGAATGAACGCTACTATGGCCTCCTTCATGTAGAAGCGGTAAATGGGGACGACCCAGAATCAGCAAAGGAACGTGTTCACTTTCCTGCTCTCACACCGCTATTCCCTGATCGTCAAATGATTCTTGAAACACAGCCTAATCATCTGTCTACTAGAATTATGGATATGATGGCACCAGTTGGTTTTGGACAGCGTGGATTAATTGTTGCGCCGCCTAAGGCAGGGAAGACCATTTTACTCAAAGAAATTGCCAACAGCATTTCTGAAAATCATCCAGAGGCAGAACTGATTGTTCTTCTTATTGACGAACGTCCAGAGGAAGTAACAGATATCGAACGATCTGTTGCAGGTGATGTCGTTAGCTCAACCTTTGACGAAGTACCGGAAAACCACATTAAAGTAGCAGAGCTTGTATTAGAGCGTGCGATGCGTCTAGTTGAACATAAAAAAGATGTCATCATCTTAATGGACAGCATCACAAGACTTGCCCGTGCATACAACCTGGTCATTCCACCAAGCGGCCGAACGCTTTCTGGCGGTATTGATCCAGCTGCTTTCCATCGCCCAAAACGTTTCTTCGGTGCTGCGCGTAACATCGAAGAAGGTGGAAGCTTGACCATTTTAGCTACTGCACTTGTTGATACGGGATCACGTATGGATGATGTGATTTATGAAGAGTTTAAAGGAACAGGAAACATGGAGCTCCATTTAGATCGTTCTCTTGCAGAAAGAAGAATTTTCCCAGCCATCGACATTCGTCGTTCCGGTACAAGAAAAGAAGAACTGCTTGTGCCTAAAGAGCATCTTGATCGTCTATGGGCGATGAGAAAATCGATGTCAGATACACCTGATTTCGCTGAGAAATTCATGCGCAAAATGAGAAAAACAAAGACAAACCAAGAATTTTTCGATATTTTAACGCAAGAGTGGAAACAAGCAAATATGTCTGCATCAAGAAGATAGCTTCCTGAAAAAATACATTTGCAATCATAGACTCACACTGTTATAATTTTATCATGTGCGTTTCAGAATTTATTCTGAGATATTAACTCTGTTTCCGAATTGGATTCAGGGCGGAAGGAGATGACAGTAGATGAAAACAGGAATTCATCCTAACTACAAAAAAGCTACAGTCAAATGCGCTTGTGGAAATGAGTTTGAAACTGGATCAGTAAAAGAAGAGGTACGCATCGAGATTTGCTCTGAGTGCCATCCTTTCTATACAGGCCGTCAAAAATTCGCTTCTGCTGATGGACGTGTTGACCGCTTTAACAAAAAATACGGTCTTAAGTAATAATAGATACAATAAACAGGCAGGAATCCGTTCTTGCCTGTTTTTTTACGTGGATTGATGGAACTTTAAAACGGGGGAGAAGACCTTATGTATGTGATGAAACAAAGCGGTTGGCTTGAAGTCATCTGCGGAAGTATGTTTTCTGGAAAGTCGGAAGAATTGATTCGGAGAGCCAAAAGAGCCACCTTTGCCAAACAAGAAGTAAAAATATTCAAACCAGCGATTGATAACCGATATAGCACAAGCTCAGTTGTGTCACATAACGGTTCATCCGTCGATGGGATTGCAGTAACCTCACCAAAAGACATAATAACGCACATATCAGAACGAACCGATGTCATTGGCATTGATGAGGTGCAATTTTTTGATGAGACAATCATTGATATTGTCACTCAATTGGCTGATAAAGGCTACCGAGTCATTGTTGCAGGCCTTGATCAAGACTTCAGAGGAGAGCCATTTGGTGTTGTTCCGCATTTAATGGCATGTGCAGAGCTTGTAACAAAACTTCAAGCGGTTTGTTCGGTATGCGGCTCCCCAGCGAGTAGAACACAACGCTTGATCGACGGTAAACCCGCATCCTATGATGATCCCATTATTTTAGTAGGTGCGCAGGAATCATACGAAGCACGATGCAGACATCACCATGAAGTACCAAAACTAGATGTTGGTACAACACTTGACAATTAAAAAAATAGCAAATGCCGCTGTGTTTCGTTTTTCGATTTTTTGGCTGAACACCCATCATTTGTACTTAAATAAATTAAATAACGCTACGAAAAAATTATCTAATTTTCAACGCTTGCGTTTTAGTATAAGCAGGCATAAAATGACTAACTGTAGTGTAAAGCATTTAAACGAAAAGTTCGATTTCTTGTCATAATTTTTTTGATTAAGGATTTTTCTCCTTGATCATTCTTTGTATTAATAGTTCACTTTATTTATATTTTAGAAAGAGGGTAGTTTTTGATGAACAACGTGAAGAAAACAAAAGAAGGGTACCTCGAAACCACTTTGACAGGTAAAGATGTATTATCGATTCCAACGTTGAACAAAGGCGTTGCTTTCTCTGAAGAAGAAAGACAAGAGCTTGGACTAGAAGGTTTACTTCCTCCAACTGTTCTGACTTTAGAACAGCAAGCGGAGAGAGCATACAAGCAATTTCTAGCTCAGCCAGATCGTCTTCGTCAAAACGTATACTTAAGTGATTTGCAAAACCGTAACGAAGTATTGTTCTATAAGCTTATATCAGACAAGCTTCGTGAAATGCTTCCTGTTGTTTACACACCAACTGTTGGTGAAGCGATTCAAGAATACAGTCATGAATACAGAAGACCTCATGGTGTCTACCTTTCAATCGACAACATTGACGGCATTGAGAAAGCATTTGAAAACTTACATGCAACAGCAGGCGACATCGACCTCATCGTAGCAACTGACTCTGAGAGTATTCTTGGAATTGGTGACTGGGGTGTTGGTGGTATCAACATCGCAATCGGTAAATTAGCTGTTTACACGGCTGCAGCAGGTATTGATCCAAGCCGCGTGATTCCAGTTGTATTAGATGTTGGAACTAACAATGAGAAATTATTGAATGATCCATTGTACATCGGGAACCACCACAAACGTGTACAAGGTGAAAAATACGAAGAGTTCATTGATGCGTATGTAAAAGCAGCACTTAAATTCTTCCCGAAAGCATTGCTTCACTGGGAAGACCTTGGAAACAAAAATGCGCGTAACATCATGAAAAAATACAACGACAACATCTTAACATTTAATGATGATATCCAAGGTACTGGTGCCATTACTTTAGCGGGTGTTCTTGCAGCTGTCAAGAAAACTGGTACTCAATTGAAAGATCACCGTGTGATGATTTTCGGAGCTGGATCAGCTGGAATCGGAATCGCCGATCAAATGCGTGACACAATGGTTCTTGAAGGTCTAAGTGAAGAAGAAGCAAACAATGCATTCTGGACGTTAGACTACAGAGGATTGCTAACAGATCAGTTTGAAGATGAAGTGCTTGATTTCCAAAAACCATACCTTCGTTCTTCTGATGAAGTAGAAGGCTGGGCTCGTGATGAAAAAGGACAAATCTCATTTGCTGAAGCTGTTCGCAAGGTGAAGCCAACCATTCTTATTGGTACATCAGGTCAAGGCGGCGCATTCACTGAAGAAATTATTAAAGAAATCGCAGCTCATACAGAGCGTCCAGTGATCATGCCGATGTCTAACCCAACACCACTTGCTGAAGCAGTACCGGAAGATCTATTCAAATGGACAGACGGTCGTGCGCTTGTTGCAACTGGAAGCCCATTCGAAAATGTCGAGTATAACGGAATTGAACATGAAATCGGACAATCAAACAATGCGTTCGTTTTCCCTGGACTTGGTCTTGGTTCAATCGTAACGGAATCAAAAATTATCACAAAAGGCATGTTCGTTGCTTCTGCAAATGCGATCGCTGAAATGGTTGATCATGAAAAACCAGGCGCTGGACTGCTTCCAAGCATTGATAAATTGCAAGAAGTATCAATCAAGGTAGCTGTTGAAGTAGCAAAAGCAGCAATTGAAGATGGTGTCGCTAGAAAAACACCTGACAACATCGAACAAGCTGTGAAAGATGCTATGTGGATTCCTGAATATAAAAAAATTGTAAGAGCATAATAAAATGTGTAACGCGGCATTGTTTCGGGTAATGTAAGCAATGCCGCTATAAAATAAGAAACATGTAAAGGATTCAAGGAGGAATAGTAAGATGGACTTTTTAAATATTTTGATCCTCCTAGCACCGATTTTTTTCGTTATCGCGCTGGGTTGGTTCGCAGGGAACTTCGGCAGCTATGACGCTAAATCTGCAAAAGGTGTAAGTACACTTGTTACAAAGTATGCTTTGCCAGCGCACTTTATCGCCAGCATTCTGTCAACACCAAAAGATAAATTCTATAGTCAAATTCCATTTTTCGTTGCATTGATTCTCGGAATCGTAGGCTTTTATATCATTATCCTTTTAGTTACGAAATTTGCTTTTAAATATGATTTAACAGATTCATCTGTTTTCTCATTAAACTCAGCACAACCGACCTTTGCATTTATGGGGATTCCGGTCTTGGGCAGTTTATTTGGGGCTCAAGAAGTTGCAATTCCGATTGCTATTACCGGAATAGTTGTAAATGCATTGCTTGATCCAATTGCTATTATTGTGTCAACTGTCGGTGAAAAAACAAAAGGAAAAGCCAAAGACGGCGAAAGTTTCCTAAAAATGACGACGAAAGCGATTTTGCACGGTTTATCAGAGCCGCTTGCGCTTGCACCGTTAGCAAGTATCATTCTTGTTCTTTTAGGCTTTAAACTTCCTGACATCGGACATGAAATGCTAGAGGAAATTGGAAGTGTTACATCAGGGGTTGCGCTCTTTGCAGTCGGTGTCACAGTCGGTATCCGCAAAATTAAACTGAGCTTACCAGCTTTCAGTATCGCATTGCTCAAAGTAGCTGTACAACCGTTGCTTATGTATTTTATCGCCATTCTTATGGGACTTTCGGCGGATGAAATTACAAAAGCTGTATTGCTTGTTGCCTTCCCAGGTTCAGCTGTTGCGGCCATGATTGCCACTCGATTTGAGAAACAGGAAGCAGAAACAGCATCCGCATTTGTGATCAGTGCGATCATGTCACTCATTACATTACCGATCATTATTGCACTTACCGTATAATATAGTAGAAAGGCTGCCTCGTTAGGCAGCCTTTCTTAGCGAAATGAATGAAACAGAGGGAAGAGCACACGCTTTTTTTTCATTTCGGGGTGTGCCTTTTCCTTTTCTTCTTCTTTTGATGGTTTTGGTTTTGTCAATGTGGCTGTGAGGCGTTCTAATTTTGCAGTTAATTCTTCAATTTCTCTTCTGTGCTGGAGGAGCTGGTAGGAGACACCTTCATCTGCTTTCTTAGCGAGTTTCCGTTCCATTTCTTGAAAACGCGCTTCAATATGACTGACGTGTGATTGCTCTTGAAGGAGCTGTTTCACTTGTTCTTCTAAGGCTTCTATCCGTTTTGATGAGTCAGAAGTTTCTACAGCAGGTGATAATTGCTGGGCGGTTTCTTCATGGATCGGCAGTCTAATGTCATGGAGAATCACACCTTCGTTCATTTGGTGTTTGACCTCTTTGAGCAGCTGGACAATATCATCGTGAAATTCGTAATGTCCAAGTTCATTCCGGGCGACAGGGATGTTGAGCTGTTTGACCCAGCGCTGAATTGTTTTTGAAGATACACCAATTTCCTTTGCAACCTCATTTGTATTCAAACCAAATGCCCTCCCTTTTTTCAATTATAAGTACCATTCTCTTTCGGGAGCATCCGTTCCTTCACGTTAGACAAAACAAGTAACCAATCGCCAAAGATCGTGTTTTCTAGTGAAAAATTGCAGAAAATCAATTGTTTTGGAAATTTTTTTGACTGTCATACCCCGCTATACTATAATTAGACTGTTACGCACAAAACAGAGGTGAAGACCATGTTAGACCGTTTAAAATCAATTGAAGAACGCTATGAAAAGCTAAATGAATATTTAAGTGACCCTGAAGTGGTGAACGACCCTAAGAAGCTTCGCGAATACTCGAAGGAACAATCTGATATTCAAGAAACTGTTGAGGTATATAGACAATATCGTGCGGCATACGATCAGCTAAGTGATGCGAAAGCCATGCTTGAGGATAAGCTGGATGCCGACATGCGCGACATGGTCAAAGAAGAAATTTCAGAGCTCACAGAGGAAACAGAACGTTTAGAAGACGAGCTGAAAATCTTGCTCATCCCGAAAGATCCGAATGACGATAAGAACGTTATTGTGGAGGTTCGTGGTGCAGCGGGTGGAGAAGAGGCTGCGCTGTTTGCAGGAAACCTGTACCGTATGTACAGCCGTTATGCTGAAATGCAAGGCTGGAAAACGGAAGTCATGGAAGCGAGTGTCACTGGAACTGGCGGTTATAAGGAGATCATCTTTATGATTAGCGGTAAAGGTGCATATTCTAAACTAAAGTTTGAAAACGGTGCACACCGCGTGCAGCGTGTTCCTGAAACTGAGTCAGGCGGCCGTATTCATACATCAACTGCGACAGTTGCTGTATTACCTGAGGCTGAGGAAGTTGAAATTGATATCCACGAAAAAGATATTCGTGTGGATACATTCGCATCAAGCGGACCAGGGGGACAAAGTGTTAATACCACAATGTCTGCTGTTCGTTTGACTCACCTTCCAACAGGTGTAGTGGTTTCCTGTCAGGATGAGAAATCACAAATCAAAAACAAAGAAAAAGCGATGAAAGTTTTGCGTGCGAGAATTTATGATAAATTCCAGCGTGAAGCACAAGCTGAATATGACCAAACCCGTAAATCTGCTGTTGGAACAGGGGATCGTTCAGAGCGTATCCGTACGTACAATTTCCCGCAAAACCGCGTGACGGACCACCGTATCGGATTGACGATTCAAAAGCTTGATCAAATTTTAGAAGGAAAACTTGACGAGGTCATTGATGCATTAATTATGGAAGACCAAGCAAGAAAACTTCAAAATGCAAAATAAAGAGCGAACGATCTTTGAAGCCCTTAAATGGGCTTCTTCTTTGTTAACGGAAGCGGGCAGAGACCAAAACGCAGCAGAGTTAATGTTGATGCATGTGCTTGGATGGAGCAGAAGTGAACTTCTTGCCCGTTTTCATGACCCACTGCCAGAGGAGCAAGATTCACAATTCAGCGAGTTCGTAGCACAGCACAAGCGTGGAGTGCCTGTGCAGCATTTAACGGGTGTTGAATTTTTTTATGGGCGTCCTTTTGAGGTAAGCAAACACGTTCTGATTCCTCGTCCTGAAACGGAGGAAGTGGTGCTGGCGGCATTGAATATGATGAATCGTGTGTTTCCTGATGATCAACCGCTCAAAGCAGTTGATGTAGGAACAGGTAGCGGTGCAATTGCGATTACGTTAGCTCTTGAAAAAGAATCTCTTACTGTGACAGCGACGGATATTTCAGATGAAGCACTTGAAGTCGCAAAGCGAAATCAAGAAGCGCTTGGTGCAGACGTTCATTTTGTCCAAGGGGATTTACTTGAACCGATTATGGCTCAAGGTATCAAAGTCGATGTGTTTATTTCCAATCCTCCTTATATTGCGGCAGAAGAAATGGATGGATTATCAGAGGTTGTCACAAAGCATGAACCTGTTAATGCGCTGACAGATGGGCGTGATGGCCTGTGGTTTTATGAGCGTATCGCCTGTGATCTCCACAAGGTACTTCATCAGCAAGCGGTGGTTGTCTTTGAAATAGGACATACACAAGCACAAGATGTAAAAGCGCTTCTTTTGCAGGCGTTCCCTTCAGCTGATGTTCATATCATCAAGGACATCAACGGAAAGGATCGAGCAGTTTGCGCACACATTCAAAACGGAAGTCCGGCTGAATAAAGTCGGACTATTTTATTATGTAAAGATGAAACTTATGGTAAAAGGGAAACGTATATATAGAAGAATGAACATTCTGATCATGATTTTTTACATAAATTTGTTTTGAAGGAGCGAATGGTGTGAACAGAAGGTATGCGATGGTGTTGGTCATCGTCAGTGTACTATTGATTGTGAGTGCTTGCGGTAAACCGAGCTTTAAAAAAGAAGCAGCAGCATTTGGGGAAAACTATAAAAAAGCACAATACACAGTGAATCGAACGGATGACCTATCTGACATGAAGGAGAAGTTGAAGGATTATTTAACCGAGCATGAATATCAAGAATATACACAAGACAGCATGTTTCCAAGTGTATTAGAAGCAGCAAAAGATCAAGATTGTCAAATTAAACTGAAAAAAATTACGTTTACACCTTCAGATGAAAGCGATGACAGTATTGAATTTGACTATGAAATGATCATTCAATTTATTGACCATAAAGGAAAGGTCAAAAAGGAAATCGAGAAAAAAGGCGCAATGACAGTCATCAAAACAGATTCGGGTTTAAAAATCAGCCGAGATTGGGATGGGAGATTGTACCCTTCCGATTACCAATCCTCACTAAAAAGCCGTTCATAAGTTGAACGGCTTTTTGCGTGCAGGAGAAATGTTGATTCGCTCCTCTCATAAAGAGGCTGACCTCATAATCTATTAAAAAAATCATTTTTGCTGTTTACGAGATGCGTTTCCTGGACACAATGTTTGTAGCGAAGAGAAAAAGTGGGGGGAACACATCATGTTCAAAAGTAAAATGATGATTTGTCTTTATATGTTTCTATTATTATGTGGTGCTTTTGCAAACCTTGGAAAAGAGGAGACGGCTGCTGCATCTGCCAATCAGCCTGTTGTGATTCCAGATGAAGCCATTCGGTTACGCATTTTAGCCAATAGTGACCGGTCGGCAGATCAAGATGTGAAACGAAGTATTCGAGATGAGGTCAATGCCAATATAACGGAGTGGGTGAAAGATCTCACATCCATTGAAGAAGCCAGACGTGTGATTCGTTCAAAGCTTCCAGACATCAATCGTATCGCCAAAGCAAAATTAAAGGAACAACACATTGATCAATCCGTATCGGTCAGCTTTCAAAAAGCCTCATTTCCAACAAAGCTTTATGGTAACTTTGTTTATCCTGCTGGGAAATATGAAGCCATTTTGATTACGTTAGGGGAAGGAGACGGAGCCAATTGGTGGTGTGTGTTATTCCCACCTCTCTGCTTTATCGATTTTTCAAACGGAGAAGCGATCGCCTCACCAGAAGGAGATGATAAAGAGCAGGTAGCCGCAGAGCCATCAAATGAATCTGTCAATGAAGTGGTAAAAGAAGAAGAGACGGGTGAAGTGAAATTCTTTCTGTTCGAATGGGTCTCTAGTCTTTTCTCTTAAAAAAGGTCTAAATCTGTTTTTGCCTCATAGAGTTGAAGTAAGAGAACAAAAAGAGGTGAAAGCATGTATTATCAATTAAGAATAGCGACAGAAGAAGATGCCCCGGCCATTAATGCTTTTCTTGAAAAAGGCCAAGCAAAAGGCGGGGTGACGATTGCAGAGCGTACGTCATTTGTGGTCATGGAAGATGCAGACGGTGAGCTTGCAGGCTGTTTAGGTCTTGAACGACTAAATGAACAAGAAGGATTGCTAAGATCACTTGTGATATCAGATAAACTTGGTCAGGGGCACATCGTTTCTCTGTTCCAAAGTGTTCAAACGCTAGGGGAAAAACAAGGTGTGGACACCTTTTATGTTGTAGCCAATCACTCCTCCTCGCATGATTTTTTAGCGCTGATGGGCTTTACGCCTATAGAGGAAATCCCAGAAAGTGTGTGGGTATCTGCGCATGCAAAAGAGTCGTTGGGAAAAGAGCAGGCGGTTGTGCTGCAAAAAACAGCTAGTTAATCACAAAACACCGGACTTATTCACATACTTATCCACTGTAAAACAAGCGTTATCCACAAATTGTGGACAACGCTTGTTTTATTTAGCATCATCTTTTATACTTTCAAAAGGATAATTGAGATATATCAACAGTTTTATCTTTTTTAAAAGGAGTTTGTATGATGTTAAATACAAAAAGGTGGTCTGTGGATTTAAAAAAGGATTTATCCACATACTATCCACAAATTGAACAAGCAGCTCTGTTGTTGCGGAAAAATGAAGTGGTCGCTTTTCCGACAGAAACGGTTTATGGACTAGGGGCAAATGCAAAAGAGACAGAGGCTGTGAAAAAAATTTATGAAGCGAAAGGACGCCCAAGTGATAATCCGTTGATTGTTCACATTGCGGATGTTCAACAGCTTCATGAATTTGCGCAAATAGAAAATGAAAAAGTAACAGCGCTGATGGATGCTTTTTGGCCAGGCGCTCTCACCATTGTTCTACCTTGTAAGCCGGGCACATTATCAAAGCAGGTGACGGCAGGTTTATCTACAGTAGGCGTAAGAATGCCTGATCATCCTGTTGCGCTTGAACTCATCCGAGCAGCTGGTCTGCCAATTGCCGCACCAAGTGCCAACCGTTCGGGAAAACCGTCGCCGACACTTGCGGACCATGTCGCGAGTGATCTTGATGGGAGAATTGCTGGCATTGTCGATGGTGGTTCAACAGGTATTGGTGTGGAGTCAACGGTTGTATCCTGTATAGACGAGATTCCAGTGATCTTAAGGCCGGGCGGTATTACAAAAGAAGCGTTAGAAGAGGTCGTAGGAACAGTCAACATAGATCCAGGGCTGACGAAAAAGGATGAGGCGCCTGTATCGCCGGGAATGAAATACACACATTATGCACCTGAAGCACAAATGTATATATTTCATGGAAGTGATGAAGACATGCAGCTGCACATTCAGAAGTACCGAGCTGAAGGGCTAAAAGTAGGTGTGCTGACGACAGAAGAAAAGAAGGAATGGTTTGCGGCAGATGTTATCTTTAGCTGTGGATGGAGAGAAAAGCCTGAAACGGTTGCGGCAAACTTATATCGTGTGCTGAGACAATTTGATGAAACGGATGTAGACTTGATCATTTCAGAAGCCTTCTCAGAGCAGGGAGTTGGTTCTGCGATCATGAACCGTCTGCAAAAAGCGGCAGGAGGGCGTACCCTCTCTTCGTTCAAATAGTTCTAACCTCTCTTGGACAAACATAGGTTAAAGGAGAATGCGTGTCCAAGGGGGATTTACATGAATGAACTAGCTGGCGAATTGCTGACACTCAGTATCATGGCTTTTGCACTTGGAATGGATGCCTTTTCGGTGGGACTCGGCATGGGGATGATTCAGCTGAGATTCCGCCAGATCCTTTATATTGGACTTGTCATTGGGATATTTCATATGTTTATGCCTCTTTTTGGCATGCTGACAGGTCAGCTTTTATCTGGCTGGCTTGGGCTCCTAGCAACCTATATTGGCGGGGCGCTGCTTTTGGTGCTGGGTCTGCAAATGATCATCGCTTCTATCCGAAAAGAAGATAATCCATTTATCGCACCTGTTGGGGCCGGTCTCGTTCTTTTTGCAACAAGTGTGAGTTTAGATAGTTTTTCCGTTGGCTTAAGCCTGGGGATTTACGGTTCTCGGGTGTTGATGACCATTTTATTGTTTGGCTTTTTTAGTATGATGCTCACATGGCTTGGATTATTACTCGGTAAACAGGTTCGGTCATGGGTAGGTTCATACAGCGGTGCGCTTGGCGGGTTTATTTTACTAGCCTTTGGAATCAAATTATTATTTCCGCTCTAGCCAGTCTCCTTACATAACATGTAGAATGAAATGCTATATAATAGAAGAAAAGGAGGTCGAAAGATGAATATCTTATTTGTTTGTACGGGAAATACTTGCAGAAGTCCGATGGCTCAAGCCCTTTTTTCCTCCATTGCAGATGAAAAAGGCTTACAGGTCACTGTAAAATCAGCGGGCATCTTCGCCTCTGATGCAGGGAAGGCTTCTCCTCAAGCAGTCGAAGCATTATTTGAGAAAAGCATTCCACTGAATCACTCATCATCTAAACTAACAGAAGAACTTCTTCATGAAGCAGATTATGTCTTCACCATGACGATTCAGCATAAGCAGTTGATTGTGGAGCAATATGCTCATGTGAAAGACAAGGTCTTCACTCTAAAAGAATTTGCGACAGGATCAGAAGGTGACGTGTCGGATCCATTTGGAGGGAGTCTCTCCATTTATCAGGAGACACGAGATGAACTAGAAACGCTATTGTATCAACTTGCTAAAAAGCTTAAACAGGATCACAAATCCTCATAAATGGACAACCTGTAAAACCGTTGCGCAAACGGTTTTTCTGCTTTTGTTTGCAAATGACTAGGCAGAGGTTAAAATATAACTGTAAATAAAGAATGAATGTAAGACATGACAGATCAACTCACCCTTAGGAGGAATTGCCCGATGAAAGTAGCCATTGCATCCGATCACGGCGGAACGAATATTCGTGAAGAAATCAAACAATTAATGGATGAATTAAAGATTGAATACATTGATATGGGTTGTGAATGTGGATCAGGTTCTGTAGACTACCCAGACTATGCTTTTCCTGTAGCCAACATGGTGGCAAACGGAGAAGTCGATCGTGGCATTTTGATTTGCGGGACAGGTATTGGTATGAGCATTTCAGCAAACAAAGTGAAAGGCATCCGCTGTGCACTGGCGCATGATACATTCAGTGCAAAGGCGACGAGAGAACATAATGATACAAATGTTCTTGCGATGGGAGAACGAGTCATTGGACCAGGATTGGCAAGAGAGATTGCTCACATTTGGCTGACAACAGAATTTACTGCAGGACGTCATGCTGTGCGGATTGGTAAAATCGCTGATTACGAAGAAAAGCACCTGTAAGGAGCGCTTAACATGAACATTGGTCAAGATTGGCTTGAGATGTTAAAAGAGTTTCATCAAAGAGTTGAACTGCGAGCCGGCCACATTTTAGTGATTGGCTGCAGTACGTCAGAAGTGGCTGGCGAGCACATTGGGACAGCGGGAAGTGAGCAAATTGCTGAAGCTATTTATCAAGAGCTCGATCAACTGAGGCGCGAGATAGGAATTGAATTGGCCTTCCAATGCTGCGAGCATTTGAATCGTGCCCTCGTTGTGGAAGAAGAGGTGGCTTACCGGCTTAACTTAGAGATTGTAGCGGCAGTACCTGTCCGTAAGGCGGGTGGTTCTATGGCGGCTCATGCGTATCAGCAAATGGAACACCCTGTGCTGGTTGAATCCATTTCAGCACATGCAGGTATTGATATCGGTGATACATTCATCGGCATGCACTTAAAGCGGGTAGCCGTACCGGTCCGTCTCAGCCGTCATCAATTAGGACAAGCACATGTGACGTTTGCAAAAACTCGTCCAAAGCTGATTGGTGGAGAACGAGCCGTTTATACAAGATCATAGTTCGGATATATTTCTAATATAATGTTGAATGATGAAGACGCTTCACCCCTTGAATATTCGGGTTTTCATAAAAAAGAAGTCGATTTTCCAAAAAAAACTTTTACATTTTACTCAAAAACCGTGTACAATGAGATGGTGAAAACATCGAATGGAAATAGATTGGAGAGGATTTCGCTGATGAAACATTTACCTGAGCAAGACGCACAAGTATTCAAAGCAATTCAACTAGAGCGGAAACGCCAGCAGGACAAAATCGAATTAATTGCATCAGAAAACTTCGTAAGCGAAGCAGTCATGGAAGCGCAGGGCTCTGTCTTAACAAACAAATATGCAGAAGGTTACCCTGGTAAACGCTACTATGGCGGCTGTGAACATGTAGACGTTGTAGAAGATATCGCACGTGACCGCGCAAAAGAAATTTTTGGCGCTGAGTATGTGAACGTACAGCCTCACTCAGGTGCTCAAGCGAATATGGCCGTATACTTTACAATCCTTGAGCATGGCGATACAGTGCTAGGCATGAACTTATCACATGGCGGGCATTTAACACATGGAAGCCCTGTAAACTTTAGCGGCGTACAGTACAACTTTGTAGAATACGGTGTAGATAAAGAAACACAGCATATCGACTACCAAGATGTACTTGAAAAAGCACGTGAGCATAAGCCGAAACTAATCGTAGCGGGGGCAAGTGCTTACCCACGTCAAATTGATTTCAAAAAGTTCCGTGAAATTGCCGATGAAGTCGGTGCTTACTTTATGGTGGACATGGCTCACATCGCGGGTCTTGTTGCAGCAGGTCTTCATCCAAATCCAGTTCCTTACGCTGATTTTGTGACAACGACAACTCACAAAACATTACGCGGACCTCGCGGCGGAATGATTCTATGCCGTGAAGAGTTTGGTAAAAAGATCGACAAATCGATCTTCCCTGGTATTCAAGGTGGACCACTCATGCATGTGATCTCTGCAAAAGCTGTTTCTTTCGGTGAAGTATTGAACGGAGATTTCAAAACATATGCACAAAACGTGATTGATAACGCAAAACAACTAGCTGAAACACTTTTATCTGAGGATATTCAGCTTGTATCTGGTGGAACAGACAACCATCTTGTTCTCATCGACTTGCGCTCTCTTGGCATTACAGGAAAAATTGCAGAAAACGTTCTTGATGAAATTGGTATCACAGTGAACAAAAATGCGATTCCTTATGATCCAGAGAAACCATTTGTTACAAGTGGTGTACGTGTAGGTACAGCAGCAGTGACAAGCCGAGGCTTCGATCAAGAAGCGATGAAAGAAGTCGGTTCCATTATTGCGCTTGCTCTGAAACATCATGAAGATGAAGCGAAATTAGAAGAGGCGAAAAAGCGTGTATCTGATCTGACAGCTCGTTTCCCTCTATATCATGAATTAGATTATTAAAATGCAGACCCATTTGCCTATTTTTGGCATGTGGGTTTTTTTTGTAGGATTTGCGAATCATATTGAAAGATGATGTCTTTTTATGTAGAATTGTAGGAAGTGTGCAAAGTTCACCGGAAGATGACAGAAAAGGAGTTGTAGCAAGCAATGGCAAAGGTTTATGTATTTGATCACCCGCTTATTCAGCACAAACTTACATATATTCGTGACGTTCATACAGGAACAAAAGAATTTAGAGAGCTAGTGGATGAAGTCGCAACATTAATGGCATTTGAAATCACAAGAGACTTACCGCTTGAAGAGGTAGATGTAGAAACACCTGTACAAGTCGCTAAATCAAACGTGATCTCAGGTAAAAAACTCGGAGTTGTGCCGATTTTAAGAGCAGGTCTTGGAATGGTAGACGGGATTTTGAAACTCATTCCAGCTGCCAAAGTGGGACATGTCGGTTTATACCGTGATCCGAAGACATTAAAGCCTGTTGAATATTATGTGAAGCTTCCATCTGATGTGGAAGAGCGTGAATTTATCGTAGTAGACCCAATGCTTGCAACGGGCGGATCAGCAGTAGAAGCATTAAACAGCTTGAAAAAACGCGGTGCGAAAAACATCCGCTTCATGTGTCTGATTGCTGCGCCAGAAGGTGTAGAAGAAATGCAAAAACATCATCCAGATGTTGATATCTACATTGCAGCATTAGATGAGAAGTTAAACGAAAAAGGTTACATCATCCCAGGTCTTGGTGATGCTGGTGACCGTATGTATGGAACAAAATAAGAATGATTCATGAAAAGCCCACATGCAAACGTGCATGTGGGCTTTTTTGAAAAATATGACAAACGGTTGATATCGTTCTTAGAAAAATCAATGTATACTGAACATTAGCAGTTTTTTTGAATGAATGTCACATCTCTCCTAAAGTTTGATGAAATTGTGAACATTTTGTGTGCTCTCTCATTATAGAAAAGTTTTTTAACTTTCAACGGATTGACACATCATAGACGCTATTGTATGCTAAACGAGGGTATTATGGTAAGGTTTTCATAGCCTATAGCACTCTACTAATCCTCATTGTGAACCCTTTAATAATCAGGGTTTGTATCAGCGAATGAAGCAGAATCCCATAGATCTAAAGATTTCAAGTCTGATTGCACAATTAGACCGATGGGTGATTGATTTTTTTCAAACAGGACGGCTTATCATAAGCGTCTTCTACGCAGTTTTCATCACCATTTATCACCTTTTTTACAATATTTTTCATCGGGAGTCAGATGAATGAACGATCCAAACGTCATTTTCCGCAGACAGAGTAAATATATGTTCTATTTATTGGCAATTTTTGTGTTTGGCTATGCCATGCCTGGTTTTAAACCACTGTTTCTTGGTTTCATTATCGGCACAATTTTTGCTTTCTTTAATTTATTCCTGCTTATTCGGAGAATGCATGCTTTTGATCGAGCAGTTAAAAAAGGAAAATCTATTCGTTCAATGGGAAGTACAGCCAGGTGGGCCAACGCAATTCTCGCAGTAGCGATTGCTTGGCGTTACCCTAACGAAGTTCATCTGGCAGGTGTTGTTATAGGATTAATGACAATATATCCTGTCATTATGATAGATTCCTTCATTCAACTTAAACGTTCTACTATGGAAGAGAGGTGAATACTCTTTGGGTCACAGTTCAAAAACTACAGAATTTTTAGGGTTAACGTTCAACTTATCCAATGTTCTCATGATTACGATTGCTAGTATCATCGTTCTTCTCATAGCGGTGCTGACTACTCGTGTTCTGGCTATTCGTCCGACAAAGGCGCAGAACTTCATGGAATGGATTGTTGATTTTGTTCGAAATATCATAGGTAGTTCGATGGACATGAAAACAGGAGCCCCATTTCTAGCGCTTGGCGTTACATTACTCATGTACATATTTGTTTCAAACATGCTTGGACTGCCATTCTCGATTACGGTCGATCACAACTTATGGTGGAAATCACCAACTGCTGATCCTGCAATCACAATGACACTAGCGGTTATGGTCATGGGATTGACACACTACTATGGTGTTAAAGCAAAAGGAGTCAAGGAATATACAAAAGACTACTTTAGACCAATCCCACTTTTAGTACCGCTGAAAATTATTGAAGAATTTGCAAACACATTAACACTTGGTTTGCGTCTTTATGGAAATATTTTCGCTGGAGAGATTCTTCTTGGTTTACTTGCAGGACTTGCGACTAATTTCTATTCGCAAAACCTTGCACTAGGTATCATTGGTACATTAGGTGCCATCGTGCCGATGATTGTATGGCAGGCATTCAGTTTGTTTGTCGGTACCATCCAGGCATTTATCTTCACCATGCTGACAATGGTGTATATCTCCCATAAAGTCAGCGACGAACACTAAAAAATTGAGAGTCCAAAAAGGACGTTATTTTAAAGGAGGAGCTTTTTAATGAATTTAATAGCAGCAGCAATTGCAATCGGTTTAGGAGCACTAGGAGCAGGTATTGGTAACGGTCTAATCGTATCTAAAACAGTTGAAGGAATCGCTCGTCAGCCAGAAGCTGGTAGAGAACTAAGAACACTTATGTTCATCGGGGTAGCTTTAGTTGAGGCACTTCCAATTATCGCTGTCGTTATCGCATTCTTGGCATTCTTTGGTTAATATGTGAGAAGCGTTCTAATATGAATTTTAATGGCGAAGATCAGATTAGTTCGAAACTTCGCCATTCCTTTATGTTTTGTTTCTTAACATATTATTTAAAGAAGGGAGTTGCCGTACTAAATGTCTCAGTTACCAGTAGTTTTAGGAGCAGGTCTAAACACCGGAGATATCATATTCCAGCTGATCGCTATGCTCATCCTGCTTGCACTTTTAAAGAAATTTGCGCTTAAGCCTTTATTAGGGATTATGAAACAGCGTGAAGATTATATAGGAAATGAAATTTCAAGTGCTGAAGAAAAGCACGTTCAAGCTGAAAAGCTTCTTGAAGAACAACGTGTCTTATTGAAAGAAGCACGCGAAGAATCACATACACTCATCGAAAATGCGAAAAAGATTGGTGAGAAACAAAAAGAAGATATCATTCAAGCAGCGCGTCAAGAATCAGAGCGCTTGAAAGAGTCTGCTAGAACTGAAATCGTGAAAGAAAAAGAACAAGCTGTGGCTGCACTGCGTGAGCAAGTTGCATCACTATCTGTATTAATTGCTTCTAAAGTGATTGAAAAAGAACTTGATGAGCAAGCACAAGAGAAATTGATCCAAGAGTATCTTAAAGAGGCAGGCGAAAGCCGATGAGCGTGACTATTGTCTCTAAGCGTTACGCTTCTGCTCTTTTTGACATCGTTCTTGCTTCTTCGGCAGTAGACGAAACTGAAAAAGAGCTGAATGAGATCAAAAAAGTTCTGAAGGCTGACCAAGAATTAAATGACTTTCTTGTTCATCCGAAGATTACGGCAGACAAAAAGAAACATCTGATTGCAGAAGCTTTCAAAGGTGTTTCGACATATGTTTTGCACACAATGTATTTACTGATTGACCGCGGGCGCACGAATATTTTTCCTGAAATGGCGTCTGAGTTTGTGAAACTTGCAAACCGTACGAAACAAATAGACGATGCGATCGTGTATTCAGTTAAACCGCTCAGCGGAGCTGAAATTCAATCTTTATCTGAAGTATTTGCCAAAAAAGCCGGAGTCACATCACTGCGTGTAGAAAACGTGATTGACAAGGATCTAATAGGCGGAGTGAAAATCCGTATCGGAAACCGCATTTATGACGGCAGTGTCAGCGGAAAGCTTTCCCGCATTGAACGTCAGCTTGCAGGCGAAAATCGTTAGAAGGGGTGAAACCTTAGTGAGTATCAAAGCTGAAGAGATTAGCGCGCTGATAAAGCAGCAAATCCAAAACTATCAATCTGAAATTGAAGTAAAAGATGTCGGTACAGTCATTCAAGTAGGGGACGGTATCGCGCGTGTACATGGCCTTGACAACATTATGGCAGGAGAGCTTGTTGAGTTCTCTAACGGTGTAATGGGTATGGCTCAAAACCTTGAGGAGTCTAACGTAGGTATCGTAATCTTAGGACCTTACAAAGATATCCGTGAAGGTGACGACGTAAAACGTACAGGTCGTATCATGGAGGTTCCAGTAGGAGAAGAGTTAATCGGACGTATTGTGAACCCACTTGGTCAGCCTGTTGATGGACTAGGTCCAATTTTAACAAGCAAAACACGTCCAATCGAAAGTGAAGCACCAGGCGTTATGGATCGTAAATCGGTACATGAGCCGCTTCAAACGGGAATTAAAGCAATTGATGCCTTGATTCCAATCGGACGCGGACAGCGTGAATTGATCATTGGGGACCGTCAAACAGGTAAAACATCTGTTGCAATTGATACGATCCTTAACCAAAAAGATCAAGACATGATCTGTATCTATGTAGCGATCGGACAAAAAGAATCAACTGTTCGTGGTGTTGTTGAAACACTTCGTAAGCATGGTGCGCTTGACTACACAATCGTTGTCACAGCTTCTGCATCACAGCCAGCTCCACTTCTTTACCTTGCTCCTTATGCAGGTGTAACGATGGGTGAGGAATTCATGTATAACGGCAAGCATGTGCTTGTTGTGTATGATGACCTTTCTAAACAAGCGGCAGCTTACCGTGAGCTTTCATTATTGCTTCGTCGTCCTCCAGGCCGTGAAGCATTCCCTGGTGATGTTTTCTATCTTCACTCTCGTTTATTAGAGCGTGCAGCGAAGCTTAGTGATGAAAAGGGTGGCGGTTCTATCACAGCATTGCCTTTCGTAGAAACGCAAGCTGGTGATATCTCTGCATATATCCCAACAAACGTTATCTCAATCACAGATGGACAGATCTTCTTACAATCTGATCTCTTCTTCTCAGGCGTACGTCCAGCGGTAAACGCAGGATTGTCTGTATCTCGTGTAGGTGGTTCTGCACAAATCAAAGCGATGAAAAAGGTAGCAGGTACACTTCGTCTGGATCTTGCTTCTTATCGTGAGCTTGAAGCATTCGCTCAGTTTGGATCTGATCTAGACCAAGCGACTCAAGCCAAATTAAACCGTGGTGCTAGAACAGTTGAAGTCTTAAAACAAGACTTGAACAAACCGCTGAAAGTTGAAAAACAAGTAGCGATTCTTTATGCACTGACAAGAGGATACTTAGATGATGTAGCGATTGCTGATGTCAAACGCTTTGAAGCTGAGTTATTCATGTACATTGAAGAAAACCATAAAGACTTGTTTGACACAATCTCTCAAACAGGAAACATGCCTGCTGATGAAGAGTGGAAAACAGCGATCGAAGGCTTTAAACGTACGTTTGCACCAAGCAACTAATTAGTAATCTTTCCGAGAGAAAAAGATTCTCTTTTTCTCTCTTTTCACGTAAATGAACACGGATTCCTGAAAAAAGGTGGTGAAATCTTTGGCCTCATTACGCGATATTAAGTCAAGGATCACGTCAACAAAAAAATCGAGTCAGATCACAAAAGCGATGCAAATGGTATCAGCTGCGAAACTGAATCGTGCTGAAAATAATGCGAAGTCCTTTGTTCCTTACATGGAGAAAATCCAAGAAGTCGTTGCGGCAATCGCAACTGGAACAAGTGCTAAGCACCCAATGCTTCTTTCAAGACCTGTTAAGAAAACAGGGTATCTCGTCATTACATCTGATCGAGGACTTGCAGGACCTTTTAACAGCTCGATTTTACGTGCCGCTTACCAAGCCATTCAATCTCGTCATCAATCTGCTGATGAATATGCGGTGATTGTGATTGGTAAAATCGGACGCGACTTCTTCAAAAAGCGTGGTATTCCAGTTATTTCTGAAGTAACAGGGCTTGGAGACGAAGTAGCGTTTGCTGATATTAAAGAATTAGCAAGCAGTACAGTGCAAATGTTCTCTGATGAAGCGTTTGATGAGCTTTACATGTTCTATAACCATTTCGTCAGTGCCATTTCACAAGAAGTAACAGAGAAAAAATTATTGCCGCTAACGGACCTTTCGGCCGCAGCGACACCAAATAAACGTTCCGCATCTTATGAGTTTGAGCCTTCTGAAGAAGAAATTCTTGAAGTTCTCCTTCCTCAATATGCAGAGAGTTTGATTTTCGGTGCGCTTCTTGACAGCAAAGCAAGTGAACATGCTGCAAGGATGACAGCAATGAAGAGTGCAACAGACAACGCAAAAGAATTGATCGACAGCCTGACACTCTCTTACAACCGTGCTCGTCAAGCAGCGATTACACAAGAGATTACAGAAATTGTCGGCGGAGCAGCTGCCTTAGAATAGAAATAATTGTCAGGAGGGAATGCAATGAAAACAGGACGCATCAGTCAGATCATGGGACCAGTCGTAGACGTTCGTTTTGAAGACGGTCACTTGCCTGAGATTTATAATGCGATCAAAGTTTCGCATAAAGCGGAAAGCGAAAGTGAAGTTGATATCGACTTAACTTTAGAAGTAGCACTACATTTAGGTGATGATACAGTGAGAACCATCGCAATGGCATCAACAGACGGTGTGAAGCGCGGTATGGAAGCTGTAGACCTTGGAAAACCAATTTCAGTACCAGTTGGTAACGTAACACTTGGACGTGTATTCAACGTACTGGGAGATAACATTGACTTAGATGAGCCACTTGGTGTGGAAGCGCAAAGAGACCCAATCCACAGACAAGCGCCTTCTTTTGATCAACTTTCTACAGAAGTTGAAATTCTTGAAACAGGTATCAAAGTTGTTGACCTTCTTGCTCCTTACATCAAAGGTGGAAAGATCGGTCTATTCGGTGGAGCCGGTGTTGGTAAAACCGTTCTGATTCAAGAATTGATCAACAACATCGCACAAGAACACGGCGGTATTTCTGTATTCGCTGGTGTTGGAGAGCGTACACGTGAAGGAAATGACCTTTACTACGAAATGAAAGATTCTGGCGTTATCGAAAAAACAGCGATGGTCTTCGGCCAAATGAACGAGCCACCAGGTGCACGTATGCGTGTAGCTCTAACTGGTTTGACAATGGCAGAGCATTTCCGTGATGAACAAGGTCAAGACGTATTGTTCTTCATCGATAACATCTATCGTTTTACACAAGCAGGTTCTGAAGTATCAGCCCTTCTTGGACGTATGCCTTCAGCGGTAGGTTATCAGCCAACTCTTGCAACAGAAATGGGTCAGCTTCAAGAGCGTATCACGTCTACAAACGTAGGATCGGTTACATCGATTCAAGCGATCTATGTACCTGCGGATGACTATACAGATCCAGCTCCAGCTACAACGTTCGCTCACCTTGATGCAACGACAAACCTTGAGCGTAAGTTGACAGAGATGGGGATTTACCCAGCGGTAGATCCACTTGCTTCAACATCTCGTGCCCTTGCACCTGAGATTGTTGGCGAAGAGCATTATGCAATCGCGCGTGAAGTTCAGCAAACATTGCAGCGTTATAAAGAATTGCAAGATATCATTGCCATTTTAGGTATGGATGAATTATCTGAGGACGATAAGCTTGTGGTACACAGAGCTCGTCGTGTTCAATTCTTCCTATCTCAAAACTTCCACGTAGCAGAACAGTTTACTGGTCAAAAAGGTTCTTATGTGCCATTGCAAGAAACTGTTAAAGGCTTCAAGGAAATCTTATCTGGTAAATACGATCACCTTCCAGAAGATGCATTCCGCTTAGTCGGTCGCATTGAAGAAGTGGTTGAAAAAGCCAAAGAGATGGGTGTAGAGGCCTAATCTGGTCCTTAGGAGGGTAAAAGCATGAAGACCGTTCAAGTCAATATCGTTACTCCCGACGGCCCAGTGTATGAAGCGGATGTGGAAATGGTCAGTGTAAGAGCAGAAAGCGGTGAGCTTGGAATTTTAGCTGGCCACGTTCCAATGGTTGCTCCGCTAAAAATCGGTGCAGTTCGCTTAAAACATAGTGGATCAACTGAATTGGTTGCAGTAAGCGGTGGATTTGTTGAAGTTCGCCCCGAAAAAGTAACCATTCTTGCTCAGGCTGCTGAAACATCAGACAAAGTTGATGTCGATCGTGCAAAATCAGCGAAACAGCGTGCTGAAGAGCATTTGAACCACCCGAATGAAAGTGATGTACGCAGGGCGGAACTCGCATTAAAACGGGCATTAAACCGTTTAAATGTAGCAGGGAAATAAAACAGAAAATCCTTCTTATCATTGCGATAAGAAGGATTTTTTTAGGATGACATGAGAGATTGATACATCGACACATACGGATGAGATGCTTGCTTTTCTAGATATAACTGCTCGCAAAATTGCGTACTGCAATGCCATGTTTTATTGTTTCGGCGCAAGCCAAGGGTATATTGATGCGAAGAGTCCATATAAGGCCGCACGACCCAATCAGCATCTGAATGATGCTTGATGACAACCTCTCCCATGTACACACTCAACATCGCTTCCAATGCATCAATAGGCATTTTCCACTCAGCAAAAAGCTGCTGACGGAAGGCATCGAAGTATAATGACTCTAACTGATAAAGGCTTTCCTCTGAGTAATCCAAAGAAATGTTATGAAAATGACACAATTGTGCTAATTCTTCTAGCTGTGTCTGTCTATAATCAAAGTAGAAAGCAATGGCTTCCCATTCATGTTCAAATGAGGGAACCAGTTCTCCGTACAAATCAACAAAGTCAGGAAAAGAATCTTTCAAATATGATCAGCTCCTTCCACCGCAGTATATCATCTCCTTCGCATCAGAATAAGAGGGGATTCACTCTAAATGTAGCTCTTTTTTCCAAATGATTCATCTTTCCGATTTTGGAGGATATAATGAAAGGGAGTTTTCCTTTACAGAAATCAATAAAAGGAGGATTCAAGTGTATGGAAGACGTAGGACAACAAGCAATTGTCAGTATTGTGATCCACCTATTTTTTATCGCCATTACGTGGTGGGCATTGCTTGCGGTGAATATTGATCCACTGATTAAAAAAGGAAAAATTATTCAAGCTAGATTGCTCATGATGCTGCTCACGATTGCTATTGCATCGGCAGTCAGCAATTTCTTCCTTGATTATTTAAATTTCTCCAGACAAATCCCTTATATGTTTTAACATAAAAGGTTTGGTCACTGCCTTCTGCGGGAACGTAAAAAGAAGTGTCAAAAATATGGCCTTTGATGACTTTTCCACGTATGCATTGATCTCCTTGCGGCAACACTTGTAGCAAGGGGGAATGACAAGTGAGAAAGTATTTAAAAGGTTGGCCATTATTTGCATTTATTCTTTTTTTTGTTCTGATGATTCAAGGTGTTCGGGCGGAAGAAACATCCACGCTCGCCCAAATAGCAGAAGGTATGAAAAACCAGCAAATCGAAGTAAGTGGATGGACGCTTCATGCCAAAACAAATATAGACATTTCATCCGAACAATTTTCAAAAAAAGTGAAACGTTTGAAAGACGAACTACGACAGTATGAGTGGACCGAAAAAAAAGAGAAACATGTCACCAAAGTCACAGGAATTTACAAAGATGAAAAAAATGATACATTATCGAAAATTTTACTCGTGAAGACCGACACAAAATCAAACCAAAAGTCGTATTTATTATATGAGCAAAAAGGTGCTCGCCCACTGAATACCTGGGAGCATACATATGATCAGTTCGTACGTCATGCAAAAAGCATATTACAAGAAAAATTTGTGATTTTTACTTGTCTCGATGGTCATGTAAATGGTATGATGGATGTTGTTTTGCAAAAAAAAGCTGAAATGATAGCAAATGAATTTCAAGCAAAACCAGTTGAGTATCTCGTTGAGTCTAATTTTGTGTCGCTTTCCGCTTACACAGAGAAGTGGGAACAGTTCATTATGACTTCAAATGATAAAATGAATGTTCAAATTGCCATCAGAAGTTCGGAAATGAACGAAAATCATACGATTACGGTTGGCACACCAATCGTAACGACTGAATATTAATATAGAGAATTTGGGACGCGGAGGGGAAGACCTTGGAAAAAATCATCGTCCGCGGCGGTCAAAAGTTAAACGGCACAGTTAAAGTAGAAGGCGCAAAAAATGCCGTTTTACCAGTTATCGCTGCATCTTTGTTAGCAAGTACAGAAAAAAGCGTAATTTGTGATGTACCTACGCTCTCCGATGTATATACAATCAATGAAGTGTTACGTCATTTAGGAGCAGAAGTACATTTTGAAAATAACGAAGTATCAGTAGATGCATCTCATGCACTAGAAACTGAGGCTCCGTTTGAGTACGTCCGTAAAATGAGAGCATCTGTGCTCGTCATGGGACCACTTTTAGCTAGAACAGGTCATGCAAGAGTTGCATTACCTGGTGGTTGTGCGATTGGTTCAAGACCAATTGATCAGCATTTAAAAGGCTTTGAAGCAATGGGAGCTAAAATTCAAGTAGGTAATGGTTTCATCGAGGCTGAAGTAAATGGCCGTTTAAAAGGTGCAAAAATCTATTTGGATTTCCCAAGTGTAGGGGCAACTGAAAACATCATCATGGCAGCAGCATTGGCTGAAGGAACGACGATTTTAGAAAACGTAGCAAAAGAACCTGAAATTGTTGACTTGGCAAACTACATTAATGCCATGGGCGGTAAGGTTCGCGGGGCTGGAACTGGTACAATCAAAATCGAAGGTGTAGAAACACTTCACGGTGCAAAACACAACATCATCCCTGACCGAATTGAAGCTGGTACGTTTATGGTGGCAGCAGCCATTACTGAAGGAAATGTTCTTGTAAAAGGCGCTGTGCCTGAGCACATGACTTCACTTGTGGCAAAAATGGAAGAAATGGGTATTCAGATCATTGAAGAAGAAGAAGGTTTAAGAGTCATTGGACCATCTGAGCTCAAGCCAATCGATCTAAAAACAATGCCGCATCCTGGGTTCCCAACGGATATGCAATCTCAGATGATGGCGCTATTGCTTCGTGCGAACGGAACAAGCATGATCACAGAAACTGTGTTTGAAAATCGTTTTATGCATGCTGAAGAATTCCGCCGCATGAATGGCGATATTAAAATTGAGGGTCGCTCTGTGATTATCAATGGACCTGTTCAACTTCAAGGTGCTGAAGTGGCAGCGACTGATTTAAGAGCAGGAGCAGCACTTGTACTTGCTGGATTAGTGGCAGAAGGTCATACACGTGTCACTGAATTGAAGCATATTGATCGTGGATATGTGAACTTCCACCAAAAACTAGCAGCAATCGGTGCAGATATTGAAAGAGTAAATGATGAATCAGCAGATGTGACACAAGAACAAGTTGTATCAGATCTGAACGCGTAATGATAAAAGAAATCAGTGTGTCCATTTGGGCATGCTGATTTTTTTTAGAATCATAGACTGGTTGCATTTTCAAAAGCTTATCATTAGTGTATCCAATCATTTTAAATTTTATTCATAAAGACGAACAGTCAATCAAATGATGAAGAGCACAAACATATCATCAAAAGACTTGTCCAATGAATGAAAGAAGCTGTCATATTAGCTTGTCCTTGCCCATAGGATAAAAGAGATTCAATGACAAATGGGGGCAGCCAAATGAAACCAATGATATGGACAATCACAGGAATTTGCATCATCATTTTAATGATTCCAACCTTACTCGTGTTGCCGACGTTCCAAGGAAAACCAGCGGCCAGCCAACACGTAGCAGCAGAACCATCAGTTAAAAAAGAAGTGAAAGGTTCAGTCAAATTGAAACAATCACCCGTCTCCATTCCCGTCTACCGTTCAGCGCATCAGCAGGTAGAAAACATCCCCTTAGAAGAGTATGTGATCGGTGTCGTCGCTTCTGAAATGCCAGCCGATTTTGAAATTGAGGCGCTCAAGGCACAGGCACTCGCCGCTAGAACGTATATCGTCAGACAAATGATCATTGATAAAACCGTCAAATCTCCACAAGGTTCTCTTGTAGATGACACTCAAATGTTCCAAGTGTACAAAAATAAACAGGAACTGAAGAAAATTTGGGGAAAAGCGTACAATTGGAAATTAAAAAAGGTCACAGAAGCTGTCGCCAGTACACAAGGGAAAGTACTGACGTATGACGAAAAACCAATTGATGCTTCCTTCTTTTCAACAAGTAATGGGAAAACCGAAAATGCAGAAGCTTATTGGAAAAATGAAATCCCTTATTTGAAAAGCGTCTCAAGCAAATGGGACGAAAAATCACCCAAATTCCAAAACAAGAAAACCATCACAGTGAGCGAATTTCAGCAAAAACTGGGTGTGACCCTTGGCCAACAGCAGGTGGGAGAAATTGTAGAACGTACACCAGGCAATCAAGTAGCCAAAGCCGTCATTAACGGAAAAACATTGTCGGGTAGAGACATTCGCGAATCACTAGGATTGCACTCTGCGGACTTTACATGGGAACGAAAGGGTCAGCAAATCGTAATTACGACAAAAGGGTATGGCCATGGTGTGGGCATGAGTCAGTATGGTGCACATTATATGGCACAGTCAGGTAAAAAAGTAGAGGCGATCGTGAAACATTATTATCAAGGGATAAAAATTGAATCAGCTGATCGCTTTCTGAACACATATATGGCTAAGAAATAAAAGCAAAGATGCCTCAAAATGGGGGCATCTTTTTTTATGTGTGAAGAGGTTTGAACAGAATGTGACAAATTGCGACTTAAGACGCACCTCAGGAAATCTTAAACATTTACATCCCGACAAGAACCGATGGCCGATACAAAGCCCCTCGAAAGAATGAGAAAACGAGGGTGACAAAAGAGTCTTTAGGTGAAAATATCTAGACATCTGACAGAATTTTAGTGATTTTGATGAAAGAGAAAAAGGGATCGAGTCCTATACCATTCCAAGACAGAATATTTTACGATTAAGATGTTTCAATCAAATACATAAGGAGGAAGGAAAAGCATGTTGAAAAAAGTATTTACACTCGTAACCTTAGCTGTATTGACATTATCAATGTCAATCTCTTCACCAGTATTTGCAGAAGCAGCATCAGCCAAAAAACATAAGAAAGATGTAAGAGTGACCATCTTACTTGATGCAAGTGGAAGTATGGCAAGAAAAGTGGATGGAGAGCGCAAATTCGATTTAGCAAAACAAGAGGTATTTAAATTTGCTCAGTCTCTTCCGAAAGATGCTAAAATCCGTATGAGTTTGTTTGGGTCTGAAGGAAACAACAAAAACTCAGGTAAAGCTCAATCATGTGAAGTCATTAGAGGCGTTTATGGCGTTCAGCCTTATGAAAAGGATAGTTTCGAAAACTCTCTAAACGGTCTTGGACCAAATGGCTGGACACCGATTGCACGTGCTCTTGAAAGTGCAAAGCAAGCAGATAAGCAGCTTCATAAAGGAACAAAACACATTGTGTACTTAATTACTGATGGTGAAGAAACTTGTGGTGGAGATCCAGTGAAAGTAGCGAAAGAGCTTCATAACTCAAAGGGATCTACTGTAGTCAATGTGATTGGATTAGACTTTAACGATGGCTATGAAGGTCAATTGATGCAAGTAGCTAAAGCTGGTAAAGGTCATTACTACCAAGCAAGCACTGGGAAAGAAATGGGTTCTATCCTTACAGCAGAATCATTAAAACTACACGAATAACTTGCTGAAGAAAAGGGAAACGATTGATTGATGCTTTCGTTTCTCTTTTTCTGTACAAATGAAAAAAAGGGAGATTTTTTAATGAAAAGAAATATTATATTAACCATTTTAGCGAGTCTTGTTCTGCTTCTTTCTTCACCAGCTCATGCTGTAACGAAAAAGGAGCCTGCTCACGTGGTGATTTTACTTGATTTAAGCGGAAGCATGGCACAATCAGTTGAAGGCGAAAAGAAAATTGATATCGCAAAACGCTCGATCCAAAGTTTCGCAAGTATTTTATCAGAAGATACACAAGTCTTGCTTCGTGTTTTTGGTCATGAAGGAACGAATAAAAATGCAGGAAAAGCCGTTTCTTGTGCAAGTTCCGAAGCAGTTTATGGATTTGGAACATATGAGCAAGCAGCCTTTCAACAAGCGCTGAATGTGTATGGTCCAACAGGCTGGACACCACTTGCCAAAGCATTAACTGATACGAAACAAGATTTTGAAGATCACCAAGCTGAAGGAAAAAATATTGTATATGTTGTCAGCGATGGTGAGGAAACATGTGGCGGAAGCCCATCACAAGCAGCGAAGCAATTACATGAAGAAGGTATTGACACAATCGTCAATATCATTGGCTTCGATGTAAATGAAAAAGAAGCAAAAAGTCTAAAATCTGTTGCCAAAGCTGGTGGTGGACAATATCAACCAGCAGCAAATGCAGAAGAATTAAATCATATTCTTCAAAAAGAAGCGAACTCTTTTGGTCAATAAGATGTGAATAGACAGCTGGGGAGAAACCCCCAGCTGTTTTTTCATAAAGGATCAATTTAAAGTCGTTTCTAATTCATCAATCCGTTTCTCCACGTAGTGCTGATCTTTTCTTGCATGAAAGGTTTCGGCTTTTTCTAATATCGCGGTGGTATTGTATTCTGGAATCTGGGAATAGCTTTCGTAAACTCCTTTTGGTATTAACACGTTTCCTTCAGGCCAATAAACTGCAATATTTCCACGTTTCAGCTCTCCGAATTGAGCAACTCCTTGGTAGGATCCATATTGATTGAAAAGGACAACAGGATCGCCTTCTTGGACGTAAAGCTCTTTCGCATCTTCTTCATTCATCAAGATAGAATGCCGCTTTCCGCCATTAAAGGCATCCTTTTCACTGTAAATCATAGAGTTGAATTGCTTGCCTCGTCTTGTCGTGATATTGAAATGCCCCTCAGTTTTTCGATATTGGGGCAGCTGTGCTGGGAGCAGGTGTCCTTTTCCATCCGGTGTTGGACACACCCCATCTTCGCAAAGCCATGCGCCACCCCATTGAAAGACATCCCCTTTATGACGCAAATGCTGGATCCCATCATAGTTCCGATTTGCGATGGCAATCTCACGACGAATGTCTTCAGCATGGTCAAAATGAATCAGCTTCGCATCTTCTGGACGAACCCTTTTTGCTAGGTCAATATAAATGTCCCATTCAGCTCTGGCTTCTTCAATGCGTGGCCCTTCAATTTCCGGACTGAAATACACCATGCGTTCCGTACTGGTTGATGTACCGCCGCCTGGCTGTTCATATCTTGTCATTGCAGGCAGAACAATCACAGTCTCTTCTGCTTCTACCAGTGTAGAGGTGTTCAAAATAATATCTTGATGGACACGGAGTTCAAGCTCGGATAGTGCTTTTTCAATCGCTTCAGGATTTGGCATTGTTTCTAAAAAGTTTCCACCGCTAGTAAACAGCATCTTCAGCTTTTGCGGGTGTTCTTTTGGAAGAGCCATTTTTTCAAATGATTGCCCAATCGTGTCACCATGCCATTTTGGAATATCAAATCCCCATATCTTCTCGATTCTTTTAATATTCTCTTCATCAAAATCACTGCCGGGCAATACGAATGGATCGGCACCCATTTCGCCTGAACCTTGGACACCGCTATGGCCACGAATAGGCATAACGCCACAATGTTTTCTGCCAATAAATCCGCGTAACATGGCAAGGTTTGCGACTTGTGATATATTATCAGTTGCAAAACGATGCTGAGTGAGACCCATACTCCAAATAAACACGCCTGAATTGGCATTGGCAAGCAGTACAGCGAATTCCTTCATTCTTTCTTTAGATAAGCCTGACGATGCTTCGAGATCCGCCCATTTTAACTGAGCGACATGCTGCTTTACATCTTTTATGCCGGTTGTATGCGCTTGGATAAATTCATGGTCAAGAGCGGAATGAGGCGCTTGCTCTTCCATTTCAAACCAATGTTTGATGACACCATTCATAAACGCAATATCGCCGCCTATATTGACTTGATAAAAATCATCCGCTATTTTTGTGCCGAATAAAGCACTTTCTGGGATAGAAGGGACCCAATATTTTTCCATTGCAGGCTCTTTATATGGATTGATGACAATGATCTTGGTTCCTTTCTTTTTAGCGGCGTACATATATTTAGTGGAAACCGGCTGGTTGTTTGCTGCAACAGAGCCCCAAAAAATCAATACATCTGTTCCAATCCAATCACTGTAATTACAGCTGGATGCACCTATACCAAGGGAGCGTTTAAGAGCGGTTTTGCTTGGTGAATGGCAAATACGAGAAGCATTATCGATATGATTTGTTCCAATATATCGCGCAGCTTTCGCCGCAGTATAGTACACTTCATTCGTAATCCCTCTAGCTGTTAAATAGAAAGCAAGCTGACGTTTATCAATCGATTTGATTTTAGCGGCGATTTGATCTAATGCACCATCCCAAGAAATGCGTGTAAAGGCATTCTCACCTTTTTTTCGAATCAGGGGATAAGGAATACGCCCAAGTTTTCGAAGAGACGTGCTATCCATTTGTTTGAGCCGCTCAATATCTTCGAACCATTTTGGATCAATAGCTGGCATTGTGTTAAGCCGTAGCACATTCAGTCTTGTTGTGCATATATGGGGTCCTGCTAGTGTTTGATCGTATAAACCTGATACACCAAGAGCACAGCCGTCACAAACGCCCTGAGTCAATATACGGTACGCATAGGGGAGGTTATCTTTGTTCTCCCATGCCACTTTCATTGTGTCTCGAATGTGTTTCGGTTTTACTTTTCCAAGCCCCATAGGAGCAAAAGAGGCCCATAGCTTTGGTGAGGGTTTTTTGTTGAGTTTAATAGGCCCCTTGTGTTTTGTTTTTCCCATGATATCGTCACCCTCCTATTACTTTGTAAAGCGTTTTCATATCTAAAAATTACCTGTAGATTGTCATTCTGTCAAATTCATATTAAGAGCGGACCGTGACAGAAGAAGGAGCAGTAAGGTTTGATTCACGAAGTTGTTTAATATCCTTCCGAATGAGAAGAGATATGATAAACGCAATGAAAAATAGGCCAGAGAAGACCATGAGACTTTGTGTGTAATTGCCTGTAATGTCACGAATAAAGGAGGAAAATAAAGGTCCTGCTAAACCAGCAGCGGCCCAAGCGGTGAGAATATAACCGTGTATGGCACCTAGCTGCTTCGTACCAAATAAATCTCCGATATAGGCTGGAATTGAAGCAAACCCTCCTCCATAGCATGTATAAATGATCGCCATCACGATTGAAAAGATGAGCGGATCTTTTAAGTAGGGAAGTAAGGGAAAAGCAATAAGCTGTATAGTAAAGAAAATCGTATACGTATTTGGCCTTCCAATATAATCAGAGAAAGACGCCCATCCGATCCGTCCTAGCCCATTAAAGGCACCTAAAATTCCAACAAGAGTAGCTGCTGCACCGGCCGTGAAACCAACACTTTCTTGAGCAAGCGGTGATGCTACAGAAATAATGGCAATTCCGCATGTGATATTAATAAAGAGCATGACCCACAAATAATAAAAACGCCGTGTTTTAATGGCTTCATTTGCTGTGAGCTGTGATAAATCTTGAGGAATTTTCCTTTGGCTTGTTTTTAGCACGTTAAATTGTTTGACATCATCAGGTGTTGGTGGTGATAAATAAAGAGATGAAACGACCATGATGATAAAATAAGAGATTCCGAGAATATAGAAGGTATTTGCAATATCAACTTTTTCAATGAGAAATTGAATAATGGGACTGCAAATCAGAGAAGCAAATCCAAAACCCATAATGGCTAAACCCGTTGCGAGTCCTCTTCGATCTGGAAACCATTTGACTAATGTTGAAACTGGTGCAATATAGCCTACACCTAATCCGATTCCAGCGAGTACACCATAAAATAAATAGAGGAGAGGTAATGAAGACATGTGAACAGCAAACCCTGATCCAGTCATCCCAATGCCGAAGAAAATAGCTGAGAAGAGCCCTGATGCCCTCGGCCCATACTTTTCAACGAAATGCCCCATAAAGGCAGCTGATAAACCTAAAAATAAAATAGCGATGCTAAATGTCAGGCTTATTTCTGTTAATGACCATTGAAAGGTTTGATGTAAAGGATTCGTAAAAACACTCCATGCATAAACAGATCCGATAGATAAATGAATCCCCACAGCACTTGTAGCGATAAGCCAACGGTTTTTTGTTTTGTTCATTGTGTTCCCTCCATATAAAGCAAACAAAAAGTTTGATAAGATAGAAATATGTTACATTTTTATGACTTTTTAAAATAATATCACAATTCGTCTGGTTCATATAACTAAATTTGTGTTGAAAGGAAGATCAGATCATGAATCCTTCTGTTAAAACGAAACGACGCATACACCAATATCGCAGAGGTCAAATGACATGTAAAACAGATGAAGTTGTAGAAGAATTCCCTTTAACCGTGCTGGTGAATGGTGAAGAGTTTGTCACACTCGTTTGTTCACCGGATCATTTGAAAGAATTGGTGATCGGTTTTTTAGCTTCAGAAGGAGTCATTCGATTTGAAAAAGAGATTAAAAGGTTTACAATAGATGAAAGTATGGGTTTTGCATATGTTGACTTACATCACTCAACTCAGTTCCAATCCTCAGATTTTACAAAACGAGTGATCGGATCTTGCTGTGGGAAAGGAAGACATTTTTATTTTCTCCAAGATGTGAAGACGGCAAAAACAGCCATTGACCGAATCAGTATTTCTGCTGAAACTTGTATTCATTTAATGAAATGTTTACAGGAGGAAAGTCAGTTATTTCAACATACTGGTGGTGTCCATAATGCTGGACTGTGTGATACAGAAAAGCTATTCATCACTAGAACGGATATAGGACGGCATAATGCGTTGGATAAAATCTATGGATATTGTTTACTTCATAAAATCCCACTGAGAGATAAAATCCTTGTATTTAGCGGCCGGATATCGTCTGAAGTTCTGTTGAAGGCAGCAAAATTAGGGGTATCAATCGTCATATCAAAATCAGCTCCTACTGAGTTAGCACTTAAAATGGCAGAAGAATTAAATATAACAACAGTTGGATTCGTAAGAGGAGAATCTTTTAATATCTATACTCATCATCAGCGTATTACAGAATAGGAGGCTAAGTATGGTCAGTATTTTGGATAAAAGACATCGACCATTGCGCGATTTAAGAATATCCGTAACAGATCGCTGTAATTTTAGATGTACGTACTGTATGCCTGCTGAAATCTTTGGACCAGATTATCCTTTTTTAGATAAAGAAGAGCTGCTTAGCTTTGAGGAAATTGAACGACTTGCTGCGCTTTTTGCAAAGGAATTAGGTGTGGTGAAATTACGTATTACGGGTGGTGAACCTTTAATGCGTAAAGATTTGCCCGTTTTGATAGAAAAACTCGCAAAAATTCCAGGTATTGAAGACATCGCGATGACAACCAATGGAACGCTGTTACCTTTGTACGCAGATAAGCTAAAGAAAGCAGGTCTGAATAGAGTCACCATTAGTTTAGATTCTTTAAATCCAGATCGTTTTAAGCAGATGAATGGAAGACACATTTCTATCCAAAAAGTATTTGATGGGATAGAGGCTGCAAAAAAAGCTGGACTTGCTATTAAGATCAATATGGTTGTCCAAAAAGGTGTGAATGATCAAGATATCTTACCAATGGCAGCCTATTTTAAAAAAGAAGGACACATTCTACGATTTATTGAATTCATGGATGTTGGCAATACGAACAAATGGAATCTCAAGCATGTATTGACGAAAAAAGAGATTATGGAGCTAATTCATTCAAAATACCCTATCAAACCAGAACCCCCTCGATATCAAGGTGAAGTAGCCAAGCGTTATTTTTATGAGGATGGGTCAGGAGAGATTGGCATTATTTCTTCCGTTTCAGATGCTTTTTGTGGATCGTGTAATAGAGCTAGACTATCTGCACGTGGCGAATTATTCACCTGTCTTTTTGCATCATCGGGTTTTGATCTGAGACGATTCATCCGTAATTCAGAAAATGATGAATATCTAGTGAACATATTGAAGGAACTTTGGTCAAACAGACAGGATCAATATTCAGCTGAGAGAGAGCAAAAGAAAGATCAGAAAAAAGTTGAGATGTCCTACATCGGCGGGTAATGACAACAAAGTATCATGATCATCGATTTTTGAAAAGAAGAGAAAATGCTATAATCACTGTTGAAAATCTTCTTTTAACATCAGGACAATCTTTCCTATAAGCTCATCCCCATAAAAAAACAGCAGAGATTCTGCTGTTTTTTTAAAATGCTATTTTGTACCTCAAAATTGACGGAGTAAGGATGAAAAAAAGATTTTTATTCATTTTGTCCTGCTTTACATTTACAGGAACTATGCTAAGATCAAATCAATCTTTACCAACTCGATTTTTTCACTCCTGGAATCTGTCCTTTATAGGCAAGCTCACGAAAAGCAATTCGAGACATTTTAAATTTTCTCAAGTAACCTCTAGGACGGCCAGTTAATTCACAGCGGTTTTTTAAGCGAGTGGGTGAAGAGTCTCTAGGTAGTTTCTGCAAAGCTTCATAGTCACCTTTTTCTTTTAGCTCTTTCCTTAATTGTGCATATTTCAAAACGAGCTGCTGCCGCTTTTTTTCTTTTGCTATTTTTGATTTCTTTGCCATTTAAAACCCTCCTGGTTTAAGTGTGTATGTTCCATTGAAAGGGGTCTTCAAACGTTGTCCAATCTTGATCAAATTCTTCAGGTGTGAGTAAGCATTGATCTAGTGTACGAATAATATCTGCTTTAGGTAAATCTACACCGATAAAGACAAGTTTTGTATGTCGATCACCAAACTCTGCATCCCACTCATCTAAAATTTCTGGTTCCTGATTTAAGATCCGTGATCGTTCTTGCTCAGGCAAGGCAGCAATCCAGTATGCGATTGGTTCAATTGCAACAGATTTTCCGGCTTGTGAAATTAAAATGGTTAAATCATGATGTGTCGCTAGCCATGTAAATCCTTTCGCTCGAACAATCTGCTCTGGCATTTGATCTAACCATGCATTCAGTCTGCCAGTATGAAAAGGAAGCCTTCTTTCATAAACAAAAGATGAGATTTGGTATTCTTCTGTTTCAGGCGTATGCTGAGAGTGTCCAGCATTAATTTCTTTGATCCAGCCCGCAGAAGCACTAGATTTTTCAAAATCGAATAAACCAGTATTCAAAATATCACTAGGCTGTACGTTACCTTTAGAGGTTCTAATAATGGCTGCTTCTGGTTGAAGTTTGGTTAACACGTGCTCAAGCCGATCTAGTTCTGATGCTGATACAAGATCACATTTATTGATAATGAGCACATCACAAAATTCAATTTGATCAATAAGTAAATCGGAAATCTCTCGTTCATCATCATCTGAAACTGCTTCTTTACGATCCAATAAACTTTCTCCTGACTGGAAATCTGTCCAGAAACGGTTTGCATCTACCACCGTTACCATCGTGTCTAATCTGCAAAAACGTGTCAAATCTATGCCCATTTCTTCATCAATGTAAGAGAAAGTTTGAGCGACAGGAATTGGTTCACTAATACCTGTAGATTCAATGACAATATAATCGATATTCCCAGCCTTACAAAGGCGTTCTACTTCAATTAATAAATCTTCTCTCAATGTGCAACAAATACAACCATTAGATAGTTCAACCAGTTTCTCATCTGATCGAGAGAGTTCTCCGCCTTGCTTAACTAATTCTGCATCAATATTTATTTCGCTCATGTCATTGACAATAACAGCTACTTTTAGCCCTTTACGATTCTGTAGAACATGATTTAATATCGTGGTTTTTCCAGCTCCTAAAAAGCCGCTTAGAACTGTGACAGGTATTCTCTTATCCATTTGGTTTAGTCCTTTTGAACATAATCATTTTGTATGCCGCCTCGCTTAAATAGTAATTGTTACGATTTGAATCCCAAAAATTATTTTGTTTCCCGATGAAGGGTGTATTTCTTTAATCGTGGAGAATATTTTTTTAACTCCAATCTGTCTGGGTTCGTTCGTTTATTTTTTGTAGTGATATAGTTTCTGTCACCTGTTTCTGTACAGGCTAAGGTGATTTTCACGCGCATAAGTGCTATAACCCTCCTTTATTCCGTAATGATTACGATTTGTATTTTAAAATGATAAAGGCTGATTGTCAAGTTTAGTATCAAGGCTATGCCAACTCAAATAAAAAAGGGGTATCGCATTTTATTGATACCCCTTTCTATTAATAAAAGTCACCAAGTTCTTCTTCGTAATAATCTTCGTACTGTTGGACATCGGTAGGAAGCTCTTGGAGAAAGGCTAGCCCACCTAGTATAAACATCAAAACGATAGCGATGAATGAGAGAATAACTGCGGCAATACTTGAAATGGCAAAAAGTGTCTGCATTTTCATCATCTTAGCATATTGTTCCAATAATTCTTCGTAAGAAGTATCAGACGCTTGAATCAATTGTTCAGCTGCTTTCACGGATTTTTGGACATGAATTCCCATCATAATCAGAAAAACGCCAATGGCAGCAGGAAGAACAAGCCAAAATCCACTGAGGATGGATAGACCACCTGAAATATAAAGAAAGATGCTCCCAACCTTTCCCCACTTTGTTATTGAATGAAGAGATTGAATGATTTTCTCAGTTTGTTGCAATTGTGTTCACTCCTTTATGTATTCACTCTATATCATACTTGAGCAAGTAGTACTTTAGGAAGAGTGAATTGACCTTATTTCTATCTTTTATTTACTTTTTATGGATAAATAAATTATTTTCGAATAAGAAAAAAGTAACAATTACTACAATTATAATCGAAAAATTTTGTCATAAATAAGAAAAGTAGTTTGAAGTAATTAGAAAATTTATCAAAATATGTTGTTAGTTGTCTATCAATTGGTTATTATTGTATTGTATTACCATAAAAATTGGAAGGTGGAATTCATATGTTAGATCGAATTTTAAACAAAATGACCAATGTTCAACCTGCAGCTGCTAGATGTATTTTGCAAAGATTGGTAACTTCTTGCCAATCAGCACCAACTTGTTTCCTTCAAGGTGTTGGAACTTTCCGTTACTATGTGGATCGTGACACAGGTGAGATTTGTACTAGCCAAGAACGCGTTAAATGTGGCTGCTAAATTTAAGTATCTTATTTATTAGGGTGTGAACGCATGAGCATAACTCCAATTTCATTAGTAACAAATGCTATGCAGACGTCAAATAAGCGTCAAGCTGGCCATACATCAAATTCTTTTTTGACCCAAGCAGCGCAAATTGTTCAAGGCGACCATTCTCCAGAAGAGAGAAAGGCGTTATTTCAACAACTGACTTTAGTTCAGCAAGGAAAAGATTTAGAGCTTCATGTTTCTAAATTAAAGGAACTAGAGAAAGAGGTTCAAAAAGAGGGGTCTTCTTCCGTTACTGTGAATCAGCACGGTGATCAAGTTGACATTTCAAATGAAGCTCGCAGTGAGTTTGAAAAAGCTGAGGAACAAACATCCGCTTCAAGCGAAGCTAATGAAATCGCTGCAGAGGAAAAAGGGAAGGATGTTCAGCCAAATTCACAGTAATAAAAAATGAGGCATGTGTTTGATGCTCTTCACATGCCTCATTTATCTTTAGTTTGCAGCTAGTCTTGAATAAAGACCGTCTGGAAAAGGTGCTGCATATGAGATGGTATCATTGTCTTCTACCATGATGTAGAACGGAAACTCCTGAATTTGGAATGCGTTTATCAATTGTTCGTCTACCAGAATAATTCGCAAGTTTGTTTCGTTATCACGATATAATTCTTGGTCCTTTTTTTGCCCGTTTTTCAACAAAATACTCAATGAAACGTTTAGTTTACGCTGCTTTTTTGTTTCTAGGAATTGTTCGAGTGATGGAATGCAGTGCGGACATGCTGTGTCAGTGAAGATCAGTAATTGTTGTGTACGATTTGTTTGCAGCAGATCATTCATGTGAATGGGTGATGGCTGTTCGAGAAGTGGATGCGCAAGTTTCTGCCCCACGTGTTCTATAGGTAAGATGATAAGCTGCATCTGTTGTTTTAAATAGATGATAATTCCAGCCGTTAATAGAAGACTGCAAATCATAAGAGCGAGCTGTATAAGAAAAATTGAATTCATCGTATATCGTCCTCTCAAAGTGAAGTTACGCAAAGCTATCATATTATAAATATCAAAAATATGTCAATTATACTAAATGGTGTAAGGTGGAGCATCTCATGAGTACAGTGAACCATTGTTTATATGCAATCTCCTATACTTGGAAAAAAAGTCGTTCTTATCTTCTTTTAACTTTGTTCATTCAAGTGATCGTTGGTTTTATGCCTTTGGCTAGTGTCTGGATTATTCAAACTTTGATTAATGAAATTATTTTATTTATGACGTCTTCAGGTGACATCCAAAAGGTTTTGTGGTTATTTGGACTGCAAATGGTCATTGTGATTTTAGGATATGGACTTCAATTCATTCTTCAGCTTAGTCAACAGAAAGCGACAAATCTGATTGGTCTGCATTTGAAAGGTGAATTGCTTCAAAAAGCGATAAGACTGCCGTTTATTACGTTTGAGCACCCGTCCTTTTACAATGAAAGTCAACGTGTGATGAACAGTCATCAGCATGTTCTCAGTATGGTGAGAAGTATTTTTACAATGATGAGCGCGTTGATTACTGTTGTATCACTTCTTATTTATATGATCGGTATTCATTGGGGCTTAGCGGTCATATTGTTCTTGTTTACCTTGCCTGTATTATGGATTGAACTTTTCTTTGGAGGCGCACGTTATCGATTAAATCGTTTGTTAACGGCTAATGATCGAAGAGAAATGTATGTATCTGATCTCGTCGCACAGCGAGATTCTTTAAAGGAAGTTCGTTTATATGGAATAGGGAATTATCTTCTTCAAAAGTGGAGAGGTCACTACATTAAAAGTGCAGATGAAAAATATAATTTGCTGAAACGCCAAGTGCGCTGGGAGATGGCAGGCGGGTTGCTCATGACATTGGCCTATGTGTGCTGTGGTTTATTGATTGTCTTTCTTATTTTTCAAAAAAAATTAGCTGCGGGTACGTTTGTTGCAGTGCTACAAGCTGTACAAAACATTCAAAGTGGGTTTCAAGATTTAACGAGGGAATGTTCTAGTTTATATGAAACGAGCCTATATGTTGATGAAATGAGAGCTTTTCAAAAGAGAGAAGAGGAAATGCATGAACAGACGGAAGAGGCAGCGTCGCTTCAGGGAATTGAGCATATCCAGTCCATTACATTAGACAATCTCTCTTTTACTTATCCGAATATGAAAAAACCAGCGATTGAGCATATTCATTTTCATATGAATAAAGGTGAACGAATTGCATTAGTAGGAGATAATGGGTCCGGTAAAACCACTTTAATCAAATGTTTAACCGGCTTATACGATCCAGATCAACAGAATATGCACAAAGTCAATGGAGAGGATATTTCCACCATCCATAAAAAGACCTATCATGCGAGAATGGCTGTTCTTTTTCAAGATTTTATGAAGTACGAGTTCACTGTGAGAGAAAACATAGGGTTTGGCCGTATTGATGATATAGAAGAGGAAGAGCGGTTGATTTCAGCCGCCCGTCAAGCAGGTATAGAGAAAAGAATTAATGAAATGGAAGACACATATGATGCGCAGCTAGGTCGCTTTTTTGAAGAGGGACATGAATTGTCTGGCGGACAATGGCAAAAGCTTGCGATGGCGAGAACCTTCTTTAGAGAAAGTGATTTTATTATTTTAGATGAACCGACCTCTGCTCTCGATCCATTGTCGGAGATCTCACTCATTCGAAAGTTGTTCGATCATACGCAGGATCAAGGTGTTTTGTTTATTACACATCGTATGGGAGCGGCCCGCTTAGCAGACCGTATCATCGTCATGAAAGATGGTGCTTTCATTGAAGAGGGCAACCATGATGAACTGATGGCATTACACGGAGAATACAGAAGGCTATACGAGGCACAATCTCAACTATTTCAACAAAAGGAGATGGTGTAAGGTGAGTGTCTTTTATTTCATAGGAGTCTATTTACTAGGAATCATTTTTGCAGGTGCATGGCTGGATAAAGCAAGGAAACAGAAGGCACATGTCCAGCAGATCAATGCTTATCGGCTGCTGCCGCCTTCTTTCGCGGCACCCATGTTTTATGTATTTTTGTTGATTGAGTTGGTTTGTACGATTCATTTGTTTATATGGAACATGTCTGTCCTGCCTGCAGTGGGCCTTACAGCCCTGTTATGTATTTACACTGGAGCGGTTACGTTCAATTTAATTAGGGGGCATCGTGATATTTCGTGCGGTTGTGGAGGATTACTGGAAAACGATCGCCTGCATTGGGGGATTGTGATTCGCAATCTGCTGATGCTTACTCTTGTGGCAGGGTTATTTTATGTACATCCTAGTGTTGAAATGATTTCATTGCGGTTGAAAATGATTTGTTTTCTCATTGCAGCGGCTGTCTGTTTGATCATAGCGGTCAGCCAAGAAATTGTGCTATTGAAGCGAAAGTGGATCGACTCATTCCAGATTGCAGATGGATCAATTATAGAAGGAGATAAAATGAAATGACAGATATTTTATTAATCATTGTGTTATTAATTGTCATTGCCCAGCTGGCTGTCGTGTTTTTGCTTGCCCGTTTTATCGGGAGATTTATGAATAAAATAAAATCTCTTGATGGAATTGAATTGAAGGAAGCGGATATTGGTGACCCGGCTCCGTTATTTCGCAGTTATTCGCATGTAGGTGAAAAGGTGATCTTGAAGGAGTATTTGCAAAATGGGCGAGCTGTGATGCTGTTATTTGTGAATTCTACTTGTATGACTTGTAAAAGTATTTTGTCTGATGTACAGCCTCAAACTTCACATGATGATGCTCATGTGATTGTTATTAATGGAGATGAACAAGCCGATGATGCCTCGCTTCTTCAATTGCTGCCGGAGCAAGCTGTTTATATGCGCTCATCACAAATTATGGAGTTGTATGGAGTAACAGTTGTTCCGCAAGCGCTTCTGATTGATGAACATGGTATCATTCTGAAAAGAAAATCGCTTCAAAATGCGAAGCAATTTGAGCAGTTGGTGCATGCTTCATAAAAAAAGCGTCTCTTTCTTCAAGAGACGCTCCAGCGTGTAGACAAACCCTCGCATTCTTTGTCAGTCCTGCGTGCTGGTGCTCACGAATGTGACATTCGCTCCGCGCCAGTACTCGTCCTTCCTAGACTGCAAAGGTTTTCTATCACGCTGAAAAGAAAACAAAGGGCTAAAATCAAGTTCATTTTAGCCCTTTGTCAACAATCTAAAGCGTCTCTTTCTTCAAGAGACGCTCAGTTTATAATTCTTTTCCTAAAATATCTAAGTCGTACCGATTGCCGTCCATTTCTGCGATGCGTGGCAAATGTCCCCAAGTCTCAAATCCGTGCTTCTTAAATAATTTGATGCTGGCTTCGTTGTGGCCGAAAATAAAGGCAAGTAACGTTCGGATGCCTAATGAGGGTGCCAATTCGAGCGCCTCTTGTAAGAACAGTGACCCTAAACCTTTTCCTCGATAGTTTTGGTTCAAGTAAATACTCATTTCAACAGTACCGTTGTATGCAGGTCTGCCGTAAAACGTTTCAAAACTGAGCCAGCCGTAGATATTTCCTTCCTCATCTGTTTTCACATAGAGAGGACGTTTCTCTGAATGATTCAAAAACCACTGACGGCGGTCTTCTACTGTAACAGGTTCTGTATCGGCCGTTACTTCTCTTGAAGCAATCGTTGAATTGTAGATATCGACGATCTCTTTGAGGTCATCTTCTGTTGCCATGCGGTTGAAAGTTTTCACCATATGTACCCCCATCTTTTTTCATTCATCATACATATTATTGATGCGATTGCGCAAAATAAAAAGAAAAATAATTTCGTGTGTATATATTTTTTGAAAAGTGTTCAGAATGTTGCTGAGGTGATGAAAAATGAGAGAGGAAGAAAAGAAACGTACTTCCAAAATCACAAAAGTTCAGCAATTTTTCCGTAAGCGCTGGGTATTCCCTGCTATTTACTTGGTCAGCGCAGCGGTCGTGTTAACAGCCGTTCTTTGGTATCAAGCTGTATCGAAAGATGTGAAAGACCAACTATCTGATGGAAATCAAACAGGACAAGAACAGCGTGATGATGCCGTTGAAGTTGGAAAGCCAATTGAAAATGTTGCTATGCCGGTCCAGAATTCTGAGAATGTTTCTGTCGTGAAAAAGTTCTATGAAGCAGATGCTGATCAAAAAGAAAAAGAAGCAGCACTTGTAAACTATAATAACACCTATACCTTAAGCAAAGGTATTGATCTTGCAGATAAAGATGGCAAAGTGTTTGATGTCACAGCTGCTCTTAGTGGAACAGTCGTTCAGGCGAAAAAAGATCCAGTTCTCGGTCACGTTGTTGAAATTGAACATGAAGATGGATTGTCTACTGTTTATCAATCGTTGTCTCAAGTGAGTGTAAAAGAAGGCGATGAAGTGAAACAGAATGATGTCATCGGTGCTTCTGGTAAGAATCTATATGGTGCTGAAAGCGGCAACCATGTTCACTTTGAAATTCGTATGGAAGGTTTAGCGCTTAATCCACTTAGCTTCATTGATAAGCCTGTTTCTTCCATTGAAAAAGCAGCGCAAGAAGTGACGGAAGAAGCAAAAGAACCTGCTCAGCCAAAAGCTGATGACAAAATGAAGGAACCTGCTGCTGACGATAAGGCAAAAGAGCCGACTGAAGAAAAATCTGAAGATAAGTCTGATGAAAAGGGGAAATCCTCTGATCAAGAAAAGTCTTCAGATTCCTCTAAAGACCGCAGTCAGTCAGAAGAAACAAAACAATCTTAATGTCATGTCAGATCCTCTGTGTAGATAAATGCACAGAGGTTTTTTTCTGTCTTTAAAAAACCTCCGCCATATGGCGGAGGATGTGTTATAAGGCGGCAGGTCCTTCTTCACCTGTCCGGATATTAATGGTGTTCTCTATTTCATATATAAACATTTTCCCATCCCCTGGTTCGCCTGTACGCAGTACTTTCTGTGCTGTTTCCACGACCTGTTCAACAGGTACTTTGCTTAAGACGATTTCGATCTTTAAACGTTCGTACACATTGCTTTCCTTTTTGACGCCACGGTATAGTTCCGTATGTCCCTTTTGTAATCCGCAGCCGTGCACATTGGAAAAGGTAATCGAGGTGACACCAATCTTTCCAAGCTCCACCTTTAATGTTTCAAAATTAGCTGGACGTGTGACAATCTCCACTTTATACATTTTGCTCATAGAGACACCCCTTTTTCTTTAATCTTGATATGCTTTTTCGCCGTGCATCGTTAAATCAAGACCGACTGATTCTTCTTCTTCAGTTGCGCGAATCTTGAAGAAGATGTTGACGACTTTGATGATCACATATGTGACAACTGCAACAAAGACGTATGTGGCCACGATGGCGACAACTTGTTTCCAAAGTAAGCTTGGATCGCCATAAAATAAGCCGTTGGCTCCGCCATCATTGACAGATGTAGTGGCGAAAAGGCCTGTAGCAATGCCTCCCCAAGTACCGCCGATTCCGTGGAGACCGAATGCATCCAGTGCATCGTCATAGCCGAACTTGGCTTTGAGTGAATAGACGCCCCAGAAACAAACGATCCCGCCGATGATTCCGATGATGATCGAAGCGAATGGTGTGACAAAGCCTGCGGCAGGTGTAATCGCTACTAGGCCTGCAATGGCTCCAGAGATTGCACCTAGCATCGTTGGTTTTTTGTTGATCATCCATTCGACTAACAGCCAGCCGATGATTCCTGCAGCAGCAGCTGTATTGGTGTTAATAAAGGCATACATGGCGACACTATCTAATGTGAGGGCACTTCCTACGTTAAACCCAAACCAGCCAAACCAAATCACAGCTCCACCAAGAAGTGTGTAGATCAAGTTATGCGGAGAAGAACTTGCCGCTTCTTTTCGCTTCCCGAGAACAATGGCTACGACTAGACCAGCCACACCGGATGATATGTGGACGACGTTTCCACCCGCGAAGTCAAGTGCTCCCATTTCTCCAATCCAGCCGCCGCCCCATACCCAGTGTGCGACTGGAGCGTATACAAATGTGACCCAAAGGAGTGTAAACACGACCACCGCTGAGTAACGAATACGTTCAGCGAAGGCACCAGAGATAATGGCTGTTGTGAGGACGGCAAAGGTCATTTGGAACATCATGAACAATGAATGTGGAATTGTATCACTATATGAACCAGGTTCAAAGCCAACGCCTTTTAGTCCAACCCAGTCAAAGCCTCCGATCCATGCATTGCCTGGCGCAAAGGCCAGTGAATAGCCAAACACGATCCAGACGATAGAGACAATGGCTAGTGAGGTTAAGCTGTGCATTGTCGTACTTAACACGTTTTTACTTCTCACAAGTCCTCCGTAGAATAAGGCTAAACCCGGTGTCATTAACCACACGAGTAGTGCGCAGAAGAACATAAATACTGTATCACCCATTTGCATGCTGCATTCCCCCGAATCATTCAGAATTAATAGATTTCTTAATTCTTCATTATAGAGAGAAAAGTCATATATAACATATTCATGTAAGTTTATCTAACATGGTTTTTTGGTCATTATCAATATAAATGGATGAAAAGTTCGTAAAAAATGAGAATAAACGTGCATGAATCACGAAAAATAAAGGGCGTTTGACCTATAAAATCGAACTGAGAAACAATTTGGTTCGCTCCTCTTGAGGAGAATCAAATAATTCTGATGGGGTACCTTGTTCGACGATTCGTCCTTCATGCATATAAACAACTCGGTCAGCTACTTCTTTTGCGAATCCCATTTCATGAGTGACGATGACCATTGTCATGCCTTCTTTGGCAAGACTTTTCATGGTTTGCAGCACTTCGCCTACAAGCTCTGGGTCCAGCGCAGAAGTAGGCTCGTCAAATAACATGACATCGGGCTTCATGGCGAGAGCTCGTGCGATGGCAACGCGCTGTTTTTGACCGCCTGATAGCTTTGAAGGGTACACTTTTGCTTTATCCGCTAGTCCGACTTTCTCTAATAAGACATTGGCTTCAGTTATCGCTTGTGCTTTCTTTGTTTTTTTCACCATGACCGGTGCTTCGATGATGTTTTCAAGCACGGTTTTGTGCGGAAAGAGATTAAAATGCTGAAACACCATGCCTATTTTCTGCCTCATTTCGTTTAATTGATCTCGTTTTGGATGAACGGGACTGCCATCAATGATGATCTGACCGTCATTTTTTATTTCTAAAAAATTCATACAACGGAGCAAGGTGCTTTTCCCAGAGCCGCTTGCACCAATTAAGACGACGACATCATTTTCATATACAGTGAGATCGATATCTTTTAAGACATGCAGCTCTCCAAAGTATTTATTCAGTTTTTCAACACGAATGATTTCTTTTGATTCTGTCATGCTTCTCCTCCTAATGATCACTGACTGAAAGTTTCTTCTCAACGGTTTGCACAGCGAATGTTAACAGCAGGACAAGAACTAAGTAATAGACAGCCACGACAAGTAAGTACGTCATGTTGTCAAAACTGTTGGAGCCTTGAGTGGTGGCTATGTTAAAGAGTTCATTGACGCTGATGAAGGCGGCAAGTGATGAATCTTTTAAGCCGATAATAAACTGATTGCCGAGCGGGGGAAGGGCACGCCGCATCGCTTGCGGGAGAATGATACGTCTCATGGTTAGAAATCGCCCCATGCCAAGAGAACGTCCTGCTTCTTTTTGACCTTGATCGATTGATTGAATCGCACCTCTAAATATTTCTGCTATATAGGCACCGTTATGGAAGGCAAGCGCAATAGAGGCTGCCCAAAAGTCGGGTATATTTAATTCTGTAAGCCCAAAATACAGGATAAAAATCTGCACAATGAGTGGTGTTCCGCGTACAAGGAAGATATAGGCATTTGCGATATAACCGAAAACGGCCACGCGGGATATTTTTAGTAAGGCAAAGAAAAGCCCGATGAACATGCCGATGAAAATGCTGATGACAGTGAGTTGTAAGGTGAGCAGCATTCCTTCTAAGAAAACGCCTCTAGAATCAATCAGCGTTTGAAAAAAGTGTGATAAGGTAGGCAAAACAATCATCTCCATTTGAAGAAAGTGCGCCTAGAGAAAGGCGCACAATCGTGGTTTTAATCCTGTTTGACGGTAATATCTTCGTCAAAATACTTTTCGCTAATTTGTCTTAATGTTCCGTCTTTTTTGAGTGCATCAATCGCATCATTGATCTCTTTCATGAGCTCTTTATTGTCTTTAGAGACAGCGATTGCTTGCTCACTTTGCCCGAGTCTTTCTTGTGCTTCAATTTTAAGTTTTTTCTTCATGGCTTCTGCACCTGTGGCAAAATCAGTGACGACCGCATCGTGTTTGCCGTTGGCTAGTGCTTCTAAAGCGACAACATCACTGTCGTAATATTTTGGTTCCTGCCCGCTATGTTCTTTGGCAATATCCGCATAGGACGAACCTTTAGAGACAGCGATTTCCTTGTCTTTTAAGTCATCTGCACTGTGAATGTCTGCGCCGGGTCTTGTGAAGATTTGCGGACCGGAGTAGTAATACGGTTGAGAAAAAAGGACGTGTTTTTTTCGTTCCTCGTTGATGGTATGACTTGCAACGGCCGCATCAAATTTGCCTGCTTTGACGCCTTCGACGATGCCTGCGAATTTATATTTTTTCTGTACAGGCTCGAGGCCCATCTTGTCGCTAATCGCATTGCCGACATCAATATCAAAGCCGGACATCTGGTTTCCATCCATGTAACTGAATGGGTGGAATTCACCTGATGCTGCAAAAATAAATTTCCCATCCTCCAAAATCGGCGACCCTTTCGCTGTAGAATTACGTTTATCTCCGTTCCCATTTGTTTCATTTGAACCGCACGAAGACAGAAGTAATACTGCAACCGAGAAAAGGGCTGGGACCCAAAACCGTCTTTTTTTAATAATAAGCTTCTCCTCCTTTTCAGCCGTTCTCCGTATAAGGAGAAAGTAGGCTTTTAAATATGTGTAGCATCTTACCATTTGTTCCTCATATTCTCAATTTTATATGCGCTTTTCCAACACTTGCCCTTTTTAGAATGTATGTCTTGCTTTTCGGAGAGAGAACTTGAATTGCTAAGGGTAAAAAAGGGAAATGAATCTCATAATAACGAGGAGATAGACAAAGAACGTGTGTGTCAAAAGAAGGGGGCGGGTGTATGATCAAATGGAAAGACAACCGGAATGTTTTTTTAACGGCGATTGCTTTTGGCACGATGTTAAATCCACTGAATTCCTCGATGATTTCTTTAGCCTTGCATCAAATTCAGCATGAGTTCGGTTTGTCATTTACGACGGTATCTTGGCTCATTTCAACCTTTTATTTGGCCAGTGCGGTCACGCAGCCGGTGAGTGGACGAATTGGAGACCATGTGATGAGCCGGAGAACCTTATTTTTATTTGGACTAGTTCTAGTGGCAGTCTCAGCCATTTGTGCGCCGTTTGCCCCGACTTTTGCGGTGCTGATTGTGATCCGGCTTCTTCAGGCGATTGGAAGCAGTGCGATCTATCCTTCAGGTGTTGGACTGATTCGGGATCATGTGAAGGAACGACAAGCTTCTGCTTTAGCGGTATTGTCCATCTTTGCTTCAGCGATGACAGCACTCGGGCCGACACTTGGTGGGTTTTTGATGACGATCGGCAGCTGGCCGGCGATCTTTTTAGTAAATCTGCCATTCATATTGATCAGTTTTTTTCTAGGATTTTCCTTATTCCCTAAGGAGAAGAAGAAAAAATTGCGTATAGGAGACACTGTCCGAAAGCTTGATTTGCCAGGGATGTTTCTATTTACAGTTTGTATTGTCCTTTTGCTTTCTTTTTTATTATCACTATCTGATGGTATTCAGTATGTGCAGGGCATTCTCTGTCTTGTGAGTGCGGGTGCTTTTATATGGTGGGAGCATCAGGTGGATGAGCCATTTATCCAAATTCGGATGTTCAGGCAGGAGAAACGGCTTTCACTTGTGTATGTGCAATTTATCATTTTAAATATTTTCTTCTATTGTCTCTTTTTTGGCTTGCCAAGTTATTTTCAGGATGAATTGGGCTGGCGTGTGGAGATGACGGGTCTCTTTATGCTTTGCATGTCTGGCGTGAGCATTATGGTATCGCCGCTGACTGGCAAGTGGGTAGATCGCGGCGATGAACGGCATCCTGTTTTGGCAAGTGCTGTGCTCATGCTGGCCGGCGCTTCCGCCATGACTTTCTTTTTTATTCCTGCGCCATTCTGGGGGAAAGGACTGGTTCTTGCTTTGCTTGGACTCAGTTACGGGATTGGAAATGTTGCGCTTCAAGCTGCGATGTTAAAAGCGAGCCCTCAACAAATGATTGGCACGACCTCTGGGCTTTTTCAAACATGCAGGTACCTTGGTTCCATTCTGTCATCTGCCGTGCTTGGCATGCTGTTTGGTGAGGAAATTGCAGGTTCTCATTTTGACCAATTAGGCTGGACATTGATCATGATTTCTCTTGTCGGCATTAGCGTCAGCCTTTATTTTTCGAGTATGGTCAGAGGAAAACAAACAATGAAAAAAGCGGCTGGGATAAAGTAGAAGAGAGGTCTTCCATACTTTATCGCAAGCCGCTTAAGAGTTGGACAGGTCTGATCCTTGGTCCTTTTGCTTCCTTCTGAAAATTTTGCCCACAATGTTCTCGTAAAATGTCACGATACGATCAATAGGAGAGTCAAAGAACTTCCATAATTTATTCATGATAAAGACAACCACAATCGATACGATCAAGCTGCCTAATACATCAAATGGATAATGATGGCCGACCCAGATGCGGGAGAACCCTGTCAGTAATCCAAAAACAAGCAAAATATTGCCGAGTTTTTTATTACGGGATCGAATGGCTAGTGAAAGAGCCAGTGCACCTGTTGTGTGGTCACTTGGGAAGGAAGCGTCTGCTGAGTGCGGGATGAGTGTGTCGACTTTGTGCGCCACAAACGGCCGCTCTTCATAATAAAACAGCGTAATGGCAAAATTGACGATGAGTGCCACGATGCCTGTTACACCAGAAAAGAAGACATGCTTCTTAAATTTGTGATTACCTAAAAACCAACAAATCAATAAGACGAGGGCATATACGAGAATGGCCTTTTTCGTAATGAAAATCATGGCCTGATCTAAAAACTCAGAATGATGAGCCATCCCGTGTATGACTTTAAACAATTCGTAATTCAAAACATCACCTATACTTTCGCTTAACGCCAACTATTTTTCAAAAGACCTATCTGTTCATTTGAAATATCCTATATTTTAGCATGTTTTCAGTGAAGTTTAAAACAGTATCCTATTCTGATAGGGAAACCTTTTGTGCTTTTGCTTCTTGCGGTTTTCGTTCGCTCCAATAAAAAACACCCATGCTGAGTAACACGACAACGCCAGCAATGAGATATACATTTGAAAAATCTGTGAAGCTGACAAGCAGTCCGAAGACAAAGGATCCAGCGGCAATCCCCGTATCATACAGGGTAAAGAAAGTTGCTGTGGCGTAGCCTGTACGGTTTGCTGGTGAGTGCTGTATCGCAAGTGTTTGTAGACATGGCACCAAAGAGCCGTAGCCAAGGCCGATGACAGCGCCGGATAAAAGAAGCATGGTGGCTGTTTGGGTAGCGGTCAGCATCCATAAACCAATCGCAAAGAGAGCAATCGATGGGTAGATCACTATATGAGGTCCGACTCGGTCAAACAGTCTGCCTGTAAATGGACGTGATCCAAGCATTGCAGCTGCAAAAACAATGAAGAAATAACTGCTTGCACCCATTAGGTTCAGGGAATTGGCATAGACTGAAATAAATGAAATGATCGGCGAGTAACAGAAGGAGATAATGATTCCAACTGCTGCCGTTTTTAAAGCGCCTTTTTCAAACAGATGAGAAAAAGTGAATCGAAAGACGACACTTCCGCCATTTTCAGGCTCTGGCTGTCTAATCAGCATCGTGAAAGCTGCACCGATGGAGACGATAATGGAAAAGAGCAGAAATAAAGAATGGAATCCGATTTTTCCTACTTGATTCAGTGCGATAAACGGACCGATGACCACGGCGAGGTTCATCGACATCACAAAGTATCCAAGACCCTCTCCTCGTTTATGTTTCGGAATCATATCAGCTGCAATGGCACTTGCTACGGTTGTCAAAATGCTGAAGAAGATTCCTTGCACGAAACGCAGCATGAGAAGTGTTTGGAATTGATCAATTGGAATGTATAAATAAGTGAGCAGGGCAAAAGCCGTTGAAGAAAAAATAGCCATGCGTTTCTTGCCGAATTTCTCAATAATGGCCCCTGAAAATGGCCTTGTCACAATTGCTGATAATAAGAAGACCGTCACAAGGAGGCCACCCTGTGATTCTGTTCCATTTAATTCATCCATTGTGTAAATGGGGAGTAGTGTCAAAAGGGCATAAAAAGAGGTGAATGTAAATAAATTCACCAGGACAATCATGATAAAGTCTTTTGTCCAAATGCGTTCGTTCATGGTGTATGTCACTTCCTATTCAGTTGATAATTTGTGTAAAAGTGTATGGAGGAGTTGTTTTTCTTCGTAGGTAAAATCTGAAAGACATTCTTCTTCAAATTGTTCCATCGTCTGTTTGATTTCTTTAAACTTTGTTTTTGCATCGTCTGTCATGACGATGAGATTCTCACGTTTGTCTTTTCCTTGGACTCGTTTCACCCAGCCGTTTGCTTCTAGACGCGTCACGGTTCTGGTAATCGTCGGTGCTTCGACGTTCAAATAGGTCCAAATGTCTTTTTGCGTTTTAGGGCCGAATGTATCCAAACAAAAAAGTACAGTCCACTGGGACATGTACAAGTCATAAGCAGCAAGCGCTTCGTTCGCTTTTTTAGACAGCAGCCGCGCGCTTTGATGTATTTGATGTAAACACTCTCTGTTTAACGTATCCATAGGCTCACCTTTATTCAATATTTATCTAGGTAAATAAAATCACCTTTCCTATTTTACGTGTTACACCGATGCTTGTAAAGTGAAAATTTTCGCCACTCGAAATGATTTTTTGTTTTGTCTTTTCTGATAAATCCCTTGTCCCATCTTCATTTTTAGCATATTCCCTATGCAATGCTAATACACTGTTACAAACCTGACAAAGAGAGTGTTTGAGGTGAGGGATCGTGTTTGGCATTTACTACCTAATGGATGAGAAATTAAGACGAACAAGCGCTGCTGAAAATGGATAATATTGATACGGATCTCATTTCACACTTCTCACATCCATTTTAGGGAGGTCGAGTGGTGTGCACGATTACATCAAAGAGCGAACAATCAAGATAGGAAAGTATATCGTGGAGACAAAGAAAACCGTTCGTGTAATTGCGAAAGAATTTGGAGTCTCTAAAAGTACTGTACACAAGGATCTAACAGAAAGACTGCCAGAAATTAATCCAGATCTGGCTAACGAAGTGAAGGAGATACTGGATTATCATAAATCAATCCGTCACCTGCGAGGGGGAGAAGCCACAAAGTTAAAGTATAAAAAAGAAGAAATTTTAGAAGGTGAGCCTGTAAAACAGTAAGCTTTAGTTCTTTGTTCATAAACATGATATATATATCTTCCTCTTATCAGTAGTTTCTAACCACAAATTTTGTAAAGACTTTTGTAAAGAAATATCTTTTTTTCTGCAAATTATGATAGAATATATAATTAGGGCAGAATGTGGTATTTGCTATGGAAACAGATTTTCAAGGAGGATATATATAGATGTTTGCTAGGGATATTGGAATTGATCTTGGTACTGCAAATGTACTGATTCATGTCAAAGGAAAAGGAATTGTGTTAAATGAACCATCTGTTGTCGCTCTTGATAAAAACAGCGGGAAAGTATTAGCTGTTGGAGAAGAAGCGAGACGTATGGTTGGACGTACGCCTGGGAATATTGTTGCGATTCGTCCATTAAAAGATGGCGTAATTGCTGATTTTGAAGTAACTGAAGCGATGCTCAAGCATTTTATTAACAAATTGAATGTGAAAGGGCTGTTCTCTAAGCCGCGTATGCTCATCTGCTGCCCGACAAACATTACATCTGTTGAGCAGAAGGCAATCAAAGAAGCTGCTGAAAAAAGCGGCGGGAAGCATGTATTTCTTGAAGAAGAGCCAAAAGTAGCAGCAATTGGTGCTGGTATGGATATTTTTCAGCCAAGTGGAAACATGGTCGTAGATATTGGAGGCGGAACGACAGATATCGCTGTCATCTCGATGGGTGACATTGTAACCGCCTCTTCTATTAAAATGGCTGGAGACAAATTTGACCTGGAAATTCTAAACTACATCAAAAAAGAGTACAAGCTGTTGATCGGTGAGCGAACTGCAGAGGACATTAAGATCCAAGTTGCAACGGTATTCCCAGACGCACGTCACGAAGAGATCTCGATTCGTGGACGAGACATGGTGACAGGATTACCAAGAACGATTACCGTCACAAGCAAAGAAGTAGAAGAAGCATTACGTGAATCTGTATCTGCCATTGTTCAGGCTGCGAAACAAGTTCTTGAAAGAACACCACCTGAATTATCAGCTGATATCATTGACCGCGGCGTCATCATTACTGGTGGCGGAGCGCTTCTAAACGGGCTTGATCAATTGCTTGCAGAAGAGCTGAAAGTACCAGTTTTCGTTGCAGAAAATCCAATGGATTGTGTAGCAGTTGGTACTGGCGTGATGCTTGATAATATGGACAAGCTGCCAAAGCGTAAACTCAGCTAATGATTTCCCTCATTCTTTTTAGAAAGAATGGGGGATTTTTATTAAAGAAGCCTGCCAATATGCCGATATATTTCATAGAAGATTGTGTACTGATGATTTTAGGTCATGTGAAAGAATTTGAATGAGGTGAGCACGTGTTAAAAGGACTATACACCGCAACATCTGCCATGATCGCTCAAGAGCGGCGGACAGAAATGCTTTCAAATAATATCGCAAATGCGAATACTCCAGGCTATAAAGCAGATGAAGGGGCCATGCGCGCATTTCCAGAAATGTTGCTAAGCCGAATGGAATCAGGACGTTTCCAAACATCTTCAGGCAAAGGCTTTAGTATCCCGCAGCAAACGGCGATTGGCGGAATTAATACGGGAACATACATGCAGGAATTGATTCCCCAATTTACACAAGGAACATTAAAAACAACGGATCAAACAACGGATATCGCATTAGTAGAAAATAATGTACCCATCAACCCGGAGACAAATCAAAAGTCAGCGCTTTTTTATGCTGTGAATACACCAGAAGGCGTTCGTTATACGAAAAGCAGTTCCATTACATTGAATGATCAAAATCAGCTGACGATCAATGGACGTGCCCTTCTTTCCGTGACGGGCCAGCCGATTACAGTTCAAAGTGAGAATTTCAAAGTGAACGCAGATGGAACCGTGAGTGAAAACGGACAAAACCTTGGACAAATTGATGTACGTGTTGCAATGGATACAAGAAACCTTGCGCGTGAAGGAAATGATTTATACCGTACAGCTGATAACCAACCTCTTCCAAGTGCGGTCAATAACGGTCAAATGTCCTATACATTAAGCCAAGGTGTATCAGAGCTGTCGAACGTTGATGTGACGAAATCATATACAGAAATGACAACAGCCTACCGCGCGTTTGAAACAAACCAAAAAGTGGTTCAGGCATATGATAAAAGTTTAGAAAAAGCAGTGAATGAAATCGGAAGAGTGTATTAATGAAGAAATGAAAGAGAGAGGAGGATTCTCATGCTTAGAACGATGATCAATGCAGCTGTGTCGATGAACGAGGTGCAAAAGCAGCTTGATATCATTAGTAATAACATCGCAAACAGTGAAACAACAGGGTATCGTGCGAAAAACACCCGTTTTTCAGAGCTGGTCAGACAACAGTTTAATCAGGTAGATGAAAAAAATGAGCAGGTGGCAAACAGTCGTCTGACACCTGCTGGTTTAAGGCTTGGAACTGGTACGATGGTTAATGCATCCATTAACTCATTGCAAGGGTCTATTAAAGAAACAGGCCGTGACCTTGATGTTGCATTTGGTGCGCCATCTCAGTATTTGCAGGTCAATGCTGGCGGTAACATCCGGTATACAAGAGATGGCTCTCTTTATTTACAGCCAGGAAATAATCGGAATCAAGTCCAGCTGGTGACAAGCGAAGGCCATCCGATTCTTGACGAAAACGGGAATGAGATTGTCTTAAATGCGAATTTCCGTGATATTTCTATTGATAAAAATGGCCGGCTTACAGCTATATCTCGAGGCAATCAACCGAATCAGCAGGTGAATCTTGGGGTTGTTCAAGTGAATAATTCTTCAGCACTCATCTCTGAAGGAGAAAATTTGTTCTCAGTCGACGGCAACTATCAAGGCGCTTTAACGGCACTGAATGGGGCAAACCGTCAGGCCATTCAACTTCAGCAAGGTGCACTTGAAACGTCGAATGTGGACATGTCTAAAGAATTAACAGACCTCATGACAACACAGCGTTCGTATCAGATGAACTCAAGAACCATTACGATGGGCGATCAGATGCTAGGACTCATTAATACCATTCGATAATGAGCAGGCGGATGTCAGCCTCTCATGATAAAAAAGGCGGCTCGCTCAAAGTCGCCCTTTTTTTTATAAAAATCTGAGACATCTGCAAGCAGATCTTCAAGATCAATCCAGGCTTCTTTTCGTTCAAGACATGTGACGAGTGTAGCAATCTGTTCATCTGCCTTGGGCGTTTGGCTGTAGAGAAGGAATAAAATTTGGAACTTGATTCTTAATAGATCAAATTGGGCATCAACGGCTTCTTTTAGCCCTTTTTGAATATATTTCATTCCTTCATCAGTTAAATTCTCTTTAAAGCAGGAACGCACAGTTTCATAGAGACACGATACATAGGAGTGGGCAGATTTCCGGTATGCTGGGAGCCGAAGCGCTTTTTTAAAGTATTCTAGTGCTTCCTTATGACGGTTTTGTCTTGACTTGATAAAACCAGCGTCATAATACACGATACCAAGCAGTTCTTGGTCATCAATCATTTTCACGTATTCGATAATTTCAATAAAAATAGCTTCTGCTTCTTCATATTTTTTTTGGTCACTAAAGTTAAGTGCGAGCACAATTTTGCACCGATAAATGCTGTGGATATCCCCGTGCTTTGCAAAGATATTCATGGCTTTTTCAACATGTCGAATGGATAACAGTGAATAGCGGTTGTTATAATAAACACCACTTGTACGGAAATGAAACTCCGCTTCCTCTAGCTCATCGTCTAGCAGGGGCAGTTTCTCTTCTGCTTTTTCAAGATAATGAATGGCATCATTTTGATCGCTCTTTAAAGATTCGTATAAACCGAGAAAAAAGTAAAAATAATATTGTAGTTGATCGTTCATTTGATCTTTGTGGAGCATGAGTTCATGCTTCAGTTTTTCTAAGTCTTCTGTTTGGTTCATCCAGAGCTGGTGCCGAAAAAGTATAAGCTGATAATGTAAATGAAGCTCCTGTTTCTTTGACAATCTACGTTTATATTTGGTTAAGGACGTTTTGATCTCTTCAGCCTTCGAAAAGTGTCGATGTTTTAGCATTGTATACCACGAATGGAGAAGTTTTTTAATGGATTTATCGCTTATAAAATTCATTTTTACCCTCTTATTCAATCAATGATGTAATATATATTACCATATTTGTGAAAAAACGATGAGTGTAGAGTGGATTATATTTCATGACAATAGGTAATAATAGATGTTATTTTTTGCCATAATTGTTGGCTAGACATTGAAAAATGACTGCATTCATAATATACTTCAATAGGAATCAAATGAAGATTAGCGATATAGAAAAGAAGGAGAGATCAAGACATGCTTGATGCTCAGCAAATTCAAGACATTATTCCACACCGTTATCCATTTTTATTGGTTGACCGTATTTTAGAAGTTGATGGTGAGAAAAGAGCGGTTGGAATCAAAAATGTCACAGTAAATGAAGAATTTTTTAATGGCCATTTCCCAGGATACCCCGTCATGCCGGGTGTGCTTATTGTAGAAGCGCTTGCTCAAGTTTTTGGGGTTATCATGTTAGGTAAAGAAGAGAACAAAGGGAAAATTGGATTGTTTGCAGGGATTGACAGCTGCCGATTCAAAAGACAGGTCAAGCCAGGCGATCAGCTACGTTTAGAGGTTGAAGTCACGCGTCTTCGCGGTCCAGTTGCCAAAGGAAAAGCAGTTGCAACAGTAGATGGCGAAGTGGCATGTGAAGCAGAACTGACATTTTCTATCGGTCCGAAAGTATCGTAATATGTCTGACGGTTCATCATGTATGAACCGTTTTTTATATGGAAACATTCAGCCAAAGCGGATAAGGACTTGCTTTTTTGACAAAAAAACGTCATATTAGACAAAAAAAGATGAAGGTGATAAAGAATGCTGAAAGAATTTAGAGAGTTTGCCGTCAAGGGGAATGTGATTGACCTTGCTGTCGGTGTCATCATCGGGGGAGCATTTGGCAAAATTGTCACTTCTCTTGTGAATGATTTAATTATGCCGCTTGTTGGTATTATTGTTGGGGGGCATGATTTTAGTGGATTGTCTATTAAAATCGGTTCTGCTCAAATTTTGTATGGAAGTTTCATTCAAACAGTTGTCGACTTCTTGATTATCTCCTTTTCCATTTTTATCTTTATTCGTTATTTAAATAAATTAAAACGGAAAAAGGTAGAGGAAGAAGAAGTGGTTGAAACGCCAGATCAAACGGAAGTGTTGTTAACCGAAATTAGAGATTTATTGAAAAATCAAAGCCAATCGAAAGATGTGCAATAGAAAAAGAGCGGCTCATCCCGCTCTCAGCGTGTAGACAAACCCTCGCATTCTTTGTCAGGGCTGTGCTCCGGTGCTCGCCCTTCCTTGACTTCAAAGGTTTTCTATCACGCTGAAAAGGAAGACAAAGGGCTAAAATAAAGTTCATTTTAGCCCTTTGTCAACCATCTAAGAGCGGCTCATCCCGCTCTTTTTTTATGTGTTCTGTTTAAAAGCATCCAGCAGTTTTTCTCCTGACAGCCCCTCTTTGACGAGGTCTTTTAATACTTCTTCGGTTTCTGTTCTGTAACGATTTGTGATCATTTTACCGTCGAGTAATACAGATATGTTTTCTTCTAAGGCAACGATGTTTTTGACTTGGACCGATAGATGAACAGGGCGGTTGTTTTCTTTTGTAATCGTCACGAGAATCTTTACTTCTGTATGCTGCTGGAAGAGCACCTCAAACACTTGTCTATGCTTCTTTGGAATCAGTGCCTCGATCATCCAGTGATTTTCGCCATCTTCTTTATTAATGATTAAGCCGTCACGAAGGGGAATGCTGGACATTTTATCTTGCTTTGGATCAAGTTCGATTTTTAAATCAATCAGCCTAAAGGTTTTCATATTTATCACCTCACAAGCGTTCATTATTCGTAAGTATCATTATAGCATACAACATCTGTATAAATGAAACCGCTGCCTACTCAGAACTAGCTGCATATAAGTGAAAGGAGATGTTTTATGGAGTCCTATCAACTTCGAAACATACATATTGGTGAGGAAAAGGAAAGCAATGTGAGGGTCTATACATGGGGAGACATTCTCTCATTTTGTGATGTGTATATGGAAGAAGGGGAGTCCCTCACTTTTCAATACGTGACAGACGATCAAATGGACTGTTTTGAATTTCAATTGTCCATTCATGATGGAAGGCTTTGTTTTTATTGGTTTGCGTGGGACGGGTCTGACTATATTCACATGCCTTCTAGTAATTGGATTCATTCAGATGTTTTTTATCAATTTATGAAAAATAAGTATTTCGTCAAACAAAATAAGATGATGTTTTATACGCAAGCGGTAAAAAGTAAAAATGATTGAGAAAATAAAGAATTTGAAGAACGATTTTGTCATTTTCGTTTTTTGTCTCTTGTGCTATTTCTCAGTAGACTAGGGTTAACTGAAAGGAAAGGAGGCAAAAGGCAAAGGTCTAGCATCTCGCGGCCCCCCTCTAGCTATAGCTGATAGACTTTGTCTTGTACACATATCCACTGCGTAATAGTAGAACCAATGTTTCTTTGTATCAGTCATGTGTCCTCTGTGAATCCCCTTATGCGTATCCGGTCATGTAGCGTGACCGGGTACTCTTATATTCATTGATAAGCCGATCATCCCTTGCAAATAGTGGATACTCATTTCATAATGATGATGGATTTGATAAACGGAAGGTCAACTGAAAATGAAGGCAAAAAAGGAGAGACCGATGACAAACATTCAATTAATCGCAACGGATTTAGACGGAACTTTATTGAACAGTGAGCACAAAGTGAGTCAGGAAAACGAGCAGGCGTTAAAGGAAGCAGCAGCGAGCGGGATTGAGGTTGTCGTTTCAACAGGAAGAGCGTATTTTGATGTGAAATCTATTTTTGATCAGCTTGGGATGAATACGTGGGTCATCAGTGCAAATGGAGCTGTGATTCATGATCCCAAAGGTCAGGTATATCATTCGGCTGTTCTAGAAGAAGAAAAAGCAAAACACATCTTATCATGGCTTGAGGAGCGTGATTATTACTATGAAGTGTTTACGAATGAAGCCATTTACACACCAAACCGCGGCAGAGAGCTTCTGGCGATAGAAATGGACCGCTTAAAGAGTGCAAATCCAGAAACGGATCAGCGTGTTCTTGAGCAAGCGGCTGAAGTTCAATACAGCCAGTCAGGTTTTGCTTATATTGATACATATCAAGAATTGTTTCGTGAGGATCAGAATCTTTCGTTTTATAACATCTTAGGTTTCTCATTTTTTCAAGACAGATTGAAAGCCGGATGGGATGCGTTTGGACATGATTCTGAATTAACATTGGTTAGTTCGGCTGATCATAACTTTGAAATTGGTGCAAAGGAAGCGTCGAAAGGGCAGGCGTTAACCAGGCTGGCAGAAAAGCTCGGTATTCCATTAAGCCAAACAGCGGCTGTAGGAGACAGTTTAAATGATGAATCGATGATTCGGGCAGCTGGGGTTGGAATTGCAATGGGGAATGCGAGAAAGGATATAAAAGAATTAGCTGATCACGTCACGTTAACAAATGATGAACATGGTGTGGCACATATGATTCAACATCTTTTGAAATAATTGAATCGTATGGATTTGTATAAATGACATAGGATGAAGCGCATTCTACAAAAGAGGAATTCAGAACTACTTCTATTTACACCTGCTATGGAACATCATATAATTTAATTATGAATATAACCCGCTTGTAAGGAAGTTAAGGAGAGTAAACGAATGGCGCTGGAATCTTATAAGTCCGACAATCTGCATTTAATCAAGGAAGCCTTAGACTATACTCAGGTTGGCCTGACGGTGACGGACCCGTCTTTACCTGATAATCCTTTAATATATGTGAACAAGGGCTTTTTAGATATGACAGGCTATCAAGAAACCGAAGTATTAGGAAAGAACTGTCGTTTCCTTCAAGGAGATGAAACTGAACAGATTGCTCTCAAACAAATTAGGGCAGCCATTGAAAACAAAGAGGCTGTTACTGTACAGTTGAAAAACTATAAAAAATCTGGTCAAATGTTTTGGAACGAGTTAAGTGTGGCGCCTCTATGGATTGATGAAAATGAAGGGAAACGCCTTTATTTCGTCGGTCTGCAAAAGGATGTTACGAAAGAGAAGGAACAGCAAGAGCTTCTTGAGCAATCTATTGATGAAGTATTGAATATTTCTGTCCCGATTGTTCCGGTGAAGGATGGAATTTCTGTACTGCCGATCATTGGTACGTTAACAGCACCAAGATTTGATAAAATCATCTCAACAGTCTCCACTTATATCTCTCAATCCAAAGACGATTACTTCATTGTGGATCTGTCTGGTTTATTAGAGGTGGATTCATTTGTGGCGGATGCGATCTTTAAGCTGAACGATTTGATTTTAATGACTGGCACAGAACTGATCGTGACAGGTATTAAACCCAATCTTGCGATGAAAATGGGAGAAATGAGAGAGGACTTCCGTGAGTTGAATACGTATATGAATGTGAAATCTGCATTGAAAAAGCTGCAAATTTAAGCATTCCTTTATATGAGATTAAAAAAAGAGGACTTTTCATCACGCCCTGAGAAAAGTCCTCTTTTTGCTGTCATTAAGATGATTGAGCGGCTACACTTAACGTGAATAAATCTTCTAGTTCGTTCGTTGACAGCTCTGTAATCCAGCTTTCACTTTGGATAATTTGATCATTTAATGTTTGTTTTGTTTCTAGCATTTGATCAATTTTTTCCTCTATCGTGCCGGTTGTGATCATCTTATGGACGTGAACAAACCGCTTTTGCCCGATGCGGTAAGCACGGTCTGTTGCTTGGTTTTCTACAGCAGGATTCCACCATCTATCGTAATGAATGACATGATTGGCGGCGGTTAAGTTTAGTCCGGTTCCTCCTGCTTTTAAAGAAAGAATTAAGATGTTGAACTCTTTTTTCTGGAAGCGTTCCACCATTTTGTCCCGATCATGTTTTGATAAGCTCCCATTTAAAAATTGAACTGGTTCTCCAAACATCTTTTCAGCCAGCTGTTTGATCATGTTGCCCATTTCAATATACTGCGTAAAAATGAGACAGCTTTCTCCTTGTTCGTGTATGGCTTTTAACAGCTCTGCTAATTTATCCATTTTTAATGAACGTTTCAACAATTTCACATCTGTTCCGCTCTCTTTTAAATAAAGAGCAGGGTGATCGCAAATTTGTTTGAGTCTGCCAAGCATACTTAAAATGATGGCTTTCCGCTGCATCCCTGTTAATGAGGCCATATGTTCGAATGTATCTTTGACCAGCTGTTCATATAAAGATGCCTGCTCTGCAGATAACGGGATGAATTCTTTTTCTTCTAGTTTCTCTGGCAGATTGAGTGCGACTTCTTCATCTTGTTTTGTTCGTCTTAATAAGAATGGCTTGATCAGCTGCTGCAGCTGTTGGATTCTTTTTTCTTCACGGTCTTTTTCAATCGGAAGGACGAACTTTTTATGAAAACTGGTCAGGCTGCCGAGATATCCTTTGTTCACGAAGTCGAAAATAGACCAAAGCTCTGTCAAACGGTTCTCCATCGGTGTCCCGCTGAGGGCAATGTGGTGCTGTCCTTTTAATTGCCTAATGGCTCTCGATTGTTTCGTATGGGCATTTTTAATGTTCTGGGCTTCGTCTAAGCAAATGGTATTCCATTTGGCTGCTGTTAATTCATCACGGTCAGAATGTGAGAGACCATACGAAGTGAGGACGATATCTGTTGACTCGTATGCTTTTGTAAAGTTCTCACCTTGTGGACGTGACGGTCCATAATGCAGAGCGACATTTAAATGTGGTGCGAATGTTTCAAGCTCTCTTTGCCAGTTCCCTAATACGGAAGTCGGTGCAATGATGAGAGATGGAGCGGCGTCTTGTTGATGCTCCTTCAAATAGGTGAAATAAGCGATCATTTGAATCGTTTTTCCAAGTCCCATATCATCTGCTAAACAAGCCCCGAATCCATGAGACCTTAAGAACAGAAGCCAGTTGACACCGTGCTGCTGATACGGGCGCAGTGTGCCCTTAAAGGACTCACTCATCTCGTAGGATGGTAGCTCCTGTGTATCATTTAACTGATGAACAAGCCCTCGTAATTGAGACGAAAGTTCAAATTGAATATGGGCAAAGGCCGAACTGTCTAGCAGCTCAGGAATCGACTCAGAAGAGGCCTCTTGGTCTGCGAGTTCACGTGACAAAATATCCGACATATGAAGTCCTTCGTTCTCAGCGCGCTCCATCCATTTCTTCATTTGCTGGATAAAGGTCGGATCGATTTTAATCCATTGTCCACGAATATTGACAAGACGACGTTTACTTTGAACAAGCTCGTTGAACTCATCTTCTGTCAGCTCAATACCGTTTGTGGCAAAGCGCCAATTAAAGTCCATAAGGGCATCCATTCCAACGTGCGATTCGCCTCGTGGTGTGGAGGAAATCCGTGCTTTTAGCATCATGGTGCTTTCTTTGACGATCTGCCACCATGATGGGAGCAGGATCTCAATCCCCATGTTCACAAGTGTTTCACTCGCTTCAGATAGGAAGAGCCACGCTTCTTCTTCTGACATGAGGGTGGTACCAGATGTAAATGAGAGCCAAGGGACAATCTGACCGAACCGCTCCAGCTCTCTGGTGATTTTTTCTTGAAACGGACGCCATGATTTTTTTAAAGAACGGATGCCTTCAAAGAAATGCAGATCACTGTTTTTCTTATCACGCAAAAACAATTCAATTTTCCAATCATCCCCGTCGAAATCAGGCTCATTTAAACGCAAGCCGACAGTGAAAGGCGTCTCATCATCAATCCAGCCGATCGTTTCCAAGAAATCCTGTTCATCTAAAAAATGTCCTTGGAAGGAGGAAAGAGCAGGCGATTGTGCAGTCATTCGGTTCCATTTGTGCTGCAAGGCATCATCATATTGAATGTAATCCTGTACGGCAAAGGAGAACCAATCAGCTGTGTAGCCATCTAACAGGCCTTCTTTGTCTTTAAAGCGAAGCATTCCTTTTGTCCATGCCTCGAAATCTGGGACAAAATCTTCATCCTCGATGAATTCGTAAATGGTTGAGGCTGTTTTCATAAGCGGCTCTGTTTCATCCGTTAACGTCACATGGCTGAAAGTATTGAATGAATTTTTCCCTAGCAATTCAACGGTCATCCAAGGACTTAACAGGAAGGCAGGTGTGCCAATAAAGCTCACATCTTCTAAGAATGTTCCGTAAAAAGATGATTCGTGCCATTGGAAAAGCTGCCTCTTCATTTCATTTAGCGGTACAGGCTGTCCGTCCTCTGCTTGCGCTGAAATGGTGAAAGAGAAATCTTCGGTTTGTTCTGCATGAATGACAATTTGTTTATGGCGTGTCATCAATTAATTTTCCTTTCTTCATTTCCTCTTGGAACGCACGCAGCCGTTTTGTTGAATCTTGCAGCTGCTGTACATATCTTTCCCACACCGCGTTTTTTTTCGTTTTATGATAAAGCGTACGCAGTTTTTTGAGCATTTTCACAGATTCCCGGTAAGCACTTCGATTCTTTTGATCGAGAAGCAGTGAGATTTCCCGGTGGTACGAAGGAATGAGTGCTTCAGGCTCTTCCTTTGCAATCTGTTTGATCAGTTCTTTCTCCAATTCACTGATGGAGAAACCGACGAGGCTGTGTATTTCAATCCATTCTGCATAGCGTTCTTGTGCATATAAGAGCTGACTATATTCAGTAAAGGCATAAGGCATACAGATTTGGAGATAGCGTTCATACAAGAAATGATCTTTCGTCTGTTTAAAGTACGCGTCTAAATAAAAGAAGAAATCGCTGACGGCTCCACGCAGTTCTCTATAAGATAGGTCAAGCTGGCAATATTCTTCTAATACATATGTGATCTCTTGATACCAAAGTTTGAGACGCTTCCAGTCCTTGCGGTTTGTGAGATCCTTTAGCCAATTGAGCACATTTGGCAGCATATCTGCATTGAGCAATTTTAATTGCTGGAAGAGTCTTTCGTCTTCTTTTAGCAAATAATCCATATGCATCAGCCCAATGGTGCGCTCAACCGTTTGCTCCTGCTGTTGGGCGCTCTTGAGTAATTCTGTTTCTTTTTTGACCCATTTCCCTCTATTTAATATAGTTCCCCACATTTCCATAAAGACCGCAACTCGTTCATGCTGGAAAGGTCCGCTGATTTGAAGAAGTGTCCGAACGGCAGTTGGTGTGTTTTCAAGAAACGGATCGAGGGAAAAGGAAAGGGCGTATGTCCTCAAATGATCCACTGAATCAAAAATGGTGTTCATGAGCTGTTCTACATATGGATTCATCGAATAAAAGTCTTTTTCGGCATCAAGGCGGCCGAGGTCGATTAGCTCATGGAGCCTTAACCACACATCGATGGACGTATGAATCGCATACAAACTCTTGAATTCAGGTGAAGTGGGTGCGTGTTTTTTCAGGATCGATAAATAGCCATAATACAAATGCTGTGGCGTTTGCTGGTGTTTCGGTGTCCGTTTCAGCCAGAGGTGAAATTCCTCCTGGAAAAAATTCAGCCAGCTCTGAAGTGATTGTTCATCTGGGCGCTTCACTTGGAAGTGCTGGCGAATGAGTTCTTTGCTGCGCTGTAATTCATCCTTCTCTGACCAATTTTCTGTAAAGCCGGTCACACTCTCTACTTGAGCGTATAGCGAAAAGAAGACAGCGAGGATATGTTTACATAGTCCATCAGCTGGACATGAGCAGCTGCTTCTCACTGGAAACAGCACATGAAGGTGGACTCTTGCTGCCACGACATCATGTACATAAGCTGACCATTCGGTATCAGACTCTTGCTTGAGCCGATATACGCTGTCCTGTCTATAAGTAATCAATGCTTTTTTGATGAGTTGCTTGTTTTCATCTGTTGCAGGAAGAAGTTCTTTGATCTGTTCGGCTGTTTGTTTGATTTCTTCTTCGTTGATGTTGTGCTGAAGCATTTGATCCGCTCCTAACCAAGTAAAAGATTCCAATTCTTTTATTATAGCTCAATGGTGATTTATAAAAAAGTTTTTCATGAAAATGGTCATAAATTTCAAAAGCTGTCGAATGATGTATTAGAGTATTGCATAAACCAACCATACAGCATATAATATTGAAATTAGTGGAATCGAAAGGATACAGACATGGATAATAAGGGTTTAAATCAAGAAGAGTTTTTAAAGATTTTGATGTACGCTCATGATATTGGTGAAAATTCAAATGATGTCACAACAAAAGAAATGCTTGAAAATTTGATTGCTCATATTCGAAATGGCCTTGTTTCATAAAAGTAGCCCCCTGCTCTCTCAGCAGGGGGTTTTTGTATGCTTTTATGAATGGAACGAAAATCCCCGGCATACGATGACATTACAAGCATAAGGAGTATGGGGAGCTGATGTGACATGAAGGTTGCGATTGCAGGCTGTGGGTATGTAGGGCTTGTCACAGGTGTGTGTTTAGCAGAGGCGGGTCACGACGTGACATGTATGGATATTGACCGGCGGAAGGTCATGCAGCTGAAGCAAGGGAATCCTCCGATGTACGAGCCGGGATTAAAAGAACTGCTCAAACGGAATATGGAGCAAGGACGCATTCGTTTTCATATTGATGGAGCGTCAGCCTATTCGCAGGCTGACGTGTTAATGATTGCTGTCGGTACCCCGCAACAGGCAGACGGTCAAGCTGATTTGCAGTATGTCTTTCAAGCGGCAAAGGAGATGGGCTTACAAGCAAAGCCAGGCGCAGTGCTTGTCGTGAAAAGTACAGTGCCTGTCGGAACGGGCGATCAAATTGATCATTTGATTCATCACGTGTTAGGTCGTAAGGAGCCATTATCTATCGCATCTAATCCAGAATTTTTACGAGAAGGGTCTGCTATCTCAGATACGCTGCGAGCGGATCGGCTGGTGATTGGAGCCGAAACAAAGAACGGATTAGATCAGCTAGAGTCTATGTATGCGGATTTCCACATTCCATTCGTGAGAACAGATCGGAAAAGCGCAGAGATGATCAAATACGCATCAAATGCATTTCTTGCCACAAAAATCAGCTTTATGAATGAAATTGCTTTGATTTGTGGAAAAACAGGAGCTGATGTTGAGAGAGTTGCAGAGGGGATGGGACTCGATCAGCGGATTGGTGCTTCGTTTCTTAGGGCAGGCATTGGTTACGGAGGTTCCTGTTTTCCGAAGGATACAAATGCCCTTGTCCAAATTGCAGGGCATGTGTCCCATGATTTTGAGCTATTGAAGGCTGTTATCAAAGTCAACAATGAGCAGCGGGCTACTTATATTCGAAGTGTGAAGGAGCGAATGGGAGAAAACTTGGAAGGGAAGAGAATGGCCCTTCTTGGCCTTTCATTTAAGCCGAATACTGATGACATGAGAGAGGCGCCGTCGATCCCAATCGCTCATCAGCTCCATCAATTAGGAGCGGAGATCGTAGCCTATGATCCTGCTGCCGCTCGCAATGCAGCTCAAGAACTGCCTGATCAAGTCCTTTTTGCTCAAACGATTGAAGAGGCGATCAAGGATGCTGATGCTGTCTGTATATTAACTGAGTGGGCGGATATTCAGTCCTTTCCACTTTCAGCTTATAAAGATTTCATGAGGCAGCCGATCATTTTTGATGGCCGGAATTGTCATACGCTTGAAGCGGCAGAAGCAGCTGGTGTCGAGTATCATTCTATTGGGCGCAGGCCTGTCTCTCCTATTTATATGTAATGAGAAAAACCGATAACTTCACGTGTTATCGGTTTTTGCGTTAATGCGGAAGAATGAATCCGCCATATAAAAATGCAGCCACTATCAGAAAGGCAGGGTGCAATTTGAATTTGGTCATAAAGAAAAATGAAATGGCGGCAATGGCAAGTGATTGCGTCCAGCCAATGGCTTTCACGGCATCTCCGCCAATTTCCCATGTTAATAAAAGCATCATCATCGCAATGACAGGCTGCACAGATAAGGTCATACCTTTGACGACAGAAGATTGGCGAAAACGATCAATGAGTTTTAGCAATAAAATCAATCCAATCGCAGACGGCAGGACCGTCGCAAGCAGTGCAACGATAAAGCCTGGCCATCCCATGACATCATAGCCTACATAAGCCGCAATTTTCGTAGCGATTGGACCTGGAAGTGCGTTGGCTAATGCGAGCATATTGGAGAACCCTTCGTTTGTCATCCAATGAAAATGATTGACGATTTCTTCATAATTGAGTGGAATGGAGGCAGGTCCTCCACCATACCCTAACAGATTGGATAAGAAGAATGCCCAGAATAAAAAGAGAATCAGCATCACGAAGACACTCCTTTCTCTTTATTTGTTCGATTCCAGCGATCTTTCAGTCTAAAATGAAAGGCACCATAACATAAAAAGATGATGACAATGATTCCTGGATGAATCGAGAGTACTTGAAGACCGACAAATGCCAAAAGGAATAGGGCGATTCCGAAGATCATGCCGAAGCCCTTCAACGCTTTTTGTCCAAATTCATATGCCATCATTCCTAACAGAACGGCAATCACTGGTGTCACAGCACCGATCATATTTTGAATGATGACTGAAGAGCTTAAGACGCTGACAAGTGTAACAAGTGCCACCATAGCGAGACATGTCGGTAAAATATGTGCAGCTGTTGCAACAATGGCGCCAGATACACCTTTTAATCGATAGCCGAGGTATGCCGACATTTTCGTAGCAATCGGTCCAGGTAATGCGTTGGCGATGGCGAGTGTTTCTCCAAATTCGTCATCATTGATCCATTTGTATTTGACGACCGCTTCATGGCGAATGAGCGGGATCACAGAAGGTCCTCCGCCAAATCCCAGAATACCGGTTCGCACCATGGCGATCATGAGTTCAAGATATGATTGCAAGTGGTTCAACTCCTATCTACAATTTCATGCCCATTCGGCTTTTGTATCGTTTAATGAGCATTTGACAGTCAACACTGACAACGCCTTCAAGCGGGTACAGCTTCTTTGTCAGGAACGTCTCCATTTCCTGTTCATTTTGAAAAATGCCATGCATATGCAGCTTGCTTGGTCCTGTCATATGATAAAGGCTTGTGACGGCTGTTTCCTGCTCAAGCTGAAGGGCGACTGTTTCTAAACATTTCGGCTCAACCTCTACGTTAAAAAAGACAGAGACATGAATGCCGATCTTTGCTGGATTAATGACAGCGGTGAATCGTTCAATGACACCTGCTTCAATGAGCTGCTGAATACGGGCTTGTACAGCAACACGGGAAAGGCCGACTTGTTTCCCTAGATCTGTATAGGACATACGCCCGTCCTCGTGTAATAAGGAAAGAATTTGTTTATCTCTTTCATCTAATGTTAAGTTTGGAATGCGATATTCATGTGCCACCGTATAACCACCTTTCTTCTGTTGATATTCTATCATATTTCATTACGAATAGAATGTCTGATTTTTAATTGAATAACGAAATGAAATAATAAAGGAATATAAAACATCTTTTTGCATAAAGAAACACCCCGGCATCACCGGGGTGTGTTCATTTTATTTTTCTGGGCTGCTTTCCGCACTGGCAATTTGTTGTGCAAGGTCAGCACGATCAATGTCTGCTTGGAAGAACTCCTGCGTATTTGGAAGGTGTAAATTCATGTGACGTTTTTGGGAAATTCGGATGGTCACTTGATCCACAGTGTAATCAAATACGTGCCCGCCGACACTGCGATCATCATCAATAAAGTGGAGATGATATCCGCTTACCGCAATGCCATGTGCGTACTGCGGTGTTCGGAATCCTGCGATTGTCCCGCGAATATTTTCGAAATCGAAAATAGGCTGTGACTTAACTGCTTCTACCATCGGAACGTAAGGTTTTTCCTGTTTTTCAACCGTACGGGTTTGAACCTTTTTGAATGACCCATCGATGCGGATCGCATAAAAGACATTTTTGCTCGGTAAGATTCGGTCGATTTCTTCCTCTAGCTCTTTGGACGTCATCGGTGCATCAATTCGATGAACGATGTCCGTTTCAAAGAATGCTAGAGAGCAGAATGGTGAATAATCTTGATCGGTTACTGGTGTGGCTGTTCCATCAGAGCGCAGTCGATAAAAAGCGCCATCAAAGCCGATTAGTTCCCCATCTAATTGATTGAATGTGCCAATGCCAAAATCACCGTGCTCGGGAATATGTGATAGGGAGAAATCTCCATCGTATACGGCTTCCAGCAAGGAGGTCATGGTTGATACTTGATAGACCTCTTGCTTTTTGTCCTGCGGTATTGTGTTGTTTTGTTGATTCATTGGGTGCATCATACCCATATCCGCTCACTCCTTTAAAGTAATGTATCGAAGTCTTATCTGACGTTCGTTGTGTGTTTTTCACGAAAGACTTCTGGCCATTTTTGACTGGCGAGGTCTGGGTTGTCTTGATAGTCTATCGGAATATCAATAATAACGGGTCCTTCTATGTTTATACCCTTTTGAAGGACAGTTGAAAGCTCTTCAGGTGAGTTGACACGTAATCCAGTTGCTCCAAAGCTTTCTGCATATTTCACTAAGTCGATCTGACCGAACTCAACACAAGACGTACGGTCATACTTCATTTCCTGCTGGAATGCCACCATATCGTATGTGCTGTCGTTCCAAACGAGATGAACGAGATTTGTTTTCATGCGCACGGCTGTTTCTAATTCCATGGCGGAGAAGAGAAAACCGCCATCACCTGAGACTGAAATGATCTTTTCATCTGGATTCAATATGGAGGCTGCAATTGCCCATGGTAAAGCCACGCCAAGTGTTTGCATTCCGTTACTCACTAGGAACGTGTTCGGTTCATAAACACGGAAGTGGCGAGACATCCAAATGGCATGAGATCCGATATCACATGTCACTTTCGTGTCATCTGGGATGATACGTCTCAACGTATGAATGACATCCAGCGGGTGTGATAAATGACTTTCTCTTTCTGGTGCTTTTTCGATATCACTTAACAGCTCTTGTAATTCTGTGACCAGATCTACGTTCTTTTTGCATAATGAAAGTGGAACGCTGTCGTGGGCTAGATGTTGCACCGTTTCAGATATATTGCCCACAAGCTCAAGCGTCGGTTCATAGAAATGGTCAATATCTGCCTGCATGTCATCCACATGAATGATGTGACGCTGCTGCGGTTTCAAATTCCAATGCTTCGGATCGTATTCGATTGGATCAAAGCCAATAGTTAAAATCACATCCGCTTTCTCAATGAGAAGGTCCCCTGGCTGATTACGGAATAAGCCGATTCTGCCCACATATTGAGGCTCAAGCTCTCTTGAGAGAACGCCGGCTCCTTGGTACGTTTCGACAAATGGGATACCAAGTGTTTTTAATAATGTTCTTGTCGCATTTGCCGCAGCTGGACGGCTAGCTTTCATTCCCACAATTGCAACAGGTAAGTGCGCATTTTGAATTTTGGCGATGGCCGAACTGATGAGAGCATCCGGTGCAGGACCTAGTTCTGGAGAAAGGTGAGCAGACACTGGTGTTTGTGTGGTGTGTTCGGTCACGACATCTTGTGGAAAGCTGATAAATGCTGCTCCAGCTTGACCTCTTTGTGCCGCGCGAAAAGCATTTGTTAATGCTTCTGGTATATTGTTTACGTCTTGTACTTCAACGCTATATTTTGTCACTGGTTTGAATAATGCCGCATTGTCGAGTGATTGATGTGTTCGTTTGAGTCGATCCGCACGGATGACGTTTCCAGCGATTGCAACAACAGGGTCACCTTCTGTATTGGCTGTTAATAGACCTGTCGCTAAATTGGATGCGCCAGGACCTGATGTGACGAGACAAACGCCTGGTTTGCCAGTTAAACGACCGACAGCTGCTGCCATGAATGCCGCATTTTGTTCGTGTCTGCATAGCACAAGCTCTGGACCTCTGTCTTTTAATACATCAAATACTGCATCAATTTTTGCACCTGGAATCGCAAAAACATGTGTCACACCTTGGGCAATGAGCGTATCGACAATCAACTCTGCTCCTCGTTTTGTTAGGGGTTGTGTTTGAGAATTCATTTACCCCGCACTCCTTTCGGCAAGTAAAATTTTTTATGAAAATATATTTTCATGATATGATTTACTATACATTTCACAAAATAAATTTTCCAATATATGTTTAACGTAGTTTTAATATGTTTCACGAATAAGTGTTTGAGGAGTGAAAGGATGGAACTGAGACATTTGCAGTATTTTGTCACAGTCGCGGAGGAGCTGCATTTCGGCAGAGCGGCCGCACGATTGAACATGACACAGCCTCCACTTAGTCAGCAAATTAAGCAGTTTGAGGAAGAATTGGGATTTCCTTTGTTTCACCGGTCTAAACGGGTGGTGGAGTTAACAGCTGCTGGAAAGGTTTTTTTACATGAGGTCCGGGGGGTGCTGCATCAGCTTGATAAAGCCGTTGATCATGCCCGGCATACGGCAAGAGGGGAGCTTGGGAAGATTATCATCGGTTTCGTTGGTACAGCGACATATGATATTCTGCCGCCAGTTGTCCGTGAATTCAGAGAGCTGTACCCCTCTGTCAGTATTGAGCTGCAACAGCTCTCTGTCCCGCAGCAGCTTGAGGCGCTTTTGAATGGTGAGATTGATATTGGTTTTTTGCATCCTACATCACCGCAAGAAGAATTGGTCAGTCGTTTAATGAAGCAAAGTGAATGTATTTTTGCGATTCCGAAAAACCATCCGCTGGCGGAAAAAGAAGCGGTCACGATTGAAGATATTCGTGATGAGCCGATTATTTCTTTATCAAAGGAATCATGGCCGTCCCTTTATCAGCATTTTGTCCTGCTTTGTGAAAAGTACGGATTTTCACCCAATATCGTGCAGGAAGCAGCAGAATATCAAATGGTCATTGGTCTTGTCACAGCGGGAATCGGAATTGCTATCATTCCAACATCGGCCCGGCGTTTATTTAATTTAGATGTGGTGTATCGGTCAATTGAAGGTGAGCAGCTACTCGCGGAATGGACCATTTCTTATAGACGAGAAAATCATAATCCGGCATTGTTTCATCTTGTCCATCATATTCTCCATCGTGCTGAGCCGGAATAAGGGAAGAGAGAACGGGGTATGGTATGATGTCGTTACATACAAGAGGAGGCATGTCTGAAGTGATTACATTACAAATGGATCAGTTGTCACGAAAAGAAGCATATAAAGTATTATCTGGTTCCGTCGTTCCAAGACCCATTGCATTTATTACAAGCCTTTCTAAAGAAGAAGTCGTCAATGCTGCACCATTTAGTTTCTTTAATGTCATCAGCGGTCATCCTCCGCTGATCGCTGTTTCTATTGGACGTCGTCAAGGAGAGATGAAAGATACAGCAAAACATATCATCGACAGGGAAGAATTTGTTGTCCATGTGAGTGATGAAGCGATGATTGAAGATATTAATGAAACAGCTGCTACTTTGCCAGAGGAAGAGAGTGAGCTGACTCGTACCGGTCTTCATCAAGTGAAGAGCAGCGTGGTGTCAGTGCCAGGAATCAAGGAAGCACGCATTCGCTTTGAATGTCAGCTGGAAAAACATCTGACCTTTCAAAATGATGAAGGGGAGATCACAGTCGATCATATCATTGGCCGGGTGGTGTGTGCGCATTTAGATGAGTCTGTCTATGATGCGGAAAAAGGATATATTTTTACGAATGAATTAAAGCCAGTCGCGCGCCTAGCAGGTAATGATTATGCCCATTTAGGCACGCCATTTGTACTGAAGAGACCGGAATAACATCTAAAACTCCCGAGGCTATCGGGGGTCCAGCGTGTAGACAAACCCTCGCATTTGGTGTCAGTCCTGCGCTTCGGTGCTCACGAATGTCAATTCGCTCTGCTCCGGTGCTCGTCCTTCCTAGACTGCAAAGGTTTTCTATATCACGCTGAAAAGAAGACAAAGTGCTAAAATAAAGTTCATTTCAGCACTTTGTCTACAATCTAAAACAGCACTTTGTCTACAATCTAAAACCCCCGAGGCTATCGGGGGTTTAGTGTTTATTTCTTTTGTTCTAGTTTCAATGGAGCGGCGATATTTTTTTCTACCTTTCTGCCTTTTAATACATCGTCAGCAGCGCCGACTGCCAGTTGACCGATCAGCTCTGGCTGCTGCGCGACTGTTGCAGATAGTTTTCCTGCTTTGATCGAGTTGAGTGCATCTTCGTTACCGTCAAAACCGACGACAAGAATGTCTTTTCCAGAGCTTTGGATGGCCTCTAGTGCGCCAAGCGCCATTTCATCATTGTGGGCAAAAACGGCTTTGATGTCAGGGTTTCCTTGAAGAAGGTTTTCCATCACGTTGAGCCCTTTTGTCCGGTCGAAGTCAGCGGCTTGTTTTGCTGTGACATCTAACTGTTTGTCTGCAATTTGATGGAAACCTTTTCCTCGTTCACGTGTCGCAGAAGCACCTGGTACACCTTCTAGTTCAGCCACTTTTGCGCCTTTACCAACCTTGTCGATGATAAAGTTAGCGGCCATTTCGCCGCCTTTGATGTTATCGGAAGCAACGAGCGCTTCAACCTTTCCGCTTTCTGCGGAGCGGTCTAATGTGATGACCGGTATGTCTGAAGCATTCGCAGATTCGACAGCCGTTGATATGGCAGAGGAATCGGCTGGGTTAATGAGTAATGCATCAACCCCTTGTTGAATTAAATCTTCTACATCACTCGTTTGTTTCGCTGAATCATTTTGTGCATCGGCAATGACAACTTCGATGCCAAGCTTTTTCGCTTCTTTTGTCACGCCGTTTTTAAGAGAAACGAAGAATGGGTTATTTAAAGTCGAGATCGACAGTCCGATTTTAATGTCTTTTTTCTTGCCATCCTTTGTTGATTTGGCCCACTCTGGCGGTTCAAGCGAGCAGGCAGAGAGCATGAATAATGAGAGAGTCACGATCAGGATTACATATTTTTTCATAGCAGCTGCCTCCTTAAGCAGATTTCTTTCTGTCGAGTAGGACTGCAATCAAGATGACAATCCCTTTCACAACAGATTGATAAAATGATGAAACACCAAGTAAGTTCATACCATTGTTCAAGACACCAATAATGAGCACCCCGATGAGTGTGCCGACAATTCGTCCTCTTCCGCCGGATAGGCTTGTCCCGCCAAGTACAACGGCAGCAATTGCATCAAGTTCATACGACGTACCAGCTGTTGGCTGGGCTGAGTTGAGACGAGATGTTAAGATCGCACCTGCTAAAGCAGACATAAAGCCGGCTAATGAGTAAATCATGATTTTGACGCGTGGTACTTTAATACCTGAGATGAGGGCTGCTTTTTCATTTCCGCCAATGGCATACGTTCTTCTGCCAAAAGGTGTTTTATGAAGCAAGACCCAAAGTACGATAAAGGTGAGAAGCATGGTGATCGCTGGAACAGGAATTCCTAAGAAATATCCACGGCCAAATAGCTGAAATGCATAGTTAGAGCCGAGCCCTGTAATTGGGTTTCCGTCTGTATAAACAAGTGTCAATCCTCTGAAAATCGTCATCGTCGCAAGTGTTGCGATAAAAGGAGCCATTTTTCCTTTTGTGATTAAAAGACCGTTGATCATTCCAAGGATGGCACCGATGATACATCCAACGATGATGGCAAGAATCGGGTCCAAACCAGATACAATAAAGCCGGCAGTCAGAGCACTAGACAGCGCTAGAATGGCACCGACAGACAAATCAATTCCTCCGGTTAAAATAACAAACGTCATGCCAAAGGCAATGAGGGCGTTAATGGAGATTTGTCTCAGTAAGTTTAAAATGTTTAATGGTTCTAAAAAGGCCGGATTTAAGATAGAAACAATGGCGACAAGGATGATGAGTCCTAAGAATGGCCCAAGCTTTTGCATGATGTGATCAAATCGTCCATTTGAAGTAAGTGGTTTCATGTTACTTCCCTCCTGTAGCTAGTGTCATAATTCGTTCTTGTGTAGCTTCTGTTTTACTTAATTCTCCGCTGATGGTTCCTTCATGGATGACAAGCACTCGATCGCTCATCCCAAGAACTTCTGGGAGCTCAGAGGAGACCATCAAAATGGCAACACCTCGATCTGTCAGCTCGTTCATGAGCTGATAAATTTCTCGTTTCGCCCCGACGTCGACACCTCTTGTTGGTTCATCTAAAATCAGTACCTTCGGCTGAATGCCGATCCATTTGGCGATGACGACTTTTTGCTGATTTCCACCGGACAGGCTGCGTGCAGAAATTTCAGATGAAGCGGTTTTAATCGTGAGTCGTTTGATGAGCAGGTCAACAAAATCCTGTTCGTTTTTCTTATCAATCAGCCCCTTTGGAGAGAAGCTGTCTAAGTTAGGTAACCCGATGTTTTCCCGAATGGATGCATCTAGCATCAGTCCTTCATCTTTGCGATCCTCTGTGATAAAACCGATGCCAAGCTTGACCGCATCACTTGGTTTTTTAATGACAGCCTTTTTCCCATGAACCCAAATTTCTCCTTGATCCAGGGGATCGAGTCCAAAGAGCGACCGCATCATTTCCGTCCGGCCAGCGCCCATTAAGCCTGCAACACCGACAATTTCTCCAGCTTTGACGGAAAAACTGACATCTTGAAAGCGGCCTTTCCTCGTTGCTTGCTTCACCTCTAGGACGATATCACCAGTAGAAGGTGTGCGCTCAGGGTAACGATCGGTTAATTCGCGGCCGACCATTTTTTTGACGACTTCATGGAAATTCGTGTCTGGTATCGCTTTCGTATCGACCGTTTTTCCGTCACGCATGATCGTAATCCGGTCACAGATGGCAAAGATTTCTTCCATGCGATGAGAAATGTAGACGATGGAAACGCCTTCTTTTTTGAGTGATTCAATGACCTGAAATAGCTTTTCAATCTCACGGTCTGTGAGAGCGGCCGTTGGTTCATCCATAATGATGACCTTCGCATCGGTCATTAACGCTTTCGCAATCTCAATCATCTGCTTTTGTCCGACAGAACAGCTTCCTGCCTCTTGATCGAGCGAGAGGTTGACAGACAATCGGTCGAGCTGCGCTTGGGCGAGGGTTTTCATTTTCTTGGTGTCTAGGAGACCAAGTTTTGTATAGATTTCTTTCCCGATAAATAAATTCTCGAGTACCGTCATATCAGGCCATATATTCAGCTCCTGATGAATGAAGGCAATCCCGTTCTGCTCGGCTTCTTTCGGATTCTTGAAAGCGGTTTCTTTTCCGTCGATTTGAATCGTTCCTTGATCCAGGGAATAGAGTCCTGTCAGCAGATTCATTAACGTTGATTTTCCTGCCCCGTTTTCACCCATTAGTGCATGGACTTCACCTGTGACGAGGTCAAAGGAGACCCCGGCGAGAACGGTGTTTTTTCCAAAGGCCTTATGGATGTTATGCATTTCAATGTTCATAAGTGGCTCCTCCTTTTAAAAGATGACACCGGCATGAAGAATGCAGTTTGCGTATGGGGTGGCTTCACCCGTTCGAATCACTGCTTTTGCCTGTTTGGTCATGTCTTTGAACGTCTCGTGATCGACTTCATCTAACGGATGTGAGAACGCTTTCTTTAGAAATAAATGATCTCTCTCATTGGCTTGTTTGATTTCACTGGCGATTGTGATGTGTTCAACGGCCATTTCCTCAAGAAGGAGGGAAGTAACCTCCTGAAAGGATGGTGTGCCGATGGATAATGCAAGGTCGATCTTGACCGGGCCTTCTGGAATGGGCAGGCCGCAGTCTGCGATGACAATTGTATCTGTATGACCGAGGTCAGCAAGCACCTTGGCGATATGACTATTTAAAATACCATTTTTCTTCATTTCTTATTCTCCAATTCTTCTCTTGCTGGCATGCCGCCTTGGGCGCCAAATTTTGTGACTGAGATAGACGCTGCCAAATTGGCAAAGGCAAGTGCATCGTAAAGTGATTTTCCTTCTGTTAGTGCTACAGCTAGAGCGCCGTTAAAAGTATCACCAGCCCCTGTTGTGTCGACGGCTTTCACAGGATAGCCCGGCACCAACACTTCTTTTGTTCCGTCAAAGTAACGAACACCACTTTTTCCTTCTGTAATGAGCAATTTGTTTGGATATTGTCGCAAAGCTTCTGCTATGGTGAGTCCATCAAACATAAGAGCTGCTTCATGTTCGTTTGGCGTAATATAGGCAGCTTGATCTAATATTTGCTGATAGACTTTGCGAGCTGGTGCGGGATTTAAGATGACTGGAATCCCTTTTTCGCTGCAAATGGCGCAGACGGCTTCGACTGTTTCTTCAGGAATTTCCTGCTGGATAAGGACGATTCCGATATCTTCAATAGAAGAAAGAGCATCTTTTACATAGTGAGGTGTTACCTCATTGTTTGCTCCTTTGACGACAACAATGCTGTTATCTCCTTCAGCTAAAATGATATGGGCTGTTCCGCTTTCCATTTCGGTAACCGGTTTCATATAGGTGGTGCGAACACCTTGTATTTGCAAATTGCGCATAATGTCCTGACCATACGCGTCATCTCCAACCCGGCCAATCATATATACATCTGCACCGAGCCTTGCGCTTGCCACTGCTTGATTGGCTCCTTTTCCTCCAGGGACCGTTTTAAATGATTCGCCTAGAACGGTTTCTCCGGCACTGGGGCGTTTATTCGATGTAACAACTAAATCCATGGAACAACTTCCTACGACAACTATTTGACTCATTGTGAATCCACCTTTCTTGTGGTCTCTCGTTCAATAAAAGAGACGGGCATTTGAATAACTGCTTGATCTATTGGCTGTTTTTGAATGGCTTTAATGATCAGCTTTGCGGCTTCTTTCCCCATATCATAGGCAGGCTGCCGGATCGTTGATAAAGAAGGGAAGAGCAGTTCGCTTTGCGGAATATCATCGAATCCAATGATTTGGACGTCTTCTGGAATGGCTTTTCCAATTCGAAGTGCTTCGTGTACGACGGCTGCTGCGACGATGTCATTGCTGGCAATGATGCCATCTGTTTCAGGGTACAGCTTGAAAAGAGCCTTGGCGCTTTTTCGGGCTTCCTGAAAAGAAAAAGAAGCGTTAGACATCACATGAAAGTTAGCACCTTCTTCAGTCAGAACATCAAGTGCGCCTTTGAATCTTTGCCGCGCCGTTTGAAGATGAGCGGGCCCTTTTAGCAATGTGATCTGCTGACTGCCGCGTTTGATTAATTCCATTGCAGCCATTTTCCCGCCTGCCGTAGCATCTGCAAACACAGAAGGCGCATTTGGAACGGTACGATCTAAGAAGACAACAGGCAGTTCATCATCATTGTACAAATCCGATTCAGGTTCGTTTGTGACAGCGATGACACCGACCACCTGGTTTTGCTTAAAGGTTTGTAAATAGGCCATTTCCTTCTCCCGATCTTCATCACTGTTTCCGAATAATAACCGAAAGCCGTGTGCATGAATCTCATCCTCAACGCCTCTAGCCAGCTGAGGGAAGAAGGGGTTTGTGATATCAGGTAAGATGAGACCAACTAATCTTGATTCTCTTTTAAAAAGGGATCGTGCCACTTCATTGGGGAAGTAGTTCAGCTCCTGCATCGCTTGTGTCACACGGGTTTTCGTATCAATATGGACGTATCCAGTATCGTTGAGCACGCGTGAAACAGTCGCAACAGATACTTGAGCAGCTTTTGCAACATCTTTAATTGTAGCCAATGGAGTGCCTCCCTTCGTCGATGTGTAACCGTTTACACAGATAGATTATCACGAAAGCATTGAAAAGACAATCTTAAAAAAATAAAAAAAGAAAAGAAAGATGACTTCTTCCTTTTCTTAACTAATAATGCCTGTTTGTGTAATGTTTACTTTGATTTTTGGAATGATTTTCACTTTTGGATAATCGGTGACCCAATTCATTTTCATATACTCATCATAATGTCTGACCCGGTATTTTCTGCCGAGGCTTAAGACGTCAGAATTTGCTTCTTGTAATGTAGCAACAATTTTTTCTGCTTCTTTTGTCAAGATGGTTGAAAGTCTTTTGTTCAGCATTTCAATTTTTTTGTCTGTATCTAGATTATCTTTTGGGTACTCAAGGACAGAAGTATTAAATTCAAATTTGAGTGAGTATGTTAAGTTTCGATGATCAGGATTCAGAATCTCGATGTCTCTCTTCACATCAGTGACTTGGATGGTGATGTAATTGTTTTCTTTTGACTTCATGTCGCTTCTCACTTTTTTTGTGAAGTTGGCATACTTGCCCATTTTTCCGTCCATGACGGTGAGCAAGATCGCGTCTTGACCGTACAACTCGCCTTTCTTCTTCTCATTATCAAATAGAGCAACCCCTTTTACACTAATTAATTTCTTCGATTGATCAAAATAGATTAACGGTAGTGTGAAGTCCTCTCCAGTTTGAAGCATTTTAGATCGAATACTTTGAATGTTTTTAGGTGCTACTTGGGAGGAGCGTGATGCGGTTGTGATCAAGTTATTTAAATAGTCACTCACGATGAGTTTTTCCTTCAGCAGCGAGTTAATCACTTCTTCACAGGTCCCCCCTTGAACAACGGCAAGATTTGCGAGGAGGGGACTTTTTGGATCACGATAAAACATATCTAAGTAGGGCAGAAGACGATTTTGGGCAAATTCATCACCGATCAGCATCACCCGCATTTTCGACATGTCTATTTTTTGATCCACTATCCGGCTGAAGTTGGTTCTCGCTTTTCTTAAAGTAGGGGCTTCAGTTGTGAGAAGAGTGGTTAAAAAGCTACCTGTATTTCCTTGTTCCATACTTTGAGACTGCTGCACCTTTCGATAAGTAATCGAGTATCTTGCATTTTCATCCTCTCCCTGATCAACAGCGGAGGTTAACACAAGAGAGATGTTCTTTAATAAATTTTGATCCCAGCAGCCAGGCATGAATATGAGAGAAACACACATGAGCAACGTCAGTATGTACTTATGACGCATGTGATTTCACCTTCCCTTTGCGATGTTTGATAAAGATGATAATGGCCATAAAGATTGGGAGTGTGTAAATAAATGAATATTGAGCGATGGTGGTAAAATCATTAAAACGCTGAATTCTAAAATTATCGGTTGCAAGGTAACAGCTAGCCGCATAGATCAAAATGGCAAAATAAAAGACATATTTTTTGTGTTCTTTTTTCTTAAGAATACTTGCCACGCCATTCGCACAAAAGTAAAGGTAATTGCTGAGTGTGGCAAGAATGATAAATACCCAGAAACTGAGAAAGATCAAGTCTGTTCGCTCAATCACACCGAACGAAATGGTTTTTAACAGATAAAGAACAGGGTTGGGAATGATATTGAGCTCAATCGGACTGAAGAACATAAAACAAATCAATGTAATAAATAGGTAGTAAAGCGTCGTGCATATATTGGCAATGGTCATGACTTTATATCGTTCCTTAATGGTTCCTTTCATCAATGGAGAGATAATGAGGATCATCTCGAACCCATTCATAGATAGAACGACGTCCTTTAATCCGAGTGAAACTTGAGAAACGTCCACTTGGAAAAAGGGCATGAGGTAGTCGATATTGGTTCCTTTTAATGAATAGAGCATTAAGAGAGACAGCATGAGCAAAAAGGGCGTCAAAATGAAGTTAAACCTGACAATCGCCGTAATTTGCTCCTTTGCAATGTAAATGATGGAGATCATCAGTAACAGATTAATGACCCAATTTGGTGTGAGCGGCAGCACCCAAATGCCAAGAATTCTTGTGAAAATGGATAAAACAACAATGCAGACGGAGGCGAAGTATAACGTATATAGTGCCACCAATGTCCGGCCGATCCATTTTCCGAACACTTCAATTAAGGCTTGGAAAAATGATGTATCAGGATACTTCTGAATGATGTAAATAAAAATGGTGTTAATGATTTGAATGAAAAAACAGGCTAAGATAATCGCCATCCACCCATCGTGTCCCATGTCTTTCATCAGCAAATGGGGGAGAGCTAAAATACCGACACCAATTTGAGATTGAATGATAAAAAAGACAGCTTGAGGTGGAGATATTTTATTTTTCATCTTTATTTTTCCATCCTCTCAAATTTTCAATTTGCTCTTTCTTTTTTGGATTTAAGTAAACAGGGCGCTTTTTGTACATCCACATCGGTAATCGAATCACAGTATCTTTTAAGTCCTGCCAGTTAAATGGAGCCACTGGTGATAAGTACGGGACACCTAGTGATTCGAGGCGGCATAAATTCATCAATACGATCGACAGGCCGAATGAAATGCCAATAAACCCAAACATCGATGCCATAAACATGAGAGGGAAACGAAGCATACGAATGGTGGACGTCATTTCAAAGGATGGGAGGACAAAGGATGCAACAGCTGTCACGGCAACAACAATGACAAGGACATTCGAAATGAGTCCAGCTTTTACCACAGCGTCTCCAATCACCAAACCGCCTACAATCCCAATCGTCTGACCAATTGGCTTTGGCAGTCGCACCCCTGCTTCTCGTATGAGCTCAATCGTAATTTCCATCAGCATTGCTTCAATTAACGGCGGAAAAGGAATGCCGATGATGGAATTTTTCATCGTAATCGCTAATTCATCCGGGACCACCTCATAATGAAAACCAATGACCGCAATATAAAAAGAAGGCAAAATCACTGCGATGATACAGGCAACATAGCGAAGAATACGAATAAATGTAGCCGGAATCCAGCGGCTATTATAGTCATCTGGTGATTGAAAGAAACTAAAGAACGTAATAGGCAGAATGATAGCCATTGGGCTGCCGTCCATTAAGACGACAATTCTTCCTTCAAGAATGGCGGATCTCACTTTGTCAGGTCGTTCTGTGTCAATAAGCTGCGGGAAGATGGAATACGAATCATCCTCAATCGCCTCTACAATAGAACCTGGGCTAAGCAGCGTGTCTACTTTAATAGAAGAAATTCGTTTGTTAACCTCATCTATCTTTTCTTGATTGGCAATATCAGAAATATAAACCGTCGCAACCTTTGTTTCAGATTTTGTACCGACCTTATGATACTGGATTGCAAGTTTTCGATCATTTAAGTGTGAACGCAGCAAATATAAATTGGTATCTAAGCTCTCAACAAACCCATCATGTGCGCCTGCAATAATACTTTCAGAAGAAGGTTCAGAAATGGAACGCAGAGGCGGCTGTCCAACAGCAAATATTTTGATCTGTGCAGATTTTTCATCAAGGAAGGCAATACTTCCGGCAATAATGCTGTCGACAATCAGCGTCAAGTCACCTGTTTCGAGTGAACTAAGAGATTTTGCATAGTCCTGCTTTCCAGGAGGGCCAAGCAAGTTGCCAATAATGAAGTTGTTTAATTTACTTTCATCCACTCTTGTTTTAATAAAAAACAACACTGATTTCGTTTCATTCACCATCAATTCCCGGTATTCAAAATCAGCGCTTTGTTGAAATGCTTTTTTCAGAATCCGAATCTTTTCCTCAAAACCGCCTGATAAAAAGTGTAAGCGTGTTTGCTCATTCGTATTTGGCATCTTTAGCCTCCTCTCACAGATTTTTTAACCATAGTGTAAGCCGAGAAGATGATTTTATGCGTCATCTTTGGGGAAAGCATGACACGCACCGACAACTTTCAACTAAAATCACATTAAAAATGTTAAGAAATGATGAATCTTGATAAAAAGAAATGAATAATGTTTCATTGTTTAGGTCATAAGGAGCGAATATCGTAAAGAGAGCCTATAACAAAATGATTAATTTTTGACATCTTATCCCAATTTTTTGTGACCTATAAATAAGCAGATGACTTGATTTTTTGATAGGTGACCTTTGTCATAGGTCAACACATAGCATTCTGACCAATGAGGATGACTTTCTAACCTGTTCATTTAAAAATATAAAATATTCTAAAACACGCACTATTCATTTAAAGCGCTGATATGACTGATTTCGTAGAGATGAAAGGGCTTTAAAACATTGATTCAAAATACATCTTAATAATTGTCGAAAAATTTAGGGAGAAAAGGACAAAAGATTTTTCACTGTTTGATGGTAACGCTTTCTCTTGTTCTGAGCAGAAAATCAGGCGTCATTTTGTCCGTCTTTTGGCCTTTTCATTTGAGAGTGAGATAGGCAATTACGCCTTCTGTTTAGAGGAATTTGGCATACGAGGAAGTGAAAGATTATGTTACATAATACCGATTGTGATTTTATGCTGAACCTATATACTGTTGATTGAATTTACATATCACACTCATAAAAAAAGGAGATGTAGATAAGCGATGTGGTTAATCGTTATAGCCTGTGTCATCATGTTAGGGATTGGCTTTATTGAAAAGAAGCGTCATCAGAAAAATATCGATGCCCTGCCGGTACGCGTCAATATTAATGGTATACGCGGAAAGTCTACCGTTACAAGATTGACAACCGGTATCTTAATGGAGGCAGGTTATAAAACTGTCGGCAAAACAACAGGAACGGATGCAAGAATGATTTATTGGGATACGCCAGAAGAGAAACCGATTAAAAGGAAACCGCAAGGACCAAATATCGGAGAGCAGAAAGAAGTTATGAGAGAAACAGTTGAAAGAGGAGCAAATGCCATCGTCAGTGAATGTATGGCGGTGAATCCAGATTACCAAATTATCTTTCAGGAAGAGCTGCTTCAAGCGAATATTGGCGTGATCGTAAACGTTCTTGAAGATCATATGGATGTGATGGGGCCAACTCTTGATGAAATAGCTGAAGCCTTTACAGCGACAATTCCTTACAATGGGCACTTGGTTATTACGGATAGTGAATATACAGATTTCTTTAAAGAGATTGCGAAAAAACGCAATACTGAAGTGATTGTTGCAGATAATTCCAAGATTACCGATGAGTATTTACGGAAATTTGAGTATATGGTGTTCCCGGATAATGCTTCACTTGCACTTGGTGTTGCACAAGCATTGGGAATTGATGAAGATACGGCATTCAGAGGAATGTTAAATGCGCCGCCTGATCCAGGAGCGATGAGAATTCTTCCATTAATGGATGCAAAAACACCTGGACATTTTGTAAATGGATTTGCGGCTAATGACGCAGCATCTACATTGAACATTTGGAAGCGTGTGAAGGAAATTGGGTATCCAACAGATGAACCGATTATTATCATGAACTGTCGTGCGGATCGCGTAGATAGAACGATCCAGTTTGCGGAGGATGTACTTCCTTATATTGAAGCAAGTGATCTTGTCTTAATTGGTGAAACGACAGATCCAATTGTGAAGGCATTTGAGGATGGAAAAATTCCGGCTGACCACTTACACAACCTTGAATATCAATCTACAGAACAAATTATGAACATGCTTGAGAAAAAGCTTCATAATCGAGTGGTTTATGGAGTCGGCAATATTCACGGCGCCGCTGAACCTTTAATCGAAAAAATTCAAGAATACAAAATTAAGCAGCTTGTCAGCTAGGAGGAAATATAGAAAATGTTCGGATCAGATCTTTATATCTCGTTAATTTTAGGTGTTCTACTCAGTTTAATTTTTGCAGAAAAAACAGGAATCGTACCAGCTGGGTTGGTTGTTCCAGGTTATCTGGCGCTCGTCTTTAACCAGCCAGTCTTCATTTTAGTTGTTTTATCTGTCAGCTTGCTGACATATGTGATCGTTCGTTTTGGACTATCGAAATTTATGATTTTGTACGGACGTAGAAAGTTTGCGGCGATGCTGATTACAGGGATTGCCTTAAAGCTCATATTTGATTTCTTCTATCCAGTAGTTCCGTTTGAAATAGCAGAATTCCGCGGAATCGGAATCATCGTGCCTGGATTGATTGCGAATACGATTCAAAAGCAAGGTCTTACGATTACCCTTGGAAGCACATTACTTCTAAGTGGTGCAACATTTGCCATCATGTATGTTTACTATCTATTTTAAGATAAGGTGTGTCCAATGATGAATAAAAAATTGAGCTTTCAGGAAAAGCTGCTGAAAATCACAAAGAACCAAAAGAAAAAGACGAATAAACACGTACTGATTGCTTTACCGATTGTCATTGCTTGTACATTTCTATTTACATTTATCGGGAAAGCACAAGTACCAACTGTAGAAAAGAATCCAGAAAACATCCTGACCGCTTCGTTTGTCGGAGATATTATGTTTGGAAGAAATGTAGAGAAAGTAACAGATCGCTATGGAAAGCAGCACCTGTTCCGCTATGCGAAGCCGTATTTTGATGTTTCAGATTATGTAACAGGGAATTTTGAGCATCCAGTGGCTTCAGATAAGGAACAGGCAGCACAAAAGAATATTCATTTGAAAACAGATGAAGATTCTGTACAAGCGTTAAAGGATTTGAATTTCTCTGTACTAAACTTTGCGAATAACCATGCAGCAGACTACGGTGAAAAAGGCTTAAATAACACGATTGATGCCTTTGAAAAAGCTGACATGGATTATACAGGGGCAGGGCGCAACGTCAAAGATGCGAAGCAGAACATTTCATACAAAGAAGTGAATGGCGTTAAAATCGCTACCCTTGGTTTTACAGATGTATATGGAAATGATTTTAAAGCAACAAATCGCAAGGCAGGTATTCTGCCAGCTGATCCATCTATCTTTATTCCGATGATTTCACAAGCTGCTGAAAAGGCAGATATCGTTGTCGTTCATGCGCACTGGGGACAGGAATATAACAATGAAGTAAACGACAGACAAAGAGAGCTGGCAAGAGCGATGTCAAAGGCTGGTGCTGATATCATTATCGGTGCACACCCGCACGTTCTTGAGCCGATGGAAGTCTATAACGGAACAGCGATCTTCTATAGCTTGGGGAACTTTATTTTTGACCAAGGCTGGTCAAGAACACGTGATTCTGCCATTGTTCAGTATCATCTGAATGAAGATGGAAAAGCGACATTTGAAGTGGTTCCAATGTACATCAAAGAAGCGACACCTGCTCCAGTCAAAGCAGGATCTCTTGAATCAAAATCGATTATCCGTATGCTGACAAATGGCACGAATGCGGATTGGAAAGAAAAAGACGGACATATTTTCTTTGAAGTCGATCATTCTGATAAAGTTCAAACATTAAAAGAAAACGAGGGGAAGGATAAAAAATGAAATTCCTTAAAGCAAGCTGGCCGTTTGTTGCGTTAATTTTAGTCTTTGTCTTTATGTCTGCTTTTAAATTTAGTGACAGCCTCACAGATCATGAGAAACAAAAGATCTCGGTTGAAATGCAGAAAATTGAACAGCAAAAGCAGTCAAAAGCGGAAGCAAGTAAATAAAGAAATGATGATGAAAAGAGCACGCGAGGCGTGCTCTTTTTTGACGGAAAAAGGTGTAAAATGAAAGGGGTCATGTCGAAACTATAAAAGAAAGGAGGAAGAGAGGATGAAATGGAAAGGAATACTGCTTGGAGGATGTGCCATTGTAGGACTCATGTTTATGTCCCAAACAGAGGTGTCTGCTCAAACAACATCTCCTTTAAAACAAGCGGAAACGCTGATAGGTACGCCTTATCATAAAGGAGGAATCGATCCGAAAACGGGCTTTGATGCGTCTGGCTTTATACAATATGTATACAAAACAACAGGTGCATTTGATTTGCCGCGAAAGGTGATTGATCAATACCAAATCGGTGAAAACGTATCATGGGAAAAAGCGAAGCCTGGAGACCTTGTCTATTTTCGCAGTCTTGAAGAAACAAAAGACATCCCGACACATGTTGCTTTGTACGCTGGAAATGATCAAGTGATCCACATCACACTCAGTCAAGGGGTGGTGAAAACAGATGTCAGCAAAAGTAAATATTGGACCGATCGGTTCTATGCGGTCAAACGGCTGCCTGTCTCCCAAGAGATGTCGGATGATCAACTGGTGAAAGATGCGATGAAATATTTAGGAATCCCTTATGTATTCGGGGCATCAGATCCAAAAGTAGGATTCGATTGTTCAGGTTTTTTACAATATTTATTTGAAAAATCACTTGGGATTTATTTGCCAAGAAGTGCTGAGCAGCAATGGATGGTTGGAGAGAAAGTAGCACGAGACGATATTCGCCCTGGAGACTTTGTTTTTTTTAGCAACACGTATAAAAAAGGAATTTCACATGTAGGAATGTACATCGGAGGAGACCGCTTTATTCATGCGAGCCGTTCGGAAAGTGTGACGATTTCTTATTTGTCTGAATCGTATTGGCGTGAGAAATGGACAGGTGCGAAACGATTAACTGAGCTGAAACTAGCGAAAGAAGACCCAGTCGTATCAAAAGCCGCTACGTATATTGGAGAAGTACCTTATGTAAAAGGTGGTGCGAGCCCAAAGCAAGGCTTTGATACAGCAGGATTCACGCAGTATATCTATCAAGCAGTGCTTGGAATTGAGATGCCTCGCTATGCGCCGGGTCAAGTTAAAGCAGGTACACCTGTGAAACGATCGGAACTAAAGCCGGGAGATCTTGTCTTTTTTAAAGGGACTTCGTTGATGCCAGCCATTTATGCTGGTTCAAATCAAGTCATTCATGTGACGGTTTCAAATGGCGTTGTCATTACCAATATGAAAACAAGTACGTATTGGAAGGATAAATATGAGACGGCTGTTAGAATCAAAAAATAAAGAAAAAGCCCGATCAATGCTCGGATCGGACTTCTCGACTTCTCACTAGGCGCTGATCAGACAAGCGTCTTTTTTTCTTGAAATTGATTCTGCAAAAGCAGATCAATAAAATAGGCGACGCCATCTTCATGGTTGCCTTTTGTGATGTAGGTGCTTTTTTCTTTAATGACATCCACCGCATTCCCCATCGCTATCCTGTGTCCTGCTTCATCGAACATGGATAGATCATTAGGGCTATCACCGATCGCATAAATATTGGATCGGTCTACGCCATAATGGGCTGCAAGTTTCTTGAGGGCATGTCCTTTGCCGGACTCTTTTGGCAGTACCTCAATGATATGTTCTCCGGATGAGGTCAATGAGAGCTCAGGCATCTTAGAAAGAAGATCTCGTGCTTCTTGCAGCTTATTCATATCAAATGAGAAGCATAGTAATTTATAAGTTGGTTCATTCGACTCAAAAATTTGACGGATGTCATCGACAGGTTTGATGCCAAACTGTTTAAATTGAGTCATCGCCCCTTCCCATAAATCAGCTACATCCTCGTTAGGATTGGCGCTTTTGATCATATCAAATTCAGCTTTGAGCTTTTCTTTTCCATCAAATGGGGAAAGGAGGGCATCGTCTGTATAGACCTCGAAATAAATGTTCCGTTCCACCAATTCCTTTGCAGCACGTCTACCAGCTTCTTGATCAAGGGTGATTCTGCTGAAGAGCTTGTACCCTTCTGTATGGACAGTTCCTCCGTTTGCCGCAATAATGGGAATGTCCAAATCCCCAAGAAGCTCTTTTACATCAAAAGTTGCGCGCCCTGTACAAATGGTCACAATATATCCAGCTTCCTTCGCACGAATCAATGCTTGCCGGTTTTGAGCGGATATTTCACTTTTTGTATTTAAGAGTGTACCGTCTAAATCAATCGCAATCATTTTTTTCATTGCTGTTATATCCTCCTTCATTCATGCAATATCCTCTTCAAAGTATGTACGATTTCCTTCATTCTCATGAAAGAGTCGGATCGTGGATTCCTCTCTTTAAGGCTAAACAAAAATGGTCAATTGATCAAGGATATAAGAAAAAGCGCCCAAAGGACGCTTTCTGTTTTTATGATAATTCAAGCTGTTTCTTCAATTCCGTTTTGACTTCGTTCAGTTGGTTTTGATCCAATTGGTAATAATAAACGCCATTTGGCTGGTAATCAGATCCTTTTAGTTGAATCGTATCAACAGATTTCAATGAAGTGAGTAGTGGGAAAAGACCGACTAGTTCTTTCATTGACAGGTTAGTTGAGACGTTATCGCCTAGAGTATCTATGATATTGTCATAAGACGGAATGGACGTTACTGATTTTGATTTATCGAAAATGGCTTTTAAAACTTCCATTTGACGCTGTCCGCGCATGAGATCACTGTCTGCTTTTCTTGTTCTCACATACGCGAGAGCTTGATTACCATCTAGTGTGTGAGTACCCGTTTGCAGCTGAACTTTGCCCTTTGTATCTTTAAGAATCTGTTTCACAACATATTCATCTTTAATGTTAACGGAAACACCATTCAATTCATTCACAATTTCCTTAAATGCTTTGAAATTACTTTCAATCACAAAGTCGACAGGAATATCTAGTAAATTCTCAACTGTACTTACCGTGAGGTCTGCATCACCAAATGCGTGTGCATGTGTAATTTTGTCATAACCATGACCTGGAATATTAACATATGAGTCCCTTGGAATACTTAATAATTTCACGGTTTTATTCGTACGATTTACTGTCGCTAATACCATTGCATCGCTTCGTGCTTGTTTGACGGTTTCGCCTGGTCTGCTGTCAATGCCAAGCAGCAAGACAGAAAAGCTGTCTTTCCCAGGATCAAATGCTTCAATCCGTTTGACAGATTGTGCACCGCGGTCTAGAGAGACTTGTGCTTTTTTCGCAGCTGTTGTCACTTTATAGTAGGCATAGCCGGTGACAGAAGCGGTTGTCAGTAAAAGAATACCAAAAATAAAAAGAGTGACTTTCACCCATGGTTTTAAACGCTTTTTGCCTTTGCGTTTACTTCTTGTTTGATCCATATATTTTAAACCCTCGCTATGATTTTATAGTAAAGATGTCCTTCTTCATGCTTACAAACTAAAACAAATATACCTTAAAACGGGATATAGTGCGACATTTTTTTCACTAACGCTTAATTGACGTTTCCTTATCTAAAAAAGTTTCAATGATACGCAAATGAAATATATTTGTCATAAAACATCGAAATGTTTGAAATGACAGGAAGTGAGGAAAATGATTTTTCATAGAGAAACATCCAGTCATTACATAGATAAAAGAGGGGTTATGATCATGAAAAATCGGAATGGGTGGCTTTATTTCTTCGGCGCACTTGGCGGCGCCTTATATGGTTACGATACAGGTGTCATTTCTGGCGCTATCTTATTTATGAAAGAGGATTTAGGTTTAAATGCATTTACAGAGGGACTTGTGGTCAGCTCGATTTTAATCGGGGCGATGCTCGGGTCTTCTCTTTCTGGAAAACTGACAGATCAATTCGGACGGAAAAAAGCGATAATCGCCGCAGCCATTTTATTTATTATCGGCGGATTTGGAACAGCCCTTGCACCGAATACGGAGGTCATGGTCTTATTTCGAATCGTGCTAGGACTTGCTGTCGGATGCTCGACGACGATTGTTCCATTGTATTTATCTGAACTTGCGCCAAAGGAATCAAGAGGGGCACTTTCCTCATTAAACCAACTCATGATCACATTTGGTATTCTTCTTGCCTATATTGTGAACTACGTTTTAGCAGATGCAGAGGCATGGCGTCTGATGCTTGGAATTGCCGTTGTTCCTTCTGTGCTCTTGTTATGTGGTATTTTGTTTATGCCAGAAAGTCCTCGCTGGCTGTTTGTCCAAGGACAGGCGGACCGGGCGAAAGAAATATTGTCAAAACTTAGACAAAGCAAGCAAGAAGTTGAAGACGAAATTGCGGATATTCAAAAAGCAGAAAGTGAAGAAAAAGGCGGTCTTAAGGAATTACTCGAACCATGGGTGCGCCCCGCTTTAATTGCTGGTGTCGGTTTAGCCTTTTTACAGCAGTTTATTGGGACAAATACGATCATTTATTATGCACCAAAAACATTCACAAGTGTCGGCTTTGGCGATTCAGCAGCCATTTTAGGAACTGTAGGAATTGGTGCAGTCAATGTTGTCATGACGTTTGTTGCGATTAAAATCATTGATCGTGTCGGGCGGAAAGCGTTACTCCTATTTGGAAATGTAGGGATGGTTCTTAGTTTGATTGTTCTAGCAGTGGTCAATCGTTTTTTCGAGGGATCAACAGCTGCAGGTTGGACGACGATTATATGTTTAGGACTTTTCATCGTCATTTTTGCTGTCAGCTGGGGCCCGGTCGTATGGGTGATGCTGCCGGAGCTGTTCCCAGTACATGTCCGGGGAATCGGTACGGGGGTATCGACCTTCCTACTGCATACAGGGAATTTGATCATCTCGCTCACATTCCCAACCTTATTAAGTGCAATCGGCATCAGTAACCTTTTCCTTATTTATGCAGCCATCGGCATAGGTGCCTTCTTATTTGTGAAATATTTAGTCACAGAAACGAAAGGAAAAAGTCTTGAAGAGATTGAAGAAGATTTAAAAAAGAGAAACCGTGCCGTCGTGAATGACGAAGGGGAAACGGTATGAAAAAAGACCAGCTGCATGAGGCAGCTGGTCTCAGCGTGTAGACAAACCCTCGCATTCGTTGTCAGTCTTGCGCTTCGGTGCTCACGAATGTCAAATTCGCTCCGCGCCAATGCTCGTCCTTCCTAGACTGCAAAGGTTTTCTATCACGCTGAAAAGAAGACAAAGGGCTAAAAAATTCATTTTAGCCCTTTGTTAAACAAACGTTTAATCAAGAAAGGACAATCACTCATCTTCTGAACGTGCTGCCTATGACATACATATGGAACAGGCGGGCGAAAGGTGGAAATGAGATGAAAGGAAAAACGAGCATTGTGATGCTGACGTACAATGAACTGCACCTAACGAAAAAATGTATCGACAGTATCAAGGAGCATACTCGGCGTGATGAATATGAACTCATTATCGTGGATAATGCTTCATCAGACGGAACAAAGGAATATGTGAGACAACTGGAAGATGTCGTGTTGATTGACAACGAGAAGAATCAAGGTTTTGCCAAGGGCTGTAACCAAGGGGCGAAAAAGGCAACAGGAGATAGTATTCTTTTTTTAAATAACGACACGATTGTGACCGAAAACTGGCTTTTGCCTTTAAGAGAAGCCCTTTTTGCATCAGAGCGTATTGGCATGGTAGGGCCTGTCTCCAATTATGTAAGTGGTCCTCAGCTCGTTCAGCCATCTTACACAGATGTGAAGGAGCTTCCTGCCTTTGCAAAGGCATATACGGCTTCGAGAAAAGGTCAAAGAACATATGTGCATAGACTTGTTGGTTTTTGTTTGCTGGTCAAAAGAGAGCTGATCGAGGATGTAGGGTTATTTGATGAGCGGTTTGTATATGGATCATTTGAGGATGATGACCTTTGTCTGCGTTCGTTGCTAAAGGGATACCAGCTGCAAATCGTCCATGATTCATTTGTACATCATCACGGTCATGCCACATTCAATGCCAATGAAGAAACGAATATCTCTACATTGTTTGCGGAGAACAGGCTTCGATTTTTAGATAAATGGGGTATTGATTTAAACCTGATCTCCCCCCATCCATATTTTGCAGCACTGCTCCCTGAGGATGCCGTATGTGTGCTGGATGTTGGCTGTGGTGCTGGGGCGACAGGGCTTGAACTGATCAACCGGCAGTCCGTTGACATGTATGGAGTAGAGGGGGATGCATTAAAAGCAGAGATCGCAAAGGCGTATTACAAAGAAGTGATTGAGACAAAAGCGGAGGCGTATCCTTGGTCAGAGAAAGAAGCTTTTTTTGATGCTGTGATCTTTTCTGATGTGTTAGAGCATGTGTCAGATCCATGGCAGATGATTGCTCAAGCGCATGCGTCTTTAAAACCAGGTGGCGTGATCATTTGCTGCTTACCTAATATGATGCATGCGGAAGTACTGCTGCCTTTAATGGCAGGTGATTTTACGTATCAAGATGTGGGGATTTTAGATCGAACACATATGAGATTTTTCACACCAAATACAATGCGGGCGCTCTTTCCAGACCATTTGTTTCATCGCGTGATTGAACAGCCGATCAATGTGCCAATTGATCAAAACGTTCAATTGTTTTTTGACGAAGTGGCGAGAGTAGGAGAGTCACTTGGATTTCAAACAAAAGCATTATCTGATCAAGTGACGCTTTATCAGCTTTTGATCGTTGCACGTAAAAAAGGCGGTTCCACCTCCGAGTAATCCGCCTCAGCGTGTAGGCAAACCCTCGCATTTTTTGTCAGTCCTCTGCACCGGTGCTCGCGAATCCTTCATTCGCTCTGCTCCGGTACTCGTCCTTCCTAGACTGCAAAGGTTTTCTATCATGCTGAAAAGAAGACAAAGGGCTAAAACAAAGTTCATTTTAGCCCTTTGTCAACCATCTAAGGCGGTCATCCGCCTCTTGCGCTACCATTTAAAGTTTTTCGTTGCGCCTTCTGCACCAAAGTTCAAAATGCTCACTTTTACGTCATATGCAATGTCTACTTCTTGAAATAGTGTATCCCATTCGTTGCGGTGCTGATCCCAAAAGTCTGGATACTTGATGCGCACCTGCCGGTTTAAAAAGATCGGGTCAACGCCCACATCTTTTTGCATGTGATTGACAGCTTTTTGAATGCGCTCTTTGATTTTGCGTTCAAAAATGCGCTCAAATCGTTTGATGTATTGCTCATCGTATGAGTTTTCAGGGGGATATTGATCTTCTGATAGTTTCCCGTTTGTTTGTACACTAATTTTAAAGGAAATCTTTCCGTTCTTCAGATAGGGTTCAATCTCGGACTTTGCTTTCTTGATTTCATACGTAATCGGAAAGCCTTTGTAGGTGGCGGGTACGACTCCGCCTGAGATGCGATTCATGACCCAGTTTAAAGATTGGACATCCTTTGCTGGTATGAATCCTATCAGCTTTCGCGTTTTCCCATGGATAATGCCTGCGCCATCATAGGTGAGTTCTCCGTTTACGACATCCACACTTTGGACAAGAAAGCTTGTACCCATCTGAAAGTAATCCGACGCTCGGCCAATACGTGTTGGCAGTAAAATCTTCCCGTTAAAGCTCCGGTTTTTTGATGTTTCAAAAATATGCTCGACTGGAACCCTCTGTTGTGATTTTAATTTTTGATTGATGACTTTTGAAGCCTCATGGCGTGACACTAAGAGGTAGCTGCTTCTTCGAACCTCATCATCTCGTATAAAGTGGTTGAGTGTCCCTTGAATATCATGATGTTCAGCTTGATCTTTGCCAAACAAAAAGATTTTAAGGTGATCACTATAAATCGGCGGGTCCTTCAAAGCGACATTGCTGACTGCTTCCAGTACATTTTTCCCCTTTGAGACGACATTCACATAGCCAGGGGAATCTGCTTCTTGTGTTCCGCCCATTTTAGGGACAAGGTTTTGATAGGTGAGTTTGACTCCGTTATCATCTTCCTCGTCAATGCCAACACCGCGCACAAACGATAATTTCTCAATATCTTTTAAGTCCCAGCAACCTGTCGATAAAAGCAAAAGACAGCAAGACAGAAAGATGAGCCATAAACGCCGCCCTTTCATGCAGATCGACCTCCCCATTTTTTACGTATCATGAGCAGAATAGCTGTTATAAAAGGAATCGCTAAAACAGCGAATAATGCATAGCCGAGTAAAGTCGAGTAGTAAAAGACTTCATTGATATTTCTCGGAAAAAGAGAGAGAGCTGAGGTCAGCAAAAACAGCAACCATAGCAGTCTCGTTAAATTGGTTGTCTTAAACACCGTTTGACAGCCTTTAATCGCAAATTGGAAAAAGCCAAGCATACAAATAAACTGCTGGCACGTCCAGATCGTCAGTAAGAAAATATCAAAGCGTTCAATGAAGACCCCTTCTAGTTCTAGCGCTTGAATGAGTGAGACAGTGGGCCAGGTGAGTGATTTCGTTTCTCCAACCGTCATGGAACCAATCACAATAAAGAGCGTGAGGGAGTAAATAAGTGTGGTGATCCCTACACCGATCGCTGCGGCCCATTTCGCTTTTGACCATTTGTCTTTATAGATAAGCGGTACGACAAACAAAATGACTTCAAAGCCTGTAAATTGAATAAATGTTTGAGAGAACAAATTACTAAAATCTTTAAACCCGTGAGCCATTACCGGGCGTAAGTAATCAAAATCAAATATTTTTAAACTAAACAGCATGAGCCCAATGTAAATGATCATGGTCATTGGATAAATGTATGTCACCATTTTTACTACTGGAAAAATCCCGCTTTTTAAATGATAGATCGCCACCAGTAAAAAAATCATCACAATCACGGTCATCGGGGTCGATTGCAGCAGGAAAAATTGAACCACTTCCCCCAGTACACGCGCCTCAAAGCCAACAATGGCTAGTAAATAACCGATCAGCATTAGGTTAAAGATCGTACCAAAGAAGGCACCGGCTCCTTTTGTATTCGATTCAAAAATGGTATCCGGTGCATTCTTCTCCGCAATCCAACCTAGCAAAAAAGCAACGAAAGCAAAGATGACTCCCTGTATTAATACAATGATCCAGCCATCAGGGAATCCTGAATTGGCAGAACTGCGAGGAATGGTTAAAATTCCAGCGCCTATCATTGTAGAACTGCACAGAATGGTGACTTGTAACAATGATAGCTTCTCAGCTCTGTACATCGTTTACTCTCCTTGTCTTTTGAGATTTTTTGTCTTGGCTGTTTTCGGTCTCGATTTAAATAGCCCTATTGGTAAACGAACGTACGTATCTTTTAAATCTGAAAACGGTGAGGACAAAACAGGTGTGAAATAGTCAAAACCAAAGGTCTTTAGCTGCATCAAGTGACAAAGTACAAATAAATAACACATGATGAGGCCGTATAATCCAAACATGGCTGAACTGAAGATCGCCATAAACCGCAGGATGCGTAAGGGAAAGCTGAAATCATATGATGGAGCAGTAAAATCGGCTAGTGCCGTCAGAGACACAATAATCACCATTAAAGCACTGACAATATTGGCTTGGACAGCCGCCTGTCCAATAATGACGCCGCCAATCAGTCCAATCGTCTGCCCAATCGCCCTAGGAAGACGAAGTCCAGCTTCCCGCAGCAGTTCAATCGTAAACGACATCAAAATGGCTTCCACTACAGGAGGAAAGGGCACATTTTGCCGGCTGCCTGCGATGGTCAGTGCCATTCGTGTTGGTAATAAACCAGGATGATAGGAAACAAGGGCGATATAGAGTCCCGGTAAAAAGATCGTCAAAAGCACGGCAATATAACGGAGCAAACGCAAAAGAGTCGCACTTGTCCATCTTTGATAATAATCCTCCGGTGATTGCATCAAGGCAGTGAGAGTCATCGGCATAATGAGGGCAAAGGGCGTCCCATCGAGCAAAATAGACACCTTTCCTTCGAGCACAGAGGCAATCACCCGATCAGGACGTTCTGTATTTTGAATCTGCGGAAAAATAGAGACATGACTGTCTTCAATCAACTGTTCAATATAGCCGGACTCAGGAATATCATCCATTTTGATTTGCTTCATACGAGAGAATACATCATCTACTAGTTTGGGGTCTGCGATATCACGAACATACACAAGAGCAGCAGATTTCTTGTTACGAGTACCTATGTTTACCTTTTGAATGACAAGGTTCGGATCGTTTGCTCTTTCACGAAGCAATGCCGTGTTTTTTTCAAGATTTTCAATAAATCCAATCCGGGGTCCTCTTACAAGGACTTCTGATTGCGGCTCCTCTACTTCTCTAAATTGAAAAAGATTCGTATGGAGCGCAAGCGCTTGAGTGGCCCTATCCACAAATAAAATAGCCCTGCCGCTGTATAACTGCTGGGTGGCAAGGTTCATATCTTCCAGCACATCATTTTGAATGCCAAAGAACGTTTTAGAAAGGGAAGAAAGTGTGGTGTGGTCGACCTCGGTGATGGTCAGTTCCTTTTGCATAGGTGAAATGATTTGTTTGGAAAGCATCTCAAATTCTGTGAGTCCTTCAACGTACACGAGACATGCAGAGACAGCGGAAGGACCAAATGAAAAAGAGTGGAACACGATATCATCACTTTTGCCGGCAAAGCTTTTGACACGCTGAATGACGGACTCTATATCTTGTTCAATACGACTTTTCATAATACCTCACCCTCATGTCTTTTTTTATAGAGTGACTCGGAAGGAGAAGAATTATGCAAATAGAAAAAAGAGAATCCCCTAAAATAGGAATTCTCTTCACATGTTTATCTCGCCAGCCAGCCGCCATCTACGGCTAAAATATGACCGTTCATATAATCAGAGGCAGGGGAGCTGAGAAAGACGGCGGCACCTGCTAGATCTTCAGGCCGTCCCCAGCGTCCAGCGGGGATTCGTTTCAGAATCTCTTCATTCCGGTTCGCATCGTCACGAATGGCTTGCGTGTTATTGGTTGCAATATAACCAGGCGCGATCGCATTGACCTGAATATGCTGACTTGCCCATTCATTTGCAAAAGCTTTCGTCAAACCTGCGACAGCATGCTTACTTGCTGTATAAGCGGGAACAAAGACACCGCCTTGAAATGATAGAAGGGAAGCGATATTGACAATTTTCCCTTGCCCTTTTTTCAGCATCTGCTGTCCGACCTTTTGCGTGAGGAAAAAGAGACTGTTGATATTCACATCCATCACAGTATGCCAGTTTTCCTCTGAATATTGAGCGGCCTCTTCTCTTTTAATGGTCCCAGCATTATTGATCAAAATATCTATTGAATGCTGCTTTAAAAGGGCGTCAACATCCCGCTTTGCGGACTTAGGATCTGAAAAGTCTACTTGAATCGCATGAAATGATCTGCCGGTCTGTTCGACAAGTTCTTTTGTTTCATCAAGCGGCGTATGGTGGTAGGTACCGATGATATCTGCACCTGAACGGGCAAGCGCTACGGCAATACCTTGCCCAATTCCAGTTCCAGGACCTGTGACAAGAGCTGTTTTGCCTTCGAGGGAAAAGAGGGACGCTACATAGGATGTCGTCGTCATCTCATTACCTCAGCTGGTCCATCGGGACAAAGTCCATATCTTTAAACGTATAGTTTTCTCCCGCCATTGCCCAAATAAATGAATAATTTGCAGTACCTGAGCCTGAATGAATGGACCAGGCAGGTGAGATGACGGCTTCTTCATTTGCCACAACGAGATGTCTCGTTTCAGATGGCTCCCCCATAAAATGAAAGACACGTGCGTCTTCCTCTATATCAAGATATAAGTACACTTCCATCCGCCGGTCATGTATATGAGCAGGCATCGTGTTCCATGTGTTATTGGTTTCCAGCTGAGTGATACCCATCATAAGCTGGCAGCTTTGGATGCCATCTGCATGAATGACTTGATACAGATTCCGTACGTTTGAGGCGGATGCTTCCCCTAAATGATTCGGTGTTAATTCAGCGATCGCAGCCTTTTGTGTCGGATACGCTCTATGAGCTGTGGCTGACACAAGATAAAATTTGGCCTGCTCACCTGATGAACTAGCAAACTGTACATGTTCGTGTCCAAGTCCAATATATAAGAAATCTTTATGCTCCAGCACAAATGACTCACCATCGACTGTGACCGTACCTTGGCCGCCGACATTTACAATGCCAATTTCCCGTCTTTCAAGGAAATATTCTGTACGTAAAAAGTCGCCGGCATCTAGCTTGATCGGTTCTGATGTCGGCATAACGCCGCCAATCACCACACGGTCCTCATGCGAATAATACAGCTTCAATTCACCACTGACAAAAAGTATCGGAATATGAAAATGACGACGAAGTTCCTCTGTTGTAAAACGCTTGACCTGCTCAGGATGTACAGCATAACGATTTTCCATTTGAGATAAGCCTCCCTTTCCATCTGAAACATATAATTGTTTTATTTGGTATCGGTTTCAAGGAAAATTCTAGAGGAAAAAGAGAGCGGCGTCAACCGTTAATTTGAAATCGCTTTCTTTATTTGTATAAAAGCTTTTTTTCTTCATGTTCATGAAAAAAATCTTCTGATACAGCTTAACTTGTGGTATGCTTTTTTTAAGTTTATTTGAAATCGGTTTCGAAACAAATGAGAAGATCGATCTTGGGAGTTTTTTGTATGAAAGAGAAAAAGCAAACGAAAGTCACCATTAACGAAGTTGCAGCATATGCAGGTGTCTCAAAATCAACGGTATCCAGATACATCAATGGCAGAACAAATGAAATTTCTCCTGAAAAGGTAAAAAAGATTAAAAAAGCCATTGAGGAGCTCCATTATCGTCCGAGTCAGCTTGCCCAAGGATTGAAAGTAAGAAAGAGCAAGGTCATTGGTTTTATTGTGGCTGATATTACGAACCCATTCTCTGTTGCGACACTTCGTGGTGTGGAAGAGATTTGTGATGAATATGGATACAGCATCATGGTGTGCAACACAGATAATCGTCCAGAAAAAGAACGAGAAATGCTACTGAAGCTGCATGCGCATTATATTGAAGGGCTGATCATCAATACGACCGGTCAAAACAATGACATTTTGCAAGACTTTAAGCAAAACGGTGTACCGATTGTTCTTGTTGACCGTAAGTTACCTGAACTCAAGGTCGATACCGTCACAACGAATAACCGTGACATCACGGCTCGTCTACTTCATAAAATGTATGAAAAAGGCTACGAACATATCGCTTTCTTTACTGAGCCTGTCGATGGGATTAGTCCTCGTGAAGAACGAAAAGAAGCCTATGAACAGACGGCCATGAGTCAACATAAGAAACCTATGATTGCAGAAATCAATTTGAAGCAAAAGGAACAAATGCGAGATGAGATTTGTCGTTTTTTACAATCAAACCATCAGAAAAAAGCGATTTTAGCAGGCAATGGATTACTCATGCTGAAACTCATCAGTGAACTCGTCGATCTTGGGGTGAAGATACCTGAGGAGATAGGCATTGCCGGATTTGATGATACAGAATGGTATAAGCTCATCGGGCCAGGCATCACTACGGTGGCGCAGCCATCTCATGAGATGGGGAAAGCAGCCATGCAAAAAATTATGACGCGTCTTGACGGGGATAAGAGTGCACCCCAGACCATTCAACTTGATGGAGAAATCATTGTGAGGAAATCTTTATAAACGTCAGGCAGAGAAGAGTATACATACGTGCATGCTCTCTCTTTTTCAACTATTTTGAAACCGGTACCAAGAAAGGGGAGAAATGAGTGAAAGCATTGGATGTGATCACATTTGGGGAATCAATGGCGATGTTTTATGCAAAAGAAATTGGCGAGCTTCACCAAGTGCATACGTTTCAAAAAGCACTTGCTGGTGCAGAGAGTAATGTTGCGGTCGGCTTGGCAAGATTAGGCTTTAGCGTAGGCTGGATGAGCAAGGTCGGGGCGGACTCACTTGGTACATTTATTTTAGAAGAGCTTCAAAAAGAAGGGGTCGATACTGAGGCAGTGCTCCGTTCAAATGATGGGGCCAAAACAGGGATATTGCTTAAATCAAAAGTCATCGATGGAGACCCTGATGTGACGTACTACCGAAAAGGCTCTGCTGCGAGCACATTGAACGCAAGCGATTTCCCGTCCACTTATTTTCAGCAGGCAGGACATCTTCATATGACCGGAATCCCGCCTGCTGTGTCTAATGAAATGAGAGCGTTTTCTTTTCATGCCCTTAAAGAAATGAAGAAAGCAGGAAAAACCATTTCCTTTGATCCGAACCTTAGACTTCAACTATGGGAAGAGGAAGAAGACATGATTCATACGGTGAACCAGATGGCTGCTCAAGTAGATTGGTTTTTCCCAGGGCTTGCAGAAGGTCAAAGACTTACAGGATGTCATGAGCCGGAAGCGATTGCGGATGTTTATTTACAAAAAGGTGTCAAGCTTGTGGTCATTAAACTGGGAGCAGAAGGAGCCTATTTCAAAAGTGCATCCGGCCAAGGTGTAGTGGCTGGTTTTCATGTGTCTCATGTCGTGGATACAGTCGGAGCTGGTGATGGATTTGCAGTGGGAGTGATGAGCGGTCTGCTGGACGGATTATCATATGAAAAATCGGTGACAAGAGGCAATGCCATTGGAGCACTTGCAGTCATGTCCCCAGGAGATCACGAGGGACTGCCGACTCGGGAAGAGCTTCAGGCATTTATAAAAGAAGCCAAACGATATCAAAGGCGACACGATATGAAGGGAGATGAGAGGTATGGGAAAGTCAGCAAGTATGAGCGTTAAAGAGAAGCTCGCAGCTTGTAAACTCATTGCGGTGGTCAGAGCAGGTAGTGAAGCAGAGGGGATAGAGATGATTGGTCGTTTAAAGAAAAAAGGGGTGCGGGCCATCGAAGTGACATATACCACGCCCAAAGCAGAGCGGATCATTGCATCTTACCAGCATGACCACGACTTGATTGTCGGAGCCGGAACGATTACAACGCTTGAGCAGGCACAATCAGCCATTGAAGCCGGCTCTCAATTTATCGTCAGCCCGGGATATCTTCCTATTATCGGAGAGCACCTATCTTTTCACGATACACTTTACGTTCCAGGTGTTTTGACCCCGAGTGAAATTATGCAGGCAAAAGCAAATGGATACAGCGTGTTAAAGCTTTTTCCGAGCGGCTCCTTCGGTTTGTCCTATATGAAAAATTTGCAAGGCCCGTTTCCAGAGATTGAGTTCATCCCAACAGGAGGCATTCATCCAGTCGATGTGCCAAAGTGGCTTGAAGCAGGAGCCGTGGCAGTAGGTGTCGGCAGCCAGCTTGAAAGCAGTACAGCAGAAGAATTACAGGCCGTTCTTTCTTCCACAATCATGTAGTTCACATAAACAACCGGCGGATGACTGCCGGTTGTTTGTTCGTTTATCTGACATAAAAGATGGGAAGGCGCTTCTTTTCACGTAAAATGAGCATAAAGGAGAGGTCGATATGTACATTCAACAAGATGAACTAAAAGATGGTCAAATTGAGCAATTGATTCAAGCTCATTTAGAAGAGATGAAAAAACATTCACCGCCAGAAAGCATTCATGCCCTTCCGTTAGACGATCTGAAAAAACAAGATGTCACAGTATGGAGTGCAAGGGATGGAGAGGCGCTTCTTGGCTGCGGAGCCATCAAGGAGCTATCAAGTGAACATGGTGAACTCAAATCGATGAGGACGGCAGCAGCCCATATGCGAAAAGGCGTGGCGAAGCATCTGTTGACTCACCTTCTCCAAGAGGCGAAGCGGCGGGGGTATAAAAGAGTCAGCCTTGAAACAGGTGCGATTGCTTTCTTTGAACCGGCAAGAAAATTATATGAAAGCTTTGGATTTCAATATTGTCCGCCTTTTGGTTCATACCAAGAAGATCCAAACAGTTTATTTATGACAAAGGAATTATAGAGGTCGAGAGAGTATGCTTTTATAAGCAGCTCTTTTTTTATGAGGCAACAATGGAAGGAGGGGAATGTGAATGAAATGGTCGAAGTTGTTCGGAATGGGCGCATTTCTCACATTTTGTGTTATATCTGTTCTTTTTTTATCTGTATTAGGTCAAGATTTAGTTAAAATTGAAAGCGCTTCCGATGAGGCGGTATCAACTTATCGATATCACTTTGTTCTTGTACCGGAGGAACTTGATAATGAATATTGGCAATTGGTGCAAAAGGGAGCTGCTGATGCGGCGGAAGTTCATCGGGTGTATCTTGAATACCTAGGTCCAAAGCAGGCTGATTTGGATGATCACCTGAAAACCATTGATATGGCGATTGCTGGTCATGTGGATGGCATTATGACGCAAGGGCTTGATGCAAAGAGATACAAACCGCTCTTTCAAAAAGCAAGAGAGAAAGGTATAGATGTTGTCACAGTCGATACCGATGCAGAGGGGAGCAAGCGTCAAGTGTATGTCGGAACAGATAACTATTATTCCGGTTTTATCGCCGGACAGGCACTCATCGCTGATACAAAAGGCGAGCAGTATGTGGGCATTGTGACGGGACGGCTTGATGCGATTCACCAGAAGCTTCGCGTGAAGGGGTTTCGAGATGCCGTTTCTGGTGAGAAACGCATTCATATTGCTGGAATAGAAGAGTCGGCGATTACGAAATCAGGTGCTTCCGGTGCTGCGTATAAATTGTTGAATGATCATACGCAGCTCACCGCATTTTATGGAACAAGCGCATTAGACGGTGTCGGCATTATTCAAGCAACAGAGCAATATCATTCGTCTAAAGATGTTTATGTGCTCGCATTTGACACATTGCCTGATACGATTCAAGCGCTGGATGATGGGAAAATCGATGCAGTGGTTGTACAGCACCCTTATGAAATGGGCTATCAAGCGGTTGAATCTCTTGTTCGTTTGCAGCAAGGGGATAAACAAGAACCGCTGCAGTACACAGGGACGAGTGTGATTCGGCGAGGAGACCTGCCCCTTCATCAAACGGAAAGACCACAGGGGGTTCAGCCATGAAGAGAATTCGAAGTAAGTTATTATTGGCTTTTTTAATTCTTGTGCTCCTTGGCAATGTGGCCGCTTTTTTTGTGTATTGGAGCAGTTCAAAAATCACATCAGAATATAGCAAGAGCTTTCGTTCCTTTCTCCTGCTGAATGATATTTCGACAGAGGCAAAAACGATGTATGAAAAGGTCAACGCCTTTGCCATCGAAAAGGATCAGGCGTTTGCCAAGGGGTATGCTGAATCAAAACAGAAAATGACATCATATGATCAAGCATTGCTCAAAGATGCAGGGCTTCATGCCGCCATCCCCTCCATTGAAAAATATCAATATATGATGCGGACGCTCATAAACGAAAGTGATGCGACAATGAATCATGTCAAAGAAGGGGAAATCAAAGAATATGCTGCAAGTGTGAAAGAAGTAAGAACCGTGTCCTCTTATATCCAAGAGCAGACAATGACTCTTTTGGATGATGAATTATCTGAGTATCAAGTACTCTACCAATCCCTTCAAAAAAGACATCAAACGTATGCGCTTTTTACTCTATGTCTGTTTACATTATCGATAGGTATCGCTTTATGGATGGCCTATATCATTGCGGGCGGAATTTCAAGACCGATCGTTCATCTATCACGAAGTGCCAAAGAAGTATCAGAAGGAAATTTTGATGGTCCGAATTTGCATGTGTCATCAAAGGACGAAATCTCTGTGTTAAATCATGCCTTTGAGCGAATGCGGCGAGAGATGAAGGTAATGATTGAAGAGATGAAGCAAAAGGCCGCTTTAGATCAGAAAATTAAAGACATGAAGCTGAAAACACTGCAAAATCAAATGAATCCACATTTTTTATTTAATACATTAAACATCGTTTCACGTATGGCGTACTTAGAATCAGCTGATGCGACATCGAGATTGATACAATCCGTTTCTACGCTGATGCGGTATTCTCTATCTCCTCTCAGCGCATCTGTTACGTTAGAACAAGAAGTGAAAGTGGTAAAAGAATATTTTCATATACAAGAAACAAGATTTTCCGATCGTATTACATGCAAAACGACCATAGATGAGTCGTGTCTATCTGTTCACATTCCGAGCCTTACATTGCAGCCGCTTGTCGAAAATGCCTTTATTCATGGGGTAGAACCAAAAGAGGAGGGGGGGCTTGTAGAGCTCTCTATTGATCGAGATGATGGCTTTGTCATGATTCGGATTCGGGATAATGGACTTGGCATCAGTGATCAAGAGAAAAAGAGATTGCTATCGCAAGAGGAAGAAGATCATTCAGACACACGTAGTAAAGGTCACTCGACAGGAATTGGTCTTCGAAATGTGATGTCGAGGCTGCGTTTGTTTTATGGAGTGCAGGATGCCCTTCAAATTGATTCAAAGCCAAACGAAGGGACCACCATTCAATTGACAATACCAATCAAGGAGGAACGAGCATGCTGAACGTGCTGATTGTGGATGATGAAAAAATTGAACGAATGGCGATGCGTAAGTTCATGACCGAATGGCTGCCAGACTGTCATATTGCAGGGGAAGCTGCGAATGGAAAAAAGGCGGTGGAATTGGCGCGGTCTAAGCCAATTGACCTTGTGCTCATGGATATTCAAATGCCAGGCATGGATGGACTCACAGCGATCAAACAGATCAAGGCAAGCTGTCCTCATACTAAATTTATTATGCTGACAGCCTACGATACGTTTGATTATGCCAAGCAAGCCATGCAGGAAGGGGTCAAACAATACCTTGTCAAACCAGCTGATAAAGACGAAACCATTACAGCGATTCGTTCTGTTGCGGCAGAAATTCAGCAGGAGGTCTCCCTGCGGCAGGCGGAGAAAGTCAATCAGCAGTCGAAATGGCTGGAAGCCCATGTGTTGAACGGTCAATCTTATACTTCAACAGCGTTTGAGCGGCTGTTTCAGGATTTTCAAGCAGGTCTAGTGATCGCTGTTCAGCGGACAGGCGGGGATCAACTCCTGAATCATTTGCAGGAGTCTGCTCTTTTTCAAGCAGTGCCTATCCAAGTGAGCGGTGAGCTGTTTACATGCTTGATTTACAGCCATCAATCACCTGGTCACCTAAAGGCGAATGTACTGCAAGCCATTCGCGCTGCTATGACAAGCGAGCAGCATTCCTCTGTCGTTGGCTTGGGTCATCCTGTCTCAAATCCACTTCAACTTCAGAAAAGTGCAGCAGAAGCGAAGCTTTCCTATTATCAGCGAAAAAAAGATGACGGCGCTGTTCGTTATGGCTTTTACCATACAGATAGACAATCTTACGTATTGATCAACTTGCCTGAGCTTGCCGATGACATGATGCTGGCACTAGAAGAAGGGAGAAGAGATGATGCTCTTGCTTACTATGATGCCTTCCAATTAGAAGGGGCAACCATTTCTCATGTGAAAGAGCTGCTCATTTTACTCAAATCACGACTTCGTGCAGATGTGCCTATCCTGGCTATCACTACAGAAACAGAATGCCGCCAATGCTGTGAACATTTATTTGATCTGTATGAAGCAAGAACCCAGACGGTGAATGATATAGAACGGGCGAAACGATACATTCAAACACATTTTTGCGAACATATCACGCTGGAGCAAACGGCCGCCTATGTTGATTTAAGCCCGACGTATTTCACCAAACGCTTTAAGGATGAGACAGGTCTGACGTTTAAAGAATATGTGACGACCTGTAGGATGGATAAAATGAAGAAGCTACTGAAAGAGAGTTCGCTTAGTTTAAAAGAAATCACCTATCAAGCAGGATATACTGATCCGAATTACGTCAGTCGTGTGTTTAAAAAAATGGTGGGCTGTTCACCGAAGGAATATCGAAAACAGGTCGTAAAAAAATGAAGAATTTCATAAAAAAGTGAAGAAGTTTGCCTGAAAAAAGGCAAGGATCTGCCAGTATACTTATTTTGATAACGCTTACAAAATAGGGATGGGGGATCCATGATGAAGTTTAAAATAGGCTTTACTTTATTGGCACTCTGTATGCTGGTCGTCTCTGCTTGCAGTTCATCGACGAACTCAGATGCAAAAAAAGAGGGCGGAGCGGAGAAGCTAGAAATTTTCTCTTGGTGGACTGGTGCAGGTGAGGAAGACGGACTGAAGGCACTCATTCAATTGTTTGAAGAGAAAAATAAAGACATTCCAATTGAAAATGCAGCTGTCGCTGGTGGCGCTGGTACGAATGCAAAGGCTGTTCTAACAAGCCGGATGCAAGGAGATGATCCGCCAGCTACTTTCCAAGTACACGGGGGAGCAGAGCTGAATGAGAGCTGGGTAGCCGCAGGCAAAATGGAGCCGCTGGATGATCTATATGAAAAAGAAGGTTGGAAGGATAAATTTCCAGAATCACTGATTGACCTTGTGAGCAAAGACGGGAAAATCTATTCCGTTCCAGTGAATATTCACAGAGGCAATGTGCTTTGGTATAACAAAAAAGTATTTGAAGATCAGGGCTTAGAGCCGCCAACGACGTTTGATGAATTTTTCAAAACAGCCGATGCCTTAAAGAAAAAAGGGATTACTCCTCTTGCGCTTGGGGATAAAGAACCTTGGGCAGCGACTCATTTGTTTGAGAGCGTTCTTCTAGGTGTATTAGGTGCAGATGACTATCAAAAACTTTGGGCGGGCGACTTAAAAATGGATGATGCAAAAGTGAAGGAAGCGGCAGACATCTTTGGACGTATGCTCGAGTACGTCAACGACGATCATAGCTCGCGTAACTGGCAGGATGCCTCACAACTCGTGGCAAAAGGGGAAGCTGCAATGAATGTCATGGGCGATTGGGCAAAAGGATATTTTGTGAATGATCTAGATTTGAAGGTGAATAAAGACTTTGGATACGTGGCAACTCCTGGTACGGAGGGCAGCTTTATGGTCATCACGGATACATTCGGACTACCGAAGGGTGTCAAACAGCCAGAAAACGTGAAAAAATTCTTATCTGTCTTAGGATCTGTGGAAGGACAGGATGCGTTTAATCCGCTGAAAGGGTCAATTCCGGCTCGTGTGGATGCAGATGTATCAAAATATGATGAATACGGAAAATCGGCAATGAAGGCGTTTAAAGAGTCAAAGCTGGCACCGTCTCTTGCGCATGGCTCAGCTGCTGAAGAAGGTTTTGTCACGAAGGCGAACCAAGCCGTCAATATTTTCGTGACACAAAAAGACAGCAGCCAGTTCGTTTCTTCTTTAAAAGATTCAATGAAATAAAGATGAAAGAGGCGGCCGTTAGGCACCGCCTCTTTTTTAAAAAAGGAGTGTAGCTTCATGCGCATGGACACATCGCCGACCACAAAAACACCAGCAGCAAAAGTGAAACGTGTTCGGAGAAAATGGAATGGAGACCAGCTGCTTGCCCTGCTGTTTTTAGCACCGTCAGCTGTTTTATTATTCATTTTTGTTTACGGCTTTATTGGCTGGACAGGATATGTTTCATTATCGAACTGGACATCGCTTGTTCCTGATTTTTCTTTCGCAGGTATGAAAAATTATGTCATGCTGTTTCAAGATTTTCGCTTTCAGTCAGATCTTCGAAACACGGTCTTTTTTACATTATTCTTTATTGGAGCAGTCATTGCTTCTGGGCTTGTGCTGGCCATTTTACTAGATCAGAAGATCAAGGGGGAATCACTTTTTCGGAATCTCTTTTTCTTTCCGATGGCCCTTTCCTTTGTTGTCACAGGTGTTGTGTGGCAATGGATCCTAAATCCATCAACTGGGGTGAATCTGTTTTTAAAAACACTCGGCATCCAGCCCAAGTGGTACACGGATACGAACATTTTAGCTGGATTTGTCTGGGGAAAAATTGAGTTTGGTGTACCGGCAGCAATGATTGCAGTTGTCATCGCTGCTGTGTGGCAGATGACAGGATTTTCACTTGCGATGTATTTGGCTGGTCTTAGAGGAATTCCAGAGGAAGTGAGAGAGGCTGCTAGAATGGATGGCGCAACCGAGTGGCAAATCTACTGGAAAATCATTTTCCCGCTGTTAAAACCAATCACAGCGAGCGTCGTCATTATCATGGCACATATTTCTTTAAAGATCTTCGATTTGATTTACTCGATGACAGGACCAGGTGCAAACTTTGTCACCGATGTGCCAGGTGTTTATATGTTTGAAATGACCTTTAGAGGAAACCATTATGCAGGTGGTGCCGCCATTGCGATCGTCATGTTGATTTCTGTTGCGGTCTTTATCGTGCCGTATCTCCTGTCTAGTCGGAAGGGGGCTTCATCATGACCGCAAGAGGGTTTGTCCGTCCAGTTCTTTATGCTTTATTAATACTGTGCAGTTTGTTTTTTCTCATGCCTGTTTATGTCATGCTCGTCACAAGCTTAAAGCCATTAGGTGAAGTTACCCTTGAGCGAATGTGGTCGCTTCCATCTACACTTGATTTCTCAAGCTACAAAATCGCTTTTGAAAAGTTATCACCCAATTTAATGAATTCTCTTTATCTAGTCATTCCTGCTACCTTATTGTCAGCTGTATTAGGTGCGATGAATGGCTATGTGCTGTCTAAATGGCGCTTTAAAGGATCAGAAGTGGTGTTTACCTTCATGTTGTTCGGTATGTTTATTCCATATCAAAGTATCCTCATTCCACTCATTCAATTTTTGCGTGAAATCGGCTTGTATAACTCCATTCCGGGACTTGTGCTTGTCCATGTCGTATATGGCCTGCCAATCACAACACTCATGTTCCGCAATTTTTATGTGAGTATTCCTGATGAAATGATTGAATCAGCGAAGATGGATGGAGCCGGGTTTATCGGGATCTTCAGACATATGATTCTGCCGCTTTCCATCACAGGGTTTGTCGTGGTTGCCATTTGGCAGTTCACAAATGTGTGGAATGAGTTTCTATTTGCGGTCACTATGACCACAGCAGAGAATCAGCCGGTCATGGTCGCATTGCAAAATTTATCAGGCAGTCAAATTGTGCAATGGAATGTTCAAATGGCAGGTGCCATCTTGGCTGCACTGCCGACACTTTTGGTCTATATTCTACTTGGAAAATACTTTGTGAAAGGGCTTCTTGCAGGCTCTGTCAAAGGGTAAATTGATTTTCTTGTTATCGTTTTCATTCGGTGTACTGAAAGGATTGACTTCTCTTTAGATAGCGTCATAATAAAAGTTGAGACTTGCTAGTTTTCATCATGCTAGGCAAGGATTATCAAAGGGTAGCAAAGGGAGGAGTCATCCTGAATGAAGCAGTCACCAATTTTTTTACTGCCTGAATTGAAGGAGAGAATATGGGGAGGTACAGCCTTAAGGGATCAATTTGGCTATGATATTCCTTCTGATCAAACGGGAGAATGCTGGGCAATTTCTGCTCATCCAAACGGACCAAGTGTCGTGCAAGACGGTCCATATAAAGGGAAAACGTTGATCGAACTATGGGACAATCACAGAGAATTGTTTGGGGGAATAGAAGGCGATCGCTTCCCGCTCTTAACAAAAATTTTAGATGCAAACCAAGATTTATCCGTTCAAGTTCATCCAGATGATGATTATGCGGAAAGACATGAAAATGGTGAGCTTGGGAAAACAGAGTGCTGGTATATCATTGACTGCAAAGAAGGCGCAGAAATGATCTACGGTCATAATGCAAGGACGAGAACTGAGCTTGTGACCATGATGAACAGCGGAGATTGGGAAGGCCTTTTGCGGCGAGTGAAAATTAAGCCGGGTGATTTTTATTATGTGCCAAGCGGTACCATTCATGCACTATGTGAAGGCACACTGGTTCTCGAAACGCAGCAAAGTTCAGATACGACCTATCGGGTGTATGATTATGAACGAAAAGACCAAAATGGCCATGAACGTGAACTTCACTTCACGCAGGCCATTGATGTCACAACGGTTCCTCATGTAGACGGTTATGCAGATGAATCAGTAGAAACTCGTTCAGGGGTGACCATTAGAACATTTGTAGAAGCAGAATATTTCTCTGTGTATAAATGGGAAATTGATCAAAAAGTAGAGCTATCGCAAGATTATCCGTTTTTGCTGTGCAGCGTTATTAATGGGGAAGGGTCCTTAGAGCATAATGGACATACATATCCGCTGCCAAAAGGAGCCCATTTTATCCTGCCTGCTGAAACTGGGAACTTCACCATTGAAGGATCTTGTGAACTGATTGTGTCACATATATAAAGAAAAAGACTTTCAAGCATGGAATAGAGCTTGAAAGTCTTTTTTAGTTAATTTAACACTTTATAAAAAGTATCCATTGCTTTTTTATTGTACTCTTTATAATTGAATGGAGCATAAGCAGGATTTGTATGATTACTAAAGTTATTTAGCCCTCCTACAAGTCCATCGACACTGTTATTGACTAAAGCACCATATTTGCCATTCTCTAAAACTGTTCGATTTGCAATAATATCTGTTGCCAAGATATCCATTCCTAACGTCATGGCTTCTAAAAGTACCATTGGCTGGCCTTCATAGTGTGATGATAACACAAAGCAGTCACACATTTTTAGGACGGTAAATGGATTTTCAACTTGGCCAACTAAAAACACATAGTTTTGCAATTCTAATTCGTCTATTAACTTTAGAAGGTCATTTTTAAGAGGACCATCGCCGAGAATATATAGTCTGCTGTTTGCATTTGTTTCTAAATGTTGTTTAAAAGCAGTAATTAAATTATCTTGCCCTTTTTCTGGAGACAGACGTCCCATATTAACAAAATTATAGTGTTTTTTGGAAGGGTAAGGAACAAATTCATTTCCTATTTCAAACCCTCGAACTTCAAGAATTTCAATCGCTTTTTTATCTACCCAGCCTACTTTTTCGTTATTAAACACTATGGAACAGTAAGTTGATATAGGTGTGGTAATTTCTTCTGTAATATCAACTTCTTTTTGATTGTAAAGATAAAAATCTTTCAAGACTTTAAACCTAGTATCTTCGTTCGTTTTGCTATAAATTTTAAATTCGTTCAAATGAAGAGAAGCAGAGTAGCTCACTTCTTTACGATTTAAAATAGTTTGATGATCTAATGTTTTAAACGCTTTTACATGTAACCATCCAATCACTTTTTTATCTAAAGAGAATTGGTAATATGTCGCTTCTTTTGTTTTATGGCTCTTGTGTACAGTCACAATAGCACCTTTATATAACTCAGCGCTGCAAACTTCTTCATATCCGAAATTTGGATATGCTTTTGTCCATATTGTATGATTCTCTGTATGGACAATTTTCATTTTTTTATTTATATTTCTTTCTAAAAGTGTTCTATTAGGCAATGAGCGAATAAACTCTGCATGTTCGTGGTAATTTTTGTTCAATAATGTTTGTATTTCTTTTTCCATCATGACTTGCTTTTCCTCAGATTGAACACTATTTACTTCATAATTCTTCAGTATTTTTAGTGCAGATGAGTCTATCCAGCCTATTAGTTGTTTGTTGATATAGAATCTGCAGTAGAGTGAACGTTCAGTTCTAGCTTCTCGGTCTATCTCTACCATAATATTCTTATAGGGGTGACTCGAAGAAACCTTTTTAATTCCCCTCGTTTTAAAGGGTTTCGTCCAAATATCATTATGTTTAGGGTTGGTGATTAATGCTAATTTATGAACTTCTTCTTCACATATAATACTATCTGGAAGAAGTTTAAAAGCATCTTTATTTAGCCATCCCACAACATGATCTTCATCAGAGAACTTATATAAAACTTCGTTTTGTTTTGTTACAGCTTTTCTTGTAATCATCACTACATTGTTTTCAAACGCTTTGCTTGAAAAAGTGGACAGGTTATCTTCTACTAACGTAGTGAAGATTTTATCATGTTTGCTGCTTAGAATTTTTGCTCTTGATTTAAAAGGTTTATTCGATTGGATAAGGCTTGATGTGTTTTGGTCACCAGATTGTAATTCTATTCCTAATATTTTGTCTGGATTGATTGAGTTCATCACATAATCAAACTTACTTTCATCTGCATAGTGAGATAAATTTTGTTTGTTTAATTCCATTGTGCCTTTAGAAACACTGACCAATTTATCAAATTTATGATATATGGTGAATAAACCTCTCAAATTTATTTTATGAGGCTTCTTACCATTGATCGTTCTTTCGCTATCAGAGAGAAGATCATTATGCATAAAACATATTTTTGTTTTAGCATCTGCAGAAACGAGATATTTAGCCCAATATAAACTATATCCGCTAAAATCAATGACATGGTCAAAAGTGGATTTTCCGAAAAGGCGACTAAATTCTCTGGAATAAGCATCTTGTGGATAGAGCTTTTCCCCGAATTTACTGGTTACTCCACGATTATGAATGAATTTATCTTTATAAACTTCTTGTAAAGTGTAGACAGGTAGGCCTGGCTTGAAAATAAACCTGACATTTTTATTGACTTTTGCAATATTATTTAATACCTCTTTGGAGTTTGGAGTGCTCATATAGCAACTAACATCATATTTATGATAATCAATATTTTGTGTTAAATTAATGAAAGAGGAAGTGATACCATTATTTTTCATTCCCCCAGGGTAAATCAATATCTTTTCTTTCTTTTCATGAAGAGCATTGATGAAACGGATGTCTTCCGTTTCATTGTTGAAAATAGATTTAACAACTCTCTCAGTCACTTTACCATCGTCATGTTTTGTGAAGTCATGTTTAAATTGATCATACTGACGTTTAAATTGTGAATTTATGTCTTCTATATGAGCAATCGAATCTGCCAAATTTTTAATGTTATAAAGGCGGGGACCAGGAAGGTCTTTAAGATTAAAATACATGCCTCGCTCTTCATTATATTCATCTGCATCCCACATATAAAAAAGAACGGGTTTATTTGTAACTAGAAAATCAAAAAATATACTTGAATAGTCAGTAATCAATAAATCGGTCGCACTTAGCAGCATATTTGTATCGATAAAGTCTGGTATCAGCCGACCTTGTAATTCTGCTGATTGACTGGCTTGGTGATACAGAAATGGATGAAGCTTAAGAAGGATATTATATTCTTGACTAAAGCGTTCATGTAAGTAATTCAGGTCAGAAGTGATCTGAGTTAAATTGTTTTTAACTTTACCTACACTTGTCCCTTTCCAAGTAGGTGCATATACAATGGTTTTTTTGTCTAAAGAAAGGTCTACTCCAAAAGAGTGAAGATCTTTTTTAAATTCAAGGGAATCAGTATTCAACGTTAAATCAATTCTTGGATACCCTTCTTCTATAATTTTTCCCGAGAAAAGATGTTTCAACTTATAGCTATTTATAAACATACTTGTTGTATGTTCATTTGGGCTAATGAGATAATCTGAGCTCAAAAAATTTCTCAATACATTCTGAGAATGTGCAGGGTTTCCTGGAATATCAAAGCCCATATATTTCAATGGTGTGCCATGCCATGTATTGATATAGACTTGTTCCTTTTTACATATAAAAAATGGTTGAAAAGTAGAGTTGTTTATTAAATATTTTGCAGTTGCTAAGTATTTCAAATAATCTTTAGAATTTCGCTTTACAAAAATGATGTTTTTATAATCGGTATACTTATCTAAAATTGGTTTTAATATTTCAAAATCATCAATTGACCAAATATGTGTATAGTCTTTGAAATGAGGCTGATGTAACAAATATTCAAAAATGGCTAATGGGCTATCGGTCATACTTTTTCCGTCTCTAGATTCATATAGTACGGTTTTTTCAACAACATCAAAACGTTGATAATAGTATGCATATAAATTGTTTCTTTGGTGTCTTTTATCCTTTATAAAATTCATTAAAGGGTCTTTCAAAAATTTTATTTTTCGTTTTAATATTTTTTTCTGACGTTTAAAAATTTTCTTGTTCATCATTATGACTCCTTTGGAGATTACTATTGAAAAAGTCAAGAAATTCGTTGTGATATAAAATACAAGTGAATTTGAAATTTCTATAAATTCTAATGATGCTAAATGATACCATACCTTTAAAGGAAAATTAAGAAATCACTATATCTTTAAAGTAAATTTAAGATGATGTATTGAGGTGAAAGTCCCCCAAAAATGTCACTTTTCATAGGTGAATTTAAATATATTAAGCTTATTTTGTTAAAAAAGTCTGGTGTTTTTGTCGATAAAGAGATTAGTAGACTATTATGCAAAGTTAAGAGAGGGACAGGGACCGTGAAAAAAACCATCAAGATTATGTTACTCGCAGCTGCCTTTGGTATGACATTACACACAGGCAAAGAAGTGCAAGCAGCCTCCTATGTCGATCAATCCATTTATACGATTAGCACCTCAAAAGTATTTACAACAGAAGCAGAAGTGAAAAAAGCGGTTGACACGTTGAAAAAGGATAAGAAATGGACAGCCACTTATCAAACGTCAGGAAATACATCGACCTATCAGCTAACTGCCTCAGGATATGACTCACAAGTAGCAGCTAATGCAAGTGCCGCTGCATTAAAAAAAGAGTTAGGCATGAGCGGTACGGTGTCTCCAGTAGGTGACCGCCTTCCTTTACAGAAAATCGTATCTGATCCAATCAACGATGAAAGTCAGGCGAAAAAACTGACGCTCGAGCTGACGAAAACATCAGGACTCAATAGCACGTATGAAGCTATCAATCAAAGTAGACCATCTTATCAGGTCATTTCAGGAGCCATTGATTCTGAAACGAAAGTCAAAAATATTCAAACCGAACTACAAAAACAGGCCGGAGTCACGAGTACATACCAAACTGAAAACAAGGCCGGCACCGTGTATCAGCTGATCTCAGGCAATATTGTTGGACAGAGTAAGGCAAATACCATCCTGCAAGGTTTTCAAAAGGAATCAGGTTTAAAAGCAGTACTCCAAACGGTAGCAGCAGGCAAACCGTATTACATCGTCACATCTGCTGCACAAACGAATCAGTCTAAAGCGCAAACCCTTCTGACCCAGCTGCAAAAAGAAGCGAAAATCAGCGGAAAGATTCAGAAGGCTGGAGCTGTTAAAAATGTATATAGCATGGAATCAGGCTATTTCAAAGACAGTAAGCAAGCAGCCTCAGCGGCGGCTCAGATCAAAAAACAAGCTGGTGCGTCAGGTACTGTGCAGCGAGTAGGAAAAACGAAAAATTATATCGTAAAGCTCAATCAATTAAATGACACAACTTACGCAAAAACAGTTGCCTTTTTCAAGAAAAAGAAATGGCGCTATACATCTAAAAAGATCTCCTCTACACAGCCATATCAAGTAGTGACTGGGAATCTTTTGGGCGATGATCAAGCGAAAAAAGCAACGGCATTTTTCCAAAAGAAAAAAGTATCCGCCACAACGAAAAAAACAGGCAAAGCATCTGACAGCACGTATCGACTTGTTGTGAATCAAGCAACGGATCAGACAAAAGTAAATAAAGGTGCTGCATACTTAAAGGCACAAAAGGTGACAAGCAGCATCACAACAGGCAAGGGGCAAGCAGTCAGTAAAGCATACAGCCTGATGACAACTCCTGTATATGATCAAAGCAAAGTAAAGCAGGCGCAAGAGATCATGAAAAAAAATGGAGTTGCCAGTAGTACAAAAACATTAACAGAAGCTGTTAAGCAATACCGTATTACGACAGAGGCGACTGTGAATCAGACAAAACTGAATCAAGCCTTAAGTTATTTAACCAAACAAAAAATGAAAGCAGCCGCTCAAAAAACGGGTGCAACTGATTATGGTCAATATCAGATCAAAACAGGGGTTATTTCGACTGCTGCCTTAAGAGATCAAGGCATGACATTCTTCAAAAAACGAAATGAACCAGCTGCTTATACAACAACGATAAAACCGGCATATAAAATCAACATCACACAGCAGTTTACAGGGTTACCAAATGCGAATGCGGCCATTGCTTTTGTGAAAAGCCAATACGGCTGGACAGCCACAGCGACAAAAATCAAAAACGGTCCAATGGTGATGCAGACGAATTATAACCTCACTGTCAATGAGATGGTAAACAAACAAATGAAGGTATCGCCGCAGACAGATGGTGCAGCATATGTCTATGCGACATATGTAGACCCAGCGACATCCACAGTGAATACAGACGGGCTAAATGTACGTTCTACACCTGATTCAAGTTCGGCTAGCAACATCGTCGCACAGCTGAACAAAGGGACAAAAGTGAAGCAGCTTGGAAAAGAAGGCAACTGGATCAAGATCAGCCTCGGCTGGAGAAATGCGAGTTCAGCAGAAGTATTAAAATATGTAGACCCAGCAAATATCGCGGAGGGCACTCAATCTTATTTTCAATTTCTCAAACTCTCTGAAGCTGCAAATCTCAACCCGACTGAAGTGAATACGAAGATTTTAGCAGGGAAAGGCATTCTTGCCGGAAAAGGACAAGCCTTTATCACAGCAGCGAAAACGTATCATATTAACGAAATCTATCTCATTTCACATGCGCTGCTTGAAACAGGTAACGGAAATTCCATTTTAGCGAATGGTACGATGTTTAATGGGAAAAAAGTATATAACATGTATGGTATAGGCGCATATGACAGTAACCCGAATTACCTCGGTGCAAAGTATGCGTATGAACAGCAATGGTTCACACCAGAGGCAGCCATTATTGGCGGGGCAAAATTCATTGGCAACAGCTACATCAATAACGCCACATACAAACAAGATACCATTTACAAAATGCGGTGGTCTGCGACAGCGACTCACCAATATGCAACAGATATTGGCTGGGCTTCTAAACAGGTCACTCGTATGTATAGTTTGTATAACTTACTTGATAACTATACGCTGTATTATGATATCCCCGTGTATAACAAATAAAAAAACGTCCGTGCTTCTTAATGAGAAGCCGGACGTTTTTTGTGCAGGAGCTGATGTTCAATAAAGGAAAGAAGCTGCTGACTTGATTTCCCTTTTGAATATTGGTTCCATTCCTCAGCAAAGGTTTTCAATAAGTCTTGATTGGCTGATTCGTTTAGCTCCTTAAGCTCCTTTAAGAGCATATCTTGAGTGACGCAAGCCTTTCCTGGAATAATGTCTTCATAACGTTCGACTAAACCGCGTTTCATGCGATAAGTCTCTAGATCGTAAGTGAAGAACAAAACAGGCTTTCGGAGCAGCGCATATTCAAACACAATGGACGAATAATCTGTAATCAGGACATCGCATACAGAGAGCAATGGAAAGAGCGGCTGATCGGACACATCAAAGATCCACTCACCATCTGTTTCTGCTTTGGCTAAATGTTTCACCGCAGGATGAAGTTTGACGAGCAGAATATAGTCGCCATTCAGCTCACTCTGCAATTGTTTTTTAGAAAAAGGTAAGACAAGACCGTCCATTGCAAAGTCCCGGTAGGTCGGCGCATACAGCAGCACTTTTTTGCCTTTTGGAAAAATATCCGTCTGAAAGGAAATAGGGCGCTCATCATAGTACGCATCTGTGAAGGGTACACCTGTTGGCAAAAAACGATCGTCGTTGACGCCAAATGAAGTTTTGAAGATCTCGCGCATGTGATCTGAGCCAGTAACGATATAATCGAAAGACGTATAGACCCGCTTGAAACGCTGCAGATCACGAGAACTACGGTGATGATTTGAAGCGTCTTCAAGACCGAACTTTTTCAAAGCACCATTGGCGTGCCACACTTGAATACAAGTGGTAGAAGGTCTATTTCTTAGCACGCTTGTCATCAGAAAATAATTATCTGTGACGACAACTTTGCTTTTTAGCATCGTATAGATACATTGAATGAGATGAAAGGGATTTTTTTCATGAAAATAGCGAAATGACACATGAGGCACGTCCTTTTCTATCACGGAAGCATGCTTCGTATAGAGGACAGTGAGCTTCATTGTCATATTCGCCTGTTGTTGATAAGTATCGATGAGAGCAGCTGCATTCTCTTGGAATGAAACAAGCAGCGTCACCTGATTGTCACGAGGTTTCACGCCGCTCATGAGCCATCCAGCAAAAGAAACAAAAGCTGCATAGCATGAGATGATCATTGAGTGTATATTCATCATGTATCAGTCTCTCACAGCTGCTTCGTCTGATCTTTTACTTGCTCAGGATAGTAGCGCTTTTTCCCTTTGTTTTCTTTTAATACGGCAAAAGCGTACTTTGGGATATTCAGCATTCGTTTCCATCTCCACGGATTGACAATGAGTCTGTACAGCCATTCCGTATTTGTTTTAATCATCCAGCGTGGTGCACGCTTCACCGTACCGCTAAATACATCAAAGCTTCCGCCTAAACCGATGCAAACAGCTTGCGGGAACAAATGACGGTATTCATAAATAAAGTTCTCTTGGTTTGGATAACCTAAAGCAACAAACACCATATCTGCTTTTGAACGAGCAATTTGTTTTGCCACAAACCGTTTATCTGCTTGATAACCATCACAGCTGCCTGCGATCACCACATTCGGATATTCCGTATCAATTCGCTGTTTGACAGCCTCGAGCACTTCTTCTTTCGCCCCATATAAAAAAATACTTTTAGATTGCTTGTTTGCGAGATCAAGCATAGACATGAACACATCAAAACCTGCAATTCTTGATTTCAATGGACTTTGCGTCATGCGTGACATCAACACAACACCTACACCATCCGGCAGTACATAATCCGCGGAAGAAACCACTTGATGATATGCATCATCCTTCATGACAGCATAGCCGATCTCTGGATTCACTGTCGCAATCATGGCGCCTCTTCTCTGGGAAATATGATGCTGGTTGATATAGCTAATAAATTCATCTAAGTCACCATTAACATAAGAAAGGTTAGAGACCACTTCTGTTTGCATTGTTCAGACCTCCTTTTTCATTTTGTTATCTATGAAACGTTCATTGTAAATTCATTCTTCGCCTACTCATCATTTTATCACAGTTGCTCCATGAAATATTAACAATAACTTTACAATCCTTTAAATTTCGTGACATTTTCATTAATTCATATGGACGATCCTTTGTGAAATATTGATTTCTCGGTGTTCTACTCCTGCACCCAATAAATTGGAAATAGTTTGTCTTTACATTTTCTTAACCTTTCATAGGCGTTGTGATATAATGAAGTTCCGAAGAGCGAAAAAATGATCGATGATAATAGGATTACGGATAACATTACTGCTTGAAGCAGACGAATAAGGATGAAAGAAAGGAGTTCATGTTTGCAATGAAGAAAGTTATTACTTACGGTACATTTGATTTATTACACTGGGGGCACATTAAGCTGCTAGAACGTGCAAAGCAGCTCGGAGATTACTTAGTGGTGGCCATCTCTACAGACGAGTTTAATCTACAAAAATCAAAAAAAGCTTATCACAGTTACGAGCATAGAAAGCTGATTCTTGAAACTATTCGTTATGTAGACGAAGTTATTCCAGAAAACAGCTGGGATCAAAAAGTCCGCGATGTACAAGAACATGACATTGATGTCTTTGTCATGGGAGATGACTGGGAAGGTAAATTCGATTTCTTGAAAGAGCATTGCGAAGTCGTTTACTTGAAGAGAACAGAAGGTATCTCGACAACTCAAATTAAGGAAGAAATTGCTGGACTTTAATAGATGAAAAAAGTACTTCTTATCTTTTGGTGAGAAGTGCTTTTTCATGTGAAATACAATGAGCGAGTTATCATGAATTTTAAGGAGAGCTTTCTTTGTTTCAAAATTGGATGAAGAAAAAAGTTAAAGATACATTGGATCAACCTGAACAAAATGAAACGATGGCATTAGTTGAAATTCCTGATATGGACTACTACTTTATTGTAGGTGACGTACCAAATGAGGAAGACGGCTTAACGAAGTCTTTAAAAGCAAGAATAGAGCCATTGGCTGAGAAACATAAACGTACTGCGATGTTAACTTTGAATTTCGATGTAAATGTGAAGGAACGTATTCGCCGCTTGGAGGAGACCTTTCATCCTCAAATTGACATCCTGAATGTATTTGAACATTACATTCTGCCAGAGAGCGGAAGTAAAAGGTATTATTTGGAGTTTATTGCGGGTGAAGTACCTCAATCCATCAATGAAGCAGTTATCCCGGCAGATACATCGACCATTCAGGTGACGAGATATGAACTGCCTTCTTCCCCAATCTGTATGATTGATCAATATAATGAAGAGCAGCAATTAGTGAAGAGAGAAGAATACAATTGGCAGGGAGCTTTACGCAGAGTTCAAAGCTTTGTTCCTCATACAGGTGCTCTCTATTTAGAAGAATTGATCAAGGACGATGGCAGCATTTTTATGGAGATCATCTATGCTGGTGATGCAAAAAAGAATCCAGTCCGTCACATTAATTGGTATAAAAAAACAGGAATTCAAACATTTACAAAGAAGACGGATATAAAACAACAATGGCTATCCAGCATTCAATTACAAAATGACCGGTTAAAACTGATGGTCACAGAGGACCGGGACCAGGACCGCCATTTGTTTAAAATAGATCAACCGGAATCAACTTATTATGCTGCTTTTGTGCATGAAGCCCATTATGAGGAAAATCCGCTCCATATCAATTCTCAATATGGAGAATTATTTAAACAAATAAGAAAACAGCAAGTGGATGCCGTCTTCTTTGGCGATACTAAGCATAAAGAAGATGTTGAGAAGGTTTTAGGAGAACAAACTTATTTCTACCATGTGCCTTCTGATGAAATATCAGCTTGGAAAACAGTACTTCATCAGATGCTGGAAAACCGTATACGTAAAGATGAGCTGAGAAAGATCGTGGATCGCACGAAATGGGTACTGCATGATCTTAGCTCTGAACACCATGTTCTTCATCTTCAGCTTAAGATGACAGACGAAATGAGCCAAGTGGATCATGTGGAAATTGATTTTGCAGGATATGATCGAGTGAATGGAGCTGAAATCATTTCTCAAACAATTGATGAGAATGATCAAGTCAGTTTCCCAATTGGTCATTTTCAAACAAAGAAAAACATCGAAACCAACCAAACAAAATTTGTGGATTTTTACATCCGCTTTAAAACAGAAGAACTTCAAGAAGTGTTGCAACGTCTAGAAGTAGAGGGAGAGCTCCTTACCAATAAACCATCTTCAATTGATGGTTGGTCGTATCAAACGAAACAGGGGAACTATTCTTGGAAAGTAAAATAATGATACAAATAACGGTAAGATTTTTGAACAGAGGAGATTAACGATTAATGATTGAAGAGGGAATCCATAAGAAGAGTGTCGTTGAAGGTTTAAAAAATCATCATGAAAAATTGGAAATGCTCGTTCGCATCTACGATGACATGCCATTAGCAGATAGAGAGTTTTATCTGTTTATGAGGGAAAGGGTCTCAAAACAAGAACTATTCCTCCCGCTTGTTCATCAAGAAGGGAATCTATTCAAATTGGTACTGAGTGAAGCATCGCTTCCGCTTGCGTTAGAGCAAGGCCAGACATACAACTTGTATGTCACGGACTATCTGAGCGCAAACAAAGAAGAGGACGAAGACGAGCTTGAAGACTCAGCCTATGATTCTGATTCGGAAGAAGAGGATGAAGACGCAAAAGAAGCGGATACCAGCGCGACTTCCGAAATAGAAGAAAAAACACCATATTATAAACGTCGTTTGAAAATGGAAATTGAAACGCCAGAGCTGACATTTTTAGAAAATAAAGAAGCGCTGTTGTATGTTATTCCATATCGTACAGACAAAGGCAATGCTTCATTGAAAATCAAACGGGAGCTCAAAGTTGTGAAATTCCATCATATCGAGCTCAACAAAGAATGCACGCTATCTTTATCTGGGTATGCAGGCGTTCTAAGTGCAGAGCATCCTTATCAGATCAAAGAAGTAAAGCTTCTATTGAAGAAAAATGGTGAGGAACCAGTTGAGCATCGTTTTCCTGTCAAGATGACACATAAAAAAGATGAAGTCATTCAATATCGTGACGACCATCAAACACCACAACTGTATCAATTTTCAGCAGAAGTTCCTTTAGAGGAGTTAACTTATTCTTTAAATAAACGTCTTATATACCGCTTTTATCTAGAATTTATTTGCGACGTCAACGGAGTGGAGGAAACATTAACAACTGCTTCTTTGGTACTTGGAGATCGTTCAAACAAACTCAAAGGGCTTGTTCAAATTCATAAAAGAGACGACGTACCAATTCGTTATGAAGTGTACAGAAAGAAAAAAAGACAAACCCTTGGTATTCGAATTAATGATTACACCATGAAGACACGTGCTAAGTACTACGTGAAAAGCAAGTGGAAGAAATTCAAAAAGCAATTTGGGAAAATCAAAAAAATTCGAAATCGTCTTGTAACAAGAACCTTTAAAACAACCTTTAAGCTGGCGAGTAAGCTGTCCGTCAAAAAGAAAACTGTTGTGTTTGAAAGCTTTAATGGAAAACAATTCAGCTGTAACCCGCGTGCTATTTATGAATATATGAAAGAAAATCACCCTGAATATACGCTGATCTGGAGTGTTAAAAAAGGGCATGAAGCACCATTTAAAGAAAAAGGCATCTACTATATCAATCGTCTGTCATTGAAATGGATTTTTGCAATGGCAAGAGCCGAGTATTGGGTCGTAAACAGTCGTTTGCCGCTATGGGTTCCAAAACCAGAACACACCCAATACTTACAAACATGGCACGGCACGCCATTAAAACGACTGGCGATGGACATGGACGAAGTGCATATGCCTGGAACAAACACGAAGAAGTACAAAAAGAATTTCACGAAAGAAGCATCGAATTGGGATTATCTGATTTCTCCTAATGCATACTCGACTGAAATCTTTACCCGTGCGTTCCAATTCCAAAAGACCATGATTGAGTCAGGATATCCGAGAAATGATTTCCTTCACAATCAAAACAATGAAGAAACAATGAGAGCGCTCAAACAAAAAATGAACCTGCCGCTTGATAAGAAAATGATTTTATATGCACCGACATGGAGAGACGATCAATTTTATAAAAAAGGGCAGTACAAATTTGATTTAGACCTTGATCTGCATGAGCTACGAGCATCTATCGGAGAAGAATATATCATCATCCTTCGTATGCACTATTTAGTAGCGGAAAACTTTGATCTCGGACCATATGAAGGCTTTGCCTATGACTTCTCTCATTACGAAGACATTCGAGACCTTTATATGATTTCCGACCTACTCATTACAGATTACTCTTCCGTGTTCTTTGATTATGCAAACCTTAAACGTCCGATGCTGTTCTATGTACCAGACATCGAAACATATCGTGACAAGCTCAGAGGATTCTACTTCGACTTTGAACAAGAAGCACCTGGGCCGCTTGTGAAAGAGACAGCAAGTGTCATTGAATGGGTAAGAGAAACAGAACAACCGACTTTTACATTACCAGCTTCATTCGCACCGTTTTATGAAAAATTCTGCTATCTAGAGAGTGGAAAGTCATCGAAGCGAGTGGTGGAAGTGGTATTTAAAAAGGAATATTGAGAAGCACTACTAAGGGATCCTCATGCCTAAGAGTGAATCCCTTAATAGTGCTTTTTTTGGTTTATTTATTTAGAATTGTAATTTAGGACCGAATTTTAACTATTAACTTTGTATTAGGTATATGTTATTATAAAGCTGATATTCAAATAAAAAACAAATAATTTCTTAGGATTTAAGGCTTTTCTGAGTATTTTTTCATAGGAGGATCATCTTGAAAGGAATAATTTTAGCTGGTGGTACGGGCTCGCGGCTTTATCCAATTACAAAGGGTATCTCTAAACAATTAGTTCCCATTTACGACAAACCAATGATTTATTATCCACTATCAGTTCTAATGCTAAGTGGTATTAAAGAAGTACTTATTATTACTACCCCAGATGATTTAGAACAATTTAGACGTCTTCTAGGGACGGGAGAAACTTTAGGAATACAAATAAGTTATGAGGTACAAAAAGAACCTAAAGGACTTGCAGATGCTTTTATTATTGGAGAAGAATTTATAGGCCAAGATAATGTGTGTCTTGTGCTCGGTGATAATATATTTTATGGACAAGGTTTAACTGAAATCCTAAACAAAGCAGTAGAACTAACGACAGGTGCGCTTGTTTTTGGGTATTATGTAAAGAATCCAGAGGATTACGGTGTTGTCCAATTTGATAATAGCGGAAATGTTCTTGGCATTGAAGAAAAACCTAGCCAACCTAAATCAAACTATGCGGTACCTGGTCTCTATTTTTATGATAATAAAGTGGTGGAAATCGCAAAAAATGTTAAACCCTCTGCAAGAGGGGAAGTTGAAATTAGTTCTATTAATGATTTTTATTTGAAAAATGGTGAATTGAAAGTGGAAATTATGGGTAGAGGAATGGCTTGGCTAGACACTGGTACACATAAAAGTTTACTAGAGGCAAGTAATTATATTGAGGCAGTTCAAAATAGACAAGGGCTCTATGTCGCTTCATTAGAAGAAATTGCTTATCGTAAAGGGTATATAAATGAAGAACAACTTTCTCGTTTAGCTCTACCATTAACGAAAACTGAATATGGCAAATACTTATTAGATTTAGCTGAAAATAAAGAAGTCATTCTTAAATAGAAGTTACAAAGGAGAGAATAATGAAAACTTACCTTGTTACAGGTGGAGCAGGTTTTATTGGTTCTAACTTTATATCATATATGTTAGACAAGTATACAGATATAAAAATTATAAATCTAGACAAACTAACTTATGCAGGGAATCTTGAAAACTTATCTCAATATGAACATTTCGTGAATTATAAATTTATTAAAGGTGATATTAAGGATTCGGAATTATTGAGTGAAATTTTTGAAAATAACGAAATTGATTATGTAGTGAATTTTGCAGCTGAATCTCATGTAGATAGAAGTATCGAAAATCCGCAAGTATTTGTGGAAACCAATGTGCTTGGTACATTGAATCTTTTGAATACAGCTAAAGAATTCTGGCAAACAGATGCAGACTCTTATAAAGAAGGAAAAAAGTTTATTCAGATTTCAACAGATGAAGTGTACGGTTCATTGAGTGAGGAAGGGTATTTTACAGAAGAAACACCTTTAGATCCTCATAGTCCGTATTCAGCTAGTAAGGCTTCGGGTGATTTACTGGTACAATCGTTTTTTGATACGTATAAATTCCCTATGAATATTACAAGATGCTCTAACAACTATGGACCATTTCAGTTTCCAGAAAAATTGATACCACTTGTTATTCATCACTGTATTGAAAAAAAGAGCATCCCTGTTTATGGAGATGGATTGAACGTTAGGGATTGGCTTTTTGTTGAAGACCATTGCAGTGCTGTAGACTTAGTTATTCAAAATGGCCAACTTGGAGAAGTATATAATATTGGCGGACATAACGAAAAGACAAATATTGACCTTGTGAAAAAAATCATAACTTATTTAAATGAGAAGGTAGATCACACGGTTACCGAAGACTTAATAGCCTTTGTTAGAGATCGAAAAGGTCATGATAGACGTTATGCGATTGATCCAACAAAAATAGAAAAAGAACTCCAATGGCAGCCGAAATATCATTTTGAAACAGGTATTATAAAAACAATTGATTGGTATTTAGATAACTCTCTATGGTTTAAAAATATTATAGACGATGAGTATAAAAATTACTATCAAAAAGCATACAATACAGTAAAGTAATATTTTATTTTTGAAAAGCCCTATTCAACACCATGAATGGGGAATTTTTTCTTTATTGCTATTGTGAAAAATGTAATTGAGATGAGGTTACGAAGACTAAAAATGAAAATTAAAAAATTAGTTTCTAAAATATTAAAGTCAAAAATAAGTAAACATAAAGTGAAAATCCAAATTAAAAAAGAAGAACTCCATTTAGTTGTTAATCATTTAGGCTTTAGTTTATTTAATAAATATGTAATTTTAAAAGATCGTGAGAGTGGCAGATTTTTAAAGAGCAAAATTAAAAAAAACATCTCTGTTTTTAATCTTCAAGATATTGTAGATCTTAATAGTAATGGAACTTTGGATGTGTATATTACTCTTCAATTTTATAGTAAATATTTTCGTAAGAGAACTGTATTTAGCATAAATAATCAAGGGTTTACATCATATTCAGAGGATTTGAACTTAAAATTAAAAAGTTTTAAAACCAAAAACGGAAATCTATCTTTTGATTATAAAAAAAATATTTTTACTCAGCATATAAAAAATTTAAAAAGTGTAGGCTCGAACTTTTATATTGAGGGGGAAGTAATCCAATTTTCAGATGAATATTCAGTTAGACAATTAGAATTAATTGCAGTAAGAAGAGACAATAACAAGTCATATGGCTACTCTTTAGATTTTCAGAAAGAAAAGAATAAATATATTTTTAAAAAAATTATTTTGATAGATAAATTAAAACAACATTTGGATCTCAATAGCAGATGGGACTTCTTTTTGCAAATAAGGGATGATAAGAAACGAATCTGTTATAAGGAACTAGTAGATATGACAGGTTATAATGATTTCTCAAGAGAAGAAGATAGGTATCTACTAAATAATGAATATAAAGATAACTTCAAGCTTATTATATATGTAACTATGGGAAAAGAGAGCTTAGCATGCTGGTTTACTGATAATGAACAATATATTAAGACATACAATATCGCTAGAGGTAAAACTATCTTTAATAATACTTGTGATAATCATCCAATTCATAAGAAAATGATTTTCTTTGAAAGTTTTTTAGGAAAAAGTTACTCAGGAAATCCAAAATATATATATGAATACTTATTGGAAAATGGATATGGTGAAGAGTATCAATTTGTATGGTCTTATCAAGGAGAATCGAAATTACCAGGAAACCCAATTGTAGTAAGTAGAGAAGAAGAAGATTATTATCGATACCTGGCGCTTTCAAAATATTGGGTGAACAATATTATTTTCCCGGTACATCGGAAAAGAGAAGGTAATGTGTATATCCAGACATGGCACGGAACGCCTTTAAAAAGATTGGGTTATGACATAGAAGTAGATGGTCCTGAAAAATTGGCTAGGGAAAATTTTTATTTAGAATCTCGTAATTGGGATTTTCTATTGGCAGCTAATAAATACTCTGGTGATATCTTTAAGCGGGCTTTTAAGTTTGAAAAAGAGATCATATTAAATGGCTATCCATCTAATGATATTTTTTATAAAACGAATAATATAGAAAAAATTGAATCCATTAAAAGAAAGTTGAGTATTCCTAAGGAAAAACAAGTTATATTGTATGCTCCAACTTGGAGAGATAATGAATCCAATGGATCATGGAACCATTCCTTTGAGATACAATTCGATTTAGATCAGTTCCAGAATGAATTTGGTGATGATTATGTATTAATCTTAAGAATGCACCATTTAATTTCAGATTATTTAGTGCTTAATCCAAGCAAACATTCTTCAATCATTGATTTATCTAAATATGATGATATTCAGGAATTGTATTTAGTCAGTGATATTTTAATCACGGATTATTCTTCTGTGTTTTTTGAGTATGCAAATAGCAAAAAGCCGATATTGTTCTATGCTTATGATTATCAACTTTATAAACAGGAGATAAGAGGTTTTTACTTAGATATGTACAAGGACTTGCCAGGTCCAGTATTACAGGAACAAACAGAGTTATTTGATGCGATAAAAAATATTCATCGTGTGGAAAAAGAATATGAAGAAAAATATAATGAATTTTTCCAAGAGTATTGTAGCCTGGAAACAGGAAATTCAGCTAAATTAGTTATCGAAACAGTATTCAAAAAATAATTGGAGGTAACAATGAAAAAAGTTCTAGTGTTTCCATGTGGTTCTGAGATTGGCTTGGAGATTCACAATTCTCTTAAGTACTCAAAAGACTTTGAATTGATCGGTGCTTCCAGCGTCTCTGATCATGGTAAGTATGTATATAAGAATTATATAGAGGGTATGCCAAATATCCATGACGAAGGCTTTATTGATCAATTAAATCGTATAATTAAAGAAAATGAAATTGATTTTATTTTCCCTGCACATGATAGTGTGGTATTAAATTTAGCACAGAATCGAGAACGACTTCATGCCATAGTTATAACATCAGATCAATTGACTTGTGAGATTTCAAGATCGAAAAAGAAAACGTATGAATTTTTTGAAAAACAATCTTTTGTTCCAAAAATGTATGAAAAGGTTGATGATGTAGATACATTCCCCGTATTCTTAAAGCCAGATGTTGGACAAGGATCAAAAGGAGTAGCACTTGCAAGAAATAAAAAAGAGCTGGAGTTTTATAAAAATAATCAATCCGACTTATTAATACTAGAATATCTCCCAGGTAAAGAATATACAATAGATTGCTTTACAAATAGAAATGGAGAACTTGAATATACTGGGAGACGTGAAAGAAAGCGTATTAAGAGTGGTATAAGTGTAAACTCTTCCACGTTACCGATGGATGAGCAAACAACACAGATAGCGCAAGAAATTAATAAACATCTTAAATTTAGAGGAGCTTGGTTTTTTCAAATTAAAGAAGATGTGAACGGTCAATACAAGTTGTTAGAAGTGGCACCGCGAATTGCAGGAACTATGGCATTATATCGTAACAAAGGTGTAAACTTCCCTTTACTGAGTTTATATGATCGAATGGATTTTGATATAAAAATAGAAGATAACGGTGTGAACCTTGAAGTAGACAGGGCTTTGATTAATCGATTTAGCATTCAATACTCTTATCAAAGAGTGTACGTGGATTTTGATGATACGATTACGTATAAAGATAAAGTTAATCCTCATTTAATGTTATTTTTATATCAATGTTTTAATAATGAGAAGGAAATTATCCTAATTACAAAGCATATCAATGATATCAAAGAAACTTTGGAAAAGCTTCGAATCCACATTAACCTTTTTGATCGTGTCATTCATCTAAAAAAAGAAGATATGAAATCAAAGTTTGTAGATAATCAAATACCTTCTATATTTATTGATGATTCTTTTAGCGAAAGAGATCAAATTAAAGCAATTGACATCCCTGTGTTTGACGTAGACTCGATAGAAGCATTAATTGATTGGAGAAATTAAATGATAAGACAATTTAAATTTCAAACGCCAATTCATGTGACAAAACCAAAACTTCCAAAACTTGAATATTACACGGATAAGATAAAAAGTATTTGGGAGAATAAATGGTTAACAAATGACGGTCCATTACATGAAGAGTTTAAAAAAAATCTTCAAGAATATCTTGGGGCACCCCAAATTGAACTCTTTACCAATGGCCACTTAGCATTAGAAATTGCTTTAAAAACAATAGAAGAAAAGGGTGAAGTGATTACAACACCTTTTACTTTTGCTTCTACAGTTCATGCAATAAAAAATACAGGTTTCCAGCCAGTTTTTTGTGACATAGAACCAAATACATTCAATATCAATATCAATCATATTGAAAAACTCATTACTGAAAAAACAAAAGCAATTGTAGCAGTGCATGTTTTTGGAAACCCTTGTGATGTGAATGAATTAGATCGAATTTCAAGGGATTATGGAATACCTGTTATCTATGATGCAGCACATGCTTTTGGAATTAAAATAAATGGTAAACCGATTGCAGAATTTGGCTATGCATCTATGTTTAGTATGCATGCAACCAAAGTTTTTCATTCGATTGAAGGTGGAGTTCTTTGTTTTAAACAGAAAGGATTAATTCAACAATTAAAAGCTTTGAAAAATTTTGGTATTACTTCAAATGAAACAGTTGATTATATTGGAATTAACGCAAAGATGAATGAATTCCAAGCTGCTATGGGATTAGTGAATTTGGAAGAAATTGATCAAGATATAATAACAAGAAAAAAAATTTATCATCAATATGAAGAAAAATTATCTGAGATACCAGGAATTAATGTTGTAGCAATTGATGATAATGTCCATCACAACTATTCATACTTTCCAATAATTTTAGAAAATCAAGAGATGAGAGATTATGTAAATGAAGAATTGAAAGCATATAATTTGTTTACCAGGAAATATTTCTATCCTCTTTGTAATGACTTCGGTTGCTATACATTTGATTCAAGTGAAACGCCAGTAGCAGTATATGTTAGTAATCGAATTTTAGCATTGCCAATGTACACAGAACTATCCTTAAGTGAAGTTGAACAAATCTGTACCATCATGAAAATAGTTTTGGACAATTTTCATAATCAAGTCAACATAAGAATGACGAATCAAGTGGGTGAACTATCGAATGAGTCAGTATAAACTAAGCGTTGTTGTATTGGTTTATAATACAGAATACTATTTGAAGGAGTGCCTTGATTCACTTGTTAATCAATCATTGCCAGATTTGCAAATTATTGCAGTAAATGATGAGAGTCCTGATAATAGTGCCGAAATTTTAGATGAATATGAAAAAAAATATTCAAATATGATGGTAATTCATCAAAAAAATAGTGGGGGCGCCAATGCGGGGAATCACGGATTAACATATGCAACAGGAGAATACATTACGCTCATGGATTCAGATGACATTCTTCCTCTTGATGCCTATGAAAAATTATATTTAGAAGCAAAGAAAACTGAGTCTGATATTGTGATAGGAAGGCCTAATATCTTAATAAACGGTTTTCAAAAAGAAATTATTTATAAAAAGGAAAGAGAAGTTTGGCAAAAGAATAAATTAATCGAGAAAGTAAAAGATTATCCTGATGTTTTTTATGATGGATTTTATTGGAACAAGATATTTCGGAGAGAGTTGATCTTTGAATATCAATGTTTTATGCCTCCAGGTATGCTATATGCAGATCGCCCAATGGTTCATAAGGCATTTTTATATGCGAAAAAAATATCAATCATTACGGATGTTGTTTATCTTTGGAGAAAAAGAGGAGAAGAAGCAACTCAAAAGTCAATAACTCAATTAAATGGTGATTTACGAAACTTTCAAGATCGGATAGAATCACTTAAATATCAATTAGAATATTTCGAGAATTATGGTGATAAAGAGCTTTTAAATGAATTTCTTAAAAGAAATATTGAACGTTTGTTCTTTCCGATTAAAAATATCGTTTGGGATAAAAAGTTTAGGCACGTATTTTATAAAGAAATTAAACCGATTTTACAAAAGATTGATAATATCTTTGACAATGATTTAGGGATTACTAGTAATTTATATATCTACTTTATTTTGAATGAGCTTCATGAGGAATTAATATATTATTTAGCTGGTAATCAAAAAGGAAATATATTAAAAGAGAATGGTAAATACTATTGGGCCCTTCCCTTTTTTAGAAACGAAAGTCTCAATATTCCGGATGAACTCTTTGAAATTAAAGTACTAAAAGAAGAATTTATCAAAATAAATCATATAGATGTTGATGGTCAAAAAATTATATTCAGAGATATCGATATACCAAAAACGTTTAATGATGCTCAGGTATTTCTTTCTTTTGAGTCAAGACATAATTTATCGGAAAAAAAATTGATCAATACATTTACAAATGATGTTGGTCAATTAAATGCGGAATTTTCTTTAGAAGATTTGAATCAAATTGCAACATATGATATTTATCTTATTGTTCAAAGAAACGACAAAGAAGATAAATTTAGAATTTCTAAGCAAATGTACAAGGGAGCCCTTAATCATTGCAATCAATCTAATTTTCATCTCTTTTTCACTATTAACGGAAACCTATCTATTGAAAATATAAATGTAAAAGTAGAACAATTGATTTTGAATGATGAAGGTGTTTCTATATTAGCAGAAAAGCCAATAATAGAAACAGGGACATTCTATTTGAAAAATCGAATAACAAGAGAAGTAATTTTTCTGAAAAGAACATCAAGTACAGAGTTCAATATTAAATGGGAACATTTCTTTGAAGGGTTTAAGACATATGACCTTTTTTACTGCTCGCAAGATCGTCACTTTAGATTAAGAAAAAATTTATTAACAGATAGACTATATAATAGGTATAACTTAAGACCTTTTCAGGTAGAAATATACGAAACGGCCAAAGGAAACATTTCTTTAAAAAGTTCAACGAATATTACCCGATTCTTATCAAGATTGAAAGTTTAATTTTAAAAAGGAGGAAGTAGCTTCCTCCTTTTTATATTGTTTATGATGTGTATTTCCTGATAAGTGAAATATTCCTCAACTTCTGGTACAATTATGAGCGGTGCTTTTTAAAAAAGTGATCCCAAAAACTTATATCTAAGGAAGATTAGAATGAACGCAATGTTGACGATACTGAAGGAGCAAATCAGCTCATTTTCGCTGATTATGCGACTTGCTGTTTATGAAACAAAATCAAAATATCAGATGAATTATTTAGGTGTTTTATGGCAGTTTTTAAATCCATTGATTCAAATGCTGGCTTACTGGTTTGTTTTTGGTTTAGGCATTCGCGGAGGACAGCCAATTGTCATTGGAGGCATGGAGGTTCCATTTATCATCTGGATGCTTGCTGGATTAATACCATGGTTCTTCATTAGTCCGACGATCCTTGATGGATCAAACAGTGTGTTTAAACGCATTAACATGGTATCAAAAATGAATTTTCCGATTAGTGCGCTGCCGTCTGTTGTCATCATGTCCAACTTGTTCAGCTATTTTGTCATGATGGGTGTCTATCTTATTGTGCTGATTTCTTATGGCATATATCCTGACGCGCATTGGCTACAATATATTTACTACCTTATATGTATGATCGCGTTTATGTTTTCGTTTAGTTTGTTTAATTCAACAATTAGTGTACTCGTAAGGGACTATCAATTTCTTTTACAATCAGTGACACGTTTACTTTTCTTTTTGCTGCCGATTTTTTGGAATATCTCAGAAAAGCTCACTGGAGACAAAGCATGGATAGGAGATATTTTAAGACTGAATCCTCTTTTCTATATTATTGATGGTTTCAGAAATAGCTTGTTAAAGGGAGAATGGTTCTTTCATGATGTGAAATATACGCTTTATTTTTGGCTGATTACGCTTCTTCTTTTAACAGTCGGTTCATTACTGCATATGAAATTTAGGGATAAATTTGTCGATTTTCTTTAAAAAGTAAGGAGATTATACGATGAAACTAAAGGTTTCGTTTCGAAACGTATCCAAGCAATACGTCCTATATAAAAAACAGTCGGACAAGATTAAAGGGCTGTTTTTACCTAATAAAAATGAAAAAGGTTTCTTTGCCGTTCGTGATGTGTCTTTTGATGTCTATGAAGGAGAGACGATTGGTTTTGTAGGGATCAACGGGTCTGGGAAATCCACGATGTCGAACCTTCTAGCGAAAATCATTCCACCGACAAGCGGTGAGATTGATATGGACGGTCAGCCATCGTTAATTGCCATTGCTGCAGGGCTGAACAATCAGTTAAGCGGTAAAGACAACATTCGTTTAAAATGCTTAATGATGGGTCTGACAAATAAGGAAATTGACGATCTTTATGAAAAAATCGTAGAGTTTGCGGATATTGGAGACTTTATAGATCAGCCTGTAAAGAGCTATTCAAGCGGAATGAAATCCCGTCTTGGTTTTGCCATTTCAGCACATATTGATCCAGATATCCTCATTATTGATGAGGCACTGTCTGTAGGAGACCAAACCTTCTATCAAAAATGTGTGGATCGCATCACCGAATTCAAAGAACAAGGAAAGACGATCTTTTTTGTCAGTCACTCCATTAGTCAAATCCAAAAAATCTGTGATCGGGTGGCTTGGATGCATTATGGTGAACTTCGTATGTTTGATGATACGAAAAAGGTTGTGAAAGAGTATAAGGAGTTTGTTGATTGGTTTAACAAGCTTTCCAAGAAAGAGAAACAAAAATATCAATCAGAACAGAAGGAAGGTCGAAAAGGCGTACAAACGACAGAGAAGGTCACGAGGTATAATGACACTGGAAAACGACGTTCCTTTTTCGGACCGGCGTTTCAAGTCACCATAATAGCTGTTTTAACCATCTTACTTGCCCTTTCAATGTTTTCGGATCGTCCGCTTCGTACACTTGCGACATTTGGTGCAATTCCTTCAGGTAAAACAGAGGCGCCCCAGTCAACGAACCATGAGACGAAAGGTGCCTCTGATGATATGAAAAAGATTGATCAACAGGCTGTAGTTAAGGCAGATCCAATGACGGTTTATACAGACAGGGCCATGAAAAAAAAGGCAGACGTCACATTATCGTTTGGACAAGAAGTGAAGGCTGTGGCTAAAAATAAACAAGTCGTTCAAATCAAAACAGCATCAGAGACGTATTATGTGCAACCTGATGCGCTACAAAACGCAGATGAATTGAAACCATTATCTATCGGACCAGCACAGTTCAATTCCTACGTATCACCCGCATCTGCGGGTTCGTATGAGTACTTACTTTCTTTCCTTGGAAAAGAAGAGTCTGTGCTGAAGCAAAGAATGCAAACACTTAGCTCGGTCAAAAGTGAGCAAGGTGATACCGTTGAGCGGCTGACCACTGAGAAAACCGATTATGTGATTCAAAATGGTCTGGCGAATACGATGGTGTTCCGCGAGATCATGCCTATCTCTCCTTCAACACTTGGACTGACAGAACAGAATGTCTGGATGAATGAGAAACAAACGAAGTTCGCAGTAAAGGGCGAACATAACCTGTTTGTCATTGATAATGAACAGCATACGCTGACCGTTTCAGCGACCAAATAAAAAAGCTGCCGATGCCGGCAGCTTTTTTTAATTCACTTCTTCTTTTTCAAGAAGTTGTTTCATAAATGGAATGAGTTTTTTCTTGAGCTCTTCATCTTGAAGGGCAAACTCTAGCGTCGTTTCAATGAAACCTTGCTTCTCTCCGACATCATATCGTTTTCCTTCAAAATCATAGGCAAATACACGCTGGATGTCATTGAGCTTTTGAATGGCATCTGTCAGCTGAATTTCTCCGCCCGCACCAATTTCTTGTTGATCAAGGTACATAAAGATCTCAGGCGTGAAAATGTAGCGCCCCAAAATGGCCAAATTGGATGGTGCTGTTCCTTGCGGCGGCTTTTCAACAAAGTTTTTCACTTGATAGCGGCGTCCTTCTTGGGTAAGAGGATCAATGATTCCATAGCGATGCGTATCGCTGTCTGCTACCTGCTGAACACCGATCACGGACGAAAGGGTTTTTTCATATTCATCCATCAGCTGGCGAAGTCCAGGTGTTTCGGCTTGGACAATATCATCACCTAATAAAACAGCAAAGGGTTCATCACCGATAAAGTTGCGTGCGCACCAAACGGCATGTCCTAAACCTTTTGGTTCTTTTTGGCGGATGTAATGAATATCTGCAATATTAGATGATTTCCTTACTTTTTCTAGTAATTCTATTTTTCCTTTTTCTTCTAGATTCCTTTCTAGTTCGGGAGCAAAATCAAAATGATCTTCTATAGCTCTTTTCCCTTTCCCAGTCACAATAATAATATCTTCGATACCTGAATCAACAGCTTCTTCAATAATATACTGAATAGTTGGTTTATCTACGATAGGGAGCATTTCCTTAGGCATGGCCTTTGTTGCAGGAAGAAAACGTGTTCCTAGACCGGCAGCTGGTATAATGGCTTTACGTACTTTTTTCAATGAACTTTGCACCTTCCTTTTGTATATATACAGAGTTTACTATTAAATTCTATCTTACTTTTAAAAGGAGTCAAACTCTATTGTGATGTTTAAAATAATTTTAAGATAAATTTGTAAACATGATTGATGTTTTGTATAGATATTTTATTAAGCTATAATGAAGTTCAATTATCAATTGTAGATAATTTTTGTATAATGGACTCATAAAATGAGAAGAAAAGAGGCATCGACTATTGAGAACATTACATGTAATGACTGTATTCGGGACGAGGCCTGAAGCGATTAAAATGGCACCCCTTGTCCTTGAGCTAAAAAAACATCCACAAATTAAATCTTCAGTTACTGTGACGGCTCAACATCGACAAATGCTTGATCAAGTGCTGAAAGCTTTTGATATTACGCCCGATCATGATTTAAATATTATGAAAGAACGTCAAACATTATCTGAAATCACATCAAATGCACTGTTGAAATTAGATCAATTATTCCAACAGGAAAAACCTGATATTGTGCTTGTACATGGAGACACAACAACAACCTTTGCAGGAAGTTTGGCTGCGTTTTATCACCAAATTTCAGTAGGTCATGTTGAAGCGGGGTTAAGAACACATAATAAATACTCACCGTTTCCAGAAGAATTGAACCGTCAAATGACAGGAAATATAGCCGATATTCATTTTGCGCCGACACATGAGGCAAAGCAGAATCTTTTAGTTGAAAATAAAAAAGAAGAGACCATCTTTGTAACAGGAAATACAGCAATTGATGCATTGCAAACAACGGTTACAGAGCAGTATCAACACCCTATTTTAGAGAAAATAGGCACAGATAAAATGATTTTGTTAACGGCTCATCGCAGAGAAAATCTCGGCCAGCCGATGAAAAACATGTTTAGAGCGATTAGACGTATTGTAGAAGAGTTTGAAGATGTTCAGGTTGTATATCCTGTTCATTTAAACCCTGCCGTACGTGATGCAGCTCAGACAGAATTCAGTGATCTCGATCGCGTACACTTAATTGAACCGCTCGAAGTCGTTGATTTCCATAATTTTGCTGCCGCTTCACATTTTATTTTAACGGATTCTGGCGGTGTACAAGAAGAAGCTCCTTCTCTAGGAAAGCCAGTATTAGTGCTCCGCGATACAACAGAACGCCCAGAAGGCGTGAAAGCTGGTACGCTGAAGCTTGCAGGTACAGATGAAGAGAACATTTACAACATGGCAAAACAGCTTCTAGTCGATCAGAAAGAGTACGACAACATGTCAAAGGCGTCTAATCCATATGGTGATGGACAAGCGTCAAAACGAATTGTCGAAGAGCTTCTCCATCGTTATGGTTTAAGTGATGAAAAACCAGCCCCATTCCAATCATAAAAAAAGAAGACTACATTTCTGTAGTCTTCTCAGCATGTAGACAAACCCTCGCATTCTTTGTCAGTCCTGCGTGCTGGTGCTCACGAATTCAAATTCGCTCCGCGTCAGTACTCGTCCTTCCTAGACTGCAAAGGTTTTCTATCACGCTGAAAAGAAGACAAAGGGCTAAAATAAAGTTCATTTTAGCCCTTTGTCAACAATCTGACACCTTTCTCTCAAAAAAGGTGTTTTTTATTTACGAAGCTTCCAAACTATCCTTCAATTCCTTCTTCACTTTCGCTAAACTGCTGTCATCAAGCTGATAGTAATAAATATTATTGATTCGTGCACCTGTACCTTTCAGCTCGTGCTGTTTCACATTTTGTCTTGCATCACGATAATCATTCATCATCGTCCACATGTCGTCAAAGGACATATTCGTTTTCATGTTGTTTTCAACGACTTTAAACATATCGCCGAATTTCGTAATAGATGAAATGTTAGCGCCTTTTGCAATGATGCCTTCAATGACTTGACGCTGTCTTTGCTGACGGCCGAAATCACCTTTAGGATCTTGCTTTCTCATTCTTGTATAGGCAAGGGCTTGATCGCCGTTCAGGTTAATTTCTCCTGTACCAAATGAATGGCCATCATAGCTGAAAGCAAACGTGCTGTTCACCGTAATGCCGCCAAGTGTATCGACAATGTCTTTGAAACTTTCCATATTCACTTTCACAAAGTAATCCACAGGTACATCAAGCAGTTCCTCTACTGTATCTGCAGCCATTTGTGTACCACCGAAAGCATAAGAGTGGTTGATTTTATCCATTGTGCCTTTTCCGACAATTTTTGTATACGTATCACGGGGGATACTCACCATTTCAGTTGTTTTCGTTTTCGGATTCACTGTCATGTATATTAATGTATCTGCACGGCCTCGGTCATTCTTTCTTTCATCGACACCCATGACTAAAATGGAGATCGGGTCTTTTTTACTTAAATCGACATCTTTGTCACGCTTATCTGACTTCTTTAAGTTCTCTTGAATGCCTGCGACAGTGGATGCGGCTGTATTCCAAAGATGATACGCGTATCCGCCAGTGGCTAATACGAATAAGCCAATAATCGATAAAACAATCCAAAGAACCTTCTTTTTCTTTCTTTTTCTCTCAGCTCTCATAATGTCCCTCACCTTTTCTATCATTCTTCCATGATTATAGGTTTACGAATCTTGATAAACAAGTTATTTTTTTACTCTGAACCTAGATATAGACGTTGTAACAAAAAAAAGGTTTCAAAAAACCTTAAATTTACCTTAAAATATTAAGTTATAAGACGATACAAAGACATGAGGTGAAAAAAATGAAGAAAATCGTCGTTTTACCGTTCTTAATACTACTACTAGGTATCGTGCTCGCAGCATGTGGAACGGCTGAGCAATCCTCAGGAGAAAACAAGACAAGCAGTTCAACTCCTCAGGTGCTGGAAGAAAAAGCTGAATTTATTGGAATGGCTGATGCACATACAGTCGAAGTGAAAAAAGTGAATACGACCTTAAGCTATGAATTTACGGATAATTTTAAAGATGTATTAAATGAATTTAAACCAGGTGACAAAGTAGAAATCTCTTACTTTATCAATGACAGTGGTCAAAAAGAAATTCAGAAGATTGAAAAACAGAAGTAAAAAAAGATGGGCGGGATGAACAAAATTGAAGAAAACAGGCATTACACTTATCGTTCTCATGACACTGACACTACTAATTGCACCTTTTCAGTCTGCCATGGCCAGCTCGACAATTTCAGTAAAACTGTCTAACTATATCGGAAACAAAAACAGCATGGATTTCTCAACAACGGGGGAATACAAACTATCAGGATCAAATGTCGCTGTGACGAAAAGATACGACGGCAAAAATCGTTACGAAGTAGCCAATAGTATTGCTTCTGCAGGATGGAAAAATCCTTCAACCGTTGTGATTGTGAGCCGAGATGCTTTTGATCATGCCATTTCTGTATCGCCGTTAGCATACAAATTAGGCGCCCCAATTTTGTACACGAACATTGAAAAGCTAACGAAGACAACCGAAAATCAGTTGAAAAAGATGAATCCTGATAACATCTTAATTGTCGGGAATACGAAAAGTATTTCAACAGCTGCTGAGAAATCAATCAAAAAGTATGGAAAAGTGAGACGCATTAGTGGGAAAGACAAATTTGAAATTTCCCAAAAAATCGCCAAAGAAATGGGTAACTATAAGCAAGCAATTGTTGTCGGCGGGAACTCATTCATGAATGGGATTGCAATTGCATCCTATGCATCGAGAAAAGGATACCCAATCCTATTAACAAAAAAAGATTCCATTCCGTCTTATAAAATGCCAAGTAAAGTCATTATCATCGGCAGTACAAAAAGTACGGGACAAAAAGTAGAAAATCAAATCAAGAAAACCTCAAAGGTGACACGAATCAGCGGTGCCAATCGCTATGAATTATCTGTGAATATCATTAAAAAATTAAACATTAATGCAGATAAAGTGTACTTGGCAAAAGCCTCTAGCTATATTTATGCAATGCCTTTGTCGCAATTGGCTGCAAAATCTAACAGTACCGTTGTGTATGTGAAGCCGGATTCTGTCACAGCGTCATTAAAAGCATTGCTGAAAGAAAAAGGTACATATGCTTACCATCTTGCTGGTAGCACAAGTGCGATTACAGATAGTTTAAAAAATTCTTTAGCCAAACAAGTCTATCTGAAAAAAAATCAAAACTACCAATTGAATATTTCTAACGGAAAAATTTCATTAAAAGGCATTAAGACGTATAACACATTAAGAGTTGTTCCTGAGAAATATTCAACCAAAAATGTCCTTAAAATCGCAGGGAAGCCTTACTTAGGTAACGTCAACTTTGCCATTGAATCAGGATATATCAGGCCGACTAATGAAAATATTCCATTTGAAGACTATCTAAAAGGTGTTGTGCCAAACGAAATGCCTGCGAGCTGGCATGTTGAGGCATTAAAAGCACAAGCTGTTGCCGCTAGAACGTATTCAGTGAAAAGTATTGGAAAAGTCGTACCTGATACAACAGCCTTCCAAGTATATGGAGGATATAACTGGTACACAAATTCGACAAAAGCTGTGGATGCCACAAAAGGCAAGGTTCTGAAATACAACAATCAACTTATTTCAGCCACCTATTATTCTAGTAATGGCGGATACACTGAGGCGAGTGAAGAAGTGTGGGGGAATGTACTGCCATACTTAGTCGCCAAAAAAGACACAAAAGATCCTGTCAATGCGTGGACACTGAAGTTGTCTAAAAAGCAATTAGGTACTACGTTGACTGCAAGTACAGCAGCTTCTGAGTGGTCTAAGGCAAAAGAAGCCAATGCTGCCGACCTTGCTGGTCTAAAATCATGGCTGTTGAAAAATAAAGAAACAGCTGCATCTGACATGAGAATTGCATCTATTTCAAGCCTGACATTCTCAGGAAAAACAAAAGGTCAGCGTGCGAAGACCGTTTCAATCAAGCTGAATTACCATCTGAAAAACAAAACAGGTACGTATACAGTGAACAAAAGTACAACGGCAAGTATGAAAATGACAGAGTTTAGAACAGTCATGGGCGCAACAAAGGTGAAAAGTACGTTTGCGTCAGTAAAGAATAATACAAATGATTTCACGATTTCAGGAAAAGGCTATGGTCACGGCATTGGTATGAGTCAATACGGCGCCAAAGCTAGAGCTGAATCTGGAAACTCGTATTCTTCCATACTTTCGTTCTACTATCCAGGTACAAAACTAACAAACTATTAAGAATAAAAGGAGGACTTAGAAGATGCGCTCAATGATCAAAACAGCCATCCTCAGCCTCATCGCCATTTTCGTTATTGTTCCAACAGCTTCAGCAGATAACTCGGTCTCCCGAATTGATGGTGGGAGCCGGTATGCTGTAGCAGCAAACGTAGCGAAAAAAGGATGGGGAACAGCAAGTACAGTTGTTTTAGTGGGGAAAACTGCATATGCAGATGCAACAGCAGGAATTCCACTGGCACATCAAAAAAATGGACCAGTTCTTTACACAAATAGTACAAGCCTTTCTGGAGATACAAAAAAAGCCTTAACGGCTTTAAAAACGAAGACAGTTATTGTTTTAGGCAGCACATCAAGTGTGTCAAACAACGTGGTCAATCAAGTAAAGAAAATGGGCATCTCTACACAACGTATTTCAGGAAAAAACCGATATGAGCTATCGGCAAATATCGCGAAAAAAATGAAAACGCCAGCTGGCGTCGTTGTGGTTGAAGGGTCATTCTATGCACATGGAATTGCCATTGCACCTGTAGCGGCACAAAAAGGGTTCCCAATTCTATATACAGATAAAAAGGGCCTTCGTTCTGAAATCGCTTCTGTTGCAAAAGCAAGCAATGTGAAACAAACCATTGTCGTAGGCGGAGAGAATTACGTCACAAAAGCAGCTTATAATCAATTAAAATCTCCAACGCGAATCAAAGGCTCTACTCGTTATGACGTGGCTGCGAATATTGTGAAAAAATACAATATGAGCACAAATAATACCTATGTAGGAAGAGGGTTTGGCTATGCCACTTCATCTTCTGCGGCAGGAATTGCAGCAAAGCAAAACAAAGCATTGCTCCTAACGAATGAAAAGACGCTGCCAAAGGTAACAAGAGCGACGATTAGCAGCAAAAAAATCACCAAATTTACTGTCGTTGGCAGTACAAATACAGTGACACCAACTGTCGTGAATCAATTGAAAAATCCTGTCGTTGGCAAAAAAGTATTCATTGACCCAGGTCATGGCGCTCATGATTCAGGAGCGGTAGGCTACGGATTATATGAGAAGAACTTAAACTTAGATGTAGCCAAACGTCTAAATACAAAGTTAAACAACGCAGGTGCACTTGTGACGATGTCAAGAACATCAGACACATTCGACAGTCTTCAAACACGGGTGAGCAAAGGTGCGTCAGCAAATGCAGATATCTTCATCAGTGTCCATGCGAACTCAAATGATAACAGCAGTGCAAATGGAACTGAAACGTATTATGACAAAACATATGCGGCAACAAACAGCTTGAAGCTTGCGCAAAATATTCAGCCTAAAATGGTCAGTGCATTAGGCACAAGAGACCGTGGCGTGAAGACAGCTGCCTTCTACGTCATTAAATATTCTAAGATGCCAAGTGTTCTCTTAGAAACTGGTTTTGTTTCCAGTCCAGTTGATTCAAATATTTTGAAATCCGCTACTTATAAAGATCGATTAGCGTCAGGTATTTCAAGCGGTGTTTCAGGCTATTTTAGATAAGAAAACATACAAATGAGGGGTGCCGAAGATACACCTCTTAGGCTGCTCGAGAAACGACTCTCGGCAGCCTTTTTTCAAAAGTACATGAAGTGTTTCCTGGGTTCCATGATGAAGGGTTCAAAACCAAGGAGGTTGACTTCATGCGTTCTTATATCAAATGTTTTGTTTTAATTGTGGTTTCACTATGTTTATATGCACCAACAGCATTTGCGCAGCACAATGTATCTAAGATTGAGGGAAGTAATCGATATGAGGTGGCAGTTAACGCTGCAAAACGAGGCTGGTCGACAGCACCTACAGTTGTTTTAGTAGGCGGTGAAGCTTATGCAGATGCGCTAAGTGCTGTGCCGTATGCCTTTCAGCAAGGAGCCCCAGTGCTGTTAACGAATACTAGCAGTCTTTCAGGTGCAACTAAGTCAGGTCTTCAGCAGTTGAAAACGAAGCGTGTCATCATTCTTGGCGGAACCGCAAGCATTTCGCAAAAAGTCGTAGCGCAGCTAAAAGCAATGAATCTATCCGTATCGCGAATACAAGGAAAGAATCGATATGAATTGGCGGCAAACGTTGCTAAACAAATGAAGAGTGCTGATACAGCTGTGATTGTGAATGGTTCTGCTTATGCAGACGCTGTGGCGATTGCTCCGTATGCTGCAAAACAGGGCTTTCCTATTTTATTAACCGATGCAAAGGGGCTGCGGCAGGAAACAGCCAATCTATTAAAAAGCAAAGCGGTGAAACGGACGATTGTGATTGGCGGGGAAACAAGTGTCAATCAAGCAGCTTATCAAAAGCTGCCATCACCCGTGAGAATCAGCGGAGCCAATCGGTATGAAGTGGCAGCCCGAATTGCGAAAACATACCCGATGAAGACAACCCAAACGTATATGAGTAACGGCTATGCATATGCCGATGCGGCAGCTGCGGCAAGTACGGCAGCCAAGCAAGGGCAAACCCTTCTTCTTACAGATGCTCAATCTGTGCCAGATGCGATTCGTCGTGTCATTGGGTCTAAAAAGATTTCAACATTTACAGTGTTGGGCGGAACATCAACCATACGAACCAGTGTGATCACACAGCTGAAAAATCATGTGTTAGGTGAAACCATCTTTATTGATCCAGGTCATGGTGCGCAGGATGCTGGAGCGGTAGGAAATGGGCTGTTTGAAAAAAATGTTAATCTGGATGTCGCGTTAAAACTGCAAGCAAGGCTCAAACAAGCGGGTGCACTGACGGTCATGTCTAGAACATCTGATACATTTGATTCCTTGCAAACACGTGTAAGTAAAGGATCACAGGCTGGTGCGGATGTGTTCATCAGCATCCATGCCAATGCAAATGATCATAGCGCTGCAAATGGAACAGAAACGTATTATGATGCGACGTATGCTTCGGCCAATAGTTTAAAGCTGGCACAAAAGGTACAGCCCCAGATGGTGAAAGCCCTTGGCACAAGAGATCGCGGTGTGAAGACAGCAGGGTTCTACGTGATCAAGTATTCAAAAATGCCCAGCATCTTGCTTGAAACGGGGTTCGTAACCAGTCCGATTGATGCCAGTATATTAAAATCAACGACTGCCAAGGAGCGGCTGGCTTCAGGAATCGCAGCAGGTGTATCTCAATATTTTGAATAAAATAGATCGGATGAATGATATGTCAAGTTAAAAATACATTTCATTTCAGGTTATTTTTGTTATAATCGAAACATAGAGGGTGGATTTTTCACGTATTTGCCTTCCAATGACAGCAAATCGACAAATCATGAAGAGGTGACGATCTTGAAAAAATTAATCACAATGCCGTTTTTAGTCTTACTTCTAGGTGTAATGCTCACAGCATGCGGCACATCAAATCAGTCAAACGATAACAATACGGATAACAGCAAAAAAGAAACAACTGAAGCAGCAGATCAAAAGAAAGAAAGTGCAACAGACGAAAAGACGGAAGACAAGTCTGCAAGTGAAAAAGCAGATGATGAAAGCAAAGAAACAGCTGCTCAAACAGAAGACCAAGCAGGTCAATCTGATGAAGATGCAAAAGAAAGCTCAAGTAAGGAAATCACAAAAGAAGAAACGACAAATGATCAGTCAAAAGCTGAATCTAAAACAAAAAAAGAATCTACAACGAAGAAAAATGAAGTCACCAAAGAAGGCACATATGTCGGTTTGGCTGATGGACATACAATTGCTGTCAACATTGATGGAAAAGAAGTAGCCATTCAATTCGGAAATACATTTTCTAAACAAGTGAACAGCCTAAAAGAAGAATCAAAAGTGAAAGTAACTTATACAAAAGATGCAAACGGAACGCTTAGACTGAAGACGATCGAATCCGTAAAGGCAAAATAAAAAAAAGACACGTAGACCCGCAGAAATGCGGGTCTTTTTTACGTTTAAAAGGGCATAACTTGATATAAGGGTACATTCTTAACACACTTTTACAAGACTTAACAGCCCATTTACATTTGCTTAATGTTGCTCTGCTAAACTGACTTTCATAGAACATCTCTTTACACAACAACTACTTTGAATGGTGAGGTGCAGGTCAGTGAGCGCAGAGAAAGCGATGAACCTTTACAGAGAATATGAAGTGAGACGAAACCACTCTTTTGCTTTAACAGAACATATGGTTCGATATTTATTTGCAAAACGTTTCATAGATGTCGTGTTCTCGTTCATCGGATTGATGTTGAGTACGCCAATCATTTTACTGTTTGCCCTTTTAATTAAGCTAGAAACACCAGGGCCAGCCTTTTATATGCAGGAAAGGGTCGGAAAAGACGGTGTCTACTTTAAATTATGGAAGCTCAGATCGATGAGAACCAACGCAGAAAGCGGAGGAGCGAAATGGGCGCAAAAAAATGACCCTCGTATCACCAAAGTGGGGGCATTCATCAGAAAAACAAGAATTGATGAACTGCCGCAGTTTATCAACGTGTTAAAAGGAGAAATGAGTATTGTAGGTCCACGTCCTGAAAGACCAATGTTTACTGCCGAATTTAATCGGACGATTCCAGGCTTTACAAAAAGACTGACAGTGAAGCCAGGGCTGACAGGTCTTGCTCAAGTAAATGGGGGATATGAAATGAGTCCAAGTGAAAAATTATCACATGACTTACAGTATATTCAAAACTTGACATTTTCTCTCGACACGAAGATTATGGTAAAAACGTTAAAAGTCATCGTGACTGGTGACGGAGCCAGATAAGTAAAGTAGGGAAGAGAAATGGCAAGTATGAAAAATCGCCTGCTGGGCGGAGCAAAATGGACAAGCTTGTCCGCATTGATCATTACCATCATCCAAATTGCACAGTTCGCCTTTTTAGGAAACGTAATGTCACTGAAAGAATTTGGACTCGTTGGCATGATCACAACTGTCACAATATTTACACAGATTTTACTTGATCTAGGTATCGGTGCTGCGATCATTCAAAAGGAACAAACGACGGAACGTCAATTATCTACATTATATTGGATCAACTTGCTGACGGGAATTCTCTTGTTTTGTGTATTGATCCTTGCAAGTCCCTTGATTGCCGCCTTTTATGCCAGACCTGAGCTGGAAGGCTTGCTCAAGTTATTATCAATCATGTTTCTCATTGCACCAATTGGTCAGCAATACCAATATATGATGCAGAAAGATTTAGCCTTTAAAACCTTAAGTACGATTGAGACGATAGCGACGATCATTTCGCTGATTGTTCTACTGATCCTAGCCTTTTTTATCAATCCAATTGTGGCCTATGTGATCTCTCAAGTGCTGCTTCAATCAGGAAAAGGTCTCATGTATGCAGCGGCTTATTGGAAGAAGTGGCGCCCAGCACCCGTTTTCGCATTAGGGGAAGTGAAAGAGTTTTTCTCCTTCGGGGCTTTCCAGCTTTCGTCAAGGCTCGTCAATCGGGCAGGCTCAAATATCGACATGATTTTAATTGGACGGTTCCTTGGAGCAGAAGCATTAGGGATTTACAGCCTGGCTTATCAAATCGTCACAATCCCGGTGCTGAAAATTAACCCGATTGTGACGAGAGTGGCTTTCCCAGTTTTCGCAAAAAGTCAGCGTGATCACTCTAGGCTGCGTGAGGGCTTCCTCAGCATGACGAATATGCTTGCACTCATTAGTTTTCCACTACTCATCGGTCTTGCTGCCGTATCAGATAGCTTTATAGAAGTGGTGTTTGGAGAGAAATGGCTAGTGGCGGTCCCGGTTTTGAATATTTTGTGCATTGTTGGTCTACTTCGTGTGCTGATGAATCCAAATGGTTCCATCCTTCTTGCAAAAGGGAGAGCTGACTTAGCTTTTTATTGGGATACAGGCATGCTCATCGTATATGGATGCGCCTTATATGCAGGAGTCCATACTGGCAGTCTATTGACTGTAGCTTGGGTCTACTCAGGGGTCAGCCTGCTGAACTTCATTGTCGGCAGGTGGCTGATGGCTTATGTCATTCAGCTAGATATGAAGGTGTATGTAAAATCACTCGTAAAGCCTGCTGTCATGACGTTGTTAATGGCCGGCTGCGCAGTGGCTGTTCATCAAGGGATGAAGCTGATATCAGCGGATATACTGCTTCAATTACTACTGACGATTGGTTTAAGTGCGGCTTTATATAGCTTGCTACTTGTCAAAATGTATCCGCAGATGGCAGGGAAATTATGGAGAAGAGGTCGTTCGTCATGAAGGTGCTATGGCTGACAAGTGTATATCCTAGTGAAAAACATCCAAGTGAAGGCGTCTTCCATGAAACGCAAGTGCAGGAGCTGGTCAAACAGGGCGTAGAAGTGAGTGTGATTTGTCCTACTCCTGTCAATCCGCCTATCTTACGGATGCTTAAAGCTTCCTATCGTCAGAGAAAAGATCTTCCCGAGCAGGAAGTGAGGTACGGCGTGCCGGTTTACAGACCGCCCTATACAGCGCTGCCTGGACAGCTAAAATGGGCTCAGCCGGGTAAACGAATCGCAGCTTCTGTCCTGCGCACAATGGAGCGTTATGAACTGTCACCGGATTTCATCCATGCGCACTTTGCCATGCCGTCTGGCGGCGCAGCAGCTGTGATCAAAAAGGAAGCAAACATCCCTTATCTTCTGACCTTACACGGCAGTGATGTGAACGTCTATCCAACCTATGGCCAAGGGGCGCTTGCAGCCTTTAAAGCAGCAGTAAAACAGGCATCTGCTGTTCTCACAGTGAGTGAGGAGCTGGCAAAGAAAACACATGACATGACAGAGGTGGATGCACAATGTCTCCCGCTTGGAATTCCGCTCAAGTCATTTTCTAGAACACCAGGGGATCAAACAGCCATCAGAAAGCAGAGCGGTTTACCGCTTCACGACAAGCTCGTCGTTTTTGTCGGCCGTTTAGTCAAAGAGAAAGGTTTGCTTGAATTAGCGGAAGCTGTCAGCGGGATGGAGGGTGTAAAAGCCGTCTTTGTCGGAAAAGGCCCCCTCGCAAAGGAGCTGGCCGAACGGGCGGGAGAATCCATTATACTCCCGGGGCAGGTGCCGAATGAACAAGTCAAACATTATTTAATGGCAGCTGACCTGTTTGCCCTTCCATCCTACAGTGAAGGAATGCCGACTGTCGTCCTTGAGGCGCTCGCTTTAAAACTACCTGTCATCGCAACACGGGTTGGTGGTCTCCCATCACTATTTTCTACCTATCAACATCTGCTCATTGAACCGCGTTCAACGAGTCAGCTAAAAGAAGCGATTCACGCTTATCTTTATGAAAACAGATGGAACGAGCAAGTGAAGACCGATCTTCACCACATCGTCCATACAGATTATTCATCATCACATAATGCTACGCTCCTGATTCAGCAATATGAAAAGGTGCTGAATCAATCAACATCCACCGTTTAAACAGGATGAAATGTGCAAAGACTGATAGATAAACAGTTTGGAACGACCAATATGCTTTACTGAGAGGATGAAACATGTTGAAGAAAATTGCTGTGATTGGAACAGGATATGTCGGGTTAGTATCGGGTACTTGTTTTGCTGATATCGGAAATCGCGTCATTTGTTGTGACATCGACGAATCAAAAATCAACAGCTTAAAAAGCGGTCTCGTTCCAATTTATGAACCGGGCTTAAAGGAATTGATTGAGAAGAATACAGAAGAGGGAAGATTGTGTTTTACAACCAATATTCCCGCTGCAATTCGAGAATCAGAGATTATTTATATTGCGGTAGGAACACCAATGACACCTCAGGGGGAAGCGGATTTAACATTCGTGAAAGCTGTGGCTCAAACGGTTGGAGAACACCTGAATGGCTACAAAATCATCGTGAATAAGAGCACAGTGCCAGTTGGAACAGGACGTCTTGTTCAAGCCATTGTTCAAAAGGCTTCACGCAGTAAATATCCATTTGACGTCGTCTCCAATCCAGAGTTTCTGCGGGAAGGTTCAGCTATTCAAGATACGATGAATATGGAGAGAGCGGTCATTGGCTCTACAAGCGCACATGCATCCACGATCATTAAAAAATTGCATGATCCGTTTCAAACAGAAGTGGTTGAGACCAATCTAGAAAGTGCAGAAATGATTAAGTATGCGGCAAATGCCATGCTCGCCACAAAAATCTCATTCATCAATGATATTGCGAACATTTGCGAGAGAGTTGGTGCTGATGTGGAAAAAGTCAGCGAAGGCGTTGGGTTAGATAGCCGTATCGGGCATAAATTTTTAAAAGCAGGCATTGGATTTGGCGGTTCTTGTTTCCCAAAAGATACGATGGCTCTTCTCAAAATTGCCGAAACAGCCGGCTACCGGTTCAAGCTGATCGAATCTGTCATTGAAACAAACAACCACCAAAGAGCCCATCTTGTCAGCAAACTGATGAGTGTGTTCGGTGATATTAAAGGAAAAACGATTTCCGTTTTAGGGCTCGCATTTAAACCAAATACAAACGATATGCGTTCAGCACCAGCACTAGATATTATCCCAATGCTGAGAGAGCTCGGAGCTTTTGTCAAAGCCTATGATCCAATTGCTTATATAGAAGCAGAAAGAGAGCTTGGCCCGCAGGCGGTCTTCAGCAATGATCTCTATGAAACAGTGAAAGATACAGATGCTTGTCTCATCTTAACGGAATGGGATGACGTACAGAAGATGGATAAAGATCAGATCAAGCAGCTGCTTCGTTCTCCCATTTTAATTGATGGAAGGAATTTGTTTGATCCAGCAGAAATGAAAGAGAGAGGATTTATTTACCAGTCCATCGGCCGCCCAGGCGTATGGGAAACAGAATTGGTATCGAAGGCACAATAATAGGGGGAACTTGGATGAAGAAAGTATTGGTCACTGGGGGAAGTGGATTTATAGGATCTCATACGGTAGAGGCTTTATTAGAGAAAGGATATGAGCCTATCGTTCTTGATAACTTTTCAACTGGATCGAAGGAAAATATCGCTCATCTATCCGTACAATGCATTGAAGCAGATGTCACAAAATCAGAAACGGTCGATTTGATCAAACACATTGCACCAGATTATATCATTCATCTTGCAGCGCAAGTGAGTGTAGCCGTTTCGGTTCAACATTTCGTCTACGACGAAGAGGTCAATATTAAAGGCTCGCTGCATGTGATCAAAGCAGCGGCTGAAGCCGGGGTGGAGAAAGTGGTGTTTGCCTCATCGGCAGCAGTCTATGGAGACCCAGTCTATCTGCCGGTCGACACAGCTCATCCACTGCAGCCTGGCTCACCTTATGGCTTGTCGAAACTGACAGTTGAACGATACTTAGAGATGGCAAAATCACTCTATGATGTGGACTATTGTATTATGCGGTACAGCAATGTATATGGTCCGCGCCAAGACGCACTTGGTGAAGGTGGTGTTGTCTCAATTTTTTCTGATAAGTTTGCAAAACATGAGGCACCTTTCATCTTCGGAAACGGGGAACAAACAAGAGATTTTATCTATGTAGGCGATCTAGCCGCAGCGAATGTTGCAGCTTTAACAGCTCAATCAAACGTTTGTTTAAATATCTCATGTGGTCATTCCATCACGGTGAATGAGCTGTTTCAAACGATGAAGCGAGTCACGAGATCAGATCTTGAACCGATTTATAAGCCGCAGCGTGCAGGAGATATTGTGCATAGTACATTGGCAAATGAGGAAACGAAACAAGTCTTAGCATGGGAGCCTGTTGTGACTTTACAAGAAGGTTTGGCTCGTACCATTTCCTACTATGAACAGGAAGTAAAGGCTTAATCCCTCAAATCGGATGGGTTGCTTAGGAGGAAAATAGGTATGAGTGTGAAACAAACAGCATGGCAAATCATGATCGGATGTATGTTATTAGCAGCGGGTATAGGGCTTGTACAAATGGCATCCGCACAGCCTATCGGGTTAAAGAAGATGGTGGTCATTCCGGTTTTACTTGTGGTGCTCATGGCGGCTGTTATATGTATGAAGCTCTACATGAATGGTGAACACATATTCATGTCAGCCATTTACCTTTTAATTGCATTAACATTTCTCAATAATGCTTTTTTCTCTATTAGTGCCGGGTTCTTTAGTCTCTTTCTCTACCGCATCATGCTCTTGGCTGTCTTTGCTTTATTCATATGGCGGATGAGAGACAAAGGAACGTACATATCCCAGTGGCAGCAAATTCGTGTTAAAGGCATTCTTGGTTTTTTCGCCGCATGGTTTCTTTACGGGCTCATCTCACTGCTTTGGGCTCATTCGGTCACAGACGGCCTGAAATATATGTCTCTTCTTGCGATGGGAATGGGTTTTGTCTTTCTTGTGGTCATGTACATTCAGCGAATGGATCAGATCGTGACTTTTTATAGTATTTGGCTAGTCATGACTGTATTTGTGATGGGAATCGGGTTCTATAATCACTTGACCTTGAATCATTTACCGAATACCTCATTGTATCTTGGACCAGCGTACAAACAGCACTATCCTACGGCTGTCTTCTTTAACCAAAATGACTTTGCGACGTTTTTATCTATTAGCTTTTTCTTATATGTGGCGTGTATGCGCCAAATGAAAAATGGTTATATCAAAGCGTTCGGATTACTAGGAGCCATCTTAGCGCTGTATCTCATTTTGTTAACAGAATCGCGCGCCAGCTTGCTTGGCATATTAGCTGGAGCGGTCATCTATGTATGGCTACTGATGCCTCGCTTTTTAAAAAAGTGGTCCATCATGGCAGCAGGCGGGCTTGGTATCATCTGTATCGCCATTTTTTCAGCCAAAATCTATTCTGTCTTTGATGACTTGTTTCTCGCTTCTCAGGTCGCTCATTCTTTTAGCGAACCACTTCCGTCCAACATTGCCCGGGCGAATTTAATCAAAAACGCCTGGCATTTCTTTACGAATTCATATGGCTTCGGAGTCGGAGCGGGCAATGTGTCTTATTACTTAGCTCACTTTTCTATCTTTGATACAGATCAGGTCGTCGAAGTTCACAATTGGCTGCTAGAGGTGATGACGAATTTTGGGTTTGCCGTCATGCTAGGTTATATCTCAGTGTATGCCTATCTCATGTTCTCACTGTACAAACAATACCAATTGGCTGACACGAGATCAGCCAAGATGATCATTGAAGGTCTATTTGCTGCCATGCTGAGCTTTCTCGTCTCAAGTATCAGTCCGAGTTCGGTCTCGAATTTATATTTCCACTGGGTGTTTCTAGGTCTAGTGATCGCAGCGGTCAATATCATGAAAAATAAACAGCGCTTCAAGCCGTGGGCAAACGTGTGATGCTGAGTTTGTATGGCTACACTAGTGAAAAAGCAAATATGTCAATGTTGGGAGAATGAGCATGTCTGGTTTTATGTTAAGAATAGGGAAGCGAATGAAAAAATATATCGTATGGCTTGTGCTGCTGCCCGTTGTATTGGCTGCTTTTGGTTTCTTTTTTGCCAAGGGGACAGTAGAACAGTCTAGTTACACAGCTGCTGTGACCTTGACGCTTGGGAAATATGACGACGGTGTGTATAACAATATGGAAGAAGTGACATCTCTATTAAAAAGTGATGCATTTCTGAATCAAGCACTCCGTGATGTAAAGGAAGAAGAAAGGCAGGATGTGAAAAATCGTTTGATTCTCACGAACCAGTCCGATACACAATTGCAGTTGTCGTTTACAGATGCTGATCAAGCTCGAGCTTTGGCGGTAGTGAAACAAGTGTCAGATACATTTTTAAAGCAGGACAAAGCCTTATTTACGAAAAGACAGCAAGTCATTGAAAGAAGACTATCCGCTCTTGAAGATGAATCTGTCAGCAATGACTCCAAAGTCGATAAAGAACGATTTTTATATGAATTGGAATCGACAAAGCTCGGGATGAAGCAGGCAAAGATTGTCGATCCTGCCCAAGTACTTGATGAAGGGAACAAAGGGATGTCAGCGAAAAAACGAGCACTGCTTGGACTTGTCATTGGCCTTAGCATCTCGCTTATGTTTGTGGTGTTACCTGAAGTGTTCAAAGAATCTTAATGATGAACTGGAGATGAGTCTTAGGTGAACAATCAACCGTTAGTATCAATTATTACACCGGCGTATAATGCGGAACGTTATTTAACGGATACAGTTCATTCCGTCCTTGCCCAAACCTATTCCAACTGGGAGCTGATCATTGCAGATGATTGCTCAACAGATGGCACAAGGAAGTTGTTAGGGGAATTAAGTCAGACGGACGACAGAATCAACGTCATTTATTTAGAGGAAAACGGGGGAGCCGCTATTGCTAGAAACACAGCCATCAAACAGGCGAAAGGCCGCTTTATCGCTTTTTTAGATAGCGATGATATGTGGAAACAGACAAAGCTCGAAAAGCAGGTCAAGTTTATGTTAGAAAATGATCATGCCTTTACTTTCACGGCATATGACATCATTTCAGAAAATGGAGAGCCGTTACAAAAAACCGTCACAGCGCCGGCTCAGTTGAACTACAATGAAGCTTTAAAAAATACGATTATCGGCTGTTTGACGGTGATGCTCGATCTTCAACAAGTAGGACACGTGGAAATGCCAAACATTCGAACAAGGCAGGACTTAGCCACATGGCTCTCTATTTTAAAAAAAGGATTTACTGCCTATGGAATGAGTGAGCCGCTCAGTGAATATCGCATCGTGGGAAACTCGATTTCTAGTAACAAGTGGAAAGCAGCGAAAAAAACATGGTTTGTCTATAGAGAAATTGAGCAGCTTCATTTTGTGAAAGCATCTTGGTGTTTTATGCACTATGCCACAAATGCTGTCAAAAAGCGTTTATAAACAGAAGGGAAAAAAGGTGATAAAGGTGAAAGCAGACTCGATCATACATGTGATTGTCGCAACGGGAGAATGGGGCCACGATGGCTTAAGGTACAGACGGCATCGACTGGCGGAATTTCTTGCATCTGATCCAGAAACGAAAGAGGTCATCTGGGTATGCCCATCTTCCACTCGTCATTCAACTCCCTTTCAGCCTATAACGGATCGAATGAAACAAATGACCATTCCTGATGTGCTCAAGAGCAAGTTTTTTCGCTTTGGCCGTTATCAAGATATGTTTTATTTTCATAAATTATCTCCTCTTCTTGAGCATTTGCGTCAAGAAGAAAAGCAGGGCATAGCCGTCTGTTTATGGTATACGTTTCCGGGATTTCCGCTCTTATCTTCTTTATTTGAATGGAAACATATTGTGTATGATTGCAGTGACCTGTGGGGAGAGCCCATCAGCGGAAAAAACAACATTCTCTCTTATATGAGACAGCGAGTCATTGTAAAAGCTGAAAACCGCATTATTAAATATGCACACAGCATTACATGCTCTTCACAATACTTACATGATCAAATCAAAAAAAGGCTCATGGGTGAACCGAAAGATGTCTTTACAGTAGAAAATGGCGTCGAGTATGATGTGTTTGCAAAAAGCAACCTCCCTAGCAGGGAAGACGTGCTAGAGGGAAGAGAGGGAACGGTTCTTGGCTTTATAGGTGGGATCAAGCCGAAGCTCGATTTTGACATGATCGCTCAAGCTGCTCGAATGCAGCCAGATTGGACATTTTTATTTGTCGGTCCGGATGGAACGAATGGAGATCCATCTTTTCAGCATGCACTCAAACTGCCCAATGTCATATGGACAGGAGCAGTCGCACCAGAAGAAGTGCCTGCTTATATGAAATTAATTGATGTAGGGATGATGCCATACAAACAGTCTCCTTACAATCAAGCGGTTTTTCCGCTCAAGCTGTATGAATTTTTAGCTGCCGGAATCCCTGTTGTTGGTTTAAATCTTCCATCAACGGAAAGGCTAAAAGAGAATGATGTGTATGAATATGTAGAGGGCGAAGATCCAGCTCTCTTCGTCGAAGCCTGCCAGAAAGTGATCAGTAAAAAAGATGACATGACATGCAGACATCTAAGACAAAGCCGGGCAAAGAAAAAAGATTGGCACGCACTGTTCACAAACATGGTGGAATTAACGAATATTAAAGAAAACGCATAATTCATTCAGGATTGTGCGTTTTTATTTGTTTCTTCTTCTTAGGGGGAGCTTGTGATCATCCTATATTCAATTGTATAATGGAAAGAGCGGCCAATATACAAAATACAGATTTCAATTTAGAAGGAGACTGACCTATGGATTACGAACGCGCCTTATTAGCGTTTTTTGTCTCTCTGGCTACAGTTTTAATTGTGACACCAATCGTCAAAAAGTTTGCAATTAAGATTGGTGCAGTGGACCAGCCGAATAAACGAAAAGTTCATGATAGAGTAATGCCTCGAATGGGCGGTTTGGCGATTTTTATTGGGGTAGCGGCTGGAGCACTAGCAGGCGGGCTGTTTCTACATAATAAAATTACAGCTATATCAGTTGGCGCTGTACTCATCGTCATTTTAGGTATATTTGATGATAAATATAATTTAAGTGCAAAATTTAAATTTCTTGTGCAAGTTCTCGTTGCTTGCTTAATCGTGAGCACGGGCTTAAAAATGGACTTTTTCTCTGTTCCTTTCTTAACAGATCGACTGGAGTTAGGATGGATGGCATATCCCCTGACTGTACTATGGATTGTTGGGATTACAAATGCGATCAATTTAATTGACGGATTAGATGGACTGGCTGCCGGAATTTCGGTTATCGGTTTAACCACGATTGCCGTCATGGCATTTTCTGCGGACAAGATCCTGATTCTTTCGTTATCTCTTGTCGTCATTGGCAGTACCATCGGTTTTCTTTTTTATAACTTCCATCCAGCAAAAATATTTATGGGTGATACAGGGTCGTTATTTTTAGGCTATATGATCTCGGTCCTGTCACTTTTAGGATTGTACAAAAGTGTTACTTTGTTTAGTGTTGTTGTCCCTGTAATTATTTTAGGTGTGCCTATTTTTGATACGACCTTTGCGATCATAAGACGAATATTGAATAAACAGCCTATCTCAGCACCTGACAAATCACACATCCATCATCGACTGATGGCCTTTGGCTTATCACATCGAATGGCAGTGATTGTGATTTACATGATTGGTTTAGTCTTCAGCTTAAGCGCGATTTTGCTGACAAGTGCCACCATTTGGCTGTCATTGATCATCATCTTTTTACTGGTCATGTTTATGCAAGTTATCGCTGAAGTCACTGGTTTGGTGAACGAAGAGTTTAAACCATTTACGAAATTCTACAAACGTATGGTCAAAAGACAATAAAAAACAGCCCGCTTCCAAGGAACGGGCTGTTTTCCTATTATTGTCCTGATGTGCTGGTCGAAGGGGCCTGGGTATCGGCTGACCCTGTTGCATCAGAAGATGAATCGGTTTGTGTATTTGTTTCAGTTGAGGACGATGACTCAGCAGGAAGCTTTAAATGCGTCCTTAACTCATTTTGCACCTCAGCCAAGTTGGTTTGATCTGGCTCAAAGAAGTATGTTCGATTTGGTCCTAAATAAAGGTCTGATCCTTTAATAGATAGTGTTTCAGTATCGTCTCCTTTGAAACCACTGTAAATTTGCTGTAGAGCAAGTCCTTCTGTGATGCGGAAGTTGGTTGTTATATGATCACTTACTTCTTTTGCGATATTATCCACGTTTGCAATGTTATGAGGTTTCGCCATTTGATCAATCATGGCACGTAAGATTTGTTTCTGACGATCGTTACGCCCGAAATCACCACGTGGATCTTGTTTTCTCATTCGCGCATAAGCAAGTGCCTCTTCCCCGTTTAAATGCATATTCCCTTTTTTAAAGTAAATCTTTTTCGATTTTTTGACGTCACTTTTTTCATTGAAGTCAAATGGAACGTCTATATCGATTCCCCCAACTTCATCAATGACATCCTTAAAACCGTCAAAGTCCACTGTTGCATATTTGTCAATTGGGATATGCAAGAATTGTTCGACAGTTTCAATCGTTTCGTCTTTACCGCCTTTAGCAAATGCCGCATTGATCTTTACTTTATTTCCCGTTGTGTCACTAGCAAGCTGTACTCGTGTGTCACGGGGGATACTGACCATTTTCATCGTTTTATCCTGAGGATTAATCGTTGCGACGATGAGTGAATCTGAACGGCCGTGATCACCATTTGTGGCGTAATCCTCTATACCAACAAATAGGACAGAGAAAGGTTTTTTCTTTATATCAATGACAGCATCACGGAGTTTCGATTTCTCCCCACGCTCTAATTCATCATAAGTTTTGTCAGCAGCCTGGAGTGTATTCACAATCTTATAAACTGCAAATCCGCCCATGCAGATGAAGAGAAGCAAAAATAAGACCAGAATCCGTTTGAAAATCTTTTTCTTCTTACTCTTTTTCTTTCGTACACGCACTTTTACTCGTTGTGCCATTCATCTGTCTCCTTTATCGGACCAACGTCCTTTTCTAAATAAATCAATTCGCCTTCTTTAGTAACACTCTTTCCATTCGTTAACTCAGTCATCCATTCAATGAACTGCTCTGTTTGTGTTTCTTCTACATACGTTTCAAAAATCACATCTTCTGCATAATGGATGTCTTTTAGCTGAAAAGATGAGGCTCTAAGCTCATTCTCTACCTTTCCAAGCCATGTATAATCTATTGTTGTGTGCATCGTACGCATTAAACAGCGTTCTACCATACCAACATGATTAATTGCTTCAGACACAGATTTTCCGTATGCGCGAATTAATCCACCGGCACCTAGCTTAATACCGCCGAAATAACGAGTGACGACAACAACTGTATCTTTCAGCTTGCGTTTTTTAAGCACTTCAAGCATGGGTACCCCTGCCGTACCGCTTGGTTCACCATCATCATTTGCTTTTTGAATCAGATCATGTTCACCGATCAAATAGGCGGAACAATTATGAGTGGCGTTCCAATGTTGTTTTTTTATGGATTGTATAAAGGCTTGTGCTTCTTCTTCTGAGACAGCACGTTGTATATGACAAATAAAACGTGATTTTTCAATGACGATCTCATGCTCGCCACGGCTTTTGACTGTGAGATAGCGGTTCAGCAAAAGACATACCCTCCTGACAAGCAAATTGTAAGGCTAGAGAAAATTTGCATTGGTTTTAGAATTTTACAGCGTATTTTGTTATGATGATAGGAGCGGAAAAAGGGTCGTCATAAAAATTTCATGATTTATACGCATTCTTTCATTATAATTCGACATAAAATGCAGATCAATGACATTTATAATAAAAAAAGATGACATCACTGTTACGGGAGGGAAAAGCCATGACAACACCTAAAATGGATCCGAAGTTATTGGATTCAATCATCATGAAAATGCTAAGTACAGTTGATGGCAGTAAGGACGAAGTATTTAGAATCGGCGAACAGTCCCGTCAACAATATGAAAGCCTAGTAGAAGAGCTCAAGCAAATTAAACAGCAAGTCAACGAAGTAATTGATTTTGGGGATAAACTAGAAGTACATACGAGACATGCTAGAAATCGATTATCTGAGGTCAGCAGAAACTTCAACAAATTCAGCGAAGAAGAAATACGAGAAGCCTATGAAAAAGCACATAACCTGCAAGTAGAATTGACCATGATCCAGCAGCGCGAAAAACAGCTGAGGGAAAGAAGAGATGATCTCGAAAGACGATTGTTAAGCTTACAAGATGTCATTGAACGTTCAGAAACGCTTGTGAGCCAGATCACGGTCGTCCTCAACTACTTGAACCAAGATTTACGTCAGGTCGGTGTTTTACTTGAAGATGCTCAGGCAAAACAAGATTTTGGACTAAGAATTATTGAAGCCCAGGAAGAAGAGCGCAAAAGGGTATCACGAGAAATCCATGATGGACCTGCTCAGATGCTGGCAAACGTGATGATGCGTTCAGAACTAATAGAACGGATTTTTAGAGACCGTGGAACAGAAGAAGGCTTTAAAGAAATTAGAAGTCTAAGACAGAATGTGCGAAATGCACTGTACGAAGTGAGAAGAATCATTTATGATTTAAGACCGATGGCTTTAGATGATTTGGGTCTCATTCCGACACTGCGAAAATACTTAAACACAATTGAAGAATATGATGGAAAAACCAAAATTACGTTCCAGTGCTTAGGTGATACTGAAAGCGAAAGAATTGCTTCTCAATTTGAAGTGGCACTATTTAGACTAGCTCAAGAAGCTGTCACAAATTCTTTAAAGCATTCTGAAGCTGAAGAAATCTCTGTGAAGGTTGAAGTGACGAAAGACTTTGTCACCTTAATAATCAAAGACGATGGAAAAGGCTTTGATATGAAGGATGTTAAAACAAATAAAAACAAATCTTTTGGGTTACTTGGTATGAAAGAGCGCGTAGACTTACTAGAAGGTAAAATGACCATAGACTCAAAAATAGGTCTAGGGACATTCATCATGATTAGAGTACCGTTAACATTACAAAATAAAATTGTAAAATAGAGACAAAAGACATATTGACCATAAAGTTCAGGTGTAGAACAATAAACATGGGGAGGCGTAGCTTGTGACTAAAGTAAATATTGTAATTATCGATGACCACCAATTATTCCGTGAAGGTGTCAAACGGATTTTAGATTTTGAACCTACTTTTGAAGTAGTTGCAGAAGGAGACGACGGTGACGAAGCTGCACGTATCGTAGAACACTATCATCCGGATGTTGTCATTATGGACATTAATATGCCGAATGTAAATGGTGTGGAGGCTACAAAACAGCTAGTAGAGCTTTATCCCGAATCAAAAGTCATTATCCTATCTATTCATGACGATGAAAACTATGTGACACATGCATTAAAAACAGGAGCAAGAGGCTACTTGTTAAAAGAAATGGATGCAGACACCCTCATTGAAGCAGTAAAAGTAGTAGCTGACGGAGGCTCTTATTTACATCCGAAAGTCACTCATAACTTAGTAAATGAATTCCGACGCTTAGCAACAAGCGGCGTTTCAGCACATCCACAGCACGAGGTATATCCTGAAATTCGCAGACCACTTCATATCTTAACAAGACGTGAATGTGAAGTTCTTCAAATGTTAGCTGACGGAAAGAGCAACAGAGGTATTGGTGAGTCGCTCTTTATTAGTGAGAAAACAGTCAAAAACCACGTGAGTAACATCTTGCAAAAAATGAATGTAAACGACCGTACTCAAGCTGTTGTTGTAGCAATTAAAAACGGCTGGGTAGAAATGAGATAATGTTCCGGACAAGTACTCCTTTTTCGCCTGTTTTTAGTTCTCTCACATTCAAGTTAGAGAGCAATGATAGGCAGGTAAGGAGTCTTTTTCGGATATAGCGGGCTTGCCTATTGATTAGGCAAGCTTTTTTGATTAGTATTATAAATCTAGTGAAAAACAATGATCATTCTTTTTTAAAAAGCAACTTAACGGATAAGGAAGGTATTTAAGAATGAAAATAGCCGTTGTAACAGACAGTACTGCTTATATACCACAAGAACTACGTGATAAACATCATATTCATATGATCCCTCTGAATGTCATCTTTGGTACTGAATCATACCGTGAAGAAGTAGAAATGGATTGGAAGACATATTATGAAGAAGTCAAGAAACATAAAGATCTTCCAACAACCTCTCAGCCTGCTTTCGGTGAACTTATAGAATTATATGAAAAACTTAGCGAAACATATGATGCTGTGATTAGTATACATCTGTCAAGCGGAATTAGTGGAACATACAATAGTGCGGCCTCAGCAAATGAACTAGTTGACGGAATCGACATTTATCCGTTTGATACAGAGACTAGCTGTATGGCGCAAGGTTTTTATGTGTTAGAAGCTGCTGAAAAAATCCAAGATGGTGCTTCTCCAGAAGAAGTGATTTCCCATCTCAATTATCTGAAAGAAAATCAAAGAGCTTATTTTATGGTAGACGATTTAATTCATTTACAACGAGGCGGCAGATTAAATGGTGCTCAGGCTTTTATTGGAAGCCTCTTAAAGGTAAAGCCTATCTTGCATTTTGACAACAAGCTAATTGTCCCTTTTGAGAAGATTCGTACACGCAAAAAAGCCATTTCACGTATTTTTGAATTATTTGATGAAGATGCATCACGTGGTGTTCCAATGAGAGCAACTCTGATACATGGTAATAGAGAAGAAGAAGCAGATGAATTAATTGCGCACTTATTAGAAAAGTATCCTCATGTTGAATTTTATAAAAGCTACTTTGGTGCCGTGATTGGCACTCATCTAGGCGAAGGCTCTTTAGCACTTGGCTGGATCATCAGATAGATATCAAAATCCCCTTTTCTCATGGAAAAGGGGATTTGTTTTTCTATTTTTACAATTAGACGAAAGGCCTTCTCTTTGTACATAATGGGTCAACATGAATGGAAAGGTAGTGCGTGAAATTGAATCTGGAAAAAGCATTGGAACTCAGTCACAAGCTACAATCAAGGCACCTTCTTCCTGTTGAATGTCAATGTACACAGTCCGAATTGGAGTGGCTGGAGAATCAAGGATTTATCCATAGAACACCTGCAGTCGATAGGGTGGCGAGTGGTTTGATCTGCTGCCGGTGCGGTGTATCAAACATGCGCTACTTTGCCCTCTCTCCGTGTGAAACATGTAAAAAAGACTGTGTATACTGTAGATCCTGCATCATGCTGGGAAAAGTAAGCGAATGTGGCTTTCTCTACGAATGGACGGGTCCACAAAAGAAAGACACAAGACAAGTTGAATTAACATGGCAGGGGGAGCTTTCTAAAGGGCAAAAGAGAGCGTCCGATAGGCTAGTAGAAGCAATCCAAAACAAATTTGATCTGCTCGTTTGGGCTGTTTGTGGTGCGGGGAAAACGGAGGTGCTTTTTCATGGAATAAAATATGCGCTAAATAACGGAATGAGTGTTTGTATTGCGACGCCTAGAACCGATGTTGTACTTGAGCTTGAACCTCGAATGAGAAAGGCATTTCAAGGACTGAATATAGCTGCACTTTATGGCGGGAGTTCTCAAAGATTTCAAATGGCGCCGCTTATGATCGCTACAACCCATCAGCTAATGAGATATAAAAACGCCTTTGATGTCCTCATTGTAGACGAAGTCGATGCTTTTCCTTATTCAATCGATGAACGGCTTCAGTTTGCTGTTTTAAAGTCAATGAAAAAAACAGGAGTTAGAATTTACTTAAGTGCCACACCATCTAAAAAAATGCAAAAAGATGTTGCTCGTAGACAATTAGAAGCGATCAAAATTCCTCTGCGCTTCCACCAAAAACCGTTACCTGTCCCAACATTTCAATGGGTTGGAGATTGGAAAAAGAGATTAAAAAGAAATCGGCTTCCAGCATCTACAATGAACTGGCTGCATGAACATATCACAAAGAAAAAAAGAGTGTTACTCTTTGTTCCTTCTATTTCTACTATGAAGAAGGTAACTCATATTCTTCAAGGTCAAGATGTAAATGTACAGGGTGTTTCTGCGGATGATCAAGAAAGGAAGCAAAAAGTCCAGCATTTCAGAGATCATAGATACGATGTATTGGTTACAACAACTATTCTAGAAAGAGGCGTTACCATTCAAGATGTTCAAGTGGGCGTCTTAGGTGCGGAATCTCCTATTTTTACAGAAAGTGCACTTGTTCAAATTTCTGGTAGAGCAGGGAGACATCCAGATTTTTTTAACGGAGACGTGTACTTTTTTCATTTTGGTTTAACGAGAAGTATGAAACAAGCAAAGAAACATATCGTAAAAATGAATAATACAGCTGAAAAAGAGTTTTCTGAAAAATAGTGTGGGTTCAACTAAATCATGGTACATTATATTCACAAAACACAAATGGCAGGAGAGACAAAATATGCTACTCAACGCAAAAGAAATACTACTTAAAGAAATTCTCTATCAATATCTCAACCAATTAAACATGATTTGTCATTGTGAAAAATGTATAGAAGATGTATTAGCCATTTCTCTAAATCAAGTGAAACCGCAATATATAACAGATATCGATAAAATATCCTACAGTAAATCCGAGATGGTGGATAAACAGAAAAATACAGCGATGCTCGTCATTCTGACAGAAGCTGCTTCAACGGTCACTACATATCCAAGGTGCGAAAATCATTTGCCGTTGAACAAAGAAAAGCGTTGATTTGTCCAATTTGTGAGAGCCATTTTGTGGCTGATTTTACATGGAAATCATTCCTACTATTAAATGAAGATCGTTTATGTGTAGCATGTAAGAACCACCTGATGAAGATTCAAGGTCCTACTTGTCCCAAATGCGGAAGAGCGCAATCAAATGATCAATTGTGTCAAGATTGTTCAAGGTGGAATAAACGACGGGATTTTGCTGAGATTCTTGTAATGAATCGGTCTGTTTATGCTTACAACGACTTTATGAAAGATATTCTAGCTCGATTTAAATTTCGAGGTGATACGGCTTTAGCTGATCTATTTAAAAAAGATGTACAGTCAGCGTTTAAACGTTCTTTTTCAATCAAAGAACCGGTGCTTGTCCCAATTCCTTTGAGTAAAGAGAGATTAAAGGAAAGAGGATTCAATCAGTCAATGATGCTTGCTTCCATGATTGGCGGACCTATATTGGAGCCACTTATAAAAGTACATCAAAGGAAGCAGTCAAAGAAAAGAAAAAATGAACGTTTACATCAACAGAATTTGTTCCAATTAAGGCAGTCAAACCCGATCGTTCTAAAGGATATCATATTAATCGATGATATTTATACAACTGGGGCGACAGTCTATCATGCAGCAAAAATTTTAAAAGACGCAGGCGCCAAAAGTGTTTCCTCTTTTACGTTGATTCGTAGTTAAAAATCATGACAATCAACCGATATTAAGAAAAGAAAATAACGTAAGGGGTTTTGGTTATGAATCAATTGGCAAACTGTCCACAATGTAATCAGTTATTTTTAAAAACCACCATCCAAACGGTTTGTAACAAATGCTTTGAAGAAGAAGAACGTTCTTTTGATATCGTTTATAAATTCTTGCGTAAGCAAAGTAATAGACAATCAACCATTGCTGAAATAGTAGACGCAACAGAAGTTGATGAAGAATTAATCCTGAAATTTATCCGTTTGAAAAGACTTCAAATTAGTCAATTCCCGAATATCAACTATCCTTGTGAAAGATGCGGCCAACCGATCAGGAAAAACAAGCTGTGTAGCCATTGTGAAAAGGATATAAAGACACAAATCAGCCAAATGGACCAAGAAGAAGAGCGTAAAAGGGAGATTGAATCTAGGAAAAAAGACACCTATTATGCCATTAATCCTAAAAACGACTGATTCCCTAAACTAAGTTGCAGTTTGGTCGATAAAATGGATAGAATCAAGACAGACTGTAACGGAAAGCGAGAGGAATCCCGTGAAAATTAATCGATATGGAACACAACCAGTAAATCCTTACAAGAAAACATATGAGAAACAAACGTTGCAATCGAATCAAGCAAAATCAACTGACAAAGTCGAAATTTCTAAAAAGGCAATCGAAATGCAAAAGGTGCCGAATATCATGAAAGAACGTCAAGATAAAATAGACCAAATTAAAAAAAGCATTGAAGCCGGAACATATCAAGTAGATACAAAAGGCATTGCAGATAAAATGCTGAATTTTTATAAACAACAATAACAAAAGGGAGTAGCGTGAATGTCAGTAAAAATAATGATTGAAGAACTGCACCGTCTCTACGGATTACATGAACAGCTTCTAAAGCTGTCTAAGAATAAAACAGAAATGCTGAAAAATAATGAGATCGATGCTCTTTCAGAGGTTCTGAACCTTGAGCAAAAATATATTCAGGCCATTTCACAATTAGAAGAAAAGCGGATTGAAGCAGCAGTTCAATTTTTACAAAGTGATCAATCGCCGACAATCACCGCATGTATCGAAAAAGCTACAGGAACGGATCAAGAAGAGCTTATTTCGTTATATGAGAAGCTGAATGACATCATGGTGGAACTGAAAGATGTAAACGAACTGAACAAACAGCTTATTCAGCAGTCACTTCAATTTATTTCACTGACATTCGATCTTGTGAATCCTAACAAAGAAAATATGAATTACGGACAAAATGGTCTTGAGAGTTCAAAGCCTAAACAGCATAGGGCTTTGTTTGATTCAAAGGCGTAAACAAGGAGGATATCTATGGGTTCTACATTCATGGGACTAGAAACGGCAAAAAGAGGAATCACAGCCCAGCGTGCAGGGCTTTATGTCACATCAAACAACGTATCCAATGCAAATACTGATGGCTATTCAAGACAGAGAGTTACCTTTAAAGCAGAGAATCCTTACCCAGTGATTTCTGTTTATGATGGCAAGACATATGGCCAAATGGGGACAGGTGTCCAAGTTGGAACTGTTGAAAGAATTCGAGACAGCTTTTTAGATCTTCAGTATAGAGATCATAACAATAACTTGTCTTATTATGCGACGAAGTCTGATGCTCTTTCACAAATGGAAGGAGTGATGAATGATTTAACAGATGAAGGCTTGAATAGAGCCTTTGATAATCTCTGGAAATCATTACAAGTCTTATCAGAATCGAAAAATGCTGATACTGCTTCAGCCCGTACAGTTGTTAAGACAAGTGCTCAGGCTTTAGTAGATCAATTCCGCCTGCTAAATTCTTCTTTAACAACGATACAAAAGAATTTAAAAACTGAACTCGATTCAACGGCAAAAAATGTGAACACCCTATTAACTCAAATTGATGAAGTGAATAAACAGATTGCAACCGTTGAGCCAAATGGTTATCTTCCCAATGATCTTTATGATACGCGCGACGCTCTTATAGATCAGCTTTCCTCACTTGTTGATATTAAAGTGAGCTACAACCCTTCTGGAGGAAATGCTCTGGAAATTGCTGAAGGAACCGTTAACATCGACATTATCGGTGCTAATGGACAATCTGCTGGAACGATTTTAAATGGCATTACTAATGAAAAATCTGAATTGCAACTTTCCTATGATAATACGACAGGACTTGTTAACTCACTCCAATTTGGAACGACAACCATCGCAGCTGATCAATTACAAGTGAATGGTAAAGTAAAAGCACTTGTTGAGGCGTATGGCTACATGTCTAATGGAGATGAAAAAGGCATGTACCCGGATATGCTTGCTGAGCTGGATGAAGTAGCAAAAGTATTTATGGATGCTTTTAACGATGTCCATAAGCAAGGGTACACGTTAAATGGCACAAGTGGACAAGACTTTTTCGATATTGAGAATAACAATGATTTGAATAAAGGCTTGGCAGCCCGTATCAAAGTGAGTGACGTGATTTTAGCATCGACAGATAACATTGCTGCATCTCTTAATCAAACGCAAGGTGATGGTTCGAATGCTACGAAATTAGCTAATATTCAAAACTTAAAGCTGCCAATCGGCGGAAATACCACAACGATTCAGGATTACTATCAGAATGTCATTGCTGAAATGGGGATACAAGCTAAAAAGAACATGACCCTTGAAAGCAGTTCAGCAGCTCTTGTGAATTCAGCCAATGAACGCAGGATGTCAACTAGTGCTGTATCTATTGATGAAGAAATGACGAACATGATCCAATTCCAGCATGCGTATAATGCAGCAGCAAGAATTATGACGATGCAAGACGAAGTATTAGATAAAATAATAAACGGCATGGGAGTCGTAGGAAGGTAGGGTAACTGATGCGAGTCACGCAAAGTATGATTTCTCAAAATTCACTTCGAAATATTAGTAAAAGTTATGAAAAACTCTCTAAAATTAATGAGCAGGCACAGTCTGGAAAACGTTTCACAAAAACGTCTGATGATCCTGTGGCAGCAGTGAAAAGTCTTCAATATAGTACAGCCATGTTTCGAAATGAGCAATACCAAACTAATTTAAATGAGGCACGAAACTGGATTGATACATCTGAAACAAGTGTCACTGAAATAATTGATATCATGTCAAATATACGAGATAAAGTACTCGATGCGGCCAATGGAACAAAACAGCCAGAAGATTTAGCTGCTATCGGAGTGGAAATTGGTCAGATGAAGAATCAAATCATTGATGCAATGAACACGCAGATGTTAGGTAAGTTTGTTTTTAATGGGACGAATACCAATGTTAAACCAGTTGTAGAGAATGCAGATGGTACGTTTACATTTAACTTTGAAAACTATACAGATGCAAACGTGGTTCAGTCGAACATTTCTGATGGAATCACATTAAATGTGAATTCAAATCCTCTTTCAGCTTTTGGTGGGCAATCTGCCAGTGGTCAAAATGTCATTGAAATGCTGACTGATTTAGAAAACTCATTAAAAAATGGAACGTTTACAAATTCAGATGATGCATTAGGAAATATCGATCAGTTTAAAGAAGTGATGAGTGCTGAGCGTTCAGATCTTGGGGCTAGATCCAATCGTATCGACTTAGTCGGGAGCCGTTTGACTTCGCAATTTGAAGTGCTGAAAAAGGCTAAATCAGATGCCGAAGATGTAGAAAGTGAAAAAGCCATTCTTGATCTTCTTCAACAAGAGACTGTGAATAGAGCTGCTTTAGCGACGACAGCTAAAGTGATTCAGCCATCCCTTGTCGATTTCTTAAGATAAGAAAGAGCATCCGTTGGGTGCTTTTTTGCATCATGGAGGTGAACCTATGCAAATCCCTAGATTGTTAATGGAGCAAACTTATGCAAAGCTGCAAATGTCGACAACCCCTTCCAAGCAAGAAGTAGAGCAGCCAAGAGCGGATCTTGACATTCAGCAGCCAAGAGCTGTCATGAATATCACAAGGACACCGTCGAAATTAACCATAGATCAAACCGAGGCATTTGCCGATATGGATATTAAGTCGATTTTTAGGCGTTCAGAGGAATGGGCGGCTGAGGGGAAACGTGCGATTGGAGAAGGAATGGGGCGTAGAGCGGAAGAAGGAAGTGAACTCATCAAGATCGAGAATGGTGGGAATGCGATTGCTGAGTTTGCGAAAATCAACGGCAGTCCTCCAGCAAAACAATTCAACATCGGTGTGATTCCTTCATTTTTTAGTGTGAAAATTCATTATGAGCCATCTGAACTTAAAATTGATGTGGAGCCGCAAAAAGCTATTATAGAGGCAACACCTCATAAACCAATTGTTAACTACCAGCCAGGTAAAGTTCATATTGATATGTTACAATACCCAGAATTAAAAATAGAAGTTGACGAAACAGGTCAAAATGGTGATAAGGTATAGTTAAGAAAAATGAAAAAGGTCGTGAATTATGATCATTCAAACAAAATACCATGGCGAAGTGACGATTAAAGAGGAGCAAATCATTCACTTCTCTAATGGGATACCAGGATTTCTGGATCAAAAACAATTTGTCATTTTACCTTTATCAGAAGAATCCCCATTTTTAGTTCTCCAATCTTTGGAAAATACAGAACTAGGCTTTATTGTCAGCAGCCCATTTTTGTTCTTCAATCAATATGAATTTGACTTAGAAGAATCGGTTGTAGACATTCTTGGGATAGAAGATGCCAATGATGTGGAAGTCATGGTTATTTTAACAATGGGATCTTCTATTGAAAAAACGACAGCCAATTTAAGAGCGCCTATTATTGTGAATCGGAAAAACATGAAAGCCAAGCAGGTCATTTTGCATGATTCAGCCTATCATACAAAACATTTGCTAGAGGTGGCTTCCTCATGTTAGTTCTATCTCGTAAATTAAATCAATCGATTCAAATAGGCGACGATATTGAAGTTAAAATTATTGCGATTGAAGGCGACCAAGTAAAAGTCGGAATTGAGGCTCCTAAGCATATTGATATTCACAGGAAGGAAGTATACCTGTCTATTCAAGAAGAAAACAGCCGTGCTGCTAGCTTGTCCTTTGATCTACTTTCTCAATTATCCTCACAAAAAAAGTGAGGATTTTTTTATCCTATTTGTCTATCCTCCTCCGTGTGAAACCGTAGAAGTACATCATCTATATGAAACTTTAACAAATCGGGCCATCTATATTTAATTTAATAATTCAAAGCCGATATAAAAGATAGATCAAAGCACAGGAGCTGAATAACTATGTCTGTTGGTAAGTTGACTTCGCTAGAGCCACTGATTGATGCATTTCAAACCCGTGTTACGAATCATCAAAATGACAATGCAAACACTGATTTACAAGCAAATGGAAAAGTCGTTTCAAAAGAAGAAATTGAGAAAACGCTTCAAGGAGCAAATAAGCTGATTGAACCTACTCAATTTCATCTTCAATTTGAATTGCATGAAAAACTCAATGAATATTATGTCAAAGTCGTAGATAACCAAACCGAAGAAGTCATTAGAGAGATTCCTTCCAAAGAATGGCTTGATTTCTATGCGGCAATGACAGAGATTGTCGGTTTATTTGTCGATAAAAGAATGTAATTGAAGGGAGAACATAAACCATGGTTAATCGAATTACTGGATTTTCTAATGTATTTGATATTGATGAAATCGTCTCAAAGTTAATGAAAACTGAGCAAGCACCTCTTGATAAAATGACACGTCAGAAACAAACACTTGAATGGCAAAGAGACAGCTATCGCGAGGTCAATTCAAAGGTCAAAGAATTAGATGATCTCATTGCCAAACTAAATTTAACATATCCGAGTACTTATGGCGCAAAAAAGGTCACTAGCTCCAATGAATCTGCTGTCACAGCAACTGGCTCAACAAATGCTACCTCTGGCTCGATTAATGTGACCCAACTAGCGACAGCATCCGTATTCAAATCTTCTAGTCCATCTGGATTTACTGCTTCAAACGGTACGTTTACGTTTGAGGTGACGACACCAGATTCTACAACACCTAAAACAGTTACCATTAATACAACTGATACAGATACCCTTGATTCAATCGTGTCAAAATTGAACAACGCTCAACTAGGTGTCACGGCTTATAAAGGCCAGATCTTTGATGGAACCAACTACGTAGATACGATCGCTCTGACTTCGCGTACGACTGGTGAAGGTGTCAGTATTAAGGCAGCAGATGGCAATTCTGCTTCATTTTTAACGCAATTAGGATTCCAAGTGGATGGAGATAATAAATTAGTTGCGACTACTCAAGGGCAGAAAGCGCAATACGAAATTAATGGTCTCAAAATGGAAAATAACAATAATACCTTCACGCAGGCTGGTATCACATATGAACTTAAAGGAACAACAGATAAGCCTGTCAGTTTGAACGTTTCAACAGATGTCGATGCCATCTTTGATAAAATCAAACAATTCGTTGATAAATACAATGAACTTGTTGAAGAGATCAATGGTAAAGTCAATGAAAAAAGAAATAGAGACTACTATCCATTAACAGCTGAAGAGAAAAAAGCCATGTCTGACAAAGAAGTCGAGCTATGGGAAACGACTGCGAAGTCAGGCTTGTTGAGAAGTGATTCAATTTTACGATCTGGTGCATCTAAATTAAGAAGTGATTTTTATGTTGATATTACGACAAGTGATGGGAATAAAATTCACATGACACAAATCGGAATTGCCACTTCAGATAAATATAAAGATGGCGGAAAGCTTGTCATTGATGAACCGAAGCTAAGAAAAGCTATTCAAGAAGACCCACAAAAGATTAGTCAAATATTTATGTCAGGTTCGCTAAATGTAGATTCAAAAGATAAAGATAAAGCGCAGCAGCAATATAAAGAACAAGGAATCATCTATCGTGTCAAAAATTCTTTAACAGCCTATACAAAGAGTATTCAAACAAAAGCTGGTAGTACAACAATGGAGCTAAAAGAATACGGACTTGGTAAGGACCTTGATTCTTTGACTCAACGAATGAGCACATTCCAAGATCGTTTAAAAATGGTGGAGGCTCGTTACTACAAAAAGTTTAACGCCATGGATAGTGCGATTCAAAAGCTAAACAACCAATCTGGCTATCTTTCTCAACTGCTTGGACAATAATTGGAGGTTTATAACATATGGCAATTCAGAACCCTTATGCCGCCTATCAGAAAAATTCTATTGAGACCGCAACACCGGCCGAGTTAACGCTTATGCTTTATGAAGGATGCTTAAAGTTTATTAGACTAGCAAAGCATGGCATTCAAAAAGAAGATGCTGAAATGAGAAACTTGAACCTGAAAAAGGCTCAAAACATCATTCAAGAATTAAATGTCACCTTAAATCGTACGTATGATGTATCAAAGAGCATGGCAAGTATGTATGACTACATTTATCGAAGACTGATTGAAGCCAATCTGCAAAATGACGAAGAGATCCTGAATGAAGTAGAGCAATATGTGACTGATTTCCGAGATGCTTGGAAGGAAGTCATTCAAACCGATCGAAAAGGGCGTCACCACTCTATTGGGGGATCTCTATGAGTATTGTGGACCAACTGCATGACCAAACGTTAAAAATGGCAGCGGAAATAGAGGCCAACCCGCAAAGCGAAACACTCGTTGAAGACTTTGATGCTTTTTTAGTTGAGAGAGACGAACTAATGAGAGACATTCAACATGAGCTTTCCGTTCAAGAAAAAGAGAAAATCAAAGAAATCATTCAAACAGATCAACTGATGGCCAAGCAGTTAACGGAGATTCAAAATGGGATCAAGGCAGATATTCAAGCCATTCAACGTAAGAAAACAAAACAGCTGAATTATCAAAATCCGTATCAGCCCATGACAAGTGACGGCGTATACTACGATAAACGGAAATAAATAGGTGAGACCTGTGGCGTATCGTTCAGATGACTATATTTTATTAACCACATATTATGACCTTCTATATACGATAGAAGAGAGTCTAAAATATTTAGATGAAATTGAGAAGGATTTCGCTAAAACAGAAGGGGATCGGATCTTTAATGATCTGATCCATGCCTTCTTTCATTTAGAGACAACACACCCGCTTCTGCTTTCAATTATTGAAAATGAGCACTTTGCCAAGACGATTCGATCGTTTGACCAAATTTTTTTAAGTTTCGATATACTAGCTTTCTATACATTCCCTTCAAATCACTTCCAGTCATTCCTTACATCATATTTTATACCTGAATATAGAAAGTGGATGGATGAAATACATGCCTGTATGAGGCCGTATGTCATTCATTAATTTTTGTTCAATTCAGACCATTCGGAGGAATTTATGAGACTAAAAAATCAATTTTTATTTGGGCTTATTGTCATATGTATATTGTTTGTCAGTATTTTAGGATTTTCTAGCTTTATCTACTACAAAACAGATCAATCGTATAAAGCACTCCTCACCAAAGAAGTGAAGCTGTACCAGACCTCGCTGGAATTAGAAGCACTGCTGCAAAAGCAGGAAGCACAAATTAAAACGTATGTGGTTGTTCAGGATAGGAAAGTCTCACAAAATATTGAAGATACCTATGTTGATATTAATAAAAAAACAGGTGATGCTTTAAAACTGAGTACAGTCAAACAAGCAAAAAAATTGTTAGAAAAGATTTCTCAGAAGAATGAGCTTTATTATGAATCCACGAAAAGGCTATTTATCTCATTGAATACCAACAATCAAAAAGAATTCAACACCCGCCTCAGTCAAGAATTACAACCTATCGAACAAGAAATACATACCTTTACAAAAGAATTTGCTCAAAAACAATTGAAACAGCGTGATCAAAAAATCAGTCAGCTCAATGAAGAAAGTAACCAATTATTGCTGACGCTTATTCTCGTTAGCGCAGCGATTATAGTCGGCTTTTTAGTCATTGGCACAAGGTTTGTTCATCGTATGACAAAACCGATTGTCTCTGTCACACATGCAGCAAGAAGAATGGCAGATGGTGACCTCACACTTGAAGAGATTGAAGTAACCTCTAAAAATGAAATTGGCCAGCTCGGTACGGCTTTTAACCAAATGACCGCTCATTTGCGTCAGCTCATCCTACAGGTGCAAAATGGATCAAGGCAATTAGCTGATTCTGCTGCGCAATTTGAAGAAACCATCAGTCAAACCATTTCGGCTAGTGAACAGACGTCTAGCTCGATTGAACAGGTCAGTGAAGCTTCACGTGAACAATCGGATGCAGTAGGAAAAGTAGCTTCTTCAATTCAAGAAGTTTCGACTGGTATGCATAATGCGGCTGAACATACGTCTGATGTTTCGGGTCACTCAATTTCAGTGACTGAAAAGGCTGAAGAGGGCGCATCCCTCATTCAACAATTTGTGAAACAAATGAGTTCTATTAAGGAATCTGTGAATGAACATCATTCTACAATGGCCAATGTACAAGTACAATTTACCGGCATTCAAGGCCTGCTGGGGAATATTCATGCCATTGCAGATCAGACAAATTTACTTGCTTTAAACGCAGCCATTGAAGCAGCAAGGGCTGGGGAACATGGACGAGGTTTTGCGGTTGTTGCAGATGAAGTCAGAAAGCTGGCGGAAGAATCAAGTCAGCTGACTGATCAAATTAGTCAGTTACTCACCAACGTGAACAAAGATACTGAAAGATCGTCTCAATCTATGACGAAAGTGGAACGAGATGTAGCAGAAGGTGTGAAAGTATCGCAATTGTCTGAACAGAGCTTTCAAGAAATTCTGGAATCCATCCGTGATATCTCGATGAAAGCAGAGGAGCTTTCTGCTACGACAGAGCAAATCTCAGCTAGTACAGAAGAAATTTCTCAAACAATTGGTGTGATAGAAGAAGGAGCCAAGCGAAATTCTGAGGAAACAGAGTACATGTCGGCGGCTGTTGAAGAATCACTAGCGGCGAATGAGGAAATGAAAGCAGCTGCGGAGGATTTAAAATCTTTGTCTCAATCACTGAAAACATCTATTTCATCTTTCAAGATTTAACAGTGCGATGGTCTTTTTCAAGAATCAAGCGAATATATATTCATCACCTATCAAGTAAAAGCTGAAGCACCGCAGGATTCGACAAATTTCAATAAAAATTCACATTTTTTTTACGTTTGAGCAGGAGAAAAGGAGGGAAAAGTAGAAATAAGTTTACATATCCTTAATTTTAAAGGAGGCGTTCTTTACATGAATTACAATGTCCGAGGAGAAAACATCGAAGTAACACCTGCACTAAGAGATCATGTCGAGAAAAAAATTGGAAAGCTGGAGCGTTATTTTGAGTCAGATGTTGATGCTTCAGTCAACGTGAACTTGAAATTTTACAACGATCAAGAATCTAAAGTTGAGGTTACCATTCCAATGACTGATCTAGCACTTCGAGCAGAGGTGCATAATGAGGATATGTACAATGCAGTAGACCTAGCAACCAGTAAATTAGAACGTCAAATTAGAAAACATAAAACGAAAGTGAACCGTAAATTCCGTGAGCAAGGTGCGAAAAAGCATTTATTTGCTGGAGGAAACGGTGCTTCCGAAGTAGCAGTTCAAGATGACGAAGAAATTGATGAAACAGAAATCGTCAGACAAAAACGCTTCAATCTAAAACCAATGGATAGCGAAGAGGCCATTCTCCAAATGAACATGTTAGGTCACAGTTTCTTTGTCTTCACAAATGCTGAGACAAATTTGACCAATGTGGTATACCGCCGAAATGACGGTAAATATGGACTCATTGAGCCGAACGCTTAATCATTCGTTCCTTTTGATCCGAAAATGACCTAAAAAAAGTAAACCCGTTCCCTTCATTAGGGGCGGGTTTTTTGTGCTAAATCATTGCAAATTCTTTGGAAATCAAGGAAGGTATGGTATGATAAATGCAGGTAAATATGGACCTGTCAAACTTTTGGACATGCCGAAAAATTGCATGAAATAGAGGAGCGTTATTATATGCTTGGAATCTTAAACAAAGTGTTTGATCCTACGAAACGTACGATCAGCCGATATGAAAAAAAGGCAAATGAAATCGAAGCTCTCGCTCAAGATTTCGAGAAATTATCTGACGAGGCTTTACGAAATAAAACGATCGAATTTAAAGAAAAACTTGAAAAAGGACAATCTGTAGACGACCTTTTGGTTGAAGCATTTGCAACGGTTCGTGAGGCTTCCCGCCGCGTGACAGGAATGTTCCCATTTAAGGTGCAGCTCATGGGGGGGATTGCCCTACATGAAGGGAATATCTCTGAGATGAAAACAGGTGAAGGGAAAACGTTGACATCAACGATGCCTGTTTATTTGAATGCTCTTTCTGGAAAAGGCGTCCACATTGTGACAGTCAACGAATATTTGGCAAGCCGTGATGCAGAGGAAATGGGCAAGATTTTCGAATTTCTTGGATTAACGGTTGGCTTGAACTTAAACAGTTTAGACAAAGATGAAAAAAGAGAAGCGTACGCTGCTGATATCACGTATTCAACAAACAATGAGCTTGGCTTTGATTATTTACGAGATAACATGGTGCTGTATAAAGAGCAAATGGTTCAAAGACCACTTCATTATGCCGTCATCGATGAAGTTGACTCCATCTTAATTGATGAAGCGAGAACACCTCTTATTATTTCTGGACAAGCTGCAAAATCGACGAAACTTTACGTACAAGCAAATGCCTTTGTTCGTACGTTAAAAATAGAAGACGATTTCACTTATGATATTAAAACAAAAAGTGTACAGCTGACGGAAAGCGGAATGACGAAGGCGGAAAAAGCATTCGGCATTGAGAACTTGTTTGATGTCAAACATGTCGCTCTTAACCACCATATCGCGCAGGCTCTTAAGGCGCATGTTGCGATGCAAAAAGATGTTGATTATGTTGTGGAAGATGGCCAAGTCGTCATCGTTGACTCCTTCACAGGACGTTTAATGAAAGGACGTCGCTATAGTGAAGGTCTGCACCAAGCCATTGAAGCAAAAGAAGGTCTTGAAGTGCAGAATGAAAGCATGACACTTGCAACCATTACGTTCCAGAACTACTTCCGTATGTATGAAAAGCTATCTGGTATGACAGGTACAGCGAAAACGGAAGAAGAGGAATTCCGTAACATTTACAATATGCAGGTTGTCACAATCCCAACCAATAAACCGGTTGTGCGTGATGACAGACCTGATTTAATTTACCGCACGATGGATGGCAAATTTAAAGCAGTAGCTGAAGACGTCGCACAGCGTTATATGACAGGACAGCCGGTCCTTGTCGGAACTGTTGCGGTTGAGACATCTGAATTAATTTCAAAACTGCTTAAAAATAAAGGCATCCCTCATCAAGTGTTAAACGCGAAAAACCATGAGCGTGAAGCACAAATTATTGAGGAAGCTGGACAAAAAGGTGCCGTCACAATTGCGACAAACATGGCGGGACGTGGAACAGACATCAAGCTTGGCGAAGGTGTGAAAGAACTAGGCGGTCTTGCTGTTATTGGTACAGAGCGTCATGAATCACGCCGTATTGATAACCAGCTCCGTGGTCGTTCTGGTCGTCAAGGAGACCCAGGGATTACTCAATTCTATCTCTCAATGGAAGATGAATTGATGCGCCGATTTGGTGCAGAGCGGACAATGGCGATGCTTGATCGCTTCGGTATGGATGACTCTACTCCAATTCAAAGTAAAATGGTCTCAAAAGCTGTTGAATCTTCTCAAAAACGTGTTGAGGGGAATAACTTTGATTCCCGTAAGCAGCTTCTGCAATATGATGATGTTCTTCGTCAACAGCGTGAAGTCATTTACAAACAGCGTTTTGAAGTCATCGATTCTGATAACTTGAAATCGATTGTGATCAATATGATTCAATCGTCTATTGAGCGGGCTGTTGGATCTTACACGCCGAAAGAAGAACTTCCAGAAGAATGGAAACTAGATGGTCTTGTTGAATTAATCAACACGAACTATTTAGATGAAGGTGCCATTTCGGTCAAAGATATCTTCGGTAAAGAAGCAGATGAGATCACCGAATTCATCATGGAGCGGATTAAAGAGAAATATGATGCAAAAGAAGAGACATTTGGCGATGAACAAATGCGCGAATTTGAAAAAGTCATCGTTCTTCGTGCAGTAGATTCGAAGTGGATGGATCATATCGATGCAATGGATCAGTTGCGTCAAGGAATCCATTTACGTGCATATGCACAAACCAATCCGCTTCGTGAGTATCAAATGGAAGGATTTGCGATGTTTGAGCATATGGTCGCTTCAATTGAAGATGACGTCGCTAAATATGTGCTAAAATCAGAAATCCAAAACAACCTAGAACGTGAAGAAGTCGTTCAAGGACAAACAACTGCTCATCAGCCTCAAGAAGGCGATGAGGAGAAAACAGTGAAGAAAAAGCCGGTGCGTAAAGTGGTGGATATCGGAAGAAACTCACCATGTCACTGCGGAAGCGGCAAGAAATATAAAAATTGTCATGGGAAGACAGAATAAGTAATGGAAAGAGGTGAAAACCTCTTTCTATTCATGTCAGCCCCCATACATCTATGAGGTGAAGGATATGGAATTAGTAGAAATTAGACAAGAGCTTGAAAATATGGCTAGCAGGCTAGCTGATTTTAGGGGGTCTCTTTGACCTCGATACAAAAGAAGCGAAAATTGCAGAGCTTGAGGCCACGATGTCAGAGGCTGACTTTTGGGATGACCAGCAAAAAGCGCAAGGTGTCATTAATGAAGCCAATGCACTGAAGGATTATGTGAATACATATCATGAGCTCAGTGAATCTCATGATGAGCTGCAAATGACGCATGATTTATTAAAAGAAGACTACGATGAGGATCTTCATGCAGAGCTTGAAAAAGAACTGAAGAACTTAACAAAACAATTTAACGAGTTTGAATTGCAGCTTCTTTTAAGTGAACCGTATGACAAAAACAATGCCATTCTTGAGCTTCACCCGGGTGCAGGTGGAACGGAATCACAGGACTGGGGATCGATGCTCCTCAGAATGTATACCCGCTGGGCAGAGCGCAGAGGCTTTAAGGTCGAAACACTTGATTATCTTCCTGGTGATGAAGCAGGAATTAAGTCTGTGACATTACTGATTAAAGGACATAACGCTTACGGTTACTTAAAAGCAGAAAAAGGTGTCCATCGTTTAGTCCGTATTTCTCCATTTGATTCATCTGGCCGTAGACATACATCTTTCGTTTCCTGTGATGTCATGCCAGAATTTAATGAAGAAATTGATATCGATATTCGTACAGAGGATATTAAGGTGGATACGTATCGTGCAAGTGGTGCAGGGGGGCAGCACGTCAATACGACGGACTCTGCGGTTCGTATCACACACATCCCAACAAATGTCGTCGTGACGTGCCAAACGGAAAGATCTCAAATCAAAAACAGAGAACGTGCAATGAAAATGCTGAAGTCTAAGCTTTATCAAAAACGGATCGAAGAACAACAGGCGGAATTGGATGAAATCAGAGGAGAACAGAAAGAAATTGGCTGGGGAAGCCAAATTCGCTCGTATGTTTTCCACCCATATTCTCTTGTGAAAGACCATCGTACCAACACGGAGATGGGAAATGTTCAAGCGGTGATGGATGGAGATTTAGATTCCTTTATCGATGCGTATTTACGTTCAAAATTATCATAAAAACTCGGCTTCTTGCCGGGTTTTTTTAATTGTGAGAAAATATAATGAATATAAAGGAATACATATGCCATACTGACTCTATATCCTTTGTATGATGAAATTAGCAATTAAAGGGGGAAATAATTTGGGATTAAAACCATTACAAGAGACGTGGGATTTAGATGCCTTTTTTAAAGGAGGCAGTTCTTCATCAGAATTTATCACATACTTAGAGCATATACAGCAGCTATTAGATGAGTTACGACAAAAGGTAGATGCCTTTTCAAAAGAAGATACACAAATTGAAAAAAAGTTAACAGCTGTCCTTGAAACGTATGAAATCACATATAAAAAATTAGCACAAGCAGGTTCATTTGTATCTTGTCTACAATCTCAAAATACAAAGGATATGAAGGCGGGCAGCCTCCGAGGATCTATTGCCAAGCTGGAAGCTGAATTAGGAACCATTCTAGCCGGGTTTGATCAATCACTTGCTGCGATTTCTACTAGCCAGTGGGAAGAATTAATGGATTCAGTCGCTTTTTCAGATGTTCGTTACATATTAAATGAACGAAGAGAACATGTGAAAGATCAACTGCCTGTTGAACAGGAAACACTCATTCAAAAGCTAGCAGTAGATGGTTATCATGCGTGGGATGAACTTTATTCTAGCTTGGTGAACAAAATTACCATTCCATTTGAGCAAAATGGTGAAACACAAATGATCTCTGTAGGCCAAGCAGAAAATGCGATGGATGATTCAGACCGTGAAGTGAGAAAAGCCGTCTATCATAATTTAGAACATGCATGGACACAGGATGAACATTTGTTTGCAAGCACACTCAATCATCTCGCTGGTTTTCGTCTACAAGTATATGAAGCCAGAGGATGGGATCATATACTAAAAGAGCCTCTTGATATTTGCCGGATGAAACAAGAGACGCTCGATACAATGTGGTCTGTCATTGATGAACATAAACAGCCATTCATTGAATATTTACAACGTAAAGCTGACATGCTTGAGGTTGATAAACTGAGCTGGTTTGATGTGGGAGCACCTATTGGAAGTGAGACAAAGACCTATTCTTATCAAGACGCAGCCGCTTTTATTATCAAGCATTTCGCAGGGTTTGGAAAAGAGCTTGCTGCTTTTACTGAAAAAGCTTTTAATGAACGCTGGGTAGAAGCTGAGAATCGCCCAAACAAACGAGTGGGCGGTTTCTGTACGAATTTCCCTGATAGCGGAGAATCACGTATTTTTATGACCTTCTCAGGGACTCCATCCAATGTAGCGACACTAGCACATGAGCTTGGTCATTCGTTCCATCAGGAAGTCATGCAGGATGTTCGGATGTTGAATCGTAAATATGCGATGAATGTAGCTGAAACTGCGTCGACATTCGCTGAAATGATTGTGGCAGATGCTTCATTAAAAGAGGCGGCCAATGAAGAAGAGCGTCTCAGTTTGCTAGAGGATAAGCTGCAGCGTAGTGTGGCATTCTTTATGAATATTCAATCACGCTTCTTATTTGAACAACGTTTTTATGAAGAGCGCAAACAAGGAGAAGTGCCAGCTGACCGCTTGAATGAGTTGATGGTAGAAGCACAGAAGGAAGCCTTTGGCGACTCTTTAGATGAATACCATCCGCATTTCTGGGCGTCTAAACTGCATTTCCATATTACAGGTGTTCCGTTTTATAACTTCCCTTACACCTTCGGGTACATGTTCTCGCTAGGTATTTACGCGAAAGCATTGCAGGCTGGGGCATCATTTGAAGAGAAATATATTGCGCTATTAAAAGATACAGCGTCAATGACTGTAGAAGATTTGGCATATAAGCACCTAGGTGTCGACCTTACTCAAAAAGCATTTTGGGAAGAGGCCATTTCACTGGCTGTGGCAGATGCTGAAGAGTTTTTAGAAGCGACGAAGGCATAAAAAATGAAAAGCTCCCATTATGGGAGCTTCAGCGTGTAGACAAACCCTCGCATTCGTTGTCAGTCCTGCGCTTCGGTGCTCACGAATGTCAAATTCGCTCCGCGCCGATGCTCGTCCTTCCTAGACTGCAAAGGTTTTCTATCACGCTGAAAAGAAGACAAAGGGCTAAAATCAAGTTCATTTTAGCCCTTTGTCAACAATCTTGCAGCTCCCATTACGGGAGCTTTTTTGCTGGTTTTACCCATTCCAGCATCGTCTGAACGATGTCTTTTTGTTGCGTGAGGACTGGAATGTCTGCAGGCTGATCCCCTTTTTGTTTGCCATACATGCCAAATTGAGCATGATTACCACCTTTTATCTCATGATACACCGTTTGAGAAGGCAGCTGCTTTTTCGATTTTTTGATTTTTTCTCGTGTTGCGAGACCATCTTTTTCGCCTGAAATAGATAATACTTGCAAGGAAGCCTGTTTCAAATCATCTGATGCAGGATAGGAGGCAAGGAAAAAGAGGCCGTCCAGCTTGCTTTGATTTTTCTCTGCATACATAGCGGCAGCTGTTCCGCCTAGCGAATGCCCGCCAATGTACCAATGCTTGATGGCTGGATGACTTTTGAGGATATCGTCTGCTTTCTTCGTATTAAATATTGCGAAGGAAAATGGCATGTCTGGGATAAAGACCGAATAGCCTTTCTTCATCAGCGCATTCCCAAGATAGGCATACGCAAGAGGTTCAACTTTTGCCCCAGGATATAGAATGATGCCAGTATCGCTTTTCGATGCTTCAAATGAATATACCCCGTTTTTATGATCGACCTGCTCAATGTTCATCTGCTTTTTTAACGCTTCCGATGGTCCATATGTAAAGCGGCTCCATGTATAGAAAGCACCAAAAGCTAAGATGATGAGTGCAAGTAATGTAATACCGGTGATCTTCAGTATTTTCTTCATCGTATGTCCCTTCTTTCTCATGTACATATTAAATATACCATCATTTACTCTTCTGCCAAACGGCAAGTACGCTGATCCGGCTGTGTGATAAAGTATTAATCCATTAGCACTGCATTTGGCTGTTATTTACAATCCGAATGAGAGGGCTTAAAATAGGTGTGCATTCAGAAGTAACGGAGGAAGAAAGACATGAAGCAGGAACATTCTCAATTTTGGATTGAAGTGAAAAATTATTTACTCATTTTAATAGGATCAGCTATCGTAGCGGTTGGCTTTAATACGTTATTATTACCAAATCAGATTGCTGCTGGCGGTGTGAGCGGAATCAGTACCATTATGCAATCATTCGGCTTTGAAGCTGCATATGTTCAATGGGGTCTCAATATTCCGCTCTTTATCGCAGGCTTTTATTTATTAGGTGGAACATTTGGGGTAAAAACGCTCGTTGGTTCTGTCTTTTTACCTTTAATGGTGTTCTTAACAAGACACATTGCTCCTGTCACCCATGAAGCACTGCTCGCAGCAATATTTGGCGGTGTAGTGATTGGGATCGGGATTGGGCTCGTTTTCCTCGGCAATGGTTCAACGGGAGGAACGGCACTTGCGGCCAAAATCATCAATAAATATACAGGGCTGACGTTAGGTACTTGTTTAGCAATGATGGACGGTTTGATTGTTTTGGCGGCCATGACTGTTTTTGGGATTGAAGAAGGACTGTACGCTGTGATCGGAGTGTTCATTTCTAGCAAGACGATTGATGTCGTACAGGCTGGCTTTAGTCACTCGAAGATGGCTATGATTATTACGGGCCATGAGGATGAGGTCAGACAGGCGGTGTTTGATCAAATTGATCGTGGTGTAACGAAGATTTCAGCAGTAGGTGGGTACACCGACCATGACCGGCCTATTTTAATGTGTGTTGTAGGGCAGTCACAATTCACAAAGTTGAAACAAGTGGTAAAAGCGATCGATGCATCAGCGTTTGTCATCGTCATGGATGCAAAAGAGGTGCTTGGTGAGGGTTTTAAAAGGGCGTAAACAAGGATATAATAACGTTGACCAAATGATTGTAAGGGAGGGAAATACATGAAAAAGAGCGGATTAACGCTTCTTTTTGTCGCTATGCTTTTTGTACTTGCGGCTTGTGGAGGAAATTCAAGCAGCAGTGACAAAGAAGGCAGTAAAAGTGCTTCAAGTGTGAGCAGTGGTGAAGAGATTTATCAGCAAAACTGTATTGGCTGTCATGGAAAAGACTTATCTGGCGGAGGCGGCCCAAGCCTGAAAGAAGTCGGGAAAAAATATAATGAAAGCCAAATTGCAGATATTGCTCAGAACGGTAAAGGATCTATGCCAAGCGGAATGGTAGATGAAAAACAAGCAAAAGAAGTCGCCAAATGGCTTGCAGAGAAAAAATAAAACCTTTGTCTAATCGACAAGGTTTTTTTATTTTCTATTTGTAGAAAAAGACTTTTGGACAGTATGAAAACGTATTATATTAAATTTTATTTAAAAAATAAGGGTAAAAAGACATGTTTTTCGGTTTTGGTTGCTCTATTTACCTTTTATTTATAAGTTTTGAAATATAAATGTAATACCATTGCGTCGATTCATGACGTATAATTGGAGTTGTTGAAATTTAGACGATTCAATTTTTTCATCTTTTTGGATGAAAAGGACATAAATTGCTTGTGCGTATCGAAGGGTATGTGCGTGACCATACATAACGTTTTTTGACGAGAAGTGTCAGAACATCATGATAAGCTGTTTGACAGCGAATAAGAAAAGATTAGGTGATTACATGATTGAAATGAAGGAAGTCTATAAGATCTATCCTAATGGTGTAAAGGCGATCAATGGAATCAATGTCTCTATCCATCCGGGAGAGTTCGTGTATGTTGTTGGTCCCAGTGGCGCTGGTAAATCCACGTTCATTAAAATGATGTATCGTGAAGAGAAGCCAACAAAAGGGAAAATCTTAATTAATAACAAAGATTTAGGCTCGATGAAGGAAAAAGAAATTCCTTATGTGAGAAGAGAAATTGGCGTAGTATTCCAAGATTTCAAACTGCTTCCAAGTCTCACGGTCTTTGAGAACGTGGCATTTGCTCTTGAAGTCATTGGTGAACAGCCAAGTATTATTAAGAAAAAAGTGCTTGAGGTACTTGATTTGGTGCAATTAAAGCACAAAGCTCGTCAATTTCCAGATCAGCTTTCCGGCGGTGAACAGCAGCGTGTATCGATCGCTCGTTCGATCGTCAATCATCCTGAGGTTGTCATTGCAGACGAACCGACAGGAAACCTTGATCCAGATACTTCATGGGAAATCATGAAGACACTCGAAGAGATTAATAACCGCGGAACAACAGTCGTCATGGCGACACACAACAAAGAGATTGTAAACAGCATGAAGAAACGCGTCATCGCAATCGAAGATGGAATGATTGTACGTGACGAAGCAAGAGGGGAGTACGGAATTTATGATTAAAACTCTCTCGCGGCATTTACGTGAGAGCTTCCGTTCACTTGGAAGAAACACGTGGATGACATTTGCATCAATTAGTGCGGTCACTGTCACATTGATTTTAGTTGGGGTTTTTCTTGTCATTATGCTCAACTTGAATAACATGGCATCGAACGCTGAGAAAGAAGTAGAAGTAAAAGTTCTCATCGATTTAACTGCGAATCAAAAGCAGCAGGATGAATTAAAAGCAGAAATTGAGAAGATTCCTGAAATCAGTGATGTGAAATATTCATCCAAGGATGATGAACTAAAAGCACTGATTAAAAGCTTTGGTGAAAATGGACAATCTATGGGACTGGTTGATCAAGAAAATCCATTGAATGATGCGTTTATTGTGAAAACAACAGATCCCCACGATACACCAAAAGTAGCGAAGAAATTAGAAAACCTAAAAGGGACGTATAAAGTCACTTATGGAAAAGAAGAGGTCAGCCGACTCTTTAATGTTGTCGGAGTGGCGCGTAATGTCGGCATCGCACTTATTATTGGGCTTTTATTTACAGCGATGTTCTTGATTTCCAATACGATCAAAATTACGATTTTTGCTAGACGTAAAGAAATTGAGATTATGAAACTAGTAGGTGCAACGAACTGGTTTATCCGCTGGCCGTTCTTCATCGAAGGATTACTACTTGGTGTATTTGGCTCGATTATACCAATCGCTGTATTGCTTGGCACGTATCAATATGCTGTCGGCTGGGTGGCGCCAAGGGTACAAGGTTCATTTATTTCAATGCTTCCATACAATCCGTTTGTCTATCAAGTATCACTGATCCTTCTATTGATCGGTGCCATTATCGGTGTGTGGGGAAGTTTAACGTCCATCCGTAAATTCTTGAAAGTATAAATCTATTTATATTGATGGCAGCACTCGAGGATTCTATAGAAGATGTGACCGGTTGATCCAATTCATCCGGTCGACTCTTTATGCAGGCAGTTGTCATGGGAGGGGAATATCGTTTTGAAAAGAAAGCTGATGATGGCTGGAATGGCAGCGTTTATTGGAACAACGTGGCTATACATTCCAGGGAACGAAAATCGTGCATTCGCATACGAAGACCTAGATCAAAAACGTCAACAAATTGAAGAGAAAACATCGAAGACTGAATCAACCTTGAAGAAAAAGAAATCAGAACTGGCAAAGCTTGAAAAGAAAGAATCAAAGCTCAAGCAAGAAATTGAAAAAATTGACCAAAAAGTAAGTGTCGCAACTGAAAAAGTCGCTGAAAAAGAAAAAGAGGTCAAACAGACGAAACAAGAGATCAAAAAACTAAAAAAAGAGATTGAAGTCATCAACGAGCGAATTGAAAAGAGAAAAGCGATTTTCAAAGATCGAATTCGTTCTATGCAAAAAAGTGGCGGTACAATCAACTATTTAGATGTGCTGCTAGGTGCTCGTAGCTTTAGTGATTTTGTCAGTCGTGTGGGAGCTGTTACAACCATCGTCGAAGCAGATAAAGACATGATTACAGAACACGAAAATGATTTGGAGCTAGTGGAGCAAAAAGAAGCAGAGCTAAATAAACAGCTAAGTGGACTTGAAACATCTTTGAAAGAGCTTGAAACGTTGAAAAAGGACCTATCTAAACAGCAAAAAGAAAAAGGAAAAGTCCTTGGTCATGTAACGGAAGAAAAAGAACATGCACATGATGAACTAGGAAAGCTTGAAAATGAACAAGAAATTCTAGCGAATCAGAAAGCGGCGGTAAAGTCTGAAGAAGCACGCCGTCAAAAAGAAGAAGCGAAGAAAGCAGAACAAGCAGCTGCTGAAAAAAGTGCACCTGCACCAAGTGGAGGATCTGATCAAGTGTCAGATACACCAGCAAGTAGCTCAGGTTTCATTAAGCCAGCTGCAGGCCGTTTCTCATCAGGCTTTGGCGGGCGTTCTGGCGGACAGCATTACGGATTAGATATCGCTGCAAAAGGCACTGTATCTGTCGTTGCAGCCGCATCTGGCACAGTCACGAACTCAAGCTACTCGTCGAGTTATGGGAACGTGGTGTTCATTACACATAACATCAATGGCCAAACGTATCAAACGGTATACGCTCATCTTTCAACAAGAAGTGTGTCAACAGGTCAAAGAGTCGAGCAAGGTCAATTCCTTGGATATATGGGCAACACAGGTCAGTCTTATGGCCAGCATCTTCATTTTGAAATTCATAAAGGATTATGGAATGGCGCGAAATCAAATGCTGTCAATCCAGCGCAATATATCCGCTGACAAAAAGCCGATAACATCATGTTATCGGCTTTTTTCATGTAGATGAAATTAAAATAACAGCAGTAATCCGGCAATAATAGGTGTTAAAAGCACAGCGGATTTTAATAAAAGTTTTGGCGCAAGGCGTGTAAATTTTGCCCCAATAAAAGCCCCTAATACGGTACCGATTAAGATCTGAACGAGCAGGATAAAGTCAACATAGCCTTCTGAAATATAACCAATCCCACCGCCAATAGAGATTGGAATAATCACTAGCATCGTTGTGCCAACAGCTTGTCTAATAGACAGCTTCAGCAAAATCAAAAGCCCCACTTGAATAAATGGTGCTGATCCGATACCGAACATCCCTGAAAGCATCCCTGATACAAGGCCTAATATAATGCCCCTGATCAGCAATTGGCGTGAAGAAAGCGGCTGCTGCTCAGCATCTTCTTTTAGGACAAACAATTTGATCATCATAAAAACAGCAGATAAAAAGAGCATACCAGCTGTTAAATAGTGCAGGCTATCCTCTGGAATAAAAGGAGCCACTTTTGCTCCGGCAAATGAAGCAATACAAGCTAGTGCACCAACAATCAAACCTGATTTGAGCTGGATATTTCCTTCCCGGTAGTGGCTGTATGCACCAGATAAAGTCGTAAATGCCATAGCAGCTAAAGATGTACCAAGTGCAGTATGGATTGGTACATCAAAGATTAACGTCAGCAATGCGATGACAAAACCAGCCCCGCCAGCTCCTACAAACCCTAGTAAAATTCCTAATAAAAGCATAGTCAATATAATATACATAGCGATGACTCCTTCTCGATCGTAACAAAATAAAAATTACACCTAATGAAATGATTAGTCAAGCCTCCCTAGGAGAATGTCTTTACATGAAATCCCTTCTTCTGGCATATAATAACTCAGGTCATCAGGAAGAGTTGAAGAAGGAGGCCAAATATGAAAAAACAAATCGCATCCATCATGGCAAGTGTCATTCTCATCATCAGTGCAGGGGTTATGACGCATAAAGAGGCGACTCAAGCGGAGTCACCGAAAGCGGCTGCAGTGGCTGGACAAGCTCAATCAAGTGATCGAGCGAAGGAAAACGGAATGGAGAAAATTGAGAAAGCCTATGACCTCATTTCGAATGAATATGTAGAGGAAGTGGATCGTCAAAAGCTGCTTGAAGGTGCCATACAAGGAATGCTTTCAACCTTAAATGATCCGTATTCAGTATACATGGACAAGCAAACCGCAAAGCAATTTTCGGATTCACTTGATTCCTCATTTGAAGGAATTGGGGCAGAAGTTGGAATGGATGAAGGAAAGATTATCATTGTCTCTGCCTTTAAAAAATCCCCTGCGGCAAAGGCGGGTCTGAAACCGAAAGATGAAATCATCAGCATTGACGGTGAGTCGATGAAAGAAAAAAGCCTAAACGATGCTGTACTGAAAATAAGAGGAAAAAAAGGAACGTCTGTCGCCTTGAAAATCAGACGAAATGGAATTGAAAAAGAGCTAACATTCCATATCAAACGAGAAGAAATCCCGCTTGAAACCGTAACGGCTTCAATGAAAGAGGTCAATGGTCATAAAACAGGCTATATTGCGATCTCTAGCTTCTCTGAAGATACGGCGAAGGATTTCACGGCAAGCTTGAATAAGCTCGAGAAAAAGGGCATGGAAGGCCTTGTGCTGGACGTGAGAGGAAATCCTGGCGGCTATCTACAAAGTGTGGAAGACATTTTGAAACATTTTATCACAAAGGATCAGCCATATATTCAAATTGCAGAACGGAATGGCGATCGAAAACGATATTTTTCAAAACGAAAAGAACAAAAACCATACCCGGTCAATGTCTTAATTGATAAAGGAAGTGCATCCGCTTCTGAAATTCTGGCTGGTGCCATGAAAGAAGCAGGGAAGTATGAAGTGGTAGGTGACGTTTCCTTTGGTAAAGGAACTGTGCAGCAGGCGGTACCAATGGGAGATGGAAGTAACATTAAATTAACGCTGTATAAGTGGCTGACACCAAAAGGGAATTGGATTCACAAAAAAGGCGTTGTGCCGACCATTGCGATTCATCAACCAGATTACTTCACCGTTGGCCCGCTCCAGCTGAAAGAACCGCTTCAGCTTGATATGAACAATGAAGAAGTCAGACAAGCACAGACATTGTTAAAAGGGTTATCATTTGACCCTGGCAGAGTAGATGGATATTTTGACGAAGAAACGAAAAAGGCTGTACTCGCATTTCAAAGCACATACAATCTCGAAAAATCAGGCGTGATTGATTTAAAGACAGCGAAAATGATGAACAAGATGGTAGATGAAGTGAAATCTTATGAAAAGAATGATCTTCAGCTGCAAACTGCACTAAAAGCACTATATCTCAAAAAATAAAGAGGCGAATAAATGCCTCTTTTTTTTGGTTCATAAGTGTTACGAACATGTAATAATTTATTCTTAAAAATATATTATATCGAGAAATATATTCATTTATTTTACAAAAAACATAACATTCCTTCGAATTTACCCGATAACATATTTATATAAGAGACTTTCTGTTGATTTAAACATGTCATGAAAATGAAACTTTTGAAAGTTGTATGTTACATAAATAATTCTTACAATAAAAAGTAGCACTCATTTTAAATATTTTATTTTTTGCGGATATTCAGCTTAAGCATTGAGCTGTACCGAGGTTTGCGCTTTTCTTAAAAGAACTAGTAAATGGGGGTACACAATTGAAAAGGGCAAGTATTGTGAGAGAGAAAAAATATTACGAGTTGGTAGAGGAGCTTAAGAGTCGTACGAAAGATGTGACGTTTTCGGCTACAAAGGCATTAAGTCTACTCATGCTGTTAAGCAGGTACTTGGTCAATTACACAACGGTAGAATCAGTCGACGAGATCGATGAAGACTGTGCTGAGATATACTTCAATTATTTAATGGATAATCATAAGAGACTTGGTATAAACTTAACCGACATCAAGAGGTCCATGCAGCTTCTCGGCGGCATACTAGATGTAGATGTGAATCACTATTTAAAAGATTTTTCACTGTCGAATGTCACACTTTGGATGAATCAGGAGAAATAAACCTGATGTCAAGCATCGATTTATTTGATAGAATAAGAGAAAATGCTTGACTTGGGCGGTGAACGATAATGAGCTCGGAGTGGATGGGAGCCGGATTAAAAGCGGTCGGTCTGTTTTTAATCCATCCTCTTTTTTATTTTATGGTATTAATCAGCCTATTATATGGCTACATCCGCGTAAAGCGGGAGAGAAAAGCGTTTCAAACAAGAATAGAAGATGTTTACGATGAACTGAAATTTACATATTCAAAGGGATGGGTTCCAGGAATTTGTCTATCGATCATATCTGTAGGCTTAGGGATTTCCCTTCCGCCTGGATTCATCGTGCTGATTGCAGCGATGACCATCGTTTTCTCTTTATTCTTTAAGGCGAGTGCGCTTTCGTCTGCATACACACTCGGTTTCAGTTTTATTGCGGCATTTGGATTGATGTCTGTTCAAGTGAGCCATTCCTGGCTGCCGCAGCTTTCAATGATGAATGCATCAGCCGTTGTGATCCTGTTAGGGCTACTGTTAATGACCGAAGGCATGTTAGCCTATCGAACGGCGCATTTACGTACATCGCCTGCAATGGTGATGAGTGCGAGAGGACTTTTGATCGGCCAGCAGCGAGCAAACCGTCTGTGGCTTCTACCACTTGTTTTGCTGATGCCGGCAGGTGAATGGACTTCTTCTCTGCCATGGTGGCCTGTGCTTCAAGTGCACGATCAAAGCTTTTCATTTATTGTGATCCCGTACATCATCGGCTTTGGCCAGCGTATTCAAGGATCGCTGCCAATTGTCAGTATTCAAATTACGTCACGCCGTATTATGATGCTCGGTCTAGCTGTTGCTGCAGTAGGTGCGGCAAGTATTTGGTTTGAGCCGATTGCGTGGGGAGCTGTTGTTCTAGCGATTGCAGGAAGAGCTTTTTTATCATGGAAGCAGAGGGCGAATGACAACGCTGCACCATTCTTTTTCTCTAAGCGGAATCAAGGGCTTATGGTGCTTGGTATCATTCCGAATACCCCTGCGGCTGATTTAAAGCTTGAGATCGGAGAAATGATTACAAAGGTCAATGGAATTGAGATCAAAACCGTTTCAGAATTTTATGAAGCACTACAAACCAATCGTGCTCTGACAAAGCTTGAGATCATTGGTCTCAATGGTCAGACAAGGTTTGAGAAACGCGCCTCTTACGAAGGGGAGCATCACCAGCTTGGTATCTTGTTTGTGAAGGACGATCCACAGCAAGAGCCAACGGCGATTTCATCTTAAAAAAGCTGCTAGAGATGGCAGCTTTTTTCTTTTGGGCGCGTTTCTCTCCCATAGGATTCGCCCCATTCACGCATGGCAAAGATAATGGGCTTTAACGTATTTCCAAGAGAAGTCAGTGAATACTCGACACGAGGAGGAACTTCCTCATAGACTTCACGGTGAACAATCCCGTCTTGTTCAAGTTCTCGTAATTGCAACGTCAGGACACGCTGCGAAATTCTTGGCAGAAGCCGGCGTATTTCGTTGTAACGCTTTGGACCGCAAGTCAAATGATAAAGGATGACGCCTTTCCATTTCCCTCCGATGACATTTGTAGTGATAGACACGGGACAGCCATGATTCACAATACTGACTGGATTGGATGGTGCACTCATCTCAACATTCCTTTCTTAAACGAACATGTTTGTACCTAACGAACAAAAATGTGCGTACTTGAATCAATGGAAGCTTTTCTTTTACCATAGAGATAGGACATCACACATTCGGGTTGTTTGTTTTCCTATCATAACAATTTCTATGAAGGAATGGAAAGAAATTGGATTGTGGGAACACACCTGTTCATTAGAAAGGATGAATAAAATGCGAGACAAAGAGCAGTTAAAAAAAGAAATCATTGAGGCGTATGAATTCCGTCATGCGACAAAAGAGTTTGACCCAGCGAAAAAGATTCCAGAGGATGATTTTGCATTTATTTTAGAAACAGGAAGACTTTCTCCAAGCTCTGTAGGGTTTGAGCCTTGGAAGTTCCTCGTTGTTCAAAATGAAGCATTTAGAGAAAAATTAAAAGAGTATACATGGGGGGCGCACAAGCAGCTTCCAACTGCCAGCCATTTTGTGATCATCTTGGCAAGAACAGATGCCCGCTATGATTCAGCATATGCAGAATACATCAACAAGCAAATCAAAGGAATGACAGACGAAACGTTTGAAATGGTCAAGGGGCGCTACAGAGAATTCCAAGAGAACGATCTTCATCTGCTAGAAAATGACCGTACATTATTTGATTGGGCTTCAAAACAAACGTATATTGCCTTAGGTAACATGATGACAGCTGCGGCACAGATCGGCATTGATTCATGCCCAGTTGAAGGATTTAGCTACGATCACATCCATCGTATCTTAGAAGAAGAAGGGTTACTGGAGGATGGTCAATACGACATCTCTGTCATGGCAGCCTTTGGTTATCGTGTCACTGAGCCAAAACGCGGCAAAACACGTCGCCCGATGGATGAAGTAGCTGTTTGGATTCGTTAATCGCTGTTTGTCTGAAAAAGGCTGTTGACAATTGCGTGGTTAGTCAGTATATTTAAAAAATAAAATCTTTGACGAATATACAAATTTGACTATAAACGCTTTGACTTGAGAATAGTAAATGAACATCCGTTTTTTAAGAGAGCTGCGGGTCGGTGCAACGCAGTAAAACGAATCATTGAACTCGCTCAAAGAGCGGTAAGACTGAATGAATAGTAAGTCTTTACGTGTGACCTCCGTTATCGGGTTTTAAGTTGGATTCAGCCATGGCTGAATCAATAAGAGTGGTAACGCGGTTGCAAGGTCAGTCGTCTCTTCCAGGAGATGGCTGGCCTTTTTATATGCTTTTATCTTATATTTGTCTGAAGATTCAAATTTAAAGGAGCTATAGAAAATGGAAAAGGAACATGTGCAGTTAAAACGAACAATGACATCAAGGCATATTATGATGCTTGCGCTTGGCGGTGCCATCGGTGCTGGTCTGTTTAAAGGAAGCAGTTCTGCCATTGATATTGCGGGTCCTGCTGTCATTTTGGCATACATGATTGGTGGTCTTATTTTATTATTTATTATGCAAGGACTTGCCGAAATGACCGTTGCACGACCTGGAGCAAGAACATTCCGTGACTTGATTGAACCTGTGTTAGGAAAATATCCGGCCTATTTCTTAGACTGGATCTATTGGAAGATGTGGGTGCTGAACATTGCAGCAGAAGCGATTGTGTCGGCCATTTTTATTCAGTACTGGTTCCCACAAGTGCCAATCTGGATGCTTGTGTTAATCATTTCACTTGTAGTCACAATCATTAATGTTTGCTCAGTCAAAATGTTTGCTGAGACAGAGTATTGGTTAGCTTCTATTAAAATTGCTGTCATCATCTTATTTATTATCATTGGATTCACCATGCTATTTGTCTCATTCGGACAGCATGCAGCACCTGGATTGTCTAACTTAACGGATCACGGTGGATTTTTCCCAAATGGTACTGGCGGATTAATTGCAGCAATGCTGGTTGTCGTGTATTCATATGGTGGGACGGAGATGATTGGGGTCACTTTAGCAGAAACAAAAAACCCTGAAAAAGTCATACCAAAGGCCATTCAAAGTACGTTTGTACGCATCATCGGTTTTTATGTACTGCCGTTCTTTATCATTGTCAGCTTAATCCCTTGGAATCAAGTAAACAATGAGCAAGTAAGTCCATTTGTGACAGTGTTTGCAACGATCGGAGTACCGTATGCCAGTGACATCATGAACGGCATTATCTTACTAGCGATTTTGTCTTCTATGAACTCTGGCTTGTATGCTTCATCACGGGTGCTTTATACACAGGCAATGGATGGCCGTGTATGGAAAGGATTCTCCAAGCTGTCAAAACAGCAGGTGCCTGTTCGAGCCATCCTTGTATGTACATCTACTTTGTATGCAGCTGTATTGATTTCTCTTTTTGTAGGAAGTCAAACGTTTAATTACTTGATGGGCTCTTTAAGTTACACAGTTCTATTCATCTGGTTTATCATTGCCGTCGGTCATTTGAAATCTCGAAGCATCGCACAGCCAGGCGGATATCGCGTGAAGCTGTATCCTTTCACAACGTGGTTTTCCGTTATTGCGATCATGGCCATTTTTGTCGGCGTTGTATTCAATACACCAATTGTTCAAACGCTGGTCACAATGGGCATTTATTTAATCATTACACTTTCTTTCTTTATTAACAGAAAACGGTTTGAAACAGCCGTCTAATTTATTAAAAAGCGTGCAGGACCTTCTGAAGGGTCTCGCACGCTTTTTTTAATACTGTTTATATTGCTTGAAATGGACAGGGGATTGAACGGGATGTGGCTTTGCCTGAAGGCCATAGCTCTCCCTGACGATATAAAGCGGCCGGTCCTTGGCTTCATCGTAGATTCGGCCGATATACTCTCCGATCATGCCTAACATAAAGAGGATGATCCCGCTAAAGAATAGCTGAATGACAATTAATGAACTCCAGCCGGTGATGGTGCTGTTAGTAAAAAGCTTTAAATATAAGACAAGAAACATCGAAATGAAGCCAATAGCTGAAAGGACAATGCCTGCCACGCTGGCCAGCTTTAAAGGTTTGTAAGAAAAAGATGTGATCCCATCCATCGAGAGCTTGAGCATCTTTTTGAGAGGGTACTTTGTTTCTCCTGCCAACCGCTCATCCCGAACATATTCTACCGCAATCTGTTTGAAGCCAACCCAGCTCACTAATCCGCGGACAAATGGGTTTTTCTCGCGTATTTTTCTCATTTCATGACACACTTTACGATCCATCAATCTAAAGTCGCCGGTGTCAATAGGAATATCTACTTCGGTGATTTGACGTAGCACTCGGTAGAAAAGGGAAGCCGTGTACTTTTTGAAAGCTGTTTCGCCTTTTCGTTGTGTGCGGACCGCGTATACGACCTCATAGCCTTCCTTCCATTTTTCAATCATGTCTAAAATCAATTCAGGTGGATCTTGTAAATCCGCATCAATCACTACGACAGCTTCTCCCTTTGCATAATCCATTCCCGCTGTAATGGCAATTTGATGCCCAAAGTTACGAGAAAAATCAATAAGTCTCACATGCGGATCAGTCTGGCAGTACCCTTTAATCAGTTCAGCTGTTCGATCCATACTGCCGTCATTGACGAAGAGAAGCTCATATGCTTCTCCCGTCGAATCCATGACGGTCTTGAGGCGCTGATACGATTCATGGATCACAAGTTCTTCATTATACACTGGGACTACAACAGAGTATTGTATGTTCTTTTCCATCAGTCATCGTTCCTCCCTTTTAATAGATGAATTAATCAACGGATAGTTCATAAAGAGTACCGCTCTCCATTCCGCCCATTCGTCCATTTGACTGATCATTTTGTTCGGATTGTTGGCTGCCTGTTTGCTGGTTCGTTTTGGATGTAGAGCTATTCTGCCATTTAGAAGCAGTTACTTCTTTGCCATTTTTTTGAATCCAAGTAAGAATGTCAGAGCTGCCGCCTCTCATACCAGAAAGATAGAAGTATTTGATTTTGCCGTCTTTAACGAGCTGTTTGAATTCATTAAGCGTGAGAATGTTATCAGATCCACTAAATCCACCTAATGCCATAACAGCTTTTCCTGTTTTAATAATGTAAGGCGAAGCAGTGGTTGCATCTGTTGTCCCGAATAGGAATTCTTCTCCCGTATTGTTTTTCTCAAGATAGCTGATCAGCTTTTCATTGACTTGTGAACTCATGCTGCCACTTGAAGTTGCAAGCTGAGGACCAGCCTCTGGCAGCATACTGTTTCCTCCGTAAAGAAGAGGTGTGCTTGCCCAGTATAGTGGTGCGATCAGCATCCCAAGGATGGCAATGAGAGACATGAATTGTTTTAGTTTTTCTTTCCCTTTTATCAAAAGTAGAGAAAGGATCGTTCCAATACCAATGATACCGACTGCAATGCTTAGTCCAAGACCGATCGTGCTTGTAAAAGTGGATAGGATAAAGATTTCAAATGCGGTTGTGACGAATATCGCAATTGGCAGTAGCCATTTTTTAAAGCCAGTTCCCGTTTGAAACAATTGAGTCATAGAAACCCATCCGGCTCCTGCTAATACAGCAATTGGCGGTGCCAGCATGATTAAATAATAGTGATGGAAAAATCCAGCTACACTGAAGAATGCAGCAACAGGTATAAGCCAAGCTAACCAAAATAGTGTTTCTTTTTGTTTTGTATTGAGGCGTCTTCTTTCAAAGGCTGTCGAGAAGAAGATACCAATCGCACCAAAGAGCGCAAATGGAAGCAGCCAGCTGATTTGATCGGACAGTTCAGATTGGAACAGACGTAATGGCCCTTTTGTTCCTGTTCCAAACATGCCAGAACCATTTCCCATTTTTCCGCCCCCGCCATTTGGCGGTCCATCACCATTACCGCCTGAAGGCATATCAGGTGGTGTTGTGCCGTTTGCATTGCTTGGTGGTCCTTGCATTGAAGGCTGTTCCTGACTGGATGATTGGTTTGAATTGTCTGAGTTGTTTTGAGTTCCATTTGATGGCGGCTGAGGCATGGTGGATGAATCATTGTCATTTTGCTGATCACCCTGCTGTGAAGGTGGCTGTCCCTCACCCTGATTTGTGCCTCCGCCTCCGCCAGACTGTTGACCAGTCAACCGCTGCAGACCATTGTAACCAAAGGCTAATTCTAGTGCTGAGTTCGATTGACTTGATCCCATATAAGGACGATTGTCTTTGGAAGTGAGATCAACCGCTATAGACCATGAAGCAGATACACCTAAAAGAACAATCATTGAAATCATCAGCGATAACAACTTTTTCTTCCATGTCGTTCTATAGGAAATGATGTAAAACAGGACGAGAGCCGGTACAATCATATACGCTTGTAGCATTTTTGTATTAAAACCGACACCGATCATTGCAAAAGAAGCAATCGCCCAAAGCACTTTCTGCTGTTTCACAGCCTTGAACATCATGGCTGTTGCGAGTAAAAGAATAAAGACGAGTAAGCTGTCAATGTTATTTGTACGAGATACAGCAACTGCGATTGGTGTACACGCCATAATGAGTGCTGACAGTCTTGCTGCAGCCTGGCCAAATGTAGGTTTGACTAGGCGGTAGATTAAATAAACAGATCCAATGCCAGCTAAAGCTTGGGGTAAGATCACACTCCAGCCATGCAGGCCGAAAATTTTGGCGCTGATCGTTTGCAGCCAGAAGGCGAGCGGTGGTTTATCCACCGTGACATAACCTGAGGGATCGAACGAAGCAAAGAAGAAATTATGCCAGCTTTGCATCATACTTGTGACCGCCGCTGTATAATAAGCGTTCACCGTATCGTCGTTCCAAATGTTATAAATGTTTAAAATGGCAGATAAAATCAATATGAAAAATAAATAAAGATCAAATTTCTGAAAGCGTCTAATCAAAAGCTTGTCACTCCTTTTTCTTAACTTGAAAAAAGTGTAACAAGCAAATATGAATAAATTGTTAATAAAAAAAGGCCAATTCTTTATTTTTCTGTTGAATAAAAACAGCTCTAGAAAAGAGCTGTTTTGTTTAAGATGTCATCTTATTTTATGAGGAGACAGGCGGAGTTTCAGTGCTCTCTGCACTTGGTAATTGTATAACAGCGGTCGTACCTAGGCCTTGTTCAGATTGAAGAACGAACGTGCCACGATGTTTTTTTATAATTTGATAAACAATGGCTAGTCCAAGACCAGAGCCGCCATCTTTTCTTGTGCGGGCTTTATTCACTCGATAAAAACGCTCAGAAACATGAGGGAGATCTCCTTTTGGAATTCCGCTGCCTTCATCTATGATTCTCAATTCAGCAGTTTGTTGGTGAACGAATAATTCAATCGAAATCGATTTTCCTGATGGCGTGTAATGGATGGCATTGTCCAATAAATTACGAACGACTTGCTCAAGTCGATCGCTATCACCATAAATAATACAATCTTCTTTGAGTTCTCGGTTGAACGAGATTCCCTTTTGACTAGTAATGAATGTCATTTGATCAAGAACATCATGAATAAGCTGCGCAAAGACGATTGGTTCCATCGTTAGTGGATAAGATTCCCCCTCTAATTGCGCGAGATCAAGAAGGTCATGTACGAGCCTGCTTAATCGTGTGGATTCGTCTTGAATAATCTGCATGCCTTTCTTTTGATCAATAATGCCTTCTTCAATTCCTTCGGCATAGCCTTTCATATAACTTAAAGGCGTTCTCAGTTCGTGAGAAACATTAGCAAGGAACTCTCTGCGATGCTGTTCAACTTTTTCTAACGTAGAGGACAGTTTATTAAAGGAACGGCTCAGCTGATTTAGCTCATCCCCTTTTTTGGTCACAGCCATGCGTTTTGAAAAATCACCAGATTCCATTTCCATTGCAATTTCTTTCATTTGATTGATCGTCCTTACGACTTTATTAGAACTTTTATATCCAATAAAGAAAATCAAAAGCAAGATAATTAAAATAGAGATGCCAAGCGTTAAACGAATTTGAACAAACGGTTCATACACATCAGATAAAGGCATAGAGAGGAAAATGGTTCCTGATAAATCATTTTTGTTTGAGAACACAGGGATGGCAATCCCGAGAATATCTTGATGAAACTGGGGGTGTTCTCTAATTAACACAACTGTTTTCCCTTGAAGAAGCTTTTGGCGTTCTTTAAACGTAATGAGGTTATCGTTTGTATTCGTATCGAAAGGAATACCGCTTGAAAGCTCCATAGGATCATCAGTAAAAATAACACTTGCCTGACTTGAGTCATTTGCCCACTTCATTCTGTCAGTAAAATACGTGTCTTTCCCGTGTTTGTGATAGATTTCTGCCAGCTTCTTTCCTTGTAAACTTAAAGAGTCAATCTGTTTATCTATATATAAGTGCTGGTATAAGTAATAAGTCAGGGCAAGAGCTGAGGCAGCAACGATGCCTATAACGGAAAGGATTAAGAAAAGCACTTTCCTTTTAATAGATAATGGCTTCATTTGTCCTCCTCAAACTTATAGCCGACACCCCAAACGGTTTTAATATACCGTTCCGCTTCCTTTAATTTCAGTCTTAGTGTTTTAATATGTGTATCGACTGTTCTTAAAGAGCCACTAGATGAGTGTGATTCCCACAATTTTTGATAGAGCTGTTCACGGGAAAAGACTTGGCCTTGATTGAGCAGAAGAAACATAAGTAAATCAAATTCTCTTCTTGTTAAATTGATGGGCTCTTGCTTGAGATAGACTTGTCTGCCATCTTGATCGATCTCCAAGTCACCAATCATGATTCGACTGCGCTTTAAAGAAAGACCTCTAATTCGTCTTAATGTCGTTTCAATTCTAGCTGCAAGCTCACGTAGACTAAAAGGCTTCATGATGTAGTCGTCTGCCCCAATTTCCAGCCCCTTAATGCGATCCTCTTCATAACTTCTAGCTGTTAAAAATAAAATGGGGATTTGAGAGGTTTGCCTGATGCGCTGGCAGACTTCGAATCCATCCATATCTGGCATCATAACATCCAATACAACAAGGTCAATGGCCTCTTTTTCAAGCTGATGTAAGGCGCCCGTGCCATTATTTGCAGTTATCACGTGAAAGCCTTGTCTCTGCAAAAAGGATCCGATTAACTCAAGCATATCTAATTCATCATCTACTATTAAAATATTCATCTGTTCTTTCATTTCTTTTCCTCCAACATGATAGCATAAGGTCCTGCTGGGATGTTCAGTCGGTTCTTCAACATGAATGTATGTTTGTCGATGACGGATACTGAATTGTCATCTAAGTTACTGACATATATAGATGAGGAATCAGCAGTGATATAATTCGGATTTTGACCGGTCTCAACAGAGGAAAGCAGTTTGTTTTTCTCGGTATTTACTTTATATAGTGTATGGTCTCCATGACATAATACATATAAAGTAGAAGAGTTTTTTTCTGAAAAAAATGCGACTGGCATAACACCTAGTTTGATTTCTCGCTGTTTTTTACCTGTTTTAGGGTCGTAAGCAAAAATGCTCTTATTTAATGTGCCCGGTTTACCGTGTCCTCCAACCCAAATGGAATGCCCATCAAAATGAATACCAGATGGCCGTTCTAGGACGGAAATCGTTCGTATCTTTTTTTTCTTTTCAATATCAATGACTGAAACAGAATGACTTTTTGCATTTAAAACAAACAACGTTCCTGAAGAAGACAACGCCATAGAAGAGGGTAATGTCCCGGTCTTCACAGTTGCTTTTATTTTCTTGTGCACTGTATCGATAAAATAAACGACATTTTTCTCTGAATCGGTCACAAGTAAAGTGTTGGTCTCCGCATCATACGCAAGTGAAGTCAGACCTTTATTCACATCCATATAGTCCGCTGCTGTTCCTTTTTTTAAATTGATTTCTATAAGAGATTGTCCTTCCTTACTTGATGCAATGATCACATCTTTGTTGATGTGAACAAGATCAGTGAGAGGATGTTTTAAATCAACGGAAGAGACAATTTTATTTTTTTGTAAATCAACGATTGAAAAGGAGGCTTTTTTTAGTTGAGAAATGACAGCAATTGATTGAGAGCTGCCAGGTGGCGTAAATTGCTGGTCTTTTCCGCAGCCTGCTAGGAAAAATAGTAGAGCTGACAAGCATATTAAAAAATATTTCACTCGTTTCATCCTTCTGCTCCTTTGGTGCTCTATTTTCAAAAAGCATAACACAAAAATTGTGAAAAAAAATCGAAGTTATGAATGCTGGAAGATATGAAAAGAAGTTTTTAGGTGGGGAAGTAGAGGTAAATGAAAGCTGAAATTTCATTTTCGTTTATTCATATGACATTTTTTCATGAGTAAAAGATCGTTTTCACAGTTTGATCATTGTATCCATAATCGGTTACAGTAACAAATAATCATAGCTCCCCCGCCCTAAATAGAGCGAAGGAAGTCATTAAGCAGAGTGTTCAGATGAATGAGAAGTGGGTTTCGTTTTTAGACGATGAGAGAGGAGGAAACCAAGAATACCTGCGCCCATTAATACGATAAATAAAGATTGAAAACCACTTAATATACCAATTAAAGTAGATGAAATGATACTTCCGAAATAACGAAAGGTAGAAAAAATCCCAGATGCAGAGCCGGATAAACTCTGATCAACAGATGTTAAAGAAGCCATCTGCATGCTAGTCATGCCAATACCTGATGAGATCCCCCCAGCGACTAATGTGATGATAAGGAGTGGTAAATTTGGGTAGCTGCTTAGTGTGATCAGCATAACACCGGATAAAGTAAGGCATAGAAATGAAAATCGAATCATTTTTTTGGCACCTTTTATTGGATGGAGCTTTGCTCCGAGTAATCCACTAATAGACATACAGAGTGAAAAGATCGAAAGGAAAATCCCGCTTTGTGTATGAGAAAGCGCGAGTTTTTGCTCCATAAACAGCGGCATGATGAGAAGAATCGCGTACATCACAAAATTACTAAGCATGATAGAAAGGTTAGCGTTCGTAAAAGTACTGTTTTTAAATAGTGTCAAATCAATGATGGGATTTGTAACTTTCCGTACGTGTTTGAAAAATAAAGGAATGGAAATGACCGCTAGAACGCCATAGATCATGTATTCGTTTAATACTTGGCTTTTAGTAAACAAAATGAGTGTGGCGATCCCGATTGTTAAGTATAACGAACCGATGATATCTACATTGGCTTGTAAACGCGTATGTTTCATCTTCGGAATCATAAAAACGCCTGTCACAAGTGTGAGAATCAAAAATGGTATATTCACTAGGAAAATGGAATGCCAGTCAAAGCTCTGAATGAGAATAGAGCCGATAAAAGGTCCAAGTGCGGCACCAATTCCCGCTCCAAAACCGAAAAAACCCATAGTTTTAGAAAGCTTTTCATGTGATACTGTTGCACGAATTAAAGCAATGCTGTTCGGCGTTAATATAGCTCCGCCTGCCGCTTGAATTGATCGGAAGCTAATAAGAAAAGCAAGATTAGGTGCGAAAGCACATCCAATGGAGCCAATCAAAAAGAGTATCACACCAACTAAATACATGCTGCGGTGGCCGTATATATCTCCCAGCTTACCCGCAATAGGTTGAGTGACTGCCATGACAATTAGATAAATCGTGACCACCCAAGTAATGTTTGATATGGATTGATCGTAATAAGTTGATATAGATGATAGAGCGACTGCGATCATGGTTGAATTGACTGGAACTAAAATAGCTCCAAGCAGCAAAGAATAAATGATCAAGTTCTCTTTTTTAAGATTCAATGTGTTTACCACCTTTGTAAAAAAGAAGAATTTCACCCAATTAAGTGGGGGAAATTCCTCTCATGAAAATGTGTGTGCATGTCTCAATAAAGTCTTCTTTTTGTGTTAAAACAAGCTGAATGTCTTGCTCTAGCTGTTGAATGAAAAAGCCAAAATACGTACTAATAAATATATCTGCATAGATGTCTTCTTTTCCTTCTAATACACGATGCTGAGCACTCATTTTTTTGAAATAATGAATCAGCATGTCTCTCAATTCTTGAGGATAAATTTTTTCATGGTCTGTTAAATCTTTAAACATAGCGGGTTCTCTCATGCTGATATAGATAAATTCTTTTTTTGAAGTCAAATCTTCAAGGAAATAGCTACCGAGAAATTTTAAATCGGTGTATAAATCGTCTTTAAATTCTGCTTCAAGGGTTTTGGTCGGTGTTGATTTCATTTTCATAATGGCAGCAATCACGCCGCGTTTGTTTTTAAAGTTACGAAAAATTGTCGCTTCACTTACATTCGCTTTTGTCGCAATTTCTTTTGTCGTTGTTTTTTGATAGCCCTTTTCAGACAATAATTCCATTGTTGCGCGAATGATCCGTTGATTTGTTGATTTTAACAAGCATACTCACCTCAGGTTATGAATGTGTTTGCAACAAAGTAAGTATACCGATAAAATCTGTGACCGCCAATATGATTCAAACAGTGACGACTATGCCCGTGAATGCTGATTTAATAACTGGATACGCCCATTGGCTCCATCTACTGTCACGAGGTCACCGGATTTTAGTTTTTCAGTTGCGATCCGTGTACCTAGGACAGCCGGTATCATATATTCTCTAGCGATAATAGCGGAATGGGACAAAATGCCGCCAGAATCGGTGATGACTGCTTTTGCGTCTCTAAATAAGCTGGTCCATAAAGGTGTCGTTGTTTTACAAACTAAAATGTCATCTTTTTCAAATTGTGAAAATTCATCAGCAGATGTAATGACTCTGACTCTTCCAGAAGTAATGCCGCTAGATGCACCAATTCCATAGATTGCATCGTCTGTGTTGTTTTCATTTTCCCTTAGCGAACCGAGCATTCTTTCTACTTGCTGTAATTCAGCTTCAGAAGGCGTTCCTGTATAAGCTGGTGGTTGGATGGATTCATTTTCCTTCATTTCAATTTTTCTTTGCTGAATGATCGAATCGTATGTGGTCGAAGTTGTGAGCGCATTGAGTACTTCATCATCGTAAAGATACCAAAGGTCTTCTTGATGAGGGATCGCTCCTTTTTGAACAAGAAGTTCACCAATTTTTAAGAGATAGAGTCTCGCTTTTGCATCTAACATGGCATCAATGTAAAAGTGATGATCATCTCGAATATTGGCTGCATGGAGTGCAAAATGATAAAGTTCTTCAAATTTTGTTTTAAACGCTTCATCTGTCACTTGACTGATAAACTGTTCATACGTTTCTTGCCTTTTGATCACGGCTTGTGCAAATTCTTCATCAAAATCAGATTGGTACCGAATGTTGTTTCTAATGATGTCCAAGACAAATTCAGGATTTTCCACCCATGTTTCCTCTGTGAAATCATGGCTTTTAACAGACCGCCAACCATAGACTTGGAGAAAATCTTCTACTTTGGAAATGAAGTTTTTCCCTTTTTCTGTATGATTGAGTGCATATAATAGTTCAGCATTCGCTGAATGATCTGTAAATGCTTGAAGAAGTTCCGAATCTTGAAGGACGTCTTTTGCCAAGTGAAATAGCTTTTGATCTGTTTCAAGAGACTTGTTCATCACACCTATCATCATTTCATGCAACAGGACGACTTGTGTTTGATCGCCAGTATATGAGACAAGCATGTCTTCAATGATCGCTGATAGAATGACTTGAGGTATGACAATGTCAAAATGGTCGTCATACGCTCTTAGATAAATCTCCTTTAATTCTTGAAAGCCATTAATGGCTTCATCAATTGTCAGCGATTGAGTGATTTGCCGATCAAGCTTTTCGTATAATGGGAACAAGTTTTGCTCTAAAATGCGATACATTCTTTCGCTTAAACGAGGAAACAGTTCGAATAGACTCTCGTCAAAAACTGGTTCAGCTGACGCTTCTGGCATAGACGGTGAAGAATACAGATGTCCTCTATAAAGCTTGATATCTTTAATATTAAGGTCTGGCACTTGATACTTCTCTCCGTTTTTCTTCATCCCGTTTTTTAAAGCAGGTATGATCAAACTTGAAAAAAGAGGACTTGTGGGTCCAGGCATATGATCGTCCATTGAGATCCAGAAGTCTTGTAGCTCTTCAGGTTTCATTTGAAAGGCTGCACCTGAGGAGCCATTTGCTGTATTGGAAAAAGAAGCAGTAATCGGTCTTGCTTGAAGTAAATAAAAAGTACCGTTTGACATGCCGAATTCGATATCTACTCCATGTCCATAAAGTTCTTCTACTTGTTTTGTCATTTTCGTGATTTGGATCAATTGATCATCTCGAAGACAAAATTGGCCAGCCATCTCCTCACCTACGGGTTGTTCAATGACGCCCTCTTGACAGGGAACAATTTGCACTTCTTTTGTTCCTAGTGATTTTTCAATAGAGTACGTTTCTTTGTTTACAATAAATGTATCTGGCGTCACAAGGCCGGAGACGATGGCTTCTCCTAGTCCATAGCTTGCAGTCATCATGACTTCGTTTGTTTTTCCTGATACAGGATTCTCACTAAAGATGACACCAGAGATGTCAGAATGGATCAATCCTTGTACAACAACAGCCATGAGCGGCATCTCTTCCTCGTTCTCAATCATCTCTTCCTTATATTCTGTGACTCTTGCTGCGAAGTAAGACGACCAACATTCTTTGACGGCTTGCAAGAATTCTTCATTTGTTTTGATATTTAAATAGGTCTCGTATTGACCTGCAAAGGAGGCGCCTTCGAGATCTTCCGCAACAGAAGAGGATCGCACTGCAACGGATGGATATGTTTTCAACAATGATTGAAAGGATGAAAGTAATTCTGTCTCCATTTGTGAAGGAAACGAAGCTTCTGTGATTTTTCGGGCAAGGTTTTGATCAGTTGGATGGAAATTGTGATATGAAAGAAAGCTTGCAAAGCTGTTCGTTTTAATAATAAATCCATCTGGAACTGGCAGTCCGTGATTGTTTAATTTAATTAAATTCACGCCTTTTGCCCCTGCGAGTGATGCGGATTCTTCAGCCGCATGAAATAATACTGAATACATGGGAATGCCCCCTTATCCAAATAGCCAATGGTTTCATTTGTCTCTTTTTGTTTTTTTGAATGATAGTGCGCACTATCATTTTCATCATAGAATTTATTGGATGTAACTGTCAAAGACGTAAAGACCTATCTTTAGAAAGGGGACGTTTTCACTAATTTTCCTCCTCATCTATATCAAAAGTCTTCACCCGAGAAGAAAAAAAGCTGAAATCGAAAACTGTGAATTGTTCATTATGCCAATCTTTACTATAATCAAGGGAGTAGACCATGTAGAGGGAGGGTTTTTGTGATTACAAAAGCCATATTTGCACTTGTTTTTCCTTTCTTGCTCGTTATTTTATTTTCAAAGGTTACTTATAATCATTACGTTGGCATTGCATTAACAGCAGCGCTTTTATTTGCTTCGTATATGAAAGGCTATACAGAAACCTACTTTATCGTAGGATTAGATATTATTTCTTTAGTGGCCGGGGCATTGTTTATGGCCAAGAAAGAAGTCGAAAAAAGAGAAAAGGCTGAAAAACATCATTGATGTGATCCCTCTTGATGAAAAGAAAATGTTTTTGATTGCAGGAGCTGTGCTTACGATTCTAGTGAGTGCAGCTTTCTTTTTTGTGGTTTTTCTGCTGATCGAATATCTCACTCCAAAATGTTCCATACTGAAAGGAAGGTTTCTTTAGAGGGTTATGAGCCACGGCAGAGAGGGTATGGTTGTATTGGAAATAAAAATCAAGCCAGACACGAACTTTAGTTCGTATTTTTGTGTTCTTTTATGATAATATATTCATTAGATAGATTTCGTAACGAAACGGAGGCTTTGATGTGAGTGACCGCTTTGAATTAGTTTCTAACTATCAGCCCCAAGGGGATCAGCCAAAAGCCATTGAAAAGCTTGTGGAGGGCATCCATCAGGGGAAACAGCATCAAACGCTGTTAGGTGCTACAGGTACGGGAAAGACATTTACTGTATCCAACCTGATCAAAGAAGTGAACAAACCAACACTTGTCATTGCGCATAACAAGACACTTGCCGGACAATTATACAGCGAGTTTAAGGAATTCTTTCCGAATAATGCTGTCGAATATTTTGTGAGTTATTATGATTATTACCAGCCTGAGGCGTATGTGCCTCAAACTGATACATTTATTGAAAAGGATGCCAGCATTAATGATGAGATCGATAAGCTAAGGCACTCCGCCACATCCTCATTATTTGAGCGGAGAGATGTCATCATCATTGCCAGTGTGTCCTGTATTTATGGCTTAGGTTCTCCTGAAGAATACAGAGAGCTTGTGCTGTCTTTGCGTACTGAAATGGAGATTGAACGCAATCAGCTGCTTCGTAAGCTGGTGGATATTCAGTATTCTCGTAATGATATAGATTTTCAGCGCGGAACCTTCAGAGTTCGAGGAGACGTCGTTGAAATTTTTCCTGCTTCACGAGATGAGCATTGTATCAGAGTGGAGTTTTTCGGTGATGAAATTGAACGTATTCGTGAAGTAGATGCTCTCACTGGAGAAATTCTCGGTGATCGTGACCACGTTGCTATTTTCCCAGCATCTCACTTCGTCACAAGAGAAGAAAAGATGGAAAAAGCGATTATTAACATTGAAAAAGAGCTTGAGGAACAGTTGGAAAAGCTTCGTGAAAACGGAAAATTGCTTGAAGCACAGCGTCTTGAGCAGCGGACAAGGTATGACCTTGAGATGATGAGAGAGATGGGCTTTTGTTCAGGGATTGAGAACTACTCAAGACATCTCACCTTACGTCCGCCTGGTTCTACACCTTACACATTGCTTGATTATTTCCCGGATGATTTTATGATTGTTGTCGATGAGTCACACGTGACCATCCCGCAAATTCGTGCCATGTACAATGGGGACCAGGCAAGAAAACAAGTGCTTGTTGATCATGGATTCCGTCTGCCGTCAGCACTTGATAATAGACCACTCACATTTGATGAGTTTGAAAAGCACATTAACCATATTGTGCATGTATCCGCAACACCTGGCCCATACGAGCTTGAGAAAACGCCAGAGGTTGTGGAACAAATTATTCGTCCAACCGGTTTGCTTGATCCAATCATTGAAGTCCGCCCGATTGAAGGACAAATCGATGACTTAATTGGGGAAATTCATGCAAGGGTTGAGAAAAATGAGCGTGTGCTTGTGACGACTTTAACGAAGAAAATGTCTGAGGATCTGACAGATTATCTGAAAGAAATCGGAATCAAGGTCAATTATCTGCACTCAGAAATTAAGACACTAGAGCGGATTGAGATTATTCGTGATTTACGTCTCGGAAAATATGATGTGCTTGTTGGGATCAACCTTCTTCGAGAAGGTTTGGATATTCCAGAGGTGTCGCTCGTGACGATTTTAGATGCGGATAAAGAAGGCTTTTTACGTTCAGAAAGATCTCTCATCCAGACGATTGGCCGTGCTGCAAGGAATGCAGAAGGCCGGGTTATTATGTATGCAGACAATATGACGAAATCAATGGACATTGCCATACAAGAAACAAAGCGGAGACGTGAGCAGCAAGAAGCGTATAATGAGAAATTTGGTATCACTCCGCAAACGATCCATAAGAAGATTCGAGATGTGATCAAGGCAACAAAAGTACATGAGGATTCAGAAGAATACGAAACAAAAGCAGCACCAAAGTTGTCAAAAATGAGCAAAAAAGAACGAGAAAAAGTGATCGAAAACGTCGAGATGGAAATGAAAGATGCAGCAAAAGCGCTTGATTTTGAAAAAGCAGCAGAATTAAGAGATCTATTGCTAGAGCTAAAAGCGGAAGGATGAATGCCTGATGGCTATGGAACGAATAGAGGTGAAAGGGGCAAGAGCCCACAACCTTAAAAATATTGATGTCAATATCCCGCGCGATCAGCTAGTGGTCATTACGGGTTTATCTGGTTCGGGAAAATCGTCGCTTGCCTTCGATACCATTTATGCAGAAGGTCAGCGTAGGTATGTTGAATCACTGTCAGCCTATGCACGTCAATTTCTCGGTCAAATGGACAAACCAGATGTAGATGCGATTGAAGGGCTTTCTCCAGCGATTAGTATTGACCAGAAAACGACAAGCAGGAACCCTCGATCAACCGTTGGGACTGTTACAGAAATTTATGATTACTTGCGTCTATTATATGCTCGAGTCGGAAAACCGATTTGTCCTATTCATGGGATCGAAATTACATCACAGACGATTGAGCAAATGACAGACCGCATTTTAGAGTATCCAGAACGAACGAAACTACAAGTGCTTGCTCCGGTCGTATCTGGACGTAAGGGAACTCACGTGAAAGTACTTGATCAAATTCGGAAGCAGGGCTACGTTCGAGTCAGAGTTGATGGCGAGATGGAGGACCTGTCAGAAGAGATCGAGCTTGAAAAGAATAAAAAGCATTCCATTGAAGTGGTGATTGATCGAATTGTCGTGAAAGAAGGCGTGGCGGCACGGTTGTCTGATTCTCTTGAAACGGCACTCCGACTTGGTGAAGGTCGTGTGATGATTGATGTGATTGGACAAGAGGAGCTGTTATTTAGTGAGCATCATGCTTGTCCGCACTGCGGATTCTCTATTGGGGAACTTGAGCCAAGAATGTTCTCGTTTAATAGCCCTTTCGGTGCCTGCCCAAGCTGTGATGGGCTTGGTTCTAAACTAGAAGTAGATCCAGAGCTTGTGATTCCGAATAAGGATTTGACTTTACGTCAGCATGCCATTGCCCCATGGGAGCCTCAAAGCTCACAATATTACCCGCAGCTTCTTGAGGCGGTATGTACACACTATGGAATTGACATGGATATTCCGGTAAAAGATATCCCGCCGCATTTATTTGATAAAATTTTATATGGTAGCGGCTCTGAGCTGATTTATTTTAAATATGAAAATGATTTTGGCCAGGTCCGTGAAAATGAAATCGAGTTTGAAGGTGTGCTTCGTAACATTGAACGGCGTTACAAGGAAACGAGCTCCGATTATATTCGGGAGCAAATGGAAAAATATATGGCCAATCAGCCATGCCCGACCTGTAAAGGATATCGCCTGAAAAAAGAAACGCTTGCGGTTCTCATCAATGGCAAACATATTGGAGAAATGACCGATTTGTCTGTATCTGATGCCCTTGATTTCTATGAGAAAATTGAGTTGTCTGAGAAAGATTTGCAGATTGCCCAGCTCATTTTACGTGAAATCAAAGAGCGCTTATCCTTCTTAAATAATGTCGGATTAGATTATCTGACATTAAGCCGGTCTGCTGGCACATTATCAGGCGGGGAGGCGCAGCGGATTCGTTTGGCGACACAAATCGGATCAAGACTGACAGGCGTTCTTTATATTTTAGATGAACCATCGATTGGTCTGCATCAACGGGATAATGACCGGTTGATTGGGACATTGAAAAACATGCGTGATATCGGAAACACACTGATTGTCGTAGAACATGATGAAGATACGATGCTTGCCGCTGATTATCTCATTGATATTGGACCAGGAGCAGGGGTTCATGGAGGAGAAGTGATTTCAGCTGGAACGCCAGAAGAAGTCATGAAGGACCCAAAATCGTTGACTGGACAATATTTATCTGGTGAGAAATTCATCCCGCTTCCGATTGAGAGACGAAAGCCTGACGGGCGCTTCATTGAAATTAAAGGGGCAAAAGAAAACAATCTTAAAAACGTGAATGCGAAGTTTCCTTTAGGTGTCTTTACCGCTGTGACGGGTGTGTCAGGATCAGGGAAAAGTACACTTGTGAATGAAATTTTATTGAAATCCCTTGCCCAAAAACTGCACAGAGCAAAAGCGAAGCCAGGACAGCACAAAGAAATCAAAGGAATGGATCACTTAGACAAAGTCATTGATATTGATCAATCTCCAATTGGCCGTACACCAAGATCCAATCCTGCTACGTATACAGGTGTATTTGATGACGTGCGGGATGTTTTTGCGCAAACCAATGAAGCGAAGGTACGAGGCTATAAAAAAGGGCGATTCAGCTTTAACGTGAAAGGTGGACGCTGCGAAGCGTGTCGTGGAGATGGCATTATTAAAATTGAAATGCACTTTTTACCTGATGTATATGTGCCTTGTGAAGTGTGTCACGGGAAACGTTATAACCGCGAGACTCTAGAGGTCACGTATAAAGGAAAAAATATTTCCGATGTGCTTGAAATGACGGTAGAGGACGCACTTCAATTTTTCGAGAATATCCCGAAAATTAAGCGGAAGCTGCAAACGATCTTTGATGTTGGATTAGGATACATTACACTTGGGCAGCCTGCCACGACATTGTCTGGTGGAGAGGCGCAGCGCGTGAAATTGGCATCTGAGCTTCACCGCCGTTCAAACGGAAGATCCTTGTATATTTTAGACGAACCGACAACGGGTCTTCATGTGGATGATATTGCTAGGTTGTTAAAAGTGCTCCAGCGCTTGGTCGAAAACGGGGATACGGTATTGGTCATTGAGCACAACCTTGATATTATTAAGGCTGCCGATTACCTTGTTGATCTAGGACCAGAAGGTGGTGCTGGTGGAGGAACGATTATTGCTTCAGGCACACCTGAACACATTGCTAAAGAAGCAGCTTCTTACACCGGTCGATACTTAAAACCGATTTTAGAGCGTGATCGTGAGCGAATGAAACAGTTAGTCAAAGAAACAGAAAGTGTGACATCCTCATAAAGAAAAACCCCTCCGAAAGAGGGGTTTTCCTTTTATTGCACATCTTCCTTTGGCATTAAGTTACTGAGGTGCGTTAAATCCTTTAAAATATGAGTGCTGCTACTATCGAGCAGTACTTTTAAATAACGGATATCACCATACTTCGGATGAGACGGATGAATGGCCTCTAGCTCCTTGATCATATCGCTGTTCATGCTTTTCTGTTTCTGTATAAGGTCTAAAAGCGTTTGTGCCGTGTGGTTAGCATTATGATGATCTGTCAAAATAATTACCCCCTATAATGATAATCACCATCTTTTCAACATATTTTAAAGGGTAATCCATGAAGAATCTACACTTAGGTGCAAAAAGAAATAATTTGTGTCTAAGGTCATATGTAAATCGAATGAGTTTGAAACTTTTTATACGCCATAAACGTATGAGTTAGAAAGGAATTTTCATCATGAAGGAGCGAATATATATGAACAGAGATCAGTCGATCATTGCATCTATTTGTTATTTTAGTGTATTTTTCATGCCGTTTATTGTACCGATCGTGGCATATTTTGTAGTGGATCAAAAGGAAACGAAACGGCATTCGCTGCGTGCATTGTGGTCACATGTTTTGCCAGTCGCAGCGTGTGTGCTGCTGGTTTTTGGATCTATCCCCTTTTTATTGACGACACAGGCAAGCGACTCACTCATCCCAGTGTTCACCGTACTCATCTTGTCCTTTTTAGTCGCCATTGGCTTTTTGATCTCTGTCATTTGGAATATTATTCAAGGTATTAAAGTGCTTCAATCCATTAAATCGTAGGAGGGCTTTGTATGAATGAAAAAGAACGCATTTTAAAATTAGTAGAAGACGGGACATTATCTGCAAAAGAAGCGATTACGCTGCTTGAAAAACTAGAAGAAAATCAGTCCATTTCACTAGAAAAATCAACGGCTGATCATACCTTTCATGAAGAAAAAGCTGGCACAGAGAATAAAGGAACTGGTACTGAAAACCTCGGTGCCAAGCTGTTTGGATGGTTAGATTCGGCGGTGAAAAAGGTCAAAGATGTAGATCTTGATTTGAACTTTGGACAGTCCGTCGACGTTGAACACATTTTTCAATTCAAAGACGCTGCACTGTCCCATTTAGATATACAATTGGCAAACGGCAGTCTCAATTTGATGCCTTGGGATGATGGGGATGTTCGGGCAGAGTGTCATGCGAAAATTTACCGTGCAGAGGATGGAGAGCAGGCCAGACAGCAATTTCTTCAACATCTGGATTGCGGGCTTGAAGGGGACAAATTTTTTATCCGAACTGAAAAGAAGACCATGAAGGTCAATGTCACCCTGTATGTACCACGTATCCAATATGATAAGATCAAAGTCAAACTGTTTAATGGACCGATTCGCGGGGAAAAGCTAAAGACAAAAGAACTGGCTGCAAAAACAACAAATGGCGTCGTCTCTTTTGCCTCTTTACAAGCAGAAAAAGTCGGAATTGAAACAGCAAATGGACAAATCAAACTGGCTGATCACGAGTGTGGTATGATTGAAGTAGAAACCATTAATGGGCTCATTGACCTGCGTGGGAAAAGTGAATCAATTGATGCACAGAGCTTCAATGGGAACATTGCTGTTCAGCTGTCAGATGAGAAATGCCGTTCGATCTATGCAAAAACGACAACAGGCAGTGTGGACGTTCAGATTCCGCGTGCTTGTGCAGTGACTGCGGAGCTGAAAAGCAATCTCGGATCGATCTCTCATGAACTGCTTGATGCAAATATGATTAAAGAGAAAAATGAAACGCTGCAAAAAGAGAAAATGATCAAAGCCAATCAACAGGCGGAGCACAATATATCCATTTTTGCAGAAACAAAAACAGGCTCAATCCAAGTAAAGCACCAATCAGACAAGGAGTGATTCTACATGAAGAAGCTTTATCGTTCAGCGACAGATAAAAAAATAGCGGGTGTTGTTGGTGGACTTGCTGAATACTTAAGTGTCGATGCATCCCTGCTTCGTATTTTAACGGTGATCATCGGATTTATGACAGCATTTATGCCGATATTCTTGATCTACTTCATCTGGTATTTTGTTGTTCCGGAAGAAGGCACTAACTAAATGCTTAGATGGATCGTTAGTATTTTCGTCAATGCATTACTTTTAATCGTCATTGCTGGATATTTTGATTCAGGCATTCTGCCAGGCCTTGGTAGTGTGTATATTGAAGGTTTTGGCGCAGCGATTGTAGCAAGTATTATTTTGTCCTTGCTCAATATTTTAGTGAAGCCGTTTTTGATCATTTTAACGCTGCCAGTGACAGTACTTTCACTAGGATTGTTCCTCTTTGTCATTAATGCCATCACACTGATGATGACCTCAAGCTTTATGGGAGATAGTTTTAACATTGATGGGTTTGGAACGGCCATTTGGATGGCTGTCATTTTATCCATTTTCCATCTGCTCATACAAAAAGGAATCGTGGAACCGTTAGCGAAAAAAAGCTAACGGTTTTTTTGTGAGAATTTATATCGTTTCCCCGTTCCATCTGTCATAAAAACCGTCTTCAGGAGACACAATATCCGAAGGGAGGCGGTGCACGATGGTGAATGTGAGCAGACAAATCATTCTTTTGCTTTTTTTGAGCATTCTTTTTTGTTTCAGTCAGCCTGCTTCAGCAGGATCTTTGACACAAACACAAGTGAACATACGAAATAAGCCCTTTTCACCTTTTATCTTTGATCAATTTCAAGTAGATGTCCGTCCGGTTCAAGGAAAAAACCGTGATCTTCAATTTCGGGCATCTATTAGTCAGTCAGAGCAAATTTTGTCTGCAAACTTGTACTATAAACAGAGTGATGAACTGGGATATCGATTGATCCCAATGGAACGATTGCCGGGGATGAAACCAGAATTTACAGCGAAAATCCCGACAGATCAATTGTGGAATCCAACAGTTCATTACTATACAGAATTCTTGACGCAGAAGTCTGTCATCAAAACAACCGAACAAGCTGTTCACTTAAACGGATTTGAAGAGGATCTCTCACAAATTCCTGAGCTATTGATGTCAGAAATCGTGGTGAATTCAAAAAACCGCAAAGGCAAGGATGCTTTTGAATTCATCGAGGTGTATAACACAACACATGCACCCATTTCACTTCGACATTATCAGCTTCGCTATCGCAATCCAGCGCAAGGCGTGGAGATGGATGATATATATTCATTCCACACAAGTCCGATCACCATTTCTCCTGGAAAACCGTACGTATTTTGGCTTAGAAAAAAAGGACAGGAGCATTTAACAGTAGCGGATTTTAATGCGATGTACAAAAGCCATTTAAAAGAGGGCGAGCATCTATCGGTCATTGAGAGTAAAGGATTGTCCAATTCTAAATCCCGCCTTGTTTCTATCACAACAAATATAGGAGAAGAGGTATCGTCGGCATCCTATCGTTTAAAGCCTTCATTGTTTAACGAGCACAGATCGTTACTGTTCAAGTATCCAATGGATGGTACGACACAAATGAAGCTGATCTCGAAAGTGGAGGAAGAGCCGACACCCGGAAAAGTGTTAAAAGCACAAGTTCCAACTGAAAAAAAAGAAATATCACAAGATGTTCATAAACCTGTGATCGAAGATATGACAGACAATCAACCGATAAAACCAACTGAAGGCATTGAAATGAGAGCAGATGTGCAGGATGATCAGTCCGTCAAAACGGTCAAATTGCGATATCGAACCAATCGTCATGAAGATTTTAAAGAGGTGCTGCTTCAAAAGGATCATAATGATCGGCTGTTTCACCATATTATTTATTCACCTGAGCTCATCGGTAAAGAACGATTGGAATATCAGATTGAAGCGTCAGACGGCGAAAATCAAGCAATGACAATGAAAAAAACAATTGATGTGGAACAAGTAAGCAAAGCTCACGGCCTTCGATTGAATGTAGAAGAAGGAGATACGGTTTCTGGCGTATTTCACTTAAAAGCAACAGCAGATCAGAAAAAAAGCATACAATTAATGATAGATGGAAAACCGATTCGACAAGTATTCCCTGCACTTGAAGCAGATCCATATCTTGCATTTGATGTCAAAGGGACAAATTTATATTTTAAGAATGGTGTATCTATAGGTAAGCACTTACTTTCCATTTTTGATGATTCGACAAAAGTGTATCGCACCTATACAATACCAATACCAGAAAAACACTTAGAAAAGGCAGGTCCACAAACGATATCATTCCATGCTGGGACGAAGTCATCGCCGTTTGACCGATTTCCTGGAGAAAATCACGATGATTTTGAATTGAAAAATGTCCAGATGATTTTATCGAATGGAACTCAAATTCTGCCTCTAAATGCGAGCCAGCATGAGGAATGGAAAATGGGCGACGGTGGCAGCGCTAAGAAGGTAAGAGCATTTCAGTTTCAAATCCCGAAGCAAGCATATGCTTCAAGCTATATTCAGTGGGATACAAGAAGGCTGAAAGAAGGAGTACATGTTGTTCAGGCTAAAACTGCAGACGAATCTCAATCTGTACGTGTGAAAGTCGATAACACGGGTCCGAAAATCAAGAGTAATATACAGGCAAATGACCAATTTAAAGGCGTCTTTACGTTAAAGGCAAAGGTGACGGATCGTTGGAGTGATATAGCGGAGATGAAGGCATATTTAGATGGAAAACCCATCTCTTTGCCTTATCAGACGTCCTCTAGCGAATTAGAACCTGGGGAGCACACATTGAAGATAAAAGCAAAAGATGCCGCTGGAAACAAATCAACTTTGAAAAAGGTTTTTAAGACGGTACATGAACACCCTGAAACGCCAGAGAGAGTGTCAGATAGGACAAAAAAGGAATCATCTAAGCAAACAGTGCTAACCAATGATCCTACTAATGATCAGTTAGATTACTCCTTTTACCGTGCCTATCAATATACATCGCTGCATCCGTCCATGAAGATTTTCAAATATGCAGCGGAAACAGAGCCGCCAAAACATTTAAATGAAACAGGGGAAATGATTTTTTCTGATCGAGAAAGAAATCGCATTGCATTTGCTGATGGTAAATCAGTGGAAACGAAAGATCTACAGCATTTTCCTTATCATCGCTTTCAAATCAAGGTTCATCACGATGTACGTGAAAAGGATGTTGTCGAAGCTGTATGGAAAGGAAGCTCATTATCAGGGAGAAAGGTAACGATGTACGCTTGGAATCATCAGCAAGAAAAGTGGGATAAAATCACTCATCACTTTGCCAAGGATGAAAAGGAATTTTACCTGAAAGGGCTGCTGTCAGTCAGACAGTATATGAAAAATCAAACGTTTGATTTGCTTGTACAAGATGAGATCAGTAAGACGTTAAAGCCTTATAAGATGGTGTGGATGTCTGATACTCAATATTATGCCAGAAGTTATCCTCACATCTTCAAAAAAATGGTCGAGTGGATCAGAGATCAAAGGGACCCATTAAATATTCAATATGTGTTCCATACAGGTGATATTGTGGATGATTCAAAGGACAAGCAGTGGAATCGTGCCGATACATTTATGCGTGTGTTAGATAAGCATCATATTCCTTACGGTGTATTAGCTGGTAATCATGATGTCAGGCACAAAGACGGCCATTATAGGGAATATGGGAGATATTTTGGAGCGAAACGCTTTGAAGACAAGCCGTATTACGGTGAATCCTATCAAAACAATCGAGGTCATTATGATCTTATCTCTGCTGGTGGCAATGATTATATGATGGTGTATATGGGCTGGGGGATCAAGCAAAATGAGATTGACTGGTTAAATCGAGTCATTTCTGAACATCCAGATCGAATTGTCATTTTAAATTTCCATGAGTATTTGTTAGTGAGCGGCAATCGAAGCCCAATTGGAGATTTGATCTTCCATCAAGTGGTAAAGCGTCACCCGAATATTGTCGCAGTATTTAGCGGCCACTACCACGGAGCCAGTCGAAAAGTAGATGAGATTGACGATGATCATGATGGAAAAGTGGACAGAAAAGTATATCAAATCCTTGCAGATTACCAGTCAGGTCCTGAAGGCGGTCAAGGTTTTATGCGGCTGATCACTGCGGATCAAGAAAAAAATAAACTTCATTTCACCACATATTCACCCTACTTGAATCAAGAACATTTCTATGATCCAAAAACGTATGGAGATCAAGATGAATTTTCAATTGATGTGGATTTAACACCTAAAATGAAATCCGTTAAAACCAATTATTTTGAATTGAATGTCTACACAAACGTTCTTCTTGGAGAAGTCAAAGGTGTGAAAAGTGGTAAAAAAGCAAGCTTTGAATGGAAAGGGTTAAAGCCAAATCAAGAATATTATTGGTACACTGTCGCAAAAGACCGTTTCGAAGGGAAAGCGATTTCGCCTATATGGAAAATTCATACAAAAAATGCTGATCAATCAACATTTCTTAGGAAATAAAAAAACTGTGCTTTCAGGAGCACAGTTTTATCTTTCCATTGTGTGAGTGAGTTTGTATCGATCCCCTCTATAAACGGACATGACATACTCGAATGGAAGGTCATTTTGAAAATAAGTTGTTCTTACAATGGAGAGGACAGGGTCCCCTAAAGAAATAGACAACAGGTCAGCTTCTTCCTTTGAAGCAACATTGGCTTCAAGCTCCTGCTTGGCATGGGCAATGGTTAGACCTGTGTTCGTTTCTATATATTCATATAAAGATCCAGTTAAATGGTCCTTTGTGAGCTCGCCAGCAAATTTTTCAGGTATATAACTCGTTTCAATAGCCATTGGTTCATCGTTTGCAAGGCGGATTCGTTTTAATTCATAGACATCTTCACTGTTCGACAGCTGTAATGATTGCAGCAAATGCTCTGGGCATGCGACTTTTTTGAAATCAATCAACTGACTTGAAGCTTTGAACCCACGTTGACGCATATCTTCTGTAAAGCTTGTTAAGCCCTGAAGCGGTTGTTCAAACTTCTTTCGGCTAACAAATGTTCCTTTTCCTTTTTGCCGGTATAAATATCCTTCGTTCACAAGGTTCGATAAGGCTTGTCTGACAGTCATTCGGCTAATACCAAAGCGTTCGGCATATTCTCTTTCAGAAGGAATGAGTGTATCAGGTGCTAACGTTCCATCCTCAATCTGCTTTTTCAAGTTCTCCATAATCTGATGGTACATGGGGATAGGTGACTGCTTATCAATAAACATGTGAAAATCCTCTCGTGTTTAGCGTAGTGAACCAGCTTCTCGATCAATAAAAATCGTCACATCTTCATGAAGTTTTAGAGCAGATGCAGGGAAGTCTGGGTGAATCTCTGTTCGTTCTAAATATTGTATCACGTCCGCTTTTGATTTTCCTGATGCGAGAAGGAGAATTTTTTTGCTTGAAAGAATGCTTGCAATTCCCATTGTAATGGCATGTGTAGGCACCTCATCAATAGAAGAAAAGTATCTTGCATTGGCCTGGCGAGTGTGTTCATCTAATTGGACGACATGCGTCTTTGAGTCGAAGGGAGTACCAGGTTCATTAAACCCGATATGTCCATTTTGTCCGATACCAAGTAGCTGAAGATCAATGCCCCCTAAATCTTCAATGAGCTGATCATACCTTAAGCACTCTTCTTCCAAGTGAGAAGCAGCACCATTGGGAAGGAAATATTGATCTGACGGGAGATCAATATGGTCAAATAAATGTCGCTTCATGTAAGTCATATAACTATTTTCATGATTTGGATCAATTCCCACGTACTCATCCAGATTCACTGTTCTTGCTTGTTTGAAAGACAATTGTTCTGTTTGATGCAACTGAATTAACTCTTTATAAGTGTCAATTGGTGTACCGCCAGTTGCCAGACCGAGAACCGCATCTGTTTTTGATTCAATGGTACGTGCAATGAAAGCAGCTGCTGCTTTTCCTAATTGATCTTTATCTGCAAATTCGATGATGTTCATCAGTGTGTGGCCTCCTTTTTTTCATAAACGATTTGTCCATGGCAGATCGTCATCATGAGTTCGCCAGCTTCATCCCAAATGACCAAGTCTGCCAGTTTTCCAACTTCGATCGAACCGAGCTGATGATCGATCCCGAGCTGAGTGGCTGCATTTGTTGAGGTCATTTGAGCAATTTCTGTCCATCCGCATTGTGTGATCTGTCTCATACGTTTGACCCCATCTTTCATTTGTAAAATCGATCCTGCAAGTGTTCCATCTGCCAGCAATGCTTTTTCACCGCTGACTGTCACTGTCTGCCCACCAAATTCGTAGGTTCCCTCTCCAAGTCCTTTTGCACGCATTGAGTCTGTAATCATGATCAAACGTTCACTTCCCTTTGCCAAATACGCAAGCTTTACGGAAAGAGGATGTGAATGAATGCCATCTGTAATCAGCTCAGTCAAAAGCTTTTCGTTTGTAAGCGCAGCCCCTGCAACATTGGGCTCACGATGCTGAAATGAACTCATCGCATTATAAAGATGCGTGACATGACGCGCACCGTGCTTTGCTGCTAGTTCAATCATGTCATGAGGAGCATTTGTATGTCCAATAGAAGGAATGATATTTTTTTCTTTTAGTAAGGAAAGAAATGCAAAATCATCATCTTCCTCAGGTGCAAAAGTGACAATTCGAATCAGCTGATCAGATGCACTCAGCCATTTCTCAAAAAGAGGAAGGTTAGCCTGCGTAATCCATTGAGCAGGCTGCGCACCAGCTTTATCTTTAGAAATAAAAGGACCTTCTAGATGAATGCCTAAACATTGTGCCTGACTTCCAGCCTGCTTTTCATTATAGGGTCTCCACTGTGCGACATTTTTAAGTGCTTGCTCAATCTCTTGATGATTTTGTGTAATGGTTGTTGCTAAAAAGCTTGTCGTTCCTTCTGCGGGTAAGTGATCAGCAAGTGTATTCATGGCTTCTGGTGTCGCATCCATCATATCTGCACCATATCCCCCATGAATGTGAATATCAATCATTCCGGGGAGTAAATAAAAGTTTTCCCGGGAAATATATACTTTTTCATAATTTCCTGTCGGTGGTGATGTTGAAATATAGTCGATCTTGCCATCGCGTAAACCGACAAAACCGTTTTCAATGATTTCTGTCTTTGTCACAATATGAATATTGGAGAGCAATAAAGAACTGCTCATGATTGTGCCCCCTTATTCTCGTCGTTAGATTCAGTTTACCTTTTTTAAGTATAGTTGTCTATACCAGTTAGTGTGGTGAAACAGGATAAGGATAAAATACTGTTTTGGGTTCATCATTGAAAGTGATAAAATAGAGCTGTATTTCTGAAACGCCTGTGATAAAAGGAGGAAGAAGCGTGCCGAAAGTTCGTACGAAGGACATAATGGAACAATTTCATCTTGAACTGGTAAGTGGGGAAGAAGGGATTAATCGTCCCATTACAATCAGTGATCTTTCCAGACCAGGTATTGAAATGGCTGGATATTTTACATATTACCCAAAAGAAAGAGTTCAACTTTTAGGGAAGACAGAGCTTTCTTTTTTTGAACAGCTCCCAGAACGCGAACGAAAGCAGAGAATGATGTCTCTTTGTACAGATATTACTCCTGCCATCATTTTGTCACGAGATCGTGAAGTACCAAAGGAATTGATCGAAGCTTCAAACGAAAATGGAGTGCCGGTTTTACGCTCAAGCTTAAAAACGACAAGACTTTCGAGTCGATTAACGAACTTCTTAGAAAGCAAGCTTGCACCAACGACTGCGATTCATGGCGTACTCGTAGATGTATATGGTGTAGGTGTGCTGTTAATTGGAAAAAGTGGCGTAGGTAAAAGTGAAACGGCTTTAGAATTAGTGAAGAGAGGACACAGGCTGGTTGCAGACGATTGCGTAGAAATTAGGCAAGAGGATCAGGATACGTTAGTTGGAAGCGCACCAGAGCTGATTGAGCACCTTCTAGAAATCCGTGGATTAGGCATTATTAATGTAATGACCTTATTTGGAGCGGGCGCTGTCAGAAGCTATAAGAGAATTACGATTGTTATGAACCTTGAGCTTTGGGAACAAGGCAAACAGTATGACCGTTTAGGACTTGAGGAAGAAAAAATGCGGATCATCGATACAGATGTACCAAAGCTGACCATCCCTGTACGTCCAGGACGAAATTTAGCGGTCATCATCGAGGTAGCTGCTATGAACTTCAGATTGAAACGAATGGGACATAATGCAGCGGAACAATTTACAAGTAAACTTGCCGATGTCATTGAAGACAATGGCCAGGATGAATAGGAGCTGTCTATATGAATGAAGCAATTCAACCAATTGATCCGATTGCTTTTCAGCTCGGACCTATTTCGGTTCATTGGTATGGTGTGATTATTGGGGTCGGAGCCCTGCTTGGACTCTGGCTCGCATTAAGGGAGTGTGAAAAAAGAGGCATCAATAAAGATATGTTTATTGATCTCATCTTATTTGCCATTCCTATCGCCATTATTTGTGCACGAATTTATTATGTATCCTTTGAATGGGATTATTATCAGCAGCACCCAAATGAAATCATCAAGATTTGGAATGGTGGAATTGCCATACATGGCGGACTGATAGGGGCGGTGCTGACAGCGATTGTCTTTACTAAAGTGAGAAAGGTGTCCTTTTGGAAAATCGCCGATGTCGCAGCGCCTAGTATTTTACTAGGGCAAGCCATCGGGCGCTGGGGGAACTTTATTAATCAGGAAGCGCATGGTGAGGCTGTTTCAAGAGCCTTTTTAGAAAATTTGCACCTGCCTGAGTTTATTATTAATCAGATGTACATTGACGGGACCTACTATCACCCTACGTTCTTATATGAATCATTATGGAATATCGCAGGCGTTTTGATATTAATCTTATTACGTAGAACATCATTGCGTCGAGGCGAAATGTTCTTGTCTTATTTAATCTGGTATTCAATCGGCCGTTTCTTCATTGAAGGAATGAGAACAGACAGCTTAATGCTGACTGAGCATCTTCGAATTGCACAGATGATTTCGATTGCCATATTTGCAGTGGCTGTTTTGCTGATTGTGTTTAGAAGAATCAAGGGATATGCATCTATACGGTATAAAGAGAACAACTCATCAAATTAAGCAAGGGGGATAAGAGATGGGTGAGACATGGAAAAACGGCTTGAAAGCAGGGTTATCGACAACTTGGACACTTGGAAAAGTCATTTTTCCGGTTACCATTCTCGTTAGTATCTTGCAGCATACACCTGTGATGGATTGGATGATACAATTCATCCGTCCTTTTATGGGCCTGTTTGGTCTTTCAGGGGAAGCGGCCATTCCGCTTGTTTTAGGAAATATGCTGAACTTGTATGCGGGTATTGCAGCCATCTTGACATTAGAGCTGCCTGTGAAGGAAGTGTTCATTTTAGCGGTCATGCTCTCCTTTTGTCACAACTTGATCATCGAATCAACAGTGGCGGCGAAGGTTGGGCTGCGGGTGTCTGTCATTTTGCTGGTGAGAATCAGTCTTGCCGTCGTGTCAGCAATTGTCATTCACCTCGTTTGGCAGGGAGGCGAGGAGCCGGCGCAATATGGTTTGCTGACAGCTGCTCAGTCGGCTGATGTGCCTTCTAGCTGGTATATGATCGTACTTCTTGCTTTACAGAAAGCTGTTCTTGGTGTGCTGCAGCTGGCTTGTATTGTCATTCCTCTCATGATCATCATTCAATTTATGAGAGACTTAGGGTGGCTCCATACGCTGTCTAAGTGGCTGTCTCCTTTTACGAGAATGCTTGGAATGAAAGAAAATACGTCTATGACGATGGTGGCTGGTTTAACCATTGGTCTTGCCTACGGGGCAGGCGTCATGATGAAGGCAGTGGAAGAGGACGGTGTCAGCAAAAAGGATTTAACGCTTGCTTTCATTTTCCTTGTGGCGTGTCATGCGGTGGTCGAAGATACACTCATTTTCATTCCTTTAGGTATTCCAGTCTGGCCGCTTCTTCTTATTCGCCTTATTTCTGCTATTTTATTGACAGCTGCCATCAGCTATATCTGGCGGAGGCGCGAACATACAGCTGTTAGAAAGGAAGCCATATGAACCAATCAACTATTAACACAGTGCTATTTGATTTAGATGGCACATTAATCAATACAAATGAATTAATTATTGCTTCATTTCAGCATACGCTTGATCATTATTACCCTGGTCAATACAGCCGTGAGGATATCCTTCATTTCATTGGTCCATCATTATTTGATACATTCTCTGCAATGGATCCGAATCTGACAGATGACATGATTCAGATGTATCGAACGTTTAATCATGAACAGCATGACCTGCTTGTGACGGAGTACGAGACGGTTTTAGATACGTTGAAAATTCTTCAGGATCGAGGGTTTAAGCTTGGTATTGTGACAACAAAAATACGTGATACGGTTTTAATGGGATTAAAGCTGACTGGATTGGAGCCATTTTTTGAGGTCATTGTCACACTTGATGATGTACAAAATGAAAAGCCACATCCAGAACCAGTTCAGCTGGCATTATCCAAGCTCGGCAGTGATCCGCATGAGGCGATCATGGTTGGCGATAACTATCACGACATTTTATCTGGTCAAGCGGCAGGGACGAAAACAGCAGGTGTTGCTTGGTCTATTAAGGGAGAAGAAGCCCTGTTAAAGCATCGCCCTGATTATATGCTGCAGAAAATGAGTGATCTCTTGGCGATTGTTGGAGCTGATTAAGTTGAGAAAAACAGATCGTTATCCTGTCAAAGGGGTCAATTCGCTTAGACAAGTCTATCGGACGGTCCCCTTTCTCAAGGTTGTGAAAAACTTTATCTTTATTCAAATGGCAAGGTATACGCCTTTTATGGGAATGAAAAATTGGATTTATCGCACCTTCCTTCGAATGAAAGTCGGGGAGGATACGGCGTTTGCTTTAATGGTGATGGTCGATCTCATGTTTCCTGAGAAAATCACTGTCGGTCGAAATAGTGTGATTGGCTATAACACGACCATTTTGTCCCATGAGTATTTGATTAAAGAGTATAGGCTTGGGGAAGTCTATATTGGTGATGAAGTCTTAATTGGGGCAAATTCAACGATCCTACCTGGAGTGACAATTGGTGATGGTGCAATTGTTTCGGCGGGAACTCTTGTGAACAAAGATGTTCCGGCAGGCTCCTTTGTTGGAGGTAATCCAATGCGGATGATATATACAAAAGAGGAAATGGAAGCACGTCAATCTACGTCTGCTGAGTAGCTCGGCAGACTTTTTTGTTGACATTCTAACATGGTGTAACTATAATGATTACAACAGAGGTGAGAAAACATGAAAATCAGCAGCAGATTTACTGTCGCTGTCCATATTCTGGCCTTGCTATCACTTGAAAAAGGATCATTACAGACATCGGAGGATATCGCAGGAAGTGTCAATACAAATCCAGTGGTCATTCGCCGTATCATGAGTAAGCTCAAAAAAGCAGGCCTAATCTCAACGAGTCTTGGCAAAGGCGGTTCTCAATTAAACCGAAGTGAGGATGACATTACACTGCTCGATGTGTATAAAGCGGTTGAAGTGGTGGATGAGGGAGAGTTGTTTCAAATTCATGAAAGCCCAAACCCTGACTGTCCGATCGGTGCAAATATTCAAGCTGTACTAGAATTAATTTTGTGCCGTGCTCAAAGTGCGATGGAGCAAGTGCTTGCTGAGATCAAATTAAGTGAATTAACGCAGGTTTTAATCAAAAAAATTGGATGATCTATTCAATTTTTTTTACCTCTGTTGTAACTATTTCGGTTACATCTTAAGTGATCAAAATAACCTTATATTGTAGGAGGAATTTACATGAACATTGGAATCATTGGCGCAACAGGTAAAGCAGGACAACACATTTTAAAAGAAGCTCAATCGAGAGGGCACGAAGTAACGGCAATCGTTCGAGATGCACAAAAAGTGACTAATTCATCAGCAGCTGTTTTAGAAAAGGATGTTTTTCACTTAGAGGCAGGAGACGTCAAAGGTTTTGATGTGATCGTAAACGCATTTGGTGCGCCAGCAGGACAAGAGCACCTTCATGTAGAAGCAGGGAAAAAACTCATTCATCTCTTGAAAGAGACACCAGAAACGCGTTTAATCGTCGTGGGAGGTGCTGGAAGTTTATTTGTAGATGAGGCCAAAACAACTAGACTGATGGACACACCGGAGTTTCCAAAGGAATACTTTGCTACTGCTTCACAGCAAGGAGAAAATTTAATAGATCTTCAAAAGACCGAAGGAGTAAAATGGACATTTCTTAGTCCAGCTGCATTCTTTGATCCAGCAGGCAAACGGACAGGTGCTTATGTGGAAGGCAAAGACCATCTTATCGTCAATTCGAAGGGTGACAGCTATGTGAGTTATGCTGACTACGCCGTTGCGCTTGTCGATGAGATAGAACAAGCTGCTCATGTTGGAGAACGTTTTACTGTGGTTTCTGAAGCAGAATAAGTAGAATAACATGCGTTTCATTGTCGCTAAAAAACGATGAGTGAGGAGTCTGTCTTATGAATGATCAAGAAAAATCTTTTATCTATGTATGGGATGCGTATTGTGGCTGGTGTTATGGATTTTCAAACAGCATCCGTACTTTACACGAAAATCACCCTGAGATACCACTGACACTTGTATCGGGCGGTTTATTTGTAGGAGAGCGTCGTCTACCGATAAAGAATTATCCACACATTTCAGAAGCAAATGAGCGTATCAGTCAGCTGACAGGTGTCGAATTTGGAGACCGTTACGAAGAGTTGCTAGAAAACGGAACATTCATTTTAGACTCTGAGGCTGCTGCAATTGGATTTTCTGCATTAAGATCCATCGCACCAGAGCATGCATTGTACTTGGCTTCATCTATGCAAAAGGCCTTTTATCAAGACGGAAAAAGCCTAAGTGATGAAGAAACTTATAGAGATATCGCTATGAAACACCAACTTGACCCTGATGTATTGGTTGAACGAATGAATGAGACAGAAACGATCAATGATGCGTATGCCGATTTTGCAAAGGTTCAGCAATTGAACGTGAATGGCTATCCTACACTTTTACTAAAAAAAGGGGATGAATACATCAGCCTTGGTGGGGGTGCGATGACGGCTGAAAAGCTTGAAGACCGTCTGAAGGAAATACTAAAAAAATAAACCATTCAAAAACATCCTCCATTCGTATGGAGGATGTTTTTGATGCATGTGTGAATTCTCTTCAATGGGAGAAGTGGTTTATGCTTTAATGATAATCGCCTGGCTACCCATCTGTTTCCAAGAATCCTCAAACTGTTCACGATCGACTTTTTGATTCTTTTCTCCGTATGGATTATTTAAGTAGACATGATCTTTGTCATAGCCAGTGATGACGACGCTATGCATATTAAAGCTGATATCTATTTTTCCATTTGGTGTATTCCATGTTTCAATGTTATCTGTTTTGGCAAAGGTCGAAGTTGTAATGACCCAGACAGGATAACCTTTTTCAAGTGATTGGTAAATGGCTTTTTTAACTGGCTTGCCGGTCAAGTCCACCGCTTGATTACCTGCATATTTTTTCGCAAGCTGATAAATGGGTTCGTGGTACACACCAAGACCTGGCCCATTCTCCATATCGCCTACAAACCCGTCATGAGGGTCTCCTTTTAAGCCATTCTCATAATTGAGTGGGATACGCTTAATCTCGTTTGCCAATGCGTTTTTCGTTATATGCTCATAGCCGCTGTAATGAAGAAGCATGGCTAAGCTCGTGACTTCGCATCCGTTATAAAGCTTTGGTGCATCCATTTGATTAAAGAGGATGACGTCCATAGCTTTTTTATTTCCTTTTAAACTAGAATGTGTCGTTTCTGTTTTCTTCGTAGAACGTGTTTCTTCTGCTGCTAGTGCGGTATCATTTTCTTTTTCTTTGGCTTCTTGCGGTGACGTTGTTTTCTTGACTTGGTCGAATTGTGAAACGTAAATAAAGCCGAAATAAACAAGACATGCGCACAACAAAGTTAAGATTAATGTCTGGATGAATTTCACTGTAATCTCCTGTGTTATTCAATATTTTTAAGTATTATAGCATGTTCCTAAAGCAAAGAGATCAAAAAGGATTAGGTGTCATTTTAATGTAATATATGAACAAATGATTAAGGAAAAAAAGGGGAAAATAAAAATGATTGATTTAATCACTTTATTTTGTTAGCATATTATCATATTAGCGAACTAAAGGATTCGGAATTTTTTGTTTTAATGTGTTGGAGGTGCGGAAGAACATGTTCATGTTTGAAAAACCATATGGTATGCGAGATTCATTACCAGGATTGTACGAGACGAAGAAAAGAGTCAGGCATTCTTTAACAGAGGTCATGAATGGTTGGGGTTATCGTTTAATGGAAACGCCAACGCTTGAATTTTACGATACAGTCGGTGTTCAATCGGCGATTACAGATACGCAGCTGTTTAAGCTTCTTGATCAAAATGGTCAAACCCTTGTGCTTAGACCTGATATGACGGGACCAATTGCGAGAGTGGCGGCTTCAAAGCTTCACGAACAGGCGTATCCGCTTCGAGTCGGTTATGCAGCTAACGTGTTTCGGGCACAGGAAAGAGAAGGCGGAAGACCTTCTGAATTTGAGCAGGTCGGTATTGAATTGATCGGTGATGGTTCGATTAGTGCAGATGCTGAAGTCATAGCGCTTGTTGTGTTTGCATTAAAAAATGCCGGACTTCAATCCTTCAAAATTGCGATTGGGCATGTGGCTTTGGCAGAGACCTTGTTTTTAGATGTACTAGGGAATACAGAGCGGGCGAACGTATTGCGCCGATTTTTATATGAAAAGAATTATGTGGGCTACAGGCAGCATGTCAAACAATTGCCTCTCTCATCCATCGATAAAACAAGGCTGCTCCAGCTTTTAGAGCTGCGCGGCGGTCAAGAAGTGACCCAGCAGGCTGAAGAAATTGTGGTCTCACAAGAGGGAAAAGAAGTGCTGGCGGAGTTAAAGGCGCTGTGGGAGACACTTGAAGATTACGGCTGTACAGAATATATCCGTTTGGATTTAAGCATGGTCAGTCATATGAGCTACTATACGGGAATTTTGTTTGAAGTATTTGCAGATCATGTTGGGTCTGTGATCGGAAGTGGAGGAAGGTATGATCAATTGCTTGCTCACTTTGATGCACCCGCACCCGCTACAGGCTTCGGACTTCGATTAGACCGTCTTCTTGAGGCACTCGACGCAAAAGAAATAAATGAGCCCCAAGAGGCTGTGATTTTTAGTAAAGAACAACGGCTTGAAGCATTTGATTTTGCAGAAAAAGAGCGGACAAAAGGCAAAAGGATTGTTCTCCAAGACTTAGCAGGTATTGAAAATATCGATGCCATGACCAAGGCATTTGAGCAAGTGACTTATTTTATCGGCGCTAGAAAGGAAGAGCAAAATGGGTAAAGTGTTGACAATGGCAATGCCAAAGGGGCGGATATTTGAAGAAGCAGCAGGGCTATTAAGACAGGCTGGATATCAGCTGCCGGAGGAATTCGAAGATTCAAGAAAATTAATCATTGATGTACCGGAAGAAAATCTCCGCTTTATTTTAGCGAAGCCAATGGATGTGACGACATATGTAGAGCACGGTGTAGCGGATGTGGGCATTGCAGGGAAAGACGTCATGCTTGAAGAAGCACGGGATGTGTACGAAGTGCTCGATTTAAACATTAGCAAATGTCATTTAGCTGTAGCGGGCTTGCCGGGAGCCAGCTGGGGCGGTGTCGCACCGCGTGTGGCCACAAAGTACCCAAATGTCGCTTCTTCTTATTTTAGAGAACAAGGTGAGCAGGTGGAGATCATTAAGCTAAATGGTTCCATTGAATTAGCACCGCTCATCGGACTTGCCGATCGAATTGTTGACATTGTCTCCACCGGTCAAACACTTAAGGAAAATGGGCTTGTCGAAACGGAACATATTTGTGACATTACGTCACGTTTTATTGTCAATCCTGTGAGCTATCGAATGAAGGATGCGGTAATCGATGAAATGGCGCAGCGTCTGGCAAGAATCATCGAAGGAGAAGGGGAGGAAACATCATGAACATCACCTACATACAAGAAGGTGAGACAGACACTCTCTCACTCAAGCGTTCTCTAGATACAGGAACGGAAGAGCAGCGACTGGCTGTTCAGCGGATTATCGAAGAAGTGAGAAAAAATGGTGACGAAGCCGTACGGTCTTTCACGAAGCAATTTGACGGTGTCTCTATTGAACAGCCACTTGTGACGGAGGATGAAAAGACAAAAGCCTACGAACGTTTGGACCCGGAGATGATCCAAATCATCCAAACGGCGATCCGGAATATTCGAACATACCACGAGCGTCAGCTGACCTCCTCTTGGTTTTATCACCAAAAGGACGGCTCAATGCTAGGTCAGAAAGTAACACCGCTTGATGCGGTCGGTGTATATGTCCCAGGGGGAACGGCCGCTTATCCATCATCTGTTTTAATGAATGTCATCCCGGCACTTGTTGCCGGCGTTGAGCGAATTGTCCTTGTGACACCGCCAGGAAATGACGGCCGTCTGTCTGACGCTGTGCTAGTAGCTGCGAAGGAGCTGGGCATTTCAGAAATGTACAAAATGGGCGGTGCTCAGGCGATAGCTGCTCTTGCATATGGAACGGAAAGTATTCAGCCTGTTGATAAAATCACCGGTCCAGGAAATATTTATGTAGCACTTGCCAAACGGGAAGTATTTGGTCAAGTAGACATTGATATGATTGCGGGTCCAAGTGAAATTGCTGTTTTAGCAGATGAAACGGCAACTGCACATGAGGTGGCAGCTGATTTGCTTTCACAGGCAGAGCATGATGCATTGGCATCCAGTATTTTGGTGACACCATCTAAAGGATTGGCTGAAAGAGTGCAAGCGGAGGTGCAAGCGCAGCTTGATACTTTGCCAAGGAAATCAATTGCAGCACAATCTATTCAAGACCATGGTTATATTTACGTGACAGAATCTTTGGATCGTGCAGTTGATATCGTGAACCAGTTAGCCCCAGAGCATTTAGAAGTGCTGACGGCGTATCCAGAATCACTACTTGGTCAAATCAAGCATGCTGGAGCAATTTTCTTAGGGCGTTACAGTCCAGAGCCGGTAGGGGATTACTTCGCAGGACCGAACCATGTGCTGCCAACAAACGGGACGGCAAGATTTTCTAGTCCGCTCGGCGTCACAGATTTCCAAAAGAAAACGAGCATCATTTCATATAGCAAAGAAGCCTTTGAAACACATAGGGAAAGCATTGCGGCTTTTGCAAGATTAGAAGGGCTTGAAGCACATGCCAGATCGATTGAAGCGAGAAAGCGGGAGGAATCAAAATGAGACAGGCGGAAACAGCGAGACAGACAAATGAAACGAACATTTCGTTAGCGCTAGAGATTGATGGCGAAGGAAAAGCAGATATTCAGACAGATGTCCCTTTTATGACGCACATGCTCGACTTATTCACGAAGCATGGACATTTTAACTTAACTGTAGATGCAAAAGGAGACACAGATGTCGATGATCACCACACAACAGAAGATATTGGCATTGTGCTTGGGCAGATGTTTAAAGAAGCGCTCGGTGATAAAAAAGGAATCAAGCGCTACGGCTCTAGTTTTGTTCCAATGGATGAAACACTCGCCCAAGTAGTCGTGGATTTAAGCAATCGTCCTCATTTGGAAATGAGAGCCGATTTCCCTAGTCAGAAGGTCGGCACCTTTGATACGGAGCTGGTTCATGAGTTTCTTTGGAAATTTGCCCTTGAAGCACGAATCAATCTTCATGTGATCGTTCACTATGGAACCAATACCCACCATATGATTGAAGCCATTTTTAAAGCGATGGCACGCGCCTTAGATGAAGCAACAACCATTGATCCGCGTGTGAAAGGGATTCCGTCGACAAAGGGGATGCTCTAATGATTGGCGTAATTGACTATGGAATGGGAAATTTGTTTAGCGTATCAAAAGCACTGGAACGAGCAGGAGCGTCTTATATCGTGTCTTCTGAAGCAGAGGAGCTGAAAAAGGCAGATGCGTACATTTTGCCAGGAGTCGGTTCATTTCGTGATGCGATGCAGCTGTTAAGACAGACAGGACTTGAGGCGTTTATCCACCAAGTCGTGCAGGAAGGAAAGCTGTTATTTGGCATTTGCCTTGGCATGCAGTTGTTGTTTGAAGAAAGTGAAGAAGCAGGAAAAACAAAAGGGTTAGGCCTTTTAAAAGGACGTGTCGTTCTTTTGAAGGATCGTGATCAGGATGGACAAAGGCTGAAGGTGCCTCATATGGGCTGGAATGAGCTCACATTTCATCAGCCCTCTCCATTGTTTAAAGGTGTGCCAGAAGGATTTGCATACTTTGTTCACTCGTATTATGTGAGTGGCATGAATCCAGAAGACCTATTGGCAAGTGCACCCTATGGTGTGCAAGTACCTGCCGTTGTTGGGAAGGGGAATGTGTTTGGAACGCAGTTTCACCCTGAAAAAAGCAGTACAACAGGAATGGCACTGTTGAAACAGTTTATTCAATTAGCAAACGAACAGAGGGTGAGCAAATGAGTGATTTTACATTATATCCAGCAATTGATATGAGAAATGGCAAATGTGTACGACTTGTGCAAGGAGACTATGACCAAGAAACCATTTATGGAGATTCACCGTTAGACATGGCGAGACTGTTTGCAAATGAAGGAGCAAAATGGATACATCTCGTTGATTTAGATGGCGCAAAAGCAGGAAAACGCGTGAATCACGAGCATGTGCTATCGATTGCTTCCTCATTAGATGTGAATGTCCAAATTGGCGGCGGCATTCGGACAGAAGAAGATGTTGCATTTTATTTAAACAATGGCGTATCGAGAGTCATTCTTGGCAGTTCAGCGGTGTCGAACCCGGTTTTTGTGAAAAAAATGCTGGCGCAATATGGGGAGAAAATCGCCATTGGCATTGATGCACGAAACGGTTTTGTATCGACTGAAGGCTGGCTTGAAACGTCGGAAGTAAAGGCGGAGGAACTTGGTCAGGAACTGGCAAAGGAAGGCGCAGAGGTCTTCATTTTCACGGATATTCAAATGGATGGCATGCTGTCTGGTCCAAATGTGGAAAGTACGGTTCGATTAGCAGAAGCAACTGGCAAACAAGTCATTGCCTCAGGTGGTGTCAGTGCAGTGAGTGATCTGCAAAAGCTGTCAGCACAAAAGCAGACAGGTGTGTCTGGTGCAATCATTGGCAAGGCGCTGTACACAAAGCAATTTACTTTAGCTGAAGCGTTTGAAGGGCTTGACAGCATATGATGACAAAACGAATCATTCCATGTCTTGATGTAAAGGAAGGGCGTGTGGTCAAAGGGATCCAATTTCTAGGGTTGAAGGATGCTGGTGATCCGGTCGAATTAGCGCAGATCTATGACGAGGAAGGTGCGGATGAACTCGTCTTTCTTGATATATCTGCCTCTCATGAAGGCCGAAAAACGATGGTGGATGTGGTCAAACAAGTGGCATCCACTCTCGCTATCCCGTTCACGGTGGGCGGCGGGATTAACCACCTTGATGACATGAAGCGTATTTTAAGAGCGGGGGCAGACAAGGTGTCTGTGAACACAGCGGCTGTTTTAAGACCGGAGCTAATAACAGAAGGAGCCGACTTTTTTGGTTCACAGTGCATAGTTGTTGCGATTGACGCGAAATACGATGAAGAGAAACAAGCATACATGGTCTATACGCACGGAGGACGCCGTCAAACGGATTTAGAAGTGAGTGACTGGGCGAAAGAAGCCGTGCGAAGAGGAGCAGGCGAGATCTTGCTGACTAGCATGGATGCCGATGGTGAGAAAACGGGCTTTGAGCATCGTTTGACGAAGCTTGTATCAGAAGCAGTCACAGTGCCAGTTATTGCTTCAGGAGGTGCTGGCAATGCGCAGCATATGCTGGAGGCTTTTACAAAAGGTGAAGCTGATGCCGCACTCGCAGCCTCTATTTTCCATTATAAAGAAACCTCTATTCAAGAGGTGAAGACATATTTGAGAGAACACGGGGTGAAGGTAAGATGAAACAGGCAAACGAATTAACCTTTAATGATGCAGGTCTCATTCCTGCCATTGTACAGGATGCTCAAAGCAAGGAAGTTCTTACTTTGGCGTATATGAATCAAGAATCCTATGAAAAAACATTAGAGACAGGGGAAACATGGTTTTTTAGCCGGTCGAGAAATGAGCTTTGGCACAAAGGAGCCACATCTGGACACACCCAGCGTGTCACATCCATTCGCTATGACTGTGATCAAGATGCCCTGCTTGTTCTAGTGACACCAAGCGGCCCAGCCTGCCATACAGGCAGCTATAGCTGTTTTTCAGAAGATGGCGTGAAACAGCAAAGGGGAGAACAAGACCGCTTTGCCATTTTAAATGAACTTGAACAGGTCATTGCGAAGCGGCAGATGGAAATGCCAGAAGGAGCTTATACAACCTATCTATTTGAAAAAGGAGTCGACAAAATCCTGAAAAAGGTAGGGGAAGAAGCTTCTGAAGTCATCATTGCAGCGAAGAACCGTGATCAAGAAGAATTGAAATGGGAAACAGCAGATCTTCTGTATCACCTTCTTGTGTTATTACGTGAACAGCAGCTGCCTCTTGATGATGTATTAAAGGTATTGAAAAAGCGCCATCAAGGGGAATGAAAAGCCGGGGGTACCCCCGGCTTTTTGCTTTTAAATGAAAAACAAATCCTTCCTTTCCTTTTGTTCTATGTGACGACTCATGAAGTATGTTATACTACACACGGTACACTGTTCGAAATGGAGGGTATCGGTGAGTAAATACACTTCTCAAAATAATCACACACAAGTCGTCCAGCTATTCCAAGATGGGCATTACTTTTTTCATAAAGGTCTAAAAGCATATAGAGAAAGAAATCTGTCTAGGGCAAGTAAGCTGATACAGCGGGCCATCGTACTTGAGCCTGAAAATGTAGAAATGCTGTCGCAGCTTGCCATTATTTATACTGAAATGGGTCATTACCAACAATCAAATGAACTGCTTGATTTTATCCTTGAACACTTGGATGAGAATATGTCAGAGTGTCACTACTTTAAAGCCAATAATTATGCGAATCTCGGTTTGTTTCAAGAGGCATATAGATGCGCCACTGCTTATGCTGCGCTGGAAGAAGACGGGGAATTTGCAGATGAAAATGACGATCTCCTCGATCTGCTTGATATGAGTGACGATGTTGATGAAGATTTTCCTTATGATCAGGATGATCTGATTGTAAAGCAGGATCAAGCCAACCATTTGCTAGAAAGCGGCAGGCTGGATGAAGCAATCGAGATGCTGGAACAGATGATTGTTGAGTATCCAGAGTTTTGGTCAGCGTATAATAATCTCGCTTTGGCCTATTTTTATTCTGGACAAATCGATCAGGCAAAAGAAATGTTGAACCGGGTCCTTCATGAAAATCCCGGTAATCTGCATGCCCTTTGTAATCAGCTTGTTTTCTATCATTATGAAAAAGAAGAAGAAAAGGTCAATCTGTTAGCGAAGCAATTAACGCACGTGTATCCAATATTAAGTGAACAGCGTTATAAGCTTGGCGCGACATTTGCCCTTGTTGGAGAATTTGAATGGGCATTTAAATGGCTTTATTCTTTGTATAAAACAGGTTTCCAAGGCGATAGTACGTTTTTATACTGGCTAGCAAGTGCGGCCTATTATACGGGTCACAAAACGCTGGCGCAAACCGTCTGGGATAAGATGGTGGAAGAAGATATTGATGCAGATGAAATCAAGCCGTGGCAAGACAAACCAGAGGAGTCTGAGCCAATGGTTTCAATTGAGGAACGACTCACTGCCTACTATGTCAGCAAACAAAAAGGTGAACGTGACGTCTTGCAATCTGTTCTTGATTCCCGCGCTGCGAAAACGGCCTTTGAACAGCAGTTTATTGAGTTACTTTTATTTGAAGATCAAATGGAAGAACGATCGTTTTCAGAAGATGCGGTCTTCGCAAAACAGGCGGCATCTGCTTTGGAAGAAGCTGTGCAGCCTGATAGCCACATGCCATATTTTTGGTTATTCCATATTATTCAGCAAGCACGCGCTTCAGGCGTAGAGAAGAACAATGCCAGCGCATGGGCAGCAGCTTCTTATTATCTATGGATGAATGAACAAGAAGAATCAGCTGTCAGCAAAAAAGAGATCGCAGCTTCTTTTCAGATCAGCGTTCAAACGCTGTCAAAATATGAGAATGTTATTTGTGCGTTCATGGTTTGAATAGGTAAATAGATTCAGATTACAGCAGCATGGCCGAAAAGGTCATGCTTTTTTCTTGGATAAAAAGGTGGGATTTGCTAGGATTTGGCGAAGTATGACAATCTCGACATCTATTTGAAACATAAATGTAATAAAAATATTAGCTCATTTTGTCGATGTGTCATGTATAATGAAACTCGTGGATTAAAACAAAGACATATATTTAAATATTTTACTATACATAATGCAACACCTAGTGATAGAAACAATCTGGTCAACATCTGACTGATTCATCAGGAAGAAAGACACAGGAAGCACAGATTGGTCGCAGAGAATTTGCTGCTTTCTCATGTCGCTTGGGAAATTGTCAAAGGAGGAACTATACGTGAAAAAGTTTATTACTTTCGGTTTAGCTTCGGTGATTGGAGCGAGCGGTTTATTTATTCCATTTACTCATGAAGCAAATGCACAGAACTTTGAACAAAAGAAACAAGAACTAGACAGCAAGCAGTCAGAGGTAAACAAGAATCTTCAAAAGAAAAAAGAAGAGCTTTCAAAGCTTGAGGCAAAACAAGAGGCACTTGCGCTAAAGCTAAAAGAAATTGACGAAAAAGCTTTAAAAACAAGTGATCAAATCGAAGAAAAACAAAAAGAAAACGAAAAAACAAAAAAAGAAATCAAGGCACTGAAAAAAGAAATTGCTGATACAGAAAAACGTATCGAAGAAAGAAACGAATTCTTGAAAAAGCGTGTACGTGCGCTTCAAGAAAGCGGTGGTTCTACGAAATACATAGATGTATTACTAGGAGCAAAAAGCTTTAGCGATTTCATCAGCCGTGCAGGTGCTGTATCTACATTAATCAACGCAGACAGCGAAATCATTAAAGAACAAGAAAGAGACAAAGCGGAATTACAAAAGTCTGAAAACGAATTAAACACAAAGCTTGAAGATGTTCAAAAGACGCTTGCAAAGCTTGAAACACTTCAAACTGACTTAAATAAACAGCTTGATGAGAAAGACAAGCTATTCAAGCAAGTGAAAAAGCAAAAAGGAAGTGCTTCTTCTCAAATCAGCGAGTTAAACACTGAGGCAAACAGCATTGCATCTGAAAAAGACGCAACAATCGCTGCTCAAAAACAAGCTGAAAAAGAAGCAAGAGAAGCTGCTCAAAAAGCAAAAGAAGAAAAAGCACAAAGACAACAGCAGCGTCAAGCAGCTGTTCAAGCTGAAGACAACAGCTCTAATAACGACAGCGGTTCTTCTTCAAATAACAGTGGATCTTCAAATAACAATAGCAGCAGTTCACCGAGCAAGAAGCCATCTTCTGGCGGTGGATCACCTGTCAGCAATAACGTAGGCGGAATCGAAGGTGCGATCAGCACAGGTTCTACCATTGTAGGACAATCTCCATATAAATGGGGCGGCGGCAGATCACAAGCCGATATTGACGCACGTCGTTTTGACTGTTCTTCATTCGTTCGCTGGGCATTTGCATCAGCAGGCATCAACCTTGGACCAGTTGGCGGTACAACAACAGATACGCTTGTAGGTAAAGGAAGAGCTGTAAGTGCATCTGACATGAAACGCGGAGACCTTGTGTTCTTTGATACGTATAAAGTAAATGGACATGTTGGTATTTACTTAGGAAACGGTACATTCTTGAACGATAACAGCTCTCGCGGTGTTTCAGTTGACTCTATGAGCAACGTTTACTGGAAAAAAGCATTCAATGGCGTTGTAAGAAGAGTCGTTGAATAAATCATTACTTACTATATAACCGTAAACAGGCTTCCTTAAACAGCAGTTTAAGGAAGCTTTTTCTTTTTTTGAAGATATGAGCAAATGATTCGCTTATTATCCGCAGATTTAATAGGATATGGGTAAGGAATAAAAGCTAAGAGTGGAAATGATGCTCTCTGTCATGAATGGAAGCATCACCCAAGGGCATTCTAATAAGAAATGCTAGCAGCAATTGAAGAGGGAGTGACAGTTGTGTCAGAAGAAAAAATCTACGATACGATCATCATTGGAGCGGGTCCTGCCGGAATGACAGCCGCTGTTTATACATCACGGGGAAATCTTTCAACACTGATGATTGAAAGAGGAATTCCAGGCGGCCAAATGGCGAATACGGAAGATGTCGAGAACTATCCGGGCTTTGAAAGCATCTTAGGGCCGGAACTTTCAAATAAAATGTTTGAGCATGCAAAGAAATTCGGTGCCGAGTATGCGTATGGCGATATTAAAGAAATTGTAGATGGTGAAGAGTACAAAATCGTCAAAGCTGGTTCAAAAGAATACAAAGGACGCTCTGTCATTATTGCGGCAGGTGCTGAATACAAAAAAATCGGTGCACCAGGCGAAAAAGAACTTGGCGGCCGCGGCGTATCATACTGCGCTGTATGTGACGGTGCCTTCTTTAAAAACAAAGAGCTTGTCGTGATTGGCGGAGGAGACTCAGCAGTAGAAGAGGGTGTTTACCTCACTCGCTTTGCGTCTAAAGTCACAATTGTCCATAGACGCGACAAACTGCGTGCCCAAAGCATCTTACAAGCACGTGCATTTGATAATGAAAAAATCGACTTTATGTGGAACAAAACCGTTAAAGAAATCAATGAAGAAAACGGGAAAGTCGGCAGTGTGACATTAATTGATACCGTGACAGGTGAGGAAGAAGACTTCAAAACAGACGGCGTCTTTATCTACATCGGTATGCTGCCGCTGTCTAAACCATTTGAAAATCTAGGGATTACAAATGCAGAGGGCTACATCGAGACAAACGAAAGAATGGAAACAAAAGTTGAAGGAATCTTCGCAGCTGGCGACATTCGTGAAAAAACCCTTCGTCAAATCGTCACAGCAACAGGTGATGGAAGTATTGCAGCACAGAGTGCACAGCATTATGTAGAAGAGCTTGCTGAAAAGCTAAAAGCAATGAAATAAACAGCTGTCGTAAATCCTTAATATTGCGTCACGGGCTTTTAACTGGAATGTAACACGGGTGAAATAATTATCCGTTATGATGAAACTAGTAATTGACCCCCTTTTATAAGGAATACATGTTTGGCACGGATGTGAATCCGTGTCCTTTTTTTTGCTTAAAATCAGAAATTCACGAGATGTTCACAAATGACGCATGGAGAACCGTTAGATGTTGTAAAATAAAGAATAGAGAAAGTGCCCGTCACCATATTCATACGAAAACCTGTCTGTTTTCAGTGAAGAACGGGCATGTTCATTGTGGGAGTCATGATGAACCTGTATAATAAGAAAAAGACATAAAAGAGTAGGTGACAGCTGATGCAACGAGTAACCAATTGTGTGCTGCATCACGAAGATCAAGTTCTCTTGCTGCAAAAGCCAAGACGAGGCTGGTGGGTAGCACCTGGCGGCAAAATGGAGAGCGGAGAATCGGTCAAGGATTCAGTCGTTCGAGAATTTAGAGAAGAAACAGGCATTTATATTTTAAATCCGCAGCTAAAAGGCGTGTTTACCTTTATCATAAAAGAAGGCGATCAAATCGTTCAAGAGTGGATGATGTTCACCTTTATGGCAGATTCCTTTACAGGAAAAAACGTATCAGAGTCGGAGGAAGGCATTTTAAAATGGCATGATGTAAAAGATGTGCCCAGCTTGCCGATGGCTCCAGGAGATTCTCATATTCTTGACTTCATGTTGAAAGGGAAAGGACTTCTCCACGGCACTTTTACGTATACACCAGATTTTGAGCTGATTGCTTATCGATTAGATCCTCAAGGAGACTAATAAATGAACCGTTTTCATAAAGAAGGAGAGGGAGCAGGCATGAATACGCACAAACAAGATGATATTCAGCTTGTGATTATTACAGGGATGTCAGGTGCGGGGAAAACCGTTGCCATCCAAAGCTTTGAAGACTTAGGTTACTTTTGTGTGGATAACTTACCGCCATCACTTTTACCGAAGTTTCTAGAGCTTATGAAGGATTCGAATTCGAAGATGAGCAAGGTGGCCCTTGTGATGGATTTGCGAGGCCGTGAATTTTTTGATAGCTTAATTGCTGCCTTAGATGAGATGAGTGATATCGGCTGGATCACACCAAGGATTCTATTTTTAGATGCAAACGATAAGGTGCTTGTCTCAAGATATAAAGAAACGAGACGTTCTCATCCCCTTGCGACAACAGGTTTGCCGCTTGAAGGGATTGCAATGGAGCGCGAGCTGTTAGAGGAGTTAAAAGGCCGATCTCAAATGATTTTTGATACATCGGATTTGAAACCGAAACAGCTTCGCGAAAAGATTGTCACTCACTTTGCTACGAATCAGGGGCAAGTGTTTACAGTGAATGTGATGTCATTTGGCTTTAAATACGGCCTGCCAATTGATGCTGATCTTGTATTTGATGTGAGATTTCTGCCGAATCCTTACTATATTGAGAGTATGCGTCCACAGACCGGAAACGATGAAGAAGTGCGCTCCTATGTAATGAAATGGAGCGAGACACAAAAATTCACAGAGAAACTAATTGACCTTCTCAGCTTTATGCTTCCGTCCTATAAACGAGAAGGGAAAAGTCAGCTGGTGATCGCTATTGGCTGTACAGGCGGACAGCACCGATCAGTGACGCTAGCGAACTACTTATCGGAGTATTTTAAAAATGACTACTATACTCATGTCACTCACCGGGACATTGAAAAGAGAAGCAGAAAATAGATGACGACACTTCCAAAGGTGGTCATTCTTGGCGGGGGCACTGGCTTATCTGTTTTGCTCAGAGGGCTAAAAACAAAGCCAGTGGATATTACCGCTATTGTGACGGTAGCTGATGATGGAGGCAGCTCAGGCAGACTGCGACATGATTTGAATATTCCGCCTCCAGGCGATATTCGAAATGTACTTGCGGCACTCTCTGATGTCGAACCGCTTGTAGAAGATTTATTTCAGCACCGTTTTAACAAAGGGAATGACTTAACAGGCCACTCTCTCGGCAACCTCATTCTTGCGGCTATGACGAATATAACCGGTGATTTTTTTCATGCCGTCACAGAAATGAGCAAGGTCTTAAATGTGAGAGGAAAAGTATTGCCAGCAGCGAATTCAAGTGTTGTTCTTCATGCGGAATTAGAAAACGGGCAAGTGGTGACAGGGGAATCAAAGATCCCGACCTACGGTGAAAGGATTAAACGAGTCTTTCTTACACCCGATACGATTGAGCCGCTCCCAGAATCCATTCAAGTCATTCGAGAGGCTGATTTAATCGTTATTGGACCTGGCAGCTTGTATACCAGTATTTTGCCCAACCTGCTTGTACCGCATATTGGAGAAGAAGTGATTCGATCTAAGGCGAAAAAAGTCTATATTTGCAATGTCATGACACAGCCGGGGGAAACGCTTTCCTACAGTGCAGCTGATCATGTGCAGGCACTAAACGATCATATGGACCGACCATTTATCGATACGATATTTGTGAACAATAAAGAAATTCCAGAAGAAATCAAAGCAAAATATGCAGAAGAACAGGCGCAGCCTGTACAATTCGACACAGATGTACTCAAAGCCATGGGACTAGAAGTCATCCCAGGGGAAATTATTACATATGACCAGCATGTGATTCGTCATGATACGCTGAAAGTAGCTTCGCTGCTCGTCGATTTGCTGCATCAGAAAAAATAGGAATGGGGGTGGCAAGGATGTCATTTGCATCCGAAACAAAAAAAGAGCTGACTAATCTGGAAGTGAAGGACTGCTGCACAAAAGCAGAGCTTTCTGCCCTCATCCGTATGAACGGTTCATTATCTTTTTCTAATCGAAAATTGATTTTAGATATACAGACAGAGAACGCAGCCATTGCAAGACGTATTTATACCCTTTTGAAAAAGAAATACGATGTGACCGTCGAGCTGCTCGTTCGTAAAAAAATGAGATTAAAAAAGAATAATGTGTATATTGTCAGACTGGTAGAACGAGCGAAAACCATTTTAGAGGACCTGAAGATATTAGGTGAACAATTTGTATTTGAACGCAACATTTCAGAAGAACTTGTGAAGAAAAGATGCTGCAAGCGTTCCTATATGAGAGGTGCTTTTTTAGCAGGAGGTTCTGTGAATAACCCAGAAACCTCTTCGTATCACCTTGAGATTTTTTCACTATACAAAGAACATAATGATGCCCTTTGTGAGCTCATGAATCAATTCCACCTTAACAGTAAAACCCTTGAACGCAAAAAAGGCTTTATCACATACATGAAGGAAGCGGAGAAAATTACGGAATTCTTAAGTGTTGTGGGTGCTCATAACTCATTGCTTCGTTTTGAAGACGTGCGCATCGTCCGAGATATGAGGAATTCTGTGAACCGGCTCGTCAATTGTGAAACAGCAAACTTGAATAAAACGATCGGTGCCTCACTGCGCCAGGTTGAAAATATTCAATTCATTGACGAAAAGATTGGACTAGACGCCCTGCCAGATAAGCTGCGTGAAATTGCGCAACTGCGTATTGACTACCAAGAAGTCACACTAAAGGAACTTGGCGAAATGGTGGAAAGCGGCAAGATCAGCAAATCAGGCATTAATCACCGTTTAAGAAAGCTAGATCAAATTGCAGAACAATTAAGAAACGGACAAGCTGTTACACTCAAATAGGGAAATAAAAAAGGGAGGCAGATCATATGGTGGAAAAAACGGTCACAATTCAGCTGAAAACGGGTTTGCAGGCACGTCCGGCTGCTTTGTTCGTTCAAGAAGCCAATCGTTTTGGTGCTGATATTTTTCTAGAGAAAGATGGGAAAAAGGTCAATGCGAAGAGTATTATGGGACTGATGAGTCTTGCGATCAGCTCTGGGGTCACCGTCAAACTAATAGCTGATGGAGCAGATGAACAAGAAGCCATCGATGCGTTAACGGATTTTATCAATCAAGAAAACTGAGTCTCTTCAAGGGCTCAGTTTTTTTAGGAGGGAAAGTTGTGATTCAATCAGCCTTTTTACAGAAAATTGGATACGAAGCCGTGTCCATTACCTTTGATCAATTGCCTGATTTACTAAGGAAGATGGCTTATACCTTTCCTTTTGAAAATAGATCTGTGGTGGGTAAACACGCCTATGCTTTGGATCAAGAAGGTTTGAAGCATCATCTTCTGGAAGGCAGCAGAGGTGGGCTTTGCTATGACCTCAATCCGCTCTTATATTATGTCTTAAAAGAGGCAGGTCTCGCTGTACAGCTCGTTCAAGGGACCGTATATAACAAAGAAGCGGAGAAGTGGGCACTGGATGGGACGCATGTAGCCATCGTCCTTCAACATCATCATGAGCGCTACCTCATTGATGCAGGATTTGGTGTGAATTTACCCCTTCAGCCCGTCCCTTTTACAGGTGAATGGGTGGAAGCACCGTCCCTTCGTTTTCGAGTGAACGCAGAGGAAACAGAAAAAGGAACCCATCTACTCCAATTGGATAGGGGAGCGGGTGCTGAAACAGGTTATGCTTTCACATTAAAAGAAGTCGGTGAAGATACACTCGTGCAATTGAGGCATGAGATTTATGAAAATGAAGCCTCTCCTTTTAACAAAAGACCGCTTGCATCCAAACTGACACAAACAGGTCGTGTGATCGTGACAGAGGATCATGTCACGATACATGAACAGGAAGAAGTATCGAAAAACTTGCTTCCTCAACCTTTTGAAGTATATGTACAAACACATCTTGCGCCTAAATCATAGAGACAGTCTGCTTGAACGGCTGTCTTTGCGGATAGACAAACTCTTGCATCCACTGTCGCACTCACGAATGTTAAATGTGCACCCCGGCTTGCCTAGCTGAATCGCTCATCCCCCTTTAGGCGTATGACTCACCGCTCATAATTGCTGTCAAAAAGGCCGGGGTTAGTATCGTACTTTATCAAGTGCTTTTCATCATTCTATTCCCCTAATATAATGAATCAATATAAGTGAACATGGAGGGATGCCAAATGGATGTATCGCAAAAATCGTTGAAAACAATGATAAGCAACACGAAACTAACAAAAAAGGAAGAAGAAATAGCGGAATACATTTTAAATAATGTAAGAGAAGCATGTCTTGTCACTTCAATAGAACTAGCTCATAGATTAAAAGTGAGTAATGCTACAGTTGTTCGATTCCCGAAAAAGTTAGGCTTTTCTGGATATAGTGACTTTCAAAAATATCTTAGAGAACAGTACTATGACAAAAGCTTAGCCATTTCTGATGATGTGACCATTCCCTCTGAAAGATTAAAATTAAGTTATGATAAAGTGATACAGTCAGATTTACTGAATGACAATTTAAAAATTCTTGAAAAAAATATATATTCTATTTCAGAGAAAAATTCATCTGAAGAGTTTAACAAGGCAATCAATTATATCATTGACGCTAGAAGAGTTTATATTTTAGGCAGTAGAGCTAGAACTGGTTTAACAGAAATAATGGGAGTTTTCCTAAATCAGATCATTGATCATGTAGTGATTAATAGTCAACAATCGTTTACTCCATTTGATTCCTTAGCTTCATGTAGTCAGGATGATTGTGTCCTTATTTTTTCATTCCCAAGATACTCTGAAGTAGACTTTGCAGCAGCCAAAATGGCAAAAGAAATCAATGCGAAAGTTGTCATCATTACTGATAAAGCCACAGCACCTATAGCACATTTTGCTGATGTCCTACTTTTAGTTTCAGTGGATAGTAATGCATTCTTCAATTCTTACACACCTGTATTATTTTTAGCTGAGTTAATATGTACACATGTCAGTCGAGCGACAGTCGCTCATAGTGAGGAAAAATTAGAAAGAATTAATAAACATATTAGCCAGTTTGGTATGTATTAATAAAAAGTATAGTTGATATAAATATGATCTGACCTTTGCAGGTGTATTTGAATTCTTTAAGGGAGGTCAAGCTTGTATTACTACAATCATGTATGACTCCAATAAAGTAAATTCGCACAGAACGGGACTTAAGTTTAAGAAAAAACGACCCACCAGTTTTTCTAATTGGTGGGTTATTGTTTGTTTACTTTAAATGACTAATGGAGAAATTTTGAGAAACTGTGCATGTGTTGAGAAGATAAAAAATGGAACAGGACTAGGAAATGATAAACTAATATTTTTTGAAAATTTCAAAAAAATATTGTTATAAACAAAATGTATATGATAAAATCAAAATGAAATAAATTCTTCATATTTTTTAAAAAAAGAATAAATGAAAACGCTTGCTTGTGTGGCTGGTTCTTCACGATGATTTCTATAAAGTGTATTAATTCAAGTGATTTGGAAGAAATATTTAGTGTGAAAAAATCCCGTCATGTTTTTTAACAAGATAACTGACAGAAAAAGAAGCTTATATCATCATAATATTGAAGAAATTTATTCATTTATATTATTTTAAAGAATTTTAAAAAACATTTTCTGTGTTGTAGAGGAGGAAGTATGTTGAATGATTATAAAGTAGGGAAATTAATGGATCAGCAGCTATTAAAGGAATTACGTGAAAAATTTTCGTTTCTATCCTTTGACCCAGACTATGGGGAAAGACTTTTTTTTGATAATTCAGGAGGCTCTTTAAGGTTAAAGGAAGCCATCAAGGTGAAAGAAAAGATTGATTTGTTACCGGATTGTCCAGAAAGGTACCATCAAAGAGCAACAGATCTGAATGATATGATGGACAAATGTAAGAATGATGTATTGAGTGTCATGTTCGGAGCGGAGACTGGTTCTTTAATAACAGATTTAACAGCTTCTCAAGCCATGTTTAAAATGGTATCAACTATTATTGAGAATGTTGAGGGAACGAATGCCGTCACGACTAATATTGAACATCCTTCTGCGTATGATTCATTAGAATTTTACTGTCAAAAGAACAATAAAGAATTTAGAGTTGCTCAAGCAAATGTGAATACAGGCTTTGTTGATCCCGAAGCGATCGCTGATAAAATTGACGAGAATACGATTTTGTTAAGCGTCATTGCTTCCAGTAATATTTCGGGAAATATCATGGATCTTGAAGGAATGATAAAAGCTGCTAGAAAGAAAAAACCAGATTTATATATTATTGTTGATGCAGTCCAGCATATGCCGCATGGGACTCTTCATGTAGAAAAGCTTGGTATAGATGGAGCAAACTTTGCACCATATAAATTTATGGCGTCAAGAGGTATTGGATTCGCCTATGTTTCAGACAGATTATCGAAACTTCCACATCAAAAATTAATAGCAAAGGATGATCGTGAATGGGAACTTGGTTCACCAACACCTTCGCTATTTGCATCTATGTCAGCTGTTATAGACTATGTATGCTGGCTGGGTTCGTACGACAGTATTGGAGAAATGTCTAGAAGAGAGAAGTATCTAAAGGGTATGAAAAAAATAGTTCTTCACGAAAGAGCACTCCTCCATAGACTTCTTGAAGGCAGTGATAAGATCGAGGGATTGAGATACATGGAGAACGTAAAAGTTTTTGCGGATGACCCTGATTTAACGAAAAGAGATCTTATCGTTGCAATGGGAATTCAGGGGATAGATGATGAACAACTGAGAAAGGATTATCAAGATCGAGGCATTACCGTTTATGAACGAGTGAATACTAGTGTCTACTCAAAACGTATACTCGAAGCCATTGGATTAACTGGTGCGATAAGGGTTTCACCGTTCCATTGTCATACAGAAGAGGACATCGATCAATTTTTATGTGTAACAAAAGAGTTATCTGAAACGAAGAGAATGAGCAAACTCATCAACTAGGGGGGAACTACTAATGAAGAAATTAGGTCTCGGTACAAAAGTATTTATTGGGTTTGTCATCGGTATATTGCTAGGTTTAATCTTTAAAGAAAAAATATTAATCATTAAACCTATTGGGGATATATTCTTAACACTCATTAAAATGATCGTGGTTCCGCTCATTTTTTTCTCCATCACTTCTGGAATCTTTAGTATTGGTGATGTTCAAAAATTAAAGAAAATCGGAACAAAGACGTTGATTTATTATATTGGAACGACTTTAATAGCAGGTGGAATCGGTCTTTTGGTTGCGCATATATTTAAACCGGGGAATGGAATCGATATTGATAGTATCAAGACATCGTCTGAATATAAAGCTGCCAATATTCCTACTTTTGGAGAGACGATATTAGGTCTATTTCCATCAAATCCTGTTCAGGCTCTAGCAGAAGGAAATCTCATGCAAATTATCATCTTTTCTATTTTCTTGGGGATATCCATCGTTTTAGTAGGAAATAAATCAGTCACCCTTAGACATTTTTTTGAAGAAGGTACACAGGTAATGTATAAAATGACAGGAATCATCATGGCATTTTCACCTATAGGTGTGGCTGCTTTAATGGCTTGTACGATTGGGGAATACGGTTTGAAAATATTTGGGCCTTTGGGCAAATTTATTTTAGTTGATTATATAGGTTTGATTTCTGTCATCATTTTGATGTACTTGTTTATGTTAAAATTCATAGCGAAAATTCCCTTATCCAAGTTCTTTAAGTCAATCGGTAAAATTTGGGTAGTGACTGCGAGTACGACAAGCAGTTCTGGAACTTTACCTGTTACTATTTCTGTGACGAAAGAAGATTTTAAGGTGAAAGAGGAACTAGCACAATTTACCCTTCCTATTGGAGCAACGATGAACATGAATGGTGCCGTTGTGTATTACTCTGCTGCCATCATATTTGTATCGCAAATATATGGGATTGACATGCCAATTAGCCAGCAATTACTAGTCATATTCATGACAACTTTAATATCAGTTGGATCGCCCGGCATTCCTGGAGGTGGTATCGTTATGACCATTATGCTGTTAACTACATTAGGACTCCCTATGGAGATAGTTGGAATGATTGCTGGGATCTATAGAATCATCGATATGGGACACACCTCACTTAACGTGACAGGTGACGTAGTCAGTACACTGTGTATTGCGCGTAGTGAAAATATGATTGAAGATGAACAACTAAATGTGAATAAAATAAACGATATAAAATATTAAAAGAGTGGATGTAAAGATATAATTAACTTAATATTCTGTCTATTTTGAATAACATGATTGCCTAGTGATAAATCTCATGTAGCAATATCAATTGACACAACGTTTGCAGCCCGCAAGCAAACATGATAAAAAAGACAGCTCATCAAAGGGCTGTCTTTTTCATTGATTAACGAATCCGCGTAAATGTCGCATAGTGATCGGTTGTTTTATAAATGAGCCAGTCACTTGAGTATACTAGGCGGTCAGCATTACGGAAACCGGAGACGTAGTTGATATCGGCTTCACGCCATGTACGGCCACTAGCTGATGGAAGGCGTCCCTCCCGATTAGAGAATACGTCTCCACCGATGCTTTTGCCCGGCGCGACTTCAGCTAAATTTCCTTTTGATGAAACCCATCCGAGGGCGCTCGCTTGTGATTTGGTGATGTAATTATCAGGTAGTCGTTTATAGCGGATTAAGTAATCTGCTACACCATCAAAGGTATTAATGACGGCAAGGGTACGAAGGTCTGGTGCAAGCTGTACGGAAGCAGTTTCATTTGTGGCTGTTGGTGTAAGTGGTGTTTCTGCATGGACTTGCTGCGGGATAAATCCAGAAAACAGAATGGCAGCAATCAGAGCGAACAGAGTAAAAATCGAACTTATTTTTTTCATCTTGATCCTCCTCAAAAGGAAATGGGATGCCGTCCTCTTGATGCTTGTCTACCTCATATTATAGCACCGGCATATAAAGAGAATGTAAAGAATCAGGAGATTGGTGAAAATGAGGCTTTTTGACCTACTGTCTCTAGATGACGTAAACAAAAAGACGCAGTTCCCTGCGCCTTTTTTCAATTAAGATGAGGCAAGCTCCTTCACAATATCAACAGGGGCTTTGCCGTCAATTCCATGAATCACATTATGAATGGCTCGTTTCAGCATAAGGTCTCTTGTCGTTTCAGTAGCGGAACCGATATGCGGGGCAAGTGTGACATTGTCCATCTCTTTGAAAGGATGATCTTCCTGAAGCGGTTCTTGCTCGTACACATCCAGACCAGCTCCTTTAATCCACCCTTCCTGCAGTGCTTGAATGAGGCTTTTCTCATCGACGGTTTTTCCGCGGGAGATGTTCACGAATAAAGCTGTCGGCTTCATTAATTTCAATTCCCGCTCTCCTATCATATGGTACGTCTCATCAGTCAGCGGTGTGATTAACACAATGATATCAGCTTGCTTCAGCAAGTCATCCAGTGCACAATATACAGCGCCATATGCCGATTCGGTTTTCTCGTTTCGGCTCCGGTTGTGATAGAGAACGTTCATATCAAAACCATGAGCGGCTCGTTTGGCTACTTGCTCACCGATTCGTCCCATCCCAATGATCCCAAGCGTTTGATGATGGACATCAATGCCGAATATATCTTCCTCTTGAACAAATTTTGTCCATTTTCCCTTGCGGATAAAACGATCAAGCTCGGCAATTCTCCTCGCAGAAGAGAGAATGAGCGAAAAGGCAAGATCAGCAACGGTATGATCGAGTGTATAAGGCGTGTGCGTACCAATCACGCCTCTTTGTCTCATGGCTTCTAGATCAAAATTGTCATAGCCGACTGAATTATTGCTCACCACCTTGAGTTGGGGTGCGTGATCTAATAAATCTTGATCAATTTTCGTACCAGATGTTAAAAGGCCATCAGCCTTCTGCAGCTTCTCAAATAACAGATCTCTTGGGATCGGGTCCTTTGACTGCCATACCTCGTATGTACAATGTTCCTTTAGCATGTCTTCAAAAGAGGCAGGTAAGGGTTTGGCGACAAAAATATGTGGTTTCATCATCAACTCGCTCCTTTCACATGGTCATCTTTCTCTTTTTATTATAAAGCAACCATTTTGGCAGTACACGTTTGAATATGAGCTGCTCAATATTTAATATACTGAAATAACGGAAAAGGAGAGATTTTTATAGTGAAAGAGTAAATGACATGGCCATCTGATGTCTTTTTACGATGTAGAAAAACGAGTGATTAGTAGATGAGTCATAGAAAAATGCTAGATGTTTCGAGAGATAATCTGACAAACTGGAAAATAGATCGAGACTTTTTGATAGAAAATTTATTATATTTGCAGTGTATTAAACGGGATGGTCATTTTCTACTAAACCTTTTCATCGTCTTTTGGTGAAATGAGAGCTATCGTTTGTAAGCAAAAGCCGCATATCCCCTGTGCTGAAGCGGAACAAAGAGCAAAATAGAGAAAATGCTTACATATTCTCTCATCGTTTTCTCATTTTTTTCTTTTTTTTCTATCATTTTTCTTCTCTATGCTTGAGAACACACAAGGGAAAAGGAGGCCAGGTAAGGCGTTACAATCACTTAAAAAAGATAGGAGATGACAGGATGGGATCAACATTAGAACAGATTCTTCAGCACAATGCAGATTTTGTGAAAGAGAGACAGTATGAGCCTTTCAAGGCGGGAAAATTTCCTGAGAAGAAATTGGTTATATTAACTTGTATGGATACACGCCTGTTGGAATTATTACCGCAATCCATGGGGCTTCGTAATGGTGATGCGAAGATCATTAAAAATGCAGGAGCCATCGTCACACATCCATTTGGCAGTGTCATGCGGAGTATTTTACTAGCCATTTATGAGCTGAAAGCAGAGGAAGTATGCATTGTCGGCCATCATGAATGCGGAATGGCAGGCCTTGCGGCAGACCCTTTACTTGAAAAGGCAAAAGCACGGGGAATTGAGGAAAAGTGTTTGAGCATTGTGAAAAGCGCAGGTGTCGATTTAAAGGGCTGGCTGACAGGCTTTGATTCAGTGGAAGAGAGCGTATCCCAAAGTGTGAAATTAGTCAAAGAGCACCCGCTCATGCCAAGTGATGTAGCTGTTCATGGACTAGTGATTCATCCGGCAACAGGAAAGCTGGATGTCGTTATAAAAGATAAACAGATCGACCCACAGTATACCTAAATCATCTACACATACTTGAAGGAGGCCAACACATACCATGCGTTTTTATGGAAGATTTGAAGGTTATGATTCATCAAAGTTTAGACGCGATTTAATCGCTGGGCTTGTCGTGGGCGTTGTGGCAATTCCTTTAGGCATGGCTTTTGCCATTGCATCTGGTGTCGGACCAGAATACGGATTATACACAGTCATCGTTGCCGGCATTTTGATTTCATTGTTTGGTGGTTCAAAGTATCAGATCGGCGGACCGACCGGGGCATTTGTTCCAATTTTATTCGGGATCGTCAGTCAGTACGGTATTGAAAACTTACTCATTGCTGGTTTTATGGCAGGCTGTATGCTTGTATTATTCGGAATATTCAAACTAGGAAAGCTCATGAAATTTATTCCTCGTCCGGTTATCATCGGCTTTACTGCCGGCATTGCTGTCATTATTTTTTCAGGACAGATTGCCAACTTCCTCGGATTAAAGGGTGTTGAAAAGCATGAAAGCTTTTTCCTCAATATGAGAGAAATCGTGGTCCATCTTGGTACCGCAAACAGTTTCGCCATTCTCACAGCGATTGTTGGGCTCATCGTGATTTTGGCGGCACAAAAATACATTCCCAAAATACCTGGTGCTCTATTAGGTCTACTTGTTTCAACATTTATAGCTGTTCTCTTTTTTCAAGGACAAGTTGAAACCATCGGCTCTGCATATGGCGAAATCCCTCGTCAGCTGCCAACTTTCGCTTTTCCTGAATTGACGATTGAAAAAATGATTTATCTGCTGCCGCCGGCTATTGTCATTGCCCTTTTAGGCGGCGTGGAGTCCATCTTGTCAGCTATGGTTGCTGATAATATGAAAGGCTCAAAGCATGACAGCAACAAGGAGCTTGTCGGGCAAGGAATTGCCAATATGGCGGCACCGCTTTTCGGAGGGATCCCAGCGACGGGAGCGATTGCTCGTACGGCAACAAACATTAAAAATGGTGGAGCAAGCCCCATTTCAGGAGTCGTGCATGGTGTCGTTGTCTTGCTCATCTTAATGTTATTTGCACCATATGCATCGATGATTCCACTTGCTGCCATGGCACCGATTTTGATGTTTGTGGCGTGGAATATGAGTGAGAAAAAAGAGTTTATCAATATTGTCAAAGTCAAAAATGCGGATTCCCTTGTGCTTGTCGTGACCTTCCTGCTAACGGTCATCGGTGATTTGATTATAGGGGTGACTGCAGGTCTCATTTTAGCGTTTATCGCCTTTATCAAAAAAATGAGCCAGACAACGAATATCCACACAAATGTCGCTGTTCCTCAAATCGAAACGGCGGCTGCCTTAGAAAGGGAGACCGATCAGAAAGGGGTTAGTATGTATTCGATTGAAGGGCCACTCTTTTTCGGTACAACCGATTCATTGGAAAATTCAATTTTGGATCATGTTCAGACAAAGCCGAAAACACTCATTTTGCTTATGAACAAAGTGAATTATATGGACACCTCAGCAGAAGCGGTTCTGATGAACATTTCCAATCGTTTAAAGCATCACAATGGAAAATTGATGATTGTAGGGCTTCAATCACAGCCAAAAGAGCTTTTGCATCGTACCGGTCTTTTCAATCACATTGGAAAGCAGCATTTCTTTGAACGAACGGACGATATTTCACCACAGCAGCTATAAAGGGCTAAAAAAAGCACGTGACATGTCAGTCACGTGCTTTTTACCTGCTCTTTTTCACTAGAAAACCGTTGTGTGAGTTTCTGTTGATGGGAAGAGAAGACCTCTTCTACTGTTACATCATAGAGATCAGCTAGAACAAGTAGATTTCCTAAGACATCTCCCATTTCTTCAATAAGGTCCTTCCTTAACGCGGCGTCCTCCTGTGTTTTCTCATCAGGTCGATCGCGTCCAATTTCGACCGCCCTGACTGCGCGAGCGAGTTCACCTGTTTCTTCCATCAGGAAACCTAACCTGATAAACGGCCCGTATTCTGTCCAATTTCTCATTTTGTAGAAATCTTTGATCCATTTTTCCATTTCAGTTGTTTGCATTCTCTTTATACAGCTCCTTATATGGTGTTCACCTTCTGATTTTACACTATATATAGATGAAGCGGCTGTTTCTTTACAATGAATTATAGTAGAATGAGTGGGTGAAGAAATCATAGAGAGAGATGGAGCTGTTTTGATGAAAACGATTTGTGTGTTTGCTGGTTCGAATCCAGGTGTGAATGACATCTACAAACAAAAAGCTGTCGAGCTAGGGGCTTATATGGCAGAGCAAGGAATCCGTCTTGTATACGGTGGCTCACGAATTGGCTTAATGGGAGCTATAGCGGATGAGGTATTGAAAAACGGCGGGCAAGTGATCGGAGTCATGCCAAAAGGGCTTTTTAGAGGAGAAGTTGTGCATCAAGAGCTCACTGAACTCATTGAAGTCAAAGGGATGCATGAACGAAAAGCGAAAATGAGCGAGCTGGCCGATGGGTTTATTGCCATGCCAGGTGGTTTTGGTACATATGAAGAATTATTTGAGGTGCTATGCTGGGCGCAAATTGGCATCCATCAAAAGCCAATCGGATTGTATCAAGTGAATGACTATTTCAATCCGCTCATAGACATGGTGAAGTTTAGTGTACAGGAAGGTTTTTCGAATGAATCACACCTTCAATTGCTACATGCCTCTGGAGAACCGGAAGAATTGATTTCACAGATGGCTTCCTATCAAACACCGTCTCTTCAGCAGAAATGGACGGAGCTGTCTTAAAATAGATGCATAACAAAAAACCGTCTGTTCAAAGAGCAGACGGTTTGTTTTGTGATTATTTTTGTTCTTCTGTATTACGGGTCAAGACTTTGTCAATGAGTCCGTATTGAAGTGCTTCTTCCGCTGTTTTGAAGTTGTCACGATCTGTATCACGCTCAATGACTTCAATTGGCTGACCAGTACGTTCAGCAAGTACTTGGTTCAGTTTATCGCGTAAAGAAAGGATTCGTTTTGCCGCAATTTCAATTTCTGTTGCTTGACCTTGCGCACCACCTAGTGGTTGGTGAATCATCACTTCACTATTTGGAAGGGCATAACGCTTACCTTTTTCACCAGCAGCAAGCAGGAACGCACCCATAGATGCAGCCATACCAATACAAATAGTTGATACCTTTGGTTTAATAAATTGCATCGTATCATAAATGGCCATACCAGCTGTGATCGAACCGCCAGGGCTGTTAATGTAGATAGAGATATCTTTTTCTGGATCCTCGGCTTCTAAGAAGAGAAGCTGTGATACGATGGAGTTGGCAACATTGTCATCGATCGCAGAACCAAGCATGATAATACGGTCTTTTAAAAGACGAGAATAAATGTCGTAAGCTCTTTCCCCACGATTTGTTTGCTCAATGACTGTAGGTATTAAATTCATAATGTTCCTCCTTCACCTTTTAGGTAAGTATGTAATTCAATGATACATTTTTGGTCAATAAAGGTCAAACAAAATGCTGACCTAAAATCAAATACCCCTATCCATTTTCCCCAAAACTCTTCCACTTCAAACCATCATATGAGTATATGTATGGGAATGAAGAAAATGCATCGACAGGGATAGCGATTAATCATTGCTTTCTTGCAGCATTTCCCTTATAATTTGATATGCTGACGTTTAAAAAACATATCGTGCGCTCGTAGCTCAGTTGGATAGAGCGGTGGTTTCCGGTACCACGTCTGCCGGGGGTTCGAATCCCTCCGAGCGCGTCTATAGTATCCGATAGGATTGGATTTATAATTTGTGAAAAAGCTGAAAACCCTTTGAAATAAAGGGTTTTTTTGTTTTTTATGAGTGGTATTGTGTGAGTAAATTGAGAGGAACTTCACTATTTATTAGAGAGTTCATTTTGTATCGAAAAGCACAGATTAAAATTGTTAAAAAGACAAATTTTCTTTATGATAGCAATCAAGTAAACTTAATCTATTATTGGAGTATAAAGTCAGTGCATCAATATTCTCAAAGCTTGTTCAACGAAAAGGGCAGAATTCATTAATAAGGAGGCACTAATGAATTGTGAAAGTGTTTTACATCAAATTGAAGTAGCTGTTAAAACATTAATAAAAATAGTCAGTCAATTAGAAGAAGCTGATTTACGAAAAAGACCAACACCTCATAAGCAGTCTATCGGAGAGTTGCTGGAACACATTGCGATTATTTGTGAAGCTGACTGGCGTATTGCGAATGAGGCGACCCAAGAAGAGATGGAAAAGTTTTATGCTAATGTATCATATAAAACTGTAAAGTCGATAGAAAAAGGCTTAATGACTAATTTTCATTCATTAAAAAATAATTATATGAAATTATCGGACACAGAACTACTGTCTCGTACCACTTCCTATTGGGGTGTGACATATACAAGGTATGAATGGTTGTTAGAGATATTAGCACATGTTTATCACCATAGGGGACAATTACATGCTATGCTTGTTCACTGTTACAATCAAGACCCCAAAATTTTAATGTTTGAATGATGTTCTTCAACTAAAGGGTGTTTTACTTTAATAAGACCCTGTAATAACACCTATCGTGTCGGGGGATTATACATTCTCCGCGTGTGCATTTGACCTGGTTCACGATAGAAAAAGGTTTCTCGAACCCTCTCCATCAGAAGAGGGTTTTTTTGTGTGGCGCTCACTTCTAAAACTTTACATCTAAGCCACACTGTTTATGTTATAATTAATAATCATTCTCAATTAAAGGTGGTTTCGTAAGTGAAAAAAATGATTTGGCTTATGAGTCTGCTGGCAGTATTGTTGGTGGCTTGCGGGCAGAAAGACAATAAAGAACAAGAATCAAATACTCGTACATATACAACTGAAACGGGTGAAAAGATCACCATTCCTGACAAGCCGAAACGAATTGTTGTGTTAACAGCACAGCTTGGAAATTTTAAAAAGTTAGGTGTGACACCTGTTGGCATGACAGATGTTTATCCTAAATCATCCTTTTTAGATGAAACAGGTGTGAAGAGGGTGCCGATAGAAAATGTGGAGGCAATCGCCAAACTGAAGCCTGATCTCATCATTGCTTATTCACAAAATGATCAAGTTGAAAAATATAAAAAGATCGCAAAAACAATCACTTTCACAACAAGTGAACATAGCTTTAAAGAGATGCATATTGAAATCGGAAAGATTCTTGGAAAAGAATCGTTAGCGAAAAAACAAATACAAGAAATGGACGAGCAGCTGAAAAAAGACGGCAAAGAGGTCAAAGCAAAAATTGGTGAAGACAAGACGTTTTCCATTATGGATGTGCAGCCTAAGCAGGTGTACTTATTTGGTACAGACTTTGGTCGTGGAGGAGAGGTTATCTATCAAGGGTATGGATTCAGTTTGCCTGAAAAAGCAGAGAAAGCTCTACCAAAAGAAGGGTATCTCGGTATTTCATTAGAAGAGATGAATGAGTATACAGGTGACTATTTACTTGTACCAACAAAGGATGGAAAAGCACCGAATCCTGATATTACAAGCAGCGGTGTATGGAAGAAGAATAAAGCAGTGAAACAAGGACATGTTTTATCCTATTCAATCAATGAATTTATCTATGCTGATCCAATCTCAATTGAAAAACAGTCTGCTGCGTTTAAACAAATGCTGATCAAAAATTAATAGAAAAAAGACAAAGCACTTAAACAGGAGGCTTTGTCTTTTTTTCTGCTATCCTCTTAAAATACTAGCCATAAGACTCATTTCTGCCCTTTTCAGGCGTATTTGTTGAGCCCGATCACTGTATAAGATTAACATGGAAGAGAATTGACAATAAGGAGAGGATTCTTGTGGCGAAGGTTTTAATGATTACGTTCCCAGCTGAAGGACATGTGAACCCAATGTTAGGAATGATAAGAGCATTTGTTGATCGAGGTGATGAAGTGCATGTGGTCACAACTGAACATTATCAAAAGCGGATCAAACGCTTAGGCGCTCACATACATATACATCCAGATTATATTCGGACATTAAGTGTGGAAGAAGACGATTTGGAATCCATGCAGCCATTTTTTCATGCCATGCTACAAACGTCATTAGACATTTTAGAAGTGGTGGAAACTCTTTCTCAACAGCATTCATTTGATTTGGTCTATTTTGATATGTTTGGAGCAGGTGAGCTTGTGCGGGATTACTTACAGATTCCAGGCATCGGTTCGAATCCTTCTTTTGTGCTGCAAGAGGCACATTTTGATACACCTCTATACAGAAAAGATGAGAAGGCGGCTCATCTGTTAGAAGAAATACATGAACGTTTTGGCGTTCAGCCAACACATTTGATGCAATTCATGAAAAACCGCGGAGAACTGAATATGGTGTATACAAGTGAATATTTTCAGCCGTCTGTTGATGCATTGGATGATTCGTTTGTCTTCATTGGACCGAGCTTTCTAAAACGTGCTGACCAGCACGATTTCCCATTAGAAGCGCTTGAGCGGGAGAAGGTTGTCTTTATTTCATTGGGAACGGTTCTTGGAGATACTGAAGCATTCTTTAATATGTGTATTGATGCCTTTGCCGACTTTGATGGAAAAGTGATTCTCGCAACTGGTGAAAAAATCGACATGTCTCTCCTAAAAGAAGCGCCATCTCATTTTCTCATCGCGCCTTATGTGCCGCAGCTTGAAGTCCTTGAACTGACAGATGTGTTTGTGACTCACGGCGGGATGAACAGTGTCAATGAAGGTATTCATTATCATGTTCCGATGGTTGTCATTCCGGTTGACAAAGATCAGCCGATGGTGGCAAAAAGACTGACGGATCTCTCTGCTGCTCGTGCACTCGATAAAGACCAGCTGACAGCAAAGCAGCTGAGAGATACCGTAGAGAGTGTACTGGGGAGTGACACGTACCGTTCTGGAATTGAAAAGATTGAAGAAAGTTTCCAAACAGCAGGTGGCACAGAAAAAGCATTACGTGTCATTGATCAGTTTATGCAAGCGAAACAGACTCAATCATGAGTCTCTCAGCGTGTAGACAAACCCTCGAATTCGCCCGCAGGTCTGTGCGCTGGTGCTCGCCCTTCCTAGACTGCAAAGGTTTTCTTTCACGCTGAAAAGAAGACAAAGAGCTAAAATAAAGATCATTTTAGCTCTTTGTCAACAACCTGACAGACTCAATCATGAGTCTGTTTTTTCGGTGAAAAAAGACATTGTATTTCCCAGATCTGTATGCTAATATTCAATTCGTAATCATTTCGATTAATAATCGTAATGATTACGATAAAATGAACATTTGGGGGAAGTACATATGAATCATCAACCTGTTTACATAAAGAAAAAGGACGAGAAAAAGCAGTCCTTTGTGACATATACCTTGATGCTGTTTTCAGTCATGGCTTGTTTTCTATTGGCATCTTGTTCTGAAAATAAGACTTCTTCCAGTTTAAGTGGAAGAGAAGATGATGAACTGGTGTATGCAAGTACAAAAGATATAAGAGACATTAATCCCCATCTATATGGCGGGGAGATGGCCGCTCAAAATATGGTGTTTGAATCGCTTGTTGTGAATACGGAAAAAGGCATTCAACCTGCCCTGGCCCAAAGCTGGGATATTTCTAAAGATGGAAAAACCTACACATTTCATCTTCGAGAAAACGTGACTTTTTCAGATGGTGAGCCATTTAATGCGAAGGCTGTCAAAATGAATATTGATGCAGTTGTCAAAAATATCGAAAAAAATGCTTGGCTCAATCTCGTGTCAGAAATTAAATCCACAAAGGCTGTAGATGAACATACATTTGTTCTCACATTGAAGGAGCCCTATTATCCAACATTAGAAGAACTTGGTTTAACACGTCCATTCCGTTTTATTTCTCCCAAAAGCTTTATTGATGGCACCACATCAAAAGGCGTCAAAGGTTATGCAGGTACAGGCCCTTATGTGTTAAAGGAACATAAGAAAAATCAATATGCCATTTTTGAAGTGAATCATCACTATTGGGGAAAGAAGCCAAAGATTTCAACAGTGAAATGGAAGGTCATGCCGGATCACCAAACGATTTTACTCGCTCTGCAAAAAGGGGAGATCGACCTCTTATTTGGAGCTGATGGTGACATGATCGACGGAGATTCATTTCAGGCTTTAAAAGAAGCTGGTCAATATGGGGTAACCGTGAGTCCTCCTGTTGGATCAAGATCTATTGTGATCAACTCCAATCAACCAATAACACAAGATCCAAAAGTAAGAGAAGCATTTCAATATGCCATTCAAAAAGAGATGATTACAGAAGGGATTTTAAATGAAACTGAACAGGTGGCACATACACTGCTCGCCCCATCAGTCCCTTACGCAGATATTCCGCTTAAAAAGAAAACCTATCAAAAAAAGAAAGCAGAGGCATTATTAGATGAGGCAGGCTGGAAGCTAAAAGAAGACGGCTATCGCTATCAAAAAGACAAGCCGCTCAGCGTGACCATTTATTATAATTCGGATAATGCAGGTGAAAGAACGATTAGTGAATCGATTCAGCAGGACTTCAAGCAGGTTGGAATCAAGCTGGATATTAGAGGTGAAGAAAAACAGGCATTTTTAGATCGTCAAAAAACAGGAAAATTTGATCTTATGTACTCTCTATCTTGGGGACTTCCTTATGACCCTCAAACATACGTCTCTTCATTCCGTGTTGCATCCCATGCTGATTATCAAGCTCAGTTAGGATTGAAAAAGAAAAAGTGGCTGGATGAGACCATTACGAAAGTATTGGTGGAGCCGGATGAGCAAAAGAGGGCACAAATGTACCGAGATATTTTGACGTATATTCATGATGAAAATGTGTATATCCCTATTTCCTATTCTGTGACAAAGGCCGTTTATAATAAGCGCCTCAAAGGTGTAGATTTTCATGTATCTCAGTATGAAATTCCCTTTGATCGAATGTATTTTTCGTCATAAATCGGAGGCTGAGACATGACACGCTATATCATAAAACGATTATTGCTTCTTTTGCCGCTCATTGTATTCATTACGTTTTTTGCGTTTGTGCTACTTGCGATGCGTGCGAGTGATCCAGCTGAGGTCGCTTTACGTGTGAACCAAGTAACCCCAACGGAAGAGATGATTGAATCTATGCGTCAAGAGCTAGGCTTAGATCAACCGTTTTTCATACGCTATGTCACATGGCTTAAAGACGGATTAACAGGTGATTTTGGCAGTAGTTATGTCACACATGAGCCTGTACTTGACCTGATGATGGAGGCACTTCCTGCGACTTTACAGCTTGCAGGGATGTCCCTTTTGTTTATTATTGTGCTGAGTTTGTTATTCGGAATGGTGTGTGCATATGCGGCACATACATGGTTGGATCGAATCGTGAGAGCATTTGTGTTTATTGCAGCTTCCATGCCTAGTTTTTGGTTGGGCATTTTGTTTATCTGGCTTTTTTCAGTCAAATTTAACTGGGTCAACACGAGTGGAATGGAAGGGTTTAAATCGCTTCTTTTGCCAGCGATGACTCTATCGTTTGGCTACTTATCGACCTATGTGAGACTCATTCGAAATCAAATCCTAAAGTTTCAGCACGAGCCCTTTGTTTTTTATGCAAGAGCTCGTGGTTTAAAGGAACGAACCATTCAATTGAAGGTGATGAGACATGCCCTTCAACTAGCGGTAACAGCACTCGGTATGTCAATACCAAAGCTCATTGCAGGAACCGTCATTATTGAAAATCTCTTTGCTTGGCCAGGGGTTGGCCGTTTGTGTGTAACAGCTATTTTTCACGCCGATTTCCCTATGATTCAAGCCTATTTGTTTGTGATGGGAATTCTATTCGTTGTGTGCAACCTTATCGCGGACGTCATACAAATGATCATGAATCCGCAGTTGCGAAAGGAGGTCTGAGAACTTTGCCCGGATGGAATCGATTAAGAAAAGATCGCATAGCCATTCTGTCTATTTGGTTTTTGGCACTTGTCACATTAGCTGGGCTGTTTGCACCAGTGCTAGCGCCACATGATCCAACTGACACGAATATTCTTCAAAAATATGCCGGTGTGAGTCTAACATATCCGCTCGGAACGGATCAGCTGGGGAGATGCGTATTGTCGCGGCTCTTATATGGTATTCGGACAACGATGCTTGCTGCCGTGCTGACAATGTGTATCACGATGCTCATTGGCACGATACTTGGACTCATGGCTGGTTTTTTTAGAGGGAAAGTTGATGGAGCTCTAATGAGAATATGTGATGTCATGCTGTCATTTCCAGCAGAGGTGATGATTTTGGCCGTTGTGGGCATTATGGGACCTGGGCTTTTCAATATTATTTTGGCCAATGTCCTTGCAAAATGGGCTTGGTATACAAGGATGATTCGTTCGTCAGTCCTGCAATATACGAATGAACCATCTGTTCAGTTTGCGAAAGTATCTGGGGGTTCACCTTTTTATATCCTTCGAAAACATCTATTTCCTCGCATCTCAGGAGAGATTGCTGTCTTTGCTACACTTGACGCAGGCTGGGTCATTTTAAATATTTCTGCTCTGTCTTTTCTTGGATTAGGTGTGAGTGCACCTACACCGGAATGGGGCATGATGCTCAACGAGGCGAAGAATGTCATGGTGACGCACCCGGCTCACATGCTCCCGCCTGGACTTGCGATCTTATTTGTGGTCATGGCACTGAATTTTTTAGGAGACAGTCTTCAGCAGGTCATGAACCCTGCCATGCACCTTACCAACAAAAAAGGGGGGAGACGGTTTGCCTTTCATCGAGATAAAAAATCTGTCCGTACATGATCCGATTCAACAAAAGGATTTAGTGGCAAATATCACGTTTACATTACATAGACAACGTTGTTTAGGCGTTATTGGAGAAAGTGGAAGCGGAAAATCAACCGTTGCAAAAGCATTAATTGGCCTTATCCCTCCTTCGCTAGAGATGATTGGGAGCATTTTGTTTGACGGTGAAAAATTGACAAGTCAGACTTCACAGCAGTGGAGAGGAAAGCGAATTGGCTACATTCCACAAGATGCTATGAATGCGTTCAATCCAATTGAAACAATTGGTCATCAAATACTTGAAACGTTCCAGCGGCATTTGGGTTTACGTGGAAAAGAAGGGACAGCACATGCGATCACTGGGCTAGAACGTGTCCATTTAAACAATCCGCATATGTTAATGAAAAAATATCCTCATGAGCTGTCGGGAGGAATGCTTCAACGTGTCGTGATTGCCATTACGATCATGCTTTCTCCTGACGTGATCATTGCCGATGAGCCTACAGCATCATTAGATGCATATAACCGGCGCGAAGTCATCACACAATTACAGAGGCTGAAAGAAGAAACAGGAGCTGCCTTGATCATCATTTCGCATGATTTAGGCGTCGTTCAGGCAATCGCTGATGAATTGTTGGTGATGCACCAAGGGAAGATGCTTGAGCATCGTCATGCAAAAGAGATATTTACATCACCTGAGCATCCTCAAACGAGGCATTTACTAGAAACGAGGCTTCGCTTATCGGCACCCCTTGAAGCACTGAGGCAGCAGAAGAGAGTGAGGGCATTCCCATGCTGATCACAGCAAATCAACTACTTAAACATGGAGAAGATAAAGGGCGCTTTTTTCATAAAGAGGAATCCATAGCACGCATAGCTCAGGTTTCATTTCAGGTTGGAGAAGGTGAATGTGTCGGGTTAGTCGGTGAGAGCGGTAGTGGTAAAAGTACAATAGCACGTACGCTGCTTGGTTTAGAAACATTAGACGGCGGAGAGATAAAGATAGATGGATGGCCAGCTCATACATGGCGTAAGATGAACCGGGGGGAAATGAGTGTTGTTTTTCAGGATTATCTATCTTCTGTCCATCCTTCCTTTACAGTGAAAGAGATCATAGCAGAACCCATGCAAATAATAAAGCGAAACATGAATGTGAACCAAAAAGTGTTGTCCCTGCTCAAGCAAGTAAGACTTCCATCGTCTTTGCTAAATCAATATGCTCATCAGCTAAGCGGCGGTCAGCTCCAGCGTGTATGCATAGCAAGAGCCATATCGACGAATCCAGCCATTCTCATCTTAGATGAAGTCCTTAGCTCACTTGACGTTTCTGTCCAAGTTCAAATATTGGAGCTTCTTGAGACATTAAAGCAAGAGTTAGATATGACCATTCTCATGATTACCCATGATCTAGAGGCAGCCGTTTATTTATGTGATCGACTTCTTTTTTTACATGAGGGAAAACTTGTGGAAGAATGTAAAAGTGACCAGCTGTTTGAAGCGACTCATCCATTTACGCTCAAGCTAATAGACTCACTCATGCCTTTTCAGCTTGACAAAAAATAACCAATCTTTTATCGTATACGTAACAAATGACGGAAGGGTGACCCAATGCAATGAAGTACTAATCCTATGACCTGTAAGCAAAATGAAAGAACGAAGGCAGTGAGCAAACGATATGTGTTGCTATGTTTGCTGCGTTTTCATTTTTTAGCTTCGGAATAGGATGGTACAGCTTTGGGAATCAAAGATTGAAGTGATGGATACGGGGGATATGTGTGCTCATTTGATGAACCGCATGTCATTCTGTATCGATACGCTTATTTTTGTACACCATTTTGCCTCCTATTCTGAGAATGGGAGGCTTTTTCATGTCTCCTGATACGAAAGGAGAGGGTTGGATGTTACTGAGAGCCCACCAATTAAAAGTATTTAGAAAGGATCGCTTGTTATTTGATATAGAGGAGCTGGCCATTCATCAAGGGGACCGAATCGGCCTTGTGGGAACGAATGGCAGTGGGAAAACGACATTGCTCCATGTACTGGCGGGTAGGGAAAAACCAGACAGCGGCACATTTGCACACACTACAACTTGTACGCTGCTTCCTCAACTAAAGACAGGAGATGGCAGACAAAGTGGCGGAGAGATGACTCAAGCTTATATTGAGAGAGCTTTAAGCCGGCCTTCTGCCCTTTTATTAGCCGATGAACCCACGACTCACTTAGATACGGAGCATATTGAGTGGCTAGAAGAAAAGCTTCGTTATCATCAAGGTGCTCTGATTGTCGTCTCGCATGACCGTGCTTTTTTAGATGCGTTATGTACAGACATTTGGGAATTGGAGGATAGGAAGCTCAAACTATACAAAGGCAACTACAGCGATTTTGCCCGGCAAAAAGAACTCGAACATCGCCAGCACGTGGAGGCGTACGAGGCGTATACCCAAAAGAAAAAACAGTTAGAACAGGCACTGCAAAAGAAAATGAAAAAAGCCGACAAAGCGACAAAGCCATCTCCAAAGCTGAAATCCTCGGGTCCTAAAATTGCAAAGCCTTATTATGCAAACAAGCAAAAAAAGCTTCAAAAAACAGCTAAATCTATTGAAACAAGAATGGAAAAATTAGAAAAGGTGGAGAAGGTAAAGGAAGCCCAGTCTCTTCAAATGACGCAGCACACCATGAAGGAAGTGGCAAGCCGCACCATTTTTCGTGTCGAACATGTAGATGGCATGGCAGGAGATAAAGTCCTTTGGAAAAAGGCGAATGTAGAAGTAAGAGGCGGAGACAAAGTCGCGATCATTGGGAAGAATGGGAGCGGTAAAACGACATTTCTCCGAATGCTTGTAAACGGTCATCCCGGGATTTTTCGTTCAGAAGCCGTGAAGATTGGTTATTTCAGCCAAGATCTTTCAGGACTGAATCTAGATGAATCGATCTTACAAAATGCACTGGAACAGGCGATTCAAGATGAGACGATCGTTCGCACCGTTTTAGCGAGACTTGGGTTTCGGGGAGACGATGTGTATAAGCTGACGAACGTATTAAGCGGCGGGGAACGGGTGAAGACGATGCTTGCAAAGCTGCTCGTCAGTGATGCCAATGTTCTGATGCTTGATGAACCGACGAACTTTTTAGACCTTGCGGCAGTAGAAGCGCTTGAAGGACTTTTAAAAGATTACCCGGGCACAGTCGTGTTTGTCTCCCACGACAGAAGGCTCATTGAGCAGGTGGCTACTCGTATTCTTCATGTGCACGAGGGGACCATTGAACGCTTTGATGGCACCTATGAAGAATATAAACAAAAGGAAGAAAAGCCAGCTGCTACAAAGAAAGAAGAAGAGCTCCTGCTGATTGATATGCAGCTGTCAGAAGTGCTCAGTCGTTTAAGCATCGAGCCTTCTCATGAGCTTGAAGAGACGTTTCAAGCATTGTTAAAAAGAAAGAAGTCGTTAGAGTCATAAAAAAAGCCCCTGTGTTTACTGCACAGGGGTCTGTTCGTTTCGTTCTTTTTTCAATTGTTCAAGTTCGCTGACTGTGACAAGCTGGTAGCCTTGTTTGGTGAGTTCATGTATGATCTTCACCGCTGCTCGAGCAGAGCTGTCATAAATATCGTGCATGAGTACGGTTTTGCCATCTGCTGCATGTGAGAGAACATGGTTTGTGATCTGCTGGCTGTTGCGAATTTTCCAGTCCTCAGGATCGACATCCCACAATGAAACGTTCATGCCAACCGCTTGATTGATGTCGGGATTTGTTCCTCCATATGGCGGTCTAAAGTGCGTAGGAGTATAACCGCTGGCCTTTTCAATCAGCTTCTGCGTGTCTTTTACTTGTTTGACCGCTTCTTTTAGAGGGAGTCTCGTTAATAAAGGATGGTTATATGAATGGTTTCCGATCTCATTTCCGCCCTTTAAAATGTCGGCAAGCATTCCAGGATAATACTGAACCCTGCTTCCTAATACGAAAAAGGTGGCGTGTCCTTTATTTTCCTTCAGCGCTGCTAAAATGGTTGAAGTTGTGGCTGGGTTTGGACCGTCATCAAATGTGAGTGCGATGGCTTTTTTATTCGGATCAAGCTTTGGCTTTTGCGGCAGCTTGACGGCTTTTCTTTTTGGATTCGGTTCTTTGATTTCATTCTGATTTTTGGTCTTATTCATATATTCCGGCTTCAAGATATCTTTTAGCAGCGTCTTTTTGATCGCCAGCGTTTGCGGACCTAAGTCCTTTGCGGCTACTTGAGAAGCTGGGAAATAGAACTCTATATATTTCTCTTTTAAGGCGAATTGACTGAAGTTTTGATCAGTAGGGGCTGTTCCTTTTTGAAGGAGTGATAGATCCTTAGACAAGGTTTTATCTTTTTTAAGCTCCGTGTATGTAATATAGGATAATTTTTTCAAATAGTCCTTTTTGGGTTGAAATAAATCTTTTGTGTCAAGAAAGTCTTTTTTCTGAAAATCGAAATTGATTGTGACGTGATGAGTGGTTCCATTTTGCTGACCTGTATATGTGTAGGTCGTAAAATAAATGGCCGCAGATTGTTTTGCATAGTGCACCATGTCATAGTCAATATTCAGTTCAAACCGTTTGTTTTCATCAATGTCCTTTGCTTCACTAAATGTCTTTTTGAAATGCTCTAATGCTGAATTCGCATAGCTTTGAATCTTGTCATCTAGCTTTTTTTGATGAAAAAGTGGATAGTTCACCGCATATCTCATAAACTTCCCGTCATTTACAAGAGTGACAATTTCAACATTTTTATAATTCGTATCCTGCTTCACATTTTTCTTCTCTGTACCGCTTGCTTGCTGATTTTGAAAGAATGCAACTGCTCCAATGACGATGGCAAGCGCAAATAGGATGATACTCCATTTTCCCTTTACTGACACAACTTTCAATTCTCCTCTCATGACGGGTCATTCTTTATTCCTTTGACATCTGTTTGTAATATTTTTATAACAATTGACTTACTTTTGTAATTTTAGGGGATTTTCATGCGGAATGTCAACTATTTTCCTATTAAACTACTGTAAAAAATGATAGGTCTTTCAGAACGAGAAAAAGCAGAAGGAAAGAAATCTCTTATTTGCCGTCTACACATACCTTCAATAATTAAAAAATGAGCCGCACATTGATTTTTCAGAGGCTGACGGCTATAATTTTGATGATTATGATTCTCATTTTCAAACTGACTTTTAATGAAGAAAAGGATGACACCGATTTTGCCGGATAAGCGAACATCTCAACAAAAACGATCATCACCTATTTTGTTCTTTTTATTGTTTTTTCTCGCTGTCATTGGTTTATTGGCGGCTATGTTTTTGGCTGTTTCATACGGTGCAAAGTCATTGTCTTTGCAAACGGTCTGGACAGCTGTGTTTGACTATCAGCCTCATGTGACAGAGCAGCAGATCATTCATGAATTAAGGCTTCCGCGTGTGCTAGGAGCTGCACTTGTTGGAGCGGCCTTTGCTGTGGCAGGTGCGCTTATGCAAGGCATTACAAGAAATCCGCTGGCAGATGCCGGGATATTAGGCATTAACGGCGGTGCGATGTTTGTAGTCGCTCTCTGTTTTGCTTTTTTTCCAGGAATGCCTTATTCGGCATTGATGTTATTTTCTTTTTTTGGGGCCGTTCTCAGTACACTGCTGATCTTTGCCATTGGGGCGGCTGGCGGCGTGCTGACCCCACTTCGGCTCACTGTAGCTGGAGCTGTTGTTGCCGCATTGCTGCATGCGCTAAGCTCGGGTATCGCCATTTACTTTGATCTCAGTCAGGATCTGGCTTTTTGGTATGCAGGGGGTGTGGCAGGTGTCAAATGGCCGCAGCTGATGATCCTTGCTCCAGTCATTCTCATTGTCATCGTTTGGGCGATGTTATTAGGACGATCCCTCTCGTTATTATCACTTGGTGAAGATGTAGCTGCGAATTTAGGGGTGAAAACCCGGCAAGTGCGAATACTAGGTATGGCAGCTGCGGTTCTGCTGGCAGGCGTTTCTGTATCGGCGGTTGGGTCTATTGGGTTTGTCGGGCTTGTCATTCCGCATATTGCACGAAAGCTGGTTGGGGTCAATTATCGTTTCGTCATTCCGATGTCAGCGATTTTAGGCGCAATGCTTCTCGTCTTCGCTGATCTTGCCAGCCGGACAGTAAATCCGCCAAGAGAGCTTGCCATTGGCGTCATGGTGGCACTTGTTGGTGTTCCTTTCTTCTTATATATTGCCAGAAAAGAAGGGAGGAACCTGTCATGAAAGAGAAACGGCGTGCTCTTGTCGTGACAGCCGTTTTGCTTTGTCTGAGTGCGGCTGTCGTGCTGTATAGTTTAAATACCGGCACGCTGAAACTCAGTCCTCTCGTTGTCGTCAAAACGTTATTTGGCTTTGGAGATTTCCAAAGTGAGACGGTGCTGTTTGATTATCGTCTGCCTCGAATCGTCGTGACGATACTAGCTGGAATAGGTCTAGGTATCGCAGGTGGCATTTTGCAGAGTTTATCCCGCAATCCACTTGCCGATCCTGGGATTATCGGTCTGAATGCAGGAGCCGCATTCGGCTTAATCATCTTTGTGACGTATTTTCACGTACTAGAAGGAAATCCATCTTTACTCATTCCGCTCTTTACATTTGGTGGTGGCCTACTTGCGGCGGCAGTCATCGTTCTTCTTGCGTACGACAGGCATGAAGGGCTTGTGCCTATCCGGCTGATCCTTGTTGGAATTGCCGTAGCTGCGGGGTTTAGTGCATTGACGTTATATTTGTCATTGAAACTGGATGAAGATACATACACCTTCGCTTCAAGGTGGCTTGTGGGAAATGTATGGGGAAGAGACTGGATTCATGTACTTGCGCTCCTGCCTTGGATCGTATGTCTTGTCCCGCTTACGCTCATGCAGTCCAGCACACTCAATGCGTTAACGTTAGGTGATGCCGTCGCCTCAAGTGTCGGAGTACGTGTACAGCGCAAACGACTTTTTCTTCTCACCTTAGCTGTTGGTCTAGCGAGTGCAAGTGTATCGATGACAGGCGGAATTGGTTTTATTGGCCTTGTTGCACCTCATTTGGCGAGGCGTCTTGTCGGCTCACTGCACCAATATTTTTTACCAGTGAGCGCCTTGCTTGGATTGTTGATTTTGGTCAGTGCTGATACACTCGGACGTTCCATATTTGCCCCAAATGCCATCCCAGCGGGTGTGGTTGTGGCTTTTATCGGAGCACCTTATTTTCTCTATTTATTAACAAAAACAAAATAAGAAAGAGGAACTCATCATGAAAAAAGTACTTGTGTTTGGTTTAACGCTCTGTTTCTTGATTCTGGCCGCTTGTGGTCAACAGGAAACAAAGAAGACAACAAATCAAGATGAAAACGGAACACCTAAGATTGCGTCCTTGTCGATTCATTTAACAAATGATTTATTAGCACTCGGTATAAAACCTGCTGGCTCTGTTGTAGGGGGAGACTTAAAAGATTTCCTTCCACATGCGAAGAAGCAGCTCAGCCAGACGAAAAAGCTGGGCATTGCAGCAGATCCTGATATGGAGTCATTGCTTGCTTTAAAACCAGATGTCATTTACGTCGATGAAGAACTAGCTGGACAAGACTTATCAAAATACAAAAAAATTGCCAAAACCGAAGTGTTTAATTTAAATGATGGCACATGGCGTGATCATTTGAAAAAAATCGGCAAGCTCGTCAATAAAGAAAAAGAAGCCGATCAATATATTAAGGACTACAATCAAGAAGCAAAAGAAGTCAAATCACTCATCCAGAAAAAGATTGGAAATGGAAAAGTGATGGCAATTCGTGTAACAGCAAAAGAGCTTCGAGTATTTAGTATGAAACGTCCGATGGGGCCAATTTTATACGATGATTTAGGACTGACACCTGTAGATGGTGTGAAAAAACTGGACAGCAAACGTCCATTTGAAGTCATTTCTCAAGAAGTGCTTCCTGACTTTGATGCAGATGCTATTTTTGTCGTCGTGAACCGTGATGATAAGGCGCAGCAGGCATTCAAACAGTTAGAGCAGACGCCGATTTGGAAAGGCCTAAAAGCCGTAAAGAAAAACCAAGTGTATCCGATTGCCGATCAGCCATGGCTAGATTATTCAGCTCTAGGCAACAAAATGGCAATGGATGAAGCAAAAAAGATGTTCTCTAAATAATCAGCACATAAAACAAGGCATCATTCCGCATCTAGGAATGATGTCTCTTTTTTTGATTCATTCTTCTATTCATTCGCTTTTTGCATACATATGAGAGGGAACGAGCAGTGTCGTCCGTATGAAAGGATAAGGGGAGGGGTTACAGTTGAAGGTTCAAAAAATTAGTGCAGGCACTATTGCGAGGCTTGTGCTGCTTTTATTGGCACTTGTGAACAGCGCTCTCACCGCTGCAGGGAAAAGCCCAATTCCAATTGATGAAGAAGGTGTGCAGCAATTCATTACGTTAGCCTTTCTTGGCATCACATCACTATGGGCCTATTGGAAGAACAATGATATTACGAAAAAAGCACGAACGAAAAAAGAAGAATAATAGAAAACAGAGCCTTTTCATGCAAAAAGGCTCTATTTCATCGAAGCGACAAGCGCCTCTCCCCGCAAATTGGTTTGATCTCAGTGGCTTACGCCCGGTGTTCTCCCATATTGGTAAGAAACGCTTTCACTTCCTCGATGGTTAAGCCAATGGCCTTTGCTTCACTCATGAGACGCTTCCATTCTGACATATTTGAGTCGGTCAGCTTTCTATGATGGACATGTAATGTCTTTCCTTCCTGCTCCTTTCTGTAGGTTTGAAGCAGCTGATACAGTTCTTCTTTAGGCATGCCGGATTGGACGGCATGAACGATATGATCCCGCCACTCCTGTTCACCGCCCTCAGCGTAATGAAACATCATCGTTTCTGCATCAAACAGCTCTTGTAAATCAATGTCTAGTGATGAGGATACCTTTTTTAAAAACTGGACAGATGGATTACGATGGACACCACGCTCAATCTTACTCAAATACGATTTAGAGACATGGGCATCTTCAGCCAACTGCTGAATTGAGTATCCTTTCCTCTTTCGGTAAATGCGTATCACCTTTCCAATCATTCGATATATGATCTCCCTTCTCCCCGGCGAATCGTTCTGCGACCTTTTCGTTCATTATAAGAAATAAATTGTTCTTTATAAAATTCAAAAACGTAAGAAACAGGAAGTAAACAAAAGAAAACGAACGATTTCGTTCTTTAAAAAGAACTATAAGACCTATTATGACATTTTTCTTTGCGGGTATTATCTTTTATAATCCAATCATTAACAAAAAGAAACCATATATAACCTTTTTATGATGAAATCGGGAGGTATCTATGAATGAGAATATAGGTTTTAAGCAGCTGTTTTCTGTCATAAAAGAGAAAATGGCCCTTCTGATCCTGATTGTCCTGATCGTAACGGGCATTTCAGCCTACTATCAGTTCTATGTCTCGACTCCTGTATATCAGGCAACCACTCAAATTCTTGTTCATAAACGAAGCAGTGATGCACAAGCGAATTTAAACGATATTCAGATGAACCTTCAATATACACGTACCTTTCAAGTCCTATTAAAAAGTCCAATCGTTATTGAAAAAGTAAAAGAAACACTCAATCTTACAGAATCGGCTGAAGGATTAAAACACAAAATTGCCACAAGTACAGAAAATGAGTCAGAGGTCATAAATATTTCTGTACAAGATGAGGACCGAGCGAAGGCAGTAGCCATTGCGAATACAGCCACAGAGGTATTGCAAGAAGAAATCAAAAAAACCATGAATATGGATCGCATTAATGTTTTGTCTGAAGCCAAGCTGTCCAACACGATACTGATGAACTCACGTAAATTCGTTCACATTGTTCTGGCACTAGGCGCCTCTGTATTAGGGGGAATGACACTCATTTTCTTAATGAATTTACTCGATGATACGGTGAAACGAACACATCAAATAAGAGAAGAGATCGGATTGCCGTCGCTCGGCAGTGTCTATCAGATGCATGCAGACAGGAGGGCAAAAAAAGACAAGCAGTCCGTCATAACGGGAGGACAGAACATTGATTTTTAAGAGGAAAAAAAGAGAAAAAAGAGATTTATCCTGTATTTCTGTATTAAATCCTCACTCTGTCATTGCGGAACAATTCCGAACGATCCGAACGAACATCGAATTCACGTCGATTCAAACGAGGCTGAAGTCGATATTGGTCACCTCCTCCTTGCCGAAGGAAGGAAAATCATTTACGGCTGCAAACTTGGCAGCTGTTTTTGCACAGCAGAAAAAACGGGTTTTGCTCATGGATGCTGATTTACGTAAACCAGCCATTCATGAATATTTTGATCTGAGTCCGCACACCGGTTTGACCAATGTGCTATTAAATAATTGCAGTTTGGAGGAAGCCATTTTGCCTACACCGATTGAGCATTTAGAGCTGCTTCCGAGTGGGACCATTCCGCCAAATCCCGCTGAGCTGCTTTCCTCCTCTGTGATGAAGCAGCTATTTTACGAGATTGAACAGCAGTATGACATGGTGATTGTTGATTCCACACCGCTTCTGCCTGTAGCCGATGCAAAAATATTAGCGAATCGGACGGATGGAAGCATTCTTGTGGTTTTAAGCGGTAAAACGAAGATTGCCGCTGTGAAGAAATCAAAAGAAGTATTAGAGGGTACGACAGGGAAACTGCTTGGAGCGATGCTAAATGGCAAGAAAGTGAAAAAGGGAAGGCACTATATGTATTAAAGAGATTGATAGGTGATGTCTCCTAATCTTTAACAACGGAGGCACTCGATCCTGCTGTGGGCATGACATATGCCTTAGATGCTCGTCATCGGTAGTGGGATGTGAGGACGGGTTTGATGCCCATTTTATGTAAGAATAGTGATGCTTTAAAAAGGGGGAGGAGCGTTGACTTACGCCCAAAGATTATCAATCATCGTGGCACTAGATTCATATCTCATTTTAGTTGCCGTCTTTTTTGGCTTTCAATTTGTCCAAGAGGCAGCGTTAACCGTATATACATTTGAAATGCTCGTCATTTCTTCGCTCAGTCTACTGATCGGGCACCATTTGTTTTCGTATATTTTTCACGTGTACAAGCAAGTATGGGCCTATACAGGGGTTAGAGAGCTATTTTCTTTAATGAAGACCTTCGCGTGTTCATTTTTATTTTCCATGACGATGCTGTACATTTTTGTGCAGACATGGCCATTTCGCTTTTTATTTATTGTCTGGCTTTTCCATGTGTTATTCATCGGTGCATCTCGTATGGCATCCAGGCTGTTTCATGATGGTGCGAAGCGGTATCAAGTTGAAAAGGAGCGGGCACTAATCATTGGCGCTGGATCAGCCGGGACCATTATCGTTCGTCAGCTTCAGCAGTCAAGTGATGTACATATTGAGCCGGTCGCTTTCATTGATGATGACAAAACAAAGCATAAGCTTGAAATTATGGGGCTGCCTGTTCTTGGGGGAAAAGAACATATTCAAACGGCTGTTGTGATGATGGATATTCAAAAAATCATTATCGCCATTCCATCCAAAAGCAGTCACACATTAAAAGGACTATATAAGGAATGTGTAGCGACTGGAATAAAAACACAGATTATGCCGGAAATGGAACAGATTTTAAAAGGAACCCATGCGCTGAATCAATTGCGGGATGTACAGCCAGAGGATTTGCTTGGAAGAGAGCCGATTCAATTAGATACAAGCCGTCTATCCGTTCACCTAAAAGGAAAAACGATTATGGTGACAGGAGCTGGCGGGTCTATCGGGTCAGAAATCTGTCGTCAAATTTGTGTATTTTCCCCTCGGGCGATTGTGCTTGTGGGACATGGAGAATTTAGCATTCATTCTATTTTACTAGAGCTGAAAGAATTGTATGGAGACAGCATTAGCCTATATCCACAAATTGCGGATATTCAAGATAAACAAAAAATGAGTGAAATCGTTGGTCATTTTCAGCCGGATATGATTTATCATGCCGCCGCGCATAAACATGTCCCGCTCATGGAAATTAGCCCGAAAGAAGCGGTGAAAAACAATATTATCGGGACAAAAAATGTGGCAGAAGCTGCACATGAGCACGGAGTTGAAACATTTGTCCTCATCTCATCTGACAAAGCGGTCAACCCTGCCAATGTGATGGGAGCCACAAAGCGGTTTGCTGAAATGGTGATTATGCAAATGGGGGCAAGCAGTGAAACGAAATTTGTCGCCGTTCGGTTTGGGAATGTACTCGGGAGCAGGGGGAGTGTCATTCCAATCTTTAAAAAACAAATTGAAAAAGGCGGGCCAGTGACCGTCACACACCCAGCCATGACAAGATATTTTATGACGATACCAGAAGCATCAAGGCTTGTTATTCAAGCTGGTGCACTAGCAGAAGGAAGGCAGATTTTTGTTTTAGATATGGGGGAGCCAGTCAAAATTGTCGACCTCGCAGAAAACCTCATTCACCTCTCAGGCTACACCACAGACCAGATTCCCATCACATTTACGGGGATTCGTCCCGGAGAGAAAATGTACGAGGAGTTACTCAACCAGCATGAAAAAGCACAGGAGCAAATTTTCCCAAAAATCCATATCGGCCATGCCTTGGATGGTGATCCGTATGTGCTGAACCGCTTTATTCACGAATTTAATATGATGAGTGACGATCAATTAAGACAGGCCTTGTTTGCCGCCATTGAGTCGCATGATGTATTGCCTGAACCGATGCAACGAGAGGAGGAGCCACTTGCTAATGAAGAAAAAAGTCTTGTTTTGCGCAACGGTTGATTATCATTTTAAGGCGTTCCATCTCCCGTATTTCAGATGGTTTCAGGAACAAGGATGGGAAGTGCATACAGCGGCAAATGGTCAGCTGGAGCTGCCGTATGTGGATCAAGCGCATTCCATTCCGATTCAGCGTTCCCCTTTTCATCTGCACAACCGGCTTGCTTATGTGAAGCTGAAAAAGCTGTTAGAAAAAGAGCATTATCAGTTCATCCATTGTCACACACCGATGGGGAGTGTCATTGGCAGGCTAGCGGCCAAAGGAGCGCGCAAAAAAGGGACGAAAGTTCTTTACACAGCGCATGGCTTTCACTTTTGGAAGGGGGCACCGCTTCAAAATTGGCTGCTTTATTATCCAGTTGAGAGATGGTTCGTTCAATATACAGATGCACTCATCACCATTAATGGAGAAGACTATGAAAGAGCCGATCGTCTGTCAAAAGAGAAGGCAGCTGTGCATTATGTTCCCGGTATGGGTGTGGATATGAAGCGGTTTGCACCAGTTGATGACACAGAAAAAGACCGCCTTCGCAAAGCATATGGTTTTACCACGCAAGATTTTATCGTGCTGTGTGCTGGTGAATTAAATGACAATAAAAATCAAGGAATGCTCATCAAAGCTTGCGCGCAGGTGTATCGGAATATACCACAAGTGAAAATTGTATTTGCTGGAGAAGGGACAAGTCGGTCGTCCTATGAAAAGCTGGTCTGTCAGCTGAATCTTGAGGAACATGTACAGTTTGCGGGATTTTGCAAACACATCGAAGATTGGATGCATATGAGCGATGTATGTGTATCAACCAGCTTGAGAGAAGGACTTGGGATGAATCTTCTTGAAGCGATGTCTGCTGAAAAGCCGGTGATTGCAACAGAAAATAGAGGGCATTGTGAGCTCGTCAAACATGGAGTGAACGGCTTTTTAGTCAAACCGCATGATGTGAATGGTTTAGCCGTTTATTTGCAGCAGCTCTATCATAAAAGGGACCAGCTCCATCTGATGGGGAAAGCGGGACGTTCTATGGCTCACGCATTTGCACAGGAGCAAACGATGAGTGCAATGGAGGAAATTTACACAACTTATATGGATCAAACAGAGAAGGTGATGTGAGCATGCGTCAGCCGAAAGTATCGATTATCATGGGTGTTTACAATTGCCAAGAGACAGTAGAAGAAAGCATTGAATCGATTCTTCATCAAACCTATGAAAACTGGGAGCTCATCATATGTGATGATGCATCAACAGATGGCACCTATGAAAAAGTGCTGAACTATACCATGCGTGATCCCGATAGAATTCGCCTCATCCGAAATGAACACAATCAAAGACTTGCCGCCAGTTTAAATCGTTGTCTCACTGAAGCTAAAGGAGAGCTGATTGCAAGACAGGATGGCGACGATATATCGGTGTCTACACGATTAGAAAAACAGGTTCATTTCCTTGAAGTACATCCGGAATATGATGTGGTTGGGACGGCGATGACGGTGTTTGATGAGTCAGGGACGAAGGGCGTTCGGGCACTTGCCTCAGAGCCTGATCGAAGGGTGCTGGCAAGAGGAACGCCTTTTTGTCATGGGACGATTATGATGAGAGCGTCTGCCTACAAGTCTTTAAATGGCTATCGTTCTGTCAAAACAACCAGACGGATGGAAGATATCGATCTGTGGATTCGTTTTTTTGCTGCGGGGAGAAAAGGCTTTAATTTGCAAGAGCCCTTATACCTTGTAAGGGAGGATGAAGCGGCCTTTCAGCGCCGGAAATTCCGATACTCAATGGATAATGCCTGGCTTGTTTTAAAAGCATGCAAGCAATTGAAATTGTCGCCGTTTGATTATCTCTTTGCGCTTAAGCCGGTCATCCGCGCTTGTTTGTCGCCAAAGATCATGAGGTATTATCATCAGCGAAAGCTTGGAGGATCTATGGGGAAAAGGAGGACGATTCGGGATGAGTGAGCCAAAGCGTGTACTGCACGTTGTGGGCGGAATGAATAGAGGTGGAGCAGAAACGATGATCATGAACATCTATCGAGCGCTCGACCGGAATGTTCTTCAATTTGATTTCGTTACCCACCGGGAGGATGTCTGTGATTACGATGAGGAAATTCGTCAGCTTGGTGGGCGAATTTTTTATGTCCCAAGTATTGGAGCGTCCTCTCCATGGACGTTTGTGAAAACGTTGACGAAGACGATTAAGCAAACGGGACCTTATCAGGCGGTGCATGCACATACAGATTTTCAAACGGGCTTTTCTGCCCTTGCTGCGAAACTGGCAGGTGTGAAGATACGCATTTGCCATTCACATAATACGGCTTGGAAACAGTCTCCTAGACGGGTGGATCATATGATGCTCAAAGGATTTCGTCAGCTGATCTTTGCCTTTTCTACGAAGCTTGTTGCATGCGGTGAAGATGCCGGTGTCTTTTTATTTGGACAAAAAAGAATGCACGATGGACGAGTGGACATTTTGCCAAATGGGATTGATTTGAACCTTTTTTTTCAGTTGGAGCCAGAAGCGAAGGTGAAGATGAAAAAAGACCTCCATCTTCACGAGAGAAAACTGATCATTGGACATATTGGCCGATTTCATGAGCAGAAAAACCATGTTTTTTTCATCGAATTAGCGCAGACACTGAAAAAACAAGGGGTCTCCTTTCAGCTAGTTCTCATAGGAGATGGGCCGCTCCGGCCAGTGGTTGAATCGTATGCAGTGAAAGCAGGATTAATGGAAGACATTGTGTTTACGGGCGTTGTCTCAGAGGTTCCGCAGTATATGAAAGCATTTGATGTGTTTGTGATGCCGTCTTTGTTTGAAGGTCTTCCGCTCGTATTAGTGGAAGCGCAGGCATCTGGACTTCCTTGTGTGATTTCAGATCATATCACAAAGGAAGTCGATTTAGGTTGTGGGCTTGTGAAACGGAAATCCTTGCAAGATTCAGCACATGAGTGGATGAAAGCCATACTAGAAGCCTACCATGCAGACCCTCCTCTTCAGGAGACGATTATTTCTCAGCTTGGCCTTAGAGGATTTGATGTGAAACAGAACATCACCCGTGTGATGAATGTGTATGGATTGTAAGGAAGGATTGGCAGATGGCGGTTTATTTGGTGAACATGATCATGGTCTATTTATGGTCGAGCTTTGCCGCATTTTATGGCAGACGTGATGATACCATACAAAGCGGCTGGCGGCCGAACAAGCTTCTGGTGTTTTTTCCATTTTTATTTCTTTGTATTGTGGCGGGCATACGATACAAAGTAGGAACTGATTTCGTAACCTATGGACAAATGTATGAGTTCTCCGTCAACTATGACAAGCCTTGGCATATTTTCGGATTCGGTGTAGACAAGGCCGCCACTGATCCGGGGTTTACATTGATCTTATGGATGCTCAATCAACTGTCACATGAGCCGCAAATCATGTATATCACAGTTGGGATCATCACCTATTTTTTTATTATCAAAACACTTGTGCGATATGGACGACCATTTGAGCTTAGTATGCTGCTATTTCTCGGCACATTTCATTATTACGCTTCGTTTAATGGCATGCGGCAGTATATGGTGGCGGCGATTCTTTTTTATGCCATCCGGTTTGTCATCAAAGGTCAGTGGAAATGGTATTTTCCGCTCGTGCTTGTATGCGCGCTGTTTCATTCATCGGCACTCATTATGATTCCAGTCTATTTCATTGTCAGAACAAAGGCATGGTCTTGGATGATGTTTGTGTTATGTATGATTTTTCTAGGCTTAACCGCTCTGTATGACCGCTTTGTCTCCGTGTTTGTGGTGATGCTGCAAGGGAGTTCTTATGGTCATTACGAGGAGTGGCTGACAACGAATACGAATGGAATGAATGTGACGAAAATTGGTGTCTTGATTTTGCCGTTATTGCTTGCGTTCTTTTGTCGAAAACGACTTCGTGAGCTGACGCCAGAGAGTGATTATATTGTGAATTTTTGCTTGCTTGGATTTTTGTTTGGCATCCTTGCAACGAAGGATGTCATTTATGCAAGATTTCATATTTACTTTGGTCTGTATCAGCTCATTTTACTGCCTTATTTCACACGGATTTTTGATCAGCGAACCAATTTCTTTATGTATATCGGAATTGCGGTTTGCTATATTTTGTACAGCATCATGCTGATGCCGTTTGATTCTTCTGTTTTACCGTACCGAACGATTTTTACAAAGTAGATTTGAAGAAAGGTGGGGCTTGCTGTCATGCCAGCTATCAGTCTATTGGTCGCAGTCTATAACACTAGTCAATATGTGGAGCAGTGTCTTCAATCGATTGCAGACCAAAGCTTTTCAGATATAGAGGTCATCCTCATTAACGATGGATCTACCGATCACAGTGGAGACATCCTTGAAGCGTTTGCTGCGCGTGATGAGCGATTTCGGGTGATTCACCAAATCAATCAAGGGCTGGGAGCGGTGAGGAACAGGGGCATAGAAGAAGCAACAGGAACGTATCTTGCCTTTGTTGATTCAGATGATGTTCTTGCTTCTCAATACTGTGAGGCTTTATATCAAGAAGCCGAAAACACCGGTGCCGATCTTGTTGTCAGTGAATATTGGATTCAGTTTGAACAGTCAAAACGGATCATACCGACGACGCTGTTAGCTCAGCAGGAAGCCGATAAGACAAGTTTAATAGAATCGTTATTACATGGTGAGATCACGGGATTCTCGTGGAATAAGCTGTATCGGCGGGCGTTTATCGAAAAGCATCATATCCGTTTTCCGTTGAGAGGTGAGCTTGAGAATATTGAAGATCAATATGTCACACTGCGCTGTTTTTCTTTATCACGTGTCATTGCCTTTGTTCATGAGCCGCTTTATTATTACCGGGTTCATTTGTCATCCATTGTCCAGCGATATCAAAAGCAGTATTTTCAGCATGGACTGGCATTTTATGATGCGCAACGTTTGTTTTTAAAAGAGCATGATGAGCTGACACCATATGAGAAGGCTTTATATTTTTTTATCGTGAATCATACGCTGCATTGTATGCTCAATGAATGGAAGAGCCAAAATTCCCTTTCCTTTCAAAAAAAGCTTGGTCATATGCGTGAAATGGTGACACATGAAGCTTTTCGGAAGGCTGTGAAACAAGTGGAACCATCGAAACTGACTGTGCGCAAGCGAATGATCTTATTCCTTGCTAGGCTGCAGTGGGTGTATCCGCTCTCTGCCGCAGCTTCAAGCTATCAAAAATGGATTGAATATCAAACGAGAAAATCGGGGTGATGAGTGTGACATTGCAGCAATTAAAAGCACATGCCGCAGAGTGGCTGCTCTTAAAGGTCAAGTATCCACTTCAATATAGGTTGAGCCGCCAAAGACTGCCAGAGCTGCGTCATCAGAAGAAAATCATTCTCACGCTGCTGCCGGCACATGACAACTTAGGTGATCATGCGATTGCCTATGCCAGCTGCTGTTTTTTACAAAAGCACTTTCCAGACTATCAAATCATAGAAGTAGACATGCAGGAGATGTATCGTCTAGCACGTCCACTGAAGCACGCGCGGCACCCAGAGGACATCGTCTGTATTATCGGCGGGGGCAACATGGGCGATTTATATCGATATGAAGAATGGACAAGACAATTTATCATGAACGTCTTTAAGTCCTATCCCGTCATTCAGCTGCCCGCTACTGCTCATTTTACAGAAACAAAGAGAGGGAAAAGAGAAGAACGCCGCGCTATTCAAGCATATCAGCAACACCCGAGGCTTCTTCTGATGGCAAGAGATCAAACCACCTATCAATGGATGAAGAAGCATTTTCCTAATAAAGAGGTGTGGAAACAGCCTGATATGGTCCTGACATTAGACGAAACATCAAAGAGTCAAACCCGTAAAGGTGTGCTGCTTTGTCTGCGTGAGGATAAGGAGGCATATCTCACGAAAGAGAAACGAGAACAACTGCAGGAGCATATCAAAGAAACGTATGATCAAGTTGGTTTTATCACAACGACCATTGGTAAGCGAGTGAATCGAACGACTCGTTTAGAGGAATTATCCACGTTATGGACGCAGTTGAGACAGGCACAAGTCGTCGTGACAGATCGACTGCATGGCATGATCTTTTGTGCGATCACACATACACCGTGTGTTGTCATCAGGTCATTTGATCATAAAGTCATGGAAGGATATGAATGGGTAGCGCACTTGCCGTTTATGACCCTGTTGAAGGAACCAACGGAGGAAGCGGTGAAAAAGGCCGTTCATCAGCATATGAAAACAAGCGGACAAAAGGGAGAGGAAGCTGGATGAAGGCCCTTAAACACTGCGTGAAATCACCATGAACCGTGCGTTTCTTTACAATGTCAGTGCAAATGTGATGACGTTTATCTTGATGATGCTGATGTCTGTTTGTTTAACGCCTTACATTGTTCATACACTTGGAGTGGAAGCTTTTGGTCTGATTCATCTGACGCAAAATATGATCAACTATTTATCGGTCATTACGGCTTCATTAAGTGCTGTGGTGGTGCGTTTTTTTTCTGTTGCGGCTCATAAAGGAGAGATGGAACAAGCGCAGCGCTATCTCGCTTCCTATTTTGTCAGTTCTCTTTTTTTATCCATCTGTCTTTTTTTACTTTGTCTATTCATGTCTCAGCAGCTGGTTGATTGGCTCCATGTGCCTGCTCATCTTGCAAAAGATACACAGATCGCCTTTGTGTTAGGGGGTCTTTTATTTATGCTCAATTTCGTCATGTCTGGTATTGGGGCGGCACCGTTTTATGCGAACAAATTATATGTATCGAGTGTTGGACAGGCCATTCAGATGTTTGGCAGGGCGCTTGTGATTGTGCTGTTATTTACCGTGACGACACCAGCTATTTGGCATATTCCGCTTGCAGCCGTTATGGGGAGTCTCGCCGCTTTGGGAATGGGTCTCTATTATTTTAAGAAACTCATTCCTTGGTTTTCGTTTAAGTGGCGGTACGTTTCTTTATCTTCAAGTCTCACGCTGGTTCGATCAGGGGTGTGGCATTCATTTGAGCAAATGGGCATTTTGTTGTTTTTACAAATCGATTTATTGATGACCAACTTACTGATTGGGGCAGAAGCGACTGGACAGTATGCCGCCATTTTACAATTTCCATTATTATTGCGCACCCTTGCAGGGACACTTGCGATTGTGTTTGCGCCAACGATCACAAAATTATATTCAAACCAAGACGAGCAGGGGCTCATTCAATACGCCGCCAATGCCATGAAATGGAGTGGTTTATTTGTGGCATTCCCCGCAGCTCTGTTAGGAGGTCTTGCCGGTCCACTCATGCTGTTATGGCTTGGACCAGCCTTTGAGGAACTGAAATGGCTGCTGATGATTCATGCGGCTTATTTGTGTTTCACGTTGATGTTTTTACCGCTGACCTATGTACCGACTGCCTTTAACCGATTTAAAGTGCCGGCGGTTGTGACACTCATATTAGGCGGTTCCAATGTCCTCTTAGCCTATGGACTGACTCACCTACTTCAGCTTGGGTTATACGGCATTGCATCAGCAGGGGCCGTTGTTTTATTGATGAAAAATATCGTTTTTCTCCCATTGTATACAGCCAAGATCACGAAACAGAAAAGCACCATTTTTTACAAACATACAGTCATTCCGCTGTTTGGGGCTCTATTCATATGGGGGATCTGTGCCGGCATTCAGGCTGTGTATGATGTGACGAGATGGTGGGAGCTATTTTGTATTGGCGGAATATGTTTCGTTCTCTACTTAGGCTATTTGTATCAATTTGCAGGAACAAAACAAGAGCGGATACAGCTCATGCGCAAGGTGAAACAAGCTGCTATTGAACGGGCTGTCTCCCGCTAGTGTGGAAAGGAGAAGCAGTGATGAAAAGAATAATAGATGTGGTCGTGGCTTTGACCCTGCTCATCGCAGGCAGCCCCCTTTTCCTTCTCATCTATGGACTCATTAGGTGGAAAATCGGAGCTCCTGTGGTGTTTCGACAAGAGCGGCCTGGTCTATACGGACAGCCGTTTATGCTTTATAAATTTCGGACGATGACCGAGGAACGCGATGAACATGGCGTACTGCTTCCAGACCATCTTCGATTAACAAAAACCGGCACCTTTATTCGCAAGCTCAGTCTTGATGAATTGCCGCAGCTTGTCAATGTACTCAAAGGGGAAATCAGTCTCGTTGGACCAAGACCGCTTTTAATGGAGTATTTACAAATGTACACAGAGGAGCAAGCGAAGCGTCATCTTGTGAAGCCTGGTATCACTGGATGGGCCCAGGTGAATGGGAGAAATACTCTCTCTTGGGAGGAGAAATTCACCTATGACCTCTGGTATGTAGAGCATCAATCGTTTTGGCTCGATATGAAAATCTTATGGATGACCTTGTTGAAAGTCATCAAAACAGAAGGGGTGCAGCAGCCAAATCATGCAACAGCTGAAAAATTCAAAGGAACCGATACGTAAAGAGCAGTCCATTGGCTTAATAGGGGCTGGCGGACACAGCAAGGTCATTCAGGAGTTGATTTTTTTGCATCCTGATTACTCATTGTGTGCTGTATTAGACGATCGATTTGAGGAAGCTGACACTCAAACCGGTATTCTGTATGGTCCGGTTTCTATGAGTCAAAAGGTAAGATGTGAAATACCTGATATGCAATGGCTGATTGCCATTGGGCAAAATGAAATCAGACAGAGGATCAAAGAACGTCTCGCATTTGAAGAGAGGGCATTTGCCACACTGATTCATCCAGAGGCAGTTGTGAGCTCGTCAACGAAGATTGGCCGGGGAACGGTTGTGATGGCAAGGGCTGTTGTGCAAGCAGATGCAGTAATTGGTGAGCATGCCATTATCAACACCGGTTCTATCGTGGAGCATGATTGCTTTCTCGAATCCTTTACGCACCTATCCCCGGGAGCCGTGCTCACCGGCTGTGTCTCTGTGCGAGAGGGTGCTCATATTGGAGCTGGGGCTGCTGTCATACCTGGCAGAACCATTGGAAGCTGGGCAGTGATCGGCGCAGGAGCGGCAGTGACCCGAGATATACATGATCAGAAAGTCGCCGTAGGCGTTCCTGCAATTGAGATCAAAGATCGAAGAGAAGGTGGGAAATCATGAGAGACAGGAAACGAATCTACTTATCTCCTCCTCATATGAGTGGAAAAGAACAGATGAAAATAGAGGAGGCATTTAAGAGCAATTGGATTGCACCATTAGGACCGCTTGTAAATGAATTTGAGCAAGTGGTCGCGGATTATGCAGGGGTGAAGAGAGGAGCGGCATTATCTTCAGGAACAGCAGCCATTCACCTTGCCTTAAAACTCCTTGGCGTTCAAAAGGGAGATATGGTCTTTTGTTCCACTCTCACATTTGTTGCCAGTGCAAATCCTATTTTATATGAACAAGCGACGCCTGTTTTTATTGATTCAGAAAAAGAGACTTGGAATATGTGTCCGCTGGCGTTAGAGAAAGCCTTTGCTGAAACAAAACGACTTGGGAAAAGACCCCGTGCAGTTATTGTCGTTCATTTATACGGACAAAGTGCGAAAATGGATGAAATCATAGCAGTGTGTGAGGCATATGATGTGCCAATCATTGAAGATGCGGCTGAATCGTTAGGCAGTATATATAAAGGAAGAAAAAGCGGTTCAATGGGCAGGTTCGGTGTTTACTCTTTTAACGGAAATAAAATCATTACAACATCAGGAGGCGGAATGCTTGTCAGTGATGATGAAGCAGCGATCGACCGATGCCGATTTCTCGCGTCACAGGCAAGAGAACATGCCCTACACTATGAACATCAAGAGGGGGGATATAACTATCGGATGAGCAACCTGCTCGCAGGTGTAGGAATTGCACAAATGGAAGTGTTAGAGGAGCGTGTTCAGCAAAAACGCCGCATTTTCGAGCGTTATCAAGATGCTTTAGCCGATATTGAAGCCCTTCAATTTATGCCAGAATATCAAGAAACCACATCAAACCGCTGGCTGACCACATTCACCATTGATCATCATGCACAGATGTCTCCAGTAGAGATGATAGATGCTTTAGAACAAAAGCAGATCGAAGCAAGGCGTGTATGGAAGCCGCTGCACCAGCAGCCGCTCTTTCATGGTTATCCTTTTTATACAACAGCCGATGAAGTCCCTGCATCTGAGTTGTTATTTGAGACAGGTCTTTGCCTGCCATCTGGTACAAGCATGACAGACGCGGAACAGGAGCTTGTCATTGATACACTGTACAACGCCCTGCAAAAGAAAGCATTACCCTCCTCATAGGCTGCTCGTTCATCAGCAGCCTGCCTCTCTTTTTAACAAATCCCTTAATTTGTGGAATAATAAGGAATATATATTGTCATTTCGTTTCAAATATGATATTGACAACAGAGTCCTTCCTCCTTAAAATGAAAATGATTATCAGCATCAATTAGGAGGAGCAACTTATGTCTATTTGGAGTAATTTTCCGAAAATTAAAATAAATACAATATTACCTATCCTACTGATCTTCTTACTAGTAGGCTGTTCTCAAGCAAATAATGGAGCAGGTGGAGACAAGGATCATCCTGATATGATCACCATGGCATGGCCAAGAGATATTGGCGAAATGAATCCACACATATACAATCCATCACAATTGTTTGCCCAATCCATGATTTACGAACCATTGGTGAGCTATCAAAAAAATGGAAAGCTTAAACCTGAATTAGCAAAATCATGGGATGTTTCCAAGGATGGCAAGGTGTATACGTTCCATCTTAGAGACAATGTCACGTTCTCAGATGGATCTAAATTTAATGCGAACATTGTGAAAAAGAATTTTGATACGATTTTAAAAAACAAAGAAGTACATAGCTGGTTAGGTGTCATAAAGAAAATCAAAAAGACAGAAGCAGTGGACAAACAAACGTTTAAACTCACATTAACTGAGCCTTATTATCCAACTGTTCAAGAGTTAGCTGTTGTGCGCCCCGTTCGTTTCCTAGGCGAAGCAGGTTTTCCGAAAAACGGAGATACATCAAAAGGAATCGAAAAACCAGTGGGTACAGGTCCTTGGGTATTAAAGACGTACAAAAAAGATGATTACGCGATTTTTGAACGAAATGACCACTACTGGGGAGAGAAACCAAAGGTCAAAGAAATCAAAGTGAAGGTCATTCCAGATGCCGAAACAAGAGTGATGGCATTTGAAAAAGGCGATGTAGATCTACTTTACGGAGAAGGAACGATTAGCCTTGATGCTTTTAAACAACTAGAGGCGAGCGGCAAGTATGAAACGAAGATGTCAGAGCCTGTAGCCACAAGACAGCTTGTCATGAACACAAAAGTCGATCAGCTGTCAGATCAGAAAGTGCGTCACGCCCTTCAGTATGCGATCAATAAAACATCATTGGTGGAAGGTGTGACCTCTGGCTTAGAGGATGTAGCAGATCACATCTTGCCGACAAACATGCCATATACGTCAGGCATCCGGGTGAAATCTTTCCAATATGATGTGGACAAAGCGAAGGCTTTACTGGATGAAGCGGGCTGGACGCTTCCAAAAGGAAAAACCATACGCGAAAAAGACGGAAAAACGCTTGAGTTTAGTATGATGTATGACTCAGCAGAATCGATTCAAAAAACAATGGCTGAAACACTGCAGGCAGAATGGGCAGCCATTGGCGTTGGCGTCAAACTTGAAGGTGTCGAGCTGGCGACGCAGGTTCAGCGGTTTAAAGCGAACAAATTTGATATGAACTTCTTTAGCAATTACGGAGCACCGTATGATCCGCATACATTTATGAACGTTGTCTCATCAGATGGTTTTGGATTCAAAGAGGCGATCTCAGCGTATCCGAATAAAGATAAGCTGATCAAAGAAATGACGGAGATTCCATCGACAACAAATGAAAACAAACGCAAAGCACTTTATTCGTCCGTCTTATCTTCCTTGCAAGATCAAGGGGCGATTGTGCCAATCTCTTATTTTAAAAAGACAGCTGTTTATCAAAAAGATGTGAAAGACTTTGATTTCCCTGCGAATCGAGATGAACATCCTTTCACAGGCATCAAGCTGAAGTAACAGAAGGAAGGTAAGCAAATGAGCCGCTATATCATCAAACGAATGTTATCTATCATTCCTGTATTTCTACTAGCCACACTGTTCACAACTGGTATGATTCATCTGTCACCAGTTGATCCAGCGGAGGCATATTTAGCAGCGGCTCATATTCAGCCTACTGATGAGGTATTAGCCCAAAAACGAAGTGAATTTGGTTTAGATGAACCTTTTTACATGCAGTACCTTCATACGATTGAAAAAGTCGTCCGTCTTGATTTTGGGCGGTCGTATATGACCAATCAGCCTGTGCTTGATGAGGTGATCTATCGAATACCTGCGACGATTCAATTGGCGTTCACTAGTCTGCTGATCGCAATTTGTGTCAGTATTCCACTGGGTTTTTTCAGCGGGGTGAGAAAAAATGGCGTTGTAGATCATGTGAGCCGGTTGATTTCCTTCCTAGGAGCATCTATCCCGACCTTTGTTTTGGGGTATTTGCTCATCTTCTTTTTTTCAGTGAAACTCGATCTTTTACCTGTTGAAGGTGTTGGTACATGGGAACATCTTGTACTGCCATCCATTACACTGGCTGTGCCGTTAATTGCGATGTATACGAGATTATTGCGAGCGAGTGTGAGTGAGACGCTTCACGAGCCTTTTGTTCAATATGCGAGAATGAGAGGGTTAAAGGAACAATCGATTATGTTCAAACATGTCTTCAGAATGGCGATATCACCGATGCTGACAGGACTTGGCGTGAATCTTGGCAAGCTGCTCACAGGGACCATTATTGTAGAGGCTGTTTTTTCATGGCCTGGATTTGGACGATTTTTTATTGAAGCGATCTTTAACCGAGATCTGCCGGTCATTCAATTTTATGTGTTGATGGCGGCGTGTATCTTTATCTTAAGCAGCTTGATGGTTGATCTCCTTCAGCTGCTCATTGACCCCCGTATTTCTAGAAAGGAAGGCCGCCAGCCATGATGACAAAAGTAAAACATCTTTTCTATCATCAAAAGATGATCTCGATCTGTGTGGTGCTGCTCGGTCTCCTGCTCATTGTGACGATATGTGCACCATGGATCGCTCCGCATGACCCAGCGGCTGTCAATCTTGCAATGAAGCTAAAGGGCTCTTCATGGGAGTATCCTCTAGGCACCGACCAATTGGGAAGATGCAATTTATCTCGTATTCTATATGGTGCTCGTATTTCACTAGGCTGTGCGTTGTTAATCTTTGTTTCCTCTCTATCTATCGGTTTAATCGTAGGGCTGATTTCTGGATATAAAGGCGGCTGGATCGATCACGTATTGATGAGATTGTGCGACGGGGTCATGGCATTTCCAAATTTGGTACTGATCCTCGGATTAGTCGGTATTTTTGGACCAGGGCTTTCTCAAGTTGTGCTGGCTTTGATGCTTGTGCAGTGGGTGTATTACGCCCGCGTCTTTCGAGGGATGGTCCTTAATTTAAAAGAACAAAACTTTATTGCAGCTGCGAAGATTAGCGGTACTTCCCATTGGAATATCATGAGAAAGCATATGATTCCGAATGTACTGCCGCCACTTGCGGTTGTGGGCACACTTGAAATGGGCTGGGCGATTATGGACATTTCAGCCATGTCTTTTCTAGGCTTAGGGGTTCAGCCCCCTACGCCTGAATGGGGAGCGATGATCCATGAAGGAAAATCTTATATTCAAACAAATCCTCAGCTGATGCTTTATCCGGGCCTTGTGATTATGGCTGTGGTCATTCTATTCAACTTACTGGGAGAAGCCCTTTCAGAGAAATATGGCATCAAACGTCGTGTGTAAAGGAATGAGTCAGTTGGAAGAGTCTATTTTAAATATAGAGAACCTGCATGTGCATACGAAAACGCCGCAAGGAACCATTTCTCTCGTTCAGGAAATAGCATTTGAGGTAAAGCGCGGTCAAATTGTTGGATTAATTGGTGAGAGTGGATGCGGAAAAACGGTGACAAGTATGTCGATCTTAAACATGCTTGATCGAAAAACAACGGAAGTGACTGGCAGTATCACTCTACAAGGTCGAGAATTGATCGGTTTGAGTGAACAGCATATGCGGTCTATTCGTGGCAAAGATCTCTCATATATTATGCAAAATCCGATGAATAGCTTTACGCCTGTATGGACAATTGGACATCAATTGATTGAAACAATCCGCCGGCATACATCTGTCAGTAAAAGGAAGGCTCGGGTCCAGGCAATTGAAGCCTTAGAGAAAATGAACCTGCCGCATCCAGATCAATTACTGAGTAAGTACCCTTTTGAATTAAGCGGGGGGATGCTCCAGCGTGTCATGATTGCTATGGCTGCCTGTATGCATCCGCCTCTGATCATCGCAGATGAACCGACAACCGCATTAGATGTACACAATCAGAAGCTGGTGCTTGAGCACTTGAATCAAATTCGTCATGAATACGGAACGGCGATTTTGCTCATTACCCACGATCTTAGTGTGATTGCGGAAATGGCAGACCAGGTCGTGGTGATGAAACAAGGAAAAATCGTTGAAAAGGCTGAAGTTCTTGAGCTTTTTGAACACCCGAAGCATGATTATACAAAGAAACTTTTAGCAGCTCGTCCATCCATTCCAGCTGTTTGCCCGATTTGAGGTGAGAAGACCGTTGCATTTAATAGAATTGAAAGCAGTTAGTCATTCATATGGCAGCCGATCGTTTCTGATGAGGACAAAAGGGAGAGCCCCTGTCCTGAAAAACGTCCATTTGACTATTGAAGAAGGCACTTGTTTTGGATTATTAGGTCAAAGTGGTGCAGGGAAAAGTACACTCGGCCGCATCATCCTTGGACTAGAGAAGCCAAGTAGCGGACAAGTCCTGTTTGAAGGTCAGGATATCATTCGTGCAGATCAGCGGACACATCAGCATTTCCGCCGGCATGTACAAGCGGTATTTCAAGATTCATATTCAGCAGTGAATCCAAGATGGACAGTGGAACAAATTCTATCTGAGCCGCTTGAAAACTATGAACCAATGACCCGAAAAAAACGTCAGCATATACTGATTCACTGGTTAGAAAGAGTGGGGCTCAGTGAGCAGGATTTGTCCAAGTACCCATACCAATTTAGCGGCGGCCAGCTACAGCGGATCAACATCGCCAGAGCACTGGTGCTTCAGCCAAAGCTCATTGTGCTGGATGAATCAGTCAGTAGCTTAGATATGGTTACGCAGGCAGTCATTTTAGATTTGTTAGTCGAATTAAAGAAAGAGCTGAAGCTTGCATACTTATTTATTACACATGATTTGACAGCGGCCTATCATTTAAGTGATCAATTAGCGATTCTTGATCAGGGTGAGCTTGTGGCTCAGTTTCAATCGAAGGATGATTTCTTTATATCAGAGCACGAAGCTGTGCTGAAAATGAAGGAGGCAACGCTCGCCAGCCACCCTTTGTCTCGAACGATTGGCAGGCCGGTTCGTTAACTTTTTCATTCCCTCAATGCCTCTTTTAAGAGAGGCTATTTTTCATGAAAGGCAGGTGGCATCGTGAACCATCGAGCATATTTAGCTTTGGCGATCCCTTTAACCATTTCAACGATGACCACGCCATTACTTGGAGCTGTCGATACAGCAGTTGTCGGACAGCTTGCCAATCCCGCTTATATAGGGGGCGTCGCAGTCGGCAGTCTCATTTTTAGTACATTGTACTGGCTGTTTGGTTTTCTGCGGGTAAGTACATCTGCTTTTGCCGCACAAGCAAACGGAGCGCAGAACGAGGAGCAGGGTGTTCTTGCTTTTCTAAGGCCTTTTTTGCTGGCTATTATTGTCGGGCTTTGTTTTATTGCTCTTCAATGGCCCATTATTCAATCCGCATTATGGATCATCTCTCCTGCTGCTGATGTGCGCGAATATGCAGCGGACTATTTTCATATTCGGATCTGGGGAGCGCCATTTACCTTGATGAATTACGTCATACTCGGCTGGCTGATGGGGATGGCAAAAATGAAAGAAGCCCTTTCTTTACAAATTTTGATCAATGTCATGAATATGATCTTGGCATTGATCTTAGTTCATGCGTTTTCTTTTGCCGTCAAAGGTGTGGCAGCGGCGACATTGATCTCTGAACTCACTGCTTTTGTGTTAGGGGTCTGGATCATCTTGAAGCATACGTCAAACGGTTTTCGGATGCCGTCTATCCGGCAGGTGACGGACACACGTGCAGTAAAGAAAATGTTTCATGTGAATAAAGACTTGTTTATCCGAACGATCTGTCTGCTTGTCGTGATCAACATGTTTACAGCGAAGGGAGCGTCTTTCGGAACGGAGCAATTGGCGGCGAATGCCATTTTATTTCAAATTCACTACATCATGGCCTATTTGTTCGATGGATTTGCCAATGCATCCAGTATTCTTGTCGGCAGATCAGTAGGGGCGAACGACCGAGCGCTTTATGATAAAACATTAACCCTTTCGAGACAGTGGGCAGTTGTGATGGCATGTGTCATTGCGGCAGCTTACTTTTTCTTTAAAGTACCGATTTTGAGCCTGTTTACAAATTTGCCTCAGCTTCTTGATGTGACACTGCAATATGCCGATTGGCTCGTTCTTTATCCGTTTGCTGCTTGTTTTGGCTTGGTGATTTATGGTGTATTCACAGGTGCGACAGAAATTGCTCCTGTCAGGAATTCAATGCTGTTTGCGATGATTTTGTTTGTGGCTGTTCAAGCGGCAGTCATTCCGATATGGCACAATCACGGACTATGGTTTGCCTTTATCATTTATACTGTAGGGCGGTCCGGCTTTTTGATGATGTACAAATCGAAGCTGGATCAAAAGCTTTTCCTACATGATAAACACCCTTTGCAATCGTGACAAAGGGTGCTGTTTTTCGTCCATTTATTCGCTTTCTTTTTTCACCTTTTGGTACGCTTCATCGAGATGCTGAATTCGCTTCAAGACAACAGCATTTTTCGTCAATTGGTCCTGCACAAGTGTAGAAACCACTGAACGATAATAAGCGTTCATGGCATGAATCTTGTCTTCATGTTGATTCATGGCAATGTGCTGTTTTAAGTTATCAATAAAGTATGGAACGGAAAAAAGTTCAGACATGGACATCACTCCTATTTCGTATATACGGTCCGTCAATCTTCATGTAAAATGATGAGAGGGAGGGGAGACAATGAGCCTTAAACTGCAACAAGAACTAGTATTAAAGCAGGTACTCACACAAGAACTCAGGCAGGCGATTACGCTGCTGCAACTGAATTGTGCAGAGCTGGGTGAGTATCTTGATCAGTTAGCGCTTGAGAACCCTCTGATTGAGCGGAAAGACACGGACAGCTATCAACCAGTTTATCATAAAAGAACGCAAGATCGAATGACAGAGCCGTATCGTACGCATCAAAAAGAAAGCCTGCAAATGTATTTAAAGAGACAGGCCATTGATTTGAATTTAAGTGAAAAGAATCAAAGGATTTTTCACTTCATGATTGAGTCCATTGATTCCAATGGCTATTTAAATGAACCGGTTGACCAAATGGCCGCTGTTTTACAGGCTTCGGCAGAAGAAGTAGAAGCTGTTCTTCATCAGCTTCAATCATTAGAGCCTGCCGGTATTGGCGCTAGATCATTGCAAGAATGTATCCTGCTCCAGCTTAGACGAAAAAAGGATCGCTGGTATGAAGCAGAGCTGATCATCGAAGGGCATTTCTTTCTTTTCGCAAGGAAGGCTTGGAAGGAAATCGCGGCAAAAACAGGTATACCTTTGAAAACCCTGCAGGCCATACAAGATGAGGTGTCGCTTCTCGAACCAAGACCAGGCCTTCATTTCTCTTATGAAGACCAGGATGTGTATATAGAACCAGATGTGTTGATTACAGCTACGGGAGGTCACATCACATTCGAGCTGAACCAGCGTGCTTTTCCGGACATTGAAATGAATGAAGGGTATTTCGCCATGATTCAAGATCAAAAGCGGCATGAAGCATACACGTATTTAAAGGAAAAGCAGCAGCAGTATAATTGGCTTGTTCAAGCGCTGAAGCAGAGAAAACAAACGATGACAAATGTCGTTCGTGAGATTATCTTACAACAGACTGATTTTTTCCTGACAGGGAAGCATAAAATGAAACCGCTTACGATGAAGCGGATTGCAGATATATTACAAGTGCATGAGTCGACAGTGAGCCGAACAGTCAAAGGAAAAATGGTGCAGACCCCTTATGGGTTAATGGAAATGAAACAGTTTTTTCAAGCGAAACTAGAAGGGCATTCGCTAGAAGAAGCATCCAGCTACACAGTGAAGACGCACATTGCAGAGCTGATTCAATCAGAAAATAAGAAAAAACCGTATTCGGATCAGCAAATCATGACGCAACTTCAGCTAACCTTTGGTATCCGTGTCTCTCGCAGGACTATTGCCAAATATCGTGAGCAAATGAACCTTCCGTCTTCCACGCTGCGGAAACGCTATGATTAAAAAGAAGCACATGCCAGAAACAATGGCACGTGCTTCTTTTTTGATGAGTGGAAGAGCGATCGAAGATTTCTTGAGAATTGAGAAAAGGGGAGAAGTGTGATCTGAATTTTGGGGTAAAGTATAAGATAGGGCATGAGTTGATAGGAAGACAACAGTGATGAGGTGAGACCAATTGAAATATAAACAAATTAAAACGAAAAAAATATATGAAGAAATTGCGGACGCATTAGTCGAATCCATTCGAACGGGGGAGCTACTTCCGGGGGAAAAATTAGACTCGGTTCAAGCACTTTCTGAAAACTTTCAAGTCAGCCGTTCCGCTGTGAGAGAGGCGCTGTCCGCTCTGAAAGCGATCGGATTAATAGAGATGAAGCAAGGAGAAGGCACATATGTGAAGCAGTTCGATCCTGAGCAGCTCACATTTTGTTTATCTCCTGCTTTTTTGATGAAGCAGCAGGATATCGCGCAGCTTCTTGAAGTGAGATCAATCATTGAATCAGGTGCTGTCAAAAAGGCAGCATTGCTGCGGACAGACGATGACCTCCATCGACTGCGTGATGCACTTGAACAAATGAAGCGTGCAGAAGCGCATAAAGAAATTGGAGAGGAGGCAGACCTCACATTTCATCTTGCCATCGCCAAAGCCTCAAAGAATCATTTACTAGAGGCTTTAATGAATCAGGTCTCAACCTTGTTAATGGAAACGATGCGAGAAACAAGAAAAGTCGTGTTATTCTCAAGAAAAGCGTCCATACGTCAGCTTTACAAGGACCATGAACGAATTTATCAAGCTATCATGGACAAACAGCCAGAAGAAGCAGAGCGGGCGATGCTCACACATTTGGAAAAAGTAGAACAACTTCTTGGTGATGTGCTGCAAGAACAGGAAGGAAAGCCAGATATACAATAAGCTGTGCCGCATAAGGGCACAGCTCAGCGTGTAGACAAACCCTCGCATTCTTTGTCAGTCCTGCGCGCTGGTACTCACGAATGTCAAATTCGCTCCGTGCCAGTGCTCGTCATTCCTAGACTGCAAAGGTTTTCTATCACGCTGAAAAGAAGACAAAGGGCTAAAATAAAGGTCATTTTAGCCCTTTGTCAACAATCTAAGCTGTGCCGCATAAGGGCACAGCTCTATTATTGAAGAGAAATATGCAATTTTTTCATTCGATATTGCAGACTTTGCCTGCTCATGCCCAATATCTTTGCAGTCTGTGAAATATTGTCGTCCATTTTATTTAAGTAATGGACGATGTATTGTTTTTCAAATCGTTCCATTTGGGTTTGGAAATCAGTCGTATGTTCTGAGCTCGTGTAGACGAAGGTATCAGCTGCAGCTGTAGGCTGCACCGGACTCATCTGCATGTGTTCACTAGGATGACCTTCTCCTTGCTTGAATCGGAAATGGTAAGGAAGGTGATGCAAGCTTAAGTATGTTTCGTCCATCATCATATTCATTCCAGCCTCAATCACATGCTCCAGCTCTCTTACATTACCTGGCCAATGATAAGTTTGGAACAGGGCAAGTACCTCTTCATCAGCCGCCTTCACATTCATTTGAAACAGTTCATTATATTTTTGAATAAAATGCATGACAAATGTCGGGATGTCTTCTTTTCGCTCAGAGAGCGGCGGGATAAACAAGGTGACAATGCCAAGCCGGTAAAATAAATCCTTTCGCATCCGTCCACCTGCGATCGCATCCACAGGGTCCTCATTCATATTAGCAATCACTCTCACATCAATGGCGATTTCTTTTGTACTGCCTAACCTTCTCACACGTTTCTCCTGCAAGACGCGCAATAGTTTTGCTTGAAGAGCCGGGTGTAATGAGTTGATCTCATCTAAAAGCAGTGTACCACCTTGTGCTTGTTCGAATAGACCGGGCTGATCTGTTGCCCCTGTAAAAGCCCCTTTTTGTGTTCCAAAAAGCAGACTTTCAATCAGGTTATCAGGCAGCGCTGCACAATTCTGCGTAATAAATGGTCCAGATGAACGGCTACTGCCATTATGAATGCTTTGTGCAAATAGCTCTTTCCCCGTCCCTGTCTCACCAACAATCAGCACATAAGAAGAGGTACGTGTGGCTCGTTTCGCATGTTCAATTACTTCTAAAAAGGCAGGACTTTCCCCAATGATTGAATCAAATGTAAAGCGTGTGTTTCCTTTTTTCTTCATATTGTGGTGAATGAGCCGTTCCAGTTTCGTGACATCATTCGAAATTTCAACTGCCCCTTGAATCAAACCGTCTCGAACGAGCGGGTATGTATGGTTAATCGTTGTGATTTCTTTTCCATTGTAGTTGTGATACGTCTGCTTTGCATGAACCGTTTGTTTCCCGGTTCGCAGCGCTTGGACAAGTGTACTGTGCATCTCGTCCTGAAACACAAAGAGGTCTAATACATTTTTATAAAGGACATCAGAACGTTTTAAAGATTCGATCTCCATCATTTTTTTATTATAAACAATGGTATTGCCATTTTCGTCAATGGCGTGAACCCCAACATCAATTAAATCGAGCATTTGTTTATATAGATCAATCTCATTTTCAAGCTTTGCGGTATGCTGATCTTTTTTCACTTGCGCCACCTCCAGACATTACCTCTATTTTACATGAAAAATTTTGCGGTTTCCTCTAAAAAAATTTGCATATGCAAAATATTTTTGCGTTAAAGGTGCGAACAATCCTAGGCACAGAGCGATCACTAAGTTGGCATGATCCTTGCATAACATAAGAGTGAAGATGAACCCCATAAAAAGAGGCAAGCTTACAGAAGGAGGAATACACGATGACACAGACAAAAGCATTGATTCATCAAACAGAACAATACGGTGCGGCGAACTATCATCCGTTGCCAATTGTGATTTCAGAGGCTGAGGGAGTGTGGGTGACTGATCCTGAGGGCAACCGCTACATGGATATGCTCAGTGCATATTCTGCAGTGAACCAAGGACATCGCCATCCCCGCATTATAGAAGCGCTTAAAACACAAGCTGACCGTGTGACACTCACATCAAGGGCCTTCCATAATGATCAGCTTGGTCCTTGGTATGAGAAGATTTGCAAATTAACGAATAAAGAGATGGCATTGCCGATGAATACAGGAGCAGAGGCTGTGGAAACGGCTATAAAGGCAGCGAGACGATGGGGCTATGATGTCAGGGGTATCGAAGAGAATCGGGCAGAAATCATTGCATGTACCGGGAATTTTCATGGTCGTACAATGACGGCTGTGTCACTTTCTTCGGAAGCAGAATATCAAAGAGGTTTCGGTCCGATGCTTCCGGGCATAAAGCTCATCCCTTATGGAGATATTGAGGCGTTACGCGAAGCGATCACTCCGCAAACAGCAGCTTTTCTCTTTGAACCGATTCAAGGGGAAGCGGGCATTGTCATGCCGCCCGAGGGCTTTATAAAAGAGGCAAAAGCGATCTGTGAGAAGGAACATGTGTTATTGATCGCAGATGAAATTCAAGTGGGATTAGCGCGGACTGGCAAGATGTTTGCATGCGACTGGGAAGGCATTGAGCCGGATATGCTGATTCTTGGTAAAGCACTTGGCGGCGGGGTATTCCCGATCTCATGTGTTGTAGCAAATCGTGATATTTTAGGTGTGTTTAACCCAGGATCTCACGGGTCTACCTTTGGCGGGAATCCTCTTGCGTGCGCAGTATCGCTAGCTGCACTAGATGTTTTAATCGACGAGAAGCTTGCCGAGCGCTCATTGGAGCTTGGGGAATATTTCAAAGACAAACTGTCACGCATTCAAAGTCCTGTCATTAAGGAAGTACGCGGGCGTGGACTATTTATTGGAATGGAACTGACTGAGGCAGCTAGACCCTATTGCGAGAAGCTCAAGCAAGCCGGGCTGTTATGCAAAGAAACCCATGAGACAGTAATTCGATTTGCACCGCCGCTCACCATTTCAAAAGAAGACTTGGATTGGGCAATCGCTCATATCGAAGCGTTATTTCAAGCATAAATGATCAAGGGAGAAGCCTTCAAATTCTCCCTTTCTCTTTCAATGAACGGCGAATTTTGTCAAAGGTTGATGAATAGAAGAGTGAAAGTGGGGAAGCGGATTTGAAGCCAGAACAGCATAATGAACTAGAGCGTTCCATGAAAAGTAGACATCTCTTTATGATTGCCTTAGGTGGGGTCATTGGAACAGGCCTTTTCCTTGGGTCAGGACTCATTATTCATCAGGCAGGCCCAGGGGGAGCCATTCTTTCGTTTATCATTGGCGGATTGCTCATGTATTTGGTGATGCTCTGTCTTGGTGAATTAGCTGTGGCGATGCCGACAGCTGGTTCTTTTCAGGAGTATGCCACGAAGTATATTGGTCCATCCACGGGCTTTATGATCGGCTGGCTCTATTGGTTTAGCTGGGCGTGTACGATTGGACTTGAGTTTACATCAGCAGGTATTCTACTCCAAAGGTGGTTCCCAGATATCCCTGTTTGGCTTTGGTGTCTTGCCTTTAGCGTCATCTTATTTTCCATCAATGCCATCTCGGCACGCAGCTTCGCTGAAACAGAGTTTTGGTTTTCGGCCATCAAGGTGGCTGCAATCTTATTGTTTATTATCATTGGAATTGGCGCAATTTTCGGAATGATTCACTTGAAAGGTGGGGAACCTGCCCCTCTATTTCGTCATTTGACGGATCATGGCGGCCTTTTTCCTAATGGTCTTTTTGCGATTTTATTAACCATGGTCACAGTCAATTTCTCCTTTCAAGGAACAGAGCTTGTAGGGATTGCAGCAGGGGAGAGTGAAAATCCAGAAAAAACACTCCCACGCTCTATTCGGAATATTATTTGGCGGACGATGGTCTTTTTTGTTTTATCGATTGCGATTCTTGCAGCGCTTCTGCCATGGCAGACCGCCGGCGCGGTGGATAGTCCGTTTGTTGTGGTGTTGGACAAGGTCGGCATACCATACGCTGCAGATATCATGAATTTTATTATCATTACAGCCGTCTTATCTGTAGCGAACTCTGGATTATATGCATCATCACGTATGCTTTGGGCGCTTTCAAAAGACGGGAAAGGACCTGTTTTCACGAAAAAATTATCCAAACGTAAAATCCCGATCAATGCCTTATTGGTAACAATGGGTGTATCTGCTCTATCACTGCTCACGAGTGTTGTAGCAGCAAAAACGGTATATGTCTGGCTCATCTCCATTTCGGGTATGGTGCTTGTCGTGGTTTGGATGTCGATTTGTTTATCCCAATACTTCTTTAGGAGGCAATTCATAAAAGAGGGCGGAGATGTAAAGGATCTTGTCTTCCGAACGCCTTTTTATCCATTTGTGCCATTAGCAGGCTTTATCGCATTTGGCATTGTTCTTATCAGTTTATTCTTTATTGAGGATCAGCGGATTGGTCTTTATTGCGGAGTTCCATTTATGGCCGCCTGCTACATCATTTACTACCTCAAGATTAAACCGAAGGAAGATGCGAAACGGTTTAATGAAGAGAAAGAAACGATACCGAAAACATAAGCAGGCGGCTTTTGACCGCCTGCACCTTTTCAAAGACAAATGCATTCAATATAGAAGAAAATAAATAGTTTGAAAAAAATAAAATAGCGGAAAGCTAGATGACAAGCAGGTTATCGGTCAAAATGTGTCTATTTTTTGTCTAAATGTGTTTGTAAGAGTTGAAAATGCAAGATTATCCTGTTAAAATAATTAAAGAAAGCAGGGATTGATTTTTTTTGGCTGTGGCGGGACGTTTTTTGTCACAGTGGGACGTTTTTAGTCCAACGTGAAAAGAAAGGGTCGTTAGCCATGAATCGTTTATTGGAAGCTCAAAAAAAATTATTACCAGATCTTCTCACAGTTATGCAAAAGCGCTACGACATTTTGCAGTACATCAGATTAGCTGAACCAATTGGTCGCAGAAGTCTTGCGACAAGTCTTGGTCTGAGTGAACGTATTTTAAGAGCTGAAGTTCAGTTCTTAAAGGAACAAAATCTGCTGGATGTCAAAACGAGCGGTATGATGCTGACGACTGAAGGTCATGCTTTGCTTGAAATGCTTGAAGGAATGATGAAGGACGTTTTAGGTTTAACCTTTTTGGAAAATACATTAAAGAGGAAATTAGGCCTGGAAGAAGTCATCATCGTTTCTGGTGACAGCGATGAATCCCCGTGGGTGAAGCAAGAAATGGGAAGAGCTGCTGTTCAATGTATGAAAAAAAGGTTTACTGGAAATAATATCGTCGCCGTCACTGGCGGAACGACGATGGAAGCTGTTGCCGAAATGATGACCCCTGATGCCAAAAACAGAGACATGATGTTTGTCCCTGCGAGAGGCGGTCTTGGGGAGAATGTAAAAAATCAGGCAAACACCATTTGTGCCCACATGGCTGAAAAAGCTTCCGGTACTTACAAACTGCTGTTTGTTCCAGGACAGCTGTCAGAAGGTGCTTACTCTTCCATTATTGAAGAGCCGTCCGTCAAAGAAGTGCTTCAAACGATTAAATCATCCACGATGCTCATTCATGGAATCGGTGAAGCAAAAACAATGGCGATGAGACGAAACACACCCGCTGAAGATTTAAAAAAGATTGATGAGCATGACGCAGTGACAGAGGCTTTTGGCTATTACTTTAATCGTGATGGCGAGGTCGTCCACAAAGTGCACTCCGTCGGCATGCAGCTAGATGATTTAGAAAGCATTCCACACATCATTGCTGTTGCTGGTGGATCATCAAAGGCAGGGGCCATTGAAGCTTATTTCAAAAAACCCCGCCGAACGGTTCTCGTCACAGACGAAGGAGCCGCAAAAGAGTTATTAAGGGAGTCAATCGATCCCTCAATATAAAACATTGTGACCTATAAAAGGAGGAAACATCATGGCAGTAAAAGTCGGTATTAACGGATTTGGACGTATTGGACGTAACGTATTTCGTGCAGCATTAAACAATCCTGAAGTTGAGGTAGTAGCGGTTAACGATCTAACAGACGCTAACATGCTTGCACACCTTTTACAATATGACTCTGTTCACGGAAAACTAGATGCAGAGGTTTCTGTAGACGGTACGAACTTAGTAGTGAACGGTAAAACAATCGAAGTATCAGCTGAACGTGACCCTGCGAAATTAAGCTGGGGTAAACAAGGCGTAGAAATCGTTGTTGAATCTACTGGATTCTTCACTAAACGTGCAGACGCTGCTAAACACTTAGAAGCTGGCGCTAAAAAAGTCATCATCTCTGCTCCTGCTAACGAAGAAGATATCACAATCGTTATGGGTGTAAACGAAGACAAATACGATGCAGCTAGCCACGATGTCATCTCTAATGCATCTTGTACAACAAACTGCTTAGCTCCATTTGCAAAAGTACTTAACGATAAATTTGGTATCAAACGCGGTATGATGACAACTGTTCACTCATACACAAATGACCAACAAATTCTTGATCTTCCGCACAAAGACTACCGTCGTGCTCGTGCAGCTGCGGAAAACATCATCCCAACTTCTACAGGTGCTGCGAAAGCTGTTTCACTTGTATTGCCTGAACTTAAAGGTAAATTAAACGGTGGCGCTATGCGTGTTCCAACACCTAACGTTTCTTTAGTTGATCTTGTTGCTGAATTAAATCAAGATGTGACAGCTGAAGACGTAAATGCAGCACTTAAAGAAGCAGCTGAAGGAGAACTTAAAGGAATCCTTGGCTACAGCGAAGAGCCATTAGTATCTGGTGACTACAATGGTAATGCAAACTCTTCAACAATCGATGCTCTTTCTACAATGGTAATGGAAGGCAGCATGGTGAAAGTCATTTCTTGGTACGATAACGAGAGTGGATATTCTCACCGCGTTGTTGACCTTGCAGCTTACATTGCAAAACAAGGTCTTTAATTTCTCACACTGAAGGAACTCACTTGGTTCTTTCCTAGAGACACGATATAATGAAGACGGACAAGGGAAGGGGAAGCATCCCTTTCCCTTTTTCTCTGTATTTATCCGTTCTGCACGATTTCTCGTTTTGATGAGGGCAAAATGGGAAAAGGATAAAGAGAGACTTGTCCAATGCGTAAGGAAACCAGAATAAAGGAGGATCTCCTGACGAGCATGAATAAGAAATCAGTAAAAGACATTGACGTAAAAGGTAAAGTTGTGTTCTGCCGCGTAGATTTTAACGTTCCAATGAAGGACGGAAAAGTGACGGATGATACTCGTATTCGCGCAGCATTACCAACGATTGAGTATTTAACAGGACAAGGCGCAAAGGTACTACTAGCTAGTCATTTGGGTCGTCCGAAAGGTCAAGTTACTGAAGAACTGCGTCTGACACCTGTAGCAAAACGTCTGCAAGAGCTTCTTGGACAAGAAGTGAAAAAAGCAGATGAAGCTTACGGCGACAACGTGAAAAAGCAAATCTCTGACTTAAAAGAAGGAGATGTGCTAGTGCTTGAAAACGTTCGTTTCTATCCTGGTGAAGAAAAGAACGATCCTGAATTATCAAAAGCGTTTGCTGATTTAGCCGATGTGTATGTCAATGATGCGTTCGGTGCTGCACACCGTGCACATGCATCCACAGCTGGTATTGCAGCGTATCTTCCGGCTGTTTCAGGCTTCCTCATGCAAAAAGAGCTTGAGGTTCTAGGAAAAGCCATTTCAAACCCTGATCGCCCATTTACAGCGATTATCGGTGGCGCAAAAGTAAAGGATAAAATCGGTGTAATTGAAAGTCTTCTTGATAAAGTGGACAACCTGATCATCGGCGGCGGACTTGCTTATACATTTGTCAAAGCACTTGGCCACGAAGTAGGAAAGTCTCTATTAGAAGAAGACAAAGTAGATTTAGCGAAATCCTTTATGGACCGTGCAAAAGAAAAAGGCGTGAACTTCCTGATTCCAACAGATGTTCTGGTAGCCGACGACTTTTCAAATGATGCGAATACAAGCATTGTGCCAATCTCTGAAATTCCAAGTGATCTAGAAGCACTTGATATTGGAACAGAGACAAGAGAGAAGTATGCTGATGTCATTAAAAACAGCAAACTTGTTGTCTGGAACGGACCAATGGGTGTATTTGAAATCGATGCATTCGCTAAAGGAACAAAAGCAATCGCAGAAGCACTGGCAGAAGCGAAAGATACATATTCTGTCATTGGCGGTGGAGATTCAGCAGCAGCTGTTGAGAAATTTGGTCTTGCCGATCAGATGAGCCATATTTCTACAGGTGGCGGCGCTTCACTTGAATTTATGGAAGGCAAAGAACTTCCAGGTGTGACTGCATTAAACGATAAATAAGACCAAAACTGCTATAAGGAAGTGTCAATCATGAGAAAACCAATTATAGCTGGGAACTGGAAGATGAACAAAACACTTGGCGAAGCTGTAAGCTTCGTTGAAGAAGTCAAGTCATCTATTCCATCTCCTGACAAAGTGGAATCTATTGTCTGTGCACCAGCCCTTTTCCTTGAAAAGCTGAACAGCCTTTCTAGCGGAACAGACCTTAAAATTGGTGCGCAAAACATGCACTTTGAAGAAAACGGTGCATTCACTGGCGAAATCAGCCCTGCTGCGCTTAAAGATCTTGGCATCGGCTACTCAGTGATCGGTCATTCAGAGCGCCGTGAATTCTTCGCTGAAACAGATGAAACAGTGAACAAAAAAGCACATGCTGCATTCAAGCATGGCATCGTTCCAATCATCTGTGTAGGTGAAACGCTTGAAGAGCGTGAAGCAGGCAAAACAAATGAACTTGTCGCTGATCAAGTGAAGAAAGCACTAGCTGGTTTAACGAAGCAGCAAGTTGCTGAATCTGTCATTGCCTATGAGCCAATCTGGGCGATCGGTACAGGTAAATCTTCTACAGCGAAAGATGCAAACGATGTTTGTGCGCACATTCGCCAAACTGTTGCAAGCGAATTTGGTCAAGAAGCGGCAGACAGCCTTCGCATTCAATATGGCGGAAGCGTGAAACCTGCGAATATTAAAGAATATATGGCAGAATCCGATATTGACGGTGCTTTGGTAGGCGGCGCAAGCTTAGAACCTCAGTCTTTCGTTCAATTATTGGAGGAAGGTCAATATGAGTAAGAAACCAGCTGCATTAATCATCTTAGATGGATTCGGTTTAAGAGGCGAAACAGTCGGTAACGCTGTTGCCCAAGCAAAGAAACCGAACTTCGACCGCTACTGGAACGAATTCCCGCATCAAACCTTAACGGCTTCAGGTGAGGCAGTGGGCCTCCCAGAAGGTCAAATGGGGAACTCTGAAGTTGGGCATTTGAACATCGGTGCAGGACGCATCGTGTACCAAAGCTTAACAAGAGTGAATGTTGCCATTCGCGATGGGGAATTTGAGAAAAACGAAACGTTCCTAGATGCAATGACTTATGCAAAAGAAAATGACAAGGCCCTTCATCTATTCGGTCTCTTGTCAGACGGCGGTGTGCATAGCCACATCCAGCATCTTTTTGCCTTGCTGAAACTAGCGAAAAAAGAAGGCTTAACAAAAGTATACATTCACGGCTTCTTAGACGGACGCGATGTTGGTCAGAAAACAGCGAAAGTGTACTTAAAACAGCTTGAAGAACAAATCAAAGAAATCGGTGTCGGAGAAGTCGCAACACTTTCTGGACGCTATTACTCAATGGACCGTGACAAGCGCTGGGATCGTGTGGAGAAAGCATATCGCGCGATGGCGTATGGTGAAGGCCCAAGTTATCAAAACATCTATGATGTCGTTGATGACTCCTATGAAAATGGAATCTACGATGAGTTCGTTATTCCATCTGTCATTACGAGAGAAAATGGTGAGCCGGTTGCAAAAGTAAACGACGGCGACTCTGTGATTTTCTATAACTTCCGTCCAGACCGTGCAATTCAAATTTCAAACACATTCACAAATGAAGATTTTCGCTCGTTTGACCGCGGGGAAGCACATCCGAAGGATTTACACTTCGTCTGCTTCACACACTTCAGTGAAACGGTAGATGGCTATGTGGCTTTCAAACCAGTGAATTTGGATAACACAGTAGGAGAAGTACTTTCTCAAAATGGATTGAAGCAGCTGCGGATTGCTGAAACAGAGAAATATCCTCACGTGACGTTCTTTATGAGCGGTGGACGTGAAGAAGAATTTCCTGGAGAAGACCGCATCTTAATCAATTCACCAGATGTCGCAACCTATGACCTCAAGCCAGAAATGAGCGCTTATGAGGTAAAGGATGCACTTGTTGCAGACATCAATGCTGATAAGCATGATGCGATCATTCTGAACTTTGCTAACCCAGATATGGTGGGGCATTCAGGTATGCTTGAGCCAACAATCAAAGCCATTGAAGCAGTAGATGAGTGCTTAGGAGCTGTAGTCGACGCAATCCTAGCAAAAGGCGGACATGCCATCATCACGGCAGACCACGGTAACGCAGACGTGCTCATTACTGAAGAAGGAAAGCCGCATACTGCACATACAACGAATCCTGTGCCAGTCATCGTAACGAAAAAAGGTGCGACGCTTAGAGAAGGCGGCATTTTAGCTGATCTATCTCCAACGCTTTTAGACTTACTTGGACTTGAAAAACCAAAAGAGATGACAGGAACATCATTGATTCAAAAATAACAAATTGATTCAAAAGGAGAGAAATAACGATGCCATACATTGTTGACGTATATGCACGCGAAGTATTAGACTCTCGCGGTAACCCAACAGTTGAAGTAGAAGTTTACACAGAATCTGGCGGCTTTGGCCGTGCACTAGTACCAAGTGGTGCTTCTACTGGTGAATATGAAGCAGTAGAACTACGTGACGGAGACAAAGACCGTTACCTTGGAAAAGGTGTTCTAACAGCTGTAAACAACGTAAATGAAATCATTGCACCAGAGCTTTTAGGCTTTGATGTCACTGAACAAGTAGCGATTGACAAAATGTTAATCGAGCTTGACGGAACTGAAAACAAAGGGAAATTAGGCGCAAACGCAATCCTTGGCGTATCTATTGCTGTAGCGCGTGCGGCTGCTGATTTCTTACAAATTCCACTTTACCAATACCTTGGTGGATTCAACTCCAAAACGCTTCCAGTACCGATGATGAACATCGTCAACGGTGGAGAGCATGCGGATAACAACGTAGACATTCAAGAATTCATGATTATGCCTGTAGGTGCACCGAACTTCCGTGAAGCACTTCGCATGGGCGCTCAAATCTTCCATAGCCTGAAATCTGTATTAAGCGCAAAAGGCTTAAACACAGCTGTAGGTGACGAAGGTGGATTCGCTCCAAACCTTGGTTCTAACGAAGAAGCACTTCAAACAATCGTAGAAGCGATTGAAAAAGCTGGTTTCAAACCAGGTGAAGAAGTGAAACTTGCGATGGATGCTGCATCTTCTGAGTTCTATAACAAAGAAGACGGTAAATATCATTTATCAGGTGAAGGTGTTGTGAAAACATCTGCTGAAATGGTTGACTGGTATGAAGATATGGTAACTAAATACCCAATCATCTCAATCGAAGACGGCCTTGATGAAAACGACTGGGAAGGTCACAAACTATTAACTGAGCGTCTTGGCAGCAAGGTTCAGCTAGTAGGAGACGACTTGTTCGTAACAAATACGAAGAAGCTTTCTGAAGGAATCAAAAACGGCGTTGGTAACTCAATCCTCATCAAAGTAAACCAAATCGGTACATTAACTGAAACATTTGATGCAATCGAAATGGCGAAACGTGCAGGCTATACAGCTGTTATCTCTCACCGTTCTGGTGAAACAGAAGACAGCACAATTGCAGACATTGCAGTTGCAACAAACGCTGGACAAATCAAAACAGGTGCTCCGTCTCGTACGGACCGTGTGGCGAAATACAACCAATTACTTCGCATCGAAGATCAATTGGCTGAAACAGCTCAATACCACGGCATTGCTACATTCTACAACTTGAATAAGTAATGTAAAGTAACGCGCTGCGTGCGCTCTTTTGAAAAGAGCGTATCGCAGCGCTTTTTTTATGTTGAAATAAAGACGCAAAGCTGGCTCAAGCGAATAGGCTCTGCTTCCTTTGTCATATCCTATTTTTGTAAAAAATCATCCTTCAGTCAGAGGCGAAACGATGAGCTTGACGATTTATAAGCAATAAATCATGAAAACTCTTCTAAAAATATGATCTGAATTGAACTTATGCTATTTACATGGGGGTGGTATCATTTTACATATATTGGGGGGTGATGAGATGCTGAATCCTTTTAGCCTTCGTTTTCCAGTAGGCGTGTACATGTATGTCCTTCACCTACTGGCGGCATATGATGAAAGGAAGCAACGAATTCTAACTTCTAAGAACGTACAGAAAAATGCATTTTGGATTTATGTCCTTGCCGCTATCTTAGGCATTGTGACAGCTGCAGCTTTGATTTGGGCATGCAAAACATTTGGAAAAGGCTCGAAATTTTTAGGAGAGTTCAAGTTTTTAGGCCTGTATATTAAAATCAAATGCGGCTTCTAACAAATGGTGAGAACAGATGCGAGGTCATCTGTTCTATCTGAAATAAATGGAGGGACATGATGCTGACATTACACTTAACAGAAAAAACGTATAGCCGCACCTTTTCTCTCCGCGATATTCAGTTAAATGTAGAGAAAGGACGTATGCTTCTGCTTTTGGGGCATAATGGGGCAGGAAAAACCACGATGATTCAGTCTATGTTTGGCCTGACACCATTTACGGGTGTTGTCTCTTTAGATGGTAAACAGCTGAATTTTCAATCCTCAGCACATATCTCCTTTTTGAAAGAACATGTTTCCTATATTCCTGATGATCATGCTTTGTTTGATTATTTAACGCCGAGAGAATATTTTCATTTACTCCAGCTTCCAGACAAACGAAATGGACCTCGAGAAGAGGCCTTCGTCGATCTGTTTGAGCTGAGACCTTATATGGATCAGCCAATTGCCCAGCTGTCTCATGGCAATCAAAAGAAAACCCAAATCATTTCACAGCTCCTTAGGTCTTGTGATTATTATGTATTCGACGAGCCTACAAATGGACTTGATCCAGATATGATGATCATCTTAAAAAAGGTGCTCATGAAGCTGAGAGATCAAGGCGCAGGCATTCTCATTTCTACCCATCATTTGGGCTTTGGTGAGACATTGTATGATCACCTCATGATCTTAAGAAACGGTGATATCAAGCTGGATATGTCACGTCAAGAAACAAACAAAACATTCCCTCATCAAGCACTTGAGGATATTTATAAAGAAGTGAATCAAGATTACTATATGCAGGTGGAGAGGTTGCTCAATGACTTGGACACGACACGTTCTTCATAAAATAGAATGGGGCATGCTCACAACGAAAATCAAGCAGCTCGGCAAAAAATATCCTTTGCAGCTTCTCGCCGCAGCCGTTTTTTTATTGCTGATCTACGCCATATACGTTGTCATGAGCCTGCGTTTTTTTATGCAAGTAGGGGAGAGCGAACCAGTTGCTTTATACCTTCAATTTGTGAAAATGACCCTGCTGCTTTTGGGAGCAGGTATTGTCTTTTCCCGTCATAAAATGAAGCGTCAAGAGTATCAGTTCTTCTTTTTGAATAGTGCGATGCAAAGTGTCTCATTTGTCCTTTGTGTGTATTTCTTTCCAGTGCTGTTTTGTTTCATCATGATTGGTCTGCTTTTTTTACCCATCCTATTAGGACTGATCATTAGCGGCGTTACACTATCTTTGTATTGGATCATTGTGGTAGGGATCACTTGCTGTGGATTGGCGCTGTATACGCTTGCTTCTTGGATGCTGATACGAATTGGTGTGAGCCATTTTATATCAAAAACAAAAGAGCATTTACTGCTGCAAACGATTGGATTTGTGACGCTCGGTGCTTTTGTGTTTCTTCTTTTTCAAAAAGCGGTTGAGATGATTCACGTATGGTCGTCTATCTATCTTGTATTTCTGATGATCTTCCTATGTGCAGGGTGGTTTTGGCTGAAGGGCTTGGCGGCTTGTTATGTCAATCGGATGTTTTTGCAGCTAAAGGTAGAGGTGAAGTCGTTTTCTTACCAAAAAATCAGATCGGATTCTTCATTTTTCACACATCTGCGGCAGGAGCTTGTTTATTTTAGCCGATCAGCTGTGTTTAAAGAACAAGGTATTTTGTTCCTGTTTCTTGTCTGTTTCACGATAGGTCTCCCATTCATCTTTACTCCGGCAGAGACTGGCTGGCTGTTTACTTTTATTGTGCAGTTTGCCTTAAAGGAGATCCTTATTATGCTACCGCTCATGATTGGCAGGGAATATCATCTCCATCAGCGAGCCATTTTTATGTTAAATACATCAAAGGGTGCCTATTTATTATCAAGAATTTTATTTTATTACACAATGAATGTATTGATTTATTTTGTCTATATCGGGCTTGCTTATTTCATGATTGGGGTTGAAAGTGAAGGGCACGGTTTGGCGAGTTTGTCCATTTTATTGATCACTGTCATGGCGGCATGTGTCGGGTTTGTCGTGAAGATTAGTGATTTTAATAAACTGTTTGTGATCGTGATGATGATTGCTGTGTTTAGTATGTTGGATATGCTTTTAGTCCAGTGGCTTTCTGCAAATACCCAGCTGCTCTCAACTGCCTATATGGCTTGTTCAGCCGCATTCTTCATCTTCATATATGCTGCCATGCTAAAGAGGCCGATTGTGCGATGATGACGCTTTTATTTTGCTTAATAGCCGTTGTGCTCATTCATGAACTCGGACATATCCTGATGGTGATGGTGTGCAACAAAATCGAAAAAAAACCCATCTTTGATTATGTGGTGATGATCGATTGGAAGCACGTGTCGATTGTCCATGAGAAATTTTCACGGCCGGGTTTTAATATGATGGTCGCACTTGCAGGTCCTGTGTTTCCAGTGATCTGCTCGGGTGTGCTTTTCTTCATGTGGGGGCATCCAGTGACGCATCCATTGCTGCTTTTTTCTTTATTAAATACAGTGATGCTGCATCCAGCTTGCCCAGACGGGAAAAATATCATCGCCAGTTTAAAAGAGATGAAAGGAGAGAACTAAATGGTTAAAGTATTTCATTCGTTTTCTAGCGGTTTAACGCTTGCGATGCTTTATGTGTTTGCTGTGTTTATGACGCCAGTATTTTTAATGCTGCTAGAGGTTCATCATGTTGAATCAAGTCCAACTCTATTTGGTATGCCATTTTATATCATGAAAATTGAACAGTATCAATTCAGCTCAGAGGCAACGCTCTTTGGGTGCGTGGTCTGTTTTTTAGCGGGCGCCGCTCTCTACTTCTTGATTCAATATGTGATTCATGCAGTGAAAAAGAGCAGAACATAAAAAAAGCAGGCTGAATGAAGTCAGTCTGCTTGAAGAACGAGTGACAACCGCACCATATCCATACACTGAATACCGTTCTCATAAATCGGTTCATCATAGTGCTTCAGAAAGAAATCGTGATCGATAGACGCCATGCGAAAACCGCATTTTTGATAAAGGGCGAGCTGCTGAATACTAGAGTTGCCTGTGCCAATTTCAATTGTATGAAAGCCAGCTGCCTTGGCTTCTGAAATAGCATGGCGGATCAGCTGCTTCCCAATTCCTCTACCTTGCCATGACTCCTTCACGGCGACATTCATGATTTCCACTGTCTGCTGAGACAGTGGCGTCAGAACATACACACCAATCATGTCCTGTTTATGAAAAGCAACATAACAAGAACCAGATTGTACATAGGCAAGGACTTTTTCAGTTGAAGGGTCAGCTAATAGTAAAAGATCCATAGGGACAGATTGATCATGAGACAATGGCCGAATCTGTATCAAATTATTTCATCCTCTCTATTCTTTGATATACCCTTGTTTAACACCCCAATCATATTGATCCTGCACCCATTGAGAAGGAGGATGATGGGTGACATTTGGGTCTTTTTTGACAGTTGTTTTCCTAGTCGTTTGTGCTGCCTGCTTATTCGCTTGAGCCGTTGCTTTCGCTGATGCCAGTTCTTTTTGAAGCTGGCCTATTTTCAATTCAAGCGCTTTACGCTGTTTGATTTCTTTTTGATGCGCCTTCTTTTCTTTCTTCAGCTTGTTTGTGACGGTGGACAATTCCTTTTTTTGACCATCGATTTCATCTTTCATATCCGTGCCTTCTGACTTTAACTGTGCCAGCTGCTTATCGTTCGTTCTGGTTTCTTGCTGGTGTTTTTTCTCTGCCGCGGTGAGCGACTGCTGCTGCCACACAATCCAGCCAGTTGCACCTAGGATGATCACAGACAAGACAATGATCGTGATGCTGTTTTTTTTCATGTTCTATTCCCCTTTCGTTAAACCTCTATTATCATCGGTTAAAACAAACCAGGTTTTAACAGAACAAGGGAATATTCGCATCAGATTGGCAGACACTATGAAAAAAGGAGGGTGTCTGTTGATTTCCTTTATGATTCATGTCATTGTGTCACTATTTGCTGTCTCAAATCCCATTGGAAACGTGCCTCTTTTCATCACTTTAACAGAAGGCTATTCTGAGAAAGAACGTTCCCAGACGGCCAAAAAAGCGATTGTTGTGTCTTTTATGATTTTGATTGCCTTTCTTTTGGCAGGCAGGCTCATTTTCAAATTGTTTGGCATTGATATCCATGCACTCCGTATCGCCGGAGGTATTTTTATTTTTGGTATCGCTTACAATTTGCTAAATGCAAAAGAATCACATGTTCAAAACCCTCATTCGGATGAAAAGGCAGAAAGCAAAGAGAAGGCCGATGTTTCAGTGACCCCGCTCGCCATTCCGATCATTGCCGGACCTGGTACAATTGCGACCGTCATGAGCTTAACGCCAGGAAGCCACCAAGTAACGCTTCATCTGCTTGCGATTCTTATTGGCATTGTAGTCGTACTTGCCATGACCTATTATGCATTTCATTATTCGAGTTTCATTATGCGAAAAATGGGGAAAACAGAGATGAATGTCGTGACACGATTAATGGGATTGATTCTAGCTGTTGTGGCAGTAGAGATGATTGGCGCAGGGATCAAAGGGATGTTCCCAATGCTGATGTCATAAGTGTATATAAAAAAGCTGTTTTTTTCTACAAAATTGTAAAATAAAACAGCTTTTTTTAAGGTTTTGGCACATGTTGAAATACTTCTTCACTTTCAAAGAACTCAATTAAACGGCTAATCCAGTCATAATAATCGAGACTTTCCTTGATTTCTGAAAGAAGAAGATTGATTTTATCTACTGTTTCTTCTGGCAGGTCATCTTGTTCAAGCAGCTCCAGCAATTCCTTGCATGTCTTCTTATGTGCCTTGCGATTTTTGCTGACAACACGTGACCAATTGGCTGCAAACAATGAAATAAAGGTTTGATATTGATCTTGCTCAACGTCATATAAATCTTTGCGTATTCCTTTTTCATAAACCTTTTCAGCAATATTCAGATCAAGCATTTCTCGAACGACTTGACTCATTCTTGTTTTGCTCATGCCGGTCGCCTCTGAGAGCTCACCGAGCGTCATTGGTTTACGGTTCATATGAATGATACCAAGCACTCTACCCACTGTGGCAGAAAGACCAAAGGCATTCATGTTCTCGGCAGCTTTTTCAATATAATGATCCTGTGCTTTTTGAATGGCGCCTAACGCTTGCTTGTCCATTCCCCGCTTCATCCCTTCACGACTGACAATTTGTAACACAATATATCATATACTTGTTTGTTGATGAAAACAATAAATATTGAGTATTTGCTCGTAAGTTGGAGGAAAAAGGAGGGATCGGTACATATCAGGCTGTTAACTGAAAATTTTAAATAAATCTTATGCAATACAAACACATTGTAAACTTTTTATTTTATAAAGTTTGCACTATAATAAATAAGGTGTAAATTTTCTGAAAATATATATCCGACTAATTGGAGGTGTCTCATTTGCTGAAACTAGAGAATGTATCTAAGACGTATAAAGGCGGAAAAAAAGCTGTCAAAAATATTGATTTAGAAATAGCAAAAGGAGAATTTATTTGTTTTATTGGACCGAGTGGCTGTGGAAAAACGACAACCATGAAGATGATTAACCGACTGATTGAACCTTCCTCAGGAAACATATTGATCGAGGGAGAAAACATTATGAAAAAAGATCCAGTCCAATTAAGAAGAGAAATTGGTTATGTGATTCAGCAAATTGGACTTTTCCCTCATATGACCATCGCACAAAACATTTCCCTTGTGCCGAAGCTGTTGAAGTGGCCGGAAGAAAAACGAAAAGAACGAGCGCGTGAATTGCTCAAACTCGTCGACATGGGGCCGGAATACTTAGAGCGTTACCCGCATGAACTCAGTGGAGGACAGCAGCAGCGTATCGGCGTTCTTCGCGCACTCGCAGCAGAACCCCCTTTAATCCTGATGGATGAACCATTTGGAGCACTTGACCCGATCACAAGAGATTCATTGCAGGAAGAATTTAAGAAACTGCAAAAAACGTTAAATAAAACAATCGTATTCGTCACACATGACATGGATGAAGCGATTAAACTTGCAGACCGCATTGTCATTTTAAAAGATGGAGAGATTGTCCAAGTGGGCACGCCAGATGATATTTTACGTAACCCTGTGAACGAATTCGTAGAAGAATTCATCGGGAAAGAACGTCTGCTTCAGTCAAATCCGAATATGGAACGTGTGGAACAAATGATGAACACATCTCCAGTCACAATTACCGTCGAAAAAACATTGACAGATGCCATCTTTATTATGAGAGAAAAGCGGGTTGATTCCCTGCTTGTCGTTGATGAAAATCATGTGCTGAAAGGCTATATCGACATTGAAACCATCGATGCAAACCGCAGAAAAGCAGCCTTCGTAGGCGATATTTTAAATACAGAATTTTATACAGTACAAGAAGGTGCACTTCTTAGAGATACTGTCCGAAAGATCTTAATACGCGGCATTAAATATGTACCGGTTGTCGATGCAAAAGGGCACTTAAAAGGCATCGTCACACGTGCAAGTCTTGTAGATGTCGTATATGACTCTATTTGGGGAGAAGATACCCCGGAGGCTGTCACTGAAATGAACTAAGGGAGGTGTACACATGGATCAAATCATCGATTTTCTTGAGAAAAATGGTGGGGAACTCCTCACAAAAATGTGGGAGCATTTATACATTTCTTTAATTGCCGTTGTGTTAGGCATTATCGTGGCCGTTCCTTTAGGCGTCATTCTTACACGAATGAAAAGAGGCGCCGGTTTTGTCATCGGCGTCGTGAATATCTTTCAAACACTCCCTAGTTTAGCGATTCTTGCATTTTTTATTCCTATTTTGGGAGTTGGAAAAATACCTGCGATCGTTGCGCTATTTTTCTATTCCGTTTTGCCTATTTTAAGAAATACGTATGCCGGTGTTCAAGGTGTGAACAAAAACTTGCTTGAATCTGGTAAAGGGATTGGCATGACGACATGGGAACAAATTCGTCTTGTTGAACTGCCGCTTGCTGTTCCGGTCATTATGGCAGGGGTCAGAACCTCAACGATTTATTTAATTGGGTGGACAACACTTGCTGCTTTTATCGGTGGAGGCGGTCTTGGTGACTACATTTTAATTGGGCTTCAGCTTTACCAGCCGGAATACATTATTGCGGGTGCGATCCCTGTCACTATTTTAGCAGTCATCATTGACCTTACATTGATGAAGCTTGAGAAAAAAGTAACACCAGAAGGCTTAAAAGGATTGAAGGAAGTTTCATAAGGAGTTGGCTCATGTGAAGAATCGAAAAACAAAATGGATCAGTGCACTGTTTGCCGGATGCTTGCTATTCATAAGTGGCTGTTCACTTCCTGGACTAGCCGGCTCCTCAGGGGGCACGCTGCGAATCGGTGCACAAAACTTTACAGAATCAGAAATTATGGCCTATATGGTGGGAGACATCATTGAGCATTACACAGATAAAAAGACAACCATTGTGAAGAATTTAGGCTCAAATACGGTGCAGCAAAAAGCAATGGAAAACGGTGATGTCGACATTTCGGCAACACGATATACAGGCACGGATTTAACAAGTACGCTAGGAATGGATGCAGAAAAAGATCCAAAGCGTGCAATGGAAATCGTCCAGAAAGAATTCAAAAAACGCTATGATTACAAATGGTTTGATTCCTATGGGTTTGATAATACGTATGCCTTTGCTGTGACGCAGAAGATGGCGAAGGAAAACAACCTAGAAACAGTCTCTGATTTAAAAAAGAATGCCAAAAATTATCGCTTCGGTGTGGATAATATTTGGCTGAAAAAGAAAGGTGACGGTTACGAAGGGTTTGTGAAAACATACGGAATTGAATTTGGAAGCACTTTTCCGATGCAGATCGGTCTAGTCTATGACGCATTGAAAAATGAAAAAATGGATATTGTGCTTGCCTATTCAACAGATGGCCGGATCAAAGCGTATAATCTCAAAATCTTAAAAGATGATAAACGATTCTTCCCACCATACGATGCATCACCAGTTGTCCCTGAGAAGGTATTAAAAGATAATCCAGGACTGGATAAGGTGATCAATAGGTTGATTGGAAAAATCGATACCGAACAAATGCAAGAGCTCAATTATCAAGTCGATGGAGAACTAAAAGAACCAGCGACTGTTGCGAGAGATTTTCTAAAGAAACACAATTACTTTGAGTAAGATTGGGAGGTGTCAGAGCTGATGGACACACTGCAGCAATTATGGGCGTATTATCAACAGAACGGTTCATATGTGTTAGAAGAATTTTACCGGCATTTCCTCATGTCAGCGTATGGGGTATTGTTTGCGGCAATTGTCGGAATACCAGTCGGCATCTTTGTGGCGCATTACCGCAAACTGAGCAATTGGGTGTTCGCAATAACCAATGTCATTCAAACCATTCCAGCGTTAGCGATGCTTTCTGTGTTGATGCTTGTATTAGGACTTGGCGCAAATACAGTCATCTTATCACTCTTTTTGTATTCGCTTCTGCCGATTATCCGTAACACGTACACAGGTATTGTCAGCATTGAGCATGCCTATTTAGAATCGGGGAAAGCGATGGGCATGACGAAATGGCAAGTGCTGAGAATGGTTGAATTACCGCTTGCTTTATCTGTCATTATGGCTGGTTTAAGAACCGCACTTGTGATCGCAATCGGTATTACAGCGATTGGGACATTTGTTGGTGCAGGAGGACTTGGTGATATCATCATCAGAGGATCAAACGCGACAAACGGAACAGCCATTATTTTAGCAGGTGCTATTCCAACTGCGCTCATGGCCATTATTGCCGACCTTGTCATGGGCTGGCTTGAACGCTATTTAAGCCCAACCAACAAGAAAAAAGAAAGCAAGGCGTTAGCTGAAAAAAACATGACGTCCGCATAAATGCTTGAAAAGACAAAACCTCCTCTACATCTGTAGGGGAGGTTTTTTTATCATGATTAGGCGGCTCACATCAGGAAAAATTTATGATTCAAGTGTGATCCATTCAGAGGACCACTTCGCAATTTCCTCAAAAACGGGTGCAAGTGAACGCCCCATATCAGTTAATGAATACTCAATACGCACGGGTGTTTCAGCAAAAACCTCCCGTTTTACAATGCCTGCTGCTTCCAGCTCTTTTAATCTCTCAGATAAAACCCTTCCGCTTAAATTGGTCAGAGCTGCTTCGATTTCACTAAAGCGCTGTGAACCTGAGAGAAGCTGAAAAACAATCAGTGCCACCCAGCGTTTACTTAATAACTCAACTGCTTTTTCAAACCGCGGGCACATATCAGATTGATTCATCTTTCTTCACTCCAATCTGAACCCATTATACCGTAATTCTGTCAAAAATCGGCGCAAAAAGCTTGTCAATGATCAAAACATTTTACGATGACGAACGGCTGTTTAGTAGAAATAACAAATAGCGGTTTAAATCCTCTATTTCATGTTTAGAAAGGGTGGACCATATGTCCCCATTAAATATTTCAAGATCATCAAGTTCATATTGCTCAGCTGCTTCTCTTATTTGGGTAAAAGCCGTTTCTTCTTCCTTTATGACATGGGCAGAAGATGCTTCTTCAATATACCCTGCAGCCTGCATCATGTCCTCATAAGGTACTTTTAATGCACCTGCTAGTTTTTTAATTGTAGGAGGTTTCGGAATGCCGCGCTTCCCGTTTTCAATCCGAGAAATACCAGCAGCGCTGACCTCTGAATACATCGCTAATTGGTTCACCGATAGTTTCCTTTTCTCACGTAATGCTCTTAAATATGCACCGAAGTTCATCAACTCAAAACCTCACATGGTTAAAGATTAGTTATCTCTAGTGTACCTGATTTGTTGACTATTGGCAATAAGTGCACCATGAAAATATTGACATTAGTTAATGGTGGATGTATCTTATGTTTATGCCCCGCTATTTGTTCGCCTTTTTTTGGTTAATGAGCGTGAGAAAGTATTGATTCAGCTGGCTGATGTCTTGTGCGGTGAGTGTTTCCCATTGGTCTCCATCGAAAATAGGGAGATGTTCTACATCCTTTTGAAGCGCCGTTTGATAGATTTTTAATATGGACTCATATTTCGGTTTCATTTCATGCACTTTTTCCTGTTCAATATAACCGGCAAGCAGCATTAAATCCTCATAAGGCACCTTCAAAGCGCGTGCTAATTTTTTTATGGTTAAAGGCTTTGGCACACCCCGCTTTCCATTCTCAATCCGAGAAATACCGGCAGCGCTTACGCCTGAATACATGGCGAGTTGATTGACAGACATCTTTCTATTCTCTCTTAAAATGCGTAATTGTTCACCAAAGTGATTCATGTCATCGAACCTCACATTTCAGTATATGACTTATTTTAGTATGATCATTGACCAAAGGAAATAGAAAGGGCGTAAAAGTGTTGACATAAGTTAATGAATCCAGGAGATATGAGAGTCCTACATGTTGTACATATTGATCCTAGAGGGAGGTTGTAATGATGGTCGAAAAGATTCAGATCAGGCGGGCTTTTGTGATGCAGTATATGATCGAAAACGATATGTCTTTAAATCAGCTCGCAGATGAAATTGGCATCTCTCCTGCCACACTCAGCAGGGTATTGAATGGTCACCGGAAGCCAGGGCAGCTTGTCATTGGCAAAATGATTCATTACTTTGATAAAAAATTTGAAGATTTATTTTACTATGAAGATGTTGACAAAAGTCAATGAATGGAATCATCGTATGATCATAAAGGAGGCGGCTTCATTGAAAAGAACTGGAATGGTAAGACACATTGATTCGCTTGGCAGAATTGTTCTGCCTTCAGAAATGCGGAAGGTACTCAATATAAAAGAAGAGCAGCTGTTAGAAATTTTCATCGAAGATCAAACCATTATGCTGAAAAAATATGATGCAGATAAGAGCTGCTTATTAACTGGCCAAATAACGAAATACAACAAAAGCTATGGAAATGGTAACGTCGTGCTGAGTCCTGAGGGAGCTGAGCGGCTGTTAGTAGAATTAAAACAGCTATTGAAAGAAGAAGCAACTCGCTAAAAACGCTTTTTAACCTCAAAAATTGCATATAAAAAATGCTGCATACAATCCATTGGAGCGAAATTGAATCAAAATGACAAATAAAGTCGACAATATATAGGAAATCTTTATTTTGATGTTTCGTGACATGCACCTTGTTTTCATGTAAAATAAAGTTATGTGTACCAGTTTGTCTGGAGGTGTTTTCATGCACGCATTTGTTATCACATTACTCGTAATTGTCAGTATCGCACTTATCATCGTTGTATTATTACAATCAAGTAAAAGTGCAGGACTGTCAGGCGCTATTTCAGGTGGAGCCGAGCAGCTTTTCGGTAAGCAAAAAGCGAGAGGTCTTGACTTGATTCTTCACCGATTAACTGTCATTTTGTCAGTGCTTTTCTTCATCTTAACACTTGCATTGGCATATTTAGGCGTGTAGGCGCGAGTAACAGAAGGTCTGATCTTTTTTCAGACCTTTTTTTATTATCAGCACTCTTTTGTGTTTGTTTCATACATACAAGTGGAAAATATAAACCATATCAGAAGGAAAGGAAGTCACATCATGAAAGTTGTTACACCAAAACCATTTACGTTTAAAGGTGGAGAAAAGGCGGTGCTTCTTCTTCACGGTTTTACTGGGAATACAGCCGATGTTCGCATGCTTGGGCGTTATTTGAATGAAAGAGGCTATACATGCCATGCACCTCAATACAAAGGACACGGTGTACCGCCAGAGGAGCTTGTTCATACAGGTCCTACAGATTGGTGGAAAGATGTAGAAGAAGGCTATCAATTTTTAAAAGACGAAGGCTATGAGGAAATTGCGGTCTGCGGACTATCCCTCGGAGGAGTTTTTTCATTGAAATTAGGTTACACTGTACCTGTAAAGGGAATTGTACCTATGTGTGCACCTATGTACATAAAAAGTGAAGAAGTCATGTATCAGGGTGTACTAGATTATGCCCGTAACTATAAAAAATTCGAGGGTAAGTCTGAGGATCAAATTGAGCAAGAGATGGAAGAGTTCAAGAAAACACCAATGGGCACGCTCAAAGGCCTGCAAGAACTCATTGCAGATGTGAGAAACAATGTTGACATGATTTATTCACCTACTTTTGTTGTTCAGGCACGTCATGATCATATGATTAATACAGACAGTGCAAACATTATTTATAACGAAGTAGAGACAGATGAAAAACATTTAAAGTGGTATGAAGAATCGGGCCATGTTATCACGCTTGATAAAGAGCGAGAGAAGGTTCATCAGGATGTATATGCATTCTTAGAATCACTCGATTGGTCAATTTAAATATATAGGGGGTTAGAGTGTGCAAAAAGAAGAATTTATGGATGAATTACTTGCGTTTATGCAAGAAGAGGCGTACAAACCATTAACGGTACAGGAATTAGAAGTCATGATGGAAATTACCAATCCAGATGATTATAAAGAGCTCGTCAAAGCACTTGTGATATTAGAGGATCAGGGGCTTATCGTCCGTACCCGCAGCGACCGCTATGGTGTACCGGAAAAAATGAACTTGGTAAAAGGGAAGCTGTCTGCGCATGCAAAAGGATTTGCATTTGTGACACCAGAAGAGTTTGGACAGGATGATATTTTCATTCCGCCAAATGAGCTAGGCACAGCAATGAATGGCGACACCGTCATGGTTCGTGTCAGCCACAAATCAAATGGCACCAAAAAAGAAGGAACGGTCATCCGTATACTAGAGCGTAATACTCAGACGGTTGTCGGTACCTATACAGAAACGAAAAGTTTTGGTTTTGTCATTCCTGATGATAAAAAAATCACAAACGATATCTTCATTCCAAAATCCGCTAAAAACGGAGCGGTTGAAGGTCATAAAGTCGTTGTCACGCTGACAAGCTATCCAGAAGGAAGAATGAGCGCAGAGGGTGAAGTGACGGAAATCCTTGGTCACAAAAATGACCCTGGCATCGATATTTTATCGATTATTCATAAACACGGTCTACCAGGTGAGTTTCCGGAAGAAGCGCTCCAGCAGGCAGCAGACACACCTGAAACGATCGATGAAAAGGACTTAGAGGGCAGACGTGATCTGCGCAATGAAACGATCGTGACGATTGACGGTGCAGATGCAAAGGACTTGGACGATGCGGTTACTGTGCAAAAGTTGGATGATGGTAAATACAAACTGGGTGTGCATATTGCGGATGTCTCTCATTATGTAACGGAAAACTCTCCGATTGATCAGGAAGCCTATGAGCGTGGAACGAGTGTGTATCTTGTCGACCGCGTCATTCCAATGATTCCTCATCGCCTGTCAAATGGCATTTGTTCATTGAATCCGAAGGTTGATCGTCTCACACTCTCTTGTGAAATGATCATTGATCGAAGCGGGAAGGTTGTCAAACACGAAATTTTCCAAAGTGTGATCAAGACGACGGAAAGAATGACCTATTCCGATGTGAATAAGATTTTAGTTGACCAAGATGAAGAGCTTTTAGACAAATACGAGCCGTTAGTACCAATGTTCCAAGAGATGGAGAAGCTTGCAGAAATTCTGCGTGACAAGCGAATGGAGCGTGGAGCAGTCGACTTTGACTTCAAGGAAGCAAAAGTGCTTGTAGATGATGAAGGCGCAGCGAAAGACGTAGTTATTCGTGAGCGTTCTGTTGCCGAAAAATTAATTGAAGAATTCATGCTGGTGGCAAACGAAACAGTTGCCGAGCATTTCCACTGGATGAATGTTCCGTTCATTTACCGAATTCACGAAGAACCAAATCCTGAGAAGCTTCAGCGCTTTTTAGAGTTCGTGACGACGTTTGGTTACATTGTGAAAGGGACGTCAACGAACATTCACCCGCGCGCACTTCAAAGTGTCCTCGATGCTGTCAGAGATCAACCAGAAGAAGTCGTCATTCAAACTGTGATGCTTCGCTCTATGAAACAGGCGAAGTATGATCCAGAAAGCATTGGCCATTTTGGATTATCAACGGAATTCTATACACACTTCACATCACCGATCCGCCGTTACCCGGATTTAATCGTGCATAGGCTGATCAGAACCTATTTAATAGAGAAAAAGACAGACGAAGCGACCCTTGAAAAATGGGGTCAATTGTTGCCAGAAATCGCAGATCATGCATCTACAATGGAGCGCCGCTCTGTTGATGCTGAGCGCGAAACAGATGACCTGAAAAAGGCAGAGTTTATGCTTGATAAAATCGGTGAAGAGTTTGATGGTATGATTAGTTCCGTCACGAATTTCGGACTATTCGTTGAACTGCCGAATACGATAGAAGGTCTTGTCCATGTGAGCTACATGACAGACGATTACTATCGTTTTGATGAACAGCACTTTGCCATGATCGGTGAGCGGACAGGGAATGTATATCGCATCGGTGACGAAATTACTGTCAAAGTGGTGAGTGTGAATAAAGATGAGCATTCCATTGATTTTGAAATCGTCGGGATGAAAGGCACTCGCCGTAAATCACCAAAGGACTTCAAGTTCAAAAAACGGACAGATCCACCAGCAAAAAAAGGACGCGGAGGTCAAAAGGCCTCTGGAGAAAAAGGCAAAGAGGATAAAGGCGGCGACTGGTTTACAGGTCGTAAAAAGAAGAAAAAGAAAAAACGTGTATTTGATAACGCACCGAAACAAAAGCGCAAAAAGAAAAAGTAACGTGACAAAAAGCAAATAGGGCATCACGCTCTATTTGCTTTTTGACCACGTGGCATCAGCATTGTCGAAAGCTGGATTGTTTGATAAAATAATCCGTACGATTTGGACCGTGTCTGTGCCAAAAGGAGGGTGTACGCCAATGCCAAAGGGAGAGGGAAAGGTTGTTTCCCAAAACAAAAAAGCCAATCATGATTATTTTATAGAAGAAACATACGAAGCCGGCCTTGTATTACAAGGAACTGAAATCAAATCCATTCGAGCAGGAAAAGTGAATTTAAAAGATTCCTTTGCCAAAATTGAACGAGGAGAAGTGTTTCTTCACAATATGCACGTGAGCCCATACGAGCAGGGGAACCGTTATAACCATGATCCGCTCAGAACGAGAAAGCTGCTGCTCCACCGCAAACAAATCAGTAAATTGATTGGTGCGACAAAGGAAGAAGGCTACTCACTTGTTCCCATTAAACTCTATTTGAAAAATGGTTTTGCCAAAGTGCTAATTGGAGTCGGTAAAGGGAAGAAGAAATACGATAAACGTGAAGATCTGAAGAAAAAAGATGCGAAACGTGAAATCGAGCGTGCTTTCCGTGACCGGCAAAAGCAATTTTAGCCTGATGCAGATGGCTTGCTGAGAGCGGAAGCATTATGCTACAATATGTTATGCAGTAAACAATCACCGCTTTTTTTACAGAAAACACCAGTTGTTTCAAGCGATGAGATTGTTATAATAGTCATATACGGAAGCAGTTAAGCGAAAGAACGTTTCCATCCCGTATATCCCTTTTACAAGGGGACGTTACGGATTCGACAGGGATGGTTCGAGCTTAGGCTGCGAGCCGAGAGGCGATCTCGTTAACACGCACCTAAATGTAACTGGCAAAACTAAAAGTTTTAACCAAAACTTAGCACTAGCTGCCTAATAAGCGCAGCGAGCTCTTCCTGACATCGCCTATGTGTCTGTGAGGAGCCCAATGAAGTAGGCTACGCTTACGTTTTCGTCTGAGGACGTAAGAAGAGATCCATCAGACTAGCTCTCCAAGCGCCCGTCAGCAGGCATGAGGATGAGTGAACACGTAAATATGTTGACTACGCTCGTAGACGCTTAAGTAATCGATGTCTCTGGACGTGGGTTCGACTCCCACCGTCTCCATATGATTTTAAAAAAGTGTCAAAACCCATGTTAGATAAGGGTTTTGACACTTTTTAAATACGTGAAATTTTATAGTTGCAATGAACTTTTGCTATATGTTGCTGTTACAAATATTATAGGAATTCATAATTTAGTTTCAGTTGTTTATATATAAGTGAACTTCGTTCAAGAATAGCTTGATTAACAAAAGTTAAAAATTCACTCAGATTATTTTCATCTTTGGTACTAACTGTTCCTTTAAAGTGATTGCGCCAAAATTCTTTTGGTTCACTGGTTAAATCTTTTGGGTTTTCTAAAAAACTCTGCAAAAAATTCTTCTCCACAAAATTAGGCCAAGTTTTAAAACTTAAAATCCATTTAGCAGATTCAATAATATACTTTTTATACTTGAAAGTGTTATTGTTCATTGTGTTTTCTAAAAAAATCTCAATAGAATCATTACTATTCATAAAATCATTTAAAATGACTTTCATATGGTTCAAAGTTAGATCCCAATAATCATAGGTAGATTTATAACGTTTGCTATTAAAAGGAGAAAACCAATTTTTATTATTTTTGATGGCGTATACAGGTATAAAATTACCTACTGTGTGTGTTAATTTTGCATAATCTTTAAATATAGGATTGGATAAATCATATGTCTCCTTATAAAAGGCTTTGTAAGGAGTTACAAATGAATTCATTGTTTCTCCATTTGCCTCAACAAAATCTGTTTGTTTAGTATTCCAGAATTCAAATTGATTTCCCCATAAGCGTTTGTATATTTCGAGGGTCAAAGGTAATCTATCACAATCAGATTGGGAACCATAAATATTACCTTTATATAGAATGATATTTGCAATAGGGTTTTTTTCATCATATATTAAATTTCTTAAATCAAAAACCTCTCTTTTGAAATCATAATTTATAAATTCTTCTTCTGAAAGTTCCATTAATTCATCAAAAGTCATTCGTAAGTTCTCCTTTATGTCCACTCTTTATTTATTAGAAGATTATCTAACTTCATTTTTTAACCTCTTTATTATACTTTAATATACTTCATGTAATTCATTTCACACTTAAAATTCAAAAATTAAGAAGCGATTCGGCAATGTAACTTCTTTCTAAACTTTCAGAAGCCGTCGTATTTAGTGTCTGGAAGATAGATGCTTAAGTTGTTTCTTATAGAATTTTTTATTAGAAAGTTAGGGAGAATACCTAAATATACCTATTTTTTAACCGATGATAATTTGTAGGGGAATATCACCAGATAATGACAGGGGGACAATTTAGTTAAAAGAAAAAAGTTCGAATAGACCCTACAAAGCATATGATTAAACACCTAAAGTAGTTGACGAATTAGAAAAAGTCTCAAAGGATAAGGAGTAATTCATAAAAATGAAAACAAACAAAAAGACAATCATTTCAGTATTTCTTTTAGTATTTACATTGATGATGGGTACAGCATGCGGTAAAAATGAATCAGCAAACGGTTCATCAAACAAAGCAGCAGCAAAACAAGAAAAAATAGAAAAAATGACTGATAGCGAATATGCATCATGGTATAAGGGATATCTAAAACGGTTTGAAGAAAGAATTATGTCTTTTGTTTTATCGTTGGTTCCTTTAGACGAGGTTTACGATAAAGAATGGGCTAGTGATGTTGAGACAAAGATTGATAGCATGAGAGAATTACTCAGCGAAGCCAAAGACAAAGAAGTTAAAGTTCCTGATACGTATAAAAAAGTAAACGAGTACTTGGTGAAAGCGGATGACAAATTTGAATCACTTTTCAAAGATATCTTAAAAGTAATCAAGCGAGATAAAGTCAGTGATGATGATTTAAGTTTCATGAATTCTAGAATGAAAAAAGCTTTAGAAGAAGTGGATAATGCTAAAAAAGAGATGAGTAAAATGAAAGACGATAAAGCAAATGAAAAACAAAAAGATAAATCAAATTCATAATTAAGTAAAGAAAAAGACGTCTGCTTTACAAAGCTCAGTGGGTCTTAAGAATAACGAGTTTAGTTCACAACATAAGAAGGATGCTACATACTGTCATCCTTCTTACTTTTCATGTAAGTTCCTCGAGGAAAACCGAACCAACCGAACAAACAAAGGGCAAACCACAATCACCGCCATCATCATCAAAAGCCCATCCGACATGATCTCCACAAATGTTGTCTGAATCACATAAACCGCAATCAGCAGCAAATAACTCATCAAAAATAACAGCTCAGATCGTTTCTTCTGAAATGGCTTCTCTAAAAGAATCAGCATGAACAAACCTGCCATGATGATCAAAAAAGTCATCTCCTATCAAGCCTCCTTTTCATTCATCTCCACATTGTACAGATATTTCACTTGCTACAATATGCTTTATCCATAAAATAAGTAAAAAGTAATGAACAGATAAGGCGCCACGACTAGTAAAATGACGAACGCTTTCCAAAAAACCGCCAACCAAATCAAAATCACATCTTCCCATTTGAGACGTCCTCATATATAGTAAGATTAGACTAGTTCTAAATAACTGAAATTGGGGCGTTTACATGGATTCGATTGTTTTACATTTTATTGTGATCATGAGTGTTTCTGGCATTCTGTCCGTAATATTATCAATCATTGCTCATGCAAATCGCCATCGGTATATTGGCTGTCAATTGTTTATGTATATGTCTGGAGCAACTGCGATTTATATTTTTGGACATACATTTGAATTATTGGCGCGCACCCCTCAAGAAATTACATTCTGGGTTAGTTTTCAATACATAGGTCTTCCGTTCATTGCACCGTTCAGCCTGATGATTGTGCTGCAGTTTACTGGTTTCCATCAATATGTAACAAAGCGCCGCGTGCTTCTCTTCTTGCTGATTCCAATTTTAACCACCATTCTGGTGTTCACCAACTCTTTTCATTCACTCTTTTACCGAAGCATCACGATGAATACAGTAGACGGGTTTTTATTAGCTGATTTTACCATTGGTTATTGGTATATCATTCATGGGGTCTATACATTTGGTTGTTCCATGCTCGCTATTTTTATGCTGCTTTGGTTTTTACGTGTGAAGAAAGATTATTTGAAACAGGTTCTGATCTTGCTCGTTGGAATATTATTACCGATCACGACTTCTTTTATCTATTTATTAGGTGTCACGCCTTTTCACATTGACCCAGTACCAGTGGTGATGTTTTTAACCAACGCACTCTACTTATGGGCGATTATGTCTTTTCATCTCTTTAAGCTCTCTCCCATTGCGATGGAGCGTGTGTTTGAACATATGTCAGAAGGTGTTCTTATATTGGATCGATACCGAACACTGATTGATTATAACCCTGCGGCTGCATTGATCATTCCTGTGCTCGCTAAAAAGGGAATCGGCTATAAAATCGATGATATATTCTCAGGGATCATCAAAGAGCCGGCGTTTATCCAGTGGCTGCGTTCTCCGCAGGATCATTCACAGTATGATTTAATGTGGGAAAAAGAGCAGCCCTTCTATTATCATCTCACTGCTTCTTCTCTTTTTAATAGAAGAGGCGAAGTCGAAGGCAGGCAAATTGTGATCAGCGATGTTACTGAGCAGCGACTATTGCAGGAAGAGCTGGAGCGCCGAGCATATATTGATGGTTTGACGAATATCTTCAATCGGTCTTCCTTTATTGAACGAACGCAGATGTTATTGGAAGAGGATGCGCAGGATACTGCGATATTGCTATTTGATATTGATTTCTTTAAACAAATCAATGATACGCACGGACATCACATTGGAGACGAGGCATTGCGTCATGTTGTGTCCATTTGTCAGCAACATTTGAAGATGGATGATTTATTTGGGCGATATGGCGGAGAAGAGTTCGCCATTTGTCTGCCGCATCATTCATTTGAAGAGGCATGTCATATTGCGGAACAAATGAGACATTCATTTGAAGTGAGTTTCTTTCAGACAGATGAGAAAAAAGTAAGAGTGACAGCAAGTTTTGGCGTCGCCCATACAGCGAATGATCCCTCTATATTAGAAACGCTTCTATTTGAGGCAGATCAAGCCTTGTATATGTCAAAACGCCAGGGACGTAATCGGATTTATGCATCAACTGGTTCGGACTATATGCTGTACCAAAAGCAGGATCTTCCGCCTGCTTCTCATTGACTGTTGTCCTTCATTTAGATATGATAAACATAACATTTGAACGGTTTCCTAAAGGGGAGTAGCTTTTACGGTTTGGTCGTCATTACAGAAACATCCGTTGTTTCTCGGCCATTCCGGCATGAACATGTTAGCCAGACCTTTGCCTATCACACTTGAGGCAAAGGTCTGGCTTTTTTTAAGGTCTTTTTGCATCTGTGTGGTTGGGAGCTGGACAAATGAGGGGTTTCAACATAGCAGATGAAAGGATGATGGATCTTGAAACAATATGTGATGGCGTTTCTATTTACCGGTACGTTTTTGTTAAGTGGATGTTCTGGACTGCTAGACCAAGTAAACGATACAACGACATATGTCACAGAGGCAAATGAGTATGTGACAGATATTCAGCAATTCACAGAGGATTTTCCACAGCTTGCGGAAGAAGCTGTACAAGATGTTGCCAAAAGAGCAGATTTGACGCAGCAGCTTGAATCATTGAAAGCAGACATTCAAGAATTTAATGAACTCACAGCCCCATCAATAGCAGAAGACCTGCATGCACAAATCATAGAGAAAAATAAAGTGCTGTCAGAGGAGATTCAAACCTATTTACAGCAATTGAAAATGGACAACTTCGATGCTGCAGCTATTTTAGAGGATCAGCAAGGCCTCATGAAGCAGCTTCAGCAATCTGTCAACCTTTTGCAAGATATTGAACAGTTGACAAACTAGGATAAACAAACGGTGATCTCAGCATATCTTTGCCTTTTCAGGTGAAGATATGCTTTAATTGAATGTAACACAAGTATGATAGAAAAAAGGTGATCAGATGACAGAACAAGAAGCAAGACATATCGCTTCGCCTAGAGCTGAGAAGGAAAAAGAGCAATTAATCAACCGATTAAAACGAGTGGAAGGTCAAGTGCGAGGGATTCAGCAAATGATTGAAAACGATCGTTACTGTATAGATGTCGTGAATCAAATTTCTGCTGTCAATGCAGCTTTAAAAAAAGTGAGTCTTCAATTAATGGAAAAGCATACACATCATTGCGTAGCAGATGCCATTAAGAGCGGTAATGGGGATGAAGCCATTGAGGAGTTAATGAATGTCTTCACGAAGCTGACAAAATCGTAGCAAACAGCGGATCATTTATGTTTACAATGATACCCTACTAGGGTATAGTAAAAATAGAAAATGATTGATGGAGGCGATGAGAAGTGGAACAAGCAACACTACAAGTGCAAGGCATGTCTTGCGGACATTGTGTGAAAGCAGTCGAAGGAAATGTAGGAGAATTAGCAGGTGTTGAATCTGTGAAAGTCCATTTAGATAAGGGTCAGGTGGAGGTTTCCTTTCACTCAGATCAAATCACGTTACACCAGATCTCTGATGTCATTGAAGAACAGGGATATGATGTCGTATAAAATGAGCATACGTGCTGCATAAGACAGCACGTATTTTTTTAAAAATAACAATACCCCCATGGAGTATGTGGAGAGGTGAGATAAATGAAAAAAGAAATTGATTTTCAAATTACGGGAATGACTTGCGCCGCCTGTGCAGGCCGCATTGAAAAGGGCTTGAACAGGTTGGAAGGTGTGGACGACGCCAGTGTGAACTTAGCGCTTGAAACATCCCACATTGTGTATGAAACAGAACGACTCACAGCAGAGGATCTAAAACAAAAAATTCAATCTCTTGGCTATGATGTGGTGATGGAGCAAGCCGAATTTGATATAGAGGGAATGACATGTGCGGCTTGTGCAAACCGAATTGAGAAAAAAGTCAACCGGATGGACGGTATTGATCAAGGATCAGTGAACTTTGCGCTTGAGTCACTTCAGGTGACGTATCATCCTGGGCAAATATCTCCAAGTGACATAAAAGAGGCTGTGAAATCCATTGGGTATTCATTAATCGAACCAGCCGAAGAGCATGCAGAGGAAGGGAAAAAAGACCATCGCCAAGTAGCGATTGAGAAACAAACGGCACGCTTTTTGTTCTCGATGATTTTGTCATTGCCTCTTCTTTGGGCAATGGTCAGTCATTTTTCTTTCACATCGTTTATTTGGTTGCCAGAAGCGTTTATGAATCCATGGGTTCAGCTCGCATTAGCAGCGCCCGTCCAGTTCATTGTCGGCTGGCCTTTTTATGTAGGTGCTTATAAAGCGTTGAAAAATAAAAGTGCCAATATGGATGTCCTTGTGGCATTAGGGACATCAGCTGCTTTTTTCTATAGTTTATATGAAAGTATTCAGTCAGCGGTTCAAGGCACACATGAGGCGGCCCTCTATTATGAAACGAGTGCTGTGCTCATTACGCTAATTGTGCTCGGAAAATTAATGGAAGCAAGAGCGAAAGGGAGATCATCAGAAGCGATTCAAAAACTGATGGGTTTACAAGCGAAAGAAGCTGTGATAGAGCGAGATGGGAAAGAAATGACCGTTCCTATTTCTGAAGTGAAAGTGAATGATCTTGTGTTCGTCAAGCCGGGTGAAAAAGTCCCGGTAGACGGAGAAATCATCGAAGGAACAACAGCAATCGACGAATCCATGATTACAGGTGAAAGTCTGCCAGTTGATAAAACCACAGGAGATACAGTCATCGGGGCAACCATCAATAAAAATGGATTTGTGAAAGTGAAAGCAACAAAAGTAGGAAAAGAAACGGCTCTTTCACAAATCATTCGAGTCGTCGAACAAGCGCAAGGCTCAAAAGCACCAATTCAAAGAATGGCAGATCAAATTTCAGGGGTATTTGTCCCCATTGTTGTAGGATTGGCTGTGCTCACTTTTCTGATTTGGTTTTTCTTTGTTGACCCAGGGAATGTGACATCTGCACTTGAAACCTTTATAGCGGTCATCGTCATCGCATGTCCTTGTGCGCTTGGTCTTGCTACACCGACCTCTATTATGGCAGGCAGCGGCCGTGCAGCTGAATCAGGGATTTTGTTTAAAGGCGGAGAACATTTAGAGATAACCCAATCACTAGATACAGTAGTGCTAGATAAAACAGGGACTGTGACAAAAGGGGAGCCGAGTCTTACAGATGTGATTGCGTCTGCCAATTGGACAGAAGATAAGCTGCTTCAGTTAGCAGGATCGGCAGAACAGCAGTCAGAGCATCCACTTGCCAGAGCGATTACAGAAGGCATGAAGAACCGGGGTCTCCAAGCGGTCGAGGTAGAAGCTTTTCAAGCAGATCCTGGTCATGGAATTGAAGCAAGGGCTGCGGGACATGAGCTTTTGATTGGCACACGGAAGCTCTTAAAGAAACATCATATCAGCTGCGAAGCACTAGAAGCAGTTGTGACTGAGCTTGAAGAACAAGGAAAAACGGCGATGCTCATTGCCATTGACCGCGAGCCAGCAGGTATTGTCGCCGTTGCAGATACGATCAAATCGTCTTCTTCTCAAGCGGTCGCTCGTCTCAAAGAGCAAGGGATTCACGTCGTGATGATGACAGGAGATAACAAACGAACAGCAGAAGCGATTGCGAGTGAGGCAGGCATAGATCATGTGATCGCTGAAGTTCTTCCTGAGGAAAAAGCGGCTCATATTGCAGCGCTTCAGAAACAAGGAAAAAAAGTGGCGATGGTTGGAGACGGCATCAATGATGCCCCTGCCCTTGCAACAGCAAATATCGGGATGGCCGTCGGAACAGGTACAGATGTTGCCATGGAAGCGGCAGATATTACGCTCATGACAGGAGATCTCCATGCCATTGCAGATGCACTTGAATTTAGCAGAAAAACGATGAGAAACATTAAACAGAATCTATTTTGGGCGCTTGCTTACAATTGTATTGGTATACCGATCGCTGCATTTGGGTTCCTGGCGCCATGGCTTGCAGGAGCGGCAATGGCCTTTAGTTCTGTATCGGTTGTGCTGAACGCACTAAGATTACAGCGATTGAAACCTGTCAGAGAGGGTGTAGCAAAATGAAGCTGAATGTCAAATGGGTGTGGACATTGAGTGCTGTGATTTATGTGGCGCTTGTACTGATTGGTTATGCTGTTTATGACAAATTTTCTCCACATCAAGAGTCGCCAGTTGAACAGATGCAGCAACATTAAGACTTCGCCAAAAGCGAAGTCTTTTTTTAACAATTTTGTGGAAAAACCCACCTTTTAAAAGATTTTTCATAAAAAATTCACTTCTTTTTGTTCCTTTTTGTCGTTTTTTGTAGGTTCATCGTTAAGATGCGATTAAGCAACAAAGAAAGCGTTATCAAAAAAAGGGGGTCCACGTATGAAAAAGTTAGGGTTAGCTTCTCAAATACTCATCGCACTTGTTTTGGGTGTTGTCGTAGGAGCGCTGTTTTATCAAAATGAAACCGTTATTAATGTGTTAACGCCGATTGGCGATATATTCATCCACTTAATTAAAATGATCGTTCTTCCAATTGTTATTGCTGCATTGATTGTAGCCGTTGCAGGTGTAGGCGATATGAAAACCATCGGAAGACTCGGTGGGAAAACGATTCTTTACTTCGAAATTGTGACAACGATTGCATTAGCAGTTGGACTGCTTGCAGCAAACGTTTTCCATCCTGGTACAGGAATTGATATGAGTAACATGGAGAAAGGCGATATCTCTAAATATGAAGAGACATCTAAGTCTTCTGCCGAAAAAGCTAGTTTCTCTGAAACGATTGTGCATCTTGTGCCAACAAACGTGTTCCAATCCATTGCAGAAGGTGATCTATTACCAACAATCTTCTTTACAGTGTTATTCGGATTAGGAATTGCAGCAGTTGGAGACAAAGGAAAACCAGTGTTAGGATTTTTTGAGGGCATCCTCGAAGCGATGTTCTGGGTGACCAATAAAGTGATGAAGTTTGCACCATTTGGTGTATTCGCGCTCATCAGTGTGACGGTGATCAAATTCGGGGTCGGAGCGCTTCTCCCGCTAGGTAAACTGGTACTTGTCGTTTACGGTACAATGGCATTCTTCGTTATTGTCGTACTTGGCATTATCGCAAAATTAGCTGGAACAAGCGTCTTTACACTATTTAGAGTGTTAAAAGAAGAAATCATTCTTGCATTCTCAACAGCAAGTTCAGAAGCTGTATTGCCTAGATTAATGGACAAAATGGAGAAGTTCGGATGCCCGAAAGCGATCACGTCGTTCGTTATCCCAACAGGCTATACCTTTAACTTAGATGGAAGTGCCATCTATCAATCCATTGCCGCCATATTTGTTGCACAAATGTACGGCATGCCTCTTTCCATCTATGAGCAAATTACGTTACTATTAATCTTAATGCTCACATCAAAAGGAATGGCTGGTGTACCAGGTGCATCGATCGTTGTTGTCATCACAACACTTGGAGCAATGGGACTTCCACTTGAAGGACTTGCCTTCATCGTTGGGATCGACCGTATCCTTGACATGGTTCGTACAACTGTTAACGTATTTGGTAACTCACTTGCAGCCATTGTCATGTCTAAGTGGGAAAAAGTGTTTGATCAAGAGAAATCGAAGAAGTATATTGAGGAATTAAAACAACAAACAAAAGCAGCGTAAAAGGAGATCTTTTCAAATGACGAAGCTACAGGACAAGCAAGTTCGTATCGAACGAGACTTTCTAGGTGAAAAGGAAGTAGACACTCAAGCGTATTATGGAATTCAAACATTACGTGCAGTAGAGAACTTTCCAATTACTGGCTACCATGTTCATGAGGAACTCATCAAAGCATTAGGGATTGTCAAAAAAGCAGCCGCACTTGCAAATATGGATACACAGCGATTATATGCTGGTCTTGGAGAAAAAATTGTTCAAGCCGCAGATGAAGTGATTGAAGGAAAATGGAATAATCAATTTATTGTCGATCCAATTCAAGGCGGGGCTGGCACTTCAATGAATATGAATGCCAATGAAGTCATTGCAAACAGAGCGCTTGAACTACTAGGAAAGGAAAAAGGCGCTTATACTGAGCTAAGTCCAAACACGCATGTGAACATGTCGCAGTCAACAAACGACGTTTTCCCAACAGCGATTCATATTTCAACATTGAATATGATTGAAAAACTACTTTATACGATGGAAAACATGCATCAAGTCATGACAGAAAAAGCGCAAGAATTCGATCATGTCATCAAAATGGGACGTACGCATCTTCAGGACGCTGTTCCAATCAGACTTGGTCAAGAGTTTAGTGCATATGCAAAGGTTCTTGCTCGTGATATTAAACGAATCAAGCAGTCTAGACAGCATTTATATGAAGTCAATATGGGCGCAACCGCAGTTGGAACAGGACTGAATGCTGATCCTAAATATATTCGCCAGGTGGTTGGCTATCTAGCTGACATTAGCGGATTGCCGTTAGTTGGAGCAGAAGATTTGGTCGATGCTACGCAAAATACAGATGCTTATACAGAAGTATCAGCTGCACTGAAAGTATGTATGATGAATATGTCCAAAATGGCAAACGATATTCGTTTGATGGCTTCAGGTCCTAGAGCAGGCTTTGGTGAGCTGCACTTGCCGCCAAGACAGCCAGGTTCATCTATCATGCCAGGGAAAGTCAACCCAGTGATGCCTGAGGTCATGAACCAAGTGGCATTCCAAGTCATTGGAAATGACCACACGATCTGCCTTGCATCAGAGGCTGGTCAGCTTGAACTGAACGTCATGGAGCCAGTTTTAATATTCAACTTACTACAGTCTCTCAGTATGATGAAAAATGTATTTGAATCCTTTGTCGATAACTGCTTGCGTGACCTAAAAGCAGATGAATCTAGATTAAAAGAATATGTAGAAAAGAGTGCTGGTGTCATGACGGCGGTCAATCCGCATATTGGTTATGAAGCTGCTGCACGAATTGCGAGAGAAGCGATACTTACAGGCGTATCTGTACGTGAGCTTTGTCTGCAAAATGATGTGTTATCAGAGGAAGAGCTTGATATCATCTTAAATCCTTTTGAAATGACGAAACCAGGTATTGCTGGTGCATCACTTTTAGAAAAGGATCGTTTAGAAGATTAAGCGGCATCATGAGAAGCGCACACCGACAAATGTCCGGTGTGCGTTTTTTCATGGACTGTTTGTTTTTCTGAAGCGCACATAGTATACTATCGTCAATTATTAGGGATGTGACTGCGTTTGAATCTACTGAAAAAATGGTTGAATACAGAGCCTTATTTAATTATCATGCTCATTGTTCTGACTCCGATTGGGGGAGAGCTGAAATTTTATCCATTTGAGGATAGCTTTCGGGTGAGCTTTGGAACCGTTGTCTTTTTCTTTATCCTGCTTCAAATGAAAAAATTCCCGGCATGGGCAAGCGGCATCATTGCGGGGGGATCCGTGTTTGCATTCCGGGTGCTTCTTGATACTGCTGTGTCAGGCCACCTAGCGCTGGAAGAGGCCGTTTCTTTAAGATTTCCTTCCCTGCTGTATTACGTCGTCTATGGTACGCTTTTTTATGTATTACAGGTCAGACGTTTCCGTGATAAGCCTTGGCTGATTGGGGCGACAGGGATCATCATGGAACTATGCGCAAGTGTAGTCGAAATGATTGCACTCAGGGGAGCCATTGATGAAATTTTAACAGTGAGAACGCTGTTTCAACTATTTGTATTGGCGATTTTCAGAAGCTTTTTCGTATTGGCTTGTTATACGATGATTCGATTATACGAAGAACAGGCGAGAGAGCGCCAAATGAAGAAGGAAAAGGAACACCTGCTGATGCTGCTGTCAAATCTTTATACGGAATCTACATATTTTTATAAAACCCTTGCACATGCTGAGCACATTACAGCTACTTCATATCAATTGTATCAATCTCTGCATCATGCAAAGGATACGGAATCATTAGATTTGAAAAAACTCGGAAAAACAGCCCTGCAAATTGCAGGTGAGGTACACGAAATTAAAAAGGACAATCAGCGGATTTTTTCTGCTTTATCCAAGCTGATTCATGAGGAAAAATTTCAGGAGTATGCAAGTCCTGCTCATATCGCTGGACTTGTGATCCGTATCCATGAAAATTACGCGGAATCTCTTAAAAAACACATCGTTTTTCATTATGATGAAGAAGGACAGCACCCTGCTTATCATGTGTATACCATTCTATCTTTATTAAATAACATTGTATCCAATGCCATTGAAGCCATTCCGGTGAATGGAGAGGTATCACTATCCATTTCACGGAAAGAGAATGATGTGATCTTTCAAGTCAGTGACAACGGGCCAGGCATTAAAGAGCGTAACCATCATGTGATCTTTAAACCGGGCTTCACTTTAAAATACGACCAGGCCGGGAACCCATCAAGCGGCATCGGTCTTTCCTATGTGAAAGACACAGCCGAGAAGCTTGGCGGAAGTGTTGAAATGAAGAGTATCCCAAATCAACAAACGAAGTTCACTTTAACGATACCAATTGATCAAGTCAGCAGAAAAGAGGGAAATGGGAGATGAGATTTTTTATTGTCGATGATGATGAAGCCGTTCGTTCTTCACTCGCACAGCTCATTGAAGATGAAGAGCTTGGCTTTGTGGCCGGGGAAGCAGAGGATGGTGCTGAAGTAACAGCGAGCTACTTAAATGATTTGCATATTGATATCTTGTGTATTGATCTTCTGATGCCGGAAAGGGACGGTCTTGAGACGATTCGAGCGATCAAGGATGAATTTCATGGGAAATATTTAATGCTGTCACAGGTAGAAACAAAGGAACTCATCGGCCAGGCATATACGCTCGGTGTCGAGTATTATGTGACAAAGCCGATCAATCGGGTAGAGGTCTTAAGTGTGCTCCACCTCATGATTGAACGTCTGCATTTAGAGCACTCAATTGAAAATATTCAGCATTCGCTCAAATCGGTCATGCAGTTCCAGCAGCGCGGACAGACCACGAAAACGAAGCAGCGCGGGAAAAGTCTTGCAGAGGCAGGTCAGTTTTTGCTGGCGGAGCTTGGGATTGTCGGCGAAAAGGGGTCTAAGGATTTACTAGATATGATTCTTTTCACAGATCAGTATTTAGCGGTACATGCCGATCAGCACGACTCTTTTCCTTCATTAAAAGTGATTTTCACTGGCATCACAGAGGATAAATTAAACGAACCTTTTACATCAGCAGACATCGCAAGAGAAGCAAAAGCAGCGGAACAGCGGGTAAGACGTGCGATCAACCAATCATTGAAACACATCGCCTCGCTAGGGTTAACCGATTTTTCTCACCCAACCTTTGAAAACTATGCATCAAAATTTTTCGATTTTACCATTGTGCGTAAGAAAATGAGTGAACTCACAAAAGAGACAAGTGGAAGAGAAGAGCACACACGTATCAATGTGAAGAAATTTGTACAGGTGCTCTATTACGAGGCGAAACGTATTTTTATGGAAGATTAAAAAAGACATGCTCTCTATAAGGAGGGCATGTCTCAGCGTGTAGACAAACCCTCGCATTCGTTGTCAGTCCTGCGCTTCGGTGCTCACGAATGTCAAATTCGCTCCGCGCCAATGCTCGTCCTTCCTAGACTGCAAAGGTTTTCTATCACGCTGAAAAGAAGACAAAGGGCTAAAATAAAGTTCATTTTAGCCCTTTGTCAACAATCTGAAGACATGCTCACTATAAGGAGGGCATGTCTTTTTTTGTGATGGATTGAAGATGCATCTGTAGCACGGAGCGCATGAGCTGAGGCGGTAAACGATGGGGCTGTACGATTCCATTCAATGCAAGCCCATTGATGACCGCATAAAGCCGCTCAGTTTCTAATAAAAGATCGACATGATCTAGCAGTAGCTCATCCTCTTTCAATTTCATTAAGCAAAATTGAACGGTTTGAAAAAGCTCGTCATACATCTTTGCATTGAGCGGCTGTAAATCTGGTTCAGTCAGTGCCTTGACTGTAAAAGCCTGCCACACCTCCATTTCAAATATTCGTTCTTCGTCTAGTGGAAGAACCTGCTCCAATAAAGTGAATACATTTTCCTCTGTTGAACCGTTTAATGGAAGCCTAGCAATTCGCTCCTTCACTCTTTCCTGAATTAAATTCATTGAGAATAGAAATAATTCTTGCTGTGTGGAAAAATAATGGCGCATAGAGCCGGCTGAAATGCCAGCTTCAACGGCTATTTTTCGTACAGAAGCACTTTCCAATCCCTCTTGTTTAATCACTCTCATAGCAGCTTGAGCGACCTTTTGTTTTTGTTTATGGTGATCGACGATTTTTGGCATACATTGATTTTAGCACAGCTATTGTTTTTTTAACACAGTTGTGTTATTTTTTATTTAATACAATCGTGTTAAAAAGGATGTGGGGAAATTGGTCGGTTTATTGATTGTGGCATGTGAAATTGGTTTTTGGCTGTTTATTCTAATGGGCTTAACACTGCGTTATGTGTTTAAACAGAAAAAATGGGGTGCTTTCTTTCTTGTCTGTACCCCGGTTTTAGATCTCATCCTTCTTGCGGCTACTTATATTGATTTAAAGCAAGGGGCTGTGGCGAGCGTCATTCACGGGCTTGCGGCTGTTTATATTGGTGTGAGTCTGGCCTTTGGACATCAAATGGTGAAATGGGCGGATGCTAAGTTTGCTTATCGTTTTGCAGGTGGTCCTAAGCCAAAGGGGAAACCAAAGTACGGGAAGGAGCGGTCTTTGTATGAAATGGTGGGCTGGACACGTCATTTCATCTCTTATGTCATCGGAGCGGGGCTGTTATATGGATTGACCTATCTCATCCAAGCACCAGAACGAACGGAATCTCTGATGCAGCTTGTCAGTGTGTGGGGGATGGTCTTAGCCATTGATTTCATCATTAGCATCAGCTACGTCATTTGGCCGAAAAAACACCCGGAAAATGTAGCAGGTTGACAAAAAAGACAGGCGGACTCATTCCACCTGTCTTTTTGCTATGAGGACAATCCTTTGTAAATGGTGTCGATATTCCATTTCATCATGTGATAGTAGCTGTCCCCATCTTCACCTTCTTTGCCGATAGAGTCCGTAAATACTTTCCCCTTAATCGGAACTCCTGTTTCTTCAGATAGGCTTTCAAGGCTGCGCTTATCTACACTTGTTTCAAGAAAAAGGGCAGGAACTTGATGGTCTTTGACAAAATGAATGATGCGCTTCATTTGTCCAGGTGTTCCTTCACTTTCTGTGTTGATCTCCCAAATGTATCCGGCTTTCAGTCCATACGCATCCGCAAAATATTTGAATGCCCCTTCGCTTGTGACAAGGAGTTTTTTGTCTTTTGGCAGTTGATCAAACTTGTCTTTTGCTTCATCGTGAAGCGTTTGAAGCTTTTTGATATAGGTTTCAGCATTTTTCTCGTAATCCTCTTTATGCTCAGGATCTGCTTGAATGAGCGCATCTCTGGCATTTTGCGCATAAAGAATCCCATTCTCGACATTCAGCCATGCGTGTGGGTCCTGCTGGCTTTCAAGCCCTTTTGAAGATAAATGCTTCACTTTGACGCCTTTACTCAGCTCGGCTACAGGTGCATCATCCCCGTCCTTGCCGCTCGATTCAAGCAGTTTTTGAAACCAGCCATTCCCTGTTTCAAGGTTCAAGCCATTAGATAGAACAAGGTCTGCATCCGTCGTATACTGAACATCCTTTGGTAGGGGGTCAAATTCATGTGGGTCTGTACCAATGGGAACAATGCTGTGAATAGAGACATGCTGTCCTCCTACTTCCTTCACAATGTCATAAAGAATGGAGTAGGTCGTGACAACTTTTAATGTACCGTCATCTTTTCCGGAACTCTTTTGCTGGGTAGAACAGCCTGCGATGACCAAAAGGGCAATACATACTGCGGTCAAACGGATTGCTAATACCTTCTTCATATATGTCCTCCTTTTACATAGACGCTTCCTTTTTTAACTGTGTTCGTTTTCGCTTCGATTTTAAGGATCTCCACAATATCCCTTGTTTCGGTGAAAAGATAAAGGCACTGCCGAATAATATGGTCGCGACCAGCACAATGGAAGCACCAGACGACAAGTTATACGTAAAGCTGAGCCCAAGTCCTACGACAGCTGAAACTGCTCCAAAAAAAGCAGATAAATAAATCATGATCCATAGCCGGTCTGTCAGTAAATAAGCGGTGGCAGCTGGTGTAATAAGCATTGCAACAACAAGAATAATACCTACAGTTTGCAGGGACGCCACGGTCACTAAGGTCAATAAGGTCATGAGGAAATAATGGATCATGCGATTCGGTAAACCGTAAACCGAAGAAATCACTGGATCAAATGAACTAATGAGCAGTTCTTTGTAGAAAACGATGACAGCCAGCAAAATGAAAATGCCGATGCCAAGCGTGATCCACATATCAGATGAACGAACGGCTAGTACGTTTCCAAACAAGATATGATATAAATCGCTGGAACTTTTCAAAAATGTAATCAAAATGATCCCAATGGAAAAAAAAGCAGTGAATACGATCCCGATGGCAGAATCATTTTTAATGCGGCTGTTTTGACTGACATATCCGATGCCGATGGCTGTCAGTACACCAGTTAGAACCGCACCAAAGAAAAAGTTAATGCCGAGCATATAAGAGATGGCGACACCTGGAAGTACAGCGTGTGAAATCGCATCTCCCATCAAAGCCATTCCCCGTAAAATGATGAAGCAGCCGATGACGCCACAGATGATCCCTACCATAACGGATGTAAATAACGCTTTTTGTAAAAACGCATATTCAAAAAGTCCGATTAAGAATTCCATTACGCGTCTCCTCCTGCTGATTTTAAAAATGGCAGCTGTGTTTCGTATGCTTGGAGCATGACCTCAGGACGAAGAATATCATGTACAGGGCCTGCTTTGACCAGCTTCTTATTTAAAAGAACGAGATGGCTGAAGTAATCATCGGCCTTACTTAAATCATGGTGGACGACCAGAATGGTTTTTCCTTCATCTCGTAATTCCTTCAAAATGTGGATCATCGTTTCTTCACTTGCCATATCAATTCCGACAAACGGTTCGTCTAAACAAAAGAGCTGTGCGTTTTGAGCAAGTGCTCGTGCAAGGAAGACACGCTGCTGCTGACCGCCGGATAATTCCCCAATCTGTCTTTTGGCAAAGTCCTGCATCCCAACCTTTTCTAAGCAATGGTACGCATAGGCACGGTCTTCTTTTTTCGGTCGTTTGATCAATCCGAGCTTTGGATATGTGCCAAGCAGTACAGTATCTAGCACATGGATAGGAAACGTCCAGTCTAGATCATTTCTTTGCGGGACATAGGCGATCTGTTTTCTCACTTGTTTAAAAGGTTGTTCAAAAAAGCGAATGTCCCCTTGATCCTTTTCAATTAAATCCAAACATGCTTTCAATAAAGTCGATTTACCAGCACCATTTGGACCAATGATTCCAGTCATCGTACCTTCCTGTATGGAAAGAGAGACGTTTTCTAGTGCATCCTGTCCGTGGTATGAGACATACAGGCGGTCGATTGTTAAAGCATATGACATCTCTTAAGACCCCTTTCAATCATCAATTGCGTTTCCTAAAAATATATGCATATATTTAATAATTTTGACTAAAGGATGAAATGATTCTCTAACGCTAATTTGTTTCCTTGAGGAAACTTTTATCTTATTCTAAGCGTATGTCCTTCTTTTGTAAAGAGAAATGCTGAATATTCCCATCAAACGATCGCTTTTATGTTATGCAACGAAGAGGGGACACGAGCATGGATTATTGAAAATTCACATGACATCCTGAATACGAAAAATCTCAAAAATTTGTTTATAAATGATTGACAGTTTGTAAGAACTCCTCATATAATAAGGGTAATTCAATATATGAATATGTGCTCATATATAATATCTACAGCAGCTGATAGGTTTGATTGAATCAGGGAAGGCTACTTATATAGAAAAAGGTGAGAACATGAAAAAGATGAAGGATGAATACGTATTAAGCGGTCTCGATTGTGGAAACTGTGCCCGTAAAATTGAAACAGGTGTCAGCAAACTTGAAGGGGTTGAAGCCTGCTCAATTAATTTTGCGACGGGTACATTAACTGTGACACATGCTGATGCACAAGAAACGATGTCAAAGCGTATTGAAAAAACCGTTCAGTCCATTGAACCTCATGTGAGTGTATCACCAAAAGAAGAAGGACATCACCACGATCACGATCATGGAACAAAGAATTTAAAAACGATTGTACTGAAATTAATTGGTGGTGCAGTCATTGGAACGGCGGCTTATTTTATACCTGACAACGGCTTACTGAAGTTCATCATGTTTTTCGCCGCGTATTTACTCGTTGGCGGAGATGTTGTCCTGAAAGCGCTGAAAAATATTGTGCGCGGTCAAGTATTTGATGAGAACTTCTTAATGACCATAGCTACAGTTGGTGCTTTTGTGATTCAGCAGTATCCTGAGGCATTGGCAGTCATGCTGTTTTACCAAATTGGAGAACTGTTCCAAGGGGCAGCTGTGAATCGCTCCAGAAAATCAATTAGCGAATTAATGAATATCCGTCCAGAATACGCAAACCTCAAAGTGGGGCAAGAAACAAAAAAGGTAAAGCCGGAAGAAGTCAAAGCGGGTGACCGTATTGTTGTTAAACCAGGTGAAAAAATTCCTTTGGATGGACACGTGATAGACGGTTATTCTCTTGTGGATACCTCTGCACTAACTGGGGAGTCTGTTCCAAGAGATGTGGAAGCAGGAAAAGAAGTGCTTGCTGGATTTGTGAACCAAAACGGCATTCTTGAAATTGAAGTGCAAAAAGAGCTCAGTGAGTCAGCGGTTACGAAGATTTTGGATTTAGTCGAAAATGCAAGCAGCCGTAAAGCGCAGACAGAAAACTTTATCACAAAGTTCGCTAAATATTATACACCTGCTGTGGTCGTGCTAGCTTTATTGCTTGCCTTTGTACCACCGCTTCTCATCCCATCAGCTCAATTGTCTGATTGGGTGTACCGGGCACTTGTCTTTCTTGTCATTTCGTGTCCATGTGCTCTCGTTGTATCCATTCCATTAGGTTTCTTTGGCGGGATTGGTGCCGCATCAAAACGAGGCATTTTAGTGAAAGGCAGTAACTACTTAGAAGCCTTGAACTCTGTCCGCTATGCGGTGTTTGATAAAACAGGTACTTTGACAAAAGGGAACTTTACAGTCACTCATATTGAAGCAGCGAATGAGAAATGGTCAGAAAAGGAATTGCTTTCTTTTGCAGCGCTGGCAGAAGCGCATTCTTCGCATCCGATTGCAGAATCGATTAAAGCGGCTTACGGAGCGTCTCTTGATGAGAGTCAAATCGAATCTTACGAGGATATTGCGGGTCATGGGATCAAAGCGACAATTCACGGAGCCCATGTATTGGCAGGTAACCATCGCCTGATGGAACGAGAGGGCATTTCTTTTGAAAAAGAAAAACGAAGCGGAACGGTTGTGTATTTAGCAATAGACGGTGAGTTTGCGGGATCTATCTTGATTGCAGATGAAGTAAAAGACGATGCAGTTGAAGCGATATCTTCTCTAAAAGCTGCGGGCATTCAAACCGTGATGCTTACAGGGGATGCTGCGCAAGTAGGAAATGCAGTCGCACAGCAGATCGGCATTGACGAAGTTCACACTGAATTATTGCCACAGGATAAAGTCGCCAAAATCGAAGACATGTATGAGAAAAAAGCATCTCAAGACAAATTATTGTTTGTTGGTGACGGCATAAACGATACGCCGGTTTTGGCAAGAGCGGATATAGGTATTGCCATGGGTGGACTTGGTTCAGATGCAGCAGTTGAAGCGGCTGATATTGTGATTATGACAGATCAGCCATCGAAGGTAGCGGAAGCTATTGCTGTCGCTAAAAGAACGAGAGCCATCGTATGGCAGAATATTGCGTTTGCTCTTGGGGTGAAGGCCGTCTTTCTCATACTTGGTGCATTCGGTATTGCAACGATGTGGGAAGCCGTCTTCTCGGATGTTGGTGTCACTGTACTGGCTGTTTTAAATGCGATGAGGGTCATGAAATAAAATTGTAAGGAAAAATTCATGAATAGCGTCTTTCATAATAGACCCCCTCTTGTTAAAATAGAAGAAGTTGGATAATGGCATTTTCCTGAGCTGTTATCCTTTTTCTTTGTGAAGGAATGAATGAAAAAGATAAGGTAGGTGCTTTTGTGAGTAAAAAAAATAATCAATCTTCATCCATCAAGTTTGCAGTTATATTAACCATCATTGCAGCTCTTCTCATCGGTATTTTCGTTGTGATCGGTAACAACAACAGCCAAGAAGCACAAACAGTCGACAGTAAGCCGTCTATTAAAGGACAGCCTGTCATGGGAGATCAAAAGGCAAAAGTGCAAGTTGTCGAGTTTGGGGACTACAAATGTCCATCATGTAAATCATTTGAGACAGACATTTTCCCAAAATTGAAAGCAGACTACATAGATAATGGCGATGTATCCTTCTCATTTATTAATTTACCACTGCCTGTTCATGGGGACGGTGCGGTATTAGCAGCACTGGCTTCTGAAGAAGTGTGGAAAGAAGATCCGAAAAACTTCTGGGCATTTCATGAAGCGGTATACAACGCACAGCCAGATAGTGAAGCAGAATGGGTAACGCCAGCAAAGCTCACCGAATTGGCGAAGAAGACAACGAAAATTGATACGGACAAGCTGAAAGATAACCTATCAAAGAAAACATATCAGCCACAGCTGAACACAGATGATCAGCTGGTGAATCAATATAAAGTAAATGCAACACCAACTATTTTCATTAACAATAAACAAGTCCAAAACTTTTATGACTATGATGAAATCAAAGAATTAATTGATCAAGAGCTGAAAGGGAAAAAATCATGAAGAATAAACTGATTTACTTATACAGCGCTTGGATCGTCTCGATTGTGGCGACGATGAGCAGCCTGTATTTAAGTGAAGTAAAGAAGTTTATTCCATGTGATATGTGCTGGTTTCAGCGCATTTTCATGTATCCGCTTGTGCTTTTACTTGGAATTGCTACATTCCGTGGCGATGTCAAAGTGAAGTACTACGTTCTCCCTTTGGCCGGGATTGGTGCTTGCTTTTCCATCTATCATTATATGGAACAAAAGATTCCAGGCTTTGCATCGATTCGTCCTTGTCTAAGCGGTATTCCTTGTTCCGTTGACTATCTGAACTGGTTTGGTTTTATCACCATTCCACTCTTAGCTCTTATTGCATTTATTCTGATCATCATTAGTATGCTACTTTTAAATGCAAAAGAAGATTGAGGAGATAGCCTGCTTTTAAGCAGGCTGCAGCGTGTAGACAAACCCTCGCATTCGGTGTCATGCCTGTGCGCTGGCTCACGAATGTCAAATTCGCTCCGCTCCAGTGCTCGTCTTTCTTAGACTGCAAAGGTTTTCTAACACGCTGAAAGTAGACAAAGGGCTAAAATAAAGTTCATTTTAGCCCTTTGTCAACAATCTGATAGCCTGCTTTTAAGCAGGCTATTTTTTATTTTTGCAAAAAGATAAAATTTAAAGAAAATTTGTATTGCTTTTCATTTGTGTCAGATATACATTAAGGGGAGAGTGTTAGATGATCAGACAATGGTAAGGAGATAAGCGGAAAATGGCATGGGAAGTCTTAAGTATTATAGGCATTGTGGCATTCGCCATTAGTGGTGCGATTGTCGCAATGGAGGAAGAGTACGATATTCTTGGTGTGTACATTTTAGGGATTGTCACAGCATTTGGCGGTGGAGCGATTCGGAATCTATTAATTGGTCTTCCGGTGTCTGCTTTATGGTCGCAGGGCAAAATGTTTACCATTGCCCTTGTATCCATTACGATCGTGTTCCTATTTCCAAAGCTTTTGCTCAAGCACTGGAGCACGTGGGGGAATTTCTCGGATGCGATCGGTTTAGCAGCCTTTGCGATTCAAGGTGCATTATTTGCAGTACAAAGAGAGCTCCCGCTCAGTGCGGTCATTGTGGCAGCCATTTTGACTGGAAGCGGCGGCGGCATTGTGCGTGATTTATTAGCAGGACGAAAGCCACTTGTGCTAAAAGCAGAGATTTACGCAGTATGGGCAGCCCTAGGCGGCTTACTCGTCGGACTCGGCTTAGCGCAAGGAGAGCTTGCTTTATATCTGCTGTTTGTCATCCTCGTCATATGCAGGGTTTGTTCCTACTTATTCAAATGGCGGCTTCCCGCAAGGTCTTATTTTTTAAATAAAGGGTAAAACGAAAAAAGGGCGATGTCGCTCTTTTTTTTATTTGTTATTCGAGCTTGATGTCAGCAGGTCAAGCTGTTTTCGTGTAAAATAAAAGTAGGTTCTTTATTCATCAAAGAAACAATACACGAGATGAAAATATTGTCATTTGACTGAATATGTAGATTCAGTCTTTTTTTGCCTAGATGGATTGTTATGTGTTGGTTTCACTTTTTGCGGGATACTAAAGAAACGCTCATGACCGAACGGATGGATCAGAAAGAAATGAACACATCTTTGCATGTAAGCAAAACATGACGGAAAAAATGAAATGGGAGGGACATGTACTAGTGGAGATATTTTTGGCAGTGCTCGTACTACTAGCACTCATTGCATCATCTAATATTATCAATCGTTTTCTGCCCTTTATTCCAGTTCCATTAATCCAAGTGGGTTTAGGGATATTGGTCGCAGCTTTTCCTTCAGGTTTACATATTTCTTTAAATCCTGAGCTATTCTTCGTTTTATTCATTGCACCGCTGTTATTTAATGATGGGAAGCGTACCCCAAGGGACGAGCTGTGGAAATTAAGAGCGCCCATTCTTCTATTAGCTTTAGGGCTCGTATTTGCGACAGTCATTGTCGCAGGATATACCATCCATTGGATGATTCCAAGCATACCACTTCCAGCTGCATTTGCGCTTGCAGCGATTTTATCACCGACAGATGTGGTTGCTGTAAGTGCACTTTCCAGCCGTGTGAATATGCCAAAGGGGATCATGAGACTGCTGGAAGGCGAAGGGCTGATGAACGATGCGTCAGGACTTGTTGCCTTTAAATTTGCTATTGCAGCAACGGTTACAGGGGCATTTTCCATTGCAGAGGCATCCTTTAGCTTTGTTCTTATTGCTGCTGGCGGATTATTGACTGGATTTATTCTGTCGTTTTTTATCATTCGTTTTCGCTACTTTCTCCGCCGTTTAGGCATGGACGATGTCACAATGCACATCATCCTGCAAATCCTCACGCCGTTTGTGATTTATTTAGCAGCGGAAGAAATTGGCGTATCCGGCATTTTAGCCGTTGTTGCCGGTGGTGTGACACATGCCATCGAGCAAGACCGAATGGAAGCGAATTTAGCAAAACTGCAAATTGCTTCTTCAAACACGTGGAATATTATTTTATTTATTTTAAATGGCCTTGTTTTCGTTTTACTTGGGTTACAAATTCCTGATGTATCGACTGTCATTTTCCAAGATGAAGCCTTTAATAATATGCAGGTGATCAGTTACATTTTAATCATTACATTCTGTCTGATGATTCTCAGATTCCTATGGGTATGGCTGTTCTGGGCAGGAAACTGGAGTGTATCGAAAAAGAAGAACGCGAAAAAACCGAAGCTGCGTGCTTCCATGCTGATGACATTCTCTGGTGTTCGTGGTGCTGTTACATTAGCGGGTGCTTTCTCCATCCCGTTTACGCTTGCCGACGGGTCACCATTTCCTGAGCGTCATTTAATTATTTTCCTCGCAGCAGGCGTCATTTTATGTACACTCATTTTAGCGAGTGTGCTGCTGCCTATTTTATCGGAGAAAAAAGATAAGCAAGTGGATGTGGACTTAGATACAAAGATTCAGCACGCGAAACGGAAGCTGCTGAGAAGTGCCATTAAAACTCTAAAAGAAGGAATGAATGAAGACAATCGAGAAGTCTCCCTTGCACTCATCAATGATTACCGAATGAAGCTGAGAAATATTCAGCGGGAACCGTACCAGTTTGGTATGAGAAAACAAGAAAGAAAAATCAGACTGCACGGCATTAAAGCAGAACAGATGAAACTTCAGCAGTTGATTGAGGAAGAGAAAATCGACAAAGAAGAAGCGTATGAGCTGCAAGAGAGATTTCATGAGCTGGAAATGCTCTATTCCAACTCCTTTAAAATTCGTTTCTCAAAAGTGAAGTTTCTGCGCTTACTACAATGGCTTCAACTATGGCGTCCGAATCAGCGTATTTCAAGCGGCATATTAGAAAACGAGGAATCGTATAAACAAATCCGTAAGAAAACGGCTGAAGCTGCGGTGGATTCTATTAAGCACCATATGACCGAAGACAATCAACAAACGTGTCATCAAGTCATTGGGTTTTACAATCAAGTGATATTCCGCTGTGAACATGGTCCTTCTTTCTTCCAGCAAAAGGATCGTACGTTTGACCGGAAGAAGAAAGAGCTTAACTTCCAAGCCGTACAGACGATTCGTAATGAAATACAAACCTTATATGAAAATGGCGAAATCAATCGTGATATTGCCCATCATTTAAGGGAGTATATCAACGACATGGAAGCAGTCTTACTGACCAATACATGATGTTGTCATCTTCTCGCCTATGTTTTATGATGAAAAAAAGAGACGAGCAGGGGGAGAGGCAGGATGACATATTACGGAACGATTGAAGCTGGGGGAACAAAGTTCTGTTGTGCCATTGGCAATGAACATGGTGATATCATAGAGGAATTGACCATTCCAACAGAGCACCCGGAAAAAACCATCCAATCACTTATTCCATTTTTTCAGCAACATGAAATTGCAGCATTAGGGGTCGGTTCCTTTGGACCGATTTGTGTCCAGAAAGACGATCCTTCTTACGGTTACATCATGAATACGCCGAAAGTTGAATGGAAGCATTACCCGTTTATACCTGAGTTGGAGAAACAATTAGGCGTACCGGTGTCCTTTACGACAGATGTCAATGCCGCAGCATTAGGTGAACTGACAAAAGGGGCCGCCAAAGGGCTAAGCAGCTGTCTGTATATCACGGTCGGTACGGGGATTGGTGCCGGGGCTGTTGTGAAAAATGAGCTTCTCCACGGTCACTCACATCCAGAGATGGGACACATCCTGGTCAGGCAGCATGAATCAGATCAGTTTGCAGGTGTCTGCCCGGCGCATGGTACTTGCTTAGAAGGACTGGCGGCAGGACCAGCTATTGAGGCAAGGTGGGGAAAGCCGGCTAAAGAGCTTACCGAAGAAGAAGAAGTTTGGTCTCTTGAAGCAGATTATTTAGCACAGGCATTAATGCAATACACGCTGATATTAAGCCCAGAGCGCATCATAATGGGTGGAGGCGTCATGAAGCAAAAACAGCTATTTCCGCTCATTCGAGAGAAGCTGGCTGCGTATGTCAATGATTATGTCGACATGCCGCCGCTTGATACATACATTGTCTCTCCTGGACTTGAGGACAAGGCAGGTATGACAGGTGCTTTGCTGTTAGCGATTGAAGCGAAGAGAAACGCCTGATAATAGAGTTTTCAAACGCAACATGAGATAATGAAAAAGATGGAATCTATGAAAAGGTGGTTGTTAACATGGTCAAAAGCTTGAATGATACCGTAACACTAAATAACGGAGTAGAAATGCCATGGTTTGGTTTAGGTGTATTCAAAGTGGAGGACGGCAACCAAGTGGTTGATGCCGTAAAAGCTGCCATACGAAACGGTTATCGCAGCATTGATACGGCTGCCGTTTATAAAAACGAGACAGGCGTAGGGAAAGCCATTAAAGAATCTGGCGTCAAAAGAGAAGAATTGTTCATTACGTCAAAAGTATGGAACACAGATCAAGGATATGACAAAGCACTCGCTGCATTCGACGCAAGCTTAAACCGGCTCGGTCTTGATTACTTAGACCTCTATTTGATTCATTGGCCTGGACCAAATGCAGACACGTTTAAAGAGACATGGCGTGCGCTTGAGAAGCTTTATAAAGATGGAAAAGTAAGAGCGATTGGTGTCAGCAACTTCTACGTGCAGCATTTAGAAGAGCTGTTAAAAGATGCGGAGGTTGTTCCAGCGGTGAACCAAGTGGAGTTTCATCCAAAACTGACACTTGTAGAATTACGACAATATGCGAAAGAAAAAGGCATTCAAATTGAAGCATGGTCTCCGCTGATGCAAGGAAAGCTTTTGGATCATGACGTATTAAAGGGAATTGCAGCACAATACAACAAATCTGTGGCTCAAGTGATCTTGCGTTGGGATCTGCAAAGCGGCGTTGTCACCATTCCAAAATCAATCAATGAAGAACGCATTAAACAAAATGCCGACATTTTTGACTTCGAGCTTTCACAAGAAGACATGGAAAAAATCAATGCACTTAATAATAACGAACGTGTCGGGTCTAATCCAGAAACGATGACGGTTGGGTTTGAATAAATAAAAAATCCCCTTAGCGTGTAGACAAACCCTCGCATATTTTGTCAGTGAGTACTGGTGCTTCCTAGACTAGCAAAGGTTTTCTATCACGCTGAAAAAAGACAAAGGGCTAAAATCAAGTTCATTTTAGCCCTTTGTCAACAATCTGAATCCCCTTTCTCTTTTTGAGAAGGGGATTTTTTAAGTCCTGCTTCGGCGCACAGCCAACAGCATGAGAAAAGACAAGATCACAATACAAATGGTCCAAGCCCACGCAAGTTCCATTCGTCCAGAATCAATCGCCACATAGATGGCTGTTGGGAGGGTTTGCGTTTTCCCAGGAATGTTGCCGGCGAACATTAAAGTCGCTCCAAATTCTCCTAAGGCCCTTGCAAAACTTAGAACCGCACCAGAGAGAAGAGATGGCAGTGCGAGTGGGACGGTAATATAGGCAAAGACCTGGAAAGAATGCGCACCATCAACTTTTGCAGCACCTTCAATGTCTGACTCAATCGTAGAAAAACCAGCTTTTGCTGATTGATACATGAGTGGGAATGCGACAACCGTCGATGCAATGACCGCTGCCCAATAAGTGAAGATGACAGGCTGATGGAAGATCCATTCAATGGCTTGTCCAATCACACTGTGCTTTCCGAACACGACGAGCAGCAGAAATCCTACGACCGTTGGCGGCAGGACAAGCGGCATCATGAGGAGCGTTTCCACGATCATTTTTCCTTTGAAAGATGTACGCGCCATCCAAAAACCAATGGACGTTCCTAAAACGACAGCCAATAACCCGCTGAAAGCAGCCACTTGTACGGACAGCCAGATAGGTGAAAGAAAATCTTCGGTCAGCATCGGCATTATTTCACTTGAAAGCCGTACTTTTTAAAAATCGCTGCGGCTGGATCTGATTGGAGATATTGAAAAAATGCTTTCGCTTCCTTCATATGTTCGGTCTGTTTGACAATGCCAACTGGATAAATGATGGGGGAATGCATGTCCTGATTTGCCTCATCTACTATCTTTACTTTGCGAGAAACGAGCGCGTCCGTCTTATACACGACACCAGCTTCCACATTTCCTGTTTCGACATAGTTTAATACTTGACGAACATCCTTGCCATAGACAGCGTTCTGTTTCACTTGGTCCCATATATTCAGTTTTGTGAAAATCTCTTTTGCATATGTACCAGCAGGAACAGATTCAGGTGTGCCAAGCGCTATCTTTCCTTTTATGTGCTGAACATCGCGGAAGGTTTTGATAGAAGAGGAACCTTCTTTTGGCACGATGAGAACAAGCTCATTTTGTATGGCATCCTTTGTATGATCCTGATCGATGTCGCCAGATTGAACAAGGTTATCAAAAGGCTCTTCAGCTGCTGAGAAGAAGAGATCCGCTTTTGCTCCTTGAGCGATTTGCTGCTTCAATGCACCTGATGACCCGAAATTATTCGTGAGTTTCACGTTTGGATGATCATCTTCATAGGCAGATTCAATCTCTTTCAAAGCATCCTGCAGGCTTGCCGCCGCTGAAATCACAAGTTCTGTCTTTTTGCTTTGATCTGATGACGTCGACTCCGTTTGACACCCAGTCAGGAGCAAACAGATGGTGACGTAGGTTAAGAATAAATATTTCATGATCACACCTCTTTATCATTCAACATCATGTGTATCCTTTATTATAATCAAACTTATTTGACCATTCATAGGTTTTCAGGAAAAGAGAAAAGAAAAAGCCGCCAGAGGGCAGCTTTTAATGCTGATAAAAACGTAGTAAGTTCCCGTTGATCACTTTATCTGATAGAGACAGCTCTTTATTGGCTTTTTCTATATAAGGCTGGCATACTTCATCTTCTTCAACAGGTTGTTTTGTTTTTTGATCATAGCACGTGTTCTTTGTATAAAGATAATCATCCGTAATAAAGTTTCCATTTCTTAGCACAGCAAACGGTGTACGCTCATTGGAGAAAAGGTCATTTCCAAATTGAATGGCATCTTTTGATTCAATGCCGAGTAAATGAAGAAGTGTCGGTTTGACATCCATTTGACCGGCTGTTTCAGAAATGGTTTGAGGGGCCTCGTCTGTCACCCCAGGAATGTAAATCAAAAAAGGGACCCGCTGCAGTTTAACCGCATCAAACGGTGTGATTTCATCCTGCTTCAGTAGCTCTGCCATTGCCTCATGATGTGCTTCTGAAATGCCATAGTGGTCTCCCATCAGGACAAACATTGTATTTTCATATAGTCCTTCTTCTTTCATTCGTTCAAAGAACCTTTTGATGGCTTCATCTTGATAGCGGACGGTGGTCACATAGCGGTTTAAAATGGTGCTAGTCGAATCATATTCATCAATGAACTGATCCTTTGGATCAATTTCAAATGGGAAGTGATTGGTTAAGGTAATAAACGTGCTGTAATAAGGCGCCTTCAGCTTTTTTAAATAATCAATGGATTGGTCAAAAAAGTCGATATCTTTTAAGCCCCAGCCAGTCGAATTCTGTTCATTGACATCAAATGAATCGACATCATAAAAGCGGTCAATCCCAAGAGATTCATACATCACATCACGATTCCAGAATGTTTTATTATTCGCATGAAATTGGACGGATTGATAATTCTCTTTTTTCAATTGCTTGTACAGTGTGTCATATTCGTTGTCACTCGCTGTGAAAAAGACAGCGCCACTGCTAGATGGATAGAGGGAGTTTGCGACGATAAACTCTGAGTCCGACGTTTTGCCTTGCTCTGTCTGCTGATAAAATTCATCGAAATAGAAGCTTTTTTTGGCAAGTTGATTTAAAAATGGTGTGATGTATTGTCCATTCACCTTTTGATTCATGACAAATTGTTGCGTTGATTCAAGTGAAATGAACACGACATTTTTGCCTTTAGCAAGTCCAAAGTAGTCTTCATTCGGTGCACTGTAATCAGCTTTTGTGTAGTTTGCCACTGTTGAAAGTGTATCTTCGTCAGCAAAGGCTTTTTGTCCAATACGTGCTGTTTGAGCGGCACCGTCATACAAATGGAATTGAAACAGCCCAAGGTTGCGTACAATGACTTCTCGATCATACGAGCTTGTCAAAAATCGAGGGTGATCCATCATGGCTGAGCTGACATGGAACAATAGAAAACTGCAGCAAACCACATAGTATGTTTTGATCGTCTTAAAAGACGCTTTTGGTGATAACGGTTTCCGTTTTAAGAGCCATGCCAGCACCACAAAATCAATCAGCATGAGTATAAATAGCGGATGAAACAATTCAGTCATACTGCTGCCCATATCTCCCATGTTCTTTGCTTGAAATAAGACAGGAATGGTAATGAAATCAATATAAAAACCGTAAAAGATCGTATTCGATATCAAAATGGCTGTCAAAATAAAATTTGTGGTCAATAAAAAGACCTTTTGTTTCGTTTCATTTAAGAAAAGAGCAATCCCAAACAAAGGGAGCAAAAAGCTAAGTGGATTGATCAAAAGCAGCCACTCGTGAAACAGATTGGCCGTTCGTATATGAAATCCGAATTGATAAATGATGTATGTTTTCATCCACATAAAGAGGATGGAGTACACTAAAAACCAGTGATTTTTGAAAAACGCTTTCATTTATGTAGCTCCTCACCATTCTGTATTCAGCTGCAAGGCAAAAACACTTATCTTAAAACTACTAAAAAAATGAGGAATGATCAATTCATATCCTGCTTTTTTGCAAAACTCTTTTTTCTTTTTCTAAAACGGCAATGGGATGGATATTCCGCAAATGACAGCCATGTAATAGCAGGTGACAATGGTCAGAGCAGCTAGTACGACTTGTTCTCCTGTGCTGCCTGTTTTGACATAAAAGGGGAGACGTACTTTTATGGTCGCGGGGAACAAAAATTTAATACCGTTCACTGTGCCTGCATCAAGGATGAGGTGGCTTGCCATCCCAACTAGTAACCCGGTACTGAGGCTGTCATTTGGAATGTATGTTGTCGCAATAAAATAAATGATCAGCAGAAATAATAAACTATGTGTAAAGGTGCGGTGCCCGAACACACTACTGATCAGTGTGGAAAGGAGCGGGAATTTCCTGCCGATTTTGCTTTTTGTATGACATAGATCTGGGATGAGGGCACCTACTGATCCTGCAGCAGCCATCGTCACTGGTTCGAATCCGTAATAATAGGCGACGGCTGTGGAGGCGGCAATTCCGCCCATAATATGTGTTTTTCCTGTCATGATGCGTACTCCTGTTCTGTTTTTTGTTCAAGTACTCACTATATCAAGGGTGAATCCATTCAGCAAGGCTTATTTCTAAAGAAAAATGGGATAAAATAGTTGGCTGTTTGGAAAAACATTCTATAATAAGAAGGAAGTCATGTTGACACTAACGATAAGGATGCGATTCGGATGAGTAATGCAGACATTTTAAAAGAAATTGTTCTTGTACATTATGAAGTCAGCCGTAAATTAAACCGCAAGTTACTTGAGTTAGAAAAAGACATCACGCCTCCACAGATATATGCTCTTTCTATATTGATACAAGGAAAAGTATCATATGCTGAAGAGCTCAAACAAAGACTCTCTCTCAACCCAGGTGCCGCTTCTATTGCCCTCAATAAATTATGTGAGCAAGGCTACATTCAGAGAGAAAGGGACAAGGACGATCATTCCCTGGTCCGGCTAGAAGCCACGGAAAAAGGGCTGGCTATTTACGAAAAGCATACACGTCTTTTTGGAAAGGTAATTCAGCATATGATGTCAGACTTCACAGAGGAAGACTTAAAAACCTTTCTAACATATTTGCAAAAAATGAGACAGACCTTTCACGATGAATGAACCGATCCTCTTTGTATAATGCTGAGCGCTGTAGCACAAATTAAACAGGCAAAGGCATTTTAAGAAAAGGGGGGGAAATAGCGATGTCATTTTTCCAAAAGGATAAAAAGGCGAAAAACGAGAAAGACCATCAGCGGGTAGATCAGCTGTTAGAAGAAGCAAGTAAAGAACTAGCAGGCGATCCGCTTCAGGAAGCTGTCCAAAAGAAGAAAAACAACCATCAATAAGCTGACAGAAAGGCGGAGAATCATTTCTCTGCCTTTTTTCTATGTTTTTCCCTTTGACAGATATGAGAATGTTTGATAACCTTCGTGTAGTAAAAATGAATAGAAATCCTCACGCTATGTCTCAGTGAGGTAGAGGTTGCGCGGATGATGAGTCACTCATGGGAGAGATGGAATCGTTGATCATGAGAAAAAAGGCATCAGCGCCGAAGTGTAGAGAGAGCTCCAACTTTCTTTATGCTGGGTCTGCATTGAACAAATGCAGGACTGCCACGTCTTTGAAGCGTGGAGGGCTATCCGGAGATCAAGGTGTATGTTTTGAAAAGCATGGACTTTTGTTCAGGCTTTTTTTTATGTTCTGATTGCCTAAGAAAAGGGTATGCTGGTAAGAAAGTGACCCAACATGAACATAAAGAATGCAAGTCATTGCTTCACAAATATATCAATGAAGATACTGCCGGGTCTGGTCCAAAGTGAATATAACGGAGGTACGAAAATGGAACAGACAAAAAAATGGGGTTTTTGGTTATTGACGGCTTTTGTCGTCGGAAATATGGTAGGTTCAGGTATCTTTATGCTGCCTAGTACACTTGCCCAGCATGCAAGTCCTTTAGGTGTGACGATGGCATGGCTTGTCACAGGTGGCGGCGTACTGATGATTGCCTTTGTGTTTGGACATTTGTCCATTCATAAACCGCAGCTGACAGCTGGACCACAAAGCTATGCAAGAGCGCTTTTTAAAGATCCGAAAAAAGGAAAAGCAGCCGGTTTTACAATGGTTTGGGGATATTGGGTGGCAAGCTGGATTAGTAATGTCGCCATTATCACAAGCCTAGCTGGTTATTTAACAACCTTTTTCCCAATTTTAACCGTGAAAACGGGGGTCTTTACTTTTGGAAAAGAAGCGATCACACTTGGTCAGCTCACAACGTTTATCGTATGTACAATCCTTCTATGGGGGACTCATACGATTTTAATTACAAGCTTAAGCGCAGCAAGTAAGCTGAATTTTATTACGACCTTTTCAAAGGTGCTTGGATTCGTCCTTTTTATTGTCGCAGGCTTATTTGCATTCCAAACAGCATTATTTGAACATTATTACTTCCCTGTTGAAGCAGCAAGTGGTGAAGGAGTGCTCGGACTTGGAGGCCAAATTCATCATGCAGCCATTTCCACACTATGGGCATTTATCGGCATCGAATCTGCTGTCATTTTATCAGGAAGAGCCTCCTCGCAGCGTGATGTCAAACGTGCGACGATTACAGGACTTTTAATTGCACTGTCTATTTATATGATTATTACCTTGATTACAATGGGCGTTCTGCCGCATGATCAATTGCAAGGTTCTGATAAACCATTCGTAGACGTGCTTCAGCTCATTATCGGACCGGCTGGCGGAATTGTCATGGCACTTCTTGCGATCATTTGTTTATTTGGTTCGATGCTTGGCTGGATTTTGCTTGGTTCTGAAGTCCCTTATCAAGCAGCAAAAGCTGGCGATTTCCCAGCAGTGTTTGCAAAAACAAACAAAAAAGGCAGTCCTGTTTTTGCTTTGACTGTCACAAATATCATGTCTCAGCTGTTTATTTTCTCAGTCATGTCACGTACGATTAATGAAGCCTTTACTTTCTTAACAACATCAGCGACACTTGCGTATCTCATTCCGTATATCGTGTCGTCGATCTACAGCTTTAAGGTCATCATGCAAGGTGACACATATGAGCTCCAAAAAGGAAATCGGACAAGAGACGGGATCATTGCGCTTGTGGCCATGGGGTATTCCGCTTGGGTCATTATTTCAGGCACAGCTGATTTAAAAACATTTGGTCTTGGTATTGGATTGTTCTTAGTTGGCATTTTACTATACCCATTCATGTCCAAAAAATTTGCCAAAGGTACAGTTTAAGAAATACGTTTCTCCAGCATTGGAGAAACGTATTTTTTTATGTGGCAGATGTTAATCGATCCACAATAAATTCGAGCTGACCTTCTAGTGACACAGGGTCATTAAAGAAGTAACCGACTGTATCTGTTTCAAATACGCGTTTGTTTTGGACAGCAGGAAGTGATGCCCAGATGCTGCTTTTATACACTTGATCGCCATTACTTTTTGAACCGCTCCATGGGCTTGTGAAAATATAATCACCTGCAAATTCTGGAAGCTTTTCAAGAGAAATGTTTGCATAACCGACACCACTGTCGATGGCTTCTTTTTGGACGGCCTTCGGAGCTTTTAATTTCAGCTCGTCATAAATGATTTCACCACCGCGTGCAAAAGTGTTACCGAAAATGTAAATGCCCTTATCGAATGGTGATACGATCGAAACGGTTTTGTTTCCTACAGCTTTTGTTACTTTTGGTTTCACTTCAGCAATTTTGGCATCCCATTTTGTGATCCAATCCGTTGCTTTTTTTGATGTGCCTGTCATTTTACCGAATTCTTTTAGCTGGTCTTTAAAGGAATATTGATTGTATTGAATGGCAACTGTAGGTGCAATTTTTTTGTATTGATCAAATTTCTCATCTTCTCCCCAAGCAATGATCATATCCGGCTTCAAAGAGGCTACTTTCTCAACAGAGGGAGATTTTCCGAGATTTTTCACTCCATCTGTTTTCCCTTTATAGAAAGGGTTTTTAAAGATGGGCGCAGTGGCAGCAATTGGGGTTTTACCGAGTGTGACGAGATCCCCGTAATAGCTTTCCGCCAGAAGCACAATTCGTTGTGGGTTTTGAGGCAGTTTCACTTCACCCTTTACATCTTGATAGGTGATCGTGTCATTTTTTTTGGCTCCCGATTCTTTATTGGAAGTGCTGCCGCAAGCAGCAGTAAAAATCATAAGGGTCATGAAGGAAATCAAAAGAAGTCCAGTTCGTTTTTTCACAAAAGTTCGCTCCTATTCAATTGTTTATGATAATGATTCTCATTCGCGATTATATCTTAACATGATAGAAGAAAAAATGCATCGGCTATTTTATGACCAAAATGAAAATGGTGAAATTCTCCCGGTTTTTTGATGAAAATAAAGAAATTTATCAGAACAAGGATTTCAAAACGTGAAGAAAGTGATATACTAGACTCCGAGATTGATAATCATTATCACTAATAACGAATAGATATGAACGGAAAGGAAGAGACTGGTTTTGGGCTCACAATCGAATAAACAGCTGTCAGCTAAAGATGATGCGATAGATATTGTGACAAAGCCTTTTGGTACAGCAGCTGTTGTCATCATAGGAATCATTGCTTTAGCATTCGGTCTTTTTTTATCAGTATCGCTAGGAGCGGCAAACATTCATTTACACACGGTATGGGAAGCCGTCTTTCATTTTGACTCACAACAAACCTCACATCAAATCATTAGGGAACTGAGGCTGCCGCGTACAGTTGGTGCCGCACTTGTCGGTGCCTTTTTAGCAGTATCGGGTGCCATCATGCAAGGCATGACAAGAAATGCGCTTGCGTCTCCTGAAATCATGGGTGTGACAAATGGCTCTGCATTTGCGATTGCCATTGCGTTTGCTTTTTTCCCAGGCCAATCTTCTTTTACATTAATTCTTTGGTCATTTTTGGGTGCCGCACTCGGTGCTTCTATTGTATTTGGGGTTGGAACCCTTTCAAAAGGGGGGCTTACTCCTGTAAAACTCGCATTAGCCGGTACGGCTGTTGGCGCACTTTTAAGCTCAATTTCCTCAGCGATTGCCATTCGATTTGACGTCGCGCAAGATATGAGTTTTTGGTACGCAGGCGGTGTGGCTGGGGTAAATTGGAGCAATATTAAGATCATCATTCCAGTTGCGGTTGTAGGACTGATCATCGCTATGGTTCTTGCCCGCTCCATCACGGTTTTAAGCTTGGGCGATGAATTAGCAAAAGGGCTTGGACAATATACACGAACAGTCAAGGTACTTGGCATATTGGTCGTGATCCTTTTAACAGGTGCAGCCGTGTCAGTTGCAGGTTCTATTGGCTTTATCGGGCTTGTGATTCCTCATGTTACGCGTTTCTTGGTCGGCGTTGACTATCGCTGGATTATACCTTGCTCAGCTATTTTAGGGGCTATTTTGCTCATTTATGCAGACATTGCGGCAAGGCTTGTCAATGCGCCGTTTGAAACGCCAGTTGGTGCCATTACAGCCATTATAGGCGTTCCTTTCTTCTTATATTTAGCGAGACGTGAAAGGAGCGGAATTTAAATGGAAATGGTGCAGCAGGCAAAGAAAAAGAAATACAAACGAACGATGGTCATGATCTTTTTAGCCATCGTGGCTGTGTTCCTGATTAGTTTAAATACCGGAGAGATAAGGATTTCTCCGATGGATACATTCAAAACATTTTTTGGACTCGGAAGTGAAATGGATGAGCTTGTATTATTCGAGTTCAGACTACCAAGGATGGTCATCGCTTTACTTGTTGGCGCTTCTATCGCTGTATCAGGAGCCATTTGGCAAGGTGTTTCTCAAAATGGTTTAGCTGATCCCGGCATTCTAGGTGTAAATGCGGGTGCAGGTTTTGCGGTTGTTTTGTTTATCTTTGCCTTTCAGGGCTCGATGTCGAACTTAGGTGATTTTACGATATTTGTACTGCCGCTTTTCGCTTTCGCAGGGGCAGCCTTTGCTGCATTTCTCATTTATGTGCTAGCGTGGAAAAAGGGCATTACGCCTGTTCGATTGATTTTAACTGGTATTGGGATCAATGCTGCATTTTCGGCAGCGATTGTGGTCATTCAATTAAAGATGAGCCCAAATGATTTTAACCAAGCCATTGTGTGGCTGTCAGGAAGTATTTGGGGCTCAAGCTGGACATATGTCTTATCAGTCGTGCCATGGATGCTGATTTTTCTTGTATTAGCGATGGTGAGGGCACGCTACTTAAATATCATGAATTTGGGTGACCAGATATCTTATGGTTTAGGGATTTCAGTTCATAAAGAAAGAAGTTTTCTCATGCTGATTGCAGTTGCATTAGCCGGTGCAAGTGTCGCTGTTGCAGGGAGTATATCGTTCCTAGGGTTAGCGGCACCACACCTCGCAAGAAAGCTAGTTGGACCGAAACATCAAGGAATGATACCGGCGTCCGCTATGATTGGTGCACTGCTGTTATTACTTGCAGATACACTTGGGCGTGTCATACTTGCTCCATCAGAGGTGCCCGTTGGACTTGTCGTTTCTGCTTTAGGCGCACCTTACTTCATTTACTTATTGATGAAAACGAACTAATGAGGAAGGAGAGTACAACAGATGAAATCACTTGAAACAGAAAAGCTTTGTATTGGCTATCATGACCGTTTGATTGTAGACGATTTAAATATCAGCATCCCAAAAGGCAAGGTGACCACATTAATTGGGCCGAATGGGTGCGGGAAGTCAACGATTTTAAAAACAATGTCTCGTATTATGAAGTCCCATCAAGGTGCTGTTTATTTAAATGGCCAGGCTATCCATCAAACACCAACAAAAGAAATTTCAAAACAAATGGCTATCTTACCGCAGACGCCTGAAGCCCCAAGTGGTCTGACCGTTTATGAGCTTGTGTCATATGGACGTTTCCCACATCAAAATGGATTTGGCCGCTTATCAAATGAGGACAAACGAATCATCAGATGGGCACTTGAGGAGACGGGAATGATTGCATTTCATGACCGGCCAATTGAAGCACTCTCCGGTGGACAGCGTCAGCGGGTATGGATTGCGATGGCACTCGCTCAGGAAACAGAGCTGCTTTTATTAGACGAACCAACGACGTATTTAGATCTTGCTCATCAGCTGGAGATCCTTCAGCTATTAGAACGCTTAAACAGAGAGCAGGGCAGAACGGTGCTGATGGTGATTCATGACCTCAATCATGCTGCACGCTTTTCACATTACATGATTGCCCTCAATCAAGGGAAAGTCATTAAAGATGGTACGCCTCATGAAGTCATGACAAAAGAGGTGCTCAGTCAGGTGTTCCACATCGATGCAGAAATTGTTCTTGATCCGAGAACGAATAAGCCGATCTGTTTAACATATGACTTAATGAATCATGAAAGAAAGCTTGAAGCTGTGAACGGATAATAGATGGACAAAAACTCGGTATGTATGACCGGGTTTTTTTTTGCATTTTTTGATATTACCTTGTTATGCCATTTTCTCCAGTCGATCTTTTTTCGCTTTTATGTAGAAAAGAGGTACTTTTTTACTTTGGACAATGGTAATATACGGTTAGAGATCATAGCTAGAAAGGAAAGAGATGCGTGGAAACAGCAAAAATATTGATTGCAGATGACGAAGAAGCAATTGTAAAAATGGTTGAACGCGTATTAAAAAAAGAAGGGTTTCAACATATTTATAAAGCCTATCATGCAGATGAAGCATTAGATATTGTCAAAAACGAGGACATCCACCTCTTACTTCTAGATGTGATGATGCCCGGTAAGTCTGGCTTTGATGTTCTGCCTGACATCAGGAAAATGACGAAGGCACCGATTTTCTATTTAACAGCAAGAACGTCTGATGTAGACAAATTGACTGGATTTGCACAAGGTGCAGACGATTACATCACAAAGCCATTTAATCCGTTAGAGCTAGTAGCTAGAATTAAGGCGCACTTAAACCGAACTTATATCTCCTTACAGGAGGAGCAGGAAGAAGCTCACAGTCAATATGAATATGCTCATTTCTCGTACCATCCTCATGCAGCCGAATTGAAAGTAAGGGGAAAGGTGACGGCTTGCTCAGCGCAGCTTTTGTCCTTGCTGAAGTATTTTTGTGACCATCCGAATGTGGTACTTTCAAAAGATCAAATCTATGAGAAAGTATGGGGTGTTCCGTCATATGGTGACAACAACACCGTCATGGTTCATATCCGAAAGCTGAGAGAAAAAATAGAGTTAGATCCAAGTCAGCCTGAATATATTGTGACGATCCGTGGTATGGGCTATAAGTTCGTTCCACAGCCTGTGAAGGTTCTTCAATAGTTTATGAATTTACGAACAAAACTTTTCTTTCACTTTGTCGGACAAATGTTTATTGTCATCGTTATTCTGACGATCGGACAAACATTCTCTGAAAATCTTTATTTTCAAAAACGCTATGAGAATATGACTGAAACTGGTTTAACGAAGGCAGATGGAGATACACTCATGAGCTGGCTTTATTTTAACGAGGATGGAAAAATGGAAGCCGATGATCAGCTCAAACAAGCAGTGAAAAAACGTGATGGCTGGCTGCAAGTGATTGATTCCAAAAAACACAACGTCTATAGCTATCAACTCCCTAAAAACATTCCAACATCTTATCAAAAGGATGAAATGATCAAGATCTTTGAAAAAAGGCAATTTAAAGATTACAAGATGTACTTTTGGCCAATTGAGATTGATCAAGAAAGCTTTATCGTCTTATATGGATTTAAAACGAACAGTACAAAGGTAGCCAATTATCTCAAGCAGCATGAGAAAAATCTGGCTGCATTGTCTCAATATTCAGTTGAAACAAGAGAATTTTTGAAAAGAATGAATGGATCGGTGCATCTGTTTAATGAAGAAGGAAAATACTTAAAAGGTATCCGAGCCAAAAGTAATTTGAAAAATAACGTAACGGATGTTGAACTGCTCAAGTATCAATCGAAGCCTTGGGAGTTTAGAAGTGACCTGTCTTATATCAGAGTGAATAAAGATCTGTATATGATTGTTTCGGTGCCAAACAAAGTATACAGCCCAGACGAGCTTTATGATAAAGAGACAGAGGCTTTAAACCAATATACAACGCTTTTGATTGCAGGTCTTGCGCTTACGATTATTATCGTTATGACATTATGGTACTCGTATCGCTATGGGCTACCGATCTATCACATTATCCGCTGGCTGATTTTCTTATCAAGAAATAAATTGCAGGAGCCAACAAATAGAAAAGGTATTCCAGTAAGTAAAAATAAAAAGGGCCGTATTAAGCGGGAGTACCGGCTGTTTGAGGATATCCTCAAAACAATGGATCAGCTCACCAATACGTTAAAAGAGAATGAAGCAAACCGAAGAAAAATTCAAACCACAAGGGAAGAATGGATCGCAGGGCTGTCTCATGATCTAAAAACGCCTCTTAGCACGATTTACGGCTATGGATTAATGCTAGAATCAGATCAATACCAATGGTCCAAGGAAGAAGTCATGGAAATGGGACAAGTCATTCGTGAGAAATCAGAATACATGTCGACCTTGATTGAGGATTTAAACCTCACGTATCGATTGAAAAATGGTGCATTGCCTATTAATCGAAAACCTGTTGAGCTTGGTGAATTTTTAGCCTCCATTATGGACGAGTTTTCAAGAAGCACGCTTTCTGAAGATTATATGTCATCCTTTGAAGACCAAACAGAGGGTGTCATGTTTGAGATCGATAAAGCCTGGTTTAGACGAGTCATTGAGAACCTGCTGGCGAACGCAGTGAAGCATAACCAGAAAGGTACTCTTATTCAAGCTGTTCTATCTGAAACAAATGATGAAGTTCGGATCGAAATGAAAGATAACGGACGCGGAATGGCGCAAGAAACGGTGGATCATTTATTTAATCGTTACTATAGAGGGACAAATACGAATGATCCAACAAATGGAACAGGATTAGGACTTGCGATTGCAAAAGAGCTTGTCTTACTGCACGATGGCGATATTCAAGTAGAAAGTGAATTAGGTCAAGGAACAACTATTGCGATTATCCTAAAGAAAACACCATCTGTAAAATAGCCAAAAAACGATTTTCTTTTCTAAAGGAAATCGTTTTTTCTTGTTTTAGGATTGAAATCGATTTTGTAAACGATTACAATAAAATTGTTAACGTGAACAAATTGATTTTCATCATTATAAGAGATGGGGGAGTTTGATGAAAGCCTTTTTAGATGAACAGTTTTTATTAAACAGTCAAACGGCAGAAAAACTATACCATGAGTTTGCAAAGAACCTTCCGATTATTGATTACCATTGTCATTTAAGTCCAAAAGAAATCTATGAAAATAAAACGTTCCAAAATATAACCGAAGCATGGCTTTACGGAGATCATTACAAATGGCGAGCCATGAGAGCAAATGGGATACCTGAAACACATATCACAGGGGATGCCTCAGATTATGAGAAATTTTTAGCATGGGCGAAAACTGTTCCGATGACGATTGGAAATCCTCTCTATCACTGGACCCATCTAGAGCTAAGACGATATTTTGATGTCGAAGAACTTTTGAATGAAGAAAGCGCAGACATCATCTGGAAAAAAGTAAATGAAAAGTTGCAAGGAGACGGATTTGGTGCGAGAGATTTCATTGTGAAATCAAATGTTGAAACGGTTGTGACGACAGACGATCCGGTTGATTCGCTGATTTATCACCAACAACTGCGGGAAGAAGGCTTTTCTGTGCAAGTGCTGCCAGGGTTTCGGCCAGATAAGGCATTAGATATCACAAATGACTTGTTTATCGAGTATGTTCATCAGCTGGCGGAGGTTTCATCTATCCAGATCGAATCCTATCAACTCTTCATAAAAGCACTTCATATGCGAATCGATTTCTTTCATGAACAGGGTTGTTTGATCTCAGATCATGCCATCAATGAAATGACGTACGAAGACACGACGGAAGAAGAAGCTGCGATCATTTTTCATAAAAGGATGTCTGGGCATCCATTGACGGAAAAGGAGAAGGTTCAATTTAAAACGCACACATTCATTGAACTAGGTCAGGCATATGGACAGCGGGGATGGGCGATGCAGCTTCATATCAATGCGCTCAGAAACAACAATTCGAAAATGTTTGAGCGACTTGGACCAGATACCGGATATGATGCAATGAATGATGAAGACATTGCAAAACCTCTTTGCTGCGTATTAGATCGGTTAGAACAAGCACATGCATTGCCAAAAACCATCCTCTATTCCTTGAATCCAAGGGACAATGTGGTGATTTCAACGATAGCTGGAAGTTTTCAAGATGGAAAGACTCCTGGGAAAATGCAGCATGGAACAGCCTGGTGGTTTAATGATACAAAGCAGGGAATGACAGAGCAGATGATGGCACTCTCCAGTATCGGACTGATCAGCCGATTTATTGGGATGCTGACAGATTCACGAAGCTTCCTGTCTTACACAAGACATGAATATTTCCGTAGACTGCTATGTGACATCATTGGAGATTGGGTGGAAAAAGGAGAAGCGCCTAATGATCTCAATTTGCTAGGGGGAATGGTAAAAGGAATCAGCTATGAAAATGCAAAGCAGTATTTTCAATTTGAACGGGCAAATGAGCTACCGCATAAAAGCAAGATGATATGAACAAAAAGCAAGAATATGAAAGCGTTTTTATGATAAGATGATAAAAAATCATAAAAGGCGGAATAGCATGACAGTCACAATCAAAGATATAGCAAAATTGGCAAACGTTTCTCATACCACAGTATCAAGGGCTTTGAATAACAGTCCTTTTATTAAAGAGAAAACAAAACAAAACATATTGTCGATTGCAAAACAGCTGAATTACTCACCGAATGTCCATGCCAGAGGCCTTGTCTCGCAAAAATCATTTACAATTGGTCTGTTTTTTACGAGTTTAACAGAAGGCACATCCTCAAGTTTCTTTGTTGATGCCTTAAAAGGCGTCAACAGTGTGATAACAGAAAACTATCATTTGGTTGTAAGAGGAATTGACGATTTTCATGATTACACAACCATTCATAAACAGCGGTATGATGGTATTTTGCTCATGAGCCAAAGCGAGCATGATGAAGCGTTTATCCATCATGTGAAAAAACAGGGCATTCCCATTATTGTACTGAATCGCCGTGTAGAAAGTAATCAAGTGATGAATATATTAGCGGATGATGGTGAAGGGGCATACCAAGCTGCACACTTTTTCATTCAGCAGGGGCATAAACAAATTGCCATTATTGAAGGGAAAAAGGGATTTAAATCCACACAAGAAAGAAAAGCTGGTTTTTTGCAAGCACTCATTGACCATCATGTACCCATGAAGAAAGAATACATGATCACAGGCGACTATCATATGAAGAGCGGCTATGAATCAATGGAAGCCTTACTCACTCTTGATGATCCGCCAACTGCCCTTTTTTGCTCAAACGATGACATGGCGATTGGTGCGATGAATGCATTGTTTGCAAAAGGTAAAAGGTGTCCTGATGATCTCTCTATTATTGGTTTTGATGATATTTCATTTTCATCTTATACAACGCCTGCCCTTACAACAGTCAAAAAGCCAATTGAAAAAATGTGTGCGCTTGGAGCAGAAGCTATCCTTTCAGTCATCAACGGTGAAAAGCAAGAAGACGATCATCTGGAAAAAGTGTATGTCCACACAGAGCTGATGATTAGAGATTCAGTAAAAAAGGTGCAGTAATCAGCATCTTTTAAATGAAAATGTTCACGTGTGCAAAAAATACGGGGAGGAAAAGCGTTTGAGACGATTATCCAAAGATGTGTACCCAGTGGCTGAATATCCTGAAACCATTCTACAAATTGGCGAAGGGAACTTTATGCGAGGATTTATGAATTGGCAGATCCAGAAGCTAAACGACTGTACAGATTTTAAAGGAAGAGCAGTGGTTGTTCCTCCTCGAAAAGGATCAGTGACTGCTCTAAATGAACAAGATGGTTTGTACACTTTATGTATTCAAGGATTTCATGACCAAAAAGAAATGAACGAACGGATCGTCATTCAATCCATCAGCAGGGGAATCAGCACATATACAGATTATGAAGTCTTTTTACATGTAGCGGAAAGTCCTGATGTGCGCTTTGTCTTTTCTAATACAACAGAGGCAGGACTTGTGTTAAGAAAAGAGGACCGATTAGAAGATCGGCCGCAAGCAAGTTTTCCAGGAAAGCTGACAGCCTTCTTGTATCACCGCTTTAAAGCTTTTTCTGGAGATGAGAAAAAGGGCTTGATCATTTTACCTTGTGAATTGATTGAACAAAACGGTGATCGATTAAGAGAATATGTGATCACAATGGCAGCTAAGTGGAATCTTCCGCCTGATTTTGTGGCTTGGGTCAAGGAAGCCAACACGTTCTGTAATACGTTAGTTGATCGAATTGTCCCAGGATTTTCTCAGGAAGCAGCGGAGACTGTTCAAAAAGAAGAGGGGTATATCGATGAATTGCTTGTCACAGCAGAATATTATCACCTGTTTGTCATTGAAGCACCTGCGTTTGTTCAAAAAGAGCTTCCTTTTCAAGAAGCAGGGTTAAACGTACTTTTTGTGGAAGATATCGCTCCCTATCGTATGAGCAAGGTTCGCATTTTAAACGGTGCGCATACAGCGATGGTGCCGATTGCATATTCATCTGGCTTGGATACTGTCAAAAAAGCGGTGGATGATGAGCATGTTGGTGTGTTCATTCGCCGCATGCTTGAGGAGGAAGTACTGCCAGGTTTGCCACTTCCTGAAGAAGAGCTGCTTCTTTATACACAATCCGTGTGGGATCGATTCTGCAACCCTTTTGTCAAACATCAATTACTTGATATTGCCTTAAATGGTGTATCGAAATTTCGGGCGCGTATTCTCCCGTCTCTTCTAGATTATATAGAGCTAAAAAAACAGTTGCCTACGAAACTTATGTTCTCACTGAGCAGTTTGATTTATTTTTATCAAGTCCATGCAGATCAAATAAAGGATGATGAGTCTGTGATGACATTCATGAAGGAAGCATGGGAGGAAGTGGACCATTCCTATGAATCAATGGTCGATCGACTTCTTTCAAACGAAGTTTTATGGGGGATGGATTTGACGAAGATCGCAGGGCTGAAGGATGCAGTAGCCGAGCAGCTCACCTTCATACATGAAAATGGCATGAGAGCTGCTGTTCACCAAATTCTTCAATATGAAAGTCAGGGGGAGAAGGCATGAGAGACTTTGTTGTGATTCATCCTTCAGATAATGTTGGTATCGCTTTAAAAGTGCTTGAGCAAGGCGAAGAGCTTCAGCACCAAGGTCATACAATCATTTTAAAAGAAACCGTTGCTAAAGGTCATAAATTTGCATTGGCTGAGATCAAAGAAAAAGAGAATATCATCAAATATGGCTACCCCATTGGTCATGCAGCCACTAAGATTTCTGCTGGAGAATGGGTGCATACGCACAATATCAAAACGAATCTATCAGGTAAGCTCGATTACGAATACCGCCCTTCTTTAACAGAAAACCCCTATGAAAAAACGAATCTGACATTCAAAGGGTATAAACGGAAAAATGGCGCAAGTGGTATACGAAATGAGCTTTGGATTGTCCCAACAGTTGGGTGTGTCAATGGCATTGCCGATCAAATCATTCAAATATTTACCGCTGAAATGGGGGGAAGCATCCATCCTTTTGAAACGGCGTTAGTATTAAAGCACAATTATGGATGCTCCCAACTTGGGGATGATCATGAAAACACAAAAACCATTCTTCAAAATGCCGTAAAGCACCCAAATGCTGGAGGGGTTCTCGTTCTAGGGCTTGGCTGTGAAAACAATGACATTGAGGATTTTCAGGCTACATTAGGGGAGTATGACCAGACGAGGGTGAAATTTTTAAGAAGCCAAGAAGTAGGGGATGAGATTGAGACAGGTGTCGCTTTGCTCAAGGAAATTTATGACGCAGCGAAAGAAGATCAGCGTGAAGACATTCCGTTATCTGAGCTGAAAATTGGCTTGAAATGCGGAGGATCAGATGGGTTTTCAGGCATTACCGCAAATCCACTTTTAGGTAGACTGTCCGATTTTATTGTGGCTCAAGGCGGAACCACCGTCTTAACAGAAGTACCGGAAATGTTCGGGGCTGAAACGATCTTAATGGAGAGAGCGGAATCAAAAGCGACATTCGACAATATTGTGCAGATGATCAATGATTTTAAACAATACTTTATGGATCATCGACAGCCAGTATATGAAAATCCTTCCCCGGGAAATAAAGCAGGAGGAATTTCGACATTAGAAGATAAATCTCTCGGCTGTACACAAAAAGCGGGTACTTCCGTTATAAAGGATGTTTTAACATACGGGGAGCTGCTAAAACGAAAAGGATTGAATTTATTAAGTGCGCCTGGGAATGATTTGGTTGCTTCATCTGCTCTCGCAGCGTCTGGCTGTCAGCTCGTCCTCTTTACAACAGGCAGAGGCACACCGTTTGGCACATTTGTTCCAACGATGAAGGTATCGACCAATACCGCGTTATATGAAACAAAAAAACATTGGATAGACTTTAATGCGGGGGAATTGCTTGAGGATGTATCAGAAGATGTGGTGCTAGAGAAGTTCATTGCCACGGTGATTGATGTGGCGAGTGGAAAGCTGTTAAATCATGAAAAAAACAATTTTAGAGAGTTGGCTATTTTTAAAACAGGTGTGACACTTTAAGGCGTCTGGGGGATGAGGAAATGTCTAAAAAACGGAATTTGATGTATGTGACAGCAGGAACAGTACTAACAGGAATTGGACTCGCACGTTTAGCAAAGCAAGGGAAAAAAGACAAAGAAACAGATGGTATAGATCATGTGTTAAAGCAGATAAAAGCGCCAAAGTTCCCAGATCGTGAATTCAATGTCATTCATTATGGTGCAGATAACAAAGGGATAGAGCTTTCGACAAATGCTATTCAGTCTGCCATTGATGATGCACATCGTTTGAAAGGAGGGCGTGTGCTGATTCCTGAAGGGACATTTTTGACAGGCGCTCTAGAATTGAAAAGCAATGTAGAGCTTCATCTTCATGAAAACGCCTATGTGAGCTTCAGCCAAGATACACGTGATTATCTCCCGCTTGTTCTAACAAGATATGAAGGAATTGAGCTTTATAATTATTCACCACTTATTTATGCCCATCATGCAGAAAACATCGCGATTACAGGAGCAGGCACGCTGGACGGGAGAGGGGATGAACACCACTGGTGGCCTTGGAAGTATGGAACAAATGGTCAACCCTCTCAAGATCGGGATCGTCAGCTTCTTTTTGAAATGGCTGAAAAAAGAATACCAGTGGAAGAAAGAGTGTTTGGTGAAGGACATTATTTAAGATCAAGCTTTATCCAGCCATACAATTGCCAAAACATTCTCATTGAAGGAGTAACAGTAAAGGATTCACCGATGTGGCAAGTCCATCCGGTGTTAAGTGAAAACGTCATCGTCCGCGGTGTGAATATCATCGGTCATGGCCCAAATACAGATGGTGTGAATCCAGAGTCGTGCCGACATGTGCTCATTGAAGATTGTTATTTTGATAATGGCGATGATTGTATTGCCATTAAATCGGGCAGAAATGAGGACGGCCGGAGAATCGGTGTTCCATCTGAAAACATCGTCATTCGTAGAAATACGATGCGTGATGGTCATGGCGGAGTAACGATCGGGAGTGAAATCTCTGGAGGCGTCAAGTATGTATATGCAGAGGATAATGTCATGGACAGTCCGAACCTCGACAGGGCATTGCGCATTAAGACCAACTCTGTCAGGGGCGGTACCATTGAACACATCTATTTTAAAAACAATCTAGTGAAAAGCTTAAAGCATGAGGTGGTCTGTATCGACATGATGTATGAGGAAGGGGATGCCGGTCCGCATAGGCCTGTAGTCCGTCATATTGAAGTAGAAGGGCTAAAAAGCAGCGGAGGGCGATATGGTGTCAAGATCGCCGCATACTCACATTCCCCGGTCACACACTTTAAAATGAAAGACTGTGTCATTGACGATGTCACGTACCCTCTTTCATTAGAACATGCAGTATCTCCTTCATTTCAGAAAGTTGTCATTAATGGTGAACATATGAACCAATAGCGGAAGTGAAAACAGCCACGTCAAAGGCTGTTTTTCTTTTATAAGGGCAAAAAAACGTATTGGCCGTCACATATACAACCTATCTGCTCTGTAGTATAATATTCCCGAAATTAGAAAAGAATTGACGAAAGAGATGACGTCAATCAGTACATAAAGCAGGGGGTTTATTGATGAAGAAGTTAACTGGTATTTGGCTATCATTGTTACTTGTGATCGGTGTTTTAGCAGGGTGTGCAGGTGCGGAAACGGACCAAAAAACAAACAGTTCAAAGCCTAAAGAGACAGCGGCTGCCGCATTTCCTGTATCCATTAAAGATGCAGCTGGTAAAACAGTTGAAATCAAAGAACAGCCTAAACGAATTGTTTCGTTAATTCCAAGTAATACAGAGGTTGCCTATGCCCTTGGCCTTGGAAATAAAATCGTGGGTAGATCAGATTTTGACAACTATCCAAAGGAAGTAGAAAAGGTAGAGAAGATTGGCGGTCTTGATTTCAATGTAGAGAAGGTTATTTCCTTAAAGCCTGATCTTGTCTTAGCACATGCATCACAAATGAGCTCAAAAGACGGATTTAAACAGCTTGAAGATGCAGGTATTCAAGTGCTGACTGTCAATGATGCGGCTTCCTTCAAAGATGTTTATAAGTCTATCCATATGATTGGTGAAGCAACCGGCGTAAAAGAGGCATCAACGAAGCTTGTAGATGAGATGAAATCAAAACTGAATGACATCAAAAAACAAGCAGAATCCGTCTCCAAAGACAAACAAAAAACAGTTTTTGTCGAAGTATCAGGTGCGCCTGAAATTTATACAACAGGTAAACAAACGTTTATGGACGAAATGTTGTCTGTCATTCATGCAAAAAATGCTGCTGGCGACCAAACAGGCTGGGTGCAAATGACGGAAGAATCAATTATTAAACGAAATCCTGATGCTATTGTTACGATTGATGGCGCAAGCTTAGCTGATCTGAAAAAAAGAGACGGCTGGAAGGCGATCAAAGCAGTCAAAGAAAAACAAGTCTTTCAATTGAATACGGATCTGGCATCACGACCGGGACCGCGATTGGTTGAAGGAGTGGAGGCTCTTGCGAAAAGTATTTATCCTGACACGTTCAAATAAAATCATCATCGCATACACAGCAAGTGTTTTACTTCTTGTGGTGAGCATTGGAATGGGAATCTCATTTGGTAGTTTAGGGATTCCCATTCCTTCTATACTTCGGATCTTTGTTCATGAAGTATTTGGAATCCAGGTCGGAACCATTGATGCAATTGACCGCAATATTATGATGAATATCCGGCTGCCGAGAGTGATATTAGCGGCGTTAGTCGGAGCAGCTCTGGCGTTATCTGGTGCAGCCTTTCAAGGTTTATTAAAAAATCCTCTCGCTGACCCTTATACACTTGGGGTATCTCAAGGGGCATCTGTGGGGGCTGTAGCCACATTGTTTTTCAGTTTGCAGTTTCCTTTGCTCGGCAGTTTTACACTGCCTTTTTTGAGTATGACAACAGCGCTTGTCACACTATGTCTCGTCCTCTTTTTTGCCCGTCTGGTTCACCGAGGAATGAGCATTTCTTCTTTAATTTTGACGGGGGTCATCTTTAGCTCTTTTTTAGGAGCGCTCATTTCATTAATGATTGCGTTAACAGGTGATGATTTAAAAGAGATTATTCATTGGCTTCTAGGCAGTGTGTCTATGAGAGGCTGGCGATATATTGCTCTTTTCCTTCCTTTTTTCCTCATTGGTACATTTGCATTGATCTTGATGGGAAGAGATTTAAATGTGATGACATATGGCGAAGAAAAGGCAAAACTGTTAGGGGTTCATGTGAAACGGAGCAAATATGTGGTGTTGCTTGCTGGTTCGATTCTGACTGGAAGTGCGGTGGCTGTGTCAGGAACGATCGGATTTGTAGGACTGGTGATTCCGCATTTTATCCGTCTTTTATCCATTACGGATCATCGTCATTTGCTGCCTTTGTCGATGCTGAATGGTGCTTCCTTTCTCGTTTTAGCAGATGTGCTCTCCCGTACGATCATTGAACCGACTGAATTGCCTATTGGCATCATTACAGCGTTAATTGGTGCACCTGTCTTTGGCATCATCCTCATTCGCAGATATAGAGGAGGGACGCATCTATGATTCAAGTGAAGGAAGTTAGAGGAGGATATGGAGAAAAAGAGGTCATTCACGGCGTGAGTTTTGAAGTGGAGCGAGGGGAATTCCTCGGCATCCTTGGTCCAAATGGGAGCGGTAAGACGACACTGCTTAAAATGATCGCAGGTATTTTAGCACCTGAGAGCGGCCAAGTAACACTAGATGGCCATCCAGTTCAATCCTACCGGCCAAAGGCACTTGCGCAAAAATTGGCGGTTCTTCCCCAGAAGACCGATCAAGCCTTTTCATTTACAGTGGAAGAAACGGTCCAGTTTGGGCGTTATCCTTATCAGAAAGGTTGGCTGCAATCTGTTACGAAAGCAGATATCGAGATTGTCAGCAAGGTGATGGACCAAACAGATATTGCTCAATTTAAAGATCAATCCATCCATGAGTTAAGCGGTGGAGAACAGCAGCGGGTTTACTTAGCTCAAGCGCTGGCTCAGTGCCCTGACTATTTATTGCTGGATGAACCAACGAGTTTTCTTGATTTAGCTTATCAAAAAGAGTTACTCGATTTGATTAAACAAGAGACGGTTTCCTCTAACTTAACGGTGATCGGTGTGTTTCATGATGTGAACATTGCCAGTTTGTATTGTGACAGTCTGCTTTTGCTGAATGAAGGAAAGACGGACATGCTGGGAGAACCGCATCATGTGTTGACCACCGAACGGGTGAACCGGGTGTATGAAACAAATGTAACACCTCTCCAACATCCACTGCGGGCAAACCCTCAGCTGGTAATTGAACCTGCGTCCATCTCTGAACATTCAAGGCTGAACTTAGCGGATGGGTGGAAAACATATGGCGCAAACGGAATGACATTTTCTACTCATCAGCCATTGCGCATCCTTTCATCACATGAGAAAAGCGGGGGTTTCTTTTGGACACGGTCCCTTGGAACGGGAACTGAAGCACTCCATGACATGCTGGATGATGAGGAAGGGTACTTATTTCTTGGTCAATCTGATGGGCCGAAGCAATACGCCGCTGAAGATGATGATGAAGATGTCCTTCTTTATGGGATGCATCAAGAAGGAGAGCTGTCCGTTTGGCTTGTGCTGAAAGGAACGATATCAGATGGTGCGTCTGTCCAGCTGATGGGCGAGCTGACGCACTTCATTAAACAAGAGACAAGTATCCAGGTACATCATCTTTGTATCGCTGCTGCCAATGCAGAAGAAAAGGAGCATACTGCTCATTTACATGAAAGAGTCAGACTGAAAGTGAAGCATCTTCTTCATACATTGAATGCCATGAAAAAGTGAACCGGTTGGTTCACTTTTTTGTTTAGGGATTCAGATTTTATATATAAATCACAGTGGTTTTAGTAAAACAAATACATCCTGTTCACTTCAGGGTATACTAAAAGGAACAAGCAATGGATAAGGGGGAACCTCAATGAAACTTTATACAAAAACCGGAGATCAAGGTCAAACAGGCTTGATTGGCGGGCGGGCTGATAAAGATGACGCAAGAGTAGAAGCATACGGTACATTAGATGAGGCGAATAGTTTGATTGGACTTGCCCAGGCAAACTTGAGGCAGCATGGCGAATTGTTTCAAGATATTCTGTCTGAACTGATGGTCATTCAGCATGAACTGTTTGACTGCGGCGGTGATTTAGCAGCGGTGAAACCACCGAAAGAAGGCAAGTTAACAGAAGAATCTGTGACAGTCCTTGAAAAGCGAATGGACGTGTATGTAGAAGAAGCCGCACCGCTGACTAAATTTATTTTACCTGGCGGCCAGGAAGGCGCTGCCCTCTTACATGTGGCGCGAACAGTCGTCAGGAGAGCTGAGCGGCATATTGTGACACTCGCAAAGCAGGAGGAGATTCCAGCAGTTACGCTCACATATGTGAACCGTCTATCCGACTATTTATTTGCTGCAGCCCGTATTGTGAATCATCGGCTTGGTGAAGCAGATGTTGAATATGAACGAAGTGCAGACGTGTTTCGTTCCAAATGAGGAAAAGCACTCTTCAAATGGAAGAGTGCTAAACGTCCTCCTTCTGTAAGTAGAGAAGGAATTCTAAGTCACTTTTGTTCAATGAACACTTTATTTCGTATACAAATGCTTCATCAGCTCTTTATTTTTTTGAATAAATATGTCATTGTGCGAAGATACCATCCCATGAGCACCTGCATCGGGCATTACGTATTGTTTGGCTTGGTTTACCGCATTTGCGGCATCCTGAAAAGCCCCAGCAATCAAATGCAATTTTCCTTCATGATGCAAAATATCGCCTGCTGCATAAATGCCCTGAACTGACGTCTCACTCAGTGGAGTTCCTGCAATCCAATAATCCTTCTGTTCTAGCTTAATGGTACTATTCGCAAGTAATTCTTTGTCTCGCTCGTATCCATGATTGATAATGACTTCATCTGTTGCTAGCTCAAATAAGGCCTCGTCTTGATGATTTTTGAGGACAACCGTTTCAATCCGCTCATGATCGTCTGCTGCAATGAGCTTTTCAATCGAGGTATGAAGCAGACATTGGACAGAGCTGTTTTTCAGGCGCGATATTTCAGCTTCATGTCCTTTCAAGGCATCTTTCCGATAGGTCAAATACACTTGTTTGGCAATTGGCTCCAGCTCATTTGCCCAATCAATGGCTGAATTACCACCTCCTGAGATCAACACGGTTTTATCTTTAAAGCGTTCAAGGGATTTGACCGTATAATGCAAATTTTGAACCTCGAATCGTTCTGCACCCTCAATATCTAATTTAATCGGCTTGAGGATACCTCCTCCAATAGCTAAAATGACAGTTTTGGAGTAATGTTTTTGATTGGAGGCGGTGTGGAGAACAAAGTGACCTGTTTCGTCTTGAGAAATAGAGGTAACCTTTTCTCCGAGTACGACCTTTGGTTCAAAGGTCAGCCCTTGAGCAATAATCTGTTCAATGAGCTGTGAGCCTGGAACAGGCGTTAATCCTCCTATATCCCAGATCATCTTTTCTGGATAAACATGAACCTTTCCCCCGAGGACTGGCTGGAATTCAATCAACTTCGTTTTCATTTCACGCAATCCACTATAAAAGGCGGAAAACAATCCAGCAGGTCCACCGCCAATAATTGTTACATCATATACTTCCATGTCTTTCATCATACACGTCGCCTCGCTTCTTTTGCTTTAAAAATGACGATGGGGCATCGTTTTGGAACAGCCACATGATTTCATAGCTGACTATACGCAGTCTCATTTATTTTCTAATTGCTGCTGCAAAACTTCTAAAAAATGGATGCGGCTATAAGCAGGTCCTCCTTCAAGAAGTGGATTCACTACATTGATATAAACCTGATCCTTTTTAAAGGCGGTCATGTTTTGAATAACAGGATTCTTTTTCATGTCATCAAATGCATGTTGTGCCTCTTGATTTTCATCCGTAGAAAATTGTACAAATAGATAATCCGGATTCATTTCCCCTAGTTGCTCGACAGAGATTGCTTCTTGCGTCTTTGCCAACCTAATCGGTTGAGGAACGGCAAGACCCAATTCGTTATACAAGACAGGATTGAAATACACATCTTCTGGATATACGAAGGCTTGTGCTCCCCGAATTCGAATGATGGCTACTTTTTTATTCTTGAGCTTCTCCTTTAACGAGGCTTTTGCGTCTTTGACATCTGTTTTGTATTGAGTGAGGATTTTGTCTGCTTTCGTCTGTTTCCCTGTTAAATCGGCCATTAGCTCTAAATTAGCCTCCCAATTTGTCGCGATATGGGATATTGGAATGGTCGGAGCAATTTTCTCTAACTTGTTTAGTACGACTTGTTGAAATTTAGAGGAACCTAAAATAACGTCAGGTTTCAATTTTAATATTTTCTCAAAATTCGGCTGCTGTTTTTCACCAATTGATTCGGAATCGCCTGTGATCGAAGCAAATATTTTCGGAAACTTTCCTCCTACTGATATTGCCCCTGTTGGATGAACATCAAGTACAAGTGCATCTTCCATCGCTTCCATCGCCCCAGTAATGACGATTTTTTCGGTTTTTTTCGGGATGGTATACGTTTTCCCAAGATACTCTATTGTTTTCGTAGCAGCATCTCCTGAATCTTCAATTCCGATATTTTTGCTTCCGGAGGCCGTAGTTGATTGCTTAGGTTTGTCTCCGCCACCGCAAGCCGCCATGATCAGCATCAATAAGGAAATGAAGCCGATGATCATTAATTTTTTATTCATCTTTTCAAAACTCCTCTCAAAATGTTTATTGTGGTCGTGCTTTATTTCATCCCCATATGTTCACGCAAGGTGGATCCTGTATATTCACTCCTAAACAAGCCATGTTGGACAAGTAAAGGGACCAATTCGTTAAAAAATAGTTCTAGTGATTGTACTGAGCCCGGAAGTGCAATGAATCCGTCTAAAGCACCTGTTTCAAACCATCTGGTTATTTCTCTCTGTGCATCCTCAGTTGTTCCCACGATTACCCAGTGTGCCGATCCAATGACCTCAGGCCTAGAGAGTAGTTCTCTTACGGTAGGCTGCGTTTGTACAATCAACCTGCGCAGCAAATCAGCATGGGTCTGACTGCGTACCTGCTCATCCAATCCTTGTAGCATATCGGCAGGAACGGGTTGATCTAAAGGGAGATGGCGAATATCGAGACCTAGAATCGATTGAATTGCTGCATAACCTTGTGCAGTGCTTAGATGGGAATGTGCCTCTCTATACATTTCATGCGCCTCGTCACGTGTTTTTCCTAAAAAAAAGTACAAGCCAGGCAGCACACGGATGTCATCCGGCTGGCGGCCATGCTTGCATGCTCTTCTCCTCATGTCTTTCCGTAATTGAATAGCTGAGGCCATATCAGGGGTGGATGCAAACATCGCATCTGCAGTTGAAGCGGCAAAATCACGCCCCTTTTCCGAAGCACCTGCCTGAAACAAAGGAATGGTTCCTGACGGATGGGCCGGCACATTGAGCGGACCCTTAACATGAAAGAAATGCCCCTCATGTTGAATAGAAGAAATTCTCTTCTTGTCAGCAAATTGTCCTGTCGTCCGATTGATGAGTAGCGCCTCGTTTGGGTAGCTCTCCCAAAGCTTGCGTACAACATCCGTAAATTCCATCGCCTTCTTATATCGTTCTTCTGATGATGGCATGGGTGAATGGCTAAAATGATCGGCTCCGTCGATCGAAGTGACAATATTCCAGCCGGCACGTCCATTGCTGATCGAGTGCAAGGATTGAATCTGTCTTGCCACTACATATGGAGGATTGAACGTAGTCGAAGCGGTTGAAACAAGTCCAATTTGATTCGTCTCATGTGCAATCGAAGCAAGTAGAACCGTTGGATCAAGACCTCCAAAGCCAGGAGAGTGATCCAAAGACTCTATGTGGAGGACCAGCGCATCCGGCTTAAAAAGAAAGTCAAGCTTGGCCATCTCTGCTCTCTTTGCAAGCTCGACGTAGAAGTTGGTTGAGAATAAGTGTTCTACCATGCTGTTTGGATGCTGCCAGCCTTTTCCCTTCAGCCAGGTCGCTGACAAGGACAATCCGATACAAAGCTGCCTTTTTTTGTTCACATCATCTGCCTCCCTGTCGTTGCTGAATATCACTCAGCAATAATTGATATTGATAATCATTATCATCGAATAGTATAGCAAGGACCTCGTGAAATGCGAATGCACAAATAACGAATATCACATGCATTATTATCTAATCAGGGCTGACAGAAGAGAGATGATCTATTTCTGAGGCAGTTAGGCTGGTTGTTTCATAGAGAGCTGTAGAAACCCTCTAAGGAATGAGGCTGACATCCATCGTTTTGAGAAGAAATACGACAGATTTATCTAACGGTATATGCGCTAGGTGGCACTCCGAATTTCTTTTTAAATACTCTGCTAAAATAGAGCGGATTAGGGTAACCGACAGTCATAGCAACATCACTTATCGGAATATTGCCTGTCTTAAGTATTTCACGCGCTCTTTCCATACGATACTGGATCACATAGTCAATTGGGTGAAGTCCGGTATATTTGTGAAAAAAATATGAGAAGCTTTTGGGATTCATATCGCACAATTCAGCGAGATCCTGAAGTGTTAATGGATTCATATATTGTCCTCTAATATAAGCGACAGCTTCCTCGATGACCCTTTCATTAGGAGAGCTATCTTTCTGCTTACAGCCCATTAGAATTTGATATAGGAGACGCAAAAATAATTCTTTGACTCGAAGTTTTCCCATCCCACCAGGTGTATGGATATTTTGATGGAGCATGGTGAGTATTTCTATGATTCTCGGATTTGCTCCCGTTTCCAGCTTGAAAGTATTGTCAAAGTCAGATTCTTTATCACAATTCAAATGATAAAAAAGTGAATGGTATTCGTATTCTGATTGACTGATTACCTGCAAGGCAAGCTGGCATCCCGGTGTTACATGCATGACAGATCCTGGCTGCAAATTGTAGCTTTTTCCATTGATATTCAGTCTAGCTTCTCCGCGAATGCTGAAAAGAAAGCCAGCACTTTCTGTCTTAAATTCACTTAATGTACTATGGGGCTGGATGACTAAACGATAGATTTCTTGTATGTGAAAAGAATGACTAGCAAATAGATCAGCTAGTTGATCTCTATTGATCAATGTACGACACCTGCCTATTTATTTAATCTATATACTACTTATTTTGTGATTTTACCATACGTTTAGCACCCACAAGAGCTAGAAATGGTAAATAAGTGAGCGGCTTTGTCTTCATGTTGATGTTCTTCTTTTCGAAGAGTGTTTTTTGTTTGATTCAATTGTTCAGTCTGAGCCATGTTACGACTCTGGTCGCAACCAAAGATCAATCTACGACACGTTTTGCCGGCTTCCTTTTTTGACTATAGTTAAAGCAAGGAGCAAGAAAGGAGGCATGAAGATGAAAATAACAAGTAAAACCATCATCGGTTCAATCCTGATGTTTATCGGTTTATCCATCTTCTTTGGTGGTTCATTGGGCGGGCTGATCCCGACTTTGATTGGGGCGTGGCTCATTTATGTAGGTGTCAAAAAATATGATAAAGGCAGTAAGACAACAGGGGTCATTCTCTCTATTATCGGTGTATTGCTCGTCGTGCAGTCGCTGCCATTTTTACTCGGAATCGCATTTGCTGGAGTACTTCTCTACTTTGGCTGGAAGATGATCAATGGTGAATCTGCAAAGGAATCATCCGGCAGATCATCCTATATGGAGCCAAACACGGCACCGAACATGGAAGAACCGATGCACACGTCATTTGATCAAGAATGGGAAGACTTTTTAAAGAAAAAATAAAGGGAGGAATATGAAATGGTATTAAGAAGAGTACGTGATATGTTTGTTGCAACAGTCAATGAAGGTTTAGATAAATTGGAGAATCCGCGTGTCATGCTGAATCAATATGTTCGTGATATGGAGGACGATATTGCCAAAGCGAAGCATGCGATTATCAAACAGCAAACCATTCAGCAAGGTTTCTTGAGAAAAGCAGAAGAAACAGAAGAATTTGCTGATAAGCGAAAGAAACAGGCGGAGCTGGCGTTTCATGCAGGAGAAGAAGAACTTGCACGGAAAGCACTGACTGAAATGAAGTATTTTGAAGAAAAGCACAACGAATATCAAGAAGCCTACCAGCAATCTGTTAAACAGTTGAAAGAGCTGAAAGAACAGTTGCAGCATCTAGAAACAAAGCTGCGTGATGTTAAAGACAAGAAGCAAGCGCTGATTGCAAGAGCCAATGCCGCACAGGCAAAGCAGCATATGAATGAATCTATGAATAAGGTTGATAGTGAAAGTGCTTATAAAGAATTTCTACGCATGGAGAATCGTATAGAGGAAATGGAGACAAAAGCGGGTAGTTATGCACAATTTGCCGATCAGGGTGCTTATGCTCATCTTGATTACGCTGATGAGGTTGAAAAGGAATGGCAAAAGCTTCAACGATCAAAGCAGCCTGAGAAACAGCCGGCAAACTAATGGAAATGTGTCAAATCGGAAGAAAAACAGGATTTTTCTTCCGTTATTTGATTTCTTTCTGTTTCGCTTTTCCTTATAATAAAAAGGTCAAAGGATAAAGGGATGATATAAATGAAACGGTTCATTGGTCTAATTTGTATACTTGTTGGTGTTTTTTTGATGATTGGGATGCTTTTCAAAAATGGAGATCTCTTTCATTTGAGCTTTTCTCGTGATAAAGCGGTCACAACAGCTTCAGCGAAAAAGGATGAGGTTGAACAATTAGATATCTCTCTTTCTGGATTTCGCATCAAGGTGAAGCCGGAAGATCGTTCGGATATTTCTGTGATGGTTGTGAATGGAAAAGGGAAAATGTATGCGGAACAAACAGGCGGAACATTCAAAGTCCGTGCTGAAAATAAAGGATTTTTGTTTTTCTCTGCATTTGAAAAAGGAGAACTCTTAGTCAAAATTCCAACAGATTATCATAAAGATGTGAAAATAACAGGTGGAATCGGCGTGAGCGAAGTAAATGGCGAAGGAAAGCTGTCTCTTCAAGATGTGACGCTCAAATCAACGAGCGGAAACCTCACAGCTGAGAACTTCTCAGCAAATCGAGTGGAAATCAAGGCGACTTCTGGCAGACTCTCAGTGTCTCATATTGATGCGAAGGAAAGTGATATTGGTGCCACTTCTGGTCGTGCTGATATTCAAGATGTAAAAGGAAAGCTGCAATTAGGCATGACAAGCGGCAGGCTGACAGCAAGCTTTGATACAATTGATTCACCAGTCGACTTTCACATGACATCAGGCAGTGCGAAATTTAACTTGCCAGATGAGGGAGATTTCAAAGTCCAAGTGAAAAAAACGAGTGGACGTATTGATCATTCGTATGATTTTGACCAAGTGGATAGTGAAGGCCGAGGTTTTACAGGCACGCATGGGAAAGGGACACACTTAGTCGATATTGAGATGACAAGCGGAAACTTAAAATTGCGGTAAACAAACGTAAAAAGGAAGGAGGCGAGTCAACTGCGTTTTTCTAGAAATCAAATTTTAGGCATCATTGTGGTGATTTTTGGTATTAATCTTTTTCTCAAAATTATTGGGATTGGGGCAGACCTATTTTGGCCAGTGTTTTTTGCTCTAGCTGGTTATTGGCTGCACTCTCGATCTAAACGTTGGCTCGGTTCGGTTTCCTATATTTTTGCAGGCTTTCTCTTCTTGAAGTTTCTACTAAATATCACGTTTAGTTTGACTGGGTATTTATTTGCTGCCTTTTTGATCTATGCGGGCTATCGTTTATTGAAAAACAAACCTGTTTTTGATGTCGATAAAAAGGAATCATCAGACGATGGGAAGCCTTCACTGAAAGTCAATCTTGAAAAAGAGGGCGATCAGAAGAAAACAAAAAGCCAGGCAAAGCCGCGCAAAGAACATGATTTCTTTATCGGTGAAGTCAGGCTGATGAAAAAACCATTTCAATTAAGCGATTTGACCATTTCAGGTTTTATTGGCGATGTCAAAATCGATTTATCAAAGGCGATCATTGCTGAGGAAGAGAGCACGATCGTCATTAGTGGACTCATTGGAGATGTCGATATTTATGTACCTCAGGATATTGAAGTATGTGTGAGTGCTTCGGCTGCGATCGGTGATATGAAAATCATTGATGAAAAAAGAAGCGGGTTCGGCAGTAAAGTGTATGTCATGACAAATGATTATGACGAAAGCAAGCGAAAAGTGAAAATCTCCATCTCTCTATTGATTGGGGATGTGGATGTGAGGTACTTATGAGGAAACTGCATTTAGGCATCCAGTGGCAATCTGTTCGTCTGGCAGTCGGTATCTCGCTTGGCGTTGTCATCATGACGACATTCCCGATGTTTTTTTATTACCAGCTTGATCCCATGATTTTGCTGTCTACGCGGTGGTTCGGCATCCCGTTTTTTTGTATTTTACTCATTATTAGTCTCGCCATTGGTGTATCAGCGGGGCATGTGTTTGGCTATCAGCATAAGAAGCGGCTGGATCAGCTTGTAGAGTCGATTTTGAAGTTTGAAAATGGGAATTTTGCCTATAGACTGCCTTCTCTAGGTGATGATGAAATTGGTTTGGCGGCAGATCAATTAAATGAAATGGCGAAACGAGTGGAAGGGCAAGTAGCCTCCTTACAAAAGCTCTCAAATGAGCGAGCTGAATGGCAGGTTCAAATGAAAAAATCGGTTGTCTCTGAAGAGCGTCAGCGTCTAGCGCGTGATCTGCATGATGCAGTCAGCCAGCAGCTATTCGCCATTTCGATGATGACGTCTGCGATTCTTGAAGGGATGAAGGAAAAGGATGAAAAGATTTTAAAGCAAATGCGACTTGTGGAACGAATGGCTGGCGATGCACAAAATGAGATGCGTGCACTTCTTCTGCATTTAAGACCGATCACCCTTGAAGGAAAAGACTTGAAAAAAGGCTTGATTGAGCTGCTCAATGAATTTCAGGCAAAGCAGCCAATTGATATTGATTGGGAAATAGAAGATGATGCTCCGCTGTCTAAAGGGGTGGAGGACCATCTGTTCCGAATTGTGCAAGAAGCCCTTTCCAATGTGTTTAGGCATGCAAAGGCGACAAAGGTGACAGTGCGTCTGCTCATTCGAAACCGTCAAGTTCAGCTGAAAATAATTGATAACGGGATTGGTTTTCAAACAGATCATGTGAAGACTGCTTCCTACGGACTTGAATCGATACGAGAAAGAACAAGTGAAGTAGGCGGTGTCGCAGAGATTATGTCATTTGAGGGAAAAGGCACACAAATTGATGTGAAGGTTCCCATTTTTGATGAAGGAAAAGGAGAGAACGTTCGATGATTCGAGTGCTTTTAATTGACGATCACGAAATGGTGAGAATGGGTCTTGCTGCTTTTTTAGAGGCACAGGCGGATATTGAAGTCATCGGTGAAGCGTCAGATGGACAAAAAGGTGTAGAACTAGCGGTTGAATTAAAGCCAGACGTGATTTTAATGGACCTTGTCATGGAAGGCATGGATGGCATCGAAGCAACGAAAAGAATTTGTCAGGAAATAGAGGATGCCCGGATTATTGTACTGACGAGCTTTATTGATGATGATAAAGTGTATCCAGTTATTGAGGCTGGCGCTTTAAGCTATCTTTTAAAAACATCGAAAGCAGGAGAAATTGCTGATGCCATCAGGTCTGCGAGTATCGGCGAACCAAGGCTTGAATCAAAAGTAGCTGGAAAGGTCATGAACAAACTCCGCCATTCATCAAATGGGTCCATTCTGCACGATTCGTTAACCGCAAGAGAAATGGAAATATTAAAGCTGATTGCAGATGGGAAATCGAATAAGGTCATTGCTGAGGAATTGTTTATTACCATCAAAACAGTCAAGACGCATATTACCAACATTCTTTCCAAGCTTGATGTAGAAGACCGCACACAAGCGGCCGTGTATGCACATCGCCATAAGCTGATTCAATAAAAAAACAGCTTTCAAATGAAAGCTGCTGGAACATGCGCAAAATTAGTCCTTCTGTCCTGTGATTGGACGTTCGGATAGTTGATGGAGCTCAGGAACTGGAAAAGCCTCCTGCTCCTCGGCCGATTTGTCTTCCAGGGTTTTCTTCATCTCGGAAAGCAGCTTGACGCTTTCCTTTGCCACTGCCGCTTTTTTCTCTTGCAAATCAATGATCTGTGAAAGTCCAACAAATAAACCGCCTCCAATCAGAAGGAGCGCAGGGGTTTGTCCATAATAAATCACGATCAAAAATGTGCTTGAAAAGCTGTCGGCTTCAATGAAGAAATCTTCTTTTGATTGCATGAATACCACGACTAACAGAAGTATTCCTAGAATCAAAAATAGAATGCCGGCCGAAAGTAAAGCTCGTTTCATGATTGACACCCTTTTTTTCTTACCATTTTAACATACTCTATAAGGATTGTGTTGCGCCCTTAGTCCCGAAGTCACGGATTTTCACATTTACCTTGTAACGAATATCCGATTCAATAAAAATGTCATCCCAATGTTTTGCTTCTTTTCGGAATTCCTTCGGATAGGCAATACTCGCTTTTTGATAAAATCCACAAAAATCTGCTTTGATCTCATGCTGTAATTCCCCGATAAAATCTTTCACATTTTCCTCCAGTCGATGTGCCACGACTTTCTCAATTTCTTGGAGGTATTTTTCATTAAATGAATTTTCCCGTTCATTCCAATCCTCAGACAATCTTCCATCAAGCTCCACTGAAACATTAAATTGATATCTTCCGCTGGCTGTTTTATTTGTTTCAATGTTGTGTTTCAGTTTAAATATCTCAAAAGAATAGATGCTGTGATTATATTTAAATTCAACGACTCCGCCTTTTCCGTCCCCAGTCAATAGGTTGTATGACTGCACGGCTAACGGAGAGATGTTGGTGAGAAATCGTTTGTTTTTAATAATAGAGGCACCGTCGAGTATTAATTTCCCTTGATCTACACTGACTTTCGGAACAGCAAAAGATACATTGTTTTGCATAGCAGAAGAAATATCTCCTAATGAAACGGGCTTTAACATACGTATGGTCGATTTTGTATTCCCAGAAATATCATATAGTGTAGAAGAAGCTGGCTGTCCATCGTCATTGATTTTCAGCAAGTCCCCTGGCTTCTCAGAGGTCATAAAGACGAGGCTTCCTCTCCGCGTTTCATTGTCTCGAATAAATTGATTAATGACCAAGTCGAAATTATTCTCACTGATGAGCTCCTCAGAAAATAAATACACCCTCAACTGCTGGGCGAAAATACGGTGACTTTTCAGTGTCGTTGTTCGGAAAATTTGATGCACGGAATCTCCACTAGTTTCAATAATCTTTGTTGGGTCTTTCACGCTGGATTCCTGTTCAATTTTTTGTGGAACAAGGACTTGCATAGATATTTTAAGCTTATGACCGTCATCGCCTTTATCTAAGCCGTAACCAATCGCCATGTTGAGCTCCTCAATATTGGTACTATCCCAGCATCCACTTAATAGAACAAGGGTCAGGATTGCAAAGGTTGCGTTCTTTTTCATACAGCTTTCCGCCTCCTTTTCAAAAACACGATGATAAATAAGAGAAACGGGAGAATACCGAATAAAAGGAAAAATAAATGGTTCACATAGGTTAAATAATCACGCACTGTATCAACATCCTTTGGGAAACTGGCGGCAAAGTAGATGACAATTCCCATCAACGCGAGCACGACCTTTTTAGGGAATTTAGTCAGTTTGGATACGCCCATTGCAGCAAAAAATGTATATCCTACAAAGCTCGTATAAAGCTGGACAAGCCAAACGATGAGCAAAAAGGATTCAATCCGTTCAATAAAAATCCCTTGTATATCAAACGATTGAAATAAGGCAATCGTCGGCCAAGTCAAAGTCGCTGTTTCTTTCACCGTGAACGCACCAACCACAAGAATATAGGTGAAAATATAGATGATCGCAGGAACCAAAAAGCCGATTGCGCCATAAGCAAAAGTGTGTTTTTGCGTTTTCATGTAGGCAGGCATAAACAGCATCATTTCAATACCTACAAATGAAATGGCTGATGCGTTCAAGGATTTGAAGACAGGAGAGAATCCCTCTCCTAATACAGGCCTTAGGTTATCTAATTTAAATTCTTGCACACTGAGTCCGTATGCAATAAATAAGATAATTAAGGTGACAATGAGGAAAAATGGGCACAGTCTGGCAAAATCACCAATTCCGCCAACTACGAGATAAAAACCAACCAAAATAAAACTGATCATTGTCACCGCTACAGGTGTGTTTTGAAGTAGAAAGAATTTCACCATCTCAGACATAGCCCGTACTTCATAGCTGGCAACGCCGAGAAAGTAAATAATAATCAACAGGTTGGCAAGTGAGCCAATCCATTTCCCAAGCCCTTCTTTTGTATAGTCATAGTAGGAAGAAAAGGAGACCTTTTTCATCATGAGCACATTGACAAAAATGAACACAATGTATATCACACTCATGAGTAAGAGTGCAATCCAGCCGTCAGGTGTTTGCGCAGCTTGAGCCATTGATCTTGGCAGAATCATCATACTTGCACCTAGCGTGGTATTGGCGATAATGGCACTTGCCTGATAGCTTGTGATCGACTCTTTATGATTGACCATATCGTTCTCCTTTCTTTTGATTCTTCAAAGGCAATCTGATGATGGAATTGTCCTCATTTTTATAACTAAACACAAAATCTGGTGAAAAATATGGGGTGCCAAAGCTTTTTTGTCTTGTCAAATGAGTGAGTAAGACGAGCATAAACAGGACAAGTCCATATAAACCGAATGCAGCTGCAGCAAACATGGACACAAAGCGAAGGACACGAAATGATATCCCCATTCCATATTGAGGAAAGGTAAAGGATGCAAGTGCAATGACGCTGACAATAATGACCATAATGGAGCTGACGATATGTGCTTGTACGGCTGCTTGCCCAATGACAACTCCGCCCACAAGTCCGATTGTTTGTCCAAGTGGATTAGGCAGTCTTAACCCAGCTTCACGCAACAGCTCAATGGTCATTTCCATGATGAGTGCTTCTACAATAGGCGAAAAGGGGACATTCTCTCTTGTGCTTGAGATGGAAATGGCTAAAGTTGTGGGCAAAAGACCTTGATGGAAGGACACAAGGGCAATATAGATGGCCGATAAAAACAATGTGAGAAAGATGGACGTAAAACGCAGCAAACGAATCAGAGAGGCGGCGATCCATCTTTCATAATAATCATCAGGTGACTGCATAATCGTTGCGAGGGAAGCAGGCACAATTAAGATAAAAGGCGAATGATCGACAAAGATGGCGACGCGCCCATTGTTTAAAGCAGATGCCACTTTATCAGGCCGTTCTGTGTTTTGAATTTGCGGAAAAGGAGAATACACATTGTCTTCAATGAGCTCCTCAAGAATGCCAGAGTCTTGAATATCATCAATCGTGACTTGTTTGAGTCGCTTTTTTACCTCTTTTAAAACAGAGGGCTCAACGATACCATCAATGTACATGATCGATACTTGGGTGTATTTCTTTTCACCGATTTTCATGTCTACTGTTTTGAGATCAGGGTTTTTCAAACGCTGTCTGACGAGAGCTAAGTTCGTGTTGATATCTTCAATGAAACCAATTTTTGGTCCTCTTACGACGGTTTCAGACGTAGCATCTCCTAAATTGCGTTTCTTCGTTCCATGTGTTTCTAAAATATAAGCATGTTGAAATCCGTTAATCAGTACGACACAATGTCCTTGGAAAATAGCATCTACTAGCTCTTCAGAGGTTTTTACCGTACGGGTAGTCATCATCGATAAATTGGATTCTAGCTTCTCTTTTGTTAGAGAGGCATGATCTTGCAATAGCAGCTTTAAGAAGGATTGAATCTGCATCGCTTCGTTCATTTCTTTAATGTATAAATAGTAGACAACCTGTCCATGAGGCAATGTTTTTTTCTCATGGATCAAATCATCCATGTCCTTTAACTGAGGGAGAATGACAGAGAGATTATCGTATAAGTGCTCTTTCAATGGAGTTTGATTCAAAAGGATCACCCGCCTCAATTTCTTTTTCTTAGCATTACCTGCTTGAAAAAACAATATTCTGTGTTACATTATTTTGTGGTATATGAAAGAATCACGGTGTTGGAGGAAAGAAGATGGCGCAAATTCGTTTAGCAGGAACAAAAGAGGAGATCGACCGTATTCTACAGTCGTTTGACAAGCATTATGAGGTGACCTATACGTCAAAAGATTACGGAAAAACCAATCCGAAATACAAATATTCCAAAGATGTTCGTGTTTATATTGAACTAAAATTAAAATAAAGATAAAATTTTAATTGAAAACGCTTAAAGGATTTTCGTTTTTTGTATAGAATAGAGTTGAGTGATGAAGCTATGGAGGGATACATAATGACAGAATTTAGAATCGAAAAAGATACAATGGGCGAAATCAAGGTGCCAAAGGACAAGTTCTGGGGTGCACAAACACAACGAAGCAAAGAAAATTTCAAAATCGGTTCTGAGAAAATGCCAAAGGAAGTTGTGAATGCGTTTGCAATTTTGAAACGTAGCACAGCGATTGCCAACGAACGTCTTGGCAACTTAGAAAGTGAAAAAGCAGAAGCGATTGCTGCTGTATGTGATGACATCATCAGTGGAAAATATGACGAGCATTTCCCGCTTGTTGTATGGCAAACAGGAAGTGGAACACAAAGTAACATGAACATGAACGAAGTCGTTGCAAATAGAGCAACTGCTTACTTGAAAGATAAAAATAGTGAATTCAGCATTCACCCGAATGACGATGTCAACCGCAGCCAAAGCTCAAATGATACATTCCCAACGGCTATGCACGTGGCAGCTGTTTTAGCTGTGTACAAAAAGCTATTGCCTGCGATTGACCAGTTAAGAGCGACGCTTGATGAGAAAGCAAAAGCATACCAAGAAATCGTGAAAATTGGCCGTACGCATTTGCAAGATGCAACACCTCTTACAGTTGGCCAAGAGATTAGCGGCTGGGTGTACATGCTTGATCGTTCAAAAGAAATGATTTTAGAATCTACTGAAAAAATGAGAGAACTTGCCATTGGCGGAACAGCTGTTGGTACGGGAATTAACGCACATCCTGAGTTTGGTAAATACGTGGCAGAAGAAATCAGCCAGTTAACAGGTCAAACGTTCAATTCTTCACCAAACAAATTCCATGCGCTCACAAGCCATGATGAAATCACATATGCACACGGTGCGCTTAAAGCTCTTGCAGCTGACTTAATGAAAATTGCCAATGATGTGAGATGGCTTGCAAGTGGTCCTCGCTGCGGAATTGGTGAATTGATCATTCCTGAAAATGAGCCAGGCAGCTCCATTATGCCAGGAAAAGTCAACCCAACTCAAAGTGAAGCTTTAACAATGGTTGCCGCACAAATCATGGGGAATGATGCAACGATCGGTTTTGCCGCAAGCCAAGGAAACTTCGAGCTGAACGTATTTAAGCCGGTCATCATCTATAACTTCTTGCAGTCAGTTGAATTGCTTGCTGACGGCATGAACTCATTCCATGACAAGTGTGCCGTTGGAATTGAACCAAACCTAGAAACAATCGAGAAAAACCTGAATAATTCATTGATGCTTGTGACGGCACTGAACCCGCACATCGGATATGAAAATGCAGCGAAAATTGCGAAGCTTGCGCACAAAGAAGGTTTAACGTTAAAAGAAGCTGCCCTTCAATTAGAGCTATTAACAGAAGAGCAGTTTGAAGAGTTTGTGAAACCAGAAGAAATGGTGACACCGAAAGCAAAATAAGACACCAGAGGCCTCTGTGCCTCTGGTTTTTTTAATGGAAACTCCCTGAAATCACAGAAAAGAAGTTTGATTGTTTGTTTTTGTCACAATCATAAACCCAGGGCAAGCAAGCCCTGGGTTTTATAAATGATCTTCTTTTAGAATGCGTAATAAGGAGCCTGAGACAGGCTGAAGCGGTGTGTATAATTTCAATTGATAAAGCATGCCTTTGACGATGACTTGTCTTGGTTTTTGTTTGTTTAACTCGTTTTCTAAAATGCCAAGCGCTTCAAATAAATCTGGCTCGTCTTTCACTTCATAATGTGCTTCTGCCAGTTCTCTTAATTCTTTTAATAGAGATTCTGTGAGCGGGTCAAATGATCGTTCATAAATAGGGCCGAACCAGTCGCTTGCTTGGTCCACAGAAATGAGCGGATGGTCATTGCGCTTCATCATACCGCCCATTAGATCATCGATACGGTGAATCATTGTTGAGGCAAGCTCCTCTGCTTCGAGCTGAAAATCATATAAAATGGCAAGCTCAAAGTAAACGTGACTCATGCCCTCGATCGTTAAACAAAGATCAGCCATATAAGGAATGGCTGCATCTCCATACATTTGCTTCATGTTATCAATGTGCAGCTGAATCGTCGCAAGCCGAATTTGCTTTGCAAGCTGCTGCGTTTCTTCGTTCAATGGGAGCGCCCTGTCGCTTAGCTGCATTTTAATAAAATCCTTTTGCTGCAAAATATTATCGTAATAGACAGTGAGCTGTTTCCGGTAGGCTTCTTTTGGTGTGCCGCCCTCTGTTTGAACCTCATGAATCCGGGTAAATACCTTATCGTAATAGTAATGCAAGATCGAAATAAGCAGTGCTTCCTTCGATTTGAAATAAAGGTAAAACGCACCCTTTGACATGTGGCATTCATCCGCAATTTCCTGAACAGACGTTGTATTATAGCCTTTGCTGGCAAATAACTTCATACCAGCCTCAATGATCATTTTTTCTTTCTTTTTCAATATGAATGTCATCCTTTCTTACCGAGAGACAAATGTCTTAGGAAACGTGCGCAAAGAGATGTGACTTATCGGTCATAAACGACAAAACTTTTCAAAAATTAATCAGATTGTAACTTGTTTTTTACAGTGTAATTCTTTATATTATAAAGTAAGGTGACCAACTGGTCAAAAAATGTGAAAGGATGATGTTCCATGAGAGAAATCGATGACATGATTAGACGGTTGAAAGCAAAAGGAATTCAAGTAGAAAAAGTCAAAATGCCGAAAGAGACAACCATTGAAAAGAAATGGATGTATCAAGCTGGCAAGAAAATCAAAGCCACATACCGTGATTTCAATGGGTATTCATTCATCTAAAAAAGACTGCGGTTTAAAACCTACAGCCTCTTCTTTGGAACAGTGATCGTATAGCGTACACCTAGTTCATCATTTTCAATTGATATGGACGCTTGATGCATTGAAAGAATTCGTTTGACAATGCTTAATCCAATGCCGAATTCGCCCTTTTTTCCCTTACTAAAAGGTTCGTATAGGCTGGATAGCATGTGTTCTTCAATTGGAGGGCCATCATTACGAATAACGATGCGGATTTGATCTTCTTCCTGCTTCATATGAATGTCAATTTTACTTTTTGCGTAGCGAAGTTGATTTTCTAATACATTTTCAAATAATTTGCTCCATTGTTCTGGATCGCCTTCAAGTGCAGCCTCATCATCTAAGTCCACGTTCCACTGCAATTCATTTTTCGACCAGCGTAAACGGTCAACCACTTCCAGCATTGTATTACTCACAAGGAAGGGAGAATGCGCCGGATGTTGTTTTGATAAATAATCAAGCTTTGTTAAATACAGCAAATCTTTGATTTTCTTCTCAAGCTTTTCCGCTTCGCCTTCAATCACTTCCACCGTTTGTTCAAGATCTCCTTTAGGAAAAATTCCATCTTTAATAGACTGCGTATAACCGCGGATGACCATTACAGGTGTTTTTAAGTCGTGTGATATATTTTGCAAAAGTGTTCGTTCTGTTTCATCCTTTTGAATGAGCTTTTGTCTCATTTCTTCAATCGTATGCCCCAGCTTGCCGATTTCATCTTGCCGGTCAACAATCACAGGATCGTCCCAGTCTTCTTGTGCAATGCGCTTGACGTGCTTTTCAAACGCAACAATTGGACGTGATAAGTAGCGGGCGAGCCAAATCGAAGGAATCCAGCTTAATAAAATAACCGTTCCTAAGATGAATATCAGCTGTTTAAAAAGCGTAAAGGACAAGTCATCTCGATAAGAATCGGGTGCATATGACAAGAGAATATATTGTGTATTGCCTGTTGAGACTTTTTTGATCACAAAAAAGATATGCTGGCCATTCACTTCTTCAGAATAGCGTTTTGTTGCGCTTTTTTGTTTTTTAACAAAGGACTGCACTTTTTCAATAAAGGCATGCGGGAAAAACTGAGCCATTTGATTTAATTCATCTGACGGAATCAGAATGTGCTGAACCGAGCGGTTTTCTGGTGTCGACTTTGGTGAGCCGTCTCGATTCAGAGGGTATTCTGTTAACACCTGCTGCTCGTTTTCGATGTTTTTATAAATTTCATTCGTAAAGAAGCTGCGTAATGTATTTGAAAATAAAATGATCAGGACAATCGAAATGGTGAGTAAAATGCCAGAGATGACAACCCAGATTTGAAAAGCGAGCGGTTTGTTCTTCATCCTTTTAGCATCCTATAGCCAAATCCATAAATGGTCTCGACTTTTAAGTCAGGCATTTTTTTGCGCAGCCGTCTGACAAGATCATCGACCACACGATCTGTCCCGAAGTAATCGTGCCCCCAGATCTTGACGAGGATATCTTCCCGGGAAAAGGCATGTCCTTGATGATGGGTAAATAAGAGCAGTAAATCAAATTCCTTAGACGTTAAGTTAATCAGCTGATCTCCTTCATACACCTCTCTTACGTCCTCATGAATGATATAGGAAGAAACGGGTGTGACGCTTTGCTGCGGTGTGTCACTGTTTTTATATACAAGCTCCAGCAGCTTTTGCACGCGGATGATCAGCTCGCGCGGGAGAAAGGGTTTCGCAATATAATCACTGCTCCCGAGTTCTAAGCCAAGCACACGATCAATATCTGCATCACGTGCCGAAATAAAAATGACCGGTACGTCAGGCGAGGCTGCTTTGATTTCTTTAATGAGTGTGTAGCCGTCTGTATCAGGCAGCATAATATCTAAAATCCATAGATGCGGGGGCTTGTTCATTGCTTTGCGTGCCGCTTCTCCGGTTAAAAAAGAGGAAACATTCCAATTTTCACTCTCTAAATATTTGGTCAACAGTTCATTTAAATTCTGCTCATCTTCAACTAAATAAATGGTGTACGACAAAGTCTTCCACATCCTCTCAACGTCATTATAACGGGATACAAAGGCGGCATGTCAACAATCACACGCTTTTTTCACAATTTCACATATTCTTCTCATCATTATCCCATAATGTTTGTTTATGATAAGCTCAAGGGAAAAAAGGGCATAGACAAAAGGCTAATGAATAGGTGCTTTTCACCAATGTGCGCACCTTGCTTTTTTTCTATGAATAAGTATTATATAATTTGACATATTGTCATAAAGAATTTTTCAATGATATTGCCATTAAGAGGACATGAGTCCTATCTAGACATATGAATGAAGCATTTCATGAAAATGATGCAAAGGAGTGCAAGCGATGGATTTCCGAAGAGAAGATGAAGAGAAAAAGATGAATGATCAAGAACACACACATCAAGAGAATGAGAAACAAATAGAAGAACCAGAAAAAGAGAAAGAACTCGTTTTTCACCACCATGAAAACGAAGCATCTGCCTCTCAAGAGAGGGTGACAAACGAATCTCCTCAAGTGATTGATGACCGTTCGTCTAAAAAGGAGAAAAAACGGAAGGCTGCATGGCTGAGTCCTATTCTTGGAGGGATTATTGGCGGCGGTCTTGTGCTTGGCATTACACCGCTTTTACCGCAGTCGCAAGATACAGCGGCAAACACTCAAACCCAAACAGCATCAAGCGAACCGGCTTCATCTGAAAATTTCTCAACAAAACAAATCACCAATGCGACGAATGTTGCTGATATGGTAGAAGATTTAGAGCCGACGATTGTAGGGGTCTCAAACTATCAATCTACACAAAACTCGTTCGGTCTTAGCGGTGATTCAACTGAAGCAGAAGCTGGAACGGGTTCTGGTGTCATCTTCAAAAAAGATGGCAAAAAAGCATACATTATCACAAATAACCATGTAGTCGAGGGTGCCAATAAATTAAAGGTCACACTATACGATGGAAAAACAAAAGATGCGAAGCTTGTCGGCAGTGACGTAATGACAGATTTAGCTGTCGTGGAAATAAATGCTGACGGCATTGATAAAGTTGCAAGTTTTGGAGATTCTTCTAAGCTTCGTGCTGGAGACAAAGTCATTGCGATCGGGAACCCGCTCGGTGCGCAGTTCTCTGGTACAGTAACAGAAGGGATTATTAGTGGTCTCGATCGTACCGTTGAAGCCAATACATCATCTGGAACCGTTGAGATGAATGTGCTTCAAACAGATGCAGCCATTAACCCTGGAAACAGTGGCGGTCCGCTGATCAATACAGACGGTCAAGTCATCGGCATCAACAGCTTGAAAATTAGCGAAAGCGGAGTAGAATCACTCGGATTTGCGATCCCAAGTAACGATGTAAAACCGATCGTAGATCAGCTGTTGAAAAATGGAAAAGTCGAACGTCCTTACCTTGGCGTACAAATGATTGACCTTGAGCAAGTGCCTGAAACGTATCAGGAAAATACACTTGGCCTATTTGATAAACAAATCGGTAAAGGCATCTATGTAAAAGATGTATCAAAAGGATCTCCTGCACAAAAAGCAGGCTTGAAGTCTGGAGATGTCATCATCAAGTTCAAAGGAAAAGATGTAGCGAACAGCTCACAACTGAAAGAAATCCTTTATAAAGAAACCAAAATTGGCGATAAAACGACAATGACTGTCATTCGTGATGGAAAGAACAAAAATCTTGATATTACCCTTGGGCAGTCTGATAACGAATAAAAGAAAACAGGTGGATAATCGATCCACCTGTTTTTTTGTGCCTATTTTTTTGAAGATAGTGTCCGTAAAATAATGTTTTCCCATACATTCCAAGGCAGGAGCTGCTTCGCTATGAATGAAAGCCGAACACCTTTCCCGACAAGGTACCTTAGCTTCTTTAGCCGCTTCTTCTCTGCAAGCGAAACCACAAGCTCTGCAACTTCGCCTGGATCTCCATAGTTGTTTTTTTGCGCCTCTATATAGGACATCATGTTTTCATAAATAGCTGTGTATTTAGAACCTGCTGCGGGCGGTGTCATTTGCTCATTCATGGAGGTGTCCCAAATGTTCGTTTGGAAAGAACCCGGCTCAATCAAAGCGGCCTGAATGCCAAACGCAGCCAGCTCAATTCGCAAACTCTCTGTATAGCCCTCTAGCGCAAACTTTGACGATACATATGGAGAGAGTGCGGGCATTCCCATGAGTCCGCTGATACTGCTCATATTCAATATTTTTGCACCGCTCGTCATCAACGGAAGGACTGCTTGTGTCATTTCCATCACACCAAAGACATTCACTTCGAATTGCTCTCGGTACTGATCAACAGGCACCTCTTCAGCAAAACCAGCATAGGCCGTTCCTGCATTGTTCACAAGCAGGTGAATCGGAGCATAGGCATTAAGCCTTTTTTGAAATGCTTGAATGGACTGTGTATCTGTCACATCTAATGCTTCAATATGTATTGATTCGGATAAAGCGGCGTTCTTTACTTCTTCGGCAAGCTTTTTCGCATTGGTTTCCTGTCTTACGCCAGCAATCACAGTGTACCCTTGCTGAGCAAGACGCAGTGTGATGAGCTTTCCAAAACCGCTGTTGGCACCAGTCACAATGGCTGTTTTATTCATCATTCGGTTCTCCTTTTTGTTTTAATCTACCATAGTCTGCTGTTTTATTGAATAACGAAAAGGGGCTTGGAGAAGAATAAAAAACGATGCTATAAAATAGGAGGAAATACATGATGTGCTGGAAGAAGGCGGGACTGCTAGGAGTGCTGTTCTTTATGCTGTCTGGCTGTCGTTCAATCGAACCAATACAACATCCACATGAAGCAGAAGCTGAAAGTCTGTCCGCTGTTCAAATGAAGGAACTGCCATTTCAGCATTTGCAATTGCACGTACAATATGGACAAAAAAGCGAATTATATGAAGCTACCTATCGTCAAGCAGGTGGAAGAGAAGAAGCACTCATTCGAGATCATATGAATGGTGTCCGCTATGAAGGAGAAGAAGCTTTACGTGAAATGAAGATGAAGCTCAATGATATGTCGATTCCTAGTGCAAAGCTTAATGAAACATATGTCAATGAGTTATTATCTGCTTTTAATTTAGATGATGATTATCAGCGGATACGAGTCGATATCAAGCTCGAAGATGGGACAAAACGTGCATTCGAAAAGAAAAAGTAAACGAGACTTTCTCATTTTTTAATTGAAAATGATTTTCAAGATCACTTAAATCTGATACACTAAATTGAGATAAGTGATCTTTGACGTCTACATAGACGATATTCAATATAAAAAATTTGGATGAGAAAAGGAGCGTTTGAGCGGAATGAGTGCCATTTCTACTGAAGGTTTAAGCTTAGGTTACGGAGAAACAATGATCATAGACGAACTAAATGTGTCAATCCCTAAGGGTGAAATCACAGTATTTATTGGCAGCAATGGATGCGGTAAATCCACGCTACTTCGCTCTTTGGCCCGTCTCATGAAGCCAATGGGTGGTTCTGTCCTGCTTGAAGGTCATTCCATTGCCAAATTACCAACAAAGGAAGTGGCGAAACAGCTCGCCATTCTTCCGCAAGGACCAGAAGCGCCAGAAGGATTAACGGTGCATCAACTCGTCAAGCAAGGGCGATATCCTTATCAAAATTGGCTGAAGCAATGGTCAAAGCAAGATGAAGAAGCGGTAAATCGTGCACTGAAGTCAACGAAGATGGAAGACCTTGCTGATCGAACGGTTGATTCATTATCAGGTGGACAAAGGCAGCGTGCATGGATTGCGATGACATTGGCACAGGAGACGGATATTATTCTATTAGATGAGCCAACAACGTATTTAGACATGACGCACCAAATTGAAATCCTGGATCTTCTTTTTGATTTAAATGAAAAAGAGCAGCGCACGATTGTCATGGTTCTGCATGACCTCAATCTCGCTTGCAGATATGCGCATCACCTTGTGGCCATTAAAGACAAGTCGATTTATGCAGAAGGAAGACCGGAAACTGTCATTAACTGTGATCTTGTGAAAAATGTCTTTGATATGAACTGCCAAGTCACAACAGATCCTTTATTCGGAACACCGTTATGTATTCCGCACGGCAGAGGACGCTGTATTGTCCAACAGGCACAAGCTGAGACATTTCTTGCTGCAAGATAATCGTATGTGAAAAGCCTGACATCTGTTACACGCAGAGTCAGGCTTTTTTCTGAAAAAAGGAGCGGAATACAAATGGGAAATGAATTAGATGAAAAGCTCGAAGGCCTGCTTGATAAATATACAGAGCTGCTGCTTGGTGAAACGAATGAGGAACTGAAAAGAGATGTCTCGCAGTGGATCATCTATTCTCATATTGCCAAAAGCATGCCGCCTTTAGCCAAGCATTTTAATGACACGTATCCAGAGGCAAAAGAAGACATTAAAGAAACGATTCAGCGGATTAAGCAATTAAATGAAGCTCATCGTGCCAATAAAGACCGTTAAAAAACTGCCAGTACGAGCTGGCAGTATCAGATTGTTGACAAAGGGCTAAAATGAACTTTATTTTAGCCCTTTGTCTTCTTTTCAGCGTGATAGAAAACCTTTGCAGTCTAGGAAGGACGAGCATCGGAGCGGAGTGAATTTGACATTCGTGAGCACCGAAACGCAGGACTGACACCGAATGCGAGGGTTTGTCTACACGCTGAAACTGCCAGTACGAGCTGGCAGTTTTTCTTTATGACATGGGTGATGATCCGTACGGTGATTGATCAGTCAGTGTTTGCTGGAACTTTTGATGTGCCTGCTGGAGCTTCTGCTGGTCAGCGGCTTCGACAGAGTACCAGCCATATTTGAACATGACATCATATAAATGTCTTTGCGTTTTTTGTGTTTCTAGCGCAATTCGCTGAATATCTTGGTAAAGAGATTCATGGCTGAATTCATTCAGCGCTGTGTTATATCCGCTTGTCATATATTTTTCAGTCGACAAAAGGTCTGTGACAAAGTCGCGATCGTTCATGTTTGTCGTTGTTGGAACCGGCGTTTGTGGATTCCCGATTTTTTGTTGGTTTTGCTGTTCCATGTCTGTTACCTCCTATTGCATAAAGCCAGAAGACTGGCCTTGCCCTGAGCTGCCTAAATGTTGAAGTATTTGTGTGTAATGCTGATGGTGCATTTGACCAACTTGATTGAGTTCTTGTTTCAATGTTTGATCCTGACAATGCTCGGCCATAAAGTGGGCCTTTTTCATTGCGATCAAATTCCAGTTGAGCATATCCTCTAGGTACAAGGAATCCTTTACTGAAATCACCTGTGGGGGCATATTCATTTGCTGGTTGTTCAAGATGTGTTCCTCCTTACGATTTCTTTTTATATTGCTGATTTTGACTGGTCTTTTTACCGCCTAGGTCTGCTTCTTGTGATGGACCTGCGTTTCCTTTCACACTTGCAGCACTTACGCCTGCTTTTGATGGGTTCTTTTGCAAACGAGACATGTGGACATCACCTCCATTCTTACAATTCCCCCTCGTCTTTAATTCATACGCTGTAAAGAAAGACGCATGAGAATGTGTAAATTTTTGAAATCTGCTATTGAACTGTTTCGGAAAATCTTTTAAGATAAAGAAAGAGGCATTGCTTTTTTTTGGACAAAAAATGAATGACTGTTCATTCAAAATGTTTAGGGGGATATTTATGGGCAAACATATTCGCAAGGCGGCTGTCATTGGTTCAGGTGTCATGGGCTCAGGCATTGCTGCACATCTAGCCAATATCGGGATACCAGTAACATTGCTAGATATTGTGCCAAATGAACTGACAAAGGAAGAAACGGCAAAAAAGTTAACGCTTGATCACCCTAGTGTTCGAAATAGATTAAGCCAAGACGCAATGAAAAAATTGTTAAAGCAAAAGCCAGCACCTCTTACTTCAGCCAAAAACCTATCATACATCACACCCGGAAATCTCACAGATCACCTTTCCTTATTACACGATGCTGACTGGATCATTGAAGTCGTCACTGAAAAGCTCAGCATTAAACAACACGTATTCTCTCTCATCGACGAACACCGCAAAGAAGGCAGCATCGTATCCAGCAATACATCCGGTATTTCTGTTGAAAAAATGGCAGAAGGCCGATCAGCTGATTTTAAACGCCACTTTTTAGGCACTCACTTTTTTAACCCAGCTCGTTATTTAAAACTTTTAGAAGTAATTCCTATTCAAGAAACAGATCCAGAAGTACTCTCATATATGAAAACATTTGGTGAAGATGTACTTGGCAAGGGTGTGGTCGAAGCAAAAGATACACCGAACTTTATTGCCAACCGAATTGGCACTTATGGGCTTCTTGTCACAGTGCGTGAAATGCTTGAGAACAAATACACGATCGGAGAGGTCGATTCTGTCACAGGTCCTCTTATTGGCAGACCGAAAAGTGCGACCTTCCGCACACTTGATGTGGTGGGGCTCGACACATTTTCTCATGTAGCCCGCAATGTGTATGAACAGGTAGAAGGAAAGGAAAAAGATATTTTTCAGCTGCCTGAGTTTATGGAAAGAATGCTTGAAAAAGGGTGGATCGGCAGCAAGGCAGGGCAAGGGTTTTATCAAAAAAATGGGAAGACCATTTTAGAGCTTGATCCTGTCACACTCACATACGGAGAACGGACAAAGCTAAAGGATCCGGGTATTGACATTGCCAAGCAGCAAAAGGGGACAAAAGCGAAATTGAAAGCGCTTATTTATCAAGACGGCCGTGCTGGGCAATTGCTTTGGAATATGACCGCACCTGTTCTTCTTTATTCAGCTCATCTAAAAGGCGACATTGCGGATGATATTCAGTCCATTGATAACGCCATGAAATGGGGATTTGGCTGGCAGCATGGCCCGTTCGAGCTGTGGGATGCGATTGGCGTGAAAAAAGCCGTCAGTCGAATGGAAGCGGAAGGGCACAGCATCCCGACCTGGGTGCAAGATATGCTTGCAGAAGGACATGACACGTTCTATCAAGAAAATGCCGAAGGAGACCGTGCATTTTATCAGAATGGTGCTTATGAACAGGAAAAGGGAAACGACAAGAATATTTCATTAGCTAGATTGAAAAAGAAACACGATGTCATTTTTAAAAATACAGGTGCAAGCTTGATCGATATCGGGGATGATGTGACCTTGCTTGAATTTCATTCGAAAAGCAATGCCATTGGGCTTGATGTCATTGATATGATCAATCGTGCTGTAGATGAAACGGAAAAGAATTATAAAGGGCTGGTCATCGGCAACCAAGGAAAGAACTTCTGTGTTGGTGCGAATCTCGCCTTAATTTTAATGGAAGCACAGGACGACAACTTCTTTGAAATTGATTTTGTCATTCGCAGGTTCCAGCAGGCGATGATGAAGGTGAAGTATAGTGACCGTCCAGTTGTGGCTGCACCGTTTGGTATGACACTTGGCGGAGGGACGGAGCTTTGTCTACCAGCAGCCGCTATCCAAGCGTCCAGTGAAACGTATATGGGGCTTGTTGAAGCGGGGGTCGGACTCATACCGGGCGGAGGCGGAAACAAAGAACTCTATATTCGGCATCTACAAGGAGCGGAAAAGCCATCAGCAACTGCGATCCAAGATGCTGCGCTACAAACCTTTGAAGCCATTGCGATGGCAAAGGTATCTACATCAGCAGAGGAAGCGCGTGATATGAAGATGCTTCGAGTGAATGACCGGATCAGCATGAATGGTGATCATTTAATCCATGATGCGAAACAACTCGTTCTTTCTCTTGATGAAGCGGGTTATCGTGCACCTCTGAAGCGAAAGGTGCCCGTGATGGGGGAAACAGGCTACGCAGCAATGGTGCTGGCTGCTGAAAACATGAGATTGTCTGGATACATTTCAGACCATGACATGACCATTGCGAAAAAACTAGCGCATGTCATTTCTGGCGGCAAATTGCCATTTGGTACAGAGGTGGATGAACAATACTTATTAGAGCTTGAAAGAGAAGCCTTTTTAAGTCTTGTAGGGGAAGTCAAATCTCAGGCACGCATGCAGCACATGCTCGTTAAAGGAAAACCTTTACGTAACTAGGGGGGAGTCAAAATGAGAGAAGCAGTGATTGTAGCTGGCGCAAGAACACCAGTAGGGAAAGCCAAAAAAGGATCATTAAAAGATGTCAGACCTGATGATATGGGCGCATTGTGTGTAAAAGAAACGCTAAAGCGTGCCGGTGATTATGATGGAACAATCGATGATTTAATCATCGGATGTGCGACACCAGAAGCAGAGCAAGGGCTGAATGTGGCCCGGAATATCGGGGCATTAGCAGGTTTGCCATATACAGTACCTGCTATCACCATTAACCGCTATTGCTCTTCTGGTCTGCAGTCAATTGCTTATGCAGGTGAACGAATTATGCTTGGGCAGGCAGAAACCATTTTAGCCGGAGGCGTCGAATCGATGTCGCAAGTCCCAATGATGGGTCACTCCATTCGTCCAAACGCTCTTTTGGCAGAGCAAGCGCCTGAATACTATATGAGCATGGGCCACACAGCGGAGCAAGTGGCGCAAAAGTATCAGGTCACACGTCAAGATCAAGATGCTTTTGCGGTGAGGAGCCATCAAAAGGCAGCAAAGGCACTTCAAGAAGGGAAATTTTCAGATGAAATTGTTCCCGTTGATGTGACAGAAAGACGGGTAGGAGAGCAGTATCAACTAGAAGAACGCCAATTTATGTTCTCACAAGATGAAGGTGTCAGAGCGGGCACAACAGAGGAGGTTCTCGCAACGTTACGACCTGCCTTCTCAACAAAAGGCACAGTGACTGCAGGAAACTCTTCGCAGACGAGTGATGGAGCGGCATGTGTCATGATGATGGATCGGGAAAAAGCATCTTCTTTTTCTCTTCAGCCGCTCGCCAAGTTCAGGGCGTTTGCTGTTGGCGGTGTACCACCTGAAGTCATGGGAATTGGGCCGGTTGAAGCCATTCCGCGTGCACTGAAAATTGCTGGTCTAGAGCTGAAGGACATCGGACTGTTTGAATTAAATGAAGCATTTGCTTCTCAGGCGATTCAAGTCATTCGTCATTTAGGAATCGATGAAGAGAAGGTGAATGTCAACGGCGGCGCCATTGCATTAGGACATCCGCTAGGCTGTACAGGAACGAAACTCACGCTGTCACTCATACATGAAATGAAACGGCGAAATGAACAATTTGGTATTGTGACGATGTGTATCGGCGGGGGCATGGGAGCAGCAGGCATTTTTGAATTGATCTAAAGGGGGAAAACAGAATGAAAGCAATGGAAGATGTAAAAAAGGGTGGCAGTTTCTTAATTGATGAGACGAATTATGAGCATATCTTTACACCAGAGGATTTCTCTGATGAACATCAAATGATCGGGAAAACAACAGAAGATTACATTTTACAAGATGTCGTTCCGCACATAGATCAAATTGAAAATCATGAGTTCGAGCATTCTGTTCGTCTCTTAAAAAAGGCTGGAGAGCTTGGCCTGCTTGGTGCTGATGTTCCTGAGGAATTTGGCGGGCTTGGGCTAGATAAAATCAGCTCAGCCATCATTACTGAAAAATTTGCAAGAGCAGGCAGCTTCTCTCTTTCTTACGGCGCCCATGTCGGGATCGGTTCTTTGCCGATCGTGCTGTTCGGCAATCAATCGCAAAAGGAAAAGTACCTGCCAGGACTCGCCTCTGGAGAAACAATTGCGGCCTATGCCCTAACAGAGCCAGGGTCAGGTTCTGATGCGCTAGGTGCGAAAACAACGGCAGTCCTGAATGAAGCTGGAACACATTATGTCCTCAATGGGGAAAAACAATGGATCACAAACTCCGCATTTGCCGATGTGTTTGTCGTGTATGCGAAGATTGATGGTGAACACTTCTCTGCTTTCATCGTAGAAAAGGATTTTCCTGGAGTCAAAACAGGACCTGAAGAGAAAAAGATGGGCATTAAAGGGTCCTCGACGAGAACGTTAATCCTTGAAGATGCCGAAGTGCCAAAGGAGAATTTGCTTGGTGAAGCAGGCAGAGGTCATGTCATTGCCTTTAACATTTTAAACATTGGACGCTATAAGCTGGCTGTAGGGACAATCGGTGCATCAAAACGAGTCATTCAATTATCGGCAGAGTATGCCAATCAGCGTAAGCAGTTTAAAACACCAATTTCTCAATTTAGCTTAATTGGCGAAAAAGCAGCCAACATGTCGGCAAAGCTCTATGCCATGGAAAGTGCTGTATACCGCACAGTCGGGTTATTTGAACAAAGAATGGGTCTGTTAAGTGACGAGGAGCAAAAGGATGGGAAACAAATTGCGCAATCCATTGCAGAATATGCGATTGAATGCTCTCTTTGTAAAGTGCTTGGCTCTGAAACGCTCGATTACATTGTGGATGAAGGTGTGCAGATTCACGGCGGATATGGTTTCATGCAAGAATACGAAGTCGAAAGAGCTTATCGTGACTCACGAATTAACCGTATTTTCGAAGGAACGAACGAAATTAACCGATTGCTTGTGCCAGGCACATTCTTGAAGAAAGCGATGAAAGGAGAGCTTCCACTTCTTCAAAAAGCGCAAACCCTGCAGGAAGAGCTGCTGCTGATGATGCCGGAAGAGCCGGGTGATCAGCCGCTTGATCAAGAGAAATACTTACTTGCCCATGCGAAAAAGATCGCCTTAATGGTATCTGGAATGGCGGCGATGAAGTATGGAAAAGCATTAGATAAAGAGCAAGAAATCCTTGTGAATATAGCAGATATCGTCAATGAACTCTTTGCTGCTGAGTCGGCGGTCTTGCGTACGGAAAAAGCAATTGCTGCATCAGGCGCAGAAAAAAATGCACAAAAGCTTGCGTATACACAAATTTTCACACAGGAAGCCTTTTTAAAGATTGAAGCTCATGCGAAAGAATCATTGATTGCCATGGAAGAAGGAGATTCACTCCGTATGAGTCTGTCAGCCCTTCGCAAGCTGACAAGATTCACACCAATGAATGTCATTGCGAAAAAGCGTGAGGTGGCGAAACGAATCTTTGAAGCAGAGAAATATATCGTATAAGACGGCTTAAAAGGTGCGGATATCATGTCGCACCTTTTTGTAAGCATACATTTAGGTTTTTAACATGTTTTGTGATAAAATGTTGTCACTATTTGCAGGAGGTGAAAATGGTGGCTTTAGATTTTTACGAATACCCATCTTGCGGTACATGCCGAAAAGCAAAGAAATGGCTGGAAGAACACAATAAAGACATCAACAGCATACATATCGTCGAAGAGACGCCTGATAAAGAAACATTAAAAGCCCTTTACGAAAAAAGCGGTTTAGAGCTGAAGAAATTCTTTAATACGAGCGGTCAGAAATACAGAGAGCTGCAGCTGAAAGATAAACTTCCTGCAATGTCAGAGGACGAACAGCTTGAATTACTTGCGTCTAACGGAATGCTAATCAAGCGTCCAATAACAACAGACGGCAAACGAGTGACAGTTGGATTTAATGAAGATACATTTAAAAGCGTCTGGAAATGATGTAACTTTCATTCAGATTGTGGTATCTTCAATATAGATTGTAAGAAAAGACTGGAGGGGTATGAAATGAGCACACCAAAAGATTTACGTTATTCAGAAGAACACGAATGGGTCAAAGTAGAAGGAGATAAGGTGCGTATCGGTATTACGCATTTTGCTCAATCTGAGCTAGGGGATATCGTGTTCGTTGAGCTTCCTGAAGTAGGAGACAAAATCACAGCGGACGAGCCTTTCGGAAGTGTAGAATCAGTCAAAACAGTTTCTGAACTATACGCACCGATTAACGGCACAATCGTTGAAGTAAACGATGAGCTTGATGACAGCCCAGAGTTCGTCAACGACTCTCCATACGAAAAAGCTTGGATGATCGTAGTAGAGCCAGCGGATGCGTCTGAAATCGAGAACTTAATGACAGCTGAGCAATATGAAGAAATGACAAAAGAAGACTAATTCATGTGAAATTGGACACTCTACCTATATGGGGGGTGTCCAATTTGTCTTTTCAAAAAGAACAGGTGGATATAACAGAGCATGTCACTGGACGATTCAAAGAGAGCGGCATGGTGCTTTACCATCAAAACGAAGAGATTGGCACGATGATTAGTGAAAATCAATATGAATTAAAATCAGGTTATTCCTATGATCAAAACCGTTTTTATCGTCTGTCAGATACGTTGACCCATGGGACTGAAAAATATGTAGACTGTGACTATGAAAATGGCTGGTGCTGATCACAGATAAGGCTGCAGTGATTGCTGCAGTCTTTTTGTTGATCAATTGCCCAATCTTTACAACCTGAATGAAAGATTGTAATCTAAGGAAGAAGTGAATCAACGTCAAAAGGGCCGGGTGATCGTGATGAATGTCGAGATAGAAAAGGTCATCATTGTAGAAGGTAAATCAGATAAACAGAAGCTAAAAGAAGTCATAAGTGAACCTGTTACCATCATTTGCACCAATGGCACGATCAGTACTTCGAAGCTGGATCAGCTTGTGGACGATTTATTCGGGAAAGACGTTTACATATTAGCAGACAGTGACGATGCTGGCGACAAACTGCGGAAGCAATTTCGAAAAGAATTCCCTGAAGCACTGCATCTTTTTGTCGACAGAACGTACCGCGAAGTGGCCGCTTCACCGTCAGCCCATATTGCATCTATTCTATTAGCTGCAAACATTGATGTTCATTCGAAATATTTATAAGGGTGACGTATATGAAAGAGATTGAAGAGCATGAATTCAAGGAGATAGAGGACGATTTATTTCTTTTGTACTTATATACACCATTTTGCGGAACATGCCAGCTGGCAAAGAAGATGCTGGCAGTGGTTGATGCCATGCAGCCGGAAGTTCCTTTTTATGAGAATAATTTAAATTACTCGCCAAGTTTTGCAAAAGCATTTGAGATCGAAAGTGTCCCTTGCTTTCTCCTGTTTAAAAAGGGTGAAATCGTGCAAAAAGGCTATGCCTTTCACTCCGTTCCATATCTTCACGAAATGATTGAAACCGCTAAATAAAGCGTTTTTTTGTCATATTTCAAGCAATTCATTTGAAAATTTGTCGAGCTATTTATAAAGGACAAGCCGATGTTTGTAGAGAAATGTTATGTATAACCAAATGACAGGGAGGTTATACATGTGGAAAATGTGAAAGCCCATGGAAGTGCAGGGCAGCGATTATTGTTAAAGCCGTTGCTCTCATCATCATCCTTGAAGATTACATTTGAGGCGGAAACGGACTCTTGTACATTGATTGTGGATGAACGTGGTGAAGTGAAGAAACTACCTGCAATTGAGTTATCGGATCTCATCTTTTATGGTGAGCGAAAAGAGATTTTGCAATTATTAGATGGAGACATGTCCTTACAGCAGCTGATCAGCAGAGGACAAGTGAAAGTGAAAGGCTCATTTCGAGCACTTCTTAGACTAGAAGCGGTACTTTGGCTGACGAACGGTTTTTTTCGAAAAATGATAACGTAGTCGTTTACTTGGAAATTAGCGATTTACAGCGTTGACATATCTCAGATAGCATGATATTCTACGTTAGTAAAAACATGAACATCACATAAAACAACATATTTTCTCTTATTAAGAGAGGTGGAGGGACGTGCCCTATGAAACCCGGCAACCGTCAGCATAGCTGAAATTGGTGCCAATTCACTCAAAGCCGCAACGCTTTGAAAGATGAGAGAAAGGCGTATTTGATATAAAAGGCCTTTCTGCTTGCGTTGCAGTTAGGTCTTTTTTACTGACCTTGCGTCAGGCTAGAGTCATAACAGTCGGAAGAATAAATGAACGTATGTGATGGCAACCTATAGATTCAGCAAGAAAGCAGGTGAACAGACTGTGATCCATTTACAGAATGTATCAAAAACGTATCATTCAAAAAGCGGAAATGTTGATGCCGTGAAAGACGTCAACTTGGATATCGATAAAGGTGAAATATTCGGAATTATCGGGTATAGCGGCGCTGGGAAAAGCTCCTTGATTCGCCTATTAAACGGTCTGGAGTTGCCAACAGAAGGAATCGTTGAAGTGGCAGGCAACCGGATCAATGAAGTATCGAATGCGAAACTTCGGAAAGCAAGACAAGAAATCAGCATGATTTTCCAGCACTTTAACTTGCTCTGGTCAAGAACAGTGAGACAAAATATTATGTTCCCGCTCGAGATCGCAGGTGTACCAACGTCAAAACGGAGAGCTCGTGCAAACGAACTGATTAAATTGGTCGGTTTAGAAGGAAAAGAAAATGCATATCCTTCTCAGCTCAGCGGCGGGCAAAAGCAGCGTGTAGGGATTGCGAGAGCATTAGCGAATGACCCAAAAGTTCTGCTATGTGACGAAGCCACTTCTGCGCTTGATCCACAAACAACGGATTCCATCCTTGAGCTTTTAGCCGATATTAATAAACGACTAGGACTCACCATTGTATTGATCACACACGAAATGCACGTCATTCGCAAAATTTGTCACCGTGTGGCGGTGATGGAGAATGGCCGTATTGTCGAAGAAGGCGAAGTATTACGTGTCTTCAGACAGCCGAAAGAAGAAATGACGAAGCGATTCGTGAAACAGCTTGCTGAACCAGAAGAAGCAAAAGAAACGATCGAGCACGTCCTAGAGAGAGTAAAAGAAGGTCAGGTCGTCCGGTTGTCCTTTATCGGAGATTCTGCCGAACAGCCGCTGATCACGGAAATCATTCGATCCTTCAAGGTCGATGTGAACATCCTGCAAGGAAAGATTTCTCAAACGCAGGAAGGCGCGTTTGGAACACTCTTTATCCATATTAATGGAGACGAGAACGAAGTTAAAAAAGCCATCGCCTATATCCAAAGCAAACAGGTTGAAATTGAGGTGATGACACATGTTTGAGAAATGGTTTCCGAACGTTGATCTAGAGGTTATTTGGAACGCGACGGGTGAGACGGTCTATATGACACTCATTGCATTAGCGTTTGCTTTTGCTATCGGCATCATCCTTGGGCTGTTGCTCTTTTTGACAAGTAAAGGCGGTTTATGGGAAAACAAACCAATTAATGCTGTCATCGGCGCAGTCGTCAACATTTTCAGATCGATTCCCTTTATCATATTAATCATTCTATTATTAGGATTTACTAAACTAATTATGGGCACGATATTAGGCCCAAATGCAGCATTACCAGCCCTTGTCATTGGCTCAGCTCCTTTCTACGCACGTCTTGTTGAAATTGCACTGCGTGAAGTAGACAAAGGAGTCATTGAAGCAGCACGATCTATGGGAGCAAAAACGTCGACCATTATTTTCAAAGTATTGCTGCCAGAATCACTGCCAGCCCTTATTTCAGGAATTACTGTAACAGCGATTGCTCTGATTGGCTCTACTGCGATTGCAGGAGCAATTGGAGCAGGCGGACTAGGTGACCTTGCTTATGTAGAAGGATACCAATCTGGTAATACAGATGTCACACTTGTAGCCACTGTGTTTATTCTGATCATCGTCTTTATCATTCAAATAATCGGTGATTTGATTACAAATAAAATTGATAAACGTTAAGGGAGGAATTATTCATGAAGAAATTGATTTTAAGTGCACTATTTCTAGCATTTGCAGGCATTTTAGCTGCTTGCGGTTCATCAAATAACGCAAGCGATAACAAAACCATCACGGTTGCAGCTTCAAAAACACCACATGCCGAGATTCTTGAAGAAGCAAAACCACTTTTAAAAGAAAAAGGCTACGATCTAAAAGTGAAAGTACTGAGCGATTATAAAATGTACAACAAAGCATTAGCTGAAAAAGAAGTGGATGCGAACTTTTTCCAACATATCCCTTACTTAAACGAAGAAAATAAATCAAACAAAGATTACAACCTAGTAAGTGCTGGTGCCGTTCACCTTGAGCCTTTCGGTATCTACTCTAAGAAATACAAATCAGTAAAAGATATTCCAAACGGCGGCACGATCATCATGACAAACAACGTAGCTGAGCAAGGACGTATGCTTGCTCTATTACAAAATGCTGGTGTGATCAAGCTTGATCCAAAAGTAGATACAATCAACGCAACAGTCAAAAACATCAAAGAAAACCCGAAGAACCTGAAATTCAAAAAAATTGCTCCTGAACTAACAGCAAAAGCTTATGAAAACAGTGAAGGCGACGCTGTATTTATCAACGTCAACTATGCGATCCAAAATAAATTGAATCCGAAAAAAGATTCAATCGAACTTGAGCAAACGAAAAATAACCCGTATGCAAACATCGTCGCTGTTCGCAAAGGTGACGAAAAATCAGAGAAGATTAAGGTATTAATGGAAGTTCTTCACTCTGATAAAATCAAAGAATTCATCGACAAAAAGTATGATGGTGCAGTATTGCCTGTATCTGAATAACAAAAAGAAGACAAAGGGCTAAAATAAAGATCATTTTAGCCCTTTGTCAATAATCTGCAACCTCGCTTTCATCAAAGCGAGGTTTTTTTGTGTATTTTTTCAAATCTCGCTCATAATAAAAACGAACAAATGACCTGAAGGGATGGAATGAAGATGAATGAACAACATATGAGCGGATCGATGCAGCAATCACTGACGGATTATAAAACGGCAATGGGTGAATTTCAGAAGAAAATGCCGGTGTTTGGCAAGAAATTCAATGAATTTACGGAGCAGTGCTTCCAGAGCGATTCATTAACGCAAAAAGAAAAACAAATGATTGCCCTTGGCATCAGCATTCATGCACAGGATGAATATTGCATGATTTATCATACAAAGGGAGCGCTCGACCAAGGCGCAACAGAAGAGAATTTGCTGGAGGTCGTCAGTGTGGCGGCAGCGTTTGGCGGCGGTGCTGCGCTAAGTCAAGGCATCACAGTTGTTCAGCAATGTATTGATGAATTTGGAGGACAGACGCATTAAGGGAAGGATAAGGTGGTATTTTTCCATATCAGGGAGTTGAGTTCTTCTCAGACAAGTGTGTGAGAAAATATGCCAGTATACCGCGTCATATCCTTTTTGAGTGAAGCAGCATGCCTTTGATACAATAAAGCTACACTCAGAGAAGGGAATGGTTTATTATTTGTTCGGACCAGAGTACACTGGGATTGGATTATACCGCCGAGATGGAAAAGGCCATGCATCAATCTCATGGCATGAGTTATGCAGAGTACGAAAGAGACCATGACTTACGAATGAAAGTAGAACTTAAACGAGAGCAGTCCTATCGAGATGAGAAAAGACAGCTCGCAAAAATGAATATACGAGGCTATTGATAGCTAAGGGGCGGGGAGAACAGTTTCCCGCCCTTTCTTTATGAAAACAGTCTTTTCGACATAAATCCTTTTATCTACCTGTATTTTTTGTTAGAATTTTGAGAGCATCCTCTCACGCTTGTCGTGAATGTGTTGTATTCACTTTTAATTTGTTATAAAATTAGAATGAGAATAAATTGAGAATAATGATTATTTTGGAGGTATCGATATATGACTGCTTCGACATTAACAATTAAGGACTTGCACGTTGAGATTGAAGGGAAAGAAATCTTAAAAGGTGTAAACCTAGAAATAAAAGGTGGAGAATTCCACGCAGTAATGGGACCAAACGGTACAGGTAAATCTACTTTATCTGCTGCAATCATGGGCCATCCTAAGTATGAAGTGACAAAAGGCAGCATTTTGCTTGATGGCGAAGATGTTCTTGAAATGGAAGTAGATGAGCGCGCTCAAGCGGGTCTTTTCCTTGCAATGCAATATCCATCTGAAATTAGTGGTGTAACAAATGCAGACTTCCTTCGTTCGGCTATTAACGCACGCAGAGAAGAAGGCGATGAAATCTCTCTCATGAAATTCATCCGCAAAATGGACGAAAACATGGAATTCCTTGAAATGGACCCAGATATGGCACAGCGCTACCTAAACGAAGGTTTCTCAGGTGGGGAGAAAAAACGTAACGAAATTCTTCAATTAATGATGATTGAACCAAAAATCGCCATCCTTGACGAAATCGACTCTGGTCTTGATATCGATGCACTGAAAGTTGTTTCTAAAGGGATTAATAAAATGCGCGGCGAAAGCTTCGGCTGCTTAATGATCACTCACTATCAGCGTCTATTGAACTACATCACACCAGATCACGTTCATGTCATGATGCAAGGACGTATTGTGAAATCTGGCGGACCAGAACTCGCGCAGCGTCTAGAAGCAGAAGGTTATGACTGGATTAAAAAAGAGTTAGGAATTGAAGACGAAACTGTTGGTCAAGAAGCGTAAGCGTTAGGAGGATTATTGATGACATTAGAAACGAAATTATCAGTAGATCAAGATTATGTCAAAAGCTTCTCCGAGAAGCATCAGGAACCGGCATGGATGAGCTCCCTTCGCTTACAGGCTCTTGAAAAAGCAGAAGACCTCCCAATGCCAAAGCCTGACAAAACGAATATTTCAAAATGGAATTTAACCAATTTCAAACAGCATACAGTTGAAAGTGCGCCATTTGGATCTTTAGAAGAGCTTCCTGAAGAAGTGAAGTCTCTTATTGATTTAGAGGACACAGATAAGACAGTCTATATTCAGCGTGATCAAACGCCAGCATACTTGTCTCTTTCTACTGAAGCAAAAGACAAAGGCGTGATCTTCACTGATATCCATACAGCGATTCGCGAACATGGAGAGCTAGTGAAGAAATATTTCATGACTGATGCAGTGAAAGTGGATGAGCACAAACTAACAGCTTTACATGCTGCTTTAGTGAATGGCGGAGCTTTCCTCTATGTACCGAAAAACGTAGAGCTTGAAGCACCAATCCAAGCCGTTTATCTTCATGAAAATGACGAAACAACGTTGTTTAACCATGTCATCGTTGTAGCAGACGATCATAGTGCTGTGACATATGTAGAAAACTACATCAGTACGGCAACACCAGAAGAAGCGATCTTCAATATCGTGTCTGAAGTCTTCACGGGTGCAAATGCCCGCGTCACTTACGGTGCAGTGGATAACCTTGCAGAAGGTGTGACAGTCTATGTGAATAGACGTGGTATGGCAAATGGTCGTGACAGTAAAATCGAATGGGCGCTTGGCCTGATGAATGATGGAAACGTCGTGTCTGAAAACATCACGAAGCTTATGGGCGACGGTACATTCGGAGATACGAAATCAGTTGTTGTTGGCCGCGGGAATCAAACGGAAAACTTCACAACAAGCATCATCCACTTCGGTAAAAACTCTGAAGGGTATATCTTGAAGCATGGTGTCATGAAGGATCAAGCATCCTCTATCTTTAACGGAATTGGTAAAATCGAGCATGGTGCAACGAAGTCAAATGCAGAGCAAGAATCTCGTGTTCTCATGCTGAGTGAGAAAGCACGCGGTGACGCTAACCCAATTCTTTTAATCGATGAAGATGATGTAACAGCAGGGCACGCTGCTTCTGTTGGGCGTGTTGATCCAATTCAATTGTATTACCTCATGAGCCGTGGGATTTCCAAAGAAGATGCAGAAAGACTTGTCATTTATGGCTTCTTAAATCCAGTCGTCAAAGAACTGCCGATTGAAGGAGTTAAAAAGCAGCTCGTTTCTGTGATTGAAAGGAAAGTAAAATAATGAATATCAAAGACGTTCGTGAGCAGTTTCCAATCCTTCATCAGCAAGTGAACGGACATGATTTGGTGTATTTGGACAGTGCAGCGACATCTCAAAAACCACGAGTTGTCATTGATGCAATGAATGAGTATTACCGGTCTTACAACTCGAACGTCCACCGGGGTGTTCATACCCTTGGCACAAAAGCAACGGACGCATACGAGGGTGCAAGAGAGAAAGTTCGAGCATTCATTGGCGCTTCTTCTGTCCAGGAGATTATTTTTACTAGAGGTACAACAACCGCACTAAACACAGTGGCAATCAGCTATGCAAGAGCAAACCTCAAAGAAGGCGATGAGATCGTCATTACGCATATGGAGCATCATGCGAATATCATCCCTTGGCAGCAGGCAGCAAAAGCAACTGGCGCCACATTGAAATATATTCCGTTACAGGAAGACGGCACGCTGTCGCTTGAAGATGTGAAGCAAACCATCACACATCAAACGAAAATCGTTGCTGTCACACATGTCTCAAACGTATTAGGAACCATCAACCCAATTAAAGACATCGCAAAGATTGCTCACGATCATGGTGCAATTATCGTCGTCGATGGTGCCCAGAGCACCCCGCACATGCAAATTGATGTTCAGGACTTGGATTGCGACTTTTTCGCCTTCTCTGGGCATAAAATGTGTGGACCGACTGGCATTGGTGTTCTTTACGGGAAGAAGGACCTTTTGAATAATATGGAGCCTGCTGAGTTTGGCGGTGAAATGATCGACTTTGTGGATCTATATGATTCTACATGGAAAGAGCTGCCGTGGAAATTTGAAGCGGGAACACCGATTATTGCAGGAGCAGTTGGACTCGGAAAAGCGATTGATTTCTTAAATGACATCGGAATGGAGGAAGTCAGCCGTTACGAGCATCAGCTTGCGACTTACGCACTTGAGCGCTTTAAAGAGCTTGAAGGTGCCACGGTTTACGGACCGCAGCACCGAGCTGGACTTGTGACGTTTAACTTAGACGACGTCCATCCTCATGATGCCTCAACTGTTCTAGATACGGAAGGTGTCGCCATTCGTGCTGGACATCACTGTGCACAGCCGCTCATGAAATGGCTTGGTGTATCAGCGACTGCAAGAGCAAGCTTCTATCTGTACAATACAGAAGAGGAGATTGACGAGCTCATGGCAGCGCTCCGTAAGACAAAGGAGTATTTTACGAATGTCTTTTAATGTAAACTTAGACACACTGTACAGACAAGTGATTATGGATCATTATAAAAATCCGAGAAACAAAGGTGTGCTAAACGACAGTATTGTCGTCGATATGAACAACCCAACGTGTGGTGACCGCATTCGTCTCACGATGAAAATCGAAGACGAAAAAGTCATCGATGCGAAATTTGAAGGAGAAGGATGCTCGATTTCGATGGCATCTGCCTCTATGATGACGCAGGCGATTAAAGGGAAAGATATTGAAACAGCTTTGAAAATGTCTCAGATTTTCTCCGATATGATGCTAGGAAAAGAATACGACGATTCCATTGATCTTGGTGACATTGAGGCGCTGCAGGGAGTCGCAAAATTCCCAGCGCGCATCAAATGTGCAACATTATCCTGGAAGGCGCTTGAAAAAGGCGCATCTGCCGAAGATAACGGCAAATCATAAGATTGGAGTGAAAATGGATGGCTAAAAAAATGCCAGATGTTGGTGAATATAAATACGGCTTTTCTGATAAAGACGTTTCCATTTTCCGTTCAGAGCGCGGACTGACAAAAGAGATCGTTGAAGAAATTTCTCGTATGAAAGAAGAGCCTCAGTGGATGCTCGACTTCCGTCTGAAATCTCTTGAGCACTTTTACAACATGCCGATGCCACAATGGGGCGGAGATTTAAATGCATTAAACTTTGATGAAATTACGTACTACGTAAAACCATCAGAACGCTCTGAGCGTTCTTGGGATGAAGTACCAGAAGAAATCAAACAAACCTTTGATAAGCTTGGAATCCCTGAAGCAGAGCAAAAGTACTTAGCAGGTGTATCTGCTCAGTATGAATCTGAAGTTGTGTATCATAACATGAAGCAAGATCTTGAAGATCTAGGCATTGTGTTTAAAGATACAGACAGTGCATTAAAAGAGAACGAAGACATCTTCCGTGAGCACTGGGCAAAAGTCATTCCTCCGACTGACAACAAATTTGCTGCGCTTAACTCGGCTGTATGGTCTGGTGGTTCATTCATCTACGTACCAAAAGGCGTAAAAGTAGATACACCACTTCAAGCATACTTCCGAATCAACTCTGAGAACATGGGTCAGTTCGAGCGTACACTGATCATCGTTGATGAAGGCGCACATGTGCATTACGTAGAAGGCTGTACAGCTCCAGTTTACACAACAAACTCACTTCATAGTGCGGTTGTTGAAATCATCGTCAAAAAAGGTGGCTACTGCCGTTATACGACGATTCAAAACTGGGCAAACAACGTCTTCAACCTTGTGACAAAACGTACAGTATGTGAAGAAAATGCAACAATGGAATGGATTGATGGAAACATCGGTTCTAAGCTGACAATGAAATACCCAGCGGTCATCCTAAAAGGTGAAGGCGCTCGTGGTATGACATTAAGTATTGCCCTAGCAGGTAAAGGTCAGCACCAAGATGCAGGTGCAAAAATGATTCACCTTGCACCAAACACATCTTCAACGATCGTATCGAAATCGATTTCGAAACAAGGCGGTAAAGTCACATACCGCGGAATCGTTCACTTCGGACGCAAAGCAGAGGGTGCACGCTCAAACATCGAGTGTGACACACTCATCATGGATAACAAATCAACATCTGATACGATTCCTTATAATGAAATCTTAAACGACAACATTTCATTAGAGCACGAAGCGAAGGTATCAAAAGTATCAGAAGAACAGCTATTCTACTTGATGAGCCGCGGAATTTCTGAAGAAGAAGCAACAGAAATGATCGTCATGGGCTTCATCGAGCCATTCACAAAAGAACTACCAATGGAATACGCAGTTGAAATGAACCGTTTGATTAAGTTTGAGATGGAAGGTTCTATTGGTTAAAATTTAAAAACCTTTATTTACAATGGTTTGAATAGTGTAGAAGGCGAACTTTTGAAGTTCGTCTTCTTTTATTTTTCAGTAATATCTAGATAAATGTCCTCTGTTGTTCTAATCGATTTATGGCCCACAACCTCATTAAAGTAGCAGTACTGCGCGTGTGTAGATTAAATCATGTGTGCCTTTATATCTGTACATATTATTTTGTCTGGAGATGATTTCTTAAGCACACCAGTCACAAACATATGATAAAAATAGAAAATTATAGAAATGTTAAAATCGCTAATGGTATGGTTTTCAAGATGCTTTTTCAAAAAACGATAATATGTAATATGGAGATATTTCATATTATCGTTGACGCAACAATCTTGATGTGTTTTAATTTGTAATATGGAGATATTTCAAAAAATCATATATATGATTAGGGGCGATTTTTAATTGGAGAAAAGTAAATTAAATGAATTCGTAACATTCGTTCCCGGTATTAATCCAACAAGAACACAAAAGCAATTTGAAACTCAAGAAATAAAGTATTATGACCAAGCGTCTTTTGAAGCTGATTATCATCGTGAGGCCGTAGCTGTTGAAGAGAAGGTTAAACCTTTATTTCAGAGTAACCTATCGTTAAATGAAGGTGATGTTGTTATCAGTAACTCATTGCAGCTAGCCACAATTGTCGGTGAAAATAATGTTGGTAAAGTGTTGTCCCTCAACTTTACGAAAATAGAGTTTGATAGCGAACAACTTGATAAGAGATATTTTCTTTTTTTGTTTAATGCTCATAAAGATGTGAAGCAGCAAAAAGAAAGGGGGGCACAGGGGAGTGGCCCTATTCTAAGAATTCCGCTTCGTGTCCTTGGGGAAATGATCATTCCAGTTGTTCCGATCGAGGAACAGAAGAAAATAGGCACTATATACGTAGAAACAATGAAGCTACAAAATAAGTTAAGCCAATACGCAGAATTGATAGGACAGTTTACGAGCTCGGTAATAGAAGAAACATTAAAGGGGGAGTAATGAAATGAAGAGTAATGAAATGAAAAGTCAATCGGAATTAGCATTTGAAAATGAAGTGATCGATTATTTGACCAAAATCGGTGGAGTAAAACAATGGGAATACAAAAAAAACATTAAAACAACTGAACAACTTTGGGATAACTTTAAAATAATCTTAGAACAAAACAATAGCGCTCGATTAGATGAACCCTTGTCTGTTACTGAATTTAATCAAGTGAAGAAAATCATCACGAGTATTGAATCACCTTACCAAGCTGGACAATTTTTGTATGGTGTGAACGGTGTTTCTGAAATTGAAGTTGATCTTGACAATGGTAAGCATGTATTTTTGACCGTATTCGACCAAGCCCAAGTCGGTGGCGGGAATACCGTTTATCAAGTAGTGAATCAAATTAAACGGCCAAAAGTTGTTGATGGTAAGCAGAATCGCAGGTTTGATGTGACGTTGCTCATTAATGGTTTGCCGATTATTCAAATTGAATTAAAGAAAGCACTTCATAGCGCTACGGAATCTTTAAATCAGATGGAACAGTATATAGCTGAAAAACAATTCAGCGGTATCTTTTCAACTTTGCAGATTTTAATCGCGATGACACCTTTTGATATTCGTTATATGGCAAATACCCCACTCGAAAACTTTAACCGAGCTTTTGCTTTCAACTGGCAAAACGAAGATGATGCTCGCCCTATTCGATCATGGAAGACGTTTGCGGATAAGGTGTTGTCCATTCCAATGGCCCATGATTTGGCAACACGTTACATGGTACTAGATGGTACAAAAAACAAAGAAAGTATCAAAGTCATGCGTCCGTATCAAGTCTATGCCACAAAGCGTGTGCTTGATAAAGTTAGAAAGTTTGACTTTAAATATGATGGTGGTAAATTAGGATACATTTGGCACACGACAGGCTCAGGTAAAACAATCACAAGTTTTAAGACAGCGTGGCTTGCAAGCCGTCTATCTAATGTAGATAAAGTGATCTTCTTGGTTGACCGGATCGCACTTACCAACCAAACAGCAGATGCTTATAAAGCCTATGATCCTGTTGCTGGTTTTGAAGGGAAAACTGGTGTGGTGGGTGACACAGCTAATATTTCAGACCTTCATCGCAAACTAACGAAAAAAAGCGATAAGAACATCATTGTGACAAGTATCCAAAAAATGTCACGTTATGTAGTGCGGGACAGCTTCAAGCCACTGAATGAAAATATTCTTTTTATCGTAGATGAAGCCCACCGTTCAACTGGGAATGGTACTGAAAATGAAGGGATGCTTGAAACGATTCGAAAAACAATTCCTAATTCTGCTTGGGTTGGTTATACTGGTACACCAAAATTCCCGGAAACACGAGAAATCTTTGGTGAACTATTACATGCATATACCATTAAAGAAGCGATTGCAGATAAAAACGTATTAGGGTTTAACGTTGAATTTAAGGAAACGATCGAAGCTCCCGAAGATCCCACCGAAGATGATATTGATGATAATATTCGTGGTAGTGTTTACGACTATAGTCCAGAACATGTGAACTTAGTAGTGAAAGACATCTTCGATAACTGGAAGAAACGTTCAAATGAGCGTAAATATAATGCCTTGTTTACAGTCCACGTTGGTGGTAATAAACCAAGTACACCAAGAGCGATGGAATATTTCGATAAGTTTGCTGAAGAGAATGCGAATCGTCCAGCAGATCAACGATTAAAAGTTGCGGTGAGTTTCTCGGCAGATACATCCAATAGTATTCATCAACTGAAAACGAACGAGAACTTGCACAGAGCTATCAAAGCCTATAATGCAACGTTTGGCACAGCTTTTGATATGACGACAGTGAAAGCCTATACAGAAGACTTAGCAAGACGTTTGAAAAAGACAGCTGATGATGGGAACTATTTAGATTTGGTCATCGTTGTGGATCAACTTTTGACCGGTTTTGATGCGCCTGAGATGAATACGCTCTATATTGATCGAACGCTTAAAGGTGGGAGCTTGATTCAAGCATACTCACGTACAAATCGAATACATAACGCTGTCGAAAAGCCATGGGGAAATGTCGTGAATTATCGTTGGCCGGAGCAAAACGAGTATGAAATGAATAAGGCTTTTGCTATTTATTCAAATCGTGCATCTGCCGACGAACAGCTTCCACTTGAAGAATTGAAGAAAGGCAACGAAGAGTCTGGTATCACTTCTAAACCATTTAGCAAGGTCCAAGCTGATTTGCAAGAAGTCATCAAGAAGCTTTCCACACTCACAGACGATTTTATACAATTACCACCAAGTGAAAAAGCACAGGATGAAGTCTTTGAGAATCTGAAAGAGTATAATCGTTTGTTAAGTCAGTTGAAACAATATACCGAAGACGATGACAAAAATCCTATATCCGCCTATGATAATCCTGAAGAGTTCTATGAACGTCTAGGTATTACTGAAGAGCAGGAAGTTATTTTAACAACTGTCATTGCTGGTGAGTTGAAAGAACGACGTGCAAAGCGAGAAGACATTGATATTTCGCAAGTCAATCTCTCGATGGTTCATATTCACGATGTAACCATCAACTACGATTATTTGATTGATTTGATCGCCCGAATGGCTGACGAAGTTCATGCGAACGAAATGTCGAAAGCTGAAAGTACACGTGATGAAATCCAAGTTGAAATCGCCAAGTCTGACAATGAAAAAGAAAAATCTAAGGTGAGTCATTTTGTATCTAAGATTTTCTCCAAAGAGTTTGAATTTGATCATTATCCAGCACCTCGAAGTGTTGAAAAAATGAATCAAGCAATGGATCAAGCACAAAAGGATACGAATATCCAACTTGTAACGAACTTTATCCGTACTTGGGGACTTGATAACAGTACAAAGCCTAAGGAACTTGAAAACTTGATTAAGAAACACCGATTAGGTCAAGAAGATATGGATAAACAAGGGGAGTTAACCGCTATTATGAATGACGCAAGAGCTGATTATAAAGAAATCGCCGTTGAAAAGATTGCAGCATTGAGCTGGGTAAGATATCGCATTGAATTCCGTAAAGCATTTTACGAAATGGCCGACGAAATTAAGAAGGGAGAGTAGTCAGGTGATAAAATTATGCAGATTAAAGAAAGGAGATCGGAAATGGGCGATAAAATAACAAAATCACCAAAAATCAGATTCGTAGGATTTACAGATGCTTGGGAAGAGCGAAAGTTTATTGAGTTATTAGATATTAGAGAGGGTATTCGCCGTGGTCCATTTGGAAGTGCATTGAAAAAAGAATTATTTGTCCCAAAAAGTGATTATGTGGTGTATGAGCAACAGAATGCAATCTATGATAAATGGGAAACAAGATATAACATCACAAAAGACAAGTTTGATGAACTTCGTAAATTTGTGTTGAGTGAAGGTGACTTTATTATGAGCGGTGCTGGAACAATAGGGCGCATCTCAAGAGTACCCAATGGAATTAAACAAGGAGTTTTTAATCAAGCTTTAATTCGATTTAAAATTAATACAGAGGTGACAAATAGTAATTACTTTCTTGAATGGATTCGCTCAGATAATATGCAGCGAAAATTTACTGAGGCTAATCCCGGATCAGCGATGACAAATTTAGTCCCAATGCATGAGGTAAAAGAGTGGGTAGTTTCGTCACCTTCTCTAGGCGAACAGAAAAAAATAGGAGATTTTTTTACTGAGTTATCTTACCTTCTCACCCTTCATCAGCGAAAGTTGGAACTGTTGAAGGATATGAAAAAGAATCTACTTCATAAAATGTTTCCGAAAGATGGAGCCAATGTTCCTGAAATTCGCTTTGGAGGATTTGCTGATGCTTGGGAACAGCTTACTGTCAGTGAATTGGCTAATAGATATGATAATCTACGTGTCCCAATTACTGCATCCGAACGTGTAGCTGGTAGCACTCCGTATTATGGAGCAAACGGTATTCAAGATTATGTAGAAGGTTTTACTCATGATGGTGAGTTTATTTTAGTTGCAGAAGATGGTGCAAGTGATTTGCAGAACTATCCTGTCCAATACGTCAATGGTAAGGTTTGGGTAAATAATCACGCACATGTCTTACAAGCAAAACCAGAAATTGCTGATAATAAATTTCTAATGAATGCGTTGAAACACACGAATATTGAACCTTATTTAGTTGGTGGTGGACGTGCAAAACTTAATGCAGATGTGATGATGAAAATTAGTTTTCGAGTCCCTGAATTGGCAGAACAAAAGCAGATTGGCTCATTTTTTGCAAATTTAGACCACCTCACCACCCTTCACCAGCGTGAGTTAAATTCACTCGAAAATTTGAAGAAATCATTGCTTCAACAAATGTTTATATAAGAAAAGGAGATGACACAAATGAGTAATGCAACACATATTACATCACAGCTATGGGGAATGGCTAACAAACTGCGTGGGACAATGGATGCAAGTGAATATAAGAATTATATTTTACCATTTATGTTCTATCGATACTTATCAGAAAATCAAGATGAATACTTAAAAATCAATGGTTTGGAAGAGTTCTACGAAGTGACAGATGAAACTGAAAAAGAAGATTATCTTGAGGAAATTAGTAAAGGTATCGGATATGCGATTGATCCTGCCTACACTTGGGACAAAATCGTATCAAGAATTGAAAATCATAAAATCAAAGCTAGTGACTTCCAAGATATGTTTGACTCATTCAATACAAATGCAAAACGTAACGCGATTGCAGAAGCCGATTTTGCTAATGTATTTTCAGATGTTAACCTTGGAGACACACGTCTAGGTTCAAGTACAAACGAACGTGCAAAGGCTTTGAATGATATCGTGTTGATGATTAACGAGTTCACTTTCAAGGACGATTCAGGGCACGACATTTTAGGTGACGTTTATGAATATTTGATTGGGCAATTTGCTGCCAACGCTGGTAAAAAAGGTGGGGAATTTTATACACCACATGAAGTTAGTCAAATCTTAGCAAAAATTGTAACGAATGATGCAGATGGTACTGGCGGTCAATTCCGTGTTTATGACCCTACAATGGGATCAGGTTCACTTCTTTTAACAGTCCAAAAAGAATTACCAAATGGTGATGAAGAAGGAAGCGTTGAGTTTTATGGCCAAGAGTTGAATACAACTACTTATAACTTAGCTCGTATGAATTTAATGATGCATGGGGTAAATTACCGCAATATGGAATTGAAACGTGCAAATACACTTTATGCTGACTGGCCATTTGCTGAAAAAGATGGCACACAAATTCCTTTGAAGTTCGACGCCGTCGTATCAAATCCCCCATATTCTCATAAATGGGATACAAAAAACGTTGATCGAGAAAAAGATACACGTTTCAAGGGTTATGGTGTAGCACCTGCATCTAAAGCAGATTATGCTTTTGTACTGCATGGACTTTATCATTTAGACAAAACTGGAACAATGGCTATCGTATTGCCGCACGGGGTACTATTTCGAGGTGCTTCTGAAGGTAAAATCCGCAAAAATATCATCGACAATAATCTATTAGATACTGTTATTGGATTGCCCGCTAACTTGTTTTATGGCACAAGCATCCCAACTTGTGTCTTAGTATTCAAAGGTCGTGAAGCTCGCAAGAATAAAGACATATTATTTATTGATGCCTCAAAAGAGTTTGTAAAAGGAAAGAACCAAAACAAACTCTCTCCTGAAAACATCGACAAAATTATTGAAACATACAGTAACCGTAAAGACGTTGAAAAATATGCTCATGTGGCATCTTTGGATGAAATCAAAGAAAATGATTACAATTTAAACATTCCACGTTATGTCGATACGTTTGAAGAAGAAGAAGTAATTCCACTTTCACAAGTGGCTCAAGAGTTGGCAGAAGTTAAAACGGAAATTGCGAGTTCATATGATAATTTGTTTGGGTTAATGAATGAGCTGGAAGGGACAACAGATGAAGCCAAAGAAGAACTAAGTAAATTTATCCGTCTTTTAGGTAAATAATAGTCTTAAAAAAGAGCAAAGGATTTAATTCATGGCTCTTTTTGGCTTTTAAAATTTCTTTATTTCCGTTTTCTTTAGTTTATATATAAAAGTTCGTTTTAATTAGCACTGTTTTATGCGGCATCTGCATATGCAAATTCGTATGCCAAAAGCGCTACAAGTCATATTTAAATATTTTAAAAAATGGATATATCAAAGGTTAGACGAGTTTGATTGTTATATTAGTTCATGCCATTTCGAACAATATTAATCAAGTTTGATAATGGAAGGTTCAATCGGTTAATAATAAAAGACCAAAAACGTGATATCAAACGTTTTTGGTCTTTTTGTTTTTGAAAAAATCCAATTCATATCCCGCTAGGCGAGTAAAACGCATCAAAGGCTTTAGACAAATCGTCAGCTGCAGATGTCAAGATCGTTTCTTCTTCTAAAATCGCTGTTCCTTGTGCCCGGACAATATGAAATTGTTGAAAACCCATCAAGTTTTGGAATATTTCCTTTAGATAATAATATGAGAATTCCAGAGGTGTGTACCGATCGTTATTTGTGAAAATTGAGCCACTTGCTTGAAGCAAAAGTACACGATAATCGTCAGTCATCAGACCAACTGAACCATCTTCTGTATATTTAAACGTTTCTCTAGCAATCAAGATATTGTCTATATAATCTTTCATACGTGACGTCACATTGAAATTATGAACAGGTGATACAATCACGATTCGATGATGTGCTTTGAATTGAGCCAATAAAGCAGAGGAAGAAGCAGCGATTTTTTCCTCCGCAGCTGTTAATGTTTGTTCAGATGCTTGCTTTTCCCAAATACCTAGCAGCTGTTCTTTTTCGATACGGGGAATTTCATTTTCATATAAATGTAAAATGGTAGGCTCCTCATAAGGAAATCTTTCTTTGAACTGTTCTAAAAATAGTGTTTGCAGTTTGTTTGAATAACTTTCTTGATAAGTGAAATTAGGGTGCGCGTTAATGATGAATGTTTTCATATGCATGCTCCTTTTCTTTTGATAAACTGAGTATAAAATATAAAGATGACAAAACATGTCACCTTTTTCAGAAGGAAAATCAAATGAAAAAATCAGAACGATTAAACCAAGAGCTTATTTTTTTAAGTGATAAATATTCATTTCAATTAAAAGATTTAGAAACTGAATTTGGCATTTCTAAACGTACGGCTTTAAGAGATATGGAAGAGCTAGAGTCCATGGGCTTAGCTTTTTATGTTGAAAATGGCAGACATGGAGGATATCGGCTCATGAATCAATCTCCATTGGTTCCGATCTATTTTCAAATAGATGAAGTTCAAGCCATTTTTTTCGCTCTTAAAGCGCTAGATCTGTTGTCAGCAACACCGTTTAAAAAGTCTTACTCACAGATTCGCCAAAAACTGTTTGCTACAATGTCTGATGAGAGAAAACATCGGATCACGGAGATTTTGGATGTTATTCATTACTATCATGTCGCGCCAGTGAGTGAACAACATCATTTGGATTTGATATTGCAGGCAATGATGGAAGGTCAAATCGTGAAGATGACATACACTCAATATGAACATAAAAGGATCAGGCTACAATTTCTTAAGTTGTTTTATCGAAATGGGATTTGGTTTACCGAAGCATATGATGTTCTGAATAAAAAGTGGGGCATCTACAGGTGTGATTGTATGACGGACATGATGATCGAAGAAGAAACGAAAGACACTTTTACGAAGGAAGAATTAAAAGCACTGCAGCTCGAATACGAAAAAACCTATCATGATATCTCTTTTAAATGTCGATTAACGGAACAAGGAAAAGAAAAGTTTTTGAAGAATCATTATCCGAATATGAGATTGGAGATCATTGATGATACGCCTTATATTGTAGGGGGATACAACCAAGAAGAATTATCGTATATGACTCACTATTTGATCTCATTTGGGAAACATGTGAAAATTGAATACCCCGATGAATTAAAAGAGAGTTATTTGACTCAATTGCAAGAAATGATGGATCAATATTAAAGTTGAACTTCTACAGAAAAGGCGAACTGCTAAAGTTCGCCTTTTTTCTTTAATAAAAGTTAATGTTAAATTATTCTTTATCATGTAAAATAAAACTAGTTAGGAAAGATTACATATGCTTAAAAGACTGGTTTTAAATCAGTTTTGGACCAAATAATAACCGATATGAGGGGTAATTTCATTATGCATGCAAATATAATATCGTATATTTTTGACAAACAAACTGGCGATATGGAAATGAAAGTTAAATGTGATACATCAAATAATAACATGACATTGCTGTGGCAGAAAAGACAAAGTAGTAGTAATTTGAATTTGTATGGTGGAGTGTACTTTCATAGTTCTATAAATAATGGAATTGCAATCTTTAAAATGAACGTAAATGAAATATTAGATATCTCTACCTTTCATGATAAAGAAATCATTTGGGACTGTTTTTACGTAAATGGAAATGAAAAAGTTGGGGTGAATTTTCCTGAGGTTCATTCTAATTTTGAATATCATATTTTTGAAAGAGATTTGTATAAAGTAGTACCATTTATAACAAAAGGCGCTAAAACGCTGGCGTTATTTATAAGGACTGTAGAGATTAAAAGTAATATTCATCTTTTAGAAATTCAAAAAGATGGGGTAAAAGGAATAGTGGAACTGGAATCAAAGGAAATAGATATCCAACAGTTCCAAACATACTTATGCTTGCGTAAAAGAGATCATAATTCTTTGACAGAATATACACAAGAGGTCTCCACAAAACTTTTTTATATAGATAATAAGTATCAAATTGAAGGCGATTTTAAAGAATTCTTTCATAGTATAACCAACCAAACATCATGGGATATATTTGTGAAAGTCGAAAGTTCCAAAAATAAAATTTATGTGGCAGCAAATTTCGAACAGCTCACTTCTATAAGAATAGATTTTCATGATTTGTTTTATTCTATAAAAGCCTTACAAACTCTTCAACAAAATATAATTACGTTACAAATTAAACAGAAAGAGTTTGCTTCCTTGGTTTCTTCTGTTTCAGAAAATGAAGATGTTTTTTATTTCAAAGGGGATTTACCGAAAATTGGAGGTGAAAAGAGGTACAGCTTAGTTAGTAAACTCCGTGGGAAAGTAGCTGATAACTTTGAATATTTCAATGAATTTGAAAATGAAATATCAACGGATGATAATTTAACTTTTGATATCAAAGTTTCTCTTGCTGAATTGATTCCCAATTTTAAAGACAAGGATATATGGGATTTGTTTATCAGATGTAGACAAGATGGTGAGTTTTGTTATGATATACCTTTATCGTCTAATAGCAAGCAGAAAATAATGTCGACTAATAAAAAAGTTACTTTATTTGTAAATGGTTCACATTCTTATTCAGTTTGGGTAAATGTTGATAGAGGACCTCGAGATAATCTAACAAACATTGCAATATTAGGTACTTGTTATAGTCGAAATGCTTTTAATACATCAGATTTTTTCAATCCATACTACAAAAAACTATACAAATGTTCTTATACTCAGTTCCATTCAAATATTATGAGTATAGTATCTGATCCAGTAGTGTTTGATGAAACTGAATTTCTTGATTGTGGATTAAAACCTTCAGACATTAGTTATATTAGATCAGATTTTCAAAAAGATTTTTTTGAAAACTTATTAGAAAGTAATGCAGACTATTTAATAATAGATTTTTATGTTGATGCTTGTAGAGAAGTCATTCAAATTAAGGAAAATGCAAATATCACATTAAATTACTTACTTCCTCGAACAAAATACTTTAAACAAATTAAAAATAAGCCTGTCATATCTCATACCAATAATGAAATGTATTTAGATTTATGGAAAGAAAAACTTAAAGTATTTGTTCAAAGACTTCTTGAAATAATGCCGGCAGATAAAATAATTTTAAATAGAGGACGGTTAACATCAAAATATTTAGATTCAAACAATAAAATTAATGATTTCCCTAATCAAGATATTATAAAGAGGAACAATATATTATGGGATAGAATGGATCATTGCTTAATAAATTTGATACCAGAAATAAAAACAATTGATATGCGTGATACGTCTTTTATTGGTCATTATAATCATCCATTTGGCAAAAGTTATGCACATTATGAAAGTGGATATTACAAAGAGTTTTTGTCGAAATTAAATGAGATAGTCTTAATGGATAAAAGTAATCAATAATGGAAAGTAATATCTTTTCTAATCATTCGCAGTGTTAAACTAGACATATTAGAAAATGACAACTATGAAAGCAAAAAAACCGATTTTCTCAAAGGGATAATCGGTTTTTTATTATTTGCGAGACTATTTTTTAATTGAGGATGAATGTACTGTAAATGCTTTAGAAATTTGTTTTACCTTTCCATACGTCAGCTGCCGCCAAATATATTCCATCGGTCCATACTTAAACCGCTTTAACCAAAACGTACTGAAAAGCACAAGGAAGACATACACGCCAATAGCCATGAAGAACGTACCAGCCGGCTGAAGATGATCGACAAGCCCCGCTCCATACTTTAGAAATAGCAAGGTTCCAATGATCGAGTGAAGCAAATAACAGGTTAGTGACATCCGTCCGACTTTTGTAAAGACCATCAAAGCACCTCGCAGCTGAGGAACGTGTAGAAATAGCATTGCGAGTGTACTCATATAGAACATACTGCCAGTTAATCCTCCGTTTTGTTCAAGGGCAGTGGCCATGTTAACCCAGAGTGTATTTTCAAAAGGATTGACCGCCGTAATGATCGTACTGCCTTGGGTGATGAGAAAAGCGATTGTACAAATGATCCAAATGCGATTCCAAATTGCTTTTTTCGCCTCCATGTTTTTGAAAAACTCCATTTTCACAAAATACACACCAAGTAAAAACATGAAGAACATAGAATAGACAGTGAAAAATGAACTGGAAGCCATTGTCACCATATCTGCCCACCGGTCACCAATAGATGCTAAATAAGTCAGACTGTTGTGGCTGATTAATTCAAAATCGGCAAAGTCTGGCTTGCCTGATGATCCTGAACTGATGGTATTGAGCAGCATTGTGAAAAAGGGTGTGAACAATTGAATCACAAAGAGTGTGATCAGCCAGTTTCGGATGGTTTTGGCTGTGCGTTTGTAAAAGAAAAGCAATAAAAAGCCAGCAACTGCATAATAGGCCAAAATATCACCAATCCAAACAAAAGTTAAATGCAGAAGGCCAAACCCTAAGAGAATGGTTAATCTGCGGGCAAACAGTTTGTTCGGACTGTCCACCTTCTGAGCAGCTCGATCCATAAAAATCATAAACCCAACCCCGAATAGGAAGGAGAACAACGTAATGAATTTCCCAGAGGCAAACCAATTCACTAAGTTATGAAAGACATCATTTGATTCCATATCGAACCCCTTCGCCGAATCCACGATCAAAAAGTAATTGACTAGAATAATCCCCATTAAGGCGAACCCTCGTACAATGTCCAAGAAATGAACCCGTTCCCGCAGACTCATCGGTTGTCCGTGTGCTACTTTGTTTGCATTCATATCCATGCTCCTTTTCTTGTTATGATAAAAATATCATTTGGATCAATTCATCGATCCCTACAATGAATCAATATACGGTCCAATTCTTAACAATTTATGAAGATCCAATATTTTGAAAACAAATGTGACGAATTGATGGCAGAGGGGCAAATTCATAAACTGTTAAGATTTATGTTGTATCTTTTCACATAGCTAGATGATATATAGTAAAGTCATAAAAGAAAGTACATCACGTATCATGAGGTGAGAGAGACATGACGCATCGAATATTAATTGTAGAAGATGATCAAGATATTGGAGACCTTTTGCAGGAATCCCTTACACGTGCTGGATATGAGGTGCTGAGAGCGATGAATGGCGAGCAAGCATTGAAGTTTGTGGACGATTCGCTCGATTTGGTGATTTTGGATGTGATGATGCCAGGCATATCAGGCATCGAAACGTGCCAGCAGATAAGAGCCTCTTCTAATGTCCCGATTCTATTTCTAACAGCCAAATCAAGTACATTCGATAAAACCGACGGCTTACTTGCCGGCGGAGATGATTATATGACAAAACCTTTTTCACAAGAGGAGCTTCATGCTAGAGTGATTGCACAATTACGCAGGTATACTGTCTATCAGGAAAAGAAGGAACAAGAAGAAACTTATCTTGTTGGAGGCAAGCTAAGGGTGAGCGAAGAATTTAATGAAGTGTGGAAAGAAAATCAACAACTCAAGCTGTCTGATTTAGAATATCGTATGTTGAAGCTGCTTATGAGCAGGCGAAACAAAATCTTTTCAGCTCAAAATATTTATGAGAGCGTGTGGGGACAGCCTTATTTCTATTGTTCTAACAATACAGTGATGGTGCATATTCGAAAGCTGCGTGCCAAAATTGAGGATGATCCGGCACGTCCTATATATATCAAAACCGAATGGGGAAGAGGATACCGATTTGGCACATCGTAAATATACGCTACCTAAAAAGCTGGCATTGTTGATTTTGGTGGCTGCCATTGTGAGCGGTCTTGTTTTTATGACGCTGCAAAAGATCACCAATGAGCTCATTGATGGATACTTGAGTTCGGACGAGTATTACGAGGAGGAGTCGGCTAAATATATTCAAAAATTCAGTCGTTATGTGTCTGAGAATAAGCTGTCTTCAACAGATCGACAAGCGTTTGGTGAGTGGGTGAAAAAAAAGAATTACATTAATTTGACTATCTTCAAGGATGAGGTGCTACAATATGACTCCATCTATTCGGCTGCGGATGAATCGGCGTACGGGAAAGAAAAGGTGACCCAGTACGCCGATCATCATTCGTTTCCTGTTCAGTTTAGCGACGGTGAAGGTCGGGTCATGGTGGATGGTTTCTATTCGTCTCGTTACCACGATCTTGCGTTTACGCTCGAGCTGCTTGGAGCAACGCTTATTTTTCTCCTCATTGTTCTTCTCGGTATTCGCAAAAGTTTACGCTACCTGCAAACGATTCACCAAGACATTCATATTCTTGAAGGCGGCGAGCTGGACTATGAGATGACGGTGAAAGGGCATGACGAATTAGCGATGATTGCCAAAAGTATTGAGGACCTTCGTAAAGCTTTTTTGGACAAGCTTCAAGCCATCGACGAGTTGCAAGAAGAGAGCCGCAGCTTGGTTACTGAAATGTCACACGATATGAGAACACCGCTAACGTCGCTGATGATGAACTTGGAGTTTGCGAAAAAAGAGGAGGATGGAGCGGATACCCGTAAGGATCAATATATAGCAAGTGCTTATGAAAAAGCAGTGCAATTGAAAAATCTATCTGATAATCTGTTCGCCTATTTTCTACTTGATAAAGAACATGAACCTGAGCTTGAGACAGTTGCAGTCAAAGAGGTCATTTACGATCTCTTATCAGATCAGGTGTCGATCTTGCAGCAAGAGACATTTAAGGTTTATCTTTTAGGAGAGCTGCCCGACAGCTATATCAACGTGAATGTCGAGGAACTTGGCCGAGTGTTTGATAATCTGATGTCCAACATACTGAAATACGCCAATCCGAAAAAAGACATCGATCTCACGTTTCTATCCGATCAAGAAATCTTTGAGATCCATGTCAGCAATGCGATAAAAGAGACAAATGGCACGCAGGAAAGCACTGGACTTGGTGAACGAAGCATAAAACGAATGATGTCCCGTATGCACGGGCAGTTTGAAAGCATGGAAAGGAACGGAGTTTACTACATCGTGCTGCGATTCTGGCACATCAAAATATAGATAACAAATAAATAACATGGAATGGAGAGACAATCTAATGAAACGATTCAACAACTTCCATAAGGTACCCGATCTATTGCAAGGCCTTCTGAATATCTGTCTGTTTTTTCTGGCCATTGCTTTAAGCGTCCTCTTAATTAGTGAAACTTGGTATATTGTCAAATTTGTCTACAATAATTTGCTCAACAAAGGAGAAAGCTATTATGAAATGCTCGGTGAGCTGCTGATCTTCTTTATGTACTTTGAGTTTATTGCCTTAATTATTAAGTACTTTAAATCAAACTTTCATTTTCCGCTCCGCTATTTTATTTACATTGGCATCACAGCCGTCATCCGTTTGATTATCATCGATCATGAAGAGGCTGTATCGACCTTCTGGTGGGCGCTGACCATTCTAGCCATGACCGTTGCACTCTTTATCGCCAGTAAACGACATGCGATTCAGGAGCATGAAGAAGTGAAGTGAGGGAAGAAGACGAACGATGACCGTTCGTCTTTTTTTAATTTGAACGAGGTGGTTCGCTCATGAACAATCTTGAGCTGGTTGTCTATTAATGAACGGTTAAAATTTGAGGGGAAGTTCAATGAAATTGTTGAATTTCAACCTGTTCAGTTGATCACTCATCGTATTGCAAACCTCATCATTCATGAACATCGTGCTAGGCTTTTTTTGGGGAATCTGAAAAAGTGTTTAGTATGAAAGAAAGTTTCACCCTAATCTTGAAACTATACTCAATGTTGAGTATAGTGTGAATAAATGTTGATTAGGAGGAATCTGATGACGAATTTATATATATTAGGATTACTATCGATGAAACCGATGTCAGGGTATGATGTTGAGCAGAATTTAAAAAATACAATGGTAGATATATGGGGAGGAATTCTAGTTGGTTCAATCTATTATGCGCTAAATAAATTAGAAAAAGGAAACTATATAAAAGTTTGTGAAACTAGGACGGTAGGGAAAAAGCGTACTAAAATTTATGATATTACAGAATTTGGAAAAAAATACAAAAAAGAATGTGTGATGAAATGTCTTGTAGAATCTCAAAATAATTATCCAACTCAACTTTTTGCTGGACTAATGTTTGCTGACGAAATTGAAAAACAAGAAGCTGTTAAATCATTAAATATTCAAATTGAAGCGCAAAAAAAACATTTATCAGAAATAAAAAAGGGTGAAGAAGAAAAAGAGAAACAAATGAATTTATCTCCTTTAACAAGGCTAACGTTTGATTACATTTATGAAATGGAAGAAATGAAAATGAAGTATCTTCATGAAGTTATTCATTTAATTAAGACGGGGGGTTAACTGATGAATAAAGTCGATCATATTGTTATCAATGTTGATGATAAATATCAAAAAGACAAAAAAATGATAGATATGATACAACAAAATGGTTTTCCGTATGCACCTAAAAAAGGTAAAAGAACAAAAGGCTTTAAAATAAGCAATCTTTGGATTGGAAAAGAGTATCTTGAATTAGTGAATATAACACAGAAGGATGGCGGTGGCTGGAAAAAAGATTGGACAGAGTTGTATAATCGAGGCACAAGAGGAGCAATATGCTTAATGATTGATGTATCAGATATTGATTCTGTACATCAATCGCTTTTAGACAAAGCATTTGATGTACAAACGCCAGAAAGAATCGAATATAAATTATTTGGACTATTTAAAGTTTCATCACTATGGAGAAACATGTACTTACCTTATTTTGAAAAAGAGGCATTTCAAATTGGATTTCAGCAATTAGATAACGAAGATATTTCTGAAAAATTTCAAAAGAAAATGATTCCCAATAGTATCAGTCATAAGATAATGGGGATGACCAAAATTATAATAAATGGCAAGTGGACGGAATTAGACTTCAATATGATTGAGAATACCTTTCGTAATACTCAAAAAGAAGGCAAATCATTAAAAATAAAACTTAATAATGGAAGCGATATAATTTTTGTTGAAAACAATGATTTTTCCCTTTACATAGAAATGGATAATCACAGTTTGCAATCTAAGTCTATAACAAAAATAGAAAATGTATATTTAGTAAACAATTAGATTCAATACTTACAGATAATTATAGAAGGAGCGAAAAAAATTGAAAGATACCGAGACAGAACCGTTCTCATTTACGAGTATGCGGCAGGCAGCCCCTGTTCATATTCCAGAAAGACAATTCATTCAATCACATGATGGTATACGTCTAGCTTATTATCCATTTTTATCAGAAAAGAAGACGCATGCCAATGTGATTTTGATTCATGGGGGAGGCGCTCATAGCTTGGCTGGCTATGAGCATATCGCATCCACGCTGCAACATGATTTTCATGTGAATGTGTTTTTACTCGACCTAAGAGGCCATGGCCATTCACAAGGAAAAAAGGGTGATACACCTAGTGTTACGGATGTATGGCAAGATATCTCGCAAGTTTTGGATGCGATCAAACAGGAGCATAAAGGAGCCATGTATCTTTGTGGTCATTCATCTGGAGCGGGTCTGCTTCTGAACTACATGTCTTGGCCCGAAAAGAGAGAAGTGGACGGTTACTTTTTTATCGCACCTGAATTTGGCTATAAGTCAGGCACTGCAAGGGCTGATCAAATCCCTTTTGCCACCGTTCAAGTATGGAAATTCATTCTGTCTGCGATGACAAAAGGGAGTCTGATGAGTCATTCTGAAGCGGTACGTTTTCATTATCCTGCATGGGTAGTCGAGCAGGATCCGCTTCTGTTGACGGCTATCACCGTCAATCTATCTCTTGCCTTAACCCCATCTGCACCTAAAAAACAATTTGCGAAGATGGATCGGCCGTATGGCATGTTTGTAGGCAGCAAGGATGAGCTGTATGACGTCGAGACATTTCTCCCCTATCATGAGCTGCCGAAGGAACCAATCAAAAAACAATCAGTCTATCAAGTGCTAGAAGGACATACGCATTTGTCGATTTTACTAGAAGCAGGAAAACAGATTGGAAGGAACATTCAAATGTGGAATCCTTCTGTTTCATAAGAACAACTAGTCAACACTCTACCTTTTTCTTAAAAATTTACATTGACACCATCCTTTTCTATGATAAAATCATAGTGTGATAATGAGAATCGTTATCAAAAGATGTGACTACATATAGAATGGATAGGTGAGGTACATGTTCAAAAAATCTTTTTGGTCGCTGTTAGTTGTGCTCTCCATCGTATTACTTGCGGCTTGTGGCAGTAATAGCAATGAAGGCAAGTCAGATAGTAATGAGAAAACAAGAACCGTTGAAAGCGCTATCGGTTCAACTGAAATTAAAGGATCGCCTAAACGTGTGGTGACATTGTATCAAGGAGCAACAGATGCAGCAGTCGCTATGGGCATTAAACCAGTTGGTGTTGTAGAATCATGGCTTGAAACACCTACTTATAAATATTTAAGAGATGATTTAAAGGATGTTAAAATTGTTGGTCAGGAAACACAGCCAAACTTAGAAGAAATTGAAAAACTCAAGCCGGATTTGATCATTGCATCTAAAGTTCGCCATGAGCAAATTTTTGATCAGCTGAAAGAAATTGCTCCAACTGTTGCAACAGAAACAGTGTTCACTTTTAAAGATACAGTGAAGTTAATGGGTGAAGCGCTAGATCAGCAAGATAAATCAAAAGAATTGCTGACGAAGTGGGATGACCGTGTCGCTGATTTCAAAGAAAAGGCGAAAAAGGACATCAAAAACTGGCCAATGAATGTGGCAGTGGTCAACTTCCGTGCAGACCATGCGAGAATCTATCAAACTGGATTCGCGGGTTCGATTTTAACAGAACTAGGATTTGAAGGTCCAAAGAATGTCAAAGATAAAAAGCAAGATATCGTGACACTTACAGATAAAGAAAGCATTCCACAGATGAATGCAGATGTGATCTATTACTTTATGGATGATCAAGATAAGGCAGTTGAAAAAGCGTATAAAGAGTGGACGAGCCATCCTTTATGGAAGCAGCTTGACGCAGTGAAAGCGAAGCAAGTGCATAAAGTGGATGAAATCACTTGGAACATGGCAGGCGGAATCATTGCTGCAAACATGATGCTTGATGATATTTATGATCGTCTAGGAATTGATCAATAAGTAGAGCGGAGGAGAAAATGTGAACTTACCATTTTCTCCTTTTTTCCATAACAGATTGAAAGCGGGAATCAGATGAGAAGTTTATTAAAAAAGGATTCAAGCAAGGCACTGCTTTTTGCTGGATTCATCGTGTTGATGTTGGTCTTTTTTATGCTCAGTATTTCTCTTGGGCAAACCTCCATTCCCCTCAAAGCCACCATCCATGCGTTTCTTCAGTTCGATGAGTCAGATCCAAACAGTGTGATTGTCATGACATCCAGATTATCAAGAGCTTTAATTGCAACGGTCGTTGGATCAAGTCTAGCGATTTCAGGTGCACTCATGCAGGCATTGACGAGAAATCCGCTGGCTGCACCAGATCTTTTAGGTATTAATGCAGGTGGACTCTTTTTTATTGTGATTTCGATTGTTTTCTTTTCTACAGAGTCGTTAACAGGTTATATGTGGACGGCCTTTTTAGGCGCTGCCATTGCAGGTATGCTCGTCTTTCTTCTAGGCTCCATTGGAAGAGACGGACTGACACCGGTCAAAATTGTGCTCGCAGGTGCTGCGATATCTGCTCTGTTTGCGTCCTTTACTCAAGGACTTTTAATCGTGAATGAACAGTCCATTCAAAGCATCCTGTTCTGGATGGCTGGTTCAGTGTCAGGAAGAAGTATAGATATGCTGCTGCCTGTGTTGCCTTATATTCTAGGGGCGACTGTTGTGGCGCTGCTTCTTGGCCGCTCGATCAATGTCCTTTTATCGGGTGATGATATTGCGAAAGGGCTTGGCCAGCGTACGCTTCTTTTGAAGATGACGATGGGGGTACTCGTCGTCTTTTTAGCGGGTGGTTCCGTCGCTGTCGCAGGATCCATTGGATTTGTTGGTTTTCTTGTGCCGCATATTGTGAAAAAGCTCGTTGGACCTGACCACCGCTGGGTACTGCCGTATTGTGCCGTTGTAGGGGCATCGCTTTTACTTGTCGCAGACCTTGCCGCTCGTTTTCTGATCATGCCGCAGGAAGTACCGATTGGTGTCATGACGGCGGTAGCAGGAGCGCCTCTATTTGTTTATCTCGTGCGCAAGGGGTTGAAGACAGGTGGCTAAAACATATACAGTGCGTTCAAAGGGCGGACGCATTTCATTTCAATTTTCAAAGCGGACGTTTTTGATTTTACTATTATTGACAGGCATTGCCTTTGGTTTATTTATTCTGAGCCTTTGTATGGGCAGCCGTTTTATTCCGCCTACGGATGTGCTGCTGCATATCTTCGGACAAGGCGAGGGAAATACGTTTGTATTAAATACGCTGAGGATTCCAAGGACCCTGCTTGCGGTTTTAGTGGGAGCGGCACTTGCGGTATCGGGGCTTATTTTACAAGGTCTCATTCGAAATCCGCTTGCATCGCCTGACATCATAGGAATTACGAGCGGTGCGTCGTTTGGCGCCATTATGTTCATCGTCTTTTGGATGGGCACTGTGCCTATTGCTTATCAGTCGTTGTGGGCCATTGCAGGCGCTTTTGCGGTATCATGCCTGATTTATTTGCTTTCATGGAAAAAAGGCGTCAAGCCGATCACGCTCGTCTTGATGGGGATTGGGATTTCCGCCATTATGAAGGCGTGTGTGACGTTTACTCTTGTGCTCAGCGATACGATGACCACGACCAAGTCATACATCTGGCTGACGGGTAGTTTATATGGTTCTACAATGAAGGACGTCACCGCAATGCTTCCTTGGGTATTGATGATTTTACCGATTGTCATGGTGCTGGCAAGAACGATGAATGTGAAGGAGCTTGGAGATGATCTTGCAACAGGTCTCGGGGTCAAGGTTCAGGCGAAGCGGTTATTCTTTCTACTGATGAGTGTGACATTAGCCGGTATTGCCGTTGCATTCGCAGGTGGTATTGAATTTGTTGGACTGATGGCGCCGCATGTTGCACGGATGATCATCGGTCGTTCCTTTATTGCGCTTGTTCCAGCATCTGCGCTTGTTGGAAGTATTCTTGTGATGCTGGCAGACTTAGTTGCGAGAACGGCTTTTCTCCCGTTAGATGTACCGGCAGGTGTGTTTACGGCGGCAATTGGTGCACCGTTCTTTATTTATTTGTTATATCAACAGCGAAATCGCTAAACGAAAGATGGGGGTTTTGATATGAGGCCAGAGTGGGTTGAGAGAGAATTACTTGATTTCGGGGTACACATCACAAATGGACCAATGACATCTGATCGCACACTTGCTGCGCTTTTTTCAGAAGCATCTATCAGACGTTTATTAGAAGCTGAAAAGGAAGCGATGCATGCCCCGAATATAGCAGTGGCGGCATCCATGTTTTCAAAGCGCTATGCCTATTTAGCTGTTAGTTCTACTTTGTACTTGATGACGATGTATGATGCTGTCTATCGGTTTTCACCAGAGGCGTGTGTCTTTAGAGAAGATCGTAAAATTGAGCTAGATGAAACGCTCTGTTCTTTTGTTCAGTTAGAAGGAGATCGTCATGAGTGGAGAGAGCAGGTCGTCCGCACGCTATTTACGCAGTGTGTCACACCTCTTTTAGATGTATTGAAACGTACTTCAAGACTTCCGTATTCAATTTTATGGGAAAATGTAGCGGTACGTATCAATTCTCTTTACCGTAGCATGATGCGAGAAACGGAAGAGCCTAAAATGAAAGAGCGCGTACGGGAGGATTATTTGTTTCTGAAGAAGGCATCGGGTGATCTTTTCGGAGCGAAGCAAAATCCTTTTCAGCACAGCTTAAATTTAGATGAAAGTTTGCTAGACACATCAAATCGAAAGACTTGCTGTATGTATTATAAGCTTGAGAAGAAATCAGAGAGTCTTGATTATTGTCTGGTCTGTCCGCTTGAAAAAAAGAAAGGCACTGCTTGTTCATAGCAGTGCCTCTCTTTTTTATTCCCAAATATCGCTTACCCACTCAGGGTGATCAATAAAAGGATTGCGATTGTGTTGGTACGTTTGATAGATGATTTCGTTACGATTTCGTTCGATTTGATCGACTGGATCTTGCTTGTGCCATTTCAAGAGGACAGACATTTTGCCGTGAAGAGGGGCGCTTCCATTATTCACTTTGTTGTTTAATTCTAAATCTGGGAAGCGGTCATCGCCTTCATATCGGACGGCCATATAAAAGAGCATTCTTGCTACATCTCCTTTCACCCGGCTATGAGGTTCAAATGAGTCGTTGTCGTAGAAGTTGCCCGGCGCTCCCTTGTATTCATTTCCGCCTATATCAAAATCTAAATTTCCTCGTGTGCTATTCGTTTGTACGTCTGTTGCCCGAAGGTGATGGAGATCTGTACCAGGTCCCTGGCTCGTCCCAAAATTGCCGTGAGATTTAGCCCACACATGCTCCCGGTTCCACTGTCCCACGTTTCCTCCATTTGCTTGCTTTGACCTGGAGATACCGCTATAGAGCAAGAGCACATTGCTTGGATTTTTTGGATCTTCATCCGTTTTCTTTAATGCATCCCAAACCTGGCTGTAGGATAGCTGCGTATGATCATCAATAATATCGTGTAATGCTTTCTTAAGAGCAGGCCCAGATTTGCCAGTAGCAGATTGGTAATAGGAATCAATTTGACTTGAAGCGGTTGTTTTCGCATGTTGAGCAGATGTTTCGGTTTGTAGCTGTAACGGGGAAAAGGTGATGGTTTGACTCGGTTCATTCAGAGTAAAGCCTTGAGCATTTGCAGCGGGAGGCAGCGGAGCGGCAAATGTACCGAAAATCATGATTCCGGCGGCCACAGTTCCAAATAAAGACCTTTTCATTCTATTTCCTCCTTCATAGGGAATGTATACTCTTTAGTTCTATCATATTGCCATAAAGAAATAAATGGATTTATCGTAAATTTTATGTAATCAATTCGTAAGAAAAGAGATTGCTATTTTATCAGCATTGCTGTATAAGTGGGCATATAAGGATGGACACAGCAAGGGAGAGGATGGATAACGTGAAAGAACTACACACACCTACTAGAACCATTATGACACCAGGACCTGTCGAAGTAGATCCGAGAGTCCTTCGGGTGATGAGTACACCAATTCTTGGTCAATTTGATCCTGCATTTACAGAGATCATGAATGAAACGATGACCTTATTACGATCACTTTTTCAAACAGAAAATGAATGGGCTTATCCAATTGATGGGACGTCCCGCTCAGGACTTGAAGCTGTGCTTGCCAGTGTGATCGAGCCCGGAGATGTGATGCTCGTTCCGGTCTTTGGACGCTTCGGTCATTTGCTGATTGAAATTGGACAGCGCTATGGTGCTGAGGTACATACAATGGAATGTGAATGGGGAACGGTTTTTAAGCAAGACGACATCATCGCAGAGATGCATCAAGTCAAGCCGAAAATTGTTGCGATGGTTCACGGTGAAACATCTACCGGAAGATTACAGCCGCTTGAGAAAATTGGTGAAGCATGCCGAGCGCTTGATGCGCTTTTTATTGTAGACGCTGTGGCGACAATTGGTGGTGTCGAGGTCAAGGTAGACGAATGGAAAATTGATGCGGCAATTGGGGGCTCACAGAAATGCTTGTCTGTTCCATCAGGGATGTCACCGATCACATATAATGACCGGGTGGCAGATGTCGTACAATCGAGAAAGAAAGTAGAAAAAGGGATTGCAACACAGGACGAACTGCAGAAACAGGTAGACATTTCTCCAATCAAAAGCAATTACTTTGATCTAAGCCAGCTGCAAGATTATTGGAGCCCGAGGCGGTTAAATCATCATACAGAAGCGACGACGATGCTTTATGCACTGAGAGAAGGGGTTCGTCTTGTGCTGGAAGAAGGCTTGGAGGAACGTTTTCAGCGCCACTTGTTTCATGAAAAGGCTTTAATGGCAGGCCTTGAAGCGATGGGGCTTGAATTATTTGGTGATCCAGACTGCAAAATGCCGGTCGTGACGTGTATCGTCATTCCAAGTGATATCGACGGAGAAGCGGTCCGGGCTGATCTTCTTCATCATTTTGGAATTGAAATTGCGAGTTCATTTGGGCCGCTTGCAGGACGGATATGGAGAATTGGCTCAATGGGTTATAGCTGCCGAAAGGAAAATATTCTATTTGTTTTAGCAGGCCTTGAAGCCATCTTGATGAAATACGGCGCAGCCATCAATTGTGGCGTTGGGTTACAGGCGGCTCTCTCCATCTATGAACAAGCTGAATAAAAAAGGGATACTCAAAATACTCGCCATCTGCGGGTATTTTTTATTTGGGAAAAAACGCTGTTTTTTGAAAAACTAGACTTATAGAGAGCGATATCGCTATACTGAAGAAGTTCTTATCATTTTTGTCATCATTTTCATTTATTTTGAAGAAAGAGGTTTTGATATGAAAAAAATGGGCAGATTATACATTTTGATGCTCAATATTTTTATCGCCATGCTTGGATTTGGTCTGATCGTTCCTGTCATGCCAAGTTATATTGAAGCCTTTGGCGCAACTGGGAAAACACTTGGTTTCCTCGTTGCTGCAACTGGCCTCACACAATTTACCTTATCACCCGTCGCCGGAGCGCTGACTGATCGATTTGGACGCAGAAAATTGATTATTGCCGGGATTGCCGGCTTTACGGTAGCTCAATTTATTTTTGCATTTGCCGATCAGCTTTGGATGCTGTTTGTGTCTCGATTTTTAGGCGGAGCTGCTGGTGCGCTGCTGATGCCCGCCATGTTTGCCTACATTGCTGATATCACAAGTGAAAAGGACCGAGGGAAAGGGATGGGTCTTTTTAGTGCTGCAATGACACTTGGTTTTGTCATTGGACCGGGTGTGGGCGGTTATTTGGTTGAGTTTGGAATTGCTTTTCCTTTCCTCATCGCTGGTTCTTTTGCAGCCCTGTCGACGCTGTTGTCTTTCTTGTTCTTACCTGAAACCTTAACAAAAGAAAAGCAGGAAGAAGCACGATTGAATAAAGAGCTTCATTTCAATCCTTTTACGCAGATGATTCAAGCTTTAAAAACACCATACGGTTTTTTGTTTATCTTGGCCTTTGTTTTGAATTTCGGAATCATTCATTTTGAATCGATCTTTGGCTTATATGTGGACCAAAAACATGGCTTTACACCGAAGGATATTGCATTTGTCATTACGGTAGCTGGACTTGCCGGTGTCATTGTTCAAGGTGCTTTAGTAAATACCTTTGTGAAACGATTTGGCGAAATGCGAGTTGTTCGTTATGCCCTTTTAGCTGCGGCATTTATGCTGATCGCCTGCCGCTTTGCCCCTTCCTTTTGGCTAATTTTTACGGGCTCCATTTTATTTTTATCGGCCACCTCGTTTGTTCGTCCAGCTCTCAATACATTACTATCTAAAATGGCAGGGAATCAGCAGGGGGTAGCAGGCGGCCTCAATACCTCCTTTATGAGCCTTGCGAATATCGTCGGGCCAAGTCTTGCGGGTATTTTATTTGATGTGAATATTGAGCTGCCATTTATGTTTGGAACGCTGGTGCTTTGTATGAGTTTCATTGCTTCTATTTTATGGGCGAAAAAAGCGCAGCAACATTCCCATGCCGTATCGTAAAGACAGCATAGAAAAAACCGATCAGCACAAATGGATCGGTTTTTTTCGTCATCGCTCATACTTCACAACTGGTGATTTTTCTTTATGCAACGCATGAATCAATGCATCATCCACATGCAAATGCTCCTTCACTAATTGAGGAGGGGTTAAGGCCATCCATTGGTTCAATGAAATATCTGCAAATCGATCGCTTTTAAACATTTCTAGAAACCAAAGGCTCGTTTGCCCGATATTTTGTATGTAATGCCCCATTCCGAAAGGAACATAACCAACATCACCTGCTCTGTAATTAAAGGTGCGAGCTGTCCCGCCTGCTCCAAAAACCGTCATTTTGGCTGTGCCGGTTAAATAGTATTGCCACTCATCATTATTCGGGTGCCAATGCATTTCTCTCATCCCGCCAGGTTTTACCTCCACAAGTGCAGCAGCAATGGTTTTAGATACTGGGAAATTGCGTGAGTCGACAATTCGTACGGTTCCACCAGAGGTCACGATTGGTTTTTGACGAAGGAGCTGGTGGGTAAATGGCGGTTTGATGCCGCCGTATGGATCAGAGACTGTTTGGCTTTCAATGGATGCTGGTGAAGAGCCTTGAAACATATAGCGTTGTTTATGTGGAATGCGGTCAAATAGCTTGATTGGCACGCCGAAATTAGCAGAAAGAATGTCTTTTGGTGTATGAGCAAACCAGTCTGTGATGGTGAACGTATCAAATTCAGAAAAAGCACCATCATCAAACACAAGGAGAAACTCACAGCCATCCTCAAGACCTTGAATGGAGTGCGGAATACCGGGCGGGAAATACCATAAGTCTCCTTCTTCTACATCAGCGATCATATTCCGTCCTTCTGCATCTACAGATGTGATCCGGGCTTTACCTAAAATCATATACGCCCATTCCGCCTGCTTATGCCAATGAAGCTCACGAACACCTCCGCGCGTAAGCCGCATGTTCACACCAGCAATAGTTGTTGATACAGGCAGCTCTCGCTCGGTAATTTCCCTCGACCAGCCGCCATGATTCAAGTGCATATGTGTATCAGAATATGAAAATTTTAAATTAGGAATCGTCCCCGCATCCGTTTTAGGGGGAACGAACATATCTGGGTTCTCCATATCGCGCAGAACGTCTCGCGGGCCTAAATCGGTTGCGCCGGCTCCATCGTCTCGAATCGGTTGCGGGATGTGACGAATCTCCTCATCCATTTGACACCACTCCTTGTCATTCACATTTCTCCTCCAAAATATATGAGACGTAAGAAAAAAAGATTCAATCCGAATCGGATGAAAGGTGCTTTTGAATACGCAAAGCTAAGCGCAAGCGCAATGTTGCGTCAGGATCTTTTAGGCTGATCTGAAGCAGTTCTTCACATTTCTCCAGTCGATATATCACGGTGTTGCGATGAACAGATAAACGCTTGGCTGTTTCTGAAATATGGCAATGTGTTTCGACATAAACAGATAAGGTGTGGAGAAGGTTTGGATCGACTTGTGGTTGTTCATATAATGGGTGGAGGTACTGCTCATAGAATGTTGTTAAATCTTTTGGTGGGATGAGCTTCAGTAAATCTGACACATCTTTTGCTTGATAGAACTGAATATATTCAGCTCTTAATGAGAGCTGGCCTGATTGCAGAGCATGGACAGCTTCACTGAATCCTTTTGGCAGATCGGTGATGAGATAACCGCTTAAGCTCACACCAAAGGAAATGGTGGCATTCACATGTTGTTTAATAAGGATCTGCATTTGTTTTAAAAAAGAGCAGATCGATTTGTTCATTGCCAGCCAGCCGCCAGTCTCTTCTATAAGGAAGATGCCGATATCTCCTTTGACAAAAAGAAAGGCGGGAAATGGACAGTGCGAAAGGGTGCTTTCAAGTAAAGCAAACACATCATCTACAAGGGTTTGCTGCTTAAGGAAACAAGTGAAATGACTGCTCTGATCAAGTTGACAGACGATACATATATAGGGAATCGTTGTGTTTAATCCAAACATGCGTGCCAGGCAGGCGACATCTTGCTCTGAGGAAATCGTTCCCTCCATCCATTTGCGAAACCATTCATTTTTGGCTCGCCCTGTAGATTGCTTGATGGCATGTTGTTTGATACGTGAAATGGACATGGCATTTACAGCTTGTACAATGGTCAAATGTAGCTCCATATCGTCTTGAGGATGAATGAAGGCTGGAACGACTAAATAATCATAAGCTTGTTCGTTTATATAGATAGGAAAAACAGAAACGCTTTCTTTTGAATGAACCATAGAAAAATAATGCTGCTGCGTACTGTGAAACAAGCGGAGCATTTGTATCCAATCTGGGTTTGTCATACCTTGGGATGAGGTGAAAAGAATACGTCCATACTGATTGATCAAATAGACAGGCTGATGAATTCTTTGGGCCACTTTTTGCAATACTTCAACATGATGATCGACAATGTTCATATCCACTCATTCTCCTTTTTTAGAGCTGAAGCCTTTGGTGAAGATGAATAAAAAAATGGACAATCGCTGTCAAAGTCTCTGATATAAATGTTATGTTATCAGCTTCATTCAATTTAGATAGAAAGTTGTGATGTAATATCACAAAAAAGATGGCAGAGCAAAATCACGTCACATCAGTCATCTTCATTCAGAAAAATGGGTAAATATGATATGTTGTAGACAGAAGAATTTCTTTCAGAAAGATGGGTATCCCAAGAAACAAAGACTTTCAATGGGAAAATCCGTTTAGACAAGCAAGTGGCAAGAGGTGAGATAGATGATTTATATCGGATTAACTGGCTGGGGCGATCATGACAGTCTGTACCCGCCGAGAATCGGCAGCTCTCAAAAGCTGTTTCACTACGCATCAACGTTTCCCATTGTGGAACTGGATGCAAGCTTTTATGCTGTTCAGCCTGAGCGGAACCATGAAAAATGGATAAAAGATACGCCAGACGCCTTTCAATTTGTCGTGAAAGCATATCAAGGAATGACCGGGCATCAAAGAGGCGAGATCCCGTTTGCTTCAAAGGAAGAAATGTTTGATGCCTTTATTCTTTCACTGACTCCTCTCATTCGAGCAGGGAAACTGGCGATGGTTCTGTTTCAATTTCCACCATGGTTTGATTGCAAAAAGGAGCACGTCCACTATTTAAGATGGTGTAAGGAGAAGATGGGGGACATTCCTTGTGCACTCGAATTCCGAAACCGGACTTGGTTTTCAGATGAGTTTTATGAACAAACCTTATCCTTTATGGAGAAAGAAGGGTGGATTCATTCCGTCTGTGATGAACCGCAAGTCGGAGAAGGGTCTATACCGCCAGTCATAAAAGCCACACACCGTGACAAAACATTGGTCCGTTTCCACGGAAGAAATAAACAAGGCTGGCTTCACCCGGCAGATCATGAGAACTGGCGTGAAGTTCGTTACTTATATTTATATAATGAAGCTGAACTAAAGGAATGGAAAAAGAACCTCGACATCCTGCATCAGCAGTCGAAAGATGTATATGTCGTATTTAATAATAACTCAGGCGGAGATGCGGCGACGAATGGCCAGCAAATGATTGATTTGCTGGATTTGACGTATTCAAGCTTATCCCCGAAGCAGTTAGATTTATTTAGTTAAACGAGAGCTGCGGCTTTCAACTTGAACGAGACGGTTCAGTGACAACTTGAGGGAGAGATCAACATGCTGCAGAAGCTATGGTTATATCATACAAACGACTTGCACAGCCACTTTGAAAATTGGCCAAAAATCGCAGCTTATATTGAAGAAAAGCGTCAAGTTCACGATCAGATGCTCTTATTTGATATTGGCGATCATATGGATCGAGTAAACCTTGTATCAGAAGCGGATTATGGAAAAGTGAATGTCAAACTCCTCAATCAGCTTGGCTATGATGGAGTCACAATTGGTAATAATGAAGGCATTACGCTGCCTCATGAGCAGCTCGGCCAATTGTACAAAGACGCGCAATTCCCGGTGATTTTATCTAATTTATTTGAAAAAGGCAAAAGGCCATCGTGGGCAAAGCCTTATGAAGTGATCACATTGAAAAATGGCCTGAAGATTGCCGTCTTAGGGGTGACCATTGCGTATACACCTGTCTATGAAAAGCTGGGCTGGGACATTACAGACCCATTTGAGAGCATACGGGAGATGCTGCAAGAAGTGAAGGGACAAGCCGATGTCATTGTTCTTCTTTCCCATCTAGGCATCATCCATGATCGAGAGGTAGCCCATGACTTCCCGGAAATCGACATCATCTTAGGCTCACATACGCATCATCTTTTAGAACAGGGCGAGATGGATAATGGAGTTCTTCTTGCATGTGCTGAAAAGTATGGGCATTATATTGGCTGTGTCGAGCTGACCATTGATACAGCGAGTAGCGAGCTCATCGAGAAAAAAGCGACGGTGCAATCAGTGGACCAGCTGATCAGTGAATCCGATAAAGCGATCACGACTTTACAGAAAGCTGAAAGACGAGCGAAGTCACTCATGCAGGAAAAAGTGACATCCATTGAATCAAAGCTCGAAACAAAGTGGTTTGATGACTCCCCGCTTCCGCAGCTTTTAACAGATGCCATTAGAGAATGGTGCGAGGCAGATATCGGCATGATGAATGCAGGGATGGTGCTTGATTCATTAGAGGCTGGCATCGTCACAAGAGAGGACATTCACCGGATATGCCCGCATCCAATTAATCCAATCAGGGTGACACTTACTGGGAAGCAATTGATCGAAACAGTGTCTCGTGGCTGTGAAGAAAAAATGGAACAGCTACGCATCAAAGGCTTTGGCTTTAGAGGCGAACTGATGGGGAAAATGCTATACAGCGGTTTGACTTATTCATTAGAAGAGGGCGAAACCAAACGAGTAAAAGATGTCTATGTAAACGATCAACTCGTCAAAGAAGATGATTCTTATACGGTTGGCACAGTGGATATGTATACACTTGGCTCTCTTTTTCCTCATATACGTGACCATGAACACATTGAATATTTCATGCCGGAATTTTTACGTGATGTCCTGAGCTGGCGATTGAAGGACGCAAAGTGAAATCCGCTCCAGCCTAACAACACTTGCCCTCCTTTCACATAGATTGTGTTGAAGGGAGTGAAGGGATATGGTGAATTTAACACCTATTACAATTGATGGCCATTCCTTTACAGCCGTCACCGTCAAACTGCCAAAGACCAATTTCATGGCAGTGACAAATGAGCATGGTTATATTATGTGCGGTGCACTTGATGTCGGGCTCCTAAATGAAAAGCTTGCAGATAGAGGAATCATCGCAGGAAGAGCAGTCGGTGTAAGAACCATCGAGCAATTGCTGGATGCACCTTTAGAATCTGTGACATATGCCGCTGAGTCGCTCGGCATTCATGCTGGCACAATTGGAAGAGATGCATTATTAAAAATGGTGAAATAAAATGAACAGATGATTCCTATCCCCCCGCCTGTCTGCATACACTTGTAATGGAGAAGGGGGGATTTTTTATTGAGATTGAACCGCCGTTATCGCCCCTATAAAAAGGGCCCTCTGCCATTTCGTTATGTCATGCTGCTTGCCATATTATTTTTTGTGCTCTCAACTGTCATTAGCCTATTCTTCATCAATCGTTCCATTAAACCGACTTTGATTCACATTGCTGAACTAGAAACAGAACGAATTGCCAATCATCTCATCCAATATTCTGTTCAGGATTTTGCAGATGATCAGGAGAATATGAAGGATATGGTTGTGATGAATACAAGTGAGAACGGCAAAGTGACAACTATCGACTTCAATGCGCAAGCAACATCGAAAGCAATGGCTGACCTGTCACGTCACCTTCAAAAAAATCTAGAGGACATTGAAAAGGGGAATTTTCAAAAAGAGGCAAAAGAAGCATTAAAGGATCAAACAGATGGACATGACGGCATTATATATAACATTCCGCTTGGGCAAGCGTCCGGAAATGCACTTATCGCCAACCTAGGACCAAAAGTACCTGTACGATTTAGTGTCATTGGTGACCCGCATACGGACGTTGAAAAAAACATCAAGCCATATGGCATCAACAATGCCTTGATTGATATTAGTGTGCTCATTGAGGTGAAAGTGAGAGTCATCATCCCATTCGCCTCAGAAACCATCGTCGTCAAAAACTCCGTGCCTGTCTCCATCCAAGCCGTTCAAGGAGACGTCCCAGATTATTATAATGGCAGCGGAACAAATTCAGGCGCTCCATCGATTGTTCTGCCAGAAAAAAAGGAGAAGAAAGAATAACAGCCCAATGGACGAATTGGGCTGTTTTTTTCATACGCTGTGATTGCATATAGTGTTTTTGTGATGCACTTTTTATTGTTACGAAACAGACAGTCTTGTCCTTGCATCATTTTCATCGGTGATATAGGTCACGTCTTCAAATCCACATTCAACTGCATTCTTGTATAGCCATTCGAGTGTTCCCTTATTTTTGCAATAGATCGTGACATAGGAGCAATCGGCTACTAAAAGAACAAGCTCGCATTGGCTTTCAATAAATTCTTCATAGGTCTTAATATGAGTCAATGTCCCTTTTGGATATGCTTGTAAATCGGCGAAAATCATATAATACGTCTTGTTTTCAATGAGGTGTTTGAGTTCTATACCGTCCATTTCTGTTTTACCTTCAGGAAAAAGTTCTTCATCTTTTTCGCCATCAACTAGTATATTCGAGTCTTCGGTATCGATTCGCCAGCTGAATTTGGTGATGTCGATCGGTTTTAGCACTTCTCCAAGGAAGACTCCGTATTCATTTGGAATGGTAAAGGTCAGTCCTCTTTTCAAAAAACAACCCCCTAACTCTTTGTGAAGTAATCTTTCATTGGCTGCGATGCTTAGACTTTTTTATGTGATCTGTTCATCTTATCCTAATTAACCACTTGATTCCATACGGATCACGTGCCATGATAAATGTTCATTGTTTTCTTTTTTTGAATAGTGTAGCTATCCTGAAGGCTGATTTTTCACGATCGTCTGTTATGAAAGTGAGAGGAGGATTTGATTGATATGAAGAAAATTCATGTAAGCGGATTTTGTTTTTTAGTATTTGCCATTGTATTTAGTGCTAAATATATGTCAGCATCGATATTATTAGCTGGGAGTGACAGTTTGAGTGTCGACTTATTTAGAGGGATGTTTGACATGATTCCACTTGAAGTAACAGTTGTGTATCTCCTTTTTTTCATCATGGGTATTCTTTTTTTAGTATTAGGATTGAAAGAGAAGCATAAGCAGTAACAGCAGACAAGTGATGACCGGGGAAATGTTGATACATATCAAAAGGAGAAGCAAGCGGTATCGCTAAACTTCTCCTTTTATTTATCGACGTTTCCGCTCGGCTCTTTCCCATGCCCTTAAATGAGGGTAAGGATCAAACGACCATTCAGTTCGTCCATTGTCTTTATACATGCCGTAATGAAGGTGTGGCGGGAATTTTCCTGCTGTGCCAGGTGGACCGTAACCGGAGCTTCCGACTGATCCGATGACTTGACCAGGTTCTACAATCTGCCCAGCTTTGAGTCCTTTTGCAAAGCCATTTAAGTGGGCAAAATAATGATAATGATTATGAATATCTCGAATGCCGATCCGCCAGCCGCCAAAGCGATTCCAGCCTTTCATTTCAATCACGCCGTACGATGTCGCACGAACAGGAAGACCGTAATGAGCAAAAAGATCAGTGCCCTCATGAATTCTTCTGCCTCCAAAGCCTCTCGCATCACCCCATGTACTCCTGTAGCTGTAGTCAGCGCCAACCGGAAGAGGAAACGCATGCTTTCCAAGGTCAAGATGGCCGTAATGCTTATAGAGCTTCATAAAAGATGAAATGATTCCAACGGTTTGATCGCGTCCGTAATAATCCCACAGCGCGATTTTTAATTGGTCGATGCTGCTGCCGTAATGGAGCAAGTATTGAGCAAACGTGAACAGGACATCTTCATCGTTATCGATTTCTGCTTTTCCATCCCCATTACCATCAAGCCCAATACCGTCGAACACTTTAATGCTTAATGGAGAGGTATCCTGCTTATTTGGGTTTTCTGGTCCTATCCACATTTCCCGGGGAATGTAGATGCCAATCACACCTGTTTGTTTTGGTAAATCTCTTCTACTTTTGCGTATATTGTGTTCATACTGATCAACCGCAGCAAGTACATACCACGGGACCTGTGTGGTGATGGCGATCTTTTCATACAGTGCCATTCGCTGTTTTAATTCACCAGGCTGTTTGTTTGGCCCTTGTGCTTGGACTGATGCGGGAATCATTGAAAGAGCGATGATGATCGCTAAAACCACTTTCACAAACGTCCATCTCCTTTCTTCGAACATACCTTCTACCGTTTAGTGTGGTTTGATCACGTTATTTCATAAGAAGAAAATGTTAGTAATTTTCTTCTGTTATTTTAGGAGTCTTTTGGGTATTTTTGCAGCTCATTCCCTTGTTGTTCAATCTGTACTATGTTAAAGTGTCTAAAGAAAAGGCCTTAGGCCGAAGATTCAATTTTTTGCGGCAACAGCTGCATCCATCGTATATAGCAGGAAGATGATTGTATATGCACCTTTAACGAATTCATATGGAGATGATGGAATTGGCAAAGAAGGAAGAGCACGTAAGAAAACCGGACTGGCTTAAAATTAAGCTGAATACGAATGAAAACTATACCGGTTTGAAAAAAATGATGCGGGAAAACAACCTGCATACCGTTTGTGAGGAAGCGAAATGTCCGAATATTCACGAATGCTGGGCAGTGAGAAGAACTGCTACATTTATGATCCTCGGATCTGTTTGTACGCGCGCATGCCGTTTCTGTGCGGTGAAAACCGGACTTCCTACTGAGTTAGACTTGCAAGAGCCAGAACGCGTGGCAGATTCAGTGGCTTTGATGAATTTAAAGCATGCTGTTATAACAGCGGTTGCAAGGGATGACCAAAAAGATGGCGGAGCAGGCGTATTTGCTGAAACTGTTCGTGCCATTAGAAGAAAAAGTCCATTCACAACAATTGAAGTTCTCCCTTCAGACATGGGTGGCAATTATGATAATTTGAAAACGTTAATGGATACACGCCCTGATATTTTAAATCACAATATTGAAACAGTACGCAGGTTAACACCAAGAGTTCGTGCACGGGCTACATACGATCGTTCATTGGAATTCTTGCGTCGTGCAAAAGAAATGCAGCCTGACATTCCAACGAAATCAAGCATTATGATTGGACTCGGTGAAACGAAGGAAGAAATCATTGAAGTTATGGATGATCTTCTTGCTAATAACGTCGACATCATGGCAATTGGTCAGTATTTACAACCTTCGAAAAAGCATTTGAAAGTGCAAAAATACTACCATCCAGATGAGTTTGCAGAGCTGAAGGAAATTGCCATGTCAAAAGGCTTTAGCCACTGTGAAGCTGGACCGCTTGTCCGTTCTTCTTACCATGCAGACGAACAAGTAAACGAAGCGTCTAAGAAGCGTCAGGCGCAAGCATAACAAAGAAAACGCCAGAGCTCTCTGGCGTTTTTTCTCGTGCTAATTTTGGCCGTAAGGTGTGTTTCGTCTCATGGTCCGATCGGAATTCGTCATGCCATTGGCATCTTCTTTCGTTGAAATATCTCCGCCTTGAGGAGAGTATTTCATTTGTTGAATCGTTTTCGTTAAAATTTGATCAAAATCACGTGAATTGGTTTGAAGACGTGAAAAATTGGCAATGGATTGAAAGTGCTCTGGGTTATCAGAGACGTACACATGATAATAACGAGGGAGAACAGAAACCGCTGTTTTTTTCACTTGATCGGCTGATTCATCTCGGTTTTTGTTGCCTGTTCGATACACAATGAGGGCATCCTCGTCTGTGACAAGTGTTGCTGCATCCTTTATATTTGGCAGCTGGATGGCTAAACTTGTAATCACGTGGGCAAGGTGCTCACGATTTAAAGCAGGGGTTCTTTCCTTTTGATCGGTTACTTGCTGGCGCTGATAACGAACATAGCCTGCTCGATTCGTATCTGCTTCTGGCATGTTGGAATTATATCCTTCATGACGATCAGACAGGCGAATTGTCTTGCTGGAAGAGTCTTCATCCACTTGCCGGTTCATGCCTGATTGAAAGCCGCATCCGCCTAAAAGCATGCATAGGAGAATAGTGGCTGTCAGTTGTTTCATCATAAATGTGACCTCCTTTTTTCTTTAGCTTCGGCTAAATCGGAAAAAACATGCTTTAGCAATTGATGGAGTTGTTCCAATGAATTATCATTAAAGATGGATCGTTTAAAAAGAGGTGAGAAGATGATCGTCATTCAGAATGCTACCTTTGATCTTGTAAGAGATATCAAAGACGGCTTTGATGAGGAAGCGTTTAAAGCAAGGTACTCAGATATTTTAAATAAGTATGATTATATTGTGGGGGATTGGGGCTATAACCAGCTTAGGCTGAAGGGGTTTTTTGATGACCAAAACCAAAAGGCCACATTCGATACAAAAATCAGCACACTCGATGAATACATTTATGAATACTGTAATTTTGGCTGTGCCTATTTTGTCTTAAAGCGGATTAGAAAATAACGCAAAGGGGAGCGTCATGATGTATTTCGTAGACAGAAAGAAGATTGAAGAGACATTACGTTTTTTTGAGGAGCAATATGATTTGATGCGCAGCCATCAAACATGGTCAAGTCCTTTAGAAAAAAAAGCGCTGGAACGAATTGTTCATTTGCTCGTCGAATGTATTCTTGATACAGGAAATGATATGATTGACGGCTTTATCATGCGGGACCCAGGAAGCTATGACGACATCATGGATATTCTTGTGGACGAAAAAGTTGTACCAACAGAAGAAGGCACTCACCTGAAAAAACTGGTCTCGTGCCGTAAAACACTTGTTCAGCAATACCAAGAAGTGGTTCATCAAGATTTGTTGCAGGTCATCAGTGAGGTAGAACAGGCGCTGCAAGTCTTCCCGAATCGAATTCGCACTTACTTGGAGCAGGAGCTTGGACCAGTATCAGCGTTTAAATAAACCATTGGAGTTGTAAGCAGCATGAAATACAAAGGCTATTTAATTGATTTAGACGGGACGATGTATAAAGGAACAGAAAAGATCGAAGAGGCGGGGCAATTTGTTCACAAGTTAAATGAGTTGAACATCCCTTATTTGTTTGTCACGAATAACTCTTCGCGCACACCGAAGCAAGTAGCAGAGAAACTCGTTTCATTCGATATCCCAGCAACGGAAGAGCAAGTCTTTACAACAAGTATGGCAACGGCAAACTATATCGCAGAACAAAAGAAAGATGCCTCGGTGTATGTGATCGGAGAAGAAGGCATTCAGCAGGCCATTGAAGAAAAAGGCTTGTCGTTTGGTCAAGAAGACGCTGATTTCGTTGTCGTTGGAATAGACCGCGGTATTACATATGAAAAACTAGCGGTAGGAGCCATTGCAATCCGTCAAGGTGCACAATTCGTTTCAACAAATGGAGATATTGCCATTCCGACAGAAAGAGGGCTGTTACCTGGAAATGGATCGTTAACATCTGTGCTGACGGTTACGACAACAGTGCAGCCAACATTTATTGGAAAGCCAGAGTCTATCATTATGGAACAGGCCATGCGGGTGCTCGGGACAGATGTGTCAGAGACGCTCATGGTGGGCGATAACTATGATACCGATATTATGGCAGGGATGAACGCAGGGATGGATACACTGCTTGTCCATACAGGCGTCACGACAAAAGAGCTGCTTCAGAAATATGACAAACAGCCAACCTATGTCATTGATTCATTATCTGAGTGGATTGAACGATTATCTTAATGAAAAGAGGACAAGCGTCAGACGCACGTCCTCTTTTGTGTTTTATTCTGCATTTCTCGCACTATGTGCCAGTCTGCTTGATGCCGCCGCAGCAATAGCACCGACAATGTCATCTAAAAAGGTATGGCATTCACCTGTGGATTTATCGTTGAGTTTCCCAAGAATCCCTGGTTTTTCTTTATCGATATATCCGTAATTCGTAAAGCCGATGGAGCCATAAATATTGACGATGGCAAAGGATAAAATTTCATCCACACCATATAGACTTTCATCTGTTTCAAGAATGGATTGCAGCGGTTCTGTCAGCTTTTTTTGCTCAGCGAGAACGTCTAGTTCAACGCCTGTTAAGATGGCATTTTGGACTTCACGTTTTGCGATGACACGTTCCACATTGTGGATGCACTCTGTCATGTCTAAGCCAGGATGATATTTTTCCTGTAAAAAGAAGACAAGGTCTGCTATATCTTGAATGGTTACGCCTCGTTCTTGTAAACGGCGTCTTGCTGTTTTTTCTACTTCGTTCATCTCATGATGATGCGGCATGTTCCTCACCCAATTCTCGTAATTTGTCCACAACGTGTGAAAAAGCTTCGGATAGTAAATAGTATTCATAAATCCCTCAACCTGCGACTACGATATGATAAGAGACTGATTTTATGAACGCAGGTGAAATCATGAAAGAAACCATTTATCACACATTTGGTATTGATGTGCGTCAATTTATGCCATATGGCAGTTATCAGAGCTTTCAAACGGCGAAAGCTCTCTTCATCATTGTTCCCGTGTCTCATTTGCGAGAAGAAGAACTCACAGAGCTTTATCATATCAGTCAGTATTTACTGAATGACGGTGACCCATACGTTGCCGTGTTTGAATTAACAAATGAAGAGAAACCGACTTTTACCCATGGAAAAGAACTGTACGCTCTATTAAAGGCAGCACCGCGGGTCACAAGCCGCTCATTTCAGCACGCACCAGAGCTGGCGGCCTTTCATGTCAGGGGGAGAGGGTTTCCTTATGAGGTGTCTGAAACAAAACGTGTCGGAGCTTGGAAGGAATTATGGGCAAAACGGTTAGACCAGCTGGAAGGCTTTTGGATGCAGCAAATGCATCAAAAACCACTTGAACGATTTGAAAAGAAATTCATTGAATCCTTTCCGTATTATCTCGGATTAACGGAAAATGCCATTCAATATTTAGTGGATACAGAGCTTGATGATGAACCAAAAGAATGTGATTCAGGTACTGTTTGTCATCAGCGCTTTTCACGTATGACCTGGCCACATGAGCAGCCGCTTCGTTTACCTGTTGACTGGGTATTTGACCATCCAACAAGAGACATCGCAGAATATTTAAGAGAAACCTTTGTCCAGCATAAGGAGGATTTAATTGAAGAGGGATTCTCCTTTTTGCAGCAATATGAGCAGGTTACGCCTCTTTCATCATTTTCAAAGCGTCTGCTGTACAGCCGTCTTCTGTTTCCGCTTCATTATTTTGAAATTGTCGAAGGTTATTATATGTCAGGAGAAAATGAAAAATCTTATTATGAAGAACGATTAGATTACGTTTTAAATGATGCGAACCGCTACGAATATTTTCTCAAGGTGTTTCAAGAATTGAGTGCCATGCGCAGCGGTGGGCATCTCATTCCTCCTGTTGGATGGATTCATCAATCCGCTGATTTGAAGTTTCAGTGAACAGATGAAACGTCTCTTTTCTCTTGAGGCGTTTTTCGTTATGCTTAAAGAAATCAACCAAAGGAGTGTTCTTCTTGACGAAACCTTATGTCTATATCACAAGAAAGCTTGATGAAACAACACTTACACCATTAAAAGAAGTCGCTCATATTGACATGTGGACGAGCGAGGATGAGCCGTGTCCAAGAGAAGAGTTAGAAAAACAAGCTGCTCAAGCAGATGGGCTGCTCACGATGCTGTCAGATCAAGTAGATGAGACACTTTTATCAAATGCTCCAAATCTAAAAGTGGTCGCGAATCTCGCGGTCGGCTATGACAATATTGATCTAAAGGCAGCTAAAAAGCACGGGATCACGGTATGTCATACACCGGACGTCTTAACAGAATCGACAGCTGATTTAGCCTTTGCGCTTTTGATGGCGTCAGCAAGACGAATTGTCGAAGCGAGTGATTGGATTAAGGATGGGAACTGGACAGGCTGGGGGCCGCTTCTTCTAGCCGGTGCGGATGTTCATCATAAAACGTTAGGGATTGTCGGAATGGGCAGTATTGGAACCGCACTTGCCAAGCGGGCAAAAGGTTTTGATATGAATGTTCTTTATCATAATCGTTCAAGAAAGCCAGAAGCAGAAGCGCAGCTAGGTGTGACCTATGCCGCATTTGATGAGCTGCTTACGCAGTCTGATTTCATCGTTTGTTTGACGCCTTTAACGCCTGAAACGAAAGAAATGTTTAATAAGAAAGCATTTGAGCAGATGAAGAACACGGCTTACTTCATCAACGTTTCCAGAGGGCAGACGGTAGACGAAGATGCTTTATATGATGCTGTCACGACAGGAAAAATTGCAGGAGCAGGTCTGGATGTATTTAGCAGGGAGCCTGTCAGTCCGGATCACCCGTTAACGACATTACCAAATGTGACAGTGCTTCCTCATATCGGAAGTGCGAGTGTTGAAACGAGAAAAAACATGATGCATTTATGTGCTGAAAATATTGCGCTTGTCCTGCAAGATCAGCAAGCCAAAACGCCAGTTCAGGCGTAATCTCAAGCTTCCCGGCTTCGGGAGCTTTTCTCACAAAAATATTTTGAAAATATAGAATCTTGATATAAATAGCTGTTAAGCGGTTTCATTCTCATATTCTCTTATTTTATTACCTTGTCAAAATGAGGATACCCCTTTATAATGTGTGTACATTGAATGTCTGTGTTAGGTTAACAAATGTCTTTTTAGAGAGGACATTTACGGAGAAAGGTGGAATTTCAGGTGAAGGCAATTCGAGTTGGACTACTAGGATTAGGAACAGTGGGGAGCGGTGTCGTTAAGATTATTCAAGATCATCAGGATAAATTAATGCACCAGATCGGCTGTCCGGTATTAATAAAAAAAGTGCTTGTGAGCAATCCCGATAAAAAAAGAGATGTGGATGTGGCAAGAGAGGTCTTCACAACTGAAGTATACGATGTGATTCGAGATCCAGAGGTCGACGTCATTATTGAAGTGATGGGCGGCATTGAAGAGACAAAACAATATTTAATAGATGCACTAAATGAGAAGAAGCATGTCATTACAGCCAACAAGGATTTAATGGCGCTATATGGCACAGAGCTTTTACATGTAGCAAAAGAAAACGGCTGTGACCTTTACTATGAAGCAAGTGTCGCAGGTGGGATTCCGATTTTGCGTACACTAGAGGAAGGTTTAGCCTCTGACCGCATCACAAAAATGATGGGAATCGTGAACGGGACAACGAACTTTATTTTAACAAAAATGAATGTCGATAAAAGCGCGTATGAAGATGTATTAAAAGAAGCGCAGGATCTTGGCTTTGCAGAAGCAGATCCGACGGCGGATGTAGAAGGGCTAGATGCGGCAAGAAAGATGGCCATCCTGGCAAGACTCGGCTTTTCCATGAATGTAGATTTAGAGGATGTGAAAGTAAAAGGCATCTCTGACATCTCGGATGAGGACATTAATTTCAGTAAACGTTTTGGCTATACAATGAAGCTGATTGGAATTGCCCAAAGGGACGGAGAGAAAGTGGAGGTCAGCGTACAGCCAACTTTACTTCCTGATCATCACCCGTTATCTTCCGTCAACAATGAATTTAATGCTGTCTATGTTTACGGAAGTGCTGTCGGAGAAACGATGTTTTACGGACCTGGAGCAGGCAGCCTGCCAACGGCAACAGCTGTAGTCTCAGATTTAGTCGCTGTTATGAAAAACATGCGTCTTGGTGTGAATGGCAGTGGATTTATTGCACCGCAATTTGAGAAGAAAATCAAATCATCATCCGAAGTATTTGCTCAGCAATTTTTAAGAATACATGTGAGAGATCAAGTCGGAGCTTTCTCCCGCATTACATCGATTTTTTCTGAAAGAGGCATCAGCTTTGAAAAGATCCTTCAGCTTCCTGTCAAAGGGCATGATGAGCTGGCTGAAATTGTGATTATTACACATCAAACATCAGAAGAAGATTTCTCAAATATCCTGCAAACATTAAACGATCTCGACGTGGTGGTTCAAGTGAAGAGCACGTACCGAGTAGAAGGGAACGGTTTAAGCTGATGAAGTGGAATGGACTCATTGAAGAATTTCAAGAATTCTTACCAGTAAACGAACAAACACCTAAACTAACATTAAATGAAGGAAACACACCGCTGATTCATCTCGCAAAGCTTTCCGAAAAACTAGGGATTGAACTTCATGTGAAAACAGAAGGCGTCAACCCTACAGGTTCTTTTAAGGATCGCGGGATGGTCATGGCCGTCGCAAAGGCAAAAGAAGAAGGTAATGATACGATCATGTGTGCATCGACAGGGAATACGTCTGCAGCAGCGGCAGCTTATGCGGCGCGCGCTGATATGAAATGTATTGTCATCATTCCAGATGGAAAAATTGCCTTCGGTAAGCTGGCGCAGGCTGTCATGTACGGAGCAGAGATCATTGCCATTGACGGCAACTTTGATGATGCACTTAAAATTGTCCGCAGCATCTGTGAAAAAGCACCGATCGCACTTGTTAACTCCGTCAATCCATACCGAATTGAAGGACAAAAAACAGCGGCATTTGAAATCTGTGAGCAGCTAGGCTCCGCACCGGACGTACTGGCGATTCCTGTTGGGAATGCGGGGAATATTACAGCGTACTGGAAAGGCTTCAAAGAATATCATGAGAAAAAAGGCACTGGACTGCCAGTCATGCGTGGTTTTGAAGCAGAAGGTGCTGCAGCCATCGTTCGAAATGAAGTCATTGAGCAGCCAGAAACAGTCGCAACAGCCATTCGCATCGGAAACCCTGCAAGCTGGAAACAAGCTGTAGCAGCGGCAGATGAATCGAACGGGAAAATTGATGAAGTGACAGATGAAGAAATTCTTCATGCCTATCAATTGATCGCACGTGAAGAAGGTGTCTTTGCAGAGCCAGGGTCTTGTGCATCAATTGCAGGTGTACTCAAACAAGTGAAATCTGGAGAAATTAAGCCAGGCAGTAAAGTCGTCGCTGTACTGACAGGAAACGGATTAAAAGATCCGAATACGGCGATTGATATTTCGCACATCAAACCGGTCACACTGGATGCAGATGAAGATCAAATTCTGGAACATTTAGAAAAGGCCGCACGCGTATGAGTAACGCCTCCATGCTTTTTTCAATCACAGTACCGGGAAGCACTGCCAACTTAGGACCAGGCTTTGACTCAGTCGGAATGGCGCTCAGCCGCTATTTAAAGCTATCGGTCTATGACCATGATAGCTGGCTGTTTGAAGCAGAAACAGATGTCGTGTCTGGTATTCCATCAGGCACCGATAACCTGATCTACCAAACAGCTAAAAAGGTCGCAGATGACTTTGGAAAAACACTCCCGCCTGTTCATGTCAAAGTGTGGAGTGATATTCCATTAGCAAGGGGGCTGGGCAGCAGCGCTGCTGCCATTGTCGCCGCTATTGAGCTCGCTAATCAGCTGCTTGAATTAAAGATGACCGATGATCAGAAACTCTTTTTTGCAAGTGAGGTAGAAGGTCATCCAGATAATGCGGGTGCCTCTTTATTCGGTGGTTTACTCATCGGTCTTCATGAAGAAGACAAGACACATGCCGTTAAAGTGCAGCATGTGGATGTAGATGTCGTCGTCGTGATTCCTTTTTATGAAGTACTCACAAAGGATGCCCGTGATGTCCTGCCAGAGGATTTTTCCTATAAACAGGCCGTGAGCGCGAGTGCAGTGAGTAACGTCCTGGTCGCCGCCTTAATGACGCAGAACTGGCCGCTTGTAGGGGAAATGATGAATAAAGATTTATTTCATCAGCCATACCGCACGATGCTTGTCCCGGAGCTATCAAAGGTGGAGCACGTTGCTTCATTAAAAGGCGCGTATGGAACAGCATTAAGCGGTGCTGGGCCGACCATTTTGACCTTAGTGGAAAAAGGGAAGGGAGAAGCGTTGAAAGAACAGCTTGCCCAAAATTTCCCGCATTGTGAAGTAGATGTGCTGACGGTGCCGGTAGAAGGTGTCATCGTCGAGCATCATTCTGTGAATCAAATGAAGAACGTGCTATAAATGAGCACGTTCTTTTTTTATCCTTGTTTTTCACAACAAAAGCAGGGATTATTATTTAGAGAAGCGAACTATTTTTGATACATAAAAGGGGGAGATCTATTGATGAAGAAATTGATAACAGCAGAGGATTTAACGCAAATCGTGTCTGTTTCTCATCCAGTCTATTCACCAGATGGAAAAAAGGCTGTTTTTACAAAAGTATCGGTGAATGAAAAAAAGGATGATTACAATATTCATTTATGGGTTCGAGATGAAGGGACAGGGGAGCTGTCACAATGGACATTCGATGATGGAAAGCATCATCAGCCAGTGTGGTCAAATGACGGGAAGCAGCTTGCGTTTATTTTGCAGAAGCCAAAGGAAGTCCCTCAGCTCGCACTCATTCAGAGCGATGGCGGCGGCATTCGTACTTTAACGAATATTCCTTACGGCGTATCTCATCCTGTATTTTCACCGGATGGAGCGTTCATTTATGCAGCGGTCTCATTAAAACAAGAAGAATCTGTTCATGATGAAAAAAAGGAAGAGTGCGATGACTTTGCTCCGGCAGTTTATGATGATTTGACTTATAAAGCAGATGGCAGAGGTTTTTTAGACGGGCGGCTGACGCAAATTGTACAAATCGATGTCTGCTCAGGGGAGGTAGAGACGGTTACGAGTGAGCAGCAGCATCATGTGAATCATGTCGTCTCTCCTTGCGGAAAGTGGCTCGCCTATATTCAATCCAACCCGCAGACGTTTTACATAAGTGATATCTGTCTCCTGTCATTAAAGGACGGTACATCCAAGAAAATCACCCAATCAACAGGCGCTTACTCGACCGTATCATTTTCTCCAAATGGAGAAAGCCTGTTGTACATTGGACACGAGCGTGAATTTCAGAATGCAACCTTCCCATCATTGTGGCTGTATGATCTGAAGGAGAAAAAGACCGTTCAACTGTCAGAAATGCTCGATATGTATGTTGGTAACTGTATGGCAGGGGATAGTGTCATAGGTGAAGCCAATCAGCTTCCGCAATGGACGAAGGATAGTCAGGGGTTTTATGCGCTTGTTTCTGATCAAGGGAGTACCGGGATTTATTATTTCTCTATTGAAGGCTTAGCCTATCCCGTTTGTTTAGAGGCAGAACATGTGACGAATTTCAGTCTTCATCCAGATGAATCAAAAATGCTGATCAGCCGTCTTTCACCTGTCTCGCCTAGTGAGCTGTATGAGCTGACTTTAGGGGAATCCTCACTCAAGCAAATCACGTTTGAGCATGATGACTTTCTAAAGGAACATGTCATATCCGAACCTGAACCAATTTCTTTCCAGTCAAAAGAAGGAGACGTTGTACATGGCTGGTTTATGAAGCCTGCTCAGATGGAAGAGGGGAAGACATATCCACTTATCTTAGAAATTCATGGCGGGCCGCATGCGATGTACGGTCATACGTATTTTCATGAATTTCAAATGCTCGCCGCTGAAGGGTATGCGATTGTTTACATCAACCCTCATGGCAGTCATGGATACGGACAGATGTTTACAGACCGGGTAAGAGGCAGCTATGGTGACGTTGATTATGAGGATGTCATGCTGGCTGTTGATCATGTGCTCGAAGCCTATGACTTTCTTGATGAAACAAGGCTTGGCGTAACAGGCGGCAGCTATGGCGGTTTTATGACCAATTGGATTGTCGGACAGACAGACCGTTTCCGTGCAGCTGTTACACAGCGTTCCATTTCAAACTGGATTAGCTTTTATGGCATCAGTGATATCGGCTATTTCTTTACAAAATGGCAGGTGGATGGGGATATTTATGATTCGGTTGATAAGCTATGGGATCGTTCGCCGCTAAAGTATGTAAAACAGGTGAACACACCGCTTCTCATCCTGCACAGTGATGAAGACTACCGCTGCCCAGTCGATCAAGGAGAGCAGCTTTTTGTGGCATTGAAGGAGCTTGGAAAAGACACGAGATTAGTCAAGTTTCCTAAGGCTTCTCATGATTTATCCAGAAGTGGCCACCCTGGGCAGCGTATTCAAAGACTGACCTTTATTCAAGAATGGTTTAGAGAGAAATTATCCTAATCAAAAAACGGCCCTGATTGGGTCGTTTCAGCGTGTAGACAAACCCTCGCATTCGGTGTCAGTCCTGCGTTCTCGTCCTTACTAGACCACAAAGGTTTTCTATCACGCTGAAAACAAGACAAAGGGCTAAAATTAGCCCTTTGTCAACAATTAAAAAACGACCCGGTAAGGGTCGTTTTCATGTCATATATGAATTAGAAAACCTGTTCAACTTCTACAACGCCAGGTACTTCTTCTAATAATGCGCGCTCAATACCGGCTTTCAATGTAATGGTTGAACTTGGGCAGCTGCCGCATGCACCAAGAAGGCGTAATTTCACAATGCCATCTTCAATGTCTACAAGCTCACAGTCTCCACCATCACGTAATAGAAATGGACGAAGTTTGTCCAGTACTTCCTGTACTTGGTCTTTCATTTCGACTTCAGTCATTAGATATAATCGCTCCTTTCACAACATATCACCATTATATTCATCTGGACGATAAAAATCTATTGATTGGTTTCAAAGTTTCCTTCTCATTATAGCACAATCTCATCTTGAAACAAAAAGTGATTTTGACTTTTTTCATACAGAAAATTCAGCTAAAATAAAGAAAGAATAGGGGGCTTGTCAAATGAACAAAACCGTTGATCTTTATGTATATGGAAGAGATGTCCTGTGCGCTAGCTGCGTGAATCTGCCTTCTTCAAAAGATACATTTGAGTGGTTAGATGCAGCATTAAAACGAAAATATCCAAATCAGCCGTTTCGCATCACATATATCGATATTGAGCACCCACCTGAAAACGAACGCCAAAAAGAATTATCTGAACGAATTCTTGATGATGAATTCTTTTATCCGCTTGTCCTTGTTGAGGATCAAATTGTAGGAGAGGGCAATCCGAAATTAAAAGATATTTATCAAGAAATGGAGAAATACGGGTACGAAGAGAGCAGTGAATGAGCTGTTCTTTTTTTAGGAAAATAAACAGAACAAACGTTCCTTTTTAGGTTGATTTAGAACGTTTGTTCGGTTATAATGAGATGAAAGGAGCGTGAGCATCATGAATTATTTACTAAAACAATCTCTTCATCAACAAATACCGATTGATATGATTTATATGAAGAAAAATGGAGAGTGCTCGAAACGAAAAATCATTGTACATCGTCAAACTGAACAGTTCATACAAGCGTATTGTTTATCGAAGAAGACGATCAGAACGTTTCGTAAAGACTGCATCCTTGCGCTTGCTCCTATCAAAGTGAACCATCCATCGGTACATGCCGTTTCATAATAAAAGCTCCTTCATTAGAAGGAGCTTTGAGAAAAAATTCACATCATTTTATCCATTGTGATGCTTGTACATCCAAAGAAGTCCAGATTTTAAGAGTCTTGGAACACGACCAACAAGTGGACGATCCGCCACTAGGCCAAAGCCGGCTTTTTTCCCTAAAGAGCCGAGTACGCCTTTTAACTTAAACTGCGGGTAAGCCTCAGGAAGCGGCTCGTTTTTCCAGCGTTTCTGTAGAGATTGCACAATTTGCTCTGCCTGTGCCTCGGCAAGCTGTGCACTTGGTGCATGCGGCAAGCTTGCGCAGTCACCTACGACATAGACATGCTCATCTCCAGGGAGATTGTGATGAGGAGTTAAGACGACACGGCCTTGTGCATCTTTTTCAACATCCATATCTCGCACGACTTTACTTGGCTGAATTCCTGCTGTCCACACGATGACATCTGCTTCAATTGCATCGTCATGGTTGTACACAACTCCTTCTTCAACCTTTGTAATATTGGCGCAGTTAATGATCTTTACATCGTTTTCTTCAAACCATTTTTGTACATATAAACTTAATCTTTTTGGGAAACTGGAAAGAATCAGTTCTCCGCGGTCAAAAAGAATGATGTTTAAATCAGAGCGGCTTTCACGCAGTTCACTGGCTAGCTCTACCCCGCTAAGTCCAGCACCGACAATGCCAACTGTTGCACCTGCGCTCAAATTGTTTAATTTGTTATACGCGTGTCTTGACTGATCAATGGTTTGAATGCTGTATGTATGTTCTTTCGCCCCAGGGACATTGTGATACTTGTCCTCACAGCCGAGTCCGATTACCGTATCATCATATGGAATAGGTTCACGGTCGCTAAATAAGATCTGTTTGTTTTCAATATCAATTTTTTCTACTTCCCCGTATTGAATATCCAGCTTTGGATGCTCTGGAAAAGATACTCGAATGTGATGATCAGAGATCGTTCCAGCAGCAAGTGCATAATATTCTGTTTTTAAACAGTGGTAAGGATTTCGATCAATTAATGTGATAGTAACATCATCAGGTAATTGATTTGGCAATAAGCGGTGGAGAACCCGCATATTCCCGTAACCTCCGCCGATCAAGACTAAATTTTTCATGACGATTCTCCTTTTCCCCCTAGACATTGAAAAACACTTATACTAAAAAACTTTAAGTTAAAATACCAAATAAAATTATATCGAATTTACTGTGAAACCACAATAATTGTTTCAAAATAACCTACATATTCATTACTTAGTCCTAAATAGTAAAACATTTTACGGGGAATAGGCGTAACGATTTATTGAAGCTCATGTTTTGACTAATAGAAGGAATTTCGGTAGGATAGTAAGGCAAATGTGAGGTGAAGCACAGTGTTTCCACTGATCGAATTTTGTGTAAGTAATCTTGCACAAGGGTCTCAAGAAGCAAAAGAGAAACTTGAAAAAGACCCAAACTTAGATGTAATGGAATACGGCTGTTTAAGCTACTGCGGCAAATGTATGGACTCCCCATTTGCGCTTGTGAATGGAGAATTTGTTTCAGGAGAAAATGCAGAGCAGCTAGTCGAGCGTATTTATGCTTTTATAGAGGAAAACGACATGTTTTAAATGCACCACATGGGTCATGAGGTGCATTTTTTTCATATATTCAGTTTCCATTTTTCAGGAGAAAATGTAGAAAGCGCATCCAATATGTTATGCTAATAAAATATCATCAAAATGAAGCATCACACGAGAGAAAAAGAGGCATATGCATAATAAAAGCCCTTTGCCATGGCAGCAAAGAGCTTCTATGTATGAAAAACGGGGGATGATAAGATTGTCTCCTGAATCGACTCCTTTTATACTATAAAGAAACAACATTTTTGGAGGACGCTCATGACATCATTTCAATTCACGAAAATGCACGGACTAGGAAACAATTATATATACGTCAATCAGATGAAGGAACAGCTTCCAGAAGAGCAGCTGTCAGAGATAGCAATTCAGGTTTCTTCTGTTTACACAGGAATCGGTTCAGACGGAATGATCCTCATTTGTCCATCAGATGTTGCACCTGTGAAAATGCGCATTTTCAACAATGATGGATCAGAGGGGAAAAACTGCGGTAACGGTCTGCGTTGCGTTGCAAAATATGTGTATGAGCATCAAATCGTAACAGACACAACGTTCCAGATTGAGACATTGTCAGGACTCGTTGAGGCGACCGTTCATGTGCAGGATGGTCACGTTCAGTTAGTGACAGTTGATATGGGTAAACCTCGTTTTGAAAAAGAAGCGATGCCAATGCTTGGTGAACCGGCCAGTACAACGATCAATGAACCGCTTGATTTTGGCACGACGACCTTAAATGGAACAGCTGTTTCAATGGGGAATCCCCATATCGTTTTCTATTTAGAAGACATTGAACAGGCGCCGCTCGATTCGCTTGGGCCAATCATTGAAAAGCATGACATGTTTCCAGAAGGCGTCAATGTAGAATTTGTGGAACGTGTCAGTGAAACGGAACTGCATTTTCGCGTGTGGGAAAGAGGATCAGGGATTACGCAAGCGTGCGGAACAGGAGCATGTGCTGCGGCTGTATCAACGATTGTCAATGGACATGCGAAAAAAGAAACGGATATGACCGTTCATCTAGCTGGCGGAGACCTCATCATTCGCTGGAAAGACAATGACCATGTGCTGATGACAGGACCTGCTGAAACGATTTGTGACGGCACATTCTATCTCTAAACCATTTATTTGAGAAAAGGCAACATCACGTTTATAATTGAAAAGAAACATCCAGTCAAAAGGAGGGATGATCGTGAGTACACCAGTAACGATTACAGAAGCTGCTGCATTGCAGATTAAAGATATGATGAAAGAACATGAAGAAGAAAATGCGTTCCTGCGAGTGGGCGTAAAAGGCGGCGGCTGCAGCGGTCTTTCATACGGGATGGGCTTTGACCATGAAGTCTCAGAGAAAGACACGCAGTTCGAACAGCACGGCATCAAGGTTCTTGTCGACTCCGAAAGCCTTGACATCATGAACGGAACCATCATTGATTTCAAACAATCACTAATGGGCGGCGGTTTCACGATTGACAATCCGAACGCCATCGCGTCATGCGGATGCGGTTCTTCGTTCAGAACAGCCACGAATACCGGTACGCCGGAAGAGTGTTAATATCTGACCATGGATAAAGATAAGCCTTCTTGTTTGTTTGCTTTATGAACAAGAAGGCTTTTTTTAAAGACAAATATAAAAGAGATGCTCGTTCAGCATTTCTTATTCCATTGCTTCTTCTATTTTCAATAGTTCTTTATCCAAAACATCTACCAACTCTTCAGTGCTAAACAAATAAATCACCACTTCTTTATTGCCATCTTCCACATGAACTTCAATCTCAATTTTCATATTGGCTGGTTCTCCAAGATACATCACTTTAAAAGTGCCCATTCTTTTCGTTTCGTTGTTTTTATTCATTTTTTGAACGTTGGTGAGTATCTGTTTGATTTCTTGATCACTCAAACCAGCATCTAAAATCGAAGTGGACACATGTGTTAAAAAAGGTTCTAGCTGATCAACATCCATATTCGATCCGGCAGCGAATTGAGCATAATGTTTGTTATAATCTTTTGCGAACACTTCTACTGAGCCGCCAATCATCAGTAACAAGCTCAAACTAATCATGAAACGCTTTATCATCTTTCCACCTATCCTTCATGACAATCTTCTACTTCTTATATCGGTTGAACCAATCAAACCTTCATTCATTCCATTCCTTCTTAAACAATTTGTAAATCGCTCAATTTTGTTACAGCTTGTCCTCACAACTGGCTATTTCCACTCGAAAAGAGTATCATGAGAACCAAACATATACTGTCATCAGAAAAGAGGTTGCTGAGGTTTGAGTGAACAAATCAATTGCAGGAACTGTCATGAACTGATTCCGTATCGTTCAAAAACATGTCCGTCTTGCGGGATAGACAAGCCGCTTCCGAAAAAGGAACGTGTGAAGGATCGGGTAATTTTGGTTGTGGCAGGAATTGTTGTGGTGTTACTTGCTGCAATGGTACTTGGAATGGCGAATGCCTATATTGGGATTTTTAAATAAACAAAAAAGGAGTTCCATCTGCGGAACTCCTTTTTTTGATCCGTTCTTATTTATTTTCAAATAAGCTTGTGGAATGGAGCGGCTGTACACGGGCTTTCGGGTCCATGTAGGCTTTCGCGTTGTTCACAGCAGTTGGTGCTTCACCAAATCCGCTTGCGATTAATTTGACTTTTCCTTCATACGTACAGATGTCTCCTGCCGCATAGAAGCCTTCGATGTTTGTTTCCATCGTGGATTTGACCACGATAGAGTTCTTTTCGATTTCAAGGCCCCATTGTTTGATTGGTCCAAGGGAGGAAACAAAACCGAAGTTGACGATCACATCGTCCACATCTAGTACTTGTTTTTTATCGCCTTTCACTTCTTCAAGCACAATTTGTTCAATGCGTTCTTCACCAATGAGCTCAGTTGGAACAAATGGTGTCAGCACATTGACTTTCGAGTTGTGCAAGTTTTCTACACTGTGCTCATGTGCACGGAATTTATCACGACGGTGAATAATCGATACTTCTTTTGCGATTGGCTCAAGCATCAGTGCCCAGTCAACCGCAGAGTCTCCGCCGCCAAGAACAGCAACACGTCTGCCAGCGAATTGGTTCAGGTCATTGATGAAGTAATGCAGGTTGCTTCCTTCAAATGATTCTGCTGCATCTAGCTCAAGCTTTCTCGGTTGGAATGCACCGTTACCAGCTGTAATGATGATTGTTTTTGAATAATGAACCTCTTGGTTTGTAACGAGTTTGAAAATACCGTCTGCTTGTTTTTCAACCGTTTCCACAGCTTGCTCTAAGCAAATGGTTTGATCAAATTTATCCATTTGTTCCTTTAAATTATCAACTAATTCTTGTGCGCGGATTTTTGGGAAACCAGCCACATCATAAATGTATTTTTCAGGGTAAAGAGCGGATAGTTGACCGCCGAGCTGAGGAAGGCTTTCAATGATTTTCACACTTGCCTGTCTCATGCCTCCGTAAAACGCAGTAAACAATCCGACTGGGCCGCCCCCGATAACGGTAATGTCATATACCTTAGAATCTTCTTGCATTCCTTAATCCTCCCAAATGAAAATTGTTATCACTATATCATATCATACCACATATCGTCGTTTGACTTGTTTTGAAAAACTTGTCGTTTTTTGATGCCGATGCTGTGAAAAGGGGAAAAAAGAGAGAAAGACCGTTTATCCTAAGGATTTTCAGTTTAAAGCCTTGAAAAAAGGAGCAGAACTCGCTATTATTGTTAAGGGAACTAAATATTAATTTTTTATGAATTTTTGTCGGATACGGTCAAATGCTTTCGTTTTTTGTAGGTGAAAGTTCAGATTTTCACATACTTATTTTTTGTTTAAATTTCATAAAATGCCGCAAAGCGGTTGAGAATAACGATATGTAATTCTTTATCCGTTTTACAGCAAATTTAAAAAAGGTGGATGTGATTCCAGTGAATAAACCGAAAATCGTTGTATTAGGTGCAGGTTATGGCGGATTAATGACTGTAACAAGATTAACAAAACAGCTTGGCACAAATGATGCGGACATTACTCTTGTGAACAAGCATAATTATCATTACGAAACAACATGGTTACATGAAGCAAGTGCAGGTACTCTTCATCATGACCGTTGTCGTTATCAAATCAAAGATGTGATTAACAGTTCCCGTGTCAACTTTGTACAAGCAACAGTTGAAAGCATTAATAAGGAAGAGAAGAAAGTTGTGACATCAGATGGCGAACTTTCTTATGACTACCTTGTTGTTGCGCTTGGTGCTGTTCCTGAAACATTTGGTATTGCAGGACTGAAAGAATATGCATTCTCAATCTCTAACATCAACTCTGCTCGTCAGCTTCGTGAGCATATTGAGCTTCAATTTGCGACTTATAATACAGATGCTGAAAAGCGTCCAGAGCGTCTGACAATCGTTGTCGGCGGTGCAGGCTTCACAGGTATTGAGTTCCTTGGTGAGCTTGGAAACCGTGTACCTGAGCTTTGCAAAGAGTATGATATTGATCAAAAAGACGTGCGTATTATCTGTGTAGAAGCTGCACCAACAGCTCTTCCAGGATTTGATCCTGAATTGATCGACTATGCGATGAACTACCTTCAAGGTAAGGGTGTTGAGTTCAAAATCGGTACAGCGATCAAAGAATGTACGCCTGAGGGCATCATTGTTGGAAAAGACGATGATACAGAAGAAATCAAAGCTGAAACTGTTGTATGGGCTGCTGGTGTACGTGGTAACCCAATCGTTGAAGAAGCTGGATTTGAAAACATGCGCGGCCGCGTAAAAGTGTCTCCAGATCTTCGTGTACCGGAAAATGAAGATGTATTCATCATCGGTGACTGCTCATTAATCATCAATGAAGAAATTAATCGTCCATACCCACCTACTGCACAAATTGCGATGCAGCAAGGTGAAACAGTAGCGAAAAACCTTGCAGCACTAGTAAAAGGAGGCACGCTTGAAAGCTTTAAGCCAGACATCAAAGGAACAGTTGCTTCTCTTGGTGAACACGATGCTGTAGGTGTTGCGTTTGGTAAAAAACTTCAAGGAACAAAAGCTTCTGCAATGAAAAAAATCATCGACAACCGTTCATTATTCATGGTTGGCGGACCAGGACTTGTTCTGAAAAAAGGAAAATTCAAGTTCTTCTAAACTGATATAGACAAAAACGTGTATCCCTGTGGTACACGTTTTTTCATGTTTTACGGAATATTTTCTCACTTGGTACTGGACAGAAAAATATGTTATGATGAATTATCAGAAAATTTAGATTAAGGAGTGAGCAATATGAAAGCACAAACGAAAGAAAAAAAGTCAACTTGTCAGTATTGTTCAGGAAAAGGGTATTTTCAGTTATTGCTCGGCGGATCAGAAACATGTGAGGAATGTAAAGGGACAGGAAAGAAGCATTAATCTTACGGCTTTTTCCATTGATTGACTTCATCTCTATTTCCAAGTTAAACTAATGATGGGATATTTGGGGGTGGAGATGAAGTGATCAGTTTACCAGTCGTTATCATTTCAGTTATTTTATTTTTCGTGTTATTCTTCGGCATTGGCTTTTTGCTGAATATGCTGCTGAGAATGTCATGGATTATGGCAATTTTATATCCAATTGTATGCCTTTTCATTATCAATAATCAAAAGATGATCGCTTATGTAAGAGAACCAAGTATTGCTTTTTCCGGGATAGGAGACCGCATCGTTTCTCTTGCTGCGGCAGATATCATCATTTTATTAAGTGGTCTAGTTGGTGCCATTGCCTCAGGTTTTGTCATCAATGCCCTTCGTAAAAGAGGCTATCAAATGTTTTAACTCACTTGTCTACACGCAAGTGGGTTTTTTTGTTTCTCCTTTGCATAGTTTCCATTTTGTTTGGAAACAAATAGATGGGTAGAGGAGTGACAAATAGAGATGAAAACATGGATGAAACGATTGTTCATGACAGTTCTGTTTATGCTTGCCTTGATGACAAGCTTTACGGGCATATCTGGCGTAGAACCAAGTGATTTAGCTGCATGGGTGAAAGAGACCGATGCCGGTAAGCACGTATCTTCTTTTTTAAAGCATCCAAAAAGGCAGACGATGGCGGTGAAAAGTGACGATTTGCGTGCTGTTTCTCTCGAAGAAGCATTTAATTGGAACGATTATCCGAAGCAAAAGGTTGTCGCCACAGGTTATACAGCAGGTGTAGAATCAACAGGTAAGACGAAAGAACATCATGCATATGGCATTACATATTCAGGCGTCAAAGTAAAACGTGATTTATATTCAACCGTGGCAGCGGACCCATCTGTCTTTCCGATAGGAACTGTCCTGTTTATCCCCAATTATGGCTATGGTGTAGTCGCAGATACTGGGAAAGCGATTAAAGGTCATAAGCTTGATTTATATTATGAAACGGTTGATGATGTGTATAGAGAATGGGGTAAAAAAGTGCTGGACGTTTATGTGATTAAAAAGGGTGAAGGGACGCTGACAGAAAAAGACTTAAATCAGTTGAATGAAGCGGAATCGATGCAAGTGTTCCGGCAGCAGTTTCAAGCCAATAAAGAATAAAAAAGCTTTGGATCTCAAAAGGTCCAAAGCTTTTTCGCTTCTACATGAAGTAATAATCTAAGATGAGAGTGAGCAAGATTCCTGTTAAGCCGCCGAAGAAGACTTCAATCGGCTTATGCCCAAGAAGCTCTTTCAATTTCTTTTGCTTCTCTTTTTCTTCCGCATTTGGGAAGTTCTTTGCCTCGGCAACAAACCGGTTAAAATCCGTGACCAGTTTGTTTAGGACAGTTGCCTGTTCTCCTGCCTGTCTACGAACACCTGTCGCATCAAACATTGTAATAATGGCAAAGATGGCTGAAATGGCAAAAATAGATGTTCCTAGCCCGTGCTCTAAAGCAACTGCTGTTGAGAGTGCTGTTACTGCTGCGGAGTGTGAACTTGGCATTCCGCCTGTGCTTGTAATGAGCGACCAATCTAGTCGTCTAGAAATGATAAATTGAATCGGTACTTTTACAAATTGTGCAAAAAAGATGGCTGCAAGGCTGGCAAGCAGCGGAAAATTCGTCAGTACGCTCATGAACAAGAAACATCCTCTCTTTAAGAAAAAATAACGTGCAAAATGATGGAGTATTTACCCTAGTAAGATAAAAAAATGATGGCAGTAAGAACTGTTGCCAAGTCCATGTTCATTATAACATTAAAGAAAGTAGATGTGGAACGAGGAGACCATGGACAGGCTGCTATTGATCGCTGCCGCTTTTTCATGATGCCCTTCCGCGTGCCAAAATATAAATGTTCTTCAAGAGAAGACAGGCTGGCAATGATCGTATCAGCACATAAATTTTGATATAATAGAAGTTCCAATGTGAAATATGGAGTTCATTGAAGGAGCGTGTGATAAATATGTTTTTCTCGACAAATGAGTTGCAACATAAAGATACACTGGCCATCGGACTTTTTCAAAAGAGCCAATTATCAGGAAAAGCAAAAGAAATGGATGAGTTACATGGAGGAAGAATCACTGAATTATTAAAAGAAGGCGATATTTCATCTAAACGAAATCAGCTTTCGAAATTTTTCCCATCCCCTGAAACCGGCATTAAACGCATTTATTTTGTCGGGCTTGGGAAGGAGTCAGATTACACGTTTGAAGAGGCAAAGGAAGTGTTTGCGCATTTATTTAAAAAGCTTCATCAAGATAAAAAGCAAGCAGTTTCGGTTTTGCTTGATACATTCACAGGAAAGGATCTGCCTGTTCAAGATGCAGCCCATGCCCTTTCTGAAAGCTGCCTTTTAGCTACATATGAATTACAAGATTTTAAACATAAAACGAATGAACCGGATCGCTTTATCGAATTTGTTTATGCAACGACGGATCATGATGCAGCTGAAATTCAGGCAAGTCTGAAAGTGGGAGAAGTCTACGGACAATCGGTCAATTCGGCTCGTACACTTGTGAACATGCCGCCGAACATGCTCACGTCCTCTGATCTTGCTTCCTATGCGGCTGAGCTTGCTTATAAATATGAATTCGAGATTGAAATTTTAGATAAAGAACAAATGGAAGAGCTCGGAATGGGCGGTATTCTAGCCGTTAATAGAGGCTCAACAGAACCACCAAAGCTGATTGTATTGAAATATCAAGGCAAGGAAGAATGGACAGACGTCATCGGCCTTGTCGGTAAAGGTATTACGTATGATACAGGTGGGTATTCCTTAAAGCCAAGAGCAAGTATGGTGGGGATGAAAACAGATATGGGCGGCTCAGCCTCTGTTTTAGGCGCAATGGAAATCATCGGTGAACTTCGTCCAGAGCAGAATGTCATTGCGGTCATCGCCTCAACAGATAATATGGTCTCAGCAGATGCGATGAAGCCAGATGACGTCATTGTCTCACTGAGTGGCAAAACAATCGAAGTGCTTAATACGGATGCAGAAGGTCGTCTTGTTTTAGCAGATGGTGTGACCTATGCAAAGCAGCATGGTGCCTCTGTGCTTGTGGATGTTGCGACATTAACAGGGGGTGTCATTGTGGCACTTGGGAATGAGACAACAGGCGTGATGACAAATAACGATGAATTGTATGCCCAGTTTAAAGAGGCATCAGAAGAATGCGGGGAGATGATTTGGCAGCTGCCAATCACCGAAAAAGATAAAAAACGAGTAAGAAACAGCAAAATGGCTGATCTGAATAACTCACCAGGTCGTGATGGTCATGCGATCATGGCAGGTGCATTCATTGGGGAATTCGCTGAAGACACCCCTTGGGTTCACTTAGATATTGCAGGAACAGCTACGACAGAAAAGCCTTCATGCTTTGGACCAACAGGAGCAACAGGTGTGATGGTCAGATCATTAGCGACATTTGTGGAACGATTTGAACCGAAGAAATAACGACGGAAGCTCTGCCAACTGGCAGAGCTCAGCGTGTAGACAAACCCTCGCATTCGGTGTCAGTCCTGCGCTTCGGTGCTCACGAATGTCAAATTCGCTCCGCGCCGATGCTCGTCCTTCCTAGACTGCAAAGGTTTTCTATCACGCTGAAAAGAAGACAAAGGGCTAAAATAAAATTCATTTTAGCCCTTTGTCAACAATCTGAGCTCTGCCAACTGGCAGAGCTTTTTATGTAGGACATACGCCATTTGACGAAGTGAATTTTCTATGGTAACATACGTTGGTACTTTAATTATCTACTACATTAGTAAACTAAAGGATTTCGGAGGTTTCACCATGAATGCAGTTGTTTTAGCGGTTGTTTTAATGTTGATATTAAGCTTGCTGCGGGTCAATGTCGTGATTGCGCTGGCACTTGGCGCTTTAGCGGGGGGACTTGCAGGTGGATTAGGTCTAGGGGGAACAGTTCAAGCGTTCACTGACGGTCTTGGCGGAAATGCGACAGTGGCGATTAGTTACGCACTATTAGGTGCATTCGCAGCCGCATTGACAAAAACGGGTCTTCCTGATGCCATGGTCGAAGGAGCTGTGAAGCTTCTTGGAAAAGAAGGCGATTCAAGAAGAAAAACATTATCAAAAGTGCTCATTATTCTGGTCATTTTGATCGTATCTTGTTTTTCTCAAAACGTTGTTCCTGTTCATATTGCCTTTATTCCGGTCTTAATCCCACCATTATTAAAGGTGTTTAACGAGCTTCAAATTGACCGCAGACTGCTAGCATGTGTGATGACTTTCGGACTTACTGCACCATATATTTTACTTCCGGTCGGTTTTGGACAGATTTTTCACGGAATGCTTCGTGACAACATGAAAGATGCAGGTTTAACAGTGAATTTAGCAGACATTCCGTATGCGATGCTGATTCCTGTAGGCGGCATGGTTCTTGGCTTGATCGTTTCACTCTTTGTATATCGTAAGCCAAAAACATATGAAAATCGTGACATTACGGATGTAGAAAAATCAGCATATACAAAAAAGAGCTTATTCTTTGCTGGACTTGCGATCCTTGTATCACTTATTGTTCAGTTATATCTCTCTCAAAGCCTTGGAGTCGAAGGGATGATCTTCGGTGCGCTTGCAGGCTTGCTTGTCTTGTTTGTAACGGGAATGATGAAACGCGATGAAGCAGATGCGCTGATTACATCTGGCATGAACATGATGGCATTTATCGGATTTGTCATGCTTGTTGCAGCTGGATTTGCCAATGTTTTAACGAAAACAGGAGATATTGAATCTCTCGTCAAGGCATCTTCTCAATTTATCGGAAACAGCCAAAGCTTAGCGGCCATTTTAATGCTACTGGTGGGTCTGCTAGTGACAATGGGCATTGGCTCATCATTTGCAACGATTCCGATTATTACGACGATCTTTGTACCGCTTTGTTTACACTTAGGGTTCAGCCCAATGGCGACTATTGCGATTATTGGTTCAGCTGCGGCTGTAGGAGATGCAGGTTCACCTGCAAGCGACAGTACACTCGGACCAACATCTGGACTGAATATGGATGGACAGCATCACCACATTTGGGGTACATGTGTCCCAACATTCGCCTTTTATAATATCCCGCTCGTCTTGTTCGGCTGGCTTGCGGCAATTATGCTATAAATGAAAAAAGGTTCCTTACTCATAGAGTAAAGGAACCTTTTCTGATATTAGGAAGCTGTTTGTTCTTTTCGAAAGGATGTAGCTTTTGAAACCGATCGATAAATTTTAGGTGCTAGCATCGCAAGGAGGATGGTCAGCGCATAGTCTTTTACCATAAACCAAATCATGAAGAACCATGTGGTTTGATAAGAGATTGGTGCGTTTAGCCATACATTTAATGCGATGTACGTATAAGTTGTCCCAATCACATACATCACGGTCGTTCCTGCAATGGCTGCAAATAAAAAGCGGACAAAACCAGGGTTTTGTCTTTTTTCAAGAATGAATCCGGCAAGCCATGCAGCAGGAATGTATGATAACACAAAGCCACCGCTTTTTCCTAAAATAACGCCGAGACCCGCCGAGAACTGTGCGAATACAGGTGCACCAGCGATCCCAACAAGAGCATAGACAATCATGGCCAATGCGCCAAGTCGTCTGCCCAGCAAAAGACCAGCAAGCACACAAAAAAACGGCTGCATCGTAAGTGGGATTCCGCCGACCTGTAAAAATGGCACAATGGATGTGATATTGGCTCCGATAGCCATGAGTGCAGCAAACATCCCGACGAGCACAAAGTCAGCTGTTCTTGTCTTCTTTTGCATGATATTTCCCCCTGTCTTATCTGTACAAATAGATTAAGGGGAAGAGGTTCTTTTGTCAACTCATTTTTATTTTAGGTTAACAATAAAACCCGCCCCTGAAAAGGGCGGGCTGGATATTAAGCTTCGGTCATGGAAGAGGTTTCAAGGGCTTTACTAACAGGCACATAATCATAGCCGAGATCACGAGCGACAGCTTCATAGGTGATATGTCCATTCATCACATTGACGCCTTCAGCAATCGCCTTGTTTTCTTTGATCGCTTTTGCAGCGCCTTTATTTGCAATCTGCAGTGCGTATGGGACCGTGACGTTTGTTAAAGCAACTGTCGATGTTCTCGGAACCGCTCCTGGCATATTGGCAACAGCATAATGTAAAATGCCGTGCTTTTCATAAGTAGGCTGATCATGTGTTGTGATATGATCGATTGTTTCCACAATCCCGCCTTGGTCAATGGCTACATCGACAATGACAGAACCAGGCTTCATTTGTTTCACCATTTCTTCTGTGACAAGGGTTGGAGCTTTGGCACCTGGGATGAGAACCGCACAAATGAGCAGGTCTGCCTCGCTCACTGAATCTGCAATGTTAACAGGATTAGACATTAACGTTTTCATTTGATGACCAAACTGATCGTCCAGCTGACGTAATCGTTCCGCATTTAAATCAATAAGAGTGACATCTGCGCCAAGTCCGATCGCCATTTTCGCTGCATTTGTTCCAACGACACCGCCGCCAATAATGGTGACTTTCCCTCTCGATACTCCTGGCACGCCTGCGAGCAGAATGCCTTTTCCGCCTTTTGGCTTTTCTAAAAATTGAGCACCAATTTGAGCAGCCATTCTACCTGCAACTTCAGACATTGGCGTTAATAGAGGGAGTGATTTTCCGTCCGTTACCGTTTCATAAGCAATGGCTGTCACACCTTTTTGTTTTAATGCTTCAGCCAAGGAGGGCTCTGCTGCAAGATGCAGGTACGTAAATAAGATCAGACCTTCTCTGAAATATGAATATTCTTCTGGTAATGGTTCTTTTACCTTCATAATCATATCAGAAGATGCCCACACATCTTTCGCTTGATCAAGAATCTCTGCACCAACAGATACATAATCGTCATCAGTGAATCCGCTTCCAAAACCAGCGTTCGTTTCAATTAAAATCTGGTGTCCAGCTGAAAGCAATTGAGATGCTGCTCCTGGTGTTAATGCGACCCGGTTTTCATTGTTCTTAATCTCTTTCGGAATGCCGATGATCATATCAATTCCTCCTATGCTTATCTATTGATATTGTATGTCTAGTGTATCCTGAAAGTTTAGAAAATTCTTCGGTTGAATGAAAAAATTAAAAAACGCCTCTTTGTGAAATTTCACAAAGGGACGTTTTTTAGCTTCATATCAAGATAAATGGTCATTTTCTCATTCATGTTTTTTAAATCAATTTCTGCAATGTCCGTAATCCGCTTCAGTCTGTAATTCAGTGTGTTGATATGAATATTTAACTGCTTTGCGGCGATATTGGCGTTGCTGTCACAATCAATAAATCGTTCAAGGGTCTCGACGAGGTTGGAATGATGCCTGAGGTCGTAATCCTCAAGCTTTGATAAAGAGTAACTGGAATAAGACGATCCCTTTCGTTTTTCAGCAAGCACATCTAAGTATTGATAAATACCCAGTTCAGAAAAGCTGTTCAATTGTTCTGTTTCCACAGGAAAGCGTTCTTTTGTTTTTAAGACTGCCAGTGCTTCTTTATAGGATGGCTGAATATGAGTAATGTGATCATAAATTCCACCAATGGCCGCCTGAACGTGATGGATCTGATACCGATCAGACAACTGCTTTAGCATGCCGCTTGTGAATTGTTTAATATCTTGAAGCGGATGTTCTGTTTTTGGCGAGACAAGAATAATGAATTCGTTAAAATCAACAGTTGTTAAAAGCACCTGCACTTGCTGCGTTGTTTCAAGCAGATAGGAGAGCTTCTTTTCCGTATCTTCTGTGAGTTCATCACGAAGGCGAAAGATAATAATGGCATACGTGTCTGGACATCTCATCCCAAGCCTCAAGAAGAGATCAAGCATCTCATCCTTTTCATGAATATGTCCTGTGAGCATCTTCCAAAATAGCTCCTGATTGCGTTCTTCTGTTTTCGTTTTTCGAATTTGTAAATTGAGTAATTTGTTTTTCACGGCATGTGCTGCCATCTTGAGAAGGTCCATTTCTTCATCTGAAAAAGGCTGCGTGGATTCAATTGCCCAGATAAAGCCGAGCACCTCTTTGTCTTTCCATATGGAAATGGCGACCCTGCTGGATAGACCGACTTCTGCAATTTGAGGTACGCGAAGCGGTTCATCTGTTTTAAGGAGTGTAGGAATGATACCGTCTTTCCAAAGCCGATTAATGACTTTTTCCGGTACACGGCGGGAGATAATGGTTGAAGTTCTGGCGGGATCAGTGAAATCATTATGTGTGCTATAGGCTAATAATCGATGATGAGTATCTTCTATAGTAATAGGGCAATTGAGCACATCACTAATTTGGTCTGCCACATCCTCTAAACGATCAAGGCTATACTTAAATGGATCTGTCTTTTTTGTCATAAAAAACCCCTGCTTTTTCGAATATTTCACGTACTTACATTATGAAGAGAATCAGGTACGTAAATCAATAAAAAAATGCCATAATCATTAAAAAAACAAAAAGCTTGAGAAATGAGCACATTGGTCATGCGTTGATCACAAAAAGAAATAGTACAATAATAATGTAGTAAAAAATCAATAGGCGGAAAGATTCATCGAAGTGCACGCCCTTTTATTAAGAATATATGACCAAAAAAATGTTAAATACTAGATAAAGAGCGAAAAAACAGTAATTCCATAGACTCATTTTGTAAAATAAAAACAGATTTGTTTGACTGTGTATCATTTCTGTTTTTATAATAATAACGTCAAAAAATAAGTGGATTAGCCCATTATATGGCGGCTATGCACGGGAGGTAATGAGGAATATGTCAGGAATTATTCGCGTAACCCCAGAAGAACTAAGAGCGACCGCTAAGCAATATGGTGTTGAAAGTCAAGAAGTGTTAAACCAAGTTGATCGTCTAAATAGAATGATCTCTGACCTAAAAGGAATGTGGGAAGGTGCTTCTAGTGAAGCATTCGCTGATCAATACGAACAGCTTAAACCTTCATTCATCAAAATGTCTGATCTATTAACAGATGTCAGCAATCAGCTTGATCAAACTGCAAATACACTTGAAAGCACTGACCAAGACATCGCTAGCCAAATCCGCGGCTAATCAAAGGGATTTCCTTTCTAAGTGTGAAAAGCAGAAAAAGCGCCGAGTCTGTCAGTTGATGCCGGCGCTCTTTCTATTTTGTGAGGTGGAAATTTGTGTATATCGATATTACCATCGACTTAAAAAACTATGATGGCAGTGTGTTTGATTTGAGACTATCAAATTATTTACATATTAAACAAGTCATCCATATCGCCTGGCAGGCAAAACAAATCTCACTCCCTAAACGTGATGGCGGATGGGTGCGTGTAGTCAATAAGAAAGCTGTGTTTTCAGGCGAATATAAGCTGTCAGACTGTGGAATCACCACAGGAGACAGGCTGGAAATACTATGAAAGGACTTTTGTAAATGGCAGATAAAAAGAGTTCCTATTTAGAAGAACAATTAGAAGCAGTCATGAAAAAAGAGGAAGGCACTTACACCTTCATTTTTCAAAGAGAGACAATTAAACTCTTAGACGGTTTAGAAGCGGCACCGATTAAAGACATCAATCCTTCATTTAAAAAAGAGATCCAATTAACCGAAGGTGAGGTCATCATTTCGATTCAACCGCCTCCTGCCTATCAGGAATTTCGTTTCATCCATGCAAAGGATGAAAAAAGCAAATGGATTTTTTCATACCAGCTTGTCGATGCAGTGTGCAAACACGACGTGAAGCGGCTGCATCCTATTGTTTCTCCTGAAAACATTGTTTTTCATCAAGGCTTAGCGCCTGCATTTTTGCATTACGGGGTCAAAGAAAGCATCCCGCCATATGAAACCGACCAACATCGTCTATTAAAAGAGGTCAAAGCCGTCATTCTTCGAGTGGTGGACCATGAATATCAGTTTCAAGAATATTTGGCTTATCATGATACTTTGAAATTATCTGAGCAGGCAAAGGAAATAAGTGATACACAGTCACTGGAAGAATTGTCTGCTTTGATTCAACAAAAAATAGAAGCCATCGAAGCAAAAGAAAAGACGCTCTTAACCATTCCAAAAAAGAAATGGAAGATCGAACGATACATTGGACTTGGTCTCCTTGTTCTTTTGATTCCTGCATTGGTGTATACCATTTACACGTTCTTTTTCGCCATGCCGAAACAAGAAGCGTATGTGGAAGCGAACAAATATTATCTCAACAAACAGTACAGCCAAGTGGTGGATACGCTCGAAAAATACAAAGCCGATCAAATGCCAGTCTCTCTTCAATATGAACTGGCCATTTCGTATGTGCAAACGAATCAAGGGAATCTATTGCTTGACCAGCACAAAAAAGAAATCACGGATACGTACACATTGCAGACAGACCCGCAATACTTCCTGTTCTGGATTCATATTGGACAAGGCAATAGCAAGGAAGCTCTGGATATTGCAAGGGTGCTCGGGGACGACCGATACATATTTACAGCACTCGTCGCCTACCGCAATGAAATTCAAAATGATGACAGCCTATCTGCTGAAGAAAAACAAAAACAGCTAGATCCAATCATTAAGGAAATGGCGAAGTATGAAGAAAAAGAAACAACGGAGACGAGCACCAATGACTCCTCAGATGCAAGCCAAACAGATGAAACAGCTGAACAAAAAGAGCAGTCAAAAGCCGATCAGGAGAAAAAAGAGAAAGAATCTGATGCAAAAAAGAAAACCTCTCAGACGAAAAAAGATGAGAAAAAATAATTCTTTCGATACAACTGACAGTTGGTGCTGTCCGATGAGGAGGTGGAGCGTTTGAGTCTTCTATGGGTTTTTTATGAGGAAGATTATCAAACCGTCCGTTTAGATGAGCAGTTCAACCGGGAAGCTGTGATTGGACCTGAAATAGAGCATACAGTAACGATTCCTTCCCTTTCGTTTGATGAAGGATTGATTCGTTTATCTCCAGATGAAACGAATGACGGCTTTTCTCTTTATCAGGGCGAAAAAAAGAAAGGTCACTTACTTCCACATGAACCATATCAGGTTGGTTCACTCACACTCATGTTGATGGATTCACATCATGATCAAACCATTTATTACCTAGGAAATAGAGTCGAAGTGACTATTTCAAGTGAAGAAATAGATGAAGCGGATGTGTGGAAAGAAGAAGCCCATTCAATGTTTCAAGATGCCAAATCCTTCACGTTGGAAAAAATAGAAGGCACTTGGTATGTGATTCCCCAAGATGAAACGATCTATGTGAACGGGAAACAGCTGCACGGTCCACAGCAGCTTCTTGCTGGAGATGAGCTGTTTTGGAACTTTTTGACGCTGTCATTGAAAGATGATGATTTATTGCAAGTAACAGCATTTGAACCATTTCAAACACGTTTAGAAAAAACAAGGCCGCCGAGTACCGAAACGAAACAAAAATATCCTTTATACAGACGAACACCGCGTTTGATTTACGATCTGCCAGATGACCGGGTGTCTTTCAGCTTTCCTTCACAGGAGAGTGAAAATAACGGCAGAGGACTTTGGCTTGTAGTTCTCCCGCCGCTTGTCATGCTGATTGTCATGGGGATCGTGGCCCTTGTACAGCCGCGAGGCATCTTTATTGTCGTGTCGATGGCGATGTTTATTATGACGTTAATTACATCGTCCGTTCAATATTTTAAAGAGAAATCCCAGCGCAAAAGACGAGAAGAGAAGCGGCAACGCGTTTACTCTCTTTACTTAGAAAATAAGCGGAAAGAGCTGCAAGAGCTGTATGACCGTCAACAATTTATTTTAACGTATCATTATCCATCATTTGAACAAATGAAATATTTGACATCAGAAATCAGCGGGCGTATTTGGGAAAAGACACTTGTCAGTGATGATTTTTTACAGCTGCGTCTAGGGACAGGTGCAGTTCCTTCAAGTTATGAATTATCGACGAGCGGCGGCGATATGGCCAATCGTGACATCGATGACTTAATGGAACAAACCCAGCATATGCAAAACGTCTATCGCGAGGTAAAAGATGTACCGATTACGTTCGGTCTTGCGGACGGTCCAACCGGATTAATAGGAAAACCAGCAATTGTCAAAAATGAGCTTCACCAGCTTGTCGGCCAGCTTGCTTTCTCGCACAGCTATCATGATTTGAGATTTGTTTTTATCTTTAATGAACAGGAGTATGAGAACTGGGAATGGATGAAATGGCTGCCGCACTTCCAACTTCCTCATACATACGGGAAAGGGTTTATATATAACGAACAAACACGTGATCAGCTCTTGTCTTCTATTTATGAAATTTTACGAGAGCGTGATCTGGAAGAGGAAAAAGAGAAGAAAATCTTTACGCCTCACTTTGTGTTTATCGTGACAAACCATGAACTCATTGCGGAACATGTGATTTTAGAATACCTAGAAGGCAGCCGGACGGATTTAGGCATCTCAATTATCTTTGCAGCAGAAACAAAGGAAAGCTTGGCTGAAAATATTTCAACGCTTGTTCGTTACATTAACGAAGAAGAAGGAGATATTCTCATTCAGCATAAGAAGGCCGTACGAATTCCATTTCAGCTGGATGCACATGAGCGAGCGGACAATGAGCTGTTTGCCAGAACCTTAAGAACATTAGATCATCAAGTCGGGATGACCAACTCGATTCCAGAAACGGTCTCCTTCCTTGACCTGTTTCATGCCAAACAGGTAGATGACATTGGCATTCGTGAAAAATGGCTGACATCTGAAACAGCAAAGTCATTATCTGTGCCTATCGGTTATAAAGGAAAAAACGATATTGTCGATCTGAATCTGCATGAAAAAGCACATGGACCGCATGGTCTGTTAGCAGGAACAACGGGATCAGGAAAAAGTGAGTTTTTACAGACGTATATTTTATCCTTGGCTGTTCACTTTCACCCGCATGAAGTGGCGTTCCTGCTTATTGATTACAAAGGAGGCGGAATGGCGCAGCCGTTCCGAAATATTCCGCACTTACTTGGTACGATCACAAACATTGAAGGTAGCAAAAACTTTAGTGAAAGAGCGCTTGCCTCTATTAAAAGTGAACTGAAGAAAAGACAGCGCTTGTTTGATCAGTATCATGTGAATCATATCAATGACTATACGAAACTCTATAAAGAGAAAAAGGCGGAACAGGCGATGCCTCATTTGTTCTTAATCTCTGATGAGTTTGCTGAATTAAAAAGTGAAGAGCCAGATTTTATTAGAGAGCTTGTCAGTGCCGCGCGGATTGGACGAAGTCTCGGTGTCCATCTCATTTTAGCGACACAAAAGCCCGGCGGGGTCATTGATGATCAAATTTGGAGTAACTCCCGCTTTAAAGTCGCATTAAAGGTACAAGATGCATCAGACAGTAAGGAAATTTTGAAAAATAGTGATGCAGCGTCAATTACCGTGACAGGTCGTGGATATTTACAAGTGGGGAACAATGAAATCTATGAATTATTCCAGTCGGCGTGGAGCGGTGCACCGTATATGGAAGATGGCTACGGATCAGAAGATGACATTGCCATTGTAACGGACACTGGACTGATCCCATTATCAGGGGTAAGTACAGAGCCAGCAGTGAAAAAAGAGACAGTGACGGAAATTTCCGCTGTTGTGGATGAAATTGAACGTATGCAGCAGGAGCTTGGAATTGAAAAGCTTCCGAGTCCATGGCTTCCACCGCTTGAAGAACGGATTCCAAAAACACGTTATGCATCAAGTGAAGAGCACGTCTTCCATTTCGCTCTTGTCGATGAGCCAGATCAGCAAAGCCAGCATCCACTTTCTTATCAAATGATGGAGGATGGCAATATTGGAATCTTCGGTTCATCCGGCTACGGCAAATCACTTGCTGCAACAACACTGCTTATGAGCTTCGCAGAAAGATATTCACCTGAAGAATGGCATGCATATATTTATGACTTCGGTAACGGCACCTTGCTACCGCTTGCCAAACTTCCGCATACGGCTGATTATTTCTTAATGGATCAAATGAGGAAGATTCAAAAGTCGATGAAGCGCCTTCGTGAAGAGGTTGAATATCGCAAGCGTTTATTTAGACAGCAGGAAATGAGTCATATCAAAATGTACAATGCGTTGAATGAGAAAAAGCTTCCATTCATATTTATCGTGATTGACAACTTTGACATTGTGAAAGACGAAATGCATGAACTCGAATCTGAATTTATTCAGTTAAGCCGTGATGGACAATCATTGGGCATTTATTTCTTAATCACAGCGACTCGTGTCAACGCAGTCCGTCAATCTCTTATGAACAACTTGAAAACAAAGATTGTCCATTACTTAATGGATCAAGGAGAGGCATACTCCATTATTGGCAGACCGAAATTCAGCTTAGAGCCAGTTCCAGGCAGAGTCATTATCAACAAAGAAGAGCTTTATTTTGCCCAAATGTTCCTGCCAGTCGAAGGAGAGAATGATCTCGAATTGTTTGAGCATTTAAAACAAGAGATCCAGCTTCTAGATGCTCGCTTTGAATCAGCTGAAAAACCAAAACCTGTACCAATGCTTCCTGATAAGCTGACCATTTGGGAGCTAGAGAGTCGCTTAGAAGAACAAAAACAGCCGTATGACATTCCAGTCGGACTAGATGAGGAATCTGTTGCACCTGTTTACTTTGACTTGAAGAAGAATAAACACTGCCTCATCATCGGTCAAACGCAGCGAGGGAAAACAAATGTGACCAAACTGATGCTTGATCAGCTATTAGTAGCAAAACCTGAGAAGCTGGCCGTCTTTGATTCCATTGATCGGGGGCTCTCTCATTATGCAAAAGAAGAGAACATTGATTACCTTGAAACAAAGGATGATATCACAGAATGGGCAGAGGAAATAGATCGTTTATTCAAGGTGCGTGAAGAGATGTACGTCGAAGCTGTGCGCCGGGGAGAGACTGATCAGTTGTCGTTCTCTCAAATTGTGCTTGTGATTGATGGCATTACGCGTTTTCAGCAGACAATCGACCCGCGTCTTCAAGATCAATTGGCTGATTTCATGAAGTCATATGCACACTTAGGCTTCAGCTTGATCGCATCAGGGAATCATACCGAATTCAGTAAAGGCTATGATGCACTCACAAACGAAATCAAACAGGTTCGTCATGCCATGTTACTGATGAAAAAATCAGAGCAAAACATCATACCGCTTCCGTATGCAAGACAAGAACCAGAGATTCAGCCAGGATTCGGATATTTGGTTGAAAACGGGAAAGAGAAGAAAATCCAGGTTCCTTTATGTGCGGTAGAAAGGAAGAGTGTTCAATGACAGAGCAGCAAAAAAGCTCCATCAAAATCGTGTCGACCATGATACTGATTCTCGTCTTGCCGGTTCTATTTTTCCATCTCATTGGGGATGATCCGGCAAAACAGAAAAAGAATGCCACACGTAACATTGCCGTGGTCAATGAGGATATGGGGGCGAGCGAAAGTGAAAATACCGCTCGTTTCGGACAGGATGTGGTGGCGGCATTATCAGAGCGTCCAGATTACACATGGACAGTCGTCAATCGAAGTGCGGCAGAAAATGGACTGAAAAATAGAAAGTACGATGCAGTTCTCTATATTCCATCTGACTTCTCTAAAAATGTGCTGAGCTATGATAAGGATCATCCTGAGAAGGCATCTATCCAATTCTCGATCCAAGATCAGCTCAATGCAGTGAATAAAGAAAAAGTACAAAGAGAGCTAGAAAACGCTCAAAAGAAAATGAATGAACAAATGTCGACCTTATACTGGAGTTTTGTATCACAGGAAATCGGCAATGTCAGAGAAGAGTTTGAGCATATTGTTGGCAAAGAGGTCGAATTCCAAAACACGATGTACAACTTCTATAAGCCAAATTCAAACAAACTATCTGATGCCGTCCAGCAGCAGAAGAAACAAATAGAAGAACTAAAAAATGCGATGGCCGATTCACAAAAGCAGTATAAAGACGGTTTAAGTACAACAGAAGAAGCGAAAAGCCAGTTGAAGGATTTCGTCAAAGTAGTCGATCAATATCAGCAGTATCAAGATAAACAAAAGGATCTCTTGATCAAAGCGCAATCGACAAGCAAAAAACAAATCCAGCAAGGACTCAAACAGCTTGCGGAGATTCAAAACCAAAATGCCCGCAGCTTTAGCGATCAAATGGGCGGACTCAAAACCGACATCAATGGGGTCCAAAGTCAGCTTAAAACAACGGACAGCGCAATTCAATCTGTTCAAAAGGCAAGAGAAGACGCAATCCCTAAGCAATCGTCGGGATTAACGGACCTTGTGAAGGCGTCTCAAGAAGAACTGTTGAAGAATTATGAAGGTCAATACTTAGAGGCCTATAAAAGTAAGATCATCGCCTTGCAGAATAAGCTAGAAGCAAAAAGGCAAGAGCTAATGAACGCGCCCGAGCAGCCAGTTGATCCTGATGATGACGGGCAATCAGATCAAGATAACGAGAACCCAGAAGAGATTGGCATTAACTTAGATGATGAAACAAATGAACTCTCGCAAATTTCATCGGAAATGAACGATCTAGCTGATCAATTAGAAGATCAGACTGCACCTCCTACTAATGAAGATGATAAAGAGAGTGAAAATGGTCAGGATGCTGTTCAGCCAGATAACAGCGGCACGAATCAATCAAAAGACGACCTAAAAGCACTGTCTAATCGTTTAGAAGAAGTGAAAAAGAAGATTCAAGAAAAAGCGGCCGCTCATAACGACCAATTGAAAGACAAAGTAAGTCAAATGAGTAAGGAGCTTGAAAGCCTCACGAAAAAAGTAGAGAAGCTTGAAAAGATGATTCTAAGGTTACAAGATCGATATAACGTCATTCCGAATGAAATCAAAAATCAGGAATCCTCTATTTTAAACAAAGTGCAAGAGCTGAAACGAGTAAACTCGCCGATTGGCAACACTGTGAATACGAAAATATTTGATCAAGAGTTTAAAACAAATTCAACAAGCACCAAAAAGTTAATGGAATACTCCAATCAACTTTCTCAGCTAGAGATGATGCTTGGGAATCTATATCAACCAACAAACAACTCATCTCTACTAGACACAAAAGGAGATGAAATCCAGTCCATCCTTTCCATCAAAAAAGAAGAAACGGAAAACTGGGATACACTCAAAAATCAAATGCTGACGTCAAATGATGATGTGTCTACCTTTATTGATGAGATGCAAAAATTCTCAGATGGCTACGCAGAATACATTTCGACTCAGCAGGCAAGCATGGAACAGGAGTTAAATGCCATTTCTGAAAGTGCGGACACAGTAGCTGAACAAATGGCTGATCAAGGAGATGCGGTGTATACGGCAGACCTTGCGGGCAGTTCGATTGTTGTGAGTGCACAGGATTCAATTGGTCAGGAAGTGCTTCGTCTTTCTGAAAATATGAGTTCGTTAACTGACCGTCAAAAAGGGGTGGCAGATTATACGAATAATATCGAAGAAAGTGTCACAACCGTTCAAGAAAAAGCGGATACGCTGAACGAAAACTGGAGTAAGAATGTCAATTCTACGAAGCTTGTTCAACAAGATTTAAAGGGTATTTTAGGCAACACTTTAGACGATCAAGGCAACAGCAACTATGTGTATAACCATTTAGCCAATCCGCTGAAAATTAGTGGCGATGTGCCAGAAGAAAAAATGCAGACTGTACCGCCAGTAGTCATTTTGGTTATTGTCATGATCAGCAGTTTGTTGATTGGCTTTTTTAGCTCGTACTATGCGTCAGCGCCAATGCTGGTCAAAGGTGCACTGTTTGGTATTTTAAATCTGCTAGTCGGGCTCATGATCAGCCTGTTTGGACTCAACATTTACAAACTAGCTGATGACCAAGCCATTCAATGGTCCATCTTTACGATTTTGCTGCTAGTGGCATGCTCTGCCTTTATTCGCACAGCTTTCCTTTTCGGTTCAATTGCCGGATGGATGGCAGCAACGGCGCTTATATTCTTCTTTGTTGCACCGTTAATTGATTTGGTCATGCCAAACTTCCATTTTACAAATCCAGTGACAGACGTGTATCTGTCTATCCAATATGGAAATGGAGACAACTTCGGTATGGGCATCACAGGGCTACTGATTTTAACGATATTGTTCATGGTCATTCCACTAGTGAAGAAGCTATGGAAAGACAAAACAGAGGAACGTGATGTCACTCATGAGGCTTAATCTATTCGTCAAAGGGATGGCACTTGGTGTCATATCCCTTTTTCTCCTCAGTCCTGCTGCTTTTGCTGCTACAGGTGAAGATACGGATACGAATGTCAAGCCGAATGAATATCAAGAAAAGAACCTCAATATTAATTCGAGTATATTGAGGGATCAAACGAAATACGAACAAAGCAAAACAACATCTAAAGTCAAAACGGACATTCACTTTGCTGACCCGCCTAAGACCTCTGGTGGTCAACTTTCGCCACAAATTTTTAGTGATCTGAAAGAAAATCCGCCTAAAACGCCAGCTCGTATGATGAAAGAGATGAATATCTCTTTCAGCGATTCGGCTGTATCAACGCCTTCTGGCGATGATCATGAAAAGCAAAGATCGGCGCTTCTGCCAATCATTTTTGGCATCTTGATCGCCTGTGGCATCATTGTCATGATCATTCTGATTCCAAAAGTGAATGTGAAGACGGAAAAGAAATAGCCTGCCTCTTTAAAAAGGGACAGGCTTTTCTTTATGCAGATTGCTTGATGTGATACCGATTCACTATTTAAAATAGTATTATTAAGGGAGGAGATTGTCATTCGAATTTCAATCGTCACAGGCGGATCAAAAGGATTTGGTTTAGCACTTGTCAAACAGCTACTTTCACGCGGGGATAACGTGTACACCGCTGCAAGAAGTGAGTCGCCAATATCCCATCCACACCTCACGCATTCACAGGTCGATCTCACAGATGAGGAATCGGCTGCAAAATGGCTTCAGGGCATCTTGTCCTCGCAAACTCTCGCAGACGTTGATGACGTCTTGCTTGTCAATAATGCAGGAATGGTGACTCCTATCAAACGTGCAGGGCAAGGCGGAGAAGATACGCTTCATCAGCATTATACGCTGAACCTTGTCATCCCTGTTTTGCTCAGTCATGTGTTTGTGAGGGAGACACAATCTCTTGAAGGGAAGAAAACCATCGTGCATCTTTCTTCTGGGGCAGCTAAAAACCCGTACAAAGGATGGAGTGCCTATTGCAGTTCAAAAGCAGGGCTTGATATGTTTATGAGGACTTTACATGAGGAACAGCAGGACGAAGCATATCCTGTCACCACGTTTTCCTTTTCACCCGGTACGATTGATACGGATATGCAGGGAGAGATTCGGAAATCCTCCAAACAGGACTTTGAACAAATTGAGCGGTTTCAGCAATTACATGAAACAGGCACGCTAAAGAGCCCAGATGAAGTGGCCGGTATTTTACTCGACCTTCTAGCAGATGACCCAGCTGGCGGTTGTGTATATGATGCACGTGAGTATGAAAAAAAGCAGTCATAACGGCTGCTTTTTTCGTATTGTACAAGCAAAGACAGCTTATCGAGCATAAGCTGATTTTGAGACTCATCGGAAATATGACAGAACATTTGAGTTTCTTTTCAGAATATGTTAGGATGCTAAAAATATAGATAAGGAGGGGTTTCCATGAGAAAGGTTACATTAATGGATGTTTACACCCATCCAGTCGCTCAAAAATATTTAAATCGTTCAGGAAAAGCCCACGCTATTGCTTGTGCTTATCACGCATTCAAACTGGCGATGCAGGCGGGGATTAACCCGGATCTTGCTGTGAAAGCAGCACTCTTGCATGACATCGGCCACTATGAATGGTATACAGCAGGCGGAGAATGGGATTACGAGACATATAGACGAAATGATATTCATGCCATTAAAGGGGCAGAGCGGGCACATAAACTGCTCATACGGCTCGGCGAGGAACCAAAAGCAGCCAAAGAGATTGCCCTTGCGATTTTGCTTCACACAGATTCATATTTGCCAGAGGGCGACCTGCATAAGGACACACTCCAGCAAATTGTGAAGAAAGCAGATGAAATGGACGAAGAGCCTGGTGGACACCATCATTACAGACAAATAGATGAATCACTTGCGCTCCAAAAAATTGCTGATTTGGATGAGAAGGTGCAGCAGGCGCTTCAGCCCATGAAACGCTCTGTTTAATATGGAATATCTCCATGAATTGTTCCGTGCTGATCCACATACAATGTGCGGATCACAGTACGGTTAAATGCCGACGTCCCTGACGCAGTGAGACCTGTGTAATGAACCGTGACGGAATAAGCACCTTCTTTTTTCAATTGAACGGCTGATGAAGAGCTCGTTTTCAGTGGATGATCCTTCTCGGCATCTTTAAAATAAGTGGTCTCTACAGTTTTGCTTAATCGTTTAATCAGCTTGCTCGAATGTGTCGATGCATCTCCTGATTTCGCTGCAGCGATTTTGATTTCTTCATTCAATGGTGAATCAAAGGATACAAGTAGCAAATAAGGATCCTTTTTTCCTGAATTTGATCGAATCGTCCATTTTCCTGGAACGGGTTTATTGATTTGTACATGGTGTGAATAGGCGCCTTCATATGGGAATGATGATTCGGATGTCGTCAAATTGGTTAAAACATCTCCATTTGGCGCAACGATTTCCGGATTGGCTTCCTCTCTTTCATTTAACCATTGAATCGATAGGCCATTCGTTCCTTCCTCTACATAGAACGCTTCTGTTTTATCCTTTTCACTTTCTCCACCTTTCACATAAACGTTTGTATTTAGCTCCGAAGCGACTGGTTCTTGCTCTTGTTCGTCTTCGCTTTCAGCGCTTGCGGTACTTGCACGCAGCTGTGCCTGAAATACGGGGAACATGCTTGTGCCGTTTTTGATCGAAAAGTGATCCCACTTTCCTGTTAAAATATTGTTTGCATATGCTAGCTTTGTGCTGCTGACCGTCACAGCGCCATCGTTTGCACCAAAGCTTTTTAAATACATGCCGCCTAAATAGAGCACTCCGCCAAAGGTTCCCCAATCTGAACCAGAATAGGTCACATATTTATGAGGAAACGTCTCCAGCCGGTCGGTTTCACTTCGAAAAGCTGCCATCATCCCGGTTTGCAGAGAATAGAGCGCGTCGCTCTTTTGTCCAAGGATTTGCGCAAGCCAGCTCCCGCCTTTGCTATAGGCTAAATCCGCAAGCGGCGTCCCATAATGTGGAGAGCCAAGTGTGATGACTTTCTCTACATATGGATGAGCGTTGTAATACACGAGTGCAGCCTGCGTATCCACTCCGCCTTTACTATGACCGATTACTATCAGTTTTCTGCCGAAAAATTCATAGATTTCTTTTAACTTTTCTGCTAATAGTTTCCCATTCTTTTTCATGTCCTGATCTGGATACAAATCTATGAACGCGCTTTCGTATCCGTTCAGAACAGCTTGTTTTGCCATATCGTTTCGATCAGACCATGTGGAGGAAGAACTGTTTATGCCATGAACAAAAACAAGTGGGGGTTTTGACAGGTCTTTTTGTACCGGTTCTTCGCCTTTAAACCACTTCCCTGGTGTACCAGGTGCATCTCCAATTGTGCCTGCGTGCGCATAACTTGCAGAGGATAGTAAGAGCATGACAGCAACGATACAGATTAATTTTTTCAAGATCATTCACCTCTTCAAATAATTTAAGATGTTGGCAGCACCAATCTATTATACTTCTAAAAATTGTAAAAAAATATGAAATGTAAAAATACGGTAATAATGTTGTAGGTTTGCTGAGTGACACTCACATGGGTCATTGCATACGCTGTGGGTAAATACACAAGTAAAGGGGCAGGTAGCATGGCACAACAAGGAAGTCCACAGCTTGTTTCATTAGTTGATCCATATGTTTATCAAACATTGCAGAAAGTAGTCGGTATGAGATTGATTGTTCAAACAGTGAAAGATACAGTACGTGGAAAATTGAAGGAAGTGATGCCGGATCATATTGTGATTGAGGCGGGGGCAAAATCAGTGTTTTATGTGCGGATCCAGCAAATCGTGTCGGTGATGCCTGATCACAGTGAAAGAGTGTAACAAGCAGACGCACAGATGTCTGCTTTTTTCAATGCTTACAGAATGTATATCTGGAAAAAGTGCATGATATACCAATTGTTCTTTTTTTTTCAAAAAATATGGTTCTAAAACAAGAAGCAGTTGACAGAAGGTGGGTTGAATAGTAGTTTTTTAATAAGGTCAATACGTAACAGGAGGAGCATCTTTGTTAAAATCTAAAGTTCATTTTTGGACATTCCAAATATTACTGGTTTTACTGATTGTGTACGTATCAACAAAAGTTTCGTTTTTATTTCAGCCGATCATTTTATTTGCTTCAACGTTGTTTGTTCCTATTTTACTGGCAGGTATTCTCTTTTTCATCTTTAATCCGATTGTTCGATTTTTGTCGAAGAAGATACCTAGGACGCTCGCCATTCTGATTATTTATCTTCTATTCATCGGGCTTATCACGTTTGTTGTCAATGCTGCTGGACCTGTCATTGTCACGCAGGTGGGTGGACTTGTCAAAAGCTTCCCGGGGTATGTCACGGACATGCAGAAATTTATCAACGACTTCTCGCATTCTAAAACATTTACATGGATGATGAACCAAGATTATGTGTCTGTTTCGAAGTTTGAACAGTCGATCGTTTCGACATTAAAAGATTTACCGGAAAATATTGCTTCAAGTATGTCGGCGGTGTTTGGCGTGATTGCGAATATTGCCCTCGCTGTCATTACCGTTCCATTCATTTTATTTTACATGCTAAAAGACGGGCATAAGTTTCCGGACAAGCTCGTTCAATTTTTGCCAATGCCTTACCGTAAGGAAGGATTGAAGATTTTTAAAGAATTAAACGATACGCTTGCTGCTTACATACAAGGGCAAATCGTTGTTTGTTTATTTGTCGGAGTTGCTTGTTTTATCGGATACTTATTAATTGGTGTGAAATATGCGCTCATTCTCGGCATCATTATTGCGGTGACAAACGTCATTCCATATCTTGGGCCATATCTTGGTGCGGCACCAGCTGTGCTCATTGCTTTTCTTGATTCGCCTGGAAAAGCGGTTGTGACTGTTATTGTCATTCTTGTTGTTCAGCAGATCGATGGAAACGTCATTTCTCCATTGATCATTGGAAAACGTCTCAACACACATCCGTTAACAATTATCTTGCTATTAATTGGGGCAGGAAGTTTTGGCGGAATCCTTGGCATGATTTTTGCCGTCCCTGTCTATGCGCTGCTGAAAGCCATCACACTCAATATTGTCAGATTGGTTCAGCTGCGTCAGCGCTCTCGAAAAGAACAGCATTTAAACGTTTAGGGCAGATGCACAACTTTTCCCTTTTTGCATAACATAACTCACATAAGCGAATAGGGAGGAGAAGGAAGATGCCTGCGATTGTTGGACCCATCCATATTGAGTCTTTAGGCGGAAACGGCTCGGCTACTTTTGGTGATGTTCTCGCCATTGCCCCTTTGGCTGTAGATCACTCGACCGGCGGAGCGGGAGCTTTTAATTCAGGTGATTATATGTCCCTGACAAGCGATCCGAATGCCACCATGCTTTGGGACTTTACACTGTTTGGCCAGCCTCAATCATTTAATGCATAGAAAGACAGCTGATCATAGGACATATCAGCTGTCTTTTTTATGTTGGATAGACACGTATTGTTCCGCTAGGCATATGATGAGGGTAGTAAAGGTGGTGGAAAGATGCCAGCAATTGTTGGACCCATTCATATTGACCGTGTCATAGGAAACGGTTCTGCACATTTCGGCGATGTGTTTGCCATTTCGCCAAAAAGTGTGGACCATTCCGCTGGTGGTTCAGGCACCTATAATGCAGGAGACTTTGTTCAATTCTTCAACAATCCGAACGTCACATTTGTTTGGGATTCAAACCTGATCAGCCAGCAAAAGAGCTTTAATGCATAGCCAGCTTTGAAAGGGTCTCCTTTTCAGAAGCTGTCTTTTTTTATGGTACAATGGATAGAAGAAGGAAGAAGAAAAGGGGGGAAAACACATCAAATGAAAATAAGAAAAGCGCATCTGACAAGCGGGCAACCAACAACCTACAATGTATATTTACATGAAAATAAAAAAGAATATAAAACGCTTGTCGCTGTACCTGACATGGAATGGAGTATTTCTATCGCGTATGAAGACGAAAAAACGCAGCTTGAGCAAGCACTAGAACAATCTTTAAACAAAAGAGTAGAAATAGACGAAGCCCGTGAACTCGCACAAAAAATTGTGCACTGGGTCACAGAAATGTAAATTCAGAAACCAGGAGTGAACACAGCAATGAAAGAAGAATCCGTAGACTTTTATTTGCAGCAAGGGATATTTGGACATGCTGAAACAAAACCCGATGAACGAAGAATGTTTCTCGGCTCATTAAGAGAACGTGCTCTTCTCGCTCTGACAAAAGGGCAAGTATCGAGACATAAACCGTATCAAGAGGTAGAGCAAGTATTGAAGGCAAACCGAGAGGCCACTGTTCTTTTAAATGGTGAATTGTCATATGCTTCTTATTCTCCATATGTCAAAATGGCAAATGCCGCTGGTTGTTCTTTTAAAGTGGTCAACCATCATGAGTCACATTCACCTTTTGGGCTTGTGATAGAGGTGCCGCATGCGATCAATCAAGAGCACATCTATATAGAAGATGAGCTTTTTCAAAAAGCTTTTTCTCGTGAATCTGTTGAATAGGTTTCCCTAGTGAAATGAATAAGCTATAATGATTCAAAAGAGCATATGGGAGAGATGCGGATGGGCAAAGCATTGATTTGTATTGATTATACAGTTGATTTTGTTGCAGACGATGGAAAACTGACGTGCGGAAAGCCTGGACAGGCGATTGAGTCGAAGATCACAGAGATCACTTCTTTATTTATTGATGAAGGACACTTTGTTGTTTTTGCCGTCGATCATCATGAAGAGCAAGATCCATATCATCCAGAGACAAAGTTATTTCCGCCCCATAATATTCGCGGGACAGAAGGAATTGAACTTTACGGAAAACTAAGTTCACTATTTCACACGTCAACACATTTAAAACATGTCTATTATATGGAAAAAACAAGATACTCTGCTTTTGCAGGCACTCAATTAGAAATGAAACTGCGCGAGCGTGGCATCACTGAACTTCACCTAGCCGGAGTGTGTACCGATATTTGTGTACTTCATACAGCTGTTGATGCGTACAATAAAGGCTTTGAACTTGTGATTCATGAGAATGCCGTGGCGAGTTTTAATGAAGCGGGGCACGAGTGGGCACTTTCTCACTTTGAGCATACGCTTGGTGCGAAAGTGGTTAAGTAAGGGAAGGAGAATGGAAGTTGGAGCATCGGTTTATTGACGACAGTTTATCACTACATACAGATCTTTATCAAATTAACATGGCAGAAACGTATTGGAGAGACGGCATTCATGAGAAGAAGGCAGTCTTCGAACTCTTCTTTAGAAAGCTTCCATTTGACAACGGCTTCGCTGTATTTGCTGGTTTAGAGAAAGCGATTGAATATTTATCGGACTTCTCCTTCACCGAGAGCGACCTTGCATATTTAAAAGATGAACTCGGTTATAAAAGCGATTTCATTGAATACTTAAGCGGATTGTCTTTTACAGGGACACTTCATTCAATGAGAGAAGGAGAAATTGTCTTTGCGAATGAACCTATTATGCGCATCGAGGCAACACTTGTTGAAGCGCAGCTAATTGAAACGGCACTGCTCAACATCGTGAACTTCCAGACGCTAATTGCTACAAAGGCGGCTCGTATTAAAGGAATCATTGAAGATGAGACAGCATTAGAATTCGGAACAAGACGTGCCCATGAAATGGATGCAGCCATGTGGGGAGCAAGAGCAGCACTGATCGGCGGATTTCAGGCAACAAGTAATGTCCGTGCAGGGAAACGCTTCAATATTCCCGTATCAGGCACACATGCCCATGCACTTGTACAAGCATATCGCGACGAATATACTGCATTTAGAAAATATGCCGAAACACATACAGACTGTGTCTTTTTAGTGGATACATATGATACGGTCAGATCAGGCATTCCAAATGCGATTAAGGTAGCGAAAGAATTCGGAGACAAAATCAACTTTATTGGAGTCAGACTTGATAGCGGAGACCTTGCCTACTTGTCTAAAAAGGCGAGAACGATGCTGGATGAAGCTGGATTCCATGACGCAAAAGTCATTGCATCAAGCGATCTTGATGAACACACCATTATGAACTTAAAAGCACAAGGTGCAAAAATTGATGTATGGGGTGTTGGAACGAAACTGATTACTGCATTCGATCAGCCAGCTCTTGGTGCTGTATATAAGCTTGTATCGATTGAAGAAAACGGTCAGATGAATGACACGATCAAAATTTCTTCTAACCCAGAGAAAGTGACAACACCAGGCCGTAAACGAGTGTATCGCATTATCAATCAATTGAATCATCACTCTGAAGGAGACTACATTGCCCTTGAAGAAGAAGATGTTCAAAGTGAAGATAAGCTGAAAATGTTCCATCCAGTTCATACATTTATCAGCAAATTTGTGACAAATTTTGTGGCAAAGGACCTTCATGTCCCAATTTTTGAACAAGGGAAGCTGGTGTATGATAATCCAGATATCCAAACGATTCAAGCATATGTGCAGGACAGTCTCGGACTCTTCTGGGAGGAATACAAACGAATCAGCAAACCAGAAGAATACCCAGTCGATTTGAGTCAAAAATGCTGGGATAATAAGATGCAGTTTATCCATGATGTGAAAAATAAAATCAAAAAAGAGCTTTATGAAAGCTGATTACCCCGGGAAAGGAGATCATCAAGCCAGATGGTCTCTTTTTTTAATGTTGGACGATTCAAAATGAACCTTATGGGCAATCATTTGGTATACTGAAAGCACATCTTGTTTGTCATTGCATAAAGGAGGAATGGAGCAGTTGAGGGTGTTTGTTGCAAGGCAGCCTATTTTTAACAGAAAAGAACAAGTCGTATCATACGAGCTGCTTTATAGAGATAGTGAAACCAATACATATAGCGCTGAAGATGGTGATCAAGCGACAACCGACCTCATTATCAATAGTTTTTTAAACATTGGCATCGAAACACTGACAGAAGGAAAACGATGCTACATCAATTTCACCGAAAGCTTGCTTTCGTCTGATCTGCTCACTTATTTTGATCCACATCAGCTTGTGATCGAAATATTAGAAAATGTACCGATTACCCCGGCACTTATTATGAGGTGTAAGCAATTAAAAAAGTGGGGATACACGATTGCGCTCGATGATTTCTTTCTAAGCGGAACACATTTTCATGACAAGTTACTCGATGAACTCCTCTATTGCATTGATATTTTAAAAATTGATTTTCTGAAAACAACATGTGAAGAACGAAGAGACATTTTACATACATATAAAAAGTATCGACTTCGATTCCTTGCTGAAAAGGTAGAAACGCGAAAAGAATATGAAGAAGCGTTAGAAGCTGGCTTCCATTTGTTTCAAGGATATTTCTTTAGTGAGCCGCACGTCATTTCGGGACGAGCCTTATCGACTAGCTTCCACGCATACCATCAGCTATTGAATGAGCTGAGCAAGGAGCAGCCGAATATTCAGACCGTGACGCACTTTATAGAAAGTGATCTTTCCCTTTCATATCAATTATTAAAAATGCTGAATTCTGGCGGCATGAGACGTCTTTATCAAATCAAGAGTATTCGTCAGGCGATTATCCTGCTTGGGTTTAATGAAATACGGCGATGGATCTTTATCCTTTCATTTAAAGAACTAAATGTCCAAGCCAACTCAAGCCAAAAGGAAATCATCAAAATGTCGTTCATTCGTGCCAAAACGTGTGAACTCATTGCTAGTCGGACTGAACGAGAGCATCCCGCTTCTTATATGCTAACAGGTATGTTTTCACTCATTGATACGCTTGTCAGGGCGGACATTACTGAACTTGTGAAAGAACTGCCTCTTTCGGATGAAGTAGGTGAGGCACTGCTTGGCTATGAAAATGACTATTTCCTTGTGTTAGACGTTGCCAAACGTATTGAACGAAATGAATGGGATGATGAAATGTTAGGTGGAAGTCTCCCTAAGCAGGAAGCCTACGGCTGTTATATAGAAGCCATTGAATGGTGTCATAAAATGTTTGAATCTTAAGAAAAGCCGCTCACACTAGAGCGGCTTCTTTCTTTGTTATCCCCACTGTAAAAGTAGAAAAAGCCTGCTTGAAGAGAGGGATAAGTAGATGCGGATGCCTTCTGGACTAAAGCGGATATCGATATTGCTTTTCACCCCAATCTGCTTCAGCATTCGAATCACACTTGCGGTGTCAGCACGTTCAGCAGCTTCCATGATTCGCTGTCCAAACGAAAGCGAACCGGAAATCTGCTGTGTAATGAGGGATGCATCAGCAACGAGACGGGTTGATTCCTTTGCAGCCTTTTGAAACGCATGAGCATCTACTGGAGGAAAAGTCATAGGTGTTCGCAGGTATGCGTTCCCCATTGCGGGAACCTGCAAAGGAGGATAAGGAACATAGTAAAACACATGGTCACCTCTTCTCTCATTGAAGTGAATTTGGACGGATATCTGTTCTAAATGTATGAAGAAAATCCGAATAAAGAATCAAAATGATCTTTCTACCTTTGCATATTCATCATAAAAATAGGTACTTTTGCGGTCAATTTCGGTGAATGTCGCCAAAAAATTGCGGTGTCTACAGTAGAGCCTGTCGTCTGACCTATAACATGAAAAACCGAGGAAACAGAAGGGATCATACGTTCTGTTACACAAGAATTGTGACGAATGATGCCTGTTCATGTCGCAAAAATGACGTATTTCCTTTGAAATTGAGATAAAAGTATCATTTGAAAAGTCTGAAAATGATGAAAAAAGACCTATTGAATTTTGCGGTATCACGCACACATTTTGTGCATACTTTTCGGTGAAAAAATACTCAATAGCATTTACACTGTTAGTAACAGATCAAATACTTATGACCCAATCAACATACACAAATACATTGATCTTCCAAAAAAGGAGAGTGGAATCGATGGAAAAGTATGAAATCGAAGAACTTAAACAATTATTATGGAAACTTGAAAACGAAATTAGAGAAACAACGGCTTCTCTTCATAACATTAACAAAAGCATTGATCAATACGACAAATATGAATATGTGAAAATTTCTTAAAGACTTGATAACCATCAAGTCTTTTTTTTATCCAAATACATACAAAAAAAGGATATATTATTATATAATTGTTAAATAGTGATGTCAGTGGACATTTGCTTATTTCTTTTTAGTAAAATAAGAGGCGAGAGGGTGAGGATCAAGATCGAGTATGCTAAACTATCTAGAGAATACAAAAATCAAGCAGAAAATGTCTGGTTTTATTCAACATGCAGTCAGGCAAAATGATTTACAAAAGCTGCTTCTCGAATTTACAGATATAAAGAATGAATTTCCTTTTGGACAATTGGCTTACCAACATTATGAGGCATTTGGCGGACAAGACGAGCAAGCGATTACAAAACTGGCAGCAGGGATTGAACTTCTCATCTTATCTGCCGATATATTAGATGATATTGAAGATCAGGACAATGATTCGTATCCTTGGATGAAATGTCAGAGCGGAATTGCGATTAATGCGGCGAATGTTCTCTTTGCATTGAGTTTTGACGTGTTTTCAAAGCTTGATCATGGAGCGAAGCTTTTAAACAATGTATATTCTTATTCCATTCAGTCAATGCAAGGGCAGCATATAGATATGACACTGGAGCCAGAAAATGAGCAGGATTGTTTAAATATCATGAAGTTAAAAGCAGGGTCACTGTTTGTATTACCTTGTGTGTTAGGGGTTGTTTTGGCAACAGGTTCTTTTGAAAAGAAGGTAGAAGAATATGCCTATTACCTAGGAATGGCGGAACAGCTTGAAAATGACTATCTAGGTCTTTTTAATAAAGATAATATTGACTTTAAAAGAATGCAAACATTACCGCTAGTTTACTTGAAAAATGAGTTTAATCCATCTAGTTCAGACTTGCTCAGTTATTTTCAATCAAAGGATAAGAGTGCCGGCTCTGAAGAATTAAAGGATAAATTAAAAAAATCTGGTGCTCAACAATATGTATTTATTATGAGAAACCTTCTCAGAAATAAGTTTAAAGAAGCATTCAAGAAACTACATTTAGAGGCTTCAAAAAAGAAAAAACTGATACTTTTTTTAATTGGAGATGGAGAAGATGAAAATTCAGGAATTGGTTAGTTATTTAGTGGAGAATCCTTCAACATTAAATCAAATCGCTAATGGGAACGCATCATTGCTTCACGTTGATCAAGAAACTGCAAGTATTATTGTTGACGGATTCCAGAAAGAAGACGTTATTAAAGCAATCATATGGGCAACTGCTTGAGTAGATAAATATTATGAGAAAGTTTTACTCTAAGTTAACAGTTATATTAGTTATCCTTAGCTTCATCTATGTGATTTACATCTCTTATATCAACGTATTTAATATTTTTGTTGGAGCAGCTGTTAAGGAAAATAGTCACGGTCAACTTGAGGTAGTGGATGTCGATAATTTTACAGATAGCTATCTAGCTGGAGTTAGGAAAGGCGATATCATACTTGAAGTGAATGGGAATAAAAAACCAGTTGAAGAAGTTAAAAGAGGTTTTTTAGCTAATGTTAAAAGTTTAGTCGTTGATAGACATGGTGATAAAATTGATTTAGAGAATGTAAGGTTATTGAGTCAAGCGAATCTGTTTATTTATCTAATACCAGTCATTCTTTATTCCATCTGTCTATTTTGTATATTTATGATTTTAAAAATGAATAAAGCAAACCAAAAAGAGTCAGCTTATATTTTAGCTTTATTTCTTTTGGCGGTGTCTATAGGTTATGTAAGTTCTGGTGGTTCTGGAAAAGGAGAGGCTATCAGTCGTATTCTTGTAATCGTTACAATGAATATTGTACCTCCACTATATATGCACTTTATGTATCAATATTTAAAAGAATTAGGAACAGAAATTATTCGTCGTCGAGTTCTTTTTTATTTGTATCTAGTTCCAGTGACTAACGTTTTATTAGTTTTATTCTATAAAAATAAAGCAGGACCAGTAGATCTATTAGCATATGTCAATTTACTTTCATTTTTTGTTCTGGCTTTCCTTTCGATTATTATCACTATAAGGGCTGCTAAAAAATTGAAAGACAATGAAGTCAGCAATGTACTTCGAGCATTTGCACTCATTTTAATCTCAGCATTCAGTCCATTCATGCTATTTTTTATCATTCCTTATTTTTTTGGTATATATTTTATTTCACCGTATGTTGTTGCATCGTTTGTTCTTTTAATTCCTTTTTTCTTAGTCTATCAATTTATGTCAAATAAGCTATATAATGTTGATTTCTTTATGGGAAGGATTAAATACTACGGTTTTTTAGCAATTACACCAACAATACTAGTGGTTGTTCTTTTTGATTTTATTCAAAAGCCAAATGCAAATTTCTATACAGTGAAATTTACGATTATCACGTACATTCTTATGCTTACCGTCTTCTACTTTAAAGAAATTATCGATTTCCGTTTTCGATTGAAGCGTTTTTCAGAGAAGCATAATTATCAGGATAGTATATTTAAATTCACACAGCTTATTCGTGAGGCGTCATCACTTCATCAAGTATTGTATCATTTAAAATACACCATCTTAGAAGTACTTGTTGTGAACAAAGCCTTTGTGCTTGAAGTGAAGGCAGATGGACAAATTGTTGAAATTGATGAATCAATAGAAGAAAGCCAGCTATGGAAAGATTATGTGGACCAATTTCAAGATATTTTAGGTGAAGTTGGTAAAATCATCGGGTTGGATAAAGGATTCATGATGAAAATTGGTGAGCGGGGCGGTCACTCGTTTGTGATTTGTTGTTTATCTAATTTACGGACACCTAAGCTGACCCGCGATGAAATCTCATGGCTTAAAACATTGGCATTTTACACAAGTGTCAGTTTAGAAAATGTCGTCAAGATCGAAGAACTGATGGAGCATCTGGAGGATTTGAAACAGCGTGAAGCCAATCCTGCTTGGCTGAAAAAGATTATGTTCGCCATGGAAGAGAAGCAGCGCTCAGATTTAGCGAGGGATCTTCATGATTCTGTGCTGCAGGATTTGATTTCACTGAAGAGACAGTCCGAGATGTTCTTAACCAATTTCCAAAACAACCAATGCCCAACATCTATTGAAAATTCATTGATCTCATGGAATGAACAAATGTCTAAGGTGATTCAAACCACGAGAGAAACATGTCATGAACTTCGGCCGCAGCTCCTCTATGATTTGGGGTTAGTGAAGGCAATTTCGAAGCTGACTTCGCAAATTCAAGAGGAAGCGCCATTTCATATTAGGCTGAATACAACCCGCTTTGATAAAGAACTGGACATTGATATTGACTCACAGCTGAATATTTACCGGATTGTGCAGGAGCTGTTATCCAATGCGTTGAAGCATTCTAAGGCCAGCCAAGTCTTAGTGATGCTCATTTGTATTAAAGATCAAGTTGTTCTCCATTATGAGGACGATGGAGTAGGATTTGATGCAAGCCAGCTTGATCAGCACACGATGAGCATGGGTCTTTCTGGCATAAGGGAACGAGTCAAAGCTCTAAATGGAAAGCTTCAAATTCACACAGCACCTGAAAAAGGGCTCAAGGTGAAAATTGAAATGGAATTGTAACGATTTCTTAAGGAATAAGACTTGGCATCTGCCAAGTCTTTTATATAAAATGGAAGTGAGTGATTTAAAGGGAGGAAGACATGAAGAAGATATTGGTCATTGATGATCATCCGGCTGTCATGGAAGGGACAAAAAGCATATTAGAATCAGATCAGCAGCTATCAGTCGATTGTTTAAGTCCTGATGCAGAAGGCGCCTTTTTAAAGACGCATGACTTTTCCATCTATGATGTGATCTTGATGGATTTAAATCTCGGGGATATCAATGGAATGGACATTGCCAAACAAATTCTAGAAACGAATCAACAAGTGAAAATTATCATTTATACAGGATATGAAGTAGATGATTATTTCGAAGAGGCCATTCGAGCTGGATTGCATGGTGCAATAAGTAAAACAGAGACAAAAGACAAAATTATTGAATACATACACCGCACATTGCAAGGAGAAGTTGTCATTCAGCTATCCTATTTAAAGAAATTAATTTCACAGCAGCAAGAGAAGCCAGAACAGGCGCAGCAGACGGATCATGAGCTGTTAACAGAGCGTGAATGTTTAATCTTAAGAGAAGTGGAAAAAGGGTACACAAACCAAGAGATCGCCGATGTGCTTCATTTGAGCAAACGCTCAATTGAATACAGTTTGACCTCCATCTTTAATAAGCTGAATGTTGGATCTCGAACAGAAGCGGTGTTAATTGCAAAATCGGAAAGTGTGCTGTAAACGTGTGAAGGGAGAGGGCCTTGATGGATGTGAGTGGTTCAAATACACTGCTTGAGGCACTGGGGATTGAGATTGTGGAATGGAATACGTCACGATGCGTGGCGACAATGCCAGTCGATCACCGAACAAAACAGCCATTTGGATTACTGCACGGAGGAGCATCAGCTGCTCTAGCAGAAACAGTGGCAAGCATGGGTGCTGCTGCTCATTTGGACTTAACTCAGCAGGTTTGTTCAGGTATTGAAATCAATGCCAATCATTTAAAATCTGTACGTGATGGAGTGGTGACAGCTACAGCTGTTCCTGTACATGTAGGACGGCGTACAATGGTATTCCAAATCGATATAAAAGATGATCGAGACCGTCATATCTGTACGTCAAGATGTACACTCGCTGTCATTGATCGCATATAAAAAAGCTCCCGGTGCAGCGGAAGCTTTTTTTAATACCCTTTTATGAACATGCATGTAAAGTGAACAAGACCTGAATGTCAGGTTCTTCATTTATAAATAAGAGTCTTCTTTTCGTTTAATGACAAAGTTACGGAAACCGCCATAATCATCTTGGACACTTCGTTTGTCCATTTTCACACCAGTGTTGTAAGCGGCTCTTCCGATCAAATGAGCGCCGACTGGTGCGGTCAGAAAGATAAAGACAATTCCAAGCAGGATTTTCGCAGAGATGATCCCTGCAAGAAACCATTCATGAAAGAATACACCAACTAAAATGAGAACAACACCAAGTGTCGATGCTTTTGATGCAGCATGCATACGTGTGTAAACATCCGGTAGGCGAAGGACACCAATGGCTGAGACCAGACAAAGAATGGCGCCAAGCAGAATAAAGAAAATCACGATCGCTTTAGCGATGACGATCATTTTCAATCACTTCCCCTTTCTCAAGGAATTTGGAAAAAGCGACAGTGCCGATAAAGGCAAGAATACCGAGCAGTAAAATAATTTCAAAGAACGTAGTGGTTTTCAGTAAGATAGACACGATGGCTGTCATCCCAATTAAATTGATTCCTATCGCATCAAGCGCACTAACGCGATCAGGGATAGAAGGTCCTTTGATTACCCGTATCACAAAGAGCAAAGTAGACAGCGCAAGAATCCCAAGTGACATTTGCAAGATCAGTTCCATTACTTACCGCTCACCTCCTGAATCGCTTTTTCAAATGATACCCGAATATCGTGGATGGCTTTTTCAGCATCTTCAATATCCATCGCATGAATATATAAAATCGAGCGATCATCGGAAATATCGATGACCAGTGTACCAGGTGTTAATGTAATCATATTGGCCAGTATGGTGATTTCCCAATCTGTTTTTAAATCTGTACGAAAGGCGAAAATACCAGGCTTGATTTTAAGCTTTGGAGATAACACCGTCTTGAGTACACTCAAATTAGCAAGAAGCAGCTCTCTGATAAAAATGATGACGAGCTTGAAAATCGCATAAAGGGCATAGCCGTAAAAACGTTGCGGGAAGAATCGCCGCAGCATAAAAATGGCGATCATCCCTAGTGCAAAGCCTGATACAAAGTCTGCAGCTCTGTATGTATCATTCATAAACATCCATGTAAAGGCGAGGAGAGCGTTTAATAATATTTGAAAGGCCATGTTCATCTACTCCTTCAGCACAGCTTGAATATATTTTTCTGGTGTTGAAAGCATTTCCGCAGCTTGATTGATATAAGGTGCAATGAATTCTGTGCCTAATCCAATCGCAAGCGATAAGACAACAAGCAGTACCCCAGGATACACCATTCCTCTAATGGATGGCTTTCTTCTTCGCATATCCTGTTCCTCTCCCCAAAACGCGAGCATGAAAATCCTCATAACAGAATAAAGGACAAGAAGACTGGACAGTAAAACAAGGATAGAGAACGTCATGTACCCAGCAGAAAACCCACCTTCAACAATTTTCAGCTTGCCAACAAATCCACTTAGCGGAGGAATACCCGCAAGTGATAAAGCCGATATGAAGAACATCCAGCCGAGTAGAGGCTGGGATTGAATCAGCCCACCCATTTTTTTCAGATGGTTGGTTCCAGCATACACAAACAGTGCCCCTGCGAGCATAAATAGAGCTCCTTTGATCACCATATCGTGAATGAGGTAATAAATGGCGCCTTGAAGTGATGCCGGTGTATTGGCCGCAATCCCAAACAAAATGACACCAACAGCTGTGACAATGTTATAAATCACAATTTTTTGCACATCAGAATAGGCGATAGAGCCAATGACACCGAATATAACCGTTAGAGCGGCCAGCCAAGCCATGAGTGTATGTGTAAAACCTGTATCATGTATAAAGATGAGCGTAAAGACCCTGGCAATTGCATATAGACCGACCTTTGTCAGCAGTGCACCAAACAAAGCTGAAATCGCTGCCGGCGGTGCATGATAAGACCCTGGCAGCCAGAAATAAAGCGGGAAGACCCCAGCTTTTAAGCCAAATACGATCAGGAACAGAATCGAAATCACGGTGATTAACCCTGTCTGCCCAGATTCGGCTATTTTCACACTTAAATCAGCCATGTTCAGTGTGCCTGTGACTGCATATAAACACGCTACGCCAACAATAAATAATGCCGATGAGATAATATTAAACACAATATATTTCAGTGATTCACGAAGCTGAGGCTTTGAACCACCCAGAACAATGAGCATATAAGATGCCATCAGCAACAATTCAAAGAAGACAAACAGGTTGAAAATATCTCCCGTTAAAAAGGCACCACTGACACCAGCTAACAAGAATTGGACACCAGAATAATAGAACAGCCGCTCTCTTTCTTTCCCAATCGTTTGAAAGGAAAAAAGAACTGTGACAAGTCCAACAATGGAAGCGGTCAGCACAAGAAGCGCAGCAAACTGATCGGCCACAAGGGCAATGCCAAACGGTGCTTTCCAGCCGCCCAAATAAAGGGTTTGTATGCCGTTTGTGAAAATCGTTTGGACCAAATAGACATTACAGATAATGGCTAAAAGAGATGCAAACACACTAAAGCCTCTCGACAGCATGGTGTTTTTATTCATAAAAATCAATAATGTAGCAGCTAGTAATGGAATTAATATAGGCAGGATCACGAGATTATTCATGCTGATCATTTCCTCTCATTTGATCCATGTCATCTGTTCTCAGCTCTTGGAAGGCACGGAAGGCCATCACGAGCAAAAAGGATGTTACACCAAAAGCAATGACAATGGCTGTTAAAATTAATGCTTGTGGCAATGGATCTACATAGGATGTGAGCCCCTCTTTCAAAATAGGAGGTGCTCCCTTTTTTAAGCCGCCCATTGTTAATAGAAGCAAATGGACGCCGTGACTTAAAACGGCAGTACCGACGATGACCCGCAGAAGGCTTTTTGAAAGCATTAAATAGGTCGCTGCCATAAAAATGATTCCGACGATAATAGACATTAGAAATTCCATTATTCCTTCTCTCCAATCGTTTGAATAATGGTCATGGTGACACCAACAACAACTAAATACACACCGATATCAAACAGGACCGCTGTCGCCAGTTCTGTTTTCCCTAGAAACGGCAGTTGGAAATAATCGAATGCATGGGATAGGAAAGGTGCTCCGAACAGAAAAGATCCCATACCTGTTAGGATGGCAACGAGCAAACCGACACCAGCCACATAAATAAAGTCAAATGGTAAAATGCGTCTGACTGTTTTAAGGTCGTAGGCTAAAAGCAGAAGAACGACAGCACCAGCGCTCATCAAACCGCCAATGAATCCTCCGCCAGGATTGTTATGTCCTGCAAGAAATAGGTGAAGTGAGAAAAGCAAGATGATGAATGCTGTAATTTTAGTTGTGACTTGTAAGAGCATATCATTCGTATCAATCTTTCTCATCGCCGTACGCCTCTCTTCCGTTTACCTTGTGCTTTTACCTTCAATAATCCATAAATACCGAGTGCCGCAATGGCCAGCACTGTAATCTCAAAGAGTGTATCAAAGCCCCTGAAATCGACAAGAATGACATTGACAATATTGTCTCCGCCAGCCAGTTTGTAGCTGTTTTCAATGAAGTACGTTGAAATTGTGTCAAGAGATTGCTGGCTTGTTGAAGCGAAAGCAAGACAGGTGACAACGACTCCAACACCTAATGAGATGATCAAATTTGTTAATTTAAATCTTCGTGTTTTTTGCTTCAGGCTCAGCTTTGGCAAATGATAGAAGCAAAGTAAAAACAGCGCGACAGAAATGGTTTCAATAATGAGCTGTGTCAGCGCAAGGTCAGGTGCTCTGAAAATCACGAAGAACAATGACAGCGTGTAGCCCATAACACCTAGCGCAATAATAGCTGTTAAGCGTGAACGAGCAAATACAGTCGTGACTGTCGCTGCGACCATCACAAGTGAAAGGATGACTTCGTACGTGCCGATTGAAGCAGCATGCTCAGTTTGAAATGAGAAGGCTTGCTTGTAGAACATCACGCTGCCAAGCACGATAATCATAAACCCAAATACATAGACAAGATAGTCACGAAGGAATCCTGTCATATAGCTGTTTGTTAGGCGGTAAGCCCCTTTTTCTACACCTATAAGCGAGCGATCATACAAAGCGTTAAATGACCATTTTTCCTTAAATATGTTGTACATTGGGCGCCATTTTGACAGCGTTAAATAGCCAATGGTACCGAGCGCAACTACACCAATTGTCATGTAAAGCTCTGGCTGGAATCCATGCCACGCTTCAATTTTTACGGCAAAGCGGCTTCCTGTTTGAATGGCTTCTGGAATGATCGCTTGAATGGCAGGTTCAATGACAGAATAGGCAAGAATATTAGGGAAAAAGAAGAACGTGACCACAAGTGCAGCTAAAATAATTGGCGGGATCAGCATACCAATCGGTGCTTCATGCGGTTTTTTCTCCAATTGATCGACTTTCAGACGGCCTCTAAATGTTTTGAAGACGATCATCATACTGTAGATGAACGTGAACACACTAGCGAGCCAAGCGATAGCAGGGAAGACAGCCCCCCATGTTGAAACATCCGTAAAGCTGATGTCAGAAATCCGGATCATACTTGTGAAAAATAGCTCTTTACTTAAAAATCCATTAAATGGTGGGAGTCCAGCCATCGAGAATGTACCAATTAACGTAATTGTAAAGGTAATTGGCATGATGGTCATTAATCCACCTAATTTGCGAATATCACGTGTACCTGTTTCGTGATCGATAATCCCTGCTGCCATAAAGAGACTACCTTTAAAGGTCGCGTGGTTAATGAGATGAAAAATAGCAGCAAGAACGGCTGCGCCAAAAAAGGCAGGGTTGTTTTCATGAATGGCAGCTGCGCCTACTCCTAGCATGAGCATAATCATACCGAGTTGACTCACTGTCGAGAAGGCCAGAATGGCTTTCAAATCATTTTGCCGAACGGCGTGGAAAGATCCCCAGAATAGTGTGATAAGTCCGACAATCGAAATGGTCCAAAACCACACCTCTGATATAGCAAAAATCGGACTAAAGCGGGCAACCAGATAAATACCGGCTTTGACCATAGTAGCAGAATGCAGATAACTGCTTACAGGGGTTGGTGCTTCCATAGCATCAGGCAGCCAAATATAAAATGGGAACTGCGCTGATTTCGTGAAGGCCCCTAGTAAAATGAGAACCATCGCAGGGATGAAATAAGGTGATGCCATAATGAGCTGAAGCTGATTGACTGCTTCGCGAATACTGAATGAATCAGTGATCAGGTAAATGAGGATGAAGCCGCCAAGCATAGCTAATCCGCCAAACACAGTAATAAGCAGTGATTTGGTTGCTCCGTAACGAGAACGCTCACGCTTATACCAATACCCAATTAAGAGGAAGGAAGAGATACTTGTTAGCTCCCAGAACAAATAAAGTACGACCATGTTGTCAGAGAGAACAACACCAAGCATAGCGGTCATAAACATTAATAAATACGTATAGAAAGAGCCAAGCTGTTCTTTTTCCTTTGATAAGTAGAAAATACTGTACAGTACCACAAGTGCACCAATACCTGTGATGAGTAAAGCAAATAACAGGCTGAGACCATCTACATACACAGTGAAATTCATCCCTAGAGAGGGAATCCATTCAGCTTGTGAGAATAACGTTCGTCCATTCGAGGTGATCTGGAGCATTTGGATGAAATAGGTAAATAAAAGAATAGGCAAGATGAGAACAAACCATCCTGTATGTATACGCCTTACGTATTTAAAGAGAAAAGGGACGACAAAGGCAAGTAAAAAAGGTGATAGGATGGCGAAGTGAATAAGCTGCAAGAAAATGAACCTCCTTTGATCAATATAAATTCACGTTCTAAAGAACTGGTAATTAAAATTATAGCGTAAATACAGACATAGTGCATTGGTTTGAACTGATTTACGACAAATTGAATTTATTTTGAGTTCTTTTGACCACAAAAAATATTTTATCAAAAATGAAACTCGTTGTATATTGTTTTGTATTTCGTACATGCTTTTCTTAAAGGAGCTGATCAAATGAAACGAAAGATCGCCATCAGCTTAAGCATATTCTGCACGATTTTAGGAGGAGCATTCTTGATTGAACGAAATGATCAAAAAAGGTGGCAGGCCGGGAGTGAATGGCCGCTATTTTCCGAACAACTCCTCCATATGACCTATCCTCAGGCGAAACAGTATCCTTTTCAGCCTCGGGAATATTTACGAATTGTATTAGCTGATGAATGAGGATGTATGGGAGAAAAGAAATATAAAAAAAGCATGTCCCTTACGAAAAGGACATGCTTTTTGTTTCTTTTTTAAGTAAACATTCTGAGTAAGATTGTTGCGCAAATAACGGTTGCTGCTCCGCCAAGACGTGTAGAGACTTGAGCGAAAGGCATAAGGCCCATTCTTCCAGAAGCTGAAAGAATTGCAACGTCACCAGTACCGCCTAATCCACTGTGACAGCCAGTCACAATGGCAGATTCAACTGGATACATGTTCATGAATTTACCAACAAAGTAACCAGAACCAACCATGCCTAGAACAACAGCAATACATACACATACGAAAGGAATCGAAATAACAGTGGCCACATCATCAAGTGGAATGTATAGAATTCCTAAACCAACCATTAGAGGCCATGTAAAGCTTTTCGATACAAACTTGTAGAACTGCTGTGAGCCGTTTTGCAAATGCTGAGGCATCACGTTTAAGTATTTGATTAATGCAGCAAGAACAATCATTAAGATTGGACCTGGAATATGAACAAAACTTTCTAATAAGCCGCCAAAGATAAAAGTTGTACATGCAACAAGCACACCTGCACCCATTAAGCTGAAGTCAACTTTAGTATCCATTTCAGGCTGTTCAAAGATTTCATTTGCTTCTTTTGATTTAACAAGTCGTCCATTCCCGTTTAGTTCAGGACGTTTTTCACCAAGCTTTTTCATTGCGCCAGCACAAATGATGGCAATGACGTTCCCAATAACAGCAGCCGGAATCAATTGAGAAATTAATGACTCTGCTGATACACCAAGAATTTGTGAATAAGCAATTGATAATGGCAATATTCCTTCACCGACACCACCGGCAATAATCGGTACAATGATAAAGAAGAACGAATGATGCGGTGTGTAACCAACTAGAAGACCCACTAGAATTCCAGCAGCTACAGCTGTAATTGTACCTGCAACAAGAGGAACAAACATACGAATAAGGCCTTGTACTAAAACAGTTCGTTGCATCCCAAGAATACTACCTACTACAAGAGCAGATATATAGAAGTATAGGAAGTTTGACGTTTTCATCAGAGACGTAACCGCTTCCAACGAGTTTGGATTCAGAACATGAAAAAAGACCAGGAACGATGGTACGAATAAAGAAAGAATCGCCGGTCCACCAATATCTTTTAAGATTGGAATACGTTGTCCTACATCTCCTAGGAAAATCCCCAAAATCATAATAACAGCGAAACCACCAAGCATATTTGCTGGAATTTTATTAAAATAAGCGGCAGTTAAAATAATCGCTGCAAGTACTATATACACAGGTAGATCAATAACACCAATTTTCCAAGAAAGAATTTTTCGGAAAACGCTTTTATTATTGTCAGAATCGTTTGTAATCGATTTCAATTGTTGTGTATTAGCCACATAAACACCCCCAAATGCTATTTGTCTCAATTGTAGAAGATTCTGTGACACTCATCTATTTATTAAACTAAATTAAGTGTAATAAAAGTAAAATAAACGGGGGTTTTGTCGTTTTTATCATACAAAAATCCCCTGAAGATAGTTTGTCCTTCAGGGGATTGATCATACATGGTATTTATTTATCGTTTTCCTTTTAAATAAGGAGTACCAAGTGCTTTTGGTGCGTCTGCTCGTCCAATGAAGCCAGTAAGAGCTAGGATCGTCAGCACATATGGTGCAATGAGCATGTACACGTTCGGGATATCTTGAAACAGCGGAAGCAGAGAGCCAATGATGCTTAAGCTTTGTGCAAATCCAAAGAATAAAGCAGCGCCCATAGCGCCAAATGGGTGCCATTTCCCGAAAACAAGGGCGGCTAACGCAATGAAGCCTTGTCCTGTAATGGTGGCGTGTGAGAAGTCAAGAGCGATGGTCGATGCATACACAGCTCCGCCAAGACCGCCAAATAGACCACTAATGAAGACGCCGATATAGCGCATCCGGTATACCTTGATTCCCATTGTATCAGCTGCCATTGGATGCTCTCCGACTGCACGAAGTCGTAAGCCAAACGGCATTTTAAATAAAACAAACCAAGCGACAACCGCAAGAACTAATGCGAGAATGGACGTATAATACACATCTTTAAAGAAAATATCACCAATGATCGGAATGTCACTTAAAAGGGGAATATCTCCTTTATAGAAAGGTTCTGTAATTTTATCCGTTTGTGCTTTGCCATAAATCAGTTTGACAACAAACAGCGTAGCACCAAGGGCAAGCATGTTAATCGCAACACCACTGACCGTTTGATCTGCTCTGAACGTAATAGTGGCAACAGCGTGAATGAGTGAGAACACGCCGCCAATGGCCATACCAACAAGTAGACCGAGCCACGGGGTCAAGGCACCAAACGTATCAGCAAACATTAAGTTAAAGATAATACTAGAAAATGCTCCGACGACCATCAAACCTTCAAGACCGATATTGACGACACCTGATCTTTCTGAAAAGACGCCTCCAAGAGCGGTTAAAATAAGTGGTGCAGCATAAACAAGTGTAGCCGGGACGATGATTTCAAGAATTTGCAGAAATCCCACTTATTTTCCCCCCTTTTTCTTCAATTGTTGAATGACAAGACGGATGATATAGCTTGAGGCAACGAAAAGAATAATGATCGCAATCACAATATCAACGACCTCAGTCGGTACGCCAGATTCAAGCGGCATGTTTAAAGCACCGACTTTCAATCCACCAAGCAATAATGCAGCTAAGACGACACCAATAGCTGTGTTTCCGCCTAATAAGGCAACAGCGATTCCATCAAAACCAACGCCAGTGAATGATCCTTTAATCGAAGCATATTCAAATGTTCCGAGTCCTTCCATCGCACCTGCAAGACCTGCAAAGGCACCAGAAATGAGCATCGCATAAATGATGTTGCGTCGAACGTTCATCCCAGCATAATGAGAGGCCTGCTGGTTCATCCCAACTGCGCGTAATTCAAACCCTTTAGAGGTTTTCTGGATAATAACCCACATGACAACAGCCGCAATAATGGCAACAAAAATCCCATTATGCATTCTAGAGAAATCAGTGATCTGCTCAAAAAAACCAGATCGAAGGGAAGCTGTTGCATCAATTTTTTCTGTTTTATCTTTATTGTTTGTTAAGACATTTGAGATTAAATAATTTGTGACATGAAGGGCAATGTAGTTCATCATGATGGTGACAATGACTTCATGTACGTAAAAACGAGCTTTTAAAAATCCGGGAATAAAGCCCCATAATGCACCAGCAGCTGCTGCTGTGATCAGTGCAAGAGGCAGATGGATATACATAGGTGCATGGACAGTTGTGCCGATCCATACAGCAGCTACCCAGCCAATCAGCATTTGACCTTCTACCCCGATATTAAATAGGCCTGTCCGAAATGCAAAGGCAACAGCAAGTCCTGATAAAATATAAGGAGTGACTTGTCGGATGGTTTCTCCCATATAATATGTTTCACCGAATACGCCATTCCAAAGGGCGCTATAACCTTCGATGACACTATAACCGCTTGCCAGCATAATGATGGCCCCAACGAAAAGACCAAGTACAATGGCTATAAGCGGAATCAGCAGATTTGTTAAGCGATTAGACATTTGCTTCTTTCCCCACTTCCTGTTGCGTACTTCCAGCCATTAACAGACCAAGTTCTTGCTCTGTTGTTTCTTTTGGATCAACAATGGCAATAATGCTGCCTTCGAAAATAACAGCAATCTTATCACTGACATTGATAATTTCATCAAGCTCAAAGGATATGAGCAGAACAGCTTTGCCTGAATCCCTTTGTTCAATCAGACGTTTATGAACAAACTCAATGGCTCCGACATCAAGTCCACGTGTCGGTTGTGCGGCAATTAATAAATCAGGATTTCGGTCAACTTCACGGCCAATAATGGCTTTTTGCTGGTTACCGCCTGATAGCGCACGTGCTTCTGTATATTCACTAGGTGTCCGTACGTCGTATTCAGCAATGATTCGTTTTGCTTTTTGATAAATATTTTTCATATTCATCAAGCCAAACTTCGAATATGGACGCTGATAATACGTTTGTAAGGAAATATTTTCTCCAATTGAAAAGTCAAGGACAAGTCCGTGCTTATGACGGTCTTGAGGAATATGTCCGATACCAGATTCTGTGACCTTACGAGGCGGGAGATTTTGAATGGCTTTCCCGTTTAGCATGATCGTGCCAGATTCGGATTTTTTCAGACCTGTAATGGCTTCAATTAATTCAGATTGACCATTTCCGTCTACACCCGCAATTCCGACAATCTCACCAGCTTTCACTGATAAATTGAGTTGTTTCACGGCTTCAATTCCTCGCGCATCTTTGACAGTGAGATCTTGAATTTGCAAGACTTCTTCAGCAGGGGAGGCTGCTTTTTTGTCTGTTTTAAATGAGACTTCGCGGCCGACCATTAAACTGGCAAGCTCGTCTTTGTTTGTGTGTTCCACATCAAGTGTACGAATACCTTGCCCTTTTCGGATAATGGTCACGCGATGACAGGCATCCATAATTTCTTTTAGCTTGTGGGTAATTAATATAATGGATTTGCCTTCATTAATTAAGTTTTTCATAATTTGTATGAGTTCTTTTATTTCTTGTGGTGTTAAGACGGCTGTTGGTTCGTCGAAGATCAAGATGTCAGCGCCGCGGTATAGTGTTTTTAAGATTTCTGCTCGCTGCTGCATACCGACTGAGATGTCAGATACTTTAGCGGCAGGGTCTATTTTCAGTCCATAACGGTCAGAAAGTTCCTGCACTTGCTGAATGGCTTGTTCTTTGTCAATCTTTCCAAATTTCTTTGGCTCTTTTCCTAAAATGATGTTTTCAGCCACAGTAAATGTATCAACTAGCATAAAATGCTGATGGACCATTCCAATGCCTAAATCACTTGCATCATTTGGACTAGAGATTGTAACCGGTTTTCCGTGTACCTTGATTTCACCTTTTTCAGGCTGATACAGTCCGAAAAGCACGTTCATGAGCGTTGATTTTCCAGCGCCGTTTTCACCAAGCAGCGCATGAATTTCGCCCTTTTTTAGCTGCAGCGTAATGTTATCATTTGCTACAATGCCAGGGAATTCTTTGCGTATATTCAACATTTCAATGACATAATCCACAGGTTTAACCGCTCCTTTTTTAGGGTGCTGATGAAGATAAAAACTAGCAAAAGAAAAGCTGCAAAACAAGGCTGCAGCTTTTCTTTTACCACCTTTTACGAATAAAGAGGAGGTAAAGGAGAGGCAAGGGGATAAGGCGCGCTTATCCCGATGCACAAATTAAGCTTTAAAATCTTTTAGTTCATCACGTGTTGCAGGGATTTTCACTTCACCCTTGATGATTTTTTGTTTCCATTCTTCGACTTTCTTCAATACATCTTTATCAAGATTCTCTTGAGATGGAGAGATGTCAACGCCGCCTTCTTTCAGACCGTACGTGATCACTTCGCCACCAGGGAACTTACCTTCTTTTGCTTTTGTTGTTAAGTCTTGTACCGCTGTGTCTACTTTCTTAATCATAGAAGTAAGAGTGACACTTTGTTTTGTTCCAGGTACTTTACCCTCATCATACTGGTCTTTATCAACACCAATGACCCACACTTTGCGGTCAGGATCAGCTTTTTTCAGGTTTTTCGCTTCTGTGAAGACACCAGTTCCAGTTCCGCCTGCTGCGTGGTAAATGACGTCAACGCCAGATTTGTACATACTTTCAGCTGTTGCTTTACCGATGTCTGCTTTATCGAATGCCCCAGCATATTTCACTTCAACTTTTGCTTTTGGATTAGCTGCTTCAACGCCTGCACGGAAACCAACTTCGAATTTTCTGATTAATTCAGAATCAACGCCGCCAACAAAACCAATTTTGTTTGATTTTGTAGAAAGAGCCGCTGCAACACCTACAAGGAATGATCCTTCGTTTTCGTTAAATGTAATGCTTGCTACGTTGTCTTTTTTTACAACTGCATCAACGATGGCAAAGTGGTTTTTCTTACGTTGATTCGCAATTTCAGTAATAGAATCTTGCATTAAGAAACCAATTCCGTAAATCAAATCAAATTTCTCACGAGCAAGTGTGTTTAAGTTTGTTGTATAGTCAGCGTCTGATTTAGATTGTAAGTAATCAAAGCCGTTTTTACCTTTTGTTAAATTGTTGTCTTTCCCAAATGCTTGTAAACCTTCCCAAGCAGATTGGTTAAACGATTTGTCATCGACACCACCGACATCAGTTACCATTGCAACAGTGAATTGATCTTTATCTTTTTTGTTTTCACCGCTGTTTGAGCCAGAGTTGCCGCATGCTCCAAGGATGGTTCCTGCTGCTACGACTAAGGACAATGCAAGTCCAATTTTGCGCTTCTTCAAAACATAACCCCCTATAAAATTTAAAAGTTTCAGAAAAGTCTCGCGAAAAAAGACCGACTCTTGCCTTCTCCTATCCTTCTGAAAAGGGTATTTTATCCTGCATTCTTTTAAAATTGATGGAAACAGGAGAGAAGATGTAAGACATCAGACTTATATCTCGTTGAACTAATCAATCATAATTTATCATTTCCCATCGAATAAATAAATAGAAATTTGTTTTATTTTTAAAAAAATGTTAAAAGGCTAAATTCGATGTCTTTTTATGTGCTGAAATATGATATAATGCCGCTTTTATGATGTGCTCTACTACAGTGAAACCGCTGATATCAAGGGGTTTGTGACATCGTATGCCATAAAAAAACATCTGGCCTTTGTGAAAGGTCAGATGTGTCAAATTAAAGATATTGCTGTATCAAATTCATGTTGCTTGTATTCAGTTTATATTGGAAAACAGGGCGGCCGATTGTCCCGTATGCCATCTCCACATCAACCACTTCGATATCCTCAAGAAATTTCAAGTATTTTCTAATCGAAACTTGGGAGATTTCTGTATGATTGGCTAGGTCTTCGGTCGTGAAAGCCTGCTGACCGAATGATTGAATGCTTGTCCAGATGAGTTTGAGTGTGCTCTTCGTTAAGCCTTTTGGCAGCAGGACTTTTTCCGCCTCTGCTTTTTTATGAAAAAGCTTCGCGTCTAAATCATTTTGCGAGATGCTGTTCATCGTTTGGTATAGGGCATGTTTTCTTTTATATTCTGCCAGTGCTGATTGGAAGCGTTCAAACTCAAAAGGTTTGATTAAATAGTCGACAGCTCCGTTTCGCATCGTTTGCTGTACGACATCCACTTCATTTGCAGCTGAAATGACGATGACGTCAACGGAATGCTTTTGCTCACGAATTTCTGATAATAGGGCGAGCCCATTTTGTCCAGGCATATAAATATCAAGCAATACAAGGTGAATGATTTCTGATTTTAAGATGTCTAGTGCCTTCTGAAATGAGGTGGCAATCCCTTTTAATTCAAAACCTTCTATTTGGGTCAAGTAGCGTTTATTCAGCTCCCCGACCATTGGGTCATCTTCTACGATCAACACATTAATCATGTGAATCCTCCTTTTGTTTATATGGAATACGGAGACTAAAGGTCGTTCCTTCTCCTTTTTCGCTTGTGACGATCATATGTCCGTTCAGTTTTTTGATGCTTTGGTCAACAAAGTAAAGGCCAAATCCTCTGTCTTCTCCTTTTGTCGAAAAGCCCTGATCAAACATGATGTCCTGTTCTTCTTTTGTCAGACCGACACCTGTGTCTGTAATTTCAATATGAAGCTGCTCTTGGACATATCTGAATGAGATGGAAATATTTTTGTTCTCTGTATGGGAAACGGCATCGAGTGCGTTATTTAACAGATTACCGATGACCGTAATAAGGTCATGTGTGACTGCTGGGTCCTCCGAGTTTGGTACCTGTGTACTGCAATTGACTTCTAAAGCTGCGCCTTGTTCTCTGATGTAGCTTTGTTTTCCTAGTAAAAACCCGGCTAAGACAGAGTTTTTCACATGGTTGATGATTTCATTTGTTTCTGTCTGCTGATAAATTGCAATATCTTTAATATAGGTGCCAAGGTCATCATAGTTCTTTAGCTGGACCAATCCTAAAATGACATGAAGCTTGTTCATAAATTCGTGTGACTGGGCACGAAGCGCATTGGCATACATCTTCACCCCGCTCAGCTGCTCAGCCAGATGTTTGACTTCTGTTTTGTCACGGAAGGTTGCGATCGCTCCGACAATTTCTCCTTTTACCGTAATCGGCACCTCATTAAAGACCAGCTCCAATCCGTTCATTCTGACATCGCGATCAAGCAGCGGTTTCCGTGTTTCGATTACTTGCTTTAAGCCGCTTGAAGGAAGAAGGGCCTGTACATCTTGTTCTCTAGGGTCAACCATAATGCCCATATTATGAAAAAGGCGTTTAGCTTCTGCATTTGCCAGCTTTATTTTACCGTGCTGATCGACGGCAAGAATGCCTTCTTTTGTTGATTCTAGCATGGCGCTTCGTTCTTTTAATAATGTGGCAATTTCATCTGGCTCTAGTCCAAACATAATCTTCTTCACTTTGCGTGCCACAATGAGTGCACCGATAATGCCAGATAAAAGGCTTAGCGATGTGACAAAGTAGAGCGGGAGCAGGCTTTGATGAATAATTAAATCAATTTCCTTTAATGTAATCCCAACTGCCACAGCCCCGAGCTGCTTGCCATCTTGGTTATAAACAGGAACAAAGGCACGCATGGACTTGCCAAGTGTTCCAGATGCGGTACTAATATGTTCCTTACCCTGTAATGCCGGTTTTTCATCACCGCCAGCAAATCGCTTCCCAATCTTTTGCGGATTCGGATGTGTTTTGCGGATACCGTTCATATCCATGACGACAACGAATTCGGTTTTGGTAATACGCTGAACATTTGTTGTATATTTTCGCAGTGCTGTATATGATTGATCTTTTTCCAATGATTTTGCTGTGATCGGAGCCTCTGCGACCATTTTGGCAGTGGAGAGGGCGATATCACGTTCCTGCTGATGAATATTTTTGGCTGTTTCTGACCAGATCGTAAAGAATGTGATACAGAGGGAGATCAGGACAACAATACAGACAAAGATCGTCAGCCGTGTTTGCAGTCTTAAAGTTTTTTTCACGAGTATACCCCTAACGCGCAATTTTTTCGTAATAGTAATACTTTAACGGGAAAATGTAAGTTTGTGAAGGAATGTACGTGCAAAATCACAAATTTGATTTAGATTCCAGTTTACTTGGAAAGCATCTTGTCAATCCGTTTTAAGTGAGCCATAATAAAAATGAGCTTATGAGAAAGGATCTATTTATGAAAAATACATATTTGACTGGATATTTTCCGCTGATTTCGATTTTGCTATTCAGCTCTGCCTTTTCTATTTTTACAGTAGGTATCACGACTGACTTCTTGACCCAAGCAGGAATTTTAAAAGGAATGCTGGAATTTTTCTCTGAACAGGGCATTCGTCTTGCTTTATTTGCCGCATTTGCACTTGTTTATTTTATGATTTTATCTGCTTTAAAACTCATTGCAGATACGGTGTTAGAGCTAGCGCTGCTCTTTTTTGCAAAGGACCCTGAAGGGGAGAACTTAAAGAAAATTCGGATTGCATCGGTTGTCTATTTGTTTGCCAGCTTACTTGCATTTCTATTGACGCAGCAGCTCATTTTGCTTGTTGGGCTTTTTGTTTTAGCAAGTCTCGTCTATTTTATCTGGGTTGTGGTACGCATTTATCAATCGCTTTCCATGCTGAATTTAATTGGGTTTATGATGTTTATTCTGCTGTTTTGGGCCACGTTTTTGATCGGCATTTTGTACTTATTTATTAAGCTTTATAACAGTGTGATGGCGAGTCTGCCAGCTTAATCAGACGAAAGAAAGCATCCTCCGATGATGGAGGATGCTTTTTTTATGGAAGAAACCGCTTCTGAATATCAGGTGTAGGCATCATACAGGATGTTTTTTGACCAAACCATTTATAGCGATTCTTTGCAATGAGCTGATAAAACCAGTCACGGATTGGACGAGGGATCGCGAGGAGTAAATAGCTCCATTTGTATATCCCTTTTAAATGCCGCGCCGCTTTTAAGATGCCTGTTGACTTCATATAAAGGGTCCCATTTTCAATATAAATGAATGAATTGAACTCATCTAAAGGCAAGCCGTTTTCTTTTAAAATACGCTGCCCTGTATCTGATTGTAAAGAAGCAAACATCATCCGCTCATTCGGGTCGCGCTTGATGATAAACTGAACAGCACCACTGCACACGTTGCAGACACCGTCAAATAAAATGAAGTGAGAGGGTTGTGTTGAATGCATCGCAATCAAACCTCCTGTTTATTTAGCGTATTGCATGGTTTGTTTCCAAATACGTAAGTGCGGGCTTGAACTATAAATCGATTCAACGGTTCCTCTATCTCTACCTACCCATACACCCATTGTGTATTGATCTGTCAGGCCAACAAACCAAATGTCTTTGTAGTCATTGGATGTCCCTGTTTTCCCCCCAATGTAAGGAGAATTGAAATTCGCCTTTTTCCCTGTTCCACTTTTCACAACAGAGGCAAGCAGTTTGCGCATTGTTTCATTTGTACGCTGAGAATAGATTTGCTTCGGCGACTCTTTCCACTTGTAAAGGGTTTTGCCGTTTAAGTCTGTGACCTTTGTAATGGAGTGATTTCGCGTATAGGCACCTTGATTGCCAAACACGGTATATGCATCGGTTATTTCTAGCGGCGAGAAGCCTTTTGTAAATCCTCCAAGTGCAGAAGGGAGGCGGTAATCATCTGCGACAATATGTTCGAATGAAAACTTTTCTAAATAGCTGAAGCCTTTTTTGACACCGACTGTATCAAGCATACGAATCGCTGGTGTATTGTAAGAGTTCTTAAAGGCTGTTTCAAGTGTTACAGTTCCATACGTTTTATGATTATAGTTTTGCGGGCAATATCCGCTACTGCAAAACTTGCCGGCACTGATTTTGCTTGATGCCGTGGCACCGGTTTGATCAATATAAGGGCCATAATCTAACAGCGGCTTAATTGCGGAACCTGGTTGTCTTTGCGCTTGATAGGCGTAGTTGAAATCAAACTTTTTATAATTCTTCCCGCCAGCAAGTGCGACGATTTGATGGGTTTGGTGGTTAATGACTGCTGAACCGCCTTCCACACCTTGATAAGGCAATTGTGCATTGAGCTGATAGACCGCTCTTTGCTGTAAGGAAGGGTCTAGTGCTGTATAAATCTTCACACCATCTTGAAGCAATGCACTGACCTTTTCTGATAATTCTTTTTGAATGGCCTTTTTTGCGCCAGCTGTTTTGGCTTTTTTCAATCGTTTTGTAAAGCCTTCCTGATCAGACACCAGATCGGTAAATTCTTCATTGGCGTATGTCACATAGTCAGGGTAAAGATTTTTCTTTTCACTTAAGGACAAGCTGATTTTTTCTTTCACCGCTTTTTTGTATTGCTTCTTCGTAATGACACCATCTTTTTCTAAAATACCAAGTAGCCGTTTCTGGCGTTTCTTTGTATGTTTGAATTGTTTCAATGGGTCATACAGCGTAGGGTTGTTAGGAATCGCAGAAATAAATGCCATCTGTGCAAGTGTCAAAGAACTAAGCGGCTTATCAAAATAGTAATTAGCCGCAGAACCGACACCGTAAACCCCGTTACTGAAATAAATCGTATTTAAATAGCTTTCGAGAATTTCCTCTTTTGTAAATTTTCGCTCGAGCTCATAGGAATAGAGCAGTTCTGTAAACTTTCGGCTGAATGAACGTTCATGACTTAAATATAAATTACGGGATAACTGTTGTGTGATGGTGCTGGCGCCTTGGCTAATGCCATGGTTTTTCACATTTGCGGCAAGGGCACGAATCACGCCCATAAAGTCAATGCCTTTATGGTCATAAAAGTTGCGGTCCTCTGATCGGAGGAACAGCTCCTTTACGGAATCAGGAATTTTATCGTACTTCACGAAAACACGGTTCTCATCGTTTGATACGATCTCAGAGATAAGAGAACCATCTCGATCATACATATAACTGTTTTGGGAAAAGTCTACCTTTTCCAGCTTGATTTTTTGATCAAGCACTTCGTTAACAGGTTTTACACTTGCGGCTTCTTCCTTTGATAGATAAAAAGTCAGAACAAATAATGGGATGAGGGCAGCAAGTAATAACCAACCAATGATTGCACGAAACATGAGGTCACTCACTTTCTTCGGATTTCTAGCCATATCGTACCATTCTTTTGCGATTACGAGAAGGTTATTTTTAGAAAAGAATAGACGTGAAGTCTAGTAAACAAGGCATTTAGACAGAAGAAAAGAGTATCTGATAATGGATCAGACACTCCTCTCTTTTGTCTTTGATTGTGAGCGGACCGCCCATAAAAATAATGCCCCGAAAAGGAAAATGCCGGCGGTGACATAAAAGACAGCTGGAATTCCGTAATGACTCGCCACAATGCCGCCTATGACGGGTCCGACGACATTTCCAAGAAAGCGGAAGCTGACATTGTAACCAAGCACTTCCCCTTGCATAGAGGCAGGCGCTTTGATCCGAATATAGGCCGTCGTACAAGGAATGATGCCGCCTAGTGCCATACCGTATAAGAAACGGAAGATCACTAACATCCCGTAGGAATCCGCCATCGCTTGCGGGATGAATAAAATGGAGGAGAGGATGAGAAGGGCGAGCAGCACCTTATCGTGACCAATACGATCTCCAAGGTCACCCCATTTCCGTGTAAACAGCAAATTGCCAAGCCCCGTTGCAGAAAACGCCAGTCCTGCATAAAAGGCAAGATTGACGGGGCCGTGTAAATCATGAATGTACAAGGCTAAAAGCGGCTGAATACTAAAGTTCCCGACTTGCGTAATAAATGTGAGAAGCATGGTGACGACAAGTAAAGGCTGTTTGAAAATATGGACAAGGACATCCTTCCGTGAGTAAGAAACCCGTTTTGCTTCTTTTGAACGGATCGGCTGTTCTTTCACACCGAAGATAATGACAATCGCTGACACATATATGACAGCAGCTGTTAAGAAAAATGTATAAATGAATCCGACACTGTCTGCCATAAATCCACCCATTAATGGACCGAATAATCCTCCGGCGACATTACTCATCTGCATCGTACCAAGGGTCTTACCGGCTGTTGCCTTTTCGGTCTGTGCAGAAATCAGTGCCATCGAAGTCGAAATAAAGCCTGTCACAAGCCCCATGAAAAGCCTTAACGCAAATAGTTGATAAACGGTTTGAACAAGCCCCATTAATAAAATGCTTGTTGCAATCCCAATACCGTTAATGAGCAAAATCTTTTTATAGCCATGCCGGTCACCAATCCGTCCCCAAATTGGAGAAATGAGAAAGGCTGTTAAAAATGTAACCCCAAAGACATAGCCGCTCCATCTTTGAACAAATTCATTCGAATAACTGCTATCAAGAGACTCTATGTAAAGTGATAAAAAAGGGACGATCATTGTAATGCTGGCAGATACAAAAAAGTTCACAAACCACATGATGTACAAGTTTTTCTTCCTGTTTGTGATAAAGACCACCTTCTTTATTTATTTCGTGTTCCTTAATAATTATAAAGGAAAATAAACGATCTTTCATCTGATGAATAGGTTGGGCATAGTGAATCTGCATTATTTTCACGAAAATGAAGTGATTTCAAAGTCCGTCTTAATATAATAGTAGCAGGATAGAAAACAGACGAGAAAGTGGGGTGAGACTGATGGAACAGAAGACGCTGCTTGTGGTCGATTTTGAATTTACGATGCCTGATGGGAAATATCATCCGCAAAATTTTTTCCCGGAAATCATTGAAGCCGGTGTCGTCAAAGCATCAAATGAAACGATCATAGACACATTCTCAAGCTATGTCAAACCGAAAAAGTTCCCGAAGCTGACAAAGCGCTGTAAATCGTTCCTTGGCATTACGCAGCAGGATGTAGAAAGCGGGATTTCTTTTGAGGCGTTTATCGAGAAGCTCGTGTCACTCGATGGGGGAGAAGACTGTGAGATTATCACATGGGGAAATATGGACATGAAGGTACTGAAGCAAAACTGTATGCTCAATCATATTGGTTTTCCTTTTAAGGGGAATCAAAGGGATCTGGCTTTTGAATATAAAACCTTTTTTGGGGATAGAACACTCACAGGACTTCGGAAAGCAGCTAAGGAGTACGGCAGTGAAGGAGCTGGTAAGCATCATAAAGCACTCGATGATGCCATGACAACTTATCAGCTGTTCACCCTTTTTGAAAAAGATCGATCCTATGTGGAAAATCCGCAAACAACCAAAATTGGTGAACTCATTGACTTCTCTCACTTTTTTGATTCGGCAGATTAGCGGGCGTCTTCTGGAAAATAATCTTTTTCAAGAGAAGAGAGGCACGCTCTTGATTTTTCAGCCCACTTGGAATCATCCGCACTGAGCCCTTTTTTCAATTTGTCTACGGCGTCTTTCAGCGATACTTGATAATCAGGTATGTCGCCATCATAAGGCTTGACCATATGATGAGGGATATTCGTCTGTTCCCTAAAGGCCAAAGCCCGTCTTTCCTGAAAAAAAGGTACGTCCGCTTCTTTTGGATGATGCAGGTCACCTTGAGTGGGGTGTGTTAAAACCGCTTTTACTTGAACGAGATAAGTAGATGGTTTAACGGCTGTCACTTCCCCAATGTAAACACCTGTTTTGTAAAAACCTTTCACGATTTGTCCAATCTGAATGTCTGTCATATGAAATTCCTCCATTTCCTTCGCATAAGAAGGTATTTCCTTTCTTTTAGCCAATATAGTGAAGTAAACGAGCAAAAGGGGGAAGAGCGAATCATGTCGTTCATCATATTCTTTCTACTGTATTTTCCTGAAGATAAAAGGGAGTATATCCCTGCGGCAATCACGACGGTGCTTTTCTTTGCTGCTGCATTTATTTGCTTTCGTCTGATCGTTCGTGCTTCTAAGAAGCAGGAGCAGATCGATGAAAAAAGGACAAAAAAAATGGATTGATCATTTTCTTCTTGTATCTTCAGGAAACTTCACGGTGACTGTTGTACCAGACTGCAATGAGCTTTTGAAACGAATGGTTCCATGATGATTTTCAATGATGGAAAATGTTACTGTCAGCCCAAGCCCTGTTCCTTTATTTTTCAATGTGTAATAGGGTTCACCAAGCTTTTTCATTTGGCTTTCTGACATGCCTACACCGTTATCAACGAAATAAAGGCAGATTCGATGATTTTCTTTTGAAGCAAACAGTTCGATTTTACCTTCGTGTTCGGGCGCTGCTTCAATTGCATTTTTGATTAAATTAATCATGACTTGTTTGATTTTCGTTTCATCACCTTGGATGTATAAGTCTGGTTCAATCGATTGATGAATCGTGACCGACTTAAAATTCGCATAGGATGTCATCAGCGACGCACACTCTTCAAGTAATTTAGATAAATTGAGAGACTCAATTTGATAATAATTTTGTTTCGCAATATCAAGATAGCTCGTAATAATATCCTGCGCACGGTCAAGTTCAGATAAAACGAGATTTTTATAATCTTTATTGGTTGACGGCTCTTTCGTATTGTCACTTGAAAAGAGCAGTTGGATAAATCCTCTCACCACCGTCAGTGGATTGCGGACTTCATGGGCGACACTTGCTGCAAGTTCACTCACAATCGTCAGTTTCTCTGATTGGACAAGCTGTGTTCTCATTTGCGCATTCTCTTTCACAAACTCAATGGAATAAATACTCAGCACAAGAAAGAATATGTAGTAAAGAGTTGAGAAAAATAATTCAAGCAGCTTTTGCTGCATAATGAATGCAGGGCTGTACTCTATTAAGCTGACCACAAGCAGTCCAATGTAAATAAACATCCCTTTTGATAACGCAATCAGGACTCCGTATAAAAGCTTTCTCTGCTTAGAATATTGGCGCCATTTCCGGTAAAGCAGGAAAGGGATGAAAAAGTAAATCGGTACAACAATCAATCCAATCCATAAAAAAGAGCCATACATCACGAACTTTACGGTTGAACTAACCAAGATAGCGACGATTCCGGCGGTATATCCCCCGTATAAAATAGCCAGTACAAGGGGAATCGATTGAAGCCCAGTCTGCAAATCTAAAATCGAACCAACTGGATACATAATACATAGTGCTGATGAAATGGATGCAAATATGGTGATGAGCAGTTTATTCGTTTTAGGGAAATGAGCAGGGGTCCGGCTTAGCCATAGTGCATGATATAAAAAGATTGGAAATAGAATAAAAGATACATGGAGCAGAAAATCCTTGAACATTTCCATTTAAATGCTCTCCTCGTAAATAATTGTAATTCCTCTCATTATATCATTTCATGTACAAAGTAGATATGATAATAGGAGGGTTTTTTTCTTTAAAAAGAACACCCGTTAGGATGTTCTTTTGATAGAAATGGTTTTATTCGGATGATTGAGTGAATGCTTGATGAAGGCGCTTCAGACCTTCTTTCACTGTTCCGGCAGGACAGCCTAGATTCATTCGAATAAAGCCGTCTCCTTCGTGCCCATATACGTTTCCGAGCTCTAGTATGACCTTGCCCTTTTTCAGCAGATTACGTTTCAATTCTGCTTGAGTGAGCTCATAATCACGAATATCCAGCCACAATAGATAAGAAGCATCTGGTTTCATATAACGCATGCTCGGCAGATATTCATCAATATAATCCATTGCGATCTTCATATTATTTTCGAGATAAAGAACAAGTGAATCAAGCCACTCATCTCCGTGGCGATAGGCAGCCTCCATGGCAGGAATCGCAAAGGCATTCAGTTTAGACAATCCATTTCTTTGCACTTCATTGGTGAAAAGGGTTCTTTTTTCTTCATCAGAAATGATAATGGCAGATGCCTGAAGACCAGCTAAATTAAATGTTTTACTCGGTGCAATACACGTTACCGTGATGTTAGCTATCTCATCAGAAAGGCTGGCAAAAGGCACATGCGGCTGCCCGTAAAGCATCAGATCCGAATGAATTTCATCTGACACGACGGTGACACCGTACTGTACACATAAATCTCCTACACGCTTTAATTCCTCTTTTGACCAAGCTCTCCCTGAAGGATTATGCGGATGACAAAGAAACATCAGCTTTGCTTCTGGTCTGCTTAATTTCTTCTCTAAATCATCAAAATCCATCATGTAGCGGTTGTTTTCTATTTTTAAAGGATTGGTTGAGACGATACGTCTGTTTCTTTCAATCATTTGATAGAAGGGCGTATACACCGGTGACTGAATGACCACTTCATCATTCGGAGCTGTAAAGGCTTGTACCGCAAAACTAAGTGCTGTCACGATACCTGGTGTGAAGGTGACGGCCTCTGTTTGTATCGTCCAACCGTGTCTTCTTTTGAGCCAGTCAGCTACTGCTTGCTGCGTATCCTGATCCTGAAATGCATAGCCGAATACGCCGTGATCTAATCGTTCTTTTAAAGCATCAAGCACGACTTGGGGCGCTTTAAAATCCATATCTGCTACCCACATTGGCAGCGCATCTGTTGTCAGGAACAAAGACTCTGCTTGATCCCATTTGACTGATTTTGAACCTTTACGTATGATCTGTTCGTCGAAATTCATGAAACCCACCTCTAGCCGTTTTTCAACCATTCTTGGTTGTGCTAAAATAAACATCACAAAATTTATTATAAGCGGTGATACCCATGAAAGATAGTCAAGCTGTAGAAGAGATGATTCAAGTCATTAAGGCATGGGACCCTTTTCAGTATGGAGAGGACTTTTACGAAACGGAGCCTGCTGACGTCATCAGTGCCTTATACGACGCAGAAGACCCGTTATCTTTCGCGAAAGACATTCAAGCCATTTACCATCACTCATTTGATCAGCTTCTTCCGATGGAAAGCTGCCAGCATATCGCAAATCAGCTTTTTGTCATAAGAGAAGGTAACTCCTGCTCGCTTTAAGACAGGCTGAAATGACCAATTTGATCAGACACAAAGACCGGATTTTCCTCAGGGATGAGGTGCCCGGTTTTTTTTAATGCGTGCAAGGTTGAATGCGGTAGATCCTTGTGCAGTCTTTCGCCAATTTGAATAGGAACGATCCGGTCTTCCTCCCCCCAAATCAGCAGGACAGGTGTCTCCATTTTCTTTAAGACATCTGACGCTAAATCGCCTTCCCTGTGCCGAATCAAACGAAAAATACCTCTGAAAATTTGGTCATCTGAAAAAGGCTTTAAATATCCGTCCACCATCTCTTGATCAATAATCGAATGATCATGCACAACAGCGGTTAAATTTTTCATAATACCTTGCTTGAACAACTTTCTTTTTAAATAGAGATAAAAATAAGGAATATATGTGCTGTAAACAAGCGACTTTTTGGACTTATTCATATACCCTGAGCTGCACAAAAGAACAGCTTTTTCAAATAGGTCGGGACGCTCAGATGCAGCATATAAAGCAATTTGTCCCCCCATGGAATGCCCCACGAGGATCGCATGCTGAATCTGCAAATAACCAGCTAGTTCAATGATGATTTTTGCCATGTTGCGATAGCTGTAAATGAACGTATTCGATTTTTCGGACTGCCCAAATGGAGGCAGATCAATCGCAATTAAATTGAAGTCTTGTTTCAGAAGCGGGATGAGCTTTCGATAGCTGAAGGTAGATGAGAAAAGGCCGTGAATCAAAATTAATGTCTTCTTACCTTCATTTGGATAGTGTTCGTAATAGATATCTAAACCGAATTTACTTTTCATATAGGATGGCTGTACAATGTCCACACTCATCAACTCCGATATTTGATACTCACTCTCTGTTAGGTGACTGTATTGTACCCTAAAAAGTGGATTTTAAGCTACGATTAGAATCTTTTCCCTGCTTAGCATAATGGGAAAAACGTGCTATAATGTTCAGAAGATTTTTTAAAACTAGCTTTTTACAATCAGAGGTGTGAAATCAATGAAACTAACCGAAAAAGAAACTGAAATATTAGAGATTTTAGATGAAAACAGCCGCGCCGATTTAAATACAATTGCAAAAATGGCAGGTGTGACATCAGAAGAAGCAGAAGCCATTATTCAAAAGCTCGAAGATCAAAAAGTCATTATTGATTATTCGACCATGATTGACTGGCGAAAAGTAGACGGACACGAAGGCGTTACAGCGATGATTGATGTGAAAGTGACCCCAAAAAGAGGCGTCGGTTTTGATGAAATTGCTGAACGCATTTACAGGTTCCAAGAAGTGGAGTCCGTGTATTTAATGTCAGGCGTGTATGATTTATCTGTTGTGATCAGAGGAAGATCCATGTCTGATATCGCCCGCTTCGTATCTGAAAAATTATCGACACTTGATTCTGTTGTTTCAACCACTACCCACTTTATTTTGAAAAGATATAAGCATGATGGGAAAGTCTTTGAAACAGGGGACGATGACAAAAGAATCGTGGTGTCTCCTTAAATGAAAAAGTCTTATTTATCTGAAACGGTACAAAGCATTCAGCCGTCAGGTATTCGGAAATTCTTTGATTTGGCAGCCACAATGGAAGGGGTTATCTCCCTCGGGGTCGGCGAACCGGATTTCGTGACAGCTTGGAATGTGAGAGAAGCCAGTATTATGTCTTTAGAACAAGGACTGACCTCGTATACAGCAAATGCTGGGCTGCTCTCTTTGCGAAAAGAATTGAGCCATTATCTATATAAGCGGTTTCACATTGAGTACAGTCCTGAAGAAGAACTCATTATTACCGTTGGTGGTAGCCAGGCGCTTGATTTGGCCTTTCGCGCCATTTTAAACAGCGGGGACGAAGTGATCATCCCAGAGCCTTGTTTCGTCGCATATGGGGCTCTTACGACACTTGCGGGCGGTGTACCGGTTTATTTAAGTACATCGGCTGAAAAAGATTTTAAAGCCGATTCTGCTGATCTTCGTACGAAGCTGACGCCGAAAACAAAAGCCATCTTGCTATGCTCTCCATCAAACCCAACAGGGTCTGTTTACTCGAAAGAAGAGCTTGAAGATATTGCTCAGTTTGCAAAGGAGCATGATCTTTTAATCATCACAGATGAGATTTATGCAGAGCTGACGTACGATGAAGCTTTTACGAGCGTAGCGGCGATTCAAGATATGAAGGAAAGAACGATTTTGATTTCAGGTTTTTCCAAAGGGTTCGCTATGACGGGGTGGCGCTTAGGCTATGTGGCAGCACCGCCAGTCCTCCGTGATGCCATGCTGAAAATACATCAATATTCTATGATGTGTGCACCGGCTATGGCACAATATGCCGCAGAAGAAGCATTAAAAAATGGACTTGAAGATGTGGAGAAAATGAAGAAAAGCTACAGAAGACGCCGTAATTTGTTTGTCGGCTCTCTCAATGAACTTGGACTCACTTGCCACCAGCCAAACGGAGCGTTTTACGCTTTCCCGTCCATTAAAAGCACAGGCATGACTTCAGAACAATTTGCCGAGGAGCTGCTGCTTAGCGAGAAAGTAGCGGTTGTCCCTGGAAATGTATTCGGTCCAAGTGGTGAAGGGCATATTCGTTGTTCATATGCGTCATCACTCGATCACTTGCAGGAATCACTTTCAAGAATCCAGCGTTTTTTACAGAATAGACAAGTGAAAGAAGAAGCACCTGCTATCTTAAAATAAAAAAAGGCATCAATCCAACTGGACTCATGCCTCTCAAATTAGGGGGGAATACTAGAAAGCATTCTTGTTTTCAGGTATTCCCCCTTTTGAACGGATCTAAACCCAATTAAAAAATATTTTGCGTAAAAGAGCGTTCTGTGATATAGTTTTTAATTGCGTATAAACGAATATTAAAACATTTATTTAGGAGTTGTTATCATGGCGACAAAGTTTGAAGTAGGCAGTGTTTACACTGGTAAAGTAACAGGATTACAAGCGTATGGTGCGTTTGTTGCATTAGATGAAGAAACTCAAGGACTTGTGCACATTTCTGAAGTAACTCATGGTTTTGTAAAAGACATCAACGAGCACCTTTCAATTGGTGACGAAGTACAAGTAAAAGTTCTTTCTGTTGATGAAAATGCTGGTAAAATCAGCCTTTCTATCCGTGCAACGCAAGAAGCACCTGAAAGAAAAGAAAGCAAACCAAAGAAACAAAGACCACAGCAAGTGAAAGAAGAAGCTGCTGCACCACAAGGTTTCAATACACTGAAAGATAAACTTGAAGAGTGGATTGAGCAATCAAACCGTAAAGACCTTATCAAGAAATAAAAAAAGCACCGCTTCAAACGGTGCCTTAGGCTGCCTCATAGGCAGTCTTTTTTTATGTCTTTTTCATTAGCGGACCTCTGGATTTGGCTCGTCACGGCGGACAGCTTCTTCACTAGGTTTGAACAACAGACCAAGATTGACAAGACCTGCAATTCCAACAAGACCATAAATAATACGTGATAATGCAGCACCTTGACCGCCAAAGATCGCTGCTACTAAGTCAAATTGAAAAAAGCCGATTAGTCCCCAGTTAATAGCACCGATAATCGTGAGCACGAGGGCAATACGCTGAATAGCACTCATCGTGATTCCTCCTTTCGCTACAGTATCAATACATTTATATTTTGCAGATTTTTAGCCAAACTATGCGTAAGAAAATGGATGAAAGCAAATTACTTTACTTTTGGAATGGAAGAGGCGCATAATGTAGCGCGAGGAGGAGATCACATGGATCGATTTACTTATTGGAACCCAACGAAATTAATTTTTGGAAAGGGAGAAGTATCAGCCCTTTCAGATGAACTAAAACACTACGGAAAAAACGTATTGCTTGTATATGGTGGAGGCAGCATTAAACGAAATGGCCTTTATGACCAAGTTGTCAGCATTTTAAAAGAATCAGGAGCTGCAATCACTGAGCTTGCTGGTGTTGAGCCAAACCCGCGCTTAACAACAGTTAGAAAAGGGGTTGAGCTTTGCAAAGAGAACCAAATTGATTTTATTTTGGCAGTCGGCGGCGGTAGTGTCATTGACGCAACCAAAGCGATCGCAGCTGGTGCGAAATACGATGGAGATGCTTGGGATATCGTCACTCGTAAGCATGTCCCAATGGAAGCCATCCCATTTGGTACAGTATTAACACTTGCCGCGACAGGCTCTGAAATGAACTCTGGCTCTGTCATCACAAACTGGGAAACAAATGAGAAATACGGATGGGGCAGTCCAGCTGTCTTCCCTAAATTCTCTATTCTTGACCCAGTCAATACATTTACTGTGCCAAAAAACCATACGATTTATGGCATGGTCGACATGATGTCTCACGTGTTTGAACAATATTTCCATCACACGGAGAATACACCTTACCAAGATCGTATGTGTGAAGGACTTCTTCGTACGGTCATTGAAACAGCACCAAAGCTGATCAATGATTTGGAAAACTATGAGCTTCGTGAAACGATTTTATTCACAGGCACCATTGCACTGAATGGAATGCTTTCAATGGGCGCACGCGGAGACTGGGCATCTCACAATATTGAGCATGCGGTATCCGCGGTGTATGACATCCCTCATGCAGGCGGACTTGCGATCTTGTTCCCGAACTGGATGAAACATGTCATTCAAGAAAACCCAGGTCGCTTCAAGCAATTAGCAGTGCGTGTATTCGATGTAGACCCTGCGGGCAAAACAGACGAAGAAGTTGGCTTAGAAGGAATCGAAAAACTTTCTGCTTTCTGGACAAGTTTAGGAGCACCAAACCGTTTAGCTGACTATGACATCAACGATGAGAAAATTGATCTGATTGCAGACCGTGCAATGGCACGTGGTGAATTTGGCCAATTTAAAAAGCTGAACAAAGAAGATGTTCTAGCTATTCTAAACGCTTCTTTATAATCGAACATGGAAAAGATAGCTGCTTTTAAGCAGTTATCTTTTTTGAGTTCTGCATGTACATATGTTACAGTAGTCTTTCATGTTTTTGGATATATATGTTTTAAGGAGATGTAGAACAGATGGAGAACTTTATTTACTATAATCCAACGAAATTAATGTTTGGAAAAGGACAACTAGACGGACTAAAAAGCGAACTCGCTCGTTATGGAAAGCGAGTGCTTCTTGTATATGGTGGAGGCAGTATTAAGAAAAATGGTCTTTATGATAGGGTCATCAGCGCTTTAAATGAAGCAGAGGCTGACGTATTTGAACTGTCAGGAGTTGAACCGAACCCTCGCCTCACTACAGTGCAAAAAGGGATCGACATTTGCCAAAATGAGAACATTGATTTCTTATTAGCAGTTGGTGGGGGAAGTGTCATTGACTGTACAAAAGCCATTGCAGCTGGAGCTGAATATGACGGGAATGTTTGGGATATTATTTCAAAGAAAACGACCGCTCAAAAAGCACTGCCATTTGGCACAGTATTGACACTTGCAGCGACAGGCTCAGAAATGAACCCGGATTCTGTGATCACGAACTGGGAAACAAATGAAAAGTACGTGTGGGGCAGTTCAGTCACGCACCCTGCTTTTTCAATTTTAGATCCTGAGCACACATATTCTGTGCCAGAGAATCAGACGGTGTATGGCATGGTTGATATGATGAGCCATGTATTTGAACAATACTTCCATAATGTCAAAAATACGCCTCTACAAGATCGGATGTGTTTTGCTGTTCTTCAAACAGTCATCGAGACAGCACCAAAGCTACTTGAAGACTTACAAAACTATGAGCACCGTGAAACCATCCTTTATGCAGGAACGATTGCTTTAAATGGCACGCTGCAAATGGGCTATTTTGGCGATTGGGCATCTCATACGATTGAGCATGCAGTATCAGCTGTTTATGACATTCCGCATGCAGGTGGACTTGCGATCCTCTTCCCAAACTGGATGCGTCATACACTTGATCATAATGTCGAACGTTTTAAAAACCTCATGTTGAACATGTTTGACATTGAGACAGAAGGAAAATCGGATCGTGACATCGCATTAGAAGGAATCGACAAGCTGTCAGCCTTCTGGACAAGCCTCGGTGCACCGAGCCGTTTAGCCGATTATGATATTGGTGAAGATCAACTGGACAAAATTGCTGACATCGCAGCAAAAGAAATGGAATATGGTGGTTTTGGTAACTTTATGAAACTAAACCGTGATGACATTTTAGCGATTTTAAAAGCCTCTCTATAATTTGGATGGCCGCTTCTCTTCATGAGGAGCGGCTTTTTGCTGCATCAATGACGATCACTTGATTTCAATAGCTAGTTCCGCTAAAGTGAAAGGGACAGAACTAACGTAATGGAGGGCTTACAAGCGATGACACATATTCAATTTGACTACTCGAAAGCGTTACCTTTCTTTCAAGAACATGAGCTTACATATTTAAAAGATTTTGTGAAGGTGGCCCATCATAATATTCATGAACAAACGGGTGCTGGCAGTGATTATTTAGGCTGGGTTGACTTACCGAAGCAATATGATCGCGAAGAATTTGCCCGTATTCAAAAAAGTGCAGAAAAGATTAAATCTGATTCTGATGTATTACTCGTTGTTGGAATTGGTGGATCTTATCTTGGGGCACGTGCGGCCATTGAGTTTTTAAACCATTCTTTCTATAATACTTTGCCAAAAGGCAAACGCAAAACACCGCAAATCATCTTTATTGGAAACAACATCAGTTCTTCTTATTTAACAGATGTAATGGATCTGCTAGAAGATGCCGATTTCTCCATTAACGTGATTTCAAAATCTGGTACAACAACAGAGCCAGCCATTGCGTTCCGTATCTTTAAAAAGCTCCTTATCGAAAAATATGGTGCTGAAGAAGCGAAAAAACGCATCTATGCGACAACTGACAAGGCACGCGGGGCACTCAAAACGTTAGCAACTGAAGAAGGCTATGAATCATTTATCATCCCTGATGACGTCGGCGGACGCTATTCCGTCTTAACAGCAGTTGGTCTATTGCCAATCGCTGTAAGCGGTGCAGACATTGATCAAATGATGGAAGGTGCTGCGAAAGCAAGTGAAGACTTCGCTTCATCTGAGCTCTCAGAAAATGCGGCTTATCAATATGCGGTTGTCCGTAATGTTCTTTATAATAAAGGACGGACAATTGAAATGCTGATTAACTATGAGCCAGGCTTACAGTACTTTGCGGAGTGGTGGAAGCAGTTATTCGGCGAAAGTGAAGGGAAAGATGAAAAAGGAATCTATCCTTCATCTGCCAACTTCTCAACGGATCTTCATTCACTTGGTCAATATGTACAAGAAGGAAGAAGAGACTTGTTTGAAACCATCGTGAATGTAGACAAGCCACGACATGAACTTGTCATCGAAGCAGAAGAACAAGACCTTGATGGGTTAAACTATCTTGCAGGAAAAACGGTTGATTTCGTCAATAAAAAAGCATTTGAAGGCACAATGCTTGCTCATACGGATGGAAAAGTACCGAACCTGATTGTGACAATTCCTGAAATGGATGCTTATACATTCGGATATCTCGTGTACTTCTTCGAAAAAGCATGTGCGATGTCTGGGTATTTACTAGGCGTCAATCCATTCGACCAGCCTGGAGTAGAAGCGTATAAAGTGAACATGTTTGCTTTATTAGGAAAACCGGGCTTCGAAGAGAAAAAGGCAGAACTTGAGAGCCGTCTCAAACAATCATAAGAATAAAAGGCACATCCCTGCATAAGGTGTGCCTTTTTTTATGTTCTCATGGTGTCAGTGCAAGCCTCCCTAAGCTCTGTACATAGAATAATCAATGGAGGAGGTTGATGAAGCGATGAGAACAAATCATATTTATATCCATGACATTTCCGGGCAGGCCATCGTTAACTTTGGTAATGTTGGGCGGATTTGTCCAATGAGTGCTACGAAAGAAACATCAGGAGCGGGCAGTGCGAACCAGACAAATGCATCATCCAGCCAAAGCTTATTTGATGCTGCTTTTACAAACAATGTGCAAATCACGAAAGGCAAATGTATGAATTCCTCTCTTTAACGAACCCTATACAAAAAGGAGGGTTCTGTATGATTCATGTACCATCTAGGCTAACTGGTGAAAGCTTTTCACTGTACCATTTAGAAGAAAACATGAAGCCGCTCGGATATGTCATTAATGGGAATTGGGATTATGATCATGGATATTTTGATTATAAAATTGACAACCGTGACGGCTATACCTTTCTCAGAGTTCCGTTTACAGCCGAGAAAGGACAGCTGGATCAGCCAGGCGTTGTGGTGAAAATGGGACATCCATTTCTCTTAAAGCATGTCTATCAAGATAAATTAGATGACCATGCGATGGTTGGAAATGTCGGGGCATCTTTTAACCAATTCCAAGAACCGAAAGAGAAAGACGGAGATGTGTCAAAGGCTTATGCCGAAATTGGCTTTTCACTCGTCAAAGAATTAGAAGATGCACTGCTTTAAAAGCTGATCAGCTCATCCTCTGGATGAAGCTCATATCCAAAAGGAGGATTCATCATGGGTCCTTCTTTTTTTTGTACACCTACAATGATGACATGGTGCTCTAGAAAGTGATGAAGTGCCGTTAAGAATGTCTCTCCAGCTAATGAAGCCGGTACTGGAATGATGGTGATCTGTTTATGGAGGGTCATGTTTCTTTTTATTTTTAACGCCATGAGCTGTTCTTTTAAAAGAAAATGCTCCACCATTAAATGATTCACGGCATCAGAAGTATGGATGACTTGATTGGCTCCAGCCCGCTCAGCATTTTTCACATAGCGGTCGGTTAAAATTTCAATTAAACAATATAACGAAGGATTTAATCCTTTTGCCGCAAGCAAGGTTAAGACACTCTGCATATCAGCCGTCACTTCATTTTCATGCTGGTCGGCGGTAATCATCAATGTATCAGCACTCATAATATTTGCTCTGCGAAGTGTGGCATCCTCTGTACCATGGCCTTTAATAAAATGGACATTCTCTAAAAGAGGTCCTTCCTTTAAGGAATCATCAATGAGTACAATCGGCATGGCGGGATCAATGGTTTGAAACGATTGAAGCAGTTTGTTCGTTTTCTCATTCCAGCCGACAATGATGAGATGTCCCTTCCCCTTGAAAGCCACCTTCCCCTCTACATACTGGTGTTGTTTGCTAAATACGGCGGCAGCAAGTGTGGCGAAATATGCAGTGACAAAGCTGGCGCCGATCAAAATAAGCGCCATTCCTGCTACTTGCCCAGGCATGGTTTGCGGCACAAAATCACCGTATCCCACAGTAGAAACTGTAATGAGCGCCCACCAGATCCCATCAAAGATCGTATGATACTGCTTTGGTTCAAGTATGACGATTAATTGTCCAAAAAAGAGAAGCAAGAAACAGATGATGATCGCAATGCGAACGTAAAGAGGCCATCTTAGCCAGGCAATGAAGATACGGTTTGATTTCATCGAACTCGTCCTTTCAGGGAGACTGCTAATGTCAGTATGCCCGATTAGGAAACAATTTTTCATCATCGTCATGTATTGAAATAGAACCCATATCTTAAAATAAGAGAGAAGAAGGAGGGAATGCGAATGTCGTTTGTTCAAAAGACCGTACTTCTTTTTATCGGCGCCCACTTTTTATCATCTGCGGTGATTTTACTCGTGTTTGATTTAAATGCGGTGAACCATTTCATGAATGATTTCTCGTGGCTTCGTTTTTTTCAAGACCTATATGGAACGGTGACATTTTATACAGCATGCATCGGAATGTTCTTCTTTTTCATTGGTGTAGTGATTCCCCTTAAAAAGACCTAGTGCTTTTTGCTGTACACGTTACATAAAAGTCATTAAAATTGTAAATAAATATATAAAATAAAAAGGAAGCTGATGAGCATGCTGTTTTTTTATTTTTTAACATTTGCCGCATTGGGATTGTCTTTTTGGGCACAATTTAAAGTAAAGAATAATTTTGAAAAGTATTCAAAGGTTGAAGCTGCCAGTATGAAAACAGGTGCTGAAACCGCTCGATATATTTTAGATCGCAACGGGTTATACGACGTACCCGTTGAACCGGTAAGAGGAACTTTGACTGATCATTACGACCCGACGCAGCGTGTGGTTCGTTTATCTGAACCAGTGTATTATGGCCATTCCATTTCGGCCATTTCAGTCGCATCACACGAGGTTGGACATGCCTTGCAGCATCAGGAATCCTATGGTGCGCTTGTCTTGAGACATAAGATCTTCCCTGTCGTGAACTTTGCATCTGGTGTTGCCCCGCTTCTTTTCCTAGGTGGATTATTGCTCGGCAGCCTTAACTTAATCGGGCTTGGGATCGTTCTGTTCTCAGCTGCTGTGTTCTTTCAGCTAGTGACATTGCCTGTTGAGTTTAACGCAAGTTCTCGTGCAAAGAATATCATTGTTTCAGAAGGAATCATTAGAAGCAGTGAAGAAAGAGGCGTGAACAAGGTGTTAAATGCCGCAGCTCTTACGTACGTAGCAGCGGCCCTTGTCTCCCTGTTTGAATTGCTCCGTTTTGTAATGATCTTCCTAAATGGCCGTAATGATTAATTGACGCCAGAGGAGGTGAGCCCTTACCCGTGTTAGGTAAGGGTTTTTTTGTATATTTTAAACGTATTTTTAGTCCTATTACTCATTGCTGCGACAGCATTTTTTGTTGTCACTGAATTTGCGATTGTGAAAATTAGAGGCTCAAAAATCAATCAGCTGATTGAAAGCGGTGATAAGAGAGCCATTCATGTTCAAAAACTGACAACCAACCTTGATGAATATTTATCTGCCTGTCAGCTTGGTATTACCATCACGGCATTAGGCTTAGGGTGGTTAGGGGAGCCAACAGTGGAACATTTCCTGCATCCGCTTTTTGAAAAGGCAGGGCTTCATTCCGCTTTGACAGACATCATATCGTTTATCATTGCCTTTGTGATCATTACGTTTTTGCATGTTGTCGTTGGGGAACTTGCTCCCAAAACGATTGCCATTCAAAAGGCAGAAGCCGTCAGTCTTGTGACGGCAAAACCTCTTATTTTTTTCTATAAAGTCATGTATCCGTTTATTAAAGCATTAAATGGGGCTGCACGAGGCATTGTGAAATTATTTGGTTTTCATTCTGTCAAAGAACATGAAGTGGCGATCAGTGAGGAAGAATTGCGTCTCATCCTGTCTGAAAGCTACGAAAAGGGCGAGATCAACCAATCTGAATACAAATATGTCAATAAAATATTTGAATTTGATAACCGAGTGGCGAGAGAGATCATGATCCCGCGCACAGAAATCTCTGCCATTGAAATTGAACAGAGCTTGGAAGACGTGACACATTATATGCTGAACGAAAGGTATACACGTTATCCTGTCATTAAAGAAGATAAAGATCATGTCATTGGTGTGATCAATAGCAAAGACGTATTTAAAGCAAGTTTTCTCAATCAAGAGGTGTCCATTGAAGACTTAATGCGCCCTGTTATTCGTGTCATTGAAAGTACACCGGTTCAAGAACTGCTGATTTTGATGCAAAAGGAACGGATTCATATGTCGGTGCTTGTAGATGAATACGGCGGAACAGCAGGTCTCGTCACAGTTGAAGACATATTAGAAGAAATTGTGGGGGAGATTCGGGACGAATATGATCAAGATGAAACCCCTCATATTGTGAAAAAAGGTGACTTTCATTATGTGATGGATGGGAAAGCCTTGATCGATGAAGTAAATGATTTATTGGATTTAGCGATTGAAAATGATGATGTTGATACAATTGCAGGGTGGATGATGACGCATAAAATTGATTTTGACATTGGAGATATCATTGAAGCAGAAGGCTGTGAATTTAAAATTGTCGATGCAGAAGATCATCATATTCGAACCATAGAAGTAAAAAAGGTTCACTTTTCCTAAAAACCTCGGAGCTATTGACGAGGTTTTTTTGCTTGGTAAACTTTAGGTAAGAAGATTTGTTTCTGCCAACCGGCAGTGATTGGTTTCACATAAAAAGGGTATGGTTTTATAGACATGATCAAAAGGAGCAGAGAAATGAAAAAAATCAACGTACAAACAGACAAACACGATGACATGATAGACATTACCCATGAAGTTCAGCAATATGTCCGGGAAACTGGGATTCAAAACGGAACGGTTATGGTCTATTGTCCACATACGACGGCTGGAATCACCATTAATGAAAATGCCGACCCAGACGTCAAACGAGATATGCTGCGCCGGCTTGACGAAGTCTTTCCGTGGGAACATCCAAAAGATCGTCATATGGAAGGCAACACAGCAGCACACATGAAAGCTAGTTATGTGGGGGCATCTCAGCACGTTCTTGTCCATCATGGTGATCTTGTGCTTGGAACGTGGCAGGGAATCTATTTTTGTGAGTTTGACGGACCGAGACATCGTCACTTTTATATACAGGTGTCAACTAACGAGTAAGGAGCGGGGAGAAGATGGGAGAATTCACAGCGTTACTTCAAATTGAACATGGCATCATCCAAGCACCAATGGCAGGAGGAGCGGTGACGTCGCAGCTTGTCGCCGCTGTTTCACAATATGGCGGTCTCGGTAGCTTAGCAAGTGGTTATGTACAGCCAGAAAAGATGAGGCAGCAAATCAGACAGGTCAAACAGCTGACATCTCGTCCATTTCAAGTGAATGTGTTTGTCCCTGAACCCATTTCAGAAACGAAAACAGAAGATGTATCATTTTGGACAGACCGGCTGCCTGTCATACAAGAAGCACAGATGATCCCTAGAGAAGAAGAATTATGGAAGGACTATGAACAAAAAATCAAGATTCTTCAAGAAGAAGAAGTCCCAGCTGTGTCGTTTACATTTGCCTGTCCAAACGAACAAACAATTCATCACCTGAAACAAAAGGGGATCTTTCTCATCGGAACAGCTACAACAAAAGAAGAAGCACTACTTTTAGAAGAAAAAGGAATGGATGCCGTTGTCCTGCAGGGAAGTGAAGCAGGAGGGCACCGAGGCACCTTCTTACCTTCAAAGGGAGATGCTCTGCAGGGACTTTTCTGCCTGATCAGTGATGTCAGATCCGTCTGTCATATCCCATTGATCGCCGCTGGAGGGATCACAGACCGGACCACTATGAAAGCAGCACTAGCACTTGGAGCGGATGCGGTTCAAATAGGGACACGATTTTTAGCGAGTCAAGAAAGTGCTGCGGCAGATGTTTACAAAAAGGCGCTGTTACAGGCAGAAGGCAGTGAAACAGCGATGACACGGCTTTTCTCTGGAAAAAAAGCCAGAGGCATTGTCAATCAGTGGATGGAGGAAGAAAGACGAAATGAAGACCGGGTTCTCCCCTATCCCATACAGCATGTATGGACAACACCGATGCGAAAAGCGGCAGCTGCTGCAGGAAACCGAGAACAAATGGCTCTTTGGGCAGGTCAGGGGGTTGGCCGCATTCTCTCGATTTTAACCGTTGAAGAGATCATGCATGAACTCACGCAGAAATAATTTGATAATGGGTGGTGTGACAGGATGGAAATCTTAAAACATTCATATCGGAAAAAAGGACAAATTGAATTTCTATTTGATGATTTTCCGCACTCCCCTGCCGTCCTTACCCCCATTCGTCATTACTATTTCGTTCGTTATGTCAAATGGAATCAGCACGACCCTCCAGTCACAAGAAACGATCTAGAAGAAATGGAAATCCTAGCAAACACAATGCTTGGCACGCTCCATGATTACCGCAAACGCAAGGCATACAAAGGCCCCTTGTCATAACCTATAGACAAGAGGCCCTTTTTAGCTACCAAACATTTGCCTGAGATAAATAACATCCATCCTAGTAGTCTGCGGCAGTAAATAAGCGGACTGAACAGCCCCTGGCCGTCTTCTGGCATTTAATTTATCGATAATCTCTGCAGCTGTTAAGATCCCAAGCCCATGCCCATAATATTGATCTTCCCCTAAGTAAATCACATTTTCTCCGCGCCATTGAGACTGTTGATAGCTAAACTCTGGATTCTCGAAATATAGGCAATCCCCATAAATAAAATCATTTCCGCGCTCTGTATAAATGGATAATGTATCATAGTGCCAGTCATACAGCGTTAAACTTCTAAGTCTTCGATTGAACTTCTCGTCTCCTACCGTTTGCAGGACTCCCATATAAAACACAATGACAATCGCTGTGGCACATTCAAAGGCATATTTTGAGCCATTTTCAAAGATGTCTTTAATCCCCGTAGATGGCTCGACTTGATAGCGCAGTTCTAACGCTCCGGCCTCTGATACACGCCAATAGGCGTCATTCGCACGGGACCTTTGAAAGATAGCAAATGAGGCACCGCTCTTGTTCAAATCTCTTGCCGCATTCATGATATTCGATCGTAAAGTCACCTCAAATAACAAATCAGATGCCTGCCTATAACGGAACGTATCATTTGAGGCTTGTAATTGCATCAAAATGATCCGCTTTTGTCCTTCTAGCTGAAACGATGCCAGCTGCTCATTTGTCACTGGCTGTCCTGAAAGGATAATCATATGAAAAGCGCCCCCTTTTGTATTAGCGTATGCGGGATGCTTGGGCAAGGAATCAATTTGTGAAAATAAACAAAAAGGCATCCTTTTTATTTGAAAAACATGAAAATAATATGAAGCTGTCCGATATAAAACATAACGTTTAAAAGGAGGAAAAACATGAAAAGTATCATAAAATGGTTGAAAAAACCATCGATTTCTAAAAGGCTGATTATTTCATTCACACTTGTTCTCGTCTTGCCTATCATTACACTCAGTACGATTTCATATCAGATTGCCAAAGAAGAATTAGATCATGAAATCATGTACGGAGCCAACGCAAGAGTCAATGAGCTGAATGACATGATCGAGCAAAAGCTCTTGAATAAGGAGAACGCAGTCAAACTGTTTACCGAAACATCCAGTGCTGCAGACTTTAAAAAGAAAAACCAGGACGAACTGTATGAGCATTTTGAGATATACAGTAAAATCAATGAAGATGATGTGGTTGGGTTTTATGCAGCAAGTAAAAATCGTGATTTTATTCAGTTCCCTAAAGTGGACATGCCAAAAGGCTATGATCCAACAACTCGTGATTGGTATAAAGCGGCGATGCAGGACGAAAAAGGTGAACCTGTGGTCACCAATCCATACATCTCTGCCACAACAAACGGCATGGTTGTCACAATCGCTCAGCGTCTGAAGGACGGATCGGGAGCCATTGGGATTGATATTGATGTTCAGGATATCGTCGATAAAATCAAAGATATTAAAATTGGACGAGAAGGATATCCAATTATTGCAAATAAAAACAAACAGATTGTCGCTCATCCAGAAGAAAAATCAGGATCTGCAGTGACTGAAAATATTTCATCAATCCTTTACAGCGGCAAAGAAGGAACATCAACATATGAGAATAAAGGAGAGCAAAAACGCCTCGTTTTTGTGACAAATGATTTAACAGGTTGGAAAATTGCTGGAACGATGTTTGTATCAGAAACAGAAGAAGCAGCACAGCCAGTTTGGAATTCTGCCATTATTCTTTTAATTTCTTCTTTTATCCTTGGCGGTATTGCGATCTTCTTTATCGTTCGCTCCATCACAATTGGACTTAGAAGGCTTGTTGATTTCTCCGAAAAGGTGAGTGAAGGGGATCTAACGGAAACCCTCGAAACCAAATCGAAGGATGAAATAGGAGACCTCACAAGAAGCTTTAGTAAGATGAGTGAATCTTTGCGTGAAGTTATTCGAGCGGTCCAGCAATCTGTCGACAATGTGGCTTCAGCTTCAGAAGAGCTGACTGCTAGTGCCAGCCAAACAAGTCAGGCGACAGAGCATATCACCATGTCTATTGAACAATTCTCAAATGGGAATGAAGCACAAAATGAGAAAGTCGAATCTAGCACGAATCAGCTTGTCGCAATGAATGAAGGATTACAAGGTATGTCACAAACTTCATCAGAAGTGACTGCTGTCTCCATTCAATCGACAGAAGCGGCTGGACAAGGTGGACGTATCGTTGAAAGCACAGCGAATCAAATGAAACATATCGACACATCTGTACAAGAAGCCGAACAAGTCATGAAAGAATTAGAATACAAGTCTAAAGATATTACGAGCATTTTAAATGTCATTAATGGCATCGCAGATCAAACGAATTTACTTGCACTCAATGCAGCCATTGAAGCAGCAAGAGCAGGTGAATCAGGGCGCGGCTTCTCTGTCGTAGCAGAGGAAGTCAGAAAACTAGCGGTCCAATCCGCAGATTCAGCGAAAGAAATTGAAAAGCTGATCCAAGAAATTGTGTTGGAAATTTCCAAATCTCAAGAGATGTTCAAAGCTGTTAACCGAGAAGTAAATGCAGGACTTGGGATGACAGAAGAAGCAAAAGAAAGCTTCCAAAACATCTATGAGGCGGCAGAAGGTATGTCGAAAAAGCTCACTCAATTAAATGATACAGCGGTTGACCTATCAAGCGGATCAAAACTTGTGTCACAAGCTATGCAGGAGATGCGTCAAGTTTCAAGAGAAAGTGCGGCGAACATTCAAGATATTGCGGCATCTGCTGAAGAACAATTGGCATCTATGGAAGAAATTTCGTCCTCTTCTGTCACACTTGCCAATATGGCTGAGGAACTAAAAGAGCTGACAAGTCAATTTAAAATTGATTAAAAAACGATGAAAAAATATCCAGAATTGTCTGGGTATTTTTTTTATTTTTAAACGTCATTTCCAGCCCTCTAAAAATAAACCTTTCATCCGATAATAACTTTAGAGAAGTAAAGGGGGAAAGAGAAAATGGGAAAAATGATCCAATGGTTCAAAAAACCATCCATTTCTAAAAAATTAGTTATTGCCTTTTTGGTAGTCCTCATACTGCCAACCGTCGCACTCACAATCAGTGCATTTTTCACATCAAAAACAGAGTTAGACAAACAGATTATGGGCAGTGCGATGAGTCAGGTCAATGCATTTGATACCTTAATCGATGAGAATATTGGGAACAAGGCAGAGGCTGTGACCCTGTTTACAGATGATCTCAAAGCGGCTAATCTTCAAGAAAAAAATAGAAAAGCTACCATTAAAGAATTGCAGCAATACGGAAAAATTAATGAAAAAGATGTCTCAGCCATTTATGCAGGTTCAGAAAAGGGCTTGTTCATGCAATACCCAGTTCAAAAAATGCCTGATGGCTATGACCCGCGAGAGCGTCCGTGGTATCAAGAGGCCATGAGTGCTGATGGTAAACAAGTCATCACGAAGCCATACGTCGCAGCATCTACAGGTAAAATGGTCATCACCATTGCCCAAAAAACGAAAGATGGCTCAGGTGTGATTGGTCTTGATATGGAAATTGACAGCCTCATTCAAAAGCTAAAAGAAATTAAAATAGGTCAAAAAGGATATGCTTTCATCATGGAGAAGGATAAAACCGTGTTAGCAGATCCAACCCAAAAGGCTGGAAGCAAAGTCAATGAGAATTTGGCGAACATTATTTTTAAAAACAAACAAGGAAACGGCAGCTATACACTCAATGGAACAGATAAAAAGGTGGCGTATGTCACCAATGAACTAACCGGCTGGAAAATCGGCGGCACGATGCTCGTATCAGAAGTAGAGGATGCAGCTAAACCCGTTTTCAATACAGCCATTATTGTGTTCAGTGTGACACTGATCGTAGCAGGAACCCTCATCTTCTTTATTGTCCGCTCTATTTCAAGTAGATTATCCAATCTTGCCCGTTTCTCGAAAAAGGTCAGCGAAGGTGATTTACGTGATAAACTTCAGATTCAATCAGATGATGAAATAGGACAAGTTGGTAAAGGCTTTAATACGATGATTGACTCATTAAGATCCCTCATTGGTGCCGTCCAAACCTCCGTTGAAAATGTCGCTTCTTCATCAGAAGAACTGACCGCAAGCGCAGGACAAACAAGTAAAGCAACAGAGCATATTACATTAGCCATTGAACAATTCTCTACTGGTAACGAAAGCCAGAATGATAAAGTGGAATCAAGCTCAGAAGAGTTAGAAGAAATGAACAGAGGCCTTCAGCACATGAACGAGTCGGCTGAATCGATTACCGCTTCATCCATCAAATCAACAGAGATTGCAGGAGAAGGCGGACAGCTAGTAGAAAAAACCGCTTCTCAAATGAACGTGATTGATCAATCAGTGAAAAAAGCAGAGAATGTCATCAGTGCGCTGGAAAGCAAATCAAAAGATATTACCCAGATTCTTGGTGTCATTAATGGCATCGCAGATCAAACGAATTTACTTGCGCTGAATGCAGCGATTGAGGCAGCAAGAGCTGGCGAATCTGGTCGAGGCTTCTCCGTTGTAGCAGAAGAAGTAAGAAAACTTGCTGTTCAATCTGCCAACTCAGCGAAAGAAATTGAAAACTTAATCAAAGAAATCGTTCAAGATATTGATGTATCACAAGAAGTATTCACAGCAGTAAATCAAGAAGTTCAATCAGGCTTAAGCTTTACTGAACAAACGAAAGTCAGCTTCCACAATATTTTCGACATGACCAAAGAAATCTCAGATCAGCTCCAAACAATGAATCGAACAGTTGTCCAGTTGTCAAAAGGATCTGCACATGTTTCTGAGGCTGTCCGTGAGATTGCAGACGTATCACGTGAAAGCTCCGCCAATATCCAAGACATTGCCGCTTCAGCTGAAGAACAGCTGGCATCAATGGAAGAGATCAGCTCATCCTCTGCCACCCTTTCTTCAATGGCAGAAGAATTACGTGATTTGATTAGCAAATTTAAAGTCGAATAAACAAAATGAAAAGAACCTCCAGCTAGGGGGTTCTTTTTTGAACTGAATATAACGAAAGAAATAGGTAAAAATGCTTATTTTGATGAGTTTTCGAGCATTACACCTTGAAAAATAATCCGTATTACCTAAAAATAGAGGGGGATGATCCCAAATCATAAACCAAAAGGAGTAGAGTCATGAAAAAAATCAACTTTTTTAAGCACTTTACGATGTCAAAGAAATTAATTACTGCATTCTTAGCGATTCTCCTAGTGCCCATTCTTGTGTTGGCCGCATTTTCCTATGAAGTGGCGTCTAAGTCTCTCAATGATGAGATTATGTCTAGCGCTGCAAATGGTGTGAATCAATTAAATGAATTGATCAATAAAGATGTACAGCCTAAAATTGATATTGTTTCATATTTATCTAAATCGGTGAAAAAAAAGGAACTGGCCTCTAAAAATAAGGATTTACTTAAGGTGAAATTAGAGCAACTATCGGAAACAGACGACGATGTCGTAGAAGTATTTGTTGCAGATCAGAATGGTAAACTAACTGAATATTCCGAGATTCATAAAGGCAGTGCCAAAAGCGCAAAAAATGAACCATGGTTTCAACAATCAATGGGAGATGAAAAACTCATCATTTCAGATCCTTTTACAGACAAGTCATCAGATGACCTGCTCATCACAATATCAGAACAGTTAGCAGATGGTTCTGGTGTTATCGGCATAAATGTACGATTGAACACAATTGTGAAAGATACAAACAGCATCAAAATTGGTCAAGAAGGTTATGCGTTTGTCGCTACCTCAGACCAACGTTACATTGCTCATAAAACGGAAAAGGCCGGGACAAAATTGACAGGAGATTTTATTCAGAAGTTGTATAGCAATAAAAAAGGCAGTTTCGAATATGAATTCGACGGACAGCCGAAGCAAATGTTTTATGACACAAATGAAGCGACAGGCTGGAAGCTCGCGGGAACAATGTATGTCAACGAAGTGAAGGAAGCCGCACAGCCAGTGCTTGACTTAACCATGATCATCCTAGCTGCTGCGATTGTCATCGGTGGAATCGCGATTTATTTTATTATTAAATCGATCCGAAAACCACTCATAGAGCTCTCTGAATCGGCTGAGAAAATCAGTCAGGGGGATCTCACCCAGCATATCGAGGTGCGCACACACGATGAAATCGGAAAGCTTGCACAGAGCTTTAACGATATGTCGGCAAAGCTGAAACAAGTCATTCAAGCCGTCCAGAATTCAATTGAAAATGTTGCTGCTTCATCTGAAGAATTAACGGCTAGTGCAGGACAGACAGCCCAAGCGACTGAGCATATTACCTCATCTATTGAACAGTTCTCAAACAGCAATGAACATCAAAATGAGATGATCGAAAAAAGCTCTGTCCAGTTAAACGACATGGATCGAAGCTTATCACATATGGTCAACACGACTTCTCACATGATGGAATCATCTATTGAGTCTAGCAAAACCGCTCAGGCTGGTGGAGAGCTCGTTCAAAAAACAGCAGGTCAAATGCAAACGATTGAACAAGCAGTGAAAGAAGCGGAACTTGTGATTGCAGGGCTAGAACAGAAATCTAAGGACATTACAAGCATTCTTGGAGTTATCAACGGCATTGCAGATCAGACGAACCTCCTTGCTTTAAATGCAGCGATAGAAGCAGCACGTGCAGGTGAGGCAGGAAGAGGCTTCTCTGTGGTCGCAGAAGAAGTTCGCAAGCTTGCAGAGCAATCAGGCAGCTCTTCAAAAGAAATTGAAAGCCTAACGAACGAAATCGTAGATGAAATTGAAAAGTCGCAGAAGATGTTTAGACAAGTAGCAGGTGAGGTTCAATCTGGATTAAACATTACAGATGAAACGAAAGTGAGTTTTGAGAAAATCACCCATAAGACATCAGAAATGACAGAACAAATGAAACAAATGAATGGATCAGCCCAAGAACTTTCTCATGGCTCAAACGATATTTCACAAGCAGTCAATCAAATCAAAGAGCTTTCACGTGAAAGTTCCGCAGGTTTCCAAGATATTGCGGCTTCAGCAGAAGAACAGCTGGCATCAATGGAAGAGATCAGCTCATCTTCCGCCACTTTATCCCAAATGGCAGAAGAACTGAGAGAGCTCATCAAACAATTTAAAATATAAGAGTCATAGTGGAACACCTGACGTTTTGACGTCAGGTGTTTTTCCGTTCTTTGCACATAATTTGGGTATTTTGGACTTATCTAGACTTTAATAAATTAAAAAAGTAAAGAACCTAGTAGTACTTCCGATATATATACTATCTTACTAAAAGGAGTTTTCTTTTTTATGAATTTCATACAGTATTTCAAAAAACCATCTATATCAAAAAAGCTCGTTTTCTCTTTCTTATTTATTCTTTTATGCCCAATTATCGTATTGGCATTCTCTTCATATCATACGGCGAGCACCTCTTTAAATGATCAAATCATGCAAAGTGCAAAGGAAAATGTAGAACAGCTGGACAAAAACATTACGAAGGTTGTGAAAGTAAAAACAGACGCAGCCGATTTCTTTAGCAAATGGATTACGAAGAAAAAGCTGGGGCAAAAAGGAACGACTGATATTCAAGGGCGCTTTGAGCAATTCATGAGCATGAATGATGACACAGAAGGCATCTTTGTTGCTTCAAGTGATGGAAAAGTGTTCTCAAGATATCCAAATCAAAAAATGCCTGCTGATTATGTCGCAACTGAGCGGGATTGGTACAAAGATGGCTGGGCGAAAAACGGTGAGCTGTCTGTTTCCGCTCCATACCCAACCGCATCAACTGGTACACTTGTTGTGACGATTTCTAAAAAACTAGAGGACGGTTCTGGTGTTATTGCCATGAACCTGGACATTGCGAATCTAGTAAAAGAGTCTAATAGTATCAATATTGGTAAAGAAGGTCATGCTTTTATCGGAAGCCCAGATCGAACATACGTGGCACATCCAACGAAAAAAGCAGGAACAAAATTAACAGGTGATTGGGTAGACAAGCTTTATACACAAGACAAAGGTTCAATGAGCTATATGTTTGAAGGAAAAGAAAAGCAAATGGAGTTCACAACAAACAAAGCGACTGGTTGGAAAATTGCCGGTACAATGTTTGTCAGTGAAGTAGAAGAAGCGGCGCAGCCAGTCTTCAACATGGCGGCCATTATATTAGCTGGTGCGCTCATCATTGGCGGTATTCTCATCTTCTTTATCATCCGTTCTATTACAAAACCACTTTCCATGCTTGTCTCCTCTTCTAAGAAGATTAGCGAAGGAGATTTAACAGAGAAAATTGATGTCCGGTCAAAGGATGAGATTGGTCAGCTCGGTACAAGTTTTAATGAAATGAGTGAGTCACTCAGAGATGTGATCCAAGCTGTACAGACATCTGTTGAAAACGTGGCTTCATCGTCGGAAGAACTGACGGCAAGTGCAGGTCAAACGACAAAAGCAACCGAACATATTACATCATCCATTGAAACATTCTCGAACGGAAACGAAAATCAAAGTGAAATGGTGGAACAAAGTGCAGCCCACTTGAAACAAATGAACGAAGGGCTAAATGAAGTTGCACAAACATCTGATGTCATTACAGAATCATCGGTTCAATCAAAAAAAGTCGCAGAAACAGGCGGACAGCTTGTTGAACAGACAGTTGGCCAAATGAAAACGATTGATCATTCAGTGAAAGAAGCTGAAAGTGTGATCAACGGATTAGAGCATAAATCAAAAGATATCACCAACATTTTAGGTGTCATTAACGGTATAGCAGATCAAACGAATTTACTGGCTCTGAATGCAGCCATTGAAGCAGCACGTGCGGGCGAGTCAGGCAGAGGCTTCTCGGTTGTAGCAGAAGAAGTCCGTAAGCTGGCGGTTCAATCATCAGATTCTGCAAAAGAGATTGAAAAACTCGTCAAAGAAATTGTCTCTGAAATTGAAACGTCTCAAAATATGTTCAAATCTGTGAATGAAGAAGTAAAAAATGGTCTATCAATTACAGACCAAACAAAAGAAAGCTTCTCACAAATCAATCAGCAAACGGCAGAAATTGCGACAAGAATCAATGAAATGAATACGACAGTTCGTGAGCTTTCAAAAGGATCTGAGCAAATTTCTAAAGCAGTGAATGAAATTGCAGATGTATCGAGAGAGAGTTCAGCAAGTATTCAAGATATCGCGGCATCAGCAGAAGAACAGCTGGCATCAATGGAAGAGATTAGTTCTTCTTCGACGACGCTTTCCCAAATGGCGGAAGAATTGCGTGACTTAATTAAAAAATTCAAGATCAGTGAATAATAGAAAGTGGTTCTCCTCAAGGGGAACCGCTTTTCTTTTTAAGAGATGATCTCGTACAATAGAGGAAATCCGAAGAAAAGGAGAGAGGTTATGCGTTTATCAAATAAGAAGGTCATTGCGTTAGTCAGTGATGATTTTGAAGATTTAGAGCTATGGTATCCCGTTTTGCGATTAAGAGAAGAGGGGGCAACTGTCCATCTCGTAGGCGAAAAAGCAGATCATGAATATATCGGGAAGTACGGAGTGCCGGCTGTATCAGATGCAGACTTCTATTCCATTCAAGCAGATGATTATGATGCGGTTCTCGTTCCTGGGGGATGGGCGCCCGATAAACTGCGCCGATATCCAGAAGTATTAGACATCGTTCGTACGTTTGATGCAAAGGGCAAACCGATCGGACAAATCTGTCATGCCGGCTGGGTGCTCATTTCAGCTGGTATCCTGAAAGGTAAAAAAGTAACGAGTACACTTGGTATTAAAGATGATATGACGAATGCTGGAGCAGAATGGTTTGATGAAGCCGTTGTGACAGATGGTCATATTGTATCTAGCAGACGCCCGCCGGACCTTCCGCCATATGTGAAAGCATTTGCCGATGTATTAGCGGCAAACTAGATTCACACGAACAAACAAAGGGCTGTAAAACGCCCTTTGTTCATTCAATGCCTCATTACATTTGTCTGTCGGCTGGATAGATAATGCCCATTTGTCTTCTTGCCTCGTCCATGACGGACATGGTTTGAACGGATAAGGCAAATGTATTGATTGGAGACTGCCCCTTTTTTTGCTTGATGCATTGAATGAAGTGATCGATTTCATAATACATAGCCGGTTGATCATCTTTGATAGAAATATCGGTTTGCTGTCCATTCCGATCATGGATGATGATACGAGAAGGGCGATGGAATTGATCAATGACCATCGTGGCATCTTCCCCTTGAATTTCAGCAGATACATGAGATGTTGAGATTTTTGAATGGAAAAGAAGTGCTTGATGTCCTTCATATTGTAAAAGTAATGAACCGCTCCCATCTACTCCAGAAGAAAGTGTATAGCCTCTTGCGGTGATTTGATGTGGCAGCCCGAATAAATAAATGATGGGAAAGACAAGATACACGCCGATGTCCATTAAGGAGCCATTGGATAATTCCGGCTTAAAAGCGTTTGGAATCTCACCGTTTCGGTAGGCATCGTATCTTGAGGAATATTTACAGTAATGAGCGATCACTTGCCGAATGGGGCCTAGTTGATCAAGATGCTGCTTGATTTGAAGAAAATTCGGCAGAAATGTGGTCTTCATCGCTTCCATTAAGCACACCTGATATTTTTTCGCAGCAGCAATCATTTCTTCAGCCTCTTTACGGTGAGAGGCCAATGGTTTTTCACATAATACATGTTTTTGATGCGCCATCATCAGCATCGCTTGCTCTTTGTGAAGGGCGTTTGGACTTGCGATATACACAGCATCAAACGCATCACTTGCCGCCATTTGCTGTAAATTAGTAAAGACGGTATCAATGCCATACTTGCCTGCAAATGCCTGTCCTTTTTCAGCAGACCGAGAATAGACGGCCGTACATGTAAAATCCGCCACTCCTTCACCAGCCTGTAAGAATCGATCTGTAATCCAATTCGTTCCGATGACAGCAAATCGAATCATCACATTCCCTCCTTCTGCTTTTCTCTGATTATACATGCTTTGAAAGCGTTTGTATGAAAGAATCTTCTTTTTATTGAAAAGCGGATGAAACCTTTACCTTAGCTGATGCGTCTTACATAAAGAATATAAATGTACGAAAAGTGGATAGTTTCCTCCTTCATTCGGGTAATACTCAGAAGGAGGGGAGGAGGAAACGAACATGAAGCGCATCCTACATATAGGAAGTACATACGCTTTCGCGCTTTTATTCATAGTAGCCGGTGTTTTTCATGTGATAGAGCCAAGCGGCTTTGCCCGCATGATGTCTGGATGGCCATTTCCCTATGGCATCATTTATGCCACCGCATGCTTGGAATGGCTGCTGGCCGTATTACTGCTTCTTCCAAACGTAAGGATTGTGGCAGCAAAAATGATCGCTGTCTATCTGGTGTTCATTTTCCCTGCGAACCTTTTTGCTGCGAGAGAAGGGATTCCATTTCCAGGGCAAGAGAGCACAGAACAAGCCTTGTTATGGATGAGATTAATCGGACAACCGATATTGATTGGATGGGCCATGTCCATTGCGAAACGTGAAAAAAAGCTGAAACAATGATCACAAAATGATGATCAAGTAGTGTACAATTTACTAATAAAATAGCCCGTGTTTGGAGGAAAGATATGAATTCTATGCAAATGTGGAGCAGTCGATTTAGAAAATTTTTTCTTGATAACAAGTTTGTTCTCTTTTTACTCATTCTGCTATTAATAGGTTTGAATATCCTTGTTTTCATGAAAACATCTTTTATTTTCACACCGCTCATTGTACTCATCAAAACCATTGCCTTACCGATTATTTTAACGGGGGTTGTGTATTATTTATTAAATCCGATTGTGAATTTATTAGAGAAATTTAAGGTCAAACGGATCTTTTCGATCTTGCTTTTATATATTCTCATAATTGGGATTATTACAGTGACCATCGTGTCCATTATTCCTTTTTTACAAGCACAGACGATGAGTCTGTTTCATAATCTGCCAAAATACGTTGATACGGTAGAAGAACAGATTAGACAATTAACTGGAAGTAACTTTATTAGTCAAGTGCAGAAAACGATGAACTTTAACGTCTCTGAATTGGTAAGTAAAGCGTCAAGTCAAGCGACGAAGATTTTGGAAAGCACTTTTACCGGAGTCGGCACTTTCTTAGGGGCGCTTACTGAAATTATCATCTCGATCGTGACGGTTCCGTTCATTCTGTTTTATCTATTAAAAGACGGCAAAAAACTGCCTGACTATTTCTTGAAATTTATTCCGAATAAGCTAAGAGACCATACTCATATCGTGCTTCACGAAATGAACCATCGTCTGAGTTCTTATATACGCGGGCAGATCATTGTCAGCTTCTGTATCGGTATTCTTCTTTTAATTGGCTATATGATTATTGGACTTGACTATGCACTGCTGCTGGCGATTATTGCGGCATGTACAAGTGTAGTGCCATACCTTGGTCCAACCATTGCGATTACACCAGCGATTGTGATTGCGCTTGTGACATCACCAGTGATGCTTTTAAAACTCATCATTGTCTGGACAGTGGTTCAGCTCATTGAAGGGAAATTCATTTCTCCTCAGGTGATGGGGAAAAACCTTCATATCCATCCGATCACGATTATCTTTGTTCTATTAACAGCAGGTAAATTGTTCAGCGTAGTCGGCATCATTGTCGCGATTCCGACGTATGCCGTTCTGAAAGTGATCACGACCCACCTGTTTGATTGGTTCAAAATGCGATCCAATTTGTATAAAGAAGAAAAGGTTTGATGTCATAATCTTTTTTAGAAAAAAATATAGTATCATAAAGACGAGCTTTCGAAAAAGAAAGCTTGTCTTTATGTGGACATAGATGTTTGCCTTCAAAAGATCAGAATTGAAAGGAAAGAAAATCATGAATCTATGGGATTTATTCGTGGCACTGGTTTTAGGAATTGTCGAGGGATTAACAGAGTATGCACCTGTCTCGTCTACAGGGCATATGATCATTGTTGATGATCTTTGGCTAAAATCAAAAGACATCATTACGCCAGAGGCTGCAAACACATTTAAAGTCGTGATTCAGTTAGGTTCTATTTTAGCTGTCATGATCGTGTTCAAAGATCGTATTTTGAACTTATTAGGCTTAAAGAAAAATATCACAGAAGAACAAAAACGCAGCGGACATAAGCTGACCATTGCTCAAATTGCTGTTGGACTCGTCCCAGCCGTCATTTTAGGATTCTTATTTGAAGATTATATTGATAAATATTTGTTTGATGTGAGAACGGTCGCTGTCGGTTTGATTTTAGGGGCTGTGCTGATGCTTGTCGCTGATTGGATCAATAAACGTAAAACAGAAACAAGCTCTGTGGATAATATGACGTACAGACAAGCGCTGTATATCGGGTTATTTCAATGTTTAGCACTATGGCCAGGCTTCTCGCGTTCAGGTTCTACAATAGCAGGTGGTGTTATTCTTGGTCTGAATCACCGAGCGGCGGCTGACTTTACGTTTATTATGGCCATGCCGATTATGGCGGGAGCAAGCCTCTTAACACTTGTTAAAAATGCCGAATATTTAACAACAGACATGCTTCCATTCTTTATTGTGGGCTTTGTGAGTGCGTTTATTGTGGCTCTCTTTGTTGTTCGATTCTTCCTAAAACTGATTAATAAAATCAAACTTGTGCCTTTTGCGATCTACCGAATCATCCTAGGTCTGATTTTATTTATCCTGTTTATGTAATGATGGAAAACTACTCTTTTAAAAGAGTAGTTTTTTTGTTGTTTTGCCCTTTTAAACAGTAAAAACAGCCTCTTAATTGGTAGAAAAAGAAGTTTTTTCTTAAATTAGTGTTTAAGTGACAAAGAAAAGGGTAGTACATAAACATACCAATTAAAGGAGGAGTTAGAAATAATGAGGAAAACAAGTAAATTTTTTGTTAGCTCTGTGATTGCTACGTCAATGGTTGCTGTCCCTTTATCTCTTACGACTTTTGGTCAAAAGGCTGAAGCTGCTACGACAACAGGTGTCGATGGAAGTGTCTCGATTGATCCAGTAGCCATTGCCGATAAAATTGAACAAGCAGTAAAATCATCTCAAAATCGTGATGGATTTGTAAAAAATGCGGCATACAGTGCATTCTATGAAGCAGGTCAAAATTACAACGTAGTTGTTCAAAACTTAAGCCAAGATCATGATTTTAGCGGACTGAACAATGTTGTCTATTATGATAGTGTTGAATATGACGGCATTACGTTTGGTATTTGGGTATTTGAAGATGGTACGTTTGTCAACAATGGTGACGGCGGCTATATTAACTGGACGTTTGTTGGCAGCTTTGACCGCGAAGAAGGAAGCGGTACTGTCGATTTCCATAAAAGATTCTAATCTCAACGTCTAAAGTCTGCCGATTCATCGGCAGACTTTTTTTAAAGCGCACATTCTTCTATTTCAAAACCTAAATCTTCAATGATGTGATGATCGGTTTGAACTTGCTGTCCTTTTGTCGTTAAATAATCGCCTACGAAAATAGAGTTCGCTGCATATAATGCGAGAGGCTGAAGCGTTCGTAAATTAAACTCTCTTCCCCCAGATACTCGAATTTCCTTAGCCGGGTTGATAAATCGCATCAGTGCCAAAACCTTCAACGCTTTGATTGGATGTGTGCGTTCTTGATGTTCAAGAGGCGTTCCTTCAATTGCATGGAGAAAGTTGACGGGAATCGAATCCGCATCAAGGGCTCTAAGCGCAAAAGCCATTTCGACAATTTGCTGATTGGTTTCGCCCATCCCAATAATAACCCCTGAACATGGTGACATCCCTGACTGTTTGACCTTCTCAAGGGTCGATACGCGGTCATCATACGTATGGGTCGTTGTAATTTGAGCATGATGATCTTGATGTGTATTGAGATTATGATTATACCGATGAACACCCGCTTCCTTCAGCCGCTTCGCTTTTTCTTCATTTAATAACCCAAGGCATGCACACACCTTTAAAGGCATCGACTCAGTAATTTCCTTTACTGCTGCGGTGACTTCATCTAATTCACGGTGCGAAGGTGCTCTCCCGCTTGCTACAATACAATAAGTCCCTGCTTTTCTTTTTAACGCCTCACGCGCACCGGCCACAATGGTTTTTTGGTCAAGCATTGTATACCTCTCAACAGGAGCTGTTGAAATCACCGATTGTGAACAATACCCGCAGTTTTCAGGACAATATCCGCTTTTGGCGTTAAAGATCATATTTAACTTCACCTTTTTTTGAAAAAAATGAAATCTCACCTGATAAGCTGCATGCATAATAGGCAGCAACTCTGCGTCGTCTGCTCCAAGAATTTTTAGACCTTCTTCCATCGTAATCGGTTCATGATTGATGGCTTTCTTCACGATCGTTTCCCAAGACAAAGACGTTATTTTTCCCATCATAAGCCCCTCTCAATATGTAAACTTATTTTTATTAAAAGTTAACATAATGGATAGAGATTGGCAAGCACTGGTAAGCGGCTTAATTAAAAAACACAAAAAGGCGATGAACATGTAGTCATCGCCTTTTCATATGAAAAAAATCGCTTAACGAACAGTAATATAGTTAATGACGAGCTCACCTAGTGAATTATAGTAAGACACTGTAACAGAACCGCGTTGTACAGCACGGATCCAAGTGAAATTTGGAGCAGTTTGGTCTAATTGAATGGCATACGTTGCGCCTGAGACAGAAATTTGACTTGCTGGAAGTGAAACAGCGATCGAAGAACCTACAGTAAGTGTGCGGTTCACTGTAATCACTTTATTCATAATAGGAGCTTTTGCTATAACTGGTTCTTTAGGCTGTGCAGCTGCATGAGCACCTTCAGTTTGGAAGAACGTAAGAGCACCTAAAGCAGCTAAAGACAATGTACAAGCTTTCATTAATTTTTTCATCGGTAACACTCCTTTTTTTGGTATATACATATATTAATAATAATAGAATTATATGTCAATCAAAATAAGTGGAAAAATGAGTATTTTTGGTGAAAATTGTCACGTATTATGTAGGGGAAGACGATTTTACCCAAAAAACACATGATTTTTTATTCATATGTCATTCTTTTTTAGGAGGAAAAAGAGACATAAAAAAAGCTGGGTATCTACCCAGCTATGTGATGCTTTATAAAAAGAGATCTTTTATTTGTCGTCTGTCTGTTTTGGCTGACGGCCTTTTTGTTTCTCTTTCTCTCTAATGTAGTTAATAAAGTCGATGGTTTGTCTTCGTGCTTCTTCAGAAAAATCGGAGGCAGCTTTAAACGCAATTTGCAAATCAGGATCATCTGCAAGATCGTCATCAGAGGCGTTTTTGTCTTTACCTGTGAGAAGATAATCTGTTGAGACCCCGTATAACTCGGCGATTTTCACAATCATTTCACCATCTGGCTTTCTCAATCCATATTCCCAGTTGGCATAGGTTGACATCGCCTTTAATCCAAGTTTTTTGGCAACGGTAGACTTACTCCATCCATGTTTCTCTCTTAATTCAGTTAGAATCTTTCCAGTCAAATTATCCATCGGAAACACCTTTTTTCATATTATGTGTAAATTTTATCATGAATTACACGGAAAAGATAAATAAATACACAAAAAGAATAAAAATATGATTGACTTACTCGTTTTGTGTATATTATCATAATGAATATAACTTACACATAATGAGTAAGAGGTGGAAACATGAAACTTGAAAATTTACGAGAAGAACGAATATTACAAGGAAAAACACAAACGTATATGGCGAAAAAACTTGGATATAAGTACACGAGTGGCTATGCAAATATAGAAATGGGCCGAACAAAGCCCAGCTTAGAAATAGCCAAGCATATTGCAGATTTGCTAAATATCGGTGTTCAAGAGCTTTTTTTTGGTCAAAAGTTACACAAAAAGAGTAATAGTCTTGAGGAAGACCGTTCTTAAAAAGGGGAGACAAACAGAATGAATATCGAACATCCGATGGTGACACAAATGAATGATTTCGGCTATCCAAAACGTTACTGGCCATATGAAATGTCCCGAAATGGTTATCGATTAGAGGACGAGAACCGTGAGAAAGGATTTGATGATGATGAGACATCAGATGACATTTGATGCCCGAAAAGAAGCACAGCATTGCCTAGTAAAAGCTGGCGGCTGGATCACTTTTCATCAAAAAGAGCCGATGTTTGCTTTCCCCACGGCAGAAGAAAAACGCACATACATGACCCTCATGGCAGAAAAAGATGTTGATGACAAGAAGAAGGAAAGGATGAATGCGACATGAATCGATTGAAGCAAATCATGACATTCCTGAAATGTTTGCTCAATGCGGGTCAAAACGAACAAGACATTCGGCAGTGGGCGAAGGATGACGGGAGATCGTAGCATGGTCCTTCATTTTATCATTGAAAAAGAACATTTATGCACAAAAGAGACATTGATAAACAGAATTCAAGCAGCCGCAAAAGCGCAATGCTCAAGCAGAATAAAAGGCGCATTATCACTCGACATTCGCTTATTTTACAATATGCCCATTGATCTAGCGAACAGCCAAGACACGCGTACATCTGCTGAAAAAGGCTTGATACGCCCAGTACACATCAGCATTCTTCAACCAAGTTTGCAGTATATACAAGAAGCACTTCATGCCATTGCCGATGACGCCTCTTTACAGATTGTAGAATTAAGAGTTTCACAGTTTTATAGCATGCGTCCTCGAATGGAAATCATCTTAAATACGATGGGTGATGATATGAGATCCTCACCACCAAATAAGGAGCCAAGCATATGAACGAGCCAAAACAACTCATGATTCAAGAAAACCAGACATTTGTCGGTGAAATGGAAAAAGGAAAGATTCAAGTCATTGTGTTAGATGGAAACGTAGGAACGGCTTATATGATGGATGTACCTGAGCATGGAAAAACGATTATTCAAACAGCAAAAGGACATTTTGCAAGAGTCGATCACGAGATTGGTTTTAAAATCAGCTAGCCTGATGAACAAGAATAACTGAATAAGTCCAAGACGGAAAGCCTGCGGACACTGATCAAGACCCTATAAAAAGGGGCTGATTGGTGTCCGTTTTTTATTTTCTTAAAAAAGGGAGAGAGCACAGATGCAAGATTTACTGATCGAATATAAAAGAAGTTTAAAAGATGCCAGAAAACGATATGAACAATTGAAAGACAAAGAAGAGAAACAGATGTCAGATCAGGACAAACATGATCAAAAAATGATCGCCAGTATGGTCAGCGATCTAGAATACGTGGTGGAATGGCTTCAAATCGGTAGAGAGCCAGGCGCACGCAGAGGATTAGACAGAAGATCTGTGTATCAGCGCACCATTCTTGCCAATCCAGAAGTATTAGAGGCTTTATCACATGAATACACCCTCATTCAAGAGAAAGAAAGAGAGGTAAGTGAGCGAGACAAAAGGCGAATCGATGAAGCTTTGTCTGTTTTAACAGATCGAGAGAAAGACGTATTTTTTATGCACACAACGCAGGGTCTGTCATTTAGCGAGATTGCGATTATGCTAGATGTAAAAAAAGGAACAGTCCAAAAACATATGGAAAGAGCTCGGACCAAAATGTCCAAAAAAGTACAAGAACGCCTATTTAAAGCTGCTGAATAGGTGTTTTTTCTTTCATCACTCAATCTTCAAAAGCTTGTCTTACAGTTGCCACCTATAGTTAGAAAGACCAAACGAATGTTTGCTAGCCCGGCACAAATGATTCCTCTTCAGGGAATCATTCGAACTAAAAGGAGGCGGCAGGTGAATGTAAATGAAAGATAAACGGATAGAGGCTAAGCAGGATTATATGAAAGGGATGACGTACCAGCAGCTAGCGGATCATTACAACGTCTCCATCCATACCGTCAAATCATGGAAAAGACGATACGGCTGGCAAAGACAAAAAACACCGTCAAAGCAGGCGCACTCGATTTTTCATCAATTTCTTTCAGATGAAACGATTGAAATCATGGAAAAAATGGATGGGCGCACATCTCTTGATATCATCTGGGATCAAATTCAAATTCAATACGCAGCCATTATTCGAGCGCAGCGCATCATGCATGTAGCAGATCAAGATGACATGATCAAAGAACTGAAAAAGGCGACGTACTTGCCTTCTTCATTAGAGGAAGAAACAGGTGAAGGCATTCATCCAGAGCCAGAGATCACGGCAGAGGAATTTTCGTTTCAATTTTCATGGGATCGGCATGCCACTTTTTTAAATGCCCAATCTCGTGCAATGGGAGAGCTAAGACGGCTGATTAAACAGTTTGAAGAGCTCGCTCATGCGAAAGATGAACGAAGATTAAGGCTGAAGCAAATTGAGCTGACAATCGAAAAAACAAAAAAAGCAGTTCGTGAGGAAAAAGAAGAAGATCTTCATATCATGATCAAAAGAAAAGAGGACGATTCATGACGCCGTTGATTGAAAAAGAAGTCAATCCTCACTTTGAACACTTTTTGTTCGATTGGAATCAAAAGTTTCAGTTTTTAGTAGGCGGCTATGGCTCATCCAAAAGCTATCACATTGCTTTAAAGCTGATCTTAAAGCTGCTTGAGGAAAAACGGACAGCACTTGTCATTCGAGAAGTGTATGATACGCACCGGGAGTCGACCTATTCTCTTTTACAAGAAATCGTCAGCGATCTTGGCATCGATCATCTAGTAAAGTGCCGCAGTTCACCGCTTGCTCTCACTTTTCGCAATGGGAGCAGCATTTTATTTAAAGGACTGGACAAGCCTGAGAAATTGAAGTCGATCAACAATATCTCAATTATTTGGATTGAGGAGTGTTCCGAGGTTTCTTATGAAGGGTTTAAAGAACTGCTTGGAAGGCTGAGACATCCGGTTTTACCTCTTTATATGATGTTATCGACGAATCCCGTTGGTCAGGATAATTGGACGTACAGACATTTCTTTCGAGATGAGCAGCTGAAACGTTTTGTCCTTGATGACGAAACCTTATACAAACAGCGAACCATCGTGATAAAAGATACGTACTATCACCACTCAACAGCAGAAGACAATCTATTTCTTCCTAAAAGCTATGTCAAGCAGCTGGATGAGCTGAAAGAATACGATCCAGATCTTTATCGAATTGCAAGGAAAGGATACTTCGGTATCAATGGCACAAAAGTGTTTCCACAATTTGAGGTCAGACAGCATGCTGACGTATTAGAAGCGATCGGGCAGATTGAAAGACCGCTGAAACGAGCGGGGATGGATTTTGGATTTGTCGAATCCTACAATGCGCTCATTCGGTTAGCTGTCGATCATGAAAAAAAGTACTTATATATTTATTGGGAATATTACGACCGCGGGAAAACGGATGATGAAACAGCTGTTGATCTGAAAGAATTTGTTGAATCAAAGGAACTCATTAAGGCAGACGCAGCAGAACCTAAAACGATTCACTATTTTCGGCAGCGCGGATTTCAAATGGTCGCTGCACATAAGTTCCAAGGCTCACGTTTGCAATATACAAAGAAAATCAAACGATTTAAGAAAATCATTTGTTCTGATGCTTGCCCTTATACCATCTATGAACTTCAATCACTAACCTATAAGGCAGATAAGAACGGCCGCTTAGAGGAAGATGAATTTCAAATCGATCCACACACATTATCCGCCATTTGGTATGCGCTAGATGATTATGAGGTGACCGATTTGAAACAGACTGCTTCAGAGCGTGTCCGTCCAAACCGAGAGAGGAGGTCCATACAATGAAACAATTAAAAGCAACGATTATGAAGGCCAACATGTCTGATCATACAAAACAAATGTATGAGGATGAATTTTCATACGAAAAAGATGACATTGTCCCCCCGCCCTACCATATCAACGAATTAAAAAGCATGGCAGAATACTCAACGATTCTTCAGCAATGTATAGATGCGTATCGAACAAACATTTTAGGTTTTGGATTTGGGGTGGAATACGCCTTTGATTTTAATGCGGAAGATGTGAAACCGGTCAAAAAGAAGACAGCCGAGAAGGAATGGACAAGACTCGAAGAGTTTACGAAATACATGAACTATGATGAGTCTGCTGACGTGATTCTTGGTTATGTCCTAGAAGACCGGGAGAAAACAGGAAATGGCTTTTTAGAGGTGCTGCGGGATGGACAAGGAAAGCCGGCAGGAATCGAGTATTTGGATGCACTCCATATCCGCATTTGCAAGCTAAGTGAGCCAGTCGACGTCGAATTCCGCTACACAGAAAACGGCGAATTAAAGACGATGAATCGCAAGAAACGATTCCGAAAATATGTGCAGGTCATCAATGAGAAGAAAGTCTTTTTCAAGGAGTATGGTGATCCGCGCATATTAAATTGTGAAACAGGCAAGTACGATGATGCTACACCAGAACCACTTCAAGCAACAGAAGTCATTCATTTTAAAATTGGCAGTGGGACGTATGGGATTCCCCGCTGGATTGGCAACATCGTCAATATGTATGGCGCACGAAAAGCAGAAGAGCTGAATTATCTTTATTTTAAGCAAGGAAGGCATGTACCTGGTGCCATCATTGTTGAAAACGGCATGCTGTCAGAGACTTCTTATCAGCAGCTACAAGATTATATGGATGATATTGAAGGCTCTGACCATGCGCATAAGTTTTTATTGCTTGAAGTAGAAGGGCTTCCGACAGAAAAAGGATTAACAGGTGAAGAAGATGTATCAAATGTCAAAGTGAACTTTAAATCCTTGGCGGAAATCCTACAAGAGGATGCGCTCTTTTTAGAATATGATGAAAAGACGAGAAACAAAATCCGCTCCGCTTTTCGTCTGCCGCCTATTTACACAGGAGAGTCACAAGATTATAACAAGGCTACAGCAGATACCGCGCGAAAAACAACGGAGGAGCAAGTATTTCAGCCAGAGCGGCATCTTATTACAGGGAAACTCAATACTCTTTTTCTCCCGGATTTAGATATATGGCATGTCCGCTTTCTATTAAATGGCCCTGACTTTAGAGATCCATTAGAGATAGCGAAGGTTCTGACACCATTTATTCAGGCTGGGGCAGTATCGCCAAATGATTTACGAGATCTTGCGGGGCGTATTCTTGGCAAGACGTTAGAGGAATGGCCGGAAGAATTCTACCACCGACCTTTAGAAAGCCGCATAAAAACAGCTGATGGGCTGTCTCCATCTGAGCCAAACCGGCTAGAGAAATAGAAGGACGTGAGCTTTTTTTGAAAGGGGGTGAACATATGCCAAGGGAATTAAAAAACGCAAAAATTACGCATGTTTCCTATGTAGACAGGGCCGCCAACCAAAAGAAATTTTTCTTGATGAAAGCAAAGAAAAAGCAGCCTGACTTTCAAAAAGAAGTCAGTGTCCTGACGAAGGCAGAGGACGCGCATCGCCTCGTATATGGCGTCGTGTATGAACCGAATACACCTGATGCACATCAAGACTTTATGTCAGCCAAAGAAATTGAAAGAGCAGCACACGGTTTTATGAAAGATGCCCGTCACATTGATAAACAGCATGATTTTCAAGACGGTGTTGGCGAAGTCGTCGAATCATACATTGCCCCAGCGGATTTTGAAGTAGGCGGGGAGCTGATTCAAAAAGGATCTTGGGTACTTGTGACAAAGGCATCACAAGATATTTGGGACCAAATTCAGCAAGGCCATATTACAGGCTACTCAATGGCTGGAACAGCAGACATCATCGCAATAGAGGAACACGATCAGCTCCTATCTCAAGAAACGAACGAGAGAGGGCTTTTTTCTTTGCTGAAAAATTTCTTTTTGAAAGAGGAAGGTGCAAATATGCCACAACAATTTTGGAGCGTTTTAGATCATCTGCTGGAAACGTTGCAGTCAAGTGATGGTGATGAATCTAGCGTAAGAGCGGCACTTGAACAATTGATGCCAATTGTGCAGGATGTGTTGAAAACAAATGATGTCCTCCAAACGATTGGCGAAAGACCAGCATCCGTTCAAAAGCAAGATGCCGGATTAACGACTGATCAAGTACGCGAACTAGAAAAAGCAAAAATGGCCATCGACAACGTTTTACAACAAGCGGATAAACAAGGGACAGATCAAACAGGTGAAGAAGAACCTGTACAAAAAGTGCTGGAGCAAGTGGTTGCGCCAATTCGCCATCAGCTCTCTTCCTTAGAGAAATCAGCAGGCAGAGAAAAAGCAGCGATTCAGGATGTGCTTCAGCAGCAGCTACTGCCTATTTCAGAGCGGATACACATGCTTGAAAAAGCGCGGGGCATTTCTAAACAAACAAATCACGATACACAAAATGATATGACAAAGCCCATATGGGATGGCTTACTATAAGCCTAAATAAGGAGGAAAAAGTGTGAGAAATCAAGAGTTGATTCGCAAGGCTGAAATGACACTTGCCAGCTTAAAAACAGGCGGTCTCATGAACGCAGCCCAATCTAACACATTCATTAGAATGATGCAAAATACACCAACCGTTTTAAATGATGCACGTATCATTCCAATGGAAAGTGATTCACAAAAAATCGAAAAAATCGGCTTCGGTCAGCGCATTTTACGCCCAGCAGAAGAAGGCAAAGCGCTTGATGCAAAAGACCGTGTTGTCCCAGCGACAAGCACTGTTCAGCTCAATGCAAAAGAAGTCATTGCTGAGATTCATATGACGTACGACAGCATTGAAAACAACATTGAAAAAGACGGGATTCAGCAGACCATTATGCAAATGCTGGCGGAACGAGCGGCAGTCGATATTGAAGAACTGATCGTCAACGGTGATACAACATCACAAGATCCATTTTTAGCTCAAATGGATGGCGTACGAAAACAGGCAGTTTCTCATATTGTCGATGCGAATGGAGCGGAAATTAGCCGTCAAATGTTCAAACAAGCCTATAAAGCGATGCCGTCAAAATATTTACGTGTACCTCAGGATTTCCGTTTTTATACATCCCCAAGTTTAGAGGTCGAGTGGAAAGACCAAGTAGCAAACCGTCAGACAGGTCTCGGAGATGCGGCGATTCAAGGCGGCCTTTCTTCTGCATTTGGTGTTCCGGTCAAAGGTCTTGCCAATATGCAGCCATATGATGAAGAAGGAACAGATGTATCAGATATTTTACTGACACATCCGAAAAACATTATCGTAGGGTTTTCTCGCAATATTCGCATTGAAGTAGAAAAAGATATTCGCAGCCGTAAGTTTATCATTGTTCTGACAGCGAAGCTCGACAGCAAATTTGAGGAAGAGGATGCTGTAGCCAAAGTCATGAAAGTGAAAGAGTAGGTGACAGCAGGCTATGATCATTTCTGCTGAGGAACTACAAGCCTATTCTGTATTTGATCGCGTGAAAAATCGTTCTGTAGAGAGACTAGCGGCAGATATTATTGAAGCAGAAGCAGCGGTATTTCAAATGGTCGGGCACGATTTTACGCATGAAAAATATCAGCCCATTCCTGAAAAAGCAAGGATCGCCTTATTAAAAATGGCCCAGTATTTTGCCATGCTGAATGATGATGAATCCATGATGAAAGGCTTGACTTCAGAAAAAATGGGTGATTATTCATATGCAAAGGCAGCGGACAAAGTGAAAGGCAGACCTTATGTGTATGCCCTTCTTGTTGATTATATTGAACCTTCATTAACTGGCGGCAGCGCCAATTTAAAGGTGAGATCATTATGAGCTATGATTCTCTATTAACGGATCGCTGTGATCTTTTTCACTTAGAGAATGAGGGGGCAGTCCGTGGCAAATTTGGTATACCAGCAGGGGATCTGCAAACGGACCTCACTTATCCTGATACACCAAGTATGAGAGATGTGGCTTGCTATGTTGTAGAAAAAAGCCAGTCACTCGTGCAAGAAGAACCGAATACAGTTATCTATCAGTCCTATCTCGTCCATTTCCCTTTAGCAAGCGACATTCGCTTGCATGACAAAATGGTGTGGAACGGCATCTCACTCAAGTTGCAGCAGCCAAAAAGAGTGAAAAATCATCACATGGAAGTGATGGCCGTCAGAAAGGAAAACTTATGAAAATTGATGGACTTGACCGGCTGCTATCCCAGCTCCAACAGGCAAATAGTATCGGCTTAACGGCGCAATATCAAGAGTGGTTACAGGAAATGGGCTTACAGTTTCTAGACATCATTCAAGATGAAATCATCAAAGAAAAGGCTGTTGATACAGGCCGTCTCCTCAATTCCTTTCAAAAAGGTGACAAGGAGAATTACTTTCTCACTTCCCGAGGCGGGCTCACGCTAGAAGTGGGGACACAGCTTGATTATGCCTCTTACGTGAACGATGGACATGCCATTTCTTCAAATGGAGAACGAAGATGGGTGCCTGGCAGATGGAACGGCAGCCGCTTTGAATATGATCCGAATGCCAGTACTGGCATGATGCTTTCATCTCAATGGATTGAAGGAAATGGGTACTGGGATCATGCCGTCATGCTCTATGAACAAATGTTTGAACACTCGCTGGATCGAAAGCTTCAAAGCTGGATCGATCGACATTTTGGGAGGTGATGGAATGAATCAAGAAGTCGGGGCAATCATGCATTATATATACACACGCTTTCCTGTGAAAATGTATGATCGTCTTCTGCCAGAGCGTTTCCAAGTGCCATCTGTTTATGTGCCGCCAGTGACTGTCATTAGTGGTCCAGATACAGTGTCTACTTTTATGAAATCTTATTCGCTGCAAGTGAAAGTGTTTCATATGGATACAGAAAAAGCGCATGATGCGGCGGAAACAGTCGTCGATGCATTGCTTGCTGATCGTCAAATCATTCAGATGATCAGTGAAGATGGAGAGGTGCTTGATGATTATGTCCGCATAAAAAGAGTGGAAACAAGAATCATAGATCAAGGTGTAGCAGCGATTGTCCTGACGTGGGATAGCAGCTATTGGTACAACCGAGATAAACAGCCAAGCCTAGAAGATATCAATTTTTCAGATGGGGTGATCAAACGTGAGCAAGACTAAAAAAACACAGCTCGATCAAACAGCGGGCGAAGAAAAAGAATTTGGCTTTTCATTTGAAGCCTTAAAAGAGCACAGCAAGGATCTTTTTGGGGTAAAACCAGAAATCCTTGAAGGTGCTCTTTTTTATATCAAACATCAACCAATTACAAAAACAGAAGCAAAGAAGCACATCGATGCTTTTTTGTCCAAGGAGGTTTAAAGGATGAACGGAGGCACTTTTACACCAGGTACAGAGAAAAAGCGTCCTGGCATTTACTTTAATTTTAAAACAACAGCAGAGCAGCGAATTACTTTAGGCGAGCGAGGAACAGTTGCACTTCCTCTTGTCATGAGCTGGGGAGAACCAAAAACCTTTATTTCCGTTTCCGATATGGAAGACTTAAATAAAAAGGTCGGGCTTAACATTGATGATAAGTCACTTCTTCTTTTCCGTGAAGCGAAGAAAAAAGCGCAAACGGTTTTACTTTATCGTTTAAATGAAGGAGAGCCAGCCAAAGCGGAAATTGCAGAAAACTTTGTGGTCACAGCCAATTATGGTGGTCAAAAAGGAAATGAGATCACCATTCAAGTGGCAGAAAATGTACTCGACAGCACAAAGCGTGACGTCATCACCTATCTTGGAACAGATATTGTCGATAAACAGGTGGTCACAGATGTCAAAGATCTTGTGAAAAACAAATACGTTCAATTTTCTGGTGAAGGTGAAGCGGTCATTACTGCTGGCGCGGCTTTAAGCGGCGGAAAAAACGGTGTGGCAAGTGTCGCAGATTATACAGCTTTCCTAGAAGCAGCTGAAACGGAATACTTTGATGTCATTGCACTTCCAGTCGATAATAGTGAGCAATTAAAAGCGACATTCGCGTCATTTATTGAGCGTTTACGTGATAAGCAAGGACGTAAGGTGCAAGGCGTTGTGGCTAACTATGCAGCTGATCAAGAAGGAATCATCAATGTCACAAGCGGTGTTGTTTTAGAAGACGGAACAGAACTGACGCCTGCTCAAACAACAGCTTGGGTCGCAGGAGCAAGTGCAGGAGCGAATTTTAATCAGTCACTGACCTTTGTTGAATACGAAGGCGCAGTCGATACATTAGAGCGTCTTGATAATGATCAAGTAGAATACCGTTTATCACAAGGAGAGTTTCTTTTCACTTTCGATGCAAGAGACCGCACGGTGAGCGTTGAAAAAGATATTAACTCTTTGACAAGCTTCACGGTTGAAAAGAACCAGCAAATGGCGAAAAACAAAATCATCCGTGTGCTAGATGCAATCAACAATGATTTAACATTTGAACTGAAAAATTTGATTAAATTACGCAAAGCCAATGGCAATGACATTCCAGCATCAGACGACGGTGTGCAGCTTGTGAAAACACTGATTACACAGTATCTCACACAACTTCAAGATGGAAGCGGCATTACAGGCTTTAACTCAGAAACAGATATCGTCATTGGCCTCAATGAAGATCGTGATGGATTTATCATCGATTTAGCAGTACAGCCAGTAGACGCAGCAGAAAAATTCTATTTCAATGTGGAGGTGAAGTAAGATGGCTTTTAAAGCGCAAAATACAATCTCAGGTAAAGAAGGTCGTCTTTTCTTAGAAGGTGAGGAGCTTGCCTTTATCAAAACGTTTGAAGCAAACGTGGAGAAAAATAAATCAGAAGTGAACGTAATGGGCCGCCGAATGACTGGTCATAAAACAACAGGGGCAAACGGAACAGGAACGGCAACATTCTATAAAGTTACGTCACGTTTCGTTCAACTTATGCTCAACTATGTGAAAAAAGGGGAAGATCCTTATTTCACTCTTCAAGCGGTAATTGATGATAAATCATCAGGCCGAGGCACAGAGCGTGTGACATTATTCGATGTCAACTTTGATTCAGCTAAAATTGCTGGACTAGATGTTGATTCAGAGGCACTTGAAGAAGAAGTTCCATTTACATTTGAAGACTTTGATCTGCCTGAAAAGCTGAAGAATTCTTTCTAAGAAATGCGGAGGAAATTAGCTAATTAATTAGCTAAATAAAAACCAAATATGCTATAATGCAAATGTAATGAAAAATGAATGCATTTGTAATGCACATTGCATTCAATGACACACAAAATGATGTTTACATGCAAAGCGATTTGCATACAATAAAAAGAAGCCAGGATGCGCTAACATCCCGGCAATGTACAATGAGGCCCTTCAAGGGGCTGGCTTATCAATTAGATAGTTTTAAGGATAGACTTTCCCTTTCACCTACCAAAGCTCAAGGGGGAGTCTATTTTTTGTTTATATACGTCAACAAAGCAAGGATAAACATCCCGAATAAAAGCATTAGGGAAATCGCTTGGAACGTTGACATGAGCATCACCCCCTTCCTATCGGGGATGAGCCAGACACCCTTGAGCAAGCCGTTCAATTGTACGAGTTATATTATACATGAAAAGATTGGAAAGCACATTCAAAAATGGATGTGCTTTTTTGTATTCAAAAAACAAACAAAAGGGAGTTTTTAAACATGAGCGAAAAACAAACATTTGATCTTTCATTTTTTATGCCAGGACAAACAGTAGAAGCGGAAGAGGTCAAAGTGCCAATTTCTAAGCGTTTTGTTGATAAAAAAGGGAATGTCATTCCTTTTGTCTTCAAAGCGATTACTACGGAACGTATTGATGAACTGGAAAAAGAAAACACCACGTTCAAAAATGTCAAAGGCAGAGGTCGTGTGAAAGACTTAGACAGCCAGCGCTTCTACGCACGGATTGCCATTGAATCGACGATTTATCCAGATTTCCGCTCAAAGGAATTAAGAGAAGCCTACAGCACACAAGATCCAGTTGAAGTTGCAAAACGTGTTTTATCTGTCGGCGGTGAATACGCAAACTGGTTAAACAAAGCCATTGAAATCAACGGATTTGAAGACGAAATTGAAGATTTAGAAGACGCAGCAAAAAACTAATAAAAGATGGGGATAAGGAAGCAGTGTTTTTATATTACGCCATGCATGAGCTTCACTATTCCCCATCAGAACTTCTCGATTTATACGAAGCACCAAGACAATTTAAGGCATTCTTATTCGGACTCATCAGCTACAAGCTCGATATGCTAGAAAAAGAAGCAAAGAAAGGAGGGAAATAAACTGGCGAAGCTCACTGCACGATTTGAATTAGAAGACAAAGTATCAAATAAGCTGTTGCGCATTCAAAAACGTTTTCAAACGTTTGAGAAGCAGCTCAAACCATTTAGAAAACCGGTGAAAATAAGCCTGGAAATGGATGAAAAGAAGCTAAGGAACCTCAATTTATCGATGAGAAGGTTTTCTGTATTGTCCATGAAGCTAGATCAAGGAATCTATCGTGATCTCAAATCATTAACAAACCAGCTGAACATGATACCGAAACAGATGGTCATATCGATTCAAGCAAAAGGACTAGATGTCATTAAATCCAGTATAGATCGATTGAAACAATCCGGAACAAGTCCAATCCTGGTGACGTTCAAACTGAATGATCAGTTGTCAGGAAAAATGTCATCAATCAAAAAATCAATCCTTCAGCTCATGAACAGAACGTACTATATGAGATTAAACATGGTTGACCAAGCCACCGCTGCCATTCAACGAATCAAAAAGACACTCAAAAGCTTGACAATGGCTAAACACGAAATCAGAGTATCTGTTCAAGACAATGCAAAGAGTAAGTTGAAAAAACGAGATCAGGCAGAGTCAGTTGTGAAAGAACAAAATATAAAAAAAGAACCTGAGGCTGTTAGTCCGTCGGTTAAAACGGATGAACCTAAACAGGGTTGGCTCCAGAGCCTTGCTAATAAAGGATTAAGTGAAATTCAAAAATATGCAGGTGATGTTGCAGACAAGCTGAAAGAAAAATTAAGTCCTAGAAAGTTTTGGGACGAAAAGGCACTTCCTTGGGTTGAAAATAAAATGGAAGAGTACAAGCAAGATGTGATCGGAAGAATAAAAGAGAAGATTAAATTTAATCCTGAAAAAAAACTAGATGAATTGGTGACCAATGTATTAGACCGTCTCTTTGGTGCAGGTGATCAATCGAATGGAAGTAGCACTCCAGCGCCAACAACAGCGCCAACAACAGCGCCAACAACGGCACCAACAACAGCACCAACAACAGCGCCAACATCCACACCATCAAATTCAGCTCCCAATAAGAAATCTAAGCCGCGAGGTGGTAAAGGTTTGTTTCGCAATAGTTGTTGTCCCTGTTGTGCAAGAGGTTTAAGCAGGGGAGGATCTACTAAAACTAAAAATAGAAATGGTCAATCACCAAGACAACCTAGAAATCCAAATGCCACAACAAGAACCGAAATGAATAGAAGACCTCCAAGTAAATTAGGGGATGCGTTGAAAAATATCGGTAAAGGGAGCGGTAAATTATTAAAGAAAGTACCTATTCTAGGCAGTGTACTTAGTGCAACAAATCTAATTGGTATGAAAAAAGAGAATGCTGGTGAAAAGATCGGTGCGACTGGAGGAGGAATCGCCGGTGGAATGGCAGGTGCTGCAGCAGGTGCTGCTATTGGCAGTGTAGTTCCAGGGGTAGGTACAGCCATCGGCGGCCTAGTAGGCGGCATCGCTGGAAGTATGGGTGGAGAATCTATCGGTGAAACAATTGGAAAATGGTTTGATGGCGGTGGATTTGAGAAGATTGGCCAAAAAGCCATTGAAATCAAAGATCAAATTGTTGAAGTGTGGTCTACAGTTGCGGACTGGTTTATCGAAAATGTGTGGACACCATTAAGCAGCACGGTTGGCACAGTAGCAACCACAATCTGGTCAAGTCTAGTCAATGCATGGACATGGATACAAGAAACATTCAGTGCAGTTGCGGGCTGGTTTATCGAAAATGTGTGGACACCGTTAAGCGATACAGTTATTACGGTAGCAACCACGATCTGGTCAAATCTAGTCAATGCATGGACATGGATACAAGAAACATTCAGTGCAGTTGCGGGCTGGTTTATTGAAAACGTTTGGACACCGCTAAGCGACACAGTCGTTACGGTAGCAACCACGATCTGGTCAAGTCTAGTCAATGCATGGACGTGGATACAAGAAACATTCAGTGCAGTAGCAGGCTGGTTTATTGAGAATGTGTGGACACCGCTAAGCAGCACAGTTGTCACAGTCGCTACTGGGATTTGGACAGCATTATCAAATGCATGGAAAACCATTCAATCAATTTTTGGAGTAGTATCCTCTTGGTTTATGAACAATGTATGGAATCCGCTTGTAGAAACGGTTGGAACCATCAAAGATAGCATTGGGAAGAAGTTTGAAGAAGCGTATAAAGTGGTGACAGATATATGGGATGGATTATCCAAATGGTTTAAAGATAATATTCAGACACCGATCGTAAAAGTGGCTGGTGCCATAAGTGATGGTTTTTCTGCAGCATTTGGTTGGGTTCAAAAGATTTTTGAAAAAGCAGGCGGTATTGTAGATGTTGTAATAAATTGGATCGTTGGAAAGAAAAAACCTGATAATAATGCAACAGGCGGCTATATCACCCAGCCTACCTTATCATGGATTGGTGAAGCGGGTAACGAATTTGTCATTCCAACTCAAAATAACCGGGGCCGTGGGAAGATGTTGCTTGCACAAGCTGCTTCTCATCTTGGAATGTCTGTTGTGCCAAGCAGCAGCGGAGCAGCAAGTCCAGTTTCTAGCTCTCCAGCTCCAATAACGCCAAATGCTCCAGCAGCTCCAACTGCTTCTGCCGGTTCAATTGGTGGAACGGTTTCAATGAATGGAAACATCCAATCTGCCAGCATAGGTGAGCAATTTAATCATGATTTTGAACAAGGGCTGAATCAAAAGGTGGTTTCACTTGATCAATGGAAGCAAAAAAACATTCAGCAGCCATTTAATCAAATGACATCAGATTCAGGAAAGTACGGACAACAAACGGTATCGGCATTTGCTACTGGCCAGCAAATGACACCAACAGGAACTGATAGCTTTTTGCAAAGTCGTGTAAAAGCACCATACCAACAAGTGATGACAGCATCACCAACTTGGGGTTCTGGAACTGTTAGTGGCTTTGCAACAGGTCAAAATGCCACATCAATTGGCACAAGCCAATACGTAGACCAACACGTCAAACAACCATTCCTGCAAGCCAAACAAGAATCACCAGGATGGGGTTCAGGAATGATCGACGCCTTCAATAGCGGCATGCGTTCAAAAGCAAGTGAAGTCACACAAGCTGCCAAAGAAATGGCGAAGAAAGTGGAACAGGCGTTTAGAGAAGAACTAGACATTCATTCTCCTTCACGTGTCATGATGAGTCTAGGGAAATTCGCATCGATTGGTGTCGTCAAAGGGCTCGATTCAGTTGATGTGAAAAAGTTTGCTGAAAATCAAGCGGGTTCATTAATCGGAGCGTTCAGCGGTATGGGTGCTTCAGGTCTTAGTGTTCAGCAATGGCTCATGGCAGCTCTGATGGCGACTGGCACATCGATGAGCTGGCTTCCAGGTCTTATGACAATCGCTCAGCACGAATCAAATGGTAACCCGAAAGCCATCAACTTGTGGGATTCCAACGCCAAGAAGGGAACGCCTTCTAAAGGGTTAATGCAAACCATTGGGCCGACCTTTCATTCTAATAAAGGCAAGGGCATGAATGATATTTGGAACCCAATTCATAATGCCGTAGCAGCTATTAACTACATTAAGGGCAGATATGGAACAGTCTTCAATACACCTGGATTACGGAGTATGAGAAGAGGCGGTCCTTATAAAGGCTACGCCAATGGCGGATTGATTACTCAGGAGCAGGTAGCTAGAGTCGGTGAAGGAAACAAACGCGAATGGATTATTCCAGAAGAAAGAGGCATTCGCGGGAGATATTTATTGACGCAGGCAGCAAAGGCACTTGGGATGCAAGTCTATGATCCATCAAATGCATCTGCTCCTTTACCAGAATCACAGATGCAGCAAGTCACCTCAGCACAGCCAGCTGGGAATGCAACAACGTCAGGCAATAAACAAATCACCATCCAGTTCAATGGTGATCAGCATTTCCATAATGGACAGGATCAGCAATCGCTTGTCGAAAAAATTAGACAAATGCTTGTAGACGAATTGGAAGTAGAACTTCAGACAGGAACGAAAGGGGTCGTGATCGATGGGTAAATCAGTGTATCAATTGTGGATTTCCCAAGGCAAGGAGAAGCTGCGATTCCCTGTGCTTCCATCCGAACTTGAGATCACAAATAATGTGCAAAATGAAACAGTGAAGGTCTCCTCTTTTGGAGAACTGACTTTTATTGATGTACCATCGGCTAAACAAGTATCATTCACCTCATTATTTCCTAAGAAATATTCGCCAATTGCAGAATATAAAAGCATTCCATCACCAGAGAATGCAATAGCGAAAATTGAACGAATGATGCGTTCAAAGAAGTCTGTGCGACTGATTGTGACAGGGACTAAAATCAATATGACGTGCAGCATTGAGAGCTTCACTCACAAGGAAGGGTCTTATGACATAGGCGATCGTGAATTTACGATCGCGTTAAAGGAATATAAAACCGCATCGCCTAGGAAAATCAAACGAAAGAAAAAAGCGAAACAAACCAAAAAGAAAAGACCCTCAAAAACACCACCAAAATTGTACACTGTCAAAAAAGGAGATACTCTTTGGGCCATTTCAGGCCGTTTTTATGGCGATAGTACAAAATGGCGGCGTATTTGGAATGCCAATAAAGCAGCGATGATCAAACGAAGTAAACTCAATATTAAACAGCCGGGATATTGGATTTTTCCAGGGCAAAAATTGAAAATACCACAATAGGGGGGCTGACATTGATTGAGCTTTTTGCCATCAGAAGCGGCACGATGTATGAGCTTGTCACAGAGAGTGTGACACTTCAGGGGCAAAGGTATCAGGCCCCTCGCTCTATTCAGGCGAACATTATCACAAAGCAAGGCAGTCAAACATATTACCGTGTCTCAGAAGGAGACACGGTTCTTTTTAAATGGAAAGGAAAAGAGCTGTTCAGAGGCATCGTGTTTTCTAGGACGCCTGTTGAAGGAAAGCTGACCTTTACCGCATACGATATGCTCCAATATTTAGTGAAAAACCAAGATGTATATGTTTTTTCAAATCAACGGGCAGATCAAATTTTGAGGCGGATCGGTGCAGACTTTCAAATTCCTATGACATCCATCGCAAATACAGGACATGTCATGAAGTCTCTCGTTTTTAAAAATGACACGAGTTTATATGACATCATTTTAAAAGCATTGAAGGAAACGAAGCGGCAAACCGGTAGAAATTATCAAATTTATTCTGCTAAAGGCAAGATGGGGCTGAGAGCTTGGCCCGATCCAGAGGACGTGTGGGTCATTGAATCAGGCGTCAACCTCATCGGTTATCAGTACAGCACCTCCATTGAAGAGACAGCAACACGTGTGAAGATGCGCACGTCTGTAGACGAACAGGGGAAGAATAAGAAAAAAGGTAGCAAATCAGATATTGTGGTGATCGAACAGGATAAAGCGGGTCAGAGTCAGTACGGCATTTTACAGCATGTGGAGACGGTCACAGGTCAAATCAACCAGCCGCAGCTTCAAAAAAGAGCGAAAGTACGCCTAGCTGAAAAAAAAGGCGTCAAACAAGAAGTGAAAAGCATACAAGCACTCGGAATCCCTGAACTGCAAAGCGGTTTGCCAATCTATTTGAAAATCCCTGAAATCAACATCAAAAAAACTTACTGGATCGATCAAGACAAGCATGAATTCAATGGAGTGAAGCACACCATGACAATTGACGTCGTTGAGAAAAATTCCATGCCAAAGGGTGATCAAGCATGAGATTAAGTGAAGCAATTAAACGACTCGCTGTCAATGCAGTAGATGCAGCTTCTCCAATTGATCTGGTGATTGGAGAGGTCACAATGGCTTCGCCTCTTCACATCCGATTAAATGAAAACAGTAAGCTGATCATTCCAGAAGAACTGCTTATTTGGCCTAAACGCTTAAATAAGGGTGAGGATGATGAGTTGAAAAGGGGAGACAGCATTATGGTACTTGCAATGGCAGGAGGGCAGTCCTTTTACATCATCGACAAATTGTAAGGGAGGTGATGAATGTGGCACTTTCACCAGAGGAAGAAATCGAGGAAACAGAAGAAGACGAAGAGGTAGAAACCTCGACGACGTATCGCATAGATTTTGAAAATGGTAGGCTGACAAATGAAGCCATTACAGGCATTGAAGCGATCCGACAATTTATTTATATGACATTGCGAACAGAGCGCTATGCACATCCCATTTACAGTCACGACATTGGCACTGAAATTCAGGAGCTATTGACCGATACAGAAGCAACAGATGAATACAAAGAAATGGAGATTCCAAGATTGCTAGAAGAAGCATTGGTCGTTGATGAGCGGATTGATCATATTGAAGAGATAGAAGTCACGAAACAAAATGATGCCTTTCAAGTCAAACTAGCCATTGTCACAGATGAAGGCACATTAGAAATAGAGGAGGTGATGGAGGGAGATGTTTGAGGAGCAAACGTATGAGGCGTTGATGGAAAGAATGCTGGACAGGCTGCCAGATGACATAGATAAAAGAGAAAACAGCGTCATTTGGAATGCCTTGGCGCCTGCTGCTGCTGAACTGGCTCAGTCGTATATTTGGCTTGATCAAGTGTTTGAGCTTGTCTTTGCTGATACAGCACAGGGGGAATTTTTAGATAGACGAGCAGCAGAAGTAGGGATTGAACGAAAGCCAGCCACCAAAGCGGTGTGGTCCGTAACCATTCAACCAGAGAACGTAAACATTCCAGCAGGATCAAGATTCTTTATTGAAGACGTTTATTTTCAATTTTCAAAGGACGGTACACTAGAATGCGAGACAACAGGTACAGCCGGCAATGGGCAATTAACAGGTCAGCCGCTGCTATCGCTTGATACCATTCCGGGTCTAGAGTCAATGATCATGAAGGAATTGGTGATACCAGGGCAAGAGGAAGAAGATGATGCGTCATTATACGATCGGTATTTAATACGCGCAAGGCGAGAGGCTGTCAGTGCCAACAGAGCACATTACAAAAAGTGGGCCGAGGAAGTGGTTGGTGTCGGCAGAGCGAAAGTGTTCCCGCTATGGAATGGAGAGGGAACGGTCAAAATTGTCATCACAGACGGCAATCTAGATGTAGCATCTGAGCTTCTTGTCAAAAGGGTCCAGGAGTATATTGACCCTGTACCGGGAGAAGGAGAAGGGCAAGCTCCTATTGGTTCAAAAGCAACCGTGGAAAGTGCCAAGTGGCTGGATATTGACATAGAAGTGTCCGTCGAACTTCAGATGGACTGGACACTTGAAGGTGCGCAAAAAGAAATAGAAGAAAAGGTCAAAGCACTGTTAAAATCAATCGCATTTGAAAAAAGTACGATTCGAATGTCCGCCTTAAATGATATTTTGTACCATTCAGAGAGCGTGTCCGATTATGCAAACGTCTTATTGAATGGGGAGTCAAAAAACTTAGTATTACAGGACATTGAGATACCACGTCTGAGGCAGGTGAAGGTTATTGAGCAAACTTGATGAAATGAAAAACTACTTGCCGCCATATTTCACAGAGATTTATGATGTGGATCATTTACTAAAAACGGAGGCGCCAGAGTTTGAACAATTGGACGAATCCATTTTTGATGTAACGGATCAGTTCTTCCCTTTAACAGCGACGTGGGGATTGAATCGGTGGGAGAGAATGCTCAAGGTGCAGCGAGAGTCAGATGATTCGATTGAGCTGCGCAGGGCACGATTACTCAATATGATGTCGAACATTCCACCAATTACGTATCTTTCATTAGAGAAATCTGTGAATCGATTTCTTAAAAATCCAAGTGCGATCATCCGTCTTACAGTCAACCGTTATCATTTTGCATTGCGTGTCAACCTAGATGACCTGCAAAACACAAGATATATCGTCGAAATACTCGAAACGTTAAAGCCAGCACATTTGGCGTATACGTTCACCGCCATTCATCATACAGATGTTCATGAAACAAATGATCATCACCAGCGGCTCACACTGCGAAGCAGAGTGGGCTTTTTCGATCATATTCCAATTTTACTCAATGGTGAATTCGTATTAAATGGAACGTTCTATCTTAGCGGGATACGAGGTACTACGGAGGTCCCAGCTCGTTTTCGGCATTCATTAAAGATGAGAATGCCGCTTCAACAAGAGAAAGAAACAGCATATCGTCTGAATTATGTCATGACTGGAGCATCGTATGAAACGAAGCAAGCAGCTACGCTGACTTTGCGTGCAAAGAACCAGCTTTCACATCACGCGAAAAAGAGGATGACGTTCCGCTTACCAGTACATGTTCAAAATGAACAAGGCGGCAGTTTACTGATCAAGGAGCATTACTGGATTCTCGATGGATCCGTTCCGCTTGATGGATCAAAAATGCTGGCAGCAACTTCTAAAAAAATAGATCTATAAGGAGGATCACAATGGCTGATCAATTAACCGTAACCACACTATATGCACGTCAACAAATGGCAAAGGCACGAGCAGAAGGAACAAAACTCACAAAAGTCGTCAAAATGGCGTTCGGAAATGGAGGAACAAAGGATGGAAAACCGATCTCTCTTGACGGAACCGAACAAGCACTCAAAAAAGAATTGATTCAAAAAAATATTGATTCGTTTACCTTCATGGAACCGGCAAAAATCCGCTACATCTGCACCATCGCTGAAGGAGAACTAGCAGGCGAAGTCATCAATGAACTAGCCCTTGTCGACGAAGCCGGCAAATTCACCGCCATCCGCACCATGACAGACAAACAAAAAGACGGAGACATCGAATTTGTTTTTGAGATTGATGATATTTATTAATGGAGGGGAAAAGAAGTGGACATAAAATCACCTTTACCGTTTGAAACCTCTGACAAAGCCCATGCCAACTTATTTAACCGGATGGTCGATACACTTGTGGAGAATGACAATGCGCTCAGTAGACAAATAGAAGGAATCACAAATGAAAGCTTGTTCATTTTAACAGGCGATCAAGCCATTCAAGATGCATCAGTCAGCGGTGAGCAATATCCAAATGGGATTACGTTGATGGCTATAGCGAATGATACCGGATATCCTACAAAATTAGGTTTTGTGAAGAACGAAAAAATGAATGAGTATCGTTTTATACAATATTATTATGGCAACGGTAATGAAACAACTAGTTATTTTACTAGTACTGGTATTTGGTTTAGACAATGGTATATAGCCTCAGGGTGGACAGAGTGGCACAAAATCTCTGGTTTTCTTCATACGAACATTGGTACAACTGGTAAGCAGTTGCTTAATAATGCTGAGCGACAAAAAATCCTTTTTAATCGAAAAATCAAAGATAGTCACAATAATTTTGATATAAAAAATAGTCGTTTTATTTGTCCGGAAAACGGAATGTATCTAGTAAACGCTGGAGTCTATATTGAGACGGTTCAAATGTATGCAAATTTTGAGCTGTCTATTTTTTTAAATGGTAAAAATTATAAAAATATATCTCATTATAGACATCTCCCTGCCACACCCTCTGAAACGGCAAAACTTGATATAGGTTTATATGGGGCTGCGAATGTTCCAGCTAATAAAGGAGATTACATTGAAATTTACATGTATATAGGCTATGCGGGAAATTCTGATCGTTATATATCTGATAATTCAGGTTGGTACAACTATTTCGATATTACGGAATTAGGCGGCCGCAATTTCCCGAGAGTGTAGGAGGATTCAGATGATTTTATATGAAGCCATTAAGTATAAATACCCCGATGCGGACCCGCAAAAAGATTTTGAACTAAGAAATGATGGCGATGGTTCGTATTTAAACGAGTGGCATCTAGATGTGCCAAAGCCAACGGTAGAAGAGTTGAAAAAATGGTGGGAGGAATCCCAAGCCAACCCGAGGTATGAACCACCTCTTCCACTAGATTATCTAGCACAAGAAGTAGCCAAAGAAAAGCTAGTGAGAAAACAGCTTGAACACCAATGTGATCTTCTAACAAATGAACTAAAGGTGCTAAAAAATGAGATCCTTTTCATTAAAGGAGAGAGTGAAACATGAATTATTGGGTTATGGCATTATATTTCCAATGGGTGACACCTGAATTAGTTAAAGAAGCAGTTGAATTAGGTGATTGTTCGATGGAAGATCTAAATGCAGGATACGAGCAAAGGATGCTCACTTTAGAGCAGTTGCAAGAAATAAAACAAGCATCAAGAGTGAAAATTGAATAGAAATAAAAGGACCATACCTGATTTTTCAATGACATGTTCAAAGCACTACTTGAGAACGATATTAGAGCAGTTCTTAAAACATACAAATGATGCGAGAATACAGCAGCTAATACAAAAAAGCAGAAATGTGATGATTCACAGAGTGATTAGATAACATTATATAGTGGAAGGAAGCGTATAGTGATAATAGATTTGAAAGGAGAATGATCATGGAGATTAAGACACCACGCACTTTTAAAACAACTGATAAAGCCCATGCTGATCTATTTAATGACATGGTTGAGGCTTTTCTTGACAATGATGTGGGTCTATTAGAGTCAATCAATCAACATATGATAGATATAAATCCACATGCATCTGAAGCAGAAAAGAAAAAATGGAACGATTCTCAGGGCTATAAAATTACAGCGGATAATGGAAGTCATTTAATTAATGTGCGAGCTGATGCTAGGATTTTTGATATGATAAAAGGAAAAGGAACGTGTACTTTTTATGCAGCTTCTGGAGTCGAAGATTCCCCATCAAATCTTTCATTGAGAGGATTACAGACAGTAGGCCAAGATAACATTGGTACTGGCTTTGCTGTAGATATTGCTGGTAATGCTTATAGTTTTTACTATAATGCTGCAGATACTACTATTAACTGGACAAAGCTCCCGTCAAATGCTGAAAGAAATAAATGGAATGATGGGCAATTGTCTAAGATTACTTCAGATAATGGAGGGGTGATTCTATCTGTTTCAGATGGTGAAGATTTACTTGAAAAGGTTGTTTCTTTAGGCCCGAAGCATGGTACATTTTATGCCACAGGTAAAGCATTAAACAGCCCAACTACAAGATCATGTCGTGGTATGTATCATTTTACTTCTCAAGATAGTAATGGAAAAGGTACATTTGGATGGGTCATAGCAATAGATTATAACAATTACATGTATACAAATTATCTTGATTTAAATTTGGGGTGGCAAGGCTGGAAACGTGTTTTAACAAAGGAGGATATGGATAATACTTCTTTTGTTGATACGTATGATCTCGATAATTCTTCTGTATCAGCCGTTGAAAATGTTCCAACAAAACTGAATTTTGGTGATACAAGATCAGACGATTTAGGAGAGTATAATCGTTCGCGAGCTGAAATTACACTGAAAAATAATGGTCTGTATTTAATTAGGCTTTATCTTAATAGCAATAACATTCCTGTTGGATCAGATAGCATTTTGTCATGTTATGTGAATGGTACAGAATTTCAACGATTAGGTAATTGGAATCCTGTTATCTCATCAAGTATATGTGTATTGTACCTTCAACAAAAGTTTAAAGCGGGGGATAAGTTAACATTTTATATTACACCCAAAAACACTGGAAGAACTATTACAGTAAATAGGGCTTATGTTACTTTGTCACAGCTAAGATAGGATTATTTGAAAAATAAAGTGTGTGTGCAAATCGGTGGAAGCTGTCGTTCAAAACTTAATGACGTTCACTTTTACTAGATTCTATTTTATGTGTTCAATACAACAAAGGAACGAGAACAGAAACGCAATGCACAATACATGTTGTTAAAATTATTGGGTCAAATTGCAGGAAGAAAGAATGAGTTTGACTCTGTTGTTTTTACAATAAAGGAAGGGAATAGACCCATGCAATCGATCCACTTTATTGGAGTGGCGTCAATCATAGGTAAGGGCAGACGTGACAAATTAATATTATAAAAATCAGGATATTTAAAAAATATGTACTTAATATTGTTCTAATGACTTGAATCCTAATGAATTCATCACGTTTGGTTCCAAATCTAAGAACGAAGTGAAATAACTGATTTTTATCATAACATCACCTAATTCGTAATGTTTTTTGGAAGGAGAATAAGATCATAAAAACACCTCAACCTTTTAAGACGAGCGATAAAGCTCATGCAGATCTCTTTAACGATTTAGTGAAAATTTTAATTGAAAATGATCAGGAACTACTAGAACAATTCAACCTTCATACGAGAGATCCAATTCCTCACGTATCTGGTTCAGAAAAGAAAAAATGGAACGAATCTCAGCTATATAAACTGACAAATGATAACGGGTCCCAATTGATCAATATTCCTGCTGGTGGCAGTATCTATGAGGGAATTAAAGCGCTAGGGGCTTGCTCATTTTATGCGCCAGGTGGTTCTGGAGTAGTCGATTCCCCAGCTATAGGCAATGCTGCACTAAGAGGCTTTCAGTTTGTAGGTCAAAATAATATTGGCGTAGGAATTGCAATTGATACATCAGGCAACTCATTTTGTTTTTCCTATCATGTGAATGACATCGGAATCAACTGGATGCAAATGCCGACTCAAAATGAAAAAAACAAATGGAATGCAGGACAATTGTCTAAAATTACTGCTGACGATGGAAAAGCTTTTGAAAGAATTAATGCAGATGATCCTAGTATTTTAGATAAGCTGATAAAATTGCCGGGAGTTCATTCATGGTACATTCATGAAGCACATCCAGATCTTCCGACAAGAAGTTCAATGAGGGCTTTGTCTGTTTTTAGTGAAAATACCTATGGATGGGTCATCGGTGCAAACAATACAGGAGATGTCTATATTAACCGTTCAACAACTGATGTAACGGGTACACAACAAGAGTGGAGCGGTTGGAAACGTCTTAATGACCATAACCTATTAAATTCAAAGGGATTAAGACTTTCCATGTCAATAGGAACTGATATTTTAACGCTGCCATCCGGCTTTTACTTTGCAGTAGGATCTAATGTTGTAAATATGCCTGTCGATAATGATTCTTCTTGGTTTAATATTGATATCTTAGAAACGGTAAATGGTAGAAAGACTATTCATGTCATTAGAAGTTATGACAACACTCATTGGTTTGGTACTGTTCATACAGACGGTGTATTTAAAGGTTGGAAAAAATTAGTGACTGATGCTGATTTTGAAAGTGTCAAGTGGCTAGATGTCACACTAGTCAATGGTTCCTCTATTGGAGACAGAGCGGTCCAATATGTTAAATGGGGAAACTTATTATTGTTGAGGGGTCACCTAATAGCAAATAGAGAAGTGATCTGTGGAAGTATTCCAAATACAGGATTACCCGATAAAGGCATAGTAGTATCAGTTCCCGTATCAGGTACAACGGGTCATAGTAAATTATATATCTATAATACAGGAGAGCTAAAACTAACTGGTTTACATGCAGTGAATAACAGTGCAGTAACTGGCTACTATTTAGACATGGTTGTTCCATTAAATTAAGGAAGTGATACAAATGATACAAGCCTATGAATACAATCAGCAAAATGAATTGATCAGACCTATCGAAGTGTTCGAAAGGGATGATGAAGGAAATTATATTATTCCAGAGCAATGCACAACAATTGCACCACCCAATAATCCTTCTTTTTATAAGGCTGCATTTGATGTGAAAAAACAACAATGGTATGAATCAGCGACCCAAGAGTATATAGACAGCTTAAAACCGGCCCTTCTCCCGCCAAGTGATATAGAACTTTTAAAGAAACAAAATGCTTTGTTATCAAAACAATTAACGCAGCTATTAGCTATGCAAAAAGTAGGTGCTTCAGATTGATGTTTCCAACTGTAGCGGATATCAAACAATTCTGGGACTGGCAGTGTTACGGCCCAGAGGACATTGCATTTTATGTAAGCATTGGCTGGATCTCGGCAGAAGACTATCAAAATATAACTGGAGAAATATACGAAGCCTAATGGCTTTATTTTTTTGCCGGAAAGAAGGTGATTCAAATGGAAGTAGATGTCGTTCAAAACTTAATGACACAAGGCCCATTCGCCGTTCTCTTTTGCTGGATTCTGTTTTATGTTCTCAACACAACAAAAGAACGAGAAAACAAACTCAATGAGCAAATCGAGGCACAAAATGATGTGTTAGCAAAGTTTAGTGAGAAGTATGACGTCGTGATCGACAAGCTCGATAAAATTGAACGGAATTTAAAATAGGAGGAAAACATCATGAAAACATTCGACAAAGGCACTGTGATTCGCACAGTGCTTCTTTTTATTGCGCTTATCAACCAAACGCTTGTCATGTTTGGACAAACAGTGCTGCCGATTAGCGAGGAGCAAGTGCAAACCGTAGGAGAGGCACTATATGTGGCAGGTTCCACAATTTTCACTATGGTCACTGCCGTGATCGCTTGGTTTAAAAATAATTATGTGACCTATAAAGGTCAATTGCAAAAAGATGCCCTGAAACAAAGAGGGTTAACAAAATAATTTTTGAAGGAGAAACAATATGGTGAAGATCATTCAAGCACTCATCCCAAAACAAAATCGCAACAGACCAGGAAACAGGATGAAGCCGCTCTATATTACGGTGCATAATACATCGAACACTGGACGGGGGGCTGATGCGGCAAATCATGCAGCATTTGTTGCTCGGGCAAGTACCGGGGTTAGCTGGCACTACACAGTCGATGATCAGGTCATTTATCAGCATTTACCTTTAAACGAAAATGGCTGGCACGCAGGAGATGGCAGGGGAACCGGCAATATGAAATCAATTGGAATTGAAATTTGTGAAAATGCAGGCGCTAACTTTGAACAGGCTGTTAAAAACGCCCAATGGCTTATTAGGAAACTGATGGGGGATTTAGGAATTCCTTTATCTAACGTGGTGCCACATAAGCATTGGAGCGGGAAGGAGTGTCCGCGTAAGCTGTTAAATCGGTGGGATGGCTTCAAAGCTGGTATTGCATCAGCATCTACAAGTCAAATGACAACAGCTAAACCTGTGAAAGAAACATCTATCAAAACCATATCAACGAGATCAACATCTAAAACCAACAAGGTCAAAAAAACATACAGTTTGCCTGCAGGTATTTTAAAAGTGACGAAGCCTCTTACAAAAGGGTCAGCTGTAAAAGCTGTACAACAAGCCTTAGCATCGATTTATTTTTATCCTGATAAGGGTGCGATCAATAATGGAATCGATGGGTACTACGGACCCAAGACTGCGAATGCAGTGTCTCGATTTCAAATGATGCATGGGTTAACCCCAGATGGCATATATGGTCCAAAGACCAAAGAAACATTAAGAAAGGTCATAGAAAGTTAACACATATGGAATGAATCAACCCTTATCTATTATAAAAAAAGTAAAATAAAACCATTTTTGGTGTTATTTGTTGTATAATGGTAAAAATGAATGGAGGGGTTGTATGAAGCGGATATGTGTAATGATGTCTCTTTGTTTCATTGTCATGTTCCATTTTAATATGGAAAAGGTTGCAGCTAAGACCATTTATCGAGAAGTAGAAGTTGATTTCATCATGACGGAACAGGAAAAATATCTGTGGGTACCAGGAGGTCAAAATAATCCTGAACAATATCCATCTACTCACGGCTACCAATTTTCTATACTAAATGCAGAGGGTTGTACTCTAGAGGTGACACTCTACAGAACATCCTTATCAGGAACGGATTTTCCGTCATCAGTCAAAGAGTATACAGGTAACCAATATGATCTAAGTGCAACAGACCGAATTTTATCAAGTGGGCGCTACATCTATAGACCCCATGGTATTAAACTGACCAAAAAAGAAGGCTGTGGGGATGTTGAGATAAAAGGAGTCTTTGGTTATCAAATTCAAGAACCAGACAAATAAGCTTTTATGAGTAAAATCAAATGAAAAAGCCTATCCATCATTGGACAGGCTTTTGATAATGGAGCATAGCGGGATCGAACCGCTGACCTCTACGCTGCCAGCGTAGCGCTCTCCCAGCTGAGCTAATGCCCCGATGTGTTACGACATAACTTATTATAATCAATCCTCCTGTAAAATTCAAGCTGTAAAACACAAACACCCCGGCTATTTTTCTTTCTGATCAATCGGAATATAGTCAAAGATGTCTCCCGAATGAACCGAGTGGGCTAATCGTCTAAGCCAGTCATAATAGGCTTTTGAGCTTTCAAGCTGTTCAATGAGCTGTTTCGCTTCCTCTCTTTCATGTTCCTCCGCCTGATCATCACGAGTTACATCTTGAAGGCGTTCTTGCGCTTCTTCAATCGCTGCTAGATTAACCTCGACCTCTCGTTCCCATTTTTGCGGGAAGAAGTTCATGAAAAACTTAAAAAAGTCTTTCTCAGCAACAAAGCTGTGTTTTCTTCGGCCGCGGTGGAAGGTCTTTTTGACAATATTCATGTCTTGCAGTTTTTTCACACCCGTACTCATACTAGGCTTACTCATTTGCAGCTCTTCACGCATTTCATCCAGCGTCATTTCCTCATTTAAATACATCGTCCCATATAGAATACCCGCACTTCTAGTAATGCCATAGAGATCCATTGTTTCAGCGATGGAATCAATGACGAGATCTTTAGCAGCTAAAATGCGTTCTTCTGCTTGTGGCTGTTCCTGCTTTTTCATCTTGTCCCTGCTTTCTATTAAGTGAATTCAATACGTTCAAAAAAATCTTTATGGACTATATGTTAACGAAAGAATGCAAAATGTCAAAATAAAAGAAGCATATCCCCCTTTGACAGAAAAATTTGAACATGTTAAGTTAATTATGTTCAAAACGTTAAATTTTTATTTAACAAACTTACCAAAGAGAATCAGAGGAGGTTCCTTCTATGAGTCAAACACTATTTATCGATGGACAATGGGTTGGCGCTAAGAGTGGCGACACAAGAGATATCATCAATCCATTTAATCAAGAAGTGATCGCGACAGTCAGTGAAGGATCAAGAAATGACGCGCAGTTAGCCATTAAGGCAGCGAGAAAAACCTTCGATCAAGGTGATTGGGCAAACATGCCTGGACTTGAAAGAGGAAATATTGTGTTTAAAATTGCTGAATTGATTAGGCGAGACCTAGATGAATTAGCCAAATTAGAATCACTTGATACCGGCAAAACATTAGAAGAAAGCAAAGCGGATATGGACGATATTGCGAACGTGTTCCAATATTATGCGGGGCTTGCTGATAAGGATGGCGGGGAAATCATTGCATCGCCTATTCCAAACTCAAAAAGTGAATTAGTCCGAGAACCTGTCGGTGTATGCGGTCAAATCACTCCTTGGAACTATCCATTGCTTCAAGCGAGCTGGAAAATCGCTCCTGCACTTGCAGCTGGAAATACAATCGTACTAAAGCCAAGTGAAATTACACCATTAACCACGATCAAAGTTTTCAAACTTATGGAAGAAGCGGGTGTTCCAGCAGGCGTTGCCAACTTAGTACTTGGACCTGGAGCAACTGTTGGAGATGAGCTGGCTGTCAATGACCAAGTCGATTTAATTTCATTCACAGGCGGTATTGAAACAGGTAAGAAAATCATGCAGGGAGCCAGCGGGAATGTGAAGAAAATCGCCCTTGAGCTCGGCGGGAAAAACCCGAATATCGTCTTTCAAGATGCTGATTTAGACGTAGCGGTTGACCAGGCAATGAATGCTGTGTTTTTCCATGCAGGGCAAGTGTGTTCAGCAGGTTCACGCTTGTTAGTGGAAGAATCTATTCATGATGAATTTTTAGAAGAACTGGTGAAGCGTACGAAAAAAATCAAGCTAGGCAACGGCTTTGATGAAGGAACCCAGAGCGGACCGCTCATCTCAGCTGAGCATCGAGAAAAAGTAGAAAAATACGTCAGCATCGGTTTAGACGAAGGCGCAACATTAGAAACAGGTGGGAAACGACCTGAAGCAGAGGAGCTTCAAAAAGGGTTCTTCTACTTGCCGACGATTTTCTCAGGCTGTACATCAGACATGCGAATTGTACAGGAAGAAGTGTTTGGACCAGTCCTCACTGTCGAATCCTTCCGATCAGAGGAAGAAGTCATCGAGCTGGCAAATGACACGATTTATGGTTTAGCAGGAGCGGTGTGGTCTTCTGATATCGGCAAAGCCGAACGAGTGGCTCGTCAATTAAGATTAGGCACGGTATGGATCAACGACTTCCATCCTTATTTTGCCCAAGCACCGTGGGGCGGGTATAAACAATCAGGTCTTGGACGTGAATTAGGACGTACGGGCCTTGAAGAATATACGGAACTAAAACATTTATATCGAAATACAAAACCAGAAGCGGTTCATTGGTTTAAATAAATATCACTTATCTGGAGGAGATTCTATATGACTTTAAATATGAAAATTGAAAGCATGCAAAAATTCCATACGTTTGAAATTCCGACTGTTATCAAGCATGGCATTGGGGCAGTGAAACATGTTGGGGAAGAAGTGAAAGCATACGGCGTTTCAAAGGTATTGCTTGTCACAGATCCTGGTATTTATCAAGCGGGTGTTGTGGATCCAGTGATTGCTTCATTAAAAGAAGCGCAAGTTGATGTGGTTCTATTTAATAAAGTAGAACCAAACCCGCCAGTCCGTTTAGTGAATGAAGGATCTGCGTTATATGAAAAAGAAGGCTGTAATGGTTTAGTCGCAGTAGGCGGCGGAAGCTCAATGGATACAGCGAAGGCTATTGGTGTGGAAGCGACTCATGAAGGATCAGTTCTTGATTACGAAGCGGCTGAGGGGAAAAAACCGCTTGAAAATAGAATCCCTCCGTTAACCACAATTCCGACAACGGCTGGTACAGGTTCAGAGGTCACGCAGTGGGCAGTGATTACTGACGAAGAAAGGGAATTCAAATTCAACACAGGTGGCCCACTCATTGCAGCTCACCTAACAGTGATTGACCCTGAGCTTCATGTATCTATGCCGCCGCATGTGACGGCTATGACGGGTATCGATGCGCTTGCGCACGCGATCGAATGCTATACGATGAAGTTTGCTCAGCCAATTACAGATGCGGTAGCGCTCATGGCCATTGAATATGCTGCTCATTATATTCGCCGTGCCTTTGCTGATGGAGAGGATTTAGAAGCAAGATATGGAATGGCACAAGCTGCGATGCTTGCAGGACTTTCCTATGGAAGTGAATCAGCTGGTGCAGCCCATGCGATGAGTCAAACGCTTGGGGGTATTATTCCTGTCGCACATGGCCAATGTGTAGCGGCAATGATGGGACCTGTCATGGAATATAACTGGAAAGGGTACCCAGAGAAGTTCGCTCGAATTGCGCAAGCATTCGGAATTGATACAAGCAGAATGACAACAGAGGAAGCTGCAAAAGCAGCAGTGAATTGGATGTATGATTTAGTGGAAGACCTAGAAGTTCCTTCATTAGAAGAACAAGGTGTACCAAAAGATATGATCGACCGTTTATCTAAAGAAGCAATGAAAGATCCGCAAACAGTTGGAAACCCAAGAGACCTCAACGAAAAAGCATACAACTGGATTTACGCTCGCTGCTTTGATTTAACACCTAAAACAGTGTAACAATGAAAAAAGGCTCCCAAAAGGGAGTCTTTTTTACATCTTATAGCTGTTCTTTAATTTCTTTAATTTGATGAATATGGCGCTTTTCATGTGCGCCGATAAAATCAAGGTATTGCTTTAATGAAAGTTCTTCAAACACAGGATGTGCAATCACGCGTTTGAAATCTTCCTCTGTAAACGTTGATAAAATTTGATTTAATTTCTCACGAGCTGTATCAAGCTCATCTTTTAAATGTGTAGGTGTCACATGCTTGCGCTCTGGCTCAACAATACTAGGCGCAGTGGCTTTTCTTGAACGATCCTCTGCCATTTCCACCGGCTTTGGCTCATATTCTTTAATCGGTGCTTTTTTCCCCTCGGCAGCTAGATGTTTTGCTGCAACTAGGTCCATCTTCTTTAAATGATCTGCCACCTCTTGAATACTCCAAGTATCATCAGATAATTTTTGATTCAATTGTTCTTCGTTCAAACCTTGCAGCTCTTGCCACAATTCTTGTCTTGCATCATGTAATAAACTCATTTTCATCACCTCAAGATCAAATTTTAACATACTGGTACATGACAATCATTCTTGAGCTATCGTTGAATTCCTTTGAAGAATTGTGAGGAAATTTGAAACCTTTACAAAAGTGGTTCGTATTACCTGTTAGAAGGAATACACTTGGATGTGAGCATGGTCTAAATGAATGAAAGGCTGCTCATTTCATAAAGAAAGGGTGAGGAAGATGGATGTGTTTGGGCTGCCTCTTCAGACGCTGTACTTATACATATTGATGGTATCAGGAATCCTGACGCTTGTTTTCGTCTTTTTTGGCGATGTATTTGATGGATTGTTTGAAGCGATTCCTGTCCCGTTCCTTCAACCAACATTGATCCTCGCATTTCTTACCTTTTTCTCGGCTGGAGGATTTATCTCTGAAAAAACAGCAATTGTAGGAAGTGGACTTGGCGCAGTATTATCTACCATTCTCGCAGTGGTTCTCGTTACTTGTTTAAATGTATTTGTCTTAGTCCCGCTTTCCTCTGCTGAAGAATCTCTTTCATATACGGAGGCCGACCTAAAAGGAAGAACTGGGGAGATCATTGTATCTGTACCAAAAGATGGGTTTGGAGAAGTGCTGTTAATTAGTAACAGCGGGAAAATCTCAAAGCCTGCCGTCAGTTTCGACGAAGAGGAGATTCCATATGGAACCCGGGTGCTGGTCGTCGAAGTGAACAAAGGCGTGTTATCTGTTATACCAAATGAAGAAATCTAGGAGGGAATGCTATGCCAGGAACAACCATATTAATTATTATTGGAATTGTACTTGTGATTCTCATTGCACTTATTGGTGTATTTGTTTCGAAATACCGGACAGCTGGTCCAGATGAAGCATTAATCGTCACAGGAAGTTACCTCGGAAGTAAAAATGTCCACGTGGATGAAGGTGGAAACAAGATTAAGATTGTAAGAGGTGGAGGTACCTTTGTACTCCCTGTTTTTCAACAAGCAGAGCCGCTCAGCTTACTATCTAGCAAGCTAGATGTTTCAACGCCTGAAGTCTATACTGAACAAGGTGTACCAGTCATGGCCGATGGAACGGCGATCATTAAAATTGGCGGATCAATTGAAGAAATCGCCACTGCGGCAGAGCAGTTTTTAGGGAAAACAAAAGAAGATCGTGAAAATGAAGCAAGAGAAGTACTAGAAGGACACCTTCGCTCCATTTTAGGGTCAATGACAGTTGAAGAGATTTATAAAAACAGAGAGAAATTCTCTCAAGAAGTACAGCGTGTCGCTTCTCAAGATCTAGCGAAAATGGGTCTTGTCATTGTATCGTTTACAATCAAAGATGTCCGTGATAAAAATGGCTATTTAGAATCACTAGGTAAACCTAGAATTGCTCAAGTGAAACGCGATGCAGATATTGCAACAGCAGAAGCAGATAAAGAAACACGTATCAAACGTGCAGAAGCAGATAAAGATGCGAAGAAATCTGAGCTTGAGCGTGCCACTGAAATCGCTGAAGCAGAAAAAATCAATGAGCTGAAAAGAGCAGAATTCAGACGTGAACAAGATACAGCAAAAGCAAGCGCCGACCAAGCGTACGATCTTGAAACAGCTCGTAATCGTCAGCATGTAACTGAACAAGAAATGCAAGTCAAAATCATTGAACGTCAGAAGCAAATTGAATTAGAAGAAAAAGAGATCCAGCGTCGTGAGCGTCAATACGATTCTGAAGTGAAAAAGAAAGCAGATGCGGACCGTTATGCTGTTGAGCAGTCGGCTGCGGCGGAAAAAGCGAAGCGTCTTGCAGAAGCAGATGCGAAGAAATACAGCATTGAAGCAATGGCAAAAGCAGAAGCAGAGAAAGTTCGGATTGACGGGCTTGCCAAAGCGGAAGCCGATCGTGCAAAAGGGGAAACAGAAGCAGAAGTCATTAGGTTGAAAGGACTTGCGGAAGCAGAAGCGAAAGAGAAAATTGCAGAAGCATTCGAACAGTATGGTCAAGCGGCGATTCTTGATATGATTGTGAAAATGCTACCTGAATATGCGAAACAAGTATCTGCTCCACTTTCTAACATTGATAAAATTACAGTTGTTGATACAGGTGGTAACGGGGAAGGCAGCGGCGCCAACAAAGTGACCGGCTATGCGACAAACCTTATGTCCAGTCTTCAAGAAAGTCTGAAAGCTTCTTCTGGAATTGATGTTAAAGAAATTATTGAGAATTTCTCTGGCAAAGGCAATGTGAAACAAAGCATCCAAGAACTGACGAATGAAATCAAACAGCCAAGAAAAAAAGAAATCGCTGATCGTCAAATAGAAGAATAAAAATCAAAAGACACCTTCTGATAGAGGGTGTCTATTTTACTTGGGGCACATGCCGGTCTCTTTTGATAGATGAAGAAAGATTCACAAGAATGCCTGCGGATATCATCATGAACACCAATGAAGATCCGCCGTAGCTAATAAAGGGAAGAGGAATGCCTGTAATGGGGAGAAGCCCAAAGACAGCTCCTAGATTAAAGACTGCTTGAATCATGATTTGAAAAGTAAGCCCGATCGTTAATAGCTTTCCAAATGGATCTTGTAAACCTTGAACGATTCGAACGGCGCGATACATGATGAGTAGGTAGGCACCCAACACAAACGACAGCCCCATGATTCCCAGCTCTTCACTGATGATGGCCATAATAAAATCTGTATGGGCTTCAGGAAGAAATCCTAGTTTTTGAATGCTTCCGCCTAAACCATTCCCGGTAAGCCCTCCTGAATTCATGGCGAGATAAGAATGGATCAGCTGATAACCATCTCCATCCTCATACATGAAAGGATCACGAAAAGAAGTGATTCGTTTCAAGCGATAAGGAGCGGTCACAGCAAAAAAAGTGATCCCTGCCGCAGCCGTCGAACCTAGTAGAATGAGGTGGCGTGTTTTAAGTCCAGCACATAATAAGACGATACCACAGCTCAATAAAATAGAAACTGCTGTACCTAAATCTGGCTGTTTTAAAATCAATAAAAAAGCTAGACTTAAAAGAAGAAGTGGAGGCAGTACTCCTTTTTTAAAGGATGTAATGTACGCTTGTTTCCTTGCATATACATAGGCAAAATAGATGATCATCACTAATTTCACAGCCTCAGACGGCTGGATGATCAGAGAGCCCAATTGAATCCATCGCTGTGAATTGTTTTTGACAACACCAATTCCAGGAAGCAGGACAAGGATAAGACATAACAATGACAGCATCACAAGCCACCGAATATATTTACGGTAAGCTTGATATGGAACCAGGGCCGCAGCGATAAAAAAGAAGAACCCAATCAAAAGCCATTGCCACTGTTTCATGAAGAAGTAGCTGCCCTGTCCATATTTTATTTCGCCTAAAGGATAACTCGCACTGTACACCATCAGTAATCCAAAGAAACAAAGACAAACAATCGTCCCAGCAAGAATGTGGTCGATTTTTTTTAGGTGAGAAAGAATCAATGACATCACCTTCAATCCCAGTTACGTCCAAACATGTAGGATGAGGACCTCAGATTGACACTAAACACAAGGCCGATGGCGATCATATTGGTTAAAAGCGCACTGCCCCCATAGCTGATAAAAGGAAGGGCAAGACCAGTCACAGGCATTAGCCCTACTGTCATCCCAACGTTTTGGAAGACTTGAAAGACGATCAGCCCAACCACCCCAGCACATATATACAGCCCATAAAGGGTATTCGCATGCATAGCCACATGAATCATTCGATAGACCATCATAAGATATAAACAGATCAATAGGGAGGCGCCGATAAAACCAAACTCCTCACCAATAACTGCAAATATAAAATCTGTGTGGGCTTCAGGGATATTTCCCCCTTGTACTTGATTTCCTTTTGTATAACCGCTTCCTGATAATTGTCCTGACCCAATGCCAAGCATTGCTTGTTTCAGTTGATACCCATATGTCGAATCAAATTCATCTGGGGAGAGCCACCCATAAATGCGATCAAGCTGATGAGGTTTAATCACTTTTGTAAAGTGCTCAAAATGTTCATTGTGCAAGTAGGTCAAAAATGCAAGAAGCCCAAGAAAAGAAGCGATTAATGCAGCGATCATCTTACTTGAAATGCCTGACACAAGCATCAGTGTAAAAGCTATAGACAAGATCACAAGTGCCGTTCCCAAATCTGGCTGAATTAAAATCAGGAAAAAAGGAACAGCGGTCCAGCATATGATTTTCATTGTGGGAATCATGCTTTCTTTAAACGCAAAGCGCTGATGTTTGTATCGATTTAAAATAGCCGCTAACAGAAGAATGACAAAAATTTTCATAAATTCTGATGGTTGCACTTTCATGGGCCCAAAGCTGATCCATCTTTGGGAGCCATTTTGATTCGTGCCAAAAAAATGAACGAGAATGATGAGGAAAAGACCACCTGCAAATAATCGAAAAGATAAACGCTCAAGCAGTTCATAATCAAAGTAAGCAACTGCCGCCATAAGGCCAAAACCGACGATATACCAGAAAACTTGTCTTTTGACGAAATAAAACATATCTTGCGTTTCATACTGTCCCGATCCGCTATACACAGCCAGCAGGCTGATCACAAAGAAGCAAATGACAGTGAATAATAATGCGAAGTCAATGCTGTTCTGTTTTTTCATGTCTCCGTCACCTGCTATGACCTATTTGTCAGCTGGTTTAATACGACCTGCACCGCTGCAGCGTCATCAATATAGCCGATCGGAAAAATATAATCTGGTATTAAATCAACGGGCATAATGAAGTAAAGTAATGCGCCTCCCATCAACATCAATTCTCGAGAAGTACCCCGTGCGCTCATGAACGAGCTGTACATGCTTTTCAATTGATCAAGAAATGGCCCAACACCGCTTATCGTGTCTATCTTTTTTTCAAACTTTGCTGAGATCGTTTCTTTTCCCTCGTCTGATTGACTATAGGTCTCATATTCATTTAACTTCTGTTTCAATTCATTCTCGCTGAACGTTCCGTCATAGACATCATGATCTTTCAGCGTTCGCTCAATCTCTTCTACCGCTTGAATGAACGTATCACCGTGAACTCTTTCGTTTTTAATTGAAAATCCAGCCGTGATCAATAGATGATCTAAAGAAATGTGTAGAGCATCTGAAAGCCGCTGTAAATGGTTCAAAGTCGGTTTTCTTTTTCCGTTCATGATTCTAGACAGTGTGGCTTTATCAATTTCTGTTTGTGTACTCAGTTCTCTTAATGAAAGAGAACGTATTTGCAGTTGTTCTTTTAAAAACTGCCGAAGCTCAGTTGTTTTAAATTCCATCTCTTTCCTCACCCTTTTCATAAAGTTCAACTCTTTAATAGAAGAAGTCGTACCCAATATATAGGGGTGTTGACAAAATGTCAACGAATATCCATTAGGGATTGAATTTTATAAAATAGCAACTTATCATATGAAACATAGAGTAGGAAATTGCTAAAAGGGGTGTTCAGATGAAGGTTAGACATGCAGTACATAATGATATTCCTAAAATTGCCGAAATTCATGTGAAGAGCTGGCAAACGACTTATCACGGCATTATTTCACAAGAGTATTTAGATGCTTTGAATGTAGAGGAGCGGGAAGAGAGCTGGAGAAGCAGGTCGCTTGAAGGCACGTTTGTCGCAGAGGATGCTGACGGAGTATTTGGTTTTGCTTCCTTCGGAAAACAGCGTGATGAGAGATATTCAATATATGATGGTGAGCTTTATGCCATCTATTTGTTGCAGAGAAAACAGAAATCAGGAGCGGGTATGGCTTTGATTGCAAAAGGTGTGGATTATTTAATAGAGAAAGGCTATCAGAATATGCTGCTCTGGGTATTTGAGCAAAATTCAGCAAAGCAATTTTATCAAAAGCTTCAACCTAGTTTTGCCGTCACCAGCCAGTTCGAGCTGGCTGGTGAGAAACATGAGGAAATAGGGTATGGATGGGAACTGTCTGTACTAAGTGATCATGTTCAACAAATTATATCGTCAGCTTCCAATAATAATGAGAGAAAAAAGTAAAAAGGGTGGCGAGTAAAATATAAGATATAAAAGGAGAAGCCTCTACTTTCCCTTTCACACCTGCTATTTTTAATGCCTCATAGAAACTTGCCAAAAAGTAGGCGAGACTGAGGATGTAACAGCACAGCATAATGGAGTAAGGATTCATTGTCGTACCTCCAGCATGAAATCTTCTACTATTAATAGATTCAATAGAGCAGCAAATTATGCATAAAAAAATAACCCGCTGAAGCAGCTGGGTTATTTTTGTTGAGGGAAAACCAAACGAGACGCACTAGGGATGAGTAAACAAAGAACAATACTACAAATGATAAATGAAGGAACCATATATGTGCTGTTATAAACTAATGAATACACCCATCCTGGTGTTCCTTTTGGTGCATATTGAGAAAAGAAAACTACGCCTGAAATAAAGAACGTCAGCAGCCTGAAAAAACTGGCGACAAATACAGCTAGGATAATATAGAAGAATTGTTTCTTTCGCTTTTTATCCTGAATGGCTTTTTTAATTGATCCTGAGAATAGCCCGCTTAAACAAATCACAACAGATGCGACAAAGTAATCGAGAAATCCTTGTACAGGTGTAGCAATAATAGGATTGTTCATCAGCTGCAGTCCTGCGATTAACACACCGATGATAAATCCAGCAGACACGCCCCATCTAATGGACATGAGGATGACAGGAATCATGATCAGTGCAATTGACCCGCCGTTTGGCATTCTTAAAAAGAGACCTGATAAATAATCTAAAACAAGTGCAAGAGAAGTCATGATGGCGATCTCCATCAGTCGTACTAATTGATTTGATTGCTGCATAAAAAAATCCCCTTTTCACGAATTGTGCAAGGAGAGACCATGTCAGGATGAGTATGTGATTCATAGAAAAACATATCGGCTTGAATACAATGCATGTATGCAAGTGATTCCACATTCCTACTTCAGTATTAACTGACAGGTTCAAAGGGTCAGAACAACGAATTGTTCACTCTCAGCACAAAGCTCCCCCTGCGGTTATTTAATTTCAATCTATTATAAATATACTAAAGACCTACAGGATCAACAATAGTGAATTACGGAGTTAAGCCCTTTTTGTACGAATATATAGGAAGAGATCAAGAAAAATAAATTATTTAGAAAAAATACTTGTTTCTTCTTTTAAAAGGTGTTATATTTGTATTCGCCGCTGAAACAGCGCGGTTGAGAAATAACATTCAAGAAAAAAGTTGTTGACTTCATCTTGATAGAATGTTATATTAATAAAGTCGCCTCTGAGCGAAAATGAAGATGATCTTTGAAAACTAAACAAGACAAAACGTACCTGTTAATTCGAGTTTTTATAAAAAAATCCTATGATACTTCATAGGTAGTCAGTCAGACTGACGAGGCAGGAAATGATCACATGCTAAGTTCGCTACATCGTGTAGCAACGCATGTGTGATATGCATCCTGCATACCTCGGAGAGTTTGATCCTGGCTCAGGACGAACGCTGGCGGCGTGCCTAATACATGCAAGTCGAGCGGACAGAAGGGAGCTTGCTCCCGGATGTTAGCGGCGGACGGGTGAGTAACACGTGGGTAACCTGCCTGTAAGACTGGGATAACTCCGGGAAACCGGAGCTAATACCGGATAGTTCCTTGAACCGCATGGTTCAAGGATGAAAGACGGTTTCGGCTGTCACTTACAGATGGACCCGCGGCGCATTAGCTAGTTGGTGAGGTAACGGCTCACCAAGGCGACGATGCGTAGCCGACCTGAGAGGGTGATCGGCCACACTGGGACTGAGACACGGCCCAGACTCCTACGGGAGGCAGCAGTAGGGAATCTTCCGCAATGGACGAAAGTCTGACGGAGCAACGCCGCGTGAGTGATGAAGGTTTTCGGATCGTAAAGCTCTGTTGTTAGGGAAGAACAAGTGCAAGAGTAACTGCTTGCACCTTGACGGTACCTAACCAGAAAGCCACGGCTAACTACGTGCCAGCAGCCGCGGTAATACGTAGGTGGCAAGCGTTGTCCGGAATTATTGGGCGTAAAGGGCTCGCAGGCGGTTTCTTAAGTCTGATGTGAAAGCCCCCGGCTCAACCGGGGAGGGTCATTGGAAACTGGGAAACTTGAGTGCAGAAGAGGAGAGTGGAATTCCACGTGTAGCGGTGAAATGCGTAGAGATGTGGAGGAACACCAGTGGCGAAGGCGACTCTCTGGTCTGTAACTGACGCTGAGGAGCGAAAGCGTGGGGAGCGAACAGGATTAGATACCCTGGTAGTCCACGCCGTAAACGATGAGTGCTAAGTGTTAGGGGGTTTCCGCCCCTTAGTGCTGCAGCTAACGCATTAAGCACTCCGCCTGGGGAGTACGGTCGCAAGACTGAAACTCAAAGGAATTGACGGGGGCCCGCACAAGCGGTGGAGCATGTGGTTTAATTCGAAGCAACGCGAAGAACCTTACCAGGTCTTGACATCCTCTGACAACCCTAGAGATAGGGCTTTCCCTTCGGGGACAGAGTGACAGGTGGTGCATGGTTGTCGTCAGCTCGTGTCGTGAGATGTTGGGTTAAGTCCCGCAACGAGCGCAACCCTTGATCTTAGTTGCCAGCATTCAGTTGGGCACTCTAAGGTGACTGCCGGTGACAAACCGGAGGAAGGTGGGGATGACGTCAAATCATCATGCCCCTTATGACCTGGGCTACACACGTGCTACAATGGACAGAACAAAGGGCTGCGAGACCGCAAGGTTTAGCCAATCCCACAAATCTGTTCTCAGTTCGGATCGCAGTCTGCAACTCGACTGCGTGAAGCTGGAATCGCTAGTAATCGCGGATCAGCATGCCGCGGTGAATACGTTCCCGGGCCTTGTACACACCGCCCGTCACACCACGAGAGTTTGCAACACCCGAAGTCGGTGAGGTAACCTTTATGGAGCCAGCCGCCGAAGGTGGGGCAGATGATTGGGGTGAAGTCGTAACAAGGTAGCCGTATCGGAAGGTGCGGCTGGATCACCTCCTTTCTAAGGATATATGGAGCAGCGTGCGTTTTTCGTCTTGTTTAGTTTTGAAGGATCATTCCTTCAAACATGTCTCTAGCGAGACAGGATTGTTCTTTGAAAACTAGATAACAATAAGTAATACATTCACATTGAATGCAATGCAAAGTTCATCACACATAGTGATTCTTTCTAAAGTAAGAAATGGTTAAGTTAGAAAGGGCGCACGGTGGATGCCTTGGCACTAGGAGCCGATGAAGGACGGGACGAACACCGATATGCTTCGGGGAGCTGTAAGCAAGCTTTGATCCGGAGATTTCCGAATGGGGAAACCCACTGCTCGTAATGGAGTAGTATCCATACTTGAATACATAGAGTATGAGAAGGCATACCCGGGGAACTGAAACATCTAAGTACCCGGAGGAAGAGAAAGCAAATGCGATTCCCTGAGTAGCGGCGAGCGAAACGGGAACAGCCCAAACCAAGAGGCTTGCCTCTTGGGGTTGTAGGACACTCTATACGGAGTTACAAAGGAACGATATAAGCGAAGAGGTCTGGAAAGGCCCGCCAAAGAAGGTAACAGCCCTGTAACTGAAATGTTGTTCTCTCCAGAGTGGATCCTGAGTACGGCGGAACACGTGAAATTCCGTCGGAATCCGGGAGGACCATCTCCCAAGGCTAAATACTCCCTAGTGACCGATAGTGAACCAGTACCGTGAGGGAAAGGTGAAAAGCACCCCGGAAGGGGAGTGAAATAGATCCTGAAACCGTGTGCCTACAAGTAGTCAGAGCCCGTTAACGGGTGATGGCGTGCCTTTTGTAGAATGAACCGGCGAGTTACGATCCCGTGCAAGGTTAAGCAGAAGATGCGGAGCCGCAGCGAAAGCGAGTCTGAATAGGGCGCATGAGTACGTGGTCGTAGACCCGAAACCAGGTGATCTACCCATGTCCAGGGTGAAGTTCAGGTAACACTGAATGGAGGCCCGAACCCACGCACGTTGAAAAGTGCGGGGATGAGGTGTGGGTAGGGGTGAAATGCCAATCGAACCTGGAGATAGCTGGTTCTCTCCGAAATAGCTTTAGGGCTAGCCTCAAGGTAAGAGTCTCGGAGGTAGAGCACTGATTGGACTAGGGGCCCCTACCGGGTTACCGAATTCAGTCAAACTCCGAATGCCGATGACTTATCCTTGGGAGTCAGACTGCGAGTGATAAGATCCGTAGTCGAAAGGGAAACAGCCCAGACCGCCAGCTAAGGTCCCAAAGTATACGTTAAGTGGAAAAGGATGTGGAGTTGCTTAGACAACCAGGATGTTGGCTTAGAAGCAGCCACCATTTAAAGAGTGCGTAATAGCTCACTGGTCGAGTGACTCTGCGCCGAAAATGTACCGGGGCTAAACGTATCACCGAAGCTGCGGACTGTTCTTACGAACAGTGGTAGGAGAGCGTTCTAAGTGCAGTGAAGTCAGACCGGAAGGACTGGTGGAGCGCTTAGAAGTGAGAATGCCGGTATGAGTAGCGAAAGACGGGTGAGAATCCCGTCCACCGAATGCCTAAGGTTTCCTGAGGAAGGCTCGTCCGCTCAGGGTTAGTCGGGACCTAAGCCGAGGCCGAAAGGCGTAGGCGATGGACAACAGGTTGATATTCCTGTACCACCTCCTCACCATTTGAGCAATGGGGGGACGCAGGAGGATAGGGTAAGCGCGGTATTGGATATCCGCGTCCAAGCAGTTAGGCTGGGAAATAGGCAAATCCGTTTCCCGTGAAGGCTGAGCTGTGATGGCGAGCGAAATTTAGTAGCGAAGTTCCTGATTCCACACTGCCAAGAAAAGCCTCTAGCGAGGTGAGAGGTGCCCGTACCGCAAACCGACACAGGTAGGCGAGGAGAGAATCCTAAGGTGATCGAGAGAACTCTCGTTAAGGAACTCGGCAAAATGACCCCGTAACTTCGGGAGAAGGGGTGCTTCTTAGGGTGTTAAAGCCCCGAGAAGCCGCAGTGAATAGGCCCAGGCGACTGTTTAGCAAAAACACAGGTCTCTGCGAAGCCGTAAGGCGAAGTATAGGGGCTGACGCCTGCCCGGTGCTGGAAGGTTAAGAGGAGCGCTTAGCGTAAGCGAAGGTGCGAATTGAAGCCCCAGTAAACGGCGGCCGTAACTATAACGGTCCTAAGGTAGCGAAATTCCTTGTCGGGTAAGTTCCGACCCGCACGAAAGGCGCAACGATCTGGGCACTGTCTCAACGAGAGACTCGGTGAAATTATAGTACCTGTGAAGATGCAGGTTACCCGCGACAGGACGGAAAGACCCCGTGGAGCTTTACTGCAGCCTGATATTGAATGTTGGTACAGCTTGTACAGGATAGGTAGGAGCCTTGGAAACCGGAGCGCTAGCTTCGGTGGAGGCATCGGTGGGATACTACCCTGGCTGTATTGACCTTCTAACCCGCTGCCCTTATCGGGCAGGGAGACAGTGTCAGGTGGGCAGTTTGACTGGGGCGGTCGCCTCCTAAAATGTAACGGAGGCGCCCAAAGGTTCCCTCAGAATGGTTGGAAATCATTCGCAGAGTGTAAAGGCACAAGGGAGCTTGACTGCGAGACCTACAAGTCGAGCAGGGACGAAAGTCGGGCTTAGTGATCCGGTGGTTCCGCATGGAAGGGCCATCGCTCAACGGATAAAAGCTACCCCGGGGATAACAGGCTTATCTCCCCCAAGAGTCCACATCGACGGGGAGGTTTGGCACCTCGATGTCGGCTCATCGCATCCTGGGGCTGTAGTCGGTCCCAAGGGTTGGGCTGTTCGCCCATTAAAGCGGTACGCGAGCTGGGTTCAGAACGTCGTGAGACAGTTCGGTCCCTATCCGTCGCGGGCGCAGGAAATTTGAGAGGAGCTGTCCTTAGTACGAGAGGACCGGGATGGACGCACCGCTGGTGTACCAGTTGTTCTGCCAAGGGCATCGCTGGGTAGCTATGTGCGGACGGGATAAGTGCTGAAAGCATCTAAGCATGAAGCCCCCCTCAAGATGAGATTTCCCATTCCGCTAGGAAGTAAGATCCCTGAAAGATGATCAGGTTGATAGGTCTGAGGTGGAAGCGTGGTGACACGTGGAGCTGACAGATACTAATAGATCGAGGACTTAACCTATATTTTAATGTGAAAAATGAACATTGTTATCTAGTTTTGAGAGAACATTCTCTCCATCAGGTTTGGTGGCGATAGCGAAGAGGTCACACCCGTTCCCATACCGAACACGGAAGTTAAGCTCTTCAGCGCCGATGGTAGTTGGGGGTTTCCCCCTGTGAGAGTAGGACGCCGCCAAGCTTTTCAAAGGATCAGTTCCAGTCGGAACTGGTCTTTTTTGTGTTTTTTGAAAGAAGATGAACCTAATTATGTTGTATGAATCAGATTGATTTAATTGACGACAAGTGTGCAGATGCTCTCAAACAACGAGAAAGTCTGTGAAGCATGTTCACTTTTAAATGTAGAGAAAAATAATAGAGAGAAAGAATAGCAGGTGTATAGTCAAAACATTCATTGCGTTTAACAGTTAAAATGAAGAAATATCTATATCATTAAAGTATAAAAATTGAAAGGCTGCTGATATTTTTAAAGGATTTACTCGTTTTTAAAGAGAATATAGAGAAGAGAAATACAGCTGTTAATCGCTGAATTGAAGCTATTTTGACTGGTAACATAAACATCATCTGTTAAAAGAAATACGTTATGAAAAATGAAATAAAATTTTTTTAATATAGCCTTTACAAATGAGTAAAACCTGTATATAATAATCTTTGTCGGATCGAGAGATTCCTACATAGTGGAGGATTAGCTCAGCTGGGAGAGCATCTGCCTTACAAGCAGAGGGTCGGCGGTTCGAGCCCGTCATCCTCCACCATATTTATTCTTACATAATGTTAGGATAGATAAAGCCGGTGTAGCTCAACTGGTAGAGCAACTGACTTGTAATCAGTAGGTTGGGGGTTCAAGTCCTCTTGCCGGCACCACTTTCATATGGTAAGATAGACAAGTCGCTTTAAAAGCGAGCCATTAGCTCAGTTGGTAGAGCATCTGACTTTTAATCAGAGGGTCGAAGGTTCGAGTCCTTCATGGCTCACCATTTTCATGCGGGTGTGGCGGAATTGGCAGACGCGCTAGACTTAGGATCTAGTGTCTTTATGACGTGGGGGTTCAAGTCCCTTCACCCGCATTGCCAAACAACATAAAGAAATCCTGTAATGCGGAAGTAGTTCAGTGGTAGAACACCACCTTGCCAAGGTGGGGGTCGCGGGTTCGAATCCCGTCTTCCGCTTATACCATCCACGCCGGGGTGGTGGAATTGGCAGACACACAGGACTTAAAATCCTGCGGTAGGTGACTACCGTGCCGGTTCAAGTCCGGCCCTCGGCATTATAAAATAAGCGCCCGTAGCTCAATTGGATAGAGCGTTTGACTACGGATCAAAAGGTTAGGGGTTCGACTCCTCTCGGGCGCGCCATTAAGATCGGGAAGTAGCTCAGCTTGGTAGAGCACTTGGTTTGGGACCAAGGGGTCGCAGGTTCGAATCCTGTCTTCCCGACCATCTTTATGGGGCCTTAGCTCAGCTGGGAGAGCGCCTGCCTTGCACGCAGGAGGTCAGCGGTTCGATCCCGCTAGGCTCCACTTTTTAAAAGATTATTTTATATCATGGCGGTGTAGCTCAGCTGGCTAGAGCGTACGGTTCATACCCGTGAGGTCGGGGGTTCGATCCCCTCCGCCGCTATAAAGGACCTTTAGCTCAGTTGGTTAGAGCAGACGGCTCATAACCGTCCGGTCGTAGGTTCGAGTCCTACAAGGTCCACCATCTATACGGAGGAATACCCAAGTCCGGCTGAAGGGATCGGTCTTGAAAACCGACAGGGGTGTCAAAGCCCGCGGGGGTTCGAATCCCTCTTCCTCCGCCATATTTTTAAAAAATGATATCATCGCGGGGTGGAGCAGTTCGGTAGCTCGTCGGGCTCATAACCCGAAGGTCGCAGGTTCAAATCCTGCCCCCGCAACCAAATTTTTTCTCTATTGGTCCGGTAGTTCAGTTGGTTAGAATGCCTGCCTGTCACGCAGGAGGTCGCGGGTTCGAGTCCCGTCCGGACCGCCATTTTCAAATGAATACATGGCTCGGTAGCTCAGTTGGTAGAGCAACGGACTGAAAATCCGTGTGTCGGCGGTTCGATTCCGTCCCGAGCCACTTTTACAAATAAATATCAGTATGGCGGTTGTGGCGAAGTGGTTAACGCACCAGATTGTGGCTCTGGCACTCGTGGGTTCGATTCCCATCAATCGCCCCATACATATTTTTGCGGGTGTAGTTTAGTGGTAAAACCTCAGCCTTCCAAGCTGATGTCGTGGGTTCGATTCCCATCACCCGCTCCATTTGCATATCGTTCATGGGCCTGTAGCTCAGCTGGTTAGAGCGCACGCCTGATAAGCGTGAGGTCGGTGGTTCGAGTCCACTCAGGCCCACCATGACTTTCCGCAGTAGCTCAGTGGTAGAGCTATCGGCTGTTAACCGATCGGTCGTAGGTTCGAATCCTACCTGCGGAGCCAAATGGAGAAGTACTCAAGTGGCTGAAGAGGCGCCCCTGCTAAGGGTGTAGGTCGCGCAAGCGGCGCGAGGGTTCAAATCCCTCCTTCTCCGCCATTTTTCTGGCCCGTTGGTCAAGCGGTTAAGACACCGCCCTTTCACGGCGGTAACACGGGTTCGAATCCCGTACGGGTCATTTTTTAAAGAGGTCTAATAAAGACCTCTTTTTTATTTTCCGCAAAACGAAAGACCGCCATCATAGCGGTCTTTTTTTACATATTCATGGAATAGATCGTATAAGACAAGTATGTCGCAAAGAATCCCCATAAAACATAAGGAATCAATAAAATTGGGACAACATTGCTTAGTTTACGTGAGACGATGACAAGCGCGAGTGCTGTCAGTGCTACAAGCAGGCAGTCGATCGTGGCTGCAAATAAATCTTTTTGTGTAAATTGAAAAAAGCTAAAGGCTTGATTGAATACATAATTTAGAAGAAAAAGAATCCAAAATGGTAATGTGATTTTTTGAAAACCATACTTTGCATAAATGATGGCGGCAGATAACGAAATGAGGGCGAATAAGACAGCCCAGACCGCACCGATGACACCACCACTAGGTGTCCATTCAGGTTTATTTAGTGCGTCATACCATTCTCTGTCGATAGGGAACAGGAACCCTGCAATAGAAAATAATGCGTATGTAATAAAGAAGACGATAACCGCCCAAATGATACTTTTTTTAGCCATCCAGAAATCTCCTCCCAATCAATTCACTCTTCAACTTATTTCCCAATTATTACATGATATAAACATCAAGCCCCCAATATGTGGGGACTAATGATTTTTTTTAGTATAAGGTTCTTCTTCGTACGGTTTCAAGTCACCAAACACCGTCATGACGCCTTCTTCATCTAATGATTCTTCATAAGCTTCGTGTGCTTTATTTGGATAGACCTTGCTTGCTTTACCTTCAATATCAGCAGCTGCAAACCCTTCGTAGTCTTCCACATAATCATCATCTTCTGATTGTGTATACACATCATCGTAAGTCAATGGAGGAAATTCCATATCGGATGGGGTATCAGAGTTCCCATAGCGTTCTACGTCTTGGTAGGCATCTTCTCCATCATATGAAGCACTTTCTTCATTTTCAAATTGCCCTGAGGGAGGACTTAATAAGTCCTCTTCAATGGGACGGTTTTGTGAAACGGTCTGTTCTTTTGAATGCTCTGTGCATGTGACGGCGGTGGGAAGGGCTTCTAAGCGTTCTTTAGGAATAGGGGCTTTACACACTTTACACAAACCATAAGAGCCGTCTGCCATTGCTTGGAGTGCTTCATTGATATCGGACAGATGCTCATGTTCCAAACTGTTTAAGGCAATGTCTTTTCCGCGTTCGAATAGTTCTGTTCCTTGGTCGCCAGGGTGGTTATCATAGGCTGACAGTTCGCCCACTGAATCATAAGGAAATGATACTTTCTGTTCATCGTCATGGCTTTTGGCTTCAATTTCTTGTTTTTCATCGAGAAGTCGCTGCTTCAACTGATGTAATTCGTTTTTAGACAACAAAGCGATCACCCTTTCATATCAAACATATTGTTAGTATGAGCAAATTTTTATGTAAGACTTGTGCCAATTTGAAGCAATTCTTCAATAAAAAACGCCTGCGGCTGCAGGCGTTTCGTGTTATGCAAGATAGTATTGTAAGATCAATGCGATCGTTAACAGGAAACCAAAAAACGTATTGGTTTGTGCTGTCGACTTCATGGCATTCATTAATTCAATTGGTTTTTCTTTTTGCTTAAATTCTTTAATGGCTGTATAAGCTTTTGGCACACTGAGTAAGACAAGAAGACTCCAAAGACCCACGATATCCATAAAGATATAAACAAAAATGAGTACATATGAGATCACAAACATGGAAAGTAGGATGTTGACTGCCGCTTTACGTCCAGCTAGGATAGCAAGTGTCTTTCGTCCATTCTCTTTATCACCGTCTAAATCACGGATATTGTTCGACAGTAAGATGGCACCAACTAAAATAGAGATGGGTAATGAAATGAGCACAGCTTTTGATGTCAATGTTCCTGTTTGGATATAGAAACTAATTAAAATGATGCCTAGTCCCATAAAAGCACCTGATACAAGTTCTCCAAATGGTGTATAAGCAATTGGTACAGGGCCGCCGGTATAAAAATAGCCTGCTGCCATACAAATTAGTCCTATGAGTGCAATCCACCAGCTAGACATCATGCAAATATAGATCCCAAGTAATAAAGAAAGCGCGAATAAGGCATAAGCGAGGCCTAAAACTGTTTTTGGTTTTACACCGTTTCTCACGATCGCTCCGCCGATACCGACAGATTTCTCATTGTCCAATCCGCGAACATAATCAAAGTACTCATTAAACATGTTCGTTGCAATTTGGATAAACATCGATGCAAATAGCATAGCTAAAAATAGCCCAACATGTATCTGACCACTCGGAAGTGCTAGGACAGTTCCTAAAGTAACGGGAATAAATGCCGCTGTTAATGTATGCGGTCGTAGTAAATTCCACCAAATCCGCCAGTTCTTATCAGGCTTAATTGGTGAAAGCTGATCTGATATCGATTGATGCTGCATAAAATATACTCCTTTAAATAAAAAAATACGTACACGTCCAAATTCCAGTTTAGCAAAGTTCAAAAAGGTGTCAATATATTGATGCGATGAAACAAGAAAAAGATGTTTGCTAATCGTTCCCATATAGAGAGAAAGCTTGATCTTCGAACAGGTCTTACCATTTTTTAAGAGATGTTCTCATTTCAATAAGCGGGAGCGAAAAAATCTTGAAAGCGTGATATAATAAGGATTCGAGGTTTTAAAAGCTGTTTTCTTTACTAAGTTCATCTGTTAAGGTTTATAATAGAAAAGCAGGTCATTCGACATACTCGAATGTTCATGTATTTTTTACATGATGGTTTTATTTTTATATGTTATTTCATGGATTTTGGAGGAATGTATCATGGTGACAACAGTGCAAAGTACTTTCCGGCAGGAAGCGCTTGCGACATTAGAAGAAGCGAATAACGTCAACCATGCTGTTTTGATAAGCTACTCCAGAAGAGTTGACGATCTGGATCCTCTTGCCTTTTTCCAAAGCGGCGAAGCGGATTTTTTAGGCGAGCGGTTTTTTTGGTCTGATCCAGAAAGCCAAATGATATTTTCTGGACTTGGCAGAGCGGCCGTGATTAAATCATCAGAGCAAGGCAAAGAACGATTCAATATCGTCCATCAAGAATGGGAGCAGCTGAAACAGCATATGTTCCATTTTCATGATGAGAAGGAGTTAAAGCAAGCGGCAGTTGGTCCGCTTTTATTTGGAGGATTTTCATTTGATCCATATGAAGAGAAGGCGCGTCACTGGGAAGCATTTGGCGAGGCTCATTTTTTTGTGCCATCGATGATGCTGACTGTTTCAAAAGAGGGCACGTTTCTAACGATCAATGAATGGAACGAGGTGGACGGGAATGTTCATCAGCTCATTCAAGAGTTAGAACAGAAAGCTTCTAATTTTGATGCATTGCCTGTCAGAAATCATGGACAAGCTGAGCTTGTTCATATGGAAGAGTTAGATGTCCAGGAATGGATGAAAGCAATCCATGAAGCGACAGAACACATTCGTGTGAACGAATATGAAAAGGTTGTTTTAGCAAGAGAAGTCTTGCTTCACTATAAAAATCAAATTGAACTCGCTCCACTATTAGCAGAATTACTAAAACATCAAACAACGAGTTATGTATTTGCTATAGAGCAGGGAAGACAAGCGTTTGTCGGGGCGACGCCTGAACGTTTAGTGAAAAAAAGCGGTGGTGAAGTCTTTTCATCTTGTTTGGCAGGTTCTATTGTACGTGGTCAAGATGAAGTAGAAGATCAGGCACTAGGTGAGGAACTGCTTCATGATGAAAAAAATTTGATTGAACATCAAATTGTCGTGAATATGATTGAGCAGGCATTTGAAGCAAACTGCCATCATGTGCATAAGCCAAATCAACCAAGTCTTTATAAAACGAAAAACATTCAGCATTTATTTACACCCATTGTGGGAGAAATCAAAAGCAGCTGTTCACTCTTTTCATTAATTGAACAGCTTCATCCAACACCAGCGCTTGGAGGATATCCTAAGGAAAAAGCGGTAGAGGTGATTCGTGAAATCGAACCGTTGAAACGCGGTTGGTATGCGGCGCCAGTGGGATGGATTGATTCTAAGGACAATGGAGAATTTGCTGTCGCCATTCGATCAGGTCTTATTGAGGAAGACCAAGTTCGTTTGTTTGCTGGATGTGGAATTGTAGAGGATTCCCTTGCAAAACAAGAGTATGAAGAAACGCAAGTGAAATTAAGACCAATGCTGTCTGCTCTTGGAGGTCGTCCTATTGAATAATCAAATCATGACAAGATATATTGGCAGATTAATGGATGAATTTGTGCAAAGTGGTGTGAAGGAGGCAGTTGTTTGTCCTGGCTCCCGTTCAACACCGCTTGCGATGCTCGCTCTTGCTCATCAAGAAATCAATGTCCATGTGTTAGTGGATGAACGGTCTGCTGCTTTTTATGCACTGGGTCTTGCGAAAGCGAGCCAAACACCAGTGCTACTCATTTGTACATCAGGTACGGCAGCAGCTAACTTTTACCCAGCTGTTGTCGAGGCACATTATTCTCGGGTACCACTGATTGTTTTAACTGCTGATCGGCCGCACGAATTGAGGGAGGTTGGGGCACCTCAAGCGATTGATCAGCAATTCTTATTCGGTAAGTTTGTTAAATGGTTCACAGACTTAGCCTTGCCAGAAGAAAGCCAAACGATGCTGCGGTATGTCCAAACTGCTGCTGCTAGGGCAAGTCATGTGTCTATGCAGGAGCCAAAGGGACCAGTTCAGGTGAATGTGCCGCTGAGAGAACCATTGCTACCTGACTTGTCTATTGATCCTTTTGATAGAGAAGAAGGAGTTGCGAACAAAGTTTTAGCAGCAGGTCAAGCTCGTCCGGATGATCGGGTTATGTCAGAATTAGTGTCTATCATGAACAAAGCGGCAAAAGGAATCATTGTTGCTGGTGAACTTCACTCGCAGGAAGAGCAGGCGTCAGTGTTACGTCTTGCAAAAGCTTTGCATCTGCCAATTTTAGCTGACCCGCTTTCTCTTTTGCGAAATGGGCATGAAAGTGAAGAATACATTATAGATGCATACGATTCTTTGTTAAAAGATGAGGCATTGCAGCAGCATCTCTTGCCTGAAATGGTCATTCGTTTTGGACCGATGCCTGTGTCTAAGCCTTTATTTAAGTGGCTGGAAAAGCATGCGGAAGTGAAGCAGATTGTCGTCGATGCTGCGGGTGGTTATCGAGATCCTGGTTTAAGCGCATCATACATGATTGAAAGTCATGCAGTCTCTTTTGTAGAAGAAGTCTTGATGAGAGCGGAAAAGCGTCAGGATACATCTTATTTACGACGCTGGCAGAGTGTCAATTCTTCTTTTAGAATGCATGCAAATCAATACAATGATGAGGACCTGACATTTGAGGGAAATGTGTATCGTCAGCTGCAGCACCTTTTGCCAAAAGAGAGTGTGCTCTTTATCGGAAATAGTATGCCTATTCGAGATGTCGATACCTTTTTTGAAACGCAGTCAAAACCGTTTCGGATGATGGCGAATCGCGGAGCAAATGGTATTGATGGTGTTGTGTCCACAGCTCTTGGAACATATGCAGCCTTGAAACAACCCATCACTTTAGTCATCGGCGATTTGTCTTTTTACCATGATATGAACGGTCTTCTTGCAGCTAAGCTAATGGACATTCCGCTCACGGTTGTGTTGTTAAACAATGATGGAGGAGGAATCTTTTCTTTCCTTCCGCAGGCATCCGATGAACCGTATTATGAAAAGCTCTTTGGTACGCCGACTGGGTTGAATTTTGAGTATGCATCAAAGCTATATGGGGGAACCTATTCGAAGCCGACAACGAAAGAAGAGTTAAAAGATGTGTACTTGGCGCATATCCAAGAACCAGGGCTTCATTTAATTGAGATTGAAACTGACCGGCATTCTCGCGTGGGCAAACATCGCCAAATGATGGACGAGATATTGAGGGAAGTGAAAAAAGAATGCCTTCACTCATAATACGAATGCACGATGGTGTGGCGTATGAGGTGATAGACCATAACCCATCTGCTGAAAATGCCACGTTATGTTTACATGGCTTTACAGGGAGTGCAGCTTCTTGGGCTTTTTTGAATACTTATACAGAAAAACATACGAGATTGATTCAGGTCAGCTTGCTTGGACATGGCCGCACAGACTCACCAAAGAGTATAAGAAGATATGCAATGTCCCAGCAGCTGGCAGATCTTGTTGAGATTTTAGATCAATTAAAGCTTCACAAAGTGAATATTCTCGGATATTCTATGGGAGGGCGTATTGCTTTATCATTTGCCTCCCGTTATCCAGAACGTGTAAACAAGTTGATTCTTGAGAGTACATCTCCAGGGCTGAACTCTTTTAAAGAGCGGATGGCGAGGCTGAATCATGATCATCAGCTAGCTCAAAAGATCAGACATGAAGGATTAGCGCAGTTTGTGGATTTTTGGGAGAACATTCCGCTGTTTGCTTCGCAGAAATCCTTGCCAGCGGACAGGCTAACGCAACTGAGAGAGGGAAGGCTAAAAGCCGATCCTAACGGGCTGGCTCGCAGCTTAGAAGGTATAGGAACCGGTTCACAGCCGTCTATGTGGGAAGCATTAAAGCAGATAAAACAGCCTGTTTTACTCATTTGCGGAACACTTGATAAAAAGTTCTGTGACATCGCCAAACGTATGCAGCAGGAGCTTGAATACAGTCAATTCACAGTAGTAGAGCATGCCGGGCATACAGTTCATGTGGAACAACCACATTTTTTTGGTAAAATAGTAAGTGAGTTTATTTTATCGCAAGATTAGAGGAGGAAATATTGATGGCTATTGAATGGCAAACTGAGCGTCAGTATGACGAAATTTTATATGAAACATATAATGGGATTGCAAAAATCACCATTAACCGTCCGCATGTACATAATGCATTTACACCAAAGACTGTAAGTGAATTAATTGATGCATTCTCACGTGCTCGCGACAATTCAGATGTTGGTGTCATTGTCCTTGCAGGTGCTGGAGGAAAAGCATTCTGTTCAGGTGGAGACCAAAAAGTACGCGGTCATGGCGGCTATGTAGGAGACGATCAAATTCCACGTCTAAACGTCCTAGACTTACAGCGTTTAATTCGTGTCATTCCAAAACCAGTTATTGCGATGGTTGCGGGCTATGCGATTGGCGGCGGGCATGTGCTTCATGTCGTGTGTGACCTTACCATTGCAGCAGACAATGCGATTTTTGGACAAACAGGACCAAAAGTGGGCAGCTTTGATGCTGGTTATGGATCTGGCTATCTTGCACGTATTGTGGGTCATAAGAAAGCAAGAGAAATCTGGTACTTATGCCGTCAATACAATGCACAAGAAGCGCTTGATATGGGACTTGTCAACACAGTTGTACCATTAGAGCAGCTGGAAGAAGAAACAGTGAAGTGGTGTGAGGACATGCTAGAAAAGAGCCCGACTGCTTTACGATTCTTGAAAGCTGCATTTAATGCTGACACAGATGGATTAGCTGGTATTCAGCAATTTGCAGGAGATGCGACCCTTCTTTATTACACAACAGATGAAGCAAAAGAAGGACGCGATTCCTTTAAGGAAAAACGAAAGCCAGACTTCGGTCAGTTCCCTCGTTTCCCTTGATTCAATGATATGGATGAAAACAGCTTAGTGCATCAGACTGAGCTGTTTTCTTTTATGAAAAGGAGGTGTCATGATGAAGCAACCGAATTGGCTGCTGCACCGTGCGTATTTAACGCCAGACCGGGTCGCACTCATTTATCAAGACAAAGAGTGGACATTTCGTGATTTAGCGAATGATGTAGACAAACTTGCGAATCGACTGACACGTGCATCTTTTAAAAAAGGGGATACGGTTGCGATTTTAATGAACAACCATCCTCACATGGTCATGCTTGTTCACGCTTGTTTTTTATTAGGCTTCAAGATTGTGTTATTGAACAATAAGTTAACAAAAGCAGAGAGACGTTTTCAGCTGGAAGATGCGAAAGTCATGGCTTTATTAACAGAGCCTGCATATGCAAATGAGCATCATGGTGATTTACCTGTTTATACAATAGAGACTTTACCTGATGCAGATCATGATATGGAAAAGAAGGTCGTACATGATATTGATTTAAATGAGACGGCGACTATTATGTATACATCTGGAACGACAGGACGCCCTAAAGGGGTGGAGCAAACGTTTGGCAATCATTTTCATAGTGCTGTTTCCTCGGCATTGAATTTAGGGATCAGGGAGGACGACCGCTGGCTCATTGCCTTGCCTCTTTTTCATATAAGCGGTTTATCCGCTATATTTAAATCTGTCATATACGGTATGACTGTCGTGCTTCATCAAAAGTTTGATGTCGATGAAGTCAAGAATGCTATTGAACAGCATCGAGTGACGATGTTGTCAGTTGTTCAAACCATGCTGTCCCGTTTATTAAGTGGACTTGAAGAATGTCCATCATCTTTGCGTTGCCTGCTGTTAGGGGGAGGTCCTGCACCTTATGCGATGCTTCAAGAGAGTAAGGAGAAAGGATTTCCTGTGTTTCAATCGTACGGTATGACGGAGACCTGCTCGCAAATTGTGACGCTTGCGCCTGAATTTAGTGTGGAAAAGCTTGGATCAGCGGGAAAGCCCCTTTTTGGGTGTGAATTAAAGATTCAAGATGAGAACCGTCCGTGTCGTCCTTTTGAGCATGGTGAAATCATGGTAAAAGGTGCAAATGTCATGAAAGGCTACCTTTATCGTCAAGAGGCAACAGCTGCTGCATTTGAGCAGGGCTGGCTGAAAACGGGTGATATTGGCTATGTAGATGAGGACGGATTCTTATTTGTGCTTGATCGGCGGTCAGACTTAATTATTTCTGGCGGAGAGAATATTTATCCAGCAGAAATTGAAGCAGTTCTTTTAACACATCCAAATGTAAAGGAAGCCGGAGTGACGGGTATGTATGATAAAAAATGGGGAGAGGTACCTGCTGCCTTCCTTGTGACAGATGAGCAGATTCCGGAGAATGAGCTCTATGCTTTATGTCAGTCGCAATTAGCCAAGTATAAATGGCCCGCCGCTTTTCACTTTGTGGATGAGCTGCCAAGGAATGCGTCGAATAAATTGCAGAGGCACAGACTCAAATCAAAGGGGTTTTTAGATGATTCAAATTGAACGCGTGATCTTATATCATGTCACGATGAAACTCAAACAGCCGTTTACAACGAGCCTTGGGACCATTTCAGAGCGTGAGTTTATTATTGTCGAGGTCAAAGATCAAACAGGATTAACTGGATGGGGAGAGGTATCTGCCTTCTCTTCTCCGTGGTATACAGAAGAAACCATCGAGACCTGCTATCACATGCTGAGGGCTTTCTTTATCCCGAACGTGCTGACCCGATCTTTTACACATCCTTCGGACATACCAGACAGCTTGTACCATTTTAAAGGCAATAGAATGGCCAAAGCGGGAATTGAGGCAGCTGTGTGGGATATTTATGCGAAGCGAGAAAATAAGTCCTTACGTGACGTCTTAGGCGGTACTAGAGATAGAATTCCATCTGGTGTCGTTGCGGGGTTAGGACCAATAGATGATATGATTCAGCAAATCGAGCAGTTTGTTGATCAAGGCTATCAGCGTGTGAAAGTGAAGATTAAGCCTGGACAAGATATTGGACTTCTACAAAAGATAAGAGAGTCTTTCCCTCACCTTCCGTTAATGGCGGACGCAAACTCTGCGTATGAATTAAAGGATATTAGCAAACTGAAGCAGCTCGACGACATTCGTTTATTAATGATTGAACAGCCATTAGCTGCAGATGACATTGTCGATCATCGGCATTTGCAAAAGCATTTAAAAACACCAATCTGTTTGGATGAAAGTATTTGTTCTTTAGATGATGCGAGAAAAGCTGTAGAACTTGGAAGCTGTCAGATTATTAATGTGAAGCCTTCACGAGTTGGAGGGCTGACTGAAGCTCTTAAAATTCATGCGTTCTGCAAGGAGCAGCAGATTCCGTTATGGTGCGGTGGAATGATTGAAACAGGCATTTCTCGCGCGCAAAACGTGGCACTTGCATCACTTCCCCAATTTACGATTCCTGGGGATATTTCAGCATCGTCGAAATATTGGGAGCAGGATATCATTTTTCCTGAAATCAAAGTTGAAAATGGGTTTATTGAGGTGCCTCGTTCTCCAGGTATGGGCGTAGAAGTTGATTATCAAGCGCTTCGTTCTTTCTCAGATAAAATTGATGTGTTTACAAAACATGATTTTGTGAAATGAAAACGAATGAATCGCCATTTGCACCATCAATAGAACCACTGTATAGTTGAGGAAAGTTTTTCCTTCCTGTCTGAACAAAAAGAAAGAGCGGTCATCCGCTCTTTCTTACTCTTCTACAAGCCCGCTGTCGTAAGCAAGCTGTCCAATATACTGATGCATGTCATTGGGCATGTCGGAAACATGTCCGTATTCATAATCCCAAAGATTTAAAAAGGAGTGAGCTGCTTGATAAAATGCAGCCTCGTCCGCGTCCTGAATTTCTTCAAGAAACGTTTGAGCAAGCCGATCGTTTTTCAAAGCGAAGCGCCTCCTTTAATGAGACTTAAAGGTCTTGAGGTTTAAACGTTTTACAGTCAGTTTCTTCACTTTTCTCAGCCGTATTTCCTGTATGGCTGACGACATAAATTGCATCTGCACCACAACGATTTCCAGCATTCCAGTAGGAACAGTTGTTTACTTCACAAAGGATTTTTTGACTCATACAGATGACCTCCTTTTGAGTATGTCTTTCATCTATAATGTAACCGAAGTAAGGGGCGTTCATTCATGTTAATCTTCCTGACGAATATAACGCTTATCTTTCATAAACAATTTCCAGAAGAAGTAAAACCCAGGGAAGAGGATGATAAACCCTACAATATACGTAATAAATAATGCCCTAAATGTGACGGGATCTGTAAACCCAGACATGATGGTAATATCAGGATAGGCCATATAGGGCAAATGCGCATGTCCATACACATAGCTTGCTAAGAAATATTGAATTGTAATGGCGATAACCGCTAAACGTGGTCTCCCTTTCCGATGTTTAAAGCGACTGTTTGGTAAAAATAGAGCCAAACCTGCAATCAAAAACATGAGTAGAGAAACAAGAAGGATCGGGATGTTCTGCATCATTTTTGTGAACAGCCAATTGGCCTCACTTCTCAGTGTGAGCATGATAAAGAAAGCCATCATGAGAGAAAGTGGACCCGTAATCAGTGCTCCTCTTCTATAAATGTTATAAGCCTCATCTTCGTTTGCAACATTAGAAAAATCAGCTAAAAGCAAAGATGAGAGAAAAAGGGTACTGAAAATCGCAAAACCTACGAAAGAATAGACATTTGCGCTTGTAAAGACCAATCCTAAATCTAATGAGTAGACATTATTCTCCTGAAAGATGAATCCACCATGTGTAATGGGGAGAACCATGATGAGAATGGACGGAATAATAAAGCCGCTAATTCCTGAAATATATGTAACGGCTTTTCTATATTTTTTAGGCAGTGAATGAGAGAAGACGAGAAATCCGCTTCGCAGTGCAAGAAGCAACAAAATAATGCTGCCGGGTATTAATAGAACAGTGCCTAGCACAAATGTTGCACCTGGAAACAGGCTAAACAAGGCAACGACGATGGCTACAATGAACACGTTAGTTACTTCCCAAGTTGGAGAAAGATACTTATTTGCGATATTTGCGGCCTTTGTCTGCTCTTTGTTCATGTAAATCATTGACCAAAATCCTGCACCGAAATCCATTGATGCCATCACTGCATAGATAAACACGAATCCCCATAAGATGGTGATTGCAATGAGTGCATCAGTTGTTACATCCATTTGCATCAAGATCGCTCCCTTTTTAAGATTCTGTTAACCGTAAGTCTTCTTCAATTGAATGTTTTCTAAAGTAGTACGTCAGTACAATCACAGTTGCGATGCCTAAAATGAGATAGACAATGGCAAAAAGGATGAAAAGTGTACCGATAGATCCTGATGATGTGACGACTTCAGAGGTTTTGAGCATTCGATAAATCACCCATGGCTGACGGCCTGTACAGGCAAAGATCCAGCCAAATTCAATCGCCAAGAGACTAAGGGGCCCGCCAAATAAATAAAGGACAAGCAGCCATTTTGGATAATGTTCGCGTTTTAAAATTTTGCGGTAAAACAGTGCTAACACAGCAAAGAAAATGAGCAATGAGCCGATAATGACCATTCCATTAAATAATGTGTGAATAAATAAAGGCGGCCACTCGTCTCTAGGAAAATCATTTAACCCTTTAACCACAGTATCAAAGCTATTTCCTGCAAGAAAACTAAGCGCCCAAGGGATTTCGATAGCTCCTTTGATTTCTTGCGTATTGGCATCAGTAAAACCGCCAATGGCCAGAGGCGCATGTGATTGCGTTTCAAATAAACCTTCAGCACCCGCTAATTTTTCAGGCTGATATTCATACAGAAGCTGAGCTGATTCGTGACCGTTTAAGGCTGTGAGAAAAGAGAAAAGTCCACCAACAATCAGTCCAAGAAAAAGGGCTTTTCGATGAAAGGTATAGAGCTTTTCGTTTTTTCTAGTTTTCAACATTTTAAATGCAGCGACAGAAGCAATGACAAAAGCGCCTGTTGTAAAAGCAGACAGTACTACGTGAGTAGCAGTGACAACAAAACTAGGATTGAAAAAGGCCTTCCAAGGTTCGATATTCGTTATTTCTCCATTGACCATTTGAAAGCCAGCGGGTGTTCCTTCAAAAGCATGTACGTTTGTAATGAGAATCGCTGAAGCTGCTGCACCAATGACAACGAAAATAACGGTAATGATGCGCATGGCTGGTGATAAACGATCTGCTGCGTACACATAAATAGACATAAATAGTGCTTCAATAAAGAAAGCATAAATTTCTATTTGAAATGGCAGTGACATGACTTTTCCGATGACCTCCATAAAACCAGGCCATAGAAGGGCAAGCTGCGTACCAGCAATGGTACCGGTTGGAATGGCAACACCTAACAGAACAGCCTGCGCTTTTGTCCATCGTTTGGCCATGATGGCATAATGCGGGTCCTTCGTTTTTTGAAAGATGAGTTCAGCTAACAAAATCATTAGCGGGATGCCTACGCCAAGCGAGGCATAAATAATATGGAAGCCCATTGTTGTGCCGAACAGACTTCTAGCTAAAACGAGATCAGTCAATTTTTTCTCCGCCTTTCTTATCGCATCTCTTTTGATGGTGTTTATTATTCTCCACCATTTTTAGATTATTCTTCCTGACTAAGAAAGCTTGTTTTTTGACAAGTTGTAAAAGAGGGAGTAGAATATAATTATAAAACGTAATCGTTACGTTTTAATGATGAAGGGAGTTTTGACATTGAAAAGAGATATTCATCCAACCTCACATGAAGTTGTATTTATGGACGTAAACAGCGGTTACCGCTTCTTAAGTAGATCAACAAAGACATCACATGAGACCGTAGAGTGGGAAGATGGGAAGACTTATCCTGTCATTAAAGTAGAGACAAGCTCTGATACGCATCCATTTTATACAGGACGCCAGAAATTCGGAGAAAAAGGCGGCAGAGCGGAGCAGTTTAAGAAAAAATATCAAATGTAACCAAAGAAACACACCTGATCATGGTGTGTTTTTTTGTGCAGTAAAAAACCCCGGCTGATCGCACGGGGTTCATGAATTCATTCAACATTTAAAGCTGTTTTTAATGTGTTTAAATTTTGTTTCATTAAGCTGACATAGCTTTCGCCATTTTTAGCATCATCTTCTGTAATGGATTCTAGATTTTTCAGTGTAAGGCTTTTTGCCCCAATTTCACTGCGAATCGTATCTGATACTTTACTGCTGACGTTATTTTCAAAAATGACATACTTGATGTGATGCTTTTCTGCCTGTTGTACGATATTTTCAAGCTGTTTTTGGGAAGGCTCTTCAGAAGCAGAGAGTCCTAGTACACTGATTTGCTCAATGCCATAGCGCTTTTCCCAGTAGCCGTATGCTGCGTGAGAAACAAGAATTTCTTTATGTTTTGCTTTAGATAACGTTGTTTTGAATTCCTGATCTAACGATTGTAATTCTTTTTTTAGTGATTCATAGTTTTTTGTGTATTCGTCTTTATGATCTGGATCTAGTGAAACAAGTGTGTCTTTAATGTTTTTTGCCATTTGCTGTGCATAAACAGGGTCTAGCCATGCATGGGGATCTTTATCTCCGTGGTCGTGTCCATCATGGTCATGATCTTCACCTTCATGATCGTGATCATGGTCCTCACCTTCTTCATGAGCATGTTCTTCTTGTGTTGATAATAGCTTGATGCCTTCGGCTGCTTTCACTGTTTTCACGCCTTGGTCTTTTAACGTAGAAGCCGTTTTATCAGCAAATGCTTCAGCACCTGTTCCGCTGTAAATAAAAGCATCTCCTTCAGCCATTTCAACCATCGTTTTTGAACTTGGTTCAAAGCTGTGTGCATCTGCATTGGCAGGGTACACACTTTGAGCATTTACGTGAGAGCCGCCAATTTTTTCAGTGAAATCTTGAATAGGGAAGATCGTCGTGTAAATGGTTAATTTCCCGTCTGCTTTTCCTTTTGAAGCATTTGTCCCCGCACTGCTTGAGCAAGCGGCAAGACCGACCGCTAATAAAGCAGCTGTTAAAATAAAAAAGATTTTTTTCATCTAAGAATGTCTCCTCTCAACCTATTAGATAGAAATGATTACGATTTAATGTCCTGAGTTATTGTATCGTAATAATTACGATTTGAAAAGAGGAAAATAAAAAATTTTCATCAGAAGATGTTTCCTCTAAAAAAATAGACGTCAAAACGTGACGAAATTTAAAACATTGTGCTATATTTATTTTTAAAAAAAGAAAAAGGAATGGACAAACTTATGAAACTTTTAGACGAAATCATCGAGTACAATCAACAATTTTGCGAAGAGAAGCGATATGAAGAGTTTACAACAACGAAGTTTCCACAGAAAAAAGCTGTCATTCTATCATGTATGGATACAAGACTTGTTGAACTGCTTCCGCGCGCCATGAACATGAAAAATGGCGATATTAAAATTGTCAAAAGTGCTGGCGCTCTTGTTTCTCACCCATTTGGAAGTATTATGCGAAGCATTTTAGTGGCTGTTTATGAATTGAATGCTGACGAAGTTTATGTGATCGGGCACCACGATTGCGGGATGAGTAAAATAGACAGCCAAACCCTATTAAATAAAGCCGTTGAGCGCGGTATTCCCGAAAAACGAATTGAAGTACTGGAATACTCAGGAATCGATTTTCAACAGTGGCTCAAAAGCTTTAGCTCAGTTGAAGATAGCGTGAAGGACAGTGTGTCTGTCGTTAAAAATCATCCGCTTCTTCCATCTGATGTGCCTGTGCATGGTCTAGTGATTGATCCTGGGACAGGTAAGCTTGACTTAGTTGTCAACGGTTATGAAGAAAAGTAAGTTATTTTTCCTTTTTAGGTGGGACTGGATCCATGCCTCCAGGATGCAGCGGGTGACATTTTAAAATTCGCTTGATTGTGAGCCAGCCGCCTTTTAAAGCGCCATGCGTTTTGATCGCCTCTAGCCCATAGTTTGAACAGGTGGGATAAAACCTGCAGCTCGGCGGTGTCAGAGGGGAAATGCATTTTTGATAAAAGCGAATGATGCCGATAAAAATTTGTTTCATAGAGGTTCCTCCTTGTCTGTCTTTTCACAGTATAAGAAAAAAGGACAAGGAAGGGAAGTTTTATAAACTAAACTGGTCGGAGCAATATGTTATAATATAGGAAATTGCAATTATAGGAGTGGTGATTAATGCCTTCAGTTGAAAGCTTTGAACTTGACCATAATGCTGTAAAAGCACCTTACGTTCGTCATTGCGGCGTTCATAAAGTGGGATCAGATGGGGAAGTGAACAAATTTGATATCCGTTTTTGTCAGCCGAACAAGCAGGCAATGAAACCTGATACGATTCATACATTAGAGCATTTACTTGCGTTTAATATTAGAACACACTCAGAGAAATACGATCATTTTGATATCATTGATATTTCTCCAATGGGTTGCCAGACTGGCTACTATTTAGTTGTCAGCGGTGCACCGACACCAAGAGAGATCGTTGAACTGCTTGATGCAACATTCAAAGATGCAGTGGAGGTAACAGAAATTCCTGCTGCAAATGAAGAGCAGTGCGGTCAAGCGAAGCTTCATGATCTTGAAGGAGCAAAACGTTTAATGCGTTTCTGGCTGTCTCAGGACCAAGAAGAGCTATTAAAAGTATTTGGATAATTAGCAAGATGATGATGAACCGGACATATTGAATGTCCGGTTTTTTACATGAAATGAAACGGGAGCTGTTAAAATAGGGGATATTTGTTAAAATGGACATGTCAGTAAAAAAGGGGGATACACGAATGCGGAAAATGGTAGGAATCATTTTGATGCTCGCATTACTTAGTGCATGTGGAAACTCGGCAGCGAGCAATGACAAGGGAGAAGTGCCTGAGTTATTAGAAGTTAAGCTTACAGGGCCGGAGCAAGTGGAGAAAAATGAAAGCGTTATAGTAAAAGCAGCTGTCACATATGGTGATACGCCTGTTGATGATGCAGATGATGTTGAATTTGAAGTGTGGAAAGATGGCGACAAGGATAACAGCAAGATGATTCAGCCAAAGAAAAAGGAGAAAGGTGTATATGAATTGCATACAGCTTTCAAACAAGATGGCCTTTATATCATACAAGTCCATGTGACAGCTAAACAGCAGCATAATATGCCGAAGACAAACATCCATGTAGGTGATGTGAAAAAAGAGAGTTCATCTACTGAAGAAGAAGATACCTCACATCATTGAAAGCGGTTTTATTTTGGGTTAGGACGTTGGTTTGGTTCAGCATCCTGTGGTGAATCGACTTTATGCTTGTAATCATAAGCCTTTGATGTCGTCCACAGTGATAAAAAGACAACGATTGAGATAATGATAAAGCTGATAATCCCAAGTAACAGCATCTAACTCCCTCCTTATTTCCATATTAACATATATTTCATGCGGTCAAAATAGAAGAAAATGCTGGCAGGTTTCAGTATAATAAAAAAAGGGTAATCCCATACTAAACGCAACTACATAAGGAGGAATCAACATGTCTGAAAAATTATTAAACGTCGTCAATAAACAAGTAGCAGATTGGACTGTGCTTTACGTAAAATTACATAACTATCACTGGTATGTAAAGGGAAAAGACTTCTTTACACTCCATGAAAAATTCGAGGAATTATATACAGAAACAGCCACTTATATCGATGATTTGGCTGAACGTATGCTCGCATTAAATGGACAACCTGTTGCGACAATGAAAGAGTGCTTAGAAATTTCTAGCATTCAAGAAGCGGAAGGCAATGAATCAGCCGAGCAAATGGTGAAAAATCTGTATGATGATTTCTCTAATATTGCAGAAGAACTTAAGCAAGGCATGGAGCTGGCTGCAGAAGTTGGCGATGAAACAACAGGTGATATGCTGCTTGCGATTCATCAATCCATTGAAAAACACAACTGGATGCTAAAAGCATACTTAGGATAAGCGAATGTGAAAGGAATGTCGATCATCAAACAGATCGGCATTCTTTTTTTGTGGATTTGTGACAGGCAGCCCATTGAATTGATGGGGCTTTTAGCCGAAGAGAAAAGGGAAGGGAGGGGAGAAGATGTCCTCAATTGCAGGAATGATGAGCCAGCAAGTGGCGAGTATTCAAAAAACACTCAATATCAGTTTATTGAATTCACAGCTTGCCACGAACACAGCCCAAGCTATGGTGATGCTCGATCAAGTGCAGCAGCAGCCTCAAGCTGTTCAGCCCAAAGATTCAGACGCTACGTTTATTGATGTCAGAGTTTAACCAAGAAAGCCGCCGTCACAGGCGGCTCTTTTTATGCGCTTCACGAGTTTTTTGAGCAGCTGACCATGCCTTTATTTTTTGTCGTCCAAGCTATTCATCAAATGCGGCATATACTATTGAGGTAAGAAGTTCCACTATGAAAGGATGTTGATGCCAAGTGAGCAAGGATTTAGGCATCTTTTCGTTGTTTACAGTCAGTTTGTCGGCAATGGGCTTTCTGTTTGGTGGAGCAGGATATTTACTCATGATATTAGTGACACTAATGGCTATTGAATTAATTTGTTCAAGCCTAAGAGAATCTGTGACTGGACAACTTACGATGAAGCGTTTTTTGACCCGGCTTGTTCGAAAGGTTGTGACGATTTCTTTAATATCCATGGCACACTTCTTCGATGTCATGCTGAAGACTGGGGGGACAATTAAGGATTTAGCGCTCATCTTTTATATTATTTATGAATCGTACCAGATTGTCTCAACAGCCAAAGCTCTCGGAATTCCCATTCCACAGTTGTTTATTGATGTGTTAGACATGATTAAAAATAAATTGCGCAAAAAGCCGTAATTTCTTCATATCTGGTCATACTAAAGGAAAAAGGATGAATCAGATGGCGAGACACACATACTATGTATCCGTTCAAGACGGATCGATCTCACAGCACAGAGATGCGGCTGCTTGGCAATTTCAGATAGAAGCAGATGATGACCAAATCTTGCAGTTAAGAGAGTATTTTGATGAACAGTATATGACAGATTGGAAAGGTTTCTTTCGGGCGCATGTTCCATTTCTTGAATATCATTATGATAGTCCAAATGACGAAATGGATAGGAAAAGAAAAGAGATTTACTCGATGATTCATGATCTCGGTAACGAAGAGACAAAGAACTTTATTGAGACGAATGGACTGATGAATTGAAAAAGCATGTAGAGACATTCTACATGCTCAGCGTGTAGACAAACCCCTCGCATTCTTTGTCAGTCCTGCGTGCCGGTGCTCACGAATGTGAAATTCGCTCCGCGCCAGTACTCGTCCTTCCTAGACTGCAAAGGTTTTCTATCACGCTGAAAAGAAGACAAAAGGCTAAAAGAAAGTTCATTTTAGCCTTTTGTCAACTATCTGAAAGCATGTAGAGACATTCTACATGCTTTTATTTTCGAGGCTGTAAGATGCCGCCGATCAGATCACTGATTCCGCCTCTATTTTCCTGCTGTGAGTTGGTGATTTCGTGTGAGGTACTCTGACTCTGGGGTTTGTACCGGTTATCATCTATCCCGACCCGCATTCCAGATGTTCGTTCAGATGGCTGGATAATCACAATTTGGTCCTGTTCATGAAATTCAAACAAGTAGGATTCGCCTGATGTTTGTCCAATGAACGTTTTCCAGTTCACATCTAATTTGACTTTCGGTGCTTTGCCCGTCCAAGCGACAATAGCGTCAGGATCTACACGGCAAGGTGCTTTTAAAATCAGCGGGTTTCCATTTGTTTTGATGGCAACCTGCGCCCCGTGACCTTGATACGAGAGCTTTGAAGTAAATAGCCCTTTCTGTGATAAAATCCCAACGCCTACTGGTGTCACGCCATAGTGACATTCTTCAGTAAAGGCAAGTAAATCTTCACTTTCCACGCTAACATGCTGCCAAGGACCGTTCGGCTCAAGATTGATGACGGTCACATGCTCGCTGGAATCAGCCAAGTAGCAAGTACCTTGTCCACTCACTTCCATCATCTCAAGATTTTCACCTGTTAATTTTCTGCTAATATGATTAAATACTTGGCTGACCATATTTCCTTTATTCGTCCCAAGTAATCGTTTACGGTATTGAAATGTACCTTGATCGGCAATCATAGCGCCTTTTTTGGCAAAAAAGATCCCGTTGCCTTCTGCTTGTAAGGTCAGTTCTTCGATCGTGTTGAAATGAAATCCCATTTGTGCCGGCTCCTTTCCTTTGTCAAGATGTGAATCCGTAGATGCGGAATAGGTCGTTTAAATCAAGGGTCGTACCTTGTCCGGTAGCGGTGATTTTCCATTCGTTCTCAACTCTCGTTAGTTCAGCACAAATGATGGATGTACAAAATGAATAATCTTCTGTTAACTGAAAGGTACAAATCTCCTGTTGTGTGATTTGATCTGAAAGGCGCAAGTAGGCATTGGTCACCTGTCCAAAATGATGTGCCCGCTCGTGTGCATCATGTATGGTGGCAGTTACGACGATTTTATGAATATCGGGTGAGACTCTGCTTAGCTGCATAATGATGATCTCATTGTCCCGATGGCCTCCGCCGACCTGATGATCACCTAGATGGCGAACAGCTCCATCTAAGCTTTGCTGCTGATGATAATAGATCAGGTGTTTTGGAGACAGAAGCTTGTCCTCTTCATTTAAGAGAAACACTTGCGTATCTAAATCAATTGGCTGACCAGATAAGTCCCAGCCAAGTCCGATATGAATTTGATCTACATTTGGATTGTCTTTTGTTAAATCTAACTTTTGTCCTTTCATGAGGTGTTTCTTCACTGCCTCAAGAGAAGCGTCTTCTTTCTCGTGTTGCCTCATTGGCCATGCTTTGTTATTTTCTTGTTTTGATCCATTTGTGATGCTCATGCTGGTTTCCTCCTCGTCTGTGTAGGACAAACACTTATTGATTTACGTCATCATGGGCAAAAGGTTTCATGATTAAAATGGGATGAGGATGGAGATGATAAAAAGGTTTTAGCAAGAATACTTATTTTACATACAGACGAGATAGAAGCACTCGTTTGTTTCACTTTTTATAAAAATTCTTCAGAGAAATGTGATCTGTGGTATGATGTTTTACAAGAAGCAAGGACAGGATATGAGGGATTTCACATGCATGTATTTAAAGACTATTATCATAATACGGTCAAGCTCTCTTTTGAAGAGCAGCCTTTTTCAAGTCATCCTAAGCATGTTTGGGCCATTTGCCGCTATCAAGGAAAATGGCTGCTTACTGAACATGAGGATCGTGGCTACGAATTTCCAGGAGGGAAAGTAGAGCCAAATGAAGAAGCAGATCAAGCCGCTATACGAGAGATTCACGAAGAGACGGGTGCTGTTGTTCGTGAATTAACGTATATTGGTCAATATCAGGTGCTTGGCAGAGAGAAAGTCATTGTCAAAAATATTTATTTCGCTGATATTGAAAGGCTCGTCAAGCAGGACACGTATTTTGAAACGAAAGGACCCGTTCTTTTCGCAGACTTACCAAGATCCATCGCAAAAAATAAAAATTTCAGTTTTATTATGAAAGATGATGTTTTAAGACAAAGTCTGGCTTATTTAGAAAAGAACGGTTTGATTCGTTAAAAAAAGCGCAGGGAAATGACCCTGCGCTTTTTATTTTTGCAGAAAACGGCGTTCCAGCCATTCGACAAGCTGATACATGATGGTGGCGAAGACGGCGATAATGAAAAGACTTAAGAACACGAGTGTAAAGTTGAAGACTTGAAAGCCATAGATGATCATATAGCCGAGTCCTTTTGAGGAAACAAGGAATTCTCCCACAATGACCCCAACCCAAGAAAGACCAACATTGACCTTAATGGCAGAGATCATCGTTGGAATACTTGCTGGCAAAATGACCTCACGGAAGACCGTTCTTTTTTTCGCGCCAAAGGTTTTCATGACTTTTAAATAATTCTCATCGACTTCTTGAAAGGCTGTATAAATGACGATGGTGGTAATGATCACACTGATAATGGCACCCATCGCGACAATGCTGATCATGCCTGGTCCAAGGGCAACAATTAAAATGGGGGCGAGAGCGACTTTCGGCATCGCATTTAAAATAACCAAATAAGGATCAAGTACATTTGCAAGACGGGTGGACCACCATAAGGCGGCGGCTAATAAAATGCCGCAAAAAGTACCAAGTAGAAAGCCGAGCACTGTTTCAAACAGCGTAATGCTCATATGATTAATTAATGAACCATCTGATAATTTTTGTACAAACAATTGGCAGACGGCAGATGGTGAACTGAAAATGAGCGGGTCAATCAGTCTGAAATGGCTCGCAAGCTCCCAAAGCGAAAAGAAACTGGCGAAAATGATCAACTGGTAGACTCGCGTCATGCGTTTTTCCATTCGAACTTTTTTTCGATAGGCTTCATGTAAAAGATCACTGTGTTTCAACTGTCTTCAGCTCCTTCCAAATCGTTTGAAAGAGCTCTTGGAAACTTGCTGTCTGTCTCGCTTCAAAAGGAGAGAGCGTCCTCAGATCATCTGGAACGGTAAACATTCGCTGGATAGAGCCGGGATGCTTTGAGAATAAGAAAATGCGATCACTCATCGCAATGGCTTCGCCGATGTCATGCGTGACAAGAACAGCCGTTTTTTGATAGTTTTTTAATGTGTGAAAGACGAGGTCTTCTAATGTCAGTTTCGTCTGGTAATCTAGTGCTGAAAATGGCTCATCAAGCAGAAGCAGGCCGGGATCAACTGCAAGCGTTCGGGCGAGAGCCGCACGCTGCCTCATCCCGCCTGACAGCTCCTTCGGGTATTTTTCTTCGACATCATTGAGTCCAAGCTTTGGCAGTAAGCTAAGGGCAGCTGAGGTGGCTTCATGTGAATCTTGTTTTGCAATTTTTAACCCGAGAATGACATTTTCCTTGATCGTTTTCCATGGGAATAAATAATCTTGCTGGAGCATATAACCGATTTGATGCTCCTGTTGATTCGGTTCTTTTCCTTCGATTAAAATTCGACCTTCAGAGGGTGGCGTAATGCCTGCGATGATGGACAGCAAGGTTGTTTTCCCGCAGCCGCTGGGACCAATAAATGAGATAAATTCACCTTGAGTGATCTCCATATTGATGTGCTTGATGGCCGTTGTTTTTTCTTTTAAAGAGAAGTACGTGTGGGTCACATGGTCAATTTGAAGGAAAGACATGTGCTACCTCCTGTTCTATTTGTGATCTGTGACCTTCTTGGCAATGGATGTATCGACAAGTTGTTTGTACGGAATAAATTCCGGCAGTTCACCACTTGCCTTCATGATTTCCTGTAATTTGTTCCATTCCTCTTCATTTAGAAGGGGATCTGTTGCGTAGGAGTTCTGCTGCTTGTAGCGTTTAATGGCTGTTGATAAGACATCAAGGTCTGTATCAGGAAATTGAGATTGGATTGTCTTGGCAATCTCCTCTGGTCTCTTTGCTTTGACCCATTTTTGCGCTTTGTAAATGGCACGAGTAAAGGCTTCCGCTGTCTCTTTGTTTTCCTCTAAGTAACTCTTCTTTGCCATAAAGGTGGTATAAGGCACCTTGCCGGAAGCCTCACCAAAGGAGGCGGTAATGTACCCTTTGCCTTCTTTTTCAATTAAGGAAGCTGTCGGTTCGAATAACTGCACAAAATCGCCAGTTCCAGAGGAAAAAGCACCTGAAATGTTGGCAAAATCAATATTTTGAATCATGCGAAGATCCTGTTTCAAATCAATGCCTTCTTTTTTCAGGACATATTCACCGACCATTTGCGGCATGCCGCCTTTCCGTTGTCCGAGAAAGTCCTTTCCTTTCAATAGATCCCAAGAGAATTGATTGATTTTTTCCCTTGAAACAAGAAATGTACCGTCTGTTTGTGTCAGCTGTGCAAAGTTCATGACAGAGTCTTTCGTGTCTTGTGCTTCCACATAAATAGAAGATTCAGATCCGGTCAGAGCGATATCAGCGCCGCCGGATAAGAGAGCTGTCATTGTTTTATCGCCGCCCCAAGTGGTTTTTAATTCAACCTCTAAGCCTTCATCTTTGAAAAATCCTTCGGATAGGGCGACATAAAGCGGTGCATAAAAGACCGAATGGGTCACCTCGGCTACTTGTACGGTCTGCTCTTGGTCTTTTTTACAGGCGACAAATGGAATAAAGAGCAGGACAACGAATATGAATGCCAGTCTGACTTTAATGGAACGATTCAAGAGTAATTCGCCTCCTTTGTTCTAGATCACTAATTAAAGTATGTCAAAAGGGATTTTTGGTGAGTGCCTAGATGAAATAAGAAGCGCATTGTTTATTTATAGAACGTGTCTTTTTTTCTATACTAGAAGCATGAATGCTTTCTTGAATTTGGTAGAAATAAAGGAGCGGTTTCGTGTATAGATTGAGTTGGGTATTTGTTGGATGGTATGTAGTGGGTCTTATTTTAATGGTCTTTTTTGAAGTGCCGGCATGGCTTCAGTTTGCGAATGGTATCTTTCTTGTGCTTTACGCCTGCTGCGTCATTGAGATTGGCCGAAATATTTACGGGGCATGGAGCTTTGTGATCGTAAGAGCAGCCATTGTGGGTGTGTTGACGTTTACGGTTGAATGGGTGGGGGTCACAACTGATTTTCCATTTGGGGCCTATGATTATTATCCGACGCTTGGATTTCTTGTGGCGGGAGTACCTTTGACGATCGCTTTTGCATGGGTTGGTGTGTTTTTAAATAGTCTTTTTTTATCAAGACAACAATCGAAGTGGAAACGAGCCGTCGAAACGGGTATATGGATTGTGCTGCTTGATCTCATATTAGATCCGGTAGCAGCTGAACGAAAGTTTTGGGTGTGGTATGACGGCGGAGGTTTCTTTGGTATCCCTTTTGAGAATTTTGTCAGCTGGGGTATCATTGGAGCAGGACTTTCATTTCTGTTCCCGCTCGTCTCCATTGATCAGCAGGCATTGCGCTGGAATGGGCGTATTTATCAGGCCATGGTGTTCTTCTTTGGTCTTTTAGCATTAAAGGGCGGGCTGGATGTCATTTTTTATTTAGCACTGATCATTGTCATCTTGTGTGAAGGAAGGGTTCGATTTGAAAGAAAGCGACAAAAACCGATCGTTTAGACGACTCTTTTATTTTTATCTTGAACGATATTTACTGAACAAACATTTTCGCTGTGTCATGATGAAAGGTACGGTTGATCCAAAGGAGAAGCATCCTGTTCTTTATCTTGCCAATCACAGTTCATGGTGGGATGGACTGATCATTTTTCTTTTAATAGAACAAATGTCTGAGCTGGATCATGCCATGATGATGGAAGAGAAGCAGTTGAAGCAATATGCTTTTTTTCAAAAACTTGGTGCATTTCCAGTTCATAAAGAGAAGCTGAAAAGTGTCAAGCAGGCATTAATGACTGCAAAGGAGAAGATGGAGGCTGGCGGGGCTGTGTGGCTCTTCCCGCAGGGGAAAATTATACACCAAGACACACGGCCGCTTGAACTGGAAGGCGGAGCTTCTTTTTTAGTCAGGCAATTTGAGCAGGTCGTCATCAAACCTGTGACGCTGCATTATACATTTAATCAATTTCAAAAACCGACGGTATCGGTTGAGTTTGGAGAAGATGTCCTAGTAGCTGGCGGATCACTTCGCAGTAAGGAAGTAACAAGTTTACTCGGAGACCTGCTTGAAACACAGTTAAACGCACATCAAGCACAGGTTATTGCTGATCCAGATTTTTCAACAAACGAACAATTTAGGCAGGTGACAAGGACAAGCCGGTCAACTAGTGATGCGTTTGATTCCTTTAAAAAGTGGGTGAAAACATGGCGGTCTTCTTAATTGTCATCAGCGTTTTGCTGATCTGCCAATTGATGTTTACGATTTGGAATATGAAGCAATTTCCTGTACTCAAGCCGGCATCTCTTTCACCTGATGAACCCATTTCATTATCGATCCTCATTCCAGCGAGAAATGAAGAAAAACGGCTGGAAGCCTGCCTTCAGTCGATTGTTGATCAGCGTCTCCATCCGAAAGAGTTGATCGTGCTGGATGATCACTCGACAGATCAGACGAGAATGATTGCAGAGGGCTTCGCAGAGACATATCCATGGATTCGTGTGCAGTCAGGTCAAGTACTGAAACGAGGATGGCTTGGAAAATCATATGCTTGTTCCCAGCTTGCTGAGGCAGCATCTTCTGATTGGCTGTTATTTTTAGATGCAGATGTCCGCTTAAAACAAGGAGCTATTGAAGCGGTGTACAAGCAGTTATGCATACAAAAAACGGGCATGCTCTCAGGTTTCCCAGAGCAAAAAACGGGAACGCCTTTTGAGCATCTTGTGGTTCCTATGATGATGTTTACGATTGGCTGTCATCTGCCAGTGAAGTGGGTCAGAACATCTCAACATCCTGCTTTTGCCGCAGCACATGGCGGCTTTATTGCCATTGAAAAGAACTGTTATCACGAAATAGGTGGTCATGAAGCGATCAAGGATTCTCTTGTGGACGATATGGCTTTGGCTAAACGAGTGAAAGCGAAGGGCTTTCCGTTCACACTGGCAAGTATTCATTCTTTTGTCTACATGAGAATGTATGAGAGTGGACAGGAAGTATGGGAAGGATATCGGAAAAATTTGTTCCCGGGAGTGAATCGAAGCATTGCTTTGTTAAGCAGTGTCTTTTGTTTATACTCCGTCCTTTATGTAGTTCCTGTTATTTGCTTTATGATCGCACTGATTCATTTTGATGTGGTCAATCTCTGTTTAGCCCTTCTTTGCTACGGGCTGGGTGTATCCATTAAAGCGGTCATTGATATCGAAAATGGAAGAACGTCTACGATGGCCTTTTTATTGCCGGTCAGTATCATAAGCCTGATGGCCATTGGTTTTGCTTCTATGAAAATTGGGCTGAAAAAAGAAGGCTATGAATGGAAAGGAAGAAGGTACGAATGAAAAAAGTGATCATTATTGGCGGCGGACTTGGCGGGTTATCGGCTGCGATTCGCTTACAGTCACGCGGGTTCCAGGTCACCATTTTAGAAAAAGAAGCTTCTTTAGGCGGGAAATTACAACGCCATCAAGCGGCCGGCTACTCTTTTGATTTAGGGCCGAGTACCATTACAATGAAGGCGTATTTTGAAGAAGTATTTACCTCCTGTCATAGACGAATGGAGGATTATGTGACGTTTTATCCGATTTCTCCCCTTACTAAAAACGTTTTTGCAGATGGACATACGGTCGAGTTTACGCCAGATATTGAGCAAATGGAATCACAAATTGCAGTTTTTAGTCCAGAGGATGCACAGCAATACCGGGCATTTTTACAGGAATCGAAGAAGCTTTTTCAAATGGCAGAGGATCAGTTTTTAAATCGTTTATTATTGACTTGGAAGGATAAAGCGGATGTCAAGCTAATGAAAGCCCTTCTTGCTGTCAAACCTTTTACATCCGTTCAGCGCTTGCTACGTCAATATTTTCGTCATCCTCATACATTGGCGATGTTTGGCCGGTATGCGACTTACATTGGCTCTTCTCCATACGAGGCACCTGCTATTTTTAATATGATGGCTTATTTAGAAGGAGAAAAAGGCATTTATGGTATTAAGGGCGGTACGTATCGTTTAGTTGAGGCATTTGAGACACTGGCAAAGGAATTGGGTGTCCAAATTCATCTCAATGAACGAGTCAAAAAGATTCATGTGAAGAATAAGCGAATCCAAGGAGTTGAAACGGATCAGCAGTTATATGAAGCAGATCAAGTCATTGCGGGGGCAGATGCACTGACTGTTTATCGCCAATTAATTGATGAAGAAGACCGCCCGAGCTTTGGAAATCAAAAACTGGCAAACATTGAGCCATCGTTATCAGGTTTTGTTCTTTTGTTGGGCGTCCCTAAAGTCTATGAACAATTGTCTCATCACAACGTGTTTTTTCCAGAGAATTATGAACAAGAATTCAAGGATATTTTTCAGAAAAAACAGCTTCCTCATGATCCGACGCTTTACATCTGTTATTCAGGTCATTCAGAGCCAGCTTTAAGCGGAGGGCCAGGAAGAAGTAACTTGTTTGTATTAGCCAATGCGCCATATGTGACAAAAGAGCAAAATTGGGACATGCTAAAGGAGACATATGGCCAGCATATGAAAACAAAACTAAAGGAAAAGGGTCTCTTTGATCTTGACCAGCTTGTAGAATTTGAAGCGGTACAAACCCCGCTTGATTTGCAGCAAAAAACGGGAGCGTATCATGGGGCCATTTATGGCATGTCGTCAAACTCATTCAAGCAGGCATTTTTTCGCATCAATAATCAATCAAAGGATATTGAAGGGCTTTGGTTTGTTGGTGGCACAAGTCATCCAGGCGGTGGCACTCCGATGGTGACAAAATCAGGACAGCTCGTCGCAGAAGCCATCATCAAGCATTTGACGTAACACCGAATGAAAAGGAGAGAATTCAAGTGATTGTGGAAAAGAGAAGGTTTCCGTCGCCACATCCGCATATTCACTTATATACAGTGACATATGAGGCCGATGGACTTCGAATGAAGGGGCTGCTCGCTGAACCGGCCGGAGAAGGTCTCTATGACGGTTTTTTATATTTACGCGGCGGCATTAAAAATGTGGGAATGGTTAGACCTGGCCGAATTGTGCAATTTGCTGCGCAAGGGTTTGTCGTCTTTGCGCCCTTCTACCGAGGGAATCAAGGAGGCGAAGGGAACGAGGATTTTGCCGGAGAAGATCGGAAAGATGCATTTGCTGCATTTCAGCTGTTGAAACATCATCAAAAGGTGAAGCAGGAGCGCATTCATATCTTTGGTTTTTCCCGTGGCGGAATTATGGGCATATGGACCGCTGTTGAAATGAAGCATGAGGCCGCTTCCTTTGTGACATGGGGAGGCGTAAGTGATATGAAGCTCACCTATGAAGAACGTGTGGATATGAGAAGAATGATGAAGCGTGTAATAGGAGGTCCTCCGCATAAGGTACCAGAAGCATATGAGGCTAGAACGCCTTTGAATGATGTGCACCAAATTGAAGCACCTGTCTTAATCATTCATGGGGAGCTGGATGAGAATGTATCCATTGAGCATGCGTATTTATTAGAAGATGCACTGCGTCAGCATGGCAAGTCTGTGGAAACATGGTATTTTCACGGATATCATCATTATTTCCCGCCACAGCATAACCGGGAGATTGTCAGACGGCTGACGACATGGATGCACAGCCGAAAAGGCGGAAATGTGGTAAAATAAACGTAGAAAGAAATATAGAAAGTAGGGGGATTTTCATTATGGGAATGCCTGTTGAATTTAATACAATGATTGTCACAAAAGGAAAAGAGACAAGAATTGAAGAAAATGTGTTTGAGCTCATGAAGGAAGGGTACCGCATTTATCCATTAAATATTCCGCTTGAGGTGCGTAAAACGAAAGACGGAGAAAAAACAGGAACAGCACATGTTGAAAAGCTGGAGCTCACAGACAATATCACGAAGGTGACGTACCGTCTTGTGTCATTGCATTCAACGAACTAAAAAAGCTGAGGGATTCATTCCCTCAGCTTTTTCCTTTTGATTAGACGAGTGGTCCGCCTTTTGCTTCAATATCACTTGCTGCATGGCTGAATTTTTTAAAGTTCTTTTTAAATTCATTTGCAAGGAAGTTTGCTTTTTCTTTGTAAGCCTCTTGATCGTCCCATGTTTTAGCAGGCTGAAGCACTTCATCTGGCACTCCTGGAATATGAAGCGGGATGTGTAATCCGAAGATGTCGTCAGTGATCATTTCAGCGTTGTCAAGATCTCCTTCGATCGCTGCCTGCACCATTGCTCTTGTATGAGCAAGATTCATTCGTTTGCCCGTACCGTAGCCGCCGCCAGTCCAGCCTGTATTCACAAGGAATACTTTTGCACCGTGCTCATCGATTTTTTTACCAAGCATTTCAGCATAGACATGAGCAGGAAGTGGCAAGAATGGTGAACCAAAGCAAGTAGAGAACGTTGTTTCTGGTGACGTCACGCCACGCTCAGTTCCCGCTAATTTACTTGTGTAACCGCTCAAGAAGTGGTACATCGCCTGTTCTTTCGTTAAACGGCTGATTGGAGGTAAAACACCGAATGCATCAGCTGTTAAAAAGACGATGGCAGATGGGTGACCTGCAATACTTGGTTTCACGATGTTATCAATCATTTCGATTGGGTAAGCCGCACGTGTATTTTCAGTAAAGAATGTGTCATCATAATCTGCTTCACGTGTTTCTTCATCAAGTACTACATTTTCAAGCACTGATCCGAAGCTGATGGCTTTGTAAATTTGTGGTTCTTTTTCTTCACTTAAGTTTACGCATTTTGCATAGCATCCGCCTTCAATATTGAAGACACCTGTGTTAGACCAGCCGTGCTCATCGTCTCCAATCAGCTTGCGGCTTGCACTTGCAGAAAGCGTCGTTTTTCCAGTACCTGAAAGGCCGAAAAATAAAGCAACATCGCCTTCTTGACCGACGTTAGCAGAGCAGTGCATTGATAAAATATCTTGTTCAGGAAGCAGGTAGTTCATAACAGAGAAAATGGATTTTTTCATCTCTCCTGCATATTCTGTTCCACCGATCAGAATCGTCCGTTTTTCAAAAGAAACGATAATAAACGTTTCAGAGTTTGTGCCATCTGTTTCAGGATCTGCTTTAAAGTGAGGTGCAGATAAGATGGTGAAAGGTTTTTCGTTTGATGATGGTGTTGATCCATCAGGTCTGATGAATAGCTGCTTTGCAAAAAGATTGTGCCAAGCGAATTCATTTACAACTGTAATGGGCATACGGTATTTTTCGTCAGCACCGGCAAAACCATCAAAGACAAATAGTTCATCACGTTCTTTTAAGTATGACACAACCTTTGTATATAAACGATCAAATGCCTCTTTCGAGATCGGCTGATTGACTTGACCCCAATCAATTTTATGTTCAGAGTTTTCTTCTTTTACGATGAATTTATCTTTAGGCGAACGTCCAGTGTAGGCACCCGTTGTGGCGCGGACAGCACCAGTTGAAGTTAAAACGCCTTCATTACGTGCCAAAATCTTTTCAACAAGTTTCGGAACAGATAAATTTTGGTGCGTATTTTCTAATGAGAGCAATGACTGCAAATCTTCTTTTAAATCCACTGAGTTCATAAAAAACCCTTCCTTTACCGTTGAATTTGTTTGTTTTAATTAGTATAACACATTGATAATAATAGTCTATACTATTTAAACATTTTTGTGTGTGTTTTTTCATTTCTGCTATGAAAATATGCTTTTTGGTGATGCTAATGATGAGGTGAAAAAAAGGGGAGATAATTCCTATGAACCATTGACATGACGCAAGGGTTTAAGATAAGATATCTTATTGAACGGATACTCTTATCCCGAGTTGGTGGAGGGACAGGCCCGATGAAGCCCAGCAACCGGTTTCTTATGAAAAAGGCATGAACATGCTGAGAAACCAAGGTGCTAACCTGATGCAAGGTACAAGAACACCTTGAGCGATAAGAGTGAAAGGCATGCGATCTCAGACCCTTTCCTCGCAATGAAGGAAATGGTTTTTTTATTTTTGGGATATCATATGAACAAATTGCCAATAACATCTCTAATATAAACATGTTGAAATATAAGAGGGAACGAGTTCCGTATCATATTGGAGGCCTCATCTTGGGATGATGTGGTCTTGTACAGGAGGAAATTGCCATTATGAGTCAAAATCGTCGTTTATTTACTTCAGAATCAGTGACCGAAGGACATCCAGATAAAATCTGTGATCAAATTTCAGACAGCATTTTGGATGAAATTTTAAAGAAAGATCCAAATGCACGTGTTGCCTGTGAAACTTCTGTAACAACCGGTCTCGTATTAGTAAGCGGTGAGATTACAACGTCTACTTATGTTGACATTCCAAAGACGGTGCGTGACACGATTAAGGAAATTGGCTACACACGTGCGAAATATGGTTTTGATGCGGAAACATGTGCGGTTCTTACATCAATTGATGAACAGTCTGCTGATATTGCGCAAGGTGTAGACAAAGCGCTTGAAGCACGTGAAGGAACAATGACTGAAGAAGAAATTGATGCGATCGGTGCAGGTGACCAAGGTCTGATGTTTGGTTTTGCAAACAACGAAACTGAAGAGCTTATGCCACTGCCGATTTCTCTTGCACATAAATTATCTCGCCGTTTAACAGAAGTACGCAAGAATGAAACACTTGCATACCTTCGTCCAGACGGAAAAACTCAAGTAACAGTTGAATATGATGAACAAAACAAACCAGTTCGTATTGATACGGTGGTTATTTCTACACAGCATGCACCAGAAGTGACGCTTGAACAAATTCAAAGCGACTTAAAAGAGCATGTCATCCGCCCTGTCGTTCCAAGTGAACTGATCGATGAAGAAACAAAATACTTCATCAACCCAACAGGCCGCTTTGTTATCGGTGGACCTCAAGGGGATGCTGGTTTAACTGGACGTAAAATCATCGTTGACACTTATGGCGGGTATGCTCGTCACGGTGGCGGTGCTTTCTCTGGTAAGGATGCAACGAAGGTTGACCGTTCTGCAGCATATGCGGCTCGCTATGTAGCGAAAAACATCGTAGCAGCTGGTCTTGCAGATTCATGTGAAGTGCAGCTTGCTTATGCAATTGGTGTTGCACAGCCTGTCTCCATTTCAATTGATACATTTGGAACAGGAAAAGCCTCTGAAGAGAAATTAATTGAAGTGGTACGTGCAAACTTTGATCTTCGTCCAGCTGGCATTATTAAAATGCTTGACTTACGTCGTCCGATCTATAAACAAACCGCTGCATACGGACATTTTGGCCGTCATGACTTGGATCTTCCATGGGAAAAAACGGATAAAGCCGACACGCTTCGCAAGGAAGCATTAGGAGAATAACAACATACAAAACCGCTTATTTTAAGCGGTTTTCCTTTTGATTAAAAAAAATTCTACAAAAAGCGTAAAAATGTGAAACAAAATTGGACAAAATACTGTCTAATTATAGGTCTACTTTTAAGAAATAACATAACGTGGAGGCAATAATATGTGTGGGTTTGTTGGTGTATTTAATCACCGTCCATTGTCCGAAACTACTGAGCAGGAAGAGTTAATTAAGCAAATGAATCGTCTCATCGTTCATCGAGGTCCGGATGATGAGGGGTACTTTCATGATGAGCATGTAGGATTTGGATTTAGACGTTTAAGTATTATAGATGTTGAACACGGAAAGCAGCCGCTTTCTTATGAAGATGAAAAATATTGGATTATTTTCAACGGAGAAATTTATAACTATGTGGAGCTGAAAGAAGAGCTTGTGAAAAAAGGCTATACGTTCAGCACAGATTCTGATACGGAAGTCCTTCTTGCCACATATCGTCACTATAAAGAAGAAGCGGCATCGAAGCTTCGCGGCATGTTTGCCTTTTTAATTTGGGATAAAGAAGCGCAGTTATTATATGGCGCAAGAGATCCTTTCGGCATTAAACCGCTCTATTTTACACAAATAGATGACCAAGTGTACTTTGCTTCTGAACGCAAAAGCTTAATGGCTGTGAATGAGAACATTTTATTTGATGAGACTGCTTTGCAGCAGTACATGTCTTTTCAGTTCGTTCCTGAGCCAAATACACTTGATCAAAAAGTGCACAAAGTTGAGCCAGGTCATCAGTTTACACTGCGTCCAGGCCAAGACATTGCATTTAAGACTTACTGGAAAGTTCAATTCAAACCTGAACAAACACAAGAGCAGAAATTAGTAGAAGAAGTACGTGATGCTATCTATGATTCTGTAAAAGTCCACATGAGAAGTGATGTGCCTGTTGGTTCATTCCTATCAGGCGGGATCGATTCTTCTTTCATCGTGTCGGTCGCAAAGGAATTTCACCCTGAACTGAAGACATTCTCTGTTGGTTTCCAGCAGGATGGATTCAGTGAAGTGGATGTAGCAAAAGAAACAGCTGATAAGCTGGGATTGCAAAACTTTAGTGCTGTGATTTCTCCTGAGGAATATATGAATGAGCTTCCAAAGATCGTCTGGCATTTAGATGATCCTTTGGCTGATCCAGCGGCGATTCCATTGTATTTCGTAGCAAAAGAAGCGAAAAAACAAGTCACAGTTGTTCTTTCAGGTGAGGGAGCAGACGAGCTATTCGGTGGATATAATATTTACCGTGAGCCGCTATCTCTAAAGCCTTTTGAATCTGTACCATCCATGCTGAAAAAGCTTCTTCTTCGTCTGGCTCGTTTAATGCCAGAAGGAATGAAAGGGAAAAGCTTTATCGTTCGCGGCTGTACGCCATTAGAGGAACGTTATATCGGCAATGCGAAAATCTTTGAAGAGCCAGTGAAGAAAAACCTCTTAAAGCAGTATGATCCGAACATCACGTATCGTGACGTGACGAAAACATACTTCGAGGAAAGTGCAGGCTACAGTGATATTAACAAAATGCAATATGTTGATATCCATACGTGGATGCGCGGGGATATCCTGCTGAAAGCAGATAAGATGACAATGGCCAATTCTCTTGAGCTTCGTGTTCCATTCCTTGATAAGGTCGTATTTGAAGCAGCTTCTAAAATTCCAGAAGAGCTGAAAACGAAAGACGGTACAACGAAATATTTATTGCGTAAAGCAGCAGAAGGCATTGTGCCGGACCATGTGTTAAACCGTAAAAAACTAGGTTTCCCTGTGCCAATTCGTCATTGGCTGAAAAATGAGATGAACGCTTGGGCGAAAGATATCATTAAAAACAGTCAAACAGATGAATACATTAACAAGGCATATGTTCTTGATTTATTAAATGATCATTGTGCTGGAAAAGCAGATCATAGCCGTAAGATTTGGACTGTCCTGATCTTTATGATCTGGCATAGCATCTATGTAGAGCGCAGCATTGATCCAGAGCAGTTGAATCACCAGCCGAAAGAAGTTATTTTTAGCTAATGAAAAAGGTTTTCAGCTTTGTGCTGAAAACCTTTTTTGTCATGATAGAAAGTGGTGGAAAAGGGTAAAATAACAAGCGGTACACAGTTATTGCTTAATATCCTGAAAAAAACATGATAAAGTGAAGATACATGTATGATGTTAACGCGATAAAAGGGAACGATAGTATTGTCCTTTTTCTACATATTCTCTGCGGATACGATCCATGTCTTGGATATCTTCATCTGTTAACTGGCGAACGACTTTGGCTGGACGGCCAAAAGCGAGTGAACCTTTTGGGATGACTTTTCCTTGCGGGACAAGGCTGCCTGCACCAATAAAGGCTCCTTCGCCAATTTCCGCACCATCGAGAATAATGGATCCCATGCCAATGAGGGCATTTTTTCGAATGATAGAGCTATGTAATGTGACTTGGTGTCCAATGGTAGCACCATCTTCAATCAGAAGTGTTTTTCCGGGACTTTGATGCAGACAGGATAAGTCTTGAATGTTGACGTTTTTTCCAATTCTTACAGGAGCTACATCGCCTCTAATGACCGTTTGGAACCAAACGCTTGAATATTCTCCAATTGTGACATCACCTGTAATGGTGGCGTTTTCTGCAACAAAGACCGATTCATGAATCTCAGGTGTAAACTGATGATATGGATAAATCACTTTTTCGACTTCCTTTCTTAATACAACATTTGTGAGGTGTTTACTTTGTGGACTTGGCATGCTGAAAGACCGGTTGGTACAATTGTCATTGTACATGGTGCTAGTGAATATCATGGCCGATATAAATGGCTGATCGAAATGTGGCGAAATGCAGGCTATCACGTCGTCATGGGTGACCTGCCTGGGCAAGGGACATCGACACGTGCGAGAGGCCACATTCGTTCTTTTCAAGAATACATTGATACAGTCGATGAATGGATTGAACATGCGAAGTCGTTCAGACTTCCGACATTTTTACTTGGACATAGTATGGGGGGACTGATTTCGATTGAATGGTTCAAGCAGTATACCCATACGAAGATTGATGGCCTTATTTTATCATCACCTTGTTTAGGTCTGCAATTTAAACCGAAGAAGCTGATGGATTTTGCGTCAAAAGGGCTAAATGTGCTGGCGCCGTCTTTTAAAGTCGAATCTGGGCTGTCGATCGAACTTGCCACACGGAATCAAGATGTGATTGAGGCGGATTCGAATGATTCGCTTTATGTGACGAAGGTGTCGGTTCGCTGGTATCGAGAACTGGTCAAAAATATCGATGCGGCGATGCAGCCTACGAATGTCTTTCGGTCGATTCCGCTCCTGCTCATGCAGGCAGGCGATGACAAGATTGTAGATAAAACAAGAGTGATGAAATGGTTCAATGGCATTGAATCAACCAATAAATCATACCGTGAATGGGAAGGGCTTTATCATGAAATTTTTAATGAGCCCGAGCGAGAAGAAGTGTTTAAGGCGGCAAGAGCCTTTACTGATCAATATATTTGATTGTGAGCTTAAGTTGGGGGTGGATTGATTTGTCAGTACCAGAACGTCCTTTTGCACTGATGACGAAGGTGTATAAAGATATTTTTCCGCTAGTTCATCAGGAGCTAAAAAAGTGGCGGGCGCATGCAGAAATGATTGAAAATGAAGAACTGAGAACGCAGGCACTAGCGAGCATATCCAGTAAAACCTTTCACTGTGAAGGCGGAGGAATTTTATCTCTTCTTGCAGGTGAAGCGAAGGAAACGTGTATTGAATTCATTGTGGCGTACCAAACGATTAGCGATTACTTAGATAATTTGTGTGACCGCAGTACATCACTTGATCCAAAGGATTTTCATATGCTGCATCAGGCAATGAGAGATGCACTCGATATTCATGCGGAGCTTAAGCCGTATTATCAATTCCGTGATGATCAAGAGGATCATGGGTACCTGCATGCGCTAGTCAGGACGTGCCAAGATGTGCTGTCACGTCTAGCGCATTATCCGATCATTCAGCCCTATTTACATACGCTGTGTGATTATTATAGTGATTTACAAGTACATAAGCATGTGGTTCCTCATGAGCGTGAACCCCGATTAGAGTCATGGTTCCGCCAGTATGAAAAGGATTTACCGAAAATGGAGTGGTATGAGTTTTCCGCATGTGCAGGATCAACGCTGGGTATTTTCTGTCTTGTGGCTTATGCACTGCAGCCTGATTTTACAGAGAAGCAGGCGAAGCAAATTTACGAAAGCTATTTCCCTTATATCCAAGGTCTGCATATCTTACTGGACTATTTAATCGACCAAGAAGAGGACAGGCTGGAAGGCGATTTGAATTTTTGCTCGTACTACAACTCTCATCATGAGATGATGGATAGACTACAGCATTTTATTGAAAAAGCGGATGAACAGCTGAAAGGCATTCCACACGAGAATTTTCACAAACTAATCAATAGAGGGTTACTTGCGGTCTATTTGTCTGATGAAAAAGTGATAGCCCAAAAAGAGATGAACAAGCTGGCAAAGCGGTTGATCAAATCAAGCGGGAAAACATCGTTCTTTTTCTATATCAATGGCAGAGCCTATCGCACCTATCAGAAAATGCCTTGGAAGAAATCTTCATAAAGGATAAAGTAAGCTCATCAGCTTGTAGAAAATGTTTTTCTGCAAGCTTTTTTGTTTTGAACTGTTTCGCTTGTATCCTCTTTTTTCATTACAATCCTCTTATTTGCTGCCGATATTATTCTTAGTGTACGAAAAATAGGAGGAAAGTATTAATCGCATCTACTCCTTATGACGTATATTTGTTGAAAAACTTAAAAAAGGGGAAGGTCGAATATGTCATTTTTTAAAAAGTTTGCAGCAAGTGTAGGAATCGGTGCAGCAAAAGTGGATACAATTTTGGAGAAAGATGCGTATGAACCGGGAGAAGAAGTAAAGGGAACAGTCCATGTGAAGGGCGGAAAAGTGCCTCAAGATATTCGCTATATTGATTTAAAGTTGAAAACATGGTACACCATTGTAAAAGATGATGAAGAGCAGCGAAAACACACAACCATCCATTCTGTCCGAGTGACTGAATCATTCACGATTCAGCCTGGGGAAGCCCAGCAGTTTACATTCTCATTTCACCTTCCTCTTGATACACCAATGACTGTAGGTAAAGTAGAGGTGGCTGTTGTGACAGACCTTGATATTCAAGGTGGTATTGATAAATTTGATCATGACCGCATTTTCGTAAGCGCGCACCCTTGGGTGAATCGTGTGCTTGAGGCTGTCGGAAACTTAGGCTTTCACCTTCATGAAGCAGACTGTGAAGAAGCACCTTATTTCAGGCGCCGCCTTCCCTTTGTTCAAGAGTTTGAGTTCATACCGACTTCCGACTATTATCGTCAAATGCTTGATGAGTTAGAGGTGATTTTCTTCATTGATGAAGAGGGGCTAGATCTCATTTTTGAAGTTGACCGCAGAGCAAGAGGGCTGCGTGGCTGGCTGGAAGAAATGTATAATGACGGAGAACAGCTTGTACGTGTCCGCTTTACTCAATCAGAGCTTGCAGATGTAGAAGAACTGGAAGTAGTGCTTGAAGAAATCATTGACCAATACGCTTATTAAATAAAAAAAACTCAAATCCATTAAGAGGATTTGAGTTTTTTTTCGATGGCTACCACGAAGGGCGGATCGTTTTGAATATTCATGTATTGATAAGAGATCACCTGTACTTCTTCGTGATGGAGTGTTTTGCAATAATCAAGAAGGATGTCCTTCTCTTTTTTTCCTTCGGGATGACCGTGGTAAATCACAAGAACGATCAGACCTCCAGGCTTAAGCCAATCAATGAGCTGTTTGATCGCTTCAATGGTTGTATGGGCCTGAGTTGTGACGGTTTTATCGCCTCCTGGTAAGTACCCAAGATTGAACACTGCACCAGATATGTGACCATAAGCTTCGGCTGGCAGATGCTCAGCAAGTTGTTCATGTCCGTCATGGATCAGGTGAACGTAAGGGTAGTGCTCACCAAGTCTTTTGCTTGTTTGCTCGATGGCTTCCTTCTGTACATCGAATGCGAAAACTTGTCCATCCTTCCCGACAAGGTCAGCTAAATAGCGTGTATCATGGCCATTTCCCATCGTTGCATCAATGACAATATCGCCTTTTTGGCAAGCACGTTCTAACAGCTCTTTACTAAAAGGGAGCATCCGTTTTAAAATCATTTTGCCGCTTCTTCCAATCTGACGAAGCGTTTGCCTTGGTAGCTGTTACGTCTTTCAAGCTCAGCATTTATGGCATTGAGCACTTCCCATTTATTCACACTCCACATTGGACCTACCATTAATTCAATGGGACCATCGCCTGTAATACGATGAATAATCATTTCTGGCGGCAGGATCTCCAGCTGATCACAGACAAGCTGGACATATTCCTCTTGGCTGAGAAATTCTAGTTTGCCTTTCTCATATTGCTTCACCATCGGTGTTCCTTTTAACAGGTGAAGTAGATGAATTTTAATTCCTTGCACATCTAAATCAGCGACAGCTTTTGCTGTTTCCATCATCATATCTCGGTTTTCAAGAGGAAGACCGTTGATGATATGTGAACAGACTCGAATGCCATGTTTTCGCAGTTTTTCTACACCTTCTACGTAGCATTCATAATCATGAGCACGGTTGATGAGCATCGCTGTCCGCTCATGTACAGTTTGTAGACCAAGTTCAACCCATAGATACGTCCGTTCGTTTAACTCAGCTAAATATTCCACCACGTCATCTGGCAGACAATCAGGTCTTGTGGCAATCGATAAACCAACCACTCCATCCAGATTCATAACGGTTTCGTATTTTTCTTTTAAAACAGGCAGCGGCGCATGTGTATTTGTGTAAGCTTGGAAATACGCCATGTATTTTCCGTCTTTCCATTTTGTATGCATCCGGTCCTTGATTTCATTAAATTGAGTGATGAGATCATCCGCCCGGTTCCCTGCAAAATCACCAGATCCTGCTGCGCTGCAAAATGTGCAGCCTCCATGTGCGACAGTACCATCACGGTTTGGACAATCAAAGCCGCCGTCTAATGCGACTTTAAATACTTTATGACCAAAGTGCTCACGCAAATGATAATTCCATGTGTGATAACGTTTTTCGCTGTTTGAATATAAAAAAGGGTTATGCTGATCCAAGTCAGTAACCTCCTTGCATAATAATAGGCATCCTTAAAGTTTAACAAAAATCACGAAAGAGGACAATTGAATCTGTCCAACATTTTCTTTAGTGAAAAAGCTTTACGTGGGCAAAATAGGCGAGAACGATGATGAAATGGAGGAATGGCAAGATGGCAACAAGAAAATCAATCGATGAATTTGTCCAAAAAAGCACTGAGACTCTCGAGTTTGCAAGCGAACAGTTTGATTTGAGCTCTCGCCAAGAACATTATAACGAGGAAGAATTTTCAAAAGCGCAGCTCATGCTAGAGGATGCAGTGAATGAATTAGAAAAGTTAAAAGATGTCGCCAATGATCAGCAAAGAGAACGTTTAGACAGAACGCGTGTACAAATTCAAAGTCTGCAAAACCAAATGATTTTGGGTATTTCATACGATAACGAATGATGAACAGATCCTTCTTTTAAGGGTCTGTTTTATTTTTTGGCTGTTTTCGTTGTTTTTGGATATATATTTGTCATAGGTTTTTATTCTGTTAAAGTATGTTATATAGAGAAATTGCAAATATCTTCAAAGGGGTAGAAGAAATGTGGGTGACTCTTCCTGATTGGTTTTGGGCATTATATTACTTGTTTTTCTTAGCAACATTAGGAACCGCAATATTCAGTGTTGTGAAAAATAAACAAAGGGGATTGTCCATTCTAACCATTGTATTTACTGTTACAATTCCGATGATTAGCCTGATAAATAGCATTGGTAGAGTAGAAGGAATGAATGAATTTGAACACTTATTTAGTCAATTGCGACAGGGGGCAGTTTGGTCTATCTTTACAGTTATAGGCTATATATTTTTATTAGTATGGTGGGTGCTAATCCTGTTCAAAAGCAAGTCCAAAAACAAAGGAATAGTATCTAATTAAAACATTGTAGAGACCTCAATATTAGGGGTCTTTTATTATGCACTTTGACACGCTAAAACAAGCATTTGCTCTACTCGTTTTTCAAATGCTACATTCTTTTCCTTATCAAGCCATCGGAAGTAGCATAGGTAGTTTTCCAAATATTTTGTTGCAACTCCTTAAAACGCTCCATCCACTTTTTCAGGCGATTATGAAAGTGATGAACGTGTTGAACGTGTTGAACACCCTAAACCAGAAGCAAACCTGACTTCACGAATGCTTTTGAGTAGTTTCGTAAATTTTATCTGGTTCGTCTGCCTATTTTTTTCTAGAGTCCCTTGACTTTTCAATCAAGTGTCTATATTGTATTAAGTGTACTATATCAACTAATACACTATAGACACTTAAACGTGAAGAAAGGTGTTTAACCATGAAAAAAGAAAAAAAACCAATCAATTTAAAGTGGATGGTGCTGGCTGTTGCGTTAGCATGTACATTTTTTTTCGTTCTCGTTTTCATTGGTTTTGAAGTTCAAAAAGATTTCATTCCAAATTCGGTCCCTTTAATGCAAGGACATGATCAAGCGATAGGACTGCAAAAGCATGAATGAGAAAAGAGGGAGCCATCATGATTCAAATAGATCCAAGAAGCGCTGCACCAATATATGAACAAATCATTGAGCAGTTAAAAATTTTGTGCTTAAAAGGCGTGATGAAACCAGGTGACAAACTGCCCTCTGTGAGAGAGCTTGCCACCATTATTATTGCGAATCCAAACACCGTCAGCAAAGCGTATAAAGAGCTTGAACGGGAAGGAATTATTGAAACATTAAGAGGCCGTGGAACGTATGTGACAGAAGGTGCACAGTTAAAGCTGAATGAAGGGAAGGTGTTAGAGATGAAGGAGCAATTAAGGCAACTCATTATTGAAGCTCATTATGCCGGTATTGATATTCATCAACTCAAAGAGTGGTTGGAGGAGATCGGCTCAAGTCTAAAAGGAGGAAACCAAGTTGATTGAGGTCAGAAATGTATCAAAGAAATTAAATGGACGTGAAGTACTCAGCAACGTTTCCTTCAAGATAGGCGAAGGAGAGATCTTTGGTCTGCTTGGCCGGAATGGCTCTGGTAAAACAACACTTCTTCGCTTGATTCAGCAAATCCTTCTTCCAGATGAAGGAGAGATTTATTTTAAAGATGTACTCGTAAAAGACCACCCGTTAGTGAAGCAAAATATTGTGTATATGCCAGTCGTAAATCCCTACTTTGACCGGTACAATTATGGACAGCTTGTGAAGCTGTTAAAACAACTGTATCCAAAGTTTGACGTGACATATGCCAATGAGCTTGTGAACCGGTATGAGATTCCGGAAAAAGTGAAATACCGTGAATTGTCGACAGGTTTAAAGAAACAGCTGTCTCTCATTTTAAGTTTTGCCATCAAACCAGCAGTCATTTTGTTAGATGAGCCGACAGACGGGATTGATGCAGTCACAAGAAATGACGTTCTTCAGCTGATGATTGACGAGGTGGCAGAACGACAAACAACGATTTTAATTACATCGCACCGTTTAGAGGATATTGAGCGTATGTGTAACCGAATCGGGTTTTTGGAAGGAAATCAGCTCACAAGTGTTATGGATTTAGATGAATTAAAGAATGACTACGTCAAAATCCAGATGGCATTTGAAGAGGATATGAACTTAAGTATTAGAAAAAAAGGCGTTGCCATCTTAGATCAAGCGGGTGTGTTCTATACAGCACTTGTACTCAAAACAGATGAAGAAGCAAAAGAGTATTTGAAATCGCTTGAACCAAAAGTCTGGCATGAACTGCCTGTAAATTTAGAAGAAGTATTCATTGCAAAGTTTGGAGGGAAACGCAGATGGTAAAGCGGCAATTGTTATATAAGGAATGGAAGCAGTCTGAGCTGACATTCATTTTAGTGATGCTTGTTGCGGTCTTTGCGACGCCATTATCCTTTTTAATGGGATACTCATCCTTTCAAACTTGTTTAAACGATCCGACTTGTACACCACTCGATAATTACTTTTATTATGATTTCGGTTCTGATATGTTTATCACCTTTTCATGGACGATGAGTTTAATTTTTGCAATTACCCAGTTGGGTTTTGAAAGAAATAAAGGGCAAATTGATTTTACTTTATCTTTGCCGTTTAGCAGAACGACCATTTATCACACAAAGTTTTTCCTAGGTGCCGGAATTATCACGCTTGTTCATCTATTGTCATATGTCTTTACTTATATACTCATTTTATGCATTCAACCACAATATACGATTGCGTTTAACAGTGGTTATTTGATTGCACTTGTGTCCACCTTAATGTTTTATAGTTTGTGTCTTGCAGCAGGTGCTTTAACAGGAAGCGCAATTAGTCAAGCCATTGTTACATTCAGTACATCAATTTTACCTTATTTATTAATTTGGCTACCGATGTTTCATTTAGACTATTTATTAAAAACGGATAGAAGTTGGGTTGATATCAGTTATGACTACTTTATTATGCCCATAGCTCCAATTACTTATATAACAGACCGTTTTCAATTTCGAAATTTAGTTGAAAATCCAATTTGGTTTACAGGTGTAGAATTCATCGTGCCAATTGTGATGCTAATCGTATTTTATCTCATTGGTTTGTTTAGTTTTATTAAACATCCAGTTGAACGAAATGGACGATTCTTTGTTTACCCTAAAATGGATAGGCCCATTCAGATATTGGTCATTGCCTTCGGTGTTCTAGGATTTGGCTGGGTTGGATTTTCTTCAGACAATTCCATTTTTGGTTATATCGCTGGCATGTTAATCGGTGGAGCTGTAGGCGCGCTGACGAGTTATTTCTTAATCTATCGAAAAAGATAAACAGAGAGCAGGGGAGTAGAGATGATTCAAATTCAATCGTTAGATCATGTGTTTAAAATTGGGAAAAAGGGCAGGGAGAACGAGATTCCTGTGCTCAAAGACATTGACTTGTCTATTAAAAGAGGCGAAATTGCATGTATCGTCGGACGAAGCGGTTCGGGGAAATCAACTTTACTGAATTTAATATCGGGATATATTACGCCAACAAGCGGACAAATTATGGTTGATGGCACCAATGTGACCGGCTTTAATGAGAAGGAATGGGCAGACTTTCGGTTAGATCATTTTGGCTTTATCTTTCAAAGCTTTCAATTGATCGGGAGTTTAACAACATATGAGAACGTTGAACTTCCGCTCACTTTAAAAGGTGTGAAGCCGTCTGAGCGAAAAGTGAAAGTAAAGGAAATGCTGAAACGAGTTGGACTGGAACATCACGCAGGACATTATCCTAATGAACTGTCAGGTGGACAGCAGCAGCGTGTGAGTATTGCAAGAGCCTTGATCCTTAATCCGTCTATTATTTTAGCGGATGAGCCAACAGGCAGTCTGGATTCAGAAACTGAAGGCGAAATTCTAGCCTTTATCCAACAGCTTAATCGTGAAAAAGGAATTACATTTGTCATCATTACACATGACGATGAAGTCGCTTCAATCGCAGACACAACGTTCCAGCTTCATGATGGTGTATTAAAGAAAGGGGATCAGTCCATTGAAATTTAGAGATCAGGTCAAATTCATCAGAAGAAATATGAAGAAAAATAGATTGCGTGTGTTTATGACCATACTTGCAACGACAATGGCATGCTCTTTCTTAATCGTTCTAGCGTCAGTTGGTTTTGGTCTGCAAAAATCGGCTCAAGATGAAATCATGAAACAACAAATTATCACAGAAATTAAAGTGTTAGGCAAAGAAAAAGGTGACGTCAAGGTTGACGATTTAAAGAAATATGATCATGCGAAATCTGTCGTTGCGAGAACGTCAATCATTCCATCGGTTCACGTCGAGCTCGATAATCGCTCAAGTGATACGCAGGCTGTACTGACAGATATGAAAGAAGAAAAAGAGGCAGGCCTTGAACTAGACCGTGGAAAAGTCCCAACATCGGCGAATGAAATTGTAGTTGGGTATCAAATGGCAGAACAACTTTGGACGGAAAAAGAACGAAAAGACTATGAAAAAGAAATGAATCAGACATCAAATGGTGAAGAGACACCGGAAGAGCCAAAAGGCTATACGAAGGAAATTTTAAACAAAGTCATTCAAATCAAGGTACCAAAACTGAATGAAGAAAATGAAGTGGTGAAAGAAAAGACGTTCGATTTCCGTGTCGTCGGTGTATTGAAGAAACCGAATTTGGAGTGGCAGCAGGATCATAAAATTCTTATTCCGAATGCTTATGAAAAAGAATTTAGTCAAGTGCTCGATCTGTCTCCTGATGCAGGAAATGTCGAAAAAATGACGTCTGTCTATGCTGATAAGTTCGACAATGTCGGTGCGCTCACAGATAAGCTGACAGATGACGGCTATCAAGTCATCTCTGTGACGAATCAGCTTGAAGGAATGGATATGTTCTTTACAGTCTTTAAAATTGGACTCATCTTTGTTGGATGTATTGCGGTCATTATTTCGGCGATTGGCATTTTCAATACGATGACAATGGCCGTTACAGAGCGGACACAAGAGATTGGGATCATGAAAGCCATCGGTGCGAATCCTTCCATTATTAAGCGAATGTTCCTCATGGAAAGTGCTTATATTGGGGTGATTGGATCGATCATCGGGATTATCATCTCGTACATCGTTAGTTTTGCAGTGAATTTAATCATTCCAGCGATTTTGTCTTCCATGTCTGAAGGGGGATCCAGTGATCAATTCTCGATCACCTTCTCCTATATTCCGCTAAGCCTTGTGGTCACAGCAACAGTGATTAGTGCAGGAGTCGCCATTATTTCTGGACTCAATCCAGCACGTAAGGCGACAAAAACGAATGTATTAACAGCATTAAGAAGAGAAATTTAAAGAAGAACCTCCTGTACCTATAGTGGGCTGACAGGAGGTTTTTTTATCGTCAAAAGATGTCTATTGCTTTGGTGCCCGGTACCCTGCACGCTCAGCTTCTTCTACGGAGCAGAACATTTTGGTCACGTTTTTTGTCCGTGAGTAGTATCTGCTGCTCGGTGTGTGATAGATGCCGTTGACACTTCCTTTAATATGACAGGCGGCAGATTCTTTTTTTGTTTCTTTTTGTGACTCATGACCGCCAGTATTCGACCCATCATCTTTAGGAGCAGATCGCTGGGCCGATGACGTGGTGTCTTTGTTTACTTTCTGGTGTTCTTTTTTGAGTGTTTCGTTTGTAGAGGTTAGCTTGTCTATTTTCTCTTCAAGCTCATGGATGGTTTTTTCTTGCTGTTTGACTGTCTTCTTTTCGGAGGTGATGGTTTCTAATTTCTTGGATAGCTTTTCTTTTTCTTTGGTCACGTCTTCTAAAGAGGCCGTCAGCGTTTCTTTGTCTTCCTTTAGACGAGAAAGGTCAGATGCTAATTGTTTTTGCTCTTTCAGCAGCTGTTCAGAAGATGGATCTGCTTGTGCTTTCGGAGCACCTGTGCCGGCAAACGGTAATGACATAATAGAAAAAACAAGACCAATGGTCAAAAAAGGATAGAAGAGTTTTTTTGAAAAGATTTGTTGATTTTGGTGTTTAAGTAATAAGAAATTGACGGCATATCCTATGGCGAAACAAATACATAAAAGACCTATGATGAGTAACATCATCATCTGGCAGCCCCCCTATATCGCTATTTATACCTATCATACCTCATTTTTCCATTTTGGGGAGCGGTTCAATTAAAAAAACCCTGTTTATACAGGGTTTTCAGCTAATGGCAATCCTTTGATTGCTTCTTTTACTGTTAAGTAAGTGATCGTATTCTGGAAGTCTGTATCTAAGTCTTTCATTTTCATCGCAAGCTGTGGTTTGATCCCAGTGATGATGAGTTCAGTTCCAGTTAAGTTCAGCAGGTGATGCAGTTTGAAAATTCGCGCTGCAACGGAATCATCGACATCGATTAAACCAGAAAGATCGACAATTAAATAATCATCCTTTGAATCTTCTAATATACAAGTTAACTTCGCGACGATGGCATCAAAGCGTTCTTCTGATAATTTTCCGATGAGTGGAAGAGCGGAAACACCATTTTTGATTGGGACAATTGGCGTCGACAGAGAGGTGACTTCCTGTAAGGAATCTTCTAGGAGTTGTTCATATTCTTTCTGCTTTGTAATGTCCTTTTGAAAGCCAATAAAAAATGTTTTGTCATCTTGTTCAATGTATAGAGGATCTATATTGAGTTCATTCCAAAAAAAAGTACCGTCTTTTTTATAATTTTTGAGCTGTGTGGTAATAGGTGTTTTGTTTTGAATTCCGTGACGTATTAAGGCAAGTTGCTCTTGATTTGTGTCTTTTCCTTGGAGGAATCGACAATTACGTCCAAGAATCTCATCTGGTTTGTATCCAGTCATTTGTGTAAAGCCATGATTCACATAAACGATAGGGTTATCCTCTAAAGAAGGGTCTGTAATGACAACACCAATCCGCGCATGATCCAGCGCTTTTTTTATGAGTTCAAGCTGTTTTTGCAATCCGAAGATGTTCGAGCTGACCATATTACCCTCCTTTGCTGCTACTATTAGACATTTAAGATGGTTTTTTTGAAACCAAATGAATTCTTTTTAAACGTAACATAACATATGTTCTGTTTCAATGATTGCAATCGCTTTGTTAAATTTGTCATCATAGTTTGTCCTCCATTAGAATAGAGTAAGTAAGGAGACTTTTCATTAGAAAAAGAAGGGATCATTTGAGGAAAATTCATAAAATGACAAAAATAGTTAATATGGATTAGGTAAAAATGATTCCAATGCATCAAGATTGTTTTTGGGTCATTCACATATAATGGAAGAAACAAGCTTTTTTTCTTCGTTAGAGAGAATAGACCTTTTACATGGATTATGACGGAACAGCAGAATGGCATTACAGGGGGCTGGACAGCCTGAAGTCGCTTTACTATTCTAAGGGCTTTAGGAAGGTGATGAAAATGCTGCAACAAGTCATTATTGCTTGCGCCATTGGAGGGGTCATGGGCATTCTCGGTCACGTAAAGAAAAAAGGCAGGCTAGAGAAGCCCAGAATGACAAAGAAGTTTATTTATCTAGGGTTTATTGAAGATTGGCTCGTTGGGATGATTGCTGCTACACTGCTTGTCTTATCCTCAAATCCCGAATCTAGTCTGCACTTGATCATCTTATCCATTATTTCAGGTTACGGAGGAGAAGCAGTTCTGCGAAGCTTCGATTTTGTGAGAGAAGAACGTTCACAGGATGCAGGCTCCAACCGTCATAACCGATCTCCACACGAATAATATCCTCACTTTACCCTAGTCTAGGGTACATTCCCATTGTATACAAACCTGCTTGCACTTATGATCATAATTCTATAAAATACTACTTAGATGACGGTTACGATAAGAACAGTGAAGAGGAGTAGTAGGAAAGCAGTATTTGTCTTTAGAGAATTGACGGCTGGTGAAAGTCAATCAAATCTGCTTCTGAACTCGCCTCAGAGTTGCAGTTGCGTTAAAGCTTCTGTCGCATGTCTGCGTTAAAGATATTAAGTGAGCGTATGAACAGTTCATGACGCTAACAAGGGTGGTACCGCGGGAACCAAAAAATCTCTCGTCCCTTTCTAGGGATGAGGGTTTTTTGTTGATTTTAGAAAAATCTGAATTCTTGCAGTGGTCATCTGTGCAGATAAAGCCGTACACATTAAAGGAGGTTTTCACATTGAGTTTTCAGCATCGGGAAATTGAAAAGAAGTGGCAGGATTATTGGCTGACACATAAAACATTCGCCACATCTGACTCGGAAGATAAACCAAAGTTTTATGCGCTAGATATGTTTCCTTATCCATCAGGAGCAGGGCTTCATGTAGGGCATCCTGAAGGATACACAGCAACGGATATTTTATCACGTATGAAACGTATGCAAGGATACGATGTTCTTCATCCAATGGGATGGGACGCATTTGGTCTTCCAGCGGAACAATATGCGCTGGATACAGGAAATGATCCAGCTGCATTTACAGAAGAGAACATTAATAATTTCCGCCGTCAAATTCAATCATTAGGCTTCTCGTATGATTGGGATCGAGAAATTAACACGACAGATCCGAATTATTATAAATGGACACAGTGGATTTTCTTGAAATTGTACGAAAAAGGATTGGCGTATATTGATGAAGTACCTGTAAACTGGTGCCCAGCACTCGGTACAGTCCTTGCAAATGAAGAAGTCATTGATGGGAAAAGTGAGCGCGGAGGGCATCCTGTTGAAAGACGTCCAATGAAGCAATGGATGCTAAAAATTACAGCATATGCGGACAGGCTGTTAGAAGATTTAGAAGACATTGATTGGCCTGAAAGCATCAAAGATATGCAGCGCAACTGGATTGGACGTTCTGAAGGTGCACATGTTCACTTCGAAGTAGAAGGACATGACGAACAGTTTACGGTATTTACAACACGTCCTGATACACTATTTGGTGCAACATATGCCGTTCTTGCACCAGAGCATGCACTAGTTGAAAAAATTACAACAGCTGCTCAAAAAGAAGCAGTTGAAGCATATATCAAAGAAATTCAATCTAAGAGTGACTTAGAGCGGACAGATCTTGCTAAAACGAAAACGGGCATTTTCACAGGTGCTTATGCCATCAATCCATTGAATGGGGAAAAGATGCCGATTTGGATTGCAGATTATGTGTTAGCCACATATGGCACTGGAGCGATCATGGCAGTTCCTGCTCATGATGAGCGTGATTATGAATTCGCCAAAACATTCGATCTTCCAATCAAAGAGGTTGTTGAAGGCGGAGACATTGACAAAGAAGCCTACACAGGTGATGGAAAGCACATCAACTCTGATTTCTTAAACGGCTTAGGGAAAGAAGAAGCAATTGAAAAAGCGATTGCATGGCTAGAAGAACATCAAAAAGGTGAAAAGAAAGTCACTTATCGTTTAAGAGACTGGCTGTTCAGCCGTCAGCGTTACTGGGGAGAGCCAATTCCAATTATTCATTGGGAGGACGGAACATCTTCAGCTGTTTCAGAGGAAGAGCTTCCACTGATTTTGCCTAAGACGACTGAGATTAAGCCAAGCGGAACAGGTGAATCACCTTTAGCTAATATTAAAGACTGGGTTGAGGTTGTAGATCCTGTAACAGGTAAGAAAGGCCGCCGTGAAACGAATACAATGCCGCAATGGGCAGGCAGCTGCTGGTATTTCTTGCGTTATATTGATCCACATAACTCAGAAGAGCTTGCATCTCCTGAAAAGCTAAAGAAATGGCTTCCGGTTGATGTGTATATCGGCGGAGCAGAACATGCTGTACTGCATCTTCTATATGCGCGCTTCTGGCATAAGTTCTTGTATGATATCGGTGTTGTCCCAACAAAAGAACCTTTCATGAAATTGTTCAACCAAGGAATGATCCTTGGAGAAAACAATGAAAAGATGAGTAAATCCAAAGGGAACGTTGTCAATCCAGATGATATTGTAGAATCTCATGGTGCAGATACATTAAGACTGTATGAAATGTTCATGGGGCCTTTAGATGCGTCAATTGCTTGGTCTGAAACAGGTCTTGATGGTGCTCGTCGTTTCCTAGATCGTGTATGGCGTCTGTTTACAAATGAAGATGGCTCCATCAGTGATAAAGTGACAGAGCAATCTGGCGGGCCATTAGAGCGCAGCTACCATGAAACCGTCATGAAGGTAACGGATCATTATGAAGGCTTACGTTTCAATACTGGGATTTCACAATTAATGGTGTTCATCAACGATGCATACAAGGCTGACACACTGCCGAAAGAATATGCAGAAGGCTTTGTGAAACTTCTTTCTCCAATTGCACCGCATGTAGCGGAAGAGCTTTGGAACAAACTTGGTCATGAAGGGTCTATTTCTTATGAAGCATGGCCGCAATATGATGAGTCAAAACTTGTCGATGATGAAGTGGAAATTGTCGTACAGCTAAATGGAAAAGTGAAAGCAAAATTAACGGTTCCTGCTGATGCAACAAAAGAGCAGCTAGAAGAGCTTGCGAAAAATGATGCACGGATAAAAGAACAGCTTGAAGGGAAAACAATCCGTAAAGTGATTGCGGTTCCTGGAAAACTTGTCAATATTGTCGCGAACTAATGAACGCACCCATCGGTTGATACCGGTGGGTGTTGTTTATTTCCCGGGACATAATTTTGTCGAAAACAAGGTGATTCCCCCATCAATCTCGTATTTAACAAGTTGATCAAGAAAATGAGGAGTGACGTCAATGGAAAAGGAAAGCAAACGTGAACAACTGCTCAGTTTATTAGGGGAAATGCCAGAGCGCCATCGTGTGGAGGCGTATACGTTAAAGATTGAGGAACGTGAATCGTACTTAGTAGAAACACTCATTCTCTCTATTCATGGGGTGGAGGAAGTTCCGGCTTATTTTGTGAAGCCGAAAGATACAGTGAAAAAAAGGCCTGTTGTCTTGTTCCAGCATTCTCATGGTGGGAATTATGTGGATGGGAAAGAAGAGTTATTGAAGGGGGCTCATTATTTGCAAGCGCCTTCATACGCAAAAGAATTCACTTCAAAAGGTTATAGTGTGTTGGCGATTGACCACGCGGGATTTGGTGAAAGAAGGGGCAGAACTGAAAGTGAAATTTTCAAAGAAATGCTGTTAACAGGAAAAGTGATGTGGGGCATGATGCTGTATGAGAGCATGTGTGCAATTGATTATTTGCTGTCCCGCTCTGATGTGCTCCCAGAGCGTTTAGCTGTTTTTGGGATGTCAATGGGCGGTCTTCTTTCATGGTGGACGGCAGCACTTGATGAGAGGGTCAGTGTGTGTGTGGATCTTTGCGCACAGGTTGATCATCACACATTGATTGAAACAAATCATTTAGATAGACACGGTTTTTACTATTATGTACCAAGCTTAGCTAAGCACTTTACAGCAGCTGACATCCAAGAAATGATTTTCCCAAGACCGCATTTAAGCTTAGTTGGAAAGCATGATCAGCTTACACCTGCTGAAGGTGTTGGACGAATTCAACAGACATTAAGTCAAGCCTATCAAGCTGCTTCCTTAAAGGAACGTTATCAGCTTGTAGGTCTACATGCAGGTCATTTTGAAACGGCTGCTATGCGCCACGAGGCTACACGTTTTTTGAAAAAGTGGCTGTAATCAACAGATGGCATGGACATACTACTCCGATAAAAGATGAAGGAGGAAACAGATGAAAAAAATCACCATGATTGGCGGATGTGGTGTCATCGGACGTTTATTAACTAAAGAGCTCTCTTCGGAGTATGACGTGACCATCATTGATCAAACAAGGTGTGTAGAAGAAGTCATCATGGCAGATGCGGCAATTGAAGAGAATTTGTTTCAAGTCATCCCAAGAGATACAGATGTGATCATTCATCTTTTAAACGTGGACATGACGCATGATGTGATGAATGAAAAGGAGTTTGCAAAAATGAATGATGTGTTTTGGAAAAGCACGTATGATATGTTTCGTTCAGCGGCCCGGTTAAGCATTCCAAAAGTCATTTTTGCAAGCAGTAATCATGTGACAGATCGATATGAAAAAGATGGTCACTCCTTACTAGGGCGAGAAATTACGACTGATGATGTACCAGCAACGAAAAATGTGTATGGCATTTTAAAATTTGCTTCCGAACAGCTTGGGCGTTTGTTTCACGATCAAACAGGTATGTCTGTCATCAATTTGAGAATTGGAACCGTCGTGACAGATGAGATGGAAGGATTGCACACCAAAAAAAGAACGAAACGAACGCTTCTTTCACATGAAGACCTTTTCGGCATGATCAAGGCTGCCATCGAAACGGACGTTCCATTCGGGACTTATTATGCCGTATCAGAAAACGAAGGAAAACCTTGGTCTACTGAGAAAACGAAGCAGGAGTTAGGCTACAGGCCAGATGTCAATACGGCAGAAATTCTGAAAGAAAACGATCAGGCATAGGGCATAATCATGACATTAGCTCATGATCTTTTTCTTTTCATTGATGAGGCTAAAAGCACGAATGGCATGATCATCTCTGTGGTCTGTCATGATGATTATAGACGCTTTCTTCCCCCGTTTGTTACATTTTAATCACGATATCGTCAAAGGCTGCAGCTTATGTTCAGACGAAATGATAACGCTTACAAAGAAAGGGCGTGATGAACATAGATCGTTCTATTAAAGGCCGATTGTTCAATGTATTTAATTACTCTTTTCTACTCATGTTCGCATTAATATGTGTGCTCCCGTTCATCCATGTCATTGCCGCCTCTTTTGCGACAGTAGAAGAGGTCATCTCAAAGAAGTTTATTTTGTTTCCAACGACATTTTCTCTAGAGGCCTATCGCTATATCTTTTCTACAGATATTGTGTATCGCAGCCTGATTGTATCCATTCTTGTGACACTCGTTGGAACAGCGGTCAGCATGTTTTTATCCTCACTTATGGCGTATGGGCTGTCTCGTCAGGAGCTAAAGGGCAGGAGAACCCTCATGTTTCTCGTTGTCTTCACGATGCTGTTTAGTGGAGGGATGATTCCGACGTTTATTGTCGTGAAAACACTTGGGCTGCTTGATACTTACTGGTCACTCATTCTGCCAGTGGCCATCAATGCATTCAATTTGATCATTTTGAAAAACTTCTTTCAAAACATTCCGGCAAGCCTTGAAGAATCAGCGAAGATGGACGGCTGTAACGACTTAGGGATCTTCTTTAAAATTGTGCTGCCACTTTCTTTGCCAGCTATTGCGACGATTTCACTTTTTTATGCCGTGACGTATTGGAATACGTACATGACAGCCATTTTATATTTAAACGATTCAGTGAAATGGCCGATTCAGGTCCTGTTAAGACAAATCGTCATTGTATCAAGCGGTATGCAGGGAGATATGTCAGATATGGGCTCATCAACACCGCCGCCAGACCAAACCATTAAAATGGCGGTCATCGTCGTGGCGACCATTCCCGTTCTGCTTGTCTATCCATTTATTCAAAAGCATTTCAACAAAGGGGCATTACTAGGTTCTGTAAAGGGTTAAAAAGATGGAATAACGGAGGGATCTTATGGGGAGAAAGAAATTATGGCTGATTGCCTTTGTTTTGTTATTTGCCGCAAGCGGTATTCTGTCAGCTTGTTCAAGTAAAGGAGCAAGCTCATCAGATGAAAAGGTTGATTTAGACAAAAAGGTGAAACTGACATGGATGGCGATTTTGTATCATCAGCAGCCGCCAAAAGATTCAGTGTTAGAAGAGATTGAGAAGCTCACAAATACAGAGCTTGATATTACGTGGGTGCCTGATGCGGTGAAAGAAGACCGTTTAAATTCAGCACTTGCCGCAGGGAACCTCCCACAAATTGTGACGATTCAAGACATTAAGAATTCATCTGCTATCAATGCGTTTAGATCAGGCATGTTCTGGGAAATCGGTCCATACTTAAAGGATTATCCAAATTTAAGTAAGATGAACGAACTGATTAATAAAAATGCCTCTATCGATGGGAAGCTTTATGGCATTTATAGAGAGAGACCACTTTCAAGACAAGGGATTGTCATTCGAAAGGATTGGCTTGAAAATTTAAATTTGGATACACCAAAAACGCTGGATGACCTTTATGAAGTAGCCAAGGCATTTACTGAAAAAGATCCGAACAAAAATGGCAAGGACGATACAATTGGTTTTACAGACCGTAACGATTTGATTTACGGTGCATTTAAAACGCTTGGTTCTTATGAAGGAATGCCAACAGATTGGAAAGAAGAAAACGGCAAATTTACGCCAGACTTTATGACGGATGAGTATATGAATACAATGAAATATATGAAAAAGCTGCGTGACAACGGCTATATAAACAAAGACTTCCCAGTCACAAGCAAAACGCAACAGCAAGAATTGTTCTCACAAGGAAAAGCGGGTATCTATGTTGGAAATATGGTAGATGCAGTGAACTTAAGAGATGATGCAACAGATAAAAACATGGAAGTGGATATTATCAACCGAATCAAAGGCCCAGATGGCAAAGAACGTGTATGGGCATCAGGCGGCCATAATGGCATCTTCGCCTTCCCGAAAACAAGCGTCAAATCAGAAGCAGAGTTAAAGAGAATTTTGGCTTTCTTTGACCGAATTGCAGAAGAAGACGTGTATGGTCTCATGACATACGGGATTGATGGAAAGCATTATAACAAACAAGATGGAAATACATTTGTGAGGGAAGAAAGCCAAGTGAAAAGCTGGCAGACAGATGTACAGCCGCTTGTCAGCCTCGTAGGGATTGATAAACGTTACTTGAAAAATAAAGGCGATGCAGTTCGTACAAAATATGAAGAGCTGGAAGAAGACAATAAAAACATCATTGTCGCTAACCCTGCTGAAAGCCTGTATTCAGAAACAGCATCAGAGCGAGGAAATGAATTGAAGAAAATCATCGATGATGCGACCTATAAGTTCATTCTTGGTGATATCAACGAAGAACAATTTAAGAAAGATGTAGAGAAGTGGAAATCAAATGGTGGAAATAAAATCATAGAAGAATATGAAGCTTCCTTTAAAAAATCAAAATGATGAACATGAAGACCCCCGCTTAGTAAAAAGCGGGGGTGTTTTCATTAAAAATCGAAGTTGTCTGGATCAGGACCAATTCGTTTATTTTCATTTAAGTCAGACAGGCGCTTCATATCCTCATCAGATAGGACAAAATCAAAAATATCGGCATTTTCTTTTAAACGATGGGCTTTCGTTGATTTAGGAATCGTAATGACGCCTTTTTGCACATCCCAGCGCAAAATAATTTGAGCAGGTGTTTTGCTGTATGTGCCCGCAAGCTCCGTGATCAGCGGGTGGTGCAGCAGCTCTCCCTGCATAAGTGGTGACCAGGCTTCCATTTGGATGCCATGTGTTTTCAAATACGTAAACAGCGTTTCCTGCGTGAGTTTTGGATGAAACTCGACTTGATTAATTGCTGGAATGATGTCCGCATCTTTCAATAATTCGTCTAGATGATGCGGCTGAAAGTTACTCACACCGATGGCTCTGACTTTTCCTTCACGGTACAGCGTTTCAAGCGCGCGCCATGCTTCCTTGTATTTCCCTTCAACTGGCCAGTGAATTAAATACAGATCAAGATAATCAAGCTGAAGTTTTTTCAGGCTGTCTTCGTATGCTTTTAGTGTCGCTTCATATCCTAAATCGGCATTCCACACTTTGGATGTCACAAAGATGTCTTCGCGGCGAAGGCCTGTTTCTGCTAGACCAAGTTGTATGCCTCGTCCAACACCTTCTTCATTGCCGTAAATAGAAGCTGTATCAATACTGCGATATCCTAATTGAATGGCTGTTTTAACAGCTTCAATTAATTCCGTTCCCTCTTCAACCTGAAAGACCCCAAGACCAAATCCTGGCATGCGGACGCCGTTGTTTAATGTTTTTGTACTTTGTAAATTGTTCATATGAAAGACTCCTTTACATGGTTTGTTTGTATTCTTTTTGTTCGATTTGATGACTCACCATCGTGAGTATGGCCGCCATGAGCACCATGATGCCGCCAACCCAGCCGGTATGCACAAGCCCAAGGGTATCTGTCACGATGCCGCCTAAAAATGAACCAATGGCGATACCTGCATTAAAGGCAGCGATATTCAGAGCGGAAGCAACATCGACAGCTCCGGGTGTATACCTTTCCGCAAAATCAACGACGGCAACTTGAAGGCCGGGTACGTTCATGAAAGCAAACAGTCCCATCAGCATTACAGTTCCAATCCCGAGTGCCATAAATCCAGCAGTAAAGCTAAGGATAAACAAGATGAGACTTTGAATGATAAACATATAAATCAGTGCTTTCATTGGCTGTTTATTCGCTGCTTTTCCGCCAATGACATTCCCAGCGGCGATGGTAATCCCGTATAACAGCAGGATCAAGGCAACTGTTCCAGGCGCAAGACCTGTCACATGCTGTAAGAGAGGGGATAAATAGGTGAAGACGACAAAGGTTCCTCCATACCCTGTAGCAGTAATGACAAATAAAAGCAACATTCTTTTCGACTTTAATAAGGCTGCTTGATCCTTAAACGTTGTTTTCACGCCCTGTTTCAATTGAGACGGAACAAGGAAATAGTTAGAAATCAGTGCGATTAGGCCAATCATGACAATCACACCAAATGACGTCCGCCAGCCGAGCTCATGACCAAGAAACGTACCGAATGGCACACCGGTCACAGTAGCGACTGTTAAACCAGTGAACATAAAGGCAATAGCGCTTGCCCGCTTTTCTTTCACCACAAGGCTTGCGGCAATGGTCGAGCCAATCGACATAAATACGCCATGTGATAGGGCTGAAATCACTCGTCCGATTAAGAGTACAGAAAAAGTCGGGGCAATCGTGGCGAGTGTATTTCCGATCAAAAAGACGAGCATAATGAGCAAAAGCAATGTCTTTTTTTTCATCGTTGACGTAAGTGAGGTTAGAATTGGCGCGCCAAAGGTAACACCGAGCGCATATAAAGAAACGGTCCAGCCGGCCTGGCTGACACTCACGCCAAAGTCCTCTGAGATCATCGGCAGAAGACCTACAGAGATAAATTCAGTTGTACCTATAGCAAATGCACTAATCGCTAGTGCGAGAAGGGCAAAGTGATTTTGTTTGTTTTGCATCGTGATTCACATCCTTCTTTCATGACATTTTGATAGACGAAGCCGATCGGCAAGAGTTATTATCTAACATAGATGACAGAAAAAAAAGTACGTACTTTTTTGTAATATAGGTACTAAAAAGTGCCTGTTCAGCATCAAAAGGAGTGAAGCGACGTTGGAAAAGAAGAAATATAATATCTCTGTGGAGGCAACGCTTGAGGTGATCGGCGGGAAATGGAAGTGTGTCATCTTATGTCATTTAACACATGGGAAAAAGCGGACGAGTGAACTGAAGCGCCTCATGCCAAATATCACGCAAAAAATGCTCACACAGCAGCTGCGAGAGCTTGAAAATGACGGTGTGATTAACCGTATTGTATATGAACAAGTGCCGCCTAAAGTGGAATATGAATTAAGTGAATACGGACAGTCACTTGAGCGAATTTTGAATGCGTTATGTGATTGGGGGGCAGCCCATATTGAACGAGTGTATGGCGAGCCGCTTTCAGTGCTGGAAGACAGTATCCTAAATGAACAGTTTAAATAAAAAAGTCCCGCTTCTTGTGAGAGCGGGACTTTGCTTTATGTGCCTTTTTTCTGATCACGGTATTTTCCAGGCGTCGTGCCTTCCAGCTTTTTAAAGGAGCGGATGAAATTTTGCGGATTTTTGTATTTTAGCTTTTCCGAAATTTCTTTCACCGACATATCCGTCTCCACCAACCAGTTTTTGGCGACATGATGTCTGTAAGACGAGAGATATTCACTAAAGGAGATATCCATTTCTTTTCTAAAAATACTACTTAAATAATTTGGATTGTAGTGCAGGCGTGTAGCGATTTCGTCCAATGTCAGATCTGAGTCAAATTCTTGATGAATGATATGAATGATTTTCTCTGAGATATTTTTATATTGAGAGTCTTCACGCGCGCCGAGCTGATCAATGATGGGTCGAATGATCTCATGTTTCAGCCACGCTTCTGTATCTTCAAACGTTTTAAACTCAAAGATCGTATCATAGAGCATTTTATTATCTTCGACTTCAAACAATTCAATGCCTAGCAAATGCATTAGCTCGATGAGATTGTTTAAAAAACGAGCGAGAGCAATCTGGTACTCATGTGGTCCAGCATTTTTAGAAAAAATGGATTGCAGAAGCACATGTAAATAGTGATCTGCCTTGCCTTGATCGCCTGCTTTAATGGCATCGAATAAATCATGTTGCAGCTGTTTTGGGAAGTGAGTTTTAAACGTCTTTCCTTGCTGAATGTGTTCGTATAAAAGAATGGATTTTTTCTCTGCTTTGAGCCTGTATTTTAAGGCTTCTTTTCCCTCAATATAAGCATGTTTGGCCATAGAGAGCTCTTTAAATGAGCGACTGATCCCAATGCTGATCGACAAGCCCAGCTCTTCCTCAATTCGCTGCTGAATTGTTTCGGCTAATTGATTTAAATATTCAGTAAATTCCTCTTCTGACTTCGATTGATTGAGGACAATCGTCGTTTGATGCTGATTGACAACGGTTGGCTGAAGATGCTCCTCTAGCGGAATAATCTGCTCAATCAGTCCATTTATCGCAAATAAAAGCAAGTCTGCATCCTTTTTTTCATACGGCGTTCCTTTTAGTGTATCGATTTGGGTCACAAGCATGGACAAATGGGACCAGTCACGAGGAAAGCCTAGACTTTGAAATCGGTTGTGAATCTCTTCTTCCGTCAGCTTGCCAAGCAGCAGCCGCACCATAAAGTATTGCTGTAAGTGTGTCACTTGCTGTTCAATTCGTTCCTCTAGATCATTGTTTTGATCTTTCATTTGTTTAATGCTCGATTCGATGAGCTCAAATTCATTTTGGAAAGGCTGTTTATGCAAAAACGACTCATTACGTGCAAAGGATTCGTATAATAAGCGAATCGGTTTATAAAAGTGTCTAGAGCCAAACCATGAAAATAATAATGAAAGCGCTAACAAAATAAAGCAAATAATAAAGGTGATCCACCCGATTGATTTCGTTTGTTGCTTTAGTTCGGGAATGGAGACAAAGGATAAGTATGTCCATTCGTTATAATCTGATTTTTGAAACGTAACTTGATAGTTTAGTTCATCGATTTTCATATCAAATTGTCCGGATCGTTCTTCAAGTGACAGGACATGTTTGACGAAATCTTGATTTTTTAACGAGTCACCAATTTGTTCTTTTCGATTATGTAGCAGCACTTTTCCGTTTGTATCAATGACAAACATACTATCAGATTGTGAGAAGTCAGGCATGTTGTCAGCAATCACGCAGCTTGGAATGCTGGCGACGGCGATCCCCTTCTTTTGGACACTATTCATCGGAAGCTGTTTGATTAAATTCACATTGTATTTGCAAAAGGATGTCTTTCCTTCTTTTGTTGAGACAAGTGGATTATTTTCTTCAAGTGCCCAGCTGGAATGACTCGGAATATTGAGGTAAGAGGTTAACGCTTTCTCTTGATCCCCGTTTGAGACATGATAAAGACCAGAATTGTTCATATACCAATCTTCCATTTTACTAACAAGTGTAATATTGGAGAGATCGGTGTCGAAGGTTTGCAGGTAATTCAGTTCTTGCTGGACTTGATTATAAAGTTGGAATTGGTCTGGATTTAAAGGTTCTGCCAGTGTTTGAAGGAGAGGCGGCGAACTGACATAGTGAGTGAGAGAATGATCTACTGTCTTTAGAATATGCTCAATATTGGATTGCGTTTGTTTGACGCTGTCCAGCTTTTCATTTGAAATATTTTCGAGTGCAGTTTTTTGCGAATGCTGATAAGAAAAAATACCGACAATAATAACAGGAATCGTACTAAGCACGAAAAAAAACGTCACCAGCTTGTAATAAAATTTATACTGCTTTCTTTTCATAAAACCCCCCATTTCAAACGAAACAATCTTTTCCCCTTAGTTTATTAATCCAAAAATCTGGTAGGTTTGTCAATAATCATTTTCTGAGATTAGGATCATTTTCTTATGTTTTATGTAACGTTTTGAGTAGCTTCCCCTGAGTAAATATGATCTGATGATATGATTGTAGACGGATTTTTCATCCTTAAGATACAGTTAACACATGCATCAGCATGAGGGGAGGCTTTATCTGTGAAAACACAGGATGTCACTGCCAAGGGTGTGCCTGCGGCAGCTTTGAAAAAAGAAAAGAGAAAGCGCTTACTTAATCAATTGCTTAGTCAAAAATTTCTGTATTTAATGATTTTGCCAGGGCTCATTTATTTTCTTGTCTTTAAATATGTCCCTATGTGGGGGCTGATCATTGCCTTTCAAGATTACCAGCCGTTTCTCGGAATTCTTGGCAGTGAGTGGGTTGGCTTCAAACACTTTATTCGATTATTTACAGAACCAACATTTTTCATCTTATTAAAAAATACGCTCATTTTATTTGCCATGAATGTCGTGATTTTCTTTCCCATTCCGATCTTATTAGCCCTTCTTTTAAACGAGGTCAGATTGGCACTGTTTAAGAAATTTGTTCAGACAATGATTTATATTCCTCACTTCATGTCATGGGTGATTGTCGTGTCCTTATCTTTTGTTTTGTTAACGGTAGATGGCGGGTTAATCAATGAATTGATTGCTTTCTTCGGAGGAGAAAAGATTAACTTCCTTCTTAGTCAAGAATGGTTTAGACCCATGTACATTTTGCAGGTAATCTGGAGAGAAGCGGGTTGGTCAACCATTATTTATCTTGCAGCGATTACAGCAGTAGATCCGCAGCTATACGAAGCAGCAAAAATGGATGGAGCCGGCAGACTCAGACAAATGTGGCATATCACCCTTCCTGCGATTAAAAGTGTCATTGTTGTACTGCTCATTTTAAAAATCGGTGATACGTTAGAGCTTGGATTTGAACATGTCTATTTATTACTCAATGCGACCAACAGGGAAGTTGCAGAGATTTTTGATACGTATGTGTATACAGCTGGTCTGAAGCAAGGACAATTCAGCTATAGTACCGCTGTTGGTTTATTTAAAGCAGCCGTTGGACTTATTTTGGTCATGATGGCGAACCGTTTAGCGAAGAAGTTTGGAGAAGAAGGGATTTATTAAAAGGGGAGATGAAGACCAATGACATTATCGATTGAAAAGGGATCACCGCTTGAGCATGCAGAGAAATTAGCACAAACAATAATGAAAGCGTATACACCGATTGAACTTCCGCCAGCTGGAAGGTGGCACTATCATCAAGGGGTTTTCCTTTGCGGAGTGATGAAGCTTTACGAAGCAACAGAAAACGAGGCGTACTTTGATTATGTGAAAAATTATGCAGACTCACTCATTGATGACCATGGGAATCTGTTATTCCGAAGAGACGAGCTTGATGCCATTCAAGCAGGGCTCATTTTATTCCCGCTGATTGAAAGAACGGGAGAGAAGCGGTATGTGAAGGCAGCAGAAAAGCTTCGGGGGCTTTACCTGACGCTGAATCGCACGTCTGAGGGCGGATTTTGGCATAAAGACAATTATGCCTATCAAATGTGGCTAGATGGTCTTTATATGGGTGGGCCTTTTGCTTTAAAGTATGCCCAGTTGACAGGAGAATCGGAGCTGGTGGACATGGTCATCCATCAAGAGCATCTCATGAGAAAGCATACCAAAGATGAAAAAACGGGCCTTTACTATCACGCATGGGATGAACGGAAAGTGATGCCATGGGCTGATCAACAGACGGGCTGTTCCCCAGAATTTTGGGCAAGATCCTTTGGCTGGTATGTCCTTGCGTTAGCCGATATGATCGAAGATTTGCCAGAAGGTCATGAAGGACGAAAATTGTGGAAGGACACACTGACAGATATGCTTGAAAGTGTAGCAAAGTATCAGGACGACGAAACAGGTCTATGGCATCAGATCATTGATAAAGGAAGTCATAGCGACAACTGGCTTGAAAGCTCAGGGTCATGTCTATTCATGTATGCGATGGCAAAAGCCATGAATGAAGGGTATGTCAGTCTTCGATATGTTGATCATGTGGTCAAAGCGTATCAAGGGTTGATTGAGTATAAAACGGAGGAAAAAGACAACGGCGATTTTACGGTGAACGACATTTGTATTGGAACATCTGCGGGTTTTTATAATTATTACGTCGGCAGAGAGCGGAGCACGAATGATTTGCATGGAGCAGGCGCTTTTATTATGGCGTTAACTGAACTAGAAAAGCTGTCTGTGTTTCAAAAGGTATGAGGCGGCATCAAAGGGCTGCGGCATGGCTCTTAAGTTTCATCGCTGCCTTTTATTTGTCCGCCTGTCAGGGGAAGACAGAGGGAATTGATGTCCTTATTTTTTCTGACATGTCAAAGGGAATGAAAGACCAATTAGTGGAGAAAGCTTTTCAGCCAAATCAGGAGACATACGACGTTCACATCTTCCCTGCAATTCCTGAAAAACTTCTTGTTGAAATTACTGCAAAAGAGGGGGACGTGATGTTTGTCCCGGAAGAAATGTTTAGAACATATGATGATCCTGAAAGCTTTCAGCTGCTTGAAGAGATGCGGGTAGATGGCGAAGGGGAAGGACCATATACGGTGGAAGATGCAAAGACGGGAAATACAGTCGATTATGCGGTCCAAATCAAGAAAGGAACGAAGCAGCTAAACGGCTATACCTTTCGATTACACCGAGATATGGTCGCCTTCATTCCTGTGTATGCGGAGAAATCTAAACAGGCACTGTCTCTCATGAAGCAGCTTCGTGAAAACCAATAGAAAAAGGGGTGGGGGAATGTGAAAAGGGTCGCCGTTTGCGGGCTCAGTCACCGTGCTTTCAATATGTTTATCAAACCGCTCACCGAGGATTTCAATGAGCATTACAGGATTACAGGGCTCTTAGATGTAGATGAGAAGCGGTATACACTGTGTCAGGAGCGTTTTCCATCACTAAGGGGCGTCTCATTTTTTCATGAGGATGCATTTGATCAGATGGTGAAGGAAGCAAGACCAGATATCGTCATTGTGGCGGGGCGAGATGATACACATGTCACATATATCCTGCAGGCACTGGATCATGATCTGGATGTCATAACGGAAAAGCCGATGGTCACAACAGCAAAAGACGCCAAACAGGTGATGGAAAAAGAGGCAGAAAGCAAAGGGAAGGTCACCGTCACCTTTAATTATCGCTACAATCCATTCCACAGAAAGATAAAAGAGCTCATTTTAGATGGAAAGATTGGAAGGGTCACGTCTGTTGAGTTAAGCTGGCTCATTGATACGTATCATGGAGCGAGTTATTTCAAAAGGTGGAACCGCTCGCGTCAATATTCTGGCGGACTGTCTATTCATAAATCGACCCATCATTTTGACTTGGTCAACTGGTGGATTGATCAAAAGCCGAAGCAAGTATTTGCCTATGGCGCACTGAATTATTATGGGAATGAAAGTCCTTGGAATCCTTTGCAGGGTGAAGGGAATCGATATTGCGGAACCTGTCATGTAAGAGATACCTGTCATTATGAAGCAAGGTGGAATCCGCGGGTAGAGCGTTCAAAGGTGGAGGATGACCATATTGAATCAGGTGAGCAGCAGTCAAAGCAATACTCGAATTATCGCCCGGATGCCTGTATTTTTGATCAAGAAATTGATATTGAGGATACATACGTGGCGTCAGTGGCTTATGATCAGGGAGCTTTGTTAAGTTACTCGATTCAATTTTCAGCGCCATATGAAGGCTACCGGCTTGCGATTAACGGGACGAAGGGACGGATTGAAACAAATGAGTTTCATGTGCCATCGAGAATCCCTTTTCAATTCCCTGAACAGACAATTGCATACTACCCGATGTTTGGTGGAAAAGAAACGATTGAAGTTGTGAAGCAATCAGGGGGTCATGGAGGTGGAGATCCGCTATTATTAGCAGATTTATTTTTAGGAAAAGATCCGCTCATTCCTTATGACATTTCGGCAGGAGCAGAGGCGGGTGCTTATTCCATTGCACTTGGCGAAGGCATGTGGCGATCAGTTGCAGAAAAACGCCCGATTGAAATAGAAGAATTGTTTCAAAAAGAGATGGTGTAACGAGAAAGAGAGGAGGGAAGAGAGATGGATCATGATGGATCAATGAGCAGAATGCTGCGCATGTGTGAGTGGGTGATGAGACTTGCCTATACGAATTTGTTATGGCTTTTGTTCACTTTACTTGGGCTTGGGATCTTTGGCTTTATGCCTGCAACAACAGCGTTATTTTCTGTGATGAGAAAGTGGATACAAGGGCATGAGCAAATGAGCGTCTTTCAAACCTTTTGGAAGGTATACCGCGAAGAATTTGTACGCTCTAATGTCATTGGAGTGGTGCTGGTCATCATCGGGACGATTATTTATGTAGACCTTGCTTATATTTATCCAACGAGTTGGTTTTTACACGTGCTTCGCTTTGCGATCTATATCTTTGGTTTTCTGTTTATTGTCAGCCTGTTTTATATCTTTCCGCTGCTGGCTCATTATGATTGGAAAAAGCGTCTTTATTTGAAATTTTCCCTTCTGCTTGGCATCTCGTATTTGCAATATACGCTCTCTATGCTCGTTTTCTCGGCTGTTCTCTTTATCCTATTTGCTTATTTGCCAGGGATCGTGCCGTTTTTTAGCATCAGCATTCTCGCATATGGCCACATGTGGCTAGCCTATCAAGTGTTTAAAAAGATAGAGTTTGAAAGCGAGCAGCCGGCAGTTGATGTGAAGAAACGATTCCCGTCTTTCCTTCAATCCAAGCGGGTGAATACGCAGTGATGTGTATGATTTGCTATAATGGTGTCACCGTGATTAAAAGGAGAGATGAGAGTCGTGTCAGTAAAAGAAATTTCAATAGAAGAATTAAAGCAAAAACTAGCGCAAGAAGAAGCCATTCAGCTCGTCGATGTGCGTGAGGATGAAGAGGTAGCAGAAGGCATGATTCCAGAGGCAGTCCATATTCGAATGGGGGATATTCCTGAGAAGCTAGATGCGTTTGATAAGACGCAAGAGTATTATATTATTTGCCGTTCTGGTAAACGCAGTGAGAATGTCTGCTATTTCTTAGAAGACCAAGGCTATCAAGCAACCAATGTCGTTGGCGGCATGCTTGCATGGACAGGAGAAACAAAACCGAAACTGTAAAAAGAAGTCCTTTCATCGACAAGATGGAAGGCTTTTTTTGTTCATATGTCCGTCTCTATTTGCATAAAAATAGAGTAGCAAGAGAAGGGAGAGTGGCATATGTGCTGAAGGTAGCTGTATTTGATGAAGAACACGAGAAAGATTTGCAAAGCGAAATCAATCTTTTTTTAAAAGGAATGGACGACGACCAAATTATTGACATCAAATACAATGTGGCGGTGATCTGTGAGCAAGGAGGAGAGCAGCTCTACTGTTTTTCAGCGCTCATTTTATATAAAAAATAAAAGGACCTGCTGAAGGGTCCTTTCAGCGTGTAGACAAACCCTCGCATTCGTTGTCAGTCCTGCGTGCTGGTGCTCACGAATGTGAAATTCGCTCCGCGCCAGTACTCGTCCTTCCTAGTCTGCAAAGGTTTTCTATCACGCTGAAAAGAAAAAGGGCTAAAATAAAGGTCCTTTTGCCATGATCAACTAGCATCAATATGTAAACGATGCTTTTTGCATTGAACGCATTGAAAGAGGTAGCCTTGCAAGTCTCCTCCGTTCACGAGCCATTGTTTCAAGTTCTCTTTTGTGAAATGTCCACCACTGCAAATCTCTTCAATATCCTCTGAGAGTTCTTCCTCTAAATGCTCAATCTCTTTCCATCCAACATACTGCACAATCGCGCAAAAATCCCCGCAATGGCTTAACCAATATTCCTGCTGCCATCCGCGGTAACCCGGCGTTCTGAAGATCAGTTCATCTATATATTCTTCATGATCGACGTCATCACAACTCACATCGTCTTGAAACATTCCATTATATGTTTGAGCAGCTGATCCATCTTTAATGCACCAAGGACAAATGCCAGAAACGTCTTCAACAGAATAAAAAGGACCATGATATACATAATCTCGTTCTTTCGCACAAACGGGGCATATCGTCTGCTCTTTTTTAATCACATGTAATGAAACTGGGTCTGGGTTGTACTTGAACGTAGGTAACGTCATATAAACCTCCATTATGTAGAAAAGTGATGATTCAACACTATTTTATCGGAATACGCGATGTCATGACAATCTTCAATTATTTCAACGAGAAAAAAAGCCGTTCGGATGAGGAACGACTTTTCTCTTGTGATGATTATGCTTTTTTTACTCTTGGACTTCTTGGTTTATTGTACTTATTTGCTTGTTTAATCGCTCTTCGTTCTTCATTTAATGATTTGTACAGGGATACAATCATTAAAATGATGACAACAGAGAACGGTAAAGCAGCGAGTTTGGCTGTGTTTTGCAAGGCCTGAAGACCGCCTGAAAATAAGAGCACTGCCGCTACTGCTGACTGGATAATACCCCAGCTGATCTTTACACTATTCGCTGGATTTAATGATCCATAGGTTGTCTGCATTCCGAGAACGAATGTAGCTGAGTCTGCTGATGTGATAAAGAATACCGCAATTAAAATCAGTGCCAGAATGGATGTAATCATGGCGAGTGGGTATTCATTTAAAACACCAAACAGCATCGTTTCAGTAGACATGTTTGCAACATCGACGATATTGTTCTGTTGTAAGTCCATTGCAGATACACCAAAGATCGAGAACCAAAGGAACACGAGGATGGAAGGAGCCACTAAGACACCAATTAAAAATTCTCGAATGGTTCTCCCGCGTGAAACCCTTGCAATAAAAATACCGACAAATGGCGACCAAGAGATCCACCATGCCCAATAGAAGATGGTCCATCCATTAATCCATTCTCTCTTTTCTGGATCATTTGGTGATAATCTAAAGCTCATCTGTACAATATTTGATAAGTATTGTCCGATTGAATCAGTAAATGAATTTAAAATATACACAGTTGGTCCAACAATGAGTAAAAAGAACATGAGTAAAGCAGCAAGAATCATGTTTGTGTTACTTAAATATTTAATCCCTTTACCAATACCGCTCCAAGCAGAGAGAAGGAACAGGACCGTGACGATTGCAATAATGATGAGCTGAGTCAGGAAGTTATTTGGAATTCCAAATAAATAGTTTAATCCGCCATTAATTTGTGCGGCACCTAGTCCTAAACTAGTAGCTACACCGACCACCGTTGCAAATACTGCGATGCAATCAATGGTTTTTCCAATCCATCCATGAATTCTGTTTCCGAATACTGGGTATAAGGTGGAACTGATTAATCCAGGTGCATCTTTTCTAAATTTAAAGTATGCAATGCAAAGGGCGACAATTGCATAAATGGCCCATGCATGAAGTCCCCAGTGGAAAAAGGTATAACGAAGGGAATCACGGAAGGCTTGTGCATTTTCCGTCTCGCCTGTTGGGGATTGAATGGCAAAGTGGCTGATCGGTTCAGCGGCTCCGTAAAAAACAAGCCCAATGCCCATTCCAGCACTAAACAGCATGGCGAACCAAGAAAAAAGACCAAATTCAGGCTCTTCACCTGGCTTTCCTAACGTAATTTTTCCGATAGGGCTAAAGATAAAGAATAGACAAAAGCCGACTAGCAGCGATACGACTAATAAATAATACCAGCCAAAGTCATTTGTAATGTATGTTTGAATTTGATCTGTCACATTTTGCAGCGTATCTGGAGAAAGGGCTCCCCATAGAACGGCAATAAATGTGATAGCAATCACAATCCAAAATACACTTGATACGTTTTTCACACCATCTCACTCTCCTGTTGTTCTACACGTTTAAGCAGAGGATTTAATTTAATATCCCCTGTCTCAACTATTTTCAAACAAAAAGAGGCGAGTTTCTCACTCGACCTCTATTTTACCGTAACATGTTTTCCTTCCATTTATCAACCATCGATATGTGAAGATGACTTTTCTTCAATTCGTTTGCGCAGACGGTAGACATATTCTTTTAAACAAACAGCGAAAATCGTAAACGCTAAAACAATGGCGACTTTTAACGGGGTAATGGACAGCTTCATAAAGAAAGCGGCTGTCAAACTAATGACAACTGCAAGGACAATCGGAAGTGCGCGTCTAATCATTGGAATCTCTCCTTTACTTCTAGTGCGGCATTCATGCCAGCTAACCTGCCTGTCACAAGTGCTGACGTAATATTGTAACCGCCTGTGTAACCGTGAATATCTAAAATTTCTCCGCAGAAATAAAGACCGTTCATTTTTTTGGATGCCATTTTCTTCGGTTCAATTTCTTTGACAGAAACGCCGCCTCCTGTAACAAAGGCTTTATCTAAAGAAAGCGTCCCATTTGCATGGACGATGAAATGTTTACAATCATGAGCAAAAGCGCGCAGTTTATCTTTAGCGAGACCAGAAAATGTCTCCTGCGGATCAATGCCATTTCGTTCTAAAAGGAACAATAAATAGCGCTCTTGCATCCAAGATTTCAGGACATTTTTAATGGCTTTTTTTGGTTCATCTTTTAGATCGCGATGAAGCTTTTGGAATAGCTCCTCGTCATTGAGCTTTGGGTATAAGTCAATTTGAAGACGGACGGCCGGTTGCTTTTTCAGTTCCTTCACAACAAATCCGCTGCATCTCAGAACGGCAGGACCTGATAAGCCAAAGTGTGTAAAGATCATATCCATGACATGAGTGACGACGGGTTTTCCTTTTTTATTTAAAACACTCACGGCCACACTTCTTAATGAAAGACCTTGAAGCACTTTGTCCTTAATAAAACGCTCGTCTGACGTGACGGGTACTTCTGTTGGGAAGAGCTCTGTAATGGTATGACCAGCGGCTTCTGCCCATGCATAGCCATCGCCAGTAGAGCCTGTATGCGGCACACTTTTCCCGCCAACAGCAATGACAACGGCATGACTTGAAATTTTTTCATCATTATTTGTAACAATTCCAGCTGCTTGTCCGTCTTGATACAGAACGGTTTTAATCTTTTCATTCGTTCGAATGGTCACATTGAGCACGCGGAGCCTATCTAATAGGGCATCCACAACAGATTGTGCTTTGTTTGAGACAGGGAACATACGTCCATGGTCTTCTTCTTTTAGTTCAATACCTAGATTTTCAAAGAACGAAATAATATCCTCGTTATTGAACTCAGAAAATGCACTATATAGAAAACGGCCGTTTCCGGGAATATGCTTGATGATTTCTTCTACTGGAAGGCGATTGGTCACATTGCAGCGTCCACCGCCAGAAATGGCGAGCTTTCTGCCAAGTTTGTTTCCTTTGTCAATTAACAGAACCGATGCACCGTGTTCTGCCGATGCAATCGCGGCCATCAGTCCAGAAGGTCCACCGCCAATGACAATGACATCATAATGTTTCATGTTACATTCCTCTTTCTACTTTCAGTCATTTCTCTATTATAACGAAGATTGGGGAAGGCTGAAATATGAATTGATTGGTTTTGTGACTTCTGTATTGGATTTGTTACCTGTGCGATGAAATGATGTGTTAAAATAGTTAAGTTGAATATTCATTAGAAAAATGGTGGTTAAGCGCATGTCTAATAAACTGCTTCGTGGTACGTTGGTTTTAACGATTGGGACTTATCTCTCTCGTATTCTTGGTATGATTTACTTAATTCCATTTAGCGCAATGGTCGGAGCGACTGGTGGTGCGCTATTCCAATATGGATACAATCAGTATACGATCTTTTTAAGTATTGCTACGCTCGGTTTTCCAACAGCGGTATCGAAATTCGTCTCTAAATATAATGCAATCGGCGATTATGAGACAACAAGAAAAATGTTCAGGGCGGGTATGTCGGTCATGCTTGTCACCGGTATTATCGCCTTTTCTATTTTATATTTGACCGCACCGATTTTCGCCAAGATTCAGCTTGGAGGATCGAATGAAACGGGCGGTTTGACGGTCGATCAAGTGGTTTATGTGATTCGGATGGTCAGTTTGGGTCTATTGGTTGTACCCATTATGAGTCTTGTGCGAGGGTTTTTCCAAGGGCACTCGATGATGGGCCCGACAGCTGTTTCCCAAGTCATCGAACAACTTGTCAGAATCATCTTCCTATTAACAGCGACGTTTATCATTTTAAAAGTGCTTGACGGTGGTCTTGTTATTGCGGTTGGTTATGCCACATTTGCCGCACTCATTGGTGCGTTTGGCGGTCTATTTACGCTTTATTTATATTGGCTGAAGCGGAAAGATCGACTTTTGGCAATGCAGCCGAATACAGGGGACTATTCTGGATTATCTTATAAGCAAATGTTTACAGAGCTGTTCAGTTATGCAGCACCCTATGTGTTTGTTGGGCTTGCCATTCCGATTTATTCTTATATTGATACAAATACAATTAACAGAGCGATGATTGCATCAGGACATCAGGATATTAGTACAGCGGTCCTGTCTATTGTGACGTTATATTTACCGAAGCTCGTCATGATTCCTGTGTCACTTGCAACTGCATTTGGTTTAACATTGATTCCAACCATTACGGAATCCTTTACAGCACGTAATTACAAGCTGTTAAATCGGCAAATTGATCAAACGATGCAGGTCATTCTATTCTTCGTTCTGCCTGCTTCATTTGGTATCTCGGCATTGGCTGGACCAGTTTATTGGTTTTTCTATCCATCTGTGCATCCTGAGATTGGAACTTCTATTTTGTTTTGGTATGCACCTGTTGCGTTATTGTTTTCTTTATTCACCATTAATGCAGCCATTTTACAAGGGATTAACAAACAAAAATTTGCGATCGTCAGTCTTTTGTTAGGGATTATCATTAAAACGGTTCTTAATATCCCGCTGATTAGCTGGCTGCAAGGAAACGGTTCTGTGCTTGCAACGGCATTAGGCTACAGTGCCTCGATTTTGTATATGTTCATCATGATCAAGCGCCATGCAGGCTATTCGTTCCGCAGGATTTTCAAACGGTTTATTTTAATTGGTATTTTAACGGCAATCATGGCTGTAGTGGCTTATGTGACATGTCAGCTTGTGAGTCAAGTCATTTCATATGAAGGTGGAATCGTACAAGCTGGTATTGTTATTTTGATTTCAATGATTACTGGCGGCGGTGTGTATATGTTCTTATCTTATAAAGTTGGATTGTTAGAGCGTGTACTTGGCAGCCGGATGCCGTCATTTTTAAGAAAAAAGAGTTAAGAAGAGGTGGAGAAGCATGAGGCTTGATAAATTGCTGGCCAATACCGGCTTTGGTTCAAGGAAAGATGTAAAGAAGCTGGTCAAGGCCCGGGCCGTCACAGTGAATGGAGAAGTGGCGAAGCAGGTGAAAGATCATGTCGATCCAACAAATGATGAAGTGCTCGTGCATGGAGAGCGTGTAGAGTATAAAGAATTCATTTATCTCATGATGAACAAGCCAGACGGTGTCATTTCAGCAACGGAGGATCTGCGAGATGAGACGGTTGTTGATCTACTAGAGCCAGAGGATATTGCAAGGGAGCCATTCCCTGTGGGGAGACTGGATAAGGATACAGTCGGTCTCCTCCTCCTTACAAATGACGGCCAGCTTGCTCATCAATTGCTATCTCCGAAAAAGCATGTCCCGAAAACGTATGAAGTTCATCTAAAATACCCGCTTGGAGATCAAGACATCACTCGTCTTGAAGAGGGAGTTGTGATTTTAGACGACTACCGGACGAAGCCGGCGAAGGTTGAAGTAGATGCCAACCAAGAGGCAGATACACGGATCCGTTTAACGATTACTGAAGGGAAATACCATCAAGTGAAGCTGATGGCACAAGCAGTGGGCAATGAAGTGATCTTTTTAAAACGGCTCTCGATGGGGGCTGTTTCATTAGACGAAGATTTGGCGCCAGGAGAATACCGTGAATTGACGGAGGAAGAGTTAGACAGCTTAATCAATCGTGATTAATATAGAGAAAATGAAAAGAACCGGCATATCGCCGGTTCTTTTTGTTATATGGAAGTTCATTATTCGCTTATGATGATATTTTTACTTTTTTTCTCGTTGTTTCCCATTTGCCTCTGCTTGGACTATGAACAAGATCGTTATAGGCAAGCACGTTTAAGTCTCTTTGGATGGTTCTAGGTGTGATCCCGAATTCATCAACCAGCTCTTGTGTCGTCACAAGACCTTTCTCTTGAATGAACATATAAACTGATTTTATTCGAGTCATCATACGGTTTGTTGAAGGTTTCAAAAAACCACTCCCTATCAATAAGATCGGATGGACTTGACTAACCACAACTTACTACACTAAAACTGCGACATAAGGACATGCAACAATGGTAAATGTTCGTGTTTCTTAATGTTTTATTCTATTATACACGTTATTATGCATCTAGTTCCACCAAAAAGTCAACTTTACGTGTTTTTAAACTTGTCTTCATGAATGAAATTATGTTATATATCATGATTTGAATCCGGTTACAACCCAATAAACACAAGGCGTATAAAGAAGTTTATCACTTAAGAAAGATCAAAAAATAAACACAGAAAATTTACAAAATAAAAAATCATTTATACAAAAAAGACACATTCAAATGAGAAATGTGTCTTTTTATTTTGGTTATCCTTCTAAGAAAAAGAGCTGCACGAAAAATAAGACGGCAAAAATGAGCACAAGAATATGCACTTCTTTCCATTTTCCTTTTGCCAGCTTCACAAGAGGATATGAAATAAATCCTAGTGAAATCCCAGTAGAGATGCTAGATGTCAGCGGCATGGAAAGAATCACAAGAAAAGCAGGAAATGCTTCGTCAAGCTCATTCCAGCGAATACGTGACACTGAATTCATCATCAAACAGCCGACAATGATTAAGACAGGTGAAGTGATGGACGGCAAAGACGAAATGGCTTGAACGAGTGGACCAAAAAACAAGGCCACAATAAACAATGCAGCAACGGTTAAAGAGGTCAGTCCAGTTCTTCCGCCAGCAGCAACTCCTGATGATGATTCAATGTAAGCTGTGGTTGGGCTTGTTCCAAACATTGAGCCAATTGTCGTCGCAGCAGAGTCAGCAAGTAAGGCTCTGCGTACTTTTGGGAGCTGACCATTTTTCATTAAACCTGCTTGTTCCGCAACCCCGATCATTGTTCCTGTTGTATCAAAAATCGTCACAAGTAAAAAGGAGAAGACAACAGCATACAAGTGATGGGAAAATACATCGCCAAACGCAGCGAATGGATTTGTAATCAGCATTCCTTCAGGCAGTGCTGGGGTATCCACTAGCACTTTAGGAAAATGAAGCTGGCCTGTTGCAAGTGCAATTAATGTGGTTGCTAACATGCCAATAAACAGCGCTCCATTCACTTGAAGAACCATTAATATGACAGAAATCATTAAACCAACGAGTGTCAAAATGACAACAGGTGAGCTTAAATTGCCAAGCTTCACAAGATTTTGTGGATCAGCAGTGATGATTCCAGACTGTCTTAGCCCAATGAATGCAATAAATAATCCGATACCTGCTGTAATCCCGTACTTTAAATTATCTGGAATCGCCTCAATGAGTTGTTTTCTAAGGGATGTTAACGATAAAATAATAAAGAGTATTCCAGCAACAAATACCGCACTAAATGCTGTTTGATAGCTGAGACCCCCACCACCGACAACAGTGACGGTGAAATAGACATTCAGCCCCATACCTGGTGCAATGGCAATTGGATAATTTGCAAAGAGTGCCATCCAGAGTGTACCGACAACAGCAGCGATAATGGTTGCAGTAAAGACTTGGTCAAAAGGAATGCCTGCATCTGAAAGGATTCCTGGATTGACGGCTACAATATATACCATCGTAAAAAATGTCGTCATACCAGCGAGTAATTCTTTCTTTATGTTGGTTTGGTTCTCTTTTAACTGAAACATAAAATCCTCCATTTACGAACATTATTACAAAACACTTAATATAATATTCGTTTTAAGGGTGGATTGCAACCTTTTTTCAAGGAGGAATGGAAAAATGAATTGGGAAGCAGAAGTCATACGAAAAAAAGACAGTTTGATTCAAGATACACAATCTTTTTTACAAATTGAAAGTGTCTTGGATGAAGAAGGCGGCACAGAAGGAAAACCGTTCGGTGAAAAAGTGGATGAGGCTCTTCAGTATATGCTCAAAAAAGGGCAGGACGAGGGCTTCAAAGTGAAAAATGTTGATGGTTATGCTGGTCATATTGAATATGGAGAAGGCGAAGACATCGTCGGTGTGCTATGCCATGTGGATGTCGTGCCTGCGGGTGACGACTGGACAACCCCACCATTTTCAGCGGACATAAGAGAAAATAAAATCTTTGCAAGAGGAGCCATTGATGATAAAGGGCCGACCATGGCGGCGTTTTACGCATTGAAAATGTTAAAAGATGCCGGTCTGCCGCTGTCGAAAAAGATTCGAATCATCATTGGCACAGATGAAGAAAGCGATTGGCGCTGCGTCGATCACTATTTCAAGCATGAGGCGATGCCACAAATTGGGTTTGCACCAGATGCTGATTTTCCAATTATTCATGCTGAAAAAGGGATCATAGATGCCATCGTATCCTTTACATACGAACAATCAGAAGAAAACAAGCGTTACATCCTCAAGCAATTCACATCAGGCATGCGTCTCAATATGGTCCCAGATGAGGCTCGCGCAATTGTGGCAGCAGCAAACGATCACGATGCTGAAGCATTAAAAACGGCTTTTACAGCCTATCTTGCGGAAAATCAGTTAACCGGTGAGGCAAACCATACAGCAGATGGACTGACATTCACATTAAAAGGTGTATCAGTTCATGCAATGGAGCCGGCGAATGGCACAAATGCGGGCATTCATATGGCGAATTTCTTATGTGCGCATGAATTAGATGAAAGAGGGCTCGCTTTTACATCACAAATAAATGCTTTATTTGATCAAGACACAAGAGGACAAAAACTCGGTATCGCTTGTAAGGATGATATTAGTGGTGACTTGACGTTGAATGTTGGTACAATCCGCTATTCGCAAAACGAAGAAGCGAAGCTTGGGCTGAATGTCCGCTATCCCGTAACTGCGGACGGTGAGGAAGTCAAAAAAGGGATTGAACGAATAAAAGGGGCAGCGATTGAGAAATTTGATGACAGTCCTCCTCATCACGTCTCAAAAGACCATCCACTTGTGAAAACATTACAGCGTGTCTACGAAGAACAAACAGGAGATCCTGCCCATCTTATTGCAATTGGGGGAGGAACGTATGCAAGGTCATTAGAAGCAGGTGTTGCTTTTGGCCCTCTATTCCCTGGAAGACCTGATTGCGCACACCAAAAGGATGAATATATCGAAATCGATGATTTACTACGAGCAACTGCGCTATATGCACAAGCCATGTATGAATTGGCGAAATAAGAAAGAAAAGAGAAGAGGGGATTCACCGTGAAAAAAATGTTCTTATGCTCTTCATTCAAAGACAGCTATTCTCTCTTATCTGACTTTGCAGGTGACACCTTAAAAGGAAAAAGTGTGACATTCATTCCGGCAGCCAGTGAAGTGGAAGAAGTCACGCACTATGTCGATGCAGCAAAAGAAGCCTTTCATCAATTAGAAATGAGTGTAGAGACTGTTCAGCTGCCCAAGCAAACGGTTCAGGAGATCACACAGATCATTGGAAAGAATGATGTCATTTATGTATCTGGCGGCAATACCTTTTATTTGCTGCAAGAATTAAGAAAGCACGGACTCGATCGTGTATTGAAAGAAGAGATCGGCAAAGGCAAGCTGTATATCGGAGAATCCGCGGGGAGTATTATCATGGCGCCAAGCATTGAATACATCTCACTGATGGATGATCAGGAGAAAGCACTAGAGTTATCCTCCTTTAAAGGATTCGATGAGATCAACAGCTATCCGGTACCGCATATAAACAATCCTTATTTAGGTGAAGCCGCGCAGCATATCATAGAGAAAGATCAAAATACGCTCTCTTTATGCCCGCTCACTGATGAACAAGTTTTACTTGTGACAGGCGAACAGACTGAGGTCAAGACGGTCTTGTAGGAGTTGTTCATATGAAACGAAGAAAAAGGAACAGGAGCATACGCCCTGTTCCTTTTTTAATCTTGAAACACATCACTTGATAAATAACGTTCACCCGTGTCTGCTGTCATACAAATGACAATGTGATCCTTTGGCATTTGCTTGGCTGCTTCAATCGCTGCATAGCATGCCGCACCAGATGATGGACCGACTAAAATACCTTCAAGACGGGCGAGCTTTCGTGTGATGTCGTAAGCATCTTCATCACTCACTTGCACAATCTCATCATACACCTGTTCGTTTAAAATATGTGGGATAAATCCTGGACTTGTGCCAACAAGCTTATGTTTGCCAGGTTTCCCGCCTGATAAAACAGGAGACCCCTTTGGCTCTGCCACATGTATCGTCAATTCCGGGAATGCTTTTTTGAGTTCCTCTCCAGTGCCTGTAATGGTTCCGCCCGTTCCAGCAGTTGCGACAAAAGCGGCAAGCGGCTGCCCGATCTGTTGCACTGCATCGATAATTTCTACAGCCGTTGTCCCTCTATGAGCATCGGGGTTCGCACCGTTGTCAAATTGCATGGGAATAAAGCTGTTAGGAATTTGAGCAGCTAATTCTTCTGCCTTGCGAATACAGCCTGGCATTTTTTCCTCCCCTGGGGTTAAAACGACCTGTGCGCCGTATGCCTTTAAAATATTGATTCTTTCTTGGGTCATCGTATCAGGCATGATCAGAATGGCTTTGTAGCCTCTTGCAGCAGCGTTCATCGCTAAGCCAATTCCTGTATTCCCGCTCGTTGGTTCAATAATCGTTGCCCCTTTTGTGAGCTTTCCTTGTTTTTCTGCCTCAAGGATCATATTGTAAGCAGCCCGATCTTTTACACTTCCGCTAGGATTAAATGATTCCAGTTTTAAATAAACAGCAGCGCCATGTTCTGGCTGAAGGCGCTGTAATTTTACAAGTGGTGTATGACCTATTAATTCAGCTATATTTTGTGCAACCTTCATCATGTGACACCCTTTCTTCTCATTCCGCATTACTTTAGTTATACTATCATCAATGGGGATTCGTAAAGTTTGTTAAAAAGGACAGGTGAAAATATGGCTGAAAGCCGTCATTATTTTATCGGGATTCCAATCCCTGAACAACTCGCGTATCAATTGAAAGCGGATATAGACAAGAGGAGCGGACTTTCCTTTCAAAAATGGACAGCACCCATTGATTATCATGTCACCCTTGTGTTTTTAGGCGCGATTCCAGAGGACCGTTTAAATAAGATATCTGAGCTGCTTGAACAGCTGTCTCATGAGGTGTCTGCTTTCCCGCTGAAGCTGAATGAGATAGGGGTATTTGGTCAAAAGGAGCGGCCGAGAGTCTTTTTTGCAAAGCCTATTGAAAGTAAGCCTTTGATGGATCTAAGAGAAAAGGTAAAAACAGCCGTTTTGACAGCAGGTCATCCTGTCGAAAAGAGACCCTTTCATCCACATATGACGATTGCGCGCAAATGGAATAGAGAACAGTCCTATATAGAACAAGCGCCCTTACGGAAAGAACCATATTCGATGGAGGTTTCTAGTATCGCTTTATTTGAAATTCGTCTAAAAGAAACCCCACGTTATCACGCGATCAAACAATTTACACTACATAAATGATTCTAGAGGTTGGAGTGAGCAGCAGATGGCGCAAATTATTAAAATCCAAGATTATATATCACGATATGAACAAGACCCGCATCATTACATCAATCAGTTTATTCGGTTGAAAAAACAAAGGTGGGACGAGTTAAAAAAGGCTTCAAAAGAGCAGGTGCAAAAGCAGGCTGACCAAGCCACCAAGCAAGCACCTGAGCAAGAGGAAGAAAAGAGAAAGAAATTCTCCTTAAAAAGAAAGCAAAAAGAAGCCGATATGAAAAAGGAACGGGACCTGAGTCTTTTTAACGAGCCAACAGATATAGAACAAGGTGTTTTTACAAACGTTCCTACCGATGAAACGAAGCTGATTCACTTTTTTAAGGATCATCTTTACGATGTTCAATTAAAATGGGCCAGCTCGACGATCTCTCATATTTCAACTGTCTCTCACCACATTCGATATGATGAAAAGCTGCGGATGCTTGCAAGGCAGCTGCCAGATTCTTATTTTGTGATGTACAAGCCGGTGCTGCTCATTCAAAAAGCTGAGATGGAATTGTGTCCAGTGCTCATTACGCCGCTTGAAGTCATCTGTTTATCTTTCTTAGAAGCAGAGCCAGACAGCGTATATATTGGATCGAAGGAACGTTTTTGGGAAAAGCGGGCGACTGGAAAAGCTGTTCAATCCGTCTTGAACCCTTGCGCAAGCCTTCTTCGCTCTGGAACTGTTGTGTCAAAAATTTTACAGCAAAGTGGTGTAGAGCTTCCTGTGAAAAAAATCCTCATCAGCCGCACCTCGTATATTGATTTGCCCGAAGTTCCATTCGGGATGGAGGTTGTCGATAAGAAGAAAGCGGAGGATTGGTTTGAAAAGCAGCGGAAAAACACCGCGCCGACAAAGCACCAGCAATTCAAAGCGACAAAGGCATTGCTCGCTTATGGTGAATCAGACAGCAAAAGAAGGCAGGAATGGCTCGATTAAAGGCATATCAAGGTCACCAAAAAATGAGACCTGAGTGGAGCTAATATATGAATGAATGGTACTTTATCGTCAATCCAGCAGCAGGACAAGGAAAAGGACTCCGCACTTGGAGAAGCATAGAGAAAGAATTACAAAAGGTAGAGATCTCCTACAGATCGTTTCTTACCCAGCATGAAGGACATGCCGAAGTTTTGGCGAGACAGATTAGCGCTATGCAAGACGACAGATTGAAACGGTTGATCGTCATTGGCGGTGACGGCACAATTCATGAAGTGCTAAATGGTTTAAAAGAAATCGATCATGTGCAGCTAAGCTTTGTCCCAGCAGGTCATTGGAATGATGCTGCGAAGGGGCTGGGCATCCAGCGTCATGATGTGATCAAAGAAGTGAGAAAACAAAAGAGGATGCTGACGAAAACATTTTCTCTCGGTTCCTTTCAAGATCATGCAGAAAGTCCGCAATCTGTTCTTTTTCTCAATCATATTGGTGTTGGGTTTGATGCGCATGTCTTGAAGAGAACGGTACATTTTAGAGGGAAAAAGTGGCTCAACCGACTCAAACTCGGGTTTATCATCTACCCGCTGTCTTTTCTACATTCGTTATGGTCATTCAAACCGTTTGACCTTGCTCTTTTTATTGAAAATGAGAGAAAAGTATTTCGCCAAGTGTGGTTTGTGATCGTATGTAATCACCCTTATTATGGGGGCGGGCTGGAAGCAGCGCCGGAAGCGAGTGCGAGGCAATCAGGATTTCAAACGCTCGTTGTCACGGATTTGAATCCATTGAAAGTTCTCTTATTTTTAAGTGCAATGGTTTTTAAAAAGCACCTTGTAATGGAGGGAGTCACCCTTTTTCAGCATGAAGAAGCCTACTTGGAGGCAGATGAAAAAATCTTATTTCACGCCGATGGAGAAGTGATTGGCGCCACTCCAGTGTTTGTTAAGGCTAGTGAGCGATCGTTAAAATTACGTGGCTAAGAAGCAGCCAGTGTGCGCACGAGCAAAAGAAACATGAAAAAAGACTTCCCTTTTCATAAGGTTCTTGTCCTGATTTTCTAGTTTTGCTTGACGAGTATAAGAAGGTAGCGATAAAATCTATAGGACGGCTATTGTTTAGCATCTCATTCTCAATAGCTGTCCTTTTTGTTTTTATGATCATATAAATAAAAAATAAACAGCCAATTGATCTCAATCGGCTGAATTTTGTCGACTAAAAAAGCATGATTTAAAATATTTTAAGAAATGATGGGTTGAAAATTGATATGAACTGGTTGGGACAAATATTAGGTAGCGAATGGCACATCTCTCCTGCTGGAGGCGCTACGGGAGATGCGTACTTCGCAACACACAATGACCAAAAGCTATTTTTAAAACGCAATACGTCACCGTTTCTTGCGGTTTTGTCAGCTGAAGGCATTGTGCCGAAGCTTGTCTGGACAAAACGGATGGAAAATGGGGATGTCATTACTGCGCAGCACTGGCTGAGCGGCAGAGAGCTGAAGCCAAAGGACATGAATGACCGTCCTGTAGCGGAGCAGCTAAGAAAAATTCATACATCAAAAGAGCTGCTCGATATGCTGAAACGATTAGAAAAGCACTCCCTTGACCCGGCATCGATCTTGATGCATCTCAAGGCATCGATCTTAAAAGAGCAGATTGACTCACATGATATCACGCGTGCTATCCAGTATTTAGAGAAACATGTGGAGGCAGTTCATTTCGAGGATAAGGTCGTATGCCATTGTGACCTCAACCATAATAATTGGCTGCTGACAGATGAAAATCAGCTCTTTTTAATTGATTGGGATGGGGCAATGATTGCAGATCCAGCGATTGATCTTGGACCGCTCTTATACCATTATGTTGAAGAAGAGAACTGGGAAAGCTGGCTCTCTATGTATGGTGCTCCGCTGACTGACAACTTGCGAAAACGCATGGCATGGTATGTGCTGGCTGAAACCGTATCGTTTGTCGTTTGGCATAAAAGAAAAGGAAATGAAAAGGCGCAAAAAGAAGTGCAAGCCGAGCTACATGCACTCTTAAAACGGTTAAACATCCATTAAGACAGTGGAATGTTCTCGACCCAGTCAGATAGATGCGATTGATGCGCTTCGATATGTGCATCAATTGAACTGACAGAAGTGCCTTTTTGGCTGTAATCATAAATATCGGTTAGTAGCTGACGAACGTCAGCATCCAAATCTTCTTTTGCCAGCATTAATTGAATCACTCGTCCCACCTGTTCATATTCTGCAACAGTCCCGCAGCAATCCAGCTGGTGATCAGTTAAAATATCTTTGATTAATTGAAGCTGATGTTGGCGGTTTAATCCCATACGTATGCTCCTTTCAAGCGTGTCATTTATGTGGTTAAACTGTGCATTCAGCTTTGATTTTATACATGAAGCAGACCAGCCCAAATAGCAGCTGGTCTTTTTCATATGTGCGGATAAGTTGCTGTCTTGCGGCTCTTTATGTTTCATGGTATCTTGATAAAATGTAAAGAAAATAGAGGTGTATCAAATTGAGAATGCGACATAAACCGTGGGCGGATGATTACTTAGCTGAAAATGCTCATATTGCTTTAGCCAACCCTGAACAATACAAAGGGAAATGGCATGAGCTGTTTGGAAATGATCATCCAATCCATATCGAAGTCGGTACAGGAAAAGGGAGTTTTATTGCCGGAATGGGCAAGCTTCATCCTGAGATAAACTATATCGGCATTGAATTATTTAAAAGTGTCATTGTGACGGCAGTCGATAAAATCAAAGAAACAGATGTAGAAAACGTAAAGCTTCTAAACATCAACGCAGAGACACTGACAGATGTCTTTGCGGAAAATGAGATTGATCGGGTGTATTTGAACTTCTCTGATCCGTGGCCAAAATCAAGGCATGAAAAACGGAGATTGACATTTAAAGCTTTTTTAAAGCGATATGAACAGATCCTCCGTCCAGGCGGTGAATTACATTTCAAAACCGATAACCGCGGACTATTTGAATATTCCTTGAAAAGCTTTTCGTCTTACGGACTCCTTTTAACGTATGTGAGCCTTGATTTACATGAGGATGGTCTCGAAGGAAATGTCATGACAGAATATGAAGAGAAATTCTCTTCCATGGGACAACCGATCTATCGATCAGAAGTAAAATTCCCTGAATAAAAAGCGAACAAAGCTGGCTGCAACGAACGATTGCGGTCAGCTTTTTTGATGAAAAGATTAGCACATGCGATTTTCCTTTGTATTTGCTACGATAGAAAAAGGAGGGATGACAGCAATGGAGACAATGAAAATAGGTGAAATGGAACTGTTCTGGTTAAATGGGGGAGATACACACATGGATGGCGGTGCCATGTTTGGCGTGGTGCCAAAGCCATTATGGTCAAAAAAATACCCTGTGAATGATCGAAATCAAATTGAATTACGGTGTGATCCAATGCTCATACGGTGGAACGGTCTTCATCTGTTAGTAGATTCTGGCATCGGGTCAGGGAAGCTGACAGAGAAACAAAAACGCAATTATGGCGTCACAGAGGAAACGAAAATAGAAGAATCACTTGCGGCTCTCGGTTTGCGCCCATCTGATATAGATTACGTCTTAATGACTCATTTGCATTTTGATCATGCAAGCGGGCTGACAAAACGTGAAGGCGATGAGCTCGTGTCTGTTTTTCAGCAGGCAAAAATCATCACGTCCAAAATTGAATGGGACGAAATGAGAGCGCCGAACATCCGCTCAAGAAATACATATTGGAAAGAAAACTGGGAGCCTGTTGCCGATCAAGTCATGACATTTGAAGATAGCATCGAAGTAACAGAAGGCATCCGCCTGCATCATACAGGCGGACATAGCGATGGGCATAGCATCTTAACGCTCACAAGTCAGGGAGAAACGGCTATACATTTAGCGGATATCATGCCGACACACGCTCATAAAAACCCGCTATGGGTCTTGGCATACGATGATTATCCAATGACCTCGATCCCAGCGAAGCAAAAATGGCAGGCATTCGCCGAAGAAAACAATGCATGGTACTTGTTTTATCATGATGCCATCTACCGTGCTGTAAAGTGGGATGAAGACGGGGCAATGACCCATGAGGTCAAAAGAGAAACCGGAAGATAAAAGATCATCTGTATGTTTTTTCGCCTTTCACACAAAATAACGACAAAATGAACTTGTGAAAGGAAGAGTGCAGGTGAATCAATTTTATCGTGTACATGGTGATGTCATCGAGACACCGTTAAGAGGGATGGAAGTCATGTCTGTCCCTTATTTAAACAAAGGGGTCGCATTTACAAAGGAAGAGCGGGAAGAGCTTGGGTTAAAGGGATTTCTGCCGCCGAAGGTGTTAACACTAGAGGATCAAGCAAAGCGTGCATATGAACAGTTCAAAGCACAGCCAGACGCACTTGGGAAAAATGTCTATTTAACTGCGCTTCATGACAGAAATGAAGTGCTCTTTTATAAATTATTAAATGAGCATTTGGCAGAAATGCTGCCGATTGTTTACACACCGACCGTAGGAACAGCGATTCAGCGTTACAGCCACGAGTATAGAAAGCCAAGAGGAATTTATTTATCCATTGATGACCTAGAAGGAATGGAAGAAATTTTTGCATCTTACGGAGTGGATGAATCAATTGATCTCATTGTCGCAACAGATGCAGAAGGAATTTTAGGCATCGGTGACTGGGGTGTTGGCGGAATCGCCATTTCAGTCGGGAAGCTGGCTGTTTATACAGCCGCAGCAGGTATTGATCCTAGCCGTGTGTTGGCAGTGGTGCTTGATGCTGGGACCAACCAGGAAAGCCTTTTAAATGATCCGCTTTATGTGGGAAATCAGCACTCCCGCGTTCGAGGAGAGCGCTATGATCAGTTTATTGATCAATATGTTGAGCTTGCCCGTGCGACTTTTCCAAATGCACTTCTTCACTGGGAAGACTTCGGTACAAAAAATGCGCGCGCCATTTTGGAAAAATATAAGGACCGTATTTGTACGTTTAATGATGATATTCAAGGAACTGGAGCCGTCTCACTTGCTGCCGTTCTGGCTTGTGCAAAAGCATCGAAGGTTCCGCTGAAAGATCACCGAATCGTGATCTTTGGAGCAGGTACAGCAGGGATTGGTATAGCCGAGCAAATTCGTGATGCCATCGTGCGAGATGGTGTCAAAGAAGAGGAATCATATGATCATTTCTGGTGTATTGATAAAACGGGACTGCTCACAGATGATTCACCTGACATTCAGCCATTCCAAAAGCCGTATGCAAGACGTTCTGATGAAGTGCAGGACTATGCACGTAATGGTCCAAAGCATTCAATTGATTTGTTAGAGGTCGTGAAGCAGGCGAAACCTACGATCTTAATTGGTACCTCAACTGTAGGTGGGGCATTTACAGAGGAAATAGTGAAAGAAATGGCGTCACATGTAGAGCGGCCAGCGATTTTACCGATGTCTAACCCAACACCTCTTTCAGAGGCAAAGCCGGAAGATCTCATTGAGTGGACAGAAGGACGTGCGCTTGTCACAACGGGAAGCCCGTTTGATCCAGTTGAATATGGCGGTGTGACATATGAAATTGGGCAGGCAAATAATGCCCTTGTGTTTCCAGGGCTTGGTCTTGGAACGATTGTGTGTAAAGCCCGCCTCATGACAGACAGCATGTTTGTTGCGAGTGCTGAAGCGATTGCGAGCATGGTCAATGTCGGAAAACCGGGTGCTGCGATGCTTCCAAGTGTTGATCAGCTTCGAACAGTTTCAGCGACAGTGGCTGTCCGTGTGGCACAAGCAGCGATTGACGAAGGAATTGCGGAAGAAACCCCTGATGATCTCATTCAGGCTGTGCAAGACGCCATGTGGCACCCTGTATACAAAAAAATCAAAGCCATCTAAAAAAAGCTTCGCAAGGACTTGTCTTTGCGAAGCTTTCTTATTAAGCAACAGAATCAATGACATCAACGATCATGCCTGTTTTTGCATCAATCATGACTTCATACTGTTCAAGCTCGCCAAAGGCGGAGCGTGTAATGCCAGATTTGTACACATCAATCGTTTCACCATTTACGGTATACGGTTCTGGTACAGTATAAATCCAAGAGCCATCAATCGGGCCGCGCTGTTTAAAAGCAGATTTCACAATTTTTAACGCTTTTTCAGACGAGATATACGTAGGGAAAAAGACTTTCTTTGCAACAATTGCAGCGGCTACGCCTATACTCGCACCAATCAGAACATGTTTTAACTTCAACGTGCTGCACCTCCGTATTGCTGTTTTTTCCATTATACAAAACTTGTCCAGCGATGTTAAGAAATCCGAATACTTGAAAGCATATTCAAAATTTCTGGAGAGATACTTGGAAAACCGAAAGAATTCTTATAGTATAAAGTGAGTGTTATTTTTATAGGAATTTATATGGTCATTACATAGAAATGAGGGTAACTGTCAAATGAACGAAGAAACAATGTCGCTTTTCCGAAATTTAACAGAACTACAGGGGACTCCAGGTAATGAGCACCATGTGCGTGCTTTTATGAAAAAGGAACTTGAGAAATATTCCGATGAACTCATACAGGATCGTCTTGGCGGAGTGTTTGGTGTCCGCAAAGGTCCAGAGAAGGCACCGAAGATTATGGTGGCTGGTCATATGGATGAAGTCGGCTTTATGGTGTCATCCATTACGAAAAATGGAATGATTCGTTTTCAAACACTTGGCGGCTGGTGGAGTCAAGTGATGCTTGCGCAGCGCGTGGATGTTCATACGGATCACGGGCCAATTCCGGGCGTTGTATCGAGCACACCTCCGCACCTTCTGACACCAGAACAAAAAAGCAAACCAGTAAAACCGTCAGATATGCTCATTGATATTGGTGCAGACAGTGAAGAAGAAGCGAAAGAACTTGGCGTTCGCCCAGGGCAGCAAATCGTTCCTGCAACGGTCTTTACCCCAATGGCCAATCCAAAAAAGATTTTAGCCAAAGCTTGGGATAACCGCTATGGGTGCGGACTTGCCATTGAATTATTGAAAGAATTAAAAGACGAAACCCTCTCATGTCAATTGTATTCAGGTGCAACCGTACAAGAGGAAGTAGGGCTCAGAGGGGCTGAGGTAGCTGCGAATATGATTCAGCCGGATCTGTTCTTTGCTCTAGATGCTAGTCCTGCAAATGATGTGACGGGAGACAAATCACAATTTGGCCAGCTTGGAAAAGGTGCACTTCTTCGTATTTATGATCGCACGATGATTACGCATCGAGGCATGAGAGAATTTGTCCTCGATACAGCTGAAACAAACAATATTCCATATCAATATTTCGTATCGCCGGGCGGTACGGATGCTGGACGTGTTCATATCTCAAATCAAGGTGTACCGTCTGCTGTTATTGGTGTATGTGCGCGTTACATTCATACAAGTCACTCTGTCTTGCATGTAGACGATTATGCAGCGGCAAAAGAATTAATTGTTCGTCTTGTGAAAAATTGTGATCAAAACACGGTGGATTCGATTTATCAACAAGTGTAAACGATAAGAAAAAGGCTGCCTCTTTTAAGAGCACAGCCTTTTTCTTATTCCTGTTCAAACACGTATGACAACGCCTTAATTGCTTGATTCACTGTTTCGACAGTGATATTTGCTTTGTTTGATAGTTCCTTTAGTGGATGATGTAATTCTTTAGGACGAATCAAAATAAGGGGTTTTCCTTTGGCGATGGCAGAAGAAGCATCCATTGCCGTGTTCCACTGTTTATATTTCTCACCAAAGCGGGCGATGACGACGTCTGCCTTATTTAATAATAGTTCGGTGCGGAAATTGTTCAGATCAGAAGCCGCATCGTCTTTCAAGATGGCATTTGGCTGTCCGCCTAAAATATCTTCTCCGATGTTATCTGATCGGTCATGATTCTCCATTGGACCAACAAACGTCACTGGCAGTTTCAAAGACTGGCTTTTTTCCTTAATTTCATCGCGCCACTGGCTGTGAATTTCTCCAGCTAAATAAACCGTTAATTGCATAACAATCTCCTCCTTGTGCACAAACTTAGTAAAGGTTTGCCCTGTTTCTTTTCATGTTACACAAGAAGTGCTTGATAAAGCAAAAAAAATATGATTATGATATTCATGGTAGAGACTATTTTTCATCGTAAGAAGACTACATATAATGGGAAGGACAGGCCTCTTCGTCTTTCCTATGAGAAAGCAGGAAGACGACGTTGATGACTTATTTAAAAAGAAAGGGTATTTCCCTTTCGCCAAAGGTGTATTTTATTGATGCACTCTCTTATATGGCTTTAGGTCTATTTGCTACATTAGTGGTAGGGCTGATTTTAAAAACAGCAGGCGGCCTGTTATCATTTCCTCTCATCGTGGAAATGGGAACGCTCGCAATGGGGCTGATGGGACCAGCAATTGGCGTAGCGGTTGCTTATCGCTTAAACGCTTCTCCTTTAATTATTTTCGCAAGTGTTGTTTCAGGTGCCGCTGGAGCAGAGCTTGGGGGACCTGCTGGAAGCTTCGTGGCTGCTCTCATTGGTGTGGAATTAGGCAAACTGATCAGTGATGAGACAAGAATTGATATTATTTTAACGCCGCTTGTTACGATTATCACAGGTTTTCTCACCGCTGCTTTTATCGGCCCTGGGATTCAGGCGGTGATGACAGGGCTCGGCAGGCTGATCGTATGGGGGACTGACCAAAGTCCACTCATCATGGGCATGCTGGTTGCAACCATTGTTGGACTTGCTCTTAGCTCACCGATTTCAAGTGCTGCGCTTGCGCTGATGCTTGATTTAAGCGGTCTTGCTGCTGGTGCGGCAACGATTGGCTGCTGTGCGCAGATGGTCGGCTTTGCTGCTGCAGGATTTAGAGAAAATCGTTTTGGCGGTCTTGCTGCGGTAGGCATTGGAACATCAAAACTACAGCTGCCGAACATTGTGAAAAATCCGCTCATTCTCATTCCGCCGACGATTGCAGGACTGATTCTTGCGCCAATTGGTATTATTGGCTTTGGGATGGTCAATAATGCGGCAGGAGCGGGTATGGGAACGAGCGGTCTTGTCGGCCAGCTCATGACACTTACAGTCATGGGATTTCATCCATCCGTTTTCCTCGCAATTGCTCTCTTGCATATCGTTGGCCCGGCAGTGATTAGTTTGGTAGTATCAGAATGGATGAGAAAGAAAGGCTATATACAATTCGGAGATTTAAGTATACAAACTGGAGGAATCAAACATGAAAAAAATTGAATCAAACGAAGAATTACAAAAAGTGATTCAAGAAGACTTAACCGTATTACTATTTTCAGCTGACTGGTGCCCGGACTGCACATTTATTGAGCCGTTTTTGCCAGAGCTTGAAGCAAACTATCCAGAATTTGAATACTTCTATGTGGATAGAGATCAGTTCATCGATACTTGTGCAGAGTGGGAAATTTACGGAATTCCAAGCTTTTTAGTCTTTAAAAACGGACAAGAGATCAACCGTTTTGTCAGCAAAGATCGTAAGACAAAGGAAGAGATTGAAGCATTTTTAACAGATTCTCTTTCTAAATAACGAAAGGAGGGTCTTATCATGGCGAAAATGACATCAAGACAGCTTGCCAATCAATTGAAAAGCCGTCTGACGAACGACAGCTGGACCCACCAGTTTGACAGGGAAAAAGATACGCTTCGTGTGGAAGATAAACATACAGGAAAGGGCATCACGCTTGAGCTCCCGCCGATTATTGCAAAATGGGAAGTAAAGCCTGATGAAACACTGGATGAGATCGTTTATTATGTGAAAGAGGCGCTCAGCGCTATGAAAGGTGAAGCGCAGCATATCTCAGGTAAAGAGAAGCACATTTATCCGGTCATTCGTTCAACGTCCTTTCCAGAAACATCGAGTGATGAGATTCCGCTCGTTTTTGATGAGCATACAGCAGAGACAAGAATCTACTATGCACTTGACCTTGGAAGCACCTACAGATTAATTGACGAGAAGATGCTGCAAAAGGAAAACTGGACAAAAGAACGAATCAGAGAAACCGCAAGTTTTAACGTCCGTTCACTAAAGACTGTCGTGAAAATGGATGAAGTGGCGGGCAACCGTTTTTATTTCTTCCGTGCAAACGACGGGTACGATGCAAGCAGAATATTAAATGAATCGATTTTACAAGAATACGCGCAAAAAGTAGAGGGGCAAATGGCTATTTCCGTTCCCCATCAAGATGTGTTCATCATTGCAGATGTACGCAATGAATCAGGCTATGATATTTTAGGGCAAATGTCGATGAGCTTCTTCGCCAGCGGCACGGTTCCGATTACGGCCTTGTCATTTTTATATGACGAAGGCAAGCTTGAACCGATCTTTATTCTTGCAAAAAGCAGACCAAAACAGCAGTAGAAGGGAATTTTGAAGAATGAACGTTTTTTATAATGCAGAAGGTGTCGGCGACACACTCCTTATTTCATTGAAAGATGTAACAAGAGAAGAAGTAGGTCATGAAACGTTTGGAGATGTCGTAAGAATCTTCAATCAAGACACAAAAGAAACAACAGGCTTTAATATTTTCAATGCATCTACTTACATGAAAATTGAAGAAAACGGATCTGTACCGCTTTCTGAAACGCTTGTTCAAGATATCAATGAAATTTTGAACCGCAACGGTGTCAGTGAAACATTAACAGTTGATCTATCACCTAAGTTTGTGGTCGGTTATGTGAAGGAAAAAGAAAAACATCCGAATGCAGATAAACTGAACATTTGCCAAGTAGATGTTGGCGATGAAACCTTACAAATCGTGTGCGGTGCACCAAACGTTGATCAAGGTCAATATGTTGTGGTTGCAAAGGTCGGTGCTGTGATGCCGAGCGGTTTGGTGATCAAAGATGCTGAACTAAGAGGTGTTCCTTCAAGCGGAATGATTTGTTCTGCAAAAGAATTAGATCTTCCGAATGCGCCTGCTGAAAAAGGAATCCTTGTTCTAGAAGGAAGCCGCCAAGCTGGCGAACCATTTGAAGCGTAACCTCCCATAAACGGGTACAAATGAGCGAAGAATGTGTTATACCAAAAGTCACTAAGTACGTACTTAGTGACTTTTTTTCATCTACAGACAGCATGAACAGCAAAGTGTAGCACTTTTCTCGCTTTTCTGCATGAAAAAGCAATGGTATACTAAAAATCGCCCAAGAAAACGTAAGGGGAGTTAAAGTGAGTGATAAATGATGAGTTGGTTAGATAAATTTTTTAGTGTATTTTTAGGAGAAGAAAAAAAAGAAGAAAAAGCTGAGAGGCCTGAAACAGGTCCGATTGCACCAAAGCAGCCAGCTGTTGAACAGCATAAAGAATATAAAAAAGTTGAAGATACGAAAGTGTATTATGAATATCCAAAAGGCAATTTCCGCTTTCCTCTCGTTCCAGATGAACCTGCACGTGAGGCAGCAAAGCAGCAAGAAAGAAGGCGCACGCGGCCAAGTCAGCCAAAGGCAAAGCAGACGACCTATCAGCCAAAACAAACGGTGCAGCCTGATCTCAATAAAAAGCCTTTTAAACCAGAGCAAATCCCTTCACCAATCTATGGCTACCACCAGGATATGCGTCCAAAACATGCAGCAGCCAAAGAAGACACATCTTCTGTCAAAATGAAATCGGCAGAAGAAACGTCACAGCGTGTCACACTGTTATCAGAAGAAGCAGAGCGTGAACGGAATGTAAGACAGCAAATGAACATCCCGTCTATACGAAAAGAACAACGTATGGAAGACATGATGTCAGCCCAAACAGAAGAACAAGCAGAGAGGCAACCTGTCACGACGCCGCTTACTTTGCAAGAGGAACTCGCTTATCAAGATCACGTTCAATCAACGATGGAACGTTTATATGACGAGCCTTTCAGTGAGACAGAGGATCAAGATCAAGCTTTGTCACAGACCGAAGACGATCGGGAAGCATTCTTACATATGGAGCAAGCTGAAGCATCTAACGAGCCTCTAGAGATGGAGCAAGAACAGGCAGTCACCGTTGAACAAGAAGAGCCGATGATTCCGCTTGAAGATGATGCTGAGAAAAAAGAGAGCTTTACATTTGAAACAGCTGAAAGCACATCACCAGCTCTCGACATGGAGATAGAAAGCCCAGTAGAAGAAACTGCGGTGCTGGAAGAGAAGAACATAGAGGCTATGGAAGAAACAACAGAGTCTGCATGGATAGAAGAAAGTCAAGCAGACGTGTCAGCGGCAGCATTTGAACATGAAGAACCGGTGATCATACAGGATTCGCAAGATGATGATTCTATGCCGGAAGAAGAAATAACAGATGATGAAGTCATGCCAGTTGAAGAAGCATCAGATGAATTCGCTGACTCTGGACAAGCAGAGATCGCCGCGGATATGGCAGAGCAGCATGAAGAAACGCCCGAAGTAAAACGAGAAGCACCGAATCGTGAAGAACCAAAACCGTCTTCTCCACAGCCAAAGCGCTCAAGCGGTCAAACCTCCACCGTTCCTTTTAACGTCATGATGTTAAAAAGTGATCAGCGCGTGCAAGGACAGAAGAAAACGGCAGATGCACAAGGATATGTATTTCCTAGTTTAGCCCTTCTAGACGTTCCGCCAGCACAAAAAGAAGAGGACGGAACATGGGTGAAAGAACGGGCAGAACTGCTCAATGCCACACTGAAAAACTTCAATGTCAGAGCAAGTGTTGTTCATGTGACGCAAGGTCCTTCTGTTACAAGGTTTGAAGTACATCCTGAACCAGGCGTGAAAGTGAACAAAATTACAAACCTGTCAGATGATATCAAACTTAGTTTGTCTGCAAAAGATATTCGAATCGAAGCGCCGATTCCTGGGAAGAACACGATTGGAATCGAAGTGCCGAACCTCCACAGTAAAATGGTTTTCTTGAGAGAAATGATCAGAAGCAGTGCCTTCAGAGACAATCCATCTCCATTAACGGCGGCACTCGGATTGGATATTTCCGGTCAGCCCGTTGTGGTTGATTTGCAAAAAATGCCGCACGGCTTAATTGCCGGAGCAACAGGTTCAGGGAAAAGTGTCTGTATTAATACCATTCTCGTAAGCCTGATGTTTAAAGCCTCACCTGATGAAGTGAAAATGCTGTTAATCGACCCTAAAATGGTCGAACTGGCGCCGTATAATCACATTCCGCATCTTGTGAGCCCAGTTATTACTGATGCCAAGACAGCAACAGCTGCCCTGAAATGGGTAGTAGATGAAATGGAAAGACGCTACGAATTGTTTGCACACTCTGGTGTGAGAGAAATCAAACGATTTAACGAACTGGTGAAAGAAAAACAAATGGGTGAAAAACTGCCATATCTTGTCGTTGTCATTGATGAGCTGGCTGATTTAATGATGGTCGCACCAAATGAAGTCGAAGAAAGCATTTGCCGAATTGCCCAAAAAGCAAGAGCATGCGGGATTCACTTACTCATTGCGACGCAAAGACCTTCTGTTGATGTCATTACAGGCCTCATTAAAGCAAACATCCCAACAAGAATTGCTTTCTCTGTTTCAAGCCAAGTGGATTCAAGAACGATCATTGATATGGCAGGTGCTGAAAAGCTTCTCGGAAAAGGAGACATGCTGTTCTTAGAAAATGGCTCTGGCAAACCGACAAGGCTACAAGGGAACTTTGTATCAGATCGAGAGATTGATGAAGTGGTAGCGCATGTGAGAAAACAGCGCAAACCTGTGTTTCTTTTTGAACAGGAAGAATTGATGCTTCAAGGCTCTGCCATTACAGACGAAGATGAATTGTTTATGGACGCATGCAGATTTGCCATCGAGCAAAATAGTGCAAGTACATCTAGTTTGCAAAGAAGGTTTAGAATTGGCTACAATCGAGCAGCGAGATTGATTGATATGATGGAACGTGAAGGGATGATCTCTGGGGCAAAAGGTAGTAAGCCAAGAGAGGTCCTCATGACACTGAGTGACTTAGAACAATTGATCTAAACAAACCACTTCATTTTTTTGATAAACATGGTATGATAGCACATAGGTGCAATTTTTGAATTGGACGCTTTTCGCATGCCTGTCTGAACGCTTTTTAATGAAAATGAGCGAAAGCAGGTGTTAGAAATGGGAAAGTTGTCGGATACTAATCATAGTTAATATTGATTAGAATAGGAAGATCGGAAAAAAATCTTTATTTGGAGCTGCGATTTGTGATCAGCTAGAGACAAAAATCACAAGTTGCAAATTGAAATGAGCGTCATATACTGTAAGTCAGATAGACGTTTGTTGGAGGTACAATTATGACTGTTTATCATTTTGTTGGAATAAAAGGGACAGGTATGAGTCCACTGGCCCAAATTCTTCATGATACTGGGTATACTGTCCAAGGATCGGATATCGAAAAACATATCTTTACACAAAAAGCATTAGAAGAACGAAATATTAAAATTCTTCCATTTGACCCAGATAATATTCAGCCAGGGATGACGGTGATTGCAGGAAATGCATTCCCAGATACACACCCTGAGATTGAGCGTGCTCTTTCTGAAGGGATTCCTGTTATTCGTTATCATAAATTTCTTGGAGAATACATGGATTCATTCACAAACGTTGCAATTACTGGTGCTCATGGTAAAACATCGACAACAGGTCTGCTTGCACATGTGATGCAAGCGGCAAAACCAACTTCCTACTTAATCGGTGATGGATCTGGAATGGGGAAAGAAAACAGCGAGTATTTTGTATTTGAAGCGTGCGAATACCGCAGACATTTCCTCAGCTACCATCCAGATTATGCGATCATGACCAATATTGATTTTGATCACCCTGATTATTTCACGGATATTGATGACGTGTTCGATGCGTTTCAAAACATGGCACTTCAAGTGAAAAAAGCCATCATCGCTTGCGGTGATGACGAGCATCTTCTCAAGATCCAAGCAAAAGTACCTGTTGTGTACTACGGATTCAATGAAGAAAATGATTTCCAAGCACGAAATGTTGTGAAAAACACAGAAGGCACCACATTTGATGTATTTGTACGTAATACGTTTTATGATACATTCTACATTCCTGCTTACGGAAACCACAATGTCCTTAACTCATTAGCGGTCATTGCATTATGCCACTATGAGGCCATTGATGTAGAGCTCATCAAAGGTGCTTTAACGACATTTGGCGGTGTGAAACGACGCTTTAATGAAAAAGTAGTCGGTGAACAAGTCTTAATTGACGATTATGCGCACCATCCGACTGAAATTGAAGTCACGATCGAAGCAGCTCGCCAGAAGTATCCAGACCGTGATATTGTAGCAGTCTTCCAGCCGCACACTTTCACTCGTACACAGCAATTTTTAAGTGAATTTGCAGACAGTCTGAAAAAAGCGGACTATGTATACCTCTGTGATATTTTCGGTTCAGCTCGTGAAAACATTGGGAAACTAAGCATTGAAGATTTGCGGGAAAAAATTCCGCAAGCCCAATTGATTGAAGAAGAAGAAACATCTGTGCTGAAAGCACATGAAAATGCGATCTTGGTCTTTATGGGAGCAGGAGATATTCAAAAGTATCTTCGTGCTTATGAGAAAGTCGCAGTATAATTGCCTGTCAAAAAGTGCCGATTCAATCGGCGCTTTTTTATTTTGAATAAAATGTGACAAAGGGGCTAAATGTGACAAGATGTGCCGCTTTTTTTCGTTCGCTGTGGACAGGAATTGGCGAATAAGTGTAGAATTATTATTCAATCGGTCATTCTAGGAGATGTTTGAATGATACAACGAGAGGGTATTGAATTGAATATGCCCGCAGCAAAGGAGGTATCAGATGATTATTATTCTCTATTTAAGCGTTGCACTCATCGCAATTGCTTTCCTCATTCTTGTCATCTACTTGTCCAAAACATTGAAATCCTTACAGCTGACATTAAAGAATGTCGCATCAACTTTAGAAGGTCTTGAAGGACAGATGCAAGGCATCACCACAGAGACAGCACAGTTGCTACATAAGACCAATCAGCTTGCTGAAGATATTCAAGACAAATCGGCAAAACTTAACACAGTTGTGGATGCGGTGCAGGGAATTGGCGGCTCGATCAACCAATTTAATACAAGCATAAAGCAGGCAGCTGGTGCGGTTACTTCATCCGTTGAACGAAATCAAGAGAAAGTCACGGATGTGGTAAGCTGGAGTAACGCAGCACTTGAAATCTATAAAAAATGGAAACAGCGTAAACAACAATAATCAACCATTTTCGCATAGGAGGAATAATCATGAGCAAAGACGGAATCAATAGCAAAGACTTTTTGATCGGAACACTTATCGGTGGCATTATCGGTGCAACAACGGCACTATTTTTAGCACCAAAGTCAGGGAAAGAGCTTCGCGATGATTTGAACACCCAAGCGAATGCCCTAAAAGAAAAAACAGATCGTCTTACAACAGATGCAAAGGAAAAAGGCACTGAATATGTGACGATTGCGAAAGACAAAACATCTGAGTTGTCTCAGCTCGTAGCAGAGCAGTCAAACCAGATTTTAGACAAAGTAAAAGACATAAAAGATCGTACAGCTGGAAAAGCTAAACAAGTAAAAAGCGAAGCAGAAGATGCTGCAGCAAATATTGCAAATGAAGCTTCAGATGTAGCAGATGAAGCAAAAGTAAGAGCACAAGAAGCAAAAGCAGACATTGAAGACGGCATCAAAGATGTCAAAGAAAAAGTAGAACAATCTACGAAAGGCTAACTCGCTGCTTAAGTTAGGAAGGAGCACATCATGTCTAAACAACTCATAGAAACAGAAGAACAGTTTGACCAACTAACAAATCAAGACGGAACCTTTGTCTTTTTTAAGCACAGTTTGACATGTCCAATCAGCCAAGCTGCTTTTCAAGAGTTTGAAGCGTTTGCGTCAGAACACGAGGATGTTCCTGCTTATTTCTTGCAAATTCAAAACACAAGAGAGCTTTCATCCTATGTGACTGAAAAGTCAGGGATCAAGCATGAAAGCCCGCAGGCACTCATCTTTAGCGGTGGCAAAGTAAAGTGGCATGCTTCTCACTCAAGCATTACAAAAGAAGCGCTTGAACATAACATGTAGAAAAACGTCAGCGATTGCTGACGTTTTTTTTATAAAAAAGGTTTACTTGTATCAAAAGTATGCTATAATCTTACACATAATACTTTATCGCTTAAAAGCGTTTGGGTAATAAAGAATTTTTTCGTGACAATTCCGAAATCTTTGTTTATAATAAACCCTATTATAAGAGATCAAAAATAAAAAGCGAGAGCGGGCAGAGGAAAGGATGACAAAAATGAGCAACAATGAATTGGAACAATTGAGACAGCAAGCAGATGAACTAAATCTTCAAATCTTAAAACTGATCAATGAAAGAGGAAACATTGTAAAAGAAATTGGAAAGGCAAAAGAAGCGCAAGGTGTCAACCGTTATGACCCTGTCAGAGAGCGCACAATGCTAAATCAAATTCTTGAAGAAAATGATGGCCCATTTGAAAATTCAACGATTCAACATATTTTCAAAGAAATTTTCAAAGCAGGCTTAGAGCTTCAAGAAGATGACCACAGCAAAGCACTTCTTGTTTCTCGTAAGAAAAAACCTGAAAATACAATTGTAAATATCAATGGAGAAGCGATCGGTGACGGAAAACAACGTTTCATCGTTGGACCATGTGCCGTTGAAAGCTACGAGCAAGTTGCAGAAGTAGCGGCAGCAGCGAAACAGCAGGGACTAAAACTTCTTCGTGGCGGCGCATTTAAGCCTCGCACAAGTCCATACGACTTCCAAGGACTTGGCGTAGACGGTCTAAAGATTCTAAAGCGTGTAGCGGATGAATACGGTCTTGCTGTTATTAGTGAAATCGTGAACCCTGCTCATATTGAAGAAGCGATTGAGCATATCGATGTCATCCAAATTGGAGCACGTAACATGCAAAACTTCGAGCTTTTAAAAGAAGCTGGATCTGTGAACAAACCAGTTCTTTTAAAACGCGGTCTAGCAGCAACGATTTCAGAATTCATCAATGCAGCTGAATACATCATCGCACAAGGAAATGACCAAATCATCCTTTGCGAGCGAGGCATCCGCACATACGAAACAGCCACAAGAAATACACTAGATATCTCGGCTGTGCCAATCTTGAAACAAGAGACACATTTACCAGTCTTTGTTGACGTGACACACTCAACAGGACGTAGAGATCTACTTCTTCCAACGGCTAAAGCAGCTCTTGCGATTGGAGCAGACGGTGTGATGGCAGAAGTGCATCCAGACCCATCTGTTGCCCTATCTGATTCAGCGCAGCAAATGGACATTCCACAATTCGAAAAATGGTTAGATGCGTTAAGACCACTTGTCAACATTCACGCATAATCATAAATAGAAAAGCCGCCGGATGACAGCCCGGCGGTTTTTTTCATGAAAAAATACGATAAGACTGGCAATGAAAGGAAGAAAACACATTGCAAGCTTAAAACACGCTTGTTCACAATGTTTTCATTTTTAAAATTTGATAGAATCTGCTAAGATCATTGTCATAGCTGACGTTCACGACGACTTTTGGTGAAATATGATTCAATTTACAGGTAACAAGCTCATTAAAGTTTGTTTAATTTAGTTATAAAAAGAAAGGGAACGTTTTCATATGATGAAAAAACGTGTATAATTTCATAAAAGAAGGTCATTTTGATGTAGATTGAAAAATTATGTGTCTCTTTTCATCGTTTTAATGACAAATAGGATATTATTTTCCTCGTATCTGACATGTCTCTATCCAATTGGTGAATGCTATAGATATGAAGTGTATTTGAAGGAGTGATTTATGTGAATAATGTTACAATATATGATGTAGCAAGAGAAGCAAACGTAAGTATGGCAACGGTATCACGCGTTGTTAATGGTAATCCAAACGTAAAACCAACAACAAGAAAAAAGGTGCTTGAAGCAATTGATCGTCTCGGCTACCGTCCGAACGCAGTCGCACGAGGCCTTGCAAGTAAAAAGACTACAACAGTTGGGGTCATCATCCCTGATATTTCAAGTATCTTCTATTCAGAGCTTGCACGAGGAATTGAAGATATTGCGACGATGTACAAGTACAACATTATTTTGAGCAACTCAGACCAAAATACTGATAAAGAACTTCATTTGTTAAACACAATGCTTGGCAAACAAGTAGATGGAATCGTTTTTATGGGCGGAAACATTACAGATGTGCATGTGGAAGAATTTAAGCGCTCTCCTGTACCAATTGTACTTGCAGCATCTGTTGAAGAGCAGGCACAAACACCATCAGTCAACATTAACTATGAACAAGCCATTTATGATTCAGTTCAGCTATTAGTTGAAAAAGGACATAAACGAATTGCGTTTGTATCTGGACCAATGTCAGAACCAATTAACTCTATGAGAAAGCTTGCTGGTTATAAGCGTGCGCTTGAAGAAGCTGGTATCGTATTTGACGAAGCGCTTGTTGCTGAAGGAGACTACTCATATGACTCTGGTATTGAAGCGCTGGCTAATCTGCTTGATCAATCTGACAAGCCGACGGCTGTGATTGCAGCTACTGACGAAATGGCGCTAGGTGTCATTCATGGAGCGCAGGACAGAGGCGTATCAATTCCTGAAGATTTAGAAGTGATTGGTTTTGATAACACAAGACTATCCCTCATGGTGCGCCCTCAATTGACAACAGTTGTTCAGCCGACTTACGATATTGGCGCTGTTGCGATGAGACTTTTGACAAAGCTCATGAACAAAGAACAAGTAGAAGATCAAATTGTTGAATTGCCACATAGAATCGAAGAAAGACAATCGACGAAATAAAAAAGAAAGCAGGCTCACTTGATCAGTGGACGCCTGCTTTTTTTATGCCTTTTTCTTTTCTCGTCGAACAGGCATGAGTGCTTTTTCTACCGTTTGTGCATTTTTTTCTGTAATTTCTGCTCTTCTTGGAATCGGTGGATATAGATCGTCAGGATCTAGCCATGTGGATGGAAGCGGAACAGGCGATTGTTTTTCCCATGCCCGAATCCATTCCTGAGGAAGTGCATCTGGTGGTGTGATGCCTTTCATCTCAAGCCAAATGCGGCTCCATGCTCTTGGGACGACACGCCAAATATCATAGCCGCCTCCGCCCACAGCGATCCATTTTCCATCACAATATTGATGCGCCAGCTCATGGGCAATTCTAGGAATTTCCTCATATATTTTCATGGTAGCAGATAAATGCGTCAAAGGGTCATAATAGTGGGCATCTGCTCCATTTTGCGTCAAAATGACATCTGGTTTAAAAAAAGCAGCAATCTCTGTCACTGCTGTTCGATAGGCTTCTAAAAATGATTCGTCTTCTGTAAATGCGTCAAGCGGGATATTATATGCATAGCCATAGCCTTTATCATGACCCCTTTCCTGTACTTGTCCAGTTCCAGGGAACAAATAGCGCCCTGTTTCATGAATAGAAACAGTACATACCTCTGGATCATCATAGAAGCTAAACTGGACACCATCGCCATGATGAGCATCTGTATCAATATATAAAATTCTAGCGCCATATGTCTTTTGAATGTACTGAATGGCCACAGAGCTGTCATTATAAATACAAAAGCCAGAAGCACGCCCTTTAAATCCATGGTGAAGCCCGCCGCCAAGATTGAGCGCATGCTGCGAATGCCCAAGCATCACTTGATCAACCGCTGTTAATGTCCCGCCAACTAGGAGAGAAGCTGCCTCATGCATCCCTGCAAACATCGGGGTATCCTCAGTGCCAAGACCATAACGTTCCCCCTCTGCGGTGGACAGTTTTCCTTCACTTGCCCGCTGTACTGCTTGAATGTAGTCTGCTGTATGGACAAGCTTTAACTCCTCCAGCGTCGCCATACGAGGTGCGACAATCTCATCATCCGTTAATGCCTTCATTTTTTGAAGAAGATCATAAGTTAAGTAGACGCGAAGCTGATTGAAGGGATGATCTTGGTGAAACTGGTACGTTTGAAAAGATGGTGAAAAAACAAAGGTCGCTTCCTTCATTTGATCGTCTGCTCCATAGGCCAGAGCACTTTATAGCCTTTTGCACGAATCAGCTTCATCACATGATCTGCATGCATCGTTTGAAGGCGGAAGACGAGCACTTTAGAGGCTTCATTGGCATGTGGGTACACGAGTACACTCAGCATTTGAATATGCTGCTCTTTTAAAATGGCCGTAATGTCTGCAAGACCCTCTGTCACTTGCGCTACTTCAACCTCTAAATGTGATCCAGGCTGATCTGCACCAGTTAGTCTTACAAACGTACGTAGTAAATCTGTCTTTGTGATGATCCCTACAAGCTTACTGCGTCTCACAACGGGAAGACAGCCAATTCCGTGTTCAAAAAAGACACTTGAAATCTCCTCAACGAAATCAAGCGGATGAGCGGTAATCGTCTCTAGCACCATGATGTCTTCAACCGGCCGCTGAATAAAAAGCTGCCTTTTCTCTGTTTCAAAAATACTTGGACTGGCATTTTTAATATCCCGATCTGTCACCATCCCAATGACAGATCCCTGCTCAGATACGATGGGAATATGCCGAATGTGATGTGCCCTCATTTTTTGAATGGCTTCTTCAATCGTATCGGTTTTTCGCAGCGTGATCACATCACGCTCCATAATTTGTTCAATCATCATGTTTACCAATCCCCTTTGCCAAAAAAACGAATTGAACGTTAATACATAAAGCGCTGATGGAAGCGAAGACGATCAAAACGCTCGATTGAATCTGGACTCACATGTTTTCCGATCCGTGCCATTAAACAATTGGCTGGATGTGAGCTGATCTCTGGCTCATCTGTTGCAAACCAGACCAGACCGCCGGCGTTCATCATTTTCTCCATCATTTTGCGGTACTCCCACACGTTTTTCTTTGTCCCTTTTAAATCCCAATGCCAGTAATATTCGGTTGTAATGATAATGTAATTCTCCATTTGCTCATCCATCATGCTCACATCCAGTAAATGCTTGCCAAGTGAGCAGCCTCTGAATGGAGGAGCGACTTCAATGGCACCGAGCTCAATTAAATTGTCCATGTTGCCTTCTGACCAGCGTTCAAGCGGATCAGGGTACAAATACGTGACATAGCCTACGACAAGCTCATCCACCCTAGCAATGATAATACGTCCTTCAGGAAGATCTGCTATTTCAACAAGTGCTTGTTTCTGTTCCTCAGGCGTGCGAAATGCTGTTAGTCCTTCATGAAACGTATATTTCGCCAGCTCTGATGCAGGTACCGGGCCTTCAATCAGGATGGTGCCTGTTTCTCTCTCAATTGTTTTTGAATAATAAGTTTTAGGATGCTCCACGTATCCACCGCCTCAAATTCTAGTGAGTCGTCTCTATTCTATCTTAAATCTTGCAATAATTAAAACGGTTTCATCAGAAGTTTTTTAAAAATTGAGAAAAAAAGTCATCTATACTATAATGGTCATTGTAAACGTATGCAAAGGGGGACTGTTTGATGAAAGTGGAAACGCTACCATCAGTAAAAGGGGACTATCATTTAAATGATTATGAGCAAGCATACAAAGAATTTTCATGGGAGGAAGCGAGAAAAAATTTCTCTTGGTATGAAACAGGAAAAGTAAATGCAGCTTATGAAGCGATTGACAGACATGCGGACTCGTTTCGTAAAAACAAGGTGGCGCTTCACTACAAAGATTCACAGCGGGATGAAAAGTATACGTTCAGGGATATGAAAATCAAGACAAACAAAGCAGGAAATCTATTAAGAGAACAGGCACATGTGCAAAAAGGGGATCGCGTGTTTATCTTTATGCCAAGATCACCTGAGCTCTATTTTCTACTGCTTGGTGCTGTCAAAATTGGTGCGATCGTCGGTCCGTTATTTGAGGCATTTATGGAAGGTGCCGTCAAAGATCGTTTAGAAAATAGTGAGGCAAAAGTGATTGTGACAACGCCTGATCTGCTTGAGCGGATTCCGTTTGCAGAACTTCCAAAGCTTGAATCCGTCATCATTGTCGGTGGTGAAAAGGAAGATGCAGGTGGTGTGCGGACGATTCACTTTGAAGAAGCATTTGAGCAGGCAGCGAAGGAGCTTGAAATCGAGTGGATGGATGAAAAAGATGGATACCTGCTTCATTACACGTCAGGGTCCACTGGTACGCCAAAAGGTGTGCTCCATGTTCATGGGGCAATGGTGCAGCAAGGCCAGACGGGTAAATGGGTACTTGATTTGAAAGAAGAAGATGTCTACTGGTGTACAGCTGATCCAGGCTGGGTAACAGGGACGGTGTACGGTATTTTTTCTCCGTGGTTGAATGGAGCGACGAATGTGATTTTAGGCGGCCGGTTCAACCCTGATACGTGGTACGAAACCATTGAATCGCTTGGTGTGACCGTTTGGTACAGTGCACCGACAGCCTTCAGAATGCTGATGGGAGCAGGAGACGATCTCATTCAAAAATATGATCTCCGCTCACTCCGTCATGTGTTAAGTGTAGGAGAGCCACTTAATCCAGAAGTGATCCGCTGGGGAGACGCTGTATTCGGTAAACGAATTCATGACACTTGGTGGATGACAGAAACAGGTGCACAGCTGATTTGTAACTATCCATGCATGGATATCAAACCAGGTTCGATGGGGAAACCAATTCCAGGCGTTGAAGCTGCGATTGTGGATAATGCCGGAAATGAACTTCCGCCATACCGGATGGGGAACCTTGCCATCAAAAAAGGCTGGCCGTCTATGATGCATACGATCTGGAACAATCCTGAAAAATATGAATCTTACTTTATGCCGGGAGATTGGTATGTTTCAGGAGATTCAGCTTATATGGATGAAGACGGATACTTCTGGTTCCAGGGACGTGTCGACGATGTCATTATGACGTCAGGAGAGCGGGTCGGTCCATTTGAGGTAGAAAGTAAACTGGTGGAACATCCGGCCATTGCAGAGGCTGGTGTCATCGGAAAACCAGATCCTGTGCGCGGTGAAATTATTAAAGCCTTCATTGCGCTTAGAAGCGGATACGAACCGACAGATGAGCTGAAAGAAGAGATTCGTACGTTCGTGAAAAAAGGACTCGCTGCACATGCAGCACCGAGAGAAATTGAGTTTAAAGACAAACTGCCAAAAACACGCAGCGGTAAAATTATGAGACGTGTGCTAAAAGCGTGGGAACTGAATTTACCTGCTGGCGATCTCTCGACAATGGAAGATTAATCACTTCCGTCAGTTGACTTGATATCAAAAGTATGTTAAAAATGACTTTAGTTGAATATGAAAAGGTTTTGACTGAGATTCAGTAGAATCATCTTTCCCTGTCCAAGAGAGCTGACGGCTGGTGCGAGTCAGTACAAAGAGATATTCGAATTACCCTCACGAACCGCTTTTACGAAAAGGAGCATATGCTATCTGATTAGTGAAAGAACGGATCTGTCCGTTATCAGTGTAAGTGAAAAGACGTGTTGTTTTGTCTTTTAAGCAGGGTGGTACCGCGATATATATCGTCCCTTCGTTCATTCGAAGGGGCGTTTTTTATGTTGAATTGTAAAAAAAGGAGATTTGGATATGAGTCAATTGATGGAAGAATTATCGTTCAGAGGATTAATTCAGCAACAAACAGATGAAGAAGGTTTAACAAAATTATTAGCAGAAGAAAAAATCAAGCTATACTCCGGCTTTGATCCAACAGCTGACAGCTTGCACATTGGTCACTTACTGCCAATTTTAACATTGCGCAGATTCCAAGAAGCAGGTCATCATCCGATTGCACTTGTTGGCGGCGCAACTGGACTGATTGGTGACCCAAGTTTCAAAAAAGCAGAACGTTCACTAAACCCAGCAGAAATCGTCGAACAGTGGTCAGAGAAAATCAAAGGCCAGCTCTCTCAATTCCTTGATTTTGAAGCAGGTGACAACCCAGCTGTCATCGTGAATAACTATGACTGGATCAGTCAAATGAATGTCATCACGTTCCTTCGTGATATTGGAAAGAACTTCGGTGTCAACTTCATGCTCGCAAAAGATATCGTCAGCTCCCGTATTGAAACAGGGATTTCGTACACAGAATTCAGCTACGTGATTCTGCAATCGTTAGACTTCTTGAACCTTTACAGAAATGAAAATTGTAAGCTGCAAATCGGCGGAAGTGACCAGTGGGGAAATATCACATCTGGGCTTGAGTTAATCCGTAAGTCTGAAGCAGAAGGGGCTAAAGCATTCGGTCTTACAATGCCGCTTGTCACAAAAGCAGACGGCACGAAGTTTGGGAAAACAGAAGGCGGTGCCATCTGGTTAGATAAAGAAAAAACATCACCATATGAATTCTACCAATTCTGGATCAACACAGATGACCGTGATGTCGTGAAATACTTAAAATACTTTACGTTCCTATCAAAAGAAGAGATCGCATCGTACGAAGAAAAAGTGCAAACAGCCCCTGAAAAACGTGAAGCACAGCGCCGTTTGGCAGAAGAAGTCACAACACTTGTGCATGGCCGTGAATCACTAGAACAGGCTGTCAACATCTCAAATGCGCTATTTAAAGGCGAGATCAAATCTCTTACAGCAGAAGAAGTGAAAGTAGGCTTTAAAGATGTGCCATCAATGGAGAAAGACAGTGCAGAAGAATTAACACTTGTTGATGTTCTTGTCGAATCAAAACTGTCTCCATCAAAACGTCAAGCGCGTGAAGATATCACAAACGGTGCCGTCTACATCAACGGAGAGAGACAAACCGACAAAGACTATGTCCTTTCAGCTGAAGACCGAATTGAAAACCAATTTACGGTCTTAAGAAGAGGGAAAAAGAAATACTTCCTTGTAACGTATAAATAAATAGCAAGTATCATTGAAGTGCACCTCAAATGTTCGTATGTGGGGTGCTTTTCTTTTTTTAGAAGCAGGAATGACGATGAATGCTGCTTCAAGTACAAGCGCCTGTTAAAAAAGAGGCCAACTATTTTGCAGGGCCTCATTGATTTGCTTCTTTTTAAAGGAGTGAATGTTTGTTTGTGTAATCATGTTCCACCTTACAAATTCGGGTTGTATAGGATTCGTACCAATCTGTTTTTCCCTTTTTTTGAACACGCTGATGCGCTGTATGTTCTTTCCATTCTTTAATTGCTGCTAATGAATCCCAATACGATACAGTGATCCCAACACCATGCTCATCTCGTACACTCTCAATTCCAAGAAACCCGTCTAGGTCTTTCGCTAATTGTTCCATTCTTTGAGCAGCAGCAGCGTATTCTTTCTGCTCAACATTCGTTCGTTTTGATGTGAAAATGACTGCATAGTAAGGTGGTGCAGGTGTTTGAGTAAATAGCATCTAGTAGAACCTCCTTTTGTCTATTCACATTATATATGAAAGATAGAGAGGCCCGTAGTCTTTTTGTTTTAATTTCAAAAAGACCATGGTGCTTTTTCATTAGGTATTGTGCTGTAAAATCATCTGATAAATATTACCTTGTTCACTTTTCTGTCATATTTTTCTTGTTTAAAATAGAGACGTATCAGAAAATTAAGGGGGAATGAACATGATCGTTTTAAAGAAAAGGAGTTTGCAAATTCTGATTGCACTTGCATTAGTGGTTGGTTCAATGGCTTTCGTCCAGCCGAAAGAGGCCAAAGCGGCTGCGCATAATCCGGTTGTGATGGTACACGGCATGGGCGGTGCGTCTTATAACTTTGCTTCGATCAAACGATACTTGGTATCACAGGGATGGGATCAAAACCAGCTTTTTGCAATCGATTTCATAGACAAAACAGGTAATAACCTGAACAATGGCCCGCGTCTCTCGAGATTCGTCAAAGATGTACTAGCCAAAACGGGTGCCAAAAAAGTAGATATTGTGGCTCATAGTATGGGCGGTGCGAACACGTTATACTATATTAAAAACCTAGACGGCGGAGATAAAATTGAAAATGTCGTCACACTTGGTGGAGCCAACGGGCTCGTTTCACTCAGAGCATTACCAGGCACCGATCCAAATCAAAAAATTCTTTACACATCTGTCTATAGCTCAGCCGATCTCATTGTCGTCAACAGCCTCTCTCGCTTAATTGGCGCAAGAAACGTCCTCATCCACGGCGTTGGACATATCGGTCTATTAACCTCAAGCCAAGTCAAAGGTTATGTGAAAGAAGGATTGAATGGCGGAGGACAGAATACGAACTAAAAAATGAAAAAGACAGCGATTTGTGCTGTCTTTTTTGATGTCATGGTTATATGGGAGCTGCTAGATGTTGGAGAAGATTTTTAGGAGGATAAAAGATGACGCAAAAACTCAAATATGTTTTCTTAGGCTACTTTCTCTATTTCCCATGTTCATTTCTGATCATCTATATGATCTGGATGGCAATCGTCAAATCAGTGCGATGGGCAGAAGTCATATCTAATTGTACATCCATCATTGGTATCTATTACTTAATAGCCAGTGTGTGGTTTGTCTTTTTACTGCAAAAACAGACAAAACATCGTACATAGCCAAATAAAAACATGTACAAATCAACCACCATTCCTTACACTACATATAATGAACGAGACTCTTTGGAGGTGGGGATTTGTGCAACATCATCAAAAGGCTTTGATTATGGTCGATGTACAGAAAGCATTCGAGCACGAAAAATGGGGAGAACGGAATAACCTAGATGCAGAGAAGAATATCAGTCGTCTATTGACGTTTTGGAGAGAAAAAGGCTGGACAGTCATTCATATTCAGCATACATCGGATCAGCCGCACTCCTTATTTCATCCAGCAAATGAAGGGCACTCCTTCAAAGAGATCGCTAAACCGCTAGATGAAGAAACGGTCATACAAAAGAAAGTCAACAGCAGCTTTATAGGTACAAACTTAGAGGAACAACTAAGATCAAACGAGATCGACACTGTTGTGATCGCTGGACTCACAACACCGCACTGCGTATCTACCACAACAAGAATGAGTGGAAACCTAGGCTTTGATACATACCTCATTTCGGATGCGACAGCCGCCTTTGGACTCGCAGATCAAACCGGTACATATTATGACCCAGAAACGATCCATCGCCTCTCACTCGCTACATTGCATGATGAATTTGCGACTGTCCTGACAACAGAGCAGCTGATCACAAATTGGGCAAGCAAAAGCTCCTAGAATCATCTCTAGGAGCTTTTTGCTTGTTCATCCAGCGGCTGTTTTCGTTGTTCAATACTTGAGTAGATGAGATCAATTCCAATAAATAAGAAGCTGACAAAGAAAGATAAAATGAGTGTGCCGTGCTCCCAAATGGAGATATTGACTATGTTCATATTAAGGACAAACTTAATTGAGAAATGCACAACGATCCATGAGAGTAGAAATTCAAAGATAAACGTGAACCATTGAGGGAATCTTAGCAAAGTGGAAATTCCTTTACCAATGAATACTAAAAAGATCGACCAAAAAAGAACAATCCCACTGACGAATAGACAGAAGGTCAATAATGAAAGAAATGATGCATAGGTAATATATTCTCCAAAAAGAAAATTCACTCCTAATGAAACAACATAAAGTACAGAACTTGGAATGATGATGACAAAACTAATCGAAAAAAAGATGAGTAAAATGAGGAGAATTTCAGCGATAGCTCCAGGCGCTTCATCGACAACTTTTGTCTTTCTCAAAATCGCATAGATAATAATTGAAATGAGCATAAGTGCTAACATAAATGAAATAATCGACAAATTGCTATCCTCCTTAACGTTCCTTACATTATTGTTTTAAGTTGTGAGTTATCCAGTAAATGTAATTGTAAGAGGAAAACGAAAAAGAGTAAAGAGTAATCGGTGTTCTAATTTTCTTGTGTGTAAATTTGTAGCTAGAGAGTATCGTACAAAAGACCAAACAAAAAACCCTAGAAATCCTTGAACAATCAAGGTCTCTAGGGTTTGTTTGATCACTCTCTGAGAGAGCAATGAAATTAACGAGAGTAGAACTCAACGATTAATTGTTCGCTGATTTCAGGTGCTAATTCAGAACGCTCTGGAAGACGAGTGAAAGTTCCTTCAAGCTTTTCAGCATCGAAAGTAAGGTATTCAGGTACGAAGTTGTTCACTTCAACTGATTCTTTCACAACTGCAAGGTTTTGAGATTTCTCACGAAGAGCAATCGTTTGACCTGGTTTCACAGAGAAAGATGGGATGTCTACACGGCTTCCATCAACAAGGATGTGACCATGGTTTACTAGCTGACGAGCTTGGCGGCGCGTACGAGCAAGGCCAAGACGGTATACTAGGTTGTCAAGGCGAGTTTCAAGAAGGATCATGAAGTTTTCACCTTGTTTACCAGGAAGTTTAGCAGCTCTGTCAAAAAGAGTACGGAATTGACGTTCGTTGACACCGTACATGTGACGAAGCTTTTGCTTCTCTTGTAATTGTAAACCGTATTCAGATAGTTTTTTGCGTTGTCCTGGACCATGTGGGCCTGGAGCGTAAGGGCGTTTTTCAAGTTCCTTACCTGTTCCGCTTAATGAAATGCCTAAACGGCGGGAAATCTTCCAACTTGGACCTGTATAGCGAGCCATAATGTGACTCCTCCTTATTGTTTTTATTTGTGAAAAATAAAAACCGTCTGTTCTTTGTCTTTTCCGTCATTATGTTTTCATGCATCCTCGCTCCAGCAGCAGGGAGTTACAAGATGCACCTCCATATAGAAGGAACAAAATGATACAAAAAAGCCGAACAAAAAGGCTGCCATATTTCACACAAACTCTATTATATGACGCCAGATAGGAGAAGTCAACCTATTTAAAGAGGAGAATGTCAAACGTGGTCGGCATTCATCCGGGAAGAAAGCAAAATAAAAAAGCAGACACATTGTCTGCTTTTCAAGCATCATGACGCATCAGTAGAGGCTGATAACGCATTTTGGACAACCTCTGTAAATTGAACTAAGTACGTTTCATCTATTTCATTGAAACGATCTTTCACTGGACTGTCAATATCGAGTACCCCAATGATTTGTCCATTTACTTTAAGTGGGATCACAATTTCAGACTGCGATGCGGCATCACATGCAATATGACCAGGGAATGCATGGACATCAGCGATACGCTGTACATCACCTGTCGCAAATGCTGTACCGCAAACCCCTTTTCCAGAAGGAATGCGTACACATGCGGGTAGTCCGTTGAATGGACCAAGCACAAGCTCTCCGCCTTTTGCTAAATAAAATCCTGCCCAATTGACCTCAGGAAGCGAGTGATAAAGTAGCGCCGCAGCATTGGCTAGGTTGGCAATGAGATCAGGTTCACCATCCGTAATCGCTTCTACTTGCTTGATGAGTAATTGATAGTCTTTCGATGGATCGCCAGACTGTTTTTCGACATGAAACATGAAAATCTCCTACTTTCTATCTCAAAAATACATAACTTGCGCTTCGCATGTGGGATTTGTCGAGCAATGATTAAAGGAACTTCCGCCTTCACCTTGAAGTATGTACACATGAAGAGGGGTGAGCGGATGAAAACATCAACAACTGTGCAAACAAAAGACCGTATTATTGAAGCTGCCATCAGACTTTTTAACCAAAAAGGATTTTCTGGAACCTCTGTCCGTGAGATTGCGAAGGAAGCAAACGTCAACGTTGCCCATATATCTTATTACTTTCAAGGAAAAGGAGGGCTACTCGAGCAGCTCGTATCCGATTTTTATGAAGGGTATATTCAAATGATTGAATCGCACATCCAGCACATGGAAACCCGTCATGCAAAAGAATGTTTACTTCATGTGGTTTTTGATATTTTATCTTATCAGCATGAAAACCGTCAATTAACCCGTTTCGTTTATCGAGAGGTGACCATTGATTCAACGCTGATCAGGGAAATCATGTCCACCTATTTAACAAAGGAAAAATACTTGTTTCAGCTCATCATTGAAAAAGGAAAAAGCACCCATGTGATTTGTAAGCAGCTGTCACTCTCATCATTTATGATCCAGCTAAAATCACTTCTGATGATGCCATATTTGCAGCCGCAATATTTAACAGAGGTGCTTTATATCAACCCAAACGAGCCTTACTTTTATCAAACGTACTATAAGGAACTGAGCCGGTCGCTTCATCATTTATTAGAACCAAATGAACCCGCACTTGATTTTCACCTGAAACTCATGATGTCTTCAAATTGATCATACGCATACCCGAGATCTTCCGCTTGATGGGCATCAGACCCGAATATGAGCGGAATTTTTTTCTGTTTTGCAAAATCAATCATCCATTGATCTAAATAGATACTTCTGGCATATGTTTTACGAAGACCTGATGTATTAAAATCTAAGGACATGCCTTTTTTTGCCGTTTCTTCAAGACAAAGGGTAACCCTTTGACATAGTTCTGGCGACATTTCGTATGGAAAAAGCTGTTTGAATTTCTGGACAAGGGTGATATGGCCGATTCTCTTTGGCTTATATGGACCTAAAGATGATAGAATAGAAGAATGAATTTGGTCATAGTAGCTTTGGTAGACGTGTTCGATGCTGCCATAGATGCTGATCAGCTGCTCGAAAGCATGCTCATCAAAATCAAGACAAATATAATCATTGCCAGCAGGAAGAAAGTGAACAGATAAAATGCTATCGTCTAGTTCAGGGCCGTAGCAGTCTAAAAAGGCACTTGTTTCCTCTTCATACTCTTTGATATAGTCGACCTCAAGCCCAGTTTTTACTATTAACTGTCCTTTATATTCCTGTTTCAGCTGATCCAGCTTCGTCAAATAGGCTTCAAGGTCTTGAAGCTTCATGGCACTATCCTGCTCAGGCGTTGGATCTCGAAACGAAGGAGGCAGCGGGGCATGCTCGGTAAAGGTGATGGAATCAAATCCCTTTTTCATTGCTTTTTCAATATAAGAATGAAAAGGATCAAGCGTACCGTGCGGGCAAAATGGCGTATGTAAATGTGCATCTTGTTTCAACATGTCGTCACCTCTTGTCGATATTTTGAAAAACGTCATGTTTATCAGCGAAAATAATGAAAAATCATGACCAAAAATGCTGGTTACATGGTATCATAATAACAATGAAAACGACAGCTTCCGCATACATAAAAACAGGTCACATCAATACATGTGATCAAATGATAGAAAGCCTGAATGACTTTCTTGAAAAAACATACATAAAACGGTGAATGGATCGTATTGGCAAAAATACAATCCTGCTTATAAAAAACAAATGCAAAGCGGACACGAAAGGGTTCTCAGGTCTACTCGGGACACTACCCTGACATCACTTAGATCACAACAAGGGGGCTCATTATGGAGTTTATCATCGGTTTAATTGTCATTTTGCTTGCTTTGTTTTCAGTCGGTTATTTCCTCAGAAAAAATATATATAAAGAGATTGACCGATTGGAAGCATGGAAAATTGAAATTTTAAACAGATCAATTGTAGAAGAAATTTCAAAAATCAAACATTTAAAAATGACCGGAGAAACAGAGCAGTTTTTTGAAAGATGGCGTGCAGAGTGGGACGATATCGTCACAGCCCATCTTCCAAAGGTAGAGGAGCTATTATATGATGCAGAGGAGTATTCTGATAAATATCGATTCTCCAAAGCGAAGCAAGTTCTTGCACATATAGGAGATCTGCTCACCGCTGCTGATTCAAACATCGAAGACATTTTAAAAGAGATTGCAGACCTTGTCACAAGTGAAGAGCAAAACCGAAAAGACATCGAGAAGGTCAAAGAGCAATATCAAACGGTACGAAAAAATCTGCTTGCTTACAGCCATTTATATGGCACCCTTTATGACAAAATGGAGCAAGACTTGGACGAGGCCTGGGAAGGGATCAAGCAGTATGAAGAAGAGACAGAAAACGGAAACTACATGACAGCAAGGAAAATTTTGCTTGAGCAAGACCGCAGACTCGATCAGCTGCAATTATATATCAATGATGTACCGAAGCTCATCGCAGACTGCAAGCAAACTGTGCCAGGTCAGCTGACGAAGCTGAAAGACGGTTATAAAGAAATGACAGACAAAGGCTACAAACTAGAGCACATCCAGATCACAAAAGAGCTGGAGAACTTGAATAAACAGCTGACCCGGGCGGAGAAGCTACTGATTGATGAACTCAACTTAGATGAAGCATCAAGCATTCTGCAAATGATTGATGATGCGATTCAGACGCTGTATGATCAGCTGGAAGCAGAAGTAGAAGCAGGTCAGGAAATCAAGAGCAAAATGCCTGAGCTGACCGAAGCATTTGAAAAACTTGAACAAGACCACACGCAGACAAAGGCAGAAACGGCTCTTGTGAAACAAAGCTACAAGCTGACAGCGGGAGAGCTGGATCAGCAGAAAGCCTTCGAAAAGCGATTAGAAGAAATTGAAAAGCTCATGAAGCAAATACGAGAGAAACTTGATCGTGACCATGTCGCATACACATTATTAATGGATGAAATCAATCAGCTTGAGACCTTTATTGAGGATGCCAAAACGCTTCATGAAGCGTTTAAAGATCACCTTCAATCGTTACGAAAAGAAGAATTACAAGCAAGAGAAACATTGGCTGAACTTAAAACTATGCTGACAGATACAGTGCGCCAGCTGCACAAAAGCAACATTCCAGGTGTACCTGCTGACATCAAAGAACGTGCTGAAAAAGCGCAGGAGATGATTCAGCAAGTGCAGGAGCAGCTAGAAAATTTGCCGCTGAATATGCCAGCAGTGAACCAGCAATTAAAAGAAGCCTCTGAAACAGTCAGACATGTCGTTGATGAAACACATGACATGCTTCGTAAAGTGGATCAAATTGAACGGATTATACAATACGGCAACCGGTTTAGAAGTCAAAACCACATTCTTTCAGAGCAATTAAAAGAGGCAGAACGAAGATTTTATGCCTATGATTATAACGATTCATTTGAAGTGGCAGCAGCAGCTGTCGAAAAAGCATCACCTGGAGCCGTTCAGAAGCTTTTAACTCAGCAAGAAAAAGAATATCAGCATCAATAAAAAAAGCTGAAGTCCATTTTAGGACTTCAGCTTTTTCCATGTTATGAAGCTTGCTTTTGACGTTCTTCTGAAGCAGAAGAAGTGAAAAGAGAGATCACAAATCCAATCACGACTCCGAGTATGGCAGGCATAATCCAGCCAATGCCAAGGTCATATAGCGGCAAGGTCTTTTGAAAGAGATCTTTCACAGGACCAATCGGCAGTTTCGCCGCTGCTAAGCCGTCAAACAGACTGACGCAGCCAGTTAAAATCAAAGTAAGGATATACACAGGTCTTCTATGACCAAGCCATTTGTCAGCAAGTGATAAAACAATAATCACAATCGCTAACGGGTAAATCGCAGTTAAAACAGGTACTGAAAAAGCGATAATATGAGCAAGTCCAAAATTTGAAATGATAAAACTGAATAATGTCACGAGTGTCACAACTGTTTTATAAGAAAGTTTAGGTAGTAATTTTGAGAAATACTCTCCGCACGATGTCACAAGACCGATGCTTGTTGTTAAACAGGCAACCGTAATCGCCGCGCCTAACACAATATTACCTAAACTGCCAAAAAGAAATTGCGAAGACTGAGCCAAGATCTTACTGCCATCTCCAACAAAACCAATGGCGTGTGTACTTGAAGCGCCTAAATAAGCAAGTGATAGATAAACAAATGTTAATCCGCAAGCTGCAATTAGACCTGCTTTGATACAAGCAGATGTCAGCGCCTTTTTACTTGTCACGCCGCGTCCTTTAATGGCGTTGATGACAACAACTCCAAACACAATAGATGCAAGAGCGTCCATGGTTTTATAGCCTTCTAAAAACCCTTTGAAAAATGATCCATTGCTATAGGACACATCAGGTGTGCCAATGACGCCCATCGGTGTCAAAATGGCTTTGACGATAATAATCAAAATGATCGTAAATTTAATCGGTGTTAACACTTTCCCTACACGATCCACAATTTTCGTTGGATTTAGCGCAAGATAATACGTAATACCAAAAAAGGCCAGTGTAAATAAAAAAAGTGAGAGCCAAGATGGTACACCAGCTAAAAAGGGTAGTGCACCAATTTCATATGAAACCGTTCCTGTACGAGGAATAGCGAAAAGTGGCCCGATAGATAAATATAAAATGACGGTAAACGCTGTACCAAAAGCTGGGTGAGCTTTATCAGCTAATCCTTTTGCATCTCGACCTGTCAAAGCGATTGCAATAATCCCTAGAAGAGGTAAACCGACACCTGTTAATAAAAATCCGCCCATTGCTTTCCACACATTTTGCCCAGCATATTGCCCAAGCTCTGGTGGATAAATCATATTACCGGCGCCGAAGAATAGAGCAAACAGCATAAAACCTATGATAACCGTATCTTTCGTCGACAAAGTTGCCTTCATTGCATTTAAAGCCTCCATTATTATGTTGAAATATTCTGTTAATTAGTTGCTAGGTAACCGTTCATCATTAACAATCACTAATTATAAAGGATGTACGCCTGATGTCAACATGTGTTTTCGTACAAAAGTCATGAATTTTTCTATTTTAGTATATGAAGAACAATAAAAAAACATCCCCTTCTTCTTTGGAAGGGGATGTTTTGATTTGCGATGATTATGAGGCAAGTTGCTTTGGTGGGCTGGTAAACATGGAAATAAGTACACCAATCACAGCACCGATAATAGCTGGTATGATCCAGCCAATGCCTAAATCGTAAAACGGAACAATTGATTTCAAGATGCCAGGCAAGCCGCCTAGATTCACTTCTGCGGCTAATAATCCATCAATAATGGCAAAGAAACCAGTAAAGATGAGAGAAGTGATATAAATGATTCTTCTGCCATTAATCCAGCGATCAAGGAATGACAATAAAATAATCACAATGGCTAGTGGATAGATGGTCACAAGAACTGGAACGGATAGTGAGATGATCTGTGCGAGTCCAAGGTTTGCAACCAGTGTACTAAATAAAGAGACGATCAGAACGACTGTGCGATAAGACAGGCTAGGGAAGAGCTTTGAAAAATATTCTCCACAAGATGAAATAAGTCCAACACTAGTCGTTAAACAAGCGAATAAAATGGCTGCGCCAAGAACAATGTTACCAGCAGAACCGAATAAAAAGTTGGCAGAAAGTGAAAGTAGTTTTCCTCCTTCATTTGCTCCAACCATTCCCGTGGCATCGGGGCTTGAAGCACCCACATAAGCGAGTGAAATGTACACGAGTGCCAGTCCAACAGCTGCTACGAGTCCTGCCTTAATACAAGCTGCTGCAAGAGATTTTCGCTCTGTGATGCCTCTGTCCTTAACAGCTGTCACCACGACGATTCCAAATACGATAGAAGCAAGTGCATCCATTGTTTTATAGCCTTCTAAAAATCCAGTGAAAAGCGGATTTGCCTCATATGTTTTATCTGGAGCACCGATCATTCCCATTGGCGTAGCAATGGCTTTAATGACAATAATAGCAATAACAGTTAATAAGATCGGTGTCAAAATTTTACCAATACGATCAACCAGCTTTGAAGGATTTAACGCAAGCAAGTATGAAATAGTGAAAAACACTACGGTAAAGATGAATAGTGGTACCCATGAAGTGGCTTGGGCACCTGAGAGAAATGGAGCTAATCCTATCTCATACGAAACCGTACCAGTTCGCGGAATGGCGAAAAATGGTCCAATGGATAAATACAGAATCACGGTGAAGATAGTCCCGAATTTAGGGTGTGCTTTATCGGCAAGGCCTTTGGCTCCGGTACCAGTAAGGGCGACAGCAATAACCCCTAATAGTGGAAGACCTACGCCTGTAAGTAGGAATCCGCCGATGGCAAGCCATACGTTTTCACCAGCATATTGTCCAAGAACAGGCGGGAAAATCATATTTCCTGCGCCAAAGAATAATGCAAAAAGCATTAGTCCAATAGCCAATGTTTCTTTTATACTTAAACTATTTTTCAAAATAGTCCCTCCTCAATCAGTGTATTGTGTCAAATTTAAATATTCTGACAATTTAGGTGTTTATATGACAATTGCACTATGGATGATATAGTGAAAATGAAAAGTTGTCAACTGCCATTTTCAGAAAATTCTCTGTCTGACTTCATTATGGTAACATATAAATGCATTTATTTTTTAAGTTTTTTTGTAAGGAGTTTAAGATATGATTTATCTTGATAATAGTGCCACAACAAAGCCTTATCCAGAGGTTTTACAAGTACATCAGCAAGTGAGTGAGCGTTTTTTTGGGAATCCGTCTTCGCTGCATCAACTTGGAATTGATGCGAGCCGTCTATTAAGTGAAACGCGAAAACAAATCCTTCACTATACAGGCTTTACACAATATGAGATTATTTTTACTTCAGGTGCAACAGAAGCAAATAACATTGCCATCAAAGGGGCTGCTCTTGCCAAGATGAACCGAGGCAGACATATTGTCACAACAGCGATTGAGCATCCATCTGTCATCGAATCGTTTGAACAGCTGAAAACATTATTTGGCTTTGATATTTCCTATATTCAAGTAAATGAGCATGGCCGTGCAGATATGACGCATTTAAAAGAAGTGCTTCGCCCTGATACAGTGCTTGTCAGTCTCATGCATGTAAACAATGAAACAGGCGCGATTCAGCCGATAGAGGAAGCGGCAAGCATCATTCGGAAGTATGCCAAAGAGGCGATTTTTCATGTCGACGGCGTACAAGGAATTGGCAAGGTTCCGCTGCCTAAAGAGATGGATATTGATCTTTTAACGATGTCAGGCCACAAGATTCATGGCCTGAAGGGAACAGGTGCCCTCTTTTTAAAGAAAGAGATCGTGCTTGCCCCTTTTATCACAGGAGGAGAGCAGGAATTTGGCCTTCGCTCAGGGACTGAGAACCCTGCTGGAGCTGTCAGCTTAGCAAAAGCCATAAAGCAATCATTTGAACATTTAAACAAGCATCATGATGAGATGGTCGCTTTAAAAACAGAGCTAGAGCAGCAGCTTGGAAAGATAGAAGGCGTCGTCATAAACACACCGCTGACGCATAGCGCACCGCACATTGTGAATTTTTCAGTGCCAGGTATTCAAATCGAAGTCCTTCTGCATATGCTCGAAAAAGAAGGCATTTACGTTTCGACAACGTCTGCTTGTTCTGCTAAGAAAAAGGAACCAAGCCGTGTCCTGCTGGCGATGGGGAAATCAGAAGATGCAGCCAAAAGCAGCATGAGAATCAGTTTGACATATGGACAAGGACCAGAGCTAGCGCCACAAATCATCACATCGATCGCACAAAGTGTGAAAAAATTAAAAGGAATGAGATAACAACATGAAGTATGACCATATTTTAGTCCGTTTTGGTGAGATTTCAACAAAAGGGAAAAATAGAAAGAAATTTATCGAAAAACTAAGACAGCATATCCGGTTTGTATTAAAAGACTTTGAAGCATTAAAGTATGCATCTGACAGAGACCGCATTACGATCATGCTAAACGGAGAAGACCCTGAACCGATTTCAGAACAGCTTAAAGGTGTATTTGGCATTCAAAGCTTTAGCCTGGCTGTAAAATGTGAGACAAATCTTGATGCTATCAAAGAAGCGGCACTCTCAGCGGTTCAGGAAGTGTATGAACAAGGAAATACATTTAAGGTCTCAACGAAACGCTCTTATAAACAATTTGAGCTTGATTCAAATGAAATGAACCGAGAAATTGGTGGACATGTTCTAAGGAATACAGACAACTTAACCGTTAATGTGAAACAGCCAGATGTTCACTTGCGAATTGAAATAAGAGAACACGCGACGTACATTACATTTAAAGATGTAAAAGGTGCAGGCGGACTGCCAGTTGGTTCAAGCGGAAGAGCGATGTTGATGCTCTCTGGCGGCTTTGACAGCCCAGTGGCCGGCTATCAGGCAATGAAACGAGGCATTCAAATTGAAGCTGTTCATTTCTTTAGCCCGCCTTATACAAGTGAACGTGCCAAGCAAAAGGTCATTGATCTAGCGGAATGCTTAGCTGCTTATGGAGGCGAAGTCAAGCTTCACATCGTTCCTTTTACAAAAATTCAAGAGCTCATTCACAAACAAGTACCAGAAAACTATACGATGACTTCAACGAGAAGAATGATGCTCAAAATTGCAGATAAAATAAGAGCCAAGCGTGATGCGCTTGCCATTATTACAGGTGAAAGCCTTGGTCAAGTGGCAAGTCAGACACTTGAAAGCATGTATGCCATTAATCATGTCACAAACACACCGATCATTCGCCCGCTGATTGCCGTGGATAAGAATGACATTATCGAAGAAGCGAGACGAATTGGCACATATGAGACAAGCATTCAGCCATTTGAGGATTGCTGCACGATCTTTACGCCGCCATCTCCAAAAACAAAACCAAAACTTGAAAAAGTAGAACGCTACGAAAGCTTTGCTGAATTCGAGCCAATGCTTGATGAGGCAGTGGAGCAGATCGAAACAATCGTTGTCACAAATGAAAAGAAAGCAGCTGACAAATTCGCTGATTTATTCTAAATAAAAAATTTCATAATAATTACCATAAAATCAATCGCATGAAGTCATGTGTTTCTACACATTCTATATTCACAAGGAGGTGAGAACACATGGCTCAACAAAACAGACAAAGCAGTTCTAATCAATTAGTCGTTCCAGGCGCTGCACAAGCGATCGACCAAATGAAGTACGAAATCGCTTCAGAATTTGGCGTAAACCTTGGACCAGAAACAACAGCTCGCGCTAACGGATCAGTTGGTGGAGAAATCACTAAGCGTCTTGTATCTTACGCTCAACAACATATGGGTGGCGGATCTTTCTAAGACACACAATTAAAAAGCTATGGCTTATGAGCGGGTTCATTCCCGCTCTTTTCTTTTTGTACATATAAATTGTTAGAATATTTTTAAAAAAGAAGACGAAATGAAAAAATTATGGCATAATACTAGGAGTAGGTCCTAATTCAAGCATTTTTCAGTTATGAGTGTTAGAATAGGTAAATTGAAACATGATTCGTTTCATAGAAAGAGGCTAAAAGGAGCTGTACCATGAAAAGAGAAGACTTAATTGCACCAGAACAATATAACTTAGTCAGTGAGATTGAAGCGTTCAGTCATGACCAGAAGAAAATCGCCCTGCACTGGCAGGACGGGAATGGCCATGAAGCGCATGTGACATATGCAGCATTAGTAGAAGAGGCGAATAAAATTGGTCATGTTCTATTAAATGCAGGCTTTAAAAAAGGCGATAAAATCATTGTGATGGTGCCGCGTATGCTAGAGGCATACAGCATTTATTTAGCCATTTTAAAAACAGGAATGGTTGTAATTCCTTGTTCAGAAATGCTTCGCGCTAAAGATATAGATTACCGAATTGAGCATGCAGAAGCAAAAGGAGCAATTGTTTACGCATCATTCATTCAATCATTCGACGGAACCAATCAGCCAAAAGATTTTAAAACATTCTCGATTGGTGAGAATGATCATGGCTGGACAAATATTGTTGCGCAAAAGGAAGAGCAATCAAGCGAGTTAAAAATGGCAGAAACAACACGTACGGACATGGCGTTTCTATCTTATACATCAGGCACAACAGGTAATCCAAAAGGGGTTGTTCATACACATGGCTGGGCGTATGCACATTTACGTACTGCGGCCAAAGCATGGCTCTCCATTAATGAAGGGGATAAAGTATGGGCAACAGCAGGACCAGGCTGGCAAAAATGGGTGTGGAGTCCTCTCTTATCTGTTTTAGGAAGCGGAGCAGAAGGTTTTGTTTATGGAGGGAAATTTAATCCGAATACGTACTTAGAGCTGCTTCAAAAAAATGAAATCAATGTTTTATGTTGTACACCAACAGAATATCGTTTTATGGCAAAAGTGGATGACCTCAGTCAGTACGAGCTGCCGAAATTGCATAGTGCTGTTTCTGCGGGAGAGCCGCTTAACCGTGAAGTCATCGATACGTTCAAAAAACATTTCGATATCGAAGTGCGAGATGGTTACGGGCAAACAGAAAGCACGCTGCTAGTTGGGGTGCTGAAAGGAATGGACATCAAGCCGGGCAGTATGGGCAAACCAACACCTGGCAATGAAGTAGAGATCATTGATGAGAATGGCCAGATCTGTGCTCCAGGAGAAATAGGTGACATTGCCGTTCATCTTGAAACGCCGGCTTTATTCAAGGAATACTACAAAGATGCAGAGCGTACAAAGGCGCAGCGCCGAGGGGATTACTTTATTACCGGTGACCGTGCGAAAAAAGATGAGGACGGGTATTTTTGGTTTGAAAGCCGCAGGGATGACATCATTGTCAGCTCAGGTTATACAATTGGTCCATTTGAAGTTGAAGATGCACTGATTAAACACCCAGCAGTGAAAGAATGTGCGGTCGTGGCAAGTCCAGATGAAATCAGAGGATCAATCGTGAAAGCATACGTCGTCCTGCGTGATGCATCTACACAAAGCGATGAGCTGATTAAAGAACTGCAAACACACGTGAAAAATACAACAGCACCGTACAAATATCCAAGAGAAATCGAATTCATTGACGAGCTACCAAAAACTCCGTCAGCGAAAATTCGACGTGTCGAGCTGAGAGAAAGAGAGCTTGCACGAAAATCATCATAACAGTAGAAACAATAAGCGTCTGGATGGAAAATCATCCAGCGCTTTTTTTATTGGACAAATCAATTATGTAAAATTCGTTCATGATGTTTTATGTTAAAATGTGTAAGGATGACTTGAAAAGGAGAATGTTCTGAAAATGTCGATTGCGATAATTCATGGGATTGTGCTTGCCTTTGGTCTTATTTTACCTTTGGGCGCGCAAAATGTATTTGTATTTCAGCAAGGAGCCCTTCAGCCTCGATTATATCGTGTACTGCCTGTGGTCATTACAGCTGCTCTCTGCGACACACTTTTAATTACTTTAGCTATCATTGGGGTTTCGGTTGTTGTACTCACCATTCCTATCTTGCAAATAGGTCTTTTTATCATTGGATTTTTCTTTTTACTTTATATGGGGTGGTCAGTTTGGAACACGAGCTCTGCATCAGGTAATCAAGAAAAGGTGGACTTGATGCCTGTGAGAAAACAAATCGTATTTGCCTGTTCCGTTTCACTATTAAATCCTCACGCGATTCTCGATACGATTGGCGTGATTGGAACGAACTCCCTTCAATATCATGGGGCGGAAAAAATGGCATTTACCGCAGCCTGTATGATTGTCTCGTGGTTATGGTTTATTGGTCTTGCCCTTCTTGGGAAAATGTTAGGGAAGCTAGATACAAACGGCAAGTGGATGAACCGTATCAATAAAGCCTCAGCCGTCATGATCTGGCTGGTTGCATTATATATCGCCTATCAGCTTATTGCATAAAGGATACATAGAGCAAAAGAGACGTGATGCATGAAAATGAGTGCTGAACATGTCATGGGAAAAAAGCGTTGGATGGAAAACATCTGGCGCTTTTTTATTTCTACTATCTCGGGCGAAGCTTCAGTTACATCCTGTTCATTTTTATCAGACATGCTGACGATTTAATTACCTGGAGGAAATGATCAGAATAGGATCTATGCTACATTATAAAAATGTAATTTAGAGGTTTTAAATGGCTCATAAAGAACAGCGTAAAGGGGCAGTGCTTGCTGTCTTTGATACATTGATGTTTGGTGTACCAGTTTTGCTGTGGAATTTATATAAGAATACGAATAAAACATTGAAGCTGATGATCCCGCTTATCCCAATAGTAGGTTTGATCACTTATCTTTTAGCATCTCTTCACTAACGTTTTCTCAAATGATCTGCATGAGCGATACGCTCATGCTTTTTTCATTGGCTCATTTTTTGAAAATGGTTTGATTTAACAGACGGAGGGCTTGTACGATATCATCCATTTGATTCCGGTCAGAGGGAGAAAGGCTGTCTATGAGCATGGATTCAATTTGTTGAAATGCTTTGTCCATACACTCGCGGCCTTTTTTAGACAGCATAATGACATGTTTTCGCTTATCTTCTTTATCTTCTTGTCTATCGATGAATTGTTTTTCTTGAAGCTTTTTCAATTCTCTGCTGACATTTGGAAGAGACATGTGCTGACAATCGGCAATTTCACTAGGTGTTAGCGGCTCACTGACGGCTAGCTGCTCTAGAATCAAATATTGTAGGGTGGTTAGATCAGATGGTTTCACCTTGTTCATCATGGCGTGTTTTAGCTCAGAAAAAGTAGAAGCAAATGCGACGAACTCTTTGAAAAAATACGGGTATTTCATCATTTTTCACCTCCTACATACCATATCAAATTTGTTATCAAAAAACAATTATCATTTGACAACTAAATGAGAGAGGTGTATGCTGTTGGTTATCAAATGATAACTAAAGGAGCCAAGCCATGAATGTACTCATTATTTATACTCACCCTCATCACAATAGTTTAAATGGTGCTTTTTTAAAAGAAATCCTTAAAGGCAGTGAAGGAAATCCAAACGTACAAGAAGTGAAAATCATTGATTTATACCAAGACAAATTTGATCCTGTACTTATTTTTAACGAAGAGAAAAAAAGACGTGACATGCATAAGGACCCTGAGATTCAAGAATATCAAGAGAAGATCAAATGGGCAGACAACATCGTGTTTGTTTATCCGATTTGGTGGGGGCGGCCGCCAGCCATGCTACTTGGTTTTATTGATCGAATGTTTGCAGCGAATTTTGCTTACCGTCAAACAGGCGGGCTGCTTCCAGAAGGTTTGTTAAAAGGAAAGAGGGCTGTATGTGTATCGACAATGCAAGGACCGACCCACTACCCTTTCTTCTTTTTGCAAAATGCCCATAAGATGTTAATGAAACGAGCTCTTTTGCAATATGTCGGAATTAAACCGGTGAAGTTCTTTAAATTTGGCATGATGGAAAGTCCAAAAGGGAAGCACGACGCTAAATTAAAACGAATTTACAACTATTTTCGGAATATCAGCTCATAAAACCACATTCCTTGAGTCACTTTTCTTCTAATTTGAACCTGTTATGTCTTAAAATGACAGAGAGAGTGAGTGACTCATTCTCTTTATTTGAAAAGGGGGATATGGATGAAGAAAACATTGTTTAAAGATGCGGCTCTTATCACACTTGATCCATCTTTAGGTTTTCTGGAGAAGGGAGATCTATTAATTGAAGGGGCACATATTTTAGAAGTCGGACCTTCGATTGAAGCAAGTGGTGCTGATGTTGTTGATGCGTCTGACATGGTCATCATGCCAGGGCTTGTGGATACACATCGTCATGTGTGGCAGTCTGTCATACGGGGGATCGGAACAGATTGGTCTTTGCAAACGTATTTGAGCAAAATTTATTATGGCAACTATGGGGCGATGAGACGTCCGTCAGATGATCGAATTGCTAATTATTTAGGCGCATTAGAGGCATTAGATGCAGGAGTGACCACGTTTTTCGACTGGACGATGATCAATTCTATGGATCATACAGAAGAACTCATTGGAGGTTTAAAAGATGCGGGTATTCGAGCGGTCTTTGGTTTTGGTACCTCTGGAGATGCAGCATATTGGGACAGAGAAAGTACGCTCACGAATATGGAAGACGCAGCCCGCGTGAAACAAAAACATTTTCAATCATCGGATCAGCTGTTGACGATGGGACTTGCCATTCGTGGACCTGAATTTTCTTCATGGGAGACGACCGTCTTTGAAATTGAAACAGCGAGATCACTAGATGCATTATGCAGTATGCACATTGGCTTTGGAAATTGGGGAGCGGCGGATCGATCGATTGAACGGCTTCATCAAGCAGGGCTGCTCGGGCCTGATTTGAATATGGTGCATATCAATGCAATTGATGCAGATCAAATGAAGATGTTAGCTGACAGCGGAAGCTCCATCTCGATTACACCTGAGATTGAAATGATGATGGGACACGGATATCCTGTCACAGGGCTCGCCATTGAAAATGGCGTTCTGCCAACGCTTGGTGTAGATGTGGTGACAGCGACAGGAGGAGATTTATTTGCCCAAATGAAATTCGGACTACAGGCGGAGCGGGCGATTCAAAATCAATCTTTATTGATGGAAGGGACGATGCCGGGACCTGAACTTGGATTGTCTGCTCAGCAAATGCTTGAAGCAGCCACAATAAACGGGGCTCGTGCCTTGAAGCTTGATGACAAAATCGGCTCACTCACACCTGGAAAAGAAGCTGATTTTATCTTGATCGATCGGACAAGCATGAATCTTCTTCCGATGACAGATCCAGCTGGGGCAGTTGTTCAAACGGCACACCCTTCAAATGTTGATTCTGTCTATGTGGCTGGAAAAGCAGTGAAACAAAATGGGAAGCTGGTTGGAGTGAACTTAGAAGAGGTCAAACAAAAAGCTTATGCGGCAAGAGATCACATTTTATCGCATCAGTTTGAATCAACAAAATGAATGAAGCACAATATCCCCATAGGCCAGTGCCTATGGGGAATACTTTACAACGATTCTTTAATGACTTTTTTATAATATTGGACAGATAGGAATCCGAAGACGGAGTATAAAACGGTATAAATCGTCATCACAATCAGCATAGGAGTCCACAGTTCGCTGCCAAATAAAAACCAGCCAGATTGTACAGCAAAGTAGCTGTGCAGCAGTCCGACGAGAAGCGGAATGCCAAAGTTGAAGAGCTGTTTGAGTCGAATGCCTTTTAAGAGATCTTTCTCCGTAAAACCAAGCTTACGCAGAATCGTGTATGAGCTTTGTTCCTCTTCACTCTCATTCATCTGTTTAAAGTATAAAATACAGCCTGATGTCACAAGGAAGCTGAGGCCTAAAAATCCGACTACAAACATCATCAGTCCGATGGTTTGTTTTTGCTGCTGAGTGTTAGCAAATCTAGACATGCTTTCATCACTCAATTTCGCAGACATAAAGACGTCATTGGCTTGTTCAACCTTTCCCTCATCTTTTATATTGATCGCAATATATTGATTATTCTCACGCTGCAGTTTAGGATCTTTGTTTTGGTCGAGCTGCTCAAAAACACTTTCACTGACGACAGCAACAGGTAGGCCGCCAAAAGTAAACTGGTAAGAGATTAAATGATCCTTTTTCATATCAATTACTTTTAAATCAATTGGTTTTTTTATTAAAAGTTTCACATCACCGGTGCTTTGAATCGGCATGAATTTTTTCAATAAATCATTGTAGCCGCTTAACATGACTTCGTTGTTCTCTACATGAATATTTGGTGCGTTTTTCTCGCTGATCACAGGTAGTGTCAAGACTCCTGGAGCTTTATTCACACTGCTTAACTTCGTATCGATGATCTGATTTGCATCAAAATCGGCTTGAATGACCTCGAACTGCTTTTTCTCATAGGCAATATGCTGATCAGAAAGTGCACGAGTGAATGTGCCAGCATCTTTCTCTGACCCCATGACAAAATGTGCTGGAATTTGTTGTTCAGCTGTTTTTTCTGCTGAGTAGTAGGAAATATAGCTGAGTGATAACAAACCGATGGCAAGTGCAGATACTGTAGTAATAATCGTTAACAGCAATGCATTTGATTTTAAACGGAACATTATCGACGATAAAGACAAGACTTCATGAATGGCAAGGTAGCCATTTTTTCTTTTTCGTACGATATTGGCAATGAATGAAACAGAGCCTTTATAGAAAAGGAAAGTACCAATAATGACAGAACCTAAAATATAGATCATGGCTAAAAATAACGAAAACATCGATGTGTATGTGCCACTAAAAAGCTGAGAAGAAATGTAATAGCCTGAGCTGATGAAGGCAATGCCTAGAATCCCGATGATGATTTCAAAGACAGAGATTTTTTTAATGCGCTGCTCTGTAGAAGAGGTGGTTCTAAACAAAGCTAAGATCGTTTGCTTCTGAATGAAACGTCTATTTCTTAGCATGATGACAACATAAATCAAGAGAAACACGATGACCGTTTGCAAAAGAGCCATGCCAGAAAAATGAAGATTGGCAATTGCATGAACACCGGTCACTTTAAATAGAACCATCAGCATCAGCTTTGAGCCGATAAATCCGGTAAATATACCAATAGCCATCGCAATTATATATAGGATAAAATTTTCTGCATGGAGCAGCTTGGCAATATTTTGTTTCGTCATTCCAATGAGCTGCAAGAGGCCGATTTCTTTTCCTCTACGTTTGATGAAAATGCTATTTGCATATAAAAGGAAGATGCCGACGATGGCGATTAGCAGAATAGAAGCGGCTTTAATTGACGCACCGCCTTTAATAGACCCTTTCACATCATCAAGTGCTGGTGAATACTGCAAGGTGACAAAGGAAAAATAGAGCGCCACACTAAATACAAGTGCAAACACGTATAAATAGTAATTTTTCAAGTTTTTCTTCAGATTGCGGAAGACGAGCTGATTAATGTTCATGCTTCACACCGCCTAAAACACCTTGTGTTTTCATAATATCCTCGAAAAACATCTTTCTCTCTAATGCGCCTTTATTCAATTGTGTATAGATCTGTCCATCTTTGATAAAAATCACTCGTCTTGAATAACTGGCTGCAACAGGGTCATGCGTCACCATGACAATGGTTGCTTTGCGCTTGTAATTGAATTCTTGCAGTTTGTTCAGTAAGTCAGACGCAGATTTGGAATCAAGTGCTCCGGTTGGTTCATCAGCAAAAATGAGGCTTGGTTCGTGAATAAAGGCACGAACCGCAGATGTCCGTTGCTTTTGTCCCCCAGACAGTTCATTTGGATATTTGTCTCTTAGTTCATAAATACCCATATCCTCTGCAAGCTGTTGAAAGCGTTCAAAAGCTTCTTTTTTAGGCGTTTTGGAGATGGATAATGGCAAGAGGATGTTCTCTTTAACCGTGAGTGTATCAAGTAAGTTATAATCCTGAAAAACAAAGCCAAGCTGTTTCTTTCTAAATTCAGCGAGCTGCTGATCTTTCATTTGCGTCATTTCTGCATCTGCGATCCGAATCGATCCGCTGGACACATGATCAATCGATGACAATACGTTCAAAAGGGTCGTTTTCCCCGAGCCTGATGGCCCCATGATGCTGACAAATTCTCCAGCTTCTATCGTCAAATCAATGCCTTTCAGCACCTCTTGTTTATTGAATTTGTTTCCATAGTTTTTAAATAACTTGCGAGCTTCTAAAATGTTCATCTGTCGAACCCCTTTTTTATTTAATTGATATCTCTAGTATAAAAAGAAGCCGATCAGACTTCCTGCGATTTGGCGAACAAAATAGACGTGCATGTGACATTGTTGTCACATGCTTGTTTTATATGTCAAAGCCTTATGTAGAATTCAGATTGATATTCAATTATTTTATCTGTTTTTCGCTATGATGTATCAAATTTTTTGTTTTTTTCTGATGAACCTTTACAGAGTATGTGATTTCATGTAAGATATGCATATCAAATATATGCATAGTAAATCTATGTATTAGAGGTGACGATGGATGAAAGTGAGTAAAGAGCTTCTAAAGGGGAGTACTGCTACCCTTATTTTAAGCTTGCTAAATGAAAAGCCAATGTATGGATATGAAATGATTAAGGAATTGGAGTCGAAATCCGAAGGAATTTTTAGCTTTAAAGAGGGAACGATATATCCTATTTTGCACACTTTGGAGGGGAAGGGATTCATTGTGTCTTACTGGGGTGAAGGGAATGGCAATCGAAAAAGGAAGTATTATCGGATTAATGAACAGGGCAAAGCGTTTATGAAGGAAAAGAAGGAAGAATGGAATGTGTTCAAAGATGCAGTAGATGGCGTTTTGAACGGGGAGAAAGTCGTATGGGACTAGAGAAAAAATTTGAACAATATATCAAAAATGTGTGTAAACGAATCAAAAATAAAGACGTACATTCAAGTATAAAGCTTGAGCTTCGTGATCATTTATACACACTGAAAGAGGAAGCGGTCAGTGCGGGCATGTCAGAAGAAGAGGCGGTAGATCAAGCGCTCGATCAAATTGGAGATGCAGCCATACTCGGAATGCAGCTTCATGAAACACACAAAACTCAAGTTGACTTTAAAACGATACTTCTTGTATTAGCTACTTGTTTATTTGGGCTGTTTGTAATGTATTATTTTCAGTTTCATTCTCATTTACTTCATTTTCAAGACACGAATATCTTTTATAAAAGTCTCATTTACTATGTATTTGGTCTTGCGTTGATGCTTGGACTGTTTGCTTTTGATTATCGGCGCTTTTTACCCTATTCATGGCATTTATACATAGGAACGATTGGAATGCTGATTCTTACAATGATGATTGGGACAAGAGTGAACGGTATTCTCTTTTTAAGCTTAAATAATGGATCGATCAATCTGACTGAAATTTTTCCATTTCTGATGATTATTTCGTTAGCGGGCATTTATCAATCTTGGAATTGGAAGAATGGTTTCAAGTCCTGGCTAGGGTTAGCGATTGTCACTTTACCCATTATTTTATTACATATAGTCGGATCTCTTTCTGCAACCATCACCTTTATGGTCATATGCATAACGATGATGTATGTATCTCATGCAAGAATGAGACAGCTTATTCTGTTTACAGCAGCAGGTATTGTCTATCTCATTGTTCAATTATTTTCTCTTTATCAAGCTGATATGTCCCACTTTTACCAATACTCACTTCATGAATTTAGCTCAAATGGTTTTCAGATAAATCCGTACGCATTGTATGATGTTCACACTGATTGGATGTTGACGTATTTCATTTATTCATTCGGATGGTTCGCAGGATTGGCCGTTTTTATTTTGTTTGTGACTTTGATTTATAGAGTAGCTCATACAGCGAAACGAGTTCAATCTGCTTATGGCAAAATATTAATGATTGGTTTGGCAACCACATTTGCAGCAAAATTTATCTTAAGTATTTTTACAAACTTTGGATTATTGCCTATATCAGGAGTTTCCATGCCTTTTATGAGCTATGGGGGATCTCATATTCTTCTAGAAATGATGTCAGTCGGGCTGCTAATGAGTATTTATAGAAGGAAAAATCTAGGGGGGATGTCCCGTGAAGTAGCATGATATGGCTGTATAAAATAACCCAATCTCTTCAATGCATCGTTGGATGAAGAGATTGGGTTTCTTGAACTGCATGTTCACATGCTCGCAATATGCACAAAATCATTCTTTTTCGGAAAGATAAAGGTAAAAGTGGTCCCTTGATCTAATGTGGAGTTGACCTCGATCGTGATATGAAGAACGTCAGCTCCCTTTTTTGTTAAATAGAGCCCCATGCCTGTGGAGGCCGTGTCATTGTGATGTCTTGTGGAGGTAAAGCCTTTTTCAAAAATACGGGACACGTCTCTTGGGTCAATTCCTCTACCTTGATCTGTGATGGTGAGCACCACTTGTTCGTTCATTTGTTTGCTTTCGATGATAATGTCAGATGAATGGCTGTACTTGACTGCGTTTGTCAGCACTTGTCTGATCATAAAGGATAACCATTTTGTATCACTTAATACGTCTCGCTCTTCTAATAAAAGGTCAAAGCCAATTCCTTTTTGTATACACCACGATTGGAGCGCTTTGATTTCTTTCGTTAGCATGTTTTGGAGATCCAGTTTTTCAATAAATAAATCATTTTCAATATGTTGGATCCTGCTTTGATGCAGCTGTGCATCAAGGAGTAAATGTATTCTAAGCCATTCATATGTCATATTTGATTTGAGCGGCTGTTCTGTTATACGGTCAATCATTAAGTGCATCGCCGTGAGCGGCGTTTTCACCTCATGTATCCATGAGAGCAGTTCATCTTTTTCTTCTTCCAGTGCAGTCTTTTGTTTAGCCGTCATCTGGCGGTATCGGTCGATTTGCTCTGACGCTGCCTCCTGTACAATTTGTTCAAAAGGGGAAGAGGGTTTGAGACGCATTTGATGGTCTATGTTTTCGTCCCATTCTTTCAGTTGTTCATAATAAGCAGTTTCTTTCCGGTAACGAAAAAAAAGAAAAACAATGAAGAGTAATGTAGACAAAAGCACGATATAAAAAAGAGAAGCGAGTGGAATCGTTGTATCCAAATATGCAACAAAGAGAATGAGAAGCTGCAAACTAAGAAAGAACAAGATCCAGCTTCTTCGTTCTTTTAGAAATGCTTGCAGCATCATTGATCATCCTTTTCTTTTGCAAGATAACCTTGACCCACCTTTGTTTCAATGAAGGCGCCAAGGGAGATTTCGTCTAGTTTTTTTCTAAGGCGGTTGACGTTTACAGTGAGTGTATTGTCACTCACGAATCGTTCATCGTCCCATAAAGCTTGGATGAGAGATTCCCTTTTGACGATATGGTTTTTATGCTGAATCAATTCTTTGAGAATAAAAAACTCATTTTTTGTTAATTCAATCTCACCGTTTTCATTTGTCACTGTATTATTTTCAAGGTCAAGGGTAGCGCCGCACCAGACTTTTAAGTTGGCTGGTTCCGCATTATAATCATGGACTCGGCGAAGAACAGCACTTACTTTGGCGATGAGAACGTCAAAGTGAAAGGGCTTTTGTACAAAATCATCGGCTCCAAGCTGCATCGACATGACCATATCAGCAGGATGATCACGAGAGGAAAGAAAAATGATGGGCACATTGGAATGATGCCGAATCATCCGGCACCAATGAAAGCCATCGTACTTTGGCAGCTGAATATCAATAATGACTAGATCAGGCTGGATGGAAGTGAACTCCTGCATGACCTGTTGAAAATTGTTGATCCCATACACATCATAAGACCAGTTGATTAAACGTTCTTTGATTTCTTGGAAGAGGGTTGTATCATCCTCAATCAGCAAAATTTTAAACAAAACGAGCACCACACTTTTTAAATTAGCTTGTACATCATTGTAGCGGAAAATAGGCACTCCCGCTAGAAGCAGACAGCAAAAAAGCAAGGGAAGAGGTCCCTTGCTTCGGTTTATTTACCTAAAAAGTGCTTTTTAAAGAATGATAGTTGATATTCAAGTGTGAGCGGGTCATTAAAGTAAAACTCTTCCGCATTTGCTTCATACACACGATGTTTTTTCACAGCAGGAATGGACTTATAGATTTCACTGTTTTGATAGGAATTGTCCATCTCGCTGTTTTTGCTAATGATCATATAGTCTCCGGCAAATTCAGGGATGACCTCTTGTGACACCGCATAATAACCAGCTTTTAATGCTTTTTCTTTTACTTTTTCAGGCATTTTTAGTTTCATTGCTTGGTAGAGGATTTCTGTTCCGCGTCCCCATGCATCTCCAAAGACGTAAAGATCTTTTGTGCCGCTTTCAAAGACAGATACGGTTGCATCTTCACCGATTTTTGCTTTGATTTCTTTGCCAGCTTCAGCTGTGCGCTTTTTGAAATCCTTCACCCATGCTTCTGCTTCTTTTTCTTTGTTTAAGACTTTTCCAATTTCAATATGCTGCTGAAGGTAATCGACTTTGTTATACGTGAATAAAACAGTTGGGGCGATTTTTTTTAGTTTTTCTACATTTTTTGCACCGCTTAAACCAATGATGACATCAGGCTTTAGCTTCATGATTTTTTCTACATTTTCATCTGATACTTCTTCCACATTTTTTAATTTCTTTTTGAAACGTGGATTCTTTTTTGACCAAGAGTCAACACCCACAAGGTTCACACCAAGTGACAAGACATTTCCTGTATAAGAGGCGAGAACAACAACACGTTTTGGATTTGCTGGCAGCTTCACAGGTCCATTTTCAGATTGATATGTAATCGTGTCTGACGTTGATTGATTTTTTCCTTTATTTGAGGAAGAGTTGTTGCTATTGCCACATGCGCTCAACGCAAGTACGAAGATGAGCATCAGAGGGAACAATATTTTCTTCATGAATGTAGACTCCTTTGAAATCGGCACATAAGCCGTGTATTTGGTTGTATGAGTGATAATGATAATTATTATCACTCAGATATCATACCATAGATGTGAGGTTTGTTGTCAATGATATTTTAGCAGTGGATAGAGGAATTCTGATAGAAAGAAAAAAAGATCAAGGCAGTGTATGACCTGATCTTTTTTCTTATTTAAACCAGCCTTTTTCTTTGGAACGAGTGATGGCTTCAATTCGGTTTTTGACTTCTAGTTTATCTAAAATAACGGATATGTAGTTTCGGACAGTGCCGCTTTTTATGCTGAGTTCCTTGGCGATTTCTTTTGTGTTTTTTCCGTCTGCGACGAGTTCTAGAACCGATTTTTCTCGTTCAGTTAAAGGATTTTCGTCGCTATACAAGTCTTCCATTAATTCAGGGGCGTACACCTTTTTCCCTTTCATCACGCTGCGGATGGCACTTGCCAAATCCTCGCTTGGGCTGTCTTTCAGCATGTAGCCGCTAACGCCAGCTTTCAGCGCTCTTTGAAAATAGCCAGAACGGGCAAAGGTTGTTAAAATGATGATCTTCACATCAGACTTTTTGAGTTCTTCAGCGGCATCGAGCCCAGATTTTCCTGGCATCTCAATATCCATTAAACAAATGTCGACCGGGTGTTTTTTAGCAAAATCTATGGCGTCCTGGCCGTTTGTGCCTTTTCCAACAACCGTCATATCGTCTTCTAAATCGAGAAGCGATCCAAGAGCACCGAGCAGCATTTGCTGATCCTCTGCGATAAAGATGTTAATCATTTTATTTCCTCCTTATCTTTCGCTGCTGAATCATTTGGAATGCTCATGATCAGCTTCGTCCCGTTTTTTGTCTCAATGTGCAGGCGTCCATTTGCAAATTCCAATCTTTCTCTAATCCCTGCAAGGCCATGTCCCTTCGTTTGAGAGGATGGATGACTGCCTTTAAATGTGCCGTTATCCTCAACTGTAATGACAGCTTCCTTTGACTTTTGATGAATCGTGATTTGACAGACAGTGGCGTCGCTATGCTTGACGACATTCGTCACGGCCTCTTTGATGCACATGCTCACAATGTTTTCGTTTAGAAGAGAGATGTGTTTCGGCGCTTCTTTTTCATCATAAATCATGTCAATATCGGCGGCTTCAAGTATTTGCTTAATGTTCAATATTTCATCTTTGATCCGAATGCCTTTCATGGAAGAAACAATTTTTCGCACTTCATTTAGAGACGTTCTAGCTGTCTGCTGGACGCTTTTTAGTTCGGCACGAGCCTGTTCAGGGTCTTTATACACGAGCTTACGGGCAAGGTCACTTTTTAATCCAATGAGAGAGAGTTTTTGTCCAAGTGTGTCATGCAGATCGCGAGCAATTCGCTGTCTTTCTTCAAGTTTGACAAGATCGGCGATCCGTTCATTGGCATATTCTAATTTCTCTTCTAGCCGTTCACGTTCCTTCCTGCTTCTAATGCTAAGAGGGAGGAGGATGGCGCTGATCAGTGTAATCACGACAAACGGAATTTGCGTGAGAAACCAGCCCTTTTTTAAGATCAGGCTAAAGTTCACCGCTACGGCAGCGCTCGCTAGATGGATATAGTATAAGATATAGAAAGGGACTTTTCTTTTGATATGCCCGTTGAAATAGGCGATACAAAAAGCAAAATAAATGTAGCTGTAGAGCATCACATAACCAGTCGAAATGGCGATTAATAGAAGGCCGAATACATATAACGACCAGCCCTTTGAGACAAAGGCAAAACGGTAGACCGCAAAAAAGACGACGTTTAAAATAATGCCGATCACAATGCCTAAAGTCGAAGGGGTCTTAAAGATAAAATAAAAGGGCAGGATGAAAAAAATCGCCCAAATATATGGGGAAATCCCATGCAGTTTTTGAATTTTAAGTTGTTTTTTCATCCGTGATTCACCTTTTTCATTTTTTCAGTCTTTTTCACTACTTTATCAAATTGAACAGATGAGCGCATCCTGCAAATACAACAAGCTCCTTCTATTGTAAGAAAGAGCTTGCGCCAATTATGCATTCTTCTTCAGAATGTCTCCTTTTATGACAGGGGTGATTCTAGTCTGACGTGCTTCTTTAAAGGTCACAAATGCTTTCGTCTCTTCATCCCATAGTCTGAATTTCATCGACTCAATACTAGTCTTTAACGTGATGGTTGGCACATTTTTAAGTGGTTCACTGTGTTCATGGGCATGTTCTAAATGATAATTCGGCACCCTCGGACTTAAATGATGGACATGGTGATAACCGATATTGCCTGTTAACCATTGAAGAAGCTTTGGTAATTTGTAAAAAGAACTGCCTTCTACAGCTGCCTGCACATAATTCCAATGTTCATCTGCTTCAAAGTAAGAATCTTCAAATGTATGCTGCACATAAAATAACCATACACCGATTGACCCTGAGATCAGGAAGATTGGACCTTGGACAAGCAGGAACTCCTGCCAGCCAAAAAGAAGACACGTTGCAGTTGCTAGCGCAATGATGCTCACGTTTGTGAAATACGTGTTCCAGCGCTCTTTTTTACGAGCATTTTTGACGTTGAAACGGTTTTTTAAGAGAAAAACAAAGATCGGTCCTAAAATAAACATCACAAAAGGATTACGGTAAAATCTGTAGCGAAATTTCGTCCAAGCTGATGCTTCTTGATATTCTTTGACTGTCAGGAGCCAAATGTCGCCAGTACCTCGTTTGTCTAGATTACTGCTTGTGGCATGGTGAATTGAATGATCTCTTTGCCATTGAAGATAAGGGAAAAGGGTGAGTACGCCCGTTACAAATCCGAACAGGTGATTTAGCGGCTTCTGTTTAAAAAAGGATTGATGGCAGCAGTCGTGAAAAATAATAAAGACACGCACTAAAAATCCAGCTGCAATCACCGCAAAGAAGAGGGTTAAAAGGTAGGAGATGTTCAGGCTATAATAGGCAAGAAACCAAAGCCCCAAAAATGGAATGAATGTATTAAAGAGTTGAATGATACTTTTTTTCGAATTAGCACCAGAGAATTGGCCAACTTGTTTTCTTAAAGTGGCTTGCTGCTGTGTGTTTGTTGAAGTCGTCATGAACGTTCAAGTCCTTTCCGTTTCTTTCTACTTCAAAGTATAGAAGGAAAGGTGTCATGTTCATAGTAGCACCCATCATGTATACTATATGACATTTGTCATGTTGAGTATCAAAAAAGCAGGTGGCAGAAGGGTTTGTAAGTTGTGATGATAATCAATAAAAAAAGTAAAGGCGCTTAGCCTTCACTTTTTATGCACGTGCTTCATGTACTTTTAACTGCTTGCCTTTAATCGTTGTGTGGCGCATGGCTTTTAGCACAAGAGGGCCTTTGCCATTTAAAATATCTACATATGTTTTTGTTTCCTGAATGGTAATAATCCCAATGTCATCAAACGCAACGCCGTCTATTTTGGCGATCGTTCCAACGAAATCAACTGCCCGGAGTTTCTTTTTCTTCCCGCCATTAAAATACAGCTTCATAATATCTTTTTCTATGACGGCCTGCTTATTTTCCTTTTGAATCGGTGTTTCAATTTTTTCTTCAAAGCTTGCCACATGTTGTTCTGCTTCTTCTTTTGTAGGATAAGGCTGAATTTGAAAATGAATACCAGCTTCCTCTTTTAATTCTTCAATAAGCGGCTGCCCGTGCCTTGTCATAAACGCAATCGTTTTTCCGCTTTTACCCGCTCTGCCAGTTCTTCCGGTCCGGTGAATATAGCGTTCTTTTTCATATGGCAAGTCGTAATGAATGACATGTGTCATATCACTGACATCAATTCCTCGGGCTGCAATATCTGTTGCGATCAAATAACGGAATTCCCCGTTTTTGAATTCATCCATGACGGCAAAGCGATCTTCCTGCCTCATCCCGCCATGAATCTTATCGCAAGGAACATCCCACTCATCCAGCTTCATCGTCAGTTCATTCACTCGCTCCTGCGTATTGCAAAAAATGATACAGCTATCTGGATTTTCAATGACAATCGTTCGTTGAAGTAATGAAAACTTGCCTTCTTCCTCGGTTTCAATCAACGTGTGGGTGATTTGCTGCTTCGTCGTTTCCTCCCGAGCAATCTCTATCACTTTTGGCGATTGTAAAAACTGCTCACTCAAATCCTTCATTTCATCAGACATCGTCGCTGAAAATAACATCGACATCCGCTTTGGCGGCAGATGCTGAATAATAGAAGAGACTTGATCAATAAATCCCATGTTCAGCATTTCGTCTGCTTCATCTAACACGAAAAATGACAGATTGTCTAAAGAAAGTGTCCCTTTTTCGAGGTGATCCAATATTCGTCCTGGCGTTCCGCACACAATGTGGTTCTTTTGTGCAAGCTCTATTTTTTGTGCTTGAAATGGAGCTTTTCCATAAATGGCGGCCGCTTTGATTCGTTTAAATCGTCCGAGGCTGGTCAGATCCTGTTTGACCTGCATGGCAAGTTCTCTTGTTGGGACGAGGATGAGGGCTTGAGGTTTATTCTCAGCCCAATCCACCATTTCACAAATTGGCAGACCGTAGGCTGCTGTTTTGCCACTGCCTGTCTGAGATTTGACAATGAGGTCCTGCTTTGAAAAAGCAACGGATAATGTCTCGTGCTGAACAGGTGTAGGTGTATGGAAATGAAGCGCTTCTAGCGCTTGTTTCAATTCATCGCTTAATGGATATTGATCAAAATGTTGTAATGGCATCGTGTTCTCCTTTTCGTACATGTATACTTGTGACATCATACCATATCTTTTCAAAGACACCATGACCTTGAATGAAAAGGCATGAAAAAAAGCCCCGTAAAGGAGCTTGTCAATGATTAAAGGAATCTGCGTTTTACTTTTTCCCAATAGGAGTTATCTTTTAATTTGACCGTTTTGATCACTTTACCAGAAAGGCCAATGTCAATTTGTTTGACATGTTTTGTACCTAGCGCTTCGTTATCAAGACCGATAATCGGATGGTCGTTACCGTCCTGAACAACCTTTAGTGTCAGCTTGCGATCACTGCTTAAAATGAAAGGAGCTCCAAGTGTACGGTATGAGTTGTTATTCAGCGATGCCAGCTCGGTTACTTGCATACACGGAAGCATCGGATCCACCACGGCGCCGTTGACAGATTTATTGTAGGCTGTTGAACCGGTCGGAGTGGAAATAATCATCCCGTCGCCTCTAAAGGTTTCAAAATGGAAATCATCTATATACACATCGATGACAAATGTTTTAATGATGCTAGAGCGGATCGACAGTTCGTTTAAACAATGGAACTGGTTTGTACTGTCAACGCTTACATCGATGATCGGATATTTTCTCACTTCAATTTGTTCAGTGTTCATGGCATCAATCATTTGATCAAAATGTTCTAACGAAAAATCGCAGTATAGGTGCGAATTCTCTGTTTTTGATACCCCTACATACAAGCAGTCATCCCGGAAGTTCGTTTTGCGAACCGCTTGAAGAAATGTACCATCTCCACCAATTGAAGCAATGATATGGGCATCTTCTGCACGCTTTACGACGTGAAAGCCTTGATCGGTAGCGAGCTTCTCCAGAGAAGAAATGTGTCCATCCAATTCATGATCTTTTTTGTAAAAGAAAAATACATTGCGACGATTGTCTGTCATTGACGTTCTCCCCTTTGTTGTCAAAAATAGATTTCGAGTAGTAAAGGGCTTACATAAAAACCCTTGCTCACATTTTACACTTTTTTCATATGAAAGTAAAAATATTAGAAAGACGCTTCATCATGATAGAGGCTTCCATTTGAGAAATGAGTCATTGTAAGTGATTAGACAACGCTGACTTTGAGCATAATTTAATAGCTCATTTTGGAGGATAGAGAGGTCTGGGCGTTTCGTTGTGGAGATGATCTGAGCTATTAGATGTGGAAAGAGGATAAAATAACCAATTTTTCGTCATGATGAGCAAATGATAGAAGATGTAAAGTTGATCGTCATTTCACATCGGTGCTATCATATGTTGAAATGAAATGTAAAAAAACCACAGTTCCTGTGAAACATTTCATGTGTGTATTCGTATGAACGAAGTGAGACAAAAAGGAGGAGAAAGAAATGAATGCGAAAAGATGGGTAGCCTTAATCATTGCACTTGGTGTTTTCGGCTTTTCGATTGTGATTAGTATCACGACGGCCTTGTATGAAAGCTTCAATGATAATAAGATGAGCTATCAATTCGGGGACGAAATCGAAGAAAAGGTACTAGAGGATGGCAGCGGAGCGAGTAAAATTGCTGTACTTGAGATTAATGGTACGATTCAAGATAACGGTGGTGCATCCAGCCTTTTAGGCGGGGAAGCATATGATCATCGTGCGTTCTTAAAAGAATTAGATAAAGCAAAAGACGATGCGTCTGTGAAAGGTGTCTTGCTGCGTGTCAACTCTCCTGGCGGCGGTGTCTATGAAAGTGCTGAAATACATAAAAAATTAGAAGAAGTAAAGAAAGCGAAGAAGCCAATTTATGTTTCCATGGGTTCAATGGCGGCTTCTGGCGGCTATTATGTATCCACTCCAGCGAAAAAAATCTTTGCTTCACCTGAAACGTTAACAGGCTCTCTCGGGGTCATCATGCAAAGTTTGAATTATGCAAAGCTGGCAGATAATTTAGGCATCAAATATGAAACCATTAAAAGTGGAAAATTCAAAGACATCATGTCTCCAAATCGTGATATGACAAAAGATGAGCGTGCTATCATGCAAAGCATGGTTGACAACTCTTATGAAGGCTTTGTGAAAGTCATTTCTGAAGGACGCGGCATGTCTAAGCAGGACGTCAAGAAAATTGCTGACGGCCGGGTCTATGACGGAACACAGGCGAAATCGAACGGATTAGTAGATGAGCTTGGGTACTATGAAGATGCACTAAAAGCAATGAAGAAAAATGAAAAAGGCCTAAAAGGGGCAAAGGTTATCAGCTATTCACAAAGCTTTGGCTGGAACTCTCTTTTCAATATGAGTGCAAGCAAGCTCTTTAAAAGCGAAATTGATTTTCTGAACTTAAAAGAAACACTGGCTGGCTCAAATGGGTCTAAACCGATGTATCTCTATTCAAAATAAAGGAGGGATCATAGATGGATTCTACATTCGATGAAGTAACGGAAAGTCGCAGCCAAGAGGGAGAATCAAGGCCGACTCTTGCGAAGCGCACTTCAATTGAAGCGCAGGCCTTTGCAGGTTTCTGGATTAGATTTTGGGCATTTATCCTAGATTGGCTCGTCGTATGGGGTGTTAACCATTTGACGGTTTCTCCAATCTTTAGTCTCTTTGGCTGGTCAAAAGGGGGAGGTTGGTTTTCCCCATTTTCCGTCACAACGACAATTGTCTTTCTGCTTTATTTTGCGATCATGACGAAGATTTTCCAACAAACACTTGGAAAGATGGTGTTTGGAATCAAAGTCGTCTCACTTCAGCCGGAGAAGAAGCTGCCATGGGATGTCATTTTCTTTAGAGAAATTGTGGGGCGATATATTAATACGCTTTTTGTTCTCTATGCCGTGGTTGGGTTTACGCCGAAAAAGCAAGGGGTTCATGACTACTTTGCAGATACGGTGGTTGTTCATGAACATTTATATGAAAAAACAGAATCAAACGCATAATCAAAGAGAGTTTGGCCGGGTACCGGTCAAACTCTTTTTTTTGGGTGATTGGGTATAAAATCCAGAAGGAGAGCCATAATCGTAGAGGAAGCATCATTTGTTATGGAGGAAGTGAGCACAGTGCTGTACGTTTGGATCGCAGCTTTTTTGTTCCTTGTGATCTTATTGATCTTTATGAAAGTGACCATTTCACTGGACTATTCACATGCAAATGACAATGACCATATTGCGGTGAAGATCATCACCTTATATGGAATCGTCAGACTGAAGAAAGACATTCCGATGGTGAAAGTGAATACGGAAGATCAAACGATTGATATTCGTGAAAAGAAAATGGCCAGCACCAAAACGCCTAATCAAGAAAAAGAAACCATGCATAAAAAAGTGGGAAAACGTGATGTAAAGGAAATCCTTCATCAAATGGAGCGTATTACAAAAGAAATTGTCGATCTAAACCGGATCATGCGAAAGTTTTTCATTCATATAAAAATCGTCTCATTTCACTGGTCCACATGGATTGGTTTTCATGACGCAGCTTTAACAGGTGTAGCAGCCGGTGGTGTGTGGTCAGTAAAAGGAGCACTTCTTGCCTTTATGCAGGAGCACCTCACCTTTAAGCACAAACCCGTCTATGAAGTGATTCCCGCTTTTCAGCACAAAGTATCACAGACACACTTTGCATGTATAGCTTATTTTCGGATTGGACATGCTATGCTTGCAGCCATTCGATTACTTGTCCATTGGTTAAAAGGGAGAAAGGCGAGAAAAAATGCCTCTCTTCAAGCAACGAAGAATGAATCATCTGTTTAAGGAGGAACCCGAAAATGGCAGATCATCCAATCCAAGGTCTGATGAAGACAGCGATGGAAAACTTAAAAGAAATGATTGATGTGAACACGATCATCGGCGATCCAGTCGAAACCCCTGACGGCAGTGTCATTCTCACTGTGTCAAAGGTTGGTTTTGGATTTGCAGCCGGCGGCAGTGAATTCAACGGTAACCAAAAGAAAGAAAAACGGTCTGATGAACAAGAACGAAAAGAACCGAGACTCCCATTTGGAGGCGGAAGTGGTGGGGGAGTATCGATTACACCAATCGCCTTTTTAATTGTGGGAACAAATGGCGTACGAATGCTTCATTTGGATGAACACACACATCTGCTCGATAAAATATTGGATTCTGCTCCTCAAGCAATTGAACGTCTTCAGCACATGTTTAAGAAGGATGAACGGGAGCATCGTCACAAAGAACGAAAACTAGATGACATAGACCTTTAAAAAGTTAGCTGCCCTGCAGTTAACTTTTTTTTCAAAATGGACGATTAGGCTTTGCAGTTTTTTGCTTTCTCTACTATGATAGAACCATACATTTGATAAGGGAGGAATTGTTTTGGCATCGATCACATTTAAAGGGAGCCCAGTAACGCTTGTAGGAAATGAAGTGAAAGTAGGCGAGCAGGCTCCAGATTTTACGGTATTAACGAACTCACTAGGGGAAGTTTCACTTTCTGATTTAACAGGAAAAGTGACGATTATCTCAGTGATTCCTTCTATTGATACAGGTGTGTGTGACGCACAAACAAGACGTTTCAATGAAGAGGCAGCCGGCTTAGGTCCGGTCAATATTTATACCATTAGTGCAGACCTACCATTTGCACAAGCACGCTGGTGCGGAGCAAACGGAATTGAAAATGTCGAAACATTATCTGATCATAGAGATATGTCATTTGGTGAAGCGTTTGGTTTATATATGAAAGAATTGCGTTTATTGGCGCGTGCGGTCTTCGTATTAGACCCAAGCGGAAAAGTCGTTTACACTGAGTATGTAAGCGAAGCAACCAATCATCCAAATTATGAAAAAGCCATTGAGGCTGCGAAATCACTGTTATAAAAGCAGCATCGACAAGAGCTCCGGCTTCATACTGGGGCTCTTTTCAATGAGAACATATAGCTTTTAACAAAGCGAGGAGAGAAAAGCATTGCAGAAAGATCAAGTGAGTACGATTTTTGAGCTGCTCGATACAGCTTCAATTCGTTTAAAAAAGGAACAGAACATTTCCTATATTGAAGCATTGGCAGAAGCAGGAGAAGCCTTTTTCCAGTCAAATGATCGAAACGGTTTACTAAAAGATTTAATAGAGAAAGCAGATTTCGCCTCTTATGATCATGAGCAGATTCGTAAAGCGTTTCAGCTCGCCGTACTGAAAGGACAAAAAGATATTTCACATCCAAACCGGCAGATGACACCTGATACAATTGGTCTGTTTGTCAGCTATTTGGTCAATAAATTTTTAGAAGGACAAAAAGAGCTGGTTGTCTTTGATCCAGCAGCGGGAACAGGGAATTTACTGCTTGCGGTCCTCAACAATGTAACAGCAGAAACAAAACGTGGTTTTGCCTCTGAAATTGATGACGTGCTCATTAAAATTGCGTGGGCACAAGCGAACTTAGAAGAAAAAGAAGTAGAGCTTTTCCACCAGGACAGCCTTGAGCCGCTTCTTATCTCACCAGCAGATGTTGCTGTATGCAGTCTTCCTGTCGGGTATTATCCAAATGATGAGCGCGCTAAAGATTATGAATTGAAGGCAAAAGAAGGTCATTCCTTTGCGCATTATTTATTCATTGAGCAAAGTCTTCGTTACACGAAAGAAGGCGGCTTCTTATTCTTCATCATTCCAAACGATTTATTTGAAGGAAAAGAAAGCGTACAATTAAAGGATTTCATCAAAGAACATGCATATATGAATGCGCTAATTCAGCTGCCAGTCTCTATGTTCAAAGACAAAAAGCATGCCAAAAGCTTATTTGTGATGCAAAAGAAAAAAGAGGGGCTCGAAGCACCGAAACGTATGCTATTTGCCAATCTGCCATCTTTCTCACAGAAGGAAGCAATGGTTGGCGTCATGAGAAAATTAGACCAATGGTTTATAGAAGAAAAAGAAACGAAAGAATAGCCAGAGTGATGTCTGGCTATTTTATTATTCAGAAAATAACGACTTATTGATGTAAGCGGTAACAGTTCGAAGGTGTACTTGAAATGCAAAGTTTTCAATGTTTAAATGAAAAAGTCAGATATTTTTCGGACTTATCGTTAAACTATAAAAGACCCGTTCAAACAGGTTGAATATAGCACCGAAAAAACGTGAAACCTTATATAACAACTGAGTAAAAGGAGCGACAGTAATGTCCAAAATTATTGCAATCAACGCAGGAAGCTCATCTCTTAAATTCCAATTGTTCGACATGCCAGAAGAAACCGTTTTAACAAAAGGTCTTGTTGAAAGAATCGGAATGGACAACAGTATCTTCACGATTTCTGTAGATGGAGAAAAGAAAACAGAAGTCACAGATATTCCAGATCATGCAGTAGCGGTTAAAATGCTGCTTGAAAAACTAATTGAATTTAACATCATCAAAGACTTTAATGAAATTGATGGCGTAGGACACCGCGTCGTTCACGGCGGAGAAAAATTCAGCGATTCTGTTGTATTAACAGATGAAGTCATCAATGACATTGATCAGCTTTCAGAGCTTGCACCACTTCACAACCCTGCAAACGTTGTAGGAATCAAAGCATTTAAACAAATTCTGCCTGACGTACCAGCGATTGCTGTGTTCGATACAGCGTTCCACCAAACAATGCCAGAGCAGTCTTACCTATACAGCCTTCCGTACGACTACTACAAAAACTTTGGTATTCGTAAATACGGATTCCACGGGACAAGCCATAAGTTCGTAACAGAGCGTGCAGCAGAGCTATTAGGCCGTCCTCTTGAAGAGCTTCGTTTGATTTCTTGCCACCTTGGAAATGGTGCAAGTATCGCAGCAGTTGAAGGCGGAAAATCAATCGATACGTCAATGGGCTTCACACCACTTGCGGGTGTTGCAATGGGAACACGTTCAGGTAACATTGACCCTGCCCTTATTCCATTTATTATGGAGAAAACAGGACATACAGCGGAAGAAGTACTTTCTACTTTGAATAAGAAGAGTGGTCTTTTAGGTGTGTCTGGTCTTTCAAGTGATCTTCGTGATATCGAAGAAGCGACAGAAGAAGGAAACGACCGTGCAGAAGTAGCACTAGATATTTTTGCAAGCCGTATTCATAAATACATCGGTTCTTATGCAGCGAGAATGAATGGTGTAGATGCCATCATCTTCACAGCTGGAATCGGTGAAAACAGCTCAGAAGTGAGAGCACGTGTACTTCGTGGTCTAGAATTCATGGGCGTATATTGGGATCCATCTCTTAACAACATGAGAGGCGAAGAAGCATTCATCAGCTACCCTCACTCTCCTGTAAAAGTCATCGTGATTCCAACGAACGAAGAAGTCATGATTGCAAGAGACGTTATGCGTTTAGCGTAACATCCTTTTAAAGCTCTTTTCCTCAGCGGAAAAGGGCTTTTTTCTATTGAAATCAGCATGCTATAATGTGAGGCAATATGAAAGGAGCGGTGTGAAGAGATGAGCGTCGAAGAACATAAACGCGAAGCGAAAACGAGGCTTCATGTAAAAGTCATTACCGTCAGTGATACAAGGACAAAAGAAACAGATAAAAGCGGCCGTCTGATGATTGATTTGCTCAAAGAACAAGGGCATCTTATTCTTGCATATGATATTGTGAAAGATCATATTGGGGCGATTCAAGACGCCGTTTTAGAAGGAACAAGCGAAGCGAAGATTGATGCCGTCTTGTTAAACGGGGGAACTGGTATTGCATCAAGGGACGTCACGATTGAATCCATTACACCTCTTTTCTCAAAAGAGCTGCCGGGCTTTGGAGAAATTTTTCGCATGCTGAGCTATACAGAAGATATTGGATCAGCCGCGATCTTATCTAGAGCGACGGCAGGGGTGATTAACCAAAAAGCCGTTTTTGCCACACCAGGCTCTACCGGAGCAGTTCGGTTAGCCATGACCAAACTCATTATTCCAGAGCTTCCTCATGTCTTGCGAGAGCTTGAAAAAGATCAAAAATAGCCCAAAATGACTCTGCCAAGAAAATTTGGCAGAGTTTTTTTCATAAAGGGGTTGAAAAAACAATTTTTCCTTGTTACAGTGTATACATACTAAATGCATGTTTATAAATTAAAACTTATTTTTATGCAAAAAACATTCACAGAATCAAAACAAGCGAGAGGAGCTTTTCAAACATGTCACAAAATAAAAAAGTCGTATTAGCATATTCCGGAGGTCTTGATACCTCTGTTGCAGTTAAATGGTTACAGGAGCAAGGTTACGAAGTTGTTGCTTGCTGCCTGGACGTAGGTGAAGGAAAAGATTTAGCATTCGTTCAACAAAAAGCACTTCAAGTCGGAGCTGTTCAATCTTACATGATCGACGCAAAAGAAGAGTTTGCTGAAGAATTTGCACTTGCAGCACTGCAAGCACACACGATGTATGAAGGGAAATACCCGTTAGTATCTGCACTATCTCGTCCGCTCATTGCCAAAAAATTAGTGGAAGTCGCAGAGAAAGAAAATGCCGTAGCCGTTGCACACGGATGTACAGGGAAAGGAAACGACCAAGTTCGTTTTGAAGTATCAATCAAAGCATTGAATCCAGACCTAGAAGTTCTTGCACCAGTGCGTGAATGGAAATGGTCTCGTGATGAAGAAATCGACTATGCACAAAAGCACGGTATTCCAATTCCGATTAACTTAGATAGCCCATATTCAATTGACCAAAACCTTTGGGGCAGAAGTAACGAATGTGGTATTTTAGAAGATCCTTGGGCAGCGCCGCCAGAAGGTGCTTATGATCTGACAAATCCACTTGAAAAAACACCTGACACACCTGAAATCATTGAAATCACGTTTGAAAAAGGAAAACCAACAGCGATTGACGGAATCCAGTATTCATTATCTGATCTGATCCTTCATTTAAATGAAGTTGCTGGCCAGCATGGTGTAGGCAGAATCGATCATGTTGAAAACCGTCTTGTTGGAATCAAATCTCGTGAAGTGTATGAGTGCCCAGGTGCAGTTACCCTATTAAAAGCACACAAAGAACTTGAAGACTTAACGCTTGTTAAAGAAGTAGCACACTTTAAGCCAATCGTTGAACAAAAAATGGCTGAATTAATATACAACGGCTTATGGTTCTCACCACTTAAATCAGCACTAGATGCATTCTTACAAGAAACGCAAAAGAACGTAACAGGTGTTGTACGTGTGAAACTATTTAAAGGCCATGCCATTGTAGAAGGACGTAAATCACCATATTCACTTTATGATGAAAATCTAGCGACTTACACAAAAGCAGATGAATTCGATCATGATGCAGCTGTAGGATTTATTAACCTTTGGGGTTTACCAACAAAAGTAAACAGCATCGTGAATAAAAAGGAGCAGGTTAAAGCATGAAAAAGCTTTGGGGAGGCCGATTTCAAAAAACACCAGAAAAATGGGTCGATGAGTTTGGTGCATCCATTCATTTCGACAAACAATTAGTCAAAGAAGATCTGACCGGCTCCCTTGCCCATGCAAGTATGCTGAATAAATGTGGTATCATCGGCGATGAGGAGGCCGCTGCAATCAAAGACGGACTGAATACGCTCATGAAAAAGGCAGAGGCGGATGAACTCGATTTCTCAGTAGATTATGAGGACATTCATTTAAACCTTGAAAAAATGCTCATTGATGAGATTGGTCCGCTTGGCGGCAAATTGCACACAGCGAGAAGCCGGAATGATCAGGTCGCAACCGATATGCATTTATATTTGAATAACCAAGTAGAGCATATCATTGAGCTGATCTCTTCTTTTCAAACAGTGCTTGTAGAAAAAGCTGAACAGCACGTTGAAACGATTTTTCCAGGATATACGCACTTACAGCGTGCACAGCCTATCTCCTTTGCTCATCATATGCTCGCCTACTTTTGGATGCTTGAGCGGGACAAAGCACGTTTTCAAGATTCATTGAAGCGGATTAATGTGTCACCACTTGGATGCGGGGCGTTAGCAGGAACGACATTCCCAATTGATCGTGAATATACAGCAGAGCTTCTTGGCTTTGACCATATTTACGAGAACAGCCTTGATGGCGTGAGTGATCGTGATTTCATTTTAGAGTTCTTGTCTAATAGCAGCCTTGTGATGATGCACCTCTCACGTCTTTGTGAAGAAATCATTTTATGGTGCTCTCAAGAATTCAAATTCATTGAGCTTGATGACACGTACGCAACAGGCAGCAGCATGATGCCGCAAAAGAAAAACCCGGATATGGCTGAATTGATCCGCGGAAAAACAGGGCGGGTATATGGCAACCTGATGGGGCTGCTCACGATTATGAAAGGCTTGCCGCTTACGTATAACAAAGACTTGCAAGAAGATAAAGAAGGCATGTTTGATACGGTGAAAACAATCGCTGGCAGCCTGCAAATCTTCACAGGCATGATTCAAACAATGACAGTGAACGAAGACATCATGAAAAAAGCAACAAAAGAAGATTTCTCAAATGCGACCGAAGTGGCAGACTACCTTGCGAAAAAAGGCATGCCATTCCGTGAAGCACACGAAATCGTTGGGAAGCTTGTGTATACATGCATTCAAAAAGGCATCTATTTAAGTGACCTTCCATTTGAAACATTTACAGAAGCAAGCGGCCTCTTTGAAAAAGACATTTACACTGTTCTTGATCCGTATGTTGCTGTTGAAAAAAGAACAAGTGCAGGTGGAACTGGATTTAAACAAATTCAGCTCGCTTTAGAAAAAGCAAAAGCCTGCCTAGCATAATTCGCCAAAACCATTCGTTTATACGGATGGTTTTTTTCAGGGGAAAAAGGAGATTGATCTTCACTGGAGAAAATGAAAGCATACCAGTGTCAAGCTGAATAAGGAGTGACAACAGTTCATGAAGAAAACGCTTCAGGCTTTGTTTGATCAGCCTATCGTATCAGTGAAAACGTTAGGAGAACCATACGACGGTAGGGCTAATGATGTGTGGCTGATTTCCTTACAAGACCAAACGGAATATGTAGTGAAATCTCCAAAAACTGCAAGAGAAGAAAGTGAATTTGTGTATGGGATCAACATGATTTATGGAGTAGATGCCCGTACTGTACAAGAGCATCTTGATGAAATCAATGAAAAGCTGGCTCATACGAATTCCTTCCATATTCCGAAAGTTGTTCGTAAAGTGAAGAAGGCGGGGAAACACTTTTATGTCATGGAAAAAGTAGAAGGAATCCCTTTAACATCTTTTGAGGGCCGTTCAGCACAATTCTATAGGGATTACGGGAGGAGACTAGCGCATCTTCATTCATATCAAACAAACTTTTTCGGAGCAGTATACGGGGGAGAAAAGAGACATTTGAGAGAATTCCATGCGCTGTTAAAAAAGGCAGTCTCCAAACTCATCAGCCGCTATTACGCTGATCAGCCTGAATATCAGAATTATGCAGAAAAGGTGCAGCAAAAGCTTGAAACGCTAAGTCCTCCTGATGCAGCCAGTCTCATTTTAATTGATTTAGACCCATCGCAATATATTGAAGACGATGATCAAGTGGCGAGTCTAGTTGATACGGAATATGTCGTATTTGGACCAGCTGCGTTTGATTTGATTGCACTAGAATATCTTTTGACGAAAGAAGCTGCACAAGTGGTTCAATTGGGCTATGAAGAGATTTGCCCGCTTCCTCGCCAGCTTCATGAGGTGAGAGAATGCTATCGGTTTGTTTCGCTGCTTCTCGATATCCATGGTTCATGGGATATGAAAAAGTGGATGAATCACCCTATACGGTTTTCCCCTCATTGTTAAAGGGTTCAAAAGTGCGAAGGGAGCCGGTTTATAGTAAAGTAAAGATAACAAAAGAAACACATGAACTTGCAACCTTTGCTTTAGGAGGAGATTGTGTGCGACACGCATTAATAACAGCGGGTTCTAAAGGACTTGGCAGGAAAGTCACCGAGTCTTTACTGAATATGGGGTATTCTGTGACAGTGAATTATCGAAGTGATGATGAAGCTGTCCGGCAGATGAAAGAAGAACTGCAAGAATACGAAGAAAAGCTTCAATTTGTCCAAGGCGATGTGACAAACAAAGAAGATTTAAAAAACATGGTCGAGCTGGCAGCAGAGCGATTTGGGCGGATTGATGCCTTGATCAATAATGCTGGACCTTATATTTTTGAACGAAAAAAACTCGCGGATTACTCTGAAGACGAATGGTATCAAATGATGGAAGGCAACCTATCCGCAGTGTTCCATTTGTTCCGAATGGTGATCCCTATGATGAGAAAACAAGGCTTTGGCCGGATTATCACATATGGCTTCCAAGGAGCAGACCATGCGCCAGGCTGGATGCACAGATCAGCCTTCGGAGCGGCAAAAGTGGGCCTTGCGTCATTAACGAAAACCATTGCGATTGAAGAAGCCGAAAACGGCATCACTGCTAATATGGTGTGTCCAGGCAAAATCGTTGGAGACATGAAAGAATCAACGATAGAGGAAGCACGTCAGATAAAAGACGATGAAACACCGATTGGTCGGTCTGGGACAGGTGAGGATATCGGTCGTATCATTTCATTTCTATGTGATGACCGTTCAGACCTCATTACAGGAACCGTCATTGAAGCAACAGGTGGTCTTAATGTGATTCATAGGCACTAAGTTTTTCAGCTTTTTATAGAGGGAATAGACAAAATGAGATCAAATTCGAAAGGTGGATATATTTACATGAAAGCTACATATCATGGACATTCAGTCGTACACATTGAAACAAACGGATACCATATTTGGATTGATCCATTTTTAAATGGAAATAAGCACACGGATATCAAACCGCAAGATGTGAAAGCAGATGTGATTTTGCTCACGCACGGGCATGGAGATCACGTCGGAGACACGATTGAAATCGCTAAAAACAATGACGCACTCGTGATTGCGCCATTCGAGCTTGCCACTTATTTAGGCTGGCAAGGGGTGAAAACGCACCCGCTTTCTATAGGCGGCGGACGTGAATTTGAATTTGGTAAAGTCAAGCTGACGCAAGCGTTCCATGGCTCAGCGGTCATTGATGAAGAATCCAAAACGATTACGTATACAGGGATGCCATCCGGTATTTTATTTACTGCTGAAGGCAAAACAATTTATCATGCTGGAGACACGGCTCTCTTCTCGGATATGAAACTCATTGGGGAGCTGAATCATATTGAGCTCGCCTTCCTGCCAATAGGTGATAACTTCACGATGGGACCAGACGATGCGAGAATCGCAGCAGAGTGGCTTCGTGCGAAACAAGTCGTACCGATTCATTACAGTACATTCCCGCCGATTGAGCAAGATCCTCATGCCTTTGCAGACAGCTTGCATGGCGGCGTGGGTCACGTATTAAACAGCGGAGAATCCATCGATATTTAATAATAGGAAGAAAAGCCGGCATCCAACCGGCTTTTTTTATTTGCTTGCATCGTGCTCGTGTAAAAGACAAATTGCTATTAAAAGCCTCCTGCCTTTATAATGAAATATAGATGAAAACGCTGAAAACAAAAAGGGTGAACGGGATTGGCGACAAAGCATGAGCAAATTTTATCGTATATTGATTCATTAGATGTCGGAGAGAAAATTTCTGTCCGGCGTATAGCGAAAGAAATGAAAGTCAGTGAAGGCACGGCTTACCGGGCTATTAAGGATGCTGAAAATAAAGGGTTCGTGAGCACCATTGAACGAGTCGGTACCATTCGAATTGAACAGAAGAAAAAAGAAAATATTGAAAAGCTGACATATGCGGAAGTGGTCAATGTCATTGATGGCCAGGTGCTTGGTGGACGAGCTGGCTTACATAAAACGTTAAATAAATTTGTCATCGGTGCAATGGAACTGGATGCGATGATGCGTTACACAGCAGCAGGCAACCTGTTGATCGTAGGAAACCGGATCAATGCTCACCGGCAAGCATTAGAGGCGGGAGCGGCTGTGCTGGTCACGGGGGGATTCTCAACAGATGATGAAATTATTCAGCTCGCAGATGAGCTTGAGCTACCCATTTTATCAACAAGCTACGATACATTTACCGTAGCGGCTCTCATTAACCGGGCCATTTATGACCAGTTGATTAAAAAAGAAATTGTGCTTGTGGAGGATATTTTAACGCCGATAGAACGGACCGTCTATTTATCGCCAGAAGACAAACTTGAGAAATGGTATGAAAAGAATTATGAAACCGGGCACGGCCGGTTCCCGGTAGCAGACGATCAAATGAAAATTCACGGCATTTTGACCTCAAAGGATATTGCAGGCCATGACCGATCTACACCGATTGAAAAAGTGATGACAAAAAATCCGCTGACCGTTATTGGCAAAACATCTGTCGCTTCAGCTGCACAAATGATGGTGTGGGAAGGTATTGAGGTGCTGCCAGTTGTAAATGATCATGCGAAGCTGATTGGGATGATTAGCCGTCAGGACGTGCTGAAGGCGCTGCAAATGATTCAAAAGCAGCCGCAGGTCGGTGAAAAGCTGGATGATGTCGTGTCACGAGGATTTAAGGAGACTGAGACAGAAAAACCAAAAACAGATGCGGTGTACCAATATGAAGTCTCACCACAAATGACAAATCAGCTCGGCAATATTTCGTATGGTGTGTTTACACAAATTTTAATCGAATCAGCCAACCGCTTCTTAAAGTCTCATAAAAAAGGCGAGCTAATTGTAGAGAGTCTTTCTGTCTATTTCTTAAAACCGGTTCAAATGGAATCCACGATACAGATCAAACCGAATATTTTAGAAGTTGGGCGCAAGTTTGGAAAGCTGGAAGTGGAAGTTTACCATCAGTCAAATATTGTAGGCAAAGCGATGTTGATGGTGCAGCTGATGGAGAGAGGATAATAGGCAAAAAAGGGCGGCATGAATGCGCCCTTTCAGCGTGTAAACAAACCCTCGTATTCTTTATCAGTCCTGCGTGCTGGTGCTCACGAATGTGACATTCGCTCCGCGCCAGTACTCCTCCTTCCTAGGGCTGCAAAGGTTTTCTATCACGCTGAAAAGAAGAGAAAGGGCTAAAATAAAGTTCATTTTAGCCCTTTCTCTATTATGCGTGGTCTTTTTCGCCTTCCTTTAAAAAGAGCGGAAGATAGTGCTTATAGGCTTTATATCCGGCCCATGTACTGCCGATACCAACTGCAACAAAAACAAACCCAATGACAAATGCGAGTGACGAGCGGTTTAAAAATAATTGATTCACACCGAAGAGCAGGACAAAGCAGCCAAGTGCCATACTTGATTTGGCAGACCAGAATTTCTTTTCGACCGGCCGGTTCGTACGGACATTCTTTGCTTTGTAGTATAAATAAAACATGGCAGAACAAATAATAAACACAATCAAAACAAGCATGTGCCAAGCCTCCATTGTAAGTGGTTACAACCCTATTTTAAACGTAAATAGGCTTGCTTACTAGAATAAATTGTCTATTCCTCACTTTTCTGTCTGGGTAGATTATGATTTAATAATAAAAAGAGTATCGCATAAGAAGGAGTATTTATGAAAAAAGAACTGATTAGAACCATATCATTATATGACACCATCATCATTCATAGACATGTAAGACCTGATCCAGACGCATATGGATCGCAGTGCGGCCTTACGGAAATCTTGCGTGCCACCTATCCAGAAAAAAATATTTATGCGACAGGAACCCCTGAGCCATCCCTTTCATTTTTATATGAATTAGATGACGTGCCAGATGAAGTGTACAAAGGTGCCCTTGTCATTGTCTGTGACACTGCGAATCAAGCAAGAATTGATGATCAGCGTTATTCAATGGGCGATAAGCTGATGAAAATTGATCATCATCCGAATGAAGATCCGTATGGTGATTTGCTTTGGGTTGATACAGAAGCAAGCTCTGTTAGTGAAATGATTTATGAGCTGTATTTAGAGGGGAAAGAAGAAGGATATCAGCTGAATACAAAGGCGGCAGAACTCATTTATGCCGGCATTGTAGGAGACACAGGCCGTTTCCTTTTCCCAAACACAACGAAAAAGACACTCAAATATGCGGGTGAACTCATCGAATATTCGTTTTCATCATCAGACCTTTTCAATCAATTGTATGAGACAGATTTGAATGTCGTGAAATTAAATGGCTATATTTTTCAACATATCTCCTTATCAGAGAATGGCGTAGCTTCTGTTTTTATTAAACGTGACATTTTGGAGTCATTCCAAACAACAGCGCAGCAAGCCTCACAGCTTGTTGGAACACTTGGAAATATTGCAGGGATTAAGGCATGGGTCTTTTTTGTGGAAGAGAACGATCAGATTCGTGTGAGATTCCGCTCAAAAGGCGTCGTCATTAACACCATTGCTAAAAAATATCATGGCGGAGGTCACCCGCTTGCAGCCGGTGCGTCCATATATGATTGGGCAGTTGCAGATGAGATTTTGCGTGATTTAGAAGAAGTATGTAAATCATCATCGTGAGAGAGGGGCTTCAAGTCCCCCCTCTCTTTTTTGAGCTTTGAGAAAAGGGTTACTTGGATACAGGGATAAACCAGCAGCCGATGTCAGTTGAATCTTCATAGGCTTGGAGATTTTGATGCTTTAATTCTTTTTTAATTAAATGGGCCATCATTTCTGTCTCAGCATAAGCACACATGCCGTCTTTAATCCGGCTTGCTTTGTCTCGTGCCATTTGACGATAGCTGTAAACCTCCATTGTTCTCACCTCTTTCTTATAATCATCTCGTTCTTCTTTTAGTGTATAAAAATAACAAGTGAAAAGCGATCATTGAGTGCAGAAATTCATAAAAATTCCACATCATCTATTATTCAGCAAAGGAAATACGCACTTCAAGCGATAGCTTTGTATAAATGGTCAGCTCAGTGACTTTGGCGCGGTATGCCTTTTCTCTAATCGTATATTCTTTATTTTCCACGGTCCGTTTTAAGAGCTCTTTTGTTTTATAGACACTTTCAATATCCTTTGTGATCACCTCTGAGATATCCTCTTTCACCTGATCTTCAAATTTCAAGGTATCTGGCTCCGGGATTTTGTACTGCTCACGGTTGACGAGGTGAACGTCTACGCTCTGAATAAGCAGACGCTGCTTATTGTCTTCATTTAATTTATGCAAATCTTCCCGATAGAGTGTGATTTGTTCTTTCAGACTGTCCATATGGTGCTGCTGGCTTCTGAGCAGTGTCACTTGCTTCTCTTGAAAGGTGCCATACGTAAAGAGAAAAATCAGCCAGCTGATAATTGCGCCGAACATCATCCCAGCAAAAAAACGCTGCCAGCCTGGACGTTTATACAGCTCAGGCACCCTCATGATGACACATGCTCCTGAGTGAGCCACGTAATCAGGAGATACCCCGTTTGCGCACCGCCCATAGCAGAGATAATTAACAAGATCTGCTTGAAAATATCACGTGTGTTCCCTTCGAAAATCCCTCTTTCAAAACTATAGACCGCATCAAAAGTTCCACCGATTGCCGCAACAAGTGCCCAAATTTTTAAGCGGTTGGCAAGACTTGAAATAATTGATAGCGGTGGCTGACCAGATAAATATGCACCTACCCCGCCTATAATGGCACCGCCCAAAATAACCCCCAGTGCGATAAAATAACAACTAATAAAGTTTGGAATAAAGGCTTCCTTCACATCCATTTTTCCCACCTCACTCTATTCAATATATGGCGTGTGCTGGACAAGTATGAACGAGCGGAAAAGAAAGAACATTTGTTTCTCACCGCATCGCGTTTTATAATGAAAGAATGAATTTAGACGAAAGGAGTGGATTAAGCATGTCCTATGTTCATCTTCAGGTCCACAGTGGATACAGCTTGTTGAGCAGTGCAGCGAAGGTCAAGGAGCTCGTATTAAAGGCGAAAGAACTTGGCTATCAAGCGCTCGCTCTTACGGATGACCATGTGATGTATGGAACGGTTGAATTTTATAAGGAATGTAAAACACATGGCATCAAGCCGATTATCGGTTTAACAGCTTCTGTCTTCATAGATGAACAAGAGACAGAGGCTTATCCTTTGATCCTCCTTGCCAAAAACAATGAAGGCTATCAAAACTTGATCAAAATTAGCAGTGTCTTGAAATCAAAGTCAAAAACCGGCCTGAAAGAGAAATGGCTGAAAGCCTATCATCATGGCCTTATTGCCATCACACCAGGCGTATCCGGCTATATTGAAACGCTGCTGCAACATGATCAGCTAGATGAAGCAAGGGATGCAGCGAGCCATTTAAAAGATCTTTTTGGTGAGGAACATGTGTATTTAGCCGTTCAGCCGTTTCAGCAGGACGAAGAGCTGTCTCATAAGCTGCGGGAACTCTCAAAAAGGGCGAACATCCCGCTTGTGGCAACAGGTGACGTCCACTATATCCATCAAGAGGACAAAACCGCATATACATGTTTAAAGGCCATTAAAGCAGGCCAGCAGTTATCAGAAATAGAGGAAGACCAAGGAGACAAGCATTTCAGATCGACCGAAGAAATGATGAAGTGGTTTGGTGATGATCCAGAATTGCTGGCAAGAACGGTTGAGATTGCAAACCGCTGTGAGGTCGATTTAAATCTTGGTCAGACGAAACTGCCAACTTATCCGACGCCTGATCAATCAACAGCTGATCAGTTTTTACGAAGAGTGTGCCAAGAAGGCATGAAACGAAGACAGATTGCTTCAAATGACACATATATCAAAAGGCTTGAGTATGAGCTGAGCATCATTCAAAAAATGAATTTCAGTGACTATTTCCTCATTGTGTGGGATTTTATGAAGTATGCTCATGATCATGGCATAGTCACAGGTCCTGGCCGGGGATCAGCAGCAGGCTCTTTAGTTGCGTATGTTCTGTTTATTACAGATGTCGATCCGATCCGTCACGGGCTTTTATTTGAGCGTTTTTTAAATCCTGAACGAATCAGCATGCCGGATATAGATATCGATTTCCCTGACACGAGAAGAGATGAAATCATTTCATATGTAAAAGACAAATATGGGGATATGCATGTGGCGCAAATTGTCACGTTTGGAACACTTGCCGCAAAGGCAGCTTTAAGAGATGTCGGACGTGTGATGGGAATTGATTCAAAAGCAGCAGACCGCCTTGCAAAGCTCATCCCATCAAAGCCAGGGACGACACTGAAAGAAGCGGTGACAGTCTCCTCAGAATTAAAAACATTGCTCCAGCAATCTGAAGAGCTGCAAAGAGTGTTTCAAACCGCTTTAAAGGTAGAAGGATTACCAAGACATACGTCAACACATGCAGCCGGCGTTGTCCTAAGTGAGGAGCCGCTCACACAAGTCGTGCCTATTCAAGAAGGCCATGATGGAGTGTATTTGACGCAATATGCGATGAATTATTTAGAAGATCTCGGTCTTTTAAAAATGGATTTTTTAGGTTTGAGAAACTTAACATTAATTGAATCCATTAAAAACCAGATTGAAAGACAGGAAAACGTCCACATTAACTTTAGTGACATTTCATATGAAGATCAGAAAACGTTTGATTTGTTATCAGCGGGAGATACAACGGGGATTTTCCAGCTCGAATCACAAGGTATGCGTCAGGTGCTGAGACGACTGAAACCTTCTAGTCTAGAAGATATCGTGGCTGTCAATGCCTTATACCGCCCGGGTCCGATGGAGAATATCCCGCTCTTTATCGACCGAAAGCATGGCAGAGTGAAAGTCTCCTACCCGCATCCAGATTTGTATGACATCTTAAAGGATACATATGGGGTTATCGTCTATCAGGAGCAAATCATGCTGATTGCAGCAAAGATGGCAGGCTTTAAGCTGGGCGAGGCTGATTTACTAAGAAGAGCCGTTTCAAAGAAGGATAAAAAGGTGCTTGATGAAGAGCGAAGCCATTTTGTTGAAGGATGCCTAAAAAAGGAGTATCCTGTTAACATTGCAAATGACGTTTATGACCTAATCGTCAAATTTGCAAACTATGGTTTTAATAGAAGCCATGCTGTTGCATATAGCATGATCGGCTTTCAGCTTGCTTATTTAAAAGCGCATTATCCGTTATATTTTATGTGCGGTCTTTTAACGAGTGTGATTGGAAATGAAGACAAAGTGGCTCAATATTTCTATGAGGCAAAGGAAAAAGGGATATCTGTGTTGAAGCCTTCTATTAATAAGAGCGAATTTCCATTCACGGTTGAAAAAGGGGAGATCCGCTACAGCTTAAGAGCGATCAAAAATGTCGGAGTGTCAGCTGTAAAGGATATATACAGAGCAAGACAGGAAAAGCCATTTGAAGATTTATTTGATTTTTGCGCAAGGGTATCAACAAAGAGTGTCAACCGAAAAACGATTGAAGCCCTCATTTTCTCAGGGGCAATGGATGAGCTTCATCCAAATCGTGCTTCGTTATTAGCATCGATAGATATTGCGTTAGACCATGTGTCATTTTTAACACCTGAGGATCAATTGGACTTTCTTGGGGATACAACGTTCTCCATTAAGCCAAAATATGCGGAGATAGAAGAAATGCCGCTTGTCGATCTCTTGCAATTTGAGAAAGAAGCACTCGGGTTATATTTATCAAATCACCCAGTACAAGCGTATCGAGATCGTTTGAGAGAGAATGGTGCAGTGGAAATCATCAGACTTTCTTCCTATATAAAGCGAAAGATCTCAATGGGTGGTCTTTTGACAAAGGTGAAATCGATTCGGACAAAAAATGGACAATCGATGGCATTTGTCACATTCGGGGATGAAACGGGAGAAATGGAAGGTGTCGTCTTTCCAGAGCAATTTAGAAAGCTGTCCCCCTTACTTGAGGAGGGCGCAATGCTTTATGTTGAAGGCAGAATAGATGTCAGAAATGAGAGCAGTCAAATCATCGTGCAAGAAGCTGTTCTACTGGAAGAGATGGGCTCTAAAAGAAAAGAATCTGTCTACATTCGAGTCAAAGAAGAGAACCATACGCAAGAGCTGCTAGAACAAGTGAAACGAGTGATCTCCATGCACAGCGGAGAAGCAGATGTCTATTTGTATTATGAAAAGCAAAAAAAGACGATGAGACTTCCAGATGCATACAAAGTTCATGCAGATCATGCGGTGATTTTCCAGTTAAAAGAGCTGCTCGGTGAACAAAACGTTGTGATTAAATGATGACAAATCGTCTGAATATGTTTTACAATTTCACCTATTGTGTTATCATTTTAAAGATTCTGTGTATTTAAACTGCCAAGTATGTGCTTATCAACTTAGCAATTCATTAAATCATTTTCCACTTGAAGGAGTGTTCATCACATGTCATTAAGAGAAGAAGCATTACATATGCACAAAGAGAATCAAGGCAAACTCGAATCAAAATCAAAGGTACAAGTGAAAAATGCGAAAGACTTGAGCTTGGCTTACTCACCAGGTGTGGCAGAGCCATGTAAAGATATTTATGACGACACAAGCAAAGTGTATGATTATACAATGAAAGGCAATATGGTTGCTGTTGTCACAGACGGAAGTGCTGTGTTAGGGCTTGGAAACATTGGGGCAGAAGCATCTCTTCCAGTAATGGAAGGAAAAGCTGTATTATTCAAAAGCTTTGCAGGTGTTGATGCATTCCCAATCGCACTTGCAACAAACGATGTAGACAAAATCGTTGAAACAGTGAAGCTTCTTGAGCCGACATTTGGCGGCGTGAACCTTGAAGATATTGCAGCACCAAACTGCTTTATCATTGAAGAGCGTTTGAAAAAAGAGACAAACATTCCTGTTTTCCACGATGATCAGCACGGGACAGCGATTGTAACAGTGGCAGGACTTGTAAATGCACTGAAGCTGTCTGGAAAATCAATGTCTTCAATTAAAGTGGTTGCAAACGGCGCTGGAGCAGCAGGAATTGCGATTATCAAACTTCTTTATCATTTCGGTGTACGTGATATTATCATGTGTGATACAAAAGGCGCTATTTATGAAGGCCGTCCGAATGGTATGAATGCAGTGAAAAATGAAGTAGCTAAATTCACGAACCAAGATCGTAAAGAAGGTTCTTTAGAAGAAGTGATTGAAGGCGCAGATGTCTTTATCGGCGTTTCAGTAGCAGGTGCTTTAACTAAAGAAATGGTTGGGAAAATGGCAAAAGATCCTGTCATCTTCGCAATGGCTAATCCAAACCCAGAGATCATGCCAGAAGATGCACATGCAGCAGGTGCAAGTGTTGTAGGAACTGGCCGTTCTGACTTCCCGAACCAAGTGAACAACGTCCTTGCATTCCCTGGTATTTTCCGCGGAGCGCTTGATGTACGTGCGACACACATTAACGAAGAAATGAAAATTGCAGCTGTTGAAGCGATTGCTTCCCTTGTATCAGATGAAGAATTGTCAGCGGAATACGTTATTCCTGCGCCATTTGATGCACGAGTAGCGCCAGCGGTAGCCAAAGCAGTGGCAAAAGCAGCAATGGAAACGGGCGTTTCAAGAATCAAAGTAGACCCAGAAGCTGTTGCAGAAAAAACAAGAAAATTAACGATTATCGGCGAGTAATCGAATTGGAAAAGTGTGCACGTTTTTTCTGAATTTGGAGGAAAAACGTGCACCATTTCCTCTCTTTCACGAAATTTTTTTCATCCTAAATGAGATTTTTTTGTAGACGTTCACAATTCACATATACCAACTACTCAGCGCCCCAAACCTATACTCATTTCTCATCAATTCCCCACTGAAAAAATTGAATGAAGGATGACAGCGTTTGACAAAAAAAGTACAATAGTTTCGGTACAGTTATGACATGTCCTATAATAGTGGATGTGCGTGTAAAGAAAAAACCCTTCAAAAAGGGAGGTAGTCATTTGTCAATCAAGAATATTTTCAGTAAAAAGAAAAAATATGCATCTGTACCCTCTGAACAGGCAAGTCAAGATGTGCCTGAAGGCATCATGACCAAATGTCCGCAATGTAAAAAAATAATGCTCACCAAAGAACTAGATAAAAATTTACGTGTTTGCATGAATTGCGGCAGACATTTGCAAATGAATGCAAAACAACGTATTGAAAGCCTTGTAGACGAAGGCACATTTGAAGAATTTAACGGTCACCTCATTTCTGAGAACCCGCTAGGTTTCCCAGGCTACGAAGAAAAGCTTCAGAAAGACAGAGAAAAAACATCTTTGAATGAAGCCATCGTGACAGGAAAAGGTGAAATTAAAGGTCAAAGTGCTGTCATTGCTGTCATGGATGCCACGTTCCGTATGGGCAGCATGGGCTCGGTCGTTGGTGAAAAGATTACACTAGCTATTGAGAAAGCAAAAGCGGACAAGGTGCCATTTATCATCTTCACTGCATCTGGAGGAGCAAGAATGCAAGAGGGGATTCTTAGTCTGATGCAGATGGCAAAAACAAGTTCAGCATTAAAGCTGTTCAGCGAGGATCAAGGTCTGATTATTTCTGTGATGACCAATCCGACAACTGGCGGTGTATCAGCTAGTTTCGCGTCTCTCGGTGATTACAACTTTGCAGAGCCTGGTGCATTAATTGGTTTTGCTGGTCGCAGAATCATTGAACAAACCATTCGTGAAGACCTACCAGAGGACTTCCAAACGGCTGAATTTTTAATGAAGCATGGTCAGCTAGATGCTGTGATTCACCGTGCAGAAATGAAAGAAACATTAGGCCAAATCTTAGCATTACACAGCACAGGAGGTGAACGAGAGTGGCTGGAGAACTAGAATTTGAAAAACCTGTCATTGAACTTCGAGCGAAAATTGATGAATTGAAAAAGTTCACACAAAACTCAGAGATGGATTTAAGTGCGGAAATTGAGCGCCTTGAAACACGTCTGAGTAAGCTTGAAACAGACATTTATACAAATTTAAAGCCGTGGGACAGAGTGCAAATTGCTCGTCATGCGATGCGCCCAACAACTCTCGATTACATTCAAGAGCTGTTTGATAACTTTTTCGAATGTCACGGTGATCGTTTTTATGGTGACGATGAAGCCATCGTTGGAGGAATTGCCACGTTTAAAGGACTTCCTGTCACAGTCATTGGTCATCAGCGCGGAAAAGACACAAAAGAAAACTTGCGCCGTAATTTCGGGATGCCGCATCCAGAAGGTTACCGTAAAGCATTGCGCTTGATGAAACAAGCAGATAAATTTAATCGTCCAATCATTTGCTTTATTGATACAAAAGGAGCTTATCCTGGTAAAGCAGCTGAAGAACGCGGGCAAAGTGAAGCAATTGCGAAAAACCTTTTCGAAATGGCAGGACTTCGTGTACCGGTTGTCTGTATTGTCATTGGAGAAGGCGGAAGTGGCGGAGCACTAGGCTTAGGCGTAGGAAACCACCTATTTATGCTAGAGAACTCAACATATTCAGTGATTTCACCTGAAGGTGCAGCAGCACTGCTCTGGAAGGACTCATCACTTGCAAAAAAAGCTGCAGAATCAATGAAAATTACCGCTCCAGACCTAAAAGAATTAGATATTATAGATGATGTTATTAAAGAAGTGCAAGGTGGAGCACACCGAGACGTGAAACAACAAGCAGCCTACATTGAAAAAACATTAAAACAGTCACTTACATCTTTGCTCAAACAATCGCCTGAAGAATTAGTCGAACAAAGATATCAAAAATACAAAGCAATCGGCAAAGTATCGATTGAAAATCAATATATTGGGGTAAACTAAATAAACGTACAGCCTTTTGGCTGGCGTTTATTTTTTTCGTCTTTTTTCATCAAAACGATCTGATGTAAGCGCTATTTGAAAATAATTTTCTTTTGTTTTCATAAAATTTGAAACGTCTGAAAACGTTGATTTGACAAGGTTTAGAGCACTTGAAACAACTGTTTTTTGAACAAAGTGCTTTCATGACTTTCTTAACTTTTGTTTAAAAACATTTTATTTAATTGTATAATAAGTACGGTTTTAGAAATTCGTATTGAAAACATCCGGTTTTGCTCATGATTGTTTTCAAGCAGTGGAAATGGTATGTTTAATTCATATATGGTCTCTGAGGTGAAAAAGATGAAGCGTATAGGAGTTTTAACGAGCGGTGGGGATTCCCCAGGAATGAATGCAGCTGTGCGCGCAGTTGTAAGGAAAGCAATTTACCATAATGTAGAAGTTTACGGTATTTATAATGGATATTCAGGTCTAATTAACGGTAAAATTGAGAAACTCGAAATAGGTTCAGTAGGCGATATCATTCATCGTGGAGGAACAAAACTTTACACGGCAAGATGTCCTGAATTCAAGACAGTTGAAGGTCGTGAAAAAGGGATTGAGAACTTAAAAAAATTCGGTATTGAAGGACTTGTTGTCATCGGTGGAGATGGCTCATTCATGGGAGCGAAGAAATTAACAGAGCTCGGTTTTCCATGTGTAGGTGTTCCCGGCACGATTGACAATGACATTCCAGGTACTGATTTCACTATTGGCTTTGATACAGCACTAAATACAGTCATTGATGCCATTGATAAAATTCGTGATACAGCCACATCTCATGAACGTACATACGTAGTGGAAGTAATGGGAAGACATGCAGGGGATATTGCCCTTTGGTCAGGTCTTGCAGGCGGAGCTGAATCGATTTTAATTCCTGAAGCAGACTATGACATGGACGAAATTATTGCCAGATTGAGAAGAGGACATGAGCGCGGCAAGAAGCACAGTATCATCATCGTCGCAGAAGGCGTAGGTAGCGGTGTCGAATTTGGTAAGAGAATTGAAGAAGAGACAAGCCTTGAAACGCGTGTATCTGTCTTAGGACATATTCAGCGTGGAGGTTCTCCAAGTGCGTTTGACCGAGTGCTCGCAAGCCGCCTAGGAGCGTATGCAGTAGAACTTCTTCTTGAAGGAAGAGGCGGACGCTGTGTAGGAATTCAAAGCAACGAACTCGTTCATCACGATATTTTAGACATCTTAGATAAAAAGCATACAGTCGATCAAAATATGTACCGACTTTCACAAGAGCTCTCTATATAAAACGAGAAGACCTTAGGAGGAACAGTAATGAGAAAGACAAAAATCGTTTGTACAATCGGTCCAGCAAGTGAAAACATTGAAAAGCTGACTGAATTGATTGAAGCAGGAATGAATGTAGCCAGACTAAACTTCTCTCATGGAGATTTTGAAGAGCATGGTGCACGTATTGAAAACATTCGCAAAGCAGGTAAAACTTTAGGCAAGGACATTGCGATCCTTCTTGATACAAAAGGTCCAGAGATCCGTACACGTACAGTTGAAAACGGCTCAATTGAGTTAGTTGCTGGTGCTGATCTTATCGTGAGTATGGAAGACATTGTGGGAAACACTGAAAAAATCAGTGTGACGTACGAAGATTTAATTCATGATGTAGAAGTGGGCTCAACCATCTTATTAGATGATGGTCTGATTGGTCTAGAAGTAAAAGAATTAAATAAGGACCGAAAAGAAATCGTCACAAAAGTGATGAATACAGGTACACTGAAAAACAAAAAAGGTGTTAACGTACCGGGTGTGAGTGTGAACTTGCCGGGTATTACAGAAAAGGATGCCAATGATATTCTGTTCGGAATTGAACAAGGTGTCGATTTCATCGCAGCTTCTTTTGTGAGACGAGCTTCTGATGTTCTTGAAATTCGTGAGCTGCTTGAAAAGAACAACGCAGCTGACATTCAAATCATTCCTAAGATTGAAAACCAAGAGGGCGTTGATAACATCGATGAAATCCTTGAGGTATCAGATGGATTGATGGTCGCTCGTGGAGATCTTGGTGTTGAGATTCCGGCAGAAGAAGTACCGCTTGTTCAAAAAATGCTGATCAAAAAATGCAACCGTTTAGGCAAGCCTGTCATCACAGCAACTCAAATGCTGGATAGCATGCAGCGTAACCCGCGTCCAACTCGTGCAGAAGCAAGTGATGTGGCAAATGCTATTTTTGACGGTACAGATGCGATCATGCTATCTGGTGAAACAGCAGCAGGAACATATCCAGTTGAAGCTGTGCAAACAATGCACAACATTGCCTCACGTTCAGAGGAAGCACTTAACTATAAAGCAATCCTTTCTCGCAGAAGCGAAGAAGTAGAGGTCAGCATTACAGATGCGATCGGTCAATCTGTTGCGCACACAGCTATGAAGCTTGATGTGGCAGCGATTGTGACACCTACTGAGAGTGGTCATACTGCAAGAATGATTTCAAAATATAGACCAAAAGCACCAATCGTAGCAGTCACAGCAAACGAATCAGTGGCAAGAAAACTTTCACTCGTATTCGGTGTATTTGCAAAGAGCGGTTCAAAAACGACATCTACTGATGAAATGCTTGAGAATGCAGTAGAAAAGTCAATTGAAACAGGCTATGTAAGACATGGTGATTTAATCGTGATTACAGCTGGTGTGCCAGTTGGTGAAACAGGTACAACCAACTTAATGAAAGTGTATGTTGTCGGTGACATCATTGCGAAGGGTCAAGGAATTGGCCGCAAATCTGCATTTGGACCGGTTGTTATTGCACAAAGCGGAAAAGAAGCAGAGGAAAAAATGTACGATGGTGCGATTCTTGTCGCAAACTGCACAGATCGTGATATGATGGGTGCTTTAGAAAAAGCGTCTGCCCTTATCACGGAAGAAGGCGGTTTAACAAGCCATGCAGCAGTCGTTGGGCTCAGTCTTGGCATTCCAGTCATTGTTGGTCTCGACAGTGCCACAACACTTCTAAAAGAAGGCGAAGAGATTACAGTAGATCCAGCACGCGGAGCGATCTACAAAGGCCGTGCAAGCGTCCTTTAAATCACACACGAGGGGAGTTATCTGACTCCTCTCTTTTTTTATGTTACACTAAAAAAAGTAAACAGCTTTCGATGAAAGAGACCCCATGAGGTGATATGGTTGAAAAAATATTTTCTACTATTATTGATTCTGTTCCCAGCAGTTGAAATTAGTTTATTTTTAATCTCAAGTAACATCATTGGTATTTTACCAACGATGCTAGTCATTGTGCTGACAAGTGCACTAGGTGCTTACTTTGCAAGAAAACAAGGAATAGAAGCATTTCAGAAAGTACAGCGAGATTTACAATATGGCAAAATGCCAGGGGCCACCATTGTCGATGGCTTCTGCATTCTGATCGGTGGTTTGCTGCTGCTCATACCTGGATTCCTTTCTGATCTGATTGGGGCTGTTCTGCTCATTCCCATGACAAGAAAACGGATCAAACCGCTCTTTGAGCGCTGGCTTAGAAACATGTCCAATCGCAAACGCTATACGATTATACGCTAAAGAGACCTTCTCATCAGGTCTCTTTTACTTTTGCGCACCATACCGAATGTACTGATAAAGGTCTCTGAAAACCCCTGCATTACGAAACGCCTGCCAAACGACAAGAGAAGCGGGACCGAGTGCAAGTCCAAGAAAACCAAAGCATTTTAACCCGACAAACAATGCCACGAGTGTTGCTAAAGGATTAAGACCGATTGATTTACTTAAGACTTTTGGCTCTGATATTTGTCTTTGAATGAGCACCACAATATACAAAATGCCCAGTCCAATGGCGAGTGAAAGATTTCCTGTCATGGCGGAGTAAATGATCCACGGAAGAAAAACCGTGCCACTCCCGATGTAAGGAAGTAAATCAACTAGACCAATACATAGAGCGATCACAATCGCATGCTCGACCTTTAAGATGAAAAGTCCAATCAGCACGATACCAATTGTCATGGCAACAAGGAGAAGCTGGGCTTTCATAAAGCCAGAAATGGCTTTTTTGATTTCAGATAAGATGGCACGTGTATGAAGCATCCATTTGGCGGGAAAGATACGAGAACCATATTTTTTTAATGTAAACCAATCTTTTGTGATAAAAAAAGTCGCTAGTGCGGAAAATAAAAGCGTCGCTGCTGCATCAGGCAAAAGACCTAAAAAAGCTGGAATGAATTCAAGAGTTTTTGAAAGGAAAGTCCCGATTTTTGCCGCTGCTTCGTCACCAAGTGCTTGGATTTGTCCTAAAATCGACTCCTTTTGACCTGCTTGAAGTGTATTAAATTGAGCAGTCAAATCATGATATAAAGGCAAAATCTGATCCGTGAAAAAACGTTCCACAATCCCAATCATTTGATCAAGATGACCTGGCAGTACCTTTGCTAAATAAGCACTTCCTGAAATGATTTCCGCCACTAAAAGTGTCATGAATCCGGCTGCTGCCACTAAAAAGAGTAATAGCACAATGATGACAACAAAACCTCTTGGCATCCCGGTCATGTTTTCGATTTTACATACGGCTGGATGAATCAAACACGACACGGCAAATGCAATCCAAAATGGATATAAAAACGGAAAAGACTGATATAAAAAAACAACCGCACAAACGGCGATGCTGAAAATCATCAAACTTCGCAAAAAAATGGCCACATACGTGTGATTCACACAATCCCCTCCAAAAAACAAGCATGTCCGATACTTCATTTTATTCAAAAAGATTAGTAATATGAAAAGGTCGCAATAAAAAGAAAGGAAGGGGCGGCATATGTTCACTCAAGCCAATTTATTTTTAATTCTTTTACTCGTCATTGCACTCATAGCGAAGAACAATTCGTTAATTTTAGCGGTTTCTGTGCTGATTGCGATTAAACTCATTGGATTAGATCAAAAAATTTTCCCGGTTCTGCAATCAAAAGGTATCAATTGGGGTGTGACGGTCATCACGATCGCTGTGCTTGTACCGATCGCAACAGGGGACATTGGATTTAAACAGCTTGGAGAAGCAATGAAATCCTCTTATGCTTGGATTGCACTCGGAGCGGGTATATTAGTAGCATTAATTGCAAAAAACGGCATTGTGCTACTCGAAAACGATCCGCATATCACAGCAGCGCTTGTATTCGGTACGATTTTGGCTGTCAGTTTATTCAAAGGTGTGGCTGTTGGCCCGCTGATTGGTGCTGGAATTGCCTATTTAGCGATGCAAGCAGTGAAATTTTTCAGCGGTTAAAAAGAGAGTGGCTCATGCCACTTTCTTTTGATATTTTTTCTGACGTGAGCTTTTGCAAAAAAACATAATTAAATATATTAAAAGAAGCAAAATCCCTTTATTCCATGCCCGAACCGGAAGGCTGGAAAAAAAAATATCAAAAAAAATTATAGTTAAACATTTAACAAATGTCTGATTATTGTTTATAATGGGAATAGGCTTAATTTTGAACTCATTGATCAAACAAGAGATATGAGGCTAAAAGCGCTCTAACCGTATAGGTAAATGTAAGCATTTTCTTTTCTAAACCTGCCAGCCTATTTTGGTTGGATAGCGCTTTCAAAAAGCGAGAATTTTGCAACGAAGGGGAATCTTTTTAAAAAGGGGAGATTGAACATGACAGCAACAAGAGGTCTTGAAGGTATCGTGGCAACAACTTCATCCGTAAGCTCAATTATTGATGATACTCTTACTTATGTAGGGTACAATATCGATGATTTAACTGAAAAAGCTACTTTCGAAGAAATTGTCTACCTGTTATGGCACTTAAAGCTGCCGAATGAGCAGGAGCTAAGCGAGTTAAAGCAGCAGCTCAATGAAAATGCTCATATTCCGCAAGAGATCATTGAGCACTTTAAATCTTATTCGCTGGATGGGGTTCATCCAATGTCTGCGATTCGTACAGCGGTATCCTTATTAGGTTTACTTGATGACGAATCAGAGATTATGGACAAAGAAGCGAATTACAGAAAAGCCATTCGCTTACAAGCGAAAATTTCTGGACTTGTCGCTGCATTCTCACGTATTCGAAAGGGACTTGAGCCTGTACAGCCAAAAGAAGAATACAGCTATGCTGCAAACTTCTTATATATGCTAAACGGCGAAGAGCCTTCACCAGTAGAAATTGAAGCGATTGATAAAGCGCTCATTCTACATGCGGATCACGAATTAAACGCATCGACATTTACAGCACGTGTATGTGTTGCTACACTATCAGATATCTACTCTGGTGTAACAGCGGCTATCGGCGCATTGAAAGGACCACTTCATGGCGGCGCGAATGAAGGCGTAATGAAGATGCTGTCAGAAATTGGCGAAGTTGAAAACGTAGATTCCTATATTCATGGTAAGCTAGAGAAGAAAGAGAAAATTATGGGCTTTGGCCACCGCGTTTACCGCCAGGGTGACCCGCGTGCAAAACATTTAAAAGAAATGAGCCAGCGCTTAACAAATCTCACAGGCGAGCCAAAATGGTATGAAATGTCTGTACGCGCAGAGGAAATCGTGACATCAGAGAAAAATCTTCCACCAAATGTTGATTTTTATTCTGCTTCTGTCTATCACAGTCTTGGGATTGATCATGACTTGTTTACACCAATTTTCGTGATCAGCCGATTCTCTGGATGGATTGCTCACATTTTAGAGCAATATGACAACAACCGTCTGATCCGTCCAAGAGCTGACTATATTGGACCTGATCTTCAAACGTTTGTTCCGATCAGTGAAAGAGACTAATGTTTATAGAATAGCGGAGGCTGATCCATCTAAACCAATCAGCCTCCATATCAACAAAAAACGAATCACGTGAAAAACTTCTTGGCTTGCAGACATCAAGCTTGGAAGTTTCAAATATTCACTACATAACCTGGGAGGTAATATCATTGTCACAAGGCGAAAAAATTACAGTTACTGGCGGCGTATTGAATGTACCAAATAATCCAATTATCCCGTTTATCGAAGGGGACGGAATCGGTCCTGACATTTGGAAAGCAGCATCAAGAGTTCTTGAAGCAGCTGTAGAAAAAGCATATAAAGGTGAAAAGCAAATCACTTGGAAAGAAGTATATGCAGGTGAAAAAGCTTACAATAAAACTGGCGAGTGGCTTCCAGAGCAAACACTTGAAGACATTCGTGAATATTTAATCGCGATCAAAGGACCACTGACAACACCAATTGGCGGAGGAATCCGTTCATTGAACGTGGCACTAAGACAAGAGCTTGATTTATTCACATGCTTACGTCCAGTTCGCTGGTTCCAAGGCGTACCATCTCCTGTGAAACGTCCAGAAGACACAGACATGGTCATCTTCCGTGAAAACACTGAAGATATCTATGCAGGAATCGAGTATGCAAAAGGATCAGACGAAGTGAAGAAGTTAATCGACTTCTTGAAAAACGAATTAGGTGTGAATAAAATCCGTTTCCCAGAAACATCAGGTATCGGAATCAAACCAGTTTCTGAAGAAGGAACATCTCGTCTTGTCAGAGCAGCGATCCAATATGCGATTGACCAAGGCCGTAAATCTGTGACACTTGTTCACAAAGGAAACATCATGAAATTTACAGAAGGAGCCTTCAAAAACTGGGGCTACGAAGTGGCTGAAAAAGAGTTCGGCGACAAAGTCTTTACATGGGCACAATATGATCGTATTGTAGAACAAGATGGAAAAGATGCGGCAAACAAAGCGCAAAGTGAAGCAGAAGCTGCTGGCAAAATCATTGTCAAAGACAGCATTGCAGATATTTTCCTTCAACAAATTTTAACTCGTCCAGCTGAGTTCGATGTTGTCGCAACAATGAACTTAAACGGAGACTACATCTCTGACGCACTTGCAGCACAAGTTGGTGGAATTGGTATCGCACCTGGTGCAAATATCAACTACGAAACAGGACACGCTATTTTTGAAGCGACTCACGGAACAGCACCGAAATATGCTGGTCTTGATAAAGTGAATCCATCTTCTGTTCTTCTATCAGGCGTGCTTTTACTTGAGCACCTTGGATGGCAAGAAGCTGCTGATCTAGTGATTCAATCTGTTGAAAAAACAATTGCATCTAAAGTCGTCACGTACGATTTTGCTAGATTAATGGACGGTGCAACAGAAGTGAAATGTTCTGAGTTTGCTGACGAGCTCATCAAAAACTTGTCTTGATTCTTAAACTTTAAAGTTAAAGGGGAAAAAGGAAATGGCAAACAAGCGTAAAAAAGTATCTGTCATCGGAGCAGGCTTTACTGGAGCAACTACAGCATTTCTAACAGCTCAAAAAGAATTAGCGGATGTCGTATTAGTGGATATCCCTCAGCTTGAGAACCCGACAAAAGGGAAAGCACTTGACATGCTGGAAGCAAGCCCTGTTCAAGGCTTCGATGCGAATATTACAGGAACTTCTAACTACGAAGATACAGCCGGTTCTGATGTCGTGGTCATTACGGCAGGAATTGCAAGAAAGCCGGGAATGAGCCGTGACGACCTCGTGTCAACAAATGAAAAAATCATGCGCAGTGTGACACGTGAAATCGTTAAATATTCTCCAGAAGCGATCATTGTTGTGTTAACAAACCCTGTTGATGCAATGACATATGCAGTTTATAAAGAATCAGGATTACCAAAAGAAAAAGTCATCGGACAATCAGGAATTCTTGATACAGCACGTTTCCGTACGTTCGTTGCTCAAGAATTAAACCTATCTGTGAAAGATGTGACGGGCTTTGTTCTTGGCGGACATGGGGACGACATGGTTCCTCTTGTACGTTACTCTTATGCAGGCGGTATCCCGCTGGAAACATTAATTCCTAAAGAGCGAATTGATGCAATTGTTGAAAGAACAAGAAAAGGCGGCGGTGAAATCGTTAACCTATTAGGTAACGGTAGTGCGTATTATGCACCTGCTGCTTCACTCGTTGAAATGGTTGAGGCGATCTTAAAAGATCAACGCCGCGTCATGCCGACGATTGCATACCTTGAAGGTGAATATGGCTACGAAGGCATTTACCTTGGCGTTCCAACAATCGTAGGTGGAAACGGCCTTGAGCAGATCATCGAGCTTGAGCTGACAGAAGAAGAAAGAAGTCAGCTTGACCGTTCTGTTGAATCTGTAAAGAACGTCATGAAAGTATTGTCTTAATATGAATAAAAAAGAAGGCTTCTCGTATGAGGAGTCTTCTTTTTGTTTACAAAACCAATCTTGTCGAAATTTTAAATTGTTCTCTTGTTAAGCTTTCGTTAAAATGAAAGAGAAAGCATGACTTCTCGCTTTTCACATAAGATACAAAAAACCGGATGCAGGGGAAATCACTAATTGGAGGCACAACATGAATAAAAAAATATTAGTTGTGGATGATGAAGAATCAATTGTAACACTTCTAAGCTATAACCTTGAAAGGGCGGGCTACGATGTCGTCACAGCAAGAGACGGAGAAGAAGCGCTTGAAAAAGCAGCAAGTGAACAGCCTGATCTGATTGTGCTTGATTTAATGCTTCCGAAAATGGACGGCATTGAAGTGTGCAAACAACTGAGAATTCAAAAAATGATGTTCCCTATTTTAATGCTGACAGCAAAGGACGATGAGTTTGATAAGGTGCTCGGTCTTGAACTTGGAGCCGATGATTACATGACAAAACCTTTCAGTCCTAGAGAAGTGGGTGCTCGGGTAAAAGCCATTTTGAGAAGAGCACAGCAATCTCAGCCGGCTCCCGTGCAAGAAGAGAAGGAAGAGATCATTGCAGACCAAATCAAAATTGGAGACCTGCGCATTTTACCTGAACATTACGAAGTCTATTTCCAAGAAGAACGTCTAGAGCTCACGCCAAAGGAATTTGAACTGCTTCTTTATTTGGCTAAGCATAAAGGCCGTGTCTTGACGCGTGATCTATTGTTAAGTGCGGTTTGGAATTATGACTTTGCAGGTGATACTCGTATTGTGGATGTGCATATCAGCCACTTGCGGGACAAAATTGAAAAGAACACGAAAAAACCAACATATATTAAAACCATTCGAGGCTTAGGCTACAAATTGGAGGAGCCAAAGCCAAATGAGTAAAGTGAGAACCCGCCTTTTTTCTGGGCTCATTTTTCTCCTGTTTATTGTGTTTGTTGCGCTTGGTCTTTTCTTGGATCATATGTTTCATATTTTCTATGAAACAAAATTAACCGAACGAATGGAAAAGGAATCGAGTTTTCTCCTTTCTTCAATGAATGTGGAAGATTTGAACGCGGAGCAAAACAAGAAGATTCTCAATCAAGCAAAGCAGCATCTCGATATGAATGCGTCGATTGTGGACGTGAAGGGGAATATCATACATACAACGGGTCAAGCAGAACAAAGGGCTGTCATTTTAAACACACTGAAAAGTGAGCAGCTCCAAACAAAAGGAACGTTCATTGAGGATGAGAAGGATGCGCTGTTTCATTATGCAGTTCCAATGATGAAACAAAACGAACCGGCGGGATATTTATTTCTTCATGCTTCATTCGAGCCTTTGAATGAGATTGACGGCCAGCTCTGGCTTGCATTAGCCTTTTGTCTTGGTTCGGCCATCATTATCATCGTCTTCTTTGGCTATCGCATGTCGATGAAGTATGTAAAGCCGATTGATTATGCCACAAAGGTGGCCAAACAGCTTGAACGAGGGAACTATGATACAAATAACTATGAAGAGCTGATCATTGAAACAAGTGAACTCAATACATCAATGAAACGTCTGGCAGAAAGTCTTCAAGACATGACAAGCGCTGGCGAAATGCAGCGAGATCGTCTGCAAACAGTCATTGAAAACATCGGAGCGGGGATTATTTTGATTGATAAAATGGGCTATATTCACTTAGTCAATCGAACATTCCGCAAGCAATTCAAAGTGCAAAAGCATATTTACATGCACAAGCTGTATCATGAAGCCTTTACCCATGAAGAGATTATTGAGTTAATAGACGAAATTTTCATGACAGAAACCAAGGTCCGAAAGTTTTTACGTCTCGCTGTTGACATCGAGCGCCGTTATTTTCAAGTCGATGGTGTTCCGATCTTAAGTACAGACGATGAATGGAAAGGAATTGTTCTTGTCTTTCATGATGTAACAGAAACAAAGCAACTAGAACAGATGCGAAAAGACTTTGTCGCTAACGTGTCACATGAATTAAAGACACCGATCACGTCCATCAAAGGCTTTTCTGAAACACTTCTGGATGGTGCTATTGACGACAAAGAAGCGCTCACACAATTTTTGTCCATCATCCTAAAAGAGAGTATTCGTTTAGAAACGCTCATCCAAGACTTACTTGATCTCTCGAAAATTGAACAGCAGCATTTTAAGCTGAATATTCAAGAAGCCAATGCGACAGAAATCATTCAAGAGATTGAAGTGCTGCTAAAACAAAAGGCTGCTGAAAAAGGCATTGACCTACAAGTGCGTGTCCCGAAAGAGCCGGTCTATGTCATGGCAGATCCGCTGAGATTAAAACAAATTTTCCTCAATCTGATCAATAATGCTCTCACCTATACACCAGAGGGAGGAAGTGTCACGATCACAGCAAGACAGAGGAAAGACAGCTATGAATTTGATGTAGCAGATACAGGAATCGGTATGAAAAAGAGTGAGATTCCAAGAATATTCGAGAGATTTTATCGAATTGATAAAGATCGAAGTAGAAACTCAGGCGGTACAGGGCTTGGTCTTGCCATTGTCAAACACCTTGTCGAAGCACATGAAGGAACGATTTCTGTTCATAGCAAACAAGGCAAAGGGACGACGTTTACCGTGAGTTTAAAGTCAAAATAGAGAAGAATGGAAAGTGGCGTTAAAATTTACATGATCTTTACAATGAATTCATGTTTTGTTAATCAATCATTGGTAGGATGAATAGGAACCCCTTCATCCAAGGAGCCAATTTTGGAAGGACGAAAACACTTGTTGTTTTCGTCCCTTTTTTATGCAGGCTCGTCTATTTTCTTTTCAAAATAAACTTTGATAAAATGAACATACAATGTGCGAAAGAGACGGCTGAGCCGGCTCAGTCGATGGAGGATTAAAAGATGACAGATCAAAAGAAATTAGTACTTGTGGATGGAAACAGTCTCGCTTATCGAGCTTTTTTTGCTTTACCGCTATTATCAAATGATAAAGGCGTACATACAAATGCCATTTATGGCTTTGCGATGATCTTAATGAAGATGCTGGAAGACGAGAAGCCGACTCATATGCTCGTAGCATTTGATGCGGGTAAAACCACCTTCCGTCACGAGACCTTTAAGGAATATAAAGGCGGAAGACAAAAAACTCCGCCAGAACTATCAGAACAAATGCCGTTCATCCGTGAGCTATTAGATGCTTATCAAGTGAAAAGGTACGAGCTTCCGCAATACGAGGCGGATGACATTATCGGCACACTGGCTGTAGAGGCAGAAAAGGACGGCTTTGAGGTCAAAATCTTCTCAGGAGATAAAGACTTAACGCAGCTTTCAACAGACCATACAACAGTAGCCATTACGAAAAAAGGGATCACAGAAGTAGAATATTACACACCGGCACATATTGAAGAGAAATACGGCCTCAGACCAGATCAAATCATCGACATGAAAGGGCTGATGGGAGACTCATCAGACAATATCCCTGGCGTGCCTGGTGTCGGTGAAAAAACAGCGATCAAATTACTAAAGCAGTTTGAAACGGTTGAAAATCTGCTTGATCATATTGACGAAGTCAGCGGGAAAAAGCTAAAAGAAAAGCTTGAAGAATATAAAGAACAAGCGGTGATGAGTAAAAAGCTGGCGACGATTCTCGTAGAAGCACCAATAGATGTGTCAAGCAAAGAGCTCGCCTATGAAGGTCCTCACATGGAGCAGGTCATCTCGCTTTATAAAGAACTGGGCTTTCAAACGCTGCTAGAGCGTTTAGGAGAAGCGCCGGAATCAGATGAACCAGTAGAAATAGACGAACTAGACGTGAAGAAAATGACAGATGTCACGGAGGACATGCTGACAGATCACGCTGCACTTGTGGTAGAACAGCTAGGAGACAATTATCACGAAGCCGATTTGATAGGGTTTGCGATCCATAATGAGAACGGTGCATTTTTTATGACAAAAGAAGATGCTCTGCAATCTGAAGCATTTAAACAATGGGTACAGGATGAAACGAAGAAGAAATGGGTCTTTGATTCCAAAAGAGCGGTTGTTGCGCTCAGATGGCATGATGTTGATCTTAAAGGTGTCGATAACGATGTCCTGCTCGCTTCCTATGTGGTCAATCCGCAGAAATCCTATGAGGACGTTGCAAGTGTGGCGAAGGAATATGGCCTGAACATAGCCCTTTCCGATGAAAAAGTATACGGAAAAGGAGCGAAACAGGCGATTCCACCGGAAGAAGAGCTAAAAGACCATCTTGGAAGAAAAGCAGCAGCGATCTCTGCGCTGCATGATTTGACCCGTGAAGCGTTAGAAAAAAATGATCAGCATGAGCTGTATGAAGATTTAGAGCTGCCACTTGCCCTCATCTTAGGTGAAATGGAATCTCTTGGGGTAAAAGTGGATGTTGAACGCCTTCAGAAAATGGGTGAAGAACTCACGAAGAAGCTGAAGGAATATGAAGAAACCATTCATCGGTTAGCAGGAGAAACATTTAACATTAATTCACCGAAGCAACTTGGTGTGATTTTATTTGAAAAATTAGGACTGCCCGTTATCAAAAAGACCAAAACCGGCTACTCTACGTCTGCGGATGTCCTTGAAAAGCTTGAAGACAAGCACGAAATTATTCGGTCCATTCTGCATTACCGTCAAATAGGAAAGCTGCAATCTACTTATGTGGAAGGCTTAATGAAAGTGACGCGCAAAGATACGCATAAAGTGCACACAAGATTTAATCAGGCACTTACACAAACAGGAAGACTAAGCTCAACAGATCCAAACCTTCAAAACATCCCGATTCGTTTAGAAGAAGGCCGAAAGATTCGTCAAGCATTCGTTCCGTCAAAAGAAGGCTGGCTCATGTTTGCAGCTGACTATTCTCAAATTGAGCTGCGTGTACTCGCGCACATTTCTCAAGATGAGAACTTGATTGAAGCCTTTACGCAAGATATGGATATTCACACGAAAACAGCAATGGATGTGTTCCATGTCTCAGAAGAAGAAGTGACTTCCTCTATGAGAAGACAGGCCAAAGCTGTCAACTTCGGAATCGTATATGGAATTAGTGATTATGGACTGTCTCAAAATCTTGGGATTACAAGAAAAGAAGCAGCGGCCTTCATTGACCGTTATTTAACAAGCTTTAAAGGCGTGAAAACCTATATGGAGGACATCGTGCAGGAAGCAAAACAAAAAGGATATGTGACCACGCTTCTTAAACGTAGACGATATATCCCAGATATCACAAGCCGTAATTTTAATGTGAAAAGCTTTGCGGAAAGAACGGCAATGAACACACCGATCCAAGGCAGTGCCGCCGATATCATCAAAAAAGCGATGATTGATATGGCACGAAAGTTAAAAGAAGAGAATCTGCAGGCAAATCTGTTATTGCAAGTGCACGATGAACTGATCTTTGAAGCGCCAAAAGAAGAAATCGCCATATTAGAAAAAATCGTCCCAGAAGTCATGGAAAGCGCACTTCAGCTCGATGTGCCGCTAAAAGTCGATTTCGCTTCAGGCCCATCTTGGTACGACGCAAAATAAAGAGAGAGAAAAAGGAGCGAGGAGCATGCCGGAATTACCAGAGGTTGAGACCGTCCGGCGCACTCTTCAGCGGTTAGTCAAAGGAAAAACGATTGAAACGGTCGATATCAAATGGCCAAATATCATCAAACGTCCTGGGGAACCGGAAGAGTTCGCTAGAAGGATGGTAGGAGAAACCATTCAAACCATTGAAAGAAGAGGGAAGTTTCTACTCTTTCATTTAGACCACTATGTGATGGTCTCCCATTTAAGAATGGAAGGGAAATACCGTGTACATGAAACTGGTGAGCCTTATGATAAACATGTACACGTCGTCTTTACGTTCACAGATGGTACCGAACTTCGGTATCATGATGTCCGTAAATTTGGGACGATGCATCTATTTCAGCCAGGCGAAGAAGAAAAAGAACTTCCGCTATCACAGCTGGGGTATGAACCTTTTTCAGACTCATTTACACCAGACTATTTATGGGAGCAATTAAAGAAAACCTCCCGCGTGGTCAAAACGGCTTTACTTGATCAAAAAATCGTGGTAGGCCTCGGTAATATTTATGTAGATGAAGTGCTGTTTAAATCAGGCATTCATCCAGAAACAAAAGCGAATCAGCTAAGTCTTGCATCTTGCAAGGTGCTCCACAAACATATTATTGACACACTTCAAGTGGCTGTTGATGCAGGAGGTAGCACCATTCGTTCCTACATCAATTCACAAGGTGATATTGGGACTTTTCAGTTACAGCTTCTTGTATATGACCGGCGGGGAGAACCTTGCCAGACGTGCGGAAGTATCATAGAAAAAACAGTGGTTGGAGGGCGCGGCACTCATTTTTGTGTGACCTGCCAAAAACGCCCTTCATAAAAGTAAGCCGTCAGCATGCTTCCTTTTTGCCATGCATACGATAAAAAACATTCTTTTTTCAGCAAGGTGTAGACTGACACACAGCCCACCTGCTCTTCATATAGTGAAGAAGAGTCTAAGGACGCCTAGAGACTCTTGATCATCGTTGCATGAACAGAAAGGAAGAGTACAGGTATGATTTCGTTTTCGCTTCTGTTTTTAGCTATTGCCGTCAGCATTGACAGCTTTTCTGTAGGTTTTACGTATGGTCTTCGCAAGATGAGAATTCCATTTAAAGCCATCGTTATTATTGCTTGCTGTTCAGGAATTGTGTTGCTCATTTCCATGCTGATTGGCAGCCTGCTCACGACATTCCTCCCTGTCTCAGTGACAGATAAACTGGGTGGAGGCATTTTAATTGCCATCGGACTTTGGGTTCTGTATCAATTTTATAAACCAGCGAAAGAGCGTGATTTGCTCCTTCATGAAAAAACACTTCTCAATGTAGAAGTGCAGTCTCTTGGGCTTGTCATTCATATTTTGCGAAAGCCTACAAGTGCAGATATTGACCGCTCTGGCACCATTAATGGAATGGAAGCGGTGCTTCTTGGAATTGCTTTATCCATCGATGCATTTGGTGCAGGGATTGGTGCAGCGATTCTTGGTTTTTCTCCAATTGTCATGAGCATCACGGTCGCTGTGATGAGTTCTCTTTTTGTATGCATCGGACTGCGTGCGGGTCATTATTTGGCCAATTGGCGCTGGATCGATAAACTCGCATGCTTACCAGGGCTGTTGCTCATTTTAATTGGGGTGTGGAAGCTGTAAAGGAGGAAACGAATTGACGCTCGTCATTGGATTAACAGGCGGGATTGCTAGCGGAAAAAGCACAGTCTCGCAGATGATAAAAGAAAAAGGCATTCGGGTGGTGGATGCTGATATCATTGCAAAAGAAGCGGTTTCTAAAGGATCGGCTGCCCTTCATCAAATCGTTCAAACTTTTGGTGAAGAGGTTCTTCTGCCAAATGGTGAACTGAACCGGCAGCAGCTTGGAACGATCATTTTTTCTGATGAAGAGAAAAGAAAACAGCTCAATGCCATCGTTCATCCTGAAGTCAGAAAGGAAATGCTCAAACAGCGTGATGAAGGGGTGAGCAACAATGAAACATTTGTTGTGCTTGATATCCCGCTCCTATTCGAGAGCAAGCTGGAAGGGCTAGTCGACCGCATCATCGTTGTGTACACGACGCCTGAATTGCAGCTGTCGCGGCTCATGAATCGAAACGACTTGAGTGAGGAAGAAGCGCTGAATCGCATTCACTCCCAGCAGCCTCTTGAGGAAAAATGCCAAAAAGCAGACCGCGTGATAGAAAACACAAAAGATCTCGCTTTTATGAGAAAGCAATTAGAGAACATATTAAACGAATGGGAACATACAGATAAGTAAGAGTACATACAGTACTCTTCTTTTTTTATGCTTTTTTCGTCAATTTCATTGCAAAGAACAGCCCTTTTTTGAAAATATACGTTTATATACTGGCAATTACATTCTAATGTGATATACTAATTTCATAAATAAATTTATTGAGTATAACACATAATAGAGGAGTGACCTGTTCATGAAGGTAAAAGCAGCGATCAATGGGTTTGGCAGAATTGGACGCATGGTCTTCAGAAAAGCAATGCTTGATGATCAAATTCAAATTGTAGCGGTGAACGCAAGCTATCCTGCCGAAACGCTAGCACATTTAATTAAATATGACACAAATCATGGACGTTACGAATGCGATGTGACAGCAGAAGATGACGCGTTGATTGTCAATGGCAAAAGAGTGCTTTTGCTCAATAATAGAGACCCAAAGCAGCTTCCATGGGGAGAGCTTGGGATTGATATCGTGATCGAAGCAACAGGGAAATTTAATTCAAAAGATCAAGCGATGGGCCATATAGATGCCGGAGCGAAAAAGGTCGTACTTACAGCTCCAGGTAAAAATGAAGACGTTACAATTGTAATGGGTGTCAATGAGGATGATCTTGATCCTGAAAAGCACGTCGTTATTTCAAACGCATCTTGTACAACAAACTGTTTAGCGCCAGTTGTCAAATTGTTAGATGATGAATTTGGCATCGACAACGGCTTAATGACAACGGTTCATGCTTATACAAATGATCAAAAAAATATCGACAACCCCCACAAGGATTTGCGCCGGGCAAGAGCATGTGCCCAGTCCATCATTCCAACGACGACGGGTGCCGCTAAAGCGCTTTCTTTAGTGCTGCCGCACATGAAAGGGAAATTACATGGACTTGCACTTCGCGTGCCGGTTTCAAATGTGTCGATGGTTGATCTTGTGGTCGACTTGAAAAAAGATGTCACAGCAGAAGAGGTCAATGCTGCCTTTGCAACGGCTTCAAAGACATCTCTTGCTGGCATATTAGATTACACCGATGAACCACTTGTCTCCACAGACTTTAACACAAACCCTTATTCTGCTGTCGTTGATGGACTTACAACGATGGTGATGGAAGGCAGAAAAGTAAAAGTTCTTGCATGGTATGACAATGAATGGGGCTATTCTTGCAGAGTGGTTGATCTTGTAAAGTTTGTTGGTTCACAGATGAAAGAGCTTTCAGCTGTTTGAAATGAAGAAGACTGAACGTCCCTTTTCAAGAAATGAGAGAAAATCCCACTAAAAACACAGCTTGCAAAATGGGTCTAAACAAAGTATACTATTTTTCGTGAACTTCTTGTTCGCAGACTCATTCGGGTATACTTAAAGGGTTAGGACCTCTTTGGACTAACTTTCCCCCGTGGTATATGTCCGGTCCGGCTGCTTAGAACTTCACTCTTTCATTCTTGTTTAAGGGGGGTCCATGATGGAAACAATCGGACGTCACGTTATCTCCGAGTTATGGGGATGCGACTGTGATAAACTGAACGACATGGATTTTATTGAAAAAACGTTTGTAAATGCAGCTTTGAAATCAGGAGCTGAAGTAAGAGAGGTTGCTTTTCACAAATTTGCACCTCAAGGAGTAAGTGGAGTTGTCATTATTTCTGAATCTCATTTGACAATTCACAGCTTTCCTGAACATGGTTATGCGAGCATAGATGTTTATACTTGCGGCGATCTAGATCCGAATATTGCAGCAGATCATATCGGAGATGAACTAGGTGCTGAAACAAGAGAAAACATCGAAATTCCTCGAGGCATGGGACCTGTACAAGTGAAACAGGCGCAAGCCAAAGCACTGTAAACATAAAAAAGATTGCAATGGGAGCTGGCCAAAAGCATTAAATGCCTTTGTGTTATGCTCCTTTTTATATTTGTTCCATACACGGGCATCCAGCATGATCCAACCTGTCTATACTTTTGTTCTAGGAAAACAAAGGTTTTTTTTATAAAATAAAGAAGAGGGTTTATGACAAAGGGGATACGTGTATGACTTTAGGGCAAAAGCTAAAACGATTCATTTCAAATCATACAGAAACATCTGACCATCATCCAGTGTCAGAGCTGAAAAGCCATTACTACAAATCGACACAAACTCAAGTTTTTCAAGCGGTAGAAGCCGTTCTTTCAAGAAACGATTCCTATCAAGTGACATCTGTTTCAGCAGAACGAGGTGAAATCAGCGCAAACATACGAACGCCGAAAAAAGCTTTTCTCGTGGCGACTGTCATTTCAATTCGTCCTTTTGAAACAGCTGTCGATTTTAATGTGACAACAGAAACAGCACTGCCAACAGACTTTGGCTACAGTCAAAAGGCTGTTTTGTCCCTTTATAAAGAACTAGACAAACAACTTCCAAGAAGAGATCGGAGCTGATGAAATGAAATGTCCCACATGTCAGCACCTTGGCACAAGGGTGCTTGATTCAAGACCAGTAGATGAAGGAAAATCCATTCGTCGGAGAAGAGAGTGTGAAAGCTGTCAATATCGCTTCACGACGTTTGAAAAATTAGAAGAATTGCCATTGATTGTGGTGAAAAAAGAAGGAATTCGAGAAGAATTCAGCCGGGAAAAGATGCTGAGAGGCCTCATCAAAGCGTGTGAAAAACGTCCTGTCGCTTTAAAACAGCTTGAGGATGTCTGTTTTAACATCGAGAAGGAATTGCGTAACCAAGGCATGTCAGAGGTGAAAAGCGAGCTTGTTGGGGAAATGGTAATGGACGAGCTGGCGAAAATCGATGAAGTGTCTTACGTCAGGTTTGCCTCGGTTTACCGTCAGTTTAAAGATATCAATGTATTTATTGATGAATTAAAAGATTTATTAAAGAAAGAACGCTAAAAAAGAGCTGAAGATTCTTCATGCTCTTTTTCCTGCGTAAAGCGTAAAACGCAAAAAGAGTGTACAATGAAGACAACCGTATTAAGGGAGGATCAGCATATGACAGAGCATTGGAAGGAAGTGCTAGCCGTCGATCCGTATGTCGTCAAAAGCGCTTCATTGCTCGGTGACATCGATAGACAGCTTATTACTCTTTTATATCAGCCGCTTATTGGCATGTCCGCTTTCAGTTTATACATGACGCTGTGGGGAGAGCTGGAACAAAATCGAATGTGGGGGAAACCCGCACCTCACCGTCAGCTGATGGTGATGCTGCAAACGAATTTAAATGATATTTTTGAGGAGCGCTTAAAGCTTGAAGCGATCGGATTACTCCGCACATATGAACAGGAAACGGAAGAAGGCAGACTGTTTACATATGAGCTCGTGCCGCCGCTGAGACCGGATGAATTTTTCCAAGACGGTATGCTGAATGTCCTTTTGTATCATCGGGTAGAGAAAGCAAAATATATGCAGCTTCGTGATTATTTTTCTTATCCAGGAGTTCCTGCTGATGCAAAGAACATCTCCCGATCGTTTGAAGAAGTGTTTCACGTCTTGCAGCCAGGAGAGCGCAAGATGACAGAGGAAATCAATCAGGCGTCATCGCTTGACGAGGGCTACGAATATGTGACAGTTGGCTCAAGTCAGCCTGCACCGCTTTCAGATGAATCTTTTGATTTTGATCTCCTGTTAGCAGGCATGTCGGACATGATGATTCCGAGAAAAGCTTTGACAAAGCAAGTGAAAGAGACAATTAAGAAGTTAGCGGTCGTCTATGGTATCACCCCGCTGCAGATGCAAAATATTGTCGCAGGTGCCTGTGGCTCAGATCAGATGATATCAACTGAGGATCTGCGAAAAGCAGCGAGAGACTGGTATCAAATTGAATACAGAGGCGAACAGCCGAAGCTGATTGATCAAAAACAGCCAAGACATTTACGTCACAATGTCACGCAGAATTCAGGTGCAGATGCACCAGATGCGAAATTGATTGAAAAGCTTGATCATATTTCGCCTAGAGAGCTTCTAAAAGATATGGCAGATGGCATTGAGCCGACGTATGCAGACTTAAGAATTGTTGAAGATATTATGCTTGAGCAGCAGCTAGAGCCTGGGGTCATGAATGTCCTGATCTACTATACACTGCTAAAAACCGATATGAAGCTGTCCAAAACATATATGCAGAAAATCGCCGCCCACTGGGTGCGAAAGAAAATCAAAACCGTGGCAGCTGCTATGAAAATTGCCAAAGAAGAGAATAGGCAAATGACAGAATGGGCGCAGCAAAAAAATAAACGTCAATCATATGGATCAGGAAAAGTGATCCGCGAGGAGAAGCTGCCTGACTGGATGAAGGAAGCTGAAACGAAAGAACAGCCGAAAGAACAGACAGATAACTTGTCTACAGAGGACCTCGAACGAGAAAAAGAAAAATTGTTAGATCAGTTTAATAATATGAAAAAGTACAATGCACATTAATGTGAGGTGAGATGGAGATGAAACCGATCGGTCGTTCATTTGATCAGCTAAAAGGGCGGGTAGATTTTCGCGTGAGATACAATCAGATTAAAGAAAGTGTCCTAGCTGATGAAGATGTAAAAGCTTTTTTAAAGGAGCATCAAGAGGACATCCAAGAAGACATGATCAATCGCAGCTTGAACAGGCTCTTTGAATATGTACAGCAATCAAAGGGCTGTTCTTACTGCTTAGAGGAAGAGAATGTAAATGTCATTTTAGACGGGTATCACCCGAAGCTTGTGATCAAAGGTCAGAGCATTGATATTGAATATTCCCCTTGTCCTGTCAAACTGCGGCTTGATAGACAGAAAAAACAGCAAGAACTCATGAAAAGTATGTATATTCCGCAGAATGTTCTTCAAGCGACGTTTGCTGATTTAAATGTGGTTGGAAGACAAGAAGTCATTCAAAAAGTAGGTCAATTCTTGCAAAGTTATGATGAAACAGGTAAGGGCAAAGGCCTCTATTTACATGGAAAGTTTGGGGTCGGAAAAACATTTATTCTGGCAGCGATTGCGCAGCAGCTAGCGGTAAAAGAGTATCCATCTCTCCTTGTATACGTGCCTGAATTTGTGAGAGAGTTAAAAAATTCGTTAGCCGATCATACACTCGAAGAGAAGCTGAATATGGTCAAATCAACACCGATTTTAATGCTTGATGATATTGGAGCAGAGTCGATGACAAGCTGGGTACGAGATGAACTTTTAGGAACAATCTTGCAATACCGCATGGCAGAGCAACTGCCGACTTTTTTCTCTTCTAATTTCTCACCGAATGAGTTAAAGCATCACTTTACGTACTCACAGCGCGGGGAAAAAGAAGAGGTGAAGGCAGCTCGATTAATGGAACGTATTCTCTACCTAGCGGAACCAGTTCTGCTTGAAGGGGAAAATCGCCGTCATTTATAAAAAGATAGGTCACGTGAAGGGGAGCGGATAAGATGAACAAAAGAAAATGGCTGCTTTTTCTCGTGATTGGCGTTCTAGCTGCTGTGCTATGGTGGCTCAACAAACAGCATCTTCAACTGTCGCCGAAAGATGTGAAGAATTGGATTCTTCAATTTGGGATGCTGGCTCCCTTTGTCTTTCTTTTCTTATCACTTTTTCGTCCATTTGTGCTTGTCCCTCTCACCGTCTTTTCGCTGGCAGCGGGTTTGGCATTCGGCAGTGTCCTTGGGACCATTTATGCCTTAGCTGGTGCGACAGCAGGTGCAACAGGATCTTTCCTGCTTGCCTCAACCTTCCGTTCAAACAAGCAGGAAACTGAATCAAGCAATCGGAAGCTAAAAGCGGTGACGTCCCGTATTCAAGAGCATGGATTTCTTTATATCCTCTTATTACGCATTGCACCCATTCACTTTGATTTTGTCAGTTATGCCGCAGCAGCTTCACGTGCGAATTATCGTGCATTTGCGGCAGCTACTTTTTTAGGATTAATACCTGGTACTGTGGCGTTAAATGTCCTTGGATCAAGCTTTGTGAGCGGAAATTATGCCGCCTTAGCGATTGTTTGTTTGATTTATTTGATCTTTATCTCAGTGCCACTGATTTTAAAAAGAAAGATGCCTGATTTATTTTAGGCGTCTATTTTTTATGTTCCCCCCATATATATGTAACAGATGTCGTTAGGGGGGACAAACATGCTTGAAATAATCTTTGAAGATGAATATGATACCGCCGCTTTTTTACATCTTGCTGAACACTTGGACAGTCGGCATCACATTTCGATTCAACAAGGGAAAGACCGGCTTCTCATAGAAGCGAAGAAATCAGGAGAAGCCATAGAGCACATTGTACGGACATTGCTGATTCACTTTTTTTTGGAATGCAAAGAAAATGAACGCATGCGCAGCATCCTTGAAAACACATACTTATTTAAAGATCCAGAAGAGCAGCACCAAATTCTTTCAATCGCCCATAGCATCATGAAAGGGGATCTAGATGATATCCCTGGAATTCATCAAGACCCGCCGAGGGAGGATCTGTTAAAAAAAGAGCTTGAGACGATTTCTTTACAGAAAGGTGTTTTTTCCATTGGTTCATTTATGACATTTAGGCTCTCAGCGTATGACAGAAGGCTGAAGAACTATGTTGAAGTATCCATCGAAGAATATAAAATGGAACAAGAATATCAAAACTTTATTCAATCCCTTCGAGACTATGTGATGTCAAGAGAACCTAAGCTTGAAAAAGTACATGTTGTGCATCAGGACCGCCTGATGATTTGGGAATTTCGGTACGCTTCTGAGCGTGATCAAAAACAATACATAGACAGACAGTTTGTAAGAGAGCATCCAATGTATATTGATTCGCAGTTGATTGCACCGCTTGTATCCATTGCGCCACAAAAAATTGACCTATTTACAGATGATACAGGTCACTCGATGGTGCAAACCATTCAAAATATTTTTCAAGAAAGAGTCGAGGTATTCCCGCCTCATTCGTTTCAAGAACAGCATGTACAATTTGTTCCTAGCCATTTGGAAAAGAAAAGTGAAAAGCTTTCTTGATTTTCACGAAAAAACGTTTTATAATACGGTGTAACTTCATACAGAGACCGTATTGATAAGGACATGAACAAATGAACACCCGCTTAAAGAGAGGGAAGCCGCGGCTGAAAGCTTCCTAGCAGAGGACCATTTGCTTTACCACCTTTGAACATCAGCTGTGAACTGTTTAGTAATAGCTGACGGGAATTCCCGTTATTGAACCACAAGCCGTATTTGCTTTTGACAAAGCAAGCTGCAAATACGGGAAAAAGGGTGGAACCACGATTCCGTTTATTCAACCTCGTCCCTTTCCAGGGGGCGGGGTTTTTATATTGCCAAAAAAAGGAGTGACTAGAGATGTCAGAACAAATTCAACTTACATTTCCCGATGGAGCAGTCAAGGAGTTTGACAAAACAGCTACAACAGAAGACATCGCGGCATCAATCAGCCCAGGCCTAAAGAAAAAAGCGCTTGCCGGTAAATTGAACGGCAAAGAAATAGATCTGCGTACGCCGCTGTTAGAAAGTGGAACAATCGAGATCATCACAGATAAGAGTGAAGAAGCGCTCGATATTATGCGCCACAGCACAGCGCATTTACTAGCACAGGCAATCAAACGCATTTATGGAAAAGAGCATCACGTCCAGTTTGGCGTAGGCCCTGTCATCGAAAATGGCTTTTACTATGATGTCGACATCGATGTAGCGATTACACCTGAAGATTTACCAAAGATTGAAAAAGAAATGAAAAAAATCATTAACAGCAATTTGCCGATTGAGCGCATTGAAGTTTCAAGAGAAGAAGCGAAAGCACGCTTTGAAGCAATTGGCGATGAATTGAAGCTCGAGTTGTTAGAGGCAATCCCGGAAGGCGAAGCTGTCACAATTTATGAGCAGGGTGAATTCTTCGATCTATGCCGCGGCATTCACTTGCCGTCTACAGGGAAAATCAAAGAATTCAAGCTGTTAAGCCTTGCAGGTGCTTACTGGAGAGGCGACAGTAACAACCAAATGCTTCAGCGTATTTACGGAACAGCTTTCTTCAGCAAAGAAGAATTAAACGAGCATTTACGTCTGCTTGAAGAAGCAAAAGAGCGCGATCACCGTAAACTAGGAAAAGAATTGAAACTGTTTGCGAACTCTCAAAAGGTGGGCCAAGGTCTTCCGCTCTGGCTGCCAAAAGGGGCAACAATCCGCCGCGTCATTGAGCGTTATATTGTTGATAAAGAAGTACGCCTTGGTTATGAGCATGTGTATACACCCGTTCTTGCGAGTGTGGAATTGTATAAAACATCAGGCCACTGGGCGCATTATCAAGAAGATATGTTCCCGGTCATGGAAATGGACAACGAAGATCTTGTCCTTCGTCCAATGAACTGCCCGCACCATATGATGATTTATAAAAATGAACCTCATAGCTATCGTGAACTGCCAATTCGGATTGCAGAGCTTGGAACAATGCACCGCTATGAAATGTCAGGCGCTTTATCCGGCCTTCAACGTGTTCGCGGGATGACATTAAACGATGCCCATATCTTTGTTCGTCCAGATCAAATCAAAGATGAGTTCATCCGTACAGTTCGTTTAATTGAAGAAGTGTATCAAGACTTCGGTTTAAATGATTATACGTTCCGCTTATCTTACCGTGATCCAGAGGATACAGAGAAGTATTTTGACGATGATGCGATGTGGAATAAAGCACAGTCTATGCTGAAAGATGCAATGGACGAGCTTGGACATGACTACTATGAAGCAGAAGGCGAAGCGGCATTTTATGGTCCGAAGCTTGACGTCCAAGTAAAGACAGCCCTTGGAAAAGAAGAGACTTTGTCTACTGTACAGCTAGACTTCTTACTTCCAGAGCGTTTCGATCTCACATATATCGGAGAAGATGGAAAACATCATCGTCCGGTTGTCATTCATAGAGGAGTTGTGTCCACAATGGAACGCTTCGTTGCCTTCTTAATTGAAGAATACAAAGGAGCTCTTCCAACATGGCTGGCACCTGTACAATTCCAAGTCATCCCGGTTTCACCATCTGTCCATCTAGATTACGCGAAAAAAGTGCAAGAACGTTTGCAGCTTGAAGGACTGCGTGTAGAACTAGACAGTCGTGATGAAAAAATAGGGTACAAAATTAGAGAAGCGCAAATGCAAAAGATTCCGTACATGCTGGTTGTCGGTGATCAAGAAGCAGAAAATGGCGCGGTCAATGTAAGAAAATATGGGGAACAAGATTCAGAAACAATGGACCTCGAAGCTTTTGTGAAACATGCAGTCGCAGAAGCAAAAAAATAATGAAGGCAAACGAAACAGTCAGTGATCTCATCTCTTGAGGTTGCTGGCTTTTTTCTTATGGAAAAAAATTCTCCACTGGTGATCCAAGTGCGCAAATGATACGTTTAGATAGTACTAAAGTATGGGTAAGTATGTACTATTAGATAGAGGCAAATTGGGGGAATGAAAGCGATGATTCAAACAACAAACACTTCATCAACACAAGTATTGGAGCAATCAGCTGTGCTTCGTGCGCTAGAGCACTCACTGGCGATGATTGAATTTGATGTCACAGGTAAGGTCCTATGGGTCAATGATATTTTTGCAAAAGCCATGAGATATTCAAAGGAAGAAATGATTGGTTTAAAGCATAGACAGTTTTGTCCTCCGCATATTGCAGAAGACGCAAGTTATCAAATGTTTTGGAAGCGTTTGAAGAATGGTCAAGTGTTTCAGGAAAAGGTGCAGCGGATCACGAAGTACGGTGACACCTTATGGCTTGAAGCGACGTATACACCAGTGCTCGATGAAGAGGGGAACGTAGTGGCCGTCGTGAAAGTGGCAACAGATATTACGGAGAGAGAAAACACAATGAAGCAGGTAGTAGAAGACCTAAAGGATATGTCTGCAAAATTAATGGAGCGAGCGGAAATCGGCATCCAGCATAGTCAAAGTGTAAATGCTTCTTTTGAACATATTGCGAGTGAAACGGATCAAAACATGAGTTTGCTAGAAGGGTTAACAGAGCAGGTGGAGTCGATCAGCTCAATTGCTACAACGATTAACAGTATCGCTTCCCAAACGCAGCTGCTCGCATTGAACGCGGCCATAGAAGCTGCGCATGCGGGTTCCTATGGAAATGGCTTTAGTGTCGTCGCGGCAGAAATTCGTAAGCTTGCGACAGATTCAAAGGAAGCGATCGTAAAGGTGGATCGTTATGTGAAGGCGATCCATTTAGAAGTTGAAAAGGTCAGCAACGGAACAAGCCGTGCAAAGACAAGCGTGTTTACAAACCGGGATCTTGTCAAGCAGGCAAGCGAGGAATTCATGAATGTAGGAAAAGCAGCACGCGGCTTAGATCGACAAGCACAAAGTCTAGCAGCAATTGTTTAGCCGAAAACGAAAAAACACCCAATCTCGATCAGGAGAAGGGTGTTTTTCCTATGGTTTATTTTAAAATATCAAACAATTCGTGTAAGTCTTTAATTTCATAATCTGGTGTCACATCTGTTTCATTTTTCTTGCCATGACGATTGATCCAAACGGTTTGAATGCCTACGCGAGAAGCGCCGAGAATATCTGTTTTTGGATTATCTCCTACCATGATGACGTCATCTTTTGTGAGATTTAACAGCTGAAGGCAGTGCTCAAAGATGCCAGGATCAGGCTTTCCTTTCCCATAATCTCCTGAAATCACAATTTCATTAAAGTAAGGGGCAAGTTCCGGGACACCTGCAAGTTTTTCTTTTTGCAGACTAGGATCTCCATTTGTTAAAAGGAGTAATTCATAGCTGCCCTTCAGGCGCTCTAAAACAGGATACGTTTCTTCATAGACATACGGGCGTTTTCTGCGCTCTGCTGCAAAGAAATCTGCTAAGTATTGACCAAATGCTTCATCGTCAATTCCTGCCTCTTTTAAGCCGTTTGTCCATGCGTTTTTGCGATACTCTGGTGCAAGGGCGTTCAGCTTTTGAAAGCCTTCGCTAATCGGCTCACTAAAATTAGACCACAGTCCTTCAAAAGGATTAATGCCAATCATAACAGTATAATCATATGTTTCATAAGAAGAGTACAGCTTTCTTGCTTCTTCACGCACGATCTGTTCAAACGATTCTGGATCAAGTCCATATTTCTTTTCCGCTTCCCTGCATGTTTCCTGAAAAGTGGTATGAATGCTTTTTTCATCCCAAAGCAAAGTATCATCTAAATCGAAAAATACGGCTTTCATGATCTTCTCCCTTGTTATGTATGTAGTTACCCTCAATTGCATGTGACAGGCTCATGTTCATTTTACAATAGAAGGAGAGGGCAATAAAGAAAAGATTTGAGAGATTTTTGAGCATTGACCGTGCATGATAGAATAGATAGACAGTAGATATCACATACATCAATTGGGGTGGCCGGTTTGCTTCATTTAATTATTATGATGATTGAGCGTGTAGGAATCATCGTTATTTTGGGATTTGTGCTTGCCCATGTGAAGGGCTTTCGCAATCTCTTACTACATAATCAAGGGTTTCGAAAAAAAGCAATCCTTGTCTTTATTTTTGCTTCTTTTAGTATCATCAGCAATTACACTGGAATTGAAATCCAGCAGCAGATTGTGATGAACCACGAATTTTCATATCACCTAGGCTCATCAAGTTCTATCGCCAATACGAGAATTATGGGGATCGAAATGGGCGGCTTAATAGGGGGGCCGTTTGTAGGGATTGGTGCTGGGCTTTTAGCTGGCATTCATCGCTATTCACTAGGAGGGAGCACCGCGCTTAGCTGCGCAATTTCTTCCATTTTAGCCGGTGTGATTGCAGGCTATGTCGGCAGGCGATTTAAGCGGAAGAATCGAATGGTCACACCGCGACAAGCAGCGATTTTTGGTGTAGCGATGGAATCTTTACAAATGGTCATTATCCTTCTGTTTGCGAAGCCATTTGCTGATGCTTGGGGCCTTGTGAGTATTATTGCGTTGCCGATGATCTTTGTGAATGGAATCGGGAGTTTTATCTTTTTATCCATTTTACAGTCAGTAATTCGCCAAGAAGAGCAGGCGAAAGCGATGCAGACACATCGAGTATTTTCTATTGCAGATCAAACACTTCCTTATTTCCGGCAAGGGCTAAACGAACAATCATGTAAAAGTGTGGCAGAAATCATTCATCGTTTAACAGAAACAGATGCTGTCTCCTTAACAGATACAGAAAAGATTTTAGCGCATGTTGGAGATGGAACAGATCATCATATTCCATCGAAAAGCCTGATTACAGGGTTGTCTAAGCAAGTGTTGATGAGTGGAAAGATTATGAAGGCGCATTCGAAAGATGACATCAATTGTTCAGTCGCTCACTGTCCTCTTGAAGCAGCCATTGTGCTACCACTCACGTCTAATGGTCAAACAATCGGAACATTAAAAATGTATTTCAATTCTCCAGTCGGATTAAGCAGAGTAGAAGAGGAGCTTGCAGAAGGTTTGGCGATGCTTTTTTCCACACAGCTTGAGCTTGGGGAGGCTGAGACCCAAAGTCGTCTGCTGAAAGATGCAGAGATCAAGGCGCTTCAGGCCCAGGTGAATCCGCACTTTTTATTTAACGCCATTAACACCATCTCCGTTTTGTGTAGAACGAATGTAGAGATGGCAAGGAAACTGCTACTGCAACTGAGTATTTATTTTCGATCAAATTTACAAGGCGCCCGCCAGCTGCTCATTCCAATGCATAAAGAAATTCAGCATGTGGAGGCTTATTTATCACTGGAACAAGCGAGATTTCCAAATAAATATCAAGTGACCTTTCAAATTGAAAAAGAGCTGGAACAGGTGATGATCCCTCCCTTTGTGCTTCAAGTGCTTGTTGAAAATGCAGTGAGACATGCTTTTCCTAAACATCAAACAAATTGTGAAGTCATCGTATCCGCTTTGATAAAAGATGGGCATGTCTATATGAAAGTCACAGATAATGGCCAGGGGATTGAAGACGACAAGATGGCTCAATTATTAAAATCGCCAGTTGAATCAAAAGAAGGAACAGGTACAGCACTTTATAATTTAGACCAGCGGCTAAGAGGAATTTTTGGCCGGCAAGCTGCTTTATCTATTCATAGTGACAAAGGCACTGACATCTCATTTCGCATTCCAATGGATTATGTAAAAAAGGATGATTCTCGTTGATAAAGGTATTGATTGTAGATGATGAAGTTTTAGCAAGAGACGAATTAAAATATTTGTTACAAAGAACAAAAGAGAATGTTCAAATAGAGGAAGCGGAAAATATAGAATCTGCTTTTGACCGGATGGTCGATCACAAGCCCGATTTGCTCTTTTTAGATATCGATTTATCAGGTGAGAATGGATTTGATATTGCCAAAAGGCTCAACCGAATGTCTGATCCGCCGGCGATCGTATTTGCTACAGCATTTGATCAATATGCGCTGAAGGCGTTTGAGGTGAGTGCACTAGATTACTTAACAAAGCCTTTTGATGAAGAGCGGCTTTTGCAAACGATGCAAAAGTTTAAGAAGTGGAAAGCTATTGAGACGCAGGAGTCGTCTCTTTCAGAAGACAAATTTTCTCACAACCAAAAATTAGCGATCTCTGTCGATGAGTCTATTGTGATCTTGCAGGTTGACGAGATTATGTATGTAGGGCTTAGTGAAGGAAAAAAGGTTGTGAAAACAAGAGATCATATGTATGAGGTGACAGAACCGCTTGTGGTCATTGAAAAGAAATTACCCGAGGCTTATTTTATGAGAGTTCATCGAAGCTATATCGTCAACACGTCTCATATGAAAGAAGTACAGCCTTGGTTTAATTCAACGTATAATCTTCATATGACAGACGGGTCTATCGTCCCTGTCAGCCGAACATATGCGAAAGAACTAAAGAAGTCGCTCCTATTAGAATAGGGCGGCTTTTTTCATTTGTATTTCAATCCTCATTTTTTGCATTTCAGTCAGGATATTAGGTGAGTTTTATTGTAAACGCTTCATTTGTTTGTTTCATGCCATATACTGAGGGCAGTCGAAGAAAGAGGTGAAAGGGCATGAGTGCCACAAAAGTATATGGATTTCTATCTCAAGCATTTATCTTTGCAACGGTAATGTTCGTTTCTAATCTCATTTCAATGTATTTACCGATTCCGATGCCTGCATCTGTTATTGGTTTGGTTCTTTTATTTATTTTATTAACAACAAAGATTGTGAAACTAGAGCAAGTAGAGCAATTAGGCAGTTCATTGACAGGTCTTATTAGTTTTCTATTTGTTCCTTCTGGTATCTCAGTCATTCAATCATTAGGTGTCATGCAAGAAGTAGGGGTACAGGTAGTGGGTGTGATTATCATTGCAACCATTATGTTACTTGCCGCCACTGGGCTGTTCTCTCAGCTTCTGATGCAGTTATCAGAAAGACCACAGCAGCGTCAAAAGACAAAGGAGAGCAAATCCACTCCTTCTCATTCAAATAAACCAGCTTCAACTACGCATTAAAGGAGAGGTGTAAGATGGGTACAAGTACTATGAGTCCTTATTTTGGCATTGTCGTCTCATTAGTGGCCTTTGGGATTGGCACATTTTTATTTAAAAAGTCTAAAGGTTTCTTCTTATTCACCCCGCTATTTGTTGCCATGGTGTTAGGCATTTTGTTTTTGAAAATTGGCGGTTTTTCCTATGCAGATTATAATGAAGGCGGTAAGATTATCAAGTTTTTCTTAGAGCCTGCGACCATCGCGTTTGCGATTCCTCTTTATAAACAGCGAGCTTTGCTGAAAAAATATTGGTGGCAAATTTTATCCGCTATTTTTGTCGGCTCACTTTGTTCTATTACGATTGTTTATGTAGTAGCAAAAGGGATTCATCTTGATGCTGCTGTTATGAAAAGCATGCTCCCACAAGCGGCGACGACAGCAATTGCTTTGCCAATTGCAAAGGATATTGGCGGAATTGCAGATATTACAGCCTTTGCGGTTATTTTTAATGCGGTGATTGTCTATGCGCTAGGTGCCTTCTTCTTAAAACTGTTTCGGATTAAAAACCCAGTGGCCAAAGGCCTTGCACTTGGTACTTCAGGACATGCACTTGGCGTTTCTGTTGGGATTGAGATGGGCGAAGTGGAAGCGGCAATGGCAAGTATCGCTGTTGTGGTAGTAGGGGTTGTCACCGTGATTGTCATCCCAATCTTCTTGCAATTGATTCTTTAATATCAGCATTGTTTGAAAAAGGCTTGCCCAAATCATTTCGTCATGCTAAAATGAAAAAGTTGTTTCAAGAGTTCGGTTACTTGACGGACAAATGAAAATTGTGTAGAATAGTTAACGAATTGAATAGATATCACAAGCAGAAGCACCCGCTTCTCACCTGATTGACACATGTTTGTAGTTGACAGGTTGACCGTACATTTATTTTTTCATGCAAATGTTCGCAGTGTGGGTGTTTTATATGCCCACACTTTTTGTTTGCCTGTAAAACATACAACGAAATGGTCAAAATGAATTGTGAACTCAATTCAAAATCTCATGGAGGTGGCTCACTATTAGCAAAGATCAATTAGTTAATGAAGGTATTCGTGCGCGTGAAGTTCGTTTGATCGGACAAAATGGCGATCAGCTTGGGATTAAAACCCGCCAGGAAGCTCTGGAAATTGCTACGAAAGCCAATCTTGACCTTGTGTTAGTTGCTGCAAATGCAAAACCACCTGTTTGCCGAATCATGGACTATGGTAAGTTCCGATTCGAACAACAGAAGAAGGAAAAAGAGGCACGTAAGAATCAAAAAATCATTAGCTTAAAAGAAGTTCGGTTGAGCCCGACAATCGATGAACATGATTTTAACACGAAGCTCCGTAATGCAATCAAATTCCTTGAAAAGGGAGATAAAGTGAAAGCTTCTATCCGCTTTAAAGGCCGTGCGATTACGCATAAAGAAATCGGACAGCGCGTGTTAGACCGTTTCTCTGAAGCTTGCGCTGAAGTAGCAACAGTAGAAACAAAACCTAAGATGGACGGACGCAGCATGTTCCTCATGCTTGCACCAAAAGTCGAAAAGTAAAAGTAACAGAGGGAGGAAACATCCAATGCCAAAAATGAAAACTCACCGCGGATCTGCTAAACGTTTCAAAAAAACAGGTTCTGGTAAACTTAAACGTTCTCATGCGTACACAAGTCACTTGTTCGCTAACAAATCTACAAAGCAAAAACGTAAATTGCGTAAGAGCGCAATCGTAAGTGCTGGAGATTTCAAACGTATCAAACAACAACTTGCAAACATCAAGTAATCTGGAATAGGAAACATAGGAGGGAATTACAATGCCAAGAGTAAAAGGCGGAACTGTGTCGCGTCAGCGTCGTAAAAAGGTTCTTAAATTAGCAAAAGGTTATTTCGGTTCAAAACATAGATTATATAAAGTAGCAAACCAACAGGTGATGAAATCTGGAAACTACGCTTTCCGTGACCGTCGTCAGAAAAAACGTGACTTCCGTAAACTATGGATCACTCGTATCAATGCTGCAGCTCGTATGAACGGTCTTTCTTACAGCCGTTTAATGCATGGCTTAAAGCTTTCTGGTATCGAAGTAAACCGCAAAATGCTTGCTGATCTTGCTGTGAATGACCTAAACGCATTCAACCAGCTTGCTGATGCTGCAAAAGCACAACTAGACAAGTAAGTCATATAAAAGATCATTCCGCCAAGGAGTGATCTTTTTTTCTCATCATGTGAGGTGAAATCAATGAATATCGCTCTGATCGTGCTGCTCATCTTGGTCAATGTCTATGGGTTTTGTCTCATGGGAGAGGATAAACGCCGGGCGAAAGCACACAAATGGAGAATATCAGAAGCGCACTTATGGAGTGCCGCAGTACTTTTTGGTGCTGCTGGGTCATTTCTTGGCATGCAGTATTTCCGTCATAAAACGAAGCACCCTGCCTTTCAAATGGGTATGCCTGCTTTAATTGTTGTCCAATTGGTGATATTGGTCTATCTCAATCTCATCTGAAAAGGGAGCAGACGCCGTTAAGTCGGCGTGTCAGCTCCCTTTTTTTGTTTGATTTTTTTGATGGGCTGATCCCAATCAATTTTTGTTTGAGGATACCGTTCAATGATGTTTTCCTCAAGTTTTTCAAAGTCTTCTAATGTGAATTCATTTAGCTTCTCAGGTGACTCGGTCCAAACGTAAATGGAGTGGACAAACAGAGGATGATCCTTAGAAGGAACATGTTTCTCCCCTTCAAACAAGACACCTTTATAGACGAAATTGAAATTTTTGCGAGCATTTTGCTGTTCGTCCATAAAATAAAAGCCTTCTTTTAATTGTGCTTGTTTCAGCTTTCTTCTCGGATTTGAGAAGAATTTTACCGCCATGTAGAAAATATAGACAAGCAGTGCAACAAGAGCAAGTCTAATGAGGATGACAAACATGACAGGATGCACCTCCAATACCGTTATCTGATGTACTACGAATGAGAAAGTCAAAAGGTTTCAACTTTTTTTAAAAAATATTTCGATAAACGAAAAAATATTCATAAAAAGATCGTATTGAACGAAAGAGGTTTTGTATAATAAGAATGCACCATGAAGAAAAAGGAGGATAAACAGGATGACAAAACTAGATCAAACATTAACTATGCTGAAAGACCTAACGGATGCAAAAGGGATTCCAGGAAATGAACGTGATGTAAAAAAAGTCATGCAGTCATACATAGAAACATATGCAGATGAAGTCTCTACAGACCGCCTTGGCAGCTTAATTGCTAAGAAGGAAGGAAATGCAAACGGGCCTAAAGTGATGCTTGCTGGTCACTTAGATGAAGTAGGATTCATGGTGACAAAAATTGATGACAAAGGTTATATTCGTTTTCAAACGGTCGGTGGCTGGTGGTCACAGGTTATGCTGGCCCAGCGCGTCACCATTGTGACGAAAAAAGGGGACATTACAGGTGTGATTGGTTCTAAACCGCCACATGTCTTATCACCAGAAGCACGAAAGAAATCAATCGAAATCACAGATATGTTCATTGATATTGGGGCTTCGAGCAAAGAACAGGCAATGGAATGGGGTGTCCTCCCTGGAGATCAAATCGTACCTTACTTTGAGTTTACGGTAATGAATGACGAAAAAATGCTTCTTGCAAAAGCCTGGGACAACCGTATCGGCTGTGCAGTAGCGATTGATGTCATGAAGAATTTAAAGGATACTCAACATGAAAATATTGCATACAGTGTAGCAACTGTCCAAGAGGAAGTTGGCTTGCGCGGAGCTAAAACAGCGGCAGCTACCATCCAGCCTGATATTGGATTTGCTATTGATGTTGGAGTAGCAGGTGATACACCAGGTATTACTGAAAAAGAAGCAACAAGCAAACTTGGCAAAGGACCAACGGTTGTCGTATTCGACGCTTCCATGGTTTCTCATAAAGGGCTTCGCGATTTTGTTGTCCAAACTGCAGATGAATTAAACATTCCTTATCAATACGATTCCATGCCAGGTGGAGGAACAGATGCTGGAGGTATTCACTTAACAGGTCATGGTGTTCCATCACTATCCATCGGGATTCCAAGCAGATATATTCATACCCATGCAGCCATGATTCATCGAGATGATTATGAAAATGCGGTGAAGCTTTTAACAGAAGTCATTAAAAGACTTGACCAAAAAGCGGTAAACCAAATTACGTACGGTTCTTAAGACGAAGCCTTTCTCCAATATGGGGAAAGGTTTTTTAATTGCGTTGAATTTCCCAGGAAATGAACGTTGGAATGTAAGTTGTGTCAAAAGAACTGTTTTCAAGTAAATGAAGTGATATTTTTCTAGTGAGGAAGGCACATGTGATCCATCTTGTATTTATGTAAGATGAAATCAATAAAAAAGGACAGAGCCTCAAACTTGCTCTGTCAAAAGAGAGTTTATGGAAGTAGGTGAAGCTTATTTCAGATTAAATCAATTATTCCTATTTGTCAACTTGGTTTTAAAAGAAAGAAAAATCAATCAATTTATGTTATATTTGTAACAAATTGTTTATACAAAGGGGATGGTTAAATGAATGCGGTTTCAATTGTGATAGGATCGATGTGTATTTTAGCGATTGCCTATCGCCTCTATGGTACGTTTATGATGGTGAAGGTATTAAAGGTCACAGATGATCATCCTACGCCGGCCCATGCACTCGAGGACGGGAAAGATTATGTGCCAACAAACAAATGGGTCACATTTGGGCATCACTTTGCTGCAATTGCTGCTGCCGGTCCATTAGTTGGTCCGATTTTAGCCGCACAATTTGGGTATTTACCTGGTCTCCTTTGGCTCTTAATTGGAGCGGTGATTGGCGGAGCTGTTCATGATCTCGTGGTCTTGTTTGCTTCGATGCGAAAAAAGGGGAAATCACTATCAGAGGTAGCGAAAGAGGAGCTTGGTCCTGTGGCAGGATTTTGCACAGGACTCGCCATGTTATTTATTATTACAATTACAATGGCAGGACTGTCCATGGTTGTGCTTCATGCTTTAGAACGAAATCCTTGGGGAACCTTTGCGGTTGGTATTACCATTCCAATAGCGATGGGAGTCGGCCTTTATTATAAAAAGACTGGCAATTTAAAGCTGGCGACATCTGCGGGATTCATATTACTGATGTTGGGGGTATTCCTTGGACCGAATATTCAAGGAACAGCACTTGGAGATTTGTTAACACTTGATACAAAAACGCTTGCCCTTGCCCTGCCAATCTATGCGTTCTTTGCCGCGGCCCTGCCGGTTTGGCTGCTTTTGGCACCCAGAGACTATTTAAGCAGTTTTATGAAAATTGGTGTATTCATCGCGCTGATTGCGGGAATCTTTGTGGTTAATCCAACCATCCAATTTCCGGCGTTTACAGAGTTTGTGAGTGGCGGAGGACCTGTCTTAGCTGGACCTGTCTGGCCTTTTATTTCGATTACCATTGCTTGTGGCGCGATTTCGGGTTTTCATGCATTTGTTGGCTCAGGCACAACGCCAAAAATGCTAGATCGTTGGAGTGATATGAAGCCGGTTGCGTTTGGCGCGATGCTCGTAGAATGTTTAGTGGGAATCATGGCGTTAATTGCCGCTACTGCGCTTCATCCGGGAGATTATTTTGCAATTAATAGTACACCTGAAGTGTTCCGAACGCTTGGTATGAGTGTCGAGAATCTTCCGCAGCTAAGTAAAGAAATCGGTCTTGATTTAGAAGGAAGAACAGGTGGAGCTGTTACATTAGCTGTAGGGATGGCGTACATCTTTACGGGAATTCCGTTCTTTAGTCATTTGGCCTCTTATTTCTTCCAATTCGTGATTATGTTTGAAGCCGTCTTTATTTTAACGGCGATTGACGCAGGAACCCGTGTCGCGCGATATTTGATCCAAGACTTCTTTGGAGAAGCATATAAACCGCTGAAACGAAATGACTGGGTACCAGGGTCAGTCTTTGCAAGTGCACTTGCTTGTTTTATGTGGGGATACTTGCTTTACTCTGGAGACATTGGGTCCATTTGGGCACTTTTTGGCGTGTCAAACCAACTAATGGCCTCGGTCGGATTAATCATTGGGGCGACGGTTGTGTTAAAAATTGCGGATAAAAGGCGGTATATGTTGACTTGTTTAATTCCACTTGCTTACTTATATGTGACGGTGAATTATGCGGGTTATTGGATGGTTGCGAATGTCTATCTCAATCCTGAAGCATCTGGCTACAGTGTACTGAACGCCGTGCTTTCGATGATTATGCTGATTTTAGGTTTTGTCATTATCGTGTTCGCTATTAAAAAATGGATCGAGATTTGGCGCGATCCAGCTCTTCGAATGGAGACGCCAATCACTGGCTAAATGAACAAAGCCGGCTTGCTCATAGATAAGCAAACCGGCTTCTTGTTATTGCTGATGTTCAGGCTTTAAGCCCTGCTCTAATGTTTCAAGAATTTCATTTTTTTCATCTTCTGATGCCTCTTGCCATAACACCTCAAACAAAACGCCAAGACCTGGCAGCATTTTTTCCTCGCCGCTTTGAATCGCATCTAAAATCGTATGCTCAAGCTGCTCTTGATTATGGCCAGTAATGTTTTGAATCACTGCGCCTCTTAAATTAAAATCCATTGCCCACACTCCTTTTTTGATGGTGATAGCTCTATTCTGTGTCAAAGACAGGTTTATTATGTAGTGTGCTTGAGATATAATAAATTCATGAAATTTAAAGGAGTTAAAGTCGCTTGAAATATATAGAATCAGCTAAAAACGCACACATTAAACAATGGAAAAAGCTCCATACAAAAAAAGAACGAACGAAAACAGGGCTGTTCCTTGTTGAAGGAAAACACTTAGTAGAAGAAGCATTAAAAAGCGGGGTTGTGAAAGAGTTAATGGTCGCAACGCCTGATATGCTCCCTGCTGACATCGAGCCTGACATTGAGTTGTATGAATTAAGTCAAGAGGCTTTTACTGCGATGACGGAAACGGAAACACCTCAGCAAATCGCAGCGGTTTGTACAATTCCTGTATTTGAGGAGAAAAAGTATGAACGAATGCTTCTGTTAGATGCAGTGCAGGATCCAGGGAATTTAGGCACACTCATTCGGACAGCAGATGCAGCGGGTCTTGATGCTGTGGTTCTAGGCGATGGAACCGTTGATGCGTTTAACGGAAAAACGCTCCGTTCAGCACAAGGGTCTCATTTTCACCTGCCTATCTTAAAACAAACACTACAACAGACAATTCCAGCATTAAAGGCGCAAGGCATACCTGTATATGGCAGTGCTTTGAAAGATGCGAAAGAGTATAGACACATAGCATCAGAAGGTCCATTTGCGTTAATTGTGGGCAACGAGGGAGCAGGTATTGATCCAGAGATCCTTCAAATGACAGATCAGAATTTATACGTTCCAATGTACGGACAAGCGGAATCATTAAATGTGGCTGTGGCAGCAGCAGTTCTTGTCTATCATTTGCGCGGATAGTGTTGCATCACGTCCTATTTTTCACTATAATGAAACTAATATTTTAAAAACCATGATAGAGGAAGAGTGTTTCACGGAGCGTCCTAATAGGGAGAATGCATCGTAGACTGAAAGTGCATTTAAGGAATGCTGAAACAGGAATTCACCTCTGGAGTTGTCACCGGGACCGCAGGTTTTGCGTAAAGGTGGACCGGATTCGTTTGATTCCGTTATGTCAATGAAGCTTATTCGCACATATATTTGTGCTTAACAAGGGTGGTACCGCGACCACAACTCGTCCCTTCTTTTTTGGAGGGGCGGGTTTTTTTATTGTCTTCAAACAATCAAACACCCGTTGATTCAGACGGTTTTGTATATTAAAAGGAGGATGACACTCATGCAAGAAACGTTAAAACAGCTTGAAACAGAAGCGATAGCGAAGGTAGAAGCAGCCAGCTCGCTCAAAGAAGTCAATGACATTCGTGTTCAATATTTAGGGAAAAAAGGTCCGATTACAGAAGTGCTGCGCGGAATGGGCAAGCTTTCCGCTGAAGAAAGACCAAAAATGGGCGCACTTGCAAACGAAGTAAGAGAGCAGATTGCTGGTGCCATTGCTGAAAAAAATGAGCAGCTAGAAGCAGAAGAAGTGAAAAAGAAACTGGCTTCTCAAACCATTGATGTCACATTGCCAGCAAGTCCGATCAAAATCGGGGCAAGACATCCATTAACGATTGTCGTAGAAGATATTGAAGATTTATTTATCGGCATGGGCTATACCGTTGAAGAGGGCCCAGAGGTGGAAACAGATTACTATAACTTTGAAGCGCTCAATCTTCCAAAAGAACATCCGGCGCGTGATATGCAGGACAGCTTCTATATTACTGAAGACACACTCATGAGAACACAAACATCACCCGTTCAAGCACGTACACTTGAGAAATATAAAGGCCAAGGTCCTGTGAAGATCATCTGTCCTGGTAAGGTATATAGACGTGACAGCGATGATGCCACTCACTCGCATCAATTCATGCAGATTGAAGGACTTGTGGTCGATCACAATATTAGCATGAGTGACCTCAAAGGAACGCTTGAGACAGTCGCAAGAAAAATGTTTGGGGAAGATCGTGAAATTAGACTGCGCCCAAGCTTTTTCCCATTCACAGAACCTTCCGTTGAAGTTGATGTGTCATGCTTTAAATGCGGCGGGAAAGGCTGTTCCGTATGTAAAGGAACAGGCTGGATTGAAATTTTAGGTGCAGGAATGGTTCACCCGAATGTATTAAAAATGAGCGGATTTGATCCAGATACTTACCAAGGCTTTGCTTTTGGAATGGGTGTTGAACGTATTGCGATGCTGAAATACGGCATAGATGACATTCGTCATTTCTACACAAATGATATTAGATTCACGAAGCAATTTAAGCAGGACTAAGAGGAGGAAATCAACATGTTTGTTTCATATAAATGGTTAGAGGACTATGTCGATTTAGAAGGCATTCAGCCGGATGAATTAGCAGAGAAAATCACAAGAAGCGGAATTGAAGTGGAAGCCGTTGAGTATAAAGGCGAAGGCATCAAAGGCGTTGTCGTTGGACACGTCATTGAACGTGAACAGCATCCGAATGCGGATAAATTAAACAAATGTCTTGTTGATATCGGCGAAGACGCACCGGTGCAAATTATATGCGGGGCTCCAAATGTGGATAAAGGACAGCATGTGGCTGTCGCAACGGTTGGTGCAGTCCTTCCTGGAAACTTTAAAATTAAAAAAGCAAAGCTGCGCGGTGAAGAGTCTCATGGCATGATTTGTTCTCTGCAAGAATTAGGCGTAGAGAGCAAGCTCGTACCAAAAGAATATGCAGAAGGCATCTTTGTTTTCCCGAATGACGTGAAACCAGGGGATGATGCCCTTCAAGCACTTCAATTAGATGACGCGGTACTTGAACTTGGCTTAACACCAAACCGTGCCGATGCCCTTAATATGCTAGGAGTGGCTTATGAGGTTGCCGCCATTTTAGGGAGAGACATCAAGCTTCCTGATACAGTGCATGACACTTCTTCTGAAAAAGCAGCAGACTATATTTCTGTTAAAATTGAGGATCAAGAAGCGAATCCACTTTATGCAGCGAAGATCATTAAAAATGTAAAGATTGGACCAGCACCGCTTTGGATGCAAACAAGATTGATGAATGCAGGTATCCGCCCAATTAACAACGTCGTGGATATTACGAATTTTGTCTTACTTGAATACGGCCAACCTCTACATGCCTTTGATTATGACCGCTTTGGTTCAAAGCAGGTGGTCGTACGTAAAGCGGCTGAAAATGAAATGATTCAAACTCTGGATGAACAAGAACGTACATTGTCTTCGAAGCATCTTGTCATTACAAATGGCACAAAAGCGCAAGCTGTTGCAGGCGTCATGGGCGGTTTTGAATCAGAGGTGCGTGATGAGACGACAACGATTCTTTTAGAAGCGGCATATTTCAACGGTCAAACCGTCCGTCAAGCATCTAGAGACTTAGGGCTTCGCAGTGAATCAAGCACAAGATTTGAAAAAGGGCTCGATCCGCAGCGGACGAAATCAGCAGCCGAAAGAGCAGCACAATTGATCAGCATCTATGCAGGTGGTGAAGTGTTAAGCGGGACTGTGGAGGAAAACCACCTTGAAACAAGTATGAATGTCATCCACGTATCAACTGAGCGTGTGAACAAGGTGCTTGGTATGAGCATTTCAAAAGAAGATATGATTCAGATTTTCAACAAACTAGGCTTTACAGTGGGCGAATCAAATGATGTGCTTGTCGTAACGGTTCCTTCCCGCAGAATGGATATTACGATTGAAGAAGACCTCATTGAAGAAGTCGCGAGGTTATACGGCTACGACAATATTCCATCTACACTCCCTGCGACAGCTGGTACCGTTGGCGGTCTCACGCCATACCAAGTGAAGCGCAGAAAGGTGAGACGTTTCTTAGAGGGCGCAGGGCTTTCTCAAGCGATTACGTATTCATTAACGAATCAGCATAAGTCCACAGCCTTTGCTTTAAATCCAGCTTATCAAACAAGACTTTCCTTGCCGATGAGTGAGGAACGAAGTGTGCTGAGACAAAGCCTTCTGCCAAACTTACTTGATTCTGTTGCATATAACTTAGCAAGACAAGCTGATTCTTTTGCCTTTTATGAAACGGGTTCTGTGTTCTTAGCAGAAGCTGAAGGGGCAAAACCGGTGGAGAAAGAACATGTCGCTGGTGCGCTGACAGGCTTATGGCATAAAAATCTTTGGCAGGGCGAGAAAAAAGCTGTCGATTTTTATGTAGCGAAGGGTATTGCAGAAGGGCTGTTTGAAAAGCTTGGTGTATCAGGAGAGATCACGTATGTTCAAGCAGAGCGTGAGGGCCTTCACCCAGGACGTACAGCCGATGTTCATTTAAATGGAAAAGTGATTGGCTTTGTAGCTGCACTTCATCCAGTAGTGGAAAAGGAATTAGATTTAAAAGAAACGTATGTATTTGAATTTGATTTAACAGATGTAATGACGTCTGAAACAGAGGATATGAAATATACGGCTATTCCGAGATTCCCAGCAGTGACTAGAGACATCGCACTTGTCGTCGATCAGCATATTTCAAGCGGACAGCTGGAGCAAGTCATTTATGAAGCTGGCGGACAATTGCTCACAGACCTTTCCGTCTTTGATGTGTATGAGGGTGAGCATATGGAAGAAGGTAAAAAGTCTGTTGCATTCTCTCTGCAATATTTAAACCCAGAACAAACGTTGACTGAGGAAGAAGTCACGGCTGTTCATACAAACGTATTGAAAGCATTAGAAGATACGTATCAAGCCGTCTTGCGCGGATAATAAAAAGAGCTATCGCCTTATGGGCGATAGCTCTTTTTTGATTATAACCATTTTTTCGCTTTTTGGGTGTTGGCAAAATGAAGTTTTGTAAATTGGCGTAAAGCCTCTTCGCCGTGCTGTTTCATCAGCTTTGCTGCCGCTTTGTCAACATGCGGACCGGCCCCTTTTGGAATGTCAAAGCCCGCTGCTTTTGATAATTTATCCATTTCAATTAAAAAAGCATATCTTGCAATAATAGAAGCTGCAGCAACCGATAAGTGGATGCCTTCTGCTTTCGTACTAAAGTATGTACGCTCCCGAATGATCTTTTTCCCCGCAAGGTGCCTGAAATAAATGCCTGGTTCGGCAAATTGGTCAATGAGAATGGCTTCTGGTTTCTTGCCATCTAGTTTTTCTAGCACGGAGGTGATGACTTGGTTATGAAGCAGAGCCTTCATTTTCCCTTGGCTCATGCCCTTTTCCTGCATCGCATTGTATTTTTCATTCCGAAGCACGAGAAGGCTGAACGGGATGGTTTTGATCAAGTCTTTGGCAATGTTGATAATCTGCGGATCTTTTAGTCCTTTAGAGTCTTTCACCCCGAGCTCTTTCATGAGAGCAAGCTGACTGGAATCAACATAAGCCGCACAGACTGTAATGGGTCCAAAATAATCGCCAGTACCGACCTCATCTGAGCCAATAACCGACATGGAAGCAATGCCAGGTGGTGGGCTGTACTGTGTGATGGATGGTGTTTTTTTGCTTTTTGTTTCAGCTGCTTGTAAATGGTTGAACTGACTTGCTTCAGCTTCTGCCTTTTGTCCTTGGAACAGCACTTTTCCAGATTTGTAGGCTGTAATCGTACAGCCGGGAACCTTTGCTTGAAAAAGAGCGCCTGGCGGCAAAGTGTCAGTTAAATGCTGAGCGTACACGCTCTTCATTTTTTTCATGTCTTCTGATGTTGCTTTTAAGACGGATTGGGGCACAGTGGATAACTCCTTTTTACGTTGATATCATTGATTTCTAAAGTGTACCATAACAGGGAAGGGCTCGTCTTTCCATTCAATGTCTAAACATGTTATGATAGAGACTAGGATTCTCGTGGAATGGAGGAGAAACGTTGTCTGACGGCGGTAAAACGAAAACAACAGTTGAGATTTACGGACAGTCCTATACGATCATCGGTCAAGAAACGAAGATGCATATGCGACATGTTGCTTCAATTGTTGATGATAAAATGAGAGAAATCAATGAAAAAAATCCATACCTTGATATAAACAAATTAGCTGTACTGACAGCAGTCAATGTCGTCCACGACTACTTGAAATTAAAAGAGCAATACGAAAAACTAGAGCTTCATCTTAAAGAAAAGGAATGAAATTACCGTGATCGATATCATCATTTTGTTTTTGCTTCTTATGGGAACGCTTGTCGGTCTAAAACGCGGGTTTATTCTTCAATTTATTAAATTGATTAGCTTTGTTGTTTCTATTTTAGTGGCTTCTATGTTTTATCAGTCACTTGCACCACAGCTTACGTGGATTCCAGCACCTAATTTTAGCGGCGGTCAAGCGCAGCTCGCTTTCTTTAGTGGGAATCTAGAAACAGCTTATTATAATACCATTGCGTTTATCATTCTGTTTATCTTGACCAAAATCCTGCTCGCTATCATCGGCGGATTGCTCACAACCATTGCAAGTATCCCTGTGATTAAACAGGTCAACAAACTGCTTGGCGCTGTTTTAGGATTTCTTGAAACCTATCTATTTGTGTTTATTCTATTGTTTGTGGCCGCATTACTTCCAGTCGAAGCGCTTCAAACGATGATGAGCAAATCAATGTTAGCAGATGTGATCGTAAATAGCACCCCTTACCTGTCCGGTCTTGTCAAAGACCTCTGGTCGACGTATGGAGTTTAAGAACTTCTCCTTTCTTGGAGAAGTTTTTTCTCATTCCATGACAGAAAGTTGTCGGATGAAGGGAAAGTTTGTATATTTATATAGGAAGATGCCAAAGCGGCTGGAGGATGAGAGATGAATAAAAAAGATATTATCAAACTTCTTGAAACAATTGCAGTTTATATGGAGCTAAAAGGAGATAATCCTTTTAAAATTTCTGCCTTTCGTAAAGCAGCTGCGGCACTGGAACAAGATGACCGCAGTCTTTCTCAAATAGATGACCTATTAGCATTACCCGGCATTGGAAAAGGAACCTTTGCTGTGATCACAGAGTATATCGAAAAAGGACAGTCTGAAACACTCGAACAATTAAAAAAAGAAGTGCCTGAAGGACTTGTCCCGCTCTTAAAATTGCAAGGACTCGGCGGGAAGAAGATTGCTAAGCTCTACCAAGAGCTTGGTGTTCACGATGCACAGTCTTTAAAAGAAGCATGTGAAGCGGAAAAAGTACAAACGCTTGCTGGGTTTGGCAAAAAAACAGAAGAAAAGATTCTTGCCGCTCTTGAGGAGGCGGGAAAGCAGCCAGAACGACTGCCAATTGGTTTTGCATTAGATGTGGCAGAACGAATTGATGATGCGCTGGAACAGATGGAGGGAATCATCCGTTTTTCAAGAGCGGGCAGTTTAAGACGTGCGCGTGAAACGGTTAAAGATTTAGATTACATCATTGCGACTGATAACCCTGAACAAGTGAGAAAGCAGCTTGTTGCTCTTGATGATGTCAAAGATGTCATTGCGAGCGGTGATACGAAGGTATCGGTCATGCTTGCACTTGATTTTGAAATCAGTGTAGATTTCCGGCTTGTGACAACAGACCAATTTGCAACAACGCTGCACCATTTCACTGGCTCAAAAGATCATAACATTCGTATGCGACAGCTTGCGAAGGAGCGCGGTGAGCGTATTAGTGAATATGGGGTTGAAACGATCGAAACTGGGGATGTGAAAACATTTGAAGACGAAAGCGCTTTTTATGCACATTTCCAACTTCCGCTCATTCCGCCAGAAATTCGTGAAACCGGAGCAGAGATTGATTCGTATAAAGAAAGTATGCAATTTGTAGAACGAAAAGATATCAAAGGCGATCTTCATATGCACTCGACATGGAGTGATGGCGCTTTTTCTATTCGCGAAATGGCAGAGGCATGTATCGCAAAAGGCTATGAATACATGGCGATCACAGACCACTCACAATATTTAAAAGTAGCAAACGGTTTAACAAAAGAACGTTTGCGTTTGCAAGCAAAAGAAATTGACAAGCTGAATCAAGAATTCGAACATTTTCACATTTTCAAAGGGGTCGAAATGGATATTCTGCCGGATGGATCGTTAGATTATGATGATGACTTTCTAGCAGACATGGATTTTGTCATTGCGTCTATTCATTCTAGCTTCTCTCAGCCGGAGGAAGTCATTATGGAGCGCCTAGAAAATGCCTTGAATAATCAGCATGTGGATTTAATTGCCCATCCAACTGGCCGTTTGATCGGTAGACGAGACGGCTATGCCTTAAATATTGATCAGCTCATAGAGCTTGCGAAAAAAACGGGCACTGCACTGGAACTCAACAGCAACCCGTCAAGACTTGATTTAAAAACAGAGCATTTAATGAAAGCAAACGAAGCGGGTGTGAACATCATGATCAACACAGATGCACACAACATCGCCATGCTCGATCATATGGACGTCGGTGTCACAGCTGCAAGAAAGGGCTGGACACCAAAAGCAAATGTCGTGAATACATTTTCACTCAATGAGATGAAAAAGTTTTTAACGCGTGACAGGTAGTCGTTAGGAGGCTGGACCATGCTGCAACAAAAAGTGTTAGCATCATTAGAATTTCATAAAGTAAAAGAAAAAGTCATGTCCTATACTGCTTCGACTTTAGGGAAAGAAAAAGCGCAGGACTTAATACCACTCACAGATATCGAGAGCATTCAGCATCTGCTAGAAGAGGTAGCAGAAGCGCAAGATGTGATTCGTTTAAAAGGATCTGCGCCGTTTGGCGGGTTAACGGATATTAGACGAGGCGTCAAACGAGCAGAAATAGGCAGTATATTAAGCCCTTCTGAGCTGATGGAAATTGCGGCGCTGTTATATACCACAAAAAACATGAAGCACTTTCTCGCCTCTATGTATGAGGACGGAGTAGAGATACCCCGTCTTCATACATATGCAGAATCGCTGATTTTACTGCCAGACGTGAGAAAAGAAATCGAAAGCTGTATTGGTGACAATGGAGAAGTGCTTGATCACGCAACGCCTGCACTCCGCACCATACGAACGCAGTTACGATCACTAGAATCAAAAGTACGAGATAAATTAGAATCAATGATTCGTTCACAATCTGCCTCAAAAATGCTGTCAGACACCATTGTGACCATTCGTAATGATCGGTTTGTCATTCCCGTAAAACAAGAGTACCGCTCGAATTATGGGGGGATTGTTCACGATCAATCTTCTTCAGGCGCAACTCTTTTTATTGAGCCGCAGGTGGTCGTAGATTTAAATAACACCTTGCAGCAAACTCGCCTAAAAGAAAAGCAAGAGATTGAAAAGATTTTGCAAATGCTGACAGCGAGTGTGTCAGAGCACATTGATGAATTGCTTCATAATGTGAATGAACTTCAGACATTAGATTTTATTTTCGCCAAAGCCAAATATGCAAAAGCAGAAAAAGCCACAAAACCTACTGTGAATAACCAAGGGGAGATTTATTTAAAACGGGCAAGACATCCCCTATTGCCCCGAGATCAGGTTGTGGCAAATGATATTGAGCTAGGCAAAGATTTTTCTACGATCGTCATCACAGGTCCAAATACAGGCGGTAAGACCGTCACTTTAAAAACACTTGGACTTCTTACGCTGATGACGCAGGCAGGTCTTCATATTCCAGTCGAAGAAGGATCAGAAGTGGCTGTATTCGATCAAGTCTTTGCTGATATTGGAGACGAGCAGTCTATTGAACAGAGCTTGAGTACATTCTCATCTCATATGGTCAATATTGTGGATATTTTAAAGCATTTGACGTCTAATTCACTTGTGTTATTTGATGAATTAGGTGCGGGGACAGATCCTGCTGAAGGTGCAGCACTTGCGATGAGCATCTTAGATGAAGTTCATCAAACAAATGCGCGCGTCATCGCAACGACTCACTATCCTGAGCTGAAGGCATACGGATATAACCGAGAAGGCGTCACAAATGCGAGTGTAGAGTTTGATATTGAAACCTTATCCCCTACATATCGCTTGCTCATTGGGGTGCCGGGACGAAGTAATGCATTTGAAATTTCCAAGCGTCTAGGACTGCCTCATCATTTAATTGACCGTGCAAAAGCAGATATGCATGCGGAACATAATGAAGTCGATCAGATGATTGCTTCATTAGAAGACAGCAAAAAACAAGCAGAAGAAGAACTGCATGAGACGGAATTCTATAGAAAAGAAGCAGAGAAGCTCCATAAAGAATTGCAAAAACAAATCCTTGAATGGAATGAACAAAAGGACAAACTGCTTGAAGAAGCCGAACAAAAAGCGGCAGAAAAAATTGAACAAGCAACAAAAGAAGCAGAAGAGATTATTCAAGAGCTTCGGTCCATTAAAAGTGAGCATCGTTCGTTCAAAGAACATGAACTCATTGATGCGAGAAAGCGTCTTGAAGAAGCTGTCCCTGAGTTTGACCGTAAGAAAAAACCAGAGCCGGTGAAAAAAGCAGCAAGACAGCTAAAGCCAGGCGATGAAGTCAAAGTGCTGACGTTTGGCCAAAAAGGAACGCTCATTGAACAAACGGGTAACAAAGAATGGAGTGTCCAAATGGGCATTCTAAAAATGAAAGTAAAAGAAAAAGATATGGAATTTATCAAATCAGCACCGGAATTTAAGCAAGAGAAAGCCATCACGGCGGTCAAAGGAAAAGACTACCATGTATCACTTGAGCTTGATTTAAGAGGAGAGCGTTATGAGAATGCCTTAAGCAGAGTCGAGAAATACTTAGATGATGCCGTCTTAGCTGGCTATCCGCGTGTGTCGATCATTCACGGTAAAGGCACTGGCGCCTTGAGAAAAGGGGTCCAGGAATTATTAAAACAGCACCGTAGTGTAAAAAATGCTCGTTTTGGAGAACAAGGCGAGGGAGGATCAGGCGTCACCATCGTCGAATTAAAGTAAAAAGGAGAAAACGCATGAAAGCCTTTTGGGAAAATGAACTTGTGGAAATTGCCGCCTATTACAGCGTGGCCGTCCTATGTCTTGTCTTATTTCTTACCATATTTGAACTCGTGACCTCCTATAAAAACTGGGAAGAGATTCAGCGGGGGAACTTAGCTGTTGCTATGGCAACCGGCGGGAAGATTTTTGGGATTGCTAATGTCTTTCAGCATTCCATCGCCCAGCACAACTCGCTTCTTCAAATGGTCGGATGGGGCGTATACGGCTTTGTGATGCTGCTCGTCAGCTATTTCATTTTTGAATTTTTAACACCACGATTTAAAGTAGACAAAGAGATTGAGAATGATAATAGAGCGGTCGGGTTTATTTCACTCATTATTTCTGTTGGGCTGTCTTATGTAGTAGCAGCCGGCATTTAAGGAGACGACATGGAAAAACTAGCCAAAGTATTAATTGTAGTTGCCTGCACTTTTGCGGTTATTGGTGCTGTTTACATGTTCCTGTAAAATGAAGAATACATTCTAGAAAGCTGTCAGGGAAAACCTTGACAGCTTTTCACTCATCAAAGGCGGCGAATCAGAATGAATCAAATCTTGCAAAAAGACGAACTCATAAAGCGCATTGACAGTTGTCTCAAAAAGACATCTCTTCCCCAAGACATATATGAACCGTATATTGCACGTCCTTTTCAAACGACTGGTTTTTTTGATGATTTGAGCCCCTATATTGAAATTGATCCAGTCGGCTATATTCTTATTCAATATGAACGAGGGATTAAAGTGCTTCATAAAAGAACAAAAGAGGCGGATGAAGTCGTTTATTGGATTTTAGAAGACACCATCTTTCTAACTGTGTATCTAGACATGATGAGACAATATCAAGTGGACAATATCCACACACATTTACCTAATGACCCTAGTATCCATAAACAGATCGTGGAGAGAGTCCATGAGTCATTTCGTGTGATCGGTGGATTATACGAAAAGTGGCATCATGAAGGGAAAAGAGCCTCTATAGAAACACCGGCGAAAAAATGAAGATGTGTCATGGAACGAGCTCGATTTGAAAAAAGCAAACAGCCATAAGGAAAAGTTTGCTATAATAAAATAGTACGAAAGTTCAGGAAGGAGGGTTTTTATGCAGTCAGATAAACGTTGGCTTCTGCATTACCCGAATCAAATTCCCCACGAACTCACCATCCCAAATGAAACGTTGCAATCTTACTTATTCAGCTCCGCAGAGGCAGCACCTGAGCATACAGCCATTCATTTTTTAGGAAAAAACATCACCTACCAGCAGTTACAAGAAGATGCACTGAAATTAGCCAGTCACTTGATTGACATCGGTGTCAAAAAAGGCGACAGAGTAGCGATTATGCTGCCAAACTGCCCGCAATCGGTGATCTCTTATTATGCGGTTTTAATAGCAGGCGGCATTGTCGTTCAAACCAATCCGCTTTATACGGAGAAAGAACTGGAATATCAAATGGAGGACAGCGGCTCTAAGGTGCTGATCACTCTCGATCTACTGTATCCAAAGGCCTATAAAATGAAAGCGCTGACAAGTATGGAACATTTGATCATCACAAAATTACAAGATTACTTGCCATTTCCGAAAAACATATTGTTTCCGATTGTCCAGCGAAGAAAAAACAACATGGTCATCCAAGTGGAGAAGAGTGATACCATTCATCATTTCTCACAGATCATGAAAGAATCGTCAGGAGAACGGATTCCGCAAATATCCTTTCAACCGAAAGAGGATGTCGCAGTTTTGCAATATACAGGCGGAACGACAGGTTTACCAAAAGGGGTCATGCTCACACACGAAAATATATTAGCCAATACAGAAATGTGTGCATCCTGGATGTATAAAACGAACCGTGGAAAAGAGCGGATTCTTGGAATCATTCCGTTCTTTCATGTATACGGCATGACGACCGTGCTAAACCTTGCAGTCAAAGAAGGTCATCAAATGATTCTTCTTCCGCGTTTTGATGCAGCGGATACCTTGAAGACCATTGAAAAACAGAAACCGACGCTGTTCCCAGGAGCACCAACGATGTATATTGCCCTGCTTCATCATCCGAATATTGAAAAGTATGACCTATCATCCATCACCGCATGCTTAAGCGGATCGGCCGCTCTTCCTGTTGAAGTCAAACAGAGCTTTGAAAAACTAACAGGAGGAAGGCTGGTGGAGGGGTATGGACTTTCAGAAACTTCTCCTGTCACTCATGCCAATTTCTTATGGGGAGCGAACAAAATAGGAAGTATCGGGTGCCCTTGGCCGAATACAGATGCCGGTATTTATTGTGAAGAAACGGGTGGACTCAAAGCGCCATATGAGCACGGAGAGATTATCGTCAAAGGTCCTCAAATCATGAAAGGATACTGGAATCAGCCGGAGGAGACTGCGGCAGTGTTAAGAGACGGCTGGTTTTTCACAGGAGACATTGGGTATATGGATGAGGATGGTTTTTTCTATATCGTAGACCGGAAAAAAGATGTCATCATCGCGAGCGGCTATAATATTTACCCAAGAGAGGTTGAAGAAGCCCTTTATGAGCATGAGCTTGTACAAGAAGTTGTTGTGGCGGGTATTCCAGATCCGTATAGAGGGGAAACAGTAAAAGCCTTTGTTGTCCCGAAAAAGGATGCCTATGTAACAGAGGATGAACTGGATCGTTTTGTTAGAACAAGAATTGCCTCATTTAAAGTGCCGCGTGTCTACGAATTTAAGGAATCACTGCCTAAAACGGCTGTAGGGAAAATCTTGCGCAGAGTGTTAATTGAAGAAGAAAAAAGAAAGCAATCATCTTCAACAGAAGAACCAGTCGATCAATGAGAGAATGAACCAGCATCATCCGGTCAAGCGGCCGGATGATTTGAATTGTACGTGTCTGCTCTGGTATGCTAAAGGTTGAAAAGAAAGAAGAACATCACTTGACAAATCACTCGTTTCTTTTTAACATAAAGTTATGAATGAATGCTCATTCAATTTAGAAAGGGACGAAGCACATTGAAGCAGAAAAGACCGAAGTACATGCAAATTATTGATGCAGCCGTTGTGGTGATTGCAGAGAACGGCTACCATCAATCACAAGTTTCAAAGATTGCCAAACAAGCAGGAGTAGCAGACGGAACCATTTATCTCTATTTCAAAAACAAAGAGGATATTCTGATCTCGTTGTTTAAAGAAAAAATGGGACAATTCATCGAACGGATGGAAACAGATATTCAAAAGAAACCATCTGCCAAAGAAAAGCTTCTTCTCCTCATTCGAGAACACTTTCGCCTGCTATCACAAGACCATCATTTGGCCCTTGTGACACAGCTTGAACTCAGGCAGTCAAACCTTGAACTGCGCCAAAAAATCAATGAGGTGCTGAAAGGGTATTTAAATATGCTCGACTCCATTTTAACCGAGGGAAAGAAGACAGGAGAATTTAGACAAAATCTAGATGTCCGCTTAGCGAGACAAATGGTATTTGGGACGATTGATGAAACCGCTACAACATGGGTCATGAATGATCAAAAATATGACTTGCCTGCACTCGCAGAAAGTGTACATGATCTTCTCTTAAACGGAATACATCAATCTTAAAGACAATTGAAAAAGGATGATTGACATGGAAAAAATACTTAGCTTACACCAAGACGAACAGACAGCACTCATCACGATTCAACACCCACCTGCAAATGCCTTATCCTCTCAGCTTCTCACTGAACTCAACGACATGTTTGATCAGCTTGAACAAAACAGTGAAGTGAGAGCAATTGTCATTCATGGAGTAGGTAGATTTTTCTCAGCAGGTGCTGATATTAAAGAATTTACGACCTTGCAGGAAGAGTCTGATTATGCCAGCCTTGCAGACAGAGGACAGCAAGTATTTGAACGAATTGAACAATGTCCAAAACCGGTGATTGCTTCCATTCACGGGGCAGCATTAGGCGGCGGGCTTGAGCTGGCGATGTCGTGTGATATTCGAATCGCCACAAAAGATGCAAAGCTGGGACTGCCGGAATTAAATCTCGGTATTATCCCAGGATTCGGCGGAACGCAGCGCCTGCCTCGCTACGTTGGATCAGCTAAAGCACTTGAAATGATGGGAACAGCTGAGCCAATTACAGGAGAAGAAGCATTTGCCTGCGGACTTGTTTCAAAACTTGCGGAAACAGAGGACGAAGCGCTGGAAACAGCCAAAACATTGGCGGCGAAATTTGCAGCGAAAAGCCCTAAAACGCTTGAGTATGTGCTTGAGTTATTGAATGCGACAAAAGTGTACTCATATGATGGCGGAATGAAGCTGGAAGCCAAAAAGTTTGGTGAGGTGTTCCAGTCGAATGATGCCAAAGAAGGCATCCAAGCTTTTATCGAAAAGCGTAAACCGAATTTTAAAGGGGAATAAGGGATTAGTACGACACAAGGGGGAGAAATGAATGAATATTTTTGTTTTAATGAAGCGTACGTTTGACACGGAAGAGAAAATCTCTATTCAGTCTGGTGCTATTCAAGAAGATGGGGCAGAATTCATTATTAATCCTTATGATGAGTACGCAATTGAAGAAGCGATTCAGCTTCGGGATGAGCACGGGGGAGAAGTAACAGTCGTGACAGTTGGCAATGAAGATGCGGAGAAACAGCTTAGAACAGCACTTGCAATGGGCTGCGATCAAGCCGTTTTATTAAATGTTGAAGATGATTTGGAGGAGTGGGATCAATTTTCCGCTTCTACAATTCTATATCACTATTTCAAGGATAAAGAAGCTTCCTTGATCTTAGCAGGGAATGTAGCGATTGACGGCGGGTCTGGACAGGTGGCCCCGCGTCTTGCTGAATTACTCGGTTTTCCATATGTCACAACCATTACAAGTATTCAAATCGACGGCGGCTCAGCTTCAATTGAACGAGATGCAGAGGGAGATGTGGAAGTGATTTCTGCCGAGCTTCCGCTAGTGGTCACCGCGCAGCAAGGTCTCAATGAGCCTCGTTATCCATCGTTACCAGGAATCATGAAGGCAAAGAAAAAGCCTTTAGAAGAACTGGAATTAGACGATCTAGATCTAGATGAAGACGATGTGCCATTTAAAATCAAAACAATCGAACGTTTCTTACCGGAGAAAAAAGAGGGTGGCAAGGTGCTGAGCGGCGAGCTTCAGGATCAGGTCAAGGAACTGACAGACCTGCTAAGAAATGAAGCAAAAGTCATCTAAACATCCACTTTACGATATCACGAGAACAAGGGGGAGCTTAAAGGATGAGTAAAAAAGTTGTTGTACTTGGAGAAAGTCGTGACGGTAAATTAAGAAATGTGACATTTGAAGCGATTGCTGCCGCTCACGAGGTGGCTGATGGCGGTGAAGTGATTGGCGTTTTAATAGGGGATCACGTCAAAGACCAAGCGGATGAACTGCTTTATTATGGAGCGGATCATGTGATGATCGTCGAGCACCCGCATCTTTCTTATTATACGTCTGATGGTTTTGCGCAGGCGCTTCAGGCAATATTAGATCAAGTCAATCCTGATGCAGTGCTCTTCGGTCATACATCGATCGGAAAAGACTTGTCACCTAAAATAGCTGCACGCCTGCAAACAGGCTTAATTTCAGATGCAATAGATGTAAGCGTTACCGGTGAACATCTTGTTTTCACTAGACCGATTTATTCAGGAAAAGCTTTTGAAAAAGTCATTTCAACAGATCGTCTGCTTTTGGCTACTATCCGTCCAAACAACGTGGCACCGCTGGAGCGTGATGCGTCACGCAGCGGAGAAGTGACGCCAGTTTCTGTCGATATTCAAAACCTAAGAACGATCGTGAAGGAAGTCATTAAAAAAACATCAGAAGGTGTAGATTTATCTGAAGCGAAGGTCATTGTCGCAGGAGGCAGGGGGGTCAAGAGCAAAGAAGGCTTTGAACCGCTGAAAGAACTTGCCCAAACACTCGGCGCAGCAGTCGGTGCCTCGCGTGGTGCATGTGACGCTGACTACTGCGATTATGCCTTGCAAATTGGTCAAACCGGTAAAGTCGTTACACCTGACCTTTATATTGCCTGCGGAATTTCAGGAGCCATTCAGCATTTAGCAGGTATGTCTAACAGTAAAGTTATTGTTGCGATCAACAAAGACCCAGAAGCTGAAATCTTCAAAATCGCTGATTACGGAATAGTTGGTGACTTATTCGAAGTCGTTCCGCTTTTAAATGAAGAGTTAAAAAACATGAATATCCACTCTTAACGCTCATACACTCAGAATGCCTAGGTATTCTGGGTTTTTTTGTATGTCATCACGAAACAAAGGAGCGGTTTATAAGTGAATGGGACAGTAAAAGTCAATGAAGTGATTGGACGCATTTCTAAACACATCTATGGACACTTTCAAGAGCATTTAGGAAGAGGAATTTATGACGGAATTTGGGTAGGGAAAGATTCAGAGATTGATCATGTTGAAGGGATTCGTACTGATGTGCTAAAGGCCCTTCAAGCATTACATATCCCGGTGCTGAGGTGGCCGGGTGGCTGTTTTGCAGACGAGTATCATTGGGCAAACGGCGTCGGTGACCTTAGTGAACGAAAGCCGATGGTGAATACTCATTGGGGTGGCACCGTTGAATCAAATGCGTTTGGTACACATGAATTTATGAGACTGTGTGAATTACTTGAATGTGAGCCTTATATTTGTGGAAACGTTGGAAGCGGCTCTGTTCAAGAATTAGCAGAATGGATTGAATATATCACATTTCCTAAGGGGACACCTATGTCGGATTGGCGCATTCAAAATGGAAAACAAGAACCGTGGGAGCTGACGTATGTTGGTGTAGGCAATGAAAGCTGGGGATGCGGTGGAAATATGACGCCAGAGTATTATGCAGACTTATATAAACGCTACCAAACGTATGTGAGAGAATTTGCTGGTCAGCGCATTTACAAAATTGCATGCGGTGCGAATTCAAATGATGTGAATTGGACAAAAGTATTAATGGAGCGTGCAGCGCCTTGGATGGATGGGCTCAGTTTGCATTACTATACGGTCCCAGGAACATGGGAGAAAAAAGGGTCAGCGACCGATTTTGATGAGGATGAGTGGTTTACAACGCTGAAAAAGGCGTATGAAATGGAGCGGCTTGTCGTGGAACACGGAAAAATCATGGATCGTTATGATCCAGACAAGCGAATCGGGATGATTATTGATGAATGGGGGACATGGTATGATCCAGAACCGGGGACAAATCCAGGTTTTTTGTATCAGCAAAACACATTAAGAGATGCCCTAGTCTGTGCCTTGCATTTTCATATTTTTCATCGCCATTGCCAGCGGATTCATATGGCGAATATTGCCCAAACCGTCAATGTGCTGCAAGCGATGGTGTTAACGCAGGACGAAAAGATGCTCCTGACGCCAACCTATCACGTATTTCACATGTTTCAAGTGCATCAAGAAGAAGAAGCGCTTGAAGTAGAATTGAAGGCCCCTTCGTATGAACGCCGGGGTGAAAAAATCCCTCAAGTTAGTGTGTCAGCCTCGCGGTCATCTGACAAGATGCATATTAGTTTATGTCATTTGAATCCCCATGAAAAAGCAGACGTATCTCTTGCGATAGAGGGAGTCGATGCAAAAACGAAGGTCACTGGCCTTGTGCTGACAGCTGATCGGATGAATGCGCACAATACGTTCGATGATCCTCATTCTGTTCAGCCTGCGGACTTTCGGCAATTTGCTGTTAAGCACGGCGAGCTGACTATTGATCTGCCGCCTATGTCGGTTGTCATGTTGACCGTCGATCTGGCTTGATCGCATATTTCAATGTTTGATGAGAAGAATGTTGGGGCATCATACATTGTAAATGAAGCGGAAAGGGAGTCATGTCATATGCTTAGAACCATTCTGATGATCATTGGTGCGATTGTTGTTATTGGTGCGATTATACGGTTTGTTTTTTAATTCATTTCATAAAAAATAATTCGTAAGCATTTCATTCGCAAGTCACATTGGTAGATGCTATACTAAAAAGCATAATTTACATTGGAGGAATGAATAATGGCAATCGTAAAAGCTACTGACGCAACATTTTCACAAGAAACTGCAGAAGGTGTTGTTCTTGCAGACTTTTGGGCACCTTGGTGCGGACCTTGTAAAATGATTGCTCCAGTTCTTGAAGAACTTGATCAAGAAATGGGCGATAAAATGAAAATTGTTAAAATTGATGTGGATGATAACCAAGAAACTGCTGGTAAATACGGCGTTATGAGTATCCCAACACTTCTTGTTTTAAAAGACGGTGAAGTCGTCGAAACGTCTGTTGGTTTCAAACCAAAAGAAGCACTAGCTGAGCTTGTAAACAAACATCTATAAACCGATCTATGCCCGCGTGGCATGATCTTAAAAAGCGGTTCTCGTATAGTCGAGAGCCGCTTTTCTTTCATCGTGGTATAAAACAAATGTTCGTGATACACTAGAAGGAGTGAAAGCGGAAAACAAGGACGGATGAAAATATGAACAAATTGATCAAAGAAAAGCTGTCAGTCTTACCTGATCAACCAGGCTGTTACTTAATGAAAGATAGACAAAATACGATCATTTATGTGGGAAAGGCAAAGGTATTAAAAAATAGGGTCCGCTCTTATTTTACAGGATCTCATGATGCCAAAACGCAGCGGCTTGTCAGTGAAATCGAAGACTTTGAATACATTGTCACCTCTTCAAATATTGAGGCACTTATTTTAGAGCTGAATTTAATCAAAAAATATGACCCAAAATACAATGTCATGCTCAAGGATGACAAAACGTACCCTTTTATTAAAATTACGAATGAACGTCACCCTAAGCTGATTGTCACTCGCAATGTGAAAAAGGATAAAGGGAAATACTTCGGTCCATATCCGAACGTACAAGCAGCAAGAGAAACGAAAAAGCTGCTCGACCGTTTATATCCACTTAGAAAATGTGCGACACTCCCTGACCGAGTCTGTCTTTATTATCATCTTGGACAATGTCTTGCTCCGTGTGTGTATGACATTTCTGAAGAAACGAATAAGCAGCTGGTTGATGAGATCACAAGATTTCTAAACGGAGGACATCAGCAAATCAAGAAAGAATTAACAGAGAAGATGCAAGAAGCGGCCGAACAATTAGAATTTGAGCGGGCAAAAGAGCTGAGAGATCAAATCGCATACATTGACTCAACGATGGAAAAGCAAAAGATGACGATGAGTGACTTATCCGATCGCGATGTATTTGCCTATGCTTATGATAAGGGCTGGATGTGTGTCCAAGTCTTCTTCATCAGACAGGGGAAATTAATCGAACGTGATGTCAGCCTATTTCCGATGTATCAAGACCCTGAGGAAGAATTTCTCACGTTTATGGGGCAGTTTTATGAAAAGAACAACCACTTTTTGCCGAAGGAAATTTTGGTGCCAGACAGCGTCGATCAAGAGATGATTGAGCAATTGCTTGAAACGAATGTTCATCAGCCGAAAAAAGGAAAGAAGAAGGATTTGCTTTTACTTGCCCACCAAAATGCCAAAATTGCTCTCAAAGAAAAGTTCTCGCTTATAGAGCGTGATGAAGAACGGACAATTGGTGCAGTGAAGCAGCTTGGAGATGCACTCAATATTTATATGCCATACCGGATTGAGGCTTTTGATAACTCCAATATCCAAGGAGCAGACCCCGTTTCCGCTATGGTTGTCTTCCAAGACGGGAAGCCGTATAAAAAGGAATACCGAAAATACAAAATTAAAACCGTTGAGGGGCCTGATGATTATGCTTCCATGCGTGAAGTCATTAGAAGGCGGTATACCCGTGTGTTAAAAGATGAACTGCCGCTTCCTGACTTGATTTTAATCGATGGAGGAAAAGGACAAATCAACGCAGCCATAGATGTGCTCGAAAATGAATTAAATCTGTCTGTTCCTGTGGCAGGTCTTGTGAAAGATGAAAAACACAGGACATCGAATCTGATGATGGGTGATACGCTTGAAATTGTTGCGCTGGAACGGAATAGTCAGGCCTTTTATTTATTGCAGCGTATTCAAGATGAAGTGCACCGATTTGCGATTAGTTTTCACCGGCAGCTGCGCGGGAAGAATGCTTTTCAGTCTATTCTAGACGATGTCCCAGGTATCGGAGAAAAGCGTAAAAAGCAGTTGCTTAAACATTTTGGCTCTGTGAAAAAGATGAAAGAAGCCTCTATCCAGGATTTTCAGGACGCTGGTATTCCGAAACAAACGGCTGAACTTTTAATGGAGGCATTAAAAAAATAGATTGTACTTTTTCCAAAAGTCTGTTAAGATGTGACTAATTTAATAAATGAACGTGTTGTTTGTTGAAGATAGAGGTGCGAACTTCAAGAGTAAGCCTTCAGAGATCGAGGGGATCTAGGAAGAGGGCTGAAAGGGGAGCGTCGCCGAAGTGAATAAAATCCACTCATTTTATTCGCTGGCTGTACATTGAAGAAATGTAGGGCTGTCAAGAATGTATTTCTTGGAGGGCTATCTCATTGTTTGCATCGTTTGATGATGATTTTAAAGCAATGGGAGATTTGTTCTCTCATTGCTTTTTTATTTGCAGTGCAGAGAGCAATCTCCGCAGCCTCTTCTCTCACACGTGATCTTTTGAAAAAGGGTGGTAGACATGGGACTAATTGTACAAAAATTTGGTGGAACATCTGTTGGATCGACAGAAAAAATTCGCAATGTCGCAGAGAGAGTCATCGCTGAACGCGAAGCAGGAAATGATGTGGTCGTGGTTGTGTCTGCGATGGGCAAATCAACGGATGTTCTAGTAGACCTAGCGAAAGAACTCACAGACGAACCAAGCAAAAGAGAAATGGATATGCTGCTCACGACTGGAGAACAAGTGACCATTTCGTTACTGGCCATGGCACTGCAAGCAAAAGGCTATGATGCCATTTCCTTTACAGGCTGGCAAGCTGGGATGAAAACAGAGAAGGTGCACGGAAATGCAAGAATCGTGGACATCGATGAAGTAAGAATCAAAGAAGAACTGAGTGCGGGAAAAGTCGTCGTTGTAGCAGGTTTCCAAGGAATTGCGGATGATCTACATATTACAACACTTGGGCGTGGTGGATCAGATACGACAGCAGTGGCACTAGCTGCGGCACTCAAAGCGGACAAATGTGATATTTATACGGACGTACCAGGTGTGTTTACAACAGATCCTCGTTATGTACCGTCTGCGCGAAAACTTGCAGGAATTTCATACGATGAAATGCTTGAGTTAGCCAATTTAGGAGCAGGTGTGCTGCATCCGAGAGCGGTCGAATTTGCGAAAAATTATCAAATCCCACTAGAAGTCCGCTCTAGTATTGAAAATGAATCGGGTACGTTAATTGAGGAGGAATCATCCATGGAACAAAATTTAGTTGTAAGAGGCATTGCATTTGAAGATCAGATGACACGCGTGACGGTATGCGGCCTTTCAAGCGGTTTAACAACGCTATCGACTATTTTTACGACACTTGCAAAGCAAAATATCAATGTCGATATCATCATTCAGTCTGTCACAAACACCAATCAGACCTCCATCTCTTTCTCTGTGAAAACGGATGATTTGTCTAAAACAGTTGAAGTATTAGAAGAATACAAAGGTGCGCTTGGTTATGAGCAGATTGAGACAGAAAGCAAATTAGCCAAAGTATCTATCGTTGGCTCTGGTATGGTCTCAAACCCAGGCGTTGCGGCTGAAATGTTCGCGGTGTTAGCTCAAAAAGACATTCAAGTGAAAATGGTCAGTACGTCTGAGATCAAAGTCTCAACAGTCGTTGATCGTGAAGATATGGTGAAAGCTGTAGAAGCCCTTCATGATGCGTTTGAATTATCAAAGGTGAGCGCCGCTGCTCATTCATAAATCTTCAAAAGAGGTGTATCCCATAAAAAGATACACCTCTTTTTTATATTGGAAATCATCAGCATATGAAGAAAGAAAAACGTGCGTAAACCGTTACGCCAACTGTGCTATGATAGAAGGGTATATAAAAAAGGCGTGACACGAAGTCATCGCCTTTCATAAACAGTGTTAGCTAGGGTCTCTTAAATCCCATTTAACGGTTAAAATGACTTTATCAGCACGCTTTTTTACTTGTTCATAGGATTCAGCCACGTGCTCATTGAGAAGCTGAATCTGTTCAGCGATAAAACCTGCTTCCATTTGAAAGCATGGCTCCTTTTGATAGCTGAGTCGATTCGATACAAGTGGACCTTCGAGCTCAAACTCAATTTCCTGTTTTTTAGAATGGACCATCGTGAGAGTTCCCCATCCGGCATCATGGAAAAATTCGGGGATCTTTTCCCATGACTCTTGAGGAAATTTACGAGCAAGCAGTTTACCCGCAAAATACATCATAGATGAATGATCCTGACCAAGAATGTCAGGCAGCAGAACTTCGCGTATCAGCTCGTAGGCAAATCCATTGACTTCAATTTCTTTTAGCTGTTCTAAGTTAGATTCGAATTTATTCATTGTATGGCTCCCCTCTTTCAACAATTTATTATAGCTTATGTGGGCATATGATGACAGAGTTTTCCCTGAAGTCTAAGAAATTCTTATTGTAGTAAAACGAATTTTGATTTAAAACTTTTAAATTTCGGAAAATTTTAATTTATGTACGCGGTTTCTTGACGCTTTTTTGACATAGGAGTAAAATGAAATTGTCAATAAATTTGAATAAAGTGCTTACAATTGAAAGAAGCGGGGGTAAGACAATTTTCAAGCAATTGCACTTTTTTTACTAGGGGGTAAAGTAATGTCGGGGAACAAAGAATTTTTTTATCGGAGATTGCATTCTTTGCTTGGCGTCATTCCGGTCGGTCTATTTTTAGTACAGCACTTAGTGATTAACCACTTTGCGACGAATGGACCAGAGGCGTTTAACAAAGCTGCACACTTTATGGAACAGCTTCCATTCAGATATGCACTTGAGCTGTTCGTGATTTTCTTACCACTGATCTATCATGCTGTTTATGGGGTGTACATAGCCTTTACGGCACAAAACAACACGTCTCGCTTCAGTTACTTAAGAAACTGGTTGTTCAGACTGCAACGGATTACAGGTATCATCACATTGATTTTTGTCACTTGGCACGTATGGGAAACACGCATTCAAGCGCAGCTTGGAGCTGAAGTAAACTATGACATGATGGCGAATATTTTAAGCTCTCCATTTATGCTAGGTTTCTATATTGTCGGCGTTTTATCTACTATTTTCCACTTTGCTAATGGCTTGTGGTCATTTGCTGTCAGCTGGGGAATTACAGTTTCACCACGCTCACAAAGAATCTCCACATATGTGACATTAGGTATATTTATAGCGCTTTCATATGTAGGGCTAAGAGCAATTTTCGCTTTTGTTTAAGAGGAAATAGATTAGTAGAAGAGGGAGAGGGGCTACAATGAGTAATTCTAGCATCATCGTTGTCGGAGGCGGCTTAGCTGGTCTCATGGCAACTATCAAAGCAGCAGAAGCGGGAACAGCTGTTAAACTATTTTCAATCGTACCTGTAAAACGTTCGCATTCTGTTTGTGCACAGGGCGGAATTAACGGAGCGGTCAATACAAAAGGTGAAGGAGATTCACCTTATGAGCATTTTGATGACACGGTATATGGCGGAGACTTTTTAGCTAACCAGCCGCCAGTAAAGGCAATGTGTGAAGCAGCGCCGTCCATTATCCACTTACTTGATCGTATGGGTGTAATGTTTAACAGAACACCAGAAGGATTACTGGACTTCCGCCGTTTCGGGGGAACACAGCACCACCGTACAGCATTTGCTGGTGCGACAACAGGTCAGCAGTTATTATACGCACTAGATGAGCAGGTTCGCCGCTATGAAGTAGCGGGGCTTGTGACGAAATATGAAGGCTGGGAATTCCTTGGTGCTGTCTTAGATGACGAGGAAGTATGCCGAGGCATTGTCGCGCAGAACTTGACGACAATGGAAATCGAATCCTTCCGTTCAGATGCTGTCATCATGGCAACAGGCGGCCCTGGTATCGTATTCGGTAAATCAACGAACTCCATGATTAATACCGGATCAGCTGCATCGATCGTTTATCAGCAAGGTGCTCATTATGCTAATGGAGAATTCATTCAAATTCACCCAACAGCGATCCCAGGAGATGACAAGCTGCGTCTCATGAGTGAATCAGCTCGTGGTGAAGGTGGACGTGTTTGGACATATAAAGACGGAAAACCTTGGTACTTCCTTGAAGAAAAGTATCCAGCATACGGGAACCTTGTACCGCGTGACATTGCAACGCGTGAAATTTTCGACGTATGTGTTGAGCAAAAGCTTGGCATCAACGGAGAGAACATGGTGTACCTAGATCTTTCTCACAAAGATCCAAAAGAGCTTGATATTAAGCTTGGTGGAATCATTGAAATCTATGAAAAATTCATGGGTGATGACCCGCGTAAGCTTCCGATGAAAATTTTCCCGGCTGTTCATTATTCAATGGGCGGATTATGGGTTGATTATGATCAAATGACGAATATCAAAGGCTTGTTTGCTGCCGGAGAATGTGATTACTCTATGCACGGCGGAAACAGACTTGGTGCAAACTCATTGCTTTCTGCGATATACGGCGGAATGGTTGCTGGACCAAATGCTGTGAAATACATTAGCGGTCTTGAAAAGTCTGCAGAAGATTTATCATCTGCAACATTCGACAGTGCCGTGAAGAAAGAGCAGGAGAAATGGGACAACATCCTTAGCATGGATGGCACAGAAAATGCATATGTGCTTCATAAAGAGCTTGGAGAATGGATGACGGACAACGTGACAGTGGTTCGTTACAACGAGAAGCTCTTAAAAACAGATCAGAAGATTGAAGAACTAATGGAGCGCTATAAGCATATTAACATCAACGATACAGCTTCATGGAGCAACCAAGGCGCTGCCTTCACGCGTCAGCTTGACAACATGCTTCAGCTGGCACGCGTCATTACGATTGGGGCTTACAACCGGAATGAAAGCCGAGGCGCACACTATAAACCGGAATTCCCAGAAAGAAACGATGAAGAATTCCTAAAAACAACGATGGCTACGTTCAAAGGGAAAAACCAAAAACCTGCATTCCACTATGAGGACGTCGATGTATCGTTAATTGCACCTCGTAAACGAGATTACTCGAAGAAAAAGGTGGAGAAATAAGATGAGTGAAAAAAATACGATTCAATTTATTATCACACGTCAAGATACAGCAGATGGCAAGCCTTATGATGAGGAATTCGAAATCCCATATCGTCCGAATATGAACGTCATTTCCGCACTCATGGAAATCAGACGTAACCCGGTCAATAAAAAAGGTGAAAAAACAACGGCTATTAACTGGGACATGAACTGTCTTGAAGAAGTATGCGGCGCTTGTTCCATGGTCATTAATGGAACGCCTCGCCAGTCATGTACAGCACTAATTGACAAGCTAGAGCAGCCGATTCGTCTTCAGCCGATGAAAACTTTCCCGGTTGTGAGAGACTTGCAGGTTGATCGAAGCCGTATGTTCAATTCATTGAAAAAAGTCAAAGCATGGGTGCCAATCGATGGCACATATGATCTTGGACCTGGACCAAGAATGCCTGAGAAAAAGCGTCAATGGGCGTATGAGCTTTCAAAGTGTATGACATGTGGTGTCTGCCTTGAAGCTTGTCCAAACGTAAATGATAAGTCTTCCTTTATGGGCCCTGCACCGCTTTCACAAGTTCGTCTATTTAACGCACATCCGACAGGTGCAATGAATAAGTCTGACCGTTTAGAAGAAATTATGGGTGATGGCGGTCTTGCAAACTGCGGGAACTCTCAAAACTGTGTGCAGGCTTGTCCGAAAGGAATCCCGCTCACAACATCAATTGCAGCACTTAACCGAGATACAACATTACAAGCTTTCCGTAACTTCTTCGGAAGCGATCACGCAGAATAACATCACATTCAGTCCTCCTTGCCAATCATGATGAGTGTTTACAAGAGGCTGGATGCAATAACATAACAAACGCCTCTTCCAATACGGGAGAGGCGTTTTGTTTGCGAATAAGGAGTGGGTCAAATGAGGCTGCCGTCATATATTGAAGAACCGTTTGAAGAGTGGAGGGCATCGTTTCGATTTTATGTGGAAACAACCGTCCGTTTTTCAGAAACGGATATGTTTGGTCACATGAACAATGTCACCCCGTTTGTGTATTTTGAAGAGGCGCGGATTGCCTTCTTTCAAAAAACAGGAATTGTAGATAAACGAATGAAGCGAGCGAGAGAGACGATTACGGTCGTGGCAAACCTTCAATGTGATTACATCAAGCAAGTGGAGATCGGTGAGAGGCTGCGTGTGTATGTAAAGCCGGAAAAGGTTGGATCAAGCTCTCTCATCCTTCATTATTTAGGAGAAAATGAGCAGCAAGAACCGTGTTTTACAGGCTCTGTCACGATGGTGCAAATAAGTAAAGACACCGGTGCCCCTGTACCGTTTACAGAAGAGGAAAAAGAAACTTTTCAGGCCCAGCGACATTAAAGAATCACGGGTAGATGCTTCATTTTGTTATAATAAAAAAATCAGATGAAGAAGAAACAAAAGGAGATCACATGAAGATTTTTCAATACGACACCATTGATAGTACAAATAATGAAGCGAAGAGGCTCATTCAGCAAGGAGAAATCCCTTCATTTGCCGTATATGCCCGGCAGCAGACAGCAGGGAGAGGCAGGCTCGGCAGACCGTGGGAAACGCCTACAGGGAATGTGGCTGTCACGATGACAGTAAAACCTCCAGTAGATATCTCCACCCAATCAACGATTGCCCCGCTGACGGCACTCGCGATTTATGATGTACTCAAACCACTCATGAGAGCAGAGGATCAGCTGGCAATCAAATGGCCAAATGATCTATTGATTAATGAAGCGAAAGTATCTGGCACATTAATTGAAGCAGACCGCAGTGCCATTTACATCGGTGTGGGCATCAATGTAGAGACAAAGCCGGAGCACGTTCCGTATAAAACCATTTGCCTATCAGAACTCACTGAGGTGAAAGCCGACCAGCTAGTGAAAGATTTGGCAGCTGCCTTTGAAAAATACCATGCACGCTGGCAAATGGAAGGATTTGAAGCCCTCATTGCCCTTTATAACAAACGATTATATCGGCTGAATCAACCGCTTCGTATTTCATTAGATCGTGAAAAGCAAACATGGCAGGAAGGGATTTGCTGTGGCGTGAACCGTTATGGTCATATTCAGTTAAAAGATGATCAAGGACATATAAAAGCCCATTCAGCAGGAGATATTGATGCACCGCCCAAGTAGACAATTTCTCGTTCGATGAGTGTGTAGACAAACCGTTGCATTCGATGTTAGAACGGATTGCTTTAAGATCTTCACACTGAAAAAAAGACAAAGAGCTAAAATCAGTTCATTTTAGCTCTTTGTCGACAAGATGACGTCTCATTTATGCTTCTCTTTTTATTTGAGGTTGAACCATGTAGTCTTGTTTTGTAAAGACCACTCCATCTAGAATTTCTCTTGCGGTTCGAATGACTTTCACTCTATTTTGTGAGATATCAATTTCAGTTTGCATAATACCAGCAGGATGCCCAATACGGAGGGTGTCATCTTTTCCTTGAAACAGCTGAGCTGGAAGCGTTTGATCCATGAAACAGCTGGCTGACACACAGACAGATCCGGTAATGGCAAGTGCTTGGTGCGGTCTTTGCATCGATAGCATCCGAACGATGATGTCCATATCTGCTGCTCTTCTCAATATTCCATTTGTATCTACATAATCAGCAGGCTCGCTAATAATTGCAAGCTTAGGAACAGCTGGAGACTGTAATGTGGCCAGTTCTTTTGGTGCAAAGTGGCACATTTCAGCAGCGATGGAACGAATCTCTTCTAAATCATCCAGCAATTCGTCTGTAAACTCCTCAGGCAATTCAGTTCCTTTTAATTGAATATCTTTGGCACGGACAAAGGCGATTGGATTTGCAATGTCAACGATTGAGATCGGAATCTCTCCAAACTTTGTCTGGATCGTATCCATTTTGTTTCCAGTCGGAAAGGTTTTACCTGTGACAGCGCCTTCAGGTTTCTCAAAGGATAAATAAATGGGAGATCCTGTTCCTTTCACTCCTGGAATTTCTGCCTGTCCTTCAAATTTTACTTCTCCGTTCTCGACTTCTACCTCTGCCACAATGATTTTATTCGTGTTGGTATTCAGAATACGTACTGTTGTGACAGGCTCAACTGCTTGGACAAGTCCTTTAATGATGGCATACGGTCCAACTGCTGATGAGATATTCCCACAGTTTCCTTTAAAGTCGACAAATCTTTCATTGATGCTGACTTGTGCAAACGTATAGTTCACATCCACATCTGGACGAGTGGCTTTGTCGATAATGGCCACCTTGCTTGTTAAAGAATTGCCACCCCCGATTCCATCAACCTGTAGCCGGTCAGGGCTGCCCATAATGTCTAATAGAAATGCTTCGAGCTCATCGTGTTCGTAAGGTGCATCATTTGCTTGAATGAAGACCCCTTTGCTTGTACCGCCTCGCATGATTGTGATTGGAACTTTTCTCATTGCTCTCACCCTCAATTGTTTAGTTACTATTTATCTAATCAAAATGGTAAAGTATAATAAGAAATAAGTTAAATACATTATTTTAAGAGAAACTGATAAAATATTTTTATAACAAGGTCAAAAGGAGGGCACACAATGGATGAGAAAGACTGGCGGTTTTTAAAGGTGCTATATGAAGAGAAGAACATCACAAAAGCGGCAGAAAAATTATTTGTCTCGCAGCCTGCCTTAAGTTATCGATTGAAACAACTTGAAGAGGAATTTGACATGAAGCTTTTCTTTAAAAGAAAACGAGGCATTGAATTTACATCAGAGGGCGAATACTTGGCTAAATACGCAAATGACATGCTCAAGCAGCTCCAGCAAACGAAAGATGGCATGCTCAATATGCAAAAAAAGGTCAAAGGAACGATCAGGCTAGGGGTGTCGAGTAACTTTGCTCAATATAAACTGCCGGAAATTTTAAGAGAGTTTTCTAAGCAGTATCCACATGTTCAATTTATGGTGAACACAGGATGGAGCACAAAAGTCATGGATTTATTAGGGACATCAAGTGTACATTTAGGCATTTTAAGAGGAGATTACGACTGGAATGGAGAGCGATTTTTGCTTGATAAAGAACGCCTTTGTATCATTTCAAAATCAGAAATACAGCTAAAGGACCTACCAAAGCTGCCGCTCATTGACTATCACACGGATAGTTCATTAAAACGATTGATTAACAGATGGTGGCAGGAGACATTCACGATGCCTCCGCTTGTGACAATGGAGACAGACAGGCAAGATACATCAAAAGAGATGGTGAAGCATGGTTTAGGTTATGCCATTGTCCCGGAAATTTGCCTCAGACCAAGTGATGAGCTATTTGTAAAAGGTCTTTCGTATAAAGATGGACAGCCTGTTTTAAGAGATACATGGCTCATGTACCAGCCGGATTCCCTTCATTTGTCTGTTGTGAAAGCATTCATTGAGTTTTTAAGAAGTCAGCAAGGCTAATTATAAAAAAAATTTATTGAATAGACGAAAAAATCGATATTTTCATTATAAAAAAAGCTATTATATCCTTGAAATAGAAAGCGCTAACATTTCGGGCCGCAAGTGCAAAAGGGGCGCTTGTGGATCGTGTAAAGAAGAGGATGGAGGGATATGAAGTGCTAGCTATTTTAGGGATCTTGATGGTCGTGACTTTTACATTTCTTATTATGACAAAACGTATGCATCCGGTGGTGGCTCTAACCGTTGTGCCAATCATCTTTGCATTAATCGGTGGATTTTACAGCGGATTAGGGGACATGATGCTTGATGGACTCAAGACCGTTGCACCATCTGCTGCTTTATTGTTATTTGCCATCTTATTCTTCGGTGTCATGCTGGATGCTGGATTGTTTGACCCGTTGATCAAACTGATTTTACGTCTTGTGAAAGGCGATCCGGTCAAAATTGCTTTTGGGGTAGCGATTTTGTCTATGCTTGTTGCATTAGATGGTGATGGGACCACAACGTACATGATTACCGTATCAGCTATGCTGCCACTTTTCTTAAGAATTGGGATGAACCCACTGATTTTAGGGACGATTTCATTATTATCACTAGGCATTATGAGTGGAATGACGCCTTGGGGCGGTCCAGCTACTCGTGCGATTGCTGCACTTGGTTTAGATGCAGCGGAATTCTTCATTCCATTACTCCCGACGATGATAGGGGGCGGTCTTTTTATCCTTTTTACAGCGTATGTTCTTGGAAAAAAAGAACGGAAGCGCATTGGGGTTGCCGAGATTCAGTATAAAGAAGAGGTCTCGATCTCTCCTGAATTGGCGGCATCAATTGAAGATGGCGTAGCTGATATGAAGAGACCAAACTTGATTTGGGTTAACTTCTTCCTGACGATTGCTGTCATGGCTACACTTGTATTGGATATCGTACCGATTCCTGTACTCTTTCTCATTGGCTTTGTCATTGCGCTTATGATCAACTATCCAAAAGTGGAAGATCAGCGTGAGCGGATTTTATCGCATGCAGGAAATGCTTTAACGGTCATTACCCTTGTGTTTGCAGCAGGAATTTTCACAGGCATTTTTTCGGGAACAAAAATGGTGGAGTCCATTGCTAACTTGGTCATTTACATGATTCCAGATTCATACAGCTCATTTTTTCCACTCATTGTCGCTTTGACGAGTATGCCATTTACATTTGTTCTTTCAAATGATGCTTATTATTTCGGGGTGCTGCCAATCTTAGCTGAGGCCGGCGCAGCTTACGGAATTGATCCAGTAGAAATTGCGCGCGCCTCTATTATCGGACAGCCCGTCCATTTGCTGAGTCCGCTTGTCGCTTCCACATTACTGCTTGTGAGTATGCTGAATAAAGATATTGGTGATTTGCAAAAGTACGCACTGCTATGGACCGTATTAACAGCCCTGTTTACAACACTAATTGCTCTTTTAACAGGAGCCATTTCGATATTTTAACAGCTTGTTTGATCAAGGACGATGTCTCTATAGGGGACTCGTCCTTTTTTGTGCGGTTTGAAGGGGAGGAAATTGGACGCTCATCTGCGGGAATTCTCGATTTTAACGTCACCTACCTCAAGTACCCGGCATATGATATCTCGACTATACAGAATCCCATTCTATAGAGACTAGAGCTCTCACCTTAGCAAGGAGGGTTACAATACTTGAAGGAGAAAGAGTTTCAATCCAAGCCGCTATTAACCAAAAGAGAAAGAGAAGTATTCGAATTGCTCGTCCAAGATAAAACAACAAAAGAAATTGCAAGCGAGCTTTTTATTAGCGAAAAGACTGTTCGAAATCATATTTCGAATGCCATGCAAAAGCTAGGAGTCAAAGGTCGTTCACAGGCCGTAGTCGAGCTTCTGCGTATGGGTGAGCTAGAGCTCTAACGTCAGCCGGTTTTCCTTCCGCACCAGGGAGGAGCCGGTTATTTCTATATCGTTTCCATGAGTCTCTTCTTGCAATTTCTTTGAAAAACGAGGAAAATAGGAATGTACGTTTTAATCAAAGTGAGATGCTATAGTGAGGTATCAATGAAATGGAAACGAATGAGTCAGGCCATGTTGCAGAAATTGAAAAATCATTGCGCCATATTGCTGCAATCATTAAGCAAAAAGGCAGAGAAATCCTGAATCAATATACGATTACACCTCCTCAATTTGTAGGGCTTCAGTGGCTTTATGAATTCGGAGATATGACAATAGGTGAGCTATCACAAAAGATGTATTTGGCTTGCAGCACGACAACCGATTTAATTGATCGAATGGAAAAAAGTGAACTTGTTGAACGGGTGAAAGATCCGTCTGACCGCCGCGTGGTTCGCATTCATTTATTGCCTGAAGGTGAGCGGATCATTCAAGAAGTGATTGTCAAACGCCAAGAATACGTCAGTGAACTTCTAGGGGCTTTCTCAGAAGAAGAAGCCATCGTTTTCAACCAATCTTTAACGAAACTACAGCAGCAAATGAAAAGAAAATGAGGCGATTTTGTTGGATCAACCAATCGGCGTGATTGATTCCGGCGTAGGCGGTTTAACCGTTGCGAAGGAAATCATGAGACAACTGCCAAAAGAAAAGATTATTTATGTAGGCGACACAAAACGATGTCCATACGGCCCTCGAGCAGAAGAAGAGGTTCTTCAATATACATGGGAAATGGCGCACTACCTATTAAGACACCACCATATTAAAATGCTTGTCATTGCGTGTAACACTGCGACGGCGATAGCACTTGATGAAATTAAAGCAACACTTGATATCCCGGTCATTGGCGTGATCCAGCCCGGAGCCCGCACAGCGATCAAGGTCACAAACAATCAGCATATTGGTGTCATCGGCACTGCCAATACGATCAAAAGTGAAGCCTATAAAGAAGCACTGCTTTCTTTAAAAGCAGGACTAACTGTTCAAAGTCTGGCATGTCCAATGCTGGTGCCGTTTGTGGAAAGCGGTACGTTTTTAGATCATACAGCAGATGAAGTCGTAAAAGCTTCTCTTGAACCGATGAAAGAAAAAGGCATTGATACGCTCATTCTTGGTTGCACGCACTACCCGATTTTAAAAGAACCGATTCAGCGCTTTATGGGTAGTGGCGTCAACATCATTTCTTCAGGAGACGAAACAGCGAGAGAAGCGAGCACAATTCTTTCATATAAAGGGCTGTTAAATGATTCGAAGGAAGAGCCTGTTCATACTTTTTATACAACAGGGGAGCAGCAAAACTTTCAAAATATTGCTCAAGACTGGTTCGGCTACCTGCCAGGGAAGGTCGAAACGGTTTCGCTTGAACACGTATATCAGCAATAACCTACTTCTCATGGAAGTGGGTTATTTTTTTATGAAAAGGGTCTAATCCTCTGAGGGAGCTCGTATACATACTAGTACAAACCACTAGAGGAGGGTGAAGTATGCTGAAAAAAGGAACTACAGCAGCTGTTACGTGTATTGCGTCAGCCATGCTTTTATCAGGATGCGGATTGTTTCAAACAGACCAAGCGAAAACAGAGATTGATCCACCACAAAATGTCACGTTTGTGAAAGAAAATAAAGAAGAGAAACAAACAGCGAAAGAAGGAAAAGAAGAGAAGCAAGCAGATACCGTCATGAGAGAATTATATTTAATTGATAAAAATGGGTATGTTGTGTCTCAATCCATTCCGCTGCCGAAAAACGAAGGAAGTGCGAAACAAACACTTGAATACCTCGTAGACGGGGGACCGATTTCTAACCTGATGCCAAATGGATTCAGAGCCGTGCTGCCGGCGGACACGAGCGTATCTGTCGATATTAAAGATGGCACCGCGGTTGTTGATTTCTCAAATGAATTCAAAAACTATAAAAAAGAAGACGAACAGCGCATTTTGCAATCGGTCACTTGGACATTAACGCAGTTTGATTCAGTAGCGAAAGTCAAATTAAAGATGAATGGCCATGAATTAAAAGAGATGCCTGTGAATGGGACGCCGATTTCAGATGATTTAAGCAGAGAGGACGGCATAAATATTCAGCACGAGGCTGCGGCTGATATGACATCAACAAAGCCTGTGACCGTCTACTATTTAGCTGAATCTGATGAACAGACGTACTATGTCCCGGTGACCAAAAGAGCACCAAAAGAGGAGGATGATCCAATTACAGCAGCCATTGATGAGCTCGTCTCTGGGCCAAGCAAAACAAGCCAATTGCTGACAGACTTTGATCAAGATGTGAAGCTCAATGATGTCCCGAAAGTAAAAGACGGTCATGTGACACTAGATTTCAATGAATCCATTTTTGGCAGTGCAGATGAAAAGAAAAAGGTCATTTCACAAAAAGTTCTTGATAGCATTGTGCTGACATTAACAGAGCTGCCAGATGTGAAAAGCGTGTCTGTGAAGGTAAACGGAAAGGCAGAGCTTGTGAATGAAAAAGGAACAGAACTCACAAAGCCAGTTTCAAGACCAGAACAAGTGAATACAGGTAGTTTTTAACGTCACACATTGATATAATGGAGAAAAAGAGGCATGCACATTCGCTGCCTCTTTTTTATTCCAAGCGATTAGAACGGATCGAGGTTGTCAAAGTTAATAGGAGAACCACGCTGACACCCGCGCGGAATGTATATTGTAACGGAGGTAAAACATGAGATTAGATGAAAGACAATACGACGAATTAAGAAAAATTGAAATACAGGCAGGCTACATCACGCATCCAGAAGGCTCTGTCTTAATCTCAGCGGGAAATACGAAGGTGATTTGTAACGCATCTATCGAGGACCGCGTACCTCCTTTTTTAAGAGGAGAAGGAAAAGGCTGGATTACAGCAGAATATAGCATGCTTCCAAGAGCAACGGCTCAAAGAACGATAAGAGAATCATCTAAAGGAAAAGTCACAGGACGTACAATGGAGATCCAGCGTTTAATTGGACGAGCTCTGCGCGCAGTCGTTGACTTAGAAAAGCTTGGTGAACGCACCATTTGGATTGATTGTGATGTCATTCAAGCAGACGGCGGAACACGCACAGCATCTATTACAGGTGCATTTGTGGCCATGACACTAGCGATTCAAAAGCTTCAATCAGAAGGCGTTTTGAAAGAAAATCCGATCACTGATTATTTAGCTGCGATATCCGTCGGAATTGATTCTAAACAGGGACTTCTGTTAGATTTAAATTATGAAGAAGATTCTTCAGCTGAAGTGGATATGAATGTCATCATGACAGGTGCTGGGCGCTTTGTTGAACTTCAAGGCACTGGCGAAGAAGCGACATTCTCAAGAGAACAACTAAACGGACTGCTTGATTTAGCCGAAAAAGGCATCAAAGAATTAATTGAAAAGCAAAAAGCAGTGACAGGAGAAGTTACCGAATAAAGAGAAGGGTTTGATCAAGATGAAAACTGCCATCATCGCAACGCACAATGCGGGCAAAGCGAAAGAATTCAAAGCCATTCTTGAGCCAAAAGGATTCACGGTCAAAACACTAGCGGACATCGGATTTACGGAAGAGATCGAAGAAACAGGACATACCTTTGAAGAAAATGCGATCATCAAAGCCGAGGCCATTCAAGCCAAAGCAGGTGAAATGGTGATTGCAGACGACTCGGGTCTGTCGATTGATTACCTTGGCGGAAAACCTGGCGTCTATTCAGCGAGGTACGCGGGCGAGCATAAAGACGATGCCGAGAACGTGGAAAAGGTGCTGAATGAGCTAAAAGGCATCGAAAAAGAAGACCGCACTGCTAGATTTAGATGTGCCCTGGCTGTCAGTATACCGGGGAAAGAGACCAAAACGGTAGAAGGATCAGTAGAAGGTTTTATCGCAGAAGAACCGATTGGAGAAAACGGCTTCGGATACGACCCAATTTTCATCGTCAAAGACAAAGACCAGACGATGGCCGAGTTATCACCAGAGGAGAAAAACAAGATCAGCCATCGAGCGGTTGCGCTTCAAAAGCTTTCATCACTGCTAGACGCAAATGAATAAGGGGGAATGAAGCCATGAAGATACTCATCATTAGTGACAGTCATGGACTCACAGACGAACTTCAAACCATTGCCAAACGGCATGCGGCTGAAGTGGACATGATGATTCACTGCGGAGATTCAGAACTCGAAACGAACCACCCAGCACTCGAAGGATACAAAGTCGTCAAAGGAAATTGTGACTTTATGGGCGATTTTGAAGAAGAACTCCTGCTCCCACTGGATGGAGGCGGAAAACTATTTCTCGCTCACGGACATCTGCATGGCATCAAACAATCCTTGCTTCAAGTCTACTACCGTGCAGAAGAGCTAGGCGCAGACATTATCTGCTTTGGCCACTCGCACATCCCAGGCAGTGAGCTGCTAAGAGGAAAACTGCTCATTAACCCAGGCAGCGTGCACCTGCCAAGAGTGCGCAAAGAGCGCAGCTATGCTATACTGACACTAGATGGAAGCGAAGCAAACGTACAGTTTTTCACGGACGAAGGTCACGTCATACAAGACCTCGAAAACACTGTCATATTGGAAGGTATTTCATAAGGGTGCAGCATTTGCCCCTTATGAAAAAACTTTCGAAAAACCGTTGACTTTAAAGAACAATAGTAATATAATAAATCTTGTCGCTGAGGTAATACACCAAAGCACACTACATAACAACATGTCCCAGTAGCTCAGCAGGATAGAGCAACGGCCTTCTAAGCCGTCGGTCGGGAGTTCGAATCTCTCCTGGGACGTAATTTAAATCGGGTGCTAAAGCCCGTCAAGTCAACCTCTTATATCGTTTAGTGAAACGGTCAGTATAGCGGAAACGTAAGAAATTACACCTGTTATTGGCTTATATCACTTTCGGTATAGGAGGTTTTTTGTATGATTAAATGAAAAGGTTTATTTGATGTTGAAGTAGATGTGAGAGGAATATAAAGGTAGACCAAAACTTAAAGAAGATGCAACAAACACATAATAACATCCAGAAGCGATTAAATAAGTATTCCAAGAAGACGATTGAAAAACATCAATCCCCGCGCATTAAGAAGAAACTTTGTAAAATCATTGCTTGATAAAAGGGCAAATGTTGCAGTGATATCAAAGGCATTGGGGGCATAGTGACATATCTTTTACAACTTAAATGTTTGCATTTAAATGTCTTATACACCCTTGTGAATGGAGTTTTCTTGTCTCGTAACTCCTCCATTTTTCGTTCAGAGTTTACTGTATAAGTAGGGTACTGTCCGACCCACCTTGATGTTTACCCTAGCTCAATGGGATTAGCTATATTTCTTCGCATCAAGTTCTCCTTTTACGCTTCTTCATAAAATAAAAGAACCTTTTAACCATGAATGTATCAAATAACAATTGTTAAAGGGTATATTTTAGTCCATGGGCACTTTATTTACAAAGGTTATCCGACACTGTACTCGAAAGGGTCTAGTGCATAAATCAATTTTAATGTTATTATAGAACGTACAAAATGAAAAAAGAAAAAGTCAAGAAGCTTGAAAAGAGAATGCAGCTAGTCAATAAAAACCAAAAGAAACAAGAAAAAGCGGTGGCTCGCATTAGGAGTTGGAAAAAACAAATGTTTTATGGATACGGTTACAGAGAATTTATCAAAAAAGGAGAACACAAATTAACTATAAAAAAACATATAACAAAAGAAGAATACGACAATCACACTACAAGGTTAAGTGAAATCAATAAATTAAACGCTATGACGAATGTATATAACCTACTTGATAGGAATGGAAAAGAGTTTTTAACTTACTCCACTAAAATAAAAGAACAATTAGAAAAATATAATGAAGATTCAATAGGTTTGGAAGCGAATCGATTACTAATAAACTATTTATCTTCTTTATCGATGTTTATCGATTATGGAGAAAAATATAACAAAAAATACTTTGATAAAGAAAAACTAAAAGAGTTTCAAAAAAATACAAATGAATTTTATGATGGACATGTTTCTTATCGGTTCATGGTATTAATGAGAAATTACGCTTTACATTATGGTTTTCCGTTGTCAATTATTAAACAAAGTATTTCAGGACTTAATGGCATTTTTGCCTCAAAAGAAGCATTATTGCAATTCAAAGCATGGAAACATGTCAAAGAGGATATTGAAAAAATGCCTAATTTAATCTCATTAGACATTCACGTTGAAATTTCTATGATGTTCATTAAACATCTATATGACAATTATGTTTACGATATTGCTCCTGTTGTATTAAAAGGTATTGAACATTTGAACAACATGATAAAAACTAACGAAGAAAAAATACCTATTCTTGTAACTTTTAAAAACAAAGAAGAATTTAAAAGGGGAAACATCTCCGTCAATTTCATAAAAACAAAGCCATATCAAGACGCTTTGAAAATAATAGATAATCATCCAAGTATAAACATTATCAAAAAATAAAATTTAAGGAACGGCTTGGCCGTCTTCATAAAAAATACGTATATGAAACTTTCAATGCATTCGAGGGAGATGAACGTATTTATTTTATCGAAAGTTATTAAACAAGTTTATATTCTTACGAAGATGCAGATAAAGAGACAAGTAGCACTTACTGGGATTTTAAAGAAAAGAAGTACAAAAACTAGATAAGTCCAAGACGGAGAGCCTGCGGACACTGATCTACACCTATTAAGGGTCTTGATCAGTGTCCGTTTTTTAATTGTAAGGAAAGGAGCTGCGCCATGAAAAAGGAAAAATTTTAAGCAAGGTTATAGGGAAAAACATACAGCGGTTAAAAAAGTCAAAGGCGGGGCAGTGCGCAGAAAATAAAGGGGGAATTATCTTGAACCAAACAAGTTTAGACATTCCGCAGATAGACGAGGGGAAAAGGTTCGGAATAGAAAAATTAAGGAAAAATATAAAATACTTACATTACGTTGCAAACGCCAGAAGACTTTCTTCCAAAGATCACAACAACATATAACATTACGCTGCCTAGCTTTTCCAATCAAGGGCATTAATCGTCTTACGCAAAAAGAGCGCAGCATCTTAGTAATGCTCTATATGTAGGATGAAGAAATGTTTGATTACGAGATTTATGTTGGAAATGGGTCTCAGCCAAAGGAATTTATAGACTGGCCTTTGCTTTGAGAGAAGAAGTGTATAAGCAGGGGGATAAAACATGAATTTTGTGCAGCCGATAAGGAACTTGATCAGATCCATTATATTAACAAATATCTTGGAGAGCGAACAAAAGGAACTTGCTGCTTTTTGTGGCGGGTATTAACCTGGGCTTGCGTATATCTGATTTGCTGAAATTAAGGGTGAAGAATGTGAGAAAATAGTTCGTATCCCTTAGAGAAAGACAGGTAAAGAGAAAAGAATCAAAATAAACAAGACGCTTCGAAAAGCGATAGATCAATATATTAAAGACAAAAATGATCAAGAGTATCTCTTTAAGAGTAGAGAAGGACTTAACAAACCAATCAGCCGCAGCAGTGCATACATCATTTTGAGAGAGGCAGCGGAGTATGTTGGCCTTGGTAGTATAGGCACACACACTTTACGTAAAACATTTGGTTACTGGCACTATAAGAAATTCAAGGATGTGGCCTTACTGCAAGAAATATTTAACCACTCAAGCCCAGATATTACATTGAGATATAGAGGGATCAAACAAGACACAATGGACAAAGCGATGGACAATTTTGGATTATAGGTTTATTTTCTCAAAAATATATCTTAAAATAAAATGAGTTTATGAAAATACAAAAAGTAGGGAGATATTTTATGCATTTAACAGGAGTATACGGTTTTGAAATTTTTGTGAAATATATTATGAGGGATTTTCTTGAGAAGGCACGACCAAAAGAGGTTTTCCACTATACAAATATTTATGGATTAGACGGCATATTAAGAAAAGGTGATTTTTGGGTTTCTGATGCCGATTTTTTAAACGATAAAAATGAAATTAAATATACATTTGAATTGAGCAAAGAAATATTCCCATCAATCTGTAAAGAGCGAGGGTTGTCAGATGAGAAACTAAGAGATTATACTGAATTATTTAATGCAAATATTCGCTCAATGTTTGAAACTAATAAAAATAATTTCTATTCTCTATCTTTTTGTATTAATCCAGATTCTAATTTATTATGGGCAAATTATTCTCAAAATGATGGGTATTGTATTGCATTTGATTTGTATGAATTTAATAAATCTCTGAATAGAAATGAAAATTTCACACCTGTTCCAGGCTATGTAATTTATGATAATTTAGAACAAATTAATAAACTTGAAAAACTTCTAAATGATATTATTGATATTTTTGAAGAGGGAACCCATTTAGATTCCAAATTACCAAGTGTCTTTACGGCCTTAGAATTTTATTCTCTCTTTTTTAAAGACAAATGTTTTTCTCAAGAAGAAGAGTATAGAATTATTTTTTATCCTAAAGGTAATAAAGAAATTTATAAGTGTCGTATATCAAATGGGGCTTTTATTCCTTATGTGGAGACTGAATTCGATACAGGTTCTGTGATTGGTGTGACTATAGGGCCTAAAAATAATATGGATATTAACTCTGAAGGATTGTACAAATTCCTTCATCAAATAAAAGAATTTGATTATTCTAAAGTCAAGATTGGAAAATCTAAGATTCCTTATAGATTCTAACTTATAAAGTCTTTATTATTGCGAAAATAAATTAACGCTAGAAAATTCATTCATAAGGTTAATATACTAAGACTCATTTGCTCTAATGACAGATGAGTTTTTTTAATTTCTTCATCAATTATACATATTGAAAAAATATCCAACTCATTTTAAGGGAATGGCTCTAAGCAAGAGGGACAAAGGATTCAGCGATTTCCTGAGTTAGACACAATAATAGATATGGTGAATTGGATTGTGTGGATAATTGTCGGAAAATATAGGTAAATGTTGTATAATAAGTTGAATTTAATTGAGGAGGTGTGGTCATGAGTCAGGAAATCATAATTGCAGTTATTGGCGGTGTAGTGACTATAATAGTTGGTCTTATAACCGCTGGAGCTACGTACCTTGGTGTAAGGATTCAAATTAATAAGAATGAAGAAACTTTGGAAAAAAAACGTGTACAACAAGAGGTTGAACGAAAACAACTAGAACAAGAATCTTTTGAATATCAAAAACAAATAATTGAAAGATTTATTGATTTTGAGATTCATGAAAATTTTAATAAAATTAAAAGAAATCATATGGATGAACTAATCTTTGACACTAAGAATCTAAGAAAGGAATACATTAAACATGAAGGTCTTAATTTTAAAGAATTTGATAAAAACAAATATGATCTAATAAAGTATAAAAGTGACACGATTAATGAAGTGATAGAGATTTATGATGCTTTTCGTCTTCTAGCTATTTACGATGGTTTAAGCGAAAATATGCCGGACGATGAATTTCATAGATTTAAAAAAGGTTATCAACTTTGTTTAAACAGATTTGAAAAAGATCAGATACACAATTTTGTGAAATTATTTTAGATGCAAATGGCATACTTTTGGCAAAGCATTTTGTCTGAGAGCGTTTATGATGGTATTAGGTGATAAATTGAGAGCGGCTTCCATTGCGGAGGGCGCTTTTCGTTCGACAAAGTTTGCATGCTCTTAAAATTAACTCTTTTAGTTCGATATAACAATATGAACTTATGTATTGGGGGAATTTGAAATGAGAGAAAAGTTTCGAGAATTTTATTTTGACAAAGATGATAAAAAAATATGGGAAGAATCCATCATTATTTTAGATACAAATGTCTTACTTAACTTATATAGATACACTAAAGAAACATCGGATCAAATTATAGGGTTATTAGATAAATATAGAGATAACTTATGGATGCCTCATCAGGTTGCATTGGAATATCATTATAATAGGAAATCAGTATTAATAGAACAGAGTGGGTCATATAAGAAAGTCTGTAACGCTTTAAAGGATATTCCAGATAAAGTAAGAGATATACTTAATCAAGATTTGAGTAACTATAAGAAACGGCACAAAGATGATGTGGAAAATTTCATTGAAATTATTAAGTCTGCAACGAATAAACACATAGAAGAATTAAATGCAAAAAACGGAAAAGATACTGAATACAATTTTACTGATAAAGATTCAATTAAGTTGAAAATCACTAACCTTTATAATGGAAAAGTAGGCGACCCTTATACCAAAGATGAAATGAAAGAATTAGAAAAAGAAGCTGATGACCGTTTGAAAAAGGAAATACCACCAGGATATAAAGATTATAATAAGAAGAAAGGTCATAAAGTTCATAATGGTGTTACAATTCAAAATAAATATGGTGACTTAATTCTTTGGAAGCAATTATTGCGTTTTGCTAAAGAGAAGAACACCAGTGTTATATTTCTGACTGATGAACAGAAAGAAGATTGGTGGTATGATTTAAAAAGTAGAATAATAGGTCCTAAAGTGGAGTTACTAAATGAATTCACTAGTGAAACTAATATGGAATTCCATATGTTTAACTCTTTAGGTTTCGTGAAAAGACATCGAGATGATGTTAATGATGATACGGTTTCCGAAGTGAAGGAATTAGATGAATATAACAGATTATCAGAAAACCGTAAGATTTTTGGTAGAAGATTTTCAGTAAATGGTCGTTATGAAGGTTATTCGAGAGAGTCTAGGGTACCACCAAATTTAGATAATAAAAAGCCATTTATACCGGAGTATTTAGATTCAGATACTCTTGCTACATTTTGCTTTTGGTTTTATAACAATTTTTCAAAATCAGTTTCCAAAAAAATCAGATTCAGTACTTTTTATGAAATTATTGAGGATGAGTTTGGTGATTCTACGGCTAAAAACATTATGAATTTCTTATACAAAGAGAAGTTAGTGAAAGAAGACGTTATAAAACAGGAAATGTATATTAAGGTGGATCTATTAAAAGCTAGAGTGTACTTAACTGTAATGGATTTAACTGTTGAGTAATTAAGACTAATAAAAGAATATAACATAAAGATACTTAAGCATCCTTCGGGGTGCTTTTTATTTTGGGGAGGGACACAACGTGGACAGCTCACTCAGGGAACTAATCATTAACACAGCAATTGGACACGCAATAAGGACAGACCAAATGTATAACGGTTTTAAAACCCTTAATAAAAGGGGATGCATATGGGCGGATGGGGAGATCATCAGAGGGTTAGGGATGCTTGGTTCTTATGGTGTGAGAGATAGGCAAGCTATAGACAGCCTCCTACATGTCAGCCAGACTCTGACCTACGAAGCAGCTCGATCTTATCTAGCATCATATCAACGGGAGTACAGGGAGTTTTATGCTGTACAGAAAGTGGGACATCTTCATGCTTTTGTTTTGTTTGCGATGATAGATGAGAGGAAAGCTGGTGAATCCAATGCCACCTAAACCATTGAGAGAGTGTAAGGTGCGAGGGTGCAGGGAGTTAACAAGGGATGGTTATTGTCCTGCTCATGCTGATGGTAAGCAGCAGGAAGCGAAGTATTACAACAATCATGTTCGAGATAAACAATCAACAAGTTTTTATAAATCAAGAGAATGGAAACAGACAAGACAACTTGTTCTAATGCGAGACAATTACCTTTGTCAGAGCTGTTTAAAATAAGATCGTGTCATACCTACTGACATGGTTCATCACATAGTGGAACTAGACTTAAACAAACGCCTAGACTAAACAACCTTGAAAGCATGTGTATATCACGATGGGTAACAATAGTGAACTGAAAAGCCCTTCCATAATAATGAAGGGACTTTTTTGTTATTTAACACGATCGATGTTAGTATCTACTTCCGAGATCCATTTTTTTGTTGTGGTTGTTTTGTATTTGCCGTTAACATATATTTTTGTGGTTGCTTGGTATTCAGCTTTAGTATACTTCTTAATCCATCTATACTTTTGTACTGCTTTTAATTTTATTTCACCTTTTGCCGAGACATAACCAGATACCATCCCAGCAAACGCAGCAGCTGCAGCAGGTCCAAGCTGTAAAGTTGCGGTTAAGTATCTTGTAAGATGAAACATCCCATAGGTGGCAGCTGATGCAACTACATAAGAAGGTATAGTGTAATTAGATGAGAATTGTCCGTCCCATTTTGCTCGAGCTTCCAATTCATTATTTAATAAGTTCTCACTAGTAACATATAGGGAAGGTTCATAGTTTATTTGATTTTTAGAAATCACTTCATTCTGCTGCGCCAATAAAGGAGTGCTGTTGACAGAAAGCATTAACACCAAAGACAAACTAACAAGAAACAAAGATCTCAAGATTATCACCAACCTTCTTTCTGTAAGAAAATGTAATATAATTTATTATAAGCAAAAAGGTGTTTTAATTCCAATTTTTATGTAATAAAATGTATATGATTTAAACAAAGGGGTGAGATGGCGGTGAAGCATTTTTTAACGGCAATCGTAGTAGCTATCATTGTGGGGATCATTGTTTATGTTGCAGATAATCGTTTAGGTATGTTTCCGTTGATGCTAATTTTAGCGGTTGCGATCTATATCGTAAGCAGGATTAGTGAATCATTGATAAAAAAATACTCCAAAGAAAATAGTTAATTACACAGCCCCTCCCACTGGAAGGGCGTTTTTTAATGAACCTTCATTTTTTCTTCTCTTTATCTCATCCTAATACACCATTAATTAAGACAAGCTTCTTAACAGCCTTACGAATCTCCTGCTCAGTCATCGCAGAGATTAATGTTAAATAGAAAGAACATTCTTTCTCTAACTTAAAAAATTAAGGTGTATAGTAGAAGGAGAATATGAAATGAGTAAGGAGGAATTCTGGGGTGTACAAAATCAAATCAGTGATTGACAAGGGGAGCAGTTCTTTGGCTATAGAGTTGATACTGGAAAAGGGTATTTTATAGAAGAGCATGCTTTGAGATTTATACTTTCCGAACATGATTACATATATGATGCACTTGAAGAGAAATTTGAGAAATGTTATGAGGATACAAGAAGCTAGTTAGTCACGCGCTTTCAGGAGAAACCTGATTTAGAGATCTTTTCTATTGGTTTTGGGGACGTGTGTATCAAAGCTTTTGAGGGCTGGATGAAAACGTGGAACTTGTTTGCCTTGTGACGGATTTTTTAATAACGGACTGAGAAGAAACCCATGAATCATGGGTTTTTTTGATGGAGGAATACAAAAATATGAATTGATTCTAATGAGGAAGTCTGATTTTGGAAATTTATAGGCGCATTGGGGAAGCAGTAAGTAAATAAGTAATAAATATATATATAAGTAACAAAAACATGAAAAAAATAAATAACTATCCGATATTTGTTGTGTAAACAAATTGAAGGAGTGTGGTTATCTTGAAAAAATGGTTTTTTATTTTCATTTTATTATTTTCTGCATTAAGTTATCCATTACAATCAATAAAAGCAGAAGCGCTTGAATGGGAAAAACGAGAAGAGCTACCAGATGCAAGAGTAGGAGCTGTAAGTGAAGTATATGATGGGAAAATCTATGTAATAGGTGGAACGGGTCCAAGTAAGGCATATTCTAATACTACTTATGTATATGATCCGAAGTTAGATAAATGGTCAGAAAAAGCTGGTATGAAGACAGGCCGCATGGGTGCTGCCAGTGTAATTGTTGATGATCGTATATATGTAATGGGGGGGAGAACAGAACAAGGATTAACAAATAGCGTAGAAGTTTATAATATCAAAATGGATACTTGGGAAGATTCAGTAGAGCTCCCGTTTGAAAGAAAGGTATCTGCTTACAATTTATATGCAGGTGCCATTGATGGGAAGATCTATGTAGTTGGATACGATAGTGCATTAAAGGCAGATAGGTACAACAATACCTTTAGTTATGATTTGAAAACAAAAGAATGGACCAAAAAGAAAAAATTTAATTTTGAAGCTACTTCGGGAAATGCAGTGGTTGTGAAGAATAAGCTTTACATTTTATCTGGATCAGAGGTCTTAGTAAAAGGAATTTATGAATATGATCCTATAGTAGATCAATGGAGGGGAGTTAGTAGTGGTGGAGCTATTGCACCCTATTATTCTGCAGTCATGTATGAAAATTATATTATAAGAACGGGTGGAGTTTCTAGAGTTACACTCTATGATTTAGAAACTAAGACATCAAAAACTATACCTAACACTTCTGCACCTTATCGAATGGGACATGTATCCGCACTTGTTAATGATACGCTCTATGTAATTGGAGGAGTTGAACAAAGTTCAAGTGCCCCAACTAACGCTAGAGCAAATTTCAAATCTAATTTATCTATCTCATTAAAGAGTCTTAAAAACACTGAAACTGAACCACCTGGCGACAAAGACCCAGAACCAACCACACCACCAAAAGACGATACAACAGATGAAGACGGCGATGCTCTCCTCGTCATCACAATGGTCAATGGTTTGCAAAAAGAGTATGACCTTTCAATGAAAGAAGTCAACGCCTTTCTATCCTGGTACAAAAAGCGAGATGCCGGCGAAGGTCCAGGGTTTTATGAAATTGACGAGCATGACAACAACAAAGGTCCTTTTGAAAGTAAAAAGGACTATGTGGTATTCAACAACATTCTCATGTTCGAAGTGAATAAATATAAAAAGTAAATAACATCAAAGCCATCTAGTCTAACTAGGTGGCTTTTACATTTGTTCGACAGTTTTCGGCAATTTTAAGGCAAATTTAAGCTTCTATTTCATTTCAATTACATTAAATCTTTGTTACAATAAGACAGCTTTGCCTGAAGACACGTTCATACTTTGGACATCTTTTTTTCATCAATTCTTAAAATTTTTATGTTTTGATATGAAACTCTTTTGATGATCCATGCGTCTTTATAAGTGTCAAAAGAAAAGAGGTTATCAATATGCTATTCAAAAAGCTATCAGAAAATAAGTCTGTAAAATGGATAGGGTATACAAGTTTTTACTTACTTATTTTGCTATTATTGTTCTTTATTTACGGATTCCATACAGCAAATACGGGATCATTCATTTACAACGATTTTTAATTGGAGATTAAACTATGAAACTATTACACACGATTCATGAATACCAACAAACGAAACCGACACAGCCAGCATTTGTTTCTCAACATGCTTCGATCACATATGATGAGCTTTGGCGTCTATCAGACCAAATGGCTGGTGCGATCGATGCAGTCGCAGTTGGCAGTGAACCTGTCATTGTCTACGGTCATATGGAGCCAGAGATGCTGATTTCTTTCTTAGGTACTGTGAAATCAGGCAGACCCTATATTCCGGTCGATATCTCAATACCTGTCGAGCGCATCGTCTCAATCATTGAAAGCTCAAAAGCCAGTCTATTGATTTGTGCAAATGAGCAGGCTATACCAGATGTAGAAGAACACATTGAAGTGAAGAGTGCGGCATCGCTTTTAGCACTTGAAAAAGAAGCACCCCCATCCACGCAGTGGGTTCAACAAGATGATGTTTTCTACATTATTTACACGTCTGGCAGTACCGGAAAACCGAAAGGCGTTCAGGTAACAGCCAATAATTTAGAAAGCTTTACAGAGTGGATGTGCCGCGATTTCCCAATTGGTGAGGGGCGCACGTTCTTAAATCAAGCGCCATTTTCTTTTGACTTATCAGTGATGGATCTCTATCCAGCGCTTCAATCAGGCGGCACGCTTTACTGTTTAGTGAAAGATCTTGTGAATAAGCCGAAGGATATGTTTGCAGCGCTTGGTCAATCTGACGTTGAAGTGTGGACATCCACACCTTCCTTTGTGCAAATGTGCTTAATGGATCCTTCCTTTACAGGGGAGCTTTTACCAAAGCTAAACGTTTTCCTTTTCTGCGGTGAGGCACTTCCTGTCTCTGTAGCAAGTGCGCTTCTTGAGCGTTTTCCTAAGGCGCAGGTCTTTAATACGTATGGTCCAACTGAAGCAACTGTTGCGATTACATCGATTGAAGTCACGCAGGAGATTCTTGATCAGCACGATTCTTTACCAGTCGGTTATGCCAAACCGGATACAGATATCGTCATTTTAGATGAAGAAGGCAAGACACTGCCTGATGGGGAAAAAGGGGAAATTGTCATCGTGGGGCCAAGCGTCACAAAAGGCTACTTAGGTGAACAAGCCTTAACGGATAAAGTGTTTTTTGAACATGAAGGACGCCCTGCTTACCGCACAGGTGACGCAGGTGTGGCGCAGGATGGTTTGATTACGTGCCACGGTCGTCTGGACTATCAAATTAAGCTACATGGATACCGGATGGAGCTTGAAGAAATTGAATATCATGTGAGCGAGACAACGTATGTCAATGCTTGTGTGATTGTGCCATTCCAGCCAAACGGGCATGTGGAGTACTTAATTGCAGCAATTGTCCCAACTGAGCATTCCTTTGAAAAAGAATATCAGCTGACAAGTGCGATTAAGAAAGAAATGGCGGATTCACTGCCTGCGTACATGATTCCAAGAAAGTTTGTCTATCTTGAGCAGCTGTACATGACGCCAAACGGGAAGGTTGACCGTAAAAGAATCGCGAAAGAGGTTCTTCTATGATTCCGTTTAGTTCATTCTTTTTCTTCATTCTAATTGGTATTCTTCTTTTGCCGACGATGATTCTTGGTCTTCGCGGCAAAAGAATGCAGGGCTACAACATGTTTGCAACGGTTGTGGCACTCGCGCTTATTTTCTCAAAGGATGCACATGGCGCTTTGTTGCTGTTCTTGTTTACAGTATGGCAAGTCTTGATTATCCGCCTATATCTTGCGTACCGGTTGAAGGCGAACAAGGCGTCTGTCTTCTATATGGCAGTGGTGGCATCTATTTTGCCGCTTGTACTATCAAAGATTTTACCGTTCTTTTTAACTCATCAGCCGCATCAACCGCCACCAATGAACTGGCTGAGCTTTTTAGGGATCTCGTACTTAACATTTAAAGGTGTTCAGTTAATTATCGAGACGAGAGACGGCTTGATTAAAAAGAAAATCCCGATTCACCGTTTGGTCTATTTCATCGTCTTTTTCCCGACGATTTCGTCAGGTCCAATTGACCGTTACCGCCGGTTTGAAAAGGATATGGATACACCGCCTGAAAAAGAAGTGTACAGTGATCTTTTATATGCAGGGATTCATAAAATTTTTATCGGGTTCTTATATAAGTTCATTATTGGTTATCTCATTCACACATATATTCTGATGAATATTCACCACATTAGCAGCAGTCACTTTGTTCAACAGTTAACGTATATGTATGCGTACAGTATGTATTTGTTCTTTGACTTTGCTGGATATACAGCATTTGCTGTAGGTGTGAGTTATATCATGGGTATTAAATCACCAGAAAACTTTAATAAACCGTTTATCAGCCGTAATATTAAAGACTTCTGGAATCGCTGGCACATGTCGCTATCCTTCTGGTTCAGAGATTATGTGTTTATGAGATTTGTGTTCTTTATGACAAAGAAGAAGTGGATCAAGAACCGGATGGCTGTATCAAATATTGGGTACTTTGTCCTCTTTCTATTGATGGGTGCTTGGCATGGTCTCGCCCTTCAATATATTATTTACGGACTATACCATGCAGTTGTGATGTCCGGTTACAATTTATTTGAGAAGTGGAATAAAAAGCACAAGTGGTGGCCGGATAATAAGGTCACAATGGTTGTGTCGATCATTATTACATTCCATGTGATTTGTTTCGGATTTTATATTTTTTCAGGAAAACCATTTCATCATTAATGATTAAGGGAGTAGAAAATTATGGAATTTAAAAATCAAGTATACGGTATTATTGCAGAGGTTTGTCAGGACGACGTTGTGAAAGAAAATCCAGAGATTGCAATTTTTGACGAAGGTCTTCTAGATTCATTTGGTACAGTAGAACTACTTATGGCAATTGAAAGTCAACTTGGAATTACTGTTCCGATTACAGAATTTGATCGTGATGTGTGGGATACACCGAATCACATTGCTGAGCAGCTGGCAGAGATGAAGTAATGAAAAAGCGTTTTTTTGGGCCGCTTATTTTAGCGGCTGTTCTATTCATTGGTGTTCTTCTTGTACCAAATGCATGGCTCTCACATCTGATCCCAAAAGACAAATTACAAAAGTCAGCCACAGAATTAGATCCAGGGATGTTCCAAGGGCTTTATTTACAAGATGAAATGCTAAAAGATCCAACTTATTTGCCGATCTATGGATCTTCTGAACTATCACGTTTTGATCCATATCACCCTTCGAATTTCTTTCATGAAAATCCTCAAGGGTTTACACCTTATCTTGTTGGAAAAGGTGGATCGCAATCATTAATTCATGCCATGAACTTTGCAGCGCATATGGATGAATTAAAAGGGAAAAAGCTTGTGTTTATCGTGTCCCCGCAGTGGTTTGTCAAATGGGGATCAGACGAGAATCACTTTGCTCCTAACTATTCAGCGCTTCAGGCGCTTGATCTCGCTTATAATAAAGAAATTGATCCAGCTGTTAAAAAAGAGCTCATCAAAAGAATCATGAAGTTTAAGGCAGTAAAGAACGACATGGTCATCACAGAGCTTTTTAAAGCAGAGCTTTCTGGGAACAAATTCGCCTATGGCGCGATTTCTCCTATTGCAAAAATGTATTATGGCATGCTTCAAAAGAAAGACATGTACTATACGATCGGGTCTGGGCATGAGCGCAAGCTTCGTCCGTCTCCTTCAGTGAAAGGGAAAACATGGACTGAGCTTGAAAAAGAAGCGAGCGTCCTAGGATCTGAAAAAGCAGGGGACAACCCGTTTTATATTGATCAGAGACTGTTTGATCGCAAGCTGAAGCCGATCATGAAAAAGATGAAGGATTCTCGTCGCGACAATTCTTATGCAGAATCACCTGAATATAAAGATTTCCAGATCATGCTGGATATTTTAAAACAGGCAGGGGCGAAGCCTTTATTTGTGACGATTCCCGTCAACGGAAAATGGTATGATTACACTGGTTTTCCGAAAGAGGGACGTACAGATTATTATCAAAAAATCAATCGTCAAATTCGAGATAATGGGTATGAAGTCGCAGATTTGACTTCTCATGAGTATGACCCATATTTCTTTAAGGATACGATTCATGTGTCGTATAAAGGATGGGTATACATCGATAAGGCGATCGAAAAATTTTACAAAGAGCAGTAGAACGCAGCAGCTTTCTGCTGCTTTTTGTTTGTCGAATGAGTGGATTTCTTGTATAAATAAGGTGGAAGGGCTATGCTGAATATGGAGGCGATACGATGAATCGTTCTGAGAAAAAAGAACTATTAAAGCGTTCAAAGAAGCATTTTAATGATCATGCCTTTTGGAAAAAGTTAAAAAAGACGGCACAAAAAGCTGGAGTTTCTCTTGTCTATGCTGTGTTATTACTTTATTATACATTGCAAAAACCCGAAGTACCGGTTAAAGCGAAAACCCTCATCATTGGGGCGCTAGGGTACTTTATCCTTCCGATTGATCTGATCCCTGATACATTGGTGGGGATCGGCTACACAGATGATCTAGGCGCCATCACATTTGCTCTGCTTCAAGTGGCAATGTACATTGATGACGATGTCAAAGGAAAAGCGAAAGACAGGCTGGGAAAATGGTTCGGTGAAAAAAGCGATACGTCTTTCATTGATCAAAAGCTTGAAGATGGCGGTATGCCGTCTGCTTAAAGAAAAGCCTCCTAAACGGAGGCTTCAGCGTGTAGACAAACCCTCGCATTCTTTGTCGGTCCTGCGCTTCGGTGCTCGTTCTTCCTAGACTTCAAGGGTTTTCAACTACGCTGAAAAAAAGACAAAGGGCTAAAATAAAGTTCATTTTAGCCCTTTGTCAACAATCTAATGCCTCCTAAACGGAGGCTTTTTTCATTACCCTAAAAATTTCACGCAAACCGGATGCGGAACGGTGATGTCTGATTGTAAGACAGTGAGTCGACCGGTTTCTTTGTCACGTTTGTATAACACAAGATTGCTAGATTCTTGGTTTGAACCAACGAGAAATTCTTCTGTTGGATCAAGGACAAAGTCTCTAGGCCAATTTCCTTCAGATGAAGCAATTTCAACGAGGCTTAGTTTGCCGTCATGATCTGCTTTGAAAATGGCAATGCTGTCATGTCCACGATTTCCTGCATACACAAATTGACCGTCAGAAGACACATGAATGGCGCTGCCTTGATTATTCTCTGTGAAGTCATTAGGAATGGTTGCGATCGTTTGGATCTCTTCGAAATGACCATCTTCAAAATAACGAAGTACAATGACCTCTGAGCTGAGCTCTGTCATGACATATGCCACAGGTTTCGTTGGGTGGAATGTGATATGACGAGGGCCGCTGCCTGGTTTTGTTTCAAATGTATGGGCAAGCTCAAGTTTGCCGTTTTCTTTCTTATACGTATAAATACCGTCTGTGCCAAGGTCAACAGCCACCGCAAATTGTTCATCAGGCGTCAAACCCATAAAGTGGGTGTGCGGTTTTTCTTGACGGTCTTCGTTTGGTCCAGTGCCTTCATGCTGCGCCTGTGACAGTGTGCGGATCACTGAGCCGTTTTCAGCATCAATTTCATACATCTCTGCTGTTCCTTTATGATAGTTTGCTGTAAACGCCGTTTTCGTTTGGCTGTCCACGCTGACGTGACAAGGAGAAGCCCCATCGGCAAGCTCTTGGTTGATGAAACGAAGTGCGCCGGTGTCGGCATCAATTTGATACGCAGCAAGACCGCCCTGTGCCCCTTCTTTCACAACAGCATACACAAACTTTTGAGAATCTGAGACAGTTAAATATGTAGGATTTTCAAGTTCTGCAGCCACTTCTACTTGTTCAATCTGCTGCTTGTCCGTATTTAAAGTAAAAGAATAGATTCCTTTACTGTCTCCCTTTGTATACGTTCCGATATAACCTCTGATGTTAGCCATGTATTGCCCTCCTTCTATTAGATGCTCTCATTCTATCACAAATTCATAGGAAAACGCTTTAGAAAGGCATGCTGAAGGAAAAAACAAACGCAATGAAATCTCACAATATTCTTCAAAAACCATGTGAAAAAATATCACAAAAGCTTGTTCAAAAGAAAACCGTTCATGTAGAGTAAATAAATTGAAGAAAAAATACAAAAAATTTTAAGTTTTTTCATTCCTTGTCTAGCAAAGGTGTAAGCGTATACATTTTATTTTGATTAGTCTAAATTGTCTAATAATTTTAAAAATGCTGTTGACACTGTATGGAAAGCGGCGTAAGATGGGTTCAACAAAAGCAAACAGACACGCAGAGTAAGCGTGAGACACTTCAATATAAAGTGTCTGAAAATTCAACTACTTTTTGTTTGAAAGAGAGGGTGCTCACTGAAGATGGAAGACCAAAAGGAACAGTGGATCTTTTTAAACGATGAACTCGTGAAAAAAGAGCATGCGAAAATTTCAGTTTATGATCATGGCTTCTTATATGGTGACGGTGTGTTCGAAGGAATACGTGTATATAACGGAAATATCTTTCGAATGAAAGAACACTTAGATCGCCTGTATGATTCCGCTAGATCCATTATGCTGAACATTCCATATTCACTTGAGGAGCTCACTGAAAAAATGATTCATACAGTTGAAAGGAACGGCCTAAAAGATGCCTATATCCGCCTTGTTGTCTCAAGAGGAGCCGGTGATCTTGGCTTAGATCCAAACAACTGCGGGAGAGCCAACACAGTGATCATTGTAGAGCCGCTGGCCATCTTTCCAAAGCACCTATATGAAACAGGTATTGATATTGTGACAGTACCAACGAGACGAAATCGTCCTGACGTATTGAGTCCGAAAGTGAAATCATTAAACTATTTGAATAACATTCTTGTCCGAATTGAAGCCCATATGGCCGGTGTGAGTGAAGCGCTGATGCTGAACGATCAAGGGTATGTGGCTGAAGGTTCAGCGGACAACGTGTTTATTTATAAAAAAGGCAAGCTTTATACACCGCCAGGTTATATCGGCGCACTTGAAGGCATCACAAGAAATGCCATCATGGAAATCGCAGAAGACTTAGGCTACGAAGTGAAAGAAGAACCTTTCACAAGGCATGATGTGTATACAGCTGAAGAAGTCTTCCTGACAGGAACCGCTGCCGAAGTCATCGCTGTTGTAAAAGTTGACGGCCGTATCATTGGCGAAGGAAAACCAGGGTTCCACACAAACAAACTTCTTGAACAATTCCGCAAGCGAGTCGTTGAAGAAGGAGAAAAAGTAGTCTTTACCGATGAAAACATTCACGCAAGCTAAATAGATATCGATAAACGTTGAAGAGGACTAGTAGCTTTAGAGTCAGTATCTACAGAGAGCCGGTGCTAGCTGGAAACCGGTGTTACTTTCTAAAGTGAACTCACCTCTGAGTGTCTGCTTGAAATGATAGTAGGGCAGACCGAGTGACATTGCATCACTCGTTACCAAAATGGATGAAAGATGTCCATGAGACGGCAGCATGATTTGCCGTGAACAAGGGTGGTACCGCGAAAAACAAAGCTTTTTCGCCCCTTTGACCTAGTGAAAAGTAGTGTCATTGTGGGGTGAGAAGGCTTTTTTATATGGTCTCATATCTCTATCTTGAATGGAAAAGGGTGAAAGGACTTGACTGAAGCAAGACAAAGAGGAGGAAATCAAATGGGGACAAATGTACAAATGGAGACGGAAAAATCAAATGCACCACAAACGATGAACGGTGCACTCATGTTAATTGAAGCACTCAAAAGAGAAAAAGTAGAAGTCATTTTTGGTTATCCTGGCGGAGCCGTTTTACCAATCTACGATAAAATTTACGATTCTGGTTTATTTCATGTTCTGCCAAGACATGAGCAAGGAGCGATTCACGCAGCGGAGGGATACGCAAGAGTATCTGGTAAACCAGGCGTTGTTATTGCCACATCAGGACCGGGGGCAACAAACCTAGTCACAGGAATTGCAGATGCGATGATTGATTCACTACCTATGGTTATCTTCACTGGACAGGTGGCAACCTCAGTCATTGGATCAGATGCATTCCAAGAAGCAGATGTACTTGGTATCACAATGCCAATCACAAAACACAGCTATCAAGTGAGACGTCCAGAAGAGTTACCGGGTGTCATTAAAGAGGCATTTCACATCGCAACAACCGGCAGACCTGGTCCAGTCTTGATTGATATTCCAAAAGATGTCGCTGGTATTGAAGGGACATTTGAATACGATCAGCCAATTGATTTGCCTGGTTATCAGCCGAAAATTGAGCCGAATTATTTGCAAATTCGCAAGTTAGTAGAAGCTGTAAGCAGAGCAAAGAAACCAGTTATTCTAGCAGGAGCTGGCGTTCTTCATGGCAAAGCGTCGGAAGAATTAAGGCAATATGTAGAGCAGCAGCAAATCCCTGTCGCTCATACATTGCTTGGGCTTGGCGGATTCCCGGCAAAGCATCCTCTTTTCCTAGGAATGGCGGGTATGCACGGCACATATGCAGCGAACATGGCACTACATCAATGTGACTTACTCATTTCAATCGGAGCGAGATTTGATGACAGGGTAACCGGCAACCTCAATCATTTTGCAAAGCATGCGAAGGTGGCTCATATTGACATCGACCCAGCGGAAATTGGTAAAAACATTCACACCCATATCCCAGTTGTTGGTGACAGTAAGCTAGTGCTTCAAGAACTGATCAAACAGGACGGGAAACAAGGTGAATCAGACGAGTGGAAGAGCCAGCTAAATCAGTGGAAGGAAGAATATCCACTCTGGTATGTCGAAAACGAAGCTGAAGGCTTTAAGCCTCAAAAGCTGATCGAATACATTCATCAATTTACAAAAGGTGAAGCCATTGTGGCAACCGATGTCGGACAGCACCAAATGTGGGCTGCACAGTTCTATCCATTTGAAAATGCCGATAAGTGGGTGACATCTGGTGGGCTTGGCACAATGGGATTTGGTTTACCGGCAGCGATTGGCGCGCAGCTAGCTGATCAAGAGGCAACGGTTGTGGCGATTTTAGGAGACGGAGGTTTTCAAATGACCCTGCAAGAACTTGCCGTTATCCGTGAGCTGAACCTTCCAGTGAAAGTGATTGTTCTCAATAATCACAGTCTTGGAATGGTAAGACAATGGCAAGAAATTTTTTACGAAGAACGCTACTCACATTCTAAATTTTCAGAGCAGCCAGACTTCGTGAAATTATCTGAAGCTTATGGCATTAAAGGGATCAGAATCTCATCAGACGAAGAGGCGCAAGAAAAGCTCGAAGAAGCATTAACGTCTAGAGAGCCTGTTTTCATCGATGTCAATGTAGCGAGAGATGAGAAAGTATTCCCGATGGTAGCACCGGGGAAAGGACTTCATGAGATGGTGGGGGTGAAACCTTGAAAAGAATTATTGTGTTGACTGTATTAAATCGATCAGGCGTACTGAACAGAATCACAGGCCTTTTTACGAAAAGACACTACAACATTGAAAGCATTACGGTCGGCCATTCTGAGATTCAAGATGTATCACGCATCACGTTCGTCGTCCATGTAGACCAAGAGAAAGACATCGAACAGCTGACAAAACAGCTGAACAAACAAATCGATGTCCTCAAAGTAACGGATATTACAAACCAATCAATCGTTCAGCGAGAGCTGGCTTTGATAAAAGTCGTATCTGCACCAGCATCTAGAATGGAGATCACGGGGGTCATTGAACCGTTTAGGGCTTCTATTGTAGATGTGAGCAGAGAGAGTGTCGTCATTCAGGTGACAGGTGAGTCTTCAAAAATTGAAGCACTCATTGAATTACTTAAGCCATACGGCATTAAAGAAGTCGCCAGAACTGGCACCACGGCCTTTGCGAGAGATAATCAGCAAAAGCCGCAAACAAATAAAACAATTTCAATTGTCTAAACAAAAGGAGAGAGTCAAATGGTAAAAGTATATTATAACGGTGATATTCAAGAAAACGTATTAAACGGTCAAAAGGTAGCTATCATTGGTTACGGATCACAAGGTCATGCACATGCATTGAACTTAAAAGAGAGCGGCGTAGATGTGATTGTCGGTGTGAGAAAAGGCGGATCTTATACAAAAGCACAAGAAGACGGTCATCAAGTATTCACAGTAAAAGAAGCAGCAGCACAAGCAGATGTCGTCATGGTATTACTTCCTGACGAACAGCAAAAGAAAGTATATGATGAAGAAATCAAAGATCAATTAGAAGCTGGCAACTCTCTTGTATTCGCACACGGATTCAACGTTCACTTCCATCAAATTGTTCCTCCAAGTGACGTAGATGTGTATCTTGTGGCTCCAAAAGGTCCAGGACATCTTGTCAGAAGAACATATGAGCAAGGCGCTGGTGTACCTGCACTATTTGCTATTTATCAAGATGTATCAGGTCAAGCGAAAGACAAAGCACTTGCTTATGCAAAAGCAATCGGCGGAGCAAGAGCAGGCGTTCTTGAAACAACATTTAAAGAAGAAACAGAAACGGATCTATTCGGTGAGCAGGCAGTTCTTTGTGGAGGTCTTACTTCATTAGTTAAAGCAGGTTTTGAAACATTAACAGAAGCTGGGTATCAGCCAGAGCTTGCATACTTCGAGTGTCTGCATGAACTGAAATTGATCGTTGACCTTATGTATGAAGAAGGATTAGAAGGTATGAGATATTCAATCTCTGATACAGCGCAGTGGGGTGACTTCGTATCAGGACCACGCGTTGTGGATGCAAAAGTAAAAGAATCAATGAAAGCAGTCTTGACTGACATCCAAAATGGAACATTCGCGAAAGAATGGATTGTTGAAAACCAAGTGAATCGTCCACGTTTCAATGCGATCAATGCAAATGAAAATGAGCACCAAATTGAAATCGTCGGAAGAAAGCTTCGTGAAATGATGCCTTTCGTTAAACAAGGAAAGAAAAAGGAAGCGGTGAGCGTCGGTGCGAAAAATTAATTTTTTTGACACAACACTTCGAGATGGAGAGCAATCACCAGGAGTGAACTTAAATGCACAAGAAAAGCTAATCATTGCTAAGCAGCTTGAGCGCCTTGGGGTTAATATCATTGAAGCGGGTTTTCCCGCTTCATCCCGAGGGGATTTCTTAGGCGTACAAGAAATTGCAAGAACGATTAAGAACTGTTCAGTTGCAGGACTTGCACGATGTGTGAAAGGTGACATTGATGCTGCATGGGACGCATTAAAAGATGGAGCTCAACCAAGAATACACGTCTTTATTGCGACTTCTGACATTCACCTCAAGCATAAACTAAAGAAAACACGTGAAGAAGTGGTTGAACAAGCTGTTTCAATGGTGAAATACGCGAAAGAGCGCTTCCCAGTTGTTCAGTGGTCAGCAGAAGATGCATGCCGAACAGATCTTTCTTTCCTAGCAGAAATTGTAGAAAAAGTGATCGACGCAGGCGCAAGTGTCATTAACTTGCCTGATACTGTTGGATACCTAGCACCAAAAGAGTACGGAAATATCTTTAAATATATGAAGGAACACGTTCCAAATATCGATCAAGTCATCTTGTCAGCACACTGTCATGATGATTTAGGAATGGCTGTAGCGAACTCACTTGCTGCCATTGAAAATGGAGCAGATCAAATTGAAACAGCTGTCAACGGTATTGGAGAGCGCGCAGGGAATGCTGCTTTAGAAGAAATTGCAGTTGCCCTTCATATTCGCAAAGACTTTTACCAAGTCGAATCAACTATTCAGTTGAATGAAATTAAGCGCACAAGTGATGTAGTGAGCAAATACTCAGGTATGATTGTACCGCGTAATAAAGCAGTCGTTGGAAACAATGCATTTGCCCATGAATCAGGTATTCACCAAGATGGATTCCTCAAAGAAAAAACAACCTATGAAATTATCTCTCCAGAGCTTGTAGGCGTCACAACAGATGTGCTTGTCCTTGGTAAACACTCCGGAAGACACGCGTTTAAAGACCGCTTAAAAACACTCGGCTTTAAATTGACTGAAGAAGAAATCAATAAGTTCTTCGAAACTTTTAAGAACTTAACAGAGAAGAAGAAAGAAATCACAGATGATGATTTGATCTCTATTATATTAGAAGAAAAAGTAGCAGACCGTAAAATCGGCTATGAATTTGAAAGTCTTCAAGTTCACTATGGGACAGAGCAAATGCCGACAGCAACAGTCTCTCTTAAAAATCAAGAAACGCAGGAAGTCATTCAAGAAGCAGCTACAGGTGCAGGCAGTGTAGAAGCTGTGTACAACACGCTTGAGCGCTGTATGGAGGAAAGAATTCATTTGCTAGATTATCGTATTCAATCCAATGGAAAAGGCAGAGACGCACTAGCGGAAGTATATGTCACTGTTTCAATAGAAGGAAAAGAAACAGCAGGACGCGGTGTAGCGCAAGATGTGCTGGAAGCATCGGCTAAAGCTTACGTCAATGCAGTGAATAGACATTTAATCTTTAAATCAAACCTAATAGAAATTGAGAAACATCACGCCATCTCATAAGAAAGGAGGAAGGGACTCATGAAAAAGAAAATTGCACTTTTGCCCGGCGATGGAATCGGACCGGAAGTCGTCACATCAGCCGTCGCTGTCCTGAAAGAGACAGCGGCTCAATTTCAACACGAATTTGAATTCGAAACAGCTCTCATTGGCGGTATAGCGATAGATGAAAAAAACAATCCGCTCCCTAAAGAAACAGTAGAAGTGTGCAAAAGCGCAGATGCGATTTTATTAGGAGCCGTTGGCGGACCAAAGTGGGATCAAAACCCGCCAGAACTTCGCCCAGAAAAAGGCTTGCTCTCCATTCGCAAGCAGCTGGACTTATTTGCGAACATCCGCCCTGTCAAAGTATTTGATAGCTTGAGTGAGGCTTCACCGTTAAAACAAGATCACATTAGTGGAGTGGATTTCGTCATTGTTCGTGAATTAACTGGAGGCCTCTACTTTGGCGAACCAAGTGAGCGCTACACGGATGATGAAGGAAAAGAAGCTGCGGTTGATACACTTCTTTATACAAAGGAAGAGATTGTTCGTGTATTAAAAGAAGCGTTCGACATGGCGTTAACGAGACGGAAAAAAGTAACGTCTGTGGATAAAGCGAATGTTCTCGCTTCGAGTAAATTATGGCGGGATGCGGTAGAAGAAGTTGCATCCCAATATCCAGATGTCGCATATGAGCACATGCTCGTCGATAATGCCGCGATGCAGCTAATTTATAAGCCCGCTCAATTTGATGTCATCGTGACAGAGAATATGTTTGGTGACATTTTAAGTGACGAAGCATCTATGATTACTGGCTCACTCGGCATGCTGCCATCTGCTAGTTTATCAAGCACCGGCCTTCATTTATATGAGCCGATTCATGGTTCAGCACCCGATATTGCGGGGCAAAATGTCGCAAACCCTCTGGCTACTATATTGTCAGCAGCCAGCTTGCTTAGAACATCCTTTGCTTTAGAAGAAGAAGCGGCTGCAATTGAAGCAGCTGTGGAAGCCGTTCTTGCCTCTGGCAAACGAACAAAGGACCTAGCATCAAAAGAGGGAACGTATGAAACGACTGATGATATCACGAAAGCCGTTGTAGATGCACTCAAACAACGTACGAAATCAATTGTATAAATAGAAATCTTGTTGAATTAGGTAGAGGGAGGAAAAAGGGTTATGCCTCGAACAATCATCGAAAAAATATGGGATCAGCATGTTGTCAAAAATGGCGAGGGAAAACCAGACCTTTTATATATTGATCTGCACTTGGTGCATGAGGTGACGTCACCTCAAGCATTTGAAGGATTAAGACAAAAAGGGCGCAAGGTGCGAAGACCACAAAACACATTTGCGACGATGGATCACAACATTCCGACTGTGAATCGATTTGTGATCAAAGATGAGATTGCGAAGAAGCAAGTCAGTGCTCTAGAGCGCAACTGTGCTGAATTCGGGGTCCGTCTAGCTGACCTTCACAGTGTAGACCAAGGAATCGTTCATGTCGTTGGACCAGAGCTTGGTTTAACACTTCCGGGGAAAACAATCGTGTGTGGAGATAGTCATACATCTACTCATGGCGCATTTGGTGCACTTGCCTTTGGGATTGGCACAAGTGAGGTTGAGCATGTGCTTTCCACACAAACACTTTGGCAGCAGCGTCCGAAGACACTAGAAATTAGAGTAGACGGAACGCTTCAAAAAGGGGTAACAGCCAAAGATGTCATTTTAGCAGTCATTGGCGCACATGGCGTGAAGTTCGGTTCAGGTTATGTCATTGAATACACTGGGGAAGTATTCAGAAACATGTCAATGGATGAGCGGATGACCGTTTGTAATATGTCAATTGAAGCAGGCGCAAGAGCAGGGTTGATCGCACCTGATGAAGTGACCTTTGAATATTGCCGCGGACGCAAATACGCACCGCAGGGTGAAGATTTCGAAGCAGCGATCAAAGAATGGAAAGAACTAAGAACAGATCCGGGTGCGACCTATGATAAAACCATTGTTTTAGATGGAAATCATATTTCACCAATGGTCACGTGGGGAATTAACCCAGGAATGGTGCTCCCTGTGGATGCAGCAATTCCAGGACCTGAAGATTTTGCACAAGAAGATGACCAAAAAGAAGCAAAGCGTGCTTATGAATACATGGGGGTTCACCCGCATCAGCGTATTGAAGATATTACGATTGAGCATGTGTTTATTGGCTCATGTACGAACTCAAGAATGACTGATTTACGCCAAGCCGCTTCTATGATTGAAGGACAAAAAGTAGCTGATCATGTCAGAGCGATTGTGGTTCCTGGCTCACAAAGTGTCAAACTGCAAGCAGAAGAAGAAGGTCTTCATGAAATTTTCCTAGAAGCAGGATTTGAATGGAGAGAATCTGGCTGTAGTATGTGCCTCAGTATGAATAACGATGTGGTCCCAGAAGGTGAACGCTGTGCATCTACATCAAACCGTAACTTTGAGGGACGTCAAGGGAAGGGTGCAAGAACGCATCTAGTCAGCCCGGCAATGGCTGCAATGGCTGCCATACATGGCCGATTTGTCGATGTCAGGAAGTTTAATCAAGAGAAAACAGTCGTGTAAGGAGTTGTGTCATAGATGGAGCCTTTAGTCACTCATAAAGGAAAAGCCGCTGTGCTTAACCGTATTAATGTAGATACAGATCAAATCATTCCGAAACAGTTTTTGAAAAGAATCGAACGAACAGGATATGGCCGATTTGCCTTTTTTGACTGGCGATATTTAGCAGATGGCAGTCCGAATCCAGATTTTGAACTCAATCAGCCGATTTATGAAGGAGCCTCTATTTTGATCGCAGGCGAAAACTTTGGCTGCGGATCATCAAGGGAACATGCGCCTTGGGCACTTGATGATTATGGCTTCAAAATTGTCATTGCCCCATCTTTCGCCGATATTTTTCATCAAAACTGTTTTAAAAATGGGATGCTTCCAATCCGCCTTGATTATGATGTGTGGAAAACGTTTGCTGCATCATATGAAAACAAAGGATATGAAATGACAGTTGATCTGGAAAAACAACAGATTCAAGACCATGAAGGGAATGTTACTCCTTTCGATGTAGATCCACACTGGAGAGAAATGCTCCTGAATGGCTATGATGAGATTTCATTAACATTGTTACTAGAAGATGAGATTCAGGCATTTGAAGAGAAACGTAGCAGCTGGCTGCGTGCATAAACAACGAGAAGCCGTCCCCGTGGTGTGACGGCTTCTTTTTTGCATGAAAACCTCTCGTTACTTGTGTTTACTAACCTTCGTTGGTAAACTGATAAAAAATATGCGCCCGAAAGGAACGTAAGCATGAAACATGACAAGAAGAAAGATAATGTCATTTTGTTTCCTGGTCTGAAAGAAAGACTGATTGAAAAAGGAATGGCAGCATTAAAAGATAAACAGTATCAAGAGGCGCTTCACTTATTTTCAGAAGCGAAATCGTATGATGACGATGAAGAATCCGATATTCATCTCGGTATGGCGATTTGTTTTCTAGAGCTTGGTGAGCTGCAGGATGCAAAGCGAGTATGTGAAAAGATGCTACATGAAGGATATGGACACTATTTCACTGTGCTTCAAGTGTATATGACCATCTTAATTCAGCTGAAAGAGTACGAGGAAGTCAAACAAACAATTGAGGCTGTCCTTGAAGAAAATCACCTTCCAGCAGAAAGCGCGGAGCATTTTTATAAGCTGCTTGAATTTAGCAGAAAGATGATTGAATCACCAGAAGAGATTTTAGACGAAGACGAGGAAGGCAGCGGAGAAATCAATATAGATGAAATGCTCGAGCGGCCAGAAGAGCAGGTGCAGTTCATCCATTCGCTGAAAGACCGAAACATCACGCCGCATATGGGTCTATTAAATACGATCCTACAAAAGCCTGATGGAAACCCTTTGGTCAAATCATTGATCCTGCAACTTCTGTCAGATCATGATGTGGCAAAGCCGGTTCATGTGACGAAGTTCGGTGATTCTTTAACGCTTGTTCCTTCTGAGGCTGTCAAGCCAGAGCAAATGCCACTGCTTCAGCAAGTCCTTCGAAAGCTCGATGACACACTCGGCAATGAGAACCCAACCCTTTACCAAGGGGTTGAAGAGTTATGGCGCCGGCACTTATTTGTGCTATATCCATTTCTTCCTAAATATACGGATCCGAATCTTTGGGCTGCGGCACTTCATAAAGTCGGCTATGAAATGCATGGAATCGAGATTGACCTCGAAGAATTGCATTTATTGTATGATTTTAACGAACGAGAGCTGAGAGAAGCTTGTACAATGCTGAAAGATATTGAAGAAATTTCTTATTTGTAATTTGTCGATTTAGTTGAAAGACGGACTTGTTATGTTATAATATAATGGTTGTATTTGTGCATATATCGTGCGGTTGTAAGATTCCAACGGTTGAAAGACGTTATGTATAATCAAGTCAAATGTTGTATACATAAGACCGCTTCTTTAGCGGAGTGCGTGGTTTTTGATTGGACGAAGTCTTTATGATGCTTTAGAATGTAACAACGCACAATCTGAATAGATTTTTGGAGGGAAACACACATGTCAGTAAAATGGGAAAAACAAGAAGGTAACGAAGGTGTCTTAACAGTAGAAGTTGACGCTGAAACATTTAACAAAGCACTTGATGATGCATTTAAGAAAGTAGTTAAGCAAGTATCAATCCCTGGATTCCGTAAAGGGAAAGTACCACGTGGTCTTTTCGAGCAGCGTTTTGGAGTAGAATCTCTTTATCAAGATGCACTAGATATTCTTCTTCCAGTTGAATATCCGAAAGCAATCGACGAAGCTGGTATCGAGCCGGTTGACCGCCCTGAAATCGATGTTGAGAAAATCGAAAAAGGCGAAAGCTTAATCTTCACTGCAAAAGTAACAGTGAAGCCAGAAGTAAAACTTGGTGACTACAAAGGTCTTAACGTAGAAAAAGACGACACATCTGTATCTGATGAAGATGTCCAAGAAGAGTTAAAAGCTATGCAAAACCGTCAAGCTGAGCTTGTTGTCAAAGAAGAAGGCGCAATCGAAAACGGCGATACAGTTGTTCTAGATTTCGAAGGATTCGTTGATGGAGAAGCATTCGAAGGCGGAAAAGCTGAGAACTACTCTCTTGAAGTAGGTTCTGGTTCATTCATCCCTGGTTTCGAAGAGCAATTGGTTGGTCTTGAAGCAGGTGCAGAAAAAGACGTTGAAGTGACATTCCCAGAAGAATATCATGCTGAAGACCTTGCAGGTAAACCAGCTGTATTCAAAGTGAAAATTCATGAAATCAAAGCAAAAGAACTTCCAGCACTTGACGATGAGTTCGCTAAAGATGTTGATGAAGAAGTAGAAACGATTGCTGAATTAACTGAAAAAACGAAGAAACGTCTTGAAGAAGCAAAAGAAAACGAAGCAGAAGGCAAACTTCGTGAAGAGCTAGTAGCAAAAGCTTCTGAAAATGCGGAAGTTGACGTTCCTCAAGCGATGGTTGACACTGAGCTAGACCGCATGATGAAAGAATTCGAACAACGTCTTCAAATGCAAGGGATGAACCTTGAGCTTTACTTCCAGTTCTCTGGACAAGATGAAGATGCGCTAAAAGAGCAAATGAAAGAAGATGCTGCTAAACGCGTAAAATCTAATCTTACTCTTGAAGCAATTGCTGCTGCAGAAGACTTACAAGTGTCTGATGAAGAAGTGGAAGAAGAACTTTCAAAAATGGCTGAAGCATACAACATGCCAGTTGAAAATATCAAACAAGCGATCGGTTCTACTGAAGCAATGAAAGAAGATTTAAAAGTTCGTAAAGCAATTGATTTTCTTGTAGAAAACCGTTAATATGGTGCATAATAATAAAACAGGGCGCGAGTGACTCGTGCCTTGTTTTGTACAATTTTTGACTTATCATCGCTTCTTTTGGAAACGATAGTGTAAGTCGCATCTTTCTGTCATACATATCTCAATGTGCAGTGTTACAAACACATCATTACCGTCTTTTAGGAAAGTATGGTAAAATGCATACATACTGGACCCAGAAGGGTAGCTGACTGTTAGCTACAGGCAAGTGAAGAAGAATAAGGGGTGAAAGAATGTTTAAATTCAACGAGGAAAAAGGTCAATTAAAATGCTCGTTTTGCGGAAAAACGCAAGATCAAGTGCGTAAACTGGTCGCAGGACCTGGCGTATATATATGTGATGAATGTATCGAGCTTTGCACGGAAATAGTTGAAGAAGAGCTCGGTACTGAGGAAGAAGTTGAATTCAAGGATGTTCCGAAACCTCATGAAATCCGGGAAATTCTTGATGAATATGTCATCGGACAAGAGAATGCGAAGAAATCCTTAGCTGTAGCGGTTTATAACCATTACAAGCGGATTAATTCCAACAGTAAGATTGATGATGTTGAGCTTTCGAAAAGTAACATTTCTATGATTGGACCTACAGGAAGCGGTAAAACATTACTTGCTCAAACGCTTGCACGTATTTTAAATGTTCCATTTGCGATTGCAGATGCGACGTCTTTAACAGAAGCAGGTTACGTTGGGGAAGACGTAGAGAATATTTTACTAAAGCTGATCCAAGCAGCAGATTATGATGTAGAAAAAGCTGAAAAAGGCATTATCTACATTGATGAGATCGATAAAGTAGCAAGAAAATCAGAAAACCCTTCTATCACTCGTGATGTATCTGGGGAAGGTGTACAGCAAGCCCTTTTGAAAATTCTTGAAGGAACAGTCGCTAGTGTACCGCCTCAAGGTGGACGTAAACATCCTCATCAAGAATTCATTCAAATTGATACAACAAATATCCTCTTCATTTGTGGTGGAGCCTTTGACGGCATTGAGCAAATCATCAAACGCCGCCTAGGTCAAAAAGTCATTGGATTCGGTGCGGAAAATAAAATTGAAGATCTTGAAAAAGAAGTCCTTCTATCAAAAGTTCTGCCAGAAGACTTACTTCGCTTCGGTTTAATCCCAGAATTCATCGGTCGTCTTCCGGTTATTGCAAGCCTAGAGCCGTTAGATGAAAAAGCACTTGTAGAAATCTTGACGAAGCCTAAAAATGCGCTCGTTAAGCAATATACAAAAATGCTTGAGCTTGATGATGTTGAGCTTGAGTTTGAAGAAGATGCTCTTAGCGAAATTGCGAAAAAAGCAATTGAGCGTAAAACAGGAGCTCGCGGTCTTCGCTCCATCATTGAAGGCATCATGCTTGATGTGATGTTTGATCTTCCATCTCGTGATGATATTGAGAAATGTGTCATTACTGGTGCAACGGTTGCTGATGGTGAGCCGCCTCGTCTTGTCTTAAAAGACGGTACAGTCGTGAATAAAGATACAAAAACATCAGCATAAGCCCATTTGATGACTCCTGAATCGTTTGATTCAGGAGTTTTTTATTTATCGTGGAAGTTGTGTTTATTCCGTCCAGCTCTAGGAAATACTAGCAGACAGAAACCAATACATAACGATAGATGAAGGAGGGAGCACCGATTGAGCTGGACAGGAATCGTATTATTCATACAACTGTTCTTTGGTATCGTCATCGGGTTGTACTTTTGGAACTTACTGAAAAATCAGCGCACACAAAAGGTGACGATCGATAAAGAATCAAAGAAAGAAATGGAAGCACTCAGAAAGATGCGATCCATTAAACTGAGTGAACCTTTATCAGAGAGAGTCCGGCCAAAGGGGTTTCAAGATATTGTAGGGCAGGAAGACGGTATACGTGCACTTAAAGCTGCCCTGTGTGGACCGAACCCGCAACATGTCATCGTCTATGGACCGCCTGGTGTTGGAAAAACAGCTGCTGCTCGTCTAGTGATGGAAGAGGCGAAGCGTCACGCTGATTCACCATTTAAAAAAGATGCAGTATTTGTTGAACTTGATGCCACAACGGCAAGATTTGATGAACGAGGCATCGCAGACCCCTTAATTGGTTCCGTACATGATCCCATTTATCAAGGAGCAGGGGCCATGGGACAGGCAGGCATTCCGCAGCCGAAACAAGGAGCCGTCACACATGCTCATGGCGGCGTGCTCTTTATCGATGAAATTGGAGAACTTCATCCGATTCAAATGAACAAAATGCTCAAAGTGCTAGAAGATCGAAAAGTGTTTTTAGACAGTGCTTATTACAGTGAAGAAAATACGCAAATCCCGAATCACATCCATGATATTTTTCAAAATGGGTTACCCGCTGATTTTCGACTGATTGGCGCCACGACAAGAACACCAGACGAAATTCCGCCGGCTATTCGATCAAGATGTTTGGAGATTTTCTTCAAGGATTTGGATCAGCATGAGCTGAAAATTGTTGCAGCTAAAGCAGTCGAGAAAATACAGAAGGAATTAAGTGACGAAGGACTGAACCTGTTAACATCTTATGTGAAAAATGGACGTGAAGCGGTCAACATGGTACAGATCGCCGCAGGTATGGCTGTCACTGAAAACCGAAAAGATATTACGATCGCCGATGTAGAATGGGTCATTCATTCAAGCCAGCTGACACCAAGATATGAACAAAAAGTACCGGAAAAGCCAAAGGTAGGAGTAGTAAATGGTCTTGCCGTGTATGGACCGAACAGCGGGGCTCTGCTTGAAATTGAAGTGAACATTTGTAAAGCGCTTGAAAAAGGCAGTATCAATATTACAGGTATTGCGGAAGAAGAAAGCATCGGCAATCAGTCTAAATCGATCAGACGGAAAAGTATGGCGAAGGGCTCAGTTGAAAATGTATTAACCGTGCTTCGAAACTTAGGCATACGAACAAATGAATATGATATCCACATTAATTTTCCGGCGGGTGCCCCGATTGATGGGCCGTCTGCTGGAATTGCGATGGCCACAGCCATTTTCTCAGCCATTCATCAAATCCCGATTGATCATTTAACGGCGATGACCGGTGAGATTGGATTACAAGGTCAGGTGAAGCCGATCGGCGGTGTCATACCAAAAATCAAGGCAGCCAAACAAGCAGGTGTCAAAACAGTGATCATCCCTTATGACAATCAGCAGTCGATCTTAAAAGAGATTGAAGGGGTTACGATTGTGCCTGTGAAGCACTTCCAAGAAGTGCTGGATCAGTGTTTGGTCAATCCGCCAGATGAGAAGAAAGATGGACTAGAAGAAGAAATGAAAAGGAAATCTGTTTAATCCCCATCTCATATGGGGATTTTTTAGTGAAATAGATCTTTTTTTCTTTTTCAAGATAAAAAGAAAGGGTATACTACGGTAAGATCATCATTTCTCAAGTCTTTTACATTGTACAAGACTGAAACAGGTATATTATAATGATTCATACTAGTGACGGAGGTGTCTATCAACATGGCAGATGAAATCAAAAAGAATGTTCCGCTCCTTCCGCTGCGAGGCTTGCTTGTTTATCCAACAATGGTCTTGCATTTGGACGTTGGGCGCGAAAAGTCTGTTCAAGCATTAGAACAGGCCATGATGAACGATCATATGATTTTTCTAGCAACACAGCGGGAAATTTCAATAGATGAACCAGGTGAAGAGGAAATTTTCAAAGTCGGCACCTACACAAAAATTAAACAAATGCTGAAGCTGCCAAATGGAACGATCCGAGTGCTCGTCGAAGGCTTAAATCGAGCGCAGATCGAATCCTACATGGAGCTAGAAGACTATACGTCAGTCGATATTAAAGAGTTGACAGAAGAAGAATTAAAGGACGCAGAAGCAGAAGCACTCATGCGCACTTTGTTAGATCACTTTGATCAGTACATAAAAATTTCAAAAAAAATCTCAGCTGAAACATATGCAACGGTGACGGATATTGAAGAACCTGGAAGAATGGCGGATATCGTCGCTTCCCACCTACCTTTGAAATTAAAAGACAAGCAAGAAGTGCTGGAAACAGTCGATGTCAAAAAACGGTTGAATCGGGTCATCAGTCTCATTCACAATGAAAAAGAAGTGCTAGAGATTGAAAAGAAAATTGGCCAGCGTGTCAAACGTTCAATGGAGCGAACGCAAAAAGAATATTATTTGCGTGAACAAATGAAAGCTATTCAAAAAGAGCTTGGAGACAAAGAGGGGAAAACAGGCGAAGTCAGTACGCTTATGGCTAAAATTGAAGAGTCCGGCATGCCAGATTCCGTTCGTGAAACGGCTTTAAAAGAACTGAACCGTTATGAAAAAATCCCTTCAAGCTCTGCTGAGAGTTCTGTCATTCGCAATTATATTGATTGGCTGATCAATCTGCCGTGGGGCACATATACAGAAGATCGTCTAGATTTAAAGCTTGCAAGCGAAATTTTAGATGACGAGCACCACGGGCTTGAAAAAGTAAAAGAGCGGGTACTCGAATATCTTGCTGTTCAAAAACTAACAAATTCATTAAAGGGACCGATTCTTTGCTTGGCAGGACCTCCTGGGGTAGGGAAGACGTCACTTGCTAAATCCATTGCCAAATCACTCGATCGAAAGTTTATCCGTATCTCTCTTGGCGGTGTACGTGATGAATCTGAGATCCGTGGTCATCGAAGAACCTATGTAGGTGCGATGCCGGGCCGTATCATTCGCGGGATGAGCAAGGCGGGCACGATGAATCCGGTCTTTCTTTTAGATGAAATTGATAAAATGTCTTCTGACTTTAGAGGAGATCCGTCTTCTGCGATGCTTGAAGTGTTAGATCCAGAGCAAAATCATAACTTTAGCGATCACTATATTGAAGAGACATTTGATTTGTCTCAAGTGTTATTTATCGCAACTGCCAACAATTTAGCAACCATTCCAGGTCCACTTCGTGATAGAATGGAGATTATCACGATTGCAGGGTATACGGAAGTTGAAAAAGCAGAAATTGTGAAAGATCACCTTCTGCCGAAGCAGCTAAAGGAGCACGGATTAAAGAAAGGGAACTTGCAGCTTCGTGAAGCAGCGATTTACGATATGATTCGCTATTACACGAGAGAAGCAGGAGTCCGCGGGTTAGAGCGTCAGCTTGCGGCGATCTGCCGAAAAGCAGCAAGAGCAATTGTGGCTGAAGACCGCAAACGCATCACAGTGACGGAAAAGAACTTATCTGAATTCCTCGGAAAAAGACTTTACCGTTATGGTCAGGCGGAAACGACAGATCAGGTCGGCGTTGTCACAGGCCTTGCATATACCACAGTTGGCGGAGACACCTTGTCCATCGAGGTCTCACTCTCGCCGGGTAAAGGCAAGCTTTTGCTAACAGGTAAGCTCGGTGATGTCATGAGAGAATCTGCGCAGGCGGCATTCAGTTATATTCGTTCAAAAGCAGATGAACTGAACATTGATCCTCAATTTAATGAAAAGCACGATATTCATATCCATGTTCCAGAGGGGGCGGTTCCAAAGGATGGGCCATCAGCTGGTATTACCATTGCGACGGCTCTTGTATCAGCACTCACAGGACGTCCTGTTTCAAAAGAGGTTGGCATGACAGGAGAAATTACGTTAAGAGGAAGAGTGCTTCCGATTGGCGGATTAAAAGAAAAAGCATTAGGCGCACATCGTGCAGGACTGAAAACGATTATTCTTCCAAAGGACAATGAGAAGGATATTGATGATATTCCTGAAAGTGTGAGAGAAGGATTAACTTTTATTCCGGTTTCACATTTAGATGAGGTGCTTGAGAAAGCGTTAGTAGGAGAGGGAAGATGAAAGTAACAAAATCAGATATCGTCATTAGTGCGGTGAAACCAGAGCAGTACCCGAGCGGGGGACTGCCTGAGATCGCACTTGCTGGACGATCAAATGTTGGAAAGTCCTCGTTCATTAACTCATTGATTAATCGGAAAAATTTAGCGCGTACGTCTTCTAAACCAGGAAAGACCCAGACGCTTAATTTTTACATTATTAATGATATGCTCCATTTTGTGGACGTCCCAGGTTATGGCTTTGCCAAAGTATCAAAAACAGAGCGCGAAGCATGGGGGAGAATGATCGAAACGTATATTACAATGCGTGAAGAGTTAAAAGCAGTCGTCCAAATTGTGGATCTGCGTCATAAGCCATCCGCAGATGATGTGAACATGTATGAATTTCTTAAATATTATGGAGTTCCTGTGATCATTATTGCAACAAAGGCCGATAAAATTCCAAAAGGCAAATGGGAAAAGCATGCGAAAGTCGTCAAACAGACACTCGACATTGACCCTTCAGATGAATTAATCCTTTTCTCTTCTGAAACAAAAAAGGGAAAAGACGAAGCCTGGAATGCGATCCTTGCGAAGATTAACAGCTAAAAAAAGGCATCTGCTATATGCAGATGCCTTTTTATTGTATAAGTTATTTCCTTTTTAAAAATAATAAGAGGAGACTGACGGCAATCAATACATATGGCCAGTACAATTCAAAACCGGAAGTAGGGATGGAAAGTGTGCTAAGTTGCTTCGTAATTTGTTGAAAGAAATAAAGGAATAGACCGAGTGCAATGAGAACAACACTTTCTATTCGATATTCCTTTTTCTGTGATGATTTCATCAAAAGTGCGAGGCCGATGATGAACACAATCATCGTAAATGTATCTGGCCAGTGTTCTAATTTCGGCTGAAGGATAAAGTGTAGCGCAAGGCCTGTCATGAGCATACCGATAAACACATGAGAGGTTTCCTGCTCCTTCTTTCCTTGATATAAGAAAGCAAGGCCAAAAAGCAGTACAAGTGTATACCATTTCTCCTGATCTTTCCAAATGTCAAATTGATCTCCTGAGAGAATGGCATATAGCGCTACAGCCAGCAAAGTGAGCGGTAGCAAAATAGATTTCTTCTTCAAAGATGTCACCTTCTTATAAGCAGATCATTTGTCCGCACGCGCCAAATCTGGTAAATTGCTTGAAGTGATGATATGGCATTCGATGTCGAACATTTTTCTACTATATCACAACATTTTTGAAATCTGTTCACAATTTTTATCCAGTTAAAAATGAATATATGTTATAATCATTATAAATAATTAATTCTATATTGTAATTATTATAAATTAGACAGGGCGTTGGGGGTGCAAGCTGAAGTTATGCATATTCTTGTTGTGGGTTTAGATTATAAAACAGCCCCTGTTGAGATACGGGAACAGCTGAGCTTTGAACCGAGCGAGCTCGGAACAGCGATGTCCAAGCTTAAAGAAGAAAAAAGCATTCTAGAGAATATCGTCATCTCAACATGTAATCGGACAGAGATCTACGCAGTTGTAGATCAGCTTCATACTGGTCGGTTTTATATAAAAAGATTTTTAGCAGATTGGTTCGGTTTAGAAAAAGAAGATGTCTCTCCATATTTGAAGTTTTATGAAAATGATGGAGCGGTGGAGCATTTATTCCGGGTTGCCTGTGGACTTGATTCTATGGTCATTGGTGAAACACAAATACTCGGTCAAGTGCGCTCAAGCTTTAAAGTTGCTCAAGAGGAGAAGACCATTGGTACCGTTTTCAATTATTTATTTAAGCAGGCGGTAACAGTTGCGAAGCGCTCTCATGCGGAAACAGATATTGCGTCTAATGCTGTATCTGTCAGCTATGCGGCAGTGGAACTTGCCAAAAAAATCTTTGGACGTCTTTCTGATAAGCATGTCCTTATTCTTGGTGCGGGTAAAATGGGCGAGCTGGCGGCTCAAAACCTTCAAGGTCAAGGGATTGGCCAGGTAACAGTTATCAATCGAACGTTCGAAAAGGCCAAAGAACTGGCCGGCCGTTTTTCAGGAGAGCCTAAGAGCTTGAATCAATTAGAAAAGACATTATCGGAAGCGGATATTTTAATTAGTTCTACTGGGGCTAAACAATTTGTGATCACAAAGGAAATGGTCGAAAAAGCGAACAAACAGAGAAAAGGCAGACCTCTATTCATGGTGGATATTGCAGTACCGCGTGATTTAGATCCAGCTATTTCTGAAGTAGAAGGTGCTTTTTTGTATGACATTGATGACCTTGAGGGCATTGTGGCAGCTAACCTGAAAGAGCGACGTGCAGTAGCTGAAGAGGTGGAGCTTCTCATCGAAGCTGAAATTGTGGAATTTAAGCAATGGCTTAATACGCTCGGAGTGGTTCCTGTGATTTCTGCTTTAAGAGAAAAAGCACTCTCGATTCAAGCGGATACGATGCAAAGCATCGAACGAAAGCTTCCAAACCTCACAAATCGTGAAATGAAGCTGTTAAATAAACATACGAAAAGCATCATCAATCAAATGCTGAAAGATCCTATCTTAAAGGCCAAAGAAATTGCCGGGGAGCCGAATGCAGAGGAAAAACTTTTACTCTTTAAAGAAATCTTTGATTTACAGGTTGAAGATGAAGAGCAAAAGGCAGAGCCGATGCAGGTGGAGCAAGGGGCATTTCAGCTGTTTAAAACAAATATGGCACAAGGCCTTGCTACAGTTGCCAGTGAGTGATTAGGCGATGATGGAATCCATTGTAGCGAGACTAGGCGAAGCGACGATCTTGATCTATGCACTCAGTGTCTTGTTCTATTTCATAGATTTTCTTCAACACAACCGGAAGGCTGGAAAAATGGCTTTCTGGTTGCTTTCTATTGTCTGGCTGCTGCAAACAGTCTACATGTTTTATATTATGATGGAAACAGACCGATTCCCTGTGTTGAATGTAGCAGAGGGGTTATATTTTTATACGTGGGTGCTTGTGACATTGTCACTTGTTTTGACAAAAGTATTACGCGTTGAATTTATTGTCTTTTTTACAAATGTGATTGGTTTTTCCATGATGGCGATTCACACCTTTACACCATCCGATCTTCATTCTGCCGAACTGACGGGAAAGCTGACGAGTGAGCTGCTCGTCATTCATATTACGATGGCCATTTTATCATACGGCGCTTTTTCACTTTCATTTGCTTTTTCACTACTCTATCTATTTCAATATCGTTTGCTGAAAAAGAAAAAATGGGGAAAATGGCTTTTGAGAATTGAAGACTTATCAAAGCTTGATCATATGGCGTATGTCTTAAATATTATTGGCGTACCGATGCTCTTGCTTAGTTTGATTCTTGGCATTATATGGGCATATATTTCGTATGATACGTTGTACTGGACAGATGCAAAGGTGCTCGGTTCGTTTATTATGCTGTTTTTATACGGCTTTTACTTATACATTAGACTGGTGAGAAATATGCAAGGCAAAATCGTGGCGCGTTGGAATGTCGCTTCATTTCTTGTGCTGATGATCAATTATTTTCTGCTTGGTAGCTTATCAACCTTTCATTGGTTTCAATAATGATGAGTCTTAAGGGCATTGTCGGGAGGAAGACGTAATGCGTACAATTAAAGTAGGTTCTAGACGAAGCAAACTTGCGATTACACAAACAAAATGGGTCATTCAAAAGTTGTCTGAACTAAACCCTTCTTATTCTTTTGAAATTAAAGAGATTGTGACAAAGGGTGATCAAATTTTAGATGTGACCTTATCAAAGGTTGGCGGAAAAGGTCTGTTTGTTAAAGAGATTGAACAGGCAATGCTGAACCATGACATCGATATGGCAGTACACAGCATGAAAGATATGCCGGCTTCTCTTCCAGAAGGTTTAGTCATCGGCTGTATTCCTGAGCGTGAAGATGTGCGGGATGCATTGATTTCAAAGGATCATCTCCGTCTTCATGAACTACCAAAGGGAGCGATTGTGGGAACGAGCAGCTTACGGCGCAGTGCTCAGCTTCTTCAGGAGAGACCAGATCTTGAGATTAAATGGATCCGTGGAAACATTGATACGAGACTCGAAAAACTGAAAAATGAAGAATATGATGCGATTATTCTAGCGGCTGCCGGATTGTCTAGAATGGGTTGGAGTCAAGAAGTCGTGTCGGAATTTTTATCTCCTGATACTTGCCTTCCTGCTGTGGGGCAGGGCGCATTGTCGATAGAATGCCGGGGAGATGACGAAGAGCTCTTGCAGCTGTTATCTCAATTCACAAATGAGTATACAAAGAAAACGGTCCTTGCTGAAAGAGCCTTCCTTAAGCAAATGGATGGAAGCTGTCAAGTGCCGATCGCTGGTTATGCAACGATGAATGAGCGTGATGAAATTGAATTGACAGGTCTTGTGGCATCTGCGGATGGGCATACGATTATTCGAGAAACCGTAACAGGTACTGACCCTGATGCAATCGGAACAGCATGTGCGAAGCAGATGGCTGATAAGGGAGCAAAGGATTTGATCGACAAGGTGAAAAAGGATCTGTCTTCCCAATGACGATAGCCAAATCGCTTTACGGACAGACGGTGCTTGTCACTCGAAATGAACGTCAAGCGGGTGCGTTTCAGCAGAAAATTGAAGCGCTGAACGGCCATGCTATTTTAACCTCTCTTATCAGGTTTGAACCAACGCTTACAAAAGAAAAAGCGAAGGCATTTTTAGAAGACTTAGAAGCAAGCCATTGGCTTGTGTTTACAAGTGTAAATGGTGCGTCTTTTTTTCTCAGTTATATAGAGAAGCATCAATTACATCAAAGCTTATCCCACTTGAAAGTGGCGGCTGTAGGTGAAAAAACATCTGCCTATCTGATGCAGCACGGCTTAAAAGTGGATGTGGTTCCAGAGCGATTTATAGCAGAAGAACTGGCAGATGCTTTAATTGAACATGTACACCCAGAAGAATGTGTCTTTGTAGCAAAAGGCCACCTGTCACGAGATGTGGTGAAGAATACCCTCGTTCCGCTTGGCATTGACGTAAAAGAGTGGATTATATATGAAACAGTGAAGGATGAGGACGGAATTATCGCACTCAAGTCGGCAATGATGGAGCAATCATTTGATTTTATTACATTTACAAGCTCCTCCACTGTTCATTCTTTTATGCACGCCATGGAGGCTGATATCGATAGATTAGCTGCATCAGACACATGTTTTGTGAGCATCGGTCCTCTTACACAAGAGGCACTGCTTCAATACGGGATTTCTTCTGAAACCCCAGATACTTATACGATAGACGGGATGCTTGATTTGATGTGCCGTTTATCTGAAAGGAAGTTGAACCAATGATGAAATTTAACAGACACCGCAGATTGCGTACAAGCGCAGGAATGAGAGAATTGGTGAGAGAAACATTTTTAAGACCCTCTGATTTCATTTATCCCATCTTTTTTGTAGAGGGAGAGAATGTCCGGAAAGAAGTCCCTTCAATGCCGGGTGTCTATCACATTTCAGTTGATCTTGTGAAAGAAGAAGTCCAAGAGCTTGTTGACCTTGGGATTAAATCTATCATTGTTTTTGGGGTACCAGACCATAAAGACCATGTAGGCAGTGAAGCTTATCACGATCATGGGATCGTTCAAAAAGCAACGCTTGAAATCAAAAAGCATTTCCCAGAGCTTGTGGTCATTGCTGATACTTGCTTATGCCAATATACAGATCACGGACATTGCGGAATCGTTGAAGATGGAGAAATTTTAAATGATGAATCTCTTCAGCTCTTAGCGAAAACCGCTGTCAGTCAGGCTCGTGCAGGTGCAGATATCATTGCTCCATCAAATATGATGGATGGCTTTGTGCTTGCAATTCGTGAGGCGCTTGATGAGGCCGGCTTTGTTCATGTGCCTGTCATGTCATATGCTGTGAAATATGCAAGTGCTTTTTACGGTCCGTTTCGTGATGCGGCGCATAGCACACCGCAGTTTGGAGATCGTAAAACGTATCAAATGGACCCTGCAAACCGCTTAGAAGCACTGAGAGAAGCGCAGTCTGATGTAGAAGAAGGCGCTGACTTCCTGATTGTGAAGCCGTCACTTTCATACTTAGATATCATGCGTGATGTGAAAAATGAATTTACACTTCCTGTTGTTGCTTACAATGTGAGCGGAGAGTATGCAATGGTCAAAGCAGCAGCTCAAAATGGCTGGATTTCTGAAAAAGAGCTTGTTCTTGAAATGCTGACTAGCATGAAACGTGCAGGCGCAGAATTAATCATTACGTATCATGCAAAAGATGCAGCGAAATGGCTCTCAGAATAAAGAACGGATAGACAGGAGGACATTGAAATGGGACGTAGCTATGAAAAGTCAAAGCAAGCATTTAAAGAAGCGCAGCAGTTAATGCCGGGTGGTGTGAACAGCCCTGTGCGCGCATTTAAATCAGTCAATACAGACCCGATTTTTATGGAACGAGGCAAAGGCGCAAAAATATACGATATTGACGGAAATGAATATATTGATTATGTCTTATCGTGGGGACCGCTTATTTTAGGGCATACAAATGACCGTGTGGTTGAAAGTATTCAACGAGTAGCTGAACATGGTACAAGCTTCGGTGCTTCTACTTTAGTTGAAAATGAATTAGCTAAGCTTGTATCAGAACGAGTTCCTTCTATTGAGGTCATTCGTATGGTCAGCTCTGGAACAGAGGCGACGATGAGTGCGCTTCGTCTAGCACGTGGTTTTACAGGCAGAAACAAAATTGTGAAATTTGAAGGCTGTTATCATGGCCACGGTGATTCTTTGCTTATTAAAGCTGGTTCGGGTGTGGCAACGCTTGGACTTCCGGATAGCCCTGGTGTCCCTGAAGGTACAGCAAGCAATACGATCACTGTTCCATACAATGATTTAGAGAGCATCAAAGTCGCTTTTGAAGAATTTGGAGACGACATTGCAGGTGTCATTGTAGAACCAGTTGCAGGAAATATGGGTGTTGTCCCTCCGCAGGAAGGTTTCTTGCAAGGATTGAGAGACATCACTGAGCAATATGGCTCTTTACTCATTTTTGATGAGGTCATGACAGGCTTCCGTGTGGATTATCATTGTGCACAAGGCTATTTTGGCATTACGCCTGATCTGACATGTCTTGGTAAAGTCATCGGAGGCGGTCTGCCAGTTGGTGCCTATGGCGGTAGAGCGGACATTATGAGACAAATTGCGCCAAGCGGCCCGATTTATCAAGCAGGAACGTTATCCGGTAACCCGCTTGCGATGACAGCAGGTCTTGAAACATTAAAACAGCTGACACCTGAGTCTTATGAAGAGTTTAGAGGCAAAGGAGATCGTTTGGAAGAAGGCATTTCAAAAGCGGCGAAAGCACATGGGATTCCACTAACATTTAACCGTGCAGGTTCCATGATTGGATTCTTCTTTACAAACGAACAAGTCGTCAATTACGATACAGCGAAAACAGCTGACCTCGCTTTATTCGCTGAATTCTACAAGGAAATGGCTGATCACGGCATCTTCCTTCCACCTTCACAATTCGAAGGGCTGTTCCTATCAACTGCTCATACGGATGAAGACATCGAGTATACGATTGAGACAGTTGAAAAGGTATTTCAAAAATTAGCTCAGTAACCAAAAGCCGATATGGAGACATATCGGCTTAGATCGTTGACAAAGGGTTAAAATGAACTTTATTTTAGCCCTTTGTCTTTTTTTCAGCGTGAAAGAAAACCTTTGCAGTCTAGGAAGGACGAGTACTGGAGCGGAGCGAATTTGACATTCGTGAGCACCAGCGCGCAGGACTGACATCGAATGCGAGGGTTTGTCTACACGCTGAGCCGATATGGAGACATATCGGCTTTTTGCTTTGCATAAAACCAATCATATTTTCACCGCCTCTTTCATACACCTGTATTGACATCTAATTTTATTTTGAAGGATTAGATGAAAGGAGGACACCGACTTGTCTCAAAACAATCGATTACAGTTTTCGGTAGAAGAGTCCATTTATTTCAAAAACGGACAGGAAGTCAGTGAGCTGCTGTCAATTTCTCTCGATCCTGATATTCTCGTTCAAGAAGTGAATGATTATGTTTCCATTAGAGGTTCACTCGAGCTAACAGGAGAATACAACATAAATCAAGAGGAGCTAATGGGTGAATCCAGTTCCTATGCATCATACAGGCAGGCTGATGAGGTGAAGGTAAGAGAGGACGGAACGGCTGAGCTGCTGCATCAATTTCCGGTGGATATCACGATCCCCAAGAACAAAATTAGTCATTTAAATGATGTATTTGTGTTTATTGATGCATTTGATTACCAGCTGACAGAAAGCCGTTTGCTCACGATTCAGGCTGATTTGGCCATTGAAGGTCTGTTAGATGAAGGAACGCCTGAACCGCTTGTAGAAGAGCCATATGAATTTGTCCATCGTGCTGAAGAGGAATATGGCGATGTCACTTATGAATATCAGGCGCAGTCTGAGTATGAAGAGCAAGAAATGCTGCCACGTGAAGAGCATGAAGAAAATGCAGAACAGCAGGCCGTTTTGCAACATGAAGCGCGAACTGAACAAGAAGAGGATGAAATAGACATCGAGACGGTGATGGTGGAAGAAGCAGAAGAAGAGGAGGAATATGAGGAAGAAGAAGCCGTGGCGCTTGGGTATCGTTCCTTCCCAGAAGCTCAAGTACAAGAGCCGCCATTCTTTGACCCGCCTAAGCTGTTAGAAGAAGAGGAGCGGGATGATACGTTCTTTGAGGTGGAAGTGAGGAAAGACCCTGAAGCAGAGAGCAAGGAAGAAGAAGAGCCGCCAGCTTATCCAGCCTTTGAATCACCTGCTTATCAGATGGAACAGACGCAGGAAGAGCGGGATGACAGCTATCAGTTCGAACGATTATATGAACGTGAAGCACCAAAGGTGTATGAATCAGCTCAAGAAGCTGAGGAGTTTGAACATGACCAGAGAGAAGCGTCTGGCAGTGAGAATTCTCTTTATTTAACGAAGCTGTTCGCTAAGCAGGAGGAGGAAGATTTTTCTCGCATGAAAATATGTATAGTTCAGCAAGAAGATACGGTCGATCGTATTTGTGAGCGATATCAGTTGAATGTGCAGCAGCTCCTTCGAACGAATTCATTGTCGGTGGATGCAGAGCTTGAAGAAGGGCAGATTCTTTATATTCCTGAATATCAAAAAAGCAATGCATAGTATGAGATGATGGACCGAGAAAATGTGGTGAGAGAACGTGGATGAAATCCAATCTGTCCTATACGAATATGGGCTTGAGGCTGAATATATCGAACCTGTCAGTCCAGCTGTCGTTAGAGTGTATACAAAGCAGGGCGTATTTGCACTAAAGCGAGTAAAACCCCATCGACACATGCAATTTACAGAGCAAATGCTTGAACTAGAATCAAAAGGCTATCGCTCCTTTGTGCCGATTTATCGCACGAAGAGCGGTTCCTTTTTCTCAAATCAACGAGAAAGCCAGTACACGTATTACCTTATGCCATGGCTGACGAATGAAAAGAGAGAAGAGCAGGACGATAAACATGAATATTTATTTCAAGAGATTGCAAGACTTCATAAACGAACAGAAGTCATGATGGACATTACTGAGCAGGAAATAGAAGCTCACTACACCCAAATGAAAAGCAAATGGGAAACAGAGAAAGACATGTATGAACGATTTATCGAGCGGGCAGAACAAACATGGTATATGTCGCCATTTGAGCTGGCTGCTGCTATGTATTTTTCAGAAGCGATGTCTGCAAGTGAATTTGCACTTGAACGTTTAGAGGATTGGCATGAGGAAATGAAAGACCAAGAGACGACACGTATTGTGTTAAACCATGGACAATTGTCGATCCATCACTTTTTGTACAATGATGTAGGTACAGGACATTTCACCAATTTTGAGCGGTCCAAAAAGGCTGCCCCCATTTATGACCTTTTGACCTTTTACTATCGTACATTCAAAACCTACCCTACTCCTTGTCCTGAATGCACATCTTTGTTTTATACGTATCAAAAGGGAAATAAACTTCGTGAGGAAGAGATTCATTTGTTCTTGAGTTACCTCGCTTATCCGCAGGGTTTGTTTGATACGGTGAAAGCCTATGAAGCAGGCGGACAGGATGAGATGGAAAGTTGTCAGGAGCTGTTAAGGGCGTATTGGCAAATGAAAAATTCTGAGCCGACCGTCATGAAAATACACGAAATTGAGCAAGCTAGACGCCTTGAAGAAGAACAAAATGCCTCGTCATCAGAAGAGTGACGAGGTTGTTTGCTGTCAAATGTCTAATATGGGGTAATCGATACATAAGAGTGAGCCTGCAGCTTTCAGCTCTCTTAAAACCAATCAAGATGAAAGGCACAGGCGAGAAATATGAGAATTCCTAAGATGAGGACGTCAAATGTTGTGGGAAAAATGATCGTGCGAAAGCCTTGAAATATGGCAATCGGGAGAACGACTTGGGAGGCAACTGCCCGAATTTGTCTAAGCCATGGGGGGAGTGTGTAAGGATTGATCTTTTTCAAAATAAAACGCCCTCCTTCTTTATTTTGTTATTATCATATGGGCAAAGAGGCAAAGGGTGCCTGCCCAATTTGTATAAAGAAGAAGAAAAGCGGAAAAGATGATTGACGAAAACAAAAGGCATTTAGTAATATTAATAAAAGATGAGTATAAGCTGATGAACGTGATATATCGTAAGCGTGGATCAGGAAGAGTACGAGCAAGACCCTAAAGAGAGGGAAACCAATAGCTGAAAGGTTTTCTAGGATGCACTTGTTTGGAAGGTCGCCTGTGAGCTTAATTTCTTGAAACATGTAGTAGAGAAATTCGGGAGATCCCCGTTATCCTTTAGAGAGTACGGGACACGTCTAAGTGTTTCGTGAAAAAAGGTGGTACCGCGAAAAAGCTTTTTCGTCCTTTTATAAGGATGAGAAGGCTTTTTTTTATGTTTCATCAGCCGAAAAAATGTGGAGGTAACACAAATGGAAACAAATAATCAAGAAATGCCAACAAAGTACGATCCAAATGCGATTGAAAAAGACCGCTATACGTACTGGCTTGAAGGGAAATTCTTCGAAGCACAAAATGACAAAACGAAAGATCCATATACAGTCGTCATTCCTCCACCAAACGTGACAGGAAAATTACACTTAGGGCATGCTTGGGATTCAACCCTTCAAGACATCGTGACTCGTATGAAACGGATGCAGGGCTATGATGTTTTATGGCTGCCAGGAATGGACCATGCGGGTATTGCAACACAAGCCAAGGTAGAGGCGAAGCTTCGCGAAGAAGGTGTGAGCCGCTATGATCTTGGACGTGAAAAATTTGTAGAAGAAACGTGGAAGTGGAAAGAAGAGTATGCCGATTTTATTCGTAGCCAGTGGGCGAAAATGGGTCTAGGTCTAGACTATTCGCGTGAGCGTTTTACATTAGATGAAGGCTTGAATAAAGCAGTCCGCCAAGTGTTTGTTCAATTGTATGAAAAAGGATTGATCTATCGCGGAGAATACATCATTAACTGGGACCCAGCAACAAAAACGGCCCTTTCTGATATTGAAGTCATCTACAAGGATGTGCAAGGTGCGTTTTATCACTTGAGATATCCGCTTGCAGATGGATCAGGTTCGATTGAAATTGCGACAACAAGACCTGAAACGATGCTGGGAGATACGGCAGTCGCTGTACATCCTGAAGATGAACGCTATCAGCATTTGATTGGGAAAACAGTTGTTTTACCAATTACAGGCCGAGAGATTCCAATCGTCGGGGATGACTATGTCGATATGGAATTTGGATCAGGAGCTGTAAAAATTACGCCGGCTCATGACCCGAATGACTTCGAGCTTGGAAACCGTCATAACCTAGAGCGCATTCTTGTGATGAATGAAGATGGCACAATGAATGGAAACGCACTTCAATACAAAGGAATGGACCGCTTCGAATGTCGTAAACAGCTTGTGAAAGATCTTCAAGAAGAAGGCATTTTGTTCAAAATTGAGGACCACATGCATTCAGTTGGTCACAGTGAGCGCAGTGGCGCTGTAGTGGAGCCATATTTATCAACACAATGGTTTGTGAAAATGCAGCCGCTCGCAGATGAAGCCATCAATCTGCAAAAAGGTGATGAGCAAGTTCAATTTGTTCCAGACCGATTTGAAAAGACGTATTTACACTGGATGGAAAATATCCGTGACTGGTGTATTTCTCGTCAGCTATGGTGGGGACACCGCATTCCAGCTTGGTACCATAAAGAAACGAAAGAGGTATACGTCGGACTAGAAGCGCCAGAAGATATAGAGAACTGGGAACAGGATAACGATGTGCTTGATACATGGTTTAGTTCAGCGCTTTGGCCTTTCTCTACAATGGGCTGGCCGGATGCAGATAGTGAAGACTTCAAGCGCTACTATCCAACAAACCTGCTTGTTACAGGCTATGACATCATCTTCTTCTGGGTATCCCGTATGATCTTCCAAGGTCTTGAATTCACAGGAGAAAAACCATTTAAAGATGTCCTCATTCACGGTCTTATTCGCGATGAACAAGGGCGTAAAATGAGTAAGTCACTTGGCAACGGAATTGATCCAATGGAAGTCATCGACAAGTACGGAGCGGATTCATTGAGATATTTCTTAGCGACTGGAAGCTCTCCAGGTCAAGATTTACGTTTTAGCTTTGAAAAGGTTGAATCCACTTGGAACTTTGCGAACAAAATTTGGAACGCATCCCGTTTTGCTCTCATGAATATGGATGGTTTAACGTACGATGAGCTTGATTTAACAGGAGAAAAATCAGTTGCTGATCAATGGATTTTAACACGCTTAAATGAAACGATTGAAAGTGTCACACAGCTTGCTGACAAGTATGAATTCGGTGAAGTGGGCAGACATTTATACAACTTCATTTGGGATGATTTCTGTGATTGGTACATTGAAATGGCGAAACTTCCGCTTTATGGAGAAGATGAAGCAGCGAAGAAAACGACTCGTTCGATCCTTGCGTATGTATTAGATCAAACGATGAGACTTCTTCATCCGTTTATGCCGTTCTTAACAGAAGAAATCTGGCAGCATCTACCTCATGAAGGTGAGTCCATTACTGTAGCGGCATGGCCTGAAGTGAAGCCGGAGCTTTCCAACGAACAAGCTTCTGCTGATATGAAACTGCTTGTTGAACTGATTCGTTCTGTTCGTAACATTCGCAGTGAAGTCAACACACCAATGAGCAAACAAGTTGAGCTATATATCAAAGCATCCACATCTGATGTACAGGAACGTTTAGAGAAGAACCGTTCATATATTGAACGCTTTACGAATCCAAGTGTGCTTGAAATTGGCACGGATGTTCCTGCTAGTGATAAAGCGATGACAGCAGTTATTTCTGGAGCAGAGCTCATTCTTCCGCTTGAAGGTTTAATCAATTTAGACGAAGAAATTGCCCGTCTGCAAAAAGAGCTTGATAAGCTGACAAAAGAAGTTGAGCGCGTACAGAAAAAACTTGGGAATGAAGGCTTTATGAAAAAAGCGCCTGAAAGCGTCGTAGAAGAAGAGCGTGCGAAAGAACGTGATTATGTCGCAAAACGCGAAGCTGTTCAAAAGCGTATTGAAGAGCTGAAAGCATAATGTTGAAAAGACGGCTCCTAACGGAATGGAGTCGTCTTTTTTGAAAATTTCGTATGAAATGAGAGATGACATTGTTTACAACCTATCATGAAGCCATTGAATGGATTCATAGCAGACTCGCTTTCGGTGTCAAACCGGGACTTGAACGAATGAAATGGCTGATGGACAGACTAGACCATCCTGAACAAAAAATAAAAGCGGTGCATGTGGCTGGAACAAATGGAAAAGGATCAACGATTGCATTTACTCGATCCATTTTACAGTCAGCGGGCTATTCAGTTGGAACCTTCACCTCTCCATTTATTTTAACGTTCAATGAACGAATTAGTGTTAATGGGGAGCCGATTTTGGACGAAGAGTGGCTGAGTTTGGTGAACGACATCAAGCCTTTAGTTGATGAATTAGATGATACAGAGCTTGGTGCAGCAACAGAGTTTGAGATCATTACAGCCTGTGCGTTTGCTTATTTTGCCCATGTGCACCAAGTAGACTTTGTCCTCTTGGAAACAGGGCTTGGCGGAAGACTTGATTCTACAAATGTGGCAGCGCCCATCTTAACAGCAATTACGTCGATTGGTCACGATCATATGGCCATTTTAGGTGACACACTTGATCAGATTGCAGCAGAAAAAGCGGGCATTATTAAAGCTGGGATTCCGATGATCACGGCCGTTCATCAAGCGGAAGCTCTTACTGTGATTCAACACAAAGCAGAAGAAAAAAATGCGCCGTTTATCTCGTTACATGATACTTGTACCTTTAAGGACCAGCAGCCGACTGAAACAGGTGAACGCTTCACATTCACTACCCCAAAAAGGGAGTACTCGCAGCTAGAGACAGGGTTAATCGGAACGCATCAAAGGCAGAACGCCTCCCTTGCCGTTCTACTGATCGAATGGCTGGAGCAAGAAGGATATATCCATGTGCTAAATGAGCAAGTGTATGAAGGAATTCGGCAAGCGGTGTGGGCTGGAAGATTTGAAAAGATCCAAGATCAGCCTCTTGTTTATTTAGATGGTGCTCATAACGAAGAAGGAATGGACCGTTTAATTGAAACTGTACAAGCTCATTTTTCTAGTAAACAGGTTCATGTATGTTTTAGTGCGTTAAAAGATAAACCTTACAAACAAATGATCGAAAAGCTTGAAAGGATTAGTTCATCGATTCATTTTGTTTCCTTTGACTTTCCAAGAGCTGAGTCAGCGGAAAAGCTTTATGCTTGCAGTCATTTAGAAGCAAAATCGTTTGATGAAGACCCTCGTGCAGTACTTGACTTCATTCAGAAAAAAAGAGATGACCCTTCAGCAATGATTCTGGTGACAGGTTCCCTTTATTTTATCTCAGATGTACGAAGTCGTATTTTACAGTAAGGAAAAGACGCAAATTGCTTCTATGCAGTGTGCGTCTTTTTTCTTTTGATATGTAGGAGAGGGGGAAAATCACTTTTTCGCAAGGTGATCAAAGGTGAATCGCTATGGTACAATCCGGTCTATTCTATTTCCGGAAGGAGTCACCTAATTTGATTGATTTTTTTATGTTTTTCACAGGCATGGTCATGGGGTCATTTTTTCATCTAGTTGGTGAGAGGCTTCCAATGAAGCGGTCCATTCTTTTTCCTCGTTCACACTGCGGAGCTTGTAAAGAGCCGCTTTCTTTTCACGACATGCTCCCGCTTGTTTCTTATATTGTATTGAAAGGGTCATGTAAGCATTGTGGAACCCGGCTCTCTTTGCTTTATCCACTGGTTGAGCTGTTGACAGGCGGCCTTTTTTTCCTCGTTTATAGATATGCTGGTTTCTCTTTTGAGGGCCTTTTTCTTGTGAGTCTATGTAGTTTATTCGTGATTGCTGTCGTGAGCGATCTTTTTTATATGAGAGTACCCAACGAGCTCTTTCTCTTCTTTTTTCCTCTTTTCGTCATATACCGCACGCTAGAACCGCTTTTTATTTGGTGGGAAGGAGCGGCATCTCTTCTTATTTGTCTTCTTTTGTTTTATAGTTTAGAACATTTCAAGCCAAATAGTATGGGGGGAGCGGATGTCAAACTATTTGGTGTGCTGGCATTTTGCTTTGGATTTAAGCCGTTTCTGATCATTCTTTTTCTTTCGTCTGTCACGGGAATGGTTTACGCAAAGGTGTTTTCTTACAAGGCAAATGAACCCTTTCCTTTTGTTCCTGCCATCGCTTGTTCTTTCTGGTTTTATCTTTTTTGTGGTGATCTGTTAAGCCCAAATCGCGATTTTTTCGGATGAGAAAATTGGCGAACACTTTTTGAACCTGCCGACAAAAGTCTTGTTCTTTTTTTTATTGGCTATGTTAAAGTGTGAAACAGAAAGAAGGACGGGTTACATTCGCGCTATTTCATTGGACAGAAAGGTCTTTCTTACAAACAATGTCAGAAAGCGGGGAATGACAGTGAAAAAAAGGCAGGCAAAAAAACAAGGGTTAAAGGTCAATATTAATGGTAAGGAAGAAATGCTGCATGGAGAAGAGCATCAACCTCAAAAACAGCAAGAGGATCAAGTGACGTTTTCGAACTGGGAGGAAAAGAGGCAGTCGGAACAGGAGACAGCCGCTTCCGAGGAGGAACCATCCAAACCGAAAGAAGAAGATTTTCAATGGGACGATGCAGCTGATCACATTTATCATTCGGATCCAAAGGTCGTCACACCTTATCAAAAGAAAAAAGGTTCTTTTGACCAGAAGTTCAGTAAAAACCGCGGTCCCTTCAAACGAGTGATGACAACGATTGTGTTTGCAGTCGTTCTAGGGACAGGCCTCGGTGTATTTGCATTAAGTTTAAGTAAAGATGGGTCTGCCAATCCATCAGGAGGAGATCATATCAGCGTCTCAGCATCTGGAAGCGAGCCTTCGGCGAAAGCTGGGGGAGATGCACCACCGGCTGATCTTGCAGATACGTCAAAGGACAATGAAGGTGAAAAAAGTGCATCAGGTCATTTTTCAACCTTTGTGGTGCAGGCTGGAAAGTTTTCTTCTGAAAAAGGAGCAGATGACTTAGTTGACAGTTTAAAAGAGGCAGGATATGCAGGTAAAAAGGTATCAATGGATGATGGATATTATGTGATTGCCGGGCTTGCCACAGAACAAGGCATGACAAGTGCCGTTGGGAAAAAATTAATCGATCAGCACTTTGAAGCATGGGGAGGAAAAGAGCTCTCGTTTCAAGTGCCGGATGAGCTGACAGGTTTAATAGAGAAGGCATCTGTCTTATCCTCTAAGGTGATTGCAGGAGAAGATGTGGATCAAAAAGAAGTCACTCAGCTGATTTCTGAACTTGAAAATGCCAAAACAACCGACGCACCAGCTAAAAGCAGTTTGCTGAAAGCTGTACAGCTTTTAAATGACCCATCTGCTGAAAATGGCTGGAAATCTCAGCAAGCGCTATTAGATCAACTAAATACGTAAAATCATGTTTTTAACAGCCAAACTAGTCAAAAAATGACTAGTTTTTTTCTTTTGCTTCCAACATAATGATGTAGGAACATGAAAATGGCATTTTCGTCAATTGTCGGTAAGATGTTCATTTGATAGGATGAATGGGTATCTTACTTCTTAGGCTAAACCCTGAAAGGATGAACAAACATGAACCAGTTAATACTCGCATCTCAATCACCTAGAAGAAAAGAATTGCTTGATTTAGCAGGGTTTTCTTATGACATTCAAGCAAGTGATTTAAAAGAAGAAATAAATCGAAACCTTTCTCCTGCTGAGAACGTCCAATGGTTGGCAGAACAAAAAGCAAATGATATTCAAAAAATACATCCCAAAGCTGTGATCATTGGTGCAGATACAATTGTTGCAATTGATGGCAAATGTCTTGGAAAGCCAAAAGACAAGGAAGATGCAGCCTCAATGCTTCAATTATTGTCAGGTAAGACACATCAAGTCTTGACTGGTGTCACGATTCAATCAGAGAATAGAAAAGAAACATTTTATGAACAGACAGACGTGACATTTTGGCCGCTTACACAAGATGAAATAGACCGCTATATTGAAACCGGTGAGCCTCTTGATAAAGCTGGAAGCTACGGCATTCAAGGAAAAGGTGCCCTGTTTGTACAAAAAATAGACGGTGATTATTTTTCCGTTGTAGGACTCCCTATTGCTAAAACAGTCAGAGTGCTTGAAACATTTGGTATCACCCCTTTTTGATGACGGGAAGGAATCAAAAAAGGAGTGTAGATCTTGAATCATTTCCCTATGTTGCTGAAGCATTTTCCTCATGATGAAAAGCCGCGCGAACGATTTGTCAAATATGGCCCAAGCAGCTTATCAAACCATGAACTTGTCGCGATTCTTTTGAGAACAGGCACAAAAAAGGAATCAGTTCTTCAAGTGTCCGCAAGACTTTTACAAACATTTGGTGGTCTTCGTTCTGTGAAGGAAGCTTCGATTGAAGAATTGTCAAAGATTCGAGGAGTTGGAAAAGCGAAGGCGATCTCTCTTTTAGCTGCTTTAGAACTCGGCACTAGATTACACCATCAAACGACGGACAATCGTTATGTGATCCGTACGCCGGAGGATGGTGCGAATTTTGTGATGGAAGATATGAGATTTTTGACGCAGGAGAATTTCGTTTGTCTTTATCTCAATACCAAAAATCAAGTTCTTCATAAACATACTGTGTTTATCGGAAGTCTAAATTCGTCGATTGTTCACCCGCGCGAAATTTTTAAAGAGGCCTTTAAACGTTCGGCCGCTTCATTTATATGTGTGCACAACCATCCATCTGGAGATCCGACGCCCAGCAGGGAAGATATTGAAGTCACACAGCGACTTTTTGAATGTGGGAAGCTGATTGGAATACAGCTGCTTGATCATCTAGTGATCGGTGATCAAAAATTTGTGAGTTTGAAGGAAAAAGGGTATTTGTAACACTTTTTTTTTCAATGTTTTACGATATAATAGAGTTTATGAGTTTTTCCCTAAAGGGAATTTTGGTTTAAGAAAGGAAGATACATACATATGTTTGGAATTGGTACAAAAGACCTTGGAATAGATCTTGGAACAGCGAATACGCTTGTTTTTATTAAAGGAAAAGGCATTGTTGTGAGAGAACCTTCGGTCGTAGCTTTGGAAACTGATACGAAGTCTATAGTGGCGGTTGGAAATGACGCTAGAAACATGATCGGTCGTACACCTGGTAATGTTGTGGCACTGCGCCCAATGAAAGACGGAGTCATTGCAGACTACGAGACGACAGCAACAATGATGAAATATTACATTAATCAAGCATTAAAAGGTAAAGGGCTTTTTGCTCGTAAACCGTACGTGATGGTGTGTGTACCATCTGGTATTACAGCAGTAGAAGAGCGTGCAGTCATTGATGCAACAAGACAAGCTGGTGCTCGTGACGCATACCCTATTGAAGAGCCATTTGCTGCGGCAATCGGTGCTAACCTTCCTGTATGGGAGCCAACTGGAAGCATGGTTGTAGATATTGGCGGCGGTACAACAGAAGTAGCCATTATTTCACTTGGCGGTATTGTGACATCTCAATCGATCCGTGTTGCAGGAGACGAAATGGATGATGCGATCAGCAGCTACATTCGTAAAACGTATAATCTTATGATTGGTGATCGCACGTCAGAAGCGATTAAAATGGAAATCGGTTCTGCGCAGCCTGACGTACATGATGAGATGGACATTCGCGGCCGTGACCTTTTAACAGGTCTGCCAAAAACGATCTCTATTACGGCAGAAGAAATTGCAAAAGCGCTTCGCGATACGGTGGAAACAATTGTCGATGCGGTCAAAATGACACTTGAAAAAACGCCACCTGAGCTAGCAGCAGATATTATGGACCGTGGAATTGTGTTAACAGGCGGCGGTGCATTGCTACGTAATCTTGACAAAGTCATTAGTGATGAAACAAAAATGCCGGTCATTATTGCTGAAGATCCGCTTGACTGTGTGGCGATCGGAACAGGGAAAGCACTAGAACATATTCACTTGTTCAAAGGAAAATCTAAAGATAATCGATAATTGGGCGTAAATAAAGAGGTGTAAGACATGCCGCAGTTTTTTATGAATAAAAGATTAATGTTGCTCCTTGTCTGTGTCATCGTACTGGTGGCCATGATTGGTTTTTCAGTGAAAAGCGGCAGAGGTGCTTCATGGCCGGAAAAATTAGTGGGGGATACGACAGGCTTTTTTCAAGGTGTCTTTCATAAACCATCACAATTTATTGCCGGTATTTATGGGAACGTACAAGATTTAAAGAACACATATGATGAAAACGAGCGTCTTCGAAAAAAACTTGATGGACAAACCCAATATGAGGCGAAACTTCAAGAACTAGAAGATGAGAACAAAAAGCTTCGCAAGCAGCTCGGATATGTGAACTCTATTCGTGACTACACGCCCATTCTTTCAACAGTCATTGCGAGAAACCCGTCCCTTTGGGATAGTTTTGTCATGATTGATAAAGGGAAAAAACAAGGCGTTGAAAAAGATATGGCGGTCACCAATGAGAGTGGTGCGTTAATTGGGAAAATTGAAAGTGATAAGCTCAACAATTTTACGTCGACTGTAAGGTTGCTAAGCTCTACAGATCAAAATAATAGAATTTCAACGAAAATTTTTGCGAAAAAGGGCAAAGAAGAACTCAATGGAATTATTAACGGTTATGACAGCAAGAAAAAAATGCTGACAATGAACATTTTAAAATCCGATGCTGATGGGGATGTCAAAAAAGGAGATCTTGTTGAAACATCTGGAGCAGGGGGCGTATTCCCGCAGGGCTTGACGATTGGGAAGGTAAGCGAAATTGAGCCGGACCATTACGGACTGACAAAAATTATTTATGTAGAACCAGCTGCTGAACTCAATAATTTAGACCGCGTGATTGTTGTGAATCGCAGCACAAGTACGGCAGATGCATCTCAATTAACGAAGGAGGAAGGCTCGTGAAACGTGTCCTTCTTGCTTTCGTCATGTTGTTTATTTTCGTATTTGACAGTATTTTTGTCGATTTAGTGAAGCTCCCATTTGTTTCAGACAATCAAATTTTAGCACCTCATTTCATCTTACTCGCACTTGTATTTATGACAGCTTTTGTGAACCAAAAATATGGTGTGATTTATGGATTTATCTTTGGACTTTTATATGATATTTCGTATACAGGTATTCTTGGTGTTCATATGTTTGGTTTTGGTGCGCTCTGCTATTTGTTAGCAAAAGCCTTCAAAGTCCTCCAAACGAATATGTTAGTCGTTGTCTTTCTATCGATGATTGCTGTTGCAGTGATGGAGTTTTATGTGTACGGCGTTCAAGCGACGATTCAACCAGGTATTATGCCTTTTAATACGTATGTCATCGAACGCTTTATTCCAACGATTCTTTTAAATACTGCTGCGTCTCTCATACTTGTTGTGCCGCTTAGGCTCTTTTTCATCAATGTGAAACAAGGACTGATCGACGAATAAAAGCAGGAGTTTGTCCAATTACGGCGAAATGAGTATGTTGTTGAGGTGAGCATCTTGAAAACTCAAAAACAGCAGTATGTGACAATAAAAGGTACAAAAAACGGATTAACATTACAGTTAAATGATGACTGTTCGTTTGAAGACCTTCTTTCTGGCTTGCGAGAGGTTCTTTTACTTGAGCAATATACAGACGGAAGAGAAGGACATAAAGTCAATGTGCATATTAAACTTGGTTTTCGATATTTAACAGAGGATCAAGAGGCGCGTTTAACTGAAGCGGTGTCTGAAAATGAACATCTCGTCATTCACTCTATTGAAAGTGACGTCATGTCAACTGAAGAGGCGAGACGTTTAAAAGCAGAGGCTGAGATTACTTCTGTAGCAAAAATTGTACGCTCTGGACAGGTGCTTTATGTCGAAGGGGATCTTTTATTAATAGGAGATGTCAACCCTGGTGGAACCATTCGTGCTGGGGGGAATATTTTTGTGCTCGGTGCATTAAAAGGTGTAGCGCATGCTGGATGTAATGGAAACAAACAAGCTGTGATTGCGGCATCTCATATGATTCCAACCCAGCTTCGCATCGCACAAGTGTTTAACCGTGCACCGGATCAAAAAGAAGATGGAAATGAAATGGAATGTGCTTATTTAGATATAGATGGCAATATGATCATTGAACGCCTGCAGCAATTGGCTCATATAAGACCTAATCTGACAAGGCTTGAGGGAGGAATGTGAAATTGGGCGAGGCTATTGTGATTACCTCAGGAAAAGGCGGCGTTGGCAAAACAACAACATCTGCAAACTTAGGCACAGCACTAGCAATTCAAGGAAAAAAAGTGTGTCTAGTTGATACCGACATCGGCCTTCGGAATTTAGATGTCGTGATGGGGCTTGAAAACCGCATTATTTATGATCTAGTCGATGTAGTAGAAGGAAGATGCAAGATTCACCAAGCGCTTGTGAAGGATAAGCGGTTCGAGGATCTTTTGTATCTTTTACCTGCTGCTCAAACAAGCGATAAAACGGCGGTAGAGCCGGAGCAGATCAAAGAATTAATTCAATCATTGAAACAAGACTTTGATTATGTTGTCATTGATTGCCCTGCTGGAATTGAGCAAGGCTTTAAAAATGCTGTATCAGGTGCTGACAAAGCGATTGTGGTCACGACACCTGAAATCTCAGCTGTGAGAGATGCAGACCGAATTATCGGCTTGCTGGAACAAGAGGATATTGAACCGCCTCGTTTGATTGTGAACCGCATTCGTACACACATGGCGAAAAATGGCGATTCGATGGATGTGGATGAAGTTGTCCATCATTTATCAATTGATCTTCTCGGCATTGTAGCCGATGATGATGATGTCATTAAGGCTTCAAACAATGGTGAACCGATTGTCATGGATGCTAAAAATAAAGTTTCCATTGCGTATCGCAATATTGCTCGCCGCGTACTAGGTGAATCTGTTCCTCTTCAATCCTTTGAAGAAGAAAACAAAGGGATGTTTGCAAAGCTGAAAGCATTTTTCGGTGTAAGAGCATAATGATTCACGTGAGATGAGACCGATTCGATGAGAATCGGTCTTTTTGTTGCATATCATATGAGGTCGCCACATAAAATGTACAAACTGTTTGTATGTAAAGGGTGATCTTATGAAAAGAGTGGACGAGTATCGAAAGAAAATAGCGCAGCGCCGCAAAATGAAGCAGCCAGCTGCTGCCCCTAAGAAGGCAACTTTCAAGAAGAAAGATGATATTCCGCCATGGGTCATGTTAACAGAAGAAGAAAAGCATTCTGGCTCGGCTTCCTACGAGTCGACGTCTCACCAAACGAAAAAATTTCGCCATCCGTTATTTCATTCCAATACGTTTGTGCTTAAATGTTTACTTTCTGCCTCTCTTGTACTGATTGCCGCTATTTCATTTAAAGGACAGGCGGGGCCTTTTCAGCAGCTGAAGCCGATGATCAGTCAAACCTTTGAACAAGATTTTCAATTTGCCGCCGCCAACCGGTGGTTTGAGAAAACTGTCGGAAACCCACTTGCCTTTTTAACCGATAGAAAAGAAGGGCAAAAGGACGTACAAGCCAATCAAGAACTGGCTGTCCCTGCCTCTGGAAAAGTACAGGAATCCTTCACGCAAAATGGTGCCGGAGTCAAAGTTGAAACATCTGCTGAAGCCATCGATAGTATGAAAGAAGGCTATGTCGTAGAAGTGAAAAAGAAAAGTGATACAGGGCTTACAGTCGTGGTGCAGCATGCAGATAACAGCTACAGCTGGTACGGCCAACTAAAAGAAGCTGATGTGGCTTTATACGATTTTGTCGATAAGGGGGAAAAAATTGGTCAAATTGCGCTTGATGAACAAGGGAAGGGGACATATTACTTCGCCATTAAGCAAAATGAACAGTTTATTGATCCCATTCAGGTGATGACCTTTGAATAGATGGCTGCTCATGCTGACAAAGGTCCATGTTCACCCGCTCCTTTGGATAGTCATGGCATTTGCCATGCTATCAGGTCAAATTAAGCCGCTACTTTGTCTGCTCATCATCGTCTGTGTCCATGAGCTTGGACATGCAGCGGCTGCTTGTTATTATCACTGGCGGATTCTGCGGATTTTTTTACTGCCATTTGGCGGGGCGGTAGAAGTAGAAGAGCATGGCAACCGTCCGCTAAAAGAAGAACTGGCGGTCATTTTATGCGGACCGATTCAGCATGTCCCGCTCCAGCTCGTCGCCTGGCTTCTCATGGAAGCCTCACTTATTTCATATGACGTCTTTACGATGTTTACTTTTTATAATATAGCGATTTTTCTAGTGAACCTTTTGCCGATTTGGCCGCTTGATGGCGGAAAATTATTCTTTTTGCTCTTATCTGTTTTTTACCCTTTCCAACAGGCACATGCCCTTGCAATAAAAGGCTCACTCATTTTTTTCGGTCTTTTGACAGCAGGGTTACTCTGTTTTGCTCCGCTGCAATTTAACGGCTGGATCCTGCTCACTTTTTTAGCCTACTCGCTTGTGATGGAGCACCGGCAGCGGCATTATATCAGGGTACGTTTTTTACTAGAACGTTATTACGGTAAAAAAGAGCAAAAGGTAGAGAAACTCATTCCGCTGAGAGCCAGTGCTGAGGAGAAAATATATGAAGTGATGGCGCGATTCCAAAGGGGCTGTAAGCATCCCATTATTATCGAACGGAATGGTGTGAAAATGAGCCAGCTCGATGAAAATGAATTGCTCCATGCTTATTTTTCAGATCGAAGAACCACCTCTTCCATGGAAGATCTTCTTTTGCCGTACTAATGGTGAAAATACATTGACATTCAGCGTCTAATTTGATATATTTTTTAATGTTATGGATATGTAGCACCCGTGCTACAACCGCGCGGAGCAGGTGTAAAGTGCCTATTGGCCCCCTGTATTCGGCGAGTCTGAGTTTATTAGGAGGTGCAGAGATGTACGCAATTATCGAAACTGGTGGTAAACAAGTAAAAGTTGAAGAAGGTCAAACTGTTTATGTTGAAAAACTAGCTGCTGAAGCAGGTGAAACAGTTACTTTCGAAAACGTATTGTTTGTCGGCGGAGACACTGTCAAAGTGGGTAACCCTTCAGTTGCTGGAGCAACAGTAACGGCTAAAGTTGAAAAACAAGGTCGCGGTAAGAAAATTACTGTGTTCAAGTACAAACCGAAGAAAAACAACCACAAGAAACAAGGTCATCGTCAACCTTACACTAAAGTTGTTATCGAAAAAATCAACGCTTAAGGCGTGTGAGTGATATGATCAAAGCAACCATTACTCGGTCGCCAGCAGATGAAAGCATTACGTCTTTTCAGATGACTGGACATGCCGAGTTTGCTGAAAAAGGTCAGGATCTCGTTTGTGCAGGTGTATCTGCTGTTGTTTTCGGGTCAGTCAATTCAATTATTGCACTGACAGGAATGGATCCACTGCTTGATATTGGAGATGAAGGCGGGTATTTCTCTTTTGAACTGCCAGCTGATACAGATCCAGTCACCTTTGAAAAAGCCCAGTTGCTTTTAGAAGGCATGGTCGTTTCCTTAGAAACAATTGAACGAGATTATCACGATTATGTGAGAATATCTACAAAAAAATAGGAGGTGAACTTCATGCTTAGATTAGATCTTCAATTTTTCGCATCTAAAAAAGGGGTAGGTTCTACAAAGAACGGACGTGACTCTGAGTCTAAACGTTTAGGCGCTAAACGTGCTGATGGTCAATTCGTAACTGGTGGTTCTATCCTTTATCGTCAACGTGGAACGAAAATCTATCCAGGTGAAAACGTTGGACGCGGAGGCGACGACACTCTTTTCGCTAAAATCGACGGAACAGTTAAATTCGAACGTTTCGGTCGTGACCGTAAAAAAGTGAGCGTATATCCTGCGGCACAATAATTGCTAAAAACTCCGGTCATTGACTGGAGTTTTTTTCACTATTCAGGGAGCTTTTGCGCTTTTTACAAGTAGTACCGAAGATGATAAAAGAAGATGCACTCCATAAATATCAAAGAATGTTTGCTGACTTTGCCTCATTTTCTCCTATACGATCAGAAAAAACAACCTTTCCTCACATAACTAGTGTTTTTCTAAGCTGTCTTCTCTGTTATAATTCAGGGAGACATATTGATGATAAGACTCCTAAAAGAGAGACCAAACGATTGGGAGTGCGATAATGGAAGAGATACCAAGTAAACAAAACGAAAAATTAACTCACGTTGCATTAACGAATGAATTGATCCATCTGCTTAGTCGTTCAAGACACGACTGGATGAATAAATTGCAGTTAATCAAAGGCAACTTGACATTAGAAAAATATGACCGAGTGTTCGAAATAATAGAAGAAATGGTCATTGAAGCACAGCATGAATCCAAACTCTCAAATTTAAAAATTCCCCAATTGGCCTATTACTTTCTAACCTTTAATTGGGAGTCGCATTTTATCACCCTAGAATATGAAGTGCTTGGTGAAACCCGAGACTTATCAGCATATGAATCGCAGCTGCTAACGGTATCACGGGAGTTGTTTTCGATATTCGATCAATCAGTTTGCCAAAAAACTGAAAATCATTTAACGGTCACTTTCCAAACGGATCATGAAGAGAATGATGTGATCTTATATTTTGATTTCAAAGGAAAATTAACAAGTTTGGATGCGTTAAATGCGTTTCATGACGCAAACTATCCATGTATGAGTATATCGCAATTTCATGTGACGAATCATGAGTCCATGATTGAGCTTTGTTTGAGGCAAGAACGAGATATGTGATGCAGAGAAACGGAGGAAGTTATGTTTGTAGATCAGGTTAAAGTGTATGTTAAAGGCGGTGACGGCGGAAACGGTATGGTGGCGTTCCGTCGTGAAAAATATGTGCCAAAAGGCGGGCCAGCTGGCGGCGACGGCGGAAATGGTGCAGATGTAGTATTTGAAGTAGACGAAGGACTCAGAACGTTAATGGACTTTCGTTATAAGCGTCATTTCAAGGCGGACCGCGGCGAGCATGGAATGAGTAAAAACCAGCATGGCCGAAATGCGGAAGAAATGATTGTTAAAGTTCCGCCTGGTACAGTTGTGACAGATGCCGAGACGGAACAAGTGCTAGCTGACTTGACAGAGCATGGACAGCGGGCTGTGATTGCCAAAGGTGGACGTGGCGGACGTGGAAATTCACGCTTCGCAACACCAGCAAACCCTGCACCACAGCTGTCTGAAAACGGTGAGCCAGGTAAAGAACGTGACGTCATCTTAGAATTAAAAGTACTTGCAGATGTTGGACTTGTTGGTTTCCCAAGTGTCGGGAAGTCAACGCTGCTTTCGATTGTCTCTTCTGCGAAACCAAAAATTGCGGATTATCATTTTACAACGCTTGTGCCAAACCTCGGAGTTGTTGAAACAGACGATAACCGAAGCTTTGTCATGGCGGATCTGCCAGGACTGATCGAAGGAGCGCACGAAGGTGTTGGCTTAGGTCATCAATTTTTACGCCACATTGAACGTACACGTGTCATTGTCCATGTCATTGATATGTCTGGACTTGAAGGGCGTGACCCATACGAAGATTACGTGACCATTAACGAAGAGCTTGAGCAATACAATATGAGATTGACAGAGCGTCCACAAATCATTGTAGCGAACAAAATGGACATGCCGGATGCAGCTGACAATCTAGCGGCATTTAAAGAAAAATTAACAGATGACTATAAAGTGTTCCCAATTAGTGCGATCACAAGAGAAGGGCTTCGTGAGCTCTTATTTGAAATCGCCAATCAGCTTGAAACAACACCGGAATTCCCGCTCTACAATGAAGAAGAGCTCTCTGATAACCGTGTGATGTACAAGTTTGATGAAGGAGAAGCAGCATTTGAGATCTCAAGAGATCCTGATGGTACGTTTGTCTTAACTGGTAAAGCACTTGAGCGACTGTTTAAGATGACAGATTTCTCAAGAGACGAGTCAGTGAAACGATTCTCTAGACAGCTGCGCGGAATGGGCGTTGATGATGCCCTGCGTGAACGTGGTGCAAAAGATGGAGACATCATTCGTCTGCTTGAATTTGAATTTGAATTTATCGATTGATCAAAAGGAGGGTCCAGTTCATGGGCTCTCCCGTTTTTAAAAGGGGAGAAAACAGGTGAAAGAAGAAACGTTCTATTTAGTAAGAGAGGATGTACTTCCGGATGCGATGCGAAAAACGCTTGAAGTCAAAAAGCTTCTCGATCGCAAAAAAGCGGATTCAGTTGCCGATGCTGTTCAAAAAGCGGATTTAAGCCGTAGTGCTTTTTATAAATATCGAGATGCTGTTTTTCCATTTTATACAATGGTCAAGGAGCAGATCATCACATTGTTTTTCCACCTGGAGGATCGGTCTGGGGCTCTGTCTAGGCTGCTTCAAATTGTGGCTGACTCTGGCTGTAATGTGTTATCCATTCACCAAACGATTCCGCTGCAAGGAAGAGCGAATGTCACCCTGTCGATCAGTACGGCCGGCATGGCAGATGATATCAATACAGTCATGAATCAATTAAGAAAACTTGAATTTGTCGAAAAAGTTGAAATTCTAGGTTCTGGGGCGTAAAAGGAGAGATCATAGCAGATGAAGCAATTAACGGTAGGTTACTTTGGACCAGAGGCCACATTTACTCATTTGGCTGTCTGTTCTTGTTTTCCAAAAGATGCAAAGCAGCGGGCTTATGCAACCATTCCGCAATGTATGGATGCAGTGTCAAAGGGAGAAGTAGATTTGGCGGTCGTTCCACTTGAAAATGCACTTGAAGGATCTGTGAACTTAACGATTGATTATTTAATTCATGAGGACGCTTTGTCCATTGTGGGAGAAATGACAGCACCGATTCGCCAGCACCTGCTTGTCCATCCATCGAGAGCGGAGAGCTGGGAGACATTAGATGTGATTCAGTCACATCCGCACGCCATTGCGCAGTGTCATCAATTTTTGAAGAGACAGTTCCCTGATATTCCGCATCGGCCAGTGGAATCAACAGGCTATGCAGCAAAATACATCAGTGAGCATCCAGATGAAGCTGTTGGTGCGATTGCAAATGAAATCGCCGCAAAAACGTACGGATTGACGATTGCGAAAAAAGACATTCATGATTATCCGCACAATCATACACGCTTTGTTATTTTACATAAAGAGGCGAAGGCATCGTTCCCAATGAATTCTGGTTTTTCTTCAAAGCCAAAAACGACCATTGTTGTCAGCCTGCCAAAGGATGATCAGTCAGGTGCATTGCACCGTGTGTTATCAGCTTTTTCATGGCGGAATCTCAATTTGTCCAAAATTGAATCGCGTCCGACAAAAACAGGCCTTGGACACTATTTATTTATCATTGATATCGAAAAAGAGATGGATGATGTACTTGTCCCTGGCGCCATTCAAGAATTAGAAGCGATTGGCTGTGAAGTGAAACTACTCGGCAGCTATCAAACATATGAATTAACGAATGAAAAATAGTGTCCTCTTGGGGACACTATTTTTTTAGTCTTTAATGAGAAATCCAGCGTCATCAAGCGCTTGAATGGCTTGGTCAAGCTGCTTTTGGCTGTATGAAGTAAGGGTATGTAAGTGTACGCCGTCTGTCAGCTCTGATAAGTAGGAGGCGCCCGTATTAGAAATATGATGAACGAAGTCAGCCACTTGTTTGCGCGTACTCACTCGAATAGAGGCCGTCAGCTCCCCGTAGACAGGGTGCTCAATGATCACGTCTTTCACCGTTACACCGTAGTCTACAATCAGTGTCAGCTCCTCTTCTGTACGATGAGGATCGTGCTTGCAAGCGATAATCTGTTCAATTTCAGTTTCCGGTGTATGCTGCGCCATATACACATAGCCTTGGCTTGTGGCAATAATGGGTTCGTTTTTTGCTTTTAGTAATGAAATATCTTGTACAATGACTTGTCGTGAGACAGCGGCTTTTTTAGCTAAAAAACTTCCGGTGAGCGGTGTATCAGTCTCTTGTAGCCACTTTAAAATGGCGTTTCTTCTTTCTTCGCCAATGAGTTTTCTCTCTTGTTCCACGTTTTATGCTCCTTTCTTCTCCTTTTGCAAGCTCTCAAATGTATGCAAAAGCTGATCGATGTCATCCTTTGATGATCCTCGTCCAAATGATAGTCGAATAAATTGAAGGGCATCACGATCTGATACATGTAATGCCTTCACAGCAGGGGAAGGGTGGTGATAACCAGAAGCGCACGCACTTCCTGTGGATATACAAATCCCATGCCGGTTACAAGCTAACATTACATATTGTCCTTCAAACCCTTCAAAAAAACAACCAATAATATGAGGCAGCGTGCGGCGCTGGTCACTTTCTTGCAGCATGCGGACAGACAGCTTCCGTTTTTTTAGCTGCTGAAGAAAATAATCACGAAGCTGAATATCCAGCTGCTGCTGATGCTCTATTTTCAGCATGATTTGCTCGCTCGCGGCAACAAAAGCACCGATGCATGGAACGTTCACTGTCCCTGGGCGTAGACCATTTTCCTGTACAGTATCTTGATATATAGGCTTCCAAGGGACATGTGCCCCCATATAGACAGCACCGGCGCCCTTAGGTGCATACACTTTATGACTCGAAATGGAGAGGGCATCGACCCCAAGTTCTTTAATCGACACATGCATTTTTCCGAATGTCTGCACTGCATCTGTATGAAAAAGAATATCTCTTTCTTTTAAGAGCGTTGCTAATTCAGCTAATGGCTGAATAATCCCAGTTTCTGAGTTGGCATGCTGGATGGATACTAGTCCGGTTTCAGGCAATAGAGCCTGTTTGAGAATCTCCTTTGTGATGATTCCTTCTTGATTCGGTTCTATGACCGTCACCTTCACACCGAGACGCTCCAAGGCATTGACCGCATGATGAACGGAAGGGTGCTCTACTGATGTGGTAATGACATGCTGTTTATGTGGAGGTAGTCCATTTATGATCGATTGAATCGCAAGGATATTGGATTCAGTTCCGCCACTTGTAAAGTAAATACCATCAGGTTCGCCCCCTAGAATCGCTGCAAGTGATTGTCTGCTGTAAGCCAAGATTTCATTTGCTCTTCCTCCTGCATCATGCAGGCTGCTCGCATTTCCGTAACATTCTTTGCTCAACTGCTGAAATACATGCAGTGATTCCTCAGAAACAGGTGTAGAAGCTGCATAATCTAAATAAATCAAATCCATCCATCTCCTGTGTGAAAATTTTTTCTTGTATTTATTGTAGTGTTGTGTAATGATATGTGTCAAGACAGGTGTAAGTGACAGGAGGGGCAATTGTGTCATCTATCAAAAAAGTCATTGTGGTGGGGTCGGGCATTGCGGCTCTTTCCTTTGTGAATACGATCTCAGAGAACTGCCAAGTCATCATGATGACAAAAAAACAATTTTCCTCTAGTAATTCCATGCTCGCACAAGGGGGAATCGCTGCAGCCTTTTCCGCACATGATTCTGTCGATCAGCATGTGCAAGATACTTTAGCTGCGGGGTGTGGTCACAATGATGACAAAACTGTACAGGAGATCGTCCGTCATGGAAAAGATCTTGTAAAGAAGCTCGTAGAAGAGGGCTGCCCATTTGATCGAGATGAAACGGGAATTCCGCAGTTAGGTAAAGAGGGAGCCCATACGACCCATCGTATTCTGCATGCAGGAGGAGATCAAACGGGAAAAACCCTCGTGCAGTTTTTGAAAGGGAAGCTCGGCTCACACATTCATGTATACGAAAACCATCATGTCATGGATCTATTAGTTCATGAAGGGATATGTACCGGTGTTGTGTGGAAAGACGAAAAAGGTCATGTACATACAATGACCGCGGATGCAGTTGTATTATCCACTGGCGGCTGTGGATCCTTATATGAAACAAACACAAATGATCCGTCTGTGACAGGAGATGGTCTGATGATGGCCTATCGCGCAGGGGCACAGCTAGTAGATCTCGAATTTGTGCAATTCCATCCGACCCTTTTGACCACTTCAGGTAAAGCGATCGGTCTCGTATCAGAGGCAGTCAGGGGAGAGGGCGCCTATTTAGAAGATGAATCAGGCAGGCGGATCATGAAAGGAATCCACCCGCAGAGCGATTTAGCGCCTAGAGATGTGGTGGCAAGGACCATTTTCCATGAGCAGCAACTCGGTCATTCCATTTATCTTAACATCCGTGATATTCCGCATTTTTCTGCACGTTTTCCTGCGATTGCTTCGATGTGTCAGCGTGCGGGAGTTGATATGGCAAGCGGAAGGCTGCCAGTTTCACCCGGTATGCACTTTTTAATGGGTGGAATTAAGGTGAATGAACATGGAGAAACAACAGTTCCATCACTTTTCGCCATTGGTGAAGCAGCTTGTACAGGTTTACACGGCGCCAATCGACTGGCAAGTAATTCGCTCTTAGAAGGTCTCGTTTTAGGAAACAAGGCGGCACGGTATGTTGAGCGGTCGCAAGCCCAGCAAGATAAAAACCCTGCTCTTTCCATTCAAGAAGTATGGTCTGTCCCAACGGTTTCACAGGCTCAGCTCAGAAAATGGATGACAGCATATGCCGCAATTGTGAGAGATGAGAAAGGCTTACAGACTTTGCTCGATCATTTAGAACAAGTCTCTTTTCAGCAAATTAATGTGAAGAATATCACAAATGAACAGATCGAAATAACTAATCAATGGGCTTTAGCCATATGCCTTGTCAAATCCGCATTACTCAGAACAGAAAGTAGGGGCGGTCATTATCGCACCGATTATCCAAATCGGCACGATGCTTCGTGGCGAGCAAAACAGATTGTACATGAAAAGGGCCATATTTACATCATAAAAAATGAAAGGATTGGTGCCAAATGGAACGTTTACAGTTAAAGCAAATGCTCACTCATTTTTTAAAAGAAGATATTGGGTTTGGAGATGTATCCGCTGATGCCATCTTTGGAGACAAGAAAGGAACAGCTTACATCATGGCGAAACAATCAGGCGTATTGGCCGGGACACAAGTCATTGATATGGGATACAAACTGCTGAATGAACAAGTTCAAACTGAGCTGTTTTTCCAGGAAGGTGATTGGATTCATGAAGGGGCTATACTGGCACAAATAACAGGCCCCGTCAACGATTTGCTGAAAGGGGAGCGGGTGGTGTTGAATATCCTACAAAGAATGACAGGGATTGCTACACTAACGCATGAAGCAGTAGAGCGATTAGCTGATCCATCTATTACGATTTGTGATACGAGAAAGACGACACCCGGTTTGCGCATGCTGGAGAAGTACGCAGTAAAAGTCGGAGGCGGAAAGAATCATCGTTTCGGCTTATCCGATGGTGTGATGATTAAAGATAATCATATTGCGGCTTGTGGTTCTATCAGGGAAGCTGTGGAGAAAGCAAGAGCATACGCCGGTCATATGGTGAAAATTGAAGTGGAAATTGAATCAGAAGCACAGCTGATGGAAGCCATTGATGCCAAAGCAGATGTCATCATGTTTGACAACTGCTCTCCAGACGAAGTGAAGCGCTTTAAACAAATGACCCCTGAAACCATATTGACAGAGGCATCAGGCGGCATCACGTTAGAGAATGTGGCTAACTACCGGGGGACAGGTGTAGACCTTATTTCACTTGGATTCCTCACACATTCTGCTCCATCATTCGATTTTAGTATGAATATGGAATTCAGCCATAAAGGGGGAACGACTCATGTCCATGCTTGATGTGTTAGCAGCGCAGCATACAGCCATGATGCCAGATGAATATAAACAGCGCTCTTATGATGAAATGAAAGAGAGAGTATTAGAGATTAAACGCGCTTTTGGATCAAAGCTTTTTATACCGGGTCATCATTATCAAAAAGATGAAGTCATCCAATTTGCTGATGTGACAGGTGATTCATTGCAGCTTGCACAAATTGCTGCTGACAATCACGAAGCAGAATACATTGTATTTTGCGGGGTTCATTTTATGGCAGAAACGGCCGATATGTTATCAAAAAAGAATCAGCACGTCTTTTTGCCAGATATGAGAGCAGGTTGTTCAATGGCAGATATGGCGAATATGAAACAAACAGACAGGGCGTGGGATCAGCTCACTGAGCTGTTTGGAGATACGATCCTTCCGCTGACTTATGTAAACTCAACGGCTGATATTAAAGCATTTGTCGGCAAACATGGCGGATCGACTGTCACATCTTCAAACGCTAAAAAAGTATTGGAGTGGGCGCTGACCCAAAAAGAGCGGATTCTTTTTCTTCCTGATCAGCATTTAGGGCGTAACACGGCCTATGATTTAGGGATTCCGCTAGAGGAAATGGCTGTCTGGGATCAAATAGAAGAAAAGCTCATCACCGACCAACCGCTTCATCGAATTAAAATGATTTTATGGAAAGGTCATTGCTCTGTTCATGAGAAATTTACCATTGAGAATATTGAACAAACGAGAAAACGAGACCGTGACATACAGATTCTTGTTCATCCAGAGTGTACGCATGAAGTCGTAAAGGCATCTGATCTAGCTGGTTCAACGAAATTTATTATTGATACGATCAAGCAGGCACCAGCAGGAAGCAAGTGGGCCATTGGAACAGAAATGAATTTAGTGAAACGCATCATTGACCAGCACCCTGACAAACAAATTGAATCCCTCAATCCAGATATGTGTCCATGTTTGACAATGAACCGTATTGATCTGCCTCATCTACTATGGTCACTTGAAAGCATTGAAAAAGGGGAGCCAGTCGGTTTGATTCAAGTGAATGAAGAGACGACGAAAGAGGCATTGCTCGCTTTAAATAAGATGCTCACCATTAAATAATGAAGTGTCCCCTCCTATCAGAAAACAAGTTTTTATCATATCGGCTTGTAAATAGGCATAAATTTATGTTGAAACATATTGTACTTCTGACATAACCGCTACGTTCACGTTTTGCATAGGAGGGGAAAACGTTGAAAATTCATATTGTGCAAAAAGGAGACTCCCTTTGGAAAATTTCAAAGAAGTACGGAGTCGACTTTCAAGAATTGAAAAAATTAAATTCGCAGCTCAGTAATCCAGATTTGATCATGCCAGGAATGAAAATCAAAATTCCATCTAGTGGTGTTCCTGTCAAAACCGATCATCACAAAGCAAAAGAAATGCCAAAAGCAAAAGAACACCCGTATGTAAAAGAAAAGCCAAAGGATGTCGTGCAAGTTCAAGATACGAAGCCGAAGGAAAAACCGAATGAACCTGTACCTTATGTGCCACCAGTACCAAAGATTGAACAGCCAGTTTTTCCACAAGTTGATGTAAACTATTATCAGACGAATCTCTACCAGCCATTCACGCCTCCTCCCAAAAAAGAACATCATGAGAAAAAAGATCACGTTCATGAAAAGAAAGATCATGTTCATGAGAAAAAGGATCATAAAGATCACAAGGACCATTTTCATCATGAAAATAAGGATCATTTCAAAGATGAAGTGGCAAAGGGATATGATCCATTCATTCATATCCCACATCAAAAAGAGGAGGGAAAAGATATGGAGCATAGTAATTACCCAAACCTTCCTAATTTCCCGCAAATGCCGAATGTTGGAGGGGCAGCAGTAGGGGGCATGGCTGAAAATAAAGAGCATCACCACCATCATCAAGAGTCATATGATCCTTATTATGGTTATGGTCATTACATGCCAGCAATGTATCCATATCCGCAGCAAATGGTACCCGCTTCTCCTATTTTACCGGGATCAGGCCTTTGTTATCCGGTACAGCCGTATTATCACCATCACATGATGCCGTATCCTTACCCGGCGGCTCAGCCTTATTATCCTGCGTATCAAGCACCGGCTTATTACGGTGAACATCATGAGCATCATGCAAACGATGGGCATCACTGGCACCACCATATGCATCCAAATGCAGGAGCGAATGCGAATGCCAATCAAGGCTTTTATCCAAACGCTCCAAATGAAGCATATGGCAAGGAAGACTGCGGATGCGATGATGGTATGAAGCATCATCAACCATGGCCTGGACATTATCCAAACCCTGTTCCATATGGTCAAATGGGTGCTTATCCAGCACAGCCTTATATGCAGCAGCCTTATCAAAACCCATCTGTTTTTGCAAGACCAGAAGAAGACGAAGAAGATTAATGACACAAGGGACGATCTCAATCGTTCCTTTTTTTGTTTATAACTGACAGCTTGTTTTTGTCCTCAACTGTACATGCTAAAACAGAGCCTGTTTTGCGCTCATGAGATTCAATTTGTACAGGGGGTTTTTCGTTTGAGACAAAAATGGCAAAAAACAATCGCCTTAGTGCTTCTACCTATTGGATTAACGGCATGTGGTACAAATAACAATGCGGGTGTAGATACACGTCATAATCAATCTGGCCAGCCAGTTGGATACCACTCCAATCAACAGGCAACAGACAACAATCAAGATCATCAAGGACCGGTTTCTGAGCTTATGGAGGGAATGAACGGAAGAAATACAACGAATGTTGATTATCGTTCACGCCCTACACAGGATCAAGTGAGAATGCCGCTTACTGGTGGAGATGGACGCTACAGTCATGGAGATATGAACTATCATAACCAAATGTCGTTCTCTGGCTACGATAAACAAGAGAACATCCAGCGTTCAAGAAAAATCGCCAACCGAGTGAACAAAATGAACCATGTGACAGACTCACAAGTCATGGTGACGGATGAAAATGTGTATATTGCTCTTAAAACAGATGGGCGCTTGACATCAGAGGGTGTATCACAAGTAGAAGAAGCAGCGACTCGTTATGCAGATGGAAGAGCTGTCCAAGTCATTAAAGACGAAGGCGTATTTACACGCTTCAGAGATATGAGAAAAACGCAATTTGAAACAGGTCAGACAGGCATGACCCGCTAGGCGGGAATAAAAAAGGCTAAAGTTCATGACGAACTTTAGCCTTTCTTTAAAAATAAACTTTGATCCCGATATAAAATTCATAAAAGAAATAACAGCCAAACCCAAGTAATAAAATACCGGCAATAATGGATGTCCACTTGATCATTGATCGATTCATCACTTTTCTTGTTAGGGAAACAATCGTGAGAAGACCGATGTCATGAAGAAGAATCCCTGCCAAAATACCCGCAGCAGCCAATATAAATTCAGATGAATTTGTATTCGTATAAGCATCTGCCAGTACAGCACCAAACACAGATACCCAGAACACAAGGTTTCCAGGGGATACTGCGACGAGCAGCCCATTTCGGTATGTTTTAGCGAATGATTTATTCACTTTTTCTCCTGCTAAATGGATGTCTTGATCCGCATTTTTAATCGAATCGTAGGCAAGAATCATTAAAAAGATGGCACCGATCAGCCAGAGAGGAATTTGGATAAAGGGCAAAGATAAAAATTGAGCAAATCCAGCATATAAAGCCAAGATGAGCAATATATCGATGGTCATACCACCAGCACCTACAGTTAATCCATGAAAGAATCCGTTTTTTAATCCCTGCTTTGTCATTTCAACCGTGATCGCTCCAACAGGTAGAGCAATTGAGAATCCAACGACGATAAATGTAAGAAATGTTTGCAATCGACTAGAACTTCCTTTGAATCATGTTTGTATAAAAATTCTCCGTTTAGATTAATTATACATATTGGGAGAAAAGGATCAATGATTATTTCTGATTTAATCGAAATGAGAGAGATAGATCGTGTATAGAAAGATGTATATCGTGAAGATCGTGTATTCATTATAGGGGAAAGGAACTATTTTCCTGAAACTTCTTTTTTTCATTTCTCAGCTATGCTACACTGTTGTGGAAATCAATATAAGTGACTAGGGGTGCCCGGAAATGCGGGCTGAGAGAGAAGACAAGCTTCTTAACCCTTTGGACCTGATCTGGCTCGTACCAGCGTGGGGAAGTTGAAGATGATACATGTGCCATATGAATGGCATACATGTTTTTTTCTGACGACGAAACCAGGTTCTTTACATAGAATCTGGTTTTTTGCTGGTGCTGATTCCATCCTGTCCGGTGACACGAAAAGAAGGAGAGAACAGCAAATGAATGAAAAGACAAATGTTCCATCAACGCAATCTTTATTATCAAACTTTGAAGGCAGTCGAAAGGTATATGAACAAGGCTCAAGACCTGACATTTTGGTGCCAAAAAGAGAAATTGTGCTCACAAATACAGTGACACAAGCAGGTGATATCCCAAATGAACCGATTCGTGTGTATGATACAAGTGGACCGTATACAGATGAGGAGGCTCATATTGATGTCACAAAGGGATTAAAGCGCCTGAGATCAGCATGGATTAAAGAAAGAGAAGATACTGAAAGCTATGAAGGGCGTCAAGTAAAGCCAGAAGATAATGGATATCGCTTGAACGGGAAAGAATCCTTTCAAGCTGCCCAGACAGATTTTCATCATATACCGCTCCGCGGGAAACAAGGTGCTTGTGTGACGCAAATGCATTATGCAAAAAAGGGCATCATTACGCCTGAAATGGAGTTTATCGCTTTGAGAGAACAGCTAAGTCCTGAGTTTGTTAGAGAGGAAGTGGCTAGTGGGAGAGCGGTCATTCCAGCGAATATCAACCATCCTGAAAGTGAGCCGATGATCATCGGAAAGAATTTTCACGTGAAAATTAATGCGAATATTGGCAATTCAGCTGTGACATCGTCCATTGAAGAAGAGGTGGAGAAGATGACATGGGCAATTAGATGGGGGGCAGATACGATGATGGACCTGTCTACAGGAAAGGACATTCATACAACGAGAGAATGGATTATCCGCAATTGCCCAGTCCCAGTAGGAACTGTCCCGATTTATCAAGCACTTGAAAAAGTGAATGGAATCGCAGAAAATTTGACGTGGGAAGTATACCGAGACACATTAATTGAACAGGCAGAGCAAGGGGTTGACTACTTCACCATTCATGCGGGCGTCCTGTTAAGGTATATTCCGCTCACAGTCGACCGGGTCACTGGAATTGTTTCAAGAGGCGGAGCCATTATGGCAAGATGGTGTCTCGCTCATCATCAAGAGAACTTTCTGTATACCCATTTTGAAGAAATTTGTGAAATCATGAAAACATATGACATTGCCTTTTCGCTTGGGGACGGGCTCAGACCTGGATCCATTGCGGACGCAAATGACGAAGCGCAGTTTGCAGAGCTGGAAACGTTAGGGGAATTGACAGAGATCGCTTGGAAACATGATGTACAGGTCATGATTGAAGGACCTGGTCATGTTCCAATGGATAAAATCAAAGAGAATGTCGATAAGCAGATGGAGATATGCAAAGAGGCACCTTTTTATACGTTAGGCCCTCTAACAACAGATATTGCACCGGGATATGATCATATTACATCCGCGATCGGTGCGGCGATGATCGGCTGGTACGGAACAGCCATGCTGTGCTATGTGACACCAAAAGAGCATTTAGGTCTGCCGAACAAAGAAGATGTAAGAGAAGGCGTCATCGCTTATAAAATTGCCGCACATGCAGCTGATGTAGCAAAAGGACATCCTGCTGCTCAAAAGCGTGATGATGCCTTATCGAAAGCGAGATTTGAATTCAGATGGCGGGATCAATTTCACCTGTCACTTGATCCAGAACGAGCGCTGGCATTCCATGATGAAACATTGCCTGCTGAAGGTGCTAAAACTGCTCACTTCTGTTCCATGTGTGGACCAAAGTTTTGCAGTATGAAAATATCTCATGACATCCGCAACCAATCAGAAGAAGTGAAAAGAGAGATGGAGAAGAAGGCAAAAGAGTTTATCAGTCAAGGAAGTCAAATCTACCAATCCTAAAAAAAACCTCGCACTCCTCTAGTGCGGGGTTTTTATAAAACGGCTGAAATGGCTTTTCTCACGAGGTGCAAAAATGCTCTAACTGCAATCGCCATCGTTTCAATACTTGGGATGAGGGCATCTGTTAAATGAAACAGGACTGTTTGTCTCTCTGGAGATGTTCGTTTTTTCTTTTGTTTCATAAAGGCAGCCTCCTTTTCATTCAATATACTTCTTTTGAAGAGTATATAGATAGATATGTTGTGCGAATTTAAACAAAATTTAAACTTCTTGTGTTTAGAAGGAAAGAAGCAGGGGAAACGGATTGAATAGAGAATGAATGAAAAGAGCTGACCGATCCGGTTAGTGAACAAGACAGAGTGGAAGGTGATCTTATGATGAAAGTATTTAAGGTAACATTTCATATGAACAATGGGGAAGTGCTCGATTTCGAGCTGAAACGTCCAGCTACCTATGATGTGTATAAAAAAATTGAGGAAGCCAATCATTGGTTTAAGCTGAATAATGAAATCATTAACCTATTAAATGTGAATAGTATCCATGTAGAAACAGAATAAAACGAAAAGCCGCTCAAAGAGAGCGGCTTTCAGCGTGTAGACAAACCCTCGCATTCGGTGTCAGTCCTGCGTGCCGGTGCTCACGAATGTCAAATTCGCTCCGCGCCGGTACTCGTCCTTCCTAGACTGCAAAGGTTTTCTATCACGCTGAAAAGAAGACAAAGGGCTAAAATAAAGTTCATTTTAGCCCTTTGTCAACAATCTGAAAGCCGCTCTTTTCGAGCGGCTTTCATTATGCAGTAAAATCATTTCGATTGTTCAGCTGACCTCGAGACAGCCAGTTTTTCTTATACAAATAGGCAATCACTTCAAGCCACAGACGCGGCGCTTTTTTAGGGAAAAAAGGTTTTTGATAATAGGCGTATGCAGCTTTTAAATCATCCCATTGATGACATGTTTTCGTTTGCGTGAAGCGGGCGACGTCAATGACCCTGACGCGGCCATCCTTTGTTAAAATTAAATTTCGCAGATGAATATCAGAAGGATTTAAACCTTTCGCGCGTGCTTCTTCCAGCGCATCATCTACTTGTTCAATCATTTGTTTTTTGATCGGAATTCCTTTTGTCAGGCATTCATAGAAAGTATAACCTTTAATATATTCCATTAAAATATACTGATCCCCAGACTCGTAAATCTCAGGATAATATGAGGAGCCGGAAAGTTTTTCATAAATTGCAGCCTCTTTGCGGGCGATGTTTCGATAAGAAGGAAAAAAGACTTTTAACGCCATTTTTTTGCCGTCTTTTTTGTATGAAAATACATAAGCACTTCTTCCTTTGCCGCACAGCTCAAGCTCAGCCGGTTTAAAGACGAGCTTATTAAAACGCTTTTCTTCTTGATACTGAATCGATTCGGCTAATCTTTTGACATCTGACATTGACTTCACCTTCTTTGGTTTCAGTTTATGCGGCTGAAAAACGAATGATGAAAAAACGATGTGATTCGGTAGAGCAATGGATTGTATAAAACATAACATTTACGCACGAAGGATACAACGAAAGACGCTCAATATGTGTCAAGACATCGATTTGGTTAATGTTTAGCAAAATGGGTCAAACTACATATGTCATGCATCGATCTTATGTTCTAAAGAGGTGTAAATAGTGAAAGTGAAAATAAAGTATTTCGTTACAGGGCTTATCATGACAAGTGTACTCTTTTTCGCTCTTGATATGGAAGCAGCAGAACACTTGCAAAAAGAGTCAAAAACCATCAACGTTCAGCTTGAAAAGGTCTATCTAGACGGCGATGTGAGTATTGAAAGACAGCGGGCATCATTAGAAGACAAAGACTCATTTTGGGCCCAGTATAAGGGCTGGACATTGGTAGAACAGCGAGAGGATTTTGCCCTTTTTAGAAAGCAAATTGACGATATATCGCCTTTGAGTAAAGCAAATGGATATATCGGATTATCAGAAGACGGCGTGATTTCTACGTTTCATGGAAGGCCTGACGGGTGGGCGGAGCCTATTCATCTCTTTTTTCAAATTGATACGTCCCGCTTGGAAAGTCATGTAGAGCAACAGCTTGCACAAGGCATTCCGTTTCGAACAAAAGATGAATTTGAGCATGTGCTTGAAGTCATGAAACCTTACCGAAATGAACAATCGTTTTAATCGTATGACAGCTTGCTGGTGTGAAGACCGCAAGCTCTTTTTCATGAGTTGACGATGAAAAAAGGCTGAGCGAACGTATGTTAACTTTTATTACGGTTTTCTCTTCGATTTATGTTACAATGGAGAACAGTCAAAGAGGTGAAAACGGTGATAGAGTTTGTAAAAGGGACCATTGATTATGTGTGCCCGCAATATGTTGTCATTGAAAATGGCGGAGTGGGATATCAAGTCTATACCCCAAATCCGTTTATCTATCGAGTAACAAAACAAGAAACGATTTATACGTATCATTACATAAAGGAAGACGCTTTTTCGTTATATGGATTTCAAACACGAGAAGAAAAAGCGTTGTTCACAAAACTGTTAAATGTCACAGGGATTGGACCGAAGGGTGCGCTTGCGATTCTTGCTTCCGGTGACCCTGGCGCTGTCATTTCAGCGATCGAACGAGAGGATGAAGCTTTCCTCATTAAATTCCCGGGTGTTGGCAAAAAAACAGCACGTCAGATCATTCTAGATCTGAAAGGGAAGCTCGCAGATGTGGTGCCTGAAATGATAGGAAACTTATTTAACCACGAGGATCATATTCAAATTGAAACACAGCAAAGCGCTTTAGATGAAGCGGTTGAAGCCTTAAGTGTCCTTGGGTATGGTGATCGTGAAATCAAAAAGGTTCTTCCTTTATTAAAAGAAGAGAAGAATCTTACAACCGATCAATATGTGAAAAAAGCTTTACAAAAAATGTTGAAATAGGGTGATGTCTCATGGATGAACGGCTCGTCTCAACTGAAGCAGACAACCATGAATCAGCCATTGAGCAAAGTCTGCGTCCACAGACGCTTAGTCAATATATCGGCCAGCAGAAAGTAAAGGATAATCTCAGCGTATTTATTGAAGCTGCCCGAATGAGGCAGGAAACGCTGGATCACGTTCTTTTATATGGACCGCCGGGACTTGGGAAAACAACGCTTGCATCGATCATTGCCAATGAAATGAATGTTCAGCTGCGTACAACGTCTGGACCAGCGATTGAACGCCCTGGCGATTTGGCGGCGATCTTAACATCTCTTGAACCTGGCGATGTTCTGTTTATTGATGAAATTCATCGCTTGCAGCGTTCAATAGAGGAAGTGCTATATCCAGCGATGGAGGATTTTTGTCTAGATATCGTGATTGGAAAAGGAGATACAGCACGCTCTGTGCGGCTTGATTTACCGCCATTTACGCTTGTAGGTGCTACAACCCGTGTTGGGCTTTTAACAGCGCCGCTTCGTGATAGGTTTGGGGTTCATGCAAGATTGGAATACTATGAGCAAAGAGATTTGGCTCACATTGTAGCAAGAACAGCCGAGCTGTTTGAGATTGGGATCGACATTCGTTCAGCTGAAGAGATTGCAAGAAGATCTAGAGGTACACCGAGGGTCGCCAATCGTCTGCTCAGAAGAGTAAGAGATTTTGCGCAGGTGCTTGGAAATCATGCGATCACACAAGACATTGCAGAAGATGCTCTTGAGCGTCTGCAAGTTGACAGACTCGGACTTGATCATATCGATCATAAACTGCTTTTAAGTATGATTGAAAAATTTAGAGGCGGTCCTGTTGGACTTGATACGATCTCAGCGACAATTGGAGAAGAATCACATACGATTGAAGATGTGTACGAACCGTATTTACTGCAAATTGGTTTTCTGCAAAGAACACCAAGAGGGCGGGTCGTCACAAGAGAAGCGTATGAACATTTTCATATGGAGGTTCCGATTCGTGACTGAATTCCCTAAAATGTTGATGATTTTAGGTGGTGTCCTTTTTGCCGCAGGTTTAGTGTTTCAATTGGTTGGGAAACTTCCAGGCGATATTTTCGTGAAAAAAGGGAACGTAACGTTCTTTTTTCCTGTGATTACATGCATTGTCATTAGCATCGTCCTAACCATTTTACTCAATGTCTTCGGACGGATGAAATAACGTTAACTAGTTAACTACAGAATAGGTGAAGGAAATGAAGTTAGAACTATTTGATTTTGATCTACCAGAAAGATTGATTGCACAAGTGCCGCTTGAAAAACGAGATGCATCAAGACTGATGGTCTTAAATAAACAAACAGGTGACATCACACATGATACATTCTCGCAAATCACAGATTACTTTCAAAAGGGTGATTGTCTCGTTTTAAACAATACTCGTGTATTGCCTGCACGTCTGTTTGGAACGAAAGAGGATACGGGTGCTAAAGTGGAGCTGCTTCTTTTGAAACAAGAAGAAGGAGACAAATGGGAAACGCTCGTGAAACCAGCAAAACGTGTGAAAAACGGAACAGTCATTACATTTGGTGATGGACGATTAAAAGCGGTATGTACAGAAGAACTGGAACATGGCGGAAGAAAAGTTGAGTTTCAGTATACAGGCATTTTTTATGAAGTACTTGAATCCTTAGGTGAAATGCCGCTGCCTCCGTACATTAAAGAGCAGCTTGACGATCGTGAGCGTTATCAAACCGTCTATTCCAAAGAAGTTGGTTCTGCTGCTGCGCCTACTGCCGGTCTTCACTTTACAAATGAACTGCTAGATGCTCTTAAAGCAAAAGGAGTGCATATTGCGTTTATTACGCTCCATGTTGGGCTTGGCACATTTCGACCGGTCAGTGCTGAACGCATTGAAGAACATGAAATGCACGCAGAGTTTTACGAAATGAATGAAGAAACGGCAGAAGAGCTTAATCGCGTGCGCAAAGAAGGCGGGCGAATTATTTCAGTCGGAACAACTTCGACAAGAACGCTTGAAACCATTGCAAGTGCTTATGATGGTGAATTCAAAGCGTCAAGCGGCTGGACGTCGATTTTTATTTATCCAGGCTATACATTTAAGGCAATTGATGGCATGATCACGAATTTCCACCTGCCAAAATCGTCTTTAATTATGCTTGTCAGTGCATTAGCTGGACGAGAACACGTCCTAAAAGCGTACAATGAGGCTGTAAAAGAGGAATACCGATTCTTCAGTTTTGGCGATGCCATGCTGATTCAATAACATTATACAACAAAGACAGGAGGGCTCATTTTTGTCGCAATTACCGATACGTTATGAGTTCATTAAATCATGCAAACAAACAGGTGCACGTCTTGGACGCATTCATACACCGCACGGCTCCTTTGAAACACCTGTATTTATGCCAGTTGGTACACTGGCTACAGTGAAAACAATGGCGCCTGAAGAGTTAAAAGCAATGGAAGCAGGCATCATTTTAAGCAATACGTATCATTTATGGCTGCGCCCGGGGCATGACATTGTCAAAGAAGCAGGCGGCCTGCACAAATTTATGAACTGGGATCGAGCGATTCTAACAGATTCAGGCGGTTTCCAAGTGTTTTCTTTGAGTGAATTTAGAAAAATTGAAGAAGAAGGCGTTCACTTCCGTAATCACTTAAATGGAGATAAGTTGTTCCTTTCTCCTGAAAAAGCGATGGAGATTCAAAATGCGCTCGGCTCAGATATTATGATGGCATTTGACGAATGCCCTCCGTATCCAGCAGAGTACGATTATATGAAACGTTCTGTAGAGCGGACAAGCAGATGGGCAGAGCGCTGCTTAACAGCGCACCAGCGTCCAGAGGATCAAGGGCTGTTTGGCATTGTGCAGGGCGGAGAATACGAAGAGCTTCGTAAACAAAGTGCAAAAGATCTTGTTTCACTTGATTTCCCAGGCTACGCCATTGGAGGTTTATCTGTTGGTGAACCAAAAGATGTGATGAACCGTGTGCTGGAGTTTACAACGCCATATTTACCGGCAGACAAGCCAAGGTACTTAATGGGTGTCGGCTCGCCAGATTCATTAATTGACGGTGCGATTCGCGGTGTCGATATGTTTGACTGTGTACTGCCTACGCGAATTGCAAGAAACGGTACGCTGATGACAAGTGAAGGACGCCTTGTTGTGAAAAATGCTAAATATGAGCGAGATTTCAGACCAATCGATGAAAACTGTGACTGCTACACATGCAAAAACTACACACGCGCTTATATTAGACATTTAATCCGTACAAATGAGACGTTCGGAATTCGATTAACAACTTATCATAATCTTCATTTTCTGTTAAAATTAATGGAGCAAGTGAGAGAAGCTATCCGTGAGGATCGTTTAGGTGATTTTAGAGAAGAGTTTTTTGAGCGTTATGGTTTTAACAAACCGAATGCGAAAAACTTTTAACGCATAAACGAAAGGCTTTACAATGCTTTAGAAAGGGGTGAGATAGAATGGATGGTGGTATGGGTTCAATCATTATGATTGTTGTCATGTTTGCTGTGCTTTACTTCTTGTTAATCCGTCCACAGCAAAAGCAACAAAAAGCTGTGCGTCAGATGCAGCAATCTTTATCAAAAGGCGATAAAATCGTCACAATCGGTGGTTTACACGGTGAAATCGACTACATTGATGAATCAAAAGTGGTCATCAAAACAAGCGAAAACAACCGTTTAACTTTCGACCGACGTGCTATTAGAGAATTAGCTGACAAAGGCTAATCCTCCAATACATAGCGATAAAAAAAGAGCGATATCATTCGCTCTTTTTTTATTTGCCCCGAAGATTGACGCCAATCATTCCCCCTAGCATACAAATTCCCAAAAAGGCTGCATGATAGATGAATTGTTCTGGTGAAAAGGTTTCTCCAAACCCTAAATATTGAAATAAAAAGACAGTGAGTGAAAAGATAAAAGAGGTCATGGCGCCAATGAGCCAGCCTCGTTCCTTTGCTTTCCCTCCAGAAATCATTCCTCCTAGAAAAAGTGCCGCAAAGGACAAGATCATGATCATCCATTTAAACGATGATTCCTGCATACTTGTGAAGGTAAGCATCAGTGATACAAGTAAGCTTGTCACAATCATCACGACAAAAATAGCAATTAAGCCAGATAAAATGCCTTTTCCTATTTGTTTCGTTTCCTGCATGTGATTCGTCTCCTCTCCAATTGACCGAAGCTTGTCTTTTACTAAAATGTATTCACGGAGGAGAAAAAATAGACATGTTCTCGTGATAAAAACCGAGGCTTTCTTTTCTACATAAATAAAGTGTTTTGACACAAGCTATGGTGGAGAAGGAGGGTTTACATCATATGCAGGACATCTTAATTATCTCCATGAGAACGATCATTTTATATTTTCTCATTTGGTTTATCTTTCGTTTAATGGGCAAAAGGGAGATTGGGGAACTGAGTATTTTAGATCTTGTTATTTTTATGATGATCGCTGAAATTGCGGTGCTCGCCATAGAAGAAGTAGAGGATCACATGTTACATACAGTATGGCCGATCCTGCTGTTAACCTTCATTCAAATCACCCTTGCCTATTTGTCATTAAAATTTCAAGGTGTCCGGCGTTTTCTCGACGGTAAGCCAGCCCTGCTCATCATCAACGGAAAAATAGATGAGGGTGCGATGAGAAAACAGCGATACAATTTTGATGATTTGCTGATTCAATTAAGAGAAAATAACATCGATAGTATCCAGGATGTCTCATATGCCATCTTAGAGCCTTCAGGGAAGCTCGCCGTTGTTGAAAAAGAAAACAAGCGCAAACATGCAGCGCTTGAGCTCCCTCTTATTGCAGACGGTGTGGTTCAGCATGATCATCTCAAGCAGATCAACCATGATGAACAGTGGCTGATAAAGGAGCTTGCCAAAAGAGGCTATGATGACATCGAGCAGATCTCCTACTGTAGCTTTAATCAGAAGGATTTTTATATTGATTTGAAAGATGAAGTGATCAAGAAAGAATGAGCTAAAGCAGCTTCCCAATAAACGGGATGCGGCGTAGCTCTTCTCGTTTCACTAGCCCAAGACAGATTAATAGAATGACATACAGCACGCACGTCAAAAAGATCATCATGACAAGCTCCAAAGGGGCGGAAAAGAGTCCGCTCGCTTGATGTTTCATCCATAAACTGACTGCCCCAGTACCGATGATCACAAGGACGCAAAGTCCATATTCTTTTAATGGTAAATGAATAGGCAGCACTTTACCGACAGTTGCCGCATGGAGTAATGTGACAAGGACGATGCCGATGAGTATCGCAAGCGCTGCGCCCATAATGCCAAAGCTTGGCTGTGAAGCAAGAACAAAGATCATGCCTGTTTTCACAACAGCTCCTATCAAGCTGTTGGTCATCGCTGCCCCAGCTAAATTTAATGCTTGAAGGACAGCCTGCAACGGCCCTTGAAAGTAATAGAGCAAAAAGAAGGGGGCCATGAATTTTACATAGACAGCGGCATGAGATGAACCATACATGAAGAGGGTTAAATTTTCTGCATACACGAAAAGGATAATACATGAAATGCCCCCGCTTAATAAACAAAGGCGCATCGCCTGCTTGAGCCGGTATTCGACCGTTTTGCGTTTGTTCTGTTCCATCCCCTCACTAATCGCTGGAACTAGTGCGGTGGAGAGAGAATACGTGATAAAACTAGGAAGTGTCAAAAGGGTGAGCGCAAGTCCTGTCAATTCTCCGTACTGCCTTGTTGCTTCCACAGCTGCATAACCGGCAATCGCAAGGCTTTGCGCGACGACAATCGGTTCTAAAAACCACGAGATATTGCCGATGAAACGGCTGCCTGTCGTTGGCAGGGCAATACTCATGAGCTGTTTAAACGTATCCTTCCCATCATGAATTGCCTTGAAAAAACGTTTTCGGATACGGATGGTCTTTTTATAACGAAAGGCAATCAGTAAGTAAGCAAGTGAAATCATTTCCCCGATGACAGATGAAATCATGGCGCCTGCTGCTGCATATTCAATTCCATAAGGCAGGAACGCTGTTGTACATACTGCCACGAGTGAAATTCTTGCGACCTGTTCTAGTACTTGTGACATCGCAAGCGGGCTCATTTGCTGTCTTCCTTGGAAATAGCCCCTTAACACACTAGAGATCGCAATAACGGGTACGACTGGTGTAATGGCAAGCAGAGGATAGACCGTTCTAGGATCTGTCAGCATATTTTCCGCCATAATAGGGGCAAACCATAAAAAGAGCGGCGTGAAAATCAGGCTGAGTGTTCCTGTTATCGCAAGGGACATCACTAGAATGCGTTTTGTTTTCTGTTTGTCACCACGGGCTTCTGCTTCTGCGACTAGCTTACTAATCGCAACAGGAAGTCCGAATTGAGTTAGCGTCACGGCGAGAAAAAAGGTAGGCGCTGCCATCATATAAAGCCCTACGCCTTCTTCACCAATGAACCTTGCAATCACAATTCGATTGACAAAACCCAATATTCTTGTAATAAAACCTGCTAAAATTAAAATAATGGTCCCTTTTAAAAACGTTTGCTTCGTCAAATCACAGATCACCTGCCTTCTCAAACGACATAGAATCATATACAATAAGATATGCGTGTATATCGTCCAAGCATGACAAGTCTCTCGATAAAAAACTGAAAAGGGGGAGCCTCACATTGACACAACATCCGGCTGCTATATACAAAGACCATTTAAAGCCTTTTCTGTTCAGTAAGCTTGAAGAATTCATCGTTTTGGGCTATAAAGATGTAGATTTAGAGGAATTATGGTCATACTTAGAGAATAAGAAGTGGAAGAAAAAACAAGAGTATCCGATTCATGAAATGGTTGCAGATATTTTATCTGTGAAAATTGGCGAATTTATGAACTATGCAACCGTTCAGTCGTTTAAAACGTCTGCTTTTTTGGACAGTGAAGATGGCAAGAATATGCTGGACGAACTGTTGAAATAAGCCATCTAAATGGATTCAGGTGTTTAAGGAGGAAATACATAATGAAAAAAGGGCGCATACTTGCGTTTTTCTTAGTGGTTCTGTTAATCGGAACTGGTGTGGGCTTATTAACGAAGCCCGTTGCGAAAGATATGACGCTAGGGCTGGACTTACAGGGTGGATTTGAAGTTCTGTATGATGTACACCCAGTGAAAAAAGAAGACAAGATCACAAATGGTGTTCTCGTCAGTACAGTAGAGGCTTTAAACCGAAGAGCCAACGTGCTTGGGGTCAGTGAGCCGAACATTTCGATCGAAGGAAACAACCGTATCCGCGTACAGCTTGCGGGCGTAAAAGATCAAAACAGAGCACGGGAGATTCTATCGACTGAAGCACAGCTTTCCTTCAGAGATACGAATGACAAAGAGCTTCTAAACGGATCTGATCTTGTTGAAAATGGTGCAAAACAAACATTCAATCAAACGAATGAGCCGATCGTGACGGTCAAACTAAAGGATGCGAAAAAGTTTGGTGACGTGACAAAAAAAGTAGCGGCGATGGCACCAAATAATCAGCTTGTTATTTGGCTTGATTATCATAAAGGAGATTCCTTCAAAAAAGAAGTCTCTAAATCAAATCACAAGTATGTATCTGCGCCGAATGTAAACCAAGAAATTAACAGCAGTGACGTACAAATTGAAGGAAACTTTACGGTTCAAGAGGCAAAAGACCTTGCGAGCATTTTAAATGCCGGCGCATTGCCAGTAAAATTAACCGAAAAATATTCAACATCTGTGAGTGCACAGTTTGGTGAGCAAGCACTAAACGAAACAGTCTTCGCAGGAATTGTAGGAATAGCATTTATCTTCTTATTCATGCTGTTTTATTACCGATTACCAGGTCTTGTTGCTGTCATTACACTGTCAGCTTATATCTATATCACACTTCAAGTCTTTGACTGGATGGGTGCGGTCATGACACTGCCTGGAATCGCTGCATTGATTCTTGGGGTAGGGATGGCTGTTGATGCCAATATTATTACGTATGAACGGATTAAAGAAGAGCTCAAGCTCGGTAAATCTGTCCGTTCTGCTTTCAGATCGGGTAACCGCAGATCGTTTGCCACGATCTTTGATGCAAACTTAACAAGTATCATTGCCGGAGGGGTTCTGTTCTTCTTTGGAACAAGCTCTGTCAAAGGATTTGCAACCATGCTTATCCTATCGATTTTGACAAGCTTTATCACGGCTGTCTTCCTATCAAGATTCCTTCTTGGATTACTTGTAGAAAGCCGCTATCTCGACCGCAGAAAAGGCTGGTTTGGGGTTCGTCAGAAAGACATTATTGATATTCATGAAACAACTGAAAATACTGAACCGAAAACACCATTTGATAAATGGGATTTCGTCAGCAAACGTAAAGGCTTTATGATTTTCTCAGCAGCCATTACCATTGCTGGAATCATTGTGCTTTCAATCTTCAAGCTCAATGCAGGTATTGACTTTGCAAGTGGTACTAGAGTTGATATTCAAAGTGACCATAAGCTGTCAACAGAACAGGTGGAGCAAGATTTTAAAAAGCTAGACCTTGAGACAGACAGTGTTGTGTTATCGGGTCAAAAAGAAAATCAAGCAGCAGCTCGATTTGTCGGTGTTCCAAATAAAGAAAAAATCGCTGAAGTGAAAGATTACTTCAAAGATAAATACGGAACGGAGCCTAACGTAAGTACAGTGTCTCCGACAGTTGGAAAAGAGCTTGCGCGTAACGCATTATACGCTATCATCATTGCTTCTATCGGGATTATCTTATATGTATCCGTCCGATTTGAGTATAAAATGGCGATTGCAGCGATTGTCTCTCTGCTTTACGATGCATTCTTTATCGTTGCCTTCTTTAGCATTACGCGCTTAGAGGTGGATGTCACCTTCATAGCAGCGATACTCACGGTCATTGGGTATTCGATCAATGACACGATTGTCACCTTCGACAGGGTGCGTGAGCAAATGAAGAAACGCAAACCGAAAACGATCGAAGATTTATCGTACATTGTGAATTTAAGTTTACAGCAAACCTTTACGCGTTCTGTGAACACTGTACTCACTGTACTTGTAGTGGTGATTGCACTTCTCATTTTCGGTTCAGCATCTATTACAAACTTCTCCATCGCCTTACTTGTCGGCCTATTAACAGGGGTGTATTCATCCCTTTACATTGCGGCACAAATTTGGCTGATATGGAAAGGCCGTGAGCTGAAAAAGCCGGCTAAAATAGATACAGAACAAGATATTTAAACAAGAAAGACTGCCAGCTTGGCAGTCTTTTTTTCATGCATCATACTTGTCATCGTCACAACAATAAGATGATATGTAAAAACATTTCGGGTTTCATTGATCTTGAAATGGTCTTTTGCTATAATGACATACGTTTAGATCAGTATAGAAAGCAAGTGTCCGTTTGGGGCATTTGGCTTTTATTCATTGGAGGGGCTGTTATGAAGGTTCGGGAAACTGAACTGCCAGGTATCGGTCACAAAGCCGAAATGATCACAAGAAATAATGAGAAGCTTGCCATTATCACACATGATGACGGCAGAAGAGAGATGTATCATTTTCAAGAAGATGACCACGAAGAATGTATTTCTGGTATCTTGCTTAGCGATGAAGAAGCAAGACAAATCTCGGCTATTTTAGGCGGCATGGTCTATAAACCAAAAGCGCTTGAGACAGTGGAGGTGGCCATTGATGAACTCATCATTGAATGGTTTAAGATTGAAAAGAACGCACCGGCTGTTAACCAGACGATCGGAGACCTGAGTGTTCGCCAAAACTATCAAGTGACAGTCATCGCCATTGTGAGAAAATCACATGAGAAAATTTTAAACCCAGGACCAGATACGGTGATTGAAGAAGGAGACACCCTTGTCATCTCTGGAGAAAGAAAAGAATTAAAGAGCCTCATTAAAGAAAAACTCAGCAGCTAAGCGCCCATGCTGATAGAAAACCTTCCGCAATTTTCTTTCTGTGTTTAAAAAGGACAAGAAAGAGGGAAGAATAAAAGAAAAAGCTTGGGGGAATTGTAGATGAATAAACAACAATGGACCATCATACTCGCATTTATTTTCGTATTAATTGTCTCAGTATTTGCTGTCATTAACGTGCGGCCTGTACAGGTAGACTACTTATTTGGAACGGCTGAATGGCCGCTGATTCTTGTCATTATCGGTTCTGTTCTTATGGGCGGACTCATTGTGGCTTTTGCAGGGATTTTCCAAATTGTGAAACTAAAACGTGAATTAAAAGTATTAAAAGCTGAACATGCAGCCGCTAAAGCAAGCCCTGCTTCTTCTCATAAAAAGGAGGACAAAGACGTTCAAAAGAAAACGAATGTCACACCTTTAAAAGAACAGCCAGCGTCTTTTGACCGGAAGGAAAAATAATCTTCCAGTATCATTTCATAAAATAAAAATTGAAACCCCTCAGTCCACTCTAGTATAATAGTGTGGTTGAGGGGTGAATTTATGTTATTATCCAAAATGCGTTGGGAATATGAACATCCTAGCGAAGAAAAAGTGAAATCACTCTCTGAAAATCTGAATATTTCAGCGCTGACTGCATCACTTCTTGTACAAAGAGGGCTCGAAGAAGTAGAAGAAGCGAGGTCTTTTTTATTTGATCAAAAAGCCGAATTTCATGATCCATTCTTATTAAAAGGAATGAAAGAAGCAGTAGAGCGCATCAACAAAGCGATCGAAGAGCAGGAATCGATTGTGATCTTCGGAGATTATGATGCAGATGGTGTGACAAGTACGTCTGTACTTTTACATACACTAAAAGAACGATCTGCTAAGGTAGACTTTTACATTCCAGATCGATTTAAAGAAGGATATGGGCCAAACGAACAGGCTTTCCGATATATCAAAGAGCAAGGGGCATCGCTTGTTATCACCGTAGATACAGGGATCGCTGCTGTAAATGAAGCACGTATTGCAAAAGAAATAGGATTAGACCTGATCATCACAGATCACCATGAACCAAGCGAGGAACTGCCTGAGGCACTTGCGATTGTACATCCTAAGCAGCCTGGGTGTGAGTATCCGTTTAAAGAGCTTGCGGGTGTCGGTGTTGCGTTTAAAGTGGCACATGCACTCCTTGGTAAACTCCCAGTAGAATTATTAGATCTTGCTGCAATCGGTACAATTGCCGATCTTGTCCCGCTGCATGATGAAAATAGATGGCTTGCAAAAAAAGGCCTGATGCAGCTTCGTCAATCTAGACGGCCTGGGTTAAAAGCGTTATTAAAAGAAGCAGGCGCCACTCTTGAAGAAGCAAATGAGGAAACGATCGGCTTTCAAATTGCGCCAAGGCTGAATGCTGTTGGACGAATTGAGCAGGCAGATCCGGCTGTTCATCTTCTCATGACTGAGGATATGGATGAAGCAGAAGAACTCGCTCGTTTTGTACAAGAATTGAACAAAGAACGGCAGAAAATTGTGAGTACGATCACGGAAGAAGCCATTCAAATGGTTGAAGAGACAGGCGCTGACCAGTCTGCTATCGTCGTAGCAAAAGCTGGCTGGAATCCAGGCGTTGTCGGCATTGTTGCCTCAAAATTGACGGATACATTTTCTCGTCCGGCGATTGTGCTTGGAATAGACGAAGAAACGCAGATGGCGAAAGGGTCAGCACGAAGTATTCCTGGCTTTGATTTATTTTTCCATTTGAGCAAGTGCCGTGACATCCTGCCGCATTTCGGTGGACACCCGATGGCAGCAGGAATGACACTTCAAGCGGATGATGTTCCTTTACTTAGGGAAAGATTGAATCAATATGCAAATGAAACGTTGACAGAAGAAGATTTTATTCCAATTCAACGGGTCGATGCAGTATGTAAAGTGGACGAAATGACGGTGCAAGCCATTGAAGAAGTGGGACTGCTGTCCCCGTTTGGCATGCAGAATCCTAAGCCGTTCATTATGATTGAAGACGCCAAGCTTGAAGACATCCGAACGATCGGGGCCAATCAAAATCACATTAAAATGTCACTAAAAGACGAAGACAAGCTGCTCGACTGTGTCGGTTTTCACCAAGGTAAACTAAAAGAAGAACTTGTCCCGGGGAGTCTAATTTCTGTTGTTGGCGAGGTCTCGATTAATGAATGGAATAACCGAAAGAAACCTCAGCTCATGCTAAAAGACGCTAGAGTCGATGAATGGCAGCTGTTTGATTTGCGCGGGAAAAAAGATTGGGAAAAGAAAGTATCAACACTTGATCCAGCAAAAACGATGGTCTTCTGTTTTGACGAAGAAACAAAAAAGCAATCGGAGCTGGTGGATATTCCGATTCATCTTATTGATGCAGAAAATGTATCCACGTTTGATGTGCAGGAAAAGTATGTGATCTTTGCCGATGTTCCTGCCGATGAACACTTGCTCAAGCTGCTTTTAGAAAACCAACAACCAGCAAGAATTTATACGGTGTTTCAGCGGAAAGAAGATCACTTTATGTCCTCATTCCCGAGCCGTGATCAATTCAAATGGTTTTATGGGTTCTTGTTCAAACGGGGAAGTTTTCCTATTAAAGAACAAGGCATGGAGCTTGCCAAACATAGAGGTTGGACAAAAGATACAATCATTTTTATGACAAAGGTGTTTTTTGAACTCGGTTTTGTTAAAATAGAGAATGGTGTGCTGTCAATAGTGCGTGATGCCCCTAAAAAAGATTTAACCGCATCATCGTCTTATACAGCAAAACAACGATTGATGGAACTCGATCAAACACTAACATATTCCTCAGCCAAAGAGCTGAAGGAATGGCTGAATAGCATGATGAGCGAAGTCTCACCTGTGCTTTGACGTACGAGGAGGAAAAGGAAAAGATGGATTTAAAACAATATGTGACAGTTGTACCTGACTACCCAAAGGAAGGTGTACAATTTAAAGATATTACAACGTTAATGGATAAAGGCGAAGTGTACCGTTATGCAACGGATCAAATCGTTGAATACGCGAAGGAAAGAGACATTGATCTGATTGTTGGACCTGAAGCGCGTGGATTCATTATTGGCTGCCCTGTAGCATACGCACTTGGTGTAGGTTTTGCCCCAGTTCGTAAAGAAGGAAAGCTTCCTCGTGAAGTCATCAAAGTCGATTACGGTTTGGAATACGGTAAAGATGTATTAACGATTCATAAAGATGCAATTCGTCCTGGTCAGCGTGTACTGATCACAGATGATTTGCTTGCGACAGGTGGAACGATTGAAGCGTCCATCAAGCTGGTTGAGGAATTAGGCGGCGTTGTGGCAGGGATTGCATTTTTAATTGAGCTGACGTATCTTGATGGTAGAAAGAAGCTTGACGGTTACGACATCTTGACGTTAATGCAATACTAATGGAGTTTTACGCAAAAAGCACTCAGTAAGAAGGGTGCTTTTTTCCTATCAAAAATCTTTTAGCGGACTTCTTCTCTTTACATCTATCGAATTTTTCTTGATAATAAACTACAATACAGTTTTCATTTAAAAAGGTGATTCCATGGCGAACGAACAAGTTTTAACGGCGCAGCAGGTCATTGATAAGGCAAGAGAATACCTGTCCGCTGAACATATTCAATTTATAGAGCGTGCATACGAATATGCTGAAAATGCTCACAAGGAACAATACCGGAAATCCGGTGAGCCCTATATTATCCATCCTATTCAAGTGGCGGGAATTCTTGTTGATCTTGAAATGGACCCTTCGACCATTGCAGGCGGCTTCTTGCATGATGTTGTCGAAGACACGGATGTGACATTAGAAGATTTAAAAGAGCATTTTAACGAAGAAGTGGCCATGCTTGTTGATGGTGTGACAAAGCTCGGAAAGATTAAATATAAATCACAAGAAGAACAACAGGCTGAAAACCATCGTAAAATGTTTGTTGCAATGGCGCAGGATATTCGCGTCATCTTAATTAAGCTGGCAGACCGTCTTCACAATATGAGAACACTCAAACATCTTCCGCAGGAAAAGCAGCGAAGAATTTCAAATGAAACCCTTGAGATCTTTGCACCGCTTGCGCACAGATTAGGGATTTCAAAGATTAAGTGGGAGCTTGAAGATACAGCCCTCCGCTATTTAAATCCGCAGCAATACTACCGGATTGTGAATCTCATGAAGCGCAAACGAGCGGAACGTGAAGAATACTTGGACGAGGTTGTCAATGAAGTGAAAGACCGCGTGTCTGAGGTGAACATTAAGGCTGAATTCTCCGGCAGACCGAAACATATTTATAGTATTTATCGCAAAATGGTCATGCAAAATAAGCAGTTTAATGAAATATATGATTTGCTGGCTGTACGTATTTTGGTTGACAGCATTAAAGACTGCTATGCGGTACTTGGTATTATTCATACGTGCTGGAAGCCGATGCCAGGCAGATTTAAGGATTATATTGCGATGCCAAAGCCGAACATGTATCAGTCTCTTCATACAACGGTGATTGGTCCAAAAGGGGACCCGCTTGAAGTTCAGATTCGTACAGTGGAAATGCACGAAATTGCGGAATACGGAATTGCCGCACACTGGGCGTATAAAGAAGGCAAAGAGTCAGCAGAATCGACGGAAGAAGCCGTTTTCCAGAAGAAGCTGTCTTGGTTTAGAGAAATCCTTGAATTCCAAAATGAATCCACAGATGCGGAAGAATTTATGGAATCGTTAAAAATTGATCTTTTCTCTGATATGGTGTTTGTATTTACACCAAAAGGAGACGTCATAGAGCTGCCGTCTGGTTCTGTTCCAATTGATTTCTCATACCGGATTCATTCGGAAATTGGGAATAAAACAATCGGAGCCAAGGTCAACGGTAAAATGGTCACACTTGATCATAAGCTAAAAACAGGTGACATTATTGAAATTCTGACATCTAAGCATAGCTATGGACCAAGCCAGGATTGGGTAAAACTTGCCCAAACCTCCCAAGCGAAGCACAAGATCAGACAGTTTTTCAAGAAACAGCGCCGTGAAGAAAATGTCGAAAAAGGCCGAGAACTTGTGGAGAAAGAAATCAAAAACCTTGAGTTCGATGTCAAAGACATTTTGACAGCTGAAAATCTGCAAAAAGTGGCCGATAAATTTAATTTCTCAAATGAAGAGGACATGTATGCAGCTGTCGGTTATAACGGAATTACGGCACTCCAAGTGGCGAATCGTTTAACGGAAAAAGAAAGAAAACAAAGAGATCAGGAAGAACAAGAGAAAACCGTTCAAGAAGTGTCTGTAGAGTCAAAACCATATCACGGGAAAAAACGCGAAGCTGGCGTACGAGTGAAAGGAATTGATAACTTGCTTGTCCGTTTATCTAAGTGTTGTAATCCTGTTCCTGGTGATAGCATTGTTGGCTTTATTACAAAAGGCCGTGGCGTATCTGTTCACCGTGAGGACTGCCCAAACGTGAAGACAGGAGAAGCGCAGGAGCGGTTAATTCCGGTTGAGTGGGAGCACGAACAGCCTGCTCGAAACCGTAAAGAATACAATGTGGAAATTGAGATATTAGGATACGATCGACGCGGCTTACTTAATGAGGTGCTTCAAGCGGTGAATGAAACGAAAACAAACATTTCCTCTGTTTCTGGGAAGTCGGATCGGAACAAAGTAGCGACGATTCATATGGCTATTTTTATCCAAAATATTAATCATTTGCATAAAGTAGTGGAACGTATTAAACAAATCAAAGACATTTACTCAGTTCGCCGATTTATGAATTAGAAAGGAAGTATATCGTCTATGAGGCTTGTTGTTCAGCGTGTGACGAGTGCATCTGTGAAAGTAGAAGAAGAGATCACAGGTGCCATCAATGAAGGCTATATGGTGCTCGTTGGGGTTACACATGAAGACACAGAAGAAGATGTGCATTACTTAGCTGAAAAGCTCGCACACTTGCGTATTTTTGAAGATGAAAACGGGAAAATGAATCATTCTTTGTTAGATGTAAAAGGAAGTGTACTGTCTGTGTCTCAATTTACCCTTTATGGTGATACGAGAAAAGGCAGACGGCCGAACTTTATGAAAGCTGCCAAACCGGATGTGGCGAATTCACTTTACGAATGCTTCAATGAAACGCTTAGAGAAAAAGGCATCCATGTTGAAACTGGACGTTTTGGGGCGATGATGGACGTCTCATTGACCAATTCGGGGCCTGTCACCATGTTGATGGACAGCAAAGAATAGAAAGACATTAGACTGTAGATAAACTCTTGCTGAGAGTTTGTTTAGAGTCTTTTTCTTTTGGTATCAAAAAAGAGGCGCAGCGGCCTCTTTTTTCTATCGGAAATATTGTTTTAATCCTTCTGTCATTCCTTCTGTCACTCGTTCTTGGTAAGAGGCGCTATAAATGATCGCTTCTTCTTGAGGATTGCTTAAATAGCCGAGTTCATATAAAAGGGAAGGGCGTTTGTTTTCTCTTAAAACAAAATAATCTCCAAATTTGACTCCTTTATCAGGGATCTGTGATCGTTTTGCGACTTCAGTATGAACGCTTGTCGCCAGACGTTGATCTTTGGATGCCTGATAATAATATGCGGTGCTCCCTCTGATACTTGGGTCCATAAAGCTATCATAATGAAGACTAATAAATGCATCTGCATTTCGGTAATGTGAAGTGGCAACCCTCGATTGAAGGCTGATGAATGTATCATCACTTCTTGTTAAATAGACATTTGCTCCAGAAGCTCTTAACTTACCCGCCAGCAAATGAGCGGTTTTGATCGTGATATTCTTTTCAAATGCACCGTCTGCGCCGATCGTGCCGCTGTCTTTTCCGCCATGACCAGGATCAAGAACAATTGTTTTGCCTTTTAAAGATCCAGTGCTAGACGATGAATCCTGCTGAGGTCTTGGTGCTTCGCTGCTATTTTTCTTTGTTTGAACGACCCAGCTCGCCACGTAGCCTGTTCCGCCGTTTGATAATGTCACCTCGTACCAGTCACCTTGCGTACGAACAATTTGATAAGCAGCTCCTTTTGTTCCTCTTTCTGCAATACCAGCAGAGGTAGAAGCGCTTTTTCTAATATTCGTTCCATCATAAACGATGTACGCTTTCTGATGAGATGACGAAGAGGATGAATTCTTTTCAGGTGCTGAACTTGTTCCTTGGCTTGAAACAATATAATAACTTGCAACCCAGCCTTTAACGCCTTTTGCTTCGATTTCATACCAGCCATTTTGCTCCCGTAAAATGGTGACTTGAGTGTTGCGGGAAAGTGAAGCGGCTACTTGTGCATTTGGTGCCGCCGATTTTCGAACATTCAAGCTTGATACGCCAACTGTGCCGGACTGTTTAGAACGAGCGGGCTCAGCTGAACTGGATGAAGAAGCGTTTTGTCCGCCGGAAATATAATCAGAGTGGACCCAGCCTTCCGCTTGTTTGTACGATATTTTTGTCCATTCGCCGCTTGTGTCCAGCTTTTTAGCGGAAGCGCCTTGCGGGAAAGTGCCAATGACTTGATAGGAAGTCCCTGGGCCTGTCCGAATGCGAAGGTCAGAGGCTGTTGACGTAATCGAACTGCTACCTTGCGTACTTTGACCTTGCGTCTTTTGCTTAACAGGCTTTTGTGCATCAGATGACTTGGTAATCAGCCATGAGACGACCCAGCCTTTTTGTCCGTTCGATAGCCCGATCTGCACCCATTCTCCTTGTTCAGTGAGAATGGGATAGCTTTCTCCTCGTTTCACAACTGCTGCGATCCCGTAGCTTAAACCAGGTCCGGTTCGCACATTGATTTCATCTGTTGCAACGACAGCTTGATCTGTTTGAGCCGTCGCATGTGTCACTGGCCAAGTGCTGGCAATGAGGACAAAACAGGTGAGCAGCAATATCATGTGATGGTGTGTTTTCAGATTCAAAACGGTGTTTTCCCCTCCCTTGTAAAACCGATGAATGTTAATTCGTTATGTAATGGATGAATTCCTTGCAGTTTCCCTAATAAAAATGAATCAATCTGTTTATACTAGATAAAAATGTGATAAAAGGATGTACAAACATGAGATTAAGCAGAAAATTAGGACGAGTGCAATATAATGGACATCGTGATATCGATCGCTGGCAGCACGACGAAATGGATCAACCAGGCTTCCTTGAAGAAACGGCATCTGAATACGGATGCACGTCAAAAGAAGAGCTGGAAAAGAAAAAGAGGCACGGCAAGGGTTGACAGAGTGGCAGCACCGACCTTATTATAATATAAATCAACACACTTGAAAATTTAAAATGTGGAACTGATGATAGAGAATAGTAGGGTAAATTGCGTGAGCAGAGAGGAATCGCCTTAGGCTGAAAGCGAATCCGCATGGCATTTATCACGAAAGAACACTCTGTAGGTTTCCTGCTGAACACTCAAAAAATGAGTCATTAGGCGGAGAACGTGAATCTGCGTTAAGGATTTGAGCGGGAACATGGCTAGATCATGTTCCAACTAGGGTGGCACCACGGGTATAACTCTCGTCCCTACTATACACATAGTAGAGGCGGGGGTTTTTTATATGTCCACATAAAAAATGAATGATGGTCGTAGGAGGACGAAAAATGAGTTTTAATATTCCAAGAGGCACACAGGATATTTTACCGGGAGAATCAGAACGCTGGCAGTATGTTGAACAAATTGCGAGAGATACATGTGCAGCCTTTCAATACAAAGAAATCCGCACACCGATTTTTGAGCATACGGAACTGTTTGCACGAGGAGTAGGTGAGTCAACAGATATCGTTCAAAAAGAGATGTACACATTTGAAGACAAAAAAGGACGTAGCATCACACTTCGCCCAGAAGGAACAGCTTCAACTGTCCGTTCTTATGTTGAAAATAAACTGTTTGCACAGCCTGCACAGCCTACAAAGCTGTACTACATTGGACCAATGTTCCGCTATGAGCGTCCGCAAACGGGAAGATATCGTCAATTTTATCAATTCGGAATTGAAGCGATCGGTTCAAAAGATCCTGCCATTGATGCAGAGGTCATTTCATTAGCGATGAGTGTGTATGAGAAAGCGGGTCTTTCCAACTTAAAACTCGTCATTAACAGCCTTGGTGACAAAGAAAGCCGTGCTGATTACCGCCAAGCACTTGTCGAGCATTTTGAACCAAGAATTGATGAATTCTGTCACGACTGCCAAATTCGTTTACATCAAAATCCATTACGTATTCTTGATTGTAAAAAGGACCGCGACCACGAACTGATGGCAACGGCACCATCCATTCAAGATTACTTAAATGAAGAATCACGGACTTATTTTGAAAAAGTAAAACAATACTTAACCGATCTAGGCATTGAATATGTCGTCGATTCGAACTTAGTGCGCGGTCTTGATTATTACAATCACACAGCCTTTGAGATTATGAGTAATGCAGAAGGCTTTGGGGCAATCACAACATTAGCCGGCGGCGGCCGTTATGATGGACTTGTTGAAGGAATTGGCGGTCCTGAATCACCAGGTATCGGCTTTGCGATGAGTATTGAACGTTTCCTATCAGCGATTGATGCAGAGAAGATTGAGCTTCCTGTTCAAGACGGCATTGATTTATATATTGCGGCATTAGGAGATCAAGCAAAAGATTATGCTGTTGGCTTATTGAATCGCCTAAGAAAAGAAGGCATTTCAAGTGAAATGGACTATACAGGGAAAAAGCTAAAAGCACAATTTAAAGCCGCAGACCGCTCGAAAGCCAAGTTTATTGCAGTTCTTGGTGAAGATGAGCTGGCGCAGCAAATTGTAAATGTAAAAGATACGACAACGGGTGAACAAATTGAAGTGAAGCTTGATGAGCTGATTCAAATGATGAAAGCCCACCAGAAAGCGTAAAGAAGGAGTGGAATGTTTGTGTTTGGTAGAACTTTTTATTGTGGAGAAGTAACAGAAGACCAAATCGGTCAAACAGTTGTATTAAAAGGATGGGTACAAAAACGTCGTGACCTTGGTGGATTAATCTTTATTGACCTGCGTGATCGTACAGGCATTGTGCAAGTTGTCTTTCATCCAGACCAATCAAAAGAGGCTCTTGAGACAGCAGAATCGATTCGTAATGAATATGTCCTTGATATTAAAGGGACAGTGGTCGCAAGAGAAGAAGCCACGATCAACCCAAATTTAAAAACAGGCAAAATTGAAATTCAAGTCGACACGGTCACTGTTTTAAATGAAGCCAAGACGCCTCCATTTGTGATTTCTGATCAAGCAGATGAGGTATCAGAAGATGTGCGCTTAAAATACCGCTACCTAGATCTTCGCCGTCCTGCGATGTTTGAAACGATGAAAATGCGACATGAAGTCACAAAAGCATTCCGCCATTTCTTAGATGATCACGGCTTTCTAGACATTGAAACGCCAATTTTAACAAAAAGTACGCCAGAAGGTGCACGTGACTATCTTGTGCCAAGCCGTGTACATGAAGGAGAATTCTATGCGCTGCCGCAGTCTCCGCAATTATTTAAGCAATTGCTCATGGTGTCTGGGATGGACCGCTACTATCAAATCGCTCGCTGCTTTAGAGATGAAGACTTACGTGCTGACCGTCAGCCGGAATTTACACAAGTCGATATTGAAATGTCCTTTATGAGTCAAGAAGACATCATGACGCTTGCTGAAGAGATGATGGCAAAGGTGATGAAAGATGTCAAAGGTGTTGACCTGACATTGCCATTACCTCGTATGACGTATGATGAAGCGATGAATTCCTATGGTTCTGACAAGCCAGATACCCGATTTGACATGAAGCTTGTCAACATTTCAGACACGGTAAAAGACTCAGATTTCAAAGTCTTCAGCGGTGCTGTAAACAATGGTGGAGCTGTCAAAGCCATTAATGTAAAAGGGGCTGCAGCAAACTACTCAAGAAAAGACATCGATGCACTTGGTGCATTTGCAGCGAACTATGGTGCAAAAGGTCTTGCTTGGCTAAAAGCTGAAGGGACAGAGTTAAAAGGACCAATCGCTAAATTCTTTGATGAGTCAAAACAAGCAGAATTAAAAGAACAGCTTCAAGTTGAAGAAGGCGACCTTTTACTCTTTGTTGCAGATAAGACGTCTGTTGTCCATGATGCGCTTGGCGCACTTCGCTTAAAACTTGGCAAAGAGCTTAAACTCATCGATGAATCTGTCTTCAATTTCTTATGGGTAGTCGATTGGCCGCTGCTTGAAAAGGATGAAGAAGAAGGCCGCTTCTATGCTGCCCACCATCCTTTCACAATGCCAGTTCGGGATGATCTTGAATTAATTGAAACAAGTCCAGAAGATATGAAAGCTCAAGCGTATGATCTTGTGCTGAACGGCTATGAGCTTGGCGGAGGTTCTATTCGTATTTTTGAAAAGGACATTCAAGAGAAAATGTTTGGTTTACTTGGCTTTTCTAAAGAAGAAGCGTACGATCAGTTCGGCTTCCTTCTTGATGCATTTGAGCATGGTGTGCCTCCGCACGGCGGAATTGCGCTTGGACTTGACCGCTTAGTGATGCTGCTTGCCGGCCGATCTAACCTAAGAGATACCATTGCGTTCCCGAAAACGGCAAGTGCAAGCTGTGTTCTCACAGATGCTCCTGGCACTGTAAGCGCAGCGCAGCTAGATGAACTGAGTTTGGCTATTAAAACAAAAGTAAAACAGTAAAATAGGCGCATGTTTATAGGCATGTAAACGCTTGAAAAAGGGACATGCCTATGATATGCTTTCATCAACCAATAAATAAAGTCCTGATACGTACGGTGGTTACCTAGTTTTGACCGAACATTTTTTTCTACGGGAGCTTGCCTTTCCTTTCTGCATAAATGCCTCTTCTGAGGACTTATAAAGTGAGGAAGAAAGCACCCACCTGCATGGTGCGGGGTTCAAAACGAAGGAAAAGCTGGCGGCGTGATCGGGACTTTTTTGTGTTTTTTTCTATTTGAGAAGGATGACGGAGAATGCTGAATATGATATGATTCTTTCGATTCATTTTAAATAAAGGTGGAGTGAGGCACTTGTTACATCAGTTTTCAAGAAACGAGCTTGCCATTGGCAAGGAAGGCTTAAATATATTAAAAAACAGTACAGTTGCAGTGCTTGGAGTAGGCGGCGTAGGTTCTTTTGCAGTAGAAGCCCTTGCTCGTTCAGGTGTTGGCCGTATTGTTCTTGTTGATAAAGATGATATTGATATTACAAATGTAAATAGGCAGCTGCCAGCTTTGCTATCAACGGTTGGTCAGCCTAAAGTTGACTTAATGCAGGCAAGAATTGCTGACATTAACCCAGAATGTGAAGTTGTTGCGCTCAAAATGTTCTATACAGAAGAAACATATGAACAATTCTTTGAGTATCCACTTGATTATGTCATTGATGCATCAGATACAATTCATTATAAAATTCATTTAATGAAAGAGTGCCTGAAACGCGATGTGAACATTATTTCGAGTATGGGTGCTGCAAATAAAACAGATCCGACACGTTTTAAAATTGATGACATCTCGAAAACACATACAGACCCAATTGCGAAAGTCGTCAGAACACGCCTGCGGAAGGAAGGCATTCGTAAGGGAATTGAAGTTATTTTCTCTGATGAAAGTCCGATTGTCATTCGTGAAGATGTGAGAAAAGAAGTTGGAAATGATGAAGCGAAAATTCGTAAGGCACAAATGCCGCCGTCATCCAATGCTTTTGTTCCATCTGTGGCTGGACTGATCATGGGTGGTCATGTCATTATGAAACTGTTAAAAGATATTCCGATTACACGTGTGAATGATAAATAAACAGCCCGCCTGCTTAGAGCAGGGGGCTTTTTTTATTTTTGCCGTCTTAAATTTTCATACACTTGCTTTAGTGCACCTTCAAATTTTCCAGTTTGCTTTGGTTCATAATATTGCTTGTTTTTCAGCGGGTCAGGTAAATATTGCTGCTTCACCCAGCCATTTTCATAATCGTGCGGATATAAGTAATCGGCGCCCCTTCCAAGTGCTGCTGCCCCTTTATAGTGGGCATCTTTTAAATGAACGGGAACTTCACCAATTTTCCCCGTGCGAATATCATGCAGTGCCGCATCAATCGCTTGGTAAGCGGAGTTTGACTTTGGAGAAAGACACAGTTCAATCACGGCATTAGCGAGTGGGATTCGTGCTTCTGGGAAACCAACTCTCTCAGCTGTTTGAACAGCGCTTAACACACGTGGCCCTGCCTGCGGGCTGGCTAAGCCAATATCTTCATAAGCCATCACAAGTAATCGTCTCGAAATGCTTTCAAGGTCTCCCGCTTCAATGAGTCTTGCAAGGTAATGTAGCGCAGCATCTGCGTCAGATCCTCTGATGGATTTTTGAAAAGCCGAGAGGACATCATAATGGGCATCACCGTTTTTATCATGCGAGAAGCTCTTTTTTTGTAAACATTCTTCTGCTGCAGCTAGAGTGATCGTGATCTGTCCAGATTCATCCGCTTTTGTCGATAAGACGGCTAGTTCAAGCGCATTTAAAGCGGAACGCACATCTCCTCCGCATCCATTTGCAAAATGATTCATTGCCTCCTCATCAACTTTGACCGAATAACCGCCAAGCCCGCGATGTTCATCCTGTAAAGCTCGAGATAATGCAGCTTTGATTTGCTCTGTTTCCAGCGGCTTCAGCTCAAATATTTGTGTCCGGCTACGGATGGCTGGGTTGATCGCATGATACGGATTAGCTGTTGTCGCGCCAATTAAAATGATCATGCCATTTTCTAAATACGGAAGAAGGAAATCCTGCTTCCCTTTATCGAGTCTGTGGACTTCGTCTAAAATCAAGATGACCTGACCACTCATTTTCGCTTCAGCGGCGACAGCTTCCATATCTTTTTTGTTATGAATCACCGCATTCAATGTACGGAAGGCAATGCTTGTACTGCCAGCGATTGCAGTTGCAATGGATGTTTTGCCGATTCCCGGCGGCCCGTATAAAATCATCGAGGACAAATGTTTCGCCTCGACCATTCGTCTAATAATTTGACCTTCTCCAACGAGATGCTCCTGCCCAATAATGTCTCCAATATGACTTGGGCGCATCCGATACGCTAAAGGTTTCATGATTATCTCTCCTAAAGCAATGTCTTGTTTGTATAGAGTACCGAAATTTCTTCAAATAGAAAAGGGATGCGTCCTCGTTTTGAGCTCAGAACCCGCAAATGAAAGTTGGCTAAAAGTATGATATAATTGCTTTTGGTCTATATAAGCGTATATGAAATCAGAAAAAAATTGATGACATAGAAATAGAAAACGCAGAGGTGTTTAACTTGAAAATTTCTACTAAAGGCAGATATGGTCTGACGATCATGATCGAATTAGCCAAAAAACATGGCGAAGGCCCTACATCATTAAAATCAATCGCTCAAAACAATGATTTGTCTGAGCATTATTTAGAGCAGCTTGTATCACCACTTCGCAATGCTCGTCTTGTGAAAAGTATCCGCGGAGCGTATGGTGGCTATGTGCTTGCCCATGAGCCAAACGAGATTACAGCCGGTGATATTATTCGAGTATTAGAAGGACCTATTAGTCCTGTTGAAGTGATCGAAAACGAAGAGCCAGCAAAGCGTGCACTTTGGATTCGTATTCGTGATGCAGTAAAAGACGTACTAGACAATACAACTCTTGAAGACTTGGCAAGCTATAAAGATGACGAGGATCAAGAGGCGTATATGTTCTATATTTAGATCAGAGGTGTACCGGAAATGGAACGTATCTATTTAGATCATGCAGCCACAACGCCGATGGATCAGCGAATTGTGGACAAGATGATGCCTTACTTTACAGAGATATTTGGCAATCCCTCTAGTATTCATTCATATGGACGCGAGGCAAGAAAGTGGCTCGATGAAGCAAGGGAAGTCATTGCAGGAGAATTACACTGTAAGCAGCAGGAGATCATCCTCACAAGCGGGGGAACAGAGGCAGACAACTTGGCCATTACAGGTGTGGCAATGGCAAGGCAGCATGAAGGAAAACATATCATCACAACAAAAACTGAGCATCATGCAGTGCTGCATACATGCGAACGCTTAGAGAAGCTTGGTTTTGATGTGACGTATTTAGATGTGGATCACACTGGATTGATTCATCTTGATCAATTAAAACAAGCACTAAGAGACGATACAATTCTTGTGACCATCATGTATGGCAATAACGAAACAGGTGTGATTCAGCCAATTAAAGAAATTGGTCAACTTTTGCATGATCACGCTGCTCATTTTCATACAGACGCTGTACAGGCATTTGGGACAATATCAATTGATGTCACAGAACTTCATATCGACCTCTTATCTGCGTCCGGTCATAAACTAAATGGCCCGATGGGAACAGGCTTTTTATACGTGAATGAGCGTGTAAAACTTTCTCCGCAGCTATTCGGAGGAGAACAAGAAAGAAAACGCCGTGCTGGCACTGAAAATGTGGCGGGAATCATTGGACTTGCAGAAGCAGTTCAATTAACAAAGCAAAATAGAAGAGAAAAAGCAGTGCATTATGGTAAGCTCAAAGAAGCGATGCTGCAAGTATTCGAAGAGGAATCACTCAATTTCTCTATCAATGGACATCCGAAAGAGACATTGCCGCATATTTTAAATGTCCACTTCCCGGGCGTTTCTATTGAATCGTTACTTGTGAACTTAGATATGGAAGGGATTGCTGTTTCGAGCGGGTCAGCATGTACGGCTGGATCTGTCCTTCCTTCGCACGTATTAAGCGCCATGTATGGTGAAGAAGCAAAAGAGCTGACATCCTCAGTCAGAATAAGCTTCGGTCTTGGAAATGAAGAGGAACATGTGAAGCAGGCGGCGCGTAAGATAGCGACTGTCGTGAAACGCCTAGCCAAATAAATGCTCCCTTTTGTTCGTGTGTGAAAAATGAAACAGCTAGGCACCTGAAGAACGAAACGCGCACGTTGTTTCATTGAAATTGGAGTTGATGAAGATGACAAAAAGACCTGAAGACACAAGAGTTGTGGTCGGTATGTCCGGAGGCGTCGATTCATCAGTTGCTGCGCTCATGTTAAAGGAGCAAGGCTATGATGTGATCGGCATATTTATGAAAAACTGGGATGACACAGATGAAAATGGTGTATGTACAGCAACGGAGGACTATGAGGATGTCATTCGTGTTTGTAACCAGATTGGAATCCCATATTATGCAGTGAATTTCGAGAAACAGTATTGGGACAAAGTGTTTCAATATTTTCTTGATGAATATAAAGCAGGCAGAACGCCGAACCCAGATGTCATGTGTAACAAAGAAATTAAGTTCAAAGCATTTCTTGAGCATGCATTGTCGCTTGGAGCGGATTATTTGGCAACAGGCCACTATGCCCGTGTCGACAGAACCGGCGATGAAGTGAAAATGCTAAGAGGTCTTGATACAAACAAAGACCAAACTTATTTCTTGAATCAGCTGACTCAAGAACAGCTTGATAAAGTGTTGTTCCCAATCGGCGATTTAGAGAAAAAAAGAGTGCGTGAATTAGCGAAAGAAGCAGAGCTCGCAACAGCAACGAAAAAAGATTCTACGGGCATCTGCTTTATTGGGGAAAGAAACTTTAAAACATTCCTCAGCCAATATTTGCCTGCACAGCCCGGTGTGATGCAGACAATGGACGGAGAAGTAAAAGGTGAACATGATGGACTCATGTATTACACGATCGGTCAACGCCAAGGACTTGGCATTGGCGGAAGCGGTGATCCGTGGTTCGTTGTTGGGAAGGACTTAGAGAAAAATATCTTATTTGTTGAACAAGGCTTCCACAATCCGCTTTTATACTCTGAAAGTATTTCAGCTGTTAACATCAGCTGGACTCGTCCTCATATTGTCGGCGAAAACGGTGAACTCACATGCACAGCGAAATTCCGATACCGTCAAGAAGATCATCATGTAAAAGTCAAAATGACAGGTGAGCAGGAAGCAATGGTGATCTTTGATGAACCCGTTCGTGCTGTCACTCCAGGACAAGCTGTTGTTTTTTATGATGGCGAAGAATGTCTTGGCGGCGGGACCATTGACGATGTCTTTAAAGATGGCCAAAAGCTGTCGTATGTGTAACATGTGTTAAAAACCTCAACGTCGCTGTTGAGGTTTTTTAATGAAAGGATGAAGAGAGCGAATGAATCATAACGAAATCGGTATTGAAGCTTTAAATCAAGGGAACATCGAACAGGCAGCTGAAGCTTTTACGAAAGCCATTGAAGAAAGCCCAAAGGACCCGGTTCCATATATTAACTTTGCGAATTTACTTTCAAGCGTTCATGAATTTGAACGTGCTTTGAACTTCTTTCAAAAAGCCATTGAACTTGATCATACAGCAGCTGCAGCCTATTACGGGGCAGGAAATGTCTACACGATGAAAGAAGACTTTATGAAAGCGAAAGACTATTTTGAGCAAGCGCTAAAAGCTGGAATGGAAAACAGTGATTTGTTTTATATGTTAGGGCAGACACTGATGAAATTAGAGCAGCCGAAGCTTGCGATGCCTTATCTTCAGCGTGCAGTTGAGCTAAACGAAGAAGATAACGAAGCAAGATTTCAATTTGGCATGTGCTTAGCGAATGAACATCTACTGGAGGAAGCGGTCACAGTCTTTACTGAAGTGATTGCGCGAGATCCGCAGCATGCAGACGCCTTTTATAATGCAGGCGTTGCGTATGCGTATTTAGAAAAAAAAGATGAAGCGCTTGAAATGCTAGGAAAAGCCATTGACGTGCAGCCTGATCATATGCTTGCATTGCATGCGCAAAAGCTGATTCAAGAGGCAGAATAACCGGAAGGAGGGAAGACCTGTGCAGGAACATCCAGATCAAATGAAGCTTGAAGACGAACCGTTTTTAAAAGGGACGGTTCAAGCCGTTATTTTCCATAACGAAAGTAATTTATACTCGGTGTTAAAAGTAAAAGTCATTGAAACATCAGAGAATTTAGAGGAAAAAACAGCATCTGTCACAGGGTACTTCCCAGCGCTTCATGAGGAGGAAACCTACACCTTCTATGGCAAGGTCACAAGTCATCCGAAGTTTGGTGAGCAGTTTCAAGCCACTCATTTTCAAAAGGAAGTCCCTACAACAAAACAAGGCATTATTCATTATCTCTCTAGTGACTTGTTTGAAGGGATTGGGAAAAAGACGGCGGAAGAAATCGTCGGCAAGTTAGGCAATCAGACGCTTCATCAAATTATGCGTGATCCGTCTGTTTTGTATGACGTCCCGCGCCTGTCAAAAAAGAAGGCAGATAAGCTGGCTGCCGCACTTCAGGAGCATCAGGGGCTTGAGCAAATCATGATCAGCCTGAATCAATATGGCTTTGGTCCTCAGCTTAGCATGAAGATTTACCAAGTGTACGAGAGTGAAACGTTGCAGAAAATTGAAGAAAACCCTTATCAGCTCGTCAAAGACGTAGAGGGGATTGGATTTATTAAAGCAGATGAACTCGGCGCTAGAACAGGGATATCTGGAAATGATCCAGACCGCATTCGTGCAGCCCTTTTGTATACCGTTGAGACAGCAAGCCTGCAAGACGGTCATACGTACATACAAACGAAAGATCTGATCATTGAAACCCGTAAATTGCTGAATCAAACAGGCAATGACTACAAAGTGACTGAAATGGACGTTGCCAATCAGATCATTGCACTTGGTGAAGGGAAAGACATGATCATTGAAGATGATCGCTGTTATCATCCTTCGCTCTTTTATGCGGAACAAAGTGTTGCAAAACGCATTCAAAAAATTGTCTCTCAAACAGAATATGCAGATCAATTTCCTGAATCAGAATTTCTTCTCGCACTTGGTGAATTGGAGGAGCGGCTGGGTGTCCAGTATGCACCGACCCAAAAAGAAGCCATTCAAAAGGCACTCATGTCCCCGATGCTGCTCTTAACAGGCGGGCCGGGTACAGGGAAAACGACGGTCATTAAAGGGATTGTCGAGCTTTACAGCGATCTTCACGGCGTATCTCTTGACCCGGGTGATTATAAAAAAGATGAAGCATTTCCGTTCGTACTTGCCGCACCAACTGGACGTGCTGCGAAACGAATGACAGAATCCACTGGACTTCCTGCTGTGACCATTCACCGGCTGCTAGGCTGGAATGGATCAGAAGGCTTCTCACATGATGAAGACCAGCCGATTGAAGGAAAGCTTGTCATCATTGATGAATCGAGTATGCTGGATATTTGGCTGGCGAACCATTTGTTTAAGGCGATCCCAGATCATATTCAAGTCATTATGGTTGGAGACGAACATCAACTTCCATCTGTCGGACCTGGTCAAGTGTTAAGAGACCTGCTTGCGTCACAAGCTATACCGGCAGTTACACTAACTGATATTTACCGGCAGGCAGACGGTTCAACAATTGTTGAGCTTGCGCATGATATGAAAAATGGTGTTTTGCCAAAGGATATTACTGCACGCTCGAAGGATCGATCCTTTATTCAATGCTCTAGTGACCAAATGAAAGAAGTCATCGAGAAAGTGGTCAGCAATGCTGCTCAAAAGGGTTATTCAGCAAAGGACATTCAAGTGCTTGCCCCGATGTATAAAGGAAAAGCAGGCATTAATGAACTGAATAAAATGCTCCAGCAAATTTTGAATCCTAAAAAGCCAAAAGGAAGAGAAATTCCATTTGGTGATGTCGTCTACCGGACAGGTGATAAGGTACTTCAGCTTGTCAATCAGCCCGAGAATAACATTTTTAATGGAGATATTGGAGAAATTGTCTCGATCTTTTATGCGAAAGAAAACACGGAAAAAGAAGATATGGCGGTCATCTCCTTTGATGGAAACGAAATCACGTTTACGAAAAAAGATTTTCATCAATTTACACACGCTTATTGTTGCTCGATTCATAAATCCCAGGGCAGTGAATTCCCAATCGTGGTGCTGCCAGTCGTGAGAAGTTATTATCGAATGCTTCGAAGAAATTTGCTTTACACTGCCATTACACGAAGTAAAAAGTTTTTAATTTTGTGCGGTGAGGAATCAGCATTAGAGTGGGGCGTAAAAAATAATGAAGACTCCCTCAGACAAACGTCTTTAACTATGCGTCTTACTGAAACGGAAGAAGTCATGGATGCTGAGCTAGCAGCCCTCCAAAAAGAACTTCCTTTCAGCGTACACGATGCCAATATTGGCATGGAGGGAATCACTCCGTTTGATTTTATGCAAGAGTAAATGGCTTCCATGGAAGCCATCATATTGTTAAACAAAGGGCTAAAATGAACTTGATTTTAGCCCTTTGTTTTTTTTCAGCGTGAAAGAAAACCTTTGCAGCCCTAAGAAGGACGAGTACTGGCGCGGAGCGAATTTGACATTCGTGAGCACCAGCACGCAGGACTGACAAAGAATGCGAGGGTTTGTCTACACGCTGATGGCTTCCTTCATGGAAGCCATTTCTTCGTATGAGTCATAGAGGAAACGCACACGATAAGACTGTTCCGAAAAGGTGGTTGATCACATTTTGAGAACATGTCGAGAGCTTGAAGGACTGACGATCTATACAGACGAGCTGTCTCATTCACTTGGGGCGATCAAAGATATTTGCTTTTTAGCCGGCGGCAGCTGCGGAGGATATGTATTAGATGGGAAAAAGAAAGACTGTGCTTTCATTCCATTCTCAGCTGGCGACAAACTGACAGACGAAGGTCTATATGTGAGCTGCCAGAAGGGAGTCGAAATAGATGCCTCCGCCCCATCCTTCTTCTTTTCGAAATTAAAAAAGAAAATGATCCATACGCCAGATGGTGAAACATTAGGTGTTTTGGAAGATGTATACTTTTGCATGAATTCGGGCACAATCGTAGCATATGAACTCTCGGACGGCTTCTTTACAGAGCTATCAGGGATTCGAAAGCAGCTGCATGCTGCCGGAACCTTGATGGACGTTCAAAAGGAAGCACTTGTTCTAAACCGAACGTAAAGAGGTGCTGAATATGCTCATTTGCCCAAATTGCAAATGTAAAGACATCGGAAAAATTGGGGTCAATCAATATTATTGTTGGGGCTGTTTTATTGAATTGACGCTGTCAAAAGGCAAAATATCTACTCACCAAGTGGAGGAAGACGGTACACTAAGCAGTTTAGACGACCTGTTTAGTGATGATGAACGTTCAATTCAACTATAAGTGTTAAGGGGGAATTTCGAATGGGCAAAATGACTTCTTCACTATTAACGCTTGGTGCAGGTGCACTCGCATATCACTTTGCAAGTCGATATGATATGCCATCTAAGCGGGATATGAAAAAGATGAGAAAACGAGTTATGCGAATGTTTTAAACAAAAAGGGACATCCACCATGAGCGGATGTCCTTTTTTTATGCCTGCCTGTATTCTAATCTCCGTGCAAGTAAGGACAAGCTGAAGTTAACAACAAAATACATCATGGCAGCCAAGAGGAAAATAGGAAGTAAATAAGATTGGCTTTGACCATTTAAAATCTGTGCGTGATGCAATAATTCTGGAAGGGCAATCACAACGGCAAGCGATGTATCTTTTAAAAGAGAAATAAATTGGCTGACAATCGGCGGTACCATTCGGCGTAACGCCTGTGGCATGATAATCATTTTTAACGTTTGAATATACGTTAAGCCAGAGGACCTGGCAGCTTCGATTTGTCCTTTATCAATTGATTTTAACCCACTGCGAATGATTTCTGACAGCATGGCGGATTCAAACACGGTTAAAGCCGCAATGGCAGAGGCGGTGATGCTCAGCTTAATACCGATTTCAGGCAGGGCGAAATACGTAAAAAAGATGATCAGCAAAAGCGGCAGGTTCCGGACGGTTTCAACAATGACCGCAAGCACCTTTGATAAAATAGGGATTTGTGCGAACCTCAATGTGCCAACGACTAATCCGATGATAAAGCTTAAAATGATGGAGATAAAAGCCACTTTTAAGGTGACAGCAAATCCTTCAAGTAAAAAGGCGAGATGATCGGGCTGGTAGGCACCTATAAAATCCATTGTGTTTCCTCCTTTCTAGTGGCTTCGGGCTAATCTTTTTTCTAAATAACCAACGCCTAGACTAAGCGGAATGGTCAATAGAAGATAGAACATGGCAACAAAGATGTATACATCAAATGTCACAAACGTTCTCGAAGCGATAAGGTCTCCTTGGTACATCAGATCAAACCCTGCAATGACACCTAAAATAGACGAGTTTTTCACAAGATTTATAAATTGATTCCCAAGTGGGGGAATGACAATTTTGATTGCCTGCGGCAGAATAATATATCGCATCGTTCCGCCATATGACAGGCCAGAAGCTCTAGCTGCTTCCATTTGTCCAAGCGGTACAGCTTGTATACCTGCACGAATGGCTTCAGCGATAAAAGCAGACGTATAAATGGAGAGGGCAATGGTTCCTGCTGTAAAGCCATCTGCCACAATGCCAAGTACCGGTAAACCAAAGAAGAACACAAAGGTGATCAATAATAACGGAATATTCCGAATAAATTCCACATAAGCCGTCCCTAACCAGTTGAGCGGCCTTAGTGGCGCAATTCTCATAATGGCAATGAGTGTACCGATGAAAAAGCTTCCAATCAACGCAATGACACTTGCACCAATCGTATATTTAAACCCTTCTAAATAAAGATGGAAGTTCTCAGTTAAAATGGAAAACCGCAGCAATCAGTTCACTTCCTTCCTAATCAACAGAGGAGCCGGCAAGCGGCTCTCCTGAGGGTGTTGAGGTTGATCGAGTCAATTGATTATTCTTTGATCCATTTTTTATGAATCTTGTCATACTCTCCATTGTCTTTTAATGCCTTTAACGCTTTATTAATGGCTTCTGTCAATTCTTCATCGCCTTTTTTCACAGCGATGCCATAAGGCTCATCGGTAAATGTTCCACCAACGACTTCATAATTTGAATCTTCGTCTGCCATGCCAAATAAAATTGCATTATCAGTTGTCAGAACTTGCCCTTGATTTGATTTTAAGGCTGTAAAGGCTTCTTGGTAATTTTCAAATTCTAAAACGGATGCTTCTGGTGCTTTTTCGCGAATGTTTTGAGAAGAAGTGGACCCTTTCACTGCAAGCACCTTCGTACCTTTTTTTAGATCATCAATCGATTGAATGTCGCTGCCTTTTTTCACAAGCAGTGATTGTCCTGCTTCAAAGTAAACATCTGAGAAATTGACCTCTTTTTTACGCTCTTCTGTGATCGTCATTGTGGCAACAATGGCATGAATATCTTCTTTTTGCAGTAAAGGAATTCTTGTTTTAGATGTCACTTCTTTAAATTCTGCTTTTCCTTCATCACCGAGCATTTCTTTAGTGATCGCTTTTGCGATATCGATATCAAACCCTTCAATATCCCCGCTACTAGGATTTTTTAGACCGAATAAACGAGTATCGTTTTTTACACCGAAAACGATTTTTTTGTCTTTCTTAATGGCTTCTAATGAGCTGCTTTGTTTTGCATCGGTTGAGCCTTTCTCGGCAGAGCCGCAGGCAGCGAGAGCGATCATACAGCAAGTCATCAACAGTAATAGGCCAAAGCGTTTCATTTTTTTCATCAAATTCATTCCCCCTAGTGATTTAAAATACGGCTTAAAAAGAGCTGAGCGCGTTTCTCGCGCGGTTTTTCATAAAAGGCAGCTGGTGTAGATTCTTCAAGAATTCTTCCTTCATCAATAAACACAATACGGTCTGCGACTTCACGGGCAAACCCCATCTCGTGTGTGACAACGACCATTGTCATTCCTTCCCTTGCCAGCTGTTTCATCACATCTAGCACCTCACCGATCATCTCTGGATCAAGAGCTGATGTTGGTTCATCGAAAAGCATGACCTCAGGTTTCATTGCAAGTCCCCTTGCGATTGCCACACGCTGCTGCTGTCCTCCTGAGAGTCTAGAAGGGTAGGTGTCTGCTTTTTCAGGAATGCCAACTTTATTTAAATAAAATTCAGCTGTTTCCTTTGCTTCTTCTTTGCTCACTTTTTTAACCTTCATCGGCGCAAGCATAATGTTTTCAAGCACCGTCTTATGCGGATAAAGATGGAAGTGCTGAAACACCATCCCGATATTTTGCCTGATGAGATTGATGTTGGTTTTCGGATGCTGAACAGACACTTGATTGACAAGGACTTTTCCTTCATCAATGCTTTCAAGACGATTGATACACCTGAGCATCGTGCTTTTTCCAGATCCTGAAGGACCGATGATCACAACAACCTCACCTTTTTGAATATGTAGGTTAATGTCCTTAAGTACATGGAACTGGCCGTAATGCTTGTTGACTTCTTCGAATGTGATCATGAAGAACCTCCTCTTCTAATGATTGAGCTAAAGTGGATTCTAGCATAAATGAGGCGAAAATAAGAAAATAATGGAATATTTTCTAACGAGATTTTTACAGCAAACAGTGACTTTGGATGGAGCCGTATGTTTCATGTGTATTCATTTTTAACAAAGTTAGGACAAATTTTATTTACATGGATAATTGCAGAAGTTGGTTAAACAATAAGAAGAGAGGTGAAAAAGGTGAAGAAACGTCCGATCGAGTTTCTAATATATGCTGCAGGTGTACTGCTTGTCCTTGCGTCTTTACTCATTTTGGTTCAGCTCGACGAGTTATGGATGCCTATTTTTTTATTGCTCAAAGCGGTTTTGATCCCGCTTCTTATCGCTATTTTTATTTCTTATCTTCTTTATCCAATTGTTGAAAGACTACATAAGCGAGGTTTGCCAAGGACGGTCAGTCTCTTATTGATATATGTGCTGTTTTTTGGCGGCATTGGTTTGGCTGTGTATAAAGGGGCACCGGTTTTAATCGCTCAGTTAAATGAATTGTCGGAGCAAATTCCCATGCTTGCCGAAACGTATAATGGTGCTTTATCACATGTTCATCGTCATACAAGCCACTGGCCTGATGGACTGCATGAACGGCTGGATCGTTTTATTGTCCAATCTGAAACGTATGCCGCAAATGGGGCAGAGCGGATGATTCTTAGCTGTAAAGTACTGCTTGATTACGCCTTAGTTGCTGCACTTATTCCTTTTCTTGTCTTTTATATGGTGAAAGATATGAACACGATGAAGCGGGCAGCATGGTATTTAACCCCGCCAAGCTTTCGAAAAAGGGGACATGCCTTTGTGAAAGCAGTGGATGACTCACTTGGGGATTATATTAGAGGGCAATTGCTTGTCTGTTCTTTAATTGGGGGAGCTGCTGCCATTGTTCTTTGGCTGTTTCATATTCCATATCCGCTTGTACTAGGTATGTTAATCGGTGCAACGAATGTCATTCCGTATTTTGGCCCGATTATTGGAGCGATCCCAGCTGTCTTTATCGCTTTTACCATCTCAGTGAAGTCAGTGATCATTGTGCTAATTACAGTAGCCGTGCTTCAATTTTTAGAAAGCAATGTACTGAGTCCGATCATTGTCGGAAGAAGCCTGCATATGCATCCTGTCGTGATCATGCTGGTGTTACTCGCTGGAGGTGAGCTGTTTGGCTTGATTGGAATGATTTTAGCCGTACCTTCCGCAGCCATTATGAGGGTCATTATTGTGCAATATATTCACATGAGACGAAGCGTTCATTGACAAGACGAGCCGAGTTGTCTATAATAATTTCGATTCATACATATTGAATTCAATGACGGACCCGAGTACGTTAAAAAGCTGTTGCAGAGAGAGGCTTTGTTTGCTGAGAAAAGCCTTATCAGACCTTTAACGGAAGCTAGTCCCGAGTGCAGATAAACACTGCCGCTCTCTTCCGGCGTTATCGGATGTGAAGGTGATAGACGCATATGTCTATAATCAGGGTGGTACCGCGAGAGCATCTCGTCCCTGTGTAAGTAGTTTTTTGCTTGCATAGGGCGGGATGTTTTTTCGTTTGTGTGAAGATTGAGAATAAAAAAGGGAGGATTTATGATGAAAACTTTAACTTCAGCTCAAGTACGTCAAATGTTTTTAGATTTTTTTAAAGAAAAAGGACATGCTGTCGAACCGAGTGCGTCCCTCGTACCGCATGACGATCCAACACTTTTATGGATTAACAGCGGGGTGGCAACATTAAAGAAATACTTCGATGGCCGCGTCGTGCCTGAGAATCCACGTATTTGCAACGCACAAAAATCAATTCGTACAAATGACATTGAAAATGTAGGGAAAACAGCACGCCATCATACGTTTTTTGAAATGCTGGGCAACTTCTCTATTGGAGACTATTTCAAAGAAGAGGCAATCGAATGGGCTTGGGAATTCCTCACAAGTGACGAGTGGATTGGCTTTGATCCGAATCTGTTATCTGTAACGGTACATCCAGAGGATGAAGAAGCATATGTTCTTTGGAGAGATAAAATGGGTGTCCCTGAGGAACGAATTATTCGTCTAGAGGGCAACTTCTGGGATATTGGCGAGGGGCCAAGTGGTCCGAATACAGAAATTTTCTATGATCGCGGCGAAGCATATGGCAACGACATGAACGACCCTGAATTATATCCAGGCGGAGAAAATGAACGTTATCTAGAAGTATGGAATCTTGTTTTTTCTGAATTTAACCATAATCCAGATGGTACATATACACCGCTTCCGAAGAAAAACATTGATACAGGAATGGGTCTTGAGCGTATGGTCTCTGTGATTCAAAACGTACCGACGAACTTTGATACAGACCTGTTCATGCCGATTATTCGTGCAGTAGAAACGATTTCTGGAGAAAGCTATGGGGAGTCAAAAGAAAAAGACACAGCATTTAAAGTCATTGCTGACCATATTCGTACTGTTGCCTTTGCCGTCAGTGACGGAGCACTTCCTTCTAATGAAGGCCGAGGTTATGTGTTAAGACGTTTGCTGCGCCGTGCTGTGCGTTATGCAAAAACGATCCATATCCACCGTCCATTCATGTATGATCTAGTTCCAGTTGTTGCGGAGATCATGAAGGATTTCTATCCAGATGTTCAAGCAAAAGAAGAATTTATTGCAAAAGTGATCAAAAATGAAGAAGAGCGTTTCCATGAGACACTGAATGAAGGGTTAGCCATTTTATCAGAAGTGATCAAAAAAGAACGAGACAATGGCAGCTCACAAATTTCCGGTAAAGATGTGTTTAAGCTTTATGACACATATGGATTCCCGGTCGAACTCACAGAAGAATATGCTGAAGATGAGAACATGACAGTCGATCGTGAAGGCTTCCAGCTAGAAATGGAGAAGCAGCGTGAACGTGCAAGAAATGCCAGACAAGATGTGGGCAGTATGCAGGTTCAAGGCGGGGCTTTAGGCGATATAAAAGCAGAAAGTACGTTTGTTGGCTACGAAAATTTAACTGCAGATGCTCGTATTATCGAATTGCTTCAAAACGGTGAAATTGTCACAGAAGCACACGAAGGGGAAACGGTGCAAATTTTATTAGATGAAACACCTTTCTATGCGGAAAGCGGCGGACAAGTGGCGGATAAAGGAACGTTAAAAAGTGCCGAAGCGATCATTGATATCAAAGATGTGAAAAAGGCGCCAAACGGCCAGCATGTCCACGAAGGAGTCGTCGTAAGTGGTACGGTTCAAAAAGGCATTGAAGTCACTGCAGAAGTCGAATCAGCGCTTCGAAAAGGCATTGTGAAAAATCACACAGCGACACATCTTTTGCACCAAGCGCTAAAAGATGTATTGGGCAGCCACGTTAACCAAGCGGGTTCACTTGTGAATGAAAACAGACTTCGCTTTGACTTTTCTCACTTTGGACAAGTAACAAAAGAAGAATTGTCACAAATTGAAAAAATCGTCAACGAAAAGATTTGGGAAGGCATTTCGGTTGCCATTGACCTGAAACCAATTGCTGAAGCAAAAGAAATGGGCGCAATGGCGCTGTTTGGCGAGAAGTATGGCGATATTGTCCGTGTTGTGCAAGTGGGTGATTACAGCATCGAGTTATGCGGAGGCTGTCACGTTCAAAACACTGCGGAGATCGGATTGTTTAAAATTGCATCTGAATCGGGTATTGGTGCTGGAACACGCCGTATTGAGGCTGTAACAGGTAAAGGTGCTTATGAAGAATTAAATGATCAGCTTGCGATTTTAGAAAAGGCAGCTAATGAACTGAAATCAAATACAAAAGATGTACCAAAACGCATCGCTTCCTTGCAGGCTGATTTAAAAGAAGTTCAAAGAGAAAACGAATCACTTCTTGCGAAATTAAGTCAAGCAGAAGCTGGCTCTATTTTGGAAAAAGTTATCGAAGTTGGCGGAGTGAACGTGTTAACTGAAAAAGTAAACGCCAAAGACATGAACCATTTAAGAACGATGGTTGATGACTTAAAAGCGAAATTAGGTTCAGCTGTCATCGTACTTGGTGCCGTTCAAAATGGAAAAGTCAACATTTCAGCCGGTGTGACAAAAGATGTCATTGAAAAAGGTCTTCATGCAGGAAAACTTGTGAAGCAGGCAGCTGAAATTTGCGGCGGAGGCGGAGGCGGACGCCCAGATATGGCACAAGCAGGCGGGAAACAGCCAGAAAAGCTTGAAGAAGCACTGGCAACTGTCGAAGAATCTGTCAAATCCGTTTTATAATCAGTCAATGTAGTGTAGAATAATGGTATTAGATGAGCGGTTAGAAAAAAGCTTGCTAGTAGAATGTTGGAAGAGAGGTGCAAGAAGCAGTGAGTTCATTTGATAAGACAATGAAGTTTAACTTCTCTGATGATTCAGCTGAAACCAATGTGAATGAAGTGCTCATAACAGTTTATGACGCACTCCAAGAAAAAGGATACAACCCGATCAATCAAATTGTCGGATACTTGCTGTCAGGCGACCCTGCTTATATTCCAAGACATCAGGATGCACGCAACCTAATTCGTAAACTAGAACGAGACGAATTAATTGAGGAATTGGTTAAATCGTACTTAGAGACACATAAAGAGGCGTAAAACATGAGAATTTTAGGCTTAGATTTAGGCACGAAAACCCTTGGTGTGGCAATCAGTGATGAAATGGGATGGACAGCTCAAGGGATTGAAACCATTAAAATTGATGAAGCAGGCGGAGACTTTGGTCTCAGCCGCCTGTCTGAGATCGTCTTGCAATATGGAACGGATAAAATTGTCCTTGGTTTTCCAAAAAATATGAACGGTACGGTCGGTCCAAGAGGCGAGGCCAGCCAATCATTTGCGAAAGTGTTAGAAAACACGTACAATGTTCCTGTTGTGCTTTGGGACGAGCGTCTGTCAACGATGGCAGCAGAAAAAATGCTCATCTCTGCAGATGTGAGCAGACAAAAGCGTAAAAAAGTCATTGATAAAATGGCGGCTGTTATGATCCTTCAAGGGTATTTAGACAGCTTAAATTAAAATGAGGTGAATCAAATGGAACACGGAGAAAAGCAAATTACAATCGTTGATGATAATGGAAATGAGCAACTTTGCGAAGTACTATTTACTTTTGAAAGCGACCATTTTAACAAATCATATGTTCTTTACTACCCAATTTCTGAACAAGATAACGAAGAAATTGAAATTCATGCATCAAGCTTCACACCAAATGAAGACGGTGAAGATGGCGAATTAGAGCCAATTGAAACGGATGAAGAGTGGGACATGATTGAAGAAACGTTAAATACGTTCTTAGATCAAGAAGACGAAGAAGAATAGAACGAATAAAAGGCCTGTGAACATGATCTCTGTGATCTTTCTTCACAGGTCTTTTTTTACATTCTATATGTAAACTATTATTTGAATTTAGTTGACATATATCACTCGACCTTTTACGCTATTTTTATCAAAAACATCGAGTGAGGGGTATGAAAATTGAAAATTCACGATATGATGCAAATGGCATTAATGACAGCAGTTATTGGGATGTTAGGATTGATTCCGCCTATTTTTCTTGCGTTTACACCTGTACCAATCACAATGCAAACCGCAGGTCTTTTGCTTGCTGGAGGGCTGTTAAAACCAAAGCAAGCGCTGATTAGTTTACTTCTATTTCTTCTAATAGTGGCAGCAGGCGCACCTCTTTTATCTGGAGGGAGAGGCGGAATAGGGGTCTTTTTTGGGCCAAGCGGTGGTTTTTTACTTGCTTATCCAGTGGCTGCCTTTATGATCAGCCTGTGGCTGAACCGGCTGAAGAAAGTGACGGCCTTACGACTATTTTTGATCTATGCGGTATGCAGTATCGGGATATTATATATAGGCGGAATACCCTTTCAAGCCATGATGATGCATATAAAGATCACGCAAGCAGCTCTGTTCAGCGTCATTTATTTACCGGGTGATCTGATCAAAGCAGGGATATGTGCTGTCTTCACGGTGAAAATCATTCAAGCGATGTCATATCGAAAAAGGGACTCACATAGAGGGAGGCGAGCAGTTTGATGAGAATAACGGAAAGCTATGCAGCTCATGCAAAAGTGAACCCAGGTCAGATGGCGATCATAGATGAAAAAGAGAAGATCACTTATGAAGAATGGCATGAGCGTGTGCAGTCATCTGCACAATGGTTAAAAGAAACGCCTCATCAGCAAAAAAGAGTCGCTTTTTTAGTATCAAATGGTGTTCCGTTTCTCCAACTATTTGCTGGCGCAGCTTCTGCAGGATGGACAGCGGTGCCTCTTGATCCGCGGTGGAGTGACAAGGAATGCGCGGAAAAGCTCTTATTAAGCGACGCGGACCTTGTCATTGTGGAAGATCGATATATCAAAAGGATTGAAAAGTACAAGCTGGATATGCCAGTGCTCTCTTTATCTGAATGGAAAGAAAGAATCAGCCTCAGCATAAACGTTCAATCGAACAAAGGTGAACCGGAGGAAGATCCTGCTTTTTATATGGGATTTACTTCAGGATCAACGGGATCGCCCAAAGCCTTTATAAGACGCCAGCAGTCATGGATCGAGAGCTTTCAAATGACAACCTCCGTCTTTGGGATCACACATAAAGATCATGTACTGATTCTGGGCACACTTTTATCCTCTCATTTTTTATACGGTGCGATCAGCACACTTTATTTCGGGGGCACCGTGACATTGTTAGAAAAATTTGTGCCAGAGAAAGCAAAGAAGACCTTAGAAAGAGGAGATATCACGGCTATTTATACGGTTCCGACCATGACAGAATCGTTACTGCAAATGGATGCTTTCGGAAAAAATCCGCTTCTTGTCCTATCGTCTGGTGCAGATTGGGGAAACTCTTCAAAAAAACAGCTCGTCAACCGCTATCCCCGCATCACATTTTTTGATTTTTATGGAACATCAGAATTGAGCTTTGTTTCCTATTTATCTTCAGATGACTTTCTGCAAAAACCTACTTCCGTCGGAAAGCCTTTTCCTTCTATTCAGGTTGAAGTCAGGCGGGCAGATCAAACCGTTTGCAAGCCAAATGAAATAGGGAGAATTTATGTGAAAAGCCCAATGTCTTTTTCAGGCTATTTACAAGATGAAAAGCCGCCCGCAGAGTGGTTGACCGTTTATGATATGGGGTGGCTTGACGAAGATGGTTACTTGTATATGAGCGGTCGCGAGAATGGCATGATTGTCTATGGGGGACTGAATATTTTTCCAGAGGAAATTGAGCGTGTGCTGAATGAACAGCCAGAGGTGAATCGGTCAATCGTGATTGGACTTCCTGATCCATATTGGGGCGAAATCCCTGTTGCCATTATTGAGAATGTACAGCAAACAAAAACCATTCGGCAAGCTGTAAAAGAAACATTAGCGGCATACAAAGTACCAAAAAAATGGCTCGTCACGGACAAAATGATCGAAACATCAGGAGGGAAAATCGCTCGTGCCAGTATGAAAAAGTGGGCGGAGGAACAATTATCATGCAAGCCGTGATCGTACAAGCGAAGCGGACGCCCTTCGGTGAGAAAAATGGAATGTTGAAGGATTACCGGCCAGAGCATCTAGCTGCGCCCTTGATCCAGCATTTTTCAAACGTGACCAAGCCAGATGACATCATTTTAGGCAATGTCGTCGGGGGTGGTGGCAACATTGCCCGTCTGTCCTCGTTAGAAGCAGGGCTTTCATTACATATTCCGGGTATGACCATTGATAGGCAGTGTGCTTCCGGTCTTGAAGCCATTAGAACGGCGTGCATCATGATTCAGTCGGGGGAGGGATCAATGTATATCGCTGGTGGAACGGAAAGCATTTCTCGGTCACCAATGAAAGAAAGGGCCCGCTTTTCTCCAGAGTGGATAGGGGACCCTCATATGGGGGAAGCGGCAGAGCTGACGGCGTCGAGATTTTCAGTTGCGAGACAAGAGCAAGATGACTATGCACTTTTAAGCTGGGAACGAAGTATAACCGCATTCAAGCAAGGAACGTATTCAGAAGAAATTGTTCCGATTAGCGGGATGAGCACAGATGAAGCGGCAGCTAAAATAAGACCGATTGCAAGCTTGATAAAGCGGGCAAAACCTGTCTTTTTACCAGGCAAAGGTACTGTGACTGTGACCAATAGCTGTAAAGAAGCAGATGGTGCAGCTGCCGTCGTTGTGATGGAAAGAGCGGAAGCGGAGGCAAAAGGCTTCAGCCCTATGCTGCGGTATATCGGGAGTGCCGTGACCGCTATGGACCCGCATTATCCTGCTGCTTCACCCATTGATGCAATCAAGAAACTTTTACATAAAGAACAAGTGAAGATAGAAGATGTTGCACTTTTTGAAATCAATGAAGCGTTTGCGCTCAAAGTAGTGCTCATTGCCCGGACACTAGGTATTCCTTATGACCGTATCAATAAAAGAGGCGGTGCGCTTTGTCTTGGGCATCCATATAGCGCCTCGGGAGCTGCTATGATGGTGAGACTGTTTTACGAAGCCCGTGCCTTACCGAATGGAAGCTATGTCATGGCTGCAATTGGAAGTGGGGGCGGTGTCGGTTTAGCCACACTATGGCAAGTTCTGTCATGACATGCATGAGCAAGTAATTGCCGAACTCCGTCGAATCATGTACTATAAAAGCTAGATGTGAGGAGGGCCATGCATGTTTTCAGAACAAAAGAAACGACCATTTTTTAAACGAAAAATGGGGATCGTCCTGTTATCTGTACTTGCTGTGATCATCATTGCAGCATTATCAGGTTTTTTATATGTAAAATCAGCACTCGGGCCGGTCGATCAAAAAAGCAAACAAACCATTAATATTCATATTCCAAATGGGACTTCTGTCAGTGGAATTGCGAGCATTTTAAAAGAAAATGAACTGATTTCAAATGACACGATTTTCACTTACTATGCAAAGTACAAAAAAGCGTCAGGCTTTAAAGCGGGCTATTTTCATCTCAAACAAACAATGGATGCGGATCAGCTGATTCAAAAGCTGACATCTGGCGGGACAGACTACGCATTTCAGCTTGTGATACCTGAAGGGAAACAGTTGTCTGATATTGCAGCCATTATTGCAAACCAGACGAATTTTTCAGCGAAAGAAGTTGAAGCGAAGCTGGATGATCCAGCCTTTATTAAAAAATTGATGAAAAAATACCCGAAAACGGTGACATCACAAGTGAACGGGAAACAAGTCAAGCATCCGTTAGAGGGATATTTATTCCCGGCGACGTATCCGTTTTATCGTGAGGATGAATCACTTGAAACCATCATTGACACGATGATTAAACAAACAGATCAATATGTGAAAACGTACGAAAAGGACATGAAAAAGAGAAAGATGTCCATCCATGATGTCCTAACGATGGCATCCCTAATAGAAATGGAAGCAACCGAAAAAACAGACCGGGCAAAAATCTCAAGTGTGTTTTATAACCGGTTGAAAAAGGACATGCCGCTTCAAACAGATCCAACCGTTCTTTATGCGCTTGGCGAGCATAAGTCCCGTGTTTATTACAAAGATTTAAAAGTGAAATCACCTTATAATACGTATACAAACAAAGGGCTTCCGCCTGGACCTATTGCCAATGCTGGAGAATCTTCTTGGAAAGCAGCACTCCATCCAGAGAAAACAGATTTTGTTTACTTCCTAGCAAAGAAAAATGGCGAAGTCGTCTTTACGAAAACGTTAAATGAGCACAACAAAGCAAAAGCGAAATACATCACAGGCAGCAACTAACGCCCATGTGAGAGGAAAAAGACTGTAGACAATGGTGAAATTGCCTGCAGTTTTTTTCGTTGTTATATCCATTTTATAGGTTCGCAATTACCACATCTTTGTGGTAAAATATATCGGGTTGTTTTTACTTAGATGAACGAAAGATTGACGAGAAAGAGAGCTGCAGCAGGCAGGACTCTTCTTTTTCAGGTCATGAAGGAGCTAGACATATAATGACAATCGAAGATGATCAAATAAATGATTATATTGAAGATTTAATTGAGCCGAGTCCTGATGCCATCGCTCAATTAGAGGAGTATGCGAAAGAGCATCATGTGCCAATCATGGAAAAGGTGAGCATTGAACTGTTATTGCAGCTACTTTCTTTGAAAAAACCGAAGAAGATTCTTGAGGTTGGGACAGCGATTGGTTATTCAGCGATTCGAATGGCAGAAGCTCTGCCAGATGCTGAAATCTATACGATTGAGCGAAATGCGAAACGTTATGAGGAAGCGACACGAAATATTGAAGAATTACATTTCAAAGATAGAATTCACGTGTTTTTTGGCGATGCGATCGAATCAGCTAAAACGGTTCAGACGATGGCGCCCTATGATGTGATCTTCATTGATGCGGCAAAAGGCCAGTATCAACGCTTTTTTGAGCTGTTTGAACCGATGCTGTCCGATGATGGAATGATTATTACAGACAACGTATTATTTAAAGGCTTAGTTGCGACAAATTATGAAGAAGAAATTGAAGATAAACGAAAAAAACAATTAATAGGCAAAATTGATCGATACAATCAATGGCTGATGTCAAATCCTGACTACCAAACGTGTATCATTCCGGTTGGAGATGGGATCGCTATTAGTACAAAAAGAGGTGACCAATCATGAAAAAACCAGAATTGCTTGTGACGCCAAGTAAGGTGTCGGATGTACTGCCGCTCATTGAAGCGGGTGCTGACGCATTTTTAATAGGTGAACAAACATATGGAATCCGTCTTGCAGGTGAGTTTTCAAGAGAAGATGTGAAACAAACGGTTCAAATCGCGCATGCACATCACAAAAAAGTATATGTCGCCATGAATGCGATTTTTCATAATGACCGTGTGGCACTGCTTGGAGATTATTTAACCTTTCTCGATGGGTTAAACGTGGATGGTGTCGTTTTTGGAGATCCGGCAGTGATCATGGCCGCAAAAGAAACAGGTGTCAACTTGAATTTGCACTGGAGTACAGAAACAACTGGGACAAATTATTACACTTGTAACTACTGGGGCAGAAAAGGCGCAACACGTGCTGTTCTTGCCAAAGAACTCAATATGGACAGTGTGATTGATATCAAAGAAAACGCCGAAGTGGAGATTGAAATTCAAGTCCACGGCATGACCTGTATGTTCCAATCCAAACGGACACTTGTTGGCAACTATTTTGAATATCAAGGCAAACAAATGGACGTGGAAGGCAGAAATATGGAAGAAGGTCTATTCCTTCACGACGAGGAGCGTCAAAACAAATATCCTATTTTTGAGGATGAAAATGGCACACACATTATGAGTCCAAATGATGTATGTATGATTGATGAATTAGAAGAATTTGTCGACGCAGGCATTGACTCATTTAAAATTGACGGAATTTTAAAGTCACTTTCTTATATGACAGAGGTGACATCCCTCTATCGAAAAGCCATTGATTTACTAGTGACTGATAAGGAAGCCTATGAAGATCAAAAAGATGAATGGGTGGAGCGTATTGAAGAGATCCAGCCTGTCAACCGCTCAATCGATACAGGATTCTTCTTTAAAGAAACGGTTTATTAAGATAAAAGGAGGCAGAGGAAATGGCACTTTTAAAAGATGGAATTTCTGAAATGATCGATGGAAAACGTGTCATTACAAAAAAACCAGAACTGCTAGCGCCAGCAGGTAACTTAGAAAAACTAAAAATTGCTGTGCATTATGGAGCAGACGCTGTTTTTATTGGTGGGAAAGAATTTGGACTTCGTTCAAATGCAGATAACTTTTCAATCGAAGAAATGGCAGAAGGTGTCGCATTTGCGAACAAATACGGTGCTCGCATTTATGTGACAACGAATATTTTCGCCCACAACGAAAACATGGACGGGCTGGAAGAATATCTTCAAGGGATTGAAGGAGCGGGTGTAGCGGGAATTATTGTGGCTGATCCACTCATCATCGAAACATGCAAACGAGTAGCTCCAAAACTTGAAGTTCACTTGAGCACACAGCAATCTCTTTCAAATTGGAAAGCTGTGCAGTTTTGGAAGGAAGAAGGGCTTGAGCGTGTGGTCCTTGCACGTGAAACAAGCGCTCTAGAGATTAAAGAAATGAAAGAAAAAGTGGATATTGAAATCGAAACGTTCATTCACGGGGCGATGTGTATTGCTTATTCTGGCCGCTGCGTGCTCAGTAACCATATGACAGCGAGAGATTCAAACCGCGGAGGCTGCTGCCAATCTTGCCGCTGGGATTATGACCTTTATAAACTAGAAGGCTCTGAGGAAGCGCCTTTATTCGGTGAAGAAGATGCACCATTTGCGATGAGTCCAAAAGATTTAAAACTCATCGAATCCATACCGCAAATGATCGAAATGGGAATTGACAGCTTAAAGATTGAAGGACGAATGAAGTCCATTCATTATGTAGCAACAGTTGTCAGTGTCTATCGTAAAGTCATTGATGCTTACTGTGCTGATCCAGACAATTTCGTTATTCAACAAGAATGGCTCGATGAATTAGACAAATGTGCCAACCGTGACACGGCTCCTGCCTTTTTTGAAGGTGTACCAGGAACGGATGAACAAATGTTTGGCATTCACGGAAAGAAAACGACCTTTGATTTCGTCGGACTTGTGCTTCATTATGATGAACAAGAACAAATTGTCACATTACAGCAGCGTAATTTCTTTAAAGCTGGCGACGAAGTTGAATTTTTCGGTCCAGAAATCGAAAATTTCACATGCAAGATTGAGACGATTTGGGACGAAAAAGGGAACGAACTCGATGCCGCTCGTCATCCACTGCAAATTGTGAAATTTAAGCTTGATCAAAAAGTATACCCTAGCAACATGATGAGAAAGGGGAAATAACCGGCACATGGGGAAAAAACCAGTGGTGATTGGAATCGCTGGCGGCTCGGGTTCAGGTAAAACGAGTGTCACCAATTCCATTTACGAAAAATTTAAAGGACATTCAATCCTCATGCTTCAGCAAGATTTATATTATAAAAATCAAAGTCATATGCCATTTGAAGAGCGCCTGCTGACCAATTATGATCATCCGCTTGCATTTGACAATGACCTGATGATTGAGCATGTAGAAGCGCTGCTAAAGTACGAGTCCATTGAAAAACCAATTTATGATTTTAAACTAAACACACGTTCAGAAGAGACGGTACATGTTGAACCAAAGGATGTCATCATCGTTGAAGGAATCTTTGCCCTTGAAAATGAACGTCTAAGAAACTTAATGGATATTAAACTGTATGTGGATACAGATGCAGATCTTCGGATCATTCGCCGTATTTTACGTGATACGAAAGAAAGAGGCAGATCGATTGATTCCGTGATTGAACAATATGTATCTGTCGTCAGACCGATGCACAATCAATTCATTGAACCGTCAAAACGATACGCGGATATCATCATTCCAGAAGGTGGACAAAACCATGTGGCCATTGACCTCATGGTGACAAAAATTCAAACGATTCTTCAAAACCGCGGAGAGTAAATGGTGGAGAAGAACAAAGACCTTTACGTTGTAAAGGTCTTTTCAACATCATGCTCTTGTAGTCAATACTTTAGTAATGGCTAGTCTGAAATCATCGATGAGCATTGTAAGAAGCAGCCCCCTGAATAAAAGATTTGATATGATAGGAAAACAATGCTGCGAAATGGAGACAGGAAAATCACGATGGGATGCTGAAAGTTTCAGTTATTCCTGCTTTGTAAAAGTATATTAAAAAAATGACAAACAAATCATCACAAATTTTCAAACAATTCTTGATCAAAATGCAATTTTGTAATAATATAGCATAGACATATCGTACACTGACCATATTATGTATTGGAAGATGGAGAATGGATAAGCTATTCTTCTACATATGATCGAAATGGCCGAACGAGGTACAGGAGCTTCCTGTGCCTTTCCACAGTTTGTGCGATGAAGATAATACATCATCATGAGACCGCTGCTGTTCCTGCCTAATAAAAAGGCATAATAGTTGCATCTAAAAGGGACGCCATGTAAGATGGACTTTTACGAATATGGGACAGAAGGAATGAGGGCCGGAATATGTCCTCATTCTTGTATATTTCAGTCGTCACTCACATGCAGAAAGCTTGTATGATGAGGATTAATAGAAGGAGTGAATGATTCATGGCACAAGAGAAAGTATTTCCAATGACAGAAGAAGGAAAGCGCAAATTAGAAGAAGAGCTTGAATATTTGAAAACGGTTAAACGTAAAGAGGTTGTAGAGCGTATTAAAATCGCTAGAAGTTTTGGAGACCTCTCTGAAAACTCGGAATATGATTCTGCTAAAGAAGAGCAAGCGTTTGTAGAAGGTCGTATTACAACGCTTGATAATATGATTCGTAATGCCAAAATTATTGAAGATGAAGGTAACTCAAATATTGTTTCACTCGGTAAAACGGTGACATTCGTTGAATTACCGGACGGTGAAGAAGAGTCTTATACGATTGTAGGAAGTGCAGAAGCTGATCCGTTTGAAGGCAAAATTTCAAACGATTCACCAATTGCAAAAAGTCTTTTAGGCAAACAAGTAGACGACAAAGTCACTGTTCAAACACCTGGCGGAGAAATGTTCGTCCAAATTGTAAAAATTTCATAATTACGTTTATACGATGAACACCTCGTCCACAATAGGGACGAGGTGTTTTTATGCTGAAAACAAGAAGAATCCAATGGACAGGTGCCATTATTTTTATATTATTGCTCGGTCTCCTATTTAGATTAGCGGAAATTCAGTTGTTTTTCACAGAATCTTTTTCAAAGCTTGATATTAATTTGATCCAAGAAAGTGTCAGGCAGCGGACAGAAGAAGTAGTCATTTCAGACGGACGCGGCGAATTTTTAGATCGAAACGGCGAGGCACTTCTCACAAAGGAAGAGCCAGCGGTCATCATATTTCCATTCCTGCAATATGACCTCCCTCACTTAAAGCAAACCGCTTCTATACTTGAGATGAAAGAAGATGAACTGAAAAGCCAGCTGACAGAAACGAAGAAACCACTCATTTTAAAAGATGATATGACGAAAAAAAAGCTGAAAGACATCAATGATATGAAATATTCAGGTGTTTACGGCGTATATATGAAAGAGAAGGACAAAAAAAGACTTGCCCTCCACACATTAGGTTTCACAAGCGAGAATCCAGAACTCTTGAGAAAGCGTTATCCGGACAAAAAAGAACTTTCAATCCGCACTGAGATCGGTACATTCGGTTTGGAAAGTACATTTGACGAATTTCTATTACCAGAGCAAGACACAAAATTGTTATATCATGTGGACGGAAGGGGAAACCCTTTGTTTGGGATGGACGTCAAATATACAGCAGAAGCTCATTCGTTTTATCCGCTGCAAGTGCAGACAACCATGGACGAAGACATGCAGAGGGAAATGGAGAATGTTCTCAAAGCGCAAGGGGTTGAAAAAGGCGGAGCGGTTCTGCTCGACATTCAAAATAGCAGTGTGCTGGCGATGGCGAGTGTTCCAAATGTGACCAGCAAAAACCGGCATGAGGCAAGAAATTACATGCTGACCGCAATGGCTCCCGGTTCTGTATTTAAAACGGTCGTACTTGCCGCAGCGATTGAAAAAAATTTGAACCAGCCACAAACGATGTATGATTGTCGAAAGAATTTATATGGAGAGCCAGAAGGAAAGCAGGAAGTACTGAATTTGTCTGAAAGCTTTGCGCAAAGCTGTAATTATACATTTGCGACACTCGCTGAGCAGCTCATCCAAACAGATGATCAAATCATTGAAAAGACAGCTTCAAAGCTTGGGCTTGTGGATCGAGCAGGCTGGGAAGGGGATGTATACCATAAGCAGCAATTCAAACAGTTTGATCGTGAAGAAACAGGCAGTGTGTGGGGAGATAAAAGAGACAAGCATGTCAAAAAAGCCATTGCACAAACGGCGATTGGTCAAAAAAATGTCAAAACAACTCCCTTGCAAATCGCCAATATGATGGCAACGATTGCAAGGGGCGGAGAACGAAAAGAAGTGAGAATTGCAGATGAAGTGCTGTATCAAAACGGAACAACGATGCTATCCTTTCAAAACAAACGACCTGATGGTGACAGTATTGACCGCTATACAGCTCAAACCTTGCAAAAGTACTTAAGGCAGGTGGTGACGTCTGACAAAGGAACAGGAAGAAGATTTCAAGACCTGCCGTTCCATATAGCAGGGAAATCAGGCACTGCCCAAACTGGCAGCAAAGATAAACAGGGGAATCCACTTTATCACAAGTGGTTTGCCGGATACTTTCCGGCAGAAAAACCAAAATACGCTCTGGTCGTTGTTCACCTTGATGAGGCAAGTGGCCGGGCTAAGACAAATGAAGCGTTTTATGATATTGTAAAAAAGGTCAATGAAATTGAAAAGAAACAGACATAGAACATCCCTTCATGTCATGTTAGAATAGTAACGACTTAGGGAACAGAGGCAAAGGAGTGCAGAGATTTTGAGTAGAAATTCTCGATTTGAACATCGTGATAAGCGCAGAAAGGCGAATATGGTGCTTAACATATTAATTGGTATCGTTGTGGTGCTTATTTTGGTTGTCGCATCGAGTTTGTTAATTTTTAATAGACCACCGAAAGATGTAGCCAACGAACCATCAAAAACAGCACCTGCATCGAGTGAAAATAAACAAAACTCAGAAGAAGATGTGAAAGATCAAAAGAAAGACACATCAGATGATGCGGATGCGAAAAAAGACGATTCATCTGACAAAAAAGACGATACAAAGAAAACAGATGATGAAGAAAAGCCAAACAAAGATGCGTTAAAAGACGCCACAGAAACAGATGGCGGTAAAACAAGTGACGTAGACAAAACATATGAAAACGATAACTGGGAGCCTGTAGGAACAGAGCAATCGGGATCACATACAGCAACCTATGATGCTAACTCAAAAGACTGGAAAGAAATGATCAAAGCCATGTCCTATGCGACAGGAATCTCAGAAGATCAAATGACTGTTATTTGGTTAGGAAATAACGGAGGACCTCAAGATGCAAAAGGAACCATCCGTGATAAATCAACAGGTGAACGCTACCGTGTAGAAATTACGTGGGTGGACGAAAAAGGCTGGAAACCTGTGAAGGTTGAAAAATTAAAATAAAATAAAAAAGATGCATGCAAAAAGGCTAAAATGAACTTCATTTTAGCCTTTTTCTTCTTTTCAGCGTGATAGAAAACCTTTGCAGTCTAGGAAGGACTAGCACCGGCGCACAGACCTGACTGACTACACGCTGATCTTTTTTATTAGACATTAGATATTCGCTTTAAAATGAACAACCGCTGTATACAAAATCTTATCATCAATGACAGTTGTTTGATGACTTACAGAATGAACAGTCAGCAAGATCGCCTGATTATGTTCAATTTGTTTTTGGATCTTTTGTTCAAGTTCTTTTAAAGACGTTGCTTCAAAAAATTCAATTTTGTCCTTTAAAAAATCCAGTTGAAAATCCATTTCATTCATCCCTCCATGCTCTAGATTCATCATAATCTCTCACATTCAAAAGGGCAAATATTTTTCTACCCCACCCAGTATTTTTTAGTAGGAAAGAATCAGAAGATGTGGTAGGATAAGAACTGTTCGACGGAATAAAACATACTATACGGATAGGAATAAATAGATAAAGTGGAGGGAAAGAAAAATGGGACGTGAGTTTCTTTCTTTATTTGATCATTGGGCTGAATCTTATGATGACACTGTAAGTGGTCATGACGAGCAGTATAAAGAAGTGTTTCACCGGTATCCGGTCATTCTAAAAGAGATTACTCGCCGTGCAGGTCAACATGTCATTGAGTTTGGAAGCGGCACAGGAAACCTAACAGCGGCACTGCTTCAAGCAGATAAGAAAGTGTTTGGCGTTGAACCTTCAGAGGCCATGAAGAAAGCGGCTCTTCAAAAAGGAATACCAAATGTATTTCATGACGGGGATTTTTTATCGTTTCCAGCTCCACCTTTTGAGCCAGATACGATCGTCAGTTCATATGCTTTCCATCATTTAACGGACGACGAAAAAAAACAAGCCATCCACACCTATGGCAACATCCTTCCCTCAGGTGGTAAAATAGTCTTTGCTGATACAATGTTTCAAAATCAAGCAGCACATCAAGCTGAAACGAACAAAGCGAAAGCCGCTGGATTCGATCAGCTTGCAGAGGATTTAGAAACGGAATATTATCCATCCATAGGTGTGTTAAAGCAAATCTTTGAAGAAGAAGGTTTTAGCACATCTTTTCATCAAATGAATGATTTTGTGTGGATCGTAGAAGCGAAGAAAAGGGAATGAAAGGATGTTTTTGATTTGAAAATCGCAGTGATAGGTGCAATGGAAGAAGAAGTGACGATTTTAAGAGACCAACTAAAGAATGCCACACAAGAAAACATCGCTGGGTGTGAATTTACAACAGGTGTTTATGAAGATAAAGAAGTGATTTTATTAAAATCAGGGATTGGAAAAGTGAATGCAGCGGTCAGCACAACACTTCTGCTTGACCGCTTTCAGCCAGATTATGTGATCAATACAGGATCAGCTGGCGGTTTCCATCACTCATTAAATGTAGGTGATATTGTCATCTCTACTGATATTAGACATCATGATGTGGACGTGACGATCTTTAATTACGAATATGGACAAGTGCCAGGATTACCAGCTGCTTTCATCGCAGATGATCAGCTTGTGAAGCTGGCAGAGGAATCTGCTTCAGAAATCGATCATATTCAAGTGGCAAAAGGAACGATTGCAACAGGAGATTCATTTATGGATGATCCTGGTCGTGTCGCGTTTGTGAGAGAGAAATTTCCAGAGCTGTATGCAGTGGAAATGGAGGCAGCTGCAGTTGCGCAAGTTTGCCATCTATTTGAAACGCCATTTGTGGTCGTTCGAGCGTTGTCAGATATTGCTGGGAAAGAATCCAATATCTCTTTTGATCAATTTCTAGAGCAAGCAGCGATTCACTCAACAGACCTTGTCCTGCGTATGATAAAGCAAACACAATAAAAGAAGGGGTTTCCCCCTTCTTTTCCATACAAAGGAAGGGATTTATATGGCTGTCATACATGATATTACGGAATTAATTGGCCACACACCGCTTTTAAAACTGTCAGGGATGGGTGTGCCGGCAGGTGTTGATGTTTATGCAAAACTTGAAATGATGAACCCAGGCGGAAGTATTAAGGATCGCTTAGGTGATATGCTGATTAAAGAAGCGCTAGCATCGGGCAAACTGCGCCCAGGCGGAACCATTATTGAAGCAACTGCAGGAAACACAGGCATCGGGCTTGCGCTAAGTGCAAGAAAACATCAATTGCATCCGATCTTCTGTGTACCAGAACATTTTAGTCAAGAGAAACAACAGCTCATGAAGGCGCTTGGTGCAGAGATTATTCATACACCAAGAAAAGATGGGATGAAGGGTGCGATTGATCGAGCCCTTGAACTAGAGGCAAGCCTTGACAATGCTTATTGCGTCTTACAATTTAAAAACCAAGTAAATCCATTGACTTACTATAAAACGCTCGGGCCAGAAATATGGTCTGACCTCCAGGGGAACATAGACGTGTTTGTAGCAGGAGCGGGCTCTGGTGGAACGTTTCAAGGCTGTGCTGCCTATTTAAAAGAGCAAAAAGAAGCGCTAAAAACAGTGATCGTGGAACCAGAAGGATCTATTTTAAATGGCGGAAAGCCGGGACCGCATAGAACGGAAGGAATTGGCCTTGAATTTATTCCAGATTATATGGAATCGACTTTATTTGACGAGATTTATACCGTCAGTGACGATAATGCTTTCCGAATGGTGAAAGAAGCAGCTGAAAAGGAAGGTGTTCTGATCGGAAGCTCGTCTGGAGCCGCTCTATTTGCCGCTTTAGAGGAAGCGAAAAAGGCATCACCTGGGACAGTGATCGTGACCATTTTTCCTGATAGCAGTGAGCGTTATCTAAGTAAAGGTATTTATGAGGGAGGAAAATAAAATGAAGCCAAAAACAATGATGATTCATAGTGGAATCACTGGTGATGAAAAAACAGGAGCCGTGTCTGTTCCTATTTACCAAGTCAGCACCTATAAGCAGCCTAAAGCAGGCGAGCACACTGGATATGAATATTCCAGAACTGCGAATCCAACAAGAACAGCACTGGAAACAGTCATTCGTGATCTTGAAGGAGGGGCAAACGGCTATGCATTCGGTTCAGGGATGGCTGCAATTACAGCTGTGATGATGCTGTTTAACAGCGGAGATCATATCGTACTGACTGACGACGTGTACGGCGGAACGTATCGTGTGATGACAAAGGTGCTCAACCGGATTGGCATTAAAGCCACATTTGTAGACACAAGTGATCCTGAAGCGGTGAAAAAAGCCATTTTACCAGAAACAAAAGCCGTCTATATTGAATCACCAACCAATCCATTGCTGAAAATGACCGATCTACAAGCCATAAGCCGGATCACAAAAGAAGCTGGCATCTTGATGATTGTCGATAATACGTTTTTTACCCCATATTTTCAAAAGCCGATTTCATATGGGGCTGACATTGTCTTGCACAGTGCCACAAAATATTTAGGCGGTCATAGTGATGTGGTGGGCGGACTTGTCGTGACAGCTACTGAAGAGCTTGGTGAAGAACTGCACTTTGTTCAAAACTCTACAGGCGGTATTCTTGGACCGCAAGATGCGTGGCTTCTAATGCGAGGGATGAAAACGCTCGGACTAAGAATGGAAGCACATCAACAAAACGCGCAGAAAATCGCTGAGTTTTTAGAACAACATCCTGCGATTACACGTGTCTATTACCCAGGATTAAGCGCTCACCCAGGTCATGAGCTTGCGAAAACACAAGCAACAGGCTTTGGCGGTATGATTTCTTTTGATATTGGAAAAGAAGAAAATGTCGACGTGTTTTTAAGCCAATTGAAATTGTTTACGATCGCAGAAAGCCTAGGGGCGGTTGAAAGTTTAATCTCTGTTCCTGCTCGCATGACCCATGCATCTATTCCAAAAGAGCGCAGAGAAGAGCTTGGCATCACAGATGGTTTAATCCGTATTTCTGTCGGTATTGAAGATATTGATGACTTATTACATGATATTGAACAAGGGCTCGACGCAGTAACGAATGGATAGATTTACATGCCCCTCGCTTTCTCTCACTATGGTAAGCTATCAATAGACATTGATAGCGGGAAGGTGAAACAAGTGAAGAAAAAGTGGGATGGTTTAGTGACAGATTACAAGCAATACGCTTTTATTTTGCTTGCTGTCAGCACCTTTTTATATATTGGTACGATTTTACCGAATCAGCACCTAGAAGCATCACCAAAAATGCTGATGATGGCAGTTGATTGTGTTTTCCTATTGGCTGCTTTTCTTTGCGTGAAACGTGCGATCTTTTTTCAAAAAAAGCTACAAGAACTAGATGAAGATTAAGTCGAAAAGTCTCCTCATGTGATGAGGAGACTTTTTTAAATTGCACTGGATAATCGGACAAGAATTACTGTAGAAATTTAGTCAAACACACAAAAATCATCTAATTTACTAAAAACAGGTTTACAAAATGGTGCTTGCTGGATATACTTACAAAGTAATTAAAAACGTAAAGGAGGCTGAAGAATATGTTATTCGTATCTACTTGTGATCAATTCAACAACCAATTTCATCATGTCATCAGCCTGTGGAAGAGCTCGTGTCCTTCCTTTACCTTTTACGGTTCACGCTACAAAACTGTTTAAGTAAACGAGGATTTCACGTATCATCCATCGCAGGTTAGAAGACACTGTCTTTTGATCTGCATTTTTGTGTGCCCGCAGGTCAACTGATAAAGAAGATCTGCGGGCTATTTCGCGTGCTGCGAACTGAAGGGAGGTGAGCGTATATGACAATCCATTTATTTTTTATTACTTTGACGATCCAACGTAAATACAAGGACATTGAAACCGTTCTTTATGAACAACAAGTCGAAACGTTTTATGAAGAAATGAAGCAGAAACAACTAAAGTACATGAACTAAAAAGGACAATAAAAACATGAAAAGGAGGAGATTGACATGTTTATGATGCTTGCAATGCTTGATTGTTATACAAGGGAGAAGGACCAGGTTTAGACACGCTCCACATTGATCACCTGCACATATGATAACCGTAAAAGGAGATTGTGAGGTGATCAATGAATGTCGATGTCACCATATATGAGGTTTCCGTCAGTGGGGCACGGGTATGCGTCTATTCCGCATTCTTTAAAGCACGGATACGGCAATCCATACAGAATGCAAAGAGAGCAAGAAGAAATGCTCAGACGCTATATGTACAATTATCCAACCTATTGGTATTAAAGAAAAGGAGCAGGAAACGTTATCGTTTCCTGCTCCTTTTACATTAGCAAATCCAGCTTGCACCGATGATGATTAACAAAATGAACAGTACAACAAGCAATGCGAATCCGCCTGCAAAACCGCCACCGTAGCCACCGCAGTAGCCTCCAGAATAACCGCCAAAGCCCATAATCTAGCACCACCTTTATCTAATCAAGATACATTCATAAAATATGCAGCTCATGCGGAAAACGAAATCAATCTGAACACAATTAATGAAAATGCCTATTTGTTTAAATATTTTTCATTACGTGCGAAACATTTTCAGAAAAGGTGCCGTCTAATAAAAGACAAAGGAATTAGGACTAGGTCTTAACTTTTGTTAGGCGAGAGCCGATATGAAAAGTAAGAAAATTCGTAAATAGTTTTATTTACTGGTGCAAAGCAGGTGTTGACATTGATTCAAAGCTGGATTGGAAAACAAATGAGGGAACCAAAGGGCTTGTTCTCAAAATGGGTAGCCCGCTATATGGAAAAAAATCATCATGATATCAATCAATGGACGATTCAACTCTTAAATATACAAGAAAACGACCGGATTTTAGAAATTGGTACTGGAAGAGGTATGACATTATCTAAAGTAGCGGAAAAACTTGATCGAGGGAAAGTATATGGAATCGATGCTTCGCGTCATATGGTAAAATACGCGAAAAGAAAACATAAGAGGCTTGTCGAGCAGGAAAAAGCCGTTATTACACTTGGAAAAGCTGAGCAATTACCTTTTGAAGACAGATCATTCAATAAATTGTTCACAGTGCAGACCATCTATTACTTGCCAGATATCGAACAAGTCATGAAAGAGGTATATCGTGTTCTTCAAGTGGATGGAGAAGTATTCTTATCTTTTCAAAAGCAGGAACTAATGAAGGAACAAAAACGCTCACAGTCTCTTTCAACGTACAGTGAAGAAGACATCAGCTGTCTTTTTTCAGCGTATCACTTTAGAGACGTCTCTGTTTACCATTATGATACATACATCTGTATCAAAGCCTTAAAATGATGATGAAAATATTTCCCAGGTAATGAACAAGCAATTAAAAAAGGCTCTTCGTCAGAAGGGCCTTTTTTGCATGTGGGAATTGATCATTCATCAATAAAAAAGACACTTCACAAGAAGAGTCTTTTGCATTCATTTCATATGTAGGGGCCAGCCAGGTGTGTAAGGAATGATAGTATATATAAGGAATTTGTTTGTCGATTAAGGATACCTGTCTGGCTTATTCCTTATATCGACAATGTTCTTCAAATGTTTAGCTTTTTTTTCAATATTTTCTTTTTTATTTGACTGGAAAATACATTTTTCTCTCCTGGATAGACATTTTTCATTTACTATTTGAGTCAATGTGTGGTTGAAAGAAGGAAAAAGCCCGAGAAAGAGAGAACTTTGGAGAGACTTCATTTTTAAACAAAAAGGGAGGAATGAAAACATGTCGGGAAACAAAGGTGTCGTTTATAAAGGAGCAGGAAATGTAGCAGTTGAAGATATTGGATACCCTGATTTGGTTTTAAGGGATGGCCCTGGTGTACCTAAAGCCAATGTTGGACGTAAGTGTGAGCATGGCGTCATTTTAAAAGTGGTGACAACAAACATTTGCGGGAGCGACCAGCACATGGTAAGAGGGCGCACAACTGCGCCTGAAGGACTTGTCCTTGGTCATGAGATTACTGGTGAAGTCGTTGAAGTTGGACGAGATGTAGAGTTTATCCAAAAGGGTGATCTCGTATCAGTTCCATTTAATATTGCCTGTGGTCGCTGCGTCATGTGTAAGGAACAAAAAACCCATGTGTGTTTAAATGTAAACCCCGATCGACCTGGCTCAGCTTATGGATATGTAGATATGGGCGGATGGGTTGGCGGCCAATCGGAGTACGTCATGGTGCCATATGCTGATTTCCAGCTACTCAAATTTCCGGACAAAGATCAGGCGATGGAAAAAATACTTGATTTGACGATGCTTTCTGATATATTCCCGACAGGTTTTCATGGTGCTTATACGGCTGGCGTAAAACCGGGCTCTACCGTCTATATTGCTGGTGCAGGGCCAGTAGGTCTAGCAGCAGCGCATTCCGCTCAGCTCCTTGGCGCTTCTGCTGTCATCGTCGGCGATCTCAATGAACAAAGGCTGGAGCAGGCGAGAAGCTTTGGCTGCGAAACAATTAACTTACGAAAACATGATCGAATCGGTGAACAAATGACAAATATCCTTGGAGAGCCAGAAGTCGACTGTGCGGTCGATTGTGTCGGCTTTGAAGCTTCAGGTCATGGAGATCAAGGAGAAGCACCAGCCACCGTTTTAAATACAATTATGGATATTACCAAAGTTGGCGGTAAACTTGGAATTCCAGGACTTTACGTCACAGAAGATCCAGGTGCTGTGGATGAAGATGCAAAAGTTGGATCTCTGAAAGTGCGAATTGGACTTGGCTGGGCCAAAGCCCATACCTTTGTGACAGGCCAAACCCCTGTCATGCAATATCATCGCAGCTTGATGAAATCTATTTTAAGCGGAAGAGCACAAATCGCCAAAGCCGTTAATGCCACCGTGATTTCCCTTGATCAAGCCCCTAAAGGATATAGCGATTTTGATTCGGGTGTGGCGAAGAAATTTGTGATTGACCCGCATGGCATGATTTCTAAATAATGATCCATCGAAAAAACTTACAGGATTTTTCCTGTAAGTTTTTTGTTTGTTACATATAAAAAGATGAAGCTGTTCTGCTACATTCCATGTCAATTGTTAGCCGTGCCTGAGTATATATTCCTCTGTTAAATCAACAAACGCCTTCAAAGCAGGAGACATCCATTTATTTTTATGCCAGAATAGTTGGATTTTCGTTGTGAGACAGGGTCCCATCCAATTGATTTTAATCATATGGCCTTCTGTTATTTCTCTTTTTATAGAAATTTCGGGAAGTACAGCAATTCCTAAACCAGCCATTACACATTTTTTTATGGCTTCTACATCTGCTAGTTCTAGTTTACTTCTCGGTTTTGCTCCTGCCTGTGTCAAAGAGTGTTCGAAGGCATAACGATAATCGCAGTCTTCGGTTAACAACAATCTTTGCTCGTCTAAATCGATAGGATATACTTTTTGTTTTTTGCTCAATGGATTTGTTGGACAGCATACAATCGCCATCGGTTCATCTTTTAATTCTTTTACAATTAAATGTGAGGATACGACAGGATTCATCGATAATAGGGCGACATCAATTTGTCCTTCCAGTAATAGATTTAAAACATCCTTTTCAGCTATTCCGGGACGAAAAATCAGTTCTACTTTAGGATACGTTGTTTGAAAGTCCGTTAAAATATGAGGAAGTCGATAGGTACATTGTGTTTCAGATGCACATATTCTCAAAATGCCGCTTGGCTCACTCATCCCACCAACAGCCTCTAATGCTTCTCCTGTTAAACCTAAAATCTTATCCGTATAATCTTGAAACTTCATGCCAGCTTCTGTTAAAATGACCCTTTTTCCAAGCCTTTCAAATAGAGGGGTTCCTAGCTCTTCTTCTAATGCAGCGATATTTGCCGTGATACTAGATTGAGCATAGCCAAGTATTTGTGCTGTTTTTGTAAAGTTTAATACTTTTGATGCTGTTTGGAACATCATCAGTTGCTTTATTTCCAACGTCAATCCCTCCTAAATCGGATGAGCCGATTGATGCAATCAGAAAACTTCTATAGATAGATCATAACATTTTTACTATGATAAAAGTAGGCGCTTTCATTATTTAGAATGTTCAGATTTTATAGGGGGGATGGCTTTGTTTGAAACGATTGTCAATTCAATAAATGACTTTTTATGGACATATATTTTAGTCGTTATGTTAATAGGGATTGGAATCTACTTTACGGTGAGAATGAAGTTTATGCAAATTGTCTTACTAAAAGAGATCTTCCGTTCTATTTTTGAAAAAGCCCCAAAAATAAAAGGGAGTCAAGACATTTCTTCAATGCAAGCTTTCTTTATCGGAGCAGCGACGAGGATTGGAACTGGAAATATGGCAGGTGTTGCTATTGCCATCACAGTTGGTGGTCCTGGAGCTATTTTCTGGATGTGGTTTGCAGCGGTTTTAGGGGGAGCTTCTGCATTTGTCGAAAGCACACTCGCTCAAATATATAAAGTGAGAACAAGTGATGGTTTTAAAGGGGGGCCAGGCTATTATATACAAAAGCAATTTGGACTGAAATGGCCAAGTAGGATCTTTGCCTTTTCTGTTATTCTTAGTTTTGGCTTAATTTTTAATGCAGTACAAACGAACACCATCACAAATGCCTTTCGATATTCATTTGGTATCAGTCCAATTGGCATGGGAGTATTCGTAACCATTCTTACGGCTTTCATCATTTTTGGTGGTGTAAAGAGAATTGCCCGCTTTACCCAAATCATTGTGCCAATCATGTCCTCGTTTTATATTATCTTAGCACTTTATGTGATTGTGACAAATATCGCAGATGTACCCGCAGCATTAGCAAGTATTATGAAAAGTGCGTTTGGATTAGAGCAAATGGTTGGAGGCGGAATCGGCGCTGCAATAATGAACGGTGTCAAACGCGGTTTATTTTCCAATGAAGCAGGAATGGGAAGTGCGCCAAATGCAGCTGCTGCTGCTCATGTTTCACACCCAGTAAAACAAGGGTTTGTTCAATTATTAGGCGTATTTTTTGATACATTAGTTGTTTGTAGTTGTACAGCATTTATTATTATGCTATCAACAGTAGAAACAGCAGGTGATTTGTCAGGTATTGAAATTACTCAAGCTGCAATGGCGCAGCATTTCGGTTCTTGGGCGAGTATTTTCTTAGCATTTGCGATCTTTACTTTTGCATTTAGCTCCATTGTAGGTGGCTACTATTACGGTGAAGCCAATATCAGTTTTATTCATAACAGTGTAACCGCGCTATTCGTGTATCGAATCACTGTTTTAATGATGATTATGTTTGGTGCTCTCGCCAACTTACAAATCGTTTGGACGTTAGCGGACTTGTCGATGGCGATTATGGCCATTGTTAACTTGGTTGCCATTGCGATTTTAGGCAAATTTGCTTTTGCGGCTCTAAATGATTACATGGGACAAAGAAAGGTAGGAAAGAACCCTGTTTTTTACGCTTCTACCATTCCAGGTTTAAAAGGAATAGAATGGTGGGGAGCAGAAAAACAAGCGATTAAATCAACAAATGAAGGGGTAGAAAATCAATGATAAATTTTGAATATGATTGTCATACGAAAATGATCATGGGGGCGGGGAAATCTAAAGATATTGCCTCTATTGTAGAGGACATTGTATTGCCTAGTGCTACAATTATGATTGTAACTGACCCTGGTGTAAAAAGCGCAGGATTGGTGACGCCTATTGAAGCATATTTGCAAGAAGCTGGTTATTCCGTTGTCGTCTTTGATCAAGTATCTCCAAACCCTAGAGATCATGAATGTCTAACGGGTGCAGAGCTCTTTAGAAAAGTACAAGCATCAGCGGTTATTGCGATTGGTGGAGGAAGCCCAATGGATACGGCAAAAGCCATTGCTTTATTAGGTCCAAATGGCGGTAATCCTGAAGAGTATATAGCAGGCAAGAAAGCGTACACAAATGTATCACCCTTAATTTGTATTCCAACCACGGCTGGAACTGGCTCTGAGGTGACACGTTCATCTGTGATTACGTTAGCTGCTTCACATAAAAAAATCACCTTAAAACATGCCTTGCTTCGACCAACTATTGCGATTTTGGATCCTGCTCTTACTTCTACGGTGCCAAAAAGTATAACAGCGGCAACAGGTGTTGATGCACTGGTCCATGCGATTGAAGGCTATACATGTAAAGAAACAAACCCTATTTCTAAGGCGATGGGGGCAAGCGCAATGAAAACCATTGTGACCTATTTACCGAAGGCGTATGAAGACGGATCTGATTTAGAAGCAAGATACAAAATGCAGGAAGGCAGTTTACTCGCTGGCTTATGCTTCGGTTCCGCTGATGTAGCAGCCGTGCATTGTTTAGCCGAAGCGCTCGGCAGTCTTTATGATACGCCTCATGGTATCGCAAATGCTGTATTTTTACCTTATGTCATACAATTTAATGCAGCTGAAAACAAATCATTGCACATAGAGCTTGCAAACATCATGGGCTTTGCAGATAAAACGGATGCAGATGATGTGGCGATTCAAAAATTAATGGATGGTATATATACATTCACAAAGAATTTAGGTATTCCATCACTAAAAGAATTATCTTATGTAAAAGTAGAAGATTTTGAAAAAATGGCTGAACTAGCAGAACAAAACAACTCTACAAACAGCAATGTTCGTGCCGTTACGAAAGCGGACTACTTAGATATACTAAAGGCTGCTTTTTAATATAATCATACAGAAAAAGAGCCGAATAGAATGACTGAATGATAAACACAAACCTTCCCAGACTTTACACAAGAAGCAAACGACTATGTCGTCAATATGGAGAATTACAAATCTACCACCCTCCTAATGTATGATTTAGGTGGTGGTTTTTCTATGTCCCATTTGACTAGGTATCATGTATACATGAGTGGTATGATAGACGACAACATCTCATGAGAGAAAGGATAGGATAAACGATGAATTTTCACAATAAAACAGTCGTTATCACTGGCGCAGCCAATGGAATTGGTGAATCGATCGCGTATGGCTATGCGAAAGAAGGGGCGCGTGTCGTGCTTGCGGATATTGACGAAGAGAAGGGCAAGCGCTTGGAAGATCAGCTGAAAAAGGAGTCCTTTGAGGCTTTTTTTAAAAAAACGGATGTGAAACAAGAGAAGGATATTCAAGACATCATGTCGGCTGCCGTGGCTCGTTATCAAACGATCGATATTCTCATCAATAATGCAGGGGTTATGTGTACAAAATCGCCTTATGAGCTAACGGTTGATGAGTTTGATCATGTGCTGCATACAAACCTACGAGGTGCTTTTTTATGTGCAAGGGAAGCGGCACGTTATATAAAAGAGAATCAATCAGGCGGTTCTATCGTTAATATCTCATCCACTCGCGCGACCATGTCAGAACCAGATACAGAAGCGTATGCTGCATCAAAAGGCGGGATATCAGCACTTACTCATGCGCTGGCTGTTTCCTTTAGTCAGGATCATATAACAGTAAACAGCATTTCCCCTGGATGGATTGAAACGAAGGATGAGAAAAATTTGCGAGAAATTGACCATCAGCAGCATCTTTCCAATCGAGTAGGAACGCCAAAGGATATTGTCAAAGCTTGTTTTTATTTAACAGATGAAGACAATCAATTTGTGACAGGAACAGATTTGGTTGTTGATGGCGGCATGACTAGAAAAATGATTTATGCGGATTAACATGAAAAAAAACATTGACGCCTTGACGGAGGCGCAGTACAATATGTAACAATTCAGCTGAAGATCGTGATGAAAAAAAGATAAAGCGCAAATAGAGAAGAGTATGTAATGGCTGCCTCACACAGAGAACTCCGTGAAGCTGAGAAGGAGCTGGGAAGCGTTACAGAACCAAGCCTCTTAGCTCTGTACCGGATTCATTGTGATGGTGGTGCAGCGGCATTCTCCCGTTATAGAGAAGGGTTAGCGATAACCTGCTAAGGTTCATCTGGTAACAGGTGAATGAACTGAGGTGGCAACGCGGAGTCAATCCCGTCCTCAAGACAGAAATGTCTTGGGGGCGGGATTTTTTTTGATGACAAAAAGGAGGGCACTACGATGAAAAAACATTGGCGGGATATGAGCATGTTACTTGGAGCGATTGGTATTGCGAACATAGGAGAATGGATTTATATGATTGCTCTCCACCTGCTGATTTTTCAGGAAACGGGCTCCGTTCTTGCTGTAACAGCCGTCTATATGTTAAGACCTGTCTCGGCTCTTTTAACAAATAGCTGGTCTGGTAGTTTAGTAGATAGACTGAATCAGCGGAATGTCATGATCAGTCTAGATCTATGCCGGGCCGTTCTGATTGCTTGTTTACCCTTTGCCTTATTTTCAGGCCACTTATTGATCGTATATGTGATGCTATTTCTCATTCATATGGCACAAGCCATGTTTCATCCAGCTTCGATGGTGTATATGACAGCACTAATCCCGGCGGATAAACGAAAACGGTTTAATGCCATTCGATCTTTGCTTCAGTCTGGTGGATTTTTACTCGGACCCGCCGTAGCAGGGCTGCTTTTTCTCATTGGTACACCAGTCCTTTCAATTTATGTAAATGCAATCTGCCTTTTGATATCTGCTGTTTTGACGATGTGTTTACCGATTTTGTCAAAAGCAGACGGGGCACAAAAGGGCTTTTCTCTCTCGGTATTAAAGGAAGATGCAAAACTTGTCTTTCATTTCAGTCTCACATCCCGTCAAGTGATGGCCGTGTATTTATTATTTAGTGCTGCCATCACGGTGCTGCCGACTGCGATTGACTCACTTGAAGCAGCTTTTGCAAAGGAAGTGCTGATGTTGACCAATACCGAATATGGGTTTCTTGTCAGTGTAGCTGGAGCAGGGATTATCGCAGGGGCATGTCTCAATACGGTCATTGTCGAAAGGCTGCCTGTTTCAGTGATGCTTGGTGCGGGGAGTTTGTTTGTGGCTTTTGGATACTTGATCTATGCTTTTTCAAGCACATTGACTGTCGCAGCAGCTGGCTTTTTTGTTCTCGCTTTCTTTTTAGCATTTGCAAACACCGGTTTTATGACTTTTTATCAAACGAATATCCCGGTAGAGGTCATGGGGAGAGTGGCAAGTTTTTATGCGTTATGTGAAGCAGTTCTGACGATGATGATGACAGGAATATGCGGCGTATTGGCGCATGTGTTATCGATACGTACATCTGTCATAATTGGCTGCCTATGTATGCTTCTTATTTGTCTGTTGCTATGTTTTGTCATTTTTCGTCCATTGACTGTCAAAAAAATAGTGCATCTTACTTAGAAAATTAAAAAAATTATGTTATCATTATTTAAGTAAGTTAATTAAATTGATGAGAAAAGGAGTCTTACAAATGAAAGCACTACGCTGGCACGATCAAAAGGACATTCGACTAGAGGAAATTGACGAACCAACAGTTGCTCCAGGAAAAGTGAAACTGAAAGTAAAATGGTGCGGCATTTGTGGTAGTGATTTACATGAATATTTAGGCGGACCGATCTTCATTCCTGTGAATGAACCTCATCCACTTACAAAAGAAAAAGCACCCATTACACTGGGACACGAGTTCTCTGGTGAAATTGTAGAAGTTGGAGAAGGTGTGAGTAATTACAAAGTAGGCGATCGAGTGGTTGTTGAACCTATTTTTGCAACTCACGGGCACCAAGGTGCTTACAACTTAGATGAAAATATGGGCTTCTTAGGACTTGCTGGTGGCGGTGGAGGATTCTCTGAATATGTATCTGTCGATGAAGAATTACTTCACTTGTTACCAGACGAAATTTCATATGAGCAAGGTGCACTTGTTGAACCTTCTGCAGTTGCTTTATATGCCGTTCGTTCTAGTAAAGTACAAGCTGGGGATACAGCAGCTGTGTTTGGCTGTGGACCAATCGGTTTACTTGTCATTGAAGCATTAAAAGCAGCTGGTGCTACTGACATTTATGCAGTGGAATTATCAAAAGAGCGCCAAGAAAAAGCAAAAGAACTTGGAGCGATCATTGTAGATCCTTCTCAGTATGAAGATGTTGTTCAAGAAATCGCACGCCGCACAAATGGTGGAGTCGATGTTTCTTTTGAAGTGACAGGTGTACCTGTTGTATTGAAGCAAGCAATCCAATCAACTAGAATTTCAGGTGAAACAGTCATTGTAAGCATTTGGGAAAAGGGCGCAGAAATTATGCCGAATGACATTGTCATTAAAGAACGTACAGTCAAAGGAATCATCGGCTACAGAGATGTTTTCCCATCTGTATTAAACTTAATGAGAAAAGGCTATTTCTCTGCAGACACACTCGTCACGAAGAAAATCAAGTTGGACGATGTGATCGAAGATGGCTTCCATGCATTAATCAATGAAAAAGATCAAGTGAAAATTTTAGTCAGTGCTGAATAAGTAGGACGAAAAAGAGAATGGCATCTGCCATTCTCTTTTTTTAACGTCCAAGAGATTTTCCGTACACGCTGACTCGTTTCTCTAACAAAGCAAAAGCGAGTTCAAAGAAAATACTAAGCATCCAATAGATCAAAGCAGAGACAAGATACGTTTCTAAAAACTTGTAGCCATCATTTGCAATGATGCGCGAGATTCCCATGATTTCCAGTACACCAATTGTAAACGAAAGGGATGTGGCTTTTAACAGCTGAATGAGCTGATTCCCTAGGTTTGGCAGGGCAACCACAAACGCTTGCGGTAAAATAATGCGAATCATCGCCTGTCTGGTGGTCATGCCAACGATTTTCGCCGCTTCAAGCTGCCCTCTGTCTACTGCAAGAAGTGCGCTGCGGACCACTTCTGTTAAATGTGCGGCTGAATGCAGGCTGAAGGTGATAAGGGCAACGGTAAGCGGGGAGACCATATCCGGGTGAAAGGTCAACCCAAAAGTGCTATTCATTTTGGTCAGAACAAATGGAATGCCATAAAAGAAAGCAAACAACTGAACAATGAGAGGTGTTCCTCTAAAAAATGAGACATAGAGCGTGACCAGCTGGCGGAGCACAGGGATACGAAAGAGGCGAATGAAAGCAAAAACAGATCCAATCAAAAGGCTCACAGCCATAGAAACAAGTGCAATCAATAAGGTAAAGGGAACGCCTTTTAGAATATGTGGTATTTGGTCAATCGCAAATGATATATCAATGGTTTGCATCAAATCGCCTCCTTAGCGTGACAGGCTGGTGCGGCCTTTCACAAATTTTCTTTCCAGTAGCATCGTGATCAGTTCAATACTGATGCAAATCAGCCAATACACAATTGCAATGATGACGTACACTTCAAACATCCCTATCCCGTAGTTATTGCCTAGGATGATTTTGACCTGTCCCATCATATCAATGAGTCCGATTGTAAATGCAATGGCGGTATCTTTCACGAGATCAATGGTGTAATTTCCGAGGTTCGGAAGTGCAATGAGAAAGGCTTGCGGAATAATGATCCTCATTAATGCCTGCGTATCTGTCATCCCAACAATGTAAGCTGCTTCAAGCTGATCTTTCCCAACAGAAGAATATGCACTGCGAAAGACTTCAGATAAATAAGCGCCCGTATGTAACGAGAATGTGATCATCACAAATAACACACGATCCCAATGATTGATTTGAATTCCGGCCATGAGTAAAAGCTGAGGCAGGCCAAAATAAATCAGAAATAACTGAACAATGAGCGGTGTACTTCGTGTAAATGACAAATAAATGACCGCCAATTGTTTCAGCACTGGAATTTGTTTGATTCGAATGCAAGCAAACAGCAATCCGATGATGATGGCAAAAAACAATGACACCACAATCATAAGAAATGTGAGCGGCAGACGATCAACCACTTGTAAAAAGATTCTTAGCCAATCTCCAGCTGTAAACGTCATGGCGCTTCCTTCCTTTCTTCATATTGATAGCCTTGCTCTGATATATAGTCAATATCTTGAAAGAAATCAACGCCAAACCATTTCTTCGCAAGGTCAGGTAATGTTCCGTCTTCTATCATCTCTTGTGTCACTCGGTCCAATTCTGATGCTAGTTTCTTTTGACTAGGCTGTAAGACAAGATAAATAGGTTCCTTTGAGACAATGCCGCCCACTTTCACTTTCAGGTGAAGATGTTTTTGAATCGTATCAAAGGTCGAAATATTCATAAAAGCCGCATCGGACTGTCCACTTTCGACTCGTTTTAAATTGAGTTCGTTTGAAGGGCTTTCAATGGTCGTGAGCGGAATTTTTCGATCATGTTCTTCATTATATTGATTTAATATGGAACGAAGGCCACCGCTAGGACTGACGGGAGCGAGCTTTTTTGATGTCATATCGTCTAGAGATTGAATATCTTGCTCTGATTCATTCACAATTAAACCTGTCATCGAATAGCCGTATGGCACCTTAGGATAAAGAAAGCGTTTTTCACGTTCAGGATTACTGAAAAACCAATTAGCCGCCATTTCAAATTTCCCAGCGCCGATCCCAATTAAATTGGATTCTTCCTCGCCAAAGATATAATCAAAATGAATATGTGGCAAACGTTTCTCGACTTCATTTAAATAATCGATGTTATAGCCAATCGGCTCGTTGCGGTCATTTGTGGCTAAAAAAGGCGGATTGACTTCTGCGCTTAGTGCGACTTTGACAATTTGTTTGCCATCATCTGTTGTTGTTTTCACACTGCTGCAGCCAATAAGAGAGAGGAGAAACAGAAGGATACCAGCGGCAGTGAATAAAGTCTTGCGCTTCATCTGTCTTCCTCCAATCCTTGCCACATCCCGCGATGAATTCTTGATAAAAATTGTTTCGTCCGTTCATGCTGAGGCTTCATCAGGACGTCTTCTGGTGAGCCTTTTTCAACGATTTCCCCATCTGCCATAAAGATCACTGTATCCGCTACATCCTTTGCAAACGAAATTTCATGCGTCACAATGACCATCGTCATTCCTTGGCTCGCAATATCTTTCATCATTTCAAGGATTTCTCCGACCATCTCTGGGTCCAGTGCGGACGTCGGCTCATCAAATAAAAGCACCGCAGGATTCATGGCAAGCGCACGGGCAATTCCGATTCGCTGCTGTTGACCGCCGGATAATTCGCTTGGAAATGCTTCTTTTTTATGAAGCAGTCCAATTCGTGTTAACAATTGCTCTCCGATTTTTTCTGCCTCTTTTTTAGACATGTTTTGAGACACAATCAATCCTTCTGTGATGTTTTCAAGTGCTCGTTTATTTTGAAACAAGTGATAATGCTGAAACACCATAGACGATTGCTGTCTGAGTTTTAGAAGATCTTTTTTTCGATATTGTTCAAATTGAATCGTGGCTTCTCCAACTGTCAGCGTTCCTTTGTCTGGGATATCAAGGCTGTTTAAACTGCGGAGAAGTGTTGTTTTTCCTGATCCGCTCGGTCCAATAATGGCGACCACTTCACCTTCTTGTACGGTGAAATCAATTCCTTTTAACACATGAGTTGACCCATAGGATTTATGTAGATTAGTAGCAGAAATCATAAAAGCATCACGTTCCTTTGACATATGTACTTAATATTGATAAAATTTAACACATTAAATCCTATAAGTAAAGTGTGTTTTAATAATACCTATTGGATAAATCGGATATGATAGATTGCGAGAAACAGAGGAGTTGGATACGTTTTGTCTAAAGCATTATTTGTCGATACAGATTTTCAACAAAATTGGCTAAATCAACTAGAATCCCTTCGTGAAACGATCGAACATTCTGCAAAAGAACATGATGAGGGTGCCTATTTTCCTAAACAGAATATCGAATCATTAGTAGAACTGGGCTATACAACGTTGTCTCTGCCTGTTGAGTACGGGGGCGGGGGTCAATCTGTAAAGGATATGGTCCTTTTTCAAGAAACGCTAGGAAGTATGGATGGAGCAACTGCCTTATCGATCGGCTGGCACCAAGGAGTTGTTGGTGAAATTTATGAAAAGAAACTATGGAATGAGAAGCAGCTGCAATTTTTTGCTGAAGAAATCAAAAATGGGGCTCTTGTGAACCGGGCCGTCAGTGAGGCGCAGACAGGGAGTCCAACAAGAGGAGGCAAACCTGGAACAACTGCAACGAAATCAGGAGATCATTGGGTGATCAATGGCCGGAAAACATTCACAACGATGTCACCAGCACTCACATACTTTCTCGTCGGTGTATGGATCGAAGAAAAAGAAGCGATGGGCTTCTTCTTAATTCACCGTGATACAAAAGGTGTTTCTATAGAAGAAACGTGGGATGTTGTTGGCATGAGAGGAACAGAGAGCCATGATTTAATTCTAGATCAAGTGGAAGTCCCAGATGACATGTTGGTTGAAGTGCAAAAAGGACCTCGGGGCGGTATGCTGAATCCTTGGATCGCACATATCCCTTCCTGTTATTTAGGGATTGCGCAAGCGGCAAGAGACTATGCTGTTCAGTATGCCATCACCCATTCACCGAACAGTATTAGCGGAACGATTAGCGAACTGCCAAATGTCCAAACACTGATTGGCGAAATTGATTTACTACTAAAGCAAGCACGCCATGTCATCTATTCAACGACAACATTGTATGAGCAGCCAGAGAAAAGAGAGCTGTTAATCAATGAATTCGGTGCTGTGAAGCATACAGTCGTCAATCATAGTCTGCAAGTGGTCGATAAAGCCATGCGTTTAGTCGGTGCAAAAAGCTTAAGCCTTAGCTGCCCGCTTCAACGTTACTATCGAGACATTCGTGCTGGCCTTCATAACCCACCAATGGACGATATGACAATTTCGAAAATTGCAAAGCAAGCGATTGAAGAGAAAAAATTGAACGTAGAATAAACAGAAAGCCGGATAAAACCGGCTTTTTTTATTTGGCAGAAAAGAGGACAAGCGTACCTTATGTCTTATCGCTCAACATGCTAAAATCGATACAAATCATGGGAAAAGGAGCGGTTTTTTTGAAGAAGCATATAAAATGGCTATTTTCCACTATTATGCTGATGGCACTTTTTATCGGCCAACCTTCATCAAGCGAAGGAACATCTCCAGAATGGTCCGTCGATGAATTCATGAAAGATCGGGAAGGCACATTTGTGATTCAAGAAGTAAAAGAAAAATCACCATGGGTGTATAACAAAAGAAGAGCGAACAAGCGCTTTGCACCACAATCAACGTTTAAAATAGCAAATGCCTTAATCGGACTTCAAACTGGCGCAGTTAAAGATGAATACGACATCAAATATTGGGACGGAGTAAAAAGAGAGATTGATAACTGGAATAAGGACCATACACTGGGCTCTGGCATGAGAGATTCAGTCGTCTGGTATTATCAAGCCATGGCGCGTGATATCGGGGAAGAACGCATGAGCCATTGGATAAAAGCCATTCATTATGGGAATCAAGACATATCTGGCGGAATCGATCAATTTTGGCTAAGCAGTACGTTGCGCATTTCTCCAGTAGAACAAGTTCATTTCCTTAAACAGCTATATGAAGAAAGTCTCCCATTTGACCTATCGGTTATGAGAACCGTCAAACGAATGATGATACAAGAAGAAGAGAAACACACCACGCTATACGGAAAAACAGGCTCCGGATCAGGAATCGGCTGGTACGCAGGCTTCATCAAACATGAAAACAAAACCTACATCTTCGCCACAAATATAGAAGGCACCGGACTAGAAGCAAAAGAAATCACCTATCGTATTTTGAAAAAATATCATTTGGTAGAAGCATCCGTTTAGGGTGCTTTTTTTATGAGTGAATTTGGGGATATATTGATAAAAAGATGATACTTGGGTTAGTTTGAAAGGATGATATATTTTTAGAAAAATATTGAAACGTTATCTCAAATATATTATGATATATGACGTATTGTTACAAATGTTACAAATATATGATAAGGAGATTAATATGAATCTAAAAAGAAAAGTAAATTGGAGAAGAAATATTGCAGCGCTTCTGGCCTTTGTGATGCTTATATCAATGTTACCTTCTGACATTTTTGCAGAAGAACATGTAGAAAATACAAAATCAAGTCATAACAGCATGCCAGAAACAGACGATTCAAAAACCCTTGAAATAGCAGGGATTGATGAAGCTGAAATTGGTAAAGACGGAGAAGTTCTTTCGGAAAGAACAGCCAATAGCAAACTTTTCTATGAAGGAGAGGGAGTATTTACGCAAGAAGTATATCCTGACCCCATTCATATAAAAGAGTCACCAGATGCTGAGTGGGAGGACATCTCTCCAGAGTTAAAAGCAACTTCGAAAAAAGAAATAGAAACGGAAAATGCAAGGTTAGATTCAACCTTTCAAAAACAAATGAAGCAAGGGCTTTATGCTACATTCGAACACAAGAAGCATCAAATTGAATTTTCAATTTTAAAAGCTTCAGGAACAAACAAATCAGAAATTCGTTCCAAAGATACCTCTGCACAATTTAAAGAAAACACCAACGAACTTACATACGAAGAGGTATTTCCACATATTGATTTACGATCATTTACTTTTAATGAAAATATCAAAGAAGATATTGTACTCAAACGATATGATGGCTACAATTCTTTTACATTTAAAATAAAGACAGATCTAACTGGAGAAATTGAGGAAGATGGTTCTATTAGATTCTTTGATCAGAAAAAACAGACCATTTTTCAAGTTCCAAAACCGTTTATGACCGATTCAAATCTAGATGAAAAGTCAGGCGAAGTGGCTCGATCAGAAGATGTGAGCTTTGAATTGCAAAAAGAAGATGATGGCTATTTACTTCGTGTAACTGCTGATGAGAAATGGCTTAAGGATCCTGAACGAGTTTATCCTGTGTCTATCGATCCATCGACTTCTTTATCTGTTTCATCAGACACATTCATTATGAGTGCATACCCAACAACAAACTATTCAACATCTACGCAAAAATGGGATGCTAATCTGAAAAGTTATGTCCTGAAAACCGGTTATTATGATAAAACAACTGGTACAAACTACGCGTTCATGAAGTTTAATTCATTCAAACCGATTCAAAATATGAATGTAACAAAAGCGACGCTCAAAACGTATGTTGCTCATTCATATTACGGGACGAAAGCAACTGGTCTTTGGCTTGATACAGTGAATGCCAACTATGATCATACAAAGCTAACATGGAACAATAAACCAAGTTCTAAAAACATCGGTAAGGCCAACGTATATAAAGGACAATGGGCGAGTTATGATGTGACATCGACCATCAAAGCTTGGAATAGCGGAACAGCTAACTATGGCTTTAAATTACATGCTAATGGAAATGGACAAGACCATTGGAAAAAAATAATCTCATCAACAAACTCTACCAATAAACCAGTCATTGAAGTCACGTATACGATTCCACAAGCAAATGCACCAACTGTAAAAGGTTTTAGTAATGGAAATGGGACAGGTTACTTAAACTTAAGTTGGAAAAAGGTGTCTGGTGCAAAAGGTTACAAAGTGTGGCTATACAACGGAAAAGAATATGAAGCCATTTCAGTTGGAAATGTAGCATCATGGAGTACAAAAGGAAAGAATATTTGGCCGACAGCAAGTGAGATTGCAGCTAAGAAATATAAACTTCATTTAGATGGAAAAGGGGGGACAGAATTAGCAGTTGATCCTTCCCCGGTTTACAAAAACTCAGGTGGTAATTATGCGACAAGCAAAAATTATTGGGTAGCTGTAAGTGCGATTTTTGACCAAGGTGAAGGCGCAATGTCAGCAAAAGTAAAACCTGTCGTGCCGAATGTGGCTAGAGCGAAAGCACCTAGTACAAAAGGATTTAATAATAATAACGCAACAGGTTACTTTGATCTTTCTTGGACTTCAGTTTCCGGTGCGACCGGTTATAAAATACAAATGTTTAATGGGAAAAGCTATGAGACATTGGATCTCGGTAATCAAACATCATGGTCAACAAAAGGAAAAAAAGTATGGCCAACAGCTGCTGAAATTAAAGCAGGTAAATTTGCATTGCACCTCCAAGATGGAAAAGGGGCTGAGCTTCCAATTCATCCTGGTGCGACTTATAAAAATGCTGGAGGAGATGCGGCTCAAAAACATTATTCCTTCAGAGTGATTGCCTACAATAAAGATGGAGAAGCTATTGCTTCACCGCCATCTGGACCAACTTTACCTGATCTATCTAGACCAAAAGCTTTATCTGGATATGCTTATACGAATACGAAAGAGAGCCAAACAGGTTATATCAATTTACATTGGGACAAAGTAAAAAATGCAAAAGGATATAAAATTAACATCTATAATGGTAAGGCATATCAATCATTTGATGTTGGTGATGTCGATCATTGGACAACACAAAATAAGAATATTTGGCCGACTCCTACTGAAGTTACAAGTGGGAAATATGTGCTTCATACAGATGGTAAGGGCGGGGAATTAGCGCTAGACCCTTCACCAGTATATGAAAATGCGAATGGAAATTATAAAGGACGCAAGAACTACTCCTTTACTCTTTCCGCCTACGATGCAAATGGAGAAACCATTCCGACACCTGCCTTTAACCCGACATTCCATGAAGGTGCAGAATTCCTTGGGACAGAGGATTACTGGTCGATTATTGATATACCAGACGGCCAGCTGAATGGTGCAACTGGTAATGTGATTGTCAGTGAAGAAGAAATGTCGATTGATGGAAGAGGACCAGGACTTGGAATTGGTCGAACTTACAACAGTTTAGATGCTGCTGACCACCTGTTTGGACAAGGGTGGTACGCAGATGTAGAAACTAGTATCACGCCAACAAAAGAAGGTGCCATCTATCTTGATGAGGATGCTACAACTCATATTTTTACAAAAAAAGCAGATGGTACGTATCAACCACCAACAGGTATTTTCCTTGAATTAACGGAATCAAAAGATGAATACATGTTAAAAACGAAGGATCAAACCTTTGCGCACTTTAGTAAAAACGGTGGGAAAATCACCAAGATTGTAGATGGACATAAAAATACAACGACATACAAATATAACGAAAACAATCAGCTCATATCAATGGAAGATGCATCTGGCCGAAAAATAACGATGGAATATGATGAAGATGGTCATATCACCTCGGTTCAAGGACCAAAAGGGAAAAAACTTTCATTTGAGTATGATGCAGGCTTACTAGTAAAAGTCATTGATTCAGATGGAACGAGTATCTCATATGAATACGACAAAGAAGGAAAATTGATTAAACAATTCTCTCAAAACAGCACAGAAGATCAGCCTGTTTTTACAGAATACCAATATGAAAATCACCGTTTAGTCAAAGCGATCAATGCAAAAAAAGAAACCTTTGAGTATGCATATGATATGTCTAAAAAGACACTCATGCTGACGCAGCCAAATGGTCGAAAAATACAGTATACGTATAACGAAGCAGCCAATCCAATTCAAGTTGTAGATGATGCGGAAGGTTTGAAGATTACGACCAAAACCAAATATGAAGGAAATCAAATCGTTGAAGAAGCGGATCCGAATGATGTAGAAAAAGGAAAAGCTACAGAAAGCTATTCGTATGACAAAAATGGCAACGTCATTCTGGCGAAAGATGCTTACGGGACAGAAACCTACGAGTATAACAAAAACAATGATGTTACTAAAGTGAAAGATACAGAAGGAGATATTACAGATATCGCCTACGATGGATTAGATGCTGTATCTGAAACGGATCAAAGTGGAAATATGTCTTCAGCCAGCATTTATGACTCGTACGGGAATTTGGTACAAACGAGTAAAGAACTTGCTGCAGGTGCGAGTATATTGAAAAATGGCAGTTTTGAAGATACGCTAACTGGCTGGAAGCTTACAGCATCTAAGGATGAAGGGAAATTAGCGCAAACAGCTGGGAAAAGTGGTCCGTTATCTGGCGGCAGAGTATTAGAGGTCAGTTCACAGTCGACCACTGAAGGAACTGAACTTGGCTATTCTTCTGCTACTCAAGAAGTGACACTAGAGCCAAATACGACGTATACACTTAGTGGGAAAATAAAGACAGAGCTAACAAAAGCAAGAGCATTTTTTAACATCGATTTAAGAGATACAAACAACAAACGAATTCAATGGATCAGCAACGGTTACAGCACATTATCAGGCAAAAACGATTGGACAAAACGCCAAGTCACGTTTACGACGCCATCTCATGCAGGTAAAGCTGTGATCTATATGGAAGTGGATCATCGAGATAAGGCTGGAAAAGGAAAAGCCTGGTTCGATGAGATTCAGCTGGAAAAAGGCGAAGTTTCATCAAGTTATAATCCAGTCAAAAATAATTCCTTTACGGATAAAACAACAAGCTGGAGTGGGTCAGGTGGTTCATTAGATAATGAAGAAGGCTTTAACGATGACGTTTCGTTAAAAATGACCAGAACATCTTCATCTCAAGCGAATGTCATCTATAAACAATCTGTCCCGATTGAACAAAGTGCGAATGATCAATCTGTGTATGTCACCTTGACTGGGATGTCTAAGTCTGAAGATGTCAAAGCCTCAAATGAAAATGATTACTCACTTCAAGCGTCCGTCACGTATACAGACGGCACAACAGGAACGTTTAATGCAAAATTCCCAACCGGTACACAAGAATGGAACCGAGCGGCGGTTGTCATACCAAAAACAAAACCATTGAAAAAAGTCGACGTTCAGATTGTTTTCCAAAAAAGCGCGATTGGAACGGTTTGGTTTGATGATATCCGTCTAGTAGAAGGTAGTCTGTTAACGAAAACTACTTACGACGAGAAAGGGAACTATGCTGTTAAAGAAGAGGATGAGCTTGGTTACTCATCTCAATCTGCCTACGACGAAACGGGCAAAAAGCTTTCAGAAACAGATGCGAAAGGCGAAAAAACAACATTCGAATACGACCAGGCAGACCAGCTGAAGAAAATCACTTTATCTAACGGGACATCCATTGTGAGAACCTACGATAAAGAGGGCAATGAACGGTCGAAAACCATTCGTGCTGATTCAGATCAGACGTATCAATTTGAATATGACCTGATGGGCAAATTGACGAAAACCATTGATCCTTTAGGAAATGTGTTAAAAAGTGAATATGATGCGAATAGCAACTTAATCAAAACCATTTCTGCTAATGGACATGAAGTGTCTCTCACGTATGATGGAACAGACCGAGTGAAATCAAAATCATACAATGGGACAGAAAAATATCACTTTAGCTATGATAAAAACGGAAACGAAACAACGGTTGTTAACAAAGAACAAAACACAACCAAAAACAGAACGTTCGACCAACAAAACCGCATCACAAAGTTAACAGAGCGTGGCAGCAGCCAAACTTGGACGTATCCAGCCAATTCAGATAAACTGAAATCCTTTGAGTGGACACACGGAAATCAAAAAGGAACGAACCAATTCAGTTACAATAAGCTTGATCAAATGACGCAGATGAAGGATTCGAGTTCTACGTATTCGTTTGATTATGATGAAAATGGAAATGTTCAGTCCTTTATTACAGGTAACGGCAGTGGTGCTAGTTTTGCTTATGATGAGCGCAATTTAATTAATGATTTGCACATTGGAACAAGCCAAGGGGCAACGATCCTAAACGAAGCTTACGAATATGATCAAAGTGGAAACAGAATAACGGTTGATCAAGGAAGCAACGGGAAGATTCGTTATGAATATGGAAAATTAGATCAATTGATCAAAGAAACTTATCCAGATGGCACGGTCATTGGTTACACATATGATGGGTTTGGAAACAGAAAAACCGTCACGACTGAAAAAAATGGCACTAAAAAAACAATCAACGCATCATTCAACATCATGAACCAACTGACAAAGGTAAATGATGAGACTTTAACTTATGACAAAAATGGCAACCGAACGTCTGACGGGCAATTCCTGTATGAATGGGATGCAGAAGATAACATAACGGCCATCACGAAAAAAGGCGAAGACAAGCCATTTGTCACTTACAAATATGATGAGCGTGGATACAGAATTCAAAAAACAGTGAATGGAAAAGTCACCAATTACTTTTATGACGGCGATAGCCTGAATGTTTTATACGAAACAGATGGAGACAACGAAGTCACAAAAGCATACACATACGGTGAGAGTGGACAACTCCTTGCATTCACACAAAATGGAAACAAATATTTCTATCACTACAATGCACACGGTGATGTCATTGCCATCACAAATAGTGCAGGAAAAATCGTTGCTGAGTACGAATACGATACATGGGGCGTTCCAACTAAAGTAAAAGAAGATGAAGAAGTAAAAGGAAACCCATATCGCTATGCTGGCTACCGCTTCGACGAAGAAACAGGACTTTACTATCTAATCGCCCGCTACTATGAACCAAAAAATGGCGTATTCCTATCACTTGACCCAGACCCAGGAAGCGATGGAGATGCACTAGATCAAAACGGATATACCTATGGAAACAACAACCCGGTGAAATTTATTGATCCGGATGGACATTGGGTCTGGATTGCAGCAGGTGCGGTTGGTGGAGCAGCTTGGGATGTTGCCGATTATATGTGGAAGAATAGAAAAAAGGGTTATTCATGGAAAGGTGCTGGAAAAGCAGCGCTACGAGGTGCTGTTACTGGAGCCGCTCTAGGTGGTGCTGGAAAAGTACTAAAGGCCGGATATAAATTAGCTAAATGGTCTAAAAAAGGTGGTAGAATAACAAAAGTAGGTAAAATTAAGGGGTATTATGGTGTTAGATGGAAAACAAGAAAAGGTTCGGGCTATACGCATAGATCATTTGAGTTTCATACTCCACATAATGACCATGGATATCATTGGCAGTTAAATAAGTGGAGCCATAATAAAAAAACAAGTAGTTGGAGAAGGAGTAGTAAGGGAACTAAAAGGTGGAAATTATATGGGAAAAAAATAAAGGCCAGAAGTAGGTGAAGAACTTGAAGAAAGTTAAATTAAACACTATTACTAAAGAATTTATAGCTGATATCGAAAAAAAAATTACAAATATTGCTCTGAATATAGTGGAAGAAAAACAAAAAAAATTTAACGATTTAGGCTTAAAAATCAATGCTGAATTTGGAAGATTTGGAAATGGCAAAAAATTTAGCGGGAGAGAAATCCAAATATCAGATTGTTTTACAGCAGGTTATAATTCATCAATATATTTTTCAGTAGATTATTTAAATGGCGAAGAGTTTCATGATGGTGATGAAGGTGATGAAGGTTATTGTATAGACCATCTCGATATTTGGGATTGTGTATCGAATAATCCCATGAGTAAAAAAGGATATTTAATAGAATTTGAAAATGAAGTAGACTTACAAAGAATTATTATACAATTAATTGATCAATTGTATAAAGAAGCAAGAGAAATTCTTCAATTTCAAGAAAATTGAAGAGTCTAAGATTCAAACTTTTTAATGAATGAATAACATCTATTAAAATCCCTTTCCTATAGAAAGGGATTTTAATAATTTAAGAAAATAATGAAATGACTTTTATAAAAAGGTTCTGAGCCTTTACACTTTGGAGGACAAACGATGACATGATTTTTAGATGAAAAAATCCAGAAACAAATCCCTGATTTCAATATCAACCATCTAAAGCAAATCAATGAATTTCACTACTTTAAAGAGTATAATGAACATTACGACTTGATCAACTGTATTCATCTACACATCCCATACGAATCTGCAACCCATAAAGCAGACATTCATCTGAAATTTACCAACGTCTCTTCTGTTCAAATCAAAGATTTGGAGTTAACAAACGATTCCTCTCTTTTTTTGAACATTCAACTTTTGGATAGAGGCTGGGAATATTTGAATTACTTTGTCGAAGATTATGAAGAACAGTATTTTTCTTTTTATTGTGAAACGATTCAAGTCATACAAGTCGTATCAAATGAATCGGGCTAGTCGCTCTACATATGTGCGAATCATGCTTCCCCATCCTAACACAGAAAGGTGCAATGACATTGAATCGAATGATGAAGTGGCTTTTATTTGCGGCGGTCATCGCTGGCTTATTGGTATGCGCATTCTTTGTGTTCCGTTTCAACCAGCCTAAGCCGACGACAAACATCCATTATGCAGACACACAAAACAAACAGCAAACACTCGATATGTATATGCCAAAGGGAAAAGATGAAGACAAAAAGAAGAAGCATCCAGTCATGATCTATCTCCATGGCGGAGGCTGGACAGGCGGCGATAAGAATAGAGTCGCTTCAAAGGCGGATTATTTTACGGGTCAAGGGTATGTGTTTGTTTCAATGAATTACAGGCTTCACCCTGATGCCAACTACGAGCAGATGGCAGATGATACGGCAAACGCTATTAAATGGGTGAAGGATCATGCAGATGAATATCAAATCGATTCGTCAAAAATCAATGTCATGGGTCACTCAGCGGGCGGTCATTTGACGGCATTGGTTGCTACAGATTCGACTTACTTAAAACGTGTGGGGCTGTCGCCAAAAACGATCAATTCTATCGTGATTTTAGATGGACCGTTAAACATCAATCAATTTATACAAGCCATTCCATCGTACAAAAAAGTCTTTGGCAAACAAGAGGAAAACTGGACAAAGGCATCACCGGTCACTTATATGAATCAAACGAATGTACCGCCTGTTTATTTGGTCACAGGCTGGGAAAATCCTGAAGTGTACCGATTTGCAGAAAAACTCAATCATGAGAAAGGCTCTAATTTTGTGTTTCGGGTTCATTCGCTGAGCCACAGTGATTTAAATAAATGGTTTGGATCTGACAGAGCGCCAAAAGAAGCGCAAGAGATGACAAAGGCTGTGATGGCTTTCGTCAAAAAACAAAATCAATAACAAAGACTGTATGCTAGGGCAATCCATTTTGCCTCAGTATATGATAAAGTGGTTTGAGATTAAAGGAGTGTATGTTGTTGTCATCACGTATGGAAAATAAAGTGTTCAATTGCGAAAAAGAGCTGACGCTGAATATTATCGGCGGGAAGTGGAAAATGCTGATCTTATGGCACCTTGGCAGAGAAGGGACAAAACGGTTTGGTGAGTTAAAGTCGTTAATGCCTGGGATTACGCAAAGAATGCTTGTCAATCAGCTAAGAGAATTAGAGGAAGATCACATTGTGCATCGGGAGGTTTATCCTGTCGTTCCGCCAAAGGTTGAGTATTCTCTCACAGAACTCGGAGAAAGCTTAATGCCGATTTTAGAGGCGATGTATGATTGGGGAAAACAATATCTCGATAGCAATTTTTTAAAGGATGATAAATAGAAAGACGATAGATGTAGACAAAGAGCTAAAATCATTTTATTTTAGCTCTTTGTTTTCTTTTCAGCGTGACTTGAAAACCTTTGCAGTCTAGGAAGGACGAGTACTGGAGCGGCATCACAACACAGACTTGACACCGAATGCGAGGATTTGTCAGTACGTTTAGATACTGGTCGAAAAGACAGTGTCTTTTTTGTAACCATATGCGAAAAAGTATAGTATGTAAAAAAAAAGTGCGTACTTGGATTGCTTCCATCCTGTTGTTATACTCATTTCATCGTTCAAGAAGCCCTATTCACGGAGCTCTTGAAGATGAGATGAAAAAACGGGAGTGAACGTTCATGAAATTACAATTAGCATTAGATTTAGTGAATATACCAGAAGCGATTGAGCTGATCAAAGAAGTAGAAGGATCGATCGATGTAGTCGAAATTGGAACACCTGTTGTGATCAACGAAGGCTTGCGTGCCGTCAAAGAAGTCAAACAGGCATTTCCAAACTTACGTGTACTCGCCGATCTGAAAATTATGGATGCGGCCGGTTATGAAGTGCAGCAGGCATCTGAAGCTGGAGCAGATATCGTCACCATTCTTGCGGCGGCAGAAGATATGTCCATTCAAGGAGCGGTAAAAGAAGCAAAAGCAAGAGGGAAACAAATTTTAGTCGATATGATTGGTATCAAAGATATCGCCGGCCGTGCGAAAGAGCTGGATGAGCTTGGGGTAGATTATATTTGCGTGCACACAGGCTATGACCTGCAAGCGGTTGGTCAAAACTCATTTGCGGACCTCATGACCATTAAACAAGTGGTCAAACAGGCAAAAACAGCGATTGCAGGCGGTATTAAGCTTGATACGTTACCTGAAGTCGTCAAATTAAATCCAGATTTGATTATTGTCGGCGGCGGTATTGCGAGCCAAGACAATAAAGCAGAAGTGGCTGCGCAAATGAAGCAGTTGATTGCACAATCATGAAAACAAGTGACTATGTGAGAGCAATTCTAAGCGAGCTTTCTGAGCACTCGCCCGCTATTCAAGACGAACAAGCAGAGCAGCTTGTCAAAAGCATTTTAACGGCTCGAAAGGTCTTCGTCGCAGGGGCTGGCAGGTCTGGTTTGATGGGGAAATCGTTTGCAATGAGACTCACGCATATCGGTGTCGAAGCTTATGTGATTGGTGAAACGAATACGCCTGCTTTTACATCTGAGGATTTATTGATTGTAGGGAGCGGTTCTGGCCGAACAGAGACGCTACTTGTGCTCGCGAAAAAGGCAAGGGGGATTGGCGGAAGCGTGGCGTCGTTCACGCTTTCAGCTGAGTCACCTATAGCTGATCTATCGGATGAAGTCATCTTACTGTCAGGTGCGCCAAAGGATCAACATGAAGGAAACCATCATACGATTCAGCCGATGGGCTCATTATTTGAGCAAACTTTGCTTCTTATGTACGATGCGGTCATCTTGAGATTGATGGAATTGAAAGAGCTCGACACCCATAAAATGTACGGTCACCATGCGAACTTAGAATAGCCGTGATGAAAACCTTTCCTTTTTTGAAGGAAAGGTTTTTTTAATACATGAAACTTAAAAAGAAGGATCACTTGACATAAAGGAATGGATGTAACTATAATAGTTACATCTTGAAAGAAAAAACGTAAGCAGTGGAAGGAAGATGAAGATGAAAGTGCAAATTTGGTCAGATATCGCCTGTCCTTTTTGTTATATAGGAAAAAAACAGTTGGAAACAGCGCTTGAGCAATTCCCTCATAAAGAACAGGTAGAAGTAGAGTTTAAAAGCTTTGAGCTTGATCCGCATGCACCTGTTGCAGTGGATTATGATGTGCATGATATGCTTGTCAAAAAATATGGCATGAGCCGCAGCCGGGCCATCGCGATGAATGAACAGGTGAAACAGGCGGGCAAGGAGAAAGGAATCGATTTTCAATTCGATCCACTCGTTTTGACAAACACCTTTGATGCCCACCAGCTCGCTCAATATGCTGGAAAAATGGGAAAAGGCGATCTCGTCATGGGAGAGCTGTTTCAAGCGTATTTTACAGATGGAAAGCATGTTGGTGATCGTCAAACCCTTTTAGATATCGCAGAAAAAGCAGGCCTTGATCAGAACGAAGTACAAAAAGTTCTAGACGGGCAAGAATTTGCAGACGATGTGCGAGAAGACGAAAAAGAAGCAAGACAGCTCGGGATTTCTGCTGTGCCTTTTTTCTTGATCAATGATCAATATTCGGTTGCTGGTGCACAGCCAGCAGATATGTTCCTTCGTGCACTTGAAACGGCTTGGACAGAAGAGGCAGCGCAAACGGAGAAAGCGGCTGATGCTTCATTTGAAGAAGCATGTGCAGATGGCGTATGTGCAGTGCCCTCGCCAAAAGAAGAATTATAATCGGCATTTTCCCTATCTTTGATAAAAGATAGGGATTTTTGTTGATTAATAATTAATACACCTTTATACTTAAGTTATCTTAATTATGAAGGTGATGACAGTGACATCCAAAACAACGATGATTCAAGAATTAAACCAAATCGAAGCGCGCATCCATCAAAAGCTCCGATTAGAGTTTGAAGAGTTATTTGTAGATGAGTTAACTGATAAGCAGCACATTGTCCTTGATTTCGTAGAGCGAAAAGGGGGAAGCTCACCTATTCAAATTGCTCAGCAACTAGGCATCACCCAAAGTGCTGTGAGCCAGTTGTTAAACACGCTTGAAAAAAAAGAATGGGTTCGCCGCAGCATCAACCCGCAAAATCGTCGGGAATTGCACGTTGAACTTTCTGAAAAGGCAAAGACGTACTTGGAGAATATGAGAAAGATAGAACTTGCGATCATTGAAAAATACTATTCAAAATTAAGCCTCGAAGAGATCAACACATTGACATCCATTTATACAAAGCTAGATCAATTGATTGTAGATCAAAATGAAGGGGAAGGATGATGATCCATTGATGATGCTCAAACAAGAAGTACAGCGAATTGCCTCTTCTTATACGGAGAAAAAGAAACAGGCACTGCTTGTGATCGGACTGATTCATCAAGGAGAAAGACATGTTTTTCATTTCGGAGATCACCCCATACGGCAGCGCTTCCAGCCTGAGGAGGTCATTTTTGAAATCGGCTCTATTTCAAAAGTCTTTACGACAAGTATATTGGCAAGCATGATTCAAAAAGGGCAGATGAAGCTAGACGACTCCATTTCACTGTATTGTCCTGAAATAAGAAAGAATCACCCCATTCAAATAGAACAGCTGGCAATCCATACGTCTGGACTTCCTTCATATCGTTTTCTCAGAGATTTACAATTAAGGTTCCTTCCAAAAGTGAGAAGAGATATGTACTGTCAATACTCCCTTGATGAATTAATGAAACTGTTACACTCGAAAAAATGGAATGAGCGAAAAGAATACCCATCTCGTTACTCCAATGTAGGGATGGGACTCCTCGGGTTGATCATGGGATGGTCTCTTCACAAAACATATGAAGAGCTGCTGACTGAATATATCGTGGATGAGCTGAAACTATCGAACACCTTTATTACGATCAAGGAGGACGTCAAAGAGAAGATGATCCTCGGTCATCAAGAGAATGGAAAAGAGGTTCCTCCGCTTCAGATGCATGACTATCAAGGGGCTGGTGCGATTCGTTCGACGATCACGGATTTGCTTTCATTTCTCTCTGCACATATGAGTGCAGACGCCGCTTCTCCATGGAAAATGACCCACGAGCCAAAGGTAAAGATAGGGAAAAACATGTCAATGGGACTCGGGTGGGTCATAGATGATACGGGATTGATTTGCCATAATGGTGCAACTTCTGGTTTCTCCAGCTTCATGGGCTTCCGCCCGCATTCAAAAACAGGAGTGGTCGTCTTGTCTAACTATCGCAATCGTATCACGCAAGACTCTCCCGACCGAATTGCCTATGATGTGATGAATATGCTTGAACAAGAGCCTAAAGCCAAATGAGCCTCCTATGAAGAGGGCTCATTTTTTCTTGCGTTCAGCTCTTTAATCGTTTCACCAGGAACGAGTTCAGGCTCATAAAATGTTTGATCAGGGAGATTCTTTTTCCCTTGTACTTTTTTAATCATCCAGTCTGCCGCATCTCGTCCCATTTGCTCTTGAGGATGTGTCAGCGTTGTCAGTTTCACATGGGCATTTTTTTGGGCAATATACGAGTTATCCTGTCCAATAATGGAAAGATCATCTGGAATAGATAAACCCATTTCACTACATACATTTGCTACTTCTAATCCTACCTCATCGTTATAGCAAACAAGGGCTGTCAGCTCATGCTGGTGCGCTTGTAAAAAGGTTTTTATATGATCCCCTAAATACTGCTTCGATTCTGTATCGAAAAAAAGAACATGCTCTGGTAGGAAATTGAGCTTCGCTTCACCGAGTGCCTGAATATAGCCTTTCATTCGATATTTTCCTTGTAAATCATCTGTTTTTGAAATCAGTCCAATGTGCTGATGCCCAGAGGTGATCAGCTCCTTTGTCGCTAAATAGCTGGACTTTACATCATCCAAACAAAGGAAGGGGACCTCTAACTGCTCATAGTAGGCATTGATCATAATAAGCGGGACATCCTGTTCTTTAAAGGATAGGTAGTACGAAATGTTTGGATTATATAAGTTGCTTTTTGTCGGTTCGACAATTAATCCGTCCACACCAAAGGACAGCATCATTTCAAGTGCTTTTTTCTCCTGCTCCACATCGTTATTCGTACTCGCCAGTAACAAAGAATAGTTCTCTTCATTTAATCGGCTTTCGATGCCCCGAATGATCGACGGGAAAATGTAATCGGATATGTATGTGGTGATGACGCCAATCGTTTTCATATGAGCATGTCCAGCAGGTTTTGTTTGATATTGATTGGTGACAAATGTGCCTGAGCCTTTTTCGCTTCGTAAAAAACCTTCACTCGATAATTCCAAGATGGCTTTTCGCACCGTATGCCGGCTTACTTGATACATCTCTTGTAAGCTTGATTCGGTTGGAATACGCTCCCCGATCCGGTAATCTCCTGTCAGTATTTTGCTTTTTATATCATCTATAATGATCTGGTACTTCTTTTTCATCGTTTCACTTCTTTCACAGTTGATCCTCTACTCGGGTTGAGAAGAACTTGTATGGACATATTCTAACATGGTTGCTTAATCAAAAACAGGCGCTTACAGTGTCTATCGTCTGTTCCTTAGAGAATATGAAAGTTTTTGTCTAATTATGTATGCACAACTATATTTATTATTGACATATGTACGTACAAATATTATATTGTTTTTGTGCACAGGTAAAGATGAATCAAACGAAAAAGATATTTGAAACCGCTATCATCTTGGAGGTGAACAAAATGAATCGTGAAAAGACGGCCAAAGCCATTAGAGAAGGACGGACATCTTTGGGCATTGAATTTGGTTCGACACGAATTAAAGCAATTTTAATAGATGAAGAGTTTCAGCCAATTGCGCAAGGTGCATTTGAATGGGAAAGTTCTCTTCAAGAAGGAATATGGACGTACAATTTAATTGAAATCATTACAGGTCTTCAAGTGGCGTACCGTCAGATGAAAGAACAGGCTGCACAATTGTATGGGGTGACGATTCAAACCATTGGCTCCATCGGGATATCTGCGATGATGCATGGCTATGTCGCCTGTCATCATACAGGAGAAGTCCTCGTCCCATTTCGAACGTGGCAGAATGGAACAACGACCGAGGCGAGTCAAAAGCTAACGGATGTATTCCAATTTCATATTCCAGAAAGATGGAGTATCGCTCACTTATATCAAGCGATATTAGGAGAGGAAAAACATCTGTCCCGGTTAGAGTATGTGACCACTTTGTCAGGCTACATTCACTGGCTGTTAACAGGGAAGCAGGCCATCGGAATTGGCGATGCGTCGGGAATGTTCCCCATTGATGAAAAAACGAAGGATTACAACGAAGTGATGCTTCATCAATTTGAAGCATTGATTGCAGAAAAAGGCTATCCGTGGAAGCTTCGTCATCTTTTGCCGCGCGTCTATTTAGCAGGCGAAGAAGCTGGTGTGTTAACAGCAGCTGGAGCAGCGATTTTAGACCAAGGTAAACAGTTGCAGCCAGGTATCCCTTTTTGCCCGCCAGAGGGTGATGCAGGAACAGGGATGGTCGCAACAAACAGTGTGGAAAAGAGAACTGGGAATATTTCAGTTGGGACATCTGTATTTGCCATGATTGTGTTAGAGCATCATCTAAAAGGTGTGTACCCAGAAGTGGATCTTGTCACGACACCAGATGGCCTGCCAGTCGCGATGGTTCATGCCAACAATTGTACAAGTGACCTCAACGCTTGGATGAATCTATTCAGAGAAGCGTTTGAAGCAATGGGTCAGCCAGTTGAAACAGAAAGATTGTACGAAACTCTATTAAATCAAGCTTTAGAAGCAGATCATGATGGGGGCGGGCTTTTAAGCTATGGCTATTATTCTGGTGAAAATATTACGAGACTAAAAGAAGGAAGACCTCTTTTTGTTAGATCTCCTCAAAGCCGGTTTACCCTTGCTAATTTCATTCGGACGCATCTCTTCTCTGCATTTGGCGCAATGAAAATTGGGATGGATCGTTTAAAAGCACATGAACAAGTCAAGATTGATCGCTTACTAGGACATGGCGGTTTATTTAAAACACCGATAGTTGGGCAAAAAATGGTCGCTGCTGCACTCGGGACACCTGTATCCGTCGTATCAACTGCGGGAGAAGGCGGTGCGTTTGGGATGGCGGTCCTTGCTTCATATATGCTCAATCACCAGCAGCAAACACTGAGCCATTTTCTCAAGCATCAAGTGTTTGCCCATACATTAGAAGAGCTTATTGATCCTGATCCACTGGATGTTAAAGGTTTTGAGGAATTTATAAAGCGCTATCAAGAAGGACTCCCGATAGAAAAGACGGCAGTAGAACATCTCACGCCACAGAAAGGAGCGGCACCTGTATGTTAGAGCGGTTAAAAGAAGAAGTGTTTCAAGCGAATCTAGATCTGCCAAAGTACGGACTTGTGAAATTTACATGGGGCAATGTCAGTGCGTGCGATCGTGACAGTGGACTGTTTGTCATTAAGCCAAGCGGCATAGCGTATGACAAATTATCAGCAAAAGACATGGTCGTGGTCGATTTTGACGGTCAAGTGGTCGAGGGGGAATTCAATCCTTCTTCCGATACTGCCACACATGCTGTTCTTTACAAACACTTTGAGGAAATTGGCGGCATTTCACATAGCCATTCAATGTGGGCAACGGTATGGGCGCAAGCTGGACTTGATTTACCAGCAATGGGCACAACACATGCAGATACATTTTACGGACCTGTTCCGTGCGCTCGATTTCTCACAGAAGAAGAGGTGAATCGCGGGTATGAGGTGGAAACAGGACACCTGATCATTGAAACGTTTGAGAAAAGACAGATAGATGTCATGGCGGTTCCTGGTATTTTGCTACAAGGTCATGGTCCCTTTACGTGGGGAAAAGATGCAAAAAGTGCGGTAACGAACAGTGTCATTTTAGATGAAGTAGCGAAAATGAACCTGTTTGCAAAGCAATTGAACGAATATGCGGAGCCTCTTCCGCAGGTGATTTTAGATAAACATTATTTAAGAAAACATGGAACACATGCGTATTACGGACAAAAACCTTCAAGATAAAGAAAAGAGGGATTTCTATGTTAACAAGTCAGAAGAAAGAATGTTGGTTTGTCGTCGGTTCACAGCACTTATATGGGGATGAAGCACTGAAGCAAGTGAAGGCAGATGCGCAAAAGATAACAGATGCCTTAAATGAGAGCGGTTTGCTGCCTTATCCAATTATTCTGCAGGAACTGGCGGTTAGTGCGGATCAAATCACACAGCTGATGAAAGAGGTCAACTATCGTGATGAGGTCATCGGTGTGATGACTTGGATGCATACGTTTTCTCCAGCAAAAATGTGGATACGTGGTACGTCTCTTTTGCAAAAGCCTCTTTTGCATCTCGTCACGCAATACTATGAAAACATTCCGTGGGACACGATTGATATGGACTATATGAATCTCCATCAATCGGCACATGGAGACAGAGAGTACGGCTATATCAATGCACGTTTAAATAAGCAAAACCAAATCGTTGCAGGTCATTGGTCGAAGCAGGAGGTGAAGCAACAAATCGCTGATTGGATGGACGTTGCGGCTGCCTATCATGAGAGCTTCCACATCAAAGTGGCACGGTTTGGTGACAATATGCGCCACGTTGCGGTGACAGAAGGAGATAAAATTGAAGCGCAGATCCAGCTGGGCTGGACCGTTGATTACTTTGGAATTGGCGATCTTGTGAACTATGTAAATGCTGTGGAAGAAGCAGAAGTTGATGCTCTGTTTGCTGAGTACTTAACGTTATATGACGTGGATTATGGGAGTTATTCGGCAGAAGAATGGGAACAAAGTGTAAAAGTGCAAGCACGATATGAAATTGCCATCAAACGTTTCTTAGATGAAGGCGGCTACAATGCCTTTACGACAAACTTTGAAGATCTACATGGCATGAAGCAGCTTCCGGGTTTAGCCGTTCAGCGGCTGATGGCAAAGGGATATGGCTTTGCGGGTGAAGGGGATTGGAAAACCGCCGCACTGGATCGTTTATTAAAGGTGATGAGCCATCATCAATCCACAGGTTTTATGGAAGATTACACATATGAAATGACCTCTGGTCAGGAAGCAGTGCTGCAATCTCATATGTTAGAAGTAGATCCAGCGCTTGCACATACAAAACCTGTCATTGTCGTGTCTCCGCTAGGCATTGGAAACCGGGAAGACCCAGCACGTCTTGTGTTTGATGGAAAAGCAGGCGAGGGCGTTGTTGTCTCCATTGCTGATTTTGGAACACATTTCAAATGGCTGATTCAAGAAGTGGAAGCCTTTGAGCCGCAGGAAGCAGCACCACATTTACCGGTGGCACGAGTCCTCTGGAAAATCAAACCGAACTTTCAAGATGGCGTCAAAGCATGGATTAAGCACGGCGGAGGTCATCATACAGTCGTATCTCTCAATTTAACGGTTGATCAAATTGTTCATTTTGCAAAGCTTGTGAATGCAGAATATGTGGTTTTATAAAGAAGGGTGAAATGCATTCTACTGTGAACGGTAGAATGGCAGGGAGAAATGAAAGCGGTTTATTAAGTGAGGGGGGTCATCCACTTGGAGAAAAAAGTATCAAGTAAATTTATCTTCTTTTTCGGGTCCTTTGCAGGTATCTTATTTGGATATGATATTGGCATTATCGCAGGAGCGGAAGGGCACATTCAGGAAGAATTTCAGCTCAGCCCGTTATGGCTAGGCATCGTCGTTTCTTCATTAATGGGCGGGGCGATCATTGGTTCCATTTTAAGCGGTCTGATGGGGGATAAGTTTGGCCGCAGAAAGCTCATTTTGGTGTCATCGATTATCTTTTTTGTCGGTGCGCTTGGCTCAGCCATTGCACCAGAAGAAATCTCATTAACCATTGCCCGGATTTTCTTAGGAACAGCTGTAGGGACAGCCTCATCGCTCGTGCCTGCTTACATGTCTGAAATCGCTCCGGCCAAAATTCGCGGGAAATTGTCCGGCCTGAATCAGCTGATGATTGTGAGTGGATTATTGCTTAGCTATATCGTCGCATTTGTGTTTGAACCAATTCCAGACAGCTGGCGCTGGATGCTGGGAAGTGCTGCTTTATTTGCGATCGTGCTTTATATTGGCATGCTGAAACTTCCTGAATCTCCTAGATATTTAATTAAACACGGAATGGCTCATAAGGCACGTGAAGTATTAGGATCACTTCGTTCATCACGTGAAGAGATTGAAGCAGAAATGCAAGAAATTTTAGAAGTGGCAAAAGAAGAACGCTCAGGCATTCGTGAATTATTTCAAAAGAAATTCCGTATGGCTCTCTTTATTGGGGTCGGAATGGCGACACTCCAGCAAATACAGGGTGCGAACTCCATTGTGTATTATGCAACGAGTATCGCAAGAAATGTAGGTCTTGCTCCGCAAGTTGCCGCAGGTTTTACCGTCATTGTTGGAGTCATATTTGTTGTGACGACCGTGATCTTTTTACAATTCGTCGACCGGTTCGACCGCCGAACGATTCTCACAGTTGGGGGAACGGGGATGGCCCTGTCTTTCTTTGCACCAGCGGCATTAGGTGCACTTGGAGTGAGTGAAGGCATATTAAACTGGGTCACATTGATTTCACTTTGCTGCTTTATTTTGTGCTATGCCTTCTCATGGGCACCGATCACATGGATTATTATTGGTGAAATTTTCCCACTTTCTGTAAGAGGCATTGGGGCGGGCATTTCCTCTGCCTTTAACTGGACGGGATCATTAGCAGTTGGCCTTGTTTTCCCTATCTTGGCTGACCAATTCAGCTTTGGCGTGATTTTCTCCTCATTTGGGGTCATCTGCTTAATTGGCCTGTTGTTCACGCGCTTTGTATTAGTCGAAACAAAAGGAAGAAGCTTAGAACAAATCGAAACCGATATGGCTGCACGTGTCTAAAGGAAACCATCTATCCTGTGTGGATAGATGGTTTCAGCGTGTAGACAAACCCTCGCATTCGGTGTCAGTCCTTCGTGCCAGTGCTCACGAATGTCAAATTTGCTCCGCGCCGGTACTCGTCCTTCCTAGAATTCAAAGGTTTTCTATCACGCTGAAAAGAAGACAAAGGGCTAAAATCAAGTTCATTTTAGCCCTTTGTCAACAACCTGAACCCTCTATCCTGTGTGGATAGAGGGTTTTTTTAATCAAGTATTTGTTTCAGTTCATCTGGCAGTAAATCCATTAATTGATCAGATGAGGATACGTCCAGCACTTCAAGAAGCGCATAATATTTCGCATAAATTTCACTCAGCTGATCAGGATGATTTGCTTCATATCGATTCAAGTGCAATTGCGTCAGTTCAAGTGCAATGTCCAGTTTGTTTCGTTCGATGGTTTGTGTTGTGTTGATCAAATCGTTCACCTCTTATTTTAAAGTTATTGAAAAATGTTACGGTGCAGTTCCGCAGCTGACCTTAAATTCATGGTCTTCTATCTTTTTTGAATAACAGACGGAAGGCGTCATTCCCGTCTCACTTTTCCAAGCCTGCCAATACACATCATACAGCTGACCATATTGAGGGTCTACACCGTCCTTTTTTTGCAAAATAGCAAAATAGCTTTGGTAAGGGTAGCCTTCTTGATAAATGGCATGCCGTATCGCTCCTCTTTCAGTCGCATTTGTAAAAACCATAGGCGACAGCAAGGGAAGGGTGATGATCACGACGAGCAGGATGAAAAATGAAAAAAGCTTATGTCTTGTTTTCATCAATGAATGTCCTTTCCTTCACAAGAGATCATTTGTATAATATGTTAAAATTGTCCTATTGTAAAGAAAGAGACTACTAGATAACCAGCGGATTTTATCAAAAATAGACAAGCATCTAATCACTAATCGTACCTCTGACATACGATAGAGTGTAAGTGAAAGACAACTTGAAGGGGTGTTGAGATGAGCCGGAATCGATTAGACAATTTTTTCTTTGGACCTCGCAGGGGGAATCATGGAGAAGTTGAAACGGTTGTATCCCCTACACGTCAAATTGTCAACACGACAACAAATGAACAAACGATCAGAAAGATTCATCCTACTCATATCACAAACGTCAATAAAAACATCAAAAGAATTGAAAACTACTACCCTGTGACGCAATCTACTCGAAATGAGTATATTGTGGAAGAATATGACTGTGGCAGTGATATCAAGAATCCTTGCTGCCGCCCGGTCAAACGCTGTAAATGGTAAGATAATGGTATATAGAAGTGAGGCATCCTGTAATGGGATGCCTTTTGTATGTTCAACGCTCTATTTCATTTAGTTGTCCGTGATCAAGCTCGAAAAAACGATTTCCTAATTCTGAATAAAGGTAGCGCTGATGGCTTGTAAATAAAACACATTGATCAGAGAATTCTTCTTTTAATAAAGAAATAGACTGCATTTGAGATGCCTCATCAAGAGATGTAAAAGGTTCATCAAGAATGATTAGCTCTGGTGATCTGGCCGCCATACAATTAAAGAAAAGCTTATATCTCATACCTAGTGAATATTGTTTGACAGGCATCTTAAGTGCATGAGTTAAATCAAATACATCACAAAGCGAGAGAAAGGTCTTTTTGTATACCTCTTTTTCTGACTGATTCATTTTCCATAGCGACTGTATAAGAGTCATATGCTCGATACCAGTCAGCGCATCATAAACCAAAGGCTTATCTGGGATGTACGCGACCAACCCTTTATAAAGAGCTGACCCAGGATGATGATGTTCGTTGAGTAAAACCGTTTCGGATACTGAAGGAAGCAGACCTGCGATGATCTTTAAAAGTGTCGATTTACCGCTGCCGTTTTTCCCGATAATACAAGCACGATCACCTTCTTTCAGATGAAAGGATACTTGATCAAGGAGGGGAGAGCTTTCTTCAGTTGTTTCATAACGAAAAGATAGCTGAGACACTTGCAAACTAGCCATTGATAAATCCTCCAATAACAAAAACAGTGGTCACCAGCATATACAAGATGACGGTCGCAAGGGCGGCTTTTTTTGATCCTTCAGCATAATAAATGATCCCATCATATAGGATGCGTAAAAGGTACAAGTTGATCAAAAAAGAAACCGCTTGGATGAAGATAAAATAATGATCTAAATCGAGTACCATCACACAATAGATTGCTGCGCTATTCACTAATAGAAGCAACGCATTATAAAGCAAGATGACAAAATACATTTTGCGCAAAATAAACGTTTTATGAAAAAAGTACATATAAATCGAAGTCACGACAGTACCGAGAAAATTTAATATGAAATAAAGCGGGATTGTCAGTAAAAAGATAAACACAATGCTGGCTAATTGTTTTCCAGCAGATAAAGGCTCCTCTACTAACAAATCAATGATAAAAAATGTTAAAAAAACAGTTGAAACAAATAAAGATAGTAAGACAAGACCTACAATGGTTTTGATCGATTGATGTTGATTGAAAAATTGTTTAGGGCGTAGAAGTAGCTCCATAGAACCACATTCTCCTTTCTTCTAAGATAGATGTACATGGCTGACATATTCCTCTAAAAGAGAGGCAATCAACAAGAGCACTACAGCGGAAAAGATTAACTGAACCACAGTCCGAGTCAGCTTTCTTACATCAATGGCCTTACCTTTCATAAACCGGTAAAGATAAATGAATGGAAAAGCACTGACGATTGAAAAGAGGATCAAACCAAGAATCTCAACAAAAGCATGCGGCATGAGGCCAGTGAATAACTGCGGCACTTCATGATGGGCTATCAGAAACTGAATGAGTTTTCCGATGATATAGCCATTATAAAAAAGAATGCCAGCAGACATAATGCCGCCAGTAAAAGCCCCGATACCTAGAATGGCAAGTCCAACCTGTAAATTATTTGAAAAAATAGAGAGAAAAAACATGTCTTCATCCTTTTTTAAATAAGGAATCTGATCATAAGGAAGGAGGCATCCAATGAGCAAAGCTGCAATAAATACACCGGCGTAAAAATAGCCGAGACGTAGAATCAATCTATTCTCCGATAGAAAATATCTTATTTTTTTCAACATACTCAATTCCTTTATAAATGGTCTTGCGGCATAATATCCAGCAAATCACTGAAACGATCGCAAAATATATAGCGAACAGCACGTTTACGAGCCCTGAGGACTGCTGCAATATAGGGAGAAAAGAGGTCAAAATCAAATAGTACATAAAAGGCAGTACAAGAAAGTTTCTGGCAAATGCCTGACCTTTATCGATGATCTCTAATTCCTCATTTGTTGTCCCTATTTCATGCTCATGAATAAAATTGAATTTCGTTGTGAATGGAAACAAGTACAGTTGGATTAAAGGAAAAATGAAAAAGCCAATCCCTAATGCCACCAGTTGAATGAGCATCTGAACATGAAACAGTTGATACACAGTCATAATAGATAGATTAATGAATAGTAAACAGAGTGCTGGTATGGAAAATAAACAATAAAATAACTGGATTTTTGATAAGAAAAACTGCAATAGAGATATTTGAGAAAGCTCGTAAAGCCAAATGTTCTTTTTTTCAGCACTTAAAGCAAAAATAGAAGGTGTCAGCATTCTCATCTCATAAGATTGATTCGCTAGTATCATAATATTGAGTGTGAATAGCAGCTGAATTTGCAAGGCTTGATGATCGATGATCGAGATCAATCCGGTAAAAACACCAATATAAAAGAAGGCTTCATATGACATGAACATATAATTAAACAATTCTTTAGATAGAAGCCACCTTTTTTCTTTCAACAGCTTGATGTCTTTTTGAATCAACACATTTTGTCTAAACAACAAACCCTGAATTTTATGCAGTACTTGAAAGTACCAATAAAATAAATCCCGAAAATGCTTTGAGCTTTGGTCTTGATCTTTTTCCGTTGGAATCCATCGAACAGGACTTCTCATGACAAGCGCACTACCTAGTATCACAACAATCAATGTAATAGGTGAATTAAAAAGGGCTTGAAATTGTAGAAAAACAGAGCCATCTGAAAATAAAGCATGATGCATTTGCTGAAGATCATGTTGATATAAAGAGATCAGCTTGTTTGAAAGAGTGATCCAAAACGAATCCTCTGCAAGCGATGAGATCGATTGAAATAGTTGCTGGAAGGTGTGATAAAAAGGGAAAATGATGTTTAATATGAGAACCCTTCCGAATAAGAAAAAAAGCAAAGCGATGCTTGCAAAAAAGAGGACACGAATGGCCCCGATTTTTTTTACGACGATGTTATAAATATAAGCACCGAATATCTTATTGCTGATGATAAATAGGAAGATACTTGTCAGCATCACATTGACATGTTTTAACCAGAATGCCAGATCGTGTGTTTGAACAATATCATATTGAAACAAAAAATAGATCAAATAAGTGCTCAAACTCGTAAACACAAGCCAAATCAATTCTGAAAACAGAAGCGTTTGAAAAAGTTGTCTAGAGGAAACAGGTGCTAGCTGTATCAATTCTTTAAAAGGAAGAAGATGAGTTCTTCTATAAGATTCAATTCCTTTGACGATAGAAAATAAAAATAAAAACATCACAAAAGCACTTTCCCATTCTATTTGATAGACGGGGGAGTAAAGAAATGAAGATATAACGAATACAATCATGCATCCGAATATGATATCAAGAATACAAGAAAAAAATATGTACTGTTTTGAAGAAAACGACTTGAGAAATGGAATTTTTCGTATAACGTACTGAGCGATATTAGAATACTGCTGCTCCAGTCTAATGGATAGAAGTAGTGATAATAAAGGATATAACATCTTCTCACCTGCACAAAAATTTAAATAGAAGGAGAACAGAGTCTCCTTCTATTGAGTCGTTAAATAAATTACCAAGCGATAACGGCTTTACGGCCTTTTTTCTTAATTTCGTTTTTAAGGTATTGACGAATTGTCTCTTTACCAGCCGCAGCAATAAGAGAAAGACCGCCTGAACCTACAGCAGTTAAAATGGAGACAATTGTAGTGACAGCTCCACCCGCTTCAACCACATTAAGAACCACAGCGGCAACACTGCCTGGAATACCAAATTCTTTTGCTAGATCAGCAACTGGCAGTACTTGTAGCGAGAAGGAAAAAAGAGCTAGCATAAGGAATCCTACTGCTAAAGCACCAAAAAGAACATGTAGTTTGATTTCATTTCTTGTTTCTGTCATATCAAATTCCTCCCTTTTTTGTCTTTTTATTACTATTCTATCTTATGATATGTTTTTGTTCATATCAATCCTTTTTTTTCTTTTTTTTCATGAATTAGTTATAGGTTAATATAAAATAAGTGAAAAGATAAGTGAGAAAAGAATCGTTTTGGATAGGAAATATCGAGTGAACATGATCAAAATGATCTTGTTTTCACAAAAACGAAAGAGAGCCTAAAAGTCTATAAGAAATGTGCTATATGTAAATGAACCAATATTCTTTGATCAAAAGCGCCTTTCAAGATAAAATTGGAAGTATCAATTCATTCTGATGGAGGCGATTTTCTGAATATTCGATTGTTAACACCAGAAGATGCTCAAGAATATGCGAACTTGAGATTAGAAGCACTCCGATTAAATCCAGAGAGTTTTGCTATGAGTTACGAGGAAGAGAAGCTAGATACGAAGAATAAATATAAGGCTCGTTTTGCCTCTACACAATCTATGTGGACATTCGGTGCCTTTCATCAAGGTCAGCTGGTCGGCTCGGTTACACTCATACAAGAAACCTTGCAGAAATTAAAGCACCGTGCCAATGTGGTAGCGATGTATGTAACGACCGATGGACGCGGAAAAGGAATGGGGAAGGCACTTCTGACAAAAGTACTTTCTTTTGCACGCGAAAAAAAAGACATCGAACAAATATATTTAACAGTGGTCACAACAAACGACCCAGCCAAACATCTTTACAGGTCTGTTGGATTTAAGTCGTATGCGGTAGAAGAAAAAGCACTAAAAATAAATGGTGCTTATGTAGATGAGGAAAAAATGGTGCTATGTTTATCATCGTTTGGAGGGGATATAAATGAGCCAGCCAGTCATGCGCATCACATTGGCAGCCGGACCAAATAGTGAGCTGGAATCCTTTGCGCTTCGTGCAGCACTTGAAAACTTTGGCGCAAAAGTCGATATGCATTGGATAGGCAGACCGAATGACCTGATTAATGTTTTATCCGGGAGGAATAGAGGCGAGACGGATTTCATTCTTTTATCCTTTCACGGAGAAGAAGGAGCGTTTCTCATGCCGGAGTTAGGAGAAGATGTATACGAAGAGGGTGAGCCGAGAGGTGCTGCTTTTGGTGCGGATGACATAAAGCGGTATGCTTCGTTAAATGGAGTCCACATTATATGTACAGGCTGTACACTAGGCGAAAAAAAGGTGGCAGAAGCTTTTTTAGAAACAGGGGCGATATCCTATACAGCGCCCGATGACTACATTGATGGAAATGCGTCATTTATTTTTGTTCTCACCATGCTGTATGAGCTGGTGAACAACTCAAAGACAGTCAGAGCAGCTTTTGACCAGGCACGCTCTATTGATGAAGAAACAAAGTTATTTCAGTTGTATATGCAAAAATAAGGGCTGAGCGATCAAGCCCTTTTTATATGTCTCTCGTAAAATATGTCGAAAATGTGACAAATGTGTTTTTTGCAAACTAAAAAGGGGCTGCGAAAAGTCTATCCTACAAACACACGCCATTTAGACATGACGGCATCACGAGAGGAGAATCATTGTGTCAATGAAAGGGAAGATCAGTCTCGTCCTGTGTGTACTTGCGATCGTCATCGGTATCGCTGCGTTTTATCATAACCAGCAGGCAAGCGGGACAGAGAGAAAAAAAGTAGAACAAGATGCGAGCTACAAACAAGTTGAAATTGTCACACTTGTGAATGACGGGAAATTCATGAGATATGCTGTCAACTATCCGCTGTTTCATCAAGAAAAACTAGATCAGGAGATCAAAAAATTTGCAGAGACAGCGTTAGAAAGGTTTAAAACATCGTTTAGTCAAGCGAGTGATGTCAATGAAGAAACACGATACGAATTAAATATCGATTATGAGATCATTCATTATGCCAAGCAAACCGTCGCAATCAAATTCAATACATATGAGGTGAAGGGCGGAAAGCAAGGCGTCAATCAAACGAAGGTGATGAACTTTGATTTCAAGAAACAGACATTTTTATCAATCAACGATATCTTTCTATCAAAGAAGGACAATCTTCAAAAATTATCTCATATGACTTTTGAGGAATTAAAAAAAGATCGAACGCTAGCTGAAAATCAGTCGCTGCTCAAACAGGGAACGTCTCCTGTAACGAAGAATTATCAGTATTTTGCCATCAAGGATCGCTATATCGAATTCTACTTTCCAAGAGGACAAATCGCTCCAAATCATCAAGGCCCTCAAGTGTTAGCGATTAAGAAAACACTGCTGAAAGGAATATTAAAACCTGAATATATTAAGAAAGAATTGAACAAAAACGAGAAAAAAGAACCGATTCCAACAAGAAAGATTGTGAAATTGCCAAAACCATCCACATTTAATCCAAATCAAAAAGCCATTGCACTCACATTTGATGATGGGCCCAATCCATCAACGACCTCAAAAATTCTAACAGCATTAAAAGAGAACAAAGGACATGCTACATTTTTTGTATTAGGCAGCAGGGTTCAGTATTATCCCGATATGTTAAGTGAAATCAGAAAGGGTGGAAATGAAATTGGAAACCATTCCTATAACCACCCTTTGCTCACAAGACTTCCTTTAAAACAAGCGGTAAAACAAGTAGAAGACACGCAGCAAATCATTGAAAAAGCGAGCGGGTTCACACCGACTCATTTTAGACCGCCATATGGCGGGACAAACGGGCAAATCAACGAAGCTCTTCACATGAAAGTGACCCTTTGGGATGTGGATCCTGAAGACTGGAAGTATCGAGACAGCCAATACGTCGCGGACTACATTCTAGCCCATGCATCTAGCGGTGAAACGGTCTTAATGCACGACATCTATGACACCTCAGCAAACGCAGCCGTCACGATTATTAAAGAACTCACAAAACAGGGATATCAATTATTGACGGTATCTGAGCTTGAGCAGTGGAAGGAAGCGCGTGAGAAGAGAAATGAGCTGAATAGGTAATACCCCTTTTGGTGTGAATCTTAGTGGATTCGCATCTTTTTTTAAGCAGGTCATGAAAATAAAGGGAAAATCTGTTAAGGTGAATATGAAGGGGGACTTCAATTGGTATTGATAAGGTTTATTAGCCTCATTATGCTGACAGTAGTTGGTTTGGCTTTTGTCATAAACAATGTACCTGGTTTGATGCTGCCTATCTATATTCTCGCGATGATCGGGCTTATGTTCTGTCTCGGTCATATTGCGCTCCATTATCTACAGCGGATCAGATATATGTTATGTGATGAGAAACAATTGAAAGAGAATCAAATAAACAAACCTCCCGTTAAATGAAGGAGGTTTTTTACTTTTCTGTTTTCGATGATTTTCTCGTTTGATTCCTTAATTGTCTCAAAAGAGAGACGATGTTCGTCAAATTCTATTAGCACAATCAGTAAGAGCATGATGATCCACGCGCTAAGCCCTCCAATCTTTCGTAACAAGGATACAGTATAATGAGAAAAGATTGATATAAACATTTCATTTTATATATTCGACAATGGGTGAAGGAGGATTCAATTGAAGCGAGTTGACGTGGTATCAGCTTTGATTTATGACATGGATGAAAATATTTTAATGGTGAAGAATGTCAAAGGTTATTGGGAGTTTCCCGGTGGTGCAGTGGAAGAAGGAGAACATCTGCAGCAAGCTGTGATCCGTGAGGTGAGAGAAGAAACAGGGTATGTGATCAAAATAAATGAACTTCATTCTGTTCGGGAAATACTCTTTCAAGATAACATGCATCACGCACTTATTTTTACGTTTTTTGGGGAAATCATCGGGGGAGAGATGAATATTTTAGATCCTGATCATGATATTGAAGAAGTAAAATGGGTAAGCACTCAAGATGCTGAAAAACTAAATCCGCAGTTATTCAGCATGCTAAAATTAAATAAACAGACGCGTCCATTTTACACATTTGAAGGAAAGAGAACGAGAAATCAATAGTTGTCGAAGGAGAGAATGGAATGTTTTTGTATTATGGACCAACCGGTGCTCCAGTGGAAAATCCGGGAGAAGAATGGATGAAAGAAATCTTCTTCCATAAGGATGAAGACTATTGGAAACAAGGGAATGGAGAATCTTCTATTGAAGTGGATGAAGATTGGGAAACGGAAAGTCTTGTTTTCTTTTATCATGAACCTTATGGCTTTTTTCTTATGAGATATCCAGATTTTTTGGTTCCTTTTAAAAAAGTAGAGAAGATAGAAACAATCAAGCATGTCGTTGCAGGCGCACCATTGTATGTACCTTCATGCAGCTACGTCGATCGACATCAAGCTTATGAAATCGTTCAACATTTTCTGAAAACAAAATCGATACCTGATAGTGTTGAATGGGTGGAGTTGAGGGCGATTGATTTTCAGCAAGGTCTGTAAAGTTTTACGAGGAACGAGAAGGAGAATAAAATGTGTCGTTTAGATGATACCATGCATGTACATGTTGGCTATTACGAACATGGTCTTGATTTTGAAGGGGTGTTTTTTAAGAGTTTAGAAACAGGAAAGTGGCAATTATTTTTTGATCATACATGGTATGGGATCACGCTTTTAAAGCAGTATGAACAATATGCTGATTTAGGTCTGTTGATTGGAGAGTATTCCATTGAAGATGACAAAATTGAAGAGGAAGGGAATCAGCTGTTTGAGCAGTTTCTAAAAGAAAACCGGTTATTGAAGTCAATGGAGTGAACAGACATCGCCTAGCCATGGGTATTTTTTAATCTTATAAGGATTTGATTTATTGATATAAGAATCAAAGAATGATCAAAATAAAAAACAGACCTCATATGGTCTGTTTTTTAGCTAAATGTTGGGCTGAATCGTATTAATCACGTCTTCATTTTCTGATTTTAAGACATCAATTAACGAAATTTCGTTTCCTTGTTTATCCTGACCGATGGGGTCATGCAGAGAGACGTTTGTTTTTTTAGTACACATCAATTCATGAGGGATTCATGTTAAAAAAGAAGTCTTAATTTAAAAATCGAATTTAACTTTTGATCCATCATGTAATAATTCAAGTTCGTCATCAAGATATACTTCACTTAAGTGAAGTGTAATTGAACTTAAATCTGAAACATCATCCACAAATAGAGGAACTAAAACCATACCTTCATTTTCAACTTTACCATAAAAAGAACCAACACCTGATTCCGAAGTCAAATTAGAGTTACTGACTTCAATTTGTTTTTTTGTATTAGTGGTAATAACATCAACACCAGTAAAAAAAATATTTTTATCAGAAGTGTTTTCAGTTGTATAAGTGATTTGTATTCTATGATATTTATCTTTTTTATAATTATTATCTGAAAGCAATAATTCATCCTGAGCCTCTAAATCAGTGTACTCAAATACTTTAACATCTTTAATTTTCATCTTAATAGGTTTTAAATCTATTTCTGTTTCTTTGTTATTTATCTTTTTTAAAGTGAGTGTTGAACCATTTTCGTCTTTCTTCCATTGGCCAATTTCGGTTAGAAGTCCTGATGTTGGTTTGTTTTCTTTTTTTGAAGTTTCTTTTGAGGTTTCTTGACTCGTATCTTTTTTACTGGATTCTTCTTTGTTTGCGTTTGCTGACCCATTTGAACTTGTAGTGTTGCCACAAGCTGTTAGAAGTACCATGAAGCATAAAAATAAGACTAGTTTAGTTTTTTTCATTAGTTTAACCCTTCCTGCATACAAAATTTAGAAACATAGACAATATTATAAAGGAAAAAAAGTTAGATTGTTGATTTTCGACAAAATTAGACAAAATATCTTATGACTTAGAGCATGGGTTTAAAGTCATGTATTTTCTATTTGTAAATGTATATGTGGTATTGAAAAGAGATATTATTTCAAAAGAAGCCAAGGATCCTATAACCCTTGGCTTTTTCTATCGTATCTAATGTTAAACATCAGTTCTTACAAAAACAGTATAAACAGCGCTTGTAGCCGGTGTAGGAGATATAAAGTTAATTGAGCCAAGGACACTTTGGGCGCCTACATCTGTTGGTTTACTTGAAAATTTAATAGTACCAGTTATCGTTGCGGTCAAAACAAGTGACACTGTAGCAAGGACATTAGCAGGGGACGGGGTACCGGTATTGTTTGGAACGTTAATAACCATTTCATAGGTATATGATGTGCCAGCTGTTAAATTATTTGCGTTTATACTTCCTGATAAAGCTACTAAATTCCCTGTAATACCAGAAACCACATAAGGAAGAACTTCCGATGTTTGACCTAGTGAACCTGCTAATCTTGTAAATCCGGTATTGGTTCCTCTAAAGAAAATAGGTTTTGATAATGTTGAAACTGGCCCGGTGTCTCCGGTAGCGCCAGAAGAAGTGATTTCTTCTAAGGAAGATCCTGCTAAATCACTAAACAGTGCCATGAATACAAGGGTCAAACACTATGAGGAACTAGTCTAGGTGAGGACTTTATTGGAAAAGGTACCGAAACATCAAAACTTCTATAAGGAGCTGTCGGGACATGGGGATATGTTTATTAATAATTTGAAGATGCACTTAAAAAGGAAGGACTTAAACAAGAAGAGATAAAAGGTATGCAGGAATATCCATCAATCCAAATGGACATACAACTATTTTTAATAAGTAATACAGAAAGACATTAGCTTAGAGATAAAATAAAAAACAGACCTCATATGGTCTGTTTTTTATCCACTAACATGAAGGATTCTTTTACAAAATTCAAATCACTTCCCCTTCTCCCGCTTCCGTTTCTCCTTCTCTGCCCGGTAAAACTCATGAAACATCTTCATCAGCGCGCGTTTCTCTATCCGAGACACATAACTCCGCGATATGCCAAGTTCTTTGGCTATTTCCCGCTGCGTTTTCTCTTTCTTTAAGTCCAAACCGAATCGGCCGACGATCACTTCTTTTTCTCGGCCGTCGAGAATGTCGATATATTCTTTTACTTTTTCAAGCTCCATGTTGAGCTGAATGGTATCAATCACGTCTTCATTTTCTGATTTTAAGACGTCAATTAATGAAATTTCATTTCCTTCTTTATCCTGACCGATGGGGTCATGCAGAGAGACGTCCTTTTTTGTTTTTTTGAGTGCGCGTAAATGCATGAGGATTTCGTTCTCAATACACCGCGCAGCATATGTTGCCAGCTTTGTTCCTTTTCCAGAGGAATAGCTTTCGATGGCTTTAATGAGTCCGATCGTCCCGATGGAGATGAGGTCTTCAGCGTCTTCCCCGGTATTTTCAAATTTCTTGACAATATGGGCGACGAGCCGAAGGTTATGTTCAATCAGCATGTTTCTTGCGTGTTCATCGCCCTCTGCCATGAGGGCTAAGTATTTTTTCTCATCATCTCCCGAAAGGGGTTGTGGAAAGGCATTGTTTTTGACATAGGACACTAAAAACACCAATTCTTTGACCATCAATCCCATCGCTGTAAATACTCCTGCCACGATTTTCACCTCCACCATGTTTAGGCCGCTGCCTATATCCTCAAATGTATGTGAAGGAAGGATTGTCTGTGTCTGTACGATGAAAAAATCATCTTATTTGAAAGAAACGTGCTTCTGTGGGTATGTTTTTGCTGCCCCTCTCATATGTTTGCGGTTTCTTTGCGGTGCTTGGCGGTCTAGAAGCGTGCTAAAATATGTAATATTAGACCGAAAAGGAAGGGGTTTTTTCGGAACATGGGGAAGGTTCTTTCTTCACATGTCGGTATGAAAATTAATGAATGGTATCGAATGATACGGCAGTTCAGTGTTCCAGATGCGGAAATCTTGAAAGCAGAAGTAGAAGCGGAAATTGAACGTATGGAAGAGGACCAGCATTTACTGATTTATTATCAGCTCATGTGTTTTCGGCACCAAATTATGCTCGACTATATACACCCTTCAAAATATCAACCTTTCTCAGTATCTAACCTTGTCGATAAAATCGAAAATTCCAATCATGAGTTATCTGATATGCTGCATTATTACCATGCATTTTTTCGTGGCATGCATGAGTTTAGTCAAAAAGAATATTTGGAGGCCGTCAAATATTATCGAATGGCAGAAAAACAGCTGTCTATGGTATTTGATGATATTGAGCAGGCCGAGTTTCATTTTAAAGTAGCAGAAGCCTACTATATAATGAAACAAACGCATGTCTCCATGCACCATATTTTAAAAGCGCTTGAAATATACGATCAGCATGATGCATATTCCATTCGCATTATTCAGTGCCTCTTTGTCATCTCGGGAAATTATCAAGATTTAAAACGTAAAGATCGAGCACTGCCTCACTTGAAAAAGGCGAAACAACTCGCATCCGAAATTGATCACCCGCGCATTTATAGCTCAGCGCTCTATAATTTAGGGAAATGTTATGGGGAGTTAGGTTATCGAGAAGAAGCAGAACGATATTTAACCGAATCGGCTGACCTCGCCAAAAAAGAGCTGCTTCCCACGCTGCCTCATACACTTTATACACTGGCAAAGCTGCTTTTTAGACAAAATGAGCAGACTGAAGCAAGGCGCATATTAGAGGATGGGAAATTGGCCGCAAAGAAGCATGAAGACCAGCTGTTCTGTCATATGTTTGAGTATCTGGATGCTTTATATGTTCAGGAAATCAATGAAGAACAACTGCAAAAAACCATTGATTATTTGGAAAAACTTAGCCTATACTCTTATATAGAGGATATCTCACTAGAAATTGCGACAGCCTTAGAAGCCTCTCAACAATACCAGAAGTCCAACCAGTATTATCAAAAATTGTTATGGGCTCAAAATCAAATCCAAGAAGGAGAGTGTCTGTATGAATTCTAAGCAACGTTCGACAGTTGAAGAGAGAAACCAAACGTGAGACAAAAAGCGGGCCTAATGGGCCGGCTTTTTTTATGTGAAAAAGAAGCGTAGACGATCACGAAACTTGAATGAATTCATCAGAAAGCGGGCAATTTAATGTGTAATGATGTTCTGTGGAGGCGGTCTGATGAAAGGGTTGCATATCTTGTTATGTATATTGGTATTATGCGCTTTTGTTCCTGATAACATAGAGGCGCGTACATTAAAAAGAATCGACCTAGAAAAAACGGGACGAGCCTTTTGGGACATGAGAGAGGAACGGAAAAAGATTGCGTTAACCTTTGATGATGGGCCTCATCCGGTATACACAAATCAAATACTAGATGTACTGAGAGAGCATGAAGTGAATGCCAGTTTTTTTGTCATCGGGAGCCGTATTCATGCATATCCCCTGCTCGCAGAGCGGATTGTGAGCGAAGGAAATGAGCTTGGCAATCACACGATGAACCATACGTATTTTGACCTTTTGTCATCGAAAGAAATCAAGCGAGAATTAAAAGAATCAGCGGCTCATATCGCTTCTCTCCAGCCTGGCGGACCCTTATTATTTCGTCCCCCAGGCGGGCGCTTGACGATGAAGTCATTCCGCATTCTTTCAAAGCAAGGATACGATGTCGTGATGTGGTCCTTTACGCAAGATCCGAAGGACTGGTCTAGGCCAGGTGCACACAAAATTGCCAGCCGTATTATTGAGAATATTCAGGGCGGTGATATCATCCTTTTACATGATGGCGGAGGAAATCGTAAGCAGACAGTAGAAGCGCTGAAACAAGTCATACCTGAACTAAAGAAAAGGGGCTATGAGTTTGTGAAAGTGAGCGAACTGCTGCACCATGACAGAGATTATCTGCCGGTTCAATTACAATAAGAAACAGTCATTCATTGAAACCAAAAGTCTTGTCGTTTACTATATGAAGAGGGCTTTTGGAGGTGAATGTTGTGAAGAAATTTGTTTTCCTTTTCATCCTGTTATGTGTTGCTGCTGGGTGCTCAAAACCAGCGCAGGAAAGTGTGATTGCATTTGGTGACAGTAACACAAGAGGATCGAACTGGGATTTTCGAGATTATCCAACATCTGAAAAATGGGTGAATCTCATGAAAAATGTCGAGCGCGGCCAAATCAAGGTACAGAATGCCGGAATTGGCGGGCAGACAACGGAAGATGCGAAGCTTCGCTTTGAGCAGGATATTTTAAAACAAAAACCAACTTACGTCCTCATCATGTTCGGTACAAATGATGCGGCGATTCTAGACGGCAAACATCCCCGTGTGACCAAAAAACGATTTAAAGAAAACTTATCCTACTTCATTTCTGCAAGTAGGAAAGAGGGAATTACCCCGATCCTCATGACGTGCGTGCCTGTGGTGGAAGGAGGCAAAAAGGGCTTGTATTATTACTCTAGATATAAGTCATCTTATTTTGCTGAGAGAGGCGGGGCGAGAGCTTGGCAAAACTCATACAATGACATCACAAGACAAGTAGCTGAAAAACAGCAAGTGCCGCTTGTCGACAATTGGAAAGCGTTCATCCGAGAAGCGGGTGAAGATAGTGACAACGCCTTGATTCAGTCTGGCCTCATTGACCCTTCTGGCAATCATATGACACCAAAAGGGGCAAGAATCATTTATAACGAAATCAAAGAGCGTGATGTCATTAAACATTTTTAAATGCAGGCCATCAGCCTAAACAAGACGATCCATCCAGCATAGTCTAACAGTATATCTTCTTAGAAGGAGGTAACTGATATGTGGGGATGTCCTTATCCTTACCCTGCGTGTTCACCTTATCCAGCTCAAGGAGCAGGAATCGGTTACGCTTTTCTTGTTGTGTTCCTTGTCGTCATTTTGGTCGTAGGTGGAGGGTTATGGTTTTGGAATGAACAGCCTTGCAAATAAGACACCTCTTCTTTGATCAGAAGGGGTGTTTTTTACGGAAAATAGTAGTAAGCCTATAGCGCAAGTGATATAATATCAGTCACCTGAGTTTAAAAAAGGAGAGTGCTCGGGAGGCATGGTTCCTGGATATATGGAATTAAGAGGAAACAGAGAGCATATGCCCGAGCGAACGTCTTTTCATTTCTGTCTCAATTAATTCAATAAAGTCGCGATTTAAGTTCATTTCATTTGCTTTATAATACGATTCTATAAGTAAATCATCTGACAGCTTTTTCATACTAGAAACCCATATGATGGGAAAAACACCTCCCCTGAAAAAGTTGGCATAAAACTTGAGGAAAAGACATATCATCATAGGTTGATCGAATGTCTTTGAAGTACCTTTAATCTACCATGAATGGGAAACAAGAACAATCGTTCTGTTATCCACATGGTTAAGTGGATAACTTGTGGGTAGAGTGTTTATAATTGAATGAAAGCGTGATGAAATATAGGTGGATAATGTGTGTAAAATTATCCACACCTGTTGAAGGTCCTCATCATATGTCGAAAACTTTTTCGTTGTATTCGATAGACAGACAAATTGTGATTTGATTCGACACAATCGCTGAAAAACCAATGGAAGAAAGGGTGCAAATTGTGCTAAAGAAGTATTTCTTACCGGATGAATTTGTGAAAAGTATTTTCCACATTTCGCCGCAAAAACTAAAAGAACGAAATGTAAAAGGAATTATTACGGATTTAGATAACACACTAGTAGAATGGGATCGTCCAAGTGCGACCCCGCGTTTAATTGAATGGTTTCAAGAGATGAAAGATCACGGGATACAGGTGACGATTGTATCGAACAATAATGAAAAAAGGGTCAAGCTTTTTTCTGAGCCGGTTCATATCCCGTTTATTTATAAAGCGAGAAAACCGATGGGAAGAGCCTTTAATAAGGCCGTCGCTGATATGCAATTGAAGAAAGAAGATGTGGTTGTCATTGGCGATCAGCTTATGACAGATGTGCTTGGCGGAAACAGGCATGGCTTCCATACCATTTTGGTTGTACCTGTTGCGGCATCGGACGGATTTTTCACGAAGTTTAACAGGCAGATTGAACGCAGAATTTTAGGAGCCTTAAAGCGTAAGGGCCACATTCAGTGGGAGGAAGAGTAATAATGGAAAAGGTTGTTTGTATTGGCTGCGGTGTAGCCATTCAGACGGAAGATAAAGATCAATTAGGATATGCGCCGGCAGCATCTCTATTGAAAGAAGATGTGATCTGTCAGCGCTGTTTTAGGTTAAAGAACTACAATGAAATTCAGGATGTGTCTTTAACAGAAGACGACTTTTTAAATATTTTACACAGCATTGGCGAGACTGATTCTCTGATCGTCAAGGTCGTTGATATTTTTGACTTTAACGGAAGCTGGATTAATGGACTGAGCCGTATTGTTGGTGGTAATCCCATTTTACTTGTCGGCAACAAGGTAGATATTTTACCGAAATCCGTGAAAAAAGACCGTCTTGTTCAATGGATGAAGCGGGAAGCAAAAGAAAATGGGCTCAATCCGATTGATGTGTTTTTAATCAGTGCGAGCAGAGGACAAGGTGTGCCTGAGGTTATGGAGGTAATTGATCATTACCGTGAGGGCAGAAATGTCTATGTTGTCGGCTGTACAAATGTTGGGAAATCAACATTTATTAACCGCATTATCAAAGAGGTGTCTGGAGAAGAGAATGTGATTACCACATCACAATACCCAGGGACAACACTTGATGCGATTGAAATCCCGCTTGATGACGGGTCTGCTTTATTCGATACACCGGGTATCATCAACCGCCATCAAATGGCGCACTATGTCGGCAAAAATGACTTAAAGATTTTAACGCCGAAAAAAGAATTGAAACCGAGAACGTTCCAGTTAAATGAAGCTCAAACGCTTTACTTTGGCGGACTGGCACGATTTGATTATGTAAAAGGCGGCAGAACATCCTTTGTCTGCTACATGCCAAATGAACTCAACATTCACAGAACGAAGATGGAGAATGCAGATGACTTATATGAAAAGCATGCAGGTGAGCTGCTTTCACCGCCATCAAAAGAGGGGATGGAAGATTTCCCGCCGCTCGTTCCGCACACTTTCACCATAGATCAGCCAAAAATGGACATTGTCTTTTCAGGATTGGGCTGGGTGACTGCGAATGATGCTGGAAAACAAATCAAAGTGTATGCGCCAAAAGGCGTGTACGTGTTTATGAGACGTTCGTTAATTTAAATGTTCAGAGGGGGAGAGACCTTGAAACCTTTATACGGAGTAATCGGTAACCCTGTTGGCCACTCAATGTCTCCGGATATTCATAATGCAGCATTAAAGGATGCTGGAATTGATGGACATTATCATGGCTTTCAAGTAGAAAATGATGACCTGAAAGATGCGATTAGCGGCATGAAAGCGTTAGGAATCAGCGGCATTAACGTCACTGTTCCGCACAAGGTAGAAATCATGAAGTACCTCGACAAAATTGATGTGACAGCTGAACGCCTTGGTGCCGTCAATACGGTGCGGCTCGAAGGAGATCAGCTCGTTGGGTACAATACAGATGGAGAAGGCTTTCTTCATTCATTGCTTGAAGCGTTGGATCAGCCGTTATCAGAGCTGTCATTTCTCCTGCTTGGTGCTGGTGGAGCAGCAAGAGCGATTTACACGACAATTGCTGAGTATGCACCGAAACACTTTGATATCGCCAACCGCACCATTGAAAAAGCTGAAGCTTTAATTGAAAGTGCCGATGGGAAAATCACATCTCGTGCCATTGCATTAAATACAGCAGAAGAGCGGCTTGGGGAATATGATGTCATCATCCATACGACCTCGATTGGTATGTATCCGAATGTTGAAGAAACCCCAATTTCTTTAGCGAACGCAAAAAAAACAGCGGTCGTTTGTGATATTGTGTATAATCCAATAGAAACAAAGCTGCTAAGCGAAGCAGCCGGGTTAGGTTTGAAAACAGTCGATGGCGTCGGCATGTTTGTTGGTCAGGCGGTAAGAGCCTTTGAACTGTGGACGGGCATTACACCTGACGCCCGAAAAATGAAGTCAATTGTCATAGAGAAATTAGGAGGAACACCATGTTAAAAGGTAAGCAAAAACGTTTTTTACGTGCGCAAGCACATCATTTATCACCTATTTTTCAAGTTGGAAAAGGCGGGGTAAATGACAATATGGTCAAGCAAATTTCCGAGGCGCTTGAAGCAAGAGAACTTTTGAAAGTCAGCGTATTGCAAAACTGCGACGAGGACAAAACAGAGGTTGCAAAAGCACTTGTAAAAGGTGCAAAAGCTGAACTCGTTCAAACGATCGGAAATGTGATTGTCCTTTATAAGGAATCAAAGGAAAATAAACAAATTAAGCTGCCGTAAAGGTGGATATGATATGAAAAAAATAGGATTGTTCGGCGGTACGTTTGATCCCCCGCATAATGGGCATTTGCTGATGGCAAGTGAGGTGCGTTTCCAAGTAGGGCTTGATGAAATTTGGTTTATCCCAAATCACAAGCCCCCTCATAAAACGGGCCGAAAACGAGCAGAGAGTCATCACCGCGTAAAAATGGTGGAAAAAGCGATTCAGTCAAATCCTCATTTTCGAGTTGAGCTTATTGAAATGGAGCGGGAGGGCCCATCTTATACAGTAGATACAGTTGAGCTGTTGAAGAAGCGCCATCCTGAAGATGAGTTCTTTTTTATGATTGGAGCGGACATGGTCGAGTATTTGCCGAAATGGCACAGAATCGATGATTTGCTTCAGATGATCACCTTTATTGGGATGAAAAGACCAGGTTATGAAGGAAGTACGGCGTATCCTCTTTTGTTTGCAGATGTTCCGGCTTTTGATGTATCATCGACATTGATTAGGCAGCGAATGAAGCAGGGGAAACCTGTTGATTATTTGATTCCGAAAGCTGTTGAGTGTTATATAAAGGAGCATCATTTATATGAATCGTGAAGAAGCGTTAAACTGTGTCAAACAGCAGTTAACAGAGCATAGATATACACATACAATTGGGGTCATGGAGACGGCCATTTCATTAGCTGAACGTTTTGGTGCAGATGTGAAAAAAGCAGAGGTTGCGGCTATTTTCCACGATTATGCTAAATTTAGACCGAAAGAAGAAATGGAGGGCATCATCCAGCAAGAACAGATGAACCCTCTATTGCTTAAATATTCACCTGAGCTTTGGCATGCCCCAGTTGGTGCCTATTTGGTCAAAAAAGAAGTTGGAATTGACGACCGGGATATTTTAACAGCCATTGAATTCCATACATCCGGCAGACCGGACATGACATTGCTTGAAAAAGTTATTTATGTCGCCGACTATATAGAGCCAGGGCGCCATTTTCCTGGTGTAGAGGAAGTAAGAGAGTTAGCAGAGCAGGATTTGGATCTTGCCTTGATTCAATCTTTAAAAAACACCGTCAGCTTTTTAATGAAAAAGAATCAGCCAGTTTTCCCGGATACACTTGCTACTTATAACTCACTTGTGCAAAAGAACAACTAAGGAGGAATTTTGATGGATGCATCATCAATTTTAAACATCGCAGCAGGAGCGTGCGATGATAAACGGGCAGAGGACATTATTGCCCTGAATATGCAAGGGATCTCACTTGTTGCAGATTATTTTCTCATTTGTCACGGGAATTCTGACAAACAAGTACAGGCCATTGCAAGAGAAGTGAAACACCTTGCAGAAGAAGGCGGCATCGAAGTTAAAAAGATGGAGGGCTTTGACGAAGCAAGATGGGTCTTGATTGATTTAGGAGATGTCATTGCTCATGTGTTCCACAAAGAGGAAAGAGGATACTATAACTTAGAGAAGCTTTGGGGAGATGCGCCGAGAGAAACGCTTTCGCTTGGCATTAACTCATGATTTATCAAGGGTTTGCAGGTGTGTATGATGAGCTCATGACACATGCCCCTTATGATGAATGGGTTCAGTGGATACAGCGGTATATCAAGCCAAATAGTGCGATTATCGATGTAGGTTGTGGAACTGGAGAGATCTCTCTTCGGTTAGCTGCAAAAGGCCACATGGTCACAGGAATTGACCTAAGTGAAGAGATGCTGGCATTTGCGCAGCAAAAAGCACAGGCTCATAAGCAGTCTATTCAATTTTTACATCAAGATATGAGAGAGCTTGAGGGGTTTGAACAAACTTTTCAAGCAGCGGTTATTTGCTGTGATTCTTTGAATTATCTAAAAAACGAAAATGACGTCAAAAAAACCTTTAAAAACATGTTTCAGCTTTTAGAGGCAGGTGGGGTTTTATTGTTTGATGTTCATACCCCTTATAAAATGGAAGAGGTATTTCCTGGCTCTACTTATGCCGATCAAGATGAAGAGATCAGCTATATTTGGCAGAGTGATCAAGGAGATCATCCATATTCGGTCATTCATGATTTAAGCTTTTTTGTAAAAGACGGAGACGTGTATGAGCGTTATGATGAAACGCACGAACAGCGTACATTTCCTTTTGAGACATATGCAGCGTTCCTTGAGTCCGCTGGTTTTGAACAGATTGAAGTGACCGCTGATTTTACAAATGAAGCACCTCAGGAATTGGCCGAAAGGTATTTTATTTCAGCGAAGAAACCAAAAACCATCGTTTAATGGACGATGGTTTTTTAAAACCCTTTTTTCGCTTGTTGCGAACATGTTTAATTTCTGAGATCATCAGTAAACACACTCGGCGGGTATTGATGCGCAACCGCTTCTACATCCTCATCGAACTTGTCATGAGTGTTCTGGAAAAGCTGATGGAACATATCTTGAACACCTGCTTCAAGTGCTTTAATACCCTCGCCGGTGACGCCGCCTTTTACACACACCTTCTCTTGCAGTGTAGGCAGGGTATACACCCTTTTTTCAATCAAACGGCCAAGTCCTACAAGCATATCTTCTGATAAGGTGGTGGCTTCTTCTTTTGAAATATCCGTTTCTTCAACAGCGGCTTCAATCATTTTCTGAACAAGAAAGCTAATAAAGGCAGGACCGCAGCTGACAATATCTGAGGCTGCCCGTGTGATTGAATGATGAATTTCGATTGGTGTTGAAATGCGGCAAGCGAGTTGTCTGAGCGCTGCTTTTGTCGTGACATTGCATGATGAACCAAATGTTAAAAGTGATGCGCCTGATAACGCGCGGTTGGTGATGCTTGGGATCAGTCTGGCTGTTTGACAAGGAACAATGTCTTGAAGCTGTTCAGGATGAACCGGACTTGTAATGATGACAATGGTTTGCTGTTCTTTTAAAAGTGGGCTCAGTCCTTTTAAAAGCGGATAAATATCAAGTGGTTTGACACAAACAAAGATGAAATCTTTATCTGTTACAGCTCCTGAAAGCTGTTTCGTCACTTCGACCTCTGGGTGATTCTTTTTTATATTGAACGCTTTTTCGATGGTCCGATTTGTAATGGTGATGGATGAGGGATTGACTGCTTTTGATTCAATAAATGCCTCAGTAAGTATGGTACCCATGTTTCCTGTACCGATTAACCCTATATTCAAACGTTCTCCCTCCTTAGACGCATAGGATCTGTTATCTTCTAAACAGTATGTGAAGCAGCGTGAAAATATGATTGAAAGAAGCGTGAACAAGTGAAGCAGCTCATTTCGTTGAAAAAATACAGTCTTTATCTGATAGCGGGAATCATTATCCTCGTCATCATCTGTTTCTTCTTTTTAGCAGGAAAAGAGAAAGGCAGCGCCGAGCCAGGTGTATTGAAAGAACAACATGAAACGCAAGTCACATTAGAAGAAAAACAAGAGAGTGCAGAAAAAGAGCCAACATCCATCGTAGTAGAGGTCAAAGGAGCTGTACGGAAGCCGGGCGTTTATGCATTTATGGCTGAGGACAGAGTTGAAGAAGCCATTAAAAGAGCAGGTGGTTTTACGAGCAAGGCAGATACAGTTGACATCAATCAAGCAGCAAAATTAGAGGATAGTATGATGATTTATGTACGAAAGAAGGGGGAGGCTGACAAGCAGGGACAAACAGCAGCGGCTGATACGCCGCCGGGAAATGAACAGAGTCAAGGGGTGAATGTCAATCAAGCTGATGCAGCGGAATTGCAGACCATTAACGGCATAGGCCCAGCCAAAGCGGAAGCCATCATTACGTATAGAGAAGAACATGGAGAATTTCAGCAAATTGAAGATTTGCGGAATATTTCGGGTTTTGGAGAGAAGACCATTGAACGGCTGAAAAATCAACTGACGGTCAAGTAGAATTGACGGTATAGAAGAAAGGCATGTACACTTAATACCAACCATCATTCTGGAGGGATCAGCTCGTGGAGAGAATTTCATGGAATCAATATTTTATGGCTCAAAGCCATTTGCTTGCCTTGCGAAGCACCTGTGAGCGGCTAGCTGTTGGGGCAACGATCGTAAGAGACAAGCGCATCATCGCAGGTGGATATAATGGATCCATTGCCGGCGACGTGCATTGTGCAGATGTAGGATGCTATGTGATAGATCATCACTGCGTTCGTACAATCCATGCGGAGATGAACGCTATTTTACAATGTGCCAAATTTGGTGCACCAACGGCTGATGCTGAAATATATGTGACGCATTTTCCTTGTTTGCAGTGCTGTAAAGCGATTATTCAAGCAGGTATTCGAACAGTGTATTATGCGAAGGATTATAAAAATCATCCATATGCTGTTGATTTATTCGAACAAGCCGGAGTTCAAACTGAACAGGTTGAACTAGATGAGATGATTATTGACTTAAAAAACCAAGAAAAATTAGCCTTTGTTGCGGATTTAATAGGCAAACTAAGTGAATCAGGACGTAGCGAAACAGAAATTCGTCAAATGCATGAAAAGGCGAATCAATTATTTACTTCCTATGTTTAAGTATTTGCCGTTCGGGGCGATTTCAGCAGCTGCTGGAATTGCTCTGGCCGCATATCATCTTCATTTGTATTTTCTCCTTTTTCTTCTTGTATTTCTTCTTTTCAGTCTGCTGAAAAAAACACCCCAGCTCTTTTTAATGGTCAGTTTGTGTGGAACGATCTATATGCTCATTTTTATGGTGCATCAGTTTTTTGAAACGGATCATCCCATACAAGAAAAAGTATTTTCTCATTCGGTTGTGATTGAAACGATTCCGAAAATAGATGGCAATCGCTTTTCAGCGACTGTTTCATCAGAGAATCGTCGACTAGCGGCATTTTATACGATTCAAACGGAGCGTGAAAAAGAAGCGTTAAAAGATGTTGAGCCAGGTATGAGCTGTCATATGACAGGTGAGGTTCGGTTACCTAAACATGCTACCATACCGAACGGGTTTCAATATGATCAATTTCTAAAAACAAAAGGTATTGATGCTATTTTCTTAACGCAGTCTATGAAAAGCTGCACGAAACATGACAGTCCTTCACATGACCTTTCATCTATTAGGCAGAAGGGGCTGAAATTTCTAGAAGATCATGTCCCGAAGAGTTCTGTTGGGATTGTGCAGGCACTTATTTTTGGCGATCGTGATTTAATAGACCCTGATACATTAAGAGATTATCAAATGCTTGGCATCATTCATTTATTAGCCATTTCAGGACTTCATGTTCAAACATTGCTCGCTTGTCTATTTTGGTGTCTACTCCGCGCTGGCGTGACAAGAGAGACAGCACGTATTCTTTTAATATCCTTTTTGCCGGTTTATGCTTGTTTAACAGGTGCTGCACCGTCTGTGTTAAGAGCCTGTCTCATGGCTGGAATTTATTTAGTCATCACAAGCCTGCCAAAAGAAATGAAACAGCCTTCTGCGGTCGTGTTAAGTGCAGCGTTCTTGGTTTTATTAGCTATTCAACCACTTTATATATTTGATGTCGGTTTTCAGCTGTCATTTGTAGTGACATTATTTATTTTGCTATCCACTAGTATTTTATCAAAAGCAAAAAGTTCGGTGATGCAGTTATTCCTCATTTCCTTGATTGCACAGCTTGCTTCGCTTCCTGTTCTTTTATATTATTTTCAGCAATTTTCCTTGCTGAGTGTTCCTTTAAATATGATGTTTGTTCCTTTTTATACAATGGTTGTCATGCCTCTGTCCTTATTCTTTTTTCTTTTATCTATCATTTATCTTCCGCTTGGACAAACACTGTTTCAGCTGCTTGATTGGGTGATCCAGTTTAGTCATCAATTGTCAGCACATATGGCTGCTTACGATGGTCTTACTCTGATTTTTATGAAATCGACATGGTGGCATGTTCTCCTAGAGGTTTCCTCCATTGTTTTTCTATTCATTGTGATGGAATGTAAAACTTCTATCAAATCTTATTTTGTGCCGATTTTGATTCTCATTTGTGTGCTGGCTGTACACTATTTCACGCCGAATTTTCTTCAAAAAGGAGAGGTCACGATGTTAGATATAGGACAAGGGGATAGTTTGTTTATTCAGCTACCTTATCGAACCGGGCATATATTAGTCGATACAGGAGGCAGACTTTCTTTTGAAGAAGAGCCATGGAAAAAAAGACGTAAAGTATCTACAATTGGGGATCAAACGCTTATTCCATTTCTGCATTCTAAAGGCATAGCAAAACTTGATGTCCTCATCCTTACCCATGCAGATCAAGATCATATGGGAGAAGCGATGCGGTTAATAAAGCGAAATAAAGTCAAACGTCTTGCAATCCCAAAAGGCTTTGCTCGAAATCCAGAGGATGCGCAGCTTTTAAAGGAAGCGGCTGATCAAAGGATTCCGATAGATGAGTTAGAAAGAGGGGATCAGCTGAGAATTGGAGGACAAAAATTTGACGTTCTGCATCCCTCAAGTGACCAGGTGACGAGTAAAAATAATGATTCACTGGTCCTCACCTTTACGCTTGGCGGCAAGCGTTTTATGCTGACTGGGGATCTTGAACAAGAAGGGGAACGAGACATCATTCAAGCTTACCCTGAGCTACGAGCGGATGTCTTGAAGGTTGGGCATCACGGGAGTAAAGGATCAACAAGTGAAGAATGGCTTCAGCATTTGAACCCGTCATATGCACTGATTTCAGTAGGTGAACGAAATCGGTATCACCATCCTCATCAAGAAGTTTTGAAAAAATTAAATGAGCATCAAACAAAGGTGTATCGTACAGATATCGATGGAAGTGTGACCTATGAATTTCTTGAAGAGGATGGAACATTTTACGCTCATCCTCCATATGATATCTTACAAAATCAATAAAAAAACTGCCAAAACGGCAGTCATCTTGCATTCATGTAGTTAAGATCCAACGAGGTGTATCACTGTTGCCAAAATAAACATTGAGGCGAAAAATCCGAATGTGACGATAAAACCAACAGCTGAGTCGGTCACATCATTCCGCTTGCTTTGAACATTCTTTTCAAATTCATTCATTTTCATCCCTCCTGGCTATTTTTAGTATACTTGAACTCATTTGGAATTGCTAGAAGGTAAAGTAACCGTTTTCCATTTTCATGATCATTTTGTGAATATCGTCTGACTGTAAGCTGACCCGGGAGCTTACGTGAGACGTTTACTATAAATGAGGAGGCGGCACTTTCAGCTTCCTCTTTACTAATGTCTCTACACACTTTAGGATAGAGGAGGAAGTGAAAGAGAGGGATTTAAGCGAATGGTCTTTGAGGTATGGAACAATTTAAAAAAAGGGGATATCCATCCCGTTTATTGCTTATATGGAAAAGAAACGTATTTACTTCAAGAGACAGCTGCAAAATTGAGACAAGCTGTCGTCGACGAAGAAACAAAGGATTTTAATTACTCTGTCTTCGATATGGAAGAGGTGCCGCTTGAGCAGGCTGTGACGGACGCAGAAACATTTCCGTTTATGGGAGAGCGGCGTCTCGTTGTGATCAAGAACCCTTATTTCCTCACTGCAGAAAAGAAAAAAGAAAAGATTGAGCATCAGCTTTCTGTGTTAGAAGCTTATTTAGAAAAGCCAGCACCCTATACGATTCTCGTGTTATTAGCGCCATATGAAAAACTGGACGAACGTAAGAAAATCACCAAATTGTTAAAAAAGAAAGCGGCTGTGGTTGAGGCGAAAGAGTTAAATCCGAAAGAAACAACGGATTTCACCATCACATTAGTGAAAACAGAAGGAAAAACAATTTCTGCTGAAGCTGCAGAACAGCTTGTCATGTTATGTGGCGGGAGCCTGTCCTCACTTTTTCAAGAGGTTCGAAAGCTAAGTACATATATTGGGCAGCGAGAGGAAATTGAGCTGGCGGATGTCAATCAGCTCGTTGCACGAAGTTTGGAGCAGAATATTTTCGAACTGATTAACCAAATCGTGAACAGGCGCCGGTCTGAAGCGATGCAAATGTTTTATGATCTCCTAAAGCAAAATGAGGAACCCATTAAAATATTGGCACTCATTTCAAATCAATTTCGGTTGATATTGCAGACAAAGTACTTTGCTCAACAGGGATACGGGCAAAAACAAATTGCGTCAAACCTGAAAGTCCACCCATTTCGGGTCAAACTCGCGATGGATCAGGCAAGACTGTTTTCAGAAGAAGAGCTCAAGTACATCGTCAAAGAGCTCTCTACGATTGATTATGAAATGAAAACGGGTAAAAAGGACAAGCAGCTATTATTAGAATTGTTCCTGCTTCGGTTATTAGGGGCTTGAACATAAAAAAACGACCTTCTCAAAAGAGGGTCGTTTTTGTTTAGATGTATAATTGCCAGTCTGTCCTTATGGCTGAGCCGTTCAGGACGGACGTACAGTTAAACAGGTGCCTCATCACTGAGGCGTTGCAAACATTATGCAGAAAGTCCGTTTACTTGTTTCGCAAGTCTTGATTTGTAACGCGCAGCTGCGTTTTTGTGTACAAGACCAGTTTTAACGGCTTTGTCAATGCGTTTTGCAGCAGAAGAAAGAGCAGCTTTTGCTTGCTCAGCATCGTTGTTAGCTACAGAAACTTCAACTTGTTTAATCGCAGTACGCATCGCAGACTTGATTGTTGCGTTGTGTGCACGGCGTTCGTTATTCGTTTTTGTACGTTTGATCGCTGATTTAATATTTGGCATGTGTTTCACCTCCTAAGATACAACCTAAACACAATTGTCTTAAGGTTAAATCTTCACAATAGAACAAATTGTATTCTATCAAACACACCTTTAGAATGCAATATAAATGTAAAGTATTTTTCATTGATGAAGCGCTCGAATGTTTCTTGAACGAGATGGAAAGACTACTGTTAATTACTTGATGGAAGGAGCCTTTTCATGAAGAAACAGAAACTCGATTTAAGCGCTTATCAAATCCGGACCGATTTGGCCGTTGAAACAAAAGAGATACTAGAACAAGAGAACGATCCGAATGTGGTCAAAAAGGACGGTATTCAAGGAATTGTTGAGAAGGAGAAGGAAGAGCACGGCATCCGCATCCGCACTGTGGAGATTACGACAGAAGGAGAAGAGCTGACCGGAAAAAAGGCAGGGACATACTTGACGCTTGAGGCGCAAGGAATTCGGGAGAAAGACTCTGAGATGCAAGAAAAAGTGGTCGAAGTTTTTGCCCATCATTTTGCTCAGTTTTTAAAAGATCACGGCATTCAGGCAGATGCAAGCTGTCTTGTCGTAGGACTCGGAAACTGGAATGTCACGCCTGATGCTTTAGGGCCGCTCACAGTTGAAAATTTGCTGGTGACACGCCACTTATTTGAATTACAGCCTGAGAATGTGCAGGAAGGCTATCGCCCGGTGTCTTCATTATCGCCTGGAGTCATGGGGCTGACTGGTATAGAAACAAGTGACATTATACAAGGTGTCATTGAACGATCTAAACCAGATTTTGTGATCGCCATCGATGCACTGGCTGCACGTGCAGTAGAACGGGTGAATACGACGATTCAAATTTCTGATACAGGTATACATCCAGGATCGGGTGTCGGAAATAAACGAAAAGAATTAAGCAAAGAGACCTTGGGGATTCCAGTCATTGCCATTGGTGTACCAACAGTGGTCGATGCAGTCACGATCGCAAGTGACACGATTGATTACGTGTTAAAGCATTTTGGTAGAGAACTGAAAGATGATAGACCTTCCCGATCTTTAGTACCAGCGGGTCTGACATTTGGGAAGAAAAAAGTGCTGAATGAAGAGGATTTGCCAGATGATGAAACGCGTCAATCCTTTTTAGGAATCGTCGGAACGCTTCCTGAAGAAGAAAAAAGACAGTTGATCCATGAAGTGCTTGCACCGCTTGGACAAAATCTAATGGTCACACCGAAAGAAGTGGATACATTCATTGATGACATGGCGAACGTACTCGCCAATGGGTTAAATACAGCACTTCATCAAAAAATCTCTCAAGACAACATGGGTTCTTATAATCATTAAACAGTTCTACTTTCTCTAGCTCGCTCATAGTGTAATTACTAGAAAGCGTGCTGGAGGGAGTAAATCATGAAAAAAAGACCTCGCCGTCCTCGACAGTTGGTCGTTGCGATTAATGGAACAAAAGTAGTGAAGAGTATTTTTTTGTTTATTGTCTCTCTGGTGGTTGTGTTTGTCATGTCAGGGGCTTTGACGTCTTTAAAACCTGAGCTTAGGCCTCAAGCATCATTATATGGTGTGGCAGATGAGCTGTCAGGGGCATTCTTTGCAACTCTAATGGGGATGGAAAATCAATATTTTGCTTCAGCAGTCCCTGAAGATCAAAAAGGATTTCATTTCTCCGGGCTGTCACTCAAACTTGCCACAAGTATCAATTTAGAAGACCCCCGCAGTTTTCTAGGAAGAGAGCTGCCAGGCTTTGAACATTTTGATACAAAAATCATCCTAGCAGGTGAAGGTACAGACTATACGAATATGCCAATGGAATCGCCGCCTCCAAGTGAAGTCATCAAAGATGAAAAAGAAGCAAATCTAGCTGAGCTGGACAAGCTTGATGAAGATGAACCGAAAACGCCTGCAAAAGAGCCGGACCAGTCGACAGGAAAACGAAAAGCTGTATACATTTATCACACACATAATACGGAATCATATTTACCATTTTTAAAAGGAGAAACAAACCCAAACAATGCGCGCCACTCAAAAGTGAACGTCACCCTTGTCGGGGAGATGTTTGGTAAAGCGCTCGATCAGCAAGGAATCGGCAACACAGTGGATAAAACAGAAATTGAAAAAAGACTGCTGAAAAAAGGATTGAAGTATCCTCAATCATATAATGAATCCAGATTGGTTGTAAAAGAAGCTCTCGCTAAAAATGATGACCTAGATTACTTAATCGATATTCATCGGGATTCAAGAAGAAAGAAAGATACGACAGTAGAAATCAAAGGCAAGAAATATGCGAGAATCGCTTTTGTTGTAGGGAAGAAAAATCAAAGCTATGAGAAAAACTTAAAGCTGGCGACAGAGTTCCACCATTTGATGGAGAAAAAATATAAAGGACTTAGTGTCGGTGTGTTTGCCAAAGGAGAAATTGGTGATAATGGAATCTATAATCAAGATTTATCTGACAAAGCCCTCCTATTAGAATTTGGCGGTGTGGATAATAATATGGAAGAACTGAAAAACGCATCCAATGCAGCAGCTGATGTGTTCAGTGAAATTTTCTGGGACGCAGAAAAGGTAGACGGCAAAGCAAAGGATGAGAAAAAACGGTCTTAAGGTGGTGGAGGACATGGGCTCATTTATCGGAAAAACCATTATTTTATCGCTCGTATTGCTATTCGGTGTCTTTTTAGGAATGCAGCAAGCCAATAATGGCATGCTGCAAATGAAAGGGTATCATGATCCGCAATTAAAAGGGGCCTTCACTGTCCAAACGAATGATGATCAAGAAAAAGAAGCTTCTATCCTCGGAACAGCTGTCACACAAAAAGACTTAGCAGAAAAGCAAAAGCAGCTAGAAGAAATGGAGAGCTTTAATGCCTTCTCTAAGGCCGGAAAAGCATTATCAGATGGTATGACACATGCAGCCCGTACACTTTATGATTGGGTGAATGGTAAATAAACTGTAGTAAGCATCATGTTGGATGTTATTTCATAAGATATCACACCTTTTCATGAAAGCCGCTAACCGATGAGCGGCTTTTCTTGATTTCGATTGAATCTTTACAGCCCTATTGATATAATCTAACCTAGCGCAACCCGCGTTTTATAGTAGGAGTGATAGATTGTGACAGATAAAGAAAAACGATTAGAACGGCAATCAAGAATTCGAAATTTCTCCATTATCGCCCATATTGACCATGGGAAATCCACATTGGCTGACCGTATTTTGGAAAAAACAGCGGCGATTACGCAACGAGAAATGAAAGAACAATTACTTGATTCCATGGACTTAGAGCGTGAACGCGGCATTACGATCAAATTAAACTCTGTCCAGCTGAAATATCAGGCGAAGGATGGAGAAGAATATATTATGCACCTGATTGATACACCAGGGCATGTCGACTTCACCTATGAGGTATCTCGAAGCCTAGCTGCCTGTGAAGGTGCAATTCTTGTGGTGGATGCAGCACAAGGCATTGAAGCACAGACACTAGCGAACGTTTATTTAGCTCTTGATAACAACTTAGAAATCCTGCCGATCATTAACAAAATTGATCTGCCGAGCGCAGAACCTGAACGTGTAAGACAAGAAATTGAAGATGTTATCGGGTTGGATGCATCTGAAGCTGTTCTCACCTCTGCTAAGGCGGGCATCGGGATCGAGGATATTTTAGAACAAATCGTCGAAAAGGTGCCGGCACCAGCTGGAGATCCAGAAGCACCACTTCAAGCCCTCATTTTTGATTCTCTCTACGATGCGTATCGTGGCGTCATTGCTTACATACGAATTGTCGAAGGAACCGTCAAACCGGGTCAAAAAATCAAGATGATGGCGACAGGCAAAGAATTTGAAGTGCTTGAAGTCGGCGTATTTACACCGAAAGCAATGCCAACAGACGAACTCACTGTTGGAGATGTTGGTTATTTAACAGCTGCTATTAAAAATGTTGGCGATACACGTGTAGGGGATACGATCACAAGTGCGGTAAACCCTGCGAAAGAAGCTCTGCCTGGATATAGAAAGCTGAACCCAATGGTGTACTGCGGCCTTTATCCAATTGACACAGCGAAATATAACGACTTGCGTGAAGCGTTAGAAAAGCTTGAATTAAATGATTCTTCACTTCAATATGAGGCAGAGACATCCCAAGCACTTGGCTTCGGCTTCCGCTGCGGCTTCCTTGGCATGCTTCATATGGAAATCATCCAAGAACGGATTGAACGTGAATTTAAAATCGACCTCATTACGACAGCGCCAAGTGTTATTTACGATGTGTATATGACAGACGGAGAAAAAATCGTTGTAGATAACCCATCCAATTTGCCTGATCCGCAAAAGATTGAGCGAATTGAAGAGCCATACGTGAAGGCAACAATGATGGTGCCAAATGATTATGTTGGTTCTGTGATGGAGCTTTGCCAAGGAAAGCGCGGCAATTTCATTGATATGCAATATCTTGATGCAAACCGCGTGAGCATTGTGTACGAAATTCCTCTGGCAGAGATCGTATACGAATTCTTTGATCAATTAAAGTCCAATACAAAAGGGTATGCATCCTTTGATTACGAGCTGATCGGCTACCGCCCATCCACTCTAGTGAAAATGGATATCATGCTCAATGGCGAAAAAATCGATGCACTTTCCTTTATTGTTCACCGTGACTATGCGTATGAACGTGGAAAGATCATTGTAGAAAAGCTGAAAGAACTGATTCCGCGCCAGCACTTTGAAGTACCAGTTCAGGCAGCGATCGGTCAAAAAATTGTGGCTCGGTCTACCATTAAAGCAATGCGCAAGAACGTACTAGCGAAGTGTTATGGTGGAGATATTTCCCGGAAAAGAAAGCTTCTTGAGAAGCAAAAAGAAGGGAAAAAGCGCATGAAGCAAGTGGGTTCTGTAGAAGTCCCACAAGAAGCATTTATGGCCGTGCTGAAAATGGACGACAGCACACCGAAAAAATAACATCCTCAAGGCAACCTGCTTTACAATGCTCGCCTTGACGTTTATAGTCGAAAACAAACGAAGAGGCCGCAGCGATAAACTGCGGCTCTTTACCTGTAAAGAAGGTGTCAATAATTGAAAGCAGCATACATTCACATTCCATTTTGTGAGCACATTTGTCACTATTGTGATTTTAATAAATTTTTCATTAAAACCCAGCCGGTCGATGAATACTTAGCCGCTCTTGAAAAAGAAATGCAGCACACGATCGATCAAAAAGGGGAGCAAGAACTAAAGACGATCTTTATTGGCGGGGGAACCCCGACATCACTCACAACCAGCCAGTTAGATCAGCTTATGGACAGTATTCACCGCGTATTAAAACCAACCAAAAACTTAATCGAGTTTGCAGTAGAAGCAAACCCAGACGAACTATCGCTTGAGAAATTGAATGTCTTAAAATCAGCAGGTGTTAATCGGCTGAGCTTTGGTGTTCAAACATTTGAAGATGACCTGCTCAAAAAAATCGGACGGGTTCATCAAAAGAAAGATGTTCTCACATCTTTCGAGCGAGCAAGAGCAGTTGGGTTTGACAACATTAGTCTTGATCTGATGTTTGGTTTGCCTCATCAAGAGAAGCATCATGTCATGCATTCACTAGAGACCGCTTTTTCATTAGGTGCAGAACATTATTCGGTTTATTCGCTGATTGTCGAGCCAAAGACGGTCTTTTACAATTTGATGCAAAAAGGGAAACTGCATTTACCACCGCAAGAACGTGAGGCTGAAATGTATGAGCTCGTCATGGATGAAATGGAGCGGCATGGACTCAAACAATATGAGATTAGCAATTACGCCAAACCAGGTTTTGAAAGCCAGCATAACCTCACCTATTGGAGCAACGAAGATTACTTTGGTTTTGGCGCAGGAGCGCACGGGTATGTAGATGGCGTCCGTAATGTGAACGCTGGACCAGTGAAGCATTACTTAGAGCTCATTGAACAAACAGGGTTTCCATATAAGGAAACGCATCAGGTGACAAAAGCAGAACAGATTGAAGAAGAAATGTTCTTAGGTTTGCGGAAAATTGAAGGCGTGAAAAGTGCTCACTTTCAAGCGAAATTTGGAGCATCACCAGAAGCACTCTTTCCCGCCATTCTTGAAGAATTAGCAGAAAAAGGTCTCATTGAACAGGATGAGATTGGCATTCGTTTAACAAGAAAAGGAAAATTGTTAGGGAATGAAGTATTTCAAGCGTTTCTCGGTGAGTTATAATTGACATTTTAATTTGAGTTTGGTAATTTTGTTTATACAATTAGCACTCGTTGAAAGAGAGTGCTAACAGGGGTGATGATGATGTTAACAAATCGTCAGCTTTTGATTCTACAAGTCATTATTAATGACTTTATTCGTTCGGCGCAGCCAGTTGGATCAAGGACTCTTTCCAAAAAAGAAGACATTACATTCAGCTCTGCGACGATTAGAAACGAAATGGCTGATTTGGAGGAACTCGGTTTTATTGAAAAGACCCATTCTTCATCAGGAAGAATTCCTTCCGAAAAAGGATATCGTTATTATGTAGATCATTTGCTCTCTCCGCGAAAACTGTCATCTAAAGAGCTTGTGCTCATCCAGTCAGTATTTCAGGAGAAAATTTTTGAGCTGGAAAAAACAGTTCAAAAATCGGCGGAAATTTTATCAGATCTCACAAACTACACATCGATTGTCCTTGGTCCAAAGCTAAGTGAAAATCGATTGAAGCAAATTCAGCTTGTCCCCGTCCAGCCTAATAAAGCAGTAGCGATTATGATTACAGACAGCGGGCATGTTGAAAACAAAACCATTACCTTCTCTGAGCATCTTGATGTCTCCGATATTGAGAAGCTGATGAATATTTTAAACAGCCGCTTAGCCGGAGTCCCGATGGATCAGCTGAAGGACAGGATGTATAAAGAAGTAGTGATGCTCCTTCGCACGCATTTAAAAGACTATGATCATATTTTAGATGCGCTTGGTAACACATTCACTTCAACACAAAATGAATCAAAACTTTTCTTTGGCGGGAAGATTAATATGTTGAACCAGCCAGAGTTTCATGACATTGACCGCATTCGTTCACTCATGATGCTGATTGAACAAAAGAATGATGTCATGCAGCTGTTTCATCCAAATCAGCAAGGAATCACCATTAAAATCGGTTCAGAAAACAATTTGGAAGCAATGGAGAACTGCAGTTTAATCACAGCAACTTATGCGATTGATCAAAAATCACTCGGCTCCATCGCTGTCATTGGTCCAACCCGTATGGATTACGGCAGAGTCGTTAGTCTTTTGCATCATGTATCAAAAGACTTGTCAAACGCACTTTCCAATTTGTATGATGAGTAGGGTGATAAAAGGTGGGGGCACAGCCCCTTCGTATAATTGAATCTTTTGAGGGAGGTGAACACAATGTCAGAAGAAAAACAGACACCTGAGCAAGCAGCAGAGGTTGAAGCACAAGAAGAAGCAGTTCAAGCAGAAACTGAGGAAGTAAAGCACGATGAACAGTCTGCCTTCCAAGAGAAGATTGATGAATTGCAGCAGCTTCTAGATGAAAAAGAAAACAAAATTCTGCGTGTTCAAGCAGATTTTGAAAACTATAAACGCCGTGCTCGAACTGAAGTGGAGACCGTGCAAAAATATCGTTCTCAACATGTTGTCAGCGACCTTCTCCCAGCTCTCGACAACTTTGAAAGAGCGCTTGGAATCGATCCAGACAATGAGCAGACGAAAAGTTTGTTAGAAGGTATGCAAATGGTTTACCGCCAGCTGGTAGAAGCGTTGAAAAATGAAGGCGTTGAACCAATTGAAGCTGTCGGCAAAGAGTTCGATCCAAACCTTCATCAAGCCGTCATGCAAGTTGAAGATGAAAACTACGATTCAAACATCGTTGTAGAAGAATTGCAAAAGGGCTATAAACTCAAAGACCGAGTTATTCGTCCATCAATGGTAAAAGTAAATCAATAACTACATAATGGGAGGTCATCGAATATGAGTAAAATCATTGGTATTGACTTAGGAACAACAAACTCATGTGTTGCAGTACTCGAAGGCGGCGAGCCAAAAGTTATTGCAAACGCTGAAGGAGCACGTACAACACCATCTGTTGTCGCTTTTAAAAATGGAGAGCGCCAAGTAGGTGAAGTAGCGAAACGTCAATCAATTACAAACCCGAACACCATCATGTCTGTTAAAAGACATATGGGTACAGATTATAAAGTAGAAGTTGAAGGCAAGAACTACACGCCGCAGGAAATCTCTGCAATTATTCTTCAACACCTTAAATCTTACGCTGAAGCTTATCTTGGCGAAGAAGTAACAAAAGCGGTTATTACAGTTCCTGCTTACTTCAACGATGCAGAGCGCCAAGCAACAAAAGATGCTGGTAAAATTGCTGGTCTTGAAGTAGAACGTATCATCAACGAACCAACAGCAGCTGCACTTGCTTATGGTTTAGATAAAACAGATGAAGATCAAACGATCCTTGTATATGACCTTGGTGGCGGTACATTTGACGTATCAGTCCTTGAGCTTGGAGACGGCGTCTTTGAAGTACGCTCAACTGCTGGGGACAACCGTCTAGGTGGAGACGATTTTGACCAAGTCATCATCGATCATCTAGTGGCTGAGTTCAAAAAAGAAAACGGCATTGATCTTTCTAAAGATAAAATGGCGCTTCAGCGTTTAAAAGATGCTGCTGAAAAAGCGAAAAAAGATCTTTCTGGTGTATCATCTACGCAAATTTCACTGCCATTTATTACAGCTGGAGAAGCAGGACCTCTTCACCTAGAGTTAACTTTAACTCGTGCTAAATTTGAAGAGCTTTCTTCTGAGCTTGTAGAGCGTACAATGACACCTGTACGTCAATCACTGAAAGATGCTGGTCTATCTGCTAGCGAGATTGATAAAGTCATCCTTGTTGGTGGATCAACTCGTATTCCTGCAGTACAAGAAGCAATCAAAAAAGAAACAGGTAAAGAGCCTCATAAAGGCGTAAACCCTGATGAAGTGGTTGCACTTGGTGCGGCAATTCAAGGTGGAGTTATCACAGGAGATGTCAAAGACGTTGTTCTTCTTGACGTCACACCACTTTCTTTAGGAATTGAAACAATGGGCGGCGTATTCACAAAGCTGATTGAACGTAATACAACCATTCCAACAAGTAAATCTCAAGTATTCTCAACGGCTGCTGACAACCAAACTGCTGTAGACATTCACGTCTTACAAGGTGAGCGTCCAATGGCAGCAGACAACAAAACATTAGGTCGTTTCCAATTGACTGATATCCCGCCAGCACCACGCGGCGTACCACAAATCGAAGTATCTTTTGATATCGATAAAAACGGTATTGTCAACGTACGTGCGAAAGATATGGGTACAGGCAAAGAGCAAAATATCACAATCAAATCTTCTTCAGGTCTTTCTGATGATGAGATCGAAAAAATGGTCAAAGAAGCAGAAGAAAATGCTGAAGCAGATGCAAAGAAAAAAGAAGAAATCGAAGTGCGCAATGAAGCTGATCAATTAGTGTTTACAACAGAAAAAACATTAAAAGATCTTGAAGGCAAAATCGATGAAGAGCAAGTGAAAAAAGCGAATGATGCAAAAGATGCGCTAAAAGCTGCGATCGAAAAAGGCGAGCTTGAAGACATCAAAGCGAAAAAAGATGAGCTACAAACAATCGTTCAAGAATTAACGACAAAGCTCTATGAAGAAGCTGCAAAACAAGCACAAGCTCAGCAAGAAGGCGCTGAAGGTGCTCAAAAAGCAGATGACAATGTAGTGGATGCAGAATACGAAGAAGTAAACGACGATCAAGAGAAAAAATAATCACCTTTACTTTTGAAAAAGACTGCTGAAACGTACTCGTCAGAAAGTCAAAGTCAGGATCTCTTGGCTTTGACTTTTTTCTTTTCAACGATGAAAAGGAATTGAAAAAGATCAATTTAAAATGATACAATCGTATTTATGTGAGAAAATCGGGAGTGTGAAGAGATGAGTAAGCGTGATTACTATGAAGTGCTTGGCGTGAGTAAGAGCGCCTCAAAGGACGAAATCAAAAAGGCATACCGCAAGCTTTCAAAAAAGTATCACCCTGATATTAATAAAGAAGCTGGCTCAGATGATAAATTCAAAGAAGTAAAAGAAGCCTATGAAACCCTTTCTGACGATCAAAAACGTTCACATTATGACCAGTTCGGTCACACCGATCCAAACCAAGGATTTGGTGGCGGCGGATTTGGCGGTGGAGGAGACTTTGGCGGCTTCGGCGGCTTTGATGACATCTTCTCTAGTATTTTTGGCGGCGGAGCCAGAAGAAGAGATCCAAATGCACCGCGTCAAGGAGCGGACCTTCAATATACAATGACCCTTTCATTTGAAGAAGCAGCATTTGGGAAAGAAGCAACGATCGAGATTCCCCGCGAGGAATCATGTGAAACGTGTCATGGATCAGGTGCAAAACCTGGAACACAGGCGAAGACATGCTCACATTGCGGCGGATCAGGTCAACTAAATGTCGAGCAATCCACACCATTTGGTAAAGTAGTCAACCGCAGAGTATGTAACTACTGTAGCGGAACTGGTAAACAAATTGAACATAAGTGTTCAACATGTGGTGGATCTGGTAAAGTGCGTAAGCGCAAGAAAATCAATGTGACGATCCCAGCAGGTGTGGACGATGGTCAGCAGCTTAGAGTATCTGGTCAAGGTGAACCAGGTGTAAATGGAGGACCTCCAGGCGATCTATTTGTTGTTTTCCATGTGAGGGCGCATGAATTCTTCGAACGAGATGGAGATGACATCTACTGCGAAATGCCGCTTACCTTTGCGCAGGCTGCACTAGGTGATGAAATTGAAGTGCCGACATTACATGGGAAAGTCAAATTAAAAGTTCCTGCGGGCACACAAACGGGTACGAAGTTTAGACTCAAAGGAAAAGGTGTAAAAAATGTACGCGGTTATGGTCAAGGCGATCAGCATATCGTTGTACGCGTCGTAACACCGACGAATTTAACTGAAAATCAAAAAGATATCATTAGAAAATTTGCTGAAGTGAGCGGAAATAAACCGGACGAACAAGAAATGAGCTTTTTCGATAAGGTGAAACGCGCATTTAAAGGCGAGTAAGACGGATAAGGAGTTGGTAGTATTGAAGTGGTCAGAAATTAGCGTCCATACAACAAATGAAGCGGTGGAACCGATCACCAATATTTTGCATGAAGCAGGTGCAAGTGGTGTCGTGATTGAGGACCCGCTTGATTTAGTCAAGGAACGTGAAAATGTATACGGTGAGATCTACCAGCTCGATCCGAATGATTATCCTGAGGAAGGGGTTATCGTCAAAGCCTACCTTCCGATGAATAGCTTTTTGATGGAAACGGTAGATGAGATCAAACAAGCCATCAACAATCTTCTTCTATATGATATTGACCTTGGACGAAATACACTGTCAATTTGTGAAGTAAACGAAGAAGAATGGGCGACTGCATGGAAGAAATACTATCATCCTGTGAAAATCTCTGAGAAATTTACCATCGTCCCAACATGGGAAGAGTACACACCCGTTCATTCTGATGAATTAATCATCGAAATGGACCCTGGAATGGCATTTGGAACCGGTACACATCCAACAACGGTTCTTTGCATTCAGGCGCTTGAGCGCTATGTGAAGGAAAATGACACGGTGATTGACGTTGGAACAGGATCTGGCATTTTAAGTGTTGCCGCTGCAATGCTCGGTGCAAAAGACATTCATGCATTTGATCTCGACACCGTTGCAGTGGAAAGTGCAAAGCAGAACATCGAATTAAATGGTGTGAGCGAGCAAGTAACGGTAAAACAAAACAATTTACTTGATGGGATTTCAGGTGAACGCGATGTGATTGTGGCCAACATCCTTGCAGAGGTCATCTTGCGCTTTACAGATCAAGCGTATGATCTATTGAAGAAAGACGGTTATTTTATTACATCAGGCATTATCGGACAAAAGAAATTACAAGTCAAAACTGCTTTAGAAGAAGCCGGTTTTGAGATTGTTGAAGTGCTGTCAATGGAAGATTGGGTCAGCATGATAGCGAAAAAATAAAGCGAGTAGGTGTCAGGACACGTATGCAACGATATTTTATCGACCTCACAAAAGAAGAAGTGACGGAAAAGGGAAACATCGTCATAAAGGGTGAAGATGTTCATCACCTTGCAAACGTCATGCGGATGAAAGCAGGAGAGGACATTCTTTGCTTAACGACAGACGGCTTTGAAGCGCTCAGTAAAATTGATACAATAACAAAAGAAGAAGTGATTTGTCACTTGGAAGGCTGGACGAATCAGAATCGAGAACTTCCGATCAAGGTGACGATTGCATGCGGTCTGCCAAAAGGGGATAAGCTTGAATGGATTATTCAAAAAGGCACCGAGCTTGGCGCAAGTGCTTTTATTCCGTTTCAAGCGGCTCGTTCGATTACAAAACTTGACCAAAAAAAGTCATTGAAAAAACGAGATCGCTGGGAAAAAATTGCGAAAGAAGCTGCCGAGCAGTCTTACCGGAATATCATTCCGTTCGTTCATCCAGTATCAACCTTTAAAGAGCTGATTCAACTGGCCGGTGAATTCGATAAATGTGTCGTTGCATACGAAGAATCATCGAAAGAAGGCGAGCAAAGCCGGTTTCAAACGGTGCTCCAACAGATGAAGGGCGGACAAACCTTATTAGTGGTTTTTGGTCCAGAAGGCGGTTTAGCTGAAAAGGAAATTGAAGAACTTGAAGCGCATGGTGCAGTCATTTGCGGGCTTGGACCACGCATTTTAAGAACAGAAACAGCTCCTCTTTACGCGCTTTCTGCTATATCTTATCAAACAGAGTTATTAAGAGGTGAATCATGATGGGAACAGTAGCGTTCCATACACTTGGCTGTAAGGTCAATCACTACGAAACAGAAGCCATCTGGCAGCTGTTTAAAGAAGCAGGCTATGAAAGAAAAGATTATGAATCAAAAGCAGACGTATATGTCATTAATACATGTACCGTCACCAATACAGGCGATAAAAAAAGCCGCCAAGTCATTAGAAGAGCCATTCGTCATAATCCGGATGGTGTCATTTGTGTAACAGGCTGTTACGCACAAACATCTCCGGCAGAAATCATGGCGATTCCTGGCGTTGATATTGTGGTTGGCACACAAGACAGGCATAAACTGCTTGGTTATATTGAAGAATACAGAAAAGAAAGACAGCCGATCAACGGAGTTGGCAATATCATGAAAGCACGGGTCTTTGAAGAACTAGATGTTCCTGCGTTTACTGACAGAACACGTGCTTCATTAAAAATCCAAGAAGGCTGTAACAATTTCTGTACATTCTGCATTATCCCTTGGGCTCGTGGATTACTGCGTTCTCGCGATCCAGAAGAAGTCATCAATCAAGCGCAGCAGCTTGTCGATGCCGGCTACAAAGAAATTGTATTAACAGGTATTCATACAGGTGGATACGGTGAAGATTTAAAGGATTATAACTTTGCTAAGCTTCTGAAAGAATTAGATGAACGTGTGGCGGGATTAAAACGAATCCGCATTTCATCCATTGAAGCAAGTCAAATTACAGACGAAGTGATTGAAGTGCTCGATCAGTCAGATAAAATTGTGAGACACTTGCACATTCCGCTTCAATCTGGCTCTAATACTGTACTGAAAAGAATGCGCCGTAAATACACAATGGAATTCTTTGCAGAGCGTTTAACGAAGCTCAAAAAAGCATTGCCAGGTCTTGCTGTCACTTCAGATGTGATCGTTGGATTCCCAGGAGAAACAGAAGAAGAATTTATGGAAACATACAATTTTGTCAAAGACCATCAATTCTCTGAGCTCCATGTGTTCCCTTACAGCAAACGGACAGGTACGCCTGCTGCAAGAATGGAAGATCAAGTAGATGAGAATGTGAAAAATGAACGAGTTCACCGCCTCATTGCTCTTTCTGATCAGCTTGCAAAAGAATATGCATCGGCATATGAAGGCGATGTCTTAGAGATTATTCCAGAAGAATTCTTCAAAGAACAAGACGGAACGCACAATCTGTATGTAGGATATACTGATAACTACATGAAGGTTGTATTTGAAGGAACAGAAGACATGATCGGCCGTTTGGTAAAAGTGAAGATTACGAAAGCAGGTTATCCATATAACGAAGGACAATTCGTCCGTATAAGTGATGACGTGCAGACGGATCAAGTGAGAATGACTTCATAATAGATGAAAAACCGGCAGCCATTAGGCAAGCCGGTTTCTTTTATGTTGACCGATTCGGAAGAAGGAACAAAATCAAGGCGTGAAAAGGGCGGATGAACGGGAAAAAGAGGAGAGAACTTGCAACATTAAACAGCAGACTAAAGTGAGCAATCTGCTGGGCAGGAGAGCTTGCGAGAAGCGCAACAAACTCTGTGATAAAGGCGAGAAAAGGAAGACATAAAAGAACACCTAGAACATTAAATACGACGTGTGCATACGCGGTTTGGCGTGCTGCATAACCGCCAGAGATAGCAGCCATCACGGCAGTAATACATGTCCCGATATTGGACCCTAAAACAAAGCTGATGCCTTCTTTTAGAGCGACAGTCCCTTCATTCATAAATCCCATCAAAATACCGATACATACGGAGCTTGAATGAACAATCGCCGTGAGCACTGTACCAGAGAGAAGAGCTGTCCAATCGGAGTGCTGCATCATTTCAAGGAAATGCAGTGTCTCTGGCTGACTGGTCATCATACCTGCAATTTTTGAAAAACCTTGAATGCAAAAAAAGATCATGCCAAGCCCAAATAAACTTTTTCCTGCATATCGAAAAGACTTCCTGCCCAAAATGATACATAAAAGACCAGCTGCAATCAGAACCCACATAAACACGTCCATCTTAATGGCAATAAATTCTGTCGTAAATGTTGAGCCGATATTCGTTCCAAGAATCATGGGTATGGATTTTTTAAACGTGAGAATGCCTGTACTCACAAAGCCGATAACGATGACCATAAACGCCGAACTGCTTTGAAGAATCCCTGTAAACACAATACTGACCAAGAATGCTTTGACTGGATGATCTGTAAAGAGAAGAAGAGATTTCTCAATACGAGACGACGTGAGCGCCATTAATCCTTTCCTAAGCAAACCCATTGCCCATAAAAAAATGAAAATAAGTGCACAAAAATAAATGATCGCCATCATAGAAAAGTCCTCCTCTTACCAATGAATATATGGACTTGTCTACCTGCTCATGACGAAAATATATTTCCAAATCACTTAGTTGACCTCAACCTAGGCTTATATTATAATGTCTAGGTACATGTTTTGCATGTATATCTTTTTTTAATGCAGTCGATTGGTGTATTCGGAGGGAGGGAAAGAGAATGTCAAAAACGGTCGTTAGAAAAAACGAATCGCTTGAAGATGCTCTTCGTCGCTTTAAACGCAGTGTATCCAAAACTGGAACATTGCAAGAAGCAAGAAAGCGTGAATTTTATGAAAAGCCTAGCGTAAAGCGTAAGAAAAAGTCTGAAGCTGCTAGAAAACGTAAATTCTAAAGAGGGTGGATTTTATGAGTCTTCTTGAGCAATTAAATTCTGATATGAAGCTTTTTATGAAAAACCGAGAGAAAGACAAGCTTATTGTCATTCGTATGGTAAAGGCTTCACTGCAAAATGAAGCAATAAAGCTTAAGAAAGACAGTTTGACCGGAGATGAGGAACTAACCGTCCTTTCCCGCGAGATTAAGCAACGTAAAGACTCCCTCCATGAATTTTCGAAAGCTAATCGCTTAGATTTAGTAGATAAAGTTCAAAAAGAGATTGACATTTTAGACGTTTATTTACCTGAACAGCTTTCTGAAGAAGAACTGCAGGCGGTTGTGAAAGAAACAATCGCCGAAACCGGTGCTTCATCGAAAGCTGATATGGGTAAAGTGATGAGCGCTATTATGCCAAAAGTAAAAGGTAAAGCTGATGGTGCTGTGATTAACAGACTTGTCAGCGAGCAACTGTCTCAATAAAAAAGTATCCTTCTCATGTTAGAAGGGTACTTTTTTTATGCCTCCATAAACCTGTCATATAAAAATGAAACCTATGATACATTTGTAACGTATGTAAAGGAACGGTAAAATGAAAGAAAGAGAGGGGGGATCACCAAATAGATGAAAAAAATGAAAATTTCTATTGCTCTCTTCAGTTGTTTTATAATATGCTTGTTATTAGGGGTTCAATTGACCGCGAAATCAGCAGATCAGAAAGTTCATGTTATCCCAATTGAAGATACAGTAGAAAAAGGACTTTCTAAATTCATTGAACGATCATTTGAGCAGGCAAAGTCGGAACGGGCGAAGCACATCATTCTCGACATCAATACACCAGGTGGTGCAGTCGATGCGGCGCTTGAAATAGCCGATACCATTCGTGCATCCGACATCCCAGTGACAGCGTTTGTGAATCATAGAGCGCTTTCAGCCGGGGCATTCATTGCCCTAAATGCCGATCAAATTTATATGACCCCAAACGGAAAGATGGGGGCTGCTGCGATCATTGACGGTGAAGGCAACGCTGCCGATCAAAAATCTGAATCTCTATGGCTTGCTGAAATGAGTGACGCTGCTGAAAAGCAGGGGCGTGATCCAAAATATGCTCTTGCGATGGCAGATGTAGATATAGACGCAAAAGAAGCTGGTGCACCAAAAGGAGAATTGCTGACCTTTAACACAGATCGGGCGCTTCAGTTCGGTTATGCAGAAGGAGAAGCGAAAAATATGGATGACTTGCTTCAGAAGCTGAACTTAGCAGATGCTTCTGTTCAATACGATGAAGTGAGCTTTGCTGAAAAGGTTGCGCGTTTTCTCACGCATCCGATCGTCATTCCTATCCTTTTATCCATCGCGAGCTTAGGGTTAATTGTTGAATTATATTCTCCCGGCTTTGGGGTCCCAGGTACCATGGGAGTCACAGCGCTTCTTCTATTCTTTTATGGTCATCTCGTGGCAGGTTTTGCAGGATATGAGACATTGTTCCTGTTTTTGGCAGGGATTGTGTTGATCATTCTGGAATTATTTTTGCCAGGGGGAATCGTGGGTGTCATTGGACTAATCTGTGTCGTTGTCAGCTTATTTTTAGCAGCTGGAAGCTTTACAGAAATGGCGATTTCCATCTTGATTGCCACTGCTGTTTCAATCATAGCAGTTATTTTATTGACAAAGGTGTTGGGGAAACGTATGAAATTTTTTAAAAAGTTCATTTTAACCGATTCAACCAATAAAGAAAGTGGTTATGTCTCAAATGAAACAAGAGATGATCTTGTAGGACAAATCGCAGTGACAGCAACAGCACTTCGTCCATCTGGTACGATTGTATTCGGAGACGAGCGCATTGATGTTGTGTCAGAAGGTGCTTTTATCGATAAGGATGAACAAGTAAAAATTGTGAAAGCGGAAGGCTCACGCATTGTCGTGAGGAAAGTATAGATATACTGATTTTATAGGAGGAATAAAATGGATCCATCTACTTTACTATTATTTGTGATTATCGCAGCAGGTTTGATCGTTCTATCGATCTTCTTCACCTTTGTACCGGTGATGCTGTGGATTTCTGCCTTAGCGGCTGGCGTAAGAGTGAGCATTTTTACACTTGTAGGAATGAGACTTCGCCGAGTGATTCCAAACCGAGTGGTCAACCCGCTCATCAAAGCGCATAAAGCAGGTCTTGATGCGACGATTAACCAATTAGAAAGCCACTATCTTGCAGGTGGTAACGTAGACCGCGTTGTCAACGCACTGATCGCAGCTCAGCGTGCGAATATCGAATTGAATTTTGCTCGCTGTGCGGCAATCGATCTAGCAGGACGTGACGTACTTGAAGCTGTCCAAATGAGTGTAAACCCTAAAGTCATTGAAACACCATTTATCTCAGGTGTTGCGATGGACGGGATTGAAGTAAAAGCAAAAGCACGTATTACAGTTCGTGCAAACATTGACAGACTTGTCGGTGGTGCAGGGGAAGAAACGATCATTGCTCGTGTAGGTGAAGGGATTGTCTCTACAATCGGTTCATCAGATAATCATAAAAAGGTTCTTGAAAATCCTGATATGATTTCTCAAACGGTTCTTGGTAAAGGATTAGATTCAGGTACAGCATTTGAAATTCTCTCGATTGATATCGCAGATGTTGATATCGGTAAGAACATCGGGGCAATCCTGCAGACAGACCAAGCAGAAGCCGACAAAAACATTGCACAGGCGAAAGCAGAAGAACGCCGCGCGATGGCTGTTGCACAAGAACAAGAAATGCGTGCGAGAGTTGAAGAAATGCGCGCGAAAGTAGTAGAAGCAGAGGCTGAAGTACCACTTGCAATGGCCGAAGCACTACGTGAAGGTAATATTGGAGTTATGGACTACATGAACATTAAGAATATCGATGCTGATACGGATATGAGAGATTCATTTGGCAAAATGACAAAAGGTCCATCTGATAATGAAAACAAATAAGCATCCTCTCACGCTTTAAGGAGGGAGCCCATTGGACATTCTATTTGAAAATCCGTTACTAATAGCGATTATCATCGGTATTATCTCTGCGGTCTTTGGGAAAATCGGCAAACAAGAGGAGAAGGAACAAAATAACCGGCAGCAAAAGCCGGCTCCTCAAAAGAAGGCAGAACAAACACGACCAGCCCCGGTCAAAACAGACCAGTTGGACGATTTTGGCGATGTACATGATCATGGCGGGATGAAGAAACAAGGTTCACAGTCCTTACAGGATCGTTATACCGCTACACTTGCCGAAATGGAAGAAAGAAAAAGCGAGCTGAATAAAGAGTTTCAATCGCTTGAAAGACAGCTTACTAGGCCAAAGGCAGCATCTGCTGAAATGAAGCCGAAAATCATTGAGAAGCTCAACCAAGATACGGTCGTTCAAGGGATGATCCTTGGTGAAGTATTTGGAGAGCCTCGTGCGAAAAAGCCGCATCGAACGATGAAACGACCATATAAAAGATAAAGAAGAAAGTCCCCTTATTCTTAAGGGGGCTTTTTTGTTGCGTAATGGAGATTTTTCTTAGTCAAAATGATGAAACGGCTGTTTTACGGGATTCATTAGCATGATATGAACCGCTGAGGAATAGGATGATATAGAGGCTTTCTCATCAGTCTCACCATCTTTCAGTTTGATCTCATACACATGAGGTGGGAAGGGGTTCTTATTGAATGGGAAAAAGAAAAAATCGACTTAAAGCATGGCTGACAAGAACACTTGAAATCCCTCCGGACGTGATGATGGATCTTCCCCGTATTACGATGGTTGGCAGACTCCATATTTACATAGAGAACCATAAAGGGCTTTTACTTTTCAGTGATCAAGAGGTAAGGCTGATGCTCAAGCAAGGACAGTGCATTATTTCAGGAAAAGACTTTGTGATTAAAACGATTTTGCCAGAAGAGATCTTATTAGAGGGGAAAATCGATGAGGTCCGTTATATTGATTCTTAACTGACGGAGGGGAGAAACGTGAAGAACAAATGGTTTGCCTATTTTATTGGCAGAGTGGAAGTGGAGATAAGAGGAAGCGGTATTGAGCGGCTGATCAATGAGTGCACGAGACAGGGGATCACAATTTTTCAAGTGAGCCGCCGTCAAGACAGCGTGCGCTTATTTATTCGCCTCTCAGATGTACATGCCTTTAGAAAAGTGCGCAGACATCATGAGGTGAAATGTTCGTTTCATCAAAAGAAAGGGTTCCCGTTTCTTCTTCTATGGTCGAGAAGAAATATTGGCTTCACCCTCGGGATGGCTTTTTTCCTAGTGACGATATTGGCTCTTTCAAATATGGTGTGGAAAATTGAGATTAAAGGTGCGAATCCAGAAACAGAACATCAAATGAGAAAGCATTTAGATGAAATTGGGGTACAAAAAGGGCGTTTTCAGTTTCTTATGGGGACACCTGAAAAAATACAAAAGTCATTGACGACCAATATTCAGAGCATTACATGGGTCGGGGTTGAATTGAACGGAACGACGTTTCAAATGAAAGTGGTCGAAAAAAATGAGCCTGAAAAGGAGAAATATACGAGTCCTCAGCACATCGTTGCCAAGAAAAAGGCGGTCATCACGAGAATGTATGTAGAAAAGGGGGAACCGCTTGCCCAGGTCGATGAGCATGTGAAAAAAGGGCAGATGCTCGTCTCAGGTTTAATTGGGAGTGAAGATCAGAAAAAAACGGTCGGAGCCAAAGCGAAAATCTATGGTGAAACATGGTACCGATCTGAAGTTTCTGTCCCTCTCCGAACATCTTTTGATGTCTTTACGGGTAAAATGAAGACAAAGCACAAGCTCTCCTTATTTGGAGGCTCCATCCCATTTTGGGGATTTTCCTTTAAAAAAGATGATTTTCAGCAGCCGAAAACAGAAACAGAAGTTCACCCGCTTCATTTTTTGAATATGCAATTGCCGTTCTCCTATGAAAAGGAAATCACACGAGAAAGTGAAAAAATAAATCGAGAATACACAAATAAAGAAGCGGTTCAAGCAGGGATTAAAATGGGTAAAAAAGAATTAGAAGAAAAGCTAGGTCAAACAGGTGAGGTGAAAAGTGAAAAAGTTTTGCACGAGACAACAGGGAATGGTAAAGTTAAGTTAATCATCCTTTACCAAGTAATAGAAGATATTGTTCAACCAACACCTATTGTTCAGGGAGACTAGAGAATGACAGAACATTTACTTGAGATTCAACAAAAATTGGATAGCCCAAACGAAGCCATTGCTTTATTTGGCAATCAAGATGCTTATCTGAAACTGATGGAAAACGAGCTGAATGTCTCCATCATTACACGTGGAGAGAAAGTGTATGTTTCTGGTCAGGAAGCATCAAGAGATACTGTGAGCCGTTTGATTACATCTCTCTTACATCTCATTCGTAAAGGAATTGAGATTTCTGAACGGGATGTCGTCTATGCCATTAAAATGGCGCAAAAAGACAAGCTCAATTATTTTGAAAATATGTATGAAGATGAAATTACGAAAAATGCCAAAGGAAAGTCGATCAGAGTCAAAACGATCGGCCAGCGTGAATATGCTGCGGCAATGAAAAAAGATGATCTGGTCTTTGGGATTGGACCTGCTGGTACAGGTAAAACGTATTTGGCAGTGGTCAACGCAGTACATGCCCTGAAAAATGGACATGTCAAACGGATTATCCTGACAAGGCCAGCTGTTGAAGCAGGAGAAAGTCTTGGCTTTTTGCCAGGAGATTTAAAGGAAAAAGTCGATCCTTATTTAAGACCGCTATATGATGCTCTGCACGATGTGCTTGGCAGTGATCATACGGAACGTTTAATTGAGCGCGGAGTGATTGAAATTGCCCCTCTTGCCTATATGAGAGGGCGGACGCTTGATGATGCATTTGTGATTTTAGATGAAGCGCAGAATACAACGCCAGCTCAAATGAAAATGTTTTTGACGAGACTAGGCTTTGGTTCTAAAATGGTCATTACAGGAGATATTACACAAATTGATCTGCCTAAAGGTATGCAGTCAGGTCTTGCGGCTGCAAAGGACATGCTTGCAGAGATCAAGGGTATCTCATTCATTGAATTAGACCAGACAGATGTGGTCAGACACCCGCTTGTGGCGAAGATCATTGGAGCATACGAAAAGCAAAAATGAACTGAGTGACCCGATCGCCTTAATCGGGTCATTTTGTTTCGATCGTGGTTTAAAGTAAAAAAGGAGGTACTTTCCTTGAGAAAGAATCAGAAAGGCAGTAAGCGCAAAAGGCTGCTGTCTAAAAAAGAACCTCAGAAAATGGAGCGCTCACGCTATTTAAACGTACTGCTATACGCTGGTTTAGCGGCCATCCTGTTTGTGGTGCTCTTCTTCCATGTAAAGCCTGAATCGCTCGACCTAGATTTGTTTTCAGTGAGCGAACAGACCATCTATTCTCCGTCTACCGTTGATGACCAAGAAGCAACAGAAGAAAAGAAACAAGAAGCAACGGATCAAGTAGAAGACCAATATACACTCAAAAAAGCGTATTCTGATAATCGTGTTGACCTCATTTCATCCCTCTTTGAAGCCATTAAAGAAGAGAAGAAAGCAGCAGCTGATGACAAAGAGAACCCGCCAACAGATCAAGAGATGGTGAAGCGTGTAAAAGAGAAACTCACAACCGATATGCAGGAAGCTGTTTCGGATCAATCGATTAAAGCACTGCTCCAAGCAAGTGACGAAAACCTTTCTTTTACAAAGGACTCCATCATCACAGTGGTCAATTCGCTCATGGGTAAAGAAATCACAGCTTCTAAGCTGCAAGATGAAAAGAAACAAGTGAAAGCAGAGCTTGAAAACAATTCGATTCCGTCAAAATATTTAAATGCAGCGAAAGAAATTGGTGAATTTGCGATTATTCCAAACTATGTATTTGACCCGGTGGCAACAGAGAAGAAAAGACAAGAAGCAGCTGATAATATTCAGCCAGTTCAAATCAAGCAAGGGCAAATTTTAGTGGAAGAAGGCGAGCTCATTGACCGTGAAGTGTATCGTAAATTAGAACTGACCGGTCTTTTAAACAGTTCCAATTTGTTTAAGCCTGTAAGCGGTCTTATCATCTTAATCGGTCTTTTCTTAGCGGCGATTGTCCACTCACTTGAATCGAGGAAAAAGTCGCTCGTCCATAAGAATAAATCGTTACTGCTGTACTCGCTCATTTTCACCATTATTTTAATCATCATGGAAGTATTCAGTCTCTTCCAGGAAACGAAGTATACGACCATAGGCTATGTCGTGCCTGTGGCACTTGGCACGATGCTGATTAAGCTGCTGATCAATGAGCGGCTGGCAATCTTCTCCGGCCTTGTATTTGCCCTTTGCGGCAGTATGATGTTTAATCAAGGAGTAACAGGCGTCTTTAACTATGTCATCTGTGCTTATTATCTAATAAGCGGGATGGCGGGAATTTTATTTTTGAGAAAACATAATGCGAGATCGAAAATTTTGCAGGCGGGGCTTTGGGTAGCTTTGGTGAATGTACTTGTTGTGCTGTCCATTACGCTGATTCAAAATTCTTCTCCATCAGGGCTTGAAATAGGTGTGAACCTCATCATGGCGATTGTGTCAGGGTTTGCATCGGCTATTTTGGTTATTGGGTTAATGCCAGTCTTTGAGAGCATGTTTGGCATTCTTTCGACCATGAAGCTTATTGAATTATCGAACCCGAATCATCCGCTGCTGAAAAAGATCTTAACAGAGACACCAGGTACATATCATCATAGTGTCATGGTGGCGAATTTAGCGGATGCTGCATGTGAAGCAGTCGGTGCAAATGGATTGTTGGCAAGGGTCGGGGCTTATTATCATGACATTGGAAAAACGAAAAGACCACAATACTTTATTGAAAACCAAATGAACATTGATAATCCGCACGACAAGCTTTCTCCTCAGCTGAGCAAAAATATTATTATTGCCCATACGACAGATGGTGCTGAAATGCTGAGAGAAAAGAAGTTTCCAGAGGAACTTGTGGACATTGCAGAACAGCATCACGGAAAGTCTCTGCTGAAGTTCTTTTACTATAAGGCAAAAGAACGGGATGATCAGGTGACAGAAGAAGAATTTCGTTATCCTGGTCCAAAACCGCAATCGAAAGAAGCGGCCATTATTTCTGTAGCTGACAGCGTGGAAGCGGCGGTTCGTTCGATGCATAATCCAAACCCTGAGCGGATTGAAAAGCTTGTCAAAGGCATTATTTCAGATAAGATGCAGGATGGGCAATTTAGTGAATGTGATCTGACATTTAAAGAATTAAATATTATTAGCCAAACAATTTGTACAACATTAAAGGGGATTTTCCATTCTCGGATTGAATATCCAGATGCCCCGAAGCAGAAGGTGAAGTAAATGACATTGTTAATCGATTTAATAGATGAAACAGGACAAGTAACGAAAGAGCAGCTTGAAGAAGTGGAAAAGCTTCTTCAATTTGCTGCGGATGCCCTTGAGGTAAAAGATCAAGCGGAAGTATCAGTGTCGATCGTTTCGAATGAGGAAATTCATCAAATTAATAAAGAATACCGAGGAAAAGATGCACCAACAGATGTAATTTCATTTGCCCTTGAGGAAGAAGGCGAAGGGGAAATTGAAATCATTGGAGCTGATGACATTCCGCCTGTACTTGGTGACATTATCATTAGTGTTGATCGTACGAAAGAGCAAGCAGAGGAATATGGACATTCCTTCATGAGAGAGCTAGGATTTTTAACGATTCATGGTTTTCTTCATTTGCTTGGTTATGATCATATGACAGAAGAAGATGAAAAAGAAATGTTCGCCAAACAGACAAAAATCTTGGATGATTATGGCCTTTCGAGATCATCGTAAGAAGCGAACGCCGCTTGTCCGTTTTTTTCGGAGTTTTTATTATGCATTTAGAGGAATATGGCGAACTTTCTTGAATGAACGGAATTTTCGGTTTCACACAGTCGCAGCCATCATCGTGGTGATTTGCGGCTTTTGGTTTCACATTCATCCGGTTGAATGGATGATCATTCTGCTTTTATGCGGCGGGATGTTTGCGTTAGAACTTGTGAATACAGCGATTGAACATACAGTAGATCTTTTCACAGAAGAGAAGCATCCTCTTGCTGAGAGAGCGAAGGACGCGGCAGCAGGCGCTGTTTGCGTTTACGCCGCCATTTCGGTTATGATTGGGTTGATGATCTTCTTACCGAAGATCATGCAATAGAACAATATTACTATTTATTAACATTTTTAGAAATGGGCGTGAAAATGTCACGTGAATTATGTAAAATATAAATGTGACAGTGGTACCATTTCTTCTGAAAGTGGGAACTAGAATGAACAAACAAGAGTTGATTTCAGAAGCAGTCAAAGCAAGAGATTTTGCATATGTACCCTATTCTAAATTCAAAGTCGGTGCAGCATTATTATCGCATGACGGAAAAGTGTATGGCGGCTGCAATATTGAAAATGCAGCATATGGTATGTGTAATTGTGCGGAAAGAACAGCACTTTTTAAAGCTTACTCAGAGGGCATCACATCTTTTCAAATGCTTGCAGTAGTGGCTGATACAGATCGACCTGTTTCACCATGCGGCGCATGCAGACAGGTCATTTCAGAGCTATGTGCACCTGATATGCCAGTGATTCTAACGAACTTAAAAGGACATATATACGAAACGACAGTAAACGAACTATTGCCAGGCGCATTTTCACCGGAGGATTTAAATGACTAACGAAAGCTTCAAATCAGGATTTGTATCAATTATTGGAAGACCAAATGTAGGGAAATCGACCTTTCTTAATCGTGTGATTGGACAAAAGATTGCGATTATGAGTGATAAGCCCCAAACGACTCGAAACAAAGTGCAAGGTGTTCTGACAACGAACACGTCACAAACGATTTTTATCGATACACCAGGAATTCATAAACCTAAGCACAAACTTGGCGATTTTATGATGAGGGTGGCTCAAAATACACTCAAGGAAGTCGACCTGATCTTGTTTATGATCAACGCACAGGAAGGCTATGGCAAAGGTGATGAATTCATCATTGAACGACTAAAGCAAACATCGACACCGGTGTTCCTTGTCGTCAATAAAATTGACCAAATTCATCCGGATGAACTGTTCCTTTTAATTGATGAATACCGCACACGTTACCCATTTAAGGAAATTGTGCCAATTTCAGCACTTGAAGGCAACAACATTGATACGCTTCTTCAGCAAATTGAAGGTTATCTTCCAGAAGGCCCTCAATTTTATCCGGCAGATCAAGTAACAGATCACCCAGAGCGATTTATTATTTCTGAATTAATTCGTGAAAAAGTGCTGCATTTAACGAGAGAAGAGATCCCTCACAGTATTGCGGTTGCAATTGAATCGATCAAGCCAGATGAAAACGGCAAGATTCATGTTGCAGCGACCATCGTCGTAGAACGTGATTCACAAAAAGGGATTGTGATTGGTAAGCGCGGCAGCTTATTAAAAGAAGTGGGACAAAAAGCGCGCAGAGACATTGAAGCACTTTTAGGCTCAAAGGTGTATTTAGAGCTTTGGGTAAAAGTGCAGAAGGACTGGCGTAATAAATCCACACATCTTCGTGATTTCGGATTTAGAGAAGACGAATATTAAAAACCTATACAGTTGTTAGTAGATCTGACAATGGTGCGGTTCGATTAGTAAAAATTGTTTATCATGAAATGGAGGTAGCCTGGTCAAGATAAAATTAATATGTTGGATGTAGCGTTGCTGCTTCTAATAAAGAAAGGTGGGGTTTTTATGTTGAATTTTACATGGAACGTATTTTCACAAACAGGAAGCGTTGACACGTATCTGCTTTTCAAAGAGTTAGAAAAGGAGAACCTGGAAAGACCCGATGTACTTGAAGAAGAAATAGCACGACTTGATTTTCCAATCTTATAATTCTTGACCCCCTCCAATGCTCGGAGTGTAGACAAATGCTCATTAAAAGTGAAGGAATCGTCCTTAGAACAACAGATTATGGCGAAACAAACAAAATTGTCACGCTGCTCACTAGAGAACATGGGAAAATTGGTGTGATGGCAAGAGGCGCTAAGAAATCAAACAGCCGCCTGTCAGCCATAAGCCAGCCGTTTTTATACGGAACCTTCCTGATCCAATCATCAACAGGACTTGGAACGCTCCAGCAAGGTGAAATGATGGAAAGCATGCGGACCATTCGGGAAGATTTATTTCTGACCGCATATGCCGCATATATGACAGAATTACTTGATAAAGGAACAGAAGAAAAGAAGCCAAACCCTTACTTGTTTGAACTTCTTCTTCAATCTTTACGCCATCTCAATGAAGGCACAGATGCTGATATTATTTTATTTATCGTAGAGGTTAAAATGCTGTCAGTGATGGGGTTGAAGCCTGAACTGGACAAATGTGTACACTGCGGTCAAAAAGAAGGGCAGTTCCATTTCTCAATTAGAGATAACGGATTCATCTGTAGGCAATGCTTTTCTAAAGATCCATATAAACTGCCCTTATCCCCAGCAGCAGCAAGACTGCTCCGTTTGTTTCATTATTTTGATTTATCAAGGCTTGGTCAGGTTGACGTGAAACCACAAACGAAACAAGAAATTCGTCAAGTGCTCGATCATTATTATGAAGAGTATTCAGGTCTTTATTTAAAATCAAAAAAATTCATGAATCAAATGGAATCCATGAAAAAGCTAATGGACGGTGAAAACAAAAGTTGACATCTTCCATGACTTTTTGTAAGATCATCTAAGATCAAATATGTTGCATTGACAGAAAGAAGTACTTACGTATCAGCCATAAAAGCGACCTTAGGACGGTGTGAGCTAAGGATGGACACGTAACGAAAGGCATTCTTGAGCAACGTAAAACAAAGCGGCTGGGTGCTACGACACCAGCAAATAGGGTGGAACCGCGGGAAAAACTCTCGTCCCTATGTTTGCAAGGAACCTTGTGAGCATAGAGACGGGAGTTTTTGTGTTTTGCAAAAAGGTTCTAGGCCCCACCGCCATACATAGCGGATGGTGTAAAAAAGATGGAGGTGCGATCATTGAATATTCAAGACATGATTTTGACACTGCAAAAGCATTGGTCAAATGAAGGCTGCGTATTAATGCAGGCATATGACACAGAAAAAGGTGCTGGAACGATGAGTCCATACACGTTCCTCAGAAGCATTGGACCAGAGCCATGGAAGGTAGCCTATGTAGAACCTTCAAGACGCCCGGCTGATGGCAGATATGGAGAAAACCCAAACAGATTGTATCAGCATCATCAATTTCAAGTGATCATTAAGCCATCACCTGACAATATTCAAGAACTGTATCTAGAATCATTGAAGGCGCTTGGCATTGACCCGCTGAAACATGATATCCGTTTTGTTGAAGACAACTGGGAAAACCCATCTCTTGGCTGTGCAGGACTTGGCTGGGAAGTTTGGCTTGATGGAATGGAAATTACGCAATTTACGTATTTCCAGCAAGTTGGCGGTTTAGAATGTAAGCCAGTTTCTGTTGAAATCACATACGGAATTGAGCGCCTTGCTTCTTACATTCAGGACAAAGAAAATGTGTTTGACCTTGAATGGACAGATGGCTTTACTGTAAGAGATTTATTCTTAATGGCTGAATACGAGCATTCTGTGTATACGTTTGAAACATCTAATACGGATATGCTGTTCGATTTATTTACAACATATGAAAAAGAAGCACATAGCCAAATGGACAAAGGGCTTGTTCACCCGGCATATGATTATGTACTCAAATGTTCTCACACCTTTAACCTGCTTGATGCCAAAGGCGCGATTTCTGTGACTGAGCGAACAGGTTATATCGGAAGAGTACGTCAGTTAGCGAGAAAAGTAGCCAAAACATATTACGAAGAACGAGAAAAACTAGGATTCCCTATGCTAAAAGAGGAGGCGGCTTCTCATGAATAAACAAGATGTATTACTTGAAATCGGCTTAGAAGAGATGCCGGCTCGTTTCATGCCAGAAAGCACAAAGCAGCTAGGTGACAAAGTAAAAGCTTGGTTCGTAGCGCAAAATATTTCATTCGAAGACGTTGCTTTATTTAATTCACCAAGACGTCTAGCTGTACTCGTCAAAGGTGTTGCAGAAAAACAAGAGGACATCAAAGAAGAAGCAAAAGGACCGGCTAAAAAGATTGCTCAAGATGCTGAAGGCAATTGGACAAAAGCTGCCGAAGGTTTTGCCCGCGGACAAGGCGCTTCAACAGATGATCTTTATTTCAAAGACATTAAAGGTGTGGATTATGTCCATGTCCAAAAGTTTCAAGAAGGAAAGCAAGTCAAAGACCTTCTTCCAGCATTGGGTGACATTGCCGCTTCATTGAGTTTTCCAAAGAACATGAGATGGGGAAGCGAGGATTTACGCTATATCCGTCCAATTAAATGGATTGTTTGTTTATTTGGTCAAGAGATCATTCCTGTCGAAATTGCAGGAGTGAAAAGCGGACGGGAGACTAGAGGACATCGTTTCCTAGGGACGACAGCCAGCATTGACACACCAGCTTCTTATGAGCAAACATTAAGAGATCAATTTGTCATTGTAGATTCAGATAAAAGAAAACAATTAATTACTGAGCAATTACATGCCCTTTCTTCCGAAAAAGGCTGGGTCATTCCAGTTGATCCTGAGCTTCTAGAAGAAGTGAACGATCTCGTTGAATATCCAACCGTTCTATTTGGTTCTTTTGAAGAAGAATTTCTTGCGCTGCCGGAAGAAGTGCTTGTCACGACAATGAAAGAGCATCAGCGTTATTTCCCTGTGAAAAATGAACAAGGGGAATTACTGCCGCACTTTATTACGGTCAGAAATGGAAACAGTGAGGCACTTGAAAATGTGGCAAGAGGGAACGAAAAGGTTCTTCGTGCACGTTTATCAGATGCGGCATTTTTCTATAAAGAAGACGAAAAACTCGTCATTGAAGACAATATTCAAAAGCTTGATAAAGTCGTATTCCATGAGAAACTTGGTACGATTGGCGACAAGCTGAAAAGAGTAACAGACATTGCCGTCCGCCTAGCAGATCATGTGGGTGCAGATGAAGAAACGTCTAAACGCGCTGCAAGAGCAGCCAGTATTTCTAAATTTGATCTTGTGACTCAGATGGTCTATGAATTCCCAGAACTGCAAGGAATCATGGGTGAAAAATATGCTAGAGCACTTGGCGAGCATGAAGAAGTGGCAAAGAGTATCAACGAGCACTATATGCCGCGCTTTGCCGGTGACGATGCGCCGTCAACACTTATTGGGGCGATTGTTGCAGTGGCGGATAAGCTAGATTCTATTTGTTCATTCTTCTCAATTGATGTCATTCCAACAGGCTCTCAAGATCCTTATGGATTAAGAAGACAAGCGAGCGGTATCGTTCAAATCCTGCTAGACCGCCAATGGAATCTTTCATTTAAAGAGCTTTTAGCACTAGCTCAAGTAGAGACAAAACATGAAGCGGCTCTCATTGAATTTTTAACACACCGTTTGAAATATGTTCTCCAAGCAGAACATATCCGTCATGACGTGGTGGAAGCAGTCCTTGATGTTGAAAATATTGAACCATATGCGGTTGTGAAAAAAGCGGCTGTTCTTGAAGAGAGCGTGAAACAGGAAAGTTTCAAAGAAACGGCTGAGGCACTAGGCCGCGTCATTTCAATCAGTAAAAAAGGGGAAGACGCACAGATTCAGCCTGAACTGTTTGAAAATGAACACGAACAAAAGCTATTTGAAGCGTATCAGCAAGCGGAAAAAGCCGTCAACGAGCATATGGCAAGTGGACAGTACCATTCAGCACTTGAAGCGTTAGATACGTTAAAGGCACCAATTGTTCATTATTTCGACCATACCATGGTTCATGCCGATGATGAAAAACTGAAACAAAATCGTTTGGCACAAATGGTCAAACTTGCAAAAGTCATTCAATCATTTGCGAATATGAACAATTTAATTGTAAAATAAATACCTAAGAACGGTTGCCTTTTTCGAAGGGCAATCGTTTTTTACTCATTTAATTCACGGTTTTTGAGTGGATTTTTGTTTCATTCGGACGAAGATGCGCTATAATATGATGAGTTATGAAATTGATATACATAAAGTAAGGATTCGCTCTCTCTATTTAAAGGTGGTGAGTACAATCGAGTTAAATAAACGGCAAGAGCAGATTTTACAGATTGTCAAAGAGAATGGTCCGATCACTGGAGAGCATATCGCCGATCGGCTGAACTTAACAAGGGCTACCCTCAGACCGGATTTAGCCATTTTAACGATGTCTGGCTTTTTAGAAGCAAGACCAAGGGTCGGCTACTTTTTTACAGGCAAAACAGGCACGCAGCTTCTGGCAGATAAGCTGAAAAAACTTCAAGTGAAAGATTTTCAGTCCATTCCGGTCGTGATACACGAGAATGTTTCGGTTTATGATGCGATTTGTACGATGTTTTTAGAGGATGTGGGCACATTATTCGTTGTGGACGATCACTCTATTTTAACAGGCGTGTTATCAAGAAAAGACCTCCTTCGAGCAAGTATTGGGAAACAAGAGCTTCCATCTATACCTGTCCATATTATTATGACAAGAATGCCGAACATTACCGTTTGCCGCAAAGAAGATTTTATTATGGATGTGGCCAAGCACTTGATTGAAAAGCAAATAGATGCACTTCCTGTTATAAAAGATACGGATAAAGGCTTTGAAGTTGTCGGCAGAATTACGAAAACAAACATGACGAAAATACTTGTTAGCTTATCAGAGAACGAAATTATCTAATTACAGAAGACTGCGAGGGGATGTTATGAGTAATCGCGTAATTTTTGTTGTATCAGATTCAGTAGGAGAAACGGCAGAGCTCGTGGTCAAAGCGGCACTTAGCCAATTTGATGGCGGCTCATCCGACCATTCAAATATTAGAAGAATCCCATATGTAGAGGATGTTGGTACGATTAAAGAAGTCATTTCACTGGCGAAAGCAGATAATGGGATCGTCTGCTTTACTCTTGTTGTACCAGAAATGCGCCAATTCTTAATAGAAGAAGCAGAAGCCAATGGCGTCGTGTACTATGACATTATCGGTCCACTTATTGATAAAATGGAGACGGCATATGGAAATGAAGCGAAACATGAGCCAGGTCGTGTACGTCAATTAGATGAGGACTATTTTAAAAAGGTAGAAGCCATTGAGTTCGCTGTGAAATATGATGATGGCCGGGACCCAAGAGGTATTCTAAAGGCTGATATTGTGCTGATTGGTGTATCACGTACGTCTAAGACACCACTTTCTCAATACTTAGCACATAAACGCTTGAAGGTAGCAAACGTTCCGATTGTTCCTGAAGTTGATCCGCCAGAGGAGTTATTCTCAGTTGATCCAAAAAAATGCATCGGCCTGAAAATTAGTCCAGACAAACTAAATCATATCCGTAAAGAACGTTTAAAATCACTCGGTTTAAATGACCGTGCCATTTATGCGAATATCGAGCGGATTAAAGAGGAACTAGAATATTTTGAAAAAGTGGTTGACCGAATTAACTGTCAAGTTGTTGATGTATCGAATAAAGCAGTTGAGGAGACAGCAAATGTCATTCATCAAATGCTGACCAAAAGAGGTTCCGAATAAACTCAGGATGCTCCTCCTGGGTTTTTCCTATGGTGGGAAACGGGTAAACAAAAACAATAGCATATTTGCTGCATTTGTATTATAATAAAAAATTGTGATAAAATGATTGATTTTAGGTTTAAGTTAAGTCAAGAACGAATAAACTAATATTGGCAGAAGTCAAGTGATTCTGAACATAACTTTTCGACAAAATGAGTTTTACTGTTAATTGCTTTATGGGGGAAAAGTATGGTCTTTTTGCTTCTCTAAAGCAGGAATAAGGTGGAGGGATGGAGAATTAGTCACCTGAATGAACGTAAAAAAGAAAGGACGATTTATGTCGATGCAGATGCTTGTCCTGTAAAAGACGAAATCCTTTCTGTCGCATCTCAATTTCAAGTACCTGTGACTTTCATTGCTTCATATGAGCATTTTCAAACCAAACGATCACCACTTGAAGATTGGCGGTTTGTTGATACACATAAGGAAGCAGCAGATTTAGTCATTGCGAACTTAGCTGTCAAGCACGATATTGTCGTCACCCAGGATATTGGTCTGGCCTCCTTACTGCTTCCAAGACAAGTCATTGTTCTGTCTGAAAGAGGACGAATGTACACAAACGAAACAATTGATTTTGATTTGGAACGCAGGCATGTTTCCAGTAAACAGCGAAGAAAAGGTGTATACGGAAAAGGTCCCAAAAAGCTTTTAGAAGAGGATAAAAAGCGATTTATTGCCCAACTACAAAAAATCCTGTCGAATCATGAAGGATTTTTGAATTAAAAGGCGAATAATGTACGACGGAGTGTTATTAGGATGAGCAAACGTATACCAGATGAACTTTTGGAGCAAATCCAAAAAAACGCAGACATTGTCGAAGTGATTGGAGAATACGTACAGCTTAGAAAACAAGGTCGGAATTACTTCGGTCTTTGTCCATTCCATGGTGAAAATACTCCTTCATTCTCTGTTTCAGCAGATAAGCAAATCTTCCATTGTTTTGGCTGTGGTGCAGGAGGTAATGTATTTTCGTTCCTCAGACAAATGGAAGGCTACTCATTTATTGAAGCCGTTTCACATGTTGCTGATAAGTACCATATTGATTTGCCGGATCATGTAGCGAATGCGCAGATCAGTTCCTCACAGCAAGAGGATACAGCAGATCATAAAATGATTGAGGCGCATGAGCTTCTTAAGAAATTTTACCACCATTTGCTGGTAAATACAAAGGAAGGTCAAAACGCACTCGATTATTTAAGGTCCAGGGGCTTTACGGATGAAACAATTGCCAAGTTTGAGATCGGGTATGCTCTCGACTCGTGGGATTTCGTGACCAAGTTTTTAGAAAAACGAGGGTTTGATCCTGCGATGATGGAGAAGGCTGGTCTTTTGATTCAACGAGAAAACGGCACAGGTTTTTTTGACCGCTTTAGAGATCGTGTCATGTTTCCAATTCATGATCATCACGGGACGGTCGTCGCTTTTTCTGGAAGATCACTTGGTGATCAGCAGCCAAAGTATATGAATAGTCCTGAAACGCCACTTTTTCATAAAAGTAAGCTGCTTTATCACTTTCATGACGCGCGTATGCATATTAGAAAACGCGAACGTGCAGTCCTTTTCGAAGGATTTGCTGACGTCATCTCGGCTGTCACAAGTGGTGTTGGCGAAAGTGTTGCAACAATGGGTACGTCTTTAACAGAAGAGCACGTAAAGCTTCTTAGGCGGAACGTAGAAGAGATCATTTTATGTTATGACTCTGACACGGCCGGATATGAAGCGACCATGAAAGCATCAGATTTGCTTGGAAAAAGAGGATGTAAAGTTCGCGTTGCCATGATACCAGATGGACTTGATCCAGATGATTACATTCGTAAATATGGCGGCGAGAAATTTAGGAATGACATCATAGATGCAAGCGTGACATTAATGACATTTAAGATGAATTTTTTCCGAAGAGGAAAGAATTTGTCTGACGAAGGAGACCGCCTGACTTACATGAAGCAGGTTCTCCGAGAAATCAGCCGATTAAACGGTTCCTTGGAACAAGAGATTTACATGAAGCAGCTGGCCGGGGAGTTCTCCATTTCACTTGACTCATTAAAGGAGCAATTGGAGCTTTTTGAAAAGCAGCAGCGACAAGAGGCCAAGAGCTCGCAAGAAGAAAATGGGCTTGAAAAGCGGCGTGCACATCTGTCAACACAGGTAAGACGAAAACGTCTAAGGCCGGCATATGAAAACGCAGAGCGAATGCTCCTTGCACATATGTTGAAAAATGATGACGTGATCCGAAAAGTGCTTGATAGGATAGGGTTTGAATTTAATATAGATTCGCACAGAGCGCTGGCAACATACATTTATGCATTGTATGAAGAAGGCAAGGAGCCGACCCCGCAGCATCTGATGAACCGTATAGAAGATGATGTGATCAATCAGCTCCTGACGGATATATTCATGATTCAAGTTGGAGACGAACTAAGTGAAGCTGAATTAAGTGATTATGTAAAAAAAGTGTTGAATCATCGGAATTTGTCAATGATAAAGGAAAAAGAACTAGAACGTGCAGAGGCGGAGAGGCAAAAAGATTTCTTCAAAGCGGCAACACTTGCAAAAGAAATTATTCAGTTGAACCGTTCGCTGAAGTAATACGTCTACTATTTATGACAAGACTTACGGCTGGCAATGAATCCTTTAATGGGAGGAGCATAAGACCGCAAGCATCTTGCCTTCATCATTATTTATTTTATTCCTATTTGCTCATTCTGTTTGATAGAGAGAGAAAGGCAGAGCAGAAGCAAATCGCAAGTTACTTTAGAATTCGTTGCAAGCTTTGGAAGGAGGGATCCATAATGGCTGATAAACAAGCCCACGAAACTGAAACTGAATTAACCTTTGAACAGGTGAGAGATAAGCTCACTGAAACGGGTAAAAAACGGGGCGTTTTAACATACGAAGAAATTGCAGAGCGTATGTCTAGCTTTGAAATTGAATCAGACCAGATGGATGAATACTATGAATACTTAGGCGAACAGGGTGTAGAACTCATCAGTGAAAATGAAGAGACTGAAGACCCAAATGTTCAGCAGCTGGCTAAGGCAGAAGAGGAATTTGACCTGAATGATTTAAGCGTACCACCAGGCGTCAAAATTAATGATCCTGTTCGTATGTATTTAAAAGAGATCGGGCGCGTCAATTTGCTATCTGCTAAAGAAGAGATTACGTATGCTCAAAAGATTGAAGAAGGCGATGAGGAATCAAAAAGAAGATTAGCGGAAGCGAACCTTCGTCTCGTTGTCAGCATTGCGAAACGTTATGTTGGTCGTGGTATGCTGTTCCTTGACTTGATTCAAGAAGGAAACATGGGGCTCATGAAGGCGGTTGAGAAGTTTGATTACCGCAAAGGATACAAATTCTCAACATATGCGACATGGTGGATTAGACAGGCGATCACACGTGCGATTGCCGATCAGGCGAGAACAATCCGGATCCCGGTTCATATGGTGGAAACCATTAATAAATTAATCCGTGTTCAAAGACAGCTTCTACAAGATCTAGGTAGAGAACCAACGCCAGAAGAAATTGCGGAAGACATGGATTTAACACCAGAGAAAGTAAGAGAAATTCTTAAAATTGCGCAAGAGCCAGTATCTTTAGAAACACCTATTGGTGAGGAAGATGACTCGCATCTTGGTGATTTTATCGAAGACCAAGAGGCGACTTCTCCATCAGACCATGCTGCCTATGAGCTCTTAAAAGAGCAGCTTGAAGATGTATTAGATACGCTAACGGACCGTGAAGAAAATGTGCTGAGACTGCGTTTCGGACTAGATGACGGAAGAACACGCACATTAGAAGAGGTAGGAAAGGTGTTTGGCGTAACAAGAGAGCGTATTCGCCAAATTGAAGCGAAAGCTCTTCGTAAATTAAGACACCCAAGCAGAAGTAAACGATTAAAAGACTTCTTAGAATAGAAACCGGACGGATCTTGAGAGAGATCCGTTCTTTCTTCATCAAAATGAAAACGCTTTTTTGACCTGATTATATTTTACTGAATAACAAATGAATTTGCAACGTTCTTAGAGAAAAGATGTATAAAAAATACATCTAAATGTGCTGAAGGCTTCATTTCTCATTTTGAATCATTTTTGTCTAATCTGTGAACTTGACCAAAGTTTTGTATCATAATTCGTTTACTTTTTGTAAAATTAAAGTAGAATTAGAATTGTTTGCATAGTCTCAAAGGGGTTTTTCACAAAGGGGAGGATGAAAGAAATGAAACGGAATCCACTTATACCATTCTTATTGATTGCCATTTTAGGTATTGGACTCACTTTTTTCTTATCAATGAAGGGGCTGAAAGATGAAGACAAAATTGCCTCTGGGGGCAAAGAGCAAAAGCAAGAAGAGACCGCAAATGCGACGCCGGAAGAATTGTATAAGCAGAACTGTATTAGCTGTCATGGGGAAAACTACGAAGGTGGCGCTGGTCCTGCATTAAAAGGTGTTGGCGAGAAGCTTGAAGTAGCAGACATCAAGAAAAAAATTCAAGAAGGCGGAAATGGGATGCCGGGCGGGCTAATTCCGAATGAAAAGCTCGATGAAATGTCAGAATGGGTATCCAAAATTAAATAATAAAGCGCAAAAAGCTCTTTTTCATCAGAAGAGCTTTTTTCATTTGAAAACGACTTTTAAAAAGTCCATAATTTATATAAGATAGACAAGTATGAACATTAAAGAAAAGTAGTGATATGGATGAATGAAATGAATTTGTCAAAACGATTAAAAAGAGTCGCAGACTTTTTACCAAAAGAGGCGGTCTTTGCTGATATTGGCTCAGATCATGCCTATTTGCCATGTTATGCGATATTACATCATAAAGCATTGAAAGCCATTGCTGGTGAAATTACTGATGGACCGCTTCAATCTGCGAAGCAGCAAGTACATAGGCTTGAATTAGATGAGCAGATTTCAGTCAGAAAAGGAAATGGCCTTGAAGTGATTGAAAAAGGCGAGGTGAATGCTGTCACGATTGCAGGAATGGGCGGAGCACTCATTGCAAGCATTCTAAATGAAGGTAAACACAAGCTCACAGGGCAGGAGCGGCTTATTCTTCAGCCTAATATTCATGCTCACCATATTCGTTTATGGCTCTATCAAGAGGGGTATGAACTGATGGATGAAGTGATTTTAGAAGAGGATGGCAAGATATACGAAATCATCATTGCCGAAACTGGCGACAAAGATAAAGCTTATGAAGGCATGTCGATTGAAACAGGCATACTCGTTGGTCCGTTTCTTGCCAAAGAACATAATGATGTCTTCCGGCGCAAATGGATGAATGAGCTCCAGCACATGGAGCATATAGAAGGCCAGATTCAACAAGCAGCGCCGACGGAAGAGAACAAAGAACGTCTGAAAGAACTGAATGCGAAAATAAAAATGCTAAAGGAGGTTTTGACTGTTGGCTAAAACAGTGAACGGGCATGAAATCATCCAATTATTTGAGCAATTTTCACCAAAGGCATATGCGGTGGAAGGTGATAAAATCGGGCTCCAGATTGGAACGCTGAATAAAAAAGTGACCAATGTCATGATCACCTTAGATGTATTAGAAAATGTGGTAGATGAGGCAATTGAGCGGAAGGTGGATCTCATTATTGCCCACCATCCGCCAATTTTCCGTCCATTAAAACATGTGGCGACAGATCAGCCGGCAGGACGGATCATTGAGAAATGCATCAAACATGATATTGCGGTGTATGTAGCACATACAAACCTGGATGTGGCTGATGGGGGAGTTAATGACTTGCTTGCAGAGGCTTTAGAGCTCGGGGAAACAAAAGTGCTAGTTCCAACATACGAAGATCCAATTAAGCAGCTAGCCTTGTATGTTCCAGTGGAATTTGAAGAGGCCATCAGGACGGCTTTAGGAAATGCGGGAGCTGGCCATATTGGCAACTATAGTCATTGCGCTTTTTCAAATGAAGGGACAGGCAGTTTTCTGCCATCAGAAGAAGCTGTGCCATTTATTGGTGAGACGGGTAAATTGGAATTTGTGAAAGAAGTACGAATCGAAACCATTTTCCCAGCAAGTATTGAAAAACAAGTGATTCGTGAAATGATCAAAGCACATCCTTATGAAGAAGTGGCTTACAGTGTTCATACGACAGATCTTCCTCCTATTCAAAAAGGCCTTGGCCGTATTGGAGAATTAAAAGAACCTATGACACTTAAAGACTTCACTCAATTTGTGAAAACGAAGTTAGATGTGAATGGAGCGCGTTTTGTAGGAGATCAGGAAGCGATCGTGAAAAAAGTAGCTGTGCTTGGAGGAGACGGAAATAAATATATCCATCAAGCGAAAAGAATGGGTGCAGATGTGTACGTGACTGGCGACCTTTATTTCCATGTCGCTCACGATGCCATGATGCTCGGACTGAATGTAGTGGACCCGGGTCATTACGCAGAAAAGATCATGAAAGAGGGCGTGAAGACAAAGCTAGAATCGCTATGTACAGATAAAAAATATGATGTGCAATTCTTTGTATCAGAATCAAACACAAACCCGTTTCAATTTGTGTAAACAAAAACGTCAGAGCATAGCAGCTCTGACGTTTTTGTTATTTCTTTGTTTTCACGCGAGGTAATATCTTAGAAAGAGGAACCGTCCGTTCAATTTTCCATGTTGATTCATCATCAGGTTCGTAGTTTTCTAAGAAACGAATGACTTCTTTTGTAATAGGTGTTGGTGTGGAAGCACCTGCAGTAACGGCAACTGTTTTTACCCCTTGGAGCCATTCAAGCTTTAGCTCACTGAGATCACCAATTCGGTAAGCCTGCGTTCCTGCAATCTCCATTGACACTTGCGCCAGACGATTTGAGTTATTGCTTTTTGGATCGCCGACCACAATGGTCAGATCGGCTTGGCCTGCTTGCTGTGACACAGCTTCCTGACGTACCTGTGTCGCAAGGCAGATTTCTTGATGGTACTCGACGTGAGGATATTTTTCTTTAATGAGCTCCATCAGATCATGAACATCCCACTGAGACATTGTTGTCTGATTGGTGATGAGCAGTTTATCTGACGTTAAATCGAGCGCTTTAATATCAGCTTCTGATTCGACAAGGTGCACTTTGTCAGGTGCAACACCGACGGCTCCTTCTGGCTCAGGGTGACCCTTTTTCCCGATATAAATAATGTCATATCCATCAGCTGTTTTTTCTGAAATGAGTTCATGTGTTTTCGTGACATCTGGACAGGTTGCATCAATGGCGACAAGGCCTTTTTCTTCTGCAATTTGACGGACTTCAGGAGATACGCCGTGAGCGGTGAAAATCACTGTGCCACTTTCAACCTGTTTTAAAATATCTAGACGGTTTGGTCCGTCCAGTGTGTAAATTCCATCTTCTTCGAAGGCATCTGTGACATGTTTGTTGTGCACAATCATACCTAATATATAAATTGGGCGTGGCAAGTTTTTATCAAGTGCGGCATTTTTAGCAATGACCATTGCATCTACAACGCCATAGCAATAGCCACGCGGCGAAATTTTAATTACATTCATTTATTCGTCCTCCTGTAGGGAAGTGCTGCTAGAGAAGAACAATATAAAAAGCCGTGAAAAACGGCTTTTGATCATTCTCTTCCTTCATTATAGCCAAAGTAAGCGCATATATCAAAGATTGTTATACATGGGAAACACTTCGCCTTTAAAAGATCACTAGACATATAGTTTCGGAATGGAACTGCCCGATCTTTTTGTCGGTTTTGCTTCAGGAGCAGCTGATGTGTGTACAGTGGTTTTTTTGACAAGGATGTCCTCTGGTTCTTCTTCTTTTCCTTCTTCTATTTCATCATCAACTGGTTCGTGAGGAACGTCTGTTTCTGCAGTGATTTCTTTTGGTTCTTCGTCTGCATCATTCGTATTTGTTTCATCATCATCCGCACTGCCAAGCTGGCTATAGAGTTTAATCATGGCAGGCAAATTTCTGACTAAAGGACCGTATTGCTGAATCATAGGCGTGAATTGCTGCGCCATTCCGAGTACTTTTTGAACATTTCCTAACATGCTTGAAAGGTTCGCAGGGTTTGCGAAGTTCTGGATTCCTTGTAATCCCGCACCACCTCCAGCTCCAGAGATCCCTGCTCCTCCAGCTCCAGGAAGAAATTTTGCCAGCATGCCCTTAATTCCGGCTCCGCCGCCTAGTGCACGGCTTTCGCCTCCAGGAATGCCACCCATCCCGCGTAGACCGCCGCCTTGTACAGACGGAGAGCGAGGCATCATTTGTTGAAATTGGTTGCCTTGCCCTTGAAAAGGCTGTTCGATCGGAGCCTGCTGTCTCCGCTGAAAAATCCCGGGCTGTCCGCCATTTCCAAGGTGCCGGCGTGAGGGGCGATGCGGCTGAAAATCGCCCATAGGCCTTTGCCCTAACATACTTGTACCTCCCTTACTGCATTCTCTTTCTCTTCATAGGTTATGCAAGGAAGTATCATTTGGTTTCCTGTGAGAAAAGCGGACATGGTTTTTTTGCTGAAAATCAGCTATAATGAGGAGATGAGCAAAAAGGCATTGCCTTAAGGAGTGAAAACATGAAAGAAACGAAATTTACGACATATGAATTAAAGTCTTTTATTATAGATGCTATTCATGAACTGGGCTTTTATGAGCCGACTGATATTCAAAAAAGAATCATACCTGCTGTTTTAAAAGGTGAAAGTGTGATTGGGCAGTCTCAAACAGGAACAGGAAAAACCCATGCGTATTTATTGCCGCTTATTCATTCAATTGATCCAAGCAAAGAGCAAGTACAAGTGGTCATTACTGCACCAACACGAGAATTAGCGAATCAAATTTTTAAAGAAGCACAAACGATCTTAAAAAATACGCCTCCAGAAGAAGAAATCAAGGCAAAGCTTTACATTGGCGGAACAGACAAGCAGAAATCCATTCAAAAGCTAAAGAATCAGCCGCACTTAGTGGTCGGCACTCCTGGACGTATTGCTGATCTTATTCATGAGCAAGCGCTGAATGTGTACAAAGCAACATCTCTTGTCATTGATGAAGCAGACCTTATGCTAGATATGGGCTTTTTAGAAGATGTGGATCGTATTGGCTCACAAATGCCAGAACAGTTGCAAATGCTCGTGTTCTCAGCAACTATTCCAGAAAAATTAAAACCTTTCCTCAAAAAATATATGGATAATCCGAAATATGCACATGTTGAACCGAAACGCATTACGGCTGAAAACATTCAGCATATTTTAGTTCCATCTAAACAACGAGATAAATTAAAATTACTTCATGAAATGGTGACGAATGTACAGCCTTATTTAGGGATCATCTTTGCCAATACAAAATCAACTGTTGATGAAATTGCCTCATTCCTACAGGAAAAAGGAATGAAAATTGGGGTGCTTCATGGCGGTTTAACGCCTCGTGAACGTAAAAAAGTGATGAAACAAATTGAAGATTTGGAGTTCACATATATTGTGGCATCTGATCTTGCTGCCCGCGGGATTGATATTAAGGGCGTCAGCCACGTGATTAACTATGAGCTCCCATCCGATCTTGATTTTTATGTTCACCGTGTGGGAAGAACGGCTCGCGCTGGTTCATCTGGCATTGCAATGACCATTTATGATCTCGCTGATGAGGATGCACTCGTTCAAATTGAAAAAATGGGTGTTGTGTTTGAAAACAAAACAATTGTTCATGGCGAATGGCGAGATGCAGATGATCGTTTGAAGCGTCAAAGACGTAAAAAAGCACCAAATGAAATTGAAGAAAAAGCAAAACGCCTTGTCAGAAAACCGAAAGCCGTCAAACCTGGATATAAAAAGAAAATGACACGTGAGATGGATAAGATCAAAAGACAAGAACGTAGAAAGTCAAAGCGTAACGGAAAGTAGGGGGACACATTGTTGAAGATTGGATCACATGTATCCATGAGCGGAAAACATATGCTTCTTGCAGCGAGTGAGGAAGCTGCCTCTTATGGTTCAAATACTTTTATGATTTATACAGGTGCACCGCAAAATACGCGCCGTAAAAAAATTGAAGATCTCAATATTGAAGCTGGACAAGCGCATATGAAAGAGCATGGTATGACAGATATCGTCGTTCATGCACCGTATATTATCAATATTGGGAACACAGTGAATCCAGCGACATTTGAGCTTGGAGTGGACTTCCTTCGCTCTGAGATAGAGCGTACAGAAGCGCTAGGTGCAAGACAAATTGTTCTTCATCCAGGTGCGCATGTCGGAGCAGGTGCAGATGCTGGAATTCAAAAAATCATTGAAGGTCTCAATGAAGTCATTGTGAAGGGGCAGGAGGTTCAAATTGCGCTGGAAACAATGGCGGGAAAAGGATCAGAGTGCGGAAGAAGCTTTGAAGAGCTTGCCCAAATTATTGACGGTGTGACACATAACGAAGCACTTTCTGTTTGCTTTGATACGTGTCACACGCACGATGCAGGTTATCCCATTGTGAGTGATTTTGATGGAGTATTAGAAGAATTTGATCGAATTGTCGGGATCGACCGAATCAAAGTTCTTCATATTAATGATAGTAAAAATGTACAAGGCGCAAGAAAAGACCGACATGAAAATATCGGTTTTGGAGAAATTGGTTTTGATGCCCTGAGCTATATCGTTCATCATCCACAGCTTCAAGATGTGCCGAAGATTCTAGAAACGCCTTATGTAGGTGAAGATAAAAAGAACAAGAAACCACCTTACAAATTCGAAATTGCGATGCTGAAAGAAAAGCAATTTGATGAAGGTTTACTAGATAAGATTACGGGTCAATAAAAAGTGCATGCAATGTGATGAGGTGCCGCTAAATGCGGCCCTTTTTTGCCTAATTTGTGAATTGATTAAACAGATCATTGACGGTCTGTGCTGTCTGTTTAGACGTAATCGCTTCCACTTGCTTAAGCAGCCGGTTGCGCTCTGCATCATTAAAAATATTGACGTTTTTCCCATTCATGAGTTTGGCGACCTCAGCAGCCTGATTGGATGTTAAACTGACCCCGTACTGTTTCGCATACCTTAACAAGTCATTTGCTGTGATCTGATTCAGACGCTGTAACACAATTTTTTGAATTAAAATCAATTCCATTCCTCCCCTCTGTATCAATGTATGGGCGAAAACGGAAAATGTGCAAAAAATTTTATTTTACTCTGTGAAATGATAAAATAGTAAAGTGAATAAAATGTTCATTGAAAACTAAACATGTGTAGAAGGGAGAACGTATGGCAAATAGTAAACAGCATAAAAAGGAATCAGTGCCTCATTTTATTTTGAGAATTTTTCTGATTCTAGTAGGAGCTGCATGTGCAGCAGTCAGCATTGAATTATTTTTAGTGCCAAACAATATTATTGATGGAGGCATCATCGGTATTTCGCTTATTTTGGATTATCTTTTTACGGATAACCCATTCATTAATTTTGCGACGATTGTTGTCATTTTAAATATTCCATTTATGATATCAGGATACAAACATATTGGGAAAACCTTCTTGATTTCCACTGTGATTGGGATTGTCAGCTTGGCCGTGATTGAATCTTCACTCCATCATGTAGAAGCATTTACGACGCAGCCGATTTTAGCTACTGTATTTGGAGGGCTGTTACTCGGGTTTGGCGTTGGGCTTGTGATACGGAATGGAGGCTCAATGGACGGAACGGAAATTTTAGGAATTCTGCTGACGAAAAAAATTCCTTTCTCCGTCGGTGAGTTTGTCATGATCGTCAATGTGTTCATTTTTATTTGGGCGGGCTTTGTCTTCGGACCGGAGCAAGCTATGTATTCTGTCATGACATATTATTTGGCAATGAAAACAATTGATGCTGTCATTCAAGGACTAGATGAAACAAAAGCTGTCATTATCGTTTCGGATTATTATGATGAAATTTCAGATGCGATTCTTCATCGTCTCGGCAGGGGAACGACCAAGCTTAGAGGAAAAGGCGGTTATACCGATGAAGAAAAAGATGTCATTTACGCCGTCGTGACAAGACTTGAAATTACGAAGCTGAAATCTATTGTGTTTGAAATTGATGGTCAAGCCTTTATTACGATTATGGATACGCATGAAACAAAAGGCGGTAAATTCAAAACAGCCATTCATTAGCTTTTATTTTACTTTTTTATCTTTCTTTTATATAATGAAATGTATGTATGGACAAAGAAAATGGCTTTTGCCATTTTCTTTTTGTTGTATAAATCGTAATCATTCTTTTTATATTGGATTAAAGGTGGAAAGATTTATGGCAAAGCCAATTATTGAAATGAAGGACATTTCGTATTCATATGGACAGCGAAATGTCATCGATCACATTCATTTAACGGTAGAGGAAGGAAACTTTCTAGCACTTGTTGGACCGAATGGATCTGGTAAAACAACCTTATTAAAATGCCTGCTTGGCTTGATTAAACCACAGCAGGGAGAATTGAAGCTCTTTGGCACACCTGCTCAAAAATTTAAAGACTGGGATCAAATTGGATTTGTTTCTCAAAAGGCGAATAGCTTTAATACAGGTTTTCCTGCTTCTGTATACGAGGTCGTGGCAAGTGGTTTAACGGCGAAGATTGGTTTATTCAAACGCATGAGTAAGCAGGATAAGCTTCAAGTAGATGAGGCCATCCGCTCAGTTGGCATACAGGACTTAAAACACCAAAACATTGGTGAGCTTTCAGGCGGGCAGCAGCAGCGTACATTTATTGCCCGTGCACTCGTCAGTCAGCCGAAGCTGCTTATTTTAGATGAGCCGACTGTGGGTGTAGACCAAAGAACAGTAGAAGGCTTTTATCAGCTGTTAGAAACATTGAACAAAGAAAAAGGAATGTCTTTAATTCTCGTTACACATGATGTAGGAACCGTTTCTGACAAAGTCACGCATGTGGCTTGTTTAAATCAGACACTTCATTTTCATGGAGATGCGGAAACGTTTGATTCGATGGATGATCAGGCGCTTTCTCAGTTTTACGGGCATGACATTCAAGTGATTCATCACGATCATCACCATCATGGGGGACATGAATAATGCTATTTCCATTTTTTCATTATGAATTTTTACAAAATGCGTTTATCGCAGGGATGCTGATCGGCTTTATTGCGCCCTTACTTGGTGTATTTATTGTCGTGAGAAGGCTCTCTCTCATCGCAGATGCGCTTAGTCACGTGTCACTTGCTGGGATAGCGGCAAGTTTATTCCTTGATAAAAAATTTGGACTTTTGACAGGGGTTAGCCCGCTTTACTTAGGAATGGCTTTTTCTGTGGCTGGCTCGTTGTTTATTGAACGTCTGCGCTCTGTGTATAAACATTATCAGGAGCTGGCGATTCCCATTATTTTATCAGGTGGTATTGGGATCTCTGTTATTTTCATTTCACTTGCAAATGGTTTTAATACAGATTTGTTCAGCTATTTGTTCGGAAGTGTCAGTGCGGTTTCAAGGCTCGATCTTTGGATCATTGTTGGGATCTCACTTGTCGTTGTATTAGTGGTTGTGCTCTTGTATAAAGAATTGTTTTTGCTTTCTTTTGATGAAGAACATGCGAAGGCTTCTGGTATTTCAGCTAAGTGGATTCATTTTATTTTTATTTTAGTCGTTGCACTTGTCATCGCAGCATCGATGCGTATTGTTGGTACACTCCTAGTGTCCGCACTCATGACACTGCCAGTTGCGTCAAGTATTCGGATTGCCAAAGGGTTTAAACAGGCGATTTTCCTTTCCATCTTATTTGGGGAATTGTCTGTCATGGTCGGCTTGATTTTAAGTTATTATCTCGATTTAGCGCCGGGTGGAACCATTGTGATGCTGTCTATTTTGATTTTAATCGGGTGTATTAGTATTGGGAAATTCAGAAGGGGGAATCATCATGAACGTACAAGAAGCGCTTGATTTATTAAAGGAAAAAGGCTATAAATATACAAGCAAACGTGAAGATATGCTTCAATTGTTTTCTGATTCTGATAAATACTTGACCGCTAAAAATGTATTAACAGCATTAAGTGAAGACTACCCAGGGCTTAGCTTTGATACGATTTATCGAAACCTGTCTTTATATGAAGATCTTGGGATATTAGAGACAACGGAATTATCAGGGGAGAAACTGTTCCGTTTTAAATGTTCGTTTTCCCATCATCATCACCACTTTATTTGTTTGACATGCGGTAAAACAAAGGAAATCGACGCCTGCCCTATGGACAAGCTTGATGCTGATCTAGAGGATTATCACATTAGCGGACATAAATTTGAAATTTACGGAACGTGTCCTTCTTGCGAACCGAAGGAAGTTCATTCATGAAAGAAGCCAGCCGATGGGCTGGCTTTTTGTTTTGTCATGTTGAAAACGTTTTACAAAGGATAGCTGTTTCATTAAAATGAGAACAACAGATCATCTATAGAAGCAGATTTGAGTCTTTAGAAATAGGGGGAGGGGTCAAAAGTGGCGTATTATATCGTATTCGATGTAGGCGGGACAAAAACAAAGCATGGGGTCATGGATCGAAATGGTGAGCTGATCACGAGCGGCGACTACGAAACAAACTGCCGGCAGCTTGAGCCGTTTTTAGAGGACATGGAGAACGTGGTGAAAGAGTATCAAAAGACTTGGGATATCAAAGGGATTGCGATGAGTCTTCCGGGGTTTGTTGACAGTCAAACGGGTTATACGGAATTTGCAGGAGCGATTATTGCTTTAAATGGCCAAAATGTCAAAACGCTATTGGAAGAAAAAACATCACTTCGTGTAGAAGTAGAAAATGATGCGAACTGTGCAGCTCTGGCTGAAAAATTTAGTGGTCATGCGAAAGAGTGTGACAGCTTTATATGTATGACGCTTGGGACTGGTGTCGGCGGCGGTATTTTTGCTGGCGGAGAGCTTGTTCGCGGTGCCTCTTTTCGCGGCGGTGAATTTGGCATGATGCTGACAGAAACAGAAAACGGTCAGTTTACGACACTCAACAGCAGTGCTTCCACAGCTGGATTGATACGAAGCTACAAAGAGCAGCAGGGAATTCCACAAAGTCAGCAAATCGACGGTCAAGAAATCTTTGAAAAAGCCAAGCAAGATCCGGCCATTGAGAAGATGATCGATCAGTGGTACAAGCGAATCGCAATTGGCATTTACAATGTGGCAACAGTTCTCAATCCAGAGAAAATCCTCATTGGCGGGGGCGTGAGTGCAAGGCCCGATTTGATTCCAAACATTGAGAAACATTTACATACTTTGCATGCATGGAAAAACATACAGGTGACACTGGAAACGTGCTACTACTTCAATCAGGCAGGCATGATGGGTGCACTCTACCATTTTTTAATAAAAGAAGGACATTATCGTACAATCCAAAAGCCGATACATTAAACGTATCGGCTTCAGCGTGTAGACAAACCCTCGCATTCTTTGTCAGTCCTGCGTTCCGGTGCTCACGAATGTCAAATTCGCTCCGCTCCAGTACTCGTCCTTCCTAGGGCTGCAAAGGCAAAGGTTTTCTATCACGCTGAAACGAAGACAAAGGGCTAAAATAAAGTTCATTTTAGCCCTTTGTCAACAATCTGAAGCCGATACATTAAAAACGTATCGGCTTTTGATCTGTTTTAGTAAGCAGTTTGCAGACGCTTTTCATACTGTTTGATCCATTGGGATGCTTCTTGCCAGTTATTAACACGGATGATCCGTTCATCAATTGGCATTTGATTATACGGTGAGTTAAACAGAATAACTGGAATGTCAGCTTCTTTTGCAATCATTGTGGCATTGCCATGGTGATCTTCAAAAAACACATCGATCTTATGTTTTTGAACAGCTGCCACCTTATGATGTCCGCCAACAAGCTCGATGTCGTCATAATGGACATGATTCTCCTCAAACCATTTGTAGGTGATGTCTGAGTGATGCTGCCTTCTGGCTGTGATATAAATCAATTGATGATGATGTTTCATTTGATTGAGGATTTCTTTTGCACCCTCGGCAGGCTTTGCCTGTTTATAAATAAGAGGCTCATACTCATTCATCCAGCCCCAAAATTCTTCATTTGAAATCTTTAAAAGCTTCGTCAAATCATATTCCGTCATATCATCTAGTGTGATGTCACATTGAAACGACTTATTTAAGTAGGGGACAAAGGTGTCCTGCGCCGTGACTGTGCCATCGATATCAATTCCTAAACGTAACATGCCCACACTCCTCATATTTATCCTCTTAAAGTGTAACATAATCAATTCACATTTCCAGCAAGTTTTAGCAAACATGAAACAGACATTTTTGCTCATACTAAAAAAGCTCCTTTCTATTAACCAAAAGGGGGAATTGATCATGGAAAGAGACGAAGATTTCAGAAGAAATGATCGTGAAATCGACACACACTTTAGTAATGATGATGGCTATTTAGAGGAAACAGCTGCTGAAATTGCAGAGCCATATCAAGCATCAAGAGATCGTGAAGACAGAAGAGAACGTGACCATGTAGGTGACGATTCAGGCAGTAAGGGGATAGGCTATACAGCACTCGCGATTGCGATTATCTCACTATTTGTCTTGCCGGTGCTATTAGGCGTAGCGGCAATCGTCGTTGGTTATATTGCAAGAAGAAAAGGAGCACATGCGCTTGGCGCATGGTCAATCGGGATCGGAATCGTTTCCGTCATCCTCGGCATCTTTATCACCCCGTTCTTTTAACAGGACAGGAACAGAAAAACGCCTGACAGTGATGTCAGGCGTTCTTTGTTATGCGTTCGCTTGTTTTGCTTTTTCAGCTTCCATTTTCGCATAATGTTCTTCAGCGATTTTATCGATTTCTTTTTTCAGTTCTTCGACCATTGTTTCTTCTGGTACTTTCCGAACAATTTCACCTTTGCGGAATAAGAGGCCTTCACCTCTAGCACCAGCGATGCCGATATCAGCTTCACGCGCTTCACCCGGACCGTTTACAGCACATCCGAGAACAGCTACTTTAATTGGTGCTTTAATTTTAGAAATATATTCTTCGACTTCATTTGCAATGCTAATGAGGTCAATTTCAATTCGTCCACAAGTTGGACAAGAGATGAGTGTTGCTGCATTTGATGCAAGACCAAATGATTTTAATAATTCACGTGCCACTTTGACCTCTTCGACCGGGTCAGCACTTAATGAAATACGGAGTGTGTTACCAATCCCCATATTCAAGATTGCGCCAAGACCAGCTGCACTTTTGACCGTACCTGCAAATAACGTACCTGATTCTGTAATCCCAAGATGAAGAGGATAATCAAAGGCTTTTGCTGCTTTTTCGTATGCCTCAATCGCAAGGTTTACATCAGATGCTTTCATACTGACAATGATGTCATGAAAGTCTAGGTCTTCTAAAATTTTAATGTGATGCAGTGCACTTTCAACCATACCATCTGCTGTTGGATAGCCGTATTTATCAAGAATCTTTTTCTCGAGCGAACCGGCGTTTACCCCAATACGAATTGGAATGCCTTTTTCTTTTGCAGCTTTCACAACAGCTTCGACTTTTTCTCGTCTTCCGATGTTTCCTGGGTTGATACGAATTTTGTCTGCACCTGCTTCAATCGCTTTCAGTGCAAGCTTGTAGTCAAAATGAATGTCGACAACAAGGGGAATGTTGATTTGTTTTTTAATGTCCGCAATCGCATTTGCTGCACGCTCATCTGGGCATGCGACACGCACGATTTGACAGCCAGCTTCTTCTAAACGTTTAATTTCAGCTACTGTCGCTTCGACATCATGTGTTTTGGTTGTCGCCATACTTTGAATGACGACTTCATTGTTTCCACCTATAGTTAAAGGTCCCACTTTGACGGGACGCGTTTTTGTACGATGTGTGACTTCACTCACTTGTCAATCGCTCCTTAGTGTACATGCAATTCGTTTGCAGTGTACGACGTGTTTTACATCTCATATTGTAACAGTCTCTTCGTATGAATGACAAGGAATTAACGTTTTATCTCTTATAGACCGGAAACTTGTATGTGCTGCCTGCCCGAATTTCGTTCGCTTTGACGCCTTTATTCAGTGCTTCAAAGTCTTCGATCACTTCATCTAATGGCTTACTTGTATGTACGATAGAGACGACGGTTTGACCTTGTTTAACAGTGACAGTTTTATATGCCTGTTTATCAGCTGTTTGAAAGGCGCTGGCGGGAACAGAAGGGCCTTCCTGAACGGGGATCGTTCCATTTTTCAAATCAAAAAAGATAATAAAGAGGACAAACAAACTGACTAGTAAAAAAATAATTCGCCGCATTTTACTCACCGCTTTTAAGAGTTTACTTCAGATTATGCATGTCCCTGAGTTGATAGAACAAAAAGAGTGAAAAAGCTAGGAAGGGTGGTTCTAGTGAGTTCTAGTATGACTTGTAATCGGAAAAATCTTTGATAAGCCGAAGCGCTTTCTTTATTATGATAAAATAAAAAAAGGGGGAGAGTATATGAAGAAAATCAGTCAGAATATATATGTAAGAACACTAACAGAAAGTGATGCAGAAGCTCTATTAACACTTGAACGAGAGAATCGCACCTATTTTCAGCAATTTACACCTTTGGTTCAGGATGATTTTTTTACTGTACCTCGTCAAAAGGAACGGATTAACCGCAGTATGCAAAGGCGTGCAAAAGATGAAGCCTACATGCACGGTATTTTCTTAAATGAAACAGATGCATTAATTGGAACGATCTCACTCCATTCTGTTGAAAGAGGACCGATTCAAGGGGCTTTGCTTGGATATGTGCTGGATGAAAGGCAAGGCGGGAAGGGGTATATGACAGAGGCGATTCGTTTGATTATCGATTATGCCTTTTATGAACTGTACCTTCACCGTATTGAGGCTGGCGTAAAACCATCTAACATTGGTTCCATTCGTGTGCTTGAGAAGACAGGGTTTGAAAATGAGGGACTTCATCGTAAAAAAGTAAAGATCAATGATAAGTGGGAGGATCACTATTTGTTTGCGATCATCCATCCAGATGAGTCATAGGGTCAAAACAAAAAAGCTCCCCAAAATGAGGGAGCTTACAGCGTGTAGACAAACCCTCGCATTCTTTGTCAGTCCTGCGCGCTGGTACTCACGAATGACAAATTCGCTCCGTGCCAGTGCTCGTCCTTCCTAGACTGCAAAGGTTTTCTATCACGCTGAAAAGAAGACAAAGGGCTAAAATCAACAACATTTTAGCCCTTTGTCAACAATCTGAAAGCTCCTCAAAATGAGAGAGCTTATTTTTTTGCAGGTATTTCTTTAACGACAAGATATAAGAAAATAAAGTTAATCACCCAATTTAATAAAAATGAGTTCGCAACCGGCGTGTTTAACGCACTCATGATGGCGAAAAAGACGGTTGTTAATGTGAGTGAATAGGCAGAGAGCTTCCAAAGCATTTGAAAGGACATCTCTTTTTGCTGCATTCGTTTAATAAATGTACCAAGCATGGCTAGGAATGTTGCGCTGATGAACATGAGAGCAGCAGTAGATAGGTACAGCAGGACACAAATGACAGGGATAATGATCGCTTGATTCTGGTTTGTGACGCTGGCAAGTTCATCTTTTGTGAGTGTTCCGCCAAGCAGCTGGTATGGAATATCTGTCATTTGTCCGTCAATGGCGATCACTGCTTTTTCTTTCAATAACGCAATGGCTGTTTGTTTTGATTCAAGCTCACTTGATTTTATTTTTTCAGCGGGATCAAAGATAATCGTGATGCCGTTTTCTTCTTTTTCTATCGGCGTGCTTTGATCCGCTTGAAGCGTTCCTTTTTCAATGGAAAAGTCGGGTAAATCTTTTTTTATCACATGCTGAAATCCTGACATCGCATTTGAAATCTCTTTGCTCATATGATAGCCCTGGGGGACAGCTGCGATGATCGAAAGGATAAAGATGAATAAAATGGCCTTTCCAATCCCAGTAAAACGTGCTCTGGCAATATCTTTTGGTGAATAAATTCCTTTTAACAATAAACTAAATACGTTCAACCGATTCACTTCCTACATTCTTTTCTATTTCTCACATTGTATCAATGTCTATCCATCCAGTACAAGTACGGCCTTCATTGCTGGTTAAGATAGAAGGAATGAGGCATAATGTATACAGCATATAAAAAGGAGGCGGCTGCGGATTGGACGTGCTATATTGGGTTTTGATCGGCTGTGCATTTATCATTGCGTTTGTGGGACTTGTCTATCCAATCATTCCTAGTGTGGTTTTCATGGTTCTTGGGTTTATTTTATATGGGCTCTTTTTTAGCTTTGAGAAATTGACGCTCACCTTTTGGCTCATTCAAGCCATGTTTACAGCTGTGTTATTTGCCGCGGATTATGTCTCCAATTTGATTGGGGTGAAACGCTTTGGCGGCAGCCGGGTGGCCATTTGGGGAAGTACCATTGGGCTTTTAGCCGGTCCTTTTGTGATTCCGATTGCTGGAATTATCATTGGTCCATTTATCGGCAGTGTCATCGCAGAGCTGCTCGTTCATCAAAAAGATCTGAAGACAAGTGTGAAAGTTGGGCTTGGCTCATTAATTGGTTTTGTGTCAGGCGTATTTGCAAAAGGGTTGATTCAAGCACTGATGCTGGGAATCTTTTTGTTTTATGTGCTTCGCTAAATGGAAAATCGGTGTTTAACACTCTTTCAGAAGGGTTAAATACAAAATAAACACTGAAATGTTTCAGATCATGAGCAATAACGTTGAAACAAGCCGTTTCTTTTGATACTCTTTGATTAGGGTGAATTGCTTGCTTACTAAGGAAGCATTTCAGTACATACATTTCTAAGGAGGAATTTAACCATGGCTTTTAAACTTCCAGAATTACCATATGCTTACGATGCATTAGAACCACATATCGACAAGGAAACAATGACGATTCACCACACAAAACACCATAACACTTATGTAACAAACTTAAACAAAGCAATTGAAGGTGTATCAGCTCTTGAAGATCAATCAATTGAAGAGCTAGTGGCTAACTTGAACTCTGTGCCTGAAAACATTCGTACAGCTGTACGTAACAATGGCGGAGGACATGCGAACCACTCATTATTCTGGACGCTTCTTTCACCAAACGGTGGCGGCGCACCAACTGGTGAACTTGCAGATGCGATCGAAAAAGAATTAGGCGGATTTGAAAAATTCAAATCTGATTTCGCTGCAGCAGCTGCAGGACGCTTTGGTTCTGGTTGGGCATGGCTTGTTGTGAACAATGGCAAACTTGAAATCACAAGCACACCAAACCAAGATTCTCCTTTAACTGAAGGAAAAACACCAATCCTAGGACTAGACGTTTGGGAGCATGCTTACTACCTAAACTACCAAAACCGTCGTCCTGATTACATTTCAGCATTCTGGAATGTTGTGAACTGGGATGAAGTGGCTCGCCTTTACAGCGAAGCTAAATAAATGATTTGATTTGAAAAGACCTGCTTCTCTCTGAGAGCGGGTCTTTTTATATTTTCCCTCCTTTTTTTACATATCTGCCTTTTGATGAGACAGACTATTGTGTAGAAAAGGAGAATGAATGATATGAGCAGATTAAAGAAAATGTTCGGGGACATGGATGTCACAAGAGATTTATTGCTCCTCCTCACGATTGGCGGATTATACGCACTTGCGATTGCGCTTTCGAATACGTTTGTGAACGTGTATTTATGGAAACAGTCTGGGCGATTTACAGACCTTGCGATTTATAACTTGGCAATTGTTGTCCTTCAGCCCATTACCTTTTTATTTGCTGGACGGCTCGCTAAAAAAATAGATCGTGCATTTGTCCTTCGTTTCGGTGTCATCTTCTTAGCCGCTTTTTACTTAATTGTTCTCATAGCAGGAGAGCAAGCGGCAGCTCGGCTCGTGTTATTAGGCAGTGTGCTTGGAATCGGCTATGGTTTTTACTGGCTTGCCTTTAACGTGCTCACTTTTGAGATTACTGAACCTGAAACAAGGGATTTCTTTAATGGATTTTTAGGAGTGCTTACCTCTACAGCCGGTATGATCGGGCCGCTCATTGCAGGAATTGTGATTTCTCAATTAACGGATGATACAGGCTATACAGTGATTTTCACTTTATCGCTTTTTTTGTTTTCACTAGCGGTTGTGATGAGTTTTTTCCTCAAGAGGAGACAATCAAAAGGAAAATTTATCATTAAGCAAATTTGGAAAGAGCGCCATGCGGACGAGAATTGGCGTAAGATCACAACTGCTCACTTTTTTCAGGGGCTCCGTGAAGGCGTGTTTGTCTTTTTAATCAGTGTCTTTGTGTTTATTGCAACAAACAGTGAGCTTGCTTTAGGCACATTTGGTCTAGTCAATTCAGGTGTTGCCTTTTTTGCCTATTTTTTTGCTACCCGTTTGATTAAGAAAAAATGGCGCAAAAAAGCGATTATGCTTGGCGGGCTTATTTTATACGGCGCTTTATTTTTAATCGTCTTTCACTTGTCCTATGTATCACTGCTTATGTACGCAGTAGCCATTGCGATCGGCTACCCGCTTCTGCTTGTTCCGTATGTCTCTTTAACTTACGATGTCATCGGTCATGCCAGATATGCAAGAAAAGCCCGAATTGAATATATTGTCGTCAGAGAACTATTTTTAAATGCAGGGCGTATTTGTTCGATTGTCTTTTTTCTTTTATCTGTCACCTTACTGGGCGATCGGCTTGGGATTCCTGCTTCACTTGTCGTACTCGGAGCGGGGCACACCCTTATTTATTATTTTGTAAAGGACATTCATTTAAAAGAGAAAACAGCTGATATAGAAGAGGCTGACGGTCAAAAGCCTGTTTCTCAAACGAACCTTATGAAGGGAGAAAGGTAAAATTTCTTACCAATGGAACATCAAATTTCTAGATAAATGATAGAAAAACCGCTAAAATGATGATGGCACCTTTTATACACAAAAAGGGGTGCCATTTCTTTCTTGATAGAAAAGGTGATGTGATGAGAAACAAGAAAAACAAAAAAGACGCGAAGGAAGGGCGCAAAACACTTCCGATCCGGCTGAATTTATTATTTTTAGCTGCGTTCATTATTTTTACCGGTGTTGTGGTCAGACTCGGTTTTGTGCAGATTGTGAATGGAGAAGATTATAAAAAGCAGGCAGAAAAACAAGAAGACGTGAATGTCAGCTCATCTGCTCCGCGCGGAAAAATTTATGATCGAAACTATAACACGATTGTCAGCAATAAAGCGCTAAATGCCATTACATATACGAGAACCTCGACGACTTCACAAGAAGAGCGGCTCAAAGTGGCAACAAAATTAGCGGATATGATTCACGTAAGTACGAAGAAAATCACAGATCGTGATAAAAAAGATTTCTGGATCTTAACCCATCCGAATGAAGCGAAGAAGCTTGTTCAAAAAGAAGCCGATTTAAAGGGTGACGATAAGGTCTCTGATGATAAACTATACGAGCTCCAGCTGAAACGCATCACAGACAAGGAATTAAATCAACTGACGAAAAAAGATTTGCAAGTGCTTGCGATTAAAAGACAAATGGATGCAGGGTATGCACTTACGCCTCAATTCATTAAAAATGAAGATGTAAAACCAAGTGAAATTGCTTACGTCTCTGAGCATTTGGACGAGCTGCCAGGTGTAGATGTCACAACAGACTGGTCACGCAGCTATCCTTATAAAGGACTGCTCCGCAGTATGCTCGGCAGTGTGTCTTCAAGTGATGAAGGTCTTCCGTCGTCTCTGCTTGAACATTATCTATCACTCGGCTACAGCCGAAATGATCGTGTAGGAAAAAGCTATCTTGAATATCAATATGAAGATGTGCTACAAGGTCAAAAAGAAAAAGAACAAAGTACAACGGATAAAGAAGGCAATGTCACAAGCTCTAAAGTGTTAACAGAAGGAAAGAGCGGGAAAGACCTTGTGCTGACGATTGATATTCAGCTGCAAAAAGCGGTGGAAAAAATCATCGAAAAGAACTTGAAAAGTGCGAAGCAAAGAGGCGGCACAGAACTTCTTGATCGTGCGTTTGTTGTCATGATGGACCCGAGAAATGGGGAAGTGCTCTCGATTGCGGGTAAACAGATTACCAATAAGAATGGGACATACAAATTTGATGACTATGCACTAGGAACGATGACATCATCATATGCGATGGGATCAGCAGTAAAAGGGGCAACTGTGCTGACAGGTTATAAAACAGGCGTCCTTCACATTGGAAGCACCCAATACGATGAACCGCTCTATATCGCTCAGTCACCGCCGAAAAAATCCTATCAAAATATGGGACTCATTAATGATTTAACCGCACTAGAACGTTCATCAAACGTGTATATGTTTAAAACAGCGATTGCAATCGGGAAAGGGGAATATCGTAAGAATCAGCCGCTCCCAATTGATACAAAGGCGTTTGATACGTTCCGTTACAATTTTAGTAAATTTGGTCTTGGAGTTGAGACAGGTATTGACCTGCCAAACGAAGCAACTGGCTATCGTGGAACGTCTACACAATCCGGTCTTTTACTTGACTATGCGATTGGACAATATGACACGTTTACACCGCTACAAATGGCGCAATACGTTTCAACGATTGCCAATGGTGGCTATCGTTTACGTCCTCAGCTCGTAAAAGAAGTGAGAGAGCCAGATCCGCAAAGAGGCATTGGGGCTGTAACGGAGTCCGTCAAGCCGGATGTACTGAATAAGCTCGATATGACAAGTGATGAGATCAAACGCGTACAGCAAGGATTCAAGCTTGTGATGCAGAACCCAAGAGGGACAGCATATTCGAACTTTGGCAACAAAAAATACAATCCAGCTGGCAAAACAGGGACCGCTCAATCATTCTATGACGGCCCGATTAAAAGCAAACGAGGCACACCGACGTATAACACAACACTTGTTGCGTATGCGCCTGCTGATAATCCAGAAGTAGCGATTTCAGTTGTCGTGCCTTGGGTGTATCAAGATTACAACCAGCGCTATCCGATTACAAATGATATTGGTGAACAAGTATTAGACAAGTACTTTGAACTGAAATCGAAACAGGAAAGCAACGACACGCAAGCGAAGAACAAAAACAAAATTGAAAATGAAGCAGAAACAAATAACTAGACCTATTCTAGGTAAAAACGCTCACTTTTTGTGGGCGTTTTTTTATATTTTCTTCAAACTTTTCGATATAAATTGACAAAAATCATAAAAAACCCCGCAATTTCTCTACAAATCTTCGACATTTACAAAACCTTAACATTCCATTTAAACGAAATTAATAAAGAACCTTTAATGTATTACTCGTAGGACAAATTATTCAGGGGGTATTCTTGAAATGAAAAAGAACAAATTATGGCTGCTTACTTTCCTTACTATCGCATTGTTAGCATTCGTCACAGCATGCGGAAACAGCAGCTCAAGCGGAGATTCAAAAGACAGTAAAGGAAATGCTTCAAACAAAGATGAGGCATCAGGTTCCATTACCATCTCAGGATCATCTGCGATGCAGCCTTTAGTTCTTGCGGCAGCAGAAAAATTCATGGATAAACATCCAAAAGCCGATATTCAAGTACAAGCCGGCGGTTCAGGAACAGGACTTTCTCAAGTATCAGAAGGATCTGTACAAATTGGTAACTCAGATGTATTCGCAGAAGAGAAAGACGGAATCGACGCAAAAGCTTTAAAAGACCACAAAGTAGCAGTTGTTGGAATGGCTGCAGCTGTTAACCCTGAAGTTGGTGTCAAAGACATCACAAAGGACGAATTGAAAAAAATCTTCACTGGTAAAATCAAAAACTGGAAAGAGCTTGGCGGGAAAGACCAAAAAATCACACTTGTGAACAGACCTGACTCATCAGGAACTCGTGCAACATTTGTGAAATATGCACTTGACGGTGCGACACCTGCAGAAGGAATCACAGAGGATTCTTCAAACACAGTGAAAAAGTTGATTGCAGAAACACCAGGTGCGATTGGGTACCTAGCATTCTCTTATTTAACAGATGACAAAATTACACCGCTTAGCATTGATGGTGTGAAACCAGAAGAAAGCAATGTAGAAAGCGGTAAATATACAATTTGGGCATACGAGCACTCTTATACAAAAGGTGAGCCAGAAGGTTTAGCAAAACAATTTTTAGATTACTTGATGAGTGACGAAGTACAAAAAGAAATCGTTAAAGACCAAGGCTACATCTCAGTCTCTAATATGAAAGTAGAAAGAGACGCAACAGGCAAACAAACAGATAAGTAAAAGGTCTTGAATTGATGATGAAGGAAAAGTGGAGCTTTTCACTTTTCCTTTTATGACATTCATAGGAGTGTAGAAAAAGATGAAACAGATAGAACATACAGAAGCGAGCGATCGACTGATCAGCTCGAAAAAAAATAGGCAAATGGATGAAGTAAGAGGAAGTATTTTGGTGAAATTTTGCGCATTCTTAATGATTGCTGTATCAATTGCCATCACAATCTTCCTTGGCATTAAGGGTTTACAATCTTTCATCGTAAATGGTGTAAGCCCAATTGAGTTCTTAACCAGTATCAATTGGAACCCTACAGCAGAAAATCCGCAATACGGCGCATTTCCATTTATCTTTGGATCAATCGCTGTCACGCTTCTATCAGCACTCATAGCAGCACCGCTAGGCATCGCAGGAGCGATCTTTATGACAGAAATTGCACCTGCATGGGGACGAAAAATTCTCCAGCCAGTGATTGAACTGCTTGTAGGGATTCCATCCGTTGTTTACGGATTCATAGGTCTTACAGTATTGGTGCCGTTTATTGGACACTTCAAGTCAAGCGGTTCAGGGCACAGTGTTTTAGCAGGAACGATTGTCCTGTCTATTATGATTTTGCCGACTGTTACATCCATTGCAACTGATGCAATGGCTTCACTTCCAAAAAGTTTACGTGAGGGATCGTATGCACTAGGCGCAACAAGATGGCAAACGATCAGACGTGTTCTTGTACCGGCAGCGCTGCCGACATTAATGACAGCGGTCGTGCTTGGAATGGCAAGAGCATTTGGAGAAGCCCTTGCCGTTCAGATGGTCATTGGAAACACGCGTAATCTACCAGAAAGTATTATGGACACAGCTGGTACATTAACAACCATTATTACGTTAAACATGGGACATACAACGTATGGAAGTGTTGAAAACAATACACTTTGGTCAATGGGACTTGTCCTTCTAGTTGTATCATTTATGTTCATACTCATTATCAGATACTTGTCATCTAGGAGGAAGATTTAATGAATAGCAAAATGACCGATCGTTTTGCCACAATTGTTTTTGGATTATGTGCCGCCATTATTACGGCGATACTTGTTGGCTTGTTTTCTTATATCATCTTCAACGGTGCCAAAGAATTAAATTTTGACTTTTTGACTACCCGCTCAAGTGCGATTGGCTCTGGCGGCGGTATCAGGGATCAGCTGTTTAACTCGTTTTACATTCTATTTATTACGATGCTGTTTACTGTGCCTCTTGGCGTGGGCGGTGGGGTGTACATGGCAGAATATGCACCTCAAAACAAAGTGACTGATTTTATTCGTACATGTATTGAAGTGTTATCGTCTCTGCCATCGATCGTCATCGGTATGTTTGGTTTGCTGATGTTTGTTAATTTAACAGGATGGGGCTATACGATCATCGGAGGAGCCCTTGCGCTGACTGTCTTTAATCTGCCAGTGATGGTCAGGGTGACAGAAGATGCACTTCGATCTGTACCGAAGGATCAAAAGGAAGCATCGCTTGCGCTCGGTGTGACAAAGTGGCATACAGTGAAGACGGTTCTGATCCCAGGTGCGATTCCATCCATTATTACAGGAGCGATTTTAGCATCGGGAAGAGTTTTCGGTGAGGCGGCTGCTCTTCTTTTCACAGCAGGTCTTTCAACACCGCGTCTTGATTTTACAAACTGGAGTCCTTTCTCCGATACGTCACCACTGAATATTTTTAGACCGGCAGAAACATTAGCCGTTCATATATGGAACGTCAATACACAGGGGATTATTCCAGATGCAGAGGCCATTGCAAATGGTGCATCAGCCGTACTTGTGCTCTCTGTATTAGTATTCAACTTAGCAGCTAGATGGCTTGGTTCATTTATTCATAAGAAGCTTACGTCAAAATAAATAGTGAGAGGTGTGAAGGGGATATGGTTCAAATGCTAGCAGAAAAAAAAGAGATTGCAGCAAAAAAGGCTCCACTTCAAGCGGAACAGATTCTACAGGTGCAGGATTTAAGTATTTATTATGGTGAAAAAAGAGCGGTCAATCAAATTTCATTTGAAATTGAAAAAAATGCAATCACTGCACTAATCGGCCCATCAGGGTGCGGAAAATCGACTTTTTTACGCAGTATTAACCGCATGAACGACCTGATTCCAGGTGCACGAAGTGAAGGGGCGATCATGTACGAAGGGTTAAATATTTTGGATGACCGTATTAATGTGGTGAATTTAAGAAGAGAAATCGGGATGGTCTTCCAAAAGCCAAATCCATTTCCTAAATCTATCTACAACAACATTACGCATGCGCTAAAATATGCGGGTGAAAAAAGAAAATCAGTGCTTGATGATGCGGTAGAAGAAAGCTTAACAAAGGCAGCGCTATGGGATGAGGTCAAAGATCGTTTGCACCGCTCTGCCTTATCATTATCAGGTGGCCAGCAGCAGCGTCTCTGTATTGCACGTACCCTTGCGATGAAACCTAGCGTGCTTTTATTAGATGAACCGGCTTCTGCCTTAGACCCGATCTCAAATGCAAAAATTGAAGAGCTATTATCGGAATTGAAACATGATTATTCGATTGTCATTGTCACACACAATATGCAGCAAGCGTTACGTGTATCTGATCATACAGCCTTTTTCCTGAACGGTGATCTAGTGGAATACGATGCGACTGAACGTATCTTTACACGTCCTGAGCAGCAAAAAACAGAAGACTATATTAATGGTCGATTCGGATAAGGCGGGTGGATTTTGATGAATGCAGTAGCAACTGAAACAGCCAAAAAAGAAGTGTTTCGTGTGAATGATATGAACCTTTGGTACGGTCAGCATCACGCACTGAAGCATATTGATTTAGACATTAAAGAGCATGAGGTCACAGCGATTATCGGTCCGTCCGGCTGCGGAAAGTCAACATTTATAAAGACCTTAAATCTCATGGTCAAAACAGTGCCAGGTGTGAAAATCACCGGGGATATGATGTATAATGGTGACAATATTTTAAAAGGCCGTGTCGATCTAGTGGAACTGCGTAAAAACGTCGGGATGGTCTTTCAAAAAGGAAACCCATTCCCTCAATCTATTTTTGATAATGTCGTCTATGGACCAAGAATTCACGGGGTGAAGAGCAAGCAGCAATTGAAAGAAATCGCTGAAAAAGCGCTTCGTGATGTTGCCCTTTGGGATGAAGTGAAAGATCGATTAAGTGCGCCTGCATTAGGTCTTTCCGGCGGTCAGCAGCAGCGTCTTTGTATCGCAAGAGCCATTGCCACAAGCCCAGATATTCTATTAATGGATGAACCAACATCTGCGCTTGATCCTGTTTCAACATTAAAGATTGAAGAATTAATCATGAAACTGAAAGAGAAATATACGATTGCCATTGTGACGCATAATATGCAGCAAGCGGCAAGGGTATCCGACCGAACAGCGTTCTTCTTGATGGGCGAGCTTGTTGAGGTCAATGATACGAATGTGATGTTCTCAGAGCCAAATGATCAAAGAACAAATGATTATATATCAGGACGATTTGGATAATCAAAAACCCCCTGGAGGTCAATGCCGCCAGGGGGTTTTTGATGTTATTTTGTTAAGGCTTTGACAATTTGTTTGAATGTCATACCTGTTTTTAAATTGAATTTGCCGGCACGAATTTCTTTATGGTAGCCTGCGTCTATCACGTAATCATTAAAATCTTTAGACGAGTTGATGATTCCGTCCTTTTCAAGCATGTCTGAAACATCACTTGTGCTCATACCGTTTTTAATCACGAATTTAACCGTTTTGCCTTTTGGCTTGTCCGTTGTTTGTTTATCGTTCTGAGAATCGCCGTCTTCATTTGCTTTCAGCGCTTTTTCTTTATAATCAAGAAGTTGTTGATATGTTTCACGGCTGACGGAGACTTCTTTTTTAGAGTCTAAGTAATTTTTCACGTCAGTGTCTGTCACTTTCGCTGCGAGGGTTTCTTTTGTTGTAGAATCAGCTGCCGCTTCATCTTTTCCAGTAAGGAAAAAGACGATCGCCAGAACACCAGTTGCAAGAATCATACCTGCTGCAAACGTTTGGATGCTTTTTTTCGTCATACAAGCACCCTCTCGTTGTCTTTAATGATCATGTTCACATCTTCTACAGATACATGCTCAGCGCGCGCAATGGCCTCAGGAGACATGCCATTTTGGTGCTTTGAAATGATTTGTCTTGCAATAGATGGATCAATTTCTGAATGCTTGCGGACAACGATGTTTGTTTCAAGCAATTCTTCTTCAAGAACCTTCATTTTCTTTTTCAGTTTATAGATTTCTTGCATTGCAGATAGTTGAAGTGTTTCAAGTTCTTGTTCGACTTCTTTAATCGGCTCTCTTTGAAAATATGAGAATGCGATCAGTACAATACTGACAACAAGCAATCCGATAATTGCAATTTCCATGTTTCATCACCTTTTATTCATATTTTAATGCTGAAAGCCAAAAAAGGCTCTCATGTTTGTTTCAGACAGTTTTCGACCCTTCTTTTTTATACCATAAAAAAGCTAGTTTCAAAAGGAATTGCTGAAAAAATCACCTTTTTTTCATCATTTTTCTTTTTATAGGGAAACCGAGTATGAAAACCTTGCCCGCTGTTAAAATAAAAGAAGACGGATCAGATGAAAAAAAGCTGTGGAACAAAGAGGGGGTTCTCATGTATACAGTACGACAAAGAACGTGTTTTTATAGGGGAGAAGGCGATTTTTCATCACATGACCAGACAATATGGATCAGGATGCGGGTGGAATGCATTGAAAAATGAAATTGGTGAAAAAACATTCTAGCATTCCTTAGCTAGAAGTGGTATTATAGTTAGGTCTGAATGTGAATTGATTTTAGTTTGGAGGGAAAAACATGCGCGTAAATATTACTCTAGCTTGCACTGAATGCGGTGAGCGTAACTATATTACTAAAAAGAATAAGCGAAACAATCCAGATCGCGTTGAATTCAAAAAGTATTGCTCACGTGATAAAAAACAAACTTTACATCGTGAAACAAAGTAAGCAGCAGGGAATTTTCCTGCTGTTTTTTTATGATGGGAGATGAACCTGTATGAAAAAGGAGCTCCGCCTTCAAACATTGGCCATGCTTGATCAGATAAGCGCTGAAGAGTTCAATCGCCACGCCGCTCTACTTCATGAACACGTGTTGCAGCTGCCAGCATGGAAACAGGTGAAAACGATTGCTTTGACTATGTCTAGGGGAAAAGAAATACCGACAATGCCTCTGATTGAAAAAGCGTGGGAAGAAGGAAAAACAGTTTGTATTCCCACCTGTTTTCCGAAAACAAAAGAGATGGTGTTTTATGAATATACACCTGAAACAAAGATGACATCCAGCTACTTTGGGCTGTTGGAGCCAGACCCTCTTGAGTCTACAGCTGTACATAAAGAAGCCATTGATTTGATCATTGTTCCTGGGGTGTGCTTCGATCAACGTGGTTACCGGATTGGGTTTGGTGGCGGCTATTATGATCGCTACTTAGCGGACTACCACGGGGTAACCATTGCCCTTTGTTTGTCTTTACAGCAGACAAGGCATATTCCGGCTGAAACGCACGACATCCCGGTGTCTATGATTGTCAGTGAAAAAGGTACGTTATATCAAAAGTGAAAGCCCGCTCATTGTCCAAAAACGGGCTTTTTGTGTTGAGATCGTTTCATTAGTTCATGGCATTTTAGCTAGTAGGAGGCATGTTTTGAAAAAATTTCGAGGAAAGAAAAGATACTTCCTTAATTTGTGGGAGGAAGTGAATACTTTTGACTTACAACTTGATCATGATTATTGGTTCGATTTTTTTCATACCCATCTTGATTTTTGGGGTGTTGGGAAAAATAGCTTGAAAATAAGAAGAGAGCATATTAAAGCTCATGTCGCCTTGTACAATAGAACACTCAAGCTGCTTGAAGGTTTTGAAAAGCCATATCAAACATGGATTTGTATTTACGAACAAGATCCTGCATTAGACGCAGTATATATCCATACACCAAATCCAAACGATCACAACTTCCCGCACAAGATCGAAGAGTTAGAGTGGAATGGTAAACTGCCTCATACGTTCAAGGATTTGATTGATCTTCAACAATTTGATGTAGCTTATCTTCAAACAGAGTATGGAGAAGAGTTTTATATTCAATCAAAAGAACAAGGGATTAGGCTGTGAAAACTGACTAATAAAAGACGCCATTGGCAGCGATAAAAATGATGGTTCATGCATAAACAAATCCTATTTAAGCCACGATACGAACATAGGAGGGAATATGATGAATAAAATGATTTGGAGCATTGTGTTCACACTGTTTGCATTCGTTCTTGTGCAAAATCGTTATCGGCTCATGAATTTGATCTTAGGTCAAAACCAAGTGCGTCACTTTTTTATTAAATGGCTGATGAAAATCCCATATTTTCGGACGAAATTTATTCGCCAAGCATTCTAATCCCGCAAAAGCCGGGATTTTTTTGTTGAGAAATGCGTATAAGAGTAATTCTTGCTATAATAATGTAAAAAATGGAGCGCGAATGAATGAATGTCATAGATAGTCTATTTTGGCGAGTGATTGATGAACTCAGACAAAAAGGATACGAGATGATTCAAAGTCCGTACCCAGAAGATGAAATCTTTTTTGAAGCACCACGAAACTCAGGATATGATCTCATCCGTCTATATAGAAGAGATGTGAATTTTAGACAGGAGATCGTTCGAGATATGGAAGAGCAGGCCTTTCGGATGAATCAGTTGAGAGAAGCCATGCGTAAACGTTCTCTTCATCTCCTGCAGCTACAATTTACAGCTGATCATCCAGTAGATGATTGGGAAGACATAAACGGTCAACCGCAAAAACAGCAAAAGGTAACGGTGACACCTGTTTTACTGAATGAAGAAACCCTTCAAAACGATGGACACGAGCTGCAAAAATGGTTGAATACATCACTCTCGATTGATGTAGAAGAGGCGAAAGCAGATACAGCCGAAGATGTGATGCAGCTTAAAATGAACGTGCTTCAGGCATTTCAAGATCAGGAAAAGCAGCGTGAACGAGAACGGGCCGTTTTTCAAAATGGCAGACCGATTTTTACCTATTTGTTAATTGCAGTTCAAGTGGTGATGTTTCTTTTACTTGAATTATCTGGTGGAAGTACCAATACAGCCACTTTAACAGCATTCGGTGCGAAAAATAATGTGCTGATTTTAGAGGGTGAATGGTGGCGTTTTGTGACACCTATGTTTTTACACATTGGTTTGACGCATTTACTCTTTAATACATTTGCTCTTTGGTCCGTTGGAGCGGCTGTTGAGAGAATTTATGGTTCAGGAAGATTTTTGCTCATTTATTTAATTTCCGGCATCTTTGGCTCCATAGCGAGCTTTGTGTTTAATACAGCCATCGCAGCAGGAGCATCAGGTGCGATCTTTGGCTGTTTAGGCGCATTGTTATATTTAGCGATCTCTAACCGGAAGCTCTTCTTTCGTACGATGGGGACAAATATTATCGTGATTATCCTCATCAACTTAGGGATAGGTTTCACTGTATCAGGGATTGATAATGCAGGGCATCTTGGGGGGCTTGCTGGCGGATTTTTAGCCGCTTTAGCGGTCCGTCTTCCTAAACAGTTTCAGCCTGTCAAAATGCTTCTTGCTAGTCTTCTTCTCCTCCTTATTAGCGGCTTTGGATTGTATACAGGGTTTCATTCAGACGATCAAAAAGAAGCGGCGGCAACTAGCGAGGCAGCGAGTTTATTTGATGAAAAGAACTATAGCGAAGCAAGTCAGCGTCTAGAGGAATATGTAAAGCAAAAGGATGCCTCAGCTGAAGCACTTCATATATATGCGCTTTCCGAAGCGCAGCTTGGACATCTTGACAAGGCCATTGAGTATTTGCAAAAGTCGCTTGAAAAAGATCCAAATGAGCCGAATAAATTGTATCACTTATCGTTGTTATATGTAGAAAAAGGCGAGACAGCGGAAGCAGACGACTTCATCGAAAAAGCATTAAAACAAGATCCGCAAAATGACCAATTTTTAAAGTTGAAACAATATATTGAAAACACTCAAACACGTTGAATGACTTGACTGAAAGCGTATTTATGAATACGCTTATCCTATCTGTTGATTTAGAGAAATGGTGAAAATAATGAAAACGTTATATGATGTACAGCAGCTGCTCATGAGATTTGGAAATTACGTATATTTCGGAGATCGTGAAGTGGAATTAGAATTTATGGCAGATGAATTGAAGGAAATGTACACATCGGGCATCATCGATCGAACTGAATGGTCAAACGCAATGACCATCCTTCAAATGGAACTAGCCAAATTAAATCGAAAAACAATGTGAAGGTGGAGGACATATGACAGGGGATTGGTTTGTAGGAGTTGATCTTGGCGGTACGACAATTAAGCTTGCGTTTATTAATCTTTATGGTGAAATTCAGCATAAGTGGGAGATTCCTACGGATAAATCTGGGCAGACAATTACAGTCGACATTGCCAAGTCAATTGACCATAAACTAGTTGAGATCAGCATGCCGAAATCAGCACTAATTGGGATCGGTATGGGGGCACCTGGACCAGTGGATAAAGTATCCGGAATTGTCTATAAAACAACGAATCTGGGCTGGACAAACTATCCCTTGAAAGACCATTTAGAGGCAGAGACAGGACTTCCATCTGTCATCGAAAATGATGCGAATATTGCTGCACTCGGTGAAATGTGGAAGGGTGCAGGTGATGGCGCCAAAAACATCCTGATGGTTACACTGGGCACAGGGGTTGGCGGCGGTATTATTGTCAATGGAGAAGTGGTTCAAGGCGAAACAGGTGCTGGTGGAGAAATTGGTCATATTTGTGCCGTTCCATTTCAAGGAGCACCATGTAACTGCGGGAGAACAGGTTGTATTGAAACCATTGCGTCTGCCACAGGTATCGTCCGAATCGCAAAGGATACATTACAAACAAAGAGCCATACATCATCACTTGGCTCACTTACTTCGCTGTCTGCAAAGGATGTATTTGAGGCAGCAGAAAACGGAGACGAACTGGGGATGCGTGTCGTAGATGAAGTGACAACCCATCTTGGTCTTGTCCTTGCGAATCTGGCTAGTGCCTTAAACCCAACAAAAATCGTCATTGGCGGGGGTGTATCTAAAGCGGGCGAGCTTCTTCGCAGTAAAGTAGAGCGTGTCGTCAAACATCATGCCTTCCCCCCATGTGCTGAGGATGTTGAAGTGGTAATTGCCTCACTAGGAAACGATGCAGGCGTGATCGGCGGTGCATGGATGGCAAAAAACAAGTGGCTGTCTTGAACAAAAATGTCATAATGATGTCATTTTTATTAAAATCAGCGATAGATAGGCATGAAATTGAATGATTAGCATATTCATAAGTTTGTCATGGGGAAAAAGACATTGATTTTCCAGCATAGACAGGATAAGATATACTTTAGTTATTTTTGAAGAAGCACCAATAATTGGGGATGTCCCTAACCTGAGTGCGTTTTTAGCATAAGGAGGTTACAATGCGAAAGAAAAGATTAAAGGCGATGTCATTTTTACTGATTGCGACTTTGTTAATGTGGGTGAAAACCTATGTTATCTATAAATCTAGCTTTAATATCAAAATTGAAAATTTCATGCAGGAATTTATCCTGTTTATTAATCCGCTTAGCTTTCTCTTGTTTATCTTCGGTATCGGTTTATTCTTTAAAGAAAAAAATCGCAATCGATATATCATCGTGACGAGTTTTGTTCTGACATTTATTTTGTTAGCTAACATTGTATTTTATCGATTCTACAGTGATTTTCTAACCATCCCCGTCCTATTTCAAACAAACAATATGGGTGACCTCGGGTCAAGTATTACCTCTTTAATTGAACCAGTTGATTTTCTGATGTTTGTTGATATCATCATTTTAATTTGGCTCTATAAAAAACAGCCTTCCTTTAGAACAGATGTAACGATTTCACGTAAGGGACGTGCAGCTTATTATTTATTTGTGGCAGCCACTTTCTTCTTTAACCTTGGTCTGGCTGAAACAGAAAGACCAGAGCTGTTAACTCGTTCATTTGACCGTGAGATGCTAGTGAAAAACATCAGCTTATATAACTTCCATATTTATGATGGGGTTCTGCAATCGAAGCAATCCGCTCAGCGAGCACTTGCCGACAGCAATAGCTTAACTGAAATTGAAAACTATGTAAGCGCAAATCAAACAGACCGTAATGAAAAGACGTTTGGTCAAGCAAAAGGACGAAATGTCATTCTAGTATCGCTTGAGTCTACTCAGAGCTTTGTAATCAATGAAAAATTGAATGGGAAAGAGATCACCCCGTTCTTAAACAAATTGATCAAGAAAAGCTACAATTTCAGTAATTTCTATCATCAAACGGGTCAAGGGAAAACATCCGACTCCGAGTTTATTGTTGATAATTCACTCTATCCGCTTGGAAGAGGAGCTGTATTTTTCACAAATCCAAGCAACGAGTTCAAAGCCGCACCTGAGTTGTTAAAAGAGGAAGGCTATCATTCTTCTGTTATTCATGCGAATAACAAAAGTTTCTGGAACCGTGACCTGATCTATGACAGCTTTGGCTACGACAAATTTTTTGATATTAAATCATTCGATGTAAATGAAGAAAATTCAGTTGGCTGGGGACTAAAAGATGGTCCGTTTTTTGAGCAGTCAGTAGATTTAATGAAAACGATCCCGCAGCCGTTCTATACGAGATTGATTACATTAACGAACCATTTTCCATTTGACTTAGATGAAGAAGATAAGCTCATTGATGAATATGACTCAAAGAGCAAAACGTTGAACAAATACTTCCCTACAGTGCGTTATCAAGATGAGGCACTCAAGCTTTTCTTTAAAAAAATGAAGGAAGCAGGGTTATACGATAACTCCATTTTTGTGTTATATGGTGATCACTACGGAATTTCTGAAAACCATAACGAAGCAATGGGACAATTCTTAAACAAAGACATTACACCTTTTGAAGAAGTTCAGCTTCAAAAAGTACCATTTGTTGTACACATTCCTGGTATCACGGATAAACATCCAAAAGAGATTGATACAGTTGGCGGCCAAGTGGATATCCGTCCAACAGTCATGAACCTTCTAGGAATCGATACAAGCAAGCAAATTCAATTTGGTCATGACCTATTATCAAAAGATACAAATGACTTCACAGTGCTTCGAGATGGAAGTTTTATTACGAAGGACAGTGTTTTCACAGCCGGTGTTTGCTACAACAAAGAAACGGGTGAGCCGAGAGAAGATGAGTCTGGTTGTCAGTCTTATGAAGAAAAGGCAAAACAAGAGCTTCAATTCTCTGATCAAATTATCTATGGAGATCTCCTTAGATTTTATGACCGAAACAACTCGGACCATTCACCATCTAAAAAAGAAGATGACACTGAGCTAAAAAAGGCGTCTTAATTTAAAAGAAAACCTCTGCTATTTACATGCAGAGGTTTTCTTTTTTTACTTACTGGTTCATATAGTGTGAGAGGAGGGATGTAAATGAACATAACGTCGTTTGGCACAATTGAATGGCATCTGGGTGAAGCAAGGAAGGAGGATGTGGCAAAGCAGCTTGGTATAGGGAAAGAAGCTTTCTATTTGTCCAATCAGTCAAATACTGAGCACCTCCTTTTACCGGGGTATAGACTTCCAGAAGGGACCCATTCATTTCAATCGGTAGGTGATGTGCAAAGCTTCATTGCGCCTTACCGGCTCCAGCAATCAGATGATTGGATCAGCGGAACATTTGAATATGATAGCACTCACTTAGAAGGAGAGCTTCAATATTTGAAAGCTGTTTTTCCTTTTCTTCAGATGAGTGTGATTGGTCAATCAGTGCTTGATACGCCCATTTATGAAATCCGTACGGAGCCTGTACAACATTTACATTCCATACATTTTAATGCCTCTTTTCATGCAAATGAATGGATCACGACCTCCGTTTTATTAAAATGGCTTAAATCACTTTGTTTAGCGGCCTCTGACCCAGTGCAAGCAAGACATCATGAAGCGGTTCGTATATTGCAGACCACTGCTTTATCTATTGTACCCATGGTAAATCCAGACGGTGTTGATTTGGTTCGCAATGGTCCAGAATCTTTAGGGCTGTGCCGTGAGGAGTTCGCGCCGCTAAATGGAGGATTTTCCGATTATCGAGAATGGAAGGCAAATATTCGAGGAATTGATTTAAACAATCAATTTCCTGCTTATTGGGAAATCGAATATTATCGTAATAAGCCGAAGGCACCGTCTTATAGGGATTTCCCAGGGCATCAGCCGTTAACAGAACCAGAAGCGAAAGCAATGGCACATCTCGCTTTAAGAAAACGCTTTGATCGACTGATTGCCCTTCATACACAAGGAGAAGAGATATACTGGGGGTTTCTTGGCCACGAACCGGCCATTTCAAAAGAGACGGTCGAACGGTTAGAACGGGTGAGCGGTTACAAAGCGATTCAATATCTTGATAGCTATGCAGGTTATCGAGATTGGTTTATTTATCAATGTAAAAGTGAGGGCTATACGGTGGAACTTGGGCGAGGTAAGAACCCGCTTTCTATGAGTCAATTTGATTCGATCTATGAAAAAACAAAGCGGTTATTGTGGGAAGCATGTAAGTATTAAAAGCACCTAATTGGTGCTTTCAGCGTGTAGACAAACCCTCGCATTCTTTGTCAGTCCTGCGTGCCGGTGCTCACGAATGTGAAATTCGCTCCGCACCAGTACTCGTCCTTCCTAGGGCTACAAAGGTTTTCTATCACGCTGAAAAGAAGACAAAGGGCTAAAATAAAGTTCATTTTAGCCCTTTGTCAACAATCTGAAAGCATCTAATCGGTGCTTTTAATTCGTTCAAACCAATCAATTTCTTATGGTCAATAAAAACCGTGCTGATGTGATTGACGAGAGCATCCCTGTAAGCTATTGTGAAAGAGTGGATGTAAAAAAAAGGATATGAATTAGGGAGATGTCGATGATTGAATGCTCAAAGCCTGTGGAAACGGAATTTTACTTATCTATTTGTTTCTAAAATGTGTAAAATTACTGCTGATAGTTTATCTTTTAACACCATTTTGTGGCTTTTAGTGCTAGGGGGAAAAGGAGCAATTGGAACAGCATTTTTTATTGCCGTTAGTTTTGTCCCTCAAGCCATTATTGGGCCGTTTATTACCCCAATGATGAAGCCGCATCAATTGAAATTTTGGATGTGCTTTGCTGATTTAACACGGGCGGCGATTATACTTGTGATTGTGGTGAGTTATTTTTATGATTTTTCTCCTTTAGCACTCATCATTGGCGGTATGTTGCTGCATTCAGCGACTGGTGGTTCCTATGAACCAGCTTCGGTGTCTATTATTCCAAAGCTTGTGCATGAAGATGTGATACAAAAGGCGAATGCAACCATTCAATCAGCCAGTCATGTGGTCAGGCTTGTGACTGTGACGATTTGTGGTGTCATGATTGCATTTGTAGGGGTAGGATATACAATGCTTGTGATTATTCCTCTTTACCTCATGTCCGCTTTGCTGGTTTTGCTGATTACATATAAAACGGAAGCGATCATGGATAAAGGAAAAAAAGGATTATCATACGGAAAACGATTAATAAGGGGATTTTCACTTGTGAAAAGTCATCATATTTTGTTTCCATTAGCCATTTTTTGTGTCTGCTCCAATTTTGCTGCGGCACCGTGGGAGGCATTGTCGGTTATTTATTTAACAGAAGATTTACATAGTGGACCAGTAGTATATTCATTCATCAAAGTGACCACGGCATTAGGTGCATTTTTGATGGGATTCGTTTTAACAAAGGTGAAAGTGAATCGATACGGTCTGTTGTTTATCGGGGCAGGGATCGTTGATGGAATTGCATTTTTCATTACAGGGATGAATGCCTTATTACCACTTGTGTTTATATCTGCATTTGCCTTAGGTGCAGCCATCAGTGCAGTCAATGTACCTGAACATACGATGATTCAATTGTCAGTAAAAGCGGAGGATCAGCCGCAAGTGTATGCGATTATTAACATGATCTCGTATTTAATGATACCGTTAGGCGCTCTCATTGGTGGCTATATGGCGACGTTATTCGGTTCAGGATATGTCATTGCAGCTGGTGGACTGATCGAAGCCATTTCAGGTATATGCCTGCTCCTTTTTACAAAGATTGGGAAGGTAGAGAGAGCAGATTTGACGATAGAACGGGACAAACGAAGCTTAAACGCCACATGATCATGGCATTTTTGAATCACGATGGGTTACAATGAGAACGAGAAAGAAATAGGATGTCATTGAAAGGAGCAAGAACCATGGCGATAGCAGATGTCACCATCATTCCAATAGGCACTGAGACACCAAGCGTGAGTGCATATGTAGCAGACGTACAAAGACTGTTAGAGGGCTTTCAACAAGAAGGGAAAATCAAATATCAGCTCACACCAATGAATACATTAATTGAAGGGGAGCTATCCGTTTTATTTGAGGTCATTCAGCGTATTCATGAGGCTCCATTTGAAAAGGGTTTACACCGAGTAGCAACCAATATCCGCATAGATGACAGAAGAGATCAAACGACCACCCTTTCAAGCAAATTAGAAAGCGTGAATAAACATTTGAATCAATAGAAAAAGCCTGCTTATTGCAGGCTTTTAATGTGCAGTTGGATAACCGCTATAGATGATGGTCATGACGGTAAACCATCCAAAAACCAAAAATGTGGCGCCAGCGAAAGCAATGGCCAGTACGTTCACTTTTTTGAGTGAGCGATAGATGCCGAGAGCGGCTAAAATCGTGACTAGACCAAAAATAATGACGAGCATCATATGAAAGTCCCCCTTTGTCATCAATCCCCTTGATTTCCTTTCTTTTCATTTTAACCGTTTTCATAAAGCTTGTCGAGTACATTCAAGTTGACGATTGTTTGAATTTTTATTGAATAGCCTTCATAATAAAAAAGAATGAAAAAAGTAGTAGGTGATGAAAATGAATTGGAGAAGAATGCCGCTAGGCTATGTGCAAGCGAACGCATATATTTGGAAAAATGAACAGGGAGAATGTTTAATTTTTGATCCAGGCGGCGAAGCGCAAAAGCTAATTTCTTATGTGAAAGAAAAACAGCTGAAACCACTTGCAGTCTTACTGACACATGCCCATTTTGATCATATTGGTGCAGCAGATGAGGTGCGTCAAGAATGGGGAATTCCGCTTTATGTCCATGAAAAGGAAAAAGAATGGCTGACAAATGCTCAGCTAAACGGTTCAGCTCGACTAATTGGTAACGGAATTACGGTCAAAGAAGCGGAACAATTGATTACGTCAGAAGGACCTCTTCAAATTGGATCGTTTACATTAGAAATGTTCCACACACCAGGTCATTCACCTGGCAGTGTGTCTTACTATTCAGCGGAAGAGGGATTTGTGATTTCTGGTGATACTTTATTCCAAGGCGGTATCGGGAGAACTGATTTAACGGGCGGTAATCAAGACGTGCTACTTCAATCGATACATGACAAATTGTTGTCATTGCCAGAATCAACTCTTGTGTTAAGTGGACATGGCGAGGAAACAACTGTGCTTACAGAACAGGAGCAAAATCCGTTTATCAATGGGTTTTCTTTATAATAGCACGCACGAAAAAAGCATCTCTTTCAAAAGAGATGCTTTTTTCTATTAATGTCCGGTACCGGGAACCATGATGAAAATCGAATAATATGTAAATCCGGCAAAGAAAATCGTCAAGTACGCTCCGAAAATGTAAATATACATTCTTTCGGATAAATTCAAGTAGGATAAAAATACAAAAAGAACGGTTTGACCGAAGAACAGCAAGGATGCATCTTTCATATGTCCTAAATAGAACATGACAGCAAAAATACCCGTCCAAAAGCCAAGAACGCGGAACATGCGATTCATTTCTTTCCCTCCCCTTAAAAAACCCCTTTGATTCATATTATAGCTGATGATCACTTGTTATGTAAACATTTACATTTTTGACAACGTGTGAACATTCATTCTTTCGTTAGAAAAAATTTTTTTGAAAAAGTGATGAAAAAGTGTTTATGCCTAAATTTATGAGGGTACTTAGTCCATAAGAGAAAAGGTTAACGACCTAAGGAGGAAGACTAATGAGTGACATTACTTTTTATTCATACCCAAGCTGCACGTCTTGCCGCAAAACAAAACATTGGTTAAAGGCCAATCAAATTGATTTTAAAGAGCGTCACCTTTTCAGAGAAACGCCAACTCTAGACGAATTGAAAAAAATCCTTTCCTTAACAACAGAAGGAATGGATGAAATTTTAGCTACTCGAAGCCAAGCTTTTAAAAGCTTAAATTTAAATATTAATGATCTAAAAGTGAATGAGGTACTTCAGCTTCTCATTGAAAAACCAAAGCTGCTCCGGAGACCCATCATCATTGATGGAAATAAATTAGTGGTCGGCTATAATCCAGGGGAACTCATGAAAATTTCAAAAAAGAAAGCGATTCATCAATCGGTTTCCTAATCAAAAACGAAGATCAGCTGAATGGTGTTTCAGCCGTCTTCGTTTTTGTGCTGAACTGGGCTAGCTGGGTTCGAACCAACGATCACGGAGTCAAAGTCCATTGCCTTACCACTTGGCTATAGCCCAATATGAAACGTGTAATGCTATTGTTCACCATCTGCGGTCATTTATACATAAAAAGTTGGTTGTCACTAGTTGTAAGTGAAAAAGGAGCGAACGACAGAAATGAAAAATAAAAAATCTGAGCAATTATATGAATTTATTCTTAAAGAAGCCCCTGTCATGACCGAAGAATGGCTGAAAACAAGAACAGAAGAAGGCTCATTATATTCCAAACATGCTTCAGAGGAGACAGAAAAGAAGCTGAAAGAACAAAACACAGCATTTATCCAAACGATTGCAGCAACGTTAGTCACGCTATCAGATAAAGTAGAAGACCATCTAAAAAAGTGGTCAGTTGATATTGCCCGCGATCGAGCTGTTCATGAAGTACCTTTATATGAAATCATCGGACAATTTAAGGTGTTCCGCCACATTTTTTGTTCCAGAATTGAGACCTTTACACAACATACGGAGCTTGAAGTGACACTCAAAGATGTGTGCGATTGGAATCAGCATTTTCACGCCACATTTGATGACATGATTGCACGTTTATCAGAAGAGTATGACCGCGTGACAATCAATCAGCTTAATGCACAAAGAGAAATGATTCAAGAGCTTAGTGCGCCTGTTATTCCAGTTTCAAAAGAGATCGGTATTTTGCCGCTGATTGGTGAAATTGATACGTACAGGGCGAAAATCATTTTGGAATCAGTACTAGAACAGGCATCTAGACTGCGTCTAACCCATTTATTTATTGATATATCTGGCGTTCCCGTTGTTGATACGATGGTTGCTTATCAGTTGTTTAAAGTGGTCGATAGTGCGAAGTTGCTAGGAATTGAGACGATTATATCAGGCATTCGCCCAGAAATCGCTCAAACTGTAGTGAAACTGGGCATTGATTTCTCAAAAGTAAATACTGAACACAGCCTTGCAAAAGCTTTAGAAAAAAGAGGATTTCGTATCTTTGAAGAGCAGCAGCAAGGAGCAACGTGAACCAAAAAATGTTAATAAAAGTAACGGGTCCGTTGACGAGGAGAAACAATATAATGAGCATATGAATGAGATGACCAATTCGCATACAGATTTGGTCTCTTTTTTTTATCCATAAATCAGACACGAAAGGATATTCTTTATCTTCAAATCAGTAACCTATTAAGGAGGATTAAATTTGGAGACACCTCCTTGTAACAGATCATCCATAATGAAAGAACCAAATGAAATAATCATCAAAAAGAGGTGCCAATAGCACTTCTTTTTTATTTTCTCCTCTGAACGGAACCCGTTGTTGTGAAAGTCAAGTTTTTTGATGTGCGCTTCTGTTATTTATAGATGAAATACACCTCAAATTGAACATTTTCACATCTTTTCAGTCATGAAAATCATAAAATACGCTTTTGTCAGGTACGTTCTGCCATCATACAATGGGGTCACTGAAAGGAGTGAACCACTTGTATGGTATTGAATATTTGGGACAAGAGCTGCTAGAAGAGGCATGCCGCATGAGAGCATCTGATGTGCATATTGTTCCGAGAGAAAAGGAAGCTTCAGTCTCTTTTCGTGTAGACGCTGACCTCATTCAGCAGCGGATCATTGACAAAAAGAGCGGAGAGCGGCTCATTGCTCATTTCAAATTTTTATCTTCTATGGATATTGGTGAAAGAAGGAGACCACAAAATGGGTCATTGGCTGTGATGCTAAGACGCGGTCAAGTGTTTGTTCGGCTCTCTACACTACCGACTGTAAATGATGAAAGTCTAGTGATTCGGATTTTACCGCAGGATCATGTGCCGAAAACAAAGTATTTGTCACTGTTCCCGAAGGCTTCAGCGAGATTATTATCGTTTCTGAATCATTCGCATGGGCTCATTTTATTTACTGGACCAACAAATTCAGGGAAAACGACAACACTTTATTCATTGATTCAGTTTGCCAAAAAACATTTTAATCGAAATATTATTACCCTTGAAGATCCTGTGGAAACAAGAAATGAAGAAGTGCTGCAGGTTCAAGTAAATGAAAAAGCTGGTATCACGTATGCGGCAGGTTTACGCGCTATTTTAAGACATGATCCAGATATGATTGTGCTTGGAGAAATAAGAGATGCGGAAACAGCAAGAACAGCTATTAGAGCAGCTTTGACAGGTCATTTAGTCATGAGCACACTGCATGCAAAAAATGCAAAAGGAGCTCTTTATCGAATGCTGGAATTTGGAGTGACGATGAATGAACTCGAACAAACAATGGTTGCCATTGCTGCTCAGCGGTTAATCGAACTCGCATGTCCATTTTGCGGCGAAACGTGTGAGCTTTATTGCAAACTAAATCGACCAGTCAGACGAACAAATGTATTTGAATTGCTTTACGGAAAGGAGCTTGGTGAGTGTATCAAAGAGGCAAAAGGAGAATACGCTCATTCGTCATACGAAACACTCCAAAGATTAATTCGGAAAGGAGTGGCACTCGGCTATTTATCAAAAAGCACATATCATCGATGGGTTTATGAAGAAGCGAGCCTCTAAAGCCTGGTCTAAAAAAGAACAAGCTGAATTCTTATCGAAAATGGCTCAATTGATTCAAGCCGGATATACATTGGTTGATGCACTAACGATGGTGAATATTCAGTTATCAAAAAAACAGCAGCAGCGATTAACGCCAGGCATTCAGTGGCTGCTTGAAGGGGAGCCTTTTTACGTTGTACTTGAGCGACTTCATTTTCAGCGGGAAGCCGTCGCTATTCTTTGTTTTTCAGAGAAACATGGCAGCCTAGCGCGAGCTCTTGAACAAAGCGCCCGTTTTCTAGAGAAAAAAATCATGCAGGTAGACACATTCAAGCGTATGTTACGATATCCAATTTTTCTTATGTTTACGGTTTTTGTTGTGCTCATCATTGTTCAGCAAATGATCGTCCCTCAATTTTCTTTATTATATTCATCTATGAATACAAACATGTCATGGCTCATTCAAGGGATGTTTGGCCTCTTCCAATTCCTACACGCTTTGCTGCTCATGATCGGTTGTATATGTATCTGTCTTTTTGGATATTATGAGCTCTTTTTTAAGAAAAAATCGACCCTTGAGAAATTGAAAGTCATCAGCAGGCTGCCAGTGTTATTTAAAGGGGTACAGCTGATGCATACGTATCTTTTTTCTCTTCAGCTAAGTGGACTTCTCCATGCTGGGTTATCAATTTACGAAAGTTTGCAAGCTTTTAAACAGCAGACCTATTTACCCTTCCTTCAAGAAATGTCTGAACAAATGATAGGAGAGTTAAGAAAGGGTGAGAGTATGGAAGATCAAATAAGCCGGTCCCCTTTTTTCGAAAGGCATTTTGCAGCTGTCATCAATCATGGGGAAGCAAGCGGGATGCTAGCAAGAGAAATGTACACATATAGTCAATTTCTTTTAGAGAATGCAGAATTGAAAATTGAAAAATGGGTTTCATGGCTGCAGCCTGTCATCTATGGCTTAACAGCATTTCTTATACTCATTGTGTATTTATCTATTCTCTTACCAATGTATCAACTAATGGAACAAGTGTGAAAAGGAGGACTAAGGCATGAATGATAAAGGATTTACACTGTTAGAAATGTTAATTGTCATGCTTGTGATCTCCATTCTTTTATTGATTACCATTCCAAATATCACTCGGCATCATCAAAGCATTCAAGCAAAGGGCTGTGAAGGGCTGAAATCAATGGTGAGTACACAGGTAATGGCATATGAATTAGAGCATGATGGCAAGACGCCATCTTTAGCTGAATTAGAAAAAGAAGGCTATGTCAAAAAGGGATTAACTTGTCCGAATGGAAAGGCAATTTTCATTCAAAATGGGGATGTGAAAAATGAATAAATCGCTTTTCCAGGAGAAAGGATTTACACTCATTGAGCAGCTCTTGATCGTCATGATTTTCTCTATCTTATTATCGATAATAGGTGGAAAAGTTCCCAATATATTAGAAAGTGCTGAAGCAAAAAAGCAAGTGAACTTGCTAAAACAAGATCTTCAATTGGCATCTTATACTGCATTTATTAAAAAAACACGAGTAACTGTTGAGTTTCACCCGACCAATGTATCTTATCAAGTCATCGAGCAGAATAGTAAGCAGATCATTGCTTCTCATGCACACAAAAAAGGTACCATTAAGCACTCTACATTCCAACAAGGCCTTCACTTTAATAAAAACGGACATCCCAATAGCGGCGGTTCTCTCATTGTTCAATTTGGCAGTCAAATATATAAACTCACGATTTACTTAGGGAGCGGGCGAATTCATGTTCAGAAACAATAAAGGATTTAGTACGTTTGAGATGCTCTTTTCTTGCCATCTCTTTCTATTTGCTGCTCTTGTGCTCGTGCCATCCTTTGAAAAACTGACAATAGGGAAAGAAGAATTAAGAGCCAAACTGGAAGCTTATCAAATTTTACATGAGTATATGAATAAAGCTTTTATAGAAGGTCAAAAGAAAACAAGTACAAAGAAACGAGGCGAGATCACATATGAATTCATTTGGGGTCAGGAGAAGGGATGTGTTTCATACAAAGTACAAAAAAAGCAGACGATTTGCTTTTGGCATTTGGAGCGATGAACAAGGCTTTACACTCGCACAAGCAATATGGCAATTGCAGCTATTTTTGCTGCTTTCTTTTGGCTGCATGCTGCTTTTATCAATTACTGAAAAAGCTCATCCGTTTGCAGAAATCAATAAGTTTTCACAATTGGAGTGGAAACAAACTGTCCTGCAATTAGAGGAGGATCTAAATTGTGCTGTCGCTGTAAGAGCGGTGAAAGAAGGAACAGCACTGGAGTACATGTCAAATCAAGGGCGGGTGGTGACGATTGAGCCATATCAAGAGATGCTTCGTAAACGAACGGATCAGGCAGGTCATCTCCCTTTATTACAAAAGGTGAAACAATTCCATGTAAGAACAAAACAGCAAACCACCACTCTCCAAGTCACAGATGTATTTGGTCAAGTACATGAAGCTGTTTTTTTCACTTACAAAGGAGTGATTCCTAAAACGTGAAAAGAGAAGATGGGTTTATTTATCCACACGTACTTGCTGTCAATCTTTTATTTTTATTGATTCTAGGCTCGATGACCATTGGGTTTCAAAAAGAGTTGAAAAGTGCAGAGCTCACGATTTCTTTTTATCAAAAACAGCAGTTATTTCGAATGGGTCTAAATGAAGCCGCAAATAAATTAAATCGGATTTGTGATCAGCCATTGAGCCCAATTGTCACAGAAGAAGGCCGAGTGACATTGAAGCGAATTGGGTGCGATCACAGAAAAAAGATAGTCCGCCTCTTGGTTAACATCGAAACAAATGGTGGTGTAACTGATGAGCGGGAACTAGAGATGAATAAGGAGACAGGAGAAATCAATCAATGGATCAGCACTTATTAGCGAGTGTATAAAACGATACTCTTCTTGGTAACACTTTAAGGAAGAAGAGGTGAGTGTTCGATGAAGACAAATGATTATGTAAAATATATGACGCAGGAAATCATTAAATATATGAATACACCACGTGATGAGCGGAAAGAACATAAACAGGAAAAAATGGAGACAAAACCACCATTTTCTCAGCGTTTATTCGGTGTTCTGCCTTTTGGCTTCTCAATGATGCTAAAAAAACGTCAACGTCATCGACAAAAGTAAAAAGCCGCCAGCAGGCGGTTTTTTTAATGCCATTTTAGCTGTATTCTTCCACAACAATGACTTTATTGACCTTGTTCGAGTAAGGGTTATAGGAAATGGTGACATATACCCCAAATTCTTTGGCCTGATCTTTCAACGTAATATGATATTGCTTCACGGATTCTTTCTCCCGGTGCCGATCCCACACTTTTTGTTTGAATAAAACATGTGCTAACGGATACCGTTTTTTTGCTTCTTTGACTGCCCTTGTTTCCCATTGATCTGCGGCAACAGTGATTCCTTTTGCCTCCGCTAGATGAGCGCTTTGGATCAAAGGGCTTAACAGTAAACTGAGCATGATCATGATTCTTCCATAATTCAACTAACATCACCTCACCAATTATTATCCTGACCAAATCCTGCACTTTTATGTAAATTTTTAAGAAGTACAAATGTCACAGAAAAAAATATTGAATATGGCGAAAGAATGAGAAAATGGAAGAATTTTCTCGGTAATGTTCTTGTTTAAGAACAAAATGGACTAATTTGACGTTTTGGATTTTATAGGTAATTCCTTATACTGAGTGTAATCGTTCTTTTTAAAGAACAATTGTTCAAGGAGTTGAAAGATTCAATGAAACAGCCGCTCTTTGTACTATTTTGTGCTATTTGTTTGATTTTCACTTCTTTTTTTATTACGTCTACTAATGCTTCTTTTAACGATGTTGAGCATTCGAATTTTGTCATGAAAACATGTGAAAATTTCGAAGAGACAGATCAGCATTGCCAGCCGAAGAAATGGGATAAAAGCCATTTGAAACTGATCGATCAAACGATCATTGAGGGGACAGTCTGTGCGCCTCAAAAGTTGAGCATGTCACTAAAAAATATTGGACAACCCATCGCGCACTCTGAATGGAAGTGGGAACTGTATAAAGTAGAGAGTGCTCAGATGCCATTACAAGATGGCCATGTTATTGAAAAAGGTGCTATACAGTCCCTCTCATCAGAAGAAACGACGACTGTCACGGCAGTTAAAGCAAAAACAAATGGAATCTATTTGTTTAAAATCTATTATCCTAAAGGGTTTGGTGGTTCTGAAAAGCCATTCTTTACGTCTCAACATATGCAGCTTTCGAACTGTCAAGAAAAGGCGTCCTAAATAGGGTTTGCCTGCTGAATGAAACATGATATGTAAAGGGGAGAAAGGTATGAAAAAGTGGATGAAAATGTCTGGGAGTATTCTTTACGCGCTGGTCTTCACGATGATGATTGTGTGTATTATTGTCGTGTTGTCATCAAGAACAACAGGAGGAGATCCTCAGATTTTTGGTTATGAGTTCAAGCAAGTATTATCTGGATCAATGGAACCGGAATTTTCGACTGGTTCATTGATTGTCGTGAAACATGTCACCTCACCTGAAGCACTCAAAAAAGGGGATATTATTACGTTTCAAACGAAGCAAGACCAATCCTTTGTGACTCACCGCATTGTTGGGGTGAAAGGAAAAGGAGTAAATAAAGCCTTTGAGACAAAAGGAGACCACAATATGTATCAAGACGGCACGCTCGTCAAAGCGAATCAAGTGACTGCGCAGTATACGGGAGTGAACATTCCTTATGCAGGAAAGCTTCTTTCGTATGCAGGAACTTCTGCTGGGACCGCTCTTTTGCTCATCATTCCAGGGGTGATGCTGCTTGTTTATTCAACCATTCATTTTGTTGGTGCTGCCAAACATCGAAGACATACGGCTGAGTTACATATGTCAGAGGAACAAGCATAAATTTTCGTTTGTAACCTAAATCAGGTTTCAATAAAACAATTTATTAGGGGGTTCAATCATGGCAATGAAAAAATCAATTCGTTTAGGTGTTTTATCGGGAGCATTAGGTCTTGCTTTAATTGGAGGGGGAACGTGGGCTGCATTTAATGATGTTGAGACGGCAAACGCGGTCTACTCTACAGGAGAGCTGAATCTATCTGCAAAAGAGAATTCCGGCGCCATCAACCTTGCGAACATAAAACCCGGTGACCGTATAAAGAAGGAATTTAATTTTGAAAATAAAGGGTCTCTTGCAATTAATCAAGTCCTGATGAGTCTTGATTACAGCCAATTTCAAGATGGAACATCAGCGAAAAATGGCGGGAAGAATACAGCTGAAGAATTCCTCAGCCAATTTCAGGTGAGTGTTCTAACGGTTGGAGCCGAAGGTGGGAATGGATACCCGAAAAATATTATTTTAGACCATGCAAACCTGCTTGACCTGCATCTATTAACGTCAAAGCAGGATCAGACCGCATTTGAAAAGCTTCGTCATGCCGTCGATGAGAAGTTTTTACATGAAAGTGGTAAAATTAATGTTGCCACCGTTGATGGGTCAACAGCTCCAGAGTATGACGGCATTCCAAAGAATCCGTTTGATTACGATAAAATGGAAATGATCATTGAATTTGTCAATGACCAGACGAAGGATAAAGCGGGTCACTATATCCAAAATAAATACCAAGGCGATGCGATTCAAATTGATCTTTCCTTCGAAGCGACTCAGTGGAATGGTTTAACGATCAATCCAAAAAAGCATACGGATGAAAAAGGCTACGTGAAAGAAAACGAAAAAGCACACAGCGAAGATAAAAAATAAAGTCAGTCTTTAGACTGATAACAAGATCTGCATAGCAATTGGAGGAGTATGCGCTAAAACATGCGCATTACTCCTCTTCTTGCTTTTTTTTCCAGATTTGATAATCTAAAAATTCACGAAATTGCTTTTTCGAAACCCCTGATGTCATTGCATCTCGAACTAGTTTTTCCCATTCACTATCTAATTGACCATCGTATTCGGTTTCATCATTTTCGTTTAACAGTGTATGAACCGAGACGTCCAGAACAGCGGAGACTTTTTCAAGAAATTGAATGGAGGGGTTTGTTTGCAAGTTTCTTTCTATTGAACTTAAATAAGACTTCGCTACCCCAGCCTTTTCGGCCAGTTCTGATAGTGAGTAGCCTTTTTCATTGCGGTATTGTTTAATACGCTGGCCAATCAATGTCATCACCTTCCTTTCGATATTATAGCACATTCAGAAAGGTTTGATAGAATGACTTCTTGCCATAGGGGGAGACTCAGAGGACTTTTCGCGTGATTTGAGAAAATGACGGACTTCTTCAACTGTTAGTCCTGCTTTGCGCGCTTCGCGTAATAATTGAACCCATTCACTGTCTAATAACTTCGTTTTCTTTTCCATACAAATACCCTCCTAAAATACTGAATCGTGTATTTCAGGCACTTAACGCATGAAATGGAAAAACACAGGTGATAAGACCTCATAGATTGCTTGCGTCATGTTTCCGCCCAATACAAACAGACAAACGTTGCTTTTGATTGATCGAAAATTTGATATCACATGAAAGGGAGGGAGACTCGCTAAGTCAGCCTCCTCTTTTTTGCTGTAAGTAAAAAAGTCCGCCATTTTCAATCGTAAGACTGATTTTTGGTTCGTATAAAGTTTTAAGTGCTTGTCTTTCTATTTCATATTCTACAGATGTGTCTGAAGTCCCTTCATAAAATTGGTTTAAAAGTTTCGAGTCTTCTTTCCACTTTTGAACAGCTCTTACCGCCCAATCATCCGGCTCTTCATTGGCATAACGTTCCATCAGGCTGTAAAGCCGTTTGACGCCGCTCTCTGGCTTAATCATCGTACTCATTGTGAAGCAATAATCAGGAATTTGAGACGATAGCTCACGCGCTTCCAGCTTCTCTTGAAATTGTTCGATGACTTCTCCGCGTATTAGATGAAGTCCAAGAGACAGCAGTTTATCTTTTTTACGGTCTGCCAGATAGGATATTTTGACATTGAGACCAAGCCACGGCTCCAGTGCGATCTGGCTGTTTGTGAGCGGTCTGACTTTTTCATACAGCCGAATAAAACGGCCTTGTTGTTTCACAGCCTCGAATATTTGGAATAAACGAGGGGAGCCGAAGTGGACAAATTCTCCTTCGACCGAGTCATCAGCTTTTTTTTGATCGGTGATCAAAGTCAATTGCCGCGGCTCAGGTACGCCTCCCGTTTTTTCGAGCCAATGCCAATAAAAAGGGCGGTTCATGATCAATTTATCCATTTCGATTGTCAGTTGTACGGTCAGGTGCCCTGCACTTTCTTCAAGTATGTCGCATTGATTTGCCTGAAAGAAACGGAGAAGAAATGTGTGAATCTCGCGCTGCTCCATTGGTCAACTCTCCTTTATGAACCTTGCTGTCTTTCTTCTAAAAGCAGTGTTTGTGCTTCTGTTAAATAGGAAGCAAATTGGGTTAATTTCTTTTTCATGTCTACGTCAGACTCGTGCTGGAAGAGAATTTGATGCAATTCTGTTTCAGCATCTTGGATATCAATTCGGGTTAAAATATCATCTAGATCGCCAATGACGTTTTCAAACAGCTGAATTTTTTCATATAAAAGTTTTAAAATATGTTCTTCGACTGTCCCGCTAGTTGCCATATTGTAAATGTGGACATCCCGCTCTTGACCGAGCCGGTGAATACGTCCAATTCTTTGTTCCAAGCGCATTGGGTTCCACGGAAGGTCGTAGTTGATGATTTGGTTGCAAAACTGAAGGTTGATCCCCTCGCCGCCTGCTTCTGTCGCGATGAGCACTTGCGCCCGCTCTCTAAATAAATCTTTCATCCAGTCTTTTTTACTCCGTTTAAACCCGCCTCGAAAAGGGACCGAACTGATGCCGTTTTGCTGGAGAAACCATTGTAAATAAATTTGTGTCGCACGGTATTCAGTGAAAATAATGACTTTTTCATTTAATTGCTGAATGAGTTTAACGACTTCAAGTGCTTTAGAATTTTGTTCTACCTGGTTGATTTTCTCCATGATTTGCATCATCGCAGAAGCGCCTAGAATGTGTTTTTCCTCTTCTTGCATTTTTTTGATGGTCATATAGACGGCCTCACGGCTCGAACAGCATTCTCGTTCTAAGGTCATAATTGAAAACATGTGCTTCGTATAGGAAGGGTTTTCTTTTAACTTACAAATTTCATCATATAATGCTTGTTCTGTTGGGGAGAAATCAATAGAAATTGTCTTCACATGACGCTTTGACCACTCGATGCCAGTGTCTTGTCTCCGGTTCCGAATCATGACTTTATTGACTAACTGTTTTAGCCGGTCATGGTCTTCAAGTTGAAGATCTTTTTTGGCAAAGAGGTCTTTAAATTGTGTTTCATTACCTAAATGGCCTGGCTTCAACAGAGAGACGAGATTAAAAATTTCTCCTATCCGATTTTGGATAGGTGTGGCTGTGAGCAGTAGGCAGAACTTTTTATTCAAATTTCTCACAAACTCATAGTTTTTCGTTTTATTGTTTTTCAGTTTGTGTGCTTCATCAATAATGACCATATCGTAGGAGATGGATAAGATCGTGTCTCGATGCGGCTGTCTTTTGGCTGTATCAATTGAGGAAACCACAACATCGCACTGCTCCCACACATAGCTCTTCTTTTGCTCGACAGCATCTATGTAAAATTTCGTCCGCAGTTCTTGTACCCATTGGGACACAAGGGAGGCGGGTACGAGAATGAGAATCTTTTTGGCAAGTCCGCGAATCATGTATTCTTTGATAATCAGTCCTGCTTCAACGGTTTTTCCAAGACCCACTTCATCTGCTAAAATGGCTTTCCCATTCATCTCTTCTACGACTCTTCTAGCGACTTCGAGCTGGTGTTTTAAAGGAGTAAATGCAGGCAGGTGCGCAGGTGCTTGCAGTCCTTCAAATGAATCAATGGCTGTCACTTTTTGTACCTGTGCTGCTAAACGGTACATATCCCAATTCGCCCAGGGACCGTCTGCTGTAAGCCGCTTTTGAAATTCACTTGCCCATTTTTGATCAAATATCGTTTGAATATTCAATGTGACCGCCTGCCTTTCTGGTAGAGTGATGATAAAATCGTTCTGTTTTTAAACGCTTCATTTTTTGATAGCGATTTAAAAGATGTTATATATCAATAAAAGCGAACGATAATGAATGATTATTTTAAAAATGTTAATGATTTTTCTGTTGCTCTTCATCCATTTCTAATGGTAGGATGTTGGTAAGTGATCTAGAGAATAAGTCACCCATTTTGATAGTATGTCCAATAAAGGTGAAGAATATGAGCGGATGATGGTATGGGGAGAGACCTAGCGGTTATTTTGCACTGACAGGCGCCGAAGGAGCAAGCTGAATTGGTTCAGTGAATCTCTCAGGCAAAAGTACTCTTACCGGACGCAACTCTGGAGAGTGTTTGCGCAGCGATTTTTAGCAAACCACCAAAGGGGAAAACGCACAATGATGTTGTGCTGTAAACTTTCAGGTGCAAGGACAGAGACTTCTTTTTGATAAAAGGGAGCGCTCTGTCCTTTTTTGCTGTGATTTTTTTCTGAAAATTCAGCTTGTGATGTGCACTGTAAGAAAAAAGGGGGAAACGATTGATGTTGAAACGAACACCGCTTTTTCATGCGTATGAAACGTTTGGCGCAAAAACCATTGACTTCGGGGGCTGGGAATTACCTGTCCAATTTTCTTCCATTAAAGAAGAACATGAAGCTGTTCGAACAAAAGCAGGACTGTTTGACGTGTCTCACATGGGTGAGGTGGAAGTCACAGGTCAGGGAGCCCTTCCTTTTTTACAAAGGTTATTAACCAATGATCTGTCAAAGCTGACAGACGGTAAGGCACTATATACAGCCATGTGTTATGAAGATGGCGGAACGGTGGATGATCTGCTCGTCTACCAAAAAGAAAAGAACAACTATTTACTTGTGATCAATGCTTCAAATATTGAAAAAGATGTGGATTGGCTGCTTAAACATCAAGGTGAGGAAGACGTTTCGATTAAAAATGTCTCTGATCAAACCGCCTTGTTAGCCCTTCAAGGACCTCTTGCTGCTGACATCATCAAAGATGTTGCGGATGAAGAGGTAACGTCATTGAAGCCATTTACGTTTTTATCAAAAGCAATCATTGCGCAAAAAGAGGTGCTTGTATCAAGAACCGGCTACACAGGAGAAGATGGCTTTGAAATCTACTGCCAGTCAGAAGATGCTGTTCACCTTTGGACCGCTTTATTAGAAGCCGGACAGCCGAAAGGACTGATCCCATGTGGACTCGGTGCACGTGACACCTTAAGATTTGAAGCAAGACTCCCGCTTTATGGCCAAGAGCTCACAAAGGATATTTCTCCTTTAGAAGGCGGCATTGGTTTTGCTGTTAAAACGGATAAAGAAGCAGATTTCATCGGAAAAGATGCACTTAAAAAACAAAAAGAAGAAGGTCCGAAGCGAAAGCTTGTCGGGATTGAAATGATAGATAAGGGGATTCCGCGGACAGACTATCCAGTCTTCTCAGGAGATAAGCAGATTGGTGTAGTCACAACCGGTACACAATCTCCAACATTAAAGAAAAATATTGGGCTTGCCTTGATTGAAACATCAGAGGCGCAGCTTGGGACAGAAGTGGAAGTGCAAGTTCGTAAAAAACGTCTAAAAGCCAAAATCGTCGCCACACCATTTTATAAAAGAGCCAAATAACGAGGAGGAATAGAGGATGAAGCACAGGTATTTGCCGCAAACAGAGCAAGATCAAAAAGAAATGCTGGATGTCATCGGTGTTCAGTCGATTGATGAGCTTTTCTCAGATATCCCAGAGAAAGTCAGATTCAAAGGTGCATACAACATCAAAGAAGCCGCATCTGAAACAGAGCTAGTGCGGGAATTGTCTCGTCTTGCTGCAAAAAATAAAGATACAGTGGCCTATGCCTCGTTTTTAGGTGCTGGTGTGTATGATCATTACCAGCCTGTGATTGTCGACCATGTGATTTCACGTTCTGAATTTTATACAGCGTACACACCTTATCAGCCTGAAATTTCTCAAGGTGAATTGCAAGCAATCTTTGAATTTCAAACAATGATTGCTGAGCTGACCGGTATGGATCTTGCCAACTCCTCGATGTATGATGGCGGAACGGCATTAGCTGAAGCGGCGATGCTGGCTGCAGGACATACAAAGAAGAAAAAGGTTGTGGTCTCTGAAACGGTTCATCCTGAATCAAGAGCGGTGCTGAAAACATATGCGAAAGGACAACATATTGAAGTCGTCGAGGTACCTGCGCGAAAAGGTCAGACCGATCTAGCTGCATTAGAAGAAGCTGTCTGCGAGGAAACAGCAGCGGTCCTTGTACAATACCCAAACTTCTTCGGTGTTGTCGAACCGTTAAAAGACATTGAACCGATTGCACATAAAGGGAAAAGTCTGTTCATCGTCTCAAGTAACCCGCTTGCACTTGGTTTACTGACACCTCCAGGAAAGCTTGGAGCAGATATTGTCGTTGGTGATGCGCAGCCATTTGGCATTCCAGCTGCATTTGGCGGACCTCATTGTGGATATTTCGCTGTGACGAAAAAATTAATGCGGAAAGTGCCGGGGCGTTTAGTCGGACAAACAGAAGACGAGAACGGTGTGCGAGGATTTGTGCTGACCCTTCAAGCGCGCGAGCAGCATATCCGAAGAGACAAAGCGACTTCAAATATTTGTTCAAACCAAGCATTAAATGCGTTAGCCGCTTCTGTTGCAATGACGGCGCTTGGGAAAACAGGTATCAAAGACATTGCCTATCAAAACGTACAAAAAGCCCATTATGCCAAGACGCAGGCAGAAAAACACGGGTTACAGGCTGAAATAGAGGGCGCTCATTTTAATGAATTTGTGTTGAAACTGAATGAACCTGTGAAAGAAGCCAATAAACGATTACTTGAAAAAGGAATCATCGGCGGATATGACTTGGGACGGGATTATCCAGAGCTTCAGCAGCATATGCTTGTCGCTGTGACAGAACTAAGAACAAAAGAAGAAATTGATACGTTCATCAAGGAATTGGGGGATCGTCATGAATAAACAAGATCAGCCGCTTATTTTTGAATTATCCAAAGAAGGAAGAATTGGTTACAGCCTGCCTGATTTAGACGTACCTGAGGAGAAGCTCCCAGATTTATTTGATGAAACGTATATCCGCCATGAAGATGCGGAGCTGCCAGAGGTTTCTGAACTGGATATTATGCGTCACTACACAGCATTATCTAGACGTAATCACGGGGTCGATTCTGGCTTTTATCCTCTAGGCTCTTGTACGATGAAATATAATCCAAAGATTAACGAAAAGGTGGCACGTCTTGCAGGCTTCTCGCATGTGCATCCACTTCAAGAGGCAGACACTGTGCAAGGTGCATTAGAGTTACTTTATGATTTAGGTGACCATTTAGAAGAAATTACAGGAATGGACGCTGTGACATTACAGCCTGCGGCAGGAGCACATGGCGAATGGACGGGGCTCATGATGATTCGTGCATACCATGAAGCAAGAGGAGATCATAAACGAACAAAAGTCATCGTGCCTGATTCTGCTCATGGGACAAATCCCGCATCTGCAACCGTAGCTGGATTTGAAACGATTACGGTGGCATCTAATGAACATGGGCTTGTCGATTTAGACGACCTGCGCCGTGTTGTCAATGAAGAAACGGCGGCTCTCATGCTCACAAATCCCAATACACTCGGCCTTTTTGAAGAAAATATTTTAGAAATGGCTGAAATCGTCCACGGAGCAGGCGGGAAGCTTTATTATGATGGAGCGAACTTAAATGCCGTATTAAGCAGAGCAAGACCGGGGGATATGGGATTTGATGTGGTTCACTTAAATCTTCATAAAACCTTTACAGGTCCACACGGAGGAGGAGGCCCTGGTTCAGGTCCAGTTGGCGTGAAAAAGGATTTGATTCCATATTTGCCAAAGCCAGTGCTTGTGAAGAAAGATGATCGTTATTTCTTTGATTACGATCGTCCAGAATCCATCGGCCGTGTGAAACCGTTCTATGGGAACTTTGGTATCAATGTCAGAGCGTATGCGTATATCCGCTCTATGGGACCAGACGGCTTAAAGGCTGTAACTGATCATGCGGTGTTGAATGCAAACTATATGATGCGCCGCTTATGTGCTCATTATGATTTGCCATTTGATCGCCACTGTAAGCATGAATTTGTCCTTTCAGGTAAACGTCAAAAGAAACTAGGTGTGCGGACACTTGATATTGCCAAACGATTACTTGATTTTGGCTATCATCCGCCAACAATTTACTTCCCGCTAAATGTAGAGGAATGTATCATGATTGAACCAACTGAAACAGAATCAAAAGAAACCCTTGATGCATTTATTGAAGCGATGATTCAAATCGCAAAAGAAGCAGAAGAGAACCCAGAAGTCGTACAGGAAGCACCACATACAACCGTTGTGAAACGAATGGATGAAACAAAGGCAGCACGGAATCCAGTGCTAGTTTTTGAAAGAAAATAAAAAGACTCATGGGGGCAATAGCTCCCAGAGTCTTTTTTGTTAGTTCTTTGTTTTAATGCGGCCGCCCCATTTTTTAAAGCCACCTTTTAAATTATAAATCTCACGACAGCCATTTTTACGTAACGTTTGAGCAGCCTTTCCGCTTCTCAAATTATTTTGGCAATAGAGATAAACAGGCTTGTCAGGGCGTATTTCATTTTTGCGCTGCTTTAATTGTGAAAGGGGAATGTTTCTTGCGCCTAAAATATGTCCACCTTCAAACTCATTTGGTTCTCTCACATCAATGAGTTGGGCTTTGCGGTAACCTTTGATAAATTCTGCTTCCGTCAGCGTTTTCATAATGCGCTGCTGATAAATGTAACTGCCGATGGAATAAAGAACGAAAAGTCCACAAAGTGAGAGGACGATATAGTTGAATATTGGCAATACGACTCGACTCCTTCTTGAGCATCAGCACAGTCACCTGTCTGATGGTACGTTTTAGACAAATACTATTATAGTAAAGCAAAAGAAACTTGTCATCATAAATGGTAAGAATTATTTTCAATTCCTTCCCTATTTGATAGACTGATGAAGAGAGAAAATCGGTGGTCACCACCATTATCTAACATTGACTACGTAAAAGAGAAGGGATTTTATATGCAAAAAGAGAAATGGTGTTTCATTGATACAGGAAACCAAGACCCTGCCTTTAACATGGCAATGGACGAAGCCTTGCTTTATTGGCATAGCGAGAAGCTGATCCCGCCTGTGATCCGTTTTTATGGTTGGAATCCAGCGACATTATCTGTTGGATATTTTCAACATGTTGAAAAAGAAATCAACATGGAAGCGGTTGAGCGCTATGGTCTTGGATTTGTTCGCAGGCCTACAGGAGGCCGCGGCGTTCTTCATGATCAGGAATTGACCTACAGTGTCATCGTGTCAGAAGAGCACCCAGAGATGCCGGCGACGGTGACAGAGGCATACCGCGTCATTTCAGAAGGGATTTTAGAGGGCTTTAAAGAACTGGGACTCGATGCGTATTTTGCCATTCCTCGTACAGAAAAAGAAAAAGAAAGCTTAAAAAATCCAAGATCGTCTGTCTGTTTTGATGCGCCTTCATGGTACGAGCTTGTTGTAGAAGGCAGAAAAGTAGCAGGCAGTGCGCAAACAAGACAAAAAGGTGTGATCCTCCAGCATGGCTCGATTTTAATTGATCTTGATGAGGATAAATTGTTTGATTTATTTCTTTATCCAAACGATCGGGTGAGAGAGCGGATGCAGCGCAGTTTTAAAAACAAAGCGGTGGCGATCAATGAAATTTCAGATCGAACATGTACGATAGACGATGCGCGTGTTGCATTTAAACGAGGATTTGAAAAAGGATTAAATATCGAGCTTGTGCCTTATGAGCTGACAGATGAAGAGTTGGCATTTGTTCATCACCTCGCCAAAACGAAATACGCCACAGATGATTGGAATTACAAGCGTTAAGACGAAGGACTCTTCTTGTTTTTTAATGGGCGATGGTGTAGAATTGTTATGATTATTAAGTAAAGGTGCATTTTGGAGGGGTTTTATGACTACACCTAGTATGGAAGATTATATTGAACAAATTTATATGCTGATAGAAGAAAAAGGATATGCAAGAGTATCTGATATTGCAGAAGCCCTCGCTGTCCATCCCTCCTCTGTAACAAAAATGGTTCAGAAGCTAGATAAAGATGAATACCTCATTTATGAGAAATATCGTGGTCTAATTTTAACCCCGAAAGGCAAAAAAATTGGAAAACGTCTCGTATACAGACATGAACTGCTAGAGCAATTTTTAAGAATCATTGGTGTAGATGAAGAGAAAATTTATGATGATGTAGAAGGTATTGAGCATCATCTCAGCTGGAACAGCATTGACCGCATCGGCGACCTCGTCCAATTCTTTGAAGAAAACGATGAGCGATCCGTTCAGCTGAAAGCGATTCAAAAGAAAAATGAACAAACAAATCAAGAATCTTAAGAAAAAGGACACCTGTCGAAGGGTGTCCTTTTTGAATATAGTTCTAATGAAAGGCAATTGCTCCTACACTATTAATAGTGTGACAGAAAAGGGGGCTCCTTGATGAAGATAGATGGTGTGTTCTCAGGTGGAGGCATTAAGGGTGCAGCACTTGCAGGCGCCTATGAAGCGCTTGAAGCAAGAGGATTTCAATTTGTCCGTCTCGCTGGAACAAGTGCGGGAGCGATCATTGCTTCACTCATCGCAGCGGGTTTTACGAGTCAGGAGATTCGGGAGCTGTTAGACGAAATGGATGAGCATCAATTGCTTGACCGAAGGTGTCAATTCATCCCGTTTAAAATGCTCAGGTGGGTGTCTATTTATTGGCGTCTTGGTCTTTACAAAGGTGACCGTCTAGAAAAATGGCTGACAGACGTGTTAAAACGAAAAGGCGTCACCGTATTTGGGGATCTGAAAAAAGATACGCTCAAAATCGTCGCTTCTGATTTAACAAATGGCAAAATCCTCGTCCTTCCAGATGACCTTCCTTCCTATGGGTTAAATCCAGAACGGTTTTCTGTTGCCAGAGCCATTCGGATGAGCTGCAGTCTGCCGTATTTTTTCGAACCTGTCAAACTGAGGTCTTCAAAGGGAATTTGTACCATAGTGGATGGCGGAGTGCTCAGCAACTTTCCGATTTGGCTATTTGCTGAAGAGAAAAAAAGACCGTTTGTCGGTGTCACATTAACCCCAAACGAAAAAGAACGCCCTCAACATTCCATCCGCAATGCGTTTGAACTGTTTGGCGCTCTATTTGAAACGATGCGTGGTGCTCATGACGAAAGACATATTGCCACAAAACACGAACGTCATATTATTTTTATTCCTGTAGAACACGTCATTGCCACTGATTTTCATCTCATGACAGAAAAGAAAAAGGCGCTCGTCGATCTAGGCAGACAGAAGGCCGAGCAATTTTTAAAGAGCTGGACATTTTAAAATAAGGCGCGATTTTTCTTTTTGTTTTTCTTGCCTTCAATCACTGTCAAATGTGTTTGGCTTTTCTTTTTGAGAAGGACGGGCTTCGACTTGTGGTCAGTCGGCACGCTTCGCAAATGAGTGACCCGGTTTTTCATCTGGCTTTTCGTTTTTGGTTTAGGCTGCTGGTAGCGACGTTTTGATTGTTTGACTGCTTTACGATAAAGATTTCCTTCTGTTCCAGTTCTTCGATTCATCAGCCATCTAAATAGGAAGAACATAACCGCTCCAATGATCACAACTGATAGCAGCATTGTAAAGAGTCTGCTTGGATTCGTTGTGAGTAAATACACAAATCCCAAAACACCTAAAGCGAAAATAATGGTAAAAGCAGGATGTACTCGGCGATTCATAACTGTCCACCTCCGAAAGAATTTACCGGATTTATAAACTAGATCACTTGATGAGCAGAATCTGATGCTTGTTTCGCAGATGCTTCCTCTAAACGAAGAAGTTCATTAAAACTTGCAATGGCTACCTCGACTTGATCATCAGAGGGTTCTTTTGTTGTGAGCAATTGCAGCCAAAGGCCAGGATAGCCAAGCACTTTAAGCACTGGCACGTCACGGAGTTTGTTTGTGAGCTGAAGCACTTCAAATGAAATGCCCAAAACAACCGGAATAAGCGCCAGACGATTCAGAACTCTCACCCATAAAGGATCTGTCGGTACGAGTAAATAGACGAACATGCCGACAATGACAGTGAATAAAATAAAGCTGCTTCCGCATCGATAATGCAGGCGAGATTGGCTTTGGACATTTTCCACTGTGATGTCAAGATTCTGTTCATAGCAGTTTATGACTTTATGTTCTGCCCCATGATATTGAAATACCCTTTTAATTAAAGGGGTCATGGAAATAAAGTAAATATAGCCTAATAACAGGATCAATTTAAAGAATGTTTCCACTGCAATTTGTGCGAAGTTTCCAGAAAACACCGGACGCACAAGTTCGGCTAAAAAGACAGGCACTAAAGTAAAGACAAATTTACTAAAAAGAAGAGAGAGAACTCCGATCACAGCAATGCCGAAGATCATTGATAATTTCGAGCTTTTTTGTTCTTTTTCAAGAGAATGATCTTCAGAAGGATCTAAGTCATAGCGCTCGCTGGAGAAGTTTAAGTGCTTACTGCCGTTTGCGCTTGCTTCAACAAGTGCAGCAACACCCCTGACAAAAGGGATTTTCTTAAGAAAGGCGGTTCGTTTATTGGAGGTCCGGGGAAGCTTTAAAAACTCAATGGACTGATCCTTACGCCGGATCGCTGTCACATAGTTCTTTTTACCTCCGAACATGACACCTTCCACAACTGCCTGCCCTCCATATGCTGGAGGTTTTGTTTGATTGGACATATTTCATCAACCTGCCTGTTTCCTGTAATTTACATGCATTTCCTTATACCTTTATTGTACAGGAAAAGAGGGGAAATCACTAGCTCACAGGTCGATTATCTACTAGAATTCTATCTACCTCTTTTTAGCCAGTATACCCTGTTATAAAAATTTTACACTCTCGCACGGAAATCCTTTTTTTTCATGACATTTTGGACATACTACTTGCTGGAGGTGTTCATATGAAACGTGATGAAAAGAAAAACCAAGAAGAAAAAAATCAATCAGTACAAACGTCTTCAATGGTGGCAAGGGCAGCAGCCACAGGTTTTGTCGGCGGAGTTTTTTGGGGCTTTATCGGATTTCTGACCCATATGTTTCATTTTTCAGAGGTGAGTCCAAATATGCTGTTGCAGCCATTTGTGCTTGGTGAATGGAAAAAAGGCGGACTTGGTACATTTATGAGTATTGTTCTTTTAGGGATTTTATCTATTGGGGCAGCCTTTATTTATTATGGACTGCTCAAACGGATCAAAGGTTTTTGGATGGGACTGATTTATGGAGGGATTTTGTGGCTGCTTGTTTTTTATGTATTTAATCCTATATTCCCCGATGTGAAGCAAGTGCAAGATTTGCAGCAAAGCACCATTGTGACGACATTTTGCCTATATATTTTATATGGCATGTTTGTCGGATACAGTATTTCATTTGAATACAATGAATTAACGAGTCAGAAGCTTGCAAGGGCACTCGGGAAAAAGACAGAATAAAGTGTAAATCCACCTTTCATATGATAAAATTATTTTTGGAAACGAAAGGTTTCTAAGGAAAAAGAAACAGACATCGATATAGAGTGAATTAGGGTGAAGGAGTGGTCATATGCCTCATTTTCTAGTGCTGAATGGGCCCAACTTAAATAGGCTCGGCAAGAGAGAGCCAGGAGTTTATGGAAGTAAAACATTAACAGATTTAGAAACAGATTTGTTTCAGTTTGCAGAAAGAGCAAATATTCAATTGACGTTCTTTCAATCGAATCACGAGGGAGATTTGGTCGATGCGCTCCATGAAGCAGAAGATCAGTACGATGGCGTCGTGTTTAACCCGGGTGCTTTTACCCACTATAGCTATGCACTGAGAGATGCCATTGCAAGTATTACGTTACCTGTCATCGAAGTACATATCACAAATGTTCATAAGAGAGAGGAATTCCGCCATCATTCGGTTCTTGCTCCAGTATGCCAAGGTCAAATCGTTGGACTTGGTTTAGAAGGATATAAATTGGCGATTCGTTATTTAGTCAGTGAAGGGGGAGCAGTATCATGAAACTTGAAAAACTAAGAAAACTTTTAGCCGAATTAGACATAGATGGTTTAGTGATTACGAGCAGCTTTAATTTACATTATATGACGAGTTTTACTGGATCAGCGGGTCTTGCCATCGTTTCAAAGGATCGAGCCGCCTTTATTACGGATTTTCGTTACACAGAGCAAGCCAAGGATCAAGTAAAGGGCTATGACATCATTGAACATAAAGGAAACATTGTGGAAACTGCTGTCCAAACGGCAAAGGAATTTGGGGTGAAACGTCTTGGTTTTGAACAAAACCATATGACATTTGCGACATACCAGCAGTACTCGGGGAAAGCAAGCGGTATCGAGCTTGTTCCAGTCTCGGAATCAGTTGAAAAGTTGCGCTTGATTAAGTCTAATGAAGAGATTAAGATATTAGAGGAAGCTGCGAAGATTGCAGATCATGCCTTTGATCATATTCTCACGTACATCAAGCCGGGCCTGACAGAAATTGCGGTCATGAACGAGCTTGAATTTTTCATGAGAAAAGAAGGGGCAGAAGGATCTTCATTCGATATGATTGTTGCCTCTGGCGTTCGTTCAAGCCTGCCACACGGGAGAGCGAGCGAAAAGGTGATTGAATCTGGTGACTTGGTGACACTGGATTTCGGTGCCTATTATAAAGGCTATTGTTCAGACATGACAAGAACCATTGCTGTAGGAACACCAAGCGACAAATTAAAGGAAATTTATCATATCGTATTAGAAGCAGAAAACGCTGGTGTGGATAAAATCAAGCCAGGCTTAACAGGAAAAGAAGCTGATCGCATCACACGAGACATCATTGAAAAGTATGGCTACGGTCAATACTTCGGGCACTCGACTGGACATGGGCTTGGTATGGAAGTACATGAAGCACCTGGCCTTTCCTCACGCTCAGATGTCGTGTTAGAAGAGGGAATGGTTGTGACAGTTGAACCAGGCATTTACTTGCCGGATGTCGGCGGCGTGAGAATTGAGGATGATATTGTCCTGACAGCTGACGGCAATAAACGATTGACCCACTCACCGAAAGAACTTATCATATTATGATGGTGAAATGTAGGAGGATGACAAAATGATTTCAGTAAACGATTTTCGTACAGGCCTGACAATTGAAGTGGACGGCGGTATTTGGCGTGTAGTGGATTTCCAACACGTAAAACCAGGAAAAGGCGCAGCGTTTGTCCGTTCGAAACTGCGTAACCTGCGTACAGGTGCGATTCAAGAAAAAACATTCCGTGCAGGTGAAAAAGTAGCGAAAGCTCAAATTGAAACAAAAACAATGCAATATTTATATGCAAATGGCGATCAGCATGTATTCATGGATACAAGTTCATACGAACAGCTTGAACTAAGCGAAGCGCAAATCAAAGATGAGTTGAAATATTTGCTTGAAAATATGTCGGTTCAAATCGTCATGTACGGTGATGAAACACTTGGAGTGGAACTTCCAAACACTGTAGAACTAGAAGTAGTAGAAACAGAGCCTGGTATTAAAGGTGATACGACATCAGGTGGATCAAAACCTGCAAAAACAGAAACTGGTTTAATCGTGAACGTTCCTTTCTTTGTGAACCAAGGTGATAAACTAGTGATCAATACATCTGACGGTTCATACGTTTCAAGAGCGTAATGAACGGAGAGAGACTGTAAACCTCGTGTTTACAGTCTCAGCGTGTAGGCAAACCCTCGCATTCGTTGTCAGTCCTGCGCGCTGGTGCTCACGAATGTGAAATTCGCTCCGCTCCAGTGCTCGTTCTTCCTAGACTGCAAAGGTTTTCTATCACGCTGAAAAGAAGACAAAGGGCTAAAATCAAGTTCATTTTAGCCCTTTGTCAACTATCTGAGACTGTAAACCTCGTGTTTACAGTCTTTTTTTATTTGAAAAATAGGACGCCTCGTTATGACACCCCTTACTCTATTCTCTCATCCATCTCTCTTCCTTTTGAAAAACAAGACTACTTCTAGCTAGTGAAGCATATAGTGTAAAAAAAGCTGGAGGTTCTATATGAAACAATTTCTCCCGGGCATACACCCATCAGTCGCTGCCATGGCTGGGATGAGGTTTTTATCTGCCGCGATTGAACTGACGGCAGCCATCCTCATTTTAGTGACAAATGATGTGCGTAAAGCGGTTGTCATCAATAGTATATTAGCGATCATCGGGCCGCTCATTTTTATTATCACGATGACGATTGGAATCTACCAAATTGCAGGGCAGTTATCCTATGCGAAGCTTGTGTTTATTTTCATTGGTGTCGTATTTATTCTTGTTGGAATTTATAAGTGAAATGGCTTGGCATAATTAACGGCATACATCATACATTTTAGAGAAGAAAAAAAGGAGGGGAATTCGTTGCGGAGTTTGTTGGATATTCTCCCGCACTCAATTGGACAAGAACTCAGCATGTTAAAAGAAGCAGAGTGGGCGCAAATAGAAGAAATCCGCATTCGCACCGATCGCCCAATTGAGCTGATGCAAGGTGGAAAACCACGCTTTCTTTCCTATCATACAACAGGTGAAGATGCGGCTCAGCTATTAGGCAGGCTCAGTAATTACAGCATGTACACACTTGAGGAAGAGTTAAAACAGGGCTATATCACCATATCTGGCGGACATCGGGTTGGGCTTGCTGGAAAGGTCATCGTCGAAAATGGATTCGTCAAAGGCTTAAGAGATATTTCTTCATTTAATATTCGCATCGCAAAAGAGAAGATCGGAATTGCTCTGCCGTTTCTCCCTTATTTATATGAAAAACATTGGTGTAACACACTGATTATAGGTCCGCCGCAAACCGGGAAAACGACATTGCTGCGTGATCTAGCACGTCTTGTCAGTACAGGAACAACAGCCATTTCTCCTAGAAAAACAGGGATTGTAGATGAACGATCTGAAATCGCAGGTTGTATAAGAGGAGTGCCGCAGCATTCTTTTGGGCACCGGATTGATGTACTTGATGCGTGCCCAAAGGCTGAAGGGTTAATGATGATGATCAGGTCCATGAGCCCAGAAGTCATCATTGTCGATGAAATCGGAAAAAGTGAAGATGTACAGGCACTGTTAGAAGCAATCCATGCTGGAGTCACCATTATCGTCTCAGCTCATGGGTATTCACTTGAAGACTTATCTAAACGGCCATCATTTGAACCGTTATGGCAGCTTCGTGTGTTTGAGCGATATGTGGAATTAAATAGAGAAAAAGGGCCTGGCACGATCGGACGGATATTTGACCAAGATGGACAAGAGCTGAAGCGGAGGCGGGGAGTGGACGTATGTTAAAGCTTATTGGTGCTATTTTCATTGTTGCGGCTACGACATGGGGAGGATTCGAGTTTGCGAAGCGGTACAGTGATCGGCCAAAGCAAATCCGCCAGCTCCGATTTGCACTCCAATCTCTTGAAGCTGAAATTATGTATGGTCAAACTCCTTTAGCTAGAGCCGCTGACCAAATTGCGTCCCAAGTAGGACCGCCTGTGAATCGGCTATTTGACCAATTTGCAGAAAAACTCAACGTCGGAACTTTTTCTGCGAGGCATGCATGGAATGAAAGTCTAGAGGATGTATGGAAAAAAACCGTATTAAAAAAAGGCGAATATGAGGCGCTGAAGCACTTTGGAGAAACCCTTGGTCAGCATGATGTGACGGCTCAACAAAAATATATCAAGCTAGCTTTAGGCCATTTGGAATCAGAGGAGAAAGAAGCTGAAGTCGCCCAAGCAAAAAATGAAAAAATGGTGAGAAGTCTTGGTTTTCTAAGTGGGTTACTACTGATTCTGTTATTGATGTGAGAGGAAGGGAGTCGAGAGCATGGGCGTTGATGTAAACGTCATATTCCAAATTGCGGGAGTGGGTATCGTCGTGGCTTTTCTCCATACGATTTTAGATCAAATGGGGAAAAAAGAGTACGCACAGTGGGTGACACTGCTTGGATTTATCTACATTTTATTTATGGTTGCTACCATTGTGGATGATTTGTTTAAGAAGATTAAAGCCGTATTTCTATTTCAAGGATAGGGGAGGGCTTACAAATCGAAATCATTCAAATTGTTGGACTTGGTTTAATCGCTACTTTTCTAGCATTAATCGTCAAAGAACAAAAGCCAACCTTCGCCTTTATGCTTGTTGTGTTTACTGGGTGTGTCATTTTCCTTTATCTAATCGATCAAATCTATGCCATTATCTCCATGATTGAAAAAATTGCAGCAAGCGCAGGCGTCAATATGAAATACGTGGAAACCATTTTGAAAATCATTGGTATTGCCTATATTGCAGAATTTGGTGCCCAGCTCACAAAGGATGCTGGACAAGGAGCCATCGCTTCAAAAATAGAGCTTGGCGGCAAGATTCTTATTTTGGTCATGGCGGTACCGATTTTAACGGTCATCATTGAGACGATCCTAGGTATGATCCCGTCCATGACTTGATGGAAAAGAGGTGATGATGATGAAACGGGCGACAGCTGTGCTGGGGTTTATGATGTTCTTTTGGATGATCGTTCCGTATGCAGGTGCAGAAGAAAGTGTGCCTTTATCAAGTGAAGAACCGGTCGCAGAAGAAGTTGCGGGTGGACAGGCTGATGCCTTAGAGCTTCATTCTATCAGTGACTTTTGGGAAACGATATTGGACGAGTATGGCGGCTTTCTGCCTGAAAGCCAAAAAGGTACAGTGAAGGAAATGATCGATGGCGATAAAGAGCTATCTCCCCAAACGTGGCTGAAGGCTTTTGTTCATTATCTGTTTCATGAGCTGATTGCCAATGGAAAGCTCTTAGGCACACTTATATTACTCACCATCTTTTGTTCGCTTTTGCAGCTTTTGCAAAATGCGTTTGAGCAAAGCACTGTTAGTAAAGTTGCATACGCTCTTGTTTATATGGTGCTTATCATTATTGCATTAAACAGTTTTCATGTTGCGATCTCTTATGCAACAGAAGCCATTCAAACGATGACTAGTTTTATTCTTGCTCTTATTCCTCTTTTATTAGCACTTATTGCCTCATCAGGCGGGCTTGTCTCAGCCGGATTCTTTCATCCTGTGATTTTGTTTTTAATGAACACGAGCGGTGTTTTTATTCAATATGTCGTTCTTCCGCTTATTTTTTTATCAGCGATATTGAGCATTGTCAGTACGCTGACTGAACAATACAAGGTTACCCAGCTTGCCCAGCTGTTAAGAAATGTCGCCATTGGCGGGCTCGCTGTTTTTTTAACCGTATTCCTCGGCGTCATTTCTGTACAGGGGGCATCTGCTGCTATCACTGATGGCATCGCTCTTCGCACAGCTAAATTTATTACCGGAAATTTCATCCCTGTCCTCGGCAGAATGTTTACTGATGCGACAGATACCGTTATCAGCGCCTCTGTGCTGTTGAAAAATACGGTTGGCCTTGTAGGCGTCGCCATTTTGATTTCAATTGCGGCTTTCCCAGCGATTAAAGTGCTGTCGCTCGCTCTGATTTATAAACTGGCCGCTGCGATTCTTCAGCCATTAGGGGGCGGGCCGATTATTAGCTGCCTTGATGTCATTTCAAAAAGTGTTCTTTATATATTTGCTGCATTAGCTGTTGTATCGCTTATGTTCTTTTTAAGCATTACCGTTATCATCACAGCTGGCAACCTCACCATGATGATGAAGTAAGGAGGGGACACCATTTGAGTTTTCTCACAGAATGGATCACAAGTATTATTCTATTTATTTTATTTGCGATTGTGATTGATCTTTTGCTTCCCAATTCAAGCATGCAGAAGTATGCAAAAATGGTCGTCAGCTTACTGTTAATTGTGGTGATGCTCAATCCGATCTTTGCGTTATTCCGGGCAAATCCTGACCAAATTTTCTCAGAAATCATGAAAGGGAAGGACCAAGCGCAATCAGAAGAAATAAAAAATCAGATGAATTTAGAAAAAAAAGAAATACAAGCTTCACAGCGTGCATATATTTTAAAGCAAATGGCTGTCCAACTAGAAAAAAGCGCAAAGGAGCCACTGGAGAAGGAGAGCTATGAAATGAAACACGTAGAAGTGTTGGCAGATGAGGAGCACCTTGATCAGAATATGGAGGCAGATCAATTTCGCATCAAAGCAGTCCTTGTCCCGCTCACAGGTGATGCTGTAGAAACGGTGGCAAAGGTCGACATTGATCTCTCCAGGCAAAAGGAGGAAAGCGCCGGGGCGTCAGCAAAAGAGATGGCGAGGGTGAAAGAGACGCTTGCAGATGTATGGAATACACGGCCTGAACACATTGCGCTGAACATTGAGGGAGGTGACGCAGCAGATCATGAATAACAAAGACTGGAGACAAAAACTGAAATCAATGTTCCAAGCACCTGAAAAAGGTGAAGGGAAACCAAAATTAACGAAGCACCATTACTTACTGCTTGTCTTCATCATCGGCGTGTCATTCATGTTAGTCAGTCAGATTCTGTCACCGCCATCAAGCAAACAAGAGGCTGCTGTTCCTGCGTCTAAAAAAACATCCTCAGAAGAGCAGGCGGTGTTCAAACCATCCTCTTCAGGTAAGTCAAACAACTCGATAGAGGATGTTGAACAAGAATACGAAAATCAGCTGAAAGAGATTTTAGAAACGATCATTGGTGTTGAGGATGTTTCCATTGTGGTAAATGTAGACGCAACTTCTTTAAAAGTGTTTGAAAAAAACAAATCCAATAAAAGCACTACGACCGAGGAAACAGACAAAGAAGGCGGCGTGCGAAGTGTCACGGATCAAACAAAAGAAGAAGAGATTGTCATTATTAAAAATGGAAATGAAGAAACACCTGTTGTTGTCCAAACGAAAAAGCCAGCCATTCGAGGTGTCCTCGTTGTTGCTCAAGGAGTAGACAACGTTCAAATAAAGAAAACCATCATTGAAGCGGTTACACGAGTGCTTGATGTACCAAGCCATAGAGTGGCTGTTGCCCCTAAAAAAATCAAGGAGGATTCGGAATGATGTTAAAAAAACAAACGGTTTGGCTATTAACGATGCTAAGTTTAGTTGTCGTATTAAGTGTGTACTATATCATGTCCCCACAAGGTGAGAATGCTGTGACAGTAGAAGATACAAAATCAAAAGGAATGGAAGAGAAAAAGGCTGAGCCAGAAAAAGGGACTGATAAAGGAACCGAAAAGAATGCAGAAGAGAAATCAACTGACAAAGAAACCAATGCGAAACAAGAAGATGTTGAAACAAGTGGAGAAGAAGGAAAGGCTGTTTCAGAGCAGACCGACGATGAACTTTTCACAACCTACAGACTTGAACTGGAAGATAAGCGCAGCAAGCAGCGTGAAGAGTATAACGAAATCGTGTCTAGCGATGATGCAACAGCGCAAGAAAAAAGTGAAGCTTATGATCAAATGACAGCGCTTAGTGAGGCAGAAGGAACAGAGCGTCAGCTGGAGACATTAATCAAAACAAAAGGATATAAAGATGCGCTCGTCAGTGCAGAAGGAGATAAAGTGAACATCACGGTTCGTTCTGATAAAAAATCAAAGTCCCAAGCAGCAGATATTATTGATTTGGTCACAAAAGAAATGAGAGGGCTTGATAACGTAGCCGTCACTTTTGAGCCATCGAATCAATAAAAAATGCACAAGCGCCCTTTTCTGAAAAGGGCGTTTTTTCATGCGGGTTGACGCCCTTTTTCAGGTGCTTGCGCGAGGTGTCTCATCACATTAATAGTTGAATTCAACGAAATCCTCCTGTAAGATGGTTATAGTATGTACTTTTAGTACTAGCCTATAAAAAAAGATAAATCCATACATAGGGGTGCAAATCCATGTTAAAAATTGAAGAGATTCATGAACTAATTAAATTAATTGACGAATCAACAATTGATGAATTTACGTACGAAAATGAAGGCGCAAAAATCAAGTTAAAGAAAAATAAAGAAGTCGTTCAGCAAGTTGCGGCACAAGCACCAGTGGCTCCTGTCCAAGCAGCTCCAGCTCAACAAGCTCCTAAAGCACAAGCTCCAGCTCAGACCGAAGCCCCTGCACAAGAGGGAGCCGCGTCTGAAAACCTGCATAAAATCACATCCCCAATGGTTGGCACATTTTACGCTTCTTCTTCACCAGAAGCAGATCCGTATGTGACAACAGGTTCTAAAGTGAAGGAAAACTCAGTTGTATGTATCGTTGAAGCGATGAAACTGTTTAATGAAATCGAAGCAGAAGTAAAAGGCGAAATCGTCGAAGTATTAGCTGAAAACGGTCAGCTTGTAGAATTCGGACAACCCCTCTTTCTAGTGAAAGCAGAGTAAGGAGTACGATCATGATTAAAAAGCTATTAATTGCAAACAGAGGAGAAATCGCAGTTAGAATCATCCGTGCTTGTAAAGAGCTTGGAATTGAAACAGTTGCGGTATTTTCTGAAGCGGATCGTGATGCGCTGCATGTTCAAATGGCTGATGAAGCATATTGCATCGGACCGACTGCTTCAAAAGATAGTTATTTAAATGTGACAAATATTGTCAGTGTCGCAAAACTAACAGGTACAGATGCCATCCATCCAGGATATGGTTTCCTTGCTGAAAATGCAGACTTTGCAGAGCTTTGCGAGGAATGTAATGTCATCTTTGTTGGACCAACTGCGTCAGCAATTTCCAAAATGGGAACGAAAGATGTGGCAAGAGAAACAATGAAGCAAGCTGGAGTTCCAATTGTCCCTGGTTCTCAAGGAATTGTAAAAGATCTTGATGATGCTGTTTCAACAGCAGCTGGTATTGGGTATCCTGTCATTATTAAAGCAACTGCAGGCGGCGGTGGTAAAGGTATCCGTGTGGCTCGCACAGAAGAAGAGCTCATTAACGGTGTCACCATTACGCAGCAGGAAGCAGCACAAAACTTCGGGAACCCAGGTGTCTATTTGGAGAAATTCATTGAAGACTTTAGACACGTTGAAATTCAAGTCCTTGCTGATCAGCATGGGAATACCATTCACTTAGGTGAACGTGATTGTTCTATCCAAAGAAGAATGCAAAAGCTTCTGGAAGAAACGCCATCACCTGCACTAAATGCAGATATTCGTGAGCAAATGGGTGAAGCAGCCGTAAAAGCAGCCGAAGCTGTTGAATACACAGGTGCCGGAACGGTTGAATTCATTTACGATTATAATGAAGAGAAGTTTTACTTCATGGAAATGAATACACGTATCCAAGTAGAGCATCCTGTAACGGAAATGGTTACTGGTGTTGATTTGATCAAAGAACAGATCAAAGTAGCTTCAGGTGAAAAGCTTTCCCTTACGCAAGAGGATGTCGTATACGAAGGCTGGGCGATCGAATGTCGTATTAACGCAGAGAACCCTGAGAAAAATTTCATGCCTTCTGCTGGTGAAATTAAAATGTACCTTCCGCCAGGCGGTTTAGGAGTACGTATTGATTCTGCCGCTTACCCTGGTTATGTGATTCCGCCATATTACGATAGTATGATTGCGAAAGTGATCACATATGGTAAAACGAGAGAAGAAGCAATTGCAAGAATGAAACGTGCGCTGCAAGAATTCGTCATTGAAGGAGTCTACACAACGATTCCATTCCACCTCAGATTACTAGAGCACGAAACATTTGTGAGCGGTAATTTTAATACGAAGTTTTTAGAAACGTATCAAATTATGAAATAATAACAGCTTTCGGAGGTGAATGATCGTGTCAGAAAACAATTTGCTTGAAATGAACCTTGATGAAGATCAATTGGGAAAAGTGCAAATTGCGCCAGAAGTGATTGAAGTCATTGCTGGGATCGCTGCATCAGAGGTCGAAGGAATTGCGGAAATGCGCGGCAACTTCGCTGCTGATGTGGCAGAACGCTTTGGGAAGAAAAATCACCGTAAAGGTGTGAAAGTAGATGTCTCTGATGAAGGCATCACAATTGATGTGTATTGTGTGGTTGAATTTGGCCTATCCATTCCAAAGGTATCCACTGCTGTTCAAGAAAATATCCGTCAAACCCTTTTAAACATGACGGCCTTAACGATTAATGAAATCAACATTCATGTCGTTGGCATTCAATTTGATACAAAAACAGCTGAAGCTGAAGTTGATCAAGAAATGTAAAAAGGGTTGAAGTGAAACCAAGGAGGCATTGCCTCTTTGGTTTTTTAAAGCCCATTTTTGGGAAAATTCCGCATGATGATTACGTCACGAATGGAGTGATTCGTTTTTCGTCACAGCTCGCATGGATCTTGGTGCGACTACGGTCAAAATATGTTATGATCTCTGTATGGCTTAACGACAAGCGGATAAAGTGGTTAAAGGAGTAAATAATGAAAAGAAGAACTGCAAGAGAAAAGGCGCTACAAACATTATTTCAAATTGATGTCAGCAATATTGATCCGAAAGAGGCCATTACACATGCGCTGGATGAACAAGAATCAGATCCTTTTTTCGAGGAACTGGTTTTCGGTGTGCTCGAACAAAAGGACAAGCTCGATGACATGATTTCACAGCATCTTGTGAATTGGAAACTTGATCGTATTGCGAACGTAGACAGAGCCATTTTAAGGCTGTCTGTGTACGAAATGGTATATCAAGAAGATATCCCGGTGAGTGTTTCAATGAATGAAGCCATTGAACTGGCTAAATTGTTCGGTGACGATAAGGCGCCGAAATTTGTAAATGGTGTACTTTCAAACATTAAAAACGACCTAAAGCAGTAATAGGAGGATTCGACATGACAGCAACAATCATCGATGGGAAAGAAACAGCAAAAGAAAAGCGTGAACAATTAGCAAAAGAAGTAGAAGAGCTAAAACAAAAAGGAGTCACACCTGGTCTTGCCGTTATTCTAATCGGTGATGATCCGGCTTCACTTTCTTACGTACGCGGGAAGAAAAAAGCAGCAGAAGCCATGGGCATGCATTTCCAGCTTGATCATTTAGATGCTTCTTTAACAGAAGAGGAATTGCTAAAGATGATTGATCAGTACAATGCAAATGATCAATTCCACGGAATTCTTGTTCAGCTTCCACTGCCAAAACATATTTCTGAAAAAGCCGTCATTGAACGAATTTCACCAGAGAAAGACGTAGATGGTTTTCATCCGCTGAATATCGGGAAAATGCTACTTGGAGAAGACACATTCCTCCCTTGTACACCAGCAGGTATTGTTGAATTATTGAACAAAACAGGTGTGGATCTCTCTGGTAAAGAAGTGGTCGTTGTAGGACGAAGCAATATCGTCGGCAAACCAGTTGGACAATTGCTATTAAACGAAAATGCAACCGTCACCTACTGTCATTCAAGAACGGCGAACATTTCAGAACATACGTTAAAAGCGGACATTTTAGTTGTTGCCGTCGGTCGAGCAAACTTTATTAAAGCTGACCAAATTAAAGAAGGCGCTATTGTCATTGATGTAGGAGTCAATCGTCTAGAAACGGGGAAACTTGTAGGGGACGTTGACTTTGAAGCAGCAAAAGAAAAAGCTTCTTACATCACACCAGTCCCTGGCGGAGTGGGTCCAATGACAATTACGATGCTTGCACACAATACGGTTAAATCAGCAAAACGTACATTATCATAAGCTTGATCCATTCATCCACCTGCGTGCTGCCGGTGGATGAATGTGCGTTTTTGAAGAGGAGGAATACGTCATGAGTGAAAAAGCCTTTGTGACGGTCACAGCCCTTACAAAATACATAAAAAGAAAATTTGATGTTGACCCTCATTTAGAAGATATTTGGATCAAAGGTGAGTTATCAAATGTGAAGATTCATTCAAGAGGTCATGTTTATTTCACCTTAAAGGACGAAAATGCACGTATGCAAGCTGTCATGTTCCAGCGCTCCGCGTCCAAGCTGCCTTTTTCACCAAAGAGCGGAATGAAAGTGTTCGTACGTGGCGGAATTCAAGTCTACGAACCGAGCGGAAGCTATCAATTATATGCAAAAGAAATGCAGCCTGATGGTGTTGGTGCTCTTCATCTTGCCTATGAAGAGCTGAAGAAGAAACTAGCAAGTGAAGGCTTATTTGATGAGCGCTATAAAAAAACAATTCCTGAATTTCCAGAGGTTGTTGGTGTTATTACATCCCCAACAGGAGCAGCTGTTCGAGATGTCATTACCACGATCAATCGGCGCTATCAGCAGGCCAAGATCATTGTGCTTCCGGCATTAGTCCAAGGAGAAAATGCTCCGCGTTCGATTGTGGAACGGATTAAAGAAGCCAATGAAAAACAGCTTTGTGATGTCTTGATTGTCGGGAGAGGCGGAGGATCGATTGAAGAACTTTGGGCCTTTAATGAAGAAGCAGTCGCAAGAGCGATCTTCGCATCAGACATTCCAATCATTTCTGCGGTTGGGCACGAAACAGACTTTACCATTAGTGATTTCACTGCAGACATGAGAGCACCCACACCAACAGGAGCAGCAGAACTAGCTGTTCCAAGCACCGCCGACTTAATCGAACGAATCAAATCAATCGACATTCGGTTAACAAGAGCGGTAAAAAATCGAACGTCACAAGCAAAAGACCGTCTTGTGGCACTTCAATCCTCTTATGCTTTCCGTTTTCCAAAGCGATTACAAGAGCAAAAAGAGCAGCAATTTGATTTGGTATTTGATCGTTTTCAAAAACAGCTGACAAGACAAATGGAACAAAAACGCAGTCAACTTGACCGCCAAACATATAGGCTGAAGCCGCTTCATCCAAAAGAGCAGCTGCTTCAGGCGAAAAAACGCCACGCCAATGAAACAGAACAGCTCATTCGGAGCATGAATGTGCAAATGAAATCAATTCATTCGCAGTTCCAATCGGTTCTTGGTAAACTAAATGCATTAAATCCGCTTCAAGTCATGGAAAGAGGCTATAGTTTAGCCTATAAAGAAGATGAGCTCATTAAAAGTGTGAATCAAGTAGAAACGAAGGATCAACTGACGATTACAATGAAGGATGGACGTCTGATTTGTGAGGTTATTGAGAAGGAGGGCAATCATCATGACAGAATCAAATAAACAAAAAGAAGAACAAATGACATTTGAAGAGGCCATGAAAGGACTTGAAGAGATTGTGGGAAAGCTCGAAGAAGGCGATGTACCGCTTGAACAAGCCATCCACTATTTCCAAGAGGGCATGACACTCTCAAAACTTTGCCATGAAAAATTACAGCATGTTGAAAAGCAAATGGATTTCATTTTAAAAGAGGACGGTGAACTGGCTCCTTTTTCAGTGAAGGAGGCAGATGCTGGTGACAAGTAACTTAAACGAATTTTTAACAACACGAAAACAAGCAATTGAAGATTATTTATTTACATATGTGCAGGAATTGTCTATTCCAGAAGAGCTGAAATCTTCTATGCTTTATTCTCTGAAAGCTGGCGGAAAAAGACTGCGTCCTGTGCTTGTTCTTGCTCTTTTAAATGCGTATGGAAAAAGGGAAGAAGACGGTATACCAGTAGGCTGCGCAGTGGAAATGATTCATACGTATTCCTTGATACATGATGATCTTCCTTGTATGGACGATGATGATCTGCGCAGAGGAAAGCCGACCAACCATAAAGTATACGGCGAGGCAACAGCCGTTCTTGCAGGTGATGCGCTGCTCACTGAAAGCTTCCGTCTGATTACATCGCAATTATCTGACGATGTACCTGCTGATCAAAAGCTTAGAATCATCGATGAACTTGTTACATCAGCAGGTGCACTCGGAATGGTTGGCGGGCAATTTGATGATATGGAAGCAGAACAGAAACAAATCCCTCTTTCTGAATTAGAATCGATTCATGCTCGCAAAACAGGAAAGCTACTCACCTTTAGTGTGGTTGCTGGTGCGATACTGGCTGGTGCACCTGATGATGAGATCGAAAAGCTGAGAGAATTCAGCTATCATATTGGCATTGCTTTTCAAATCCGTGATGATATTTTAGATCTTGAAGGCAGCGAAGAGAAAATAGGAAAGCGGATCGGCTCCGATACAGCAAATGAAAAGTCGACATATCCTTCTTTATTAACGCTTTCAGGAGCAAAAGAAAAGCTGGATGAACATATTACTCGTGCGAAAGAAATTGTCTCAAATCTTGAGTTAGAGCAAAAATTGCTGCATGATTTATGCGATCTGATTGCCTCACGAGATCACTAAAAACAGCCTAGATTTGAGGGTCCTCGAGCAATTGTGGTAAACTGTAAACAGTTTATCATGATGAGACAACTCTTATTCCTGAATTGGTTTTCATAGGAATAAGGCATTATATATGTAGATAGAAATTTTGTTGAAAGCGAGTTGATCCTGATTGGATCTTTTATCAATAAAAAATCCAACGTTTCTAAAAGGAATGTCAAATGCAGAATTAGAGGAGCTTAGTGCGGACATTCGCACGTTTTTAATTGAGTCGTTAGCGAACTCTGGTGGGCACATTGGTCCAAACCTTGGTGTCGTTGAACTTACTGTTGCACTTCACAAAGTATTTGACAGCCCGAAAGACAAATTTCTTTGGGATGTTGGACATCAGTCTTACGTTCACAAGCTGTTAACTGGAAGAGGCGCCGAGTTTGATACACTTCGTCAATATAAAGGGCTCTGCGGTTTCCCTAAACGAAATGAAAGTGAACATGATGTTTGGGAGACTGGACACAGTTCAACCTCATTATCTGGTGCAATGGGAATGGCGGCAGCGCGTGACATTAAAGGAACAGATGAATACATTCTCCCGATTATCGGCGATGGTGCACTAACCGGCGGTATGGCGTTAGAAGCACTGAACCATATCGGGGATGAAAAAAAAGACATGATTGTGATCTTAAACGACAATGAAATGAGTATTGCGCCAAACGTTGGTGCGATCCATACAATGCTTGGCAGACTACGTACAGCTGGTAAATACCAATGGGTAAAGGACGAGCTTGAATACTTATTCAAGCGTATCCCAGCAGTAGGCGGGAAGCTTGCTGCAACAGCAGAACGTATCAAGGACAGTCTGAAATATTTGCTTGTCTCTGGTATGTTCTTTGAGGAAATGGGTTTTACTTACTTAGGACCAGTAGATGGACATTCCTATGAAGATTTGTTTGAGAATCTTGAGTACGCAAAGAAAACAAAAGGCCCGGTTCTCCTTCATGTCATCACGAAAAAAGGAAAGGGCTATAAGCCGGCCGAATCTGATAAGATCGGCACATGGCACGGAACAGGACCATACAAAATCGACACAGGTGACTTTGTAAAACCGACAGCAGCCGCACCGTCATGGAGTGGTCTCGTCAGTGAAACCGTCAGAAAGCTGGCACGGCAAGATGAGCGGATTGTCGCAATTACACCTGCAATGCCTGTTGGCTCAAAGCTTGAAGGGTTTGCAAAAGAATTCCCAGAGCGAATGTTTGATGTTGGAATTGCAGAGCAGCACGCTGCAACAATGGCAGCTGGACTTGCTACACAGGACATGAAGCCATTTTTAGCGATTTATTCAACGTTCCTCCAAAGAGCCTATGACCAAGTGCTGCATGATATTTGCCGTCAAAATCTCAATGTGTTCATTGGAATTGACCGTGCAGGTCTTGTCGGTGCAGATGGAGAAACGCATCAAGGTGTGTTTGACATTGCTTTCATGCGTCATATGCCGAATATGGTTCTCATGATGCCAAAGGATGAAAATGAAGGACAGCATATGGTCAACACAGCCATTCAATATGATGATGGTCCAATTGCCATGCGCTTCCCGCGTGGAAATGGACTAGGCGTCAAAATGGATGAACAGCTGAAAACCATCCCAATTGGTTCTTGGGAAGTTCTTCGTCCCGGGAAAGATGCTGTCATTTTAACATTCGGTACAACCATTAAAATGGCGCTACAGGCAGCAGAAGAACTGCAAAAAGAAGGAAAATCAATTCGTGTTGTCAATGCTCGTTTCATTAAGCCTCTTGATGAAGGCATGTTAAATGAGATACTGTCTGAAGGTTTGCCAATTTTAACAATAGAAGAAGCGGTGCTTCAGGGTGGATTTGGCAGCAGCGTACTAGAATATATTCACGACAAAAAAGCGTCTCATATAAAAGTAGAACGTATGGGCATTCCAGATGAATTTATTGAGCATGGAAGTGTCGATGCGCTACTTGAGGAAATTGGACTGACGAAAACACAGGCTGCTGAAACGTTACGTGACCTGCTTCCCGCAGCACCAAGAAAAGGAATTGGATCATGACATCAAAGAAAGAACGACTTGACGTTTTATTAGTCGAACAAGGACTAATGGAAACGAGAGAGAAAGCAAAACGCGCCATTATGGCAGGGATCGTTTACTCAAATGAAAACCGTTTGGATAAGCCAGGAGAAAAAATCGCTCGTGATACCCCGCTGACTGTGAAGGGGAATCCGCTGAAATATGTCAGCCGAGGTGGGCTAAAGCTCGAAAAGGCACTTCAAGAATTTGATTTAACCGTTGAAGGAAAGCTTTTAATTGATATCGGCTCATCAACAGGGGGATTTACAGATTGCGCACTCCAAAATGGAGCAGTCAAATCCTATGCTGTGGATGTTGGCTACAATCAGCTTGCGTGGAAATTACGACAGGATGATCGGGTGATCGTCATGGAACGCACCAACTTCCGCCATTCTGTTCCGGCAGATTTCACCGAAGGATTACCAGAGGTTGCATCTATTGATGTATCATTTATCTCGCTCAAACTCATTCTTCCCGCATTAAAGCATATTCTTATCCCAGGCGGCGACTGTATTGCGCTAGTAAAGCCGCAGTTTGAAGCGGGCAGAGAGCTTGTTGGAAAAAAAGGCATTGTGCGAGAACCTTCTGTACATCTTGGTGTGCTAGAAGAAATGAATCAATTTGCTGCAAAAGAAGGCTATGATGTAAAGGATGTTTCGTTTTCACCCATTACAGGCGGAGATGGAAATATCGAATTTCTCCTCCACTTGGTCCTGCATCCCGATCAAGAAGAGAATACGGCACTTCCAGTATCTGAACTTGAAAAAGTCGTCAAAGAAGCCCATGCCGTATTGAAAGAAAAGAAAAACAGTCCTGAGCCGGCTGACACATGAATTATTGAAACAAAAGGAATAATAGCTCGCTATTATTCCTTTTAGATTGTTGACAAAGGGCTAAAATGAACTTGATTTTAGCCCTTTGTCTTCTTTTCAGCGTGATAGAAAACCTTTGCAGTCTAGGAAGGACGAATACTGGCGCGGAGCGAATTTGGGATTCGTGAGCACCAGAGCGCAGGACTGACAAAGAATGCGAGGGTTTGTCTACATGCTGAAAGGAATAATAGCTCGCTATTATTCCTTTTTACATGGTCAAAAGATCAGAATTAACCGTTTCTCACGTAATGCTTGTTTTTTGAAGTGTGCATCATATAACATAGAACGTAAAGACAAACTGAGATTCTAACGCCTAGGGGGGTCAAAATGAACAAAGGTCAAAGACATATTAAGATTAGAGAAATTATCGCAAGCCAAGAAATCGAAACACAAGACGAATTAGTCGATATTTTAAAAGCGGATGGATATAACATCACACAGGCGACCGTATCAAGAGATATCAAAGAACTGCATTTAGTCAAAGTGCCAACAAATAATGGAACATATAAATACAGCCTTCCTGCAGATCAGCGGTTTAACCCGCTATCAAAATTAAAGCGTTCCTTAATGGACGCATTTATTAAAATGGATGCTGCCAGTCATTTAATCGTTCTAAAAACAATGCCTGGGAACGCTCAAGCCATCGGTGCTTTAATGGATAATTTAGATTGGGAAGAAATTATGGGAACCATTTGTGGGGATGATACCATCTTAATCATTTGCCGCACGCCAGACGATACGGATACCGTTTCGTCCAAAATTTTAGAGCTTCTATAAAGAGATCAGGTTTACAAAAAGAGGTGTCAAATGAGTGTTAGCAGAACTAACCATTAAAAACTTTGCAATCATTGAGGAGTTAACGGTTTCGTTTGAAAAAGGACTCACAGTTCTAACAGGGGAAACAGGTGCCGGAAAATCAATCATGATTGACGCTGTCTCACTTCTCGTAGGGGGAAGAGGATCATCCGAATTTGTCCGTTATGGCGAAAAAAAAGCAGAGCTTGAAGGTCTTTTTCTTGTACCAGCAGATCATCCTGTATTTGCCCTTTGTGAGGAGCAAGGAATTGATGCATCTGATGAAATGATGATTCTTCGCCGTGATATCAATCAAAGCGGGAAAAGCATTTGCCGCATTAATGGTAAGCTTGTCACCATCTCGCTTTTAAGAGAAGTTGGCCGGCTTTTGCTTGATATACATGGACAGCACGATAATCAGCTGCTCATGGAGGATGAAAATCATTTGCATTTGCTTGATCAATTTGGAGCAGAAGAAATTGCACCTGCTCTCTCGCAGTATCAAGAAGCGTATGATCAATATATGAAGACAGCGCAAAAGCTCAAACAGCTGTCTGAAAATGAACAGGAAATGGTTCACCGGTTAGACTTATTGCAATTTCAGCTGGAAGAGATTGAAGCGGCACAATTAGAGCCTGGAGAAGATGAGAAGCTTCAAGAGGAACGTCATCAAATTAGCAATTTTGAAAAAATCTTTTCCTCGCTTCAAAACGCATATAATGCTCTGCGTAATGAGCAGGGAGGACTTGATTGGGTTGGAATGGCTTCAAGCGAGCTTGAGCAAGTTTCTGAGATCAACGACGATCTGAAAAAGCTCTCTGAGCAAGTGTCAAACTCCTATTATTTATTAGAAGATTCTACTTTTCAAATGCGCAGCATGCTTGATCAATTAGAATTTGACCCAGCCCGTCTTGATTTTATTGAGTCTAGGTTAAATGAGATGAAGCAGCTGAAGCGAAAGTACGGCACAACCGTTGAGGAAATTTTAGAATATGCGGCTAAGATTGAAGAGGAGATAGACCAAATCCAAAATCGAGACAGCCATTTGCAGACACTTAAAAACAAACTTGATGCGATAAGTCGGGATGCATTGCTTGAAGCGCTTAACGTGTCAGAGCTCCGTAAAAAATGGGCGAAAAAACTGGCGAAGCACATTCAAGCTGAATTGAAGGATTTATATATGGAGAAGTCTTCTTTTGATACCGCTTTTACGATTCGATATGCACCATTTGGCAGTACGGACTGCCCGCTTTTAGATGGAAAACCCGTACAGCTCGGGAAAAATGGCATAGATCAAGCGCAATTTGTCATTTCTACAAATCCGGGTGAACCGATGAAATCTTTGTCAAAAGTAGCATCTGGAGGAGAAATTTCACGTGTCATGCTGGCAGTGAAAAGTATTTTCTCAGCGAAACAAGAAGTGACGTCCATTATATTTGATGAAGTGGATACAGGCGTTAGCGGCAGAGTCGCACAAGCCATTGCTGAAAAAATTTATAAAGTAGCAGCAGGCTCACAAGTACTCTGTATTACCCATCTGCCGCAAGTCGCAGCAATGGCTGATACACATCTTTTTATTTCTAAACGCGCTAAAGCTGGTAGAACAATGACGAACGTCAAACCACTAAGTGATGATGAAAAAGTGAGTGAAATCGGCCGAATGATTGCTGGTGTAGAAGTCACTGAGCTCACAAAACAGCATGCAAAAGAATTACTGCACCAAGCAAATGATGTCAAAACGACAGGGTAGCTGAAACAACAGCTGCCTTTTTTATATTGTCTCATATTCGCCGTATATACGCATGATTTCGTCTTTTTCTTTTATCAATTTATCCAATCATTTTCTAAAGGTGTCGGTTATAAATCCTCGCTAAGAAGGCAAAAGTAAAGATGTAGCCAAAACATTAATGTTCTGGTGTGGGTAAGGAGCGAGGAGAGTGAAAAATGAATGCCCGAAAAGATGAGAAAAGCCATTGGTGTGATTCTCCTTGTTTCTTTAATAAGTACAGGGTTTATGAGCATAGTGAAGGAATATATCAGCATTCCAACAACTGTCGCAGTATTTGAACACGAGAAGCATTCGATTGATACATCAATTGAAGCGTCAGCCAATGCTTCTTCACCAGCCTTTAGTCTTTCAGAGAAAAAGAATCAACTTGAAGTAACGGGACAAAAGGCGGGAAAAGCCGAAATTGTTTATGATTTTAAAGGATTTCCTATTAAGAAAACAAAAGTCGATGTTCTTCCCGAATTAAAAGTCATTCCTGGAGGACAATCCATTGGCGTCAAACTCCACTCTGTCGGAGTTCTCGTTGTCGGTTTTCATCAAATCACAACAGCAGACGGCAAAAAATCACCAGGTGAAGCCGCAGGCATTCAATCAGGGGATATGATCATTGAGATCAATGGTCACAAAATGGAGAAGATGAATGACCTCACCCCATTTATTCAGAAAGCCGGAAAAACGGGGGAAACCCTTCATTTACTCATAAAAAGAGACCATAAAACCTTTCAAACGACATTAACACCCGCGAAAGATGCAAGTGAAGGTACTTATCGAATCGGTCTTTATATTCGTGATTCCGCAGCAGGAATCGGGACGATGACCTTCTTTGAACCATCTTCTAAAAAATATGGCGCCCTTGGGCATGTGATTTCTGACATGGATACAAAAAAACCAATCGTGGTCGACAATGGTGAAATTGTCAGATCAACCGTCACATCCATTGAAAAAGGGACAGGAGGCAATCCTGGAGAAAAATTGGCCAGGTTTTCTTCCGAAAGAAAAACGATAGGTGATATTTCACGTAACAGTCCATTCGGTATATTTGGTACATTAACCGAAAAACTTGAAAATCATGTAGCAGACAAACCACTTCCAGTTGCATTATCAAATGAAGTAAAAGAAGGTCCAGCCGAAATATTAACGGTTGTGGACCATGATAAAGTAGAGAAATTTGATATTAAAATCGTCAGCACAACACCGCAAAAATTCCCGGCAACAAAAGGAATGGTGCTTAAAGTAACGGATGAGCGCTTATTAAGCAAAACGGGCGGGATCGTTCAAGGAATGAGCGGAAGTCCGATCATCCAAAATGGCAAAGTCATTGGAGCGGTCACTCACGTGTTCGTCAATGACCCGACAAGCGGATACGGCGTACACATTGAATGGATGCTGTCAGAAGCAGGAATTGATCTTTATCAAAAAAACAAAAAAGCAAGCTGACGAAAAACTGCCGCGAATCTTCCGGCAGTTTTTTTCTACCCTTTCTTTCTCTTCCATCATGTTATAAAATAAGGAAAAAGAGATTTTTCGACAAAATGGAAAACAGTGTATTGTCAAATTGCAATAATCGTCGATTCATTAAGAAAAACGTAGAAAAAGCTAGATAATGCTCTATTATTCGGAAAATTAAACTTTTTTAAAGGGGATAGCATGGTTTTGTCGAATTGAACACTCAGAAGAGAAATGCAAAAGACTAAGGAATCGACATTGGGGAGGAAAGAACGTGGAGAAAATTAAAGTGTGTGTAGCTGATGACAATCGAGAACTTGTTGGCCTTTTGACAGAGTATATTGAGGGACAGGAAGATATGGAAGTACTTGGCGTGGCGTATAATGGTCAGGAATGTCTGACATTATTTAAAGATAAAGAGCCCGACGTTCTCCTCTTAGATATTATCATGCCTCATTTAGACGGTCTTGCTGTACTGGAACGCCTCCGTGAAAACAATGAAATGACCAAACAGCCAAGTGTCATTATGCTGACGGCTTTCGGACAAGAAGACGTAACGAAAAAAGCGGTCGATTTGGGCGCATCCTATTTCATTTTGAAACCATTCGATATGGAAAACCTCGTAGGTCATATTCGTCAAGTCAGTGGAAACGGCACACAAGTCAGCCATCGATCTTCATCTATCCAAAACAGTGTCCTTCGCAGCAAACCTGAACCGAAACGTAAGAACTTAGATGCGAGCATTACGACAATTATTCATGAGATTGGCGTGCCAGCTCATATTAAAGGTTATTTATACTTAAGAGAAGCCATTTCGATGGTGTACAATGATATTGAACTACTCGGCAGTATTACAAAAGTATTGTACCCAGACATTGCAAAGAAATTTAACACGACAGCCAGCAGGGTAGAACGAGCGATTCGTCATGCCATTGAAGTGGCTTGGAGCAGAGGGAATATTGACTCCATTTCCTCACTCTTTGGTTACACGGTCAGCATGTCAAAAGCCAAACCAACCAATTCAGAATTTATTGCGATGGTGGCTGATCGTCTGCGTTTAGAGCATAGAGCAAGCTAAGTCAACGTCCATAAAAAAACGTTTCTTCAATGAGGCGTTTTTTTATTTTTGTAAAATATTGCTAAAAAATGGATATGTTGATAAAATCATCTTTAATGTTTAAATTGGACAAACGGGTCGCTTTATTTTCAGAATAAAATGAAAAATAAAGCATGAAAGAAATGAATAGGACATAAAATAGTGGTAATCAGCTACGCTAATCAACTGGCTTATAGAAGAAGAAAACGCTCATTCGTAAGAAAAAGGATGAGAGGAAAAGGTCTTATGTAATTGGTAAATAAAGCAAATGAGATCGAAAGTTCTATTTCTATTGACCCGATTGGTTGGCGTTTTAAAGTCACTGGCTTCTTAGAGATTGTGCCATTTGAACTGAATATTCCCATTGTCGAATTTAATAATTTTCACATTCTTTTACTATGCTATAATAATGAAAAGAAGAGGGTGAGGTTATGGGAAAGCTGAAAATCCACTCTGCTGAGGTTGCGAACGAAATTAGCAAGTGGACGAGGGTCATTTCTCAGAATGACCTAGAAAAATCTGCTGTCTATAAAGAGAAAATTCAGAATTTGCTAAAAAATACAGATGAGGACCGAGAAGTTCTTCTTTATTATCAGCTAGTCGACGGCAGACATGAAATGTTACTTGGAAATATTGAAAAAGCCAATCAGATTATGAAAAGTGTCGGAACGCTGGATGAAAAAGCAGATGACATTATTAATTTTTATTTTTACTTTTATAAAGGCCAATATGCCGCCTATGTCAAAAAATATGATGAGGCGATTAGTTTTTATAAGATTGCAGAGCAGCGTCTAAAACGTGTGAATGAAGATCTTGAAGTAGGGACTTTTCATCATAAAGTCGCTTCCATTTATTACGAACTGAAGCAAAATTTCATTTCCATTAATCATATTAAAAAAGCCATTGATACGTTTAAAGCGCATGAGGAATATACCGCACAGGCGATTGACAGCTTAATCTTACATGCGAGCAACTGTATTGATTTACTACAGTTTGATGAAGCTGAGGAAAAGTACCAAGAGGCACTTGAGAAAAGTAAGCGCATTAACAATGAAGTGCTGATTGGGAAGTGCTATCACAATTTAGCGGTTCTTTATTACGCAAAACATGATTATGAAAAAAGCGCACAATACGCCAAAAAAGGGATGAGCATTCAAATTCATCGCGACAATAGCCATTATTTCATCCAATCTTTATATGTTCTCGCAAATGCCTTAGTTCATTTAGGAGATCATGAGGCGAAAGAATATATTAAAGAGGGGATTCAATATAGCTGTGATATCCAAAATAATGAATATATAGTAAAATTTGAAATTTTGGATCTGATGTGCGAAAATAGTGGAGCAGCAGACGTATTCTCTGAAAAATTAGACTACATAGAAAAAAATAGATTATATGTGGAGCTTGAGGATTTGTCTGAACAAATATCGAAATACTTCAAGGAACGAAATGATTATCAAAATGCCATTCGTTTTCTTGAAAAGAAATTCGATGCACAAATACTTCAAAAGAAAGTGGAGGTTATCTTATGAAAAAGTTGTTGTTAGGTGTAACAATCGTTACAGCAGTCGCAGTTGTTTCTTCCCTTTTTGCTCTTGACGCAGAGACGACAGAGCAAGCCATCAGAGCGATTACGTGATCGAATTTACCTGTCAACCTCTTCTCTCTAATCAGAAGAGGTTTTTTTATGTGCTCAAACTGGAAAAACGAAAACAGACACGTCATAATATAGGTAATCATCATATTTAGAGGTGGCATATGACGAAAATTTTTGCACATAGAGGCTTTAAAGGAAACTATCCAGAGAACACCATGATTGCCTTTGAGCACGCACTCCATTCTGGAGCGGATGGAATTGAGCTTGATGTTCAGCTCACCAAAGACGGCAGACTGGCTGTCATTCACGATGAAAAGCTGAATCGAACGACCAATATGAAAGGGTTAGTGAAAGACTATACATATGAAGAGTTAAAAAGAGGGGATGCCAGTCATTCTTTCTATGAAGAAACGGGTGCGGTCTCCATTCCTCTTTTAGAAGAAGTATTAGAGCTAGTGACGCAGCGACCATCCTTTATGATCAACATTGAATTAAAAAACTCTATTTATCGATATCCAGGGATTGAAGAGAAAGTAAAAGAGCAAATTGAGCACTTTCAAATAGAGGATCGTGTGCTTGTCTCATCATTTCATCACGGCAGTTTAGCTCTTTTTCACAAGCTGATGCCGCACATTGAACTGGCGGTCCTCACGATGGATGTGATTCATCAGCCGGAGATGTATTTAAAAACAATCCCGGCTAAGGGGTACCATCCGAATATAAAGGGCGCTGGGGTGACAAAAGAAGTTGTATCCGCTCTCCATGCAGACCAACAAGTGATCAGACCGTTTACTGTAAACAGTGAGAAGCAAATAAAAAATATGTTGACCTTGGGTGTTGATGGAATCTTTACAGATTTTCCTGATCGTGCCGTCAAAATAAGAGAAGAAATGAAATAAAGACCTGCTATCAACAGCGGGTCTTTTTCATGATTACCTTTGCTTAAAACGAGTTGTTACTTTATTTCGTTTACGGTCTCTATATAAAATAAATCCTGCAACAACATAAAGACCTCCCCCTAAAAATAACAACCCTGCAATTCCTTGCAGCCATAAATATGGAAATGGTGCAATGATGATGCCGAAAACAGTGTCCCGCAGCAGCTTAATGCCAAGTGCTGCAAAGGCTCCAGGTATTAAAATAATCACTAATGCGAGTAGTCTTCCCATCGAATGTCCCCTTAAACGTCATTTACTTCCATTGTCTAATTCAAAAAATATTTTGTCAAGAAAGGAAAACGTGGTAATATAGGTGTTGTGCAATTTTTTGCAACGGAAAAATATGGTGTGCAAAATTTTTCATATAAAGGGGTAACGGGATGCAGAGAGTCTTGATTGTCGGTGCAGGACAAGGTGGATCAGCACTGCTTGAAACATTGCTGAAAACAAATACGGTTCAAATCATTGCGATCGCCGACCTTGATCTCGAGGCACCGGGGATGGATGAAGCGAAAAAGAATGGAATTGAGACGACGACGGATTGGAAAGAATACATAAAAGATGACATTGATATCATCATTGAAACCACAGGCAGTTCTGCTGTACTGAAGGAACTAATTGAACAAAAACCAGAGCATGCTGTGATTGTGCCAAGCTCGATGGCATACGTCATGTCAGAATTAATGGCAGAGAAACAACAGCTTATTCAAATATTGAAGGAACAAACCTATAAACATGACCGCATTTTTAATGCAACGAATGATGGCATGATTTTTATTAATATGGATGAAGAAGTGGTCCTGTTTAATCGATCGGCTGCCAAAATGGTGGGGTGTTCGCAAAAGGATGCGATTGGCCGTCACATTCGAGAAGTGATTCCGAACACAAAACTTCCCGATATATTAAGGTCAAGGGAGCCGGAATTTAACCAAAAGCAATTTTTGAATCAGCAAATTCAAATTGTGACCACCCGTCTGCCGATTATTGATGACGCGGGGAGAATGTTAGGTGCTTTATCGATCTTTAAAGACATAACAGATGCGGTGGAGCTTGCGGAAGAAGTGACAAACCTCAAAGAAGTAAGAACGATGCTTGAGGCGATTATTCAATCATCAGATGAAGCCATATCGGTTGTCGATGAGCAGGGGAAAGGTATTTTGATCAACCGTGCTTATACGAAAATGACCGGTTTAACGGATAAAGAGGTCGTAGGTAAACCAGCTGGTGCTGATATTTCCGAAGGGGAAAGCATGCACTTAAAGGTGCTTGAAACAAGAAGACCTGTTCGTGGCGTCAGAATGAAGGTTGGTCCAAATAAAAAAGATGTCATCGTCAATGTAGCACCTGTCATTGTGGACGGCATTCTAAAAGGCAGTGTCGGTGTCATTCACGATGTATCCGAAATTCAATCATTGACGAATGAATTAAATAAAGCAAGACAGCTCATCCGAACACTTGAAGCGAAGTACACATTTGAAGACATTATTGGAGAAAGTGAACAAATGCTTGTCGCACTTGAGCAGGCAAAGCTGGGCGCAAAAACGCCGGCAACCATTTTACTCCGCGGAGAATCAGGTACTGGGAAAGAGCTGTTTGCACATGCCATTCACAATGAAAGTGATCGCAAGTACAACCGCTTTGTCCGTGTCAACTGTGCTGCCTTATCAGAAACTCTTTTAGAGTCAGAACTGTTTGGCTACGAGGAAGGAGCGTTTTCTGGTGCAAGGCGAGGCGGGAAAAAAGGGCTGTTTGAAGAAGCCAATCAAGGCAGCATCTTTTTAGATGAAATCGGTGAAATGACGCCAAGTACACAAGCGAAATTGCTGCGTGTCATGCAAGAAAAAGAAATTGTTCGGGTAGGCGGAACGAAAGCGATACCGGTCGATGTGCGTGTGATCACAGCGACAAATGTCAATATTGAAAAGGCGATGGCAGAAGGGAAGTTCAGAGAGGATTTATATTATCGAATGAATAGATACCCGATATCGATCCCACCGCTCAGACAGCGTCTCGAAGATATTGAATCATTAAGTAAACGCCTCATCCAGAAGATCAATTTAGACTATGGGCGAAACGTCAGCGGCTTAACAGATCGTGCGCTTCATAGACTTCGATCATATAGCTGGCCAGGCAACGTGAGAGAGCTTGAAAATGTGCTTGGACGAGCGATGATCTTTTTGAATCCGCAAGAAGAATGGATCGATGAAGCGCATATCGCCTTCATGGAGTCAGACGAGCATGAGGAAAAAGAGCAGCAGGAACTGGCTGTTAGTCAATTTGAGGGGGAGACGCTCTCAGATGCTGTAGAAGCATTTGAAGCGCAGTTGATCAAACAAACCCTTGAAAAACATCAATTCAATCGCACAAAAACAGCGAAAACGTTAGGGATCAGCATTCGAAATCTTTACTATAAAATGGATAAGTATCAGCTTGCAAAAGATAGCATGCAGTAACATGCACGTAACCTGCAAGAAATTGCATAATTTCTTTGCGAAAAGGTTTATTTTTCACACATTTCAAGCTGGCACGGAACTTGCATATAAAAAGAGGAACCGAGCACAAGGAAAGGTGGGCAAGTATGAAGCTTGACGATCTGATTATCAAAGCCTCGCAGCTGCAGAATAAAACAGCGGCTGTGGCTCATGCAGAAGACGAAGAAGTGCTTCATGCCATCAAAATGGCAATCGAACGAAAAGTCGCTCGCTTCCTGCTGGTTGGAAACAAACGCAACCTAAAGGAGCTAGTCAAACAGCATGAGATCAATGAAGACTGGATAGATATTATTCATTCAGATTCACCCGAAGAATCTGCCAAAATTGCCGTTCAGGCAGTAAGTGAAAATCATGCAGATATTCTCATGAAGGGTCATGTCCCGACAGCCGTATTGTTAAAAGCTGTCCTAAATAAAGAGTATGGGCTTCGGACAGCGAGTGTCCTTTCACATGTTGCAGCCTTCGAAGTACCGGGCTTTGACCGTTTTATCTATGTGACGGATTCTGCGATGAACATTGCGCCTGATTTAAATATGCTGAAAGAAATTACGATGAATTCCGTTCAAGTCGCACAAGCTGTCGGAAATGATATGCCCAAAGTGGCGGTATTATCAGCGGTAGAAGTCGTAAACCCAGCGATGGATTCGACACTCACAGCTGCAAGCCTTGCGCAAATGAATCGAAGAGGTCAAATTTCTGGTTGCCTGATTGATGGGCCGCTTGCTTTAGATAATGCCATCTCTCAAACGGCAGCTTCTCATAAAAATATTACGAGTGACGTGGCTGGTCATGCTGATATTTTGCTTGTGCCAACCATTGAAGCAGGCAACATTCTTTATAAATCTCTCATCTACTTTGCTCATGCAAAAGTGGGGGCTGTGGTGGCAGGAGCGAAGGCCCCGATTGCTTTAACAAGCCGGTCTGATTCAGCAGAAAGTAAGCTCTATTCAATTGCACTTGCCATCTGTACATCAAATTAAGTGAAAGTAATAGGAGGAAAAGAAAATGGAACTTTTTAAATATATGGAACGATACGATTATGAACAGCTTGTATTTTGTCAGGATGAACAGTCTGGTTTAAAAGCCATCATTGCCATTCATGATACAACACTTGGGCCAGCACTCGGCGGAACAAGAATGTGGACATATGAAAATGAAGAAGCAGCTATCGAAGATGCCTTGCGTCTTGCAAGAGGTATGACCTATAAAAATGCGGCGGCAGGGCTTAACCTTGGCGGCGGTAAAACGGTCATCATCGGTGATCCGAGAAAAGACAAGAATGAAGAAATGTTCCGTGCTTTTGGCCGTTACATTCAAGGATTAAATGGCCGTTATATCACCGCTGAAGATGTCGGTACAACGGTAGAAGATATGGATCTTATCCATGAAGAAACAGACTTTGTCACAGGAATCTCTCCTGCATTTGGTTCTTCAGGAAACCCATCTCCAGTGACTGCTTACGGTGTATATAAAGGGATGAAAGCAGCTGCAAAAGCAGCATTCGGTACAGATTCACTAGAAGGAAAAACAATTGCCGTTCAAGGTGTTGGAAACGTGGCTTACAACCTATGTAAACACCTGCATGAAGAAGGCGCACAGCTCATCGTCACTGATATCAACAAAGACTCAGTTCAGCGAGCTGTAGAAGACTTCGGTGCAAAAGCGGTAGACCCTGATGATATTTATGATCAAGAATGTGATATTTACGCACCATGTGCACTCGGTGCAACCATTAACGATGTGACGATTCCTAAATTAAAGGCAAAAGTCATTGCAGGTGCAGCGAATAACCAGCTGAGAGAAACACATCATGGAGATCTTATTCATGAAATGGGCATCGTGTATGCACCGGATTATGTCATCAATGCAGGCGGTGTGATTAACGTTGCAGATGAGCTTTATGGCTATAATGCAGATCGTGCAATGAAAAAAGTAGAAGGCATTTACCAAAACATTGAGCGAGTGATTGAAATCTCTAACCGTGATGCCATTCCAACTTATAAAGCGGCAGACCGATTGGCTGAAGAGCGAATTGAAAGAATGCGCAAATCAAGAAGCCAATTCCTGCAAAATGGTCAACATATTTTAAGTCGTCGCTAAATGGATGAATGAGTTGAAACGGAGGTTTTGTTTTTGCTGACAAAAGAATGGCGTATTCTCACGATTAATCCTGGCTCTACCTCAACAAAAATCGGTGTGTTTCATAATGAACGATCTATTTTTGAAACGACATTAAGACATACAGATGAGGAAATCAAGCAGTTTCCTCATATCATTGATCAATTTTCTTTCCGTAAAGAAACCATTTTGAAAACACTGCATGAACAGGGGATGAACATCTCAAAGTTTGATGCAGTTTGCGCACGCGGTGGTCTTCTTCGTCCGATTGAAGGTGGCACATATGAAGTAAATGAGCAAATGGTTGAAGATCTAAAAGAAGGGTATGCTGGCCAGCACGCCTCTAATCTAGGCGGAATCATTGCCCGAGAAATTGCACTTGGTCTTAACATCCCAGCTTTTATTGTGGACCCAGTAGTCGTAGATGAACTACAGCCGATTGCTCGTATTTCAGGACTGCCAACAATTGAGCGGAAAAGCATTTTTCATGCGTTAAATCAAAAAGCAGTCGCAAGAAAAACGGCTGCTTCGTTTGGAAAACGTTATGAAGATTTGAACATGATCATTACCCATATGGGCGGCGGAATTACGATTGGTGTACATCAAAAAGGAAAAGTCATTGATGTGAATAACGGTCTTCATGGCGAGGGTCCTTTCAGCCCAGAGCGGGCAGGTACTCTTCCAACAGGTGACCTTGTCAATTTATGCTTTTCTGGTGAATATTCGCAAGAGGAAATGCTCAAACGCATTATTGGTGAAGGCGGTCTTGCGGGCTATCTTGGTACGACAGATGCAGTAAAAGTAGAGCGCATGATCGAAGCAGGTGATGAGCGTGCGGCGCTTATTTATGAAGCGATGTGCTATCAAATTGCCAAAGAAATCGGTGCGGCTAGTGCGGTCTTAAAAGGAGCTGTAGACGTCATTGTGTTAACAGGCGGCCTTGCGTACAGCAAACAAATTACGTCAAGCATTAGAGGATACATTGACTGGATTTCAGATGTTGTTGTGTACCCGGGTGAAAATGAATTGCAATCCTTAGCAGAAGGGGCGCTTCGTATTTTAAAAGAAGAAGAAACACCAAAAGAATACCCAAATGATCAAAAGGCGGAGAAAGGAGTGACAAGTCATGGCAACTGAATATGACCTCGTCATTCTTGGTGGAGGCACAGGCGGCTATGTAGCAGCCATTCGTGCCTCTCAACTTGGATTGAAAACAGCAGTCGTAGAAAAATCAAAGCTCGGTGGAACATGTCTTCATAAAGGCTGTATCCCATCTAAAGCGCTTCTTAGAAGTGCAGAAGTCTATCAAACGGTCAAACGTGCCGCTGAATTTGGCGTTGAAGCAAGCGGAATTGCCTTACAATTTGCAAGCGTACAAAAAAGAAAAACAGAGATTGTCGACAAATTAGCAGGTGGCGTCAAACACTTAATGAAACAAGGGAAAATTGATGTATACGAAGGAATAGGCCGTATCCTAGGCCCTTCGATTTTTTCGCCAATGCCAGGCACCATCTCGGTAGAAATGGCGAATGGCGATGAAAATGAAATGCTGATTCCAAAGCAGGTCATCATTGCGACTGGGTCAAGACCGCGCGTCCTGCCTGGGCTTGAAGCGGATGGAACACACATCCTTACATCAGACGAAGCACTTGAACTGCAAGAACTCCCTCAGTCCATGCTGATTGTCGGCGGAGGCGTGATTGGGATCGAGTGGGCTTCCATGCTTAACGATTTTGGCGTAAAAGTCACAGTGATCGAATTTGCAGATCGCATTTTGCCAACAGAGGATCAAGATATTTCTAAAGAAATGGAAAAGCTTTTGACGAAGAAAGGGATTACCTTAGTGACAAATGCGAAGGTTCTGCCAGATACTGCCGAAAAGCACGAGAATCTCGTCAAGATCCAAGTGGAACAAGGTGGAGACACTCAGTCGTTTGAAGCAGAGAAACTGCTTCTTTCAGTTGGCCGAGTGCCAAACGTGGAAGGCATAGGTCTTGAAAACACGGACATTCAGACAGAAAAGCAAGGCATTGTCGTGAATGAGCATTATCAAACGAAAGAGTCGCATATTTACGCAATAGGTGATGTCATTGGCGGTCTTCAGCTGGCGCATGTCGCATCACATGAAGGCATGATTGCAGTAGAACATATGGCTGGTCAAGATCCAAAGCCGCTTGATGAAACGCTCGTGTCTAAATGTGTTTACTCTCACCCAGAAACCGCTAGTGTTGGGCTGACTGAACAGGCGGCAAAAGAGCAAGGCTACGAAGTCAAGATTGGGAAGTTTCCCTTCATGGCCATCGGAAAAGCGCTTGTATTTGGAGAGTCTGATGGATTTGTCAAAATCATTGCTGACCAAAAGACAGATGATATCTTAGGGATTCATATGATTGGTCCTCATGTAACAGATATGATATCTGAAGCTGGATTAGCTAAAGTACTAGATGCAACTCCGTGGGAAGTGGGGCAGACGATCCACCCGCATCCAACCTTGTCAGAGGCAATTGGCGAGGCAGCACTGGCTGTTGACGGAAAGGCGATCCATTTTTAATCAAGGAGGGAAACATGATGAGTAACATGCGTCATCAGGAATTAGGATTATCAGATGAACAAGCGATTGACATATATAGAACCATGCTTTTAGCAAGAAAAATTGATGAACGGATGTGGCTGTTAAACCGTTCTGGAAAAATTCCATTCGTCATCTCTTGTCAAGGACAGGAAGCGCAGCAAGTCGGTGCCGCTTTTGCCCTCAATAGGGAAGAGGATTACGTTTTACCTTATTACCGTGATATGGGGGTTGTCCTTGCATTCGGGATGACGGCGAAAGATTTAATGATGTCTGGTTTTGCGAAAAAAGACGATCCAAACTCAGGCGGGAGACAGATGCCAGGTCATTTTGGGCAAAGATCAAACCGAATTGTGACTGGATCATCACCTGTGACAACGCAGGTTCCTCATGCGGTTGGCATCGCACTTGCCGGGCGTCTAGAGCAAAAGAATTTTGTTAGCTTTGTCACGTTCGGTGAAGGCTCTTCAAACCAAGGAGACTTCCACGAAGGCGCCAACTTTGCTGCGGTGCATAAGTTGCCTGTTATTTTCATGTGTGAAAACAATAAGTATGCGATTTCTGTCCCGTATGACAAACAAGTGGCATGTGAGCGTATTTCAGATCGTGCAATAGGGTACGGAATGCCTGGTGTGACGGTTGATGGAAATGATCCGCTTGAAGTGTATGCAGCGGTCAAAGAAGCGAGAGACCGTGCAGCAAGAGGTGAAGGCCCAACATTGATTGAAACCATTTCTTACCGGTTAACTGCGCATTCAAGTGATGACGATGATTCTAGCTATCGAGAAAAGGAAGAAGTGCTCGAAGCAAGAAAGAAAGATCCGCTCATTCAATATGAAACGTACTTAATCGAAGGAAATGTCATGAGTTCTGAAATGAAAGAAGACATGACCAAAGAAATCATGCAAATCGTAAACGAAGCCACTGATGAAGCGGAAAATGCAGCTTATGCCGATGCAGAAAGCGCACTTCGTTACGTGTATGCGGAGTAAGGGGGAAGAAAAATGCCTGTTATGTCATATATAGACGCTATCACATTAGCGATGAAAGAAGAAATGGAGCGAGATCCGAAAGTGTTTGTGCTCGGAGAGGATGTCGGGAAAAAAGGCGGCGTATTTAAAGCAACAGCGGGTCTTTACGAGCAATTTGGAGAAGCGCGCGTCATGGATACACCTCTTGCCGAATCAGCGATTGCAGGTGTAGGTATTGGGGCTGCTATGTATGGAATGCGTCCGATCGCGGAGATGCAATTTGCGGATTTTATTATGCCAGCCATCAACCAAATCATTTCAGAGGCTGCAAAAATTAGATATCGTTCCAATAATGATTGGAGCTGCCCAATGGTCATTCGTGCTCCTTACGGGGGCGGCGTACACGGGGCGCTTTATCATTCACAATCGGTCGAAGCCATTTTTGCCAATCAGCCAGGCTTAAAGATTGTGATGCCTTCTACACCTTATGATGTCAAAGGGTTGTTAAAAGCCGCAGTGCGTGATCCAGATCCTGTATTGTTCTTTGAACACAAACGTGCATACCGTCTCATTAAAGGAGAAGTGCCTGAAGAGGATTATACGCTCCCTATTGGAAAAGCGGATGTGAAACGAGAAGGCGATGACATTACGGTCATTACATATGGCCTTTGTGTTCATTTTGCCCTCCAAGCAGCAGAGCGCCTTGCGAAGGACGGAATTTCTGCTCATATTCTCGATTTACGTACAGTGTACCCGCTTGATCAAGAAGCGATTATTGAAGCGGCATCAAAAACAGGGAAAGTACTCTTGTTAACAGAAGATACAAAAGAAGGAAGCATCATGAGTGAAGTGGCTGCCATCATTTCAGAGCACTGCTTGTTTGATTTAGATGCGCCAATTAAACGTCTAGCAGGACCTGATATCCCTGCAATGCCTTATGCACCGACAATGGAGAAATTCTTCATGGTTAATCCGGATAAGGTAGAAGCTGAAATGAGAGAACTAGCGGCGTTTTAAGAAAGAGGAGGGTTTCAAAGTGGCAACTGAACAAATGAAAATGCCTCAGCTTGGTGAAAGTGTAACAGAAGGAACCATTAGCAAATGGCTCGTTTCACCTGGCGATCATGTGAATAAATACGATCCGATTGCGGAAGTCATGACAGATAAAGTAAATGCAGAGGTTCCGTCATCCTTTACAGGAACAATCACTAAACTAGTGGCTGCAGAGGGTGATACACTTCAAGTAGGAGAAGTGTTTTGTGAAATTGAAGTAGAAGGCAGTGCGCAGCAGAGTGCGAAAACAGAAGAGGCGCCTGCGCAAGATGAAGCACCAGAACCTGACCAAACAAATGTGGATCAGAGTCAAAAGAAACGATACTCTCCGGCAGTCCTGCGTTTAGCAGATGAGCACGGAATTGATTTAGCGGCTGTTCAAGGAACGGGAGCTGGCGGCAGAATCACAAGAAAAGATTTGCTGAAGCTTATCGAAAGTGGAGGGGCACAAGAAACGGCAGCACCTGTGAGTGATGGTACGGGTCAAACGGAGCCTGCAAAGCCGTCACAAGCAAAAGCGGCTCCTTCCATCTCTTCAATGCCTGGAGATGTTGAACTGCCGGTCACTCCGATTAGACAGGCGATTGCCGCAAACATGCTAAGAAGCAAGCATGAAATTCCACATGCCTGGACGATGATGGAAGTGGATGTGACAAACCTTGTGACAAGAAGAAATCAGCTAAAAGATCAATTCAAAGCAAAAGAAGGCTTTAATTTGACGTTCTTTGCATTCTTTGTCAAAGCAGTGGCTCAGGCCTTAAAGGAATTTCCTGAAATGAACAGCATGTGGGCTGGAGATAAAATTGTTCAAAAGAAAGCGATCAACGTCTCCATTGCTGTTGCAACAGATGACGCTCTTTTTGTCCCAGTGATTAAAGATGCGGATGAGAAAACGATTAAGGGAATCGCCAAAGAAATTCATGAACTTGCTTCCAAGGTCAGACAAGGCAAACTGAAGCAAAGTGACATGGAAGGCGGCACTTTCACTGTGAACAACACAGGATCATTTGGTTCGGTTCAATCAATGGGGATCATTAACTATCCGCAAGCAGCCATTTTACAAGTAGAATCTATTGTAAAGCGCCCGATGATTGTAAATGGTATGATTGCCGCAAGAGATATGGTGAATCTTTGTCTTTCATTAGATCATAGAGTACTCGATGGTCTTGTATGCGGTAGATTCCTGCAAAGAATTAAACAAATTCTTGAAGGCATTGACGAAGAGACGTCCGTCTATTAAGCTCATTTATATGTCCCCTTCTCACAATGAGAGGGGGATTTCCATATCAATCAGAAAGGAGCGATGAGATGTCTGGATTAGATTTCTTTGCTTTTCTTACGATTGGTCTGATGTTTATAACAGCCATTGCGTTCGCTTTTCTTCGGTATATTTCCAAATCACGCAATCATCCTGAACGCTTACTGCTCATCATATCAATCGTTTCAATCATTCAAATCGCCTATTGCTTGTTGATGATAGGTGGATTTAAAGGAGTCGCCAATAGTTTATTAGGCATTTCCCTTCTTATAGGTACACTGCTAGGGTATGCACTTGAATATTTATACAGACGTTATATCAAAAAAGCGCCCGCATCGAAATGATGCAGGCGCTTTTTATTCTGCTGGAACAATAAAGGTCAAATGCTGTTTTAATACTTCAAGGGAAGAAGGAGCAGTCATATATACCTCACCATCTGTATCTGCATCCATTTCCTCTTTTGTATGAATATGAATGCGGGATGCTTGAATAAGAGACAGGTCACCTTTAAAATCTTCTAGCTCTTCGCGGTTCATTGAAAAAATCTCTTTTAAAGCAGAGAAACTCGTATTTCTGCAAATTAAAATTTCGGCTTTTCCATCATCAATTGAAGCATTTGGCAGATCTAATTTATTTGTACCGATAAAGTGCCCATTCATGACAAGGACAATCACAGCTTCTTCTTCCCAGTTTTCCTCTTCGGTTTCAATGCGTACGTAGAAAGGTTCTGTCTGCTGAAGGGTTCGAAGAGCGCTCGTGAAGTAACTGATTTTTCCGAGGACAGCTTTTTCTTTATCATTAATATTGTTTGAGGTATCTGCGATGAGACCAATCCCCCAAAAATTTAAAAGGTATCGATCATCTGCTTTGATTAAATCGACCTTTTTTTCAGTGCCATCTATCACCATTTGAGCGGCCTTTGGCATCTGCTGCGGGATGCCTAGCGTTCTAGAAAAGTCATTGCACGTCCCGCCAGGTAAAATCGCTACAGCTGGCCTTTTTTCTAAACCGCCAATTCCATTCATACATTCATGGACGGTTCCGTCTCCGCCTAGTATAATCAACAATTCAATCGACTCATCCATCTCGCGGCAGAAATGATAGGCATCATTCGGCTGTTTTGTAGGCTTAAGGATGAGTTCATCAATATGTAAAGAAAGAAGAGGCACTGTTTGACCTAGTGTTTTTTCCATGTTTTTTTGTCCAGCATTTCCGTTATAAATGAGTATCGCTTTTTTGAATTGTGCCATCACGCAGTTCTCCCTTTCATCACTTTACTATCACTTTTCCCCAATTCCACAGGTCATAAACGACGTTTGAAAAAAGTGAAGGGGGCGAAACAAGACATTTGCCCGCCGGCGTTTTCCTTGATATGATGTAGTTAAAATGGTTTGGTACGTAGAAGGAGTGGACGGTTATGAATATTGATTTTAATTTATTTATGAATGATATTGTGAAACAAGCACGAGAAGAGATTAAACAGGCAGGTTATACGGAACTGACAACAGCTGAAGAAGTCGATGAAGCGCTGACGAAAAAAGGAACGACACTTGTCATGGTGAATTCAGTGTGCGGCTGTGCAGGTGGTATTGCTAGACCAGCGGCTGGTTATTCTGTTCATTACGATAAGCGTCCAGATCAATTGCTCACAGTGTTTGCTGGACAGGACAAAGAAGCAACCGCAAGAGCACGTGAATACTTTGAAGGTTTCCCGCCATCTTCACCATCATTTGCTCTATTAAAAGACGGGAAAATCATTAAAATGGTCGAACGTCACGAAATCGAAGGACATGAACCGATGGAAGTGGTGTCAAAACTTCAAGCCGCTTTCGATGAGTATTGCGAAGAAGTGTAACATGTTACTTTTGAATGAATTATTCAAATGCAGTCCGGTCTTTTGATCGGTCTGTTTTTTTGTTTTACATGACATAAGAATCAAAATAATTTTAGCAAAATACTATTGCATATCAAAAAGAAAGTGTTTAAAATACATTATAGTGAATAAATATTCAAATCTACTCATGATTTTAAATACTAGGAGGCATTATCATATGAAAAAGTGGTTATTATTACTTATGACAGCTGGTCTTGCAACTGCATTAGCAGCATGCGGAACTTCTTCTAATAATTCAAACGCATCAGGAGACGACAAAACACTCATTATGGCGACTTCAGCAGATTATCCGCCATTTGAATCAAAAGACGGTGATAAAATTATCGGTTTTGATGTCGACCTTGCTACAGCTCTAGCGAAAAAGAACGGCTACAAGCTAGAAATTCAAGATATGGACTTTGCAAGCCTCGTGTCAGCTCTTAAAACAAATAAAGCTGATATTGTGCTTGCAGGCATGACACCTACTGAAAAACGTAAAAAACAAGTTGATTTCTCAGATGTTTACTACAATGCTGAAAACTTGGTTGTATCAAAAAAATCTAGCGGTATGAAAACAGAGAAAGATTTAAAAGACAAAACGGTTGGCGTTCAATTAGGTTCTATCCAGCAAGATGAAGCAAACGGATTGCAAAAGAAATATAACTTAACAGTTGAAGATCGTAATAAAATTTCTGATATCATTCAAGAAATTAAAGCAGGCCGTTTTGATGCAGCTATTATTGAAGATAAAGTAGCGGCTGGCTACTTGAAAAAGGAAAAAGATTTCCAAGCATTTGGATTGAATAGCTCAAACGAAGGTTCAGCCATTGCATTCAAAAAAAATAGCGACTTAACAGCGAAATTCAATAAATCATTAAAAGAAATGAAGGATAATGGCGAACTTGATAAACTCATTAAAAAATGGTTTGCTGATGAAAAGTAAGTCAGGAAAAGGATCAGCGTCATTCATGAAAATCAAGTAGAAAGCGCTGAAAAGTTCAACATGTGTTGAACTTTTTTCCTGTTTATTCTTTGATTTTATCTGAAGGAAAAAAAGGAGAATATCATGATGGATTTTAAAGATGTCATACCTCAGATGCCCTTTATTTTAGAAGGTCTTAAAGTAACGCTTTCTATTGTTGTGGTATCACTGTTCCTTGGTTTTATTTTAGGAATCTTATTAACGCTCTGTAAAATTAGTGTATTTAAGCCGCTTATCTGGCTAGCAGATTTTTATACGTCAATCTTCCGAGGCACACCGCTTGTGCTTCAGCTTTTGATTATTTATTTTGGTCTTCCGCAGCTGCTCGGCTTTCAAATTGATCAATACTGGGCTGCTGTAGCCGCCTTTTCACTAAACTCGGCGGCGTACGTTTCTGAGATCATTCGTGCAGGAATCAATGCCATTGATAAAGGGCAAAAAGAAGCGGCCGTTGCTTTAGGTATTCCGTATGCTAAAATGATGAAGGACTTATTGCTTCCGCAAGCATTCAAAAATATTTCACCAGCACTTGTGAACGAAACGATTACACTGACAAAAGAATCAGCGATTGTCACAGTCATTGGACTGGGCGATGTCATGAGACGAGCTTATCAAGCAGGTGCCGTCACCTATAACTATCTTGAACCGCTTATTTTTGCGGGTCTCATCTATTATGTCATCGTGCTTATTCTTACCTTCGTCGGCAAATCGGTGGAAAGGAAGTTAAAATCAAATGATTAAAATAGAGAAACTCACAAAATCTTTCGGTAAAAATGAAGTGTTGAAAGGGATTGATACCACAATTAAAGAAGGCGAAGTGGTAGCTGTCATCGGGCCATCTGGTTCAGGAAAATCAACATTTCTTCGCTGTATTAACTTACTTGAAAAACCGACTTCTGGAGTGATTACGATTCAGGGGACGGAAATTACCAATCCAAAAACAAATGCACTAAAAGTGCGCGAGAATATTGGTATGGTATTTCAGCATTTTCACTTATTCCCGCACAAAACAGTGCTAGAAAATATTACGTATGCGCCAATGAATGTAAAGAACCAATCGAAGGAAGACAGCATCAAGCAGGCAGAGGAGCTTTTAAAAAAGGTCGGACTTTTAGAGAAAAAAGATGATTATCCGAACCGGCTGTCAGGTGGTCAAAAGCAGCGTGTCGCCATTGCACGTGCCCTTGCGATGACACCAGACATCATGCTTTTTGACGAGCCGACGTCTGCTCTTGATCCAGAAATGGTAAAGGAAGTATTAGAGGTCATGAAAGAGCTCGCTCAATCTGGGATGACGCTGATGATCGTCACACATGAAATGGGCTTTGCAAAAGAAGTGGCAGACCGTGTGATCTTTATGGATGATGGGAAAATTGTAGAGGATGCAAATCCTGTAGAATTCTTTGAATCTCCGTCTTCACAGCGTGCTCAAGATTTCTTACAAAAAATATTATAATGAAAAAAACGAGGAGGAGACTTAACATCTCCTTCTTTTTTTGATTATAATGGGGAAAGTAAAAAAAGTTCATCATTTCACAAAAGTAGACAGAAAAGAGTGAATCACATCATGTTTAAAATCGGCTACCGAACGCTGAAAACAGCATTAGGAACAGCTCTAGCCATTTACATTGCACAAATGCTCGGTCTGCAAAACTATTCAGCTGCCGGCATTATTACGATCCTATGTATTCAGGTGACGAAAAAAAGGTCACTCCTCGCATCTGGGGCCCGCTTTGCCGCATGCAGTCTTGCCATCTTATTTTCTTATTTGTTTTTTGATCTGATTGGGTATCATCCTTTCGTCATTGGACTGATGCTGCTCGTCTTTATTCCAACAACGGTCTTGCTTCGGATTAAAGAAGGGATTGTCACAAGTTCAGTGATTATCCTTCATTTGTATATGTCTGGAGGCATTACGCTTCATCTCATCTGGAATGAGCTTTTACTCATCACCATTGGTGTAGGGGTCGCACTCATTATGAACCTGTATATGCCTAGCGTTGATAAAAAGCTGAAACAATACAGTGAACAAATTGAAGCGAATTTTGCGAAAATCTTTGAAGAAATCGAGCAATATTTAATGACCGGAAAACAAGACTGGACAGGAAAAGAAATTCCAGAGACGCATCAATTGATTAAAGAAGCGAAAGCTCTTGCATACCGTGATGTTGAAAATCATGTCTTAAGACATGAAAATCTGTATTATCATTATTTCAACATGAGACAAAAGCAATTTGAAATCATTGAGCGGGTGCTTCCGAAAATTACGTCCATTTCTGTTACAACGGAGCATGGGCAAATCATTGCAGAATATATTAGAGATTTACGAGAACATATTCACCCAGGGAACACGGCGCATAAGTTCTTAAGACGCCTGATTGATATGAAAGAAGAGTTTGATGCACTGCCGCTTCCGCAAACACGTGAAGAATTTGAAGCTAGAGCCGCACTCTTTCATTTTCTCGGAGAAATGGAACAATATTTGGTGCTGAAAAGTTATTTTAAAGGGATGAAAGAATAAAGACGCATGAGTTCCTCCTTCATTGGTCAATCTAATGAAAAAGGAGGAGCCTATGCGTCTTTTATTTTATACTGTGCTGACCATGTCCCTTTCACCCATCTGGCCGCTCGGGCAAAACCCGCTTCCAGGAGACCCGTATGTCATTATTAATAAACAAACGAACGAGCTTGCGTATATTGATCATGGGAAAATTCAAAAAGTCTACCCGGCTTCTACTGGCAAAACAGCTGATTTAACGCCAGAAGGTGAATTTACGATTATGATCAAAGCGAAAGATCCTTATTACAGAAGAAAAAATATTGAAGGCGGCGCGAAGAATAACCCACTCGGCCGAAGGTGGATTGGATTTGATGCGCGAGGAACCGACGGGAGAACCTATGGTATTCATGGAACAAGTGATGAGACATCGATAGGGAAATTTATTACGGCGGGCTGTGTACGTCTTCATAATCAAGATGTAGAACGGCTATTTGATCAGCTTCCAGTTGGTACAAAGGTATGGATCACGACATCAAGCGATGCATTTGAAAAACTGGCCAAAGACAAACAGGCCATTCGTTAAAAAACGAATCACCTGCTTGTCTGCTTTTTTATCAACACTTTATAAAAAGGCTGCCGCTCCTGCTAAAAGTGAAGAAATTAACAGTAAGCTAATCATGAGCAATACCATAAATTTCATGAATTTCTGAGACATATCGCACCCCTATAATTAAATGTTTTTGCGACGAGCGCACCTTTCTTTATTCTAGCTCGTTTTTACGCAGGCGACAAGTGATGTACAAAGGAAGTGAACGGATGAATCAAATCGATCATATAGCCATTGCCGTTTTTTCAATTCAAAAAACAGCACGTACGTTCTCCAGGCTGTTTAACTGGGAATTTTCAGACATAGAAGTACTTCCAAATCAAGGGGTCAAAGTATCTTTTGCTTCCCTAGGTGATCTGCACATTGAGTTGATTGAACCGATGTCGGATCACAGCACATTACATACCTTTTTAACAAAAAGAGGAGAGGGGCTTCATCATATTGCATTAAAGTCAGGTGACATTCAGGCTAATCTCAGTCAACTTGACGAGCTCGGCATGCAACTCATTCAAAAGGGCGCACAAAATGGTGCGAACGGAAAGCGCATTGCGTTTATTTCACCAAAAGAAACGTCAGGTGTGCTAATTGAATTGTGTGAGCCTTTGAAAGGAGAGAAACAGGAAGATGCATGAATCGTTCAATGACTTGACTGAATGGCGCGAGAAAGCTTTAAGGGGCGGTGGTGAAAAACGAGCAGCGGCTCACCGAAACAAAGGAAAGCTGACTGTTCGGCAGCGGCTTCATGAACTTCTTGATGAAGGCAGCTTTATGGAAATTCAGTCATTTGCTAAAGGCTGCCGCTCAGAACATATAGGGGATGGCGTTGTCACTGGGACGGGACTGATTCATGGGAGACAAGTAGGTGTATATGCACAAGATGCGACCGTGTACGGGGGTTCGCTAGGGGACATGCATGCGAAAAAAATAGCGGCTTTAATGGATTTGGCGGCTAAAAATCAAATGCCTGTTATCGGTCTAAAAGACTCAGGTGGTGCGAGAATTCAAGAGGGTGTGGTATCATTAGAGGGATATGGTCAGATTTTTAAACGGAATGTGCTGTACTCTGGTCAAATTCCGCAAATATCCGTTATTTTAGGCTCCTGTGCGGGAGGTGCAGTTTATTCACCTGCATTGACGGATTTTGTATTCATGACGGAGCAAACAGCTCATATGTTTTTAACTGGTCCGAAAGTGATAGAAAAAGCAACAGGAGAGACGGTCTGTCCTGACCGGCTTGGAGGTGCAGCAGTTCAGCATCAAACAAGCGGGAATGTGCACTATACAGGGAAAGATGAGAGAGACGTGTTAAAAGCAGTTCGAACGCTTATAACGTACATACCAACGAAACGACGGCCTGTCATTCATCGTAAGGTGCAAAAGCATGATGCGAGCGATCTTGGGAACATCTTGCCAAAGGAGCCATCACGTACTTATGATGTCAAACAAGTGGTGACAGCGATCACCGACCACGGCTCTTTTTTTGAAACGCAGCGTTGTTTCTCCAAAAATATCGTCACAGGTTTTGCCAGATTACAAGGGTCTTCCATTGGTCTTGTAGCCAATCAGCCTAAGGTGCTGGCAGGAAGCCTTGACCTCGATGCTGCTGATAAAGCGGCTCGGTTTATTCGATTTTGCGATGCATTTCATATTCCCATTTTAACCCTTGTGGACGTTCCTGGTTTTTTGCCAGGTGAGAAAGCTGAGCATGCAGGCATTATCCGCCACGGCGCAAAGCTTCTGTATGCGTATGCTGAGGCGACCGTTCCAAAGATCACTGTGATTTTGAGAAAGGCGTTTGGCGGTGCATACGTTGCGATGAATAGTAAGGGCTTAGGTGCTGACTTTGTATATGCATGGCCAGAGGCAGAAATTGATGTCATGGGAAAATCGTTTGCAGACGAAATTGTTCATTCTGCTTTGCGTGAGGTGGACAATGAACCTAGTGTCATGAAGGCAGCACAATTAGGATTAATCGACGATATTTTAATGCCAGATGAAACGAGAGAGCGGCTCATTCGCTCATTTGACCTGCTTCGCAGTAAGGAAGAAGATAGACCGTTAAAAAAGCATGGAAACATGCCGCTATAAGAGGAGGAGCTTCATCATGATCAATGAGAAACGCTTATTAGACGAATTTTTAGAACTTGTTCAAATCGATTCAGAAACAAAACATGAAGAAAAAATTGTTGAAGTCCTAAAAGAGAAATTTACTGATTTAGGGCTTAATGTAGTTGAAGATGATTCAAAAGAGACAACCGGCCACGGAGCAGGCAATCTTATTTGCACACTTGAAGGGAATCAAGAGGCAGATACGATTTATTTTACTTCTCATATGGATACAGTTGTACCAGGTAATGGCGTTAAGCCAGTCATTGAAGACGGCTATGTCAAGACAGATGGCACAACCATTCTTGGTGCTGACGATAAAACAGGGCTTGCTGCAATGTTTGAAGCGATCCGTGTCCTAAAAGAGAAAAATGTACCGCATGGCAAGATTGAATTTGTCATTACAGCTGGTGAAGAATCAGGACTTGTAGGAGCAAAAGCGTTAGATCCGAAACTGATGACAGCAAAATATGGTTATGCCCTTGATTCAGATGGCAAGGTCGGTACCATTATCGTGGCTGCGCCAACACAGGCGAAAGTACGCGCAACCATTTACGGAAAGACAGCTCACGCAGGTGTGGCACCAGAAAAAGGCGTCTCTGCGATTACGATTGCATCAAAAGCGATCGCCAGCATGCCGCTTGGCCGTATTGATGAAGAAACAACGGCGAATATCGGCCGTTTTGAAGGTGGAACACAAACGAATATTGTCTGTGATCAAGTGGATATTCTGGCAGAGGCGCGTTCTTTAGAACCGACAAAAATGGAAGCACAAGTAGCAAAAATGAAAGAAGCCTTTGAAAAAACCGCTAAAGAAATGGGCGGAAGTGCCGATGTACAAATTGACATCATGTATCCAGGCTTTAAATTCTCACACGGCGATCAAGTCGTTGAAGTGGCGAAAAAAGCGGCTGCGAAAATTGGCCGTCCTTCAGAACTACAGACAAGCGGGGGAGGCAGTGATGCAAACGTCATTGCTGGAAATGGCATCCCAACTGTCAACCTAGCTGTTGGATATGAAGATATTCATACGAAAAATGAGAAAATGCCGATTGAAGAATTAGTCAAGACAGCTGAAATGGTTCTCGCCATTATCGAAGAAACGACAAATCCATCGTAAAGGCAGGAGACTCTGTGAGCACGCAAAAGATCATTATTTTCCAAGTGGGACAAGAGGATTTTGGTATCAGCGTAGAGCATATACGCTCGATTGAGAAGGTCCCTTATTTACAAGAAGTATCGAACCTTCCAAAAGAGATTAAAGGACTCATGTCGTTAAGAGGAGAGGTCATTCCAGTCAGTGACACAGGTGTCATGCTGCACGGAAAACCTCTGGATGTAACCGAACAGTCTAAGGTTCTACTATTTGAATTAAACGATCAAATGATTGGCTGCCTTGTTTCTGATGCAAAAGATATCATTGATATCGAGCTAAGTGAGATCAAGCCATTTCATATGAACACAAAAGCATCTGAATATTTCTTCGGCGTCGTTGAGAGAGAGAACAAGATGATTTTACAAGTGGACCCTAATAAGTTTCTAGGGAAAATTGAGGATCTTGATCAATTGCCTGAGCGATTGAAAGAGGAATTGGCATAAACAAAGGCCCCTTATCCATGGATAAGGGGTCATTTTGCGTGCCGGAGCTCACGAATCTTTTATTTGTTGCGCTCTACAGAAGACAAATATAGCCCCCTTATCATGTTTAGGTAAGGGGGCTATAATTTATTCAGCTGCTGGGTTAATTGAATCGTTTGCCGCAGCTTTTGTTTTTGATTTTTGGTACATCACATTTAAAATAATCGTTTGAATGGTGAGTAAAAGTCCACTTGTCATCCAATATAAAGGAAGAGCAGCGGGAGCATTAATTGACAGAAACAGCATCATGACTGGGAAAATCATGCCCATGATTTTTGCTTGTTTCAGTGCAGCTTCTGTTTGGGTGCCTGATTGCTTTGCGAATTTTTGTGTGACATAAAATTGCAAGAAATACATGGCCCCTGCAAAGATTGCCACCAAAAGATCAGTTTGTCCTAAGTTAAACCATAAGAACGAATGTGTTGCGATCTCAGGTGTTGAGCGAATTGCCGAGTAAAAGCCAAGAACAATTGGAATTTGAATCAGCATCGGCAGACAGCCCATTGCCAGCGGGTTCACATTGTTGTCTTTATATACTTTCATCATTTCCATTTGCAGTTCTTTTTGTTTTTCAGGTTCTTTCGTTTTTTTCAATTTGCTTTGTATTTGGTCAATCTGAGGTTTAACGAGTGCCATTTTCTCTTGCATCACTCTCTGCTTTTTAAATTGGTTTGCAAAAAGCGGGAAAATAAGCAGCCGGACAATCAATGTCACGAACATAATGGATAAACCGTAGTCATCATGGAAAAAGTTCGCAAGCCAGATAATCAACTCAGAAAAAGGCTGAACAAAATAATGATGGAAAAACCCATCAGAGCTTGTATTTGTTTGCGCACTCGCAGCAAATGCCGGTGACGCTACCATCATCAAAAATAAAGTCGTACAAATTGTCAATAAACGTTTCAATTCATTTCCTCCTCAATAATAAAATCTAATAAGAGAGAGGAAGCGAATGGTCTTCATCATCATTTGATGATCTTTTCATTCGAATGACTTTACTAATCCAAGTTGTAATGCGATCATATATGATAAACAGAAAGTCTGTTCGATTCAAACAAGATGCGTCCAACTCTTCTAAACGATGTCCTCCGAGGTGCTCGTTCATTCGGCAGTCTTTTAATAAGAAAGCAATACCGATGGCGGTCAGCGCTGGAAGAATAATCGTAAAGAATTCAACAAGGAAAAAGACTTCATTGAATGTATCAATAATCATGATTATCACATCCATTTCATTACTCACAGTGTACTATACACCATATGAAATGTCTAATGGAACAAACAGGTGAAATCACGGTGAAGTGAAGGAAAGTAGATCACCTAAGGAGGCAAGCAAATGGCTGATTCTCAAAAGAAGGGGCGAATCATTTTTCATATTGATATGAATAGTTTCTATGCATCCGTAGAAATGGCGTATGATCCTTCTTTGAGAGGGAAACCTTTAGCCATTAGCGGAAATGCAAAAGAGCGCAAAGGGATTGTTGTGACCTGCAGCTACGAGGCAAGAGCACTCGGTGTGAAGCCCCCGATGCCACTCTGGGAAGCGAAGCGGCTTTGTCCGGGACTGATTGTGCGTACACCCAACTTCGACCGGTACCGCAGCTCCTCACAAGAAATGTTTACCATACTAAGAGAATATAGTGACTTAGTTGAACCCGTTTCAATTGATGAAGGCTATATTGATTTAACCAATACCCCTTATGCGGAGCATGCCGTGAAAACCGCTCATGATATTCAAACGAGGCTAGTAGAAGAGCTCATGCTTCCTTCTAGCATTGGCATTGCACCAAATAAATTTCTAGCTAAGATGGCGTCTAATTGGAAAAAGCCAATGGGCATTACCATTTTGCGTAAACGAGATGTCCCGAGAATGCTCTGGCCGCTCCCGGCAGGTGACATGCATGGGGTTGGACAGAAAACGGCAGATAAGCTGAAAACCATCGGAATTCATACAATTGAAGATTTAGCGAAAGCGAATGAATATGCGCTGAAAGAGTTATTAGGCATCAATGGACCGAGGTTAAAGCAAAAGGCAAACGGAGAGCATGACGGCATTGTAGATCCAGAAAGAATATACGAATTTAAATCTGTCGGCAATTCTTCCACTCTTCCTCACGATTCTGATGATACAGATGAACTGGTCTCATTAATAGAGAAACTGTCGCAATCGGTGAGTGCCAGATTACGAAGAAAAGAAGTGATGGCGAATCGGCTGCTCATTATGATTCGTTATGCAAGCTGGAAAAATATCACACGGAGCGTCACACTCACGAATCCAACTGATCGAAAGGAAGATCTATTTGAGGCGGCAAAGCAGCTATTCCTAAAGCATTGGAATGACCAGCCAGTAAGACTTTTAGGTGTGACGGGGACCGATCTTGTGGAACGAAAATCAGCCGTCAAGCAGCTTGATTTATTCTCTTATACAGAAGATGCAAAAGACGAACCGCTCCAATCTCTTTTAGACGGATTGAAAGAAAAATACGGTAAACCACTCATTCAAAGAGGGGTGACCATTAAGGAAAAAGAGAGCAAAACAAGTGGTACAAGTTTTAATAAAGACTTTTTTCAGGACGAAAGAGGAAATGACTAGCCTGAAAACTTGATAAAAGAGGTGATGTTGTGGTAATTTCAAAGGGTACATCATTTCAGCAGTAATCAATATAGTGTGTTAGAAGGGACGTCAGAATTATGTCAAAACAACAAATCGGTGTCGTTGGACTAGCCGTTATGGGGAAAAACCTTGCCCTAAATATTGAAAGCCGCGGTTTCTCCGTGTCCGTTTATAACAGATCTAGCAGCAAAACAGAAGAGTTTCTTCAAGAATCACAAGGGAAAAACGTTGTAGGCACATACAGCATTGAAGAATTTGTTCAATCGCTTGAAACGCCGCGTAAAATTCTTTTAATGGTAAAAGCGGGTGCAGCAACAGATGCAACCATTCAATCATTACTTCCTCACCTAGAGAAAGGTGACATTTTAATTGATGGTGGAAATACATATTACAAGGATACTCAAAGACGTAACCAAGAGCTTGCGGAAAGTGGTATTCACTTCATTGGTACAGGTGTTTCTGGCGGTGAAGAAGGCGCACTTAAAGGTCCTTCTATCATGCCTGGCGGTCAAAAAGAAGCGCACGAGCTAGTGAAACCAATTTTAGAAGCCATCTCTGCGAAAGTAGATGGTGAGCCTTGTACAACGTATATCGGTCCAGATGGAGCAGGACATTATGTCAAAATGGTTCATAACGGTATCGAGTACGGAGACATGCAATTGATCTCTGAATCATATTTTATCTTGAAGCATGTCGCTGGATTATCAGCAGGTGAGCTTCATGAAGTATTCTCAGAGTGGAATAAAGGCGAACTTGACAGCTACTTAATCGAAATCACAGCTGACATTTTCACAAAAGTGGATGAGGAAACAAACCAGCCGTTAGTAGATGTCATCTTAGATAAAGCCGGCCAAAAAGGAACTGGAAAATGGACAAGCCAAAGCTCACTTGATTTAGGTGTCCCGCTTCCAATCATTACGGAATCTGTTTTCGCACGTTTTATTTCTGCGATGAAAGATGAGCGTGTGGAAGCAAGTCAATTAATTCAAGGGCCTGAGCCAACTCAATCAGCTGAAGATAAACAAGCATTAATCGAAGCTGTTAGAAAAGCTCTCTTCATGAGTAAAATCTGCTCATATGCACAAGGTTTTGCGCAAATGAAAGCAGCGTCTGAAGAGTATAACTGGGATTTGAAATACGGTGAAATTGCGATGATCTTCCGTGGTGGATGTATCATTCGTGCAGCCTTCCTGCAGCAAATCAAAGAAGCTTATGACCGTAACCCTGAATTGAAAAACCTATTGCTTGATCCTTACTTCAAGGATATCGTAGAAAGCTATCAATCATCACTTCGTAAAGTGATTTCACTTGCAGTAGAACAAGGTGTTCCTGTTCCTTCATTCTCAAGTGCACTTGCTTACTTTGATAGCTATCGTACAGCTGTCCTTCCAGCTAACTTAATTCAAGCACAGCGTGACTACTTCGGCGCACATACGTATGAGCGCACAGATAAAGAAGGCGTCTTCCATACTGAATGGATGAAATAAGTATAAAACCTCAAAAGACCTTACCTTGGTAAGGTCTTTTTTGTGTTTACATCTATTCGGCTAAAAATCCGAAAAAGAGGGATGCTAAGTAAAAAAGAACAGAAAGTAGGGATAGAAGTGGGCATTTTATATGCACTTCTCCCAGCGATATTTTGGGGAAGTATTGTTCTCATCAGTGTCAAACTTGGCGGGAATGCCTATCAGCAAACACTCGGCATTACCCTCGGCGCTTTTTTGTTTTCAATCGGCGCCTATTTGATCAAAATGCCGGAACTGACACCGCTTATTTTTGCGGTTTCCGTTATCTCTGGGATCTTTTGGAGTATAGGGCAAATGAATCAGCTTTCAAGTGTCGCCTTTCTAGGGGTGTCAAAGGCTGTTCCTTTATCAACGGGTATGCAGCTTGTGAGCACGACATTATTTGGTGTCATCGTCTTCAAAGAATGGCAAACCATGACGGTCATACTTATTGGTTCTTGTGCTATTTTATTTATTATTGCTGGTGTTGTCATGACATCACTTGGTCAAAAAAAGAGTGGCGGGAACGAAGGCGGCAATTTTAAAAAGGGAATCATCATTTTGCTCATCTCAACCGTAGGCTACGTCGGATATGTTGTCATTTTAAGATGGTTTCATATAGATGGCTGGTCTGCGCTCGTTCCGCAATCTGTTGGCATGCTGCTTTCATCGTTAGCGATTAGTCTAAAGCAAGACCCGTTTAGCAAATATACATTCAGAAATATCATTGCTGGTCTTGTGTGGTCGACAGGAAATCTAGGGCTTCTTTTGGCGATTCCACTCATTGGCGTAGCAGTAAGTTTTTCCATGTCTCAAACAGGAATTGTCATCTCGACTTTAGGCGGTATTTATTTATTAAAAGAGAAAGCATCTAAAACAAGCTTTGTTATTGCAGGCTGCTTGATGATTATCGCAGGTGGTGTGCTGCTAGGTTTTACAAAATAGGAGGTTAAACGAATGTATCCAGATTTGGAAGGAAAAACAGTTCTCATCACAGGAGCAGGTACAGGGATAGGTCAGGCGATGGCGCGCCGGTTTGGACAAGAAAAAGCCAATGTAGTGATCAATTATTTCTCCGATAAAGAAAACCCGGACGACACGATTGCTCATATTCAAAAAAGTGGCGGACAGGCTGTTAAAATTCAAGGGGATGTATCAAAAGAAGAGGATATGAAGGCGATGATTGATCAAGCTGTTGATACATATGGCAGTCTTGATGTCATGATCAATAATGCAGGAATTGAAAATGAAGTTCCTTCAACTGAAATGACGCTAGATAATTGGAACAAAGTGATGTCTACCAATTTAACAGGTATGTTTTTAGGCTGCCGTGATGCATTAAAGTATATGACAGAACATGGGATCGAGGGGTCGATTATTAATATGTCGTCGGTCCATCAGCAAATTCCGTGGCCTCATTTTGTCCATTATGCAGCAAGTAAAGGAGGCGCCAAGCTTTTGACAGAAACGCTGGCATTAGAATATGCCCCTAAAAAAATTCGTGTAAACAGTATTGCACCAGGTGCAATTGATACCCCCATCAATGCCGAAAAATTTGATGATCCAGCATTGAAAAAGGGCGTCATTGAGCTGATACCAATTGGCTATATCGGAAAGCCTGAAGAAGTGGCAGCATGTGCTGTCTGGCTTGCATCAAAAGAAGCGAGCTATGTGACAGGGTTGACGTTATATGTAGACGGCGGTATGACCAAGTACCCGGGATTCCAAGCAGGAAAAGGATAATCGTGATGAACACGGGCTGGGCTCAGAGGATAACACAACATCAAATTATGATCTAGTATGTTGTCATGCTAGTGAAAAGCGTGAGCATAAACATTGCACACGCTTTTATCCATTTAATCGGCTTATTCAAATATGGCTTCTTTGTTCTTCACGATGATGCCTACTTTCGTTTTGACACGAGGAACGCCATCTTTTTGAAGATAATCATATAAAATGGGTTCTATTTCATTGATATCTGTACGAAGTATTTTAGGTGATAACTCCTCGATAAATGGATCGTTTTTAACTGCTAGACAGTTCGCCATTGTATCGAGTGCAATTAAACTGAAAGGTCTTCCTTTGTTTAGCCAAGATTTCATTCTGAGCCATGTTGGAAAGCATGCTGATGCCAACCTGCCCCAACTGTCGTTAAAAGAGGAGCAATGAGACTCCATCCAATCAAGTATGTGATGTGAACGGAAACGATATAGGCTGGAGAGAGCCATCATTGGCAATTCCTTTTCACTTACACATTTCAATTGATCAAAAATACGTCTCATTCCTTCCTCGGCTGGTAAACTACTGGCTGCTGCCCAAGAAAGCGGATGAAAAAATTTATCGGCATCATTCTCCCAAAGCTCTCTTACCCAATCCGAAGCTGCAGTACCTAAAACATCAGCTGCGATCTCTAGCATTCTTGATTTGACTTCATGATTTTCCGTTCCATAAAATCTAGCTTTTACAGACATCAACATTTTTTGTGTATCGTGTTTTTTCAGGGCATTGATGACATCGTATTGAAGAAACCATCTTGTGATTGAGAAATCTAATAAAGACTCCAAATCATGTTGAACCGCTTGTAATGTGGGTATTTTCTCTTCTGCTGTGACCAATACATCTTCTTCTGGCTGACAAGCCTCTCCGTCTTCTTCATAAAAATCATCGTGCAATAAAAATTTCTTTGGAGAGTGGATGATCGCTAAGTGATACCATTCAATTGGCCGTAAAGAATAGGTTAAGAGCCGCCTGTGACAATCATTGCATAATCGATAAGGCTGAGCTGGTTCATCAGAAATTTTTACAACATCAATCTCGTTTCTTTTACAGGCTTCACACAAATGAGTGACTGCCATGATATCCACTCCTTTTGATTGCAAAGATATGAATAGATTCGAAAAGTAGCAGCAAAAGACGTTTACCTATCCATCAAATTGAGTGGGAATAGAATCTGTTTCCATCTCTGGGCAGTTACTTCTCATGATTTATGGGATGAAAAATTGGGTTTTTGAATGAGCTAAGTCATTCGCACTTATTTTAACAAAGTTCTCAAAGACTGTCTTCTGAAGAAGAAGCTACTTTATGGTTCATTCGGAGAGTATTTTTTAAAAGAAAAGGGGTCTCGTTCATATCTGGATGAGATCTTTTTTGCTCTGAAAGCTTGTTGTGAGTATTGATACGGTCATTTTTAAAATAAAATACAGACATATATAATTAAATGTCTAGACATTTAAAAATAAAAATATATAATATTAACTGGAAGCGCTTTTATTACAACAATGGGGTGAGAGAAATGAAACGTATTTTATTAGCATGCAGTTCAGGTATGTCTACGAGTTTACTAGTCACAAAGATGAAGGCACATGCTGAGTCTATAGGGGAAGAAGCAGAGATTTGGGCAGTCGGACAAGACCAAGCGAGAAAAGAAATGGCACATGCCGATGTTGTATTAATTGGACCACAAATGAGTTTTTTAAAAGGGGATCTTCAAAAAGAAGCTCAAAAATATGGGATTGAAGTAGAGGTCATCGATATGCAGGCGTATGGGCTAGCAGATGGACAAAAAGCGTATGAACAAGCGGTTTCATTGATGGGGGAATCTTAAAGGATGGAAAAGAAAACACTCGAAGGACTCACGGAAGAACAAATCAGTTTTCAATTGATCTTACACAGCGGAAATGCACGAAGCAAATTGCTTCAATCTCTTAAACAATTTAGAGAAGGTCATGAAACAGTAGCATCTGACCTTCTCAAAGAAGCGGAAGATGACTTGCGGAATGCACATGATATCCATTTTCAAATGGTACAGCAAGAGGCAAGCGGAGAAACGATTTCATTCTCCTTGCTGCTCATGCATGCCGAAGATCATTTCATGTCAACGATGACGATAAAAGAGCTTGTGGGAGAGCTCTTACCGATATTGCAATCACTGAAACAATAAAGGGTGTAAACAAGGGGGGAAACCAATGTTTGATAAAATAAGTGCGATTTTGGTTCCGATTGCTGGGAGATTGAACAACAATCGCTATCTAGGGGTATTAAGGGATGCCTTTATGCTTGCGTTCCCATTAACGATTTTTGGTTCCATCATGGTCGTATTAATGAATCTGCCATTTTTAGATAAGATCATGAGTCAAACAGCACTGGAAGGTGTTCAGTCTGCACTGAATATTGCACCTAGTGCGACCATCAGCATTATGAGTGTGTTTGTTGTATTTGGGATTGGCTACTATTTATCGAAAAGCTATGATGTGGAAGCTGTCTTTGGCGGTGTGATCGCTTTAGCCTCTTTTCTGCTCCTTACGCCATTTTTACTAGAACAAGAGGGCGGTGCATCCATTGCAGGCGTCATCCCAGTCGATCGTTTGGGCGCAAAGGGAATGTTCCTTGGAATGATCACAGGCTTTTTGTCTGCTGAAATTTATCGCTATTTTGTCCAAAAGAAATTTGTCATCAATATGCCGCAAGGGGTTCCGCCAGCTGTTTCTAAGTCTTTTGCTGCACTCATCCCGGCTACTTTGACACTCACAACCTTTTTACTGATCAATATCATCATTACACAAGGGTTCAAAACCAACATGCATGACTTGATTTACAATGCGATTCAGGCGCCGCTTGTCGGACTTGGAAGCGGTATCATCCCGACCTTGATCGCTATTTTCTTTATACAAATTCTTTGGTTCTTTGGGCTCCACGGCCAAATTATTATCAACTCTGTCATGGACCCGATTTGGAATACATTGTCCATTCAAAATCTAGAAAGCTACACAAAAACAGGTGAGGTTCCGAACATCATCAGCAAGCAGTTTATCGAAATCTATACAGTGGGTATGGGTGGAACCGGTATGACGCTAGCTGTTGTGTTTACGATTTTAATTTTTCTTAAAAGTAAGCAATTGAAACAAGTAGCAAAGCTCGGCTTAGGACCAGGTTTATTTAACGTCAATGAACCCATTATCTTCGGTTTACCGATTGTGATGAACCCGCTTATTCTCATTCCATGGATTTTGGCGCCAATGGTGATTACTTGTATTTCTTATTTTGCGATGGCCGCAGGTATTGTGCCGCCTCCGACAGGCGTGAATATTCCATGGACAGTACCGATCTTTATTAGCGGAGTCATGGCAACAAATTCATTAGCGGGCGGTCTGCTTCAGCTGTTTAATTTAATGATTGTGTTTGTTATTTGGTTCCCGTTCCTAAAATTTATTGATCGTATGAATGTGAAAAATGAAAAAATAGTCACGACAGAAAAAACGAAACAAACAAACATCAAAGGTGAAGGAGACTCAATACATGTCGATGGAAACTAACAGTCAATCATATACATTTCCAGAAGGTTTCTGGTGGGGATCTTCTGCCTCTGCTACGCAAACAGAAGGCAGTTATCCAGGAGATGGAAAGGGACCGAACATTTGGGATCACTGGTTTGAAAAAGAGCCGAATCGTTTTTTTCAGGGCGTCGGTCCAGCTGTGACCTCGCAATTTTATCGTAAATACAAAGAGGATATCCGACTCATGAAGGAGATTGGGCACAACTCGTTTCGTCTATCTATTTCATGGTCACGCCTTTTACCTGAGGGAAAAGGGGCTGTTAATGAAGAAGCTGTGGCTTTTTACAATGATGTGATCAATGAACTGATAGCGAGTGACATTGAACCGTTTGTGAACTTGTATCATTTTGATATGCCAATGGCGCTTCAGGAGACGGGAGGATGGGTAAACAGGAAGGTCGTAGACGATTATGTCAGCTATGCGACATTGTGTTTTCAGCTATTTGGCGACCGGGTTAAAAAATGGTTTACCCATAACGAGCCGATTGTTCCTGTAGAGGGTGGATATATGTATAGCTTCCATTATCCAAACGAAGTTGATTTCCAAAAGGCAGTGCAAGTTGGATTTCATGAGATTTTATCAAATGCTAAGGCCATTGCGGCTTATAAAGAGATGAAGCAGGATGGGAAAATAGGCATTATCCTCAACCTTACTCCTTCGTATCCGCGAAGCCAGAATCCGCGGGATGTCGAAGCAGCTGAGATGGCTGACGCCTTCTTTAACCGGTCCTTCCTAGATCCAGCAGTGAAAGGACATTTCCCTGAAAAGCTAGTGGACGTGTTAAAGAAAGAAGGATTGATGCCAGCTATGGAGGAAGGAGACCTTGAACTCATTCAAGAGAACACGATCGACCTTCTCGGCATCAACTATTATCAGCCCAGAAGAGTGAAAGCAAAGGAACATATGCCTCACCCTGATGCACCATTTATGCCAGACCATTATTTCGATTCTTTTGAAATGCCGGGCAGAAAAATGAATGTGTACCGCGGCTGGGAAATCTATGAAAAGGGTATTTACGATATATTGAAAAAAGTCCAGACAGACTATGGGAATATTGAATGCTTTATTTCTGAAAATGGAATGGGTGTCGAAGGAGAAGAGCGGTTTCAGGATGAAGAAGGAATGATTCATGACGATTACCGCATTGATTTTATTTCTGAGCATCTTAAATGGGTGCATCAAGCCATTCAAGAAGGAAGTCATGTAAAAGGCTATCATCTGTGGACGTTTATGGATAATTGGTCATGGTCGAATGCCTATAAAAATCGCTATGGATTTGTCTCAGTGGACCTTGAGAAAGACGGGAAACGTACCATCAAAAAAAGTGGCTACTGGTTTCAATCGGTTTCAGAGAATAATGGTTTCTAATCAAGATACTTGCTCTTTCCTTGAAAAGGGCAAGTATTTTTCTTATGTAAAGATGAAAGGATTGAAATGAAAGTGGCTCGAACCTTTTAAGCGCACTAGGCTTAGTGTAGAATGAGAGGAAGGCTAGAAAGCGCTATGATAGGATATGAAAAAACAAGTCAGTTGGTGGTGTGAGATGACAAAGTACGAACTCATTTCAGAAGAAATTAGAAAAAGAATAGGAACAGCATATTATCCAGAAGATCAACCCATTCCAGATGAAAACTCGCTTGCCGCTGAATTTAAATGCAGCAGAATGACGATGAAGCGTGCGCTTGATCTTTTAGTGGCGGAAGGTCTGCTCTTTAGAAAAAGAGGTCATGGCACATTTATTGTGAAGGCAGCGCTAAATCAAGGTGCGATCAACGTATCAGGTCATGAAAATAAAGGGTTCACGAAAGTGATGGCAGATAAAAACGTGACGAGCCAAATCATTCGCTTTGATGTGCATTTTCCAAGTGAAGAGGTGGCAGCTCATTTATCCATTGACTCAAGCACACCCGTCTATGACATTATTCGGCTCCGTTTGGTGGAAGAAGAGCCATATGTATTAGAAAAAACCTTTATGCCTGTCAATGTCATTAAGGGAATAGATGAAGAGGTTTTATTGGGGTCTATCTATAGCTACATTACAAACACACTTCATTTAAAAGTGGCAGGAGCGCACAAAAAAATTAGAGCGGCTAAATCAGATCAGCTTGATCAGCAATATTTAGGCTGTGACCCTACGGATCCGGTGCTAGAAGTGGAGCAGGTGGCTTATTTAAACACAGGTCGGCCGTTTGAATATTCCTTTAGCCATCATCGCTATGATAAATTTGATTTTTCAACGGTTGAAATTACGAAAACACGACTTTAAAAAAAGAGCAGAACCCCCTCAATCGGGAGACTGCTCTTTTTTTGTTGATTTTATATATTCCACCAGTGATATCCATCTTTTTCAAGAAGCTGATCTGCTTCTTTTGGTCCCATAGAACCAGCAGGATAATTTGGTTTTAACGTTTTGGTTTCAGCCCATTTTTCTGAAATTGGATCAACAAAGTTCCAAGACAGTGCCACTTCATCCCAGTGGGCAAAGTTTGTTGCGTCACCTAGCAAACAGTCATGAATCAGCTTTTCATACGCTTCTGGTGTATTCATGATGTCGTTGTAATTTGTTTGATAGTCAAGCTTAATTGGTTTAGCATACGTTCCGCCATCAAGCTTGCGAGCATTCAGGTGAAGGGTAATGCCTTCGTCTGGCTGAATGTGAATCACAAGTAAGTTTGGATGCATGGAATTCCCGTTTCCATAGTACAGGTTCATCGGAATGTCTTTAAATTGCACCACGATTTGAGTGGATTTCTTTTCTAGACGTTTTCCTGTACGAATGTAAAATGGTACCCCGGCCCATCTAAAGTTATCGATGAGAAGTTTCCCTGCAACGAATGTTTCTGTGTTGGAGTTTGGGTCCACATTTTGCTCTTCAAGATAGGAAGGAACCATATTGCCATCAATCGTTCCTGCATCATACTGTCCGCGGACAAAGAATTGATCCACTTCATCTTTCGAGAAAGGACGAAGCGCACGCAATGCTTTCCGTTTTTCGCTACGGATTTCCTCTGTATTGAGCTTAATCGGCGGCTCCATGGCTAGTAGTGCAACCATTTGAAGCATATGGTTTTGTACCATATCTCTCAGTGCACCAGAACTCTCGTAATATCTCGCACGGTCTTCGACGCCTAATGATTCACTCGATGTGATTTGAATGTTTGAAATATAGCGGTTTGTCCAAAGCGGTTCAAAGATCGCATTCGCAAAACGAATCACCTCAATGTTTTGCACCATCTGTTTACCGAGGTAGTGGTCAATACGATAAATTTGATCCTCTGTAAATGCATCTCGGATCTCTTCATTTAATGTTTTGGCACTAGGGAGGTCATGACCAAACGGTTTTTCAATGACAAGTCGAGACCATCCAGTCGTTTCTGATACGCCTTCACTTTTTAAAAACTTCGCAATGGTTCCGAAGAATTCCGGTGCCATCGCTAAATAGAACATCCGGTTATTTGGGATACTGTATGTATCTTCAAGACCAGAAAGAAGTGTGTTCAGTGCTTGATAGGAAGCAGGGCTTGAGACATCAAAGTCATGGTAATAGAAATGAGAAATAAATTCCTCTGCTTTTGCTTCTGCATCATCAGAAGAGACCGATTCTTTTACCACAGCTCTTAGGTCTTCATGAGACCAAGGACGACGTCCAACACCTACAACAGCGAATTGATCTCCAAGCTTTCCGCTATGATAAAGTCTATGTATAGAAGGGTAGAGCTTGCGTTTTGCAAGGTCTCCTGTTGCGCCAAAGATGACAATGACTGCTTTTGGATAGTTAGTTTCTGTATTCACGAAAAGTACCTCACTTTATTCGTAGCATTGTTGTAAAAACCGAGAATGTATGTACATTTTCTTTATTTTAAAGGTTCATTGTTCGTAAAGCAAACATTTGATTCGACTTTTTCTGCCCAAGTTTGACTTTTTTCAAAAATTCCGCTGAATTCACATTTATCCTGTCTTCATGTATTCTATATGAATGAAGAGATTGTATACCGGCTGTAGGAGGAAATCGTAATGGAACTGCTCTTTTTAGGAACAGGTGCAGGCATTCCTGCAAAAACAAGAAACGTCACTTGCACTGCGCTGAAGCTTTTAGAAGAGAGAAAAGCCGTGTGGCTTTTTGATTGCGGAGAAGCGACGCAGCATCAAATATTACATACAACGATTAAACCAAGAAAAATTGAGAAGATCTTTATCACGCATATGCACGGTGATCATGTATATGGTCTCCCGGGTCTGCTTGGCAGCAGGTCCTTTCAAGGCGGAGAGGATAAATTGACGATATATGGTCCAAGCGGCATTAAAGCTTTTGTAAACGCGGCACTTTCAGCGACGCAAACGCATTTGACTTATCCGCTGCATATCATAGAAATAGAGGAAGGGATCGTTTTTGAAGATGATACCTTTCAAGTAGAAGCAAAACGAGTGTCTCATGGGATCCCAGCTTACGGTTATCGGGTCGTGGAAAAAGATGTACCCGGTGCACTAAAAGCCGAAGACCTAAAAAAAATCGGTGTAAAACCTGGACCTTTGTATCAGAAGTTGAAAAATGGGGAAACCGTTACACTCGAAGATGGAAGAATGATTGATGGAACCGATTATTTGGAACCCCCTAAAAAAGGGAGAATCGTTGCATTTTCAGGAGATACCCGTTTGTGCGAGAATATAACAAGGCTTGCCAAGAATGCGGATGTGTTAGTCCATGAAGCAACATTTGGGAAAGAAGATGCAGAACTAGCCTATAATTATTATCACAGTACGACAGAACAGGCAGCAAAAACAGCGCAGGAAGCAGGCGCAAAAAGACTGATTTTGACCCATATTAGTGCACGGTACCAAGGGGAAGAGTCAATGAAACAATTACTCAAAGAAGCCCGCGATATATTCCCGCTGACTGAAGCTGCACATGATTTCTTTTCTTTTCCTATTGACCGTACCCTGTAAAAATTGGATGAATCGTCAAAAATAGTTGTGTGATTTTTTTGATATTTATGATGACGCTCTTTTTCAGGTAGTGGTAAAATGGTGAAGAAAAAACAAATGACGAATTACACTATGAAGAATACGGGAGGCACAATCAAAGATGAGCGGTTTTACAGCGTTAAGTGAAGCAGAATTAAATGACCTATATGCAGCACGACAAAAAGAGTATGAAACGTACAAAAGTAAAAACTTACACTTAGACATGTCTAGAGGGAAACCTTCACCAAAACAGCTCGATTTATCTATGGGCATGCTCGATGTCGTGACATCAAAGGATGCAATGACAGCTGAGGATGGTACAGATGTGCGAAACTATGGCGGCTTGACAGGCCTTCCTGAAACAAAGAAATTTTTTGCAAGTGTGCTCAATCTGAAGCCAGAACAAATCATCATTGGCGGTAATTCTAGCCTGAATATGATGCATGACACAATTGCCCGTGCCATGACTCACGGCGTATATGGCAGCAAAACACCTTGGGGCAAGCTTCCAAAGGTAAAATTCCTTGCACCAAGCCCAGGGTATGATCGTCATTTTGCCATTTGTGAGCATTTTAACATAGAGATGATTACGGTAGATATGAAGTCGGATGGACCTGACATGGATCAGGTAGAAAAATTGGTTGCAGAAGATGAAGCCATCAAAGGGATTTGGTGTGTACCAAAATATAGCAACCCTGACGGCATTACGTATTCAGATGAGGTTGTTGACCGTCTTGCTTCCATGCAGACAAAAGCAGACGACTTCCGTATTTTTTGGGATGATGCCTATGCAGTCCACCATCTAACAGATACGCCTGATACGTTAAAAGATATTTTTCAAGCAGTAGACAAAGCAGGACATGCAAACCGTGTGTTTATGTTCGCCTCTACTTCTAAAATTACGTTCCCAGGCTCGGGTGTTGCACTGATGGCATCTAGTCAGGACAACGTCAGCTTTATTCAAAAACAGCTATCAGTTCAAACCATTGGGCCAGATAAAATCAATCAATTAAGACACCTTCGTTTCTTCAAGAATCCAGAAGGATTGAAGGAACATATGAAAAAGCATGCAGCGATTATTAAGCCGAAATTTGACCTCGTTCTTTCGATCCTTGATGAAAAGCTTGGTGGAACAGGCATCGCTGAGTGGCACAAACCAAATGGCGGATATTTTATTAGCTTAAATACACTCGATCATTGTGCAAAAGCTGTTGTGCAAAAAGCGAAAGAAGCCGGTGTGACACTAACAGGTGCAGGGGCGACATATCCTTATGGAAACGACCCGCTTGATCGTAACATCCGTATTGCGCCAACGTTCCCAACGCTTGAAGAACTAGAGCAGGCGATTGACATCTTTACGTTATGCGTTCAGCTTGTCAGCATTGAAAAGCTGCTGTCTGAGAAAAGTCAATCAGCACCAACGGTATAACGAAAAAAACTCCTTGACTGATGTCCGGTCAAGGAGTTTTTGTTTTTAGTTAGCTGTTTGATAATAAGTGGCAGGCTGTTTTGCTGCACACCATACATCATAAATCGCAAGCTGCACAATATGTGGTTCATCGTGATGAATATAGTGCGAGCTGTTCTGCGCCTGAATCCATCCGCTTTGGGATGACAATGTGAGCATTCGTTTATGGAGCCTGAGCCAAGCTTCATGTGCTGGATGAAACAAGCGGCTTTTGCCTGATGAAATGACAAGAAGGGGCATCATCCCATAATGCGTTTGCTCCTCTTTGGTCGTACGCAGCATTTGCTCAAAGTCCTCATGTGTACATTCTGCTGTGAACTGCGTCATATATGAAGTGCGTTCTTCCTTTGATAAGAGCGGCAGAATGACCTGCTCTTGATCCTCACTTGCTGGGTCTAGAAGGACCATACCGATAACATCTTCTTTTCTGCGGCTTGCCCATAAGCGGCTGACAAGAGAGCCAAATGAGTGCGCCACAATGAGAAATGGCGGCTGAATATTGGCTTGATGTAAGAGTGTATCTAAATCATCCGCAAGATCATGCAAAGTTCTTCCTTCTTTGCTTTCGCTGCTTTTTCCATTACCTAAACGGTCATATAAGAAAACACCAAGCTCTGGGTCAATATCACGAGCGATATTCGCCCACGTATCGCCTGAAATTCCATATCCTGCTTCAAAAATAATGGTGGCTTCCTTTTTCCCTTGACGATGCCTTGTATAAAAGTGATGTCCATCTATATGATACGTTCTTTCAATCAATGCCGAGTTCATTCTTCCATCTCCTCTAAGTGGTTCTTTAGCTAAAAGACGGCACAAAAGGCAAAGATGTTTCTCTTAAAAACAAAAAAGATGCCTATTTCAAAAAATAGACACCTTTTTGCTTAGAGATGTTACCAAGCACGATCGTATTGGCGCGGGCTTTCGATGGATGTACGAAGCTCTTTAGCGGCTGTTTTTGGGAAATACGGATCCCGTAAAAATTCTCTGCCGATAAAGATCAAGTCAGCACGCTGATTTTGTAAAATTTCTTCGGCCTGTATACCAGATGTGATCATACCGACAGCGGCTGTTTGGATGCCGGCACCTTCTCTTATTTTCTCAGCAAAGGTGACTTGGTAGCCGGGGAATGTGTTAATGCTGGCTTGCACCACAGCGCCTGAGCTCACATCAATTAGATCGACTCCTTGCTCTTTCAGCCATGCGGCAATGCCAATATAATCTGCAATATCTAGTCCTTTTGTTGTGTAATCAGAAGCGGATACACGGACAAATAATGGTCCATCCCACACTTCATTGACTGCATCAACCACTTCTCTCAAGAAGCGATAACGATTTTCTGGTGAACCGCCATATTCATCTGTCCGGTGATTGGCAAGCGGTGAGAGAAATTCGTTAATCAAATAGCCATGCGCACCATGAATCTCAATGATGTCAAATCCAGCTTTCTTGGCGCGGACAGCGGCATCTTGAAATGCCTGAACTGTGTCTTTTATTTGATCGATAGACATCTCAAGAGGTGTTTTAGATTGCTCGTCAAATGGAATGCTGGATGGAGCAAGAATGTCACCATCTAGCTCAGCCTTGCGTCCTGCATGGGCTAGCTGGATGGCCGTTTTTGTTCCGTACGCTTTGATTTGTTCGTTTAATGAGGCAAACCCTTCAATGTGCTCATCACTCCAAATTCCGAGGTCCTGATCACTAATTCTTCCCTCAGGTGAAACAGCACTTGCCTCGACCATAATTAATCCTGCCTGACCTTGCGCACGGGAAATATAATGTGCAAAGTGGAAAGGCTGTAATTTTCCATCACGGTCATAGGATGAATACATACACATCGGGGACATGACGATGCGGTTTTTGAGTGTGACACCTTTTAATGTCCAAGGTGAAAAAAGCTTTGTTTCCAATTACCTTCGCCTCCTCATAGAATGGTATAGCCGATTATAACAGCCATTCAAACATTCGTCATAAAAGGTGCTCAAACCATATAGCTTTTGTACATGATTTTGTATAATGAAAGATATGGACATCAAAGGGGGATAAACGGATGAAATGGCAAACGGAAAGTGAACTAAAGGAGCTACTCACAGCTCTTATGCAGTATGAAAGCATATCTGGTACAACGGGAGAAGTCGCATTAGCGGAATATTTATATTACTTGCTGAGGGAGCGGCCGTATTTTGAACAGCATCCTGATCACTTGGCTTTGCATCCAATGAAAGATGGCCGGTATTTTTTAACGGCACTTGTCAAACGAAGTACGCTGCCACGTACTGTTTTACTCCTCAGCCATTTTGATGTCGTCGATACAGAGGATTACGGAGAATTTCAAAATATGGCGTGTAAGCCCGAAGAGTTAATGGCGTCCTTTTCTCAAAAAAGTGCACTTCTTCCAAAAAGGGCAAGAGAGGATTTAGCTTCAGGTGACTGGCTGTTTGGACGAGGGTCCATGGATATGAAAGCAGGCCTGACTGTCCAGCTTTCCATGCTAGAAAGAGCCATGGCGGGGAGGTTTGAAGGAAATATTCTGCTCGTCACAGTGCCAGATGAAGAAGTGAATTCACAGGGGATGCTGGAGGCTGTTCCGAAACTAAAGGAGCTCAAGGAGACATATGACCTTGAGTATACCGCTTGTTTAAACAGTGAGCCGATGTTTGAAAAGTATCCCGGGGATGCGCACCAATACATCTATACAGGTAGTATAGGGAAGGTACTTGCGGGATTTTTCTGCAAAGGAATTGAAACACATGTAGGTGAGCCCTTCTCAGGATTAAATGCAAATTTTATGGTATCTGAATTAAACAGGCTGTTAGAACTGAATAGTGATTATTGTGAGGAAGTAGATGGTGAAGTGACACCACCTCCGACCAATTTGATGCAAAAGGATTTGAAAGAAGCTTACTCTGTTCAAACGCCTCACACGGCTGTTTCTTTATTTAATGTGCTGATGATGAACCGCTCTAGTGAAGAGCTTCACGGGCTCCTCTATGAAACTGCGAAACAAGCAGCAGCCCAAATCGAAGCCAATCTCAAACAGAAAACCGCTGCATTTCAACGCTTTAAACATTTTACACCCATCGATACAAACATCACGGTGTTAACGTATCATGAGCTGTACGAAAAAGCTGCTGAACGATCCGGCAAGCAGGAGGTCGAGCGAATTGTCAACTACGCCTTTGCCAACCGGGGTGAGCTAGGGGATCGTGATTTTTCAACCAAAATTGTATCAGAACTGACGACCCTTTGTAAGGAAGATGGAGCACTGATTGTGTTGTTTTATAGTCCGCCATTTTACCCATCTGTTTCTTCAACAGATGATCTGCATATTCAAACGACCTTAAAGAAGATTCAAAGAGAAGCAAAAGAGATCTATGGAATCGAAGTAGAAGAAGTCAAATATTTTCCTGGTTTATCTGATTTAAGCTACTTACAGCTTGAAAATCAAGATATAGAGGATTATACAGCCAACATGCCGCTATACCAAAAAGGTTACTCGTTACCACAAGGAGAAAAAGAAGCTCTTAACGTTCCTGTCATCAACGTTGGTCCATTAGGAAAGGATGCGCACAAATGGACAGAACGGCTGCATGTCCCATTCTCTTTTGGCGTTTTGCCGTCGCTCTTACAATCAACAATTCATGCTTTATTAGAAAAGAATTAAGTGAAAGCTCTATCGTCATGATAGGGCTTTTCTTGATATCAATCACCTTCTGTCTAAAGAAATAGAGTATGATATAGAATAATACTTACATATATTTGAAGGGGGATTGTGAGAGTGAAAACAGGAGTACTAACAAAAACAGAGATCATGAGATCACTTCATGAGAGTTTGCGTAAGCTTGAGGAGTTAGTATGGACATGTGATGAGGCTACATTAGATGAATCTTTTGGGGAAGGCAAGTGGTCGATTAAACAAATTGTTGGACATTTGTATGATACGGAAGAAGTCTGGTCAGAGCGGATAGAGCAGGCAATATCAAATGAGCACACGCTTTTCGCATCATATGATCCAGAGATATATGTGAAGGGAAGAGCTTATGAAACATATACCGCACAAGAGGTCAGTGCATTGATCGAGCGCTTAAAAGAGAGCAGAAACAAAACACTACAACGATTAGAAAAGGATACATGGGATTTTTCAGGTCTCCATCCTGAAGAAGGGGTGATGACAGTTCAAATATTAGCTGAAACCATTGCTTTACATGAAATTCATCACCTCGATCAAATCAAAGCCATCATGTCCATGAGAGCATCGAGTGATAGATGAAAAGCACCTGTCATCAAGGCAGGTGCTTTTCTCACTTACTTATAAGTACTCGCTGAAAACATGTCGTTTAATTCTGCTGCGCGTTTTGTCGCTGTTTTCACACAATCGACAATCGCTTCTTCAAATTGATAGGAAGCAAGGGTTTTAAGTCCTGCTTCTGTCGTTCCACCTTCGCTCGTGATCTCTTTGCGAAGTTCAGCAGGTTCCTTACCGCTATCCTGAAGCATATTTGCAGCGCCTGCAATCATTTGACAAATGAGCAATTTCGCTGTCTCTTGGTCCATCCCAAGTTCCGATGCACCTCGCTCCATTCCTTCAATCAAATGATAAATAAAGGCAGGACCGCTGCCGGCAATCGCTGTGACCGCATTCAGCTGTGATTCATCTAAAACCGTCACATGACCGATCGTTTCAAACAGCTGAACTGCTTTTTCCTTTTGCGCCTCTGTGACTTCATCACTGACAGCAATGCCAGTAGCTGATTGTTGTATGGCCGCTGATGTATTTGGCATGGCACGAACCACCGCCGTTTTTGCGCTAGCATAATGCTGAATGGTTTCAATAGAAATGCCCGCTAAAATAGAAATAATCAGCTGTCCATTTAAATGGGGCCTTACTTCAGAAATGCCACTTTCCGCATCTTTTGGTTTTAAAGCAAACACCAGCATATCGGCTTCTTCATAAATAAAGGAACGAGCGAAATCTGTTTTGACTCCATAACGTGCATGTAATTCTTCTAATCGTTTTTCATTTGTTTTATTTGTGACAATGATATCTTCATTTGACATAATGCCGCTCTTTAAAAGACCTTTAATCATAGACTCGGCCATTGAGCCTGCACCAATAAATCCAATTTTACTCATAAGCTGCTCCTCCTTGTAGAAAATAAAAAAACCTCTCGTCTGCAAAGGACGAAAGGTTTTTCGCGGTACCACCCTCAATTAGCATGCAATCATACATACTCAGCTCTAGTCCCTTAACGCGGGAAACGTTTAGGTTTGCCTAACAGCTCAAAGGGCAGGTTCAGCAAATAAGAGGATGGTGAAGTCTTACAGCCGGCGGACCTCACTCTCTTGCATCATTATTTTGCTTACTAATCCTTGTCATCGCGCATCTTATATTTGTTGTTCATTATGCAACGATGGACAAGTTTGTGTCAATAGGGAGAGATAAAAAAATTGACCATCTAAACCGCATGACAGTCTGCCCTTTGCAAGATACAATGAATAAAGAAGAGGAAGTTCAGATAATCTATGAGTCAAAAAGCAGGAGATGACGTATAAAAGTGAAAGAAGAAATGATTCAATTATCCATTCCCACACCGTTTGCGGTTGGGGATGTCCATGCATATGTATTAAAAGGCGATGCCGTGACCTTAGTCGATTGCGGACCGATGACACAAGAGGCGCATCATGCCTTTGTCACGCAATTAAAGGAACATCATTTATCAATAGATGATATTGATCAAGTGGTTTTGACACATCATCATGCAGATCATGTCGGTCTTTTAGATCTGATGAAACCCCATGTCCGTGTCATCGGACATGAGTTGAATGAGCCCTATATTAGTCAGGATGCAGCGTTTAAACAGCGTCAAATCCATTTTATGAATGATTTTTTTCAGCAGTTAGGTGTGCCGCTTCGTCAAGGTGAGTGTGAAAGAATTGTGAGGCAGTCCTATACATATTCATGTACGGCACATGTTGATGACGTCATAAAAGAAGGCGATCGTTTGAAGGGACATGAGCATTTCCAAGTGCTGGAGACCCCAGGACATGCACAATCTCATCTTTCTTTTTTAGATGAAACAACAGGGAATTTCATCGGCGGTGATCTGCTGCTTACGACCATTTCTTCCAATCCGTTAATGGAAGCACCGGTGAAAGGAACAGAACGTCAAAAATCGCTGCTTCAATATAAAGCATCACTCAAGCGTTTATTGCATTTGCCCATTCAGGCGATTTATCCAGGGCATGGCCAGCTCATTACCTCTCATCACGAATTGATCGAAGAAAGATTTAAAAAACAGGAAAAACGGGCAAATACGATGTATCAGCTGCTTCAACGAAAGGAAATGACCGCCTTTCATCTTTGCCGCACCTTATTTCCGGGCCTGTATGAAGAAGCATTATTTCTGACAATGTCTGAGACAGTCGGGCAGCTTGATGTGCTTTTAGCGGCTGGACAAATTGAAGAAGTGCAAAAAGACGGAACCCTCTATTATCGAGCAAATGAAGGAGTGAAATAAATGGGGCGACTAACAGGAAAGAGAATATGGATTACAGGTGCTTCAGGCGGTATTGGTGAAAAGATGGCGTACTTGGCAGCAGCCGAAGGAGCAGAAATCATTGTGTCAGCAAGACGAATTGAAAAGCTCACAGGTGTAAAAGAAAAGATTATAAGTGCTGGCGGCGTATGTCACATCGTTCAGCTTGATGTCAGTCAGCTTGAGGACATTGATCAAGCCTATCAACAAGTGGGAGCTGTTGATATTTTGGTGAACAATGCCGGCTTTGGTGTGTTCGATCTCGTCGAGGACGCATCCATTGAGGAAATGGTGTCGATGTTTGAGGTCAATGTCTTTGGTTTAATTGCCTGCACAAAAAAGGTCCTTCCTGAGATGAAACAAAGAGGGAAGGGACATATTATCAATATTGCGTCACAGGCAGGCAAAATTGCCACCCCTAAATCCGCCATCTATTCCGCATCAAAGCATGCGGTTCTCGGATTTTCAAACAGCCTCAGAATGGAGCTGGCAGACAGCGGAATTCATGTCACAACCGTCAATCCAGGACCGATTGCCACAGACTTCTTTACCATTGCAGACCGCAGTGGTGAATATGTGAAAAATGTTGATTTTATGATGCTCAGTGCTGACAAGGTAGCAGGGAAGGTCGTATCCGCCATGATGACGAAAAAAAGAGAGATTAATTTACCAGGATGGATGAATGCTGGCAGTAAATTGTATCAATTATTCCCGTTTTTATTTGAAAAAGCAGCACGGAAAGCGATGATGAAAAAATAACAAAAAAAGAAACCGGTCACAGGCTGGTTTCTTTTTTTGTTTGATGGGGCTTAATATTGGTGACGCCAAAGACATTGCCATCAACATCTTCGAAGCTAAAACCGCCTAAGTCTGGGTCAGCTAATATTTGAATATCCGATACGGTGACGTTATGCTCGCTTAAATACTGGTGAAAGTTTTTTAAATCCTTCACAAATAAATCAATCATACTATGCCGAACTCCTGTAAAAGAGTTCATAAAGTAGATTCGTTTCTCGTGTTTTGTTTTGACGAGATAAAAAGAAGGTCCCTCGCCATGAGTAAAAGTGAGCATGGCGGCTTCTTCTGATTGATGTAGAACGATCATCTCTAAAATCTGTTCATACCAAGAGACAGCCCGGGGGATATCAGTCACAGGAATTTCAATAGTAGCAATTTGTTGAATGGTCAATGGCTTCACTCCTTTTTCTATATTCGTCTTGCCGCTTGCTGAAGTGGGTCCCATACACTGTTAAAAGGAGGGGCATAGCTAATATCTAAATCTTCAAGGTCTGTCACAGTCAGCCCTTGATAAAGAGCCGTTGCCATGACATCAATTCGTTTATCAACACCTTCTTTACCGATGATTTGTGCGCCAAGCAAGGTGTGATCATCGCTTCTATAAATCAGTTTCACTTTCATTTTCTCTGCATCTGGGTAATATCCAGCGTGGTCAGTGCTGTCGATGGTGATGGTGGAGAAAGGAAGGCCCGCGTCTTTTGCTTCTTTCTCTGATAAACCCGTTCGTCCCGCTGTCACGTCCATAAATTTCATCACCGCTGTGCCGGTTACGCCTTGAAACGCGCGGTTTGTTCCTGTCATATGAAAGCCTGCGATTCTTCCTTGTTTATTTGCTGTCGTGCCGAGCGGAATATAGTCCAGTTCCTTTTTGATACGGTGATAGGTTGCTGCGCAGTCACCCGCCGCATAGATATCTTGTACATTGGTCTGCATGTATTCATTCACAACAACTGCACCATTTTGAAGTCGCTGAATTCCTGTGCTGTCTAAAAAGGATGTTTGCGGAGTGACACCAACGGCGATGATGACCATATCTGTTTCAATGGTCTGCTTGTCTGTTTGAACAGCTGTTACATGTGTCTTGCCCTTTAATTTTTGCACTGTTTCACCAAGTACTACTTGAATGCCTTGATTGTTCGCTTCTTCTTTCAGATATTTTGCTATATCGGGATCAAAGCCTGGGCCAAGTGCTGTACCCCGCTGAATGATATGAACGTCTTTTCCTAGCGCTTTTAAATTTTCTGCCATTTCTAAGCCGATATATCCTCCGCCGATGATCGTGATATGTGTGACATCTTTTTTTAGATTGTCTAAAATAGACAGCGCATGCGGGATTGTTTTTAATACGTGGACACCTTCTAATGAATGACTGTCTAGATCAAGTGTGACGGGGCTTGCTCCTGTCGCAATTAACAGGAGGTCATACGTTTCTGTAAAGGGCTCTTTTGTTTTAGAATGAATACCCGATACTGTTTTTTGTTCCGGGTCGATTGAGGTCACTTCGTGTAAGCATCTGGCATCAATTCCGTATTTGTCACGAAAAGTGTCAGCGCTGCGTGCGATGAGTTTCCTGTGATGATCAATGAGACCGCCGATCAAGTAGGGGAGTCCGCACTGTCCATATGAGAAAATCTCTCCTTTTTCAAAAGCTACAATATGTGCGTCTGGATCCTCTCTATATATTTGCATAGCGCAGCTCATTCCTGCTGCATCTCCGCCAATCATCACATATTTCATTTGGTATGCTCCCTTCTATCTATCAAACTGAATACTCTTATTTACCCTCATTTTCCTTTATTTAATGCTTTTTTTTCGCAAAAGAAGCAAACTTTCGTTGAAAAATAAAGACAGCGCCTTCATTTTAAGCTACAATCGGATTATCGTCTTTTTGGTTATGAGTTTAGTTTAGATTGGTGGGAAAGACTTTGGGTGACGAACGACTAGATTTTAATACATTATATACACGCCATACGAGAGAGGCATGGGCCGCTCTTGGAGAATATATGCCGGTATCTGTTTCAGAAGAAGAAGTGAGAGCACTTCAAGGATTAAACGACTACTTATCTCTAGAAGAAGTTCGAGATATTTACATACCGCTTATTCGTTTTCTGACATTGCACGTCTTTGCAGAAAAACAAAAAAATCAGCATGTAAATGCTTTTTTAAACTACCCGCATCATGCGAAAATCCCCTTTTTAATCGGGATTGCAGGAAGTGTGGCCGTCGGAAAAAGCACGACAGCACGTATCATTGAAACACTTTTATCAAGGCTTGGAGATGGACTGAAGGTGAGTCTCGTAACAACGGACGGCTTTTTGTATCCACAAAAAGAGTTAAAAGATCGAGGGCTGATGGAAAAGAAAGGCTTCCCGGAAAGCTATGATGTTAAAGCGCTACTTTCGTTTTTAAATGAATTGAAATCAGGGAAACAAACTGTGCATGCACCTGTATATTCACATCTGACCTATGACCGTCTTGAAGGGGTGTATGAGACAGTAGAAGATGCAGATATTGTGATCATTGAAGGGATCAATGTGTTGCAATCACCGGCACTGGATGATCTGAAGGATGAGCCGCGCGTGTTTGTATCAGATTACTTCGATTTTTCGATTTATGTAGATGCCGCTGAGACGCAAATTCAATGCTGGTATAAAGAACGGTTCCGTTTGCTGCGGGAAACAGCCTTCCAAGATCCTGAATCCTTCTTTCATCAATACAAAGATTTGACGGATGAAGAAGCAGATCAGATGGCAAGCACGATTTGGAATACAGTGAACCGGCCAAATTTATATGAAAATATTTTGCCGACAAAATATAGAGCCGATTTGATTTTAAAAAAAGGCGATCAGCATAAGGTGGAAGAGATCGCCATCCGCAGGGTATAAAGAAAACCGCTCAATTGAGAGCGGTTTTTTTAATGACCTCCACTTACTTTCACAGCCACGGCAGCCGCCGTTCGTTTTTTTAGGCGGTAGTATCCGATGAGTAAAAACGGAACGCCTGCAGCGGTGACAATTGCCAAGACTGAAAAAATAGAAAGGGGATGGGCTGCGCCAAATAAGTCAATACACAATCCTCCGACAAACGGTCCGACGACGCTGCCGAGCTGAGAAAACCCCATTGCGCCGAAGTATGATCCTTTCACTTCAGGTTTTGCAATATTGTCTACAAACAGATCCATCATCGCAAAGAGCAGCACTTCACCAATCGTAAACACGACAATGATAAAAGCAAGCGTACCGAGACTTTGTGAAAAAGCAATGGCAAACAAACTGCCTGCTAGAAGCACGTTCCCAGTCGTTAACGACAAAATCGTTGAATAGCGCTTAGCGATCATAATCAGAGGGTACTGAACGACAATGACAACCACTGCGTTTAAGGATAAAAGATACCCAAACAGTTTAGGGCCATCCTCAATCATAGGAGATGCCGATAAATATTGAGGCAGTGTTGAGCTTAGGTGTGAATAGCCAAATGAACATAAAGTAACGCCAATGAGGATGATGCTAAAGACCGTATCTTTCTGAATAATGGAAAGAGCTTTTTTGACGCCGATTTGTTTGGTGCTTTCTGGAGCAGCCACTGGATGCTTTTGAAATTGCCATGCCAGCGTTAACCCGTACAACAAGTAAATGAGGGCAGCGACGAGAAATGGAAAAGTCGTTTTTGATGACCCGAGATATAAGCCAAGCAGCGGGCCGAAAATGACACCAATGTTAATGGCCGTATACCGTAAGTTAAAAACAAACAACCGAATGCTCGATGGGGTGACATCGGATAAGAGTGCTTTAGACGTTGGTTCAAACAGCGCCCGGCACAGTCCATTTAAAGCATTCATAAAAAAGAAGACCCAAATGGCATCTGCAAACGCGAAGCCAACAAAGACAAGTGTCCAGCCAAAGATGGATAAAAGCATGACCTTTTTTCTGCCAATTCGGTCGGAAACATAGCCGCCGTAAAAACTCGCAACAATCCCAATAAGAGAGCTGACGGCAATGATCAATCCAGCTGAAGAGGCTGAGGCGCCTTTGACTTGTGTCAAATAAACGGCTAAAAAGGGAATGCTCATGGATGTCGCCATTCGGCCAAATATCGTGCCGATGATGATCGTCCAACTAAGTGGATGTAAAGTGCGTAAGTTATTTTTCATGCTGTGTCTCCCCTGAGTTTGTAAGATGTTCCAATCATACATGAAAAATTGTGCAAATTAAATACACAATTTGATGGAGGAGTCATCCGTCAAATGACAGAGAAGCTTGAACCGTTCCGTTCATTCGAAGAGCATATGCCTCGTTTTCAAGGTTTTAAGCCTTGATGGGTCATAATTTTTTCAGAAAAACGAAGCGGGTTTTTCAATGATCATGTTTTCGTTTTGCGAAAATCAATTGAGATCGATGGCAATAATTTGATGTAAGGAAAGGTTTAGAACATCTTCGTCATTCACGATTTTCATTTGGCGTGTTTCATAATGAATGGCTTTCACCCAGCCCCAAAACTGTGCTTTTATGCCTGATGAGACATATGTCACGCAAATCGCTTGATCCTCGGTAATCGACTGTGTGATCAAAACATTCATTTCCTCTAGCTGATCGGAGCTGAGCGGAAGAGGTGTATATTCTTTTTTCTTTCGTTTTTGAGCAAGAAGCTGCTCCCGGTGCTCTGGTAGCATCATTCGGCTTGATTCCCACATGATGTTGTATCCAGGTGTTAATTTATTGGGATTCATGCTTGTTCGCCTCCGTTATTTGTAATGCCCGCCAATTTTTTCGGCGCGGTGATATGCCTGCCCTGCGCTTGTCAGTGACGAAGCATGCAATAATGCCGCAGGTCCATATTTCAGATGGATCGCATCAAATACTTTGCTGAGTTGATCTTTCTTCAAATGATGATCAAATAAAGTCAGCTGATAGTGGCTGTCAGGCTGCAGCTGTGAGAGGGTAATGCCTACACTGCGAATGGGCTGGCCATCCCAGTGCTGCTGGCATAGCTGAATCGCTGCCTCTGCAATATCTGAGCCATACTGTGTCGGTGAATGAAGTTTCATTTGTCGATGAAAGCCTGTTGGATGTGAAAAATCAGCCCCTCTTACACCAACAGACACCGTTTGACCGAGATAATGCTTAAAACGTGCCCGCCGAGCGACTTCCTCACTCAATTCAAGAAGAGCAACTTTGATCTCCTCAAAAGATGCGTAATCACGGGGAAGGGTCATATGATGCCCAACGGCTTTTTGCTGATCATGTGTATGAATAGTGACTGGAGAGGGATCGTGTCCTAAAGCTGTTCGCTGCAGAAGCTCCCCATTAATTCCCCAGCGTTTTTTTAATCGGTCTAACGGATAAGTAGCAAGTGTGCCAATGGTACTGATGCCCATTCGTTTCAAATGATGCTCCATTCGTTTGCCGACGCCAAATAATTTCCCAATTGGAAGCGGCCATAAATCAGCAGCAACCCGGTCGGCACTCAGTTCATAGATGCCGGATGTGTTTTTTTTGGCAAAATGGTCACAGGCCATTTTAGCGAGCACTTTATTAGGACCGATGCCCACACGTGCGTAAATGCCAGTCTGGTTCATAATCGTTGTTTGTATATGTTGAGCGATCTCATGTGGAGAGCCGAATAGTGTAAGACTGCCTGTAATATCAAGAAACTGTTCATCAATGGAATATGGCTCGACAAGGTCTGTGTATTGTTCAAGCAGTTCTGTAATCATGACAGAGACATCCAGATAGCGCTGCATACGTGGACGTACAACCACTGCTTCAGGACATTTCTCCTGTGCTTCCCATAACCTTGATGCATTTTGTACGCCACGTTTCTTCGCGAGAGGGCAGGCTGCCAGGACGACTCCGCTTCTTCGTTCTGGATCTCCAGAGACAATGAGCGGCACATTCTCCAAATGAGGCGCCTCCACCTTCTCGACTGATGCATAAAATGATTGCATATCCACAAGCAGAATGGCTCGTTCATTCATTATAGTTCACCTCTTAGAACGTATGTTCTATATCTATTGTAAACAACATGAGGTGAAATTCATACTGGTAAATCATTCAAAAGCTGTTCATACAAAAAAGACGAAGTGGTGAACACTTCGTCTCGTCTGCTGCAACAATTGTTAGGCATGTGCCATGTTGTGGAATGTTTGGAGCGGTTCAGAACGCAGACGATAAGCCATCAGCTTTTTCTTTGGCTTATGTGTAAACTGCCGAACCACATCCACATGGTCATCATAATGGAACAGATAAAGGGTGACATCATGTTTCCCATGCTTTGTTTGCATAATAAGCGGCGCTGGCCCTTCATTCGGATGAAGAAAGCGTTCTTCATCACCAGGGTAAATATAATAGCGTTCAATAAAGATCGCATCATTAAAATGTTGAATGATTTCAGATGCTCGCTGCTCATCAAGCGAACGACCTTGAAAAGTAATATTTGTTTGCTCACTTGTTACTTTAGCATGTACGGCGTAGCGGCTAAAAAGGCGCTCAACAACACCAGAAGGCAAAGAGGTGACAAGCAGCTTTAAAAGACTAAACACAACAAGCGAAATAACAACCCAAACCAATCTCATCATCTCCAATAAACATTTGTACCATTTCCTATATGAACCATCTTAACATAACAAATGAATGAAACTTTCGCACAAAAAGTGAACTTTTTGAAATAAGTGTGAAGATTTAAAAGGAGATGACGGCTGAAAGACGAAGAACCAACAAGTGAATATGAAAAAAGACAGGCATACTGTCTTTACAACCATTTGATCAGACAGTAGACTATTGAAACAATCGCATTTTTGAGAAAAAACGAATCAAAGGAAAGCCAAAAAGGAAAAAGGGGCGAGGCCATCATGATACGTCAAGTGAAACCGTCAGATTTTTACGCAGTCACATCCGTCATTCAAAGCTGGTGGGGAGGCAGAGATTTGCGTGCAAAATTGCCAAAGCTCTTTTTTGAACATTTCCAGCAAACAAGTTTTGTTGTCGTTGAAAAGGGAGAGCTGATCGGCTTTTTGGTTGGTTTTTTATCGCAATCTCATTCGGATGAAGCCTATATTCACTTTGTTGGTGTCCACCCAGATCACCGTAAATTAAAGATAGGTAAAATCCTCTATCAAGCTTTTTATGAAGCGGCTGAAAAGGAAGGAAGAACAACAATTAAAGCTGTCACAGCTCCTATCAATAAAGTCTCCATTGCTTACCATACAAAACTCGGGTTTCAGATAGAAAAGGGAGATAAAACAGTAGATGGCATCTCAGTCTTTTCAGATTACGATGGCATTCATGAAGACCGTGTGTTATTTGTGAAGAAGCTGGAGCCAATGAAATGATTGTTCATTTAGATCACACAATAAGTGATGTAGCAAAGCAAATCTTACATATTCAACTAGCTGCATACCAACAAGAAGCTGAACAAATTGGCTATGCTGATCTTCCGCCATTAAAAGAGACCATTCAAGATGTCATGAAAGCAAAAGAGCAATTTATTGGTTTTCAGCAACATGATCTCTTATTAGGTGTAGTCTCTTATGAAGAGCTGAAAGATTGTTTGATCATTAGTCGATTGGCTGTGCATCCAAAAGCGCTAAAGCAGGGTATTGGAACAAGACTTATGTCCACAATCATAGAGAAGAATGTTCCGATAGAACTGACCACAGGGCAGGAAAACACCCCTGCAAAAAGGCTATATGAAAAATTAGGGTTTTTTGAAACAAATGTCATTCATGTGGAAAAAGAGCTCACCCTATCAAAAATGAAATGGACACCGCGACGCAAGGTTGAGGTTGTCGAATTCAAAAACGAATGGCATGAAGAATTCCGTCAAGAAAAGCAGCGACTCAAGCAAATCATTCAAAAGATCTGGATAGAAGGCTACCATATAGGCAGCACGTCAGTTACAGGACTTGTTGCCAAACCAATTATAGATATATTAATAGAAGTAAGCGATATAGAAGAGATCGATAGAAAAAAAGAGAGATTTGAACACCTTGGATACGAAGCGCTCGGTGAAAATGGTATAAAAGGGAGACGTTTTTTTCAAAAGGGTGGCTTGAATCGTACGCATCATGTCCATGTTTATGAAAGAAATCATCCTGATGTGAAAAGACATTTATTGTTTCGAGATTACTTAAGAGTCCACCCAGAACGAGCTGTAGCGTATGCGTCTGTCAAGGAACAATTAGCAAATCAGTATCCGGAAGATATACAAAGCTATATGGCAGGAAAGAATGAAATCATAAAAGAAATAGAAAATGAGGCATATCGCTGGGATAGAGAAGGAAGAGAGGAAGCTCTTAAATAAGCTGCCTCTTCTCCTCGTTAATTAGGAAGCTGAACATTGCCTTTTACAATATAGGCCTGTGAAGCAGCAGTAGACGGAAGAGCGGGTAATTGATCCTTTACTATGACCCCGCGGATATCTGTGATTCGAACAGGAAGAGATGTAGACCCCATATGAAAGCCAAGGAAATGGTTGTAGTCTGTCTTTTCCATGTTCACCCATTTTCCATCTTTGTAATATTCCATTTTCATAATCGGATATTTATGATTGCGTACTTGAATCGCAGCCCACCACTCACTGCTACCTTCTTTTATTCTGTAAGCTACATTTCCGCTAATCGGTGCTTTTATAATTTTCCAACTAATTGGGATTTTCCCATCTGCCATATTTCCGATTTTGGCAAAGGCATTAGGTGAAAGATCAAGAGCTCCTTTTGCTCCTTCTGGATATTTATCGGTTACATACACAACGGTTTTTCCTTTTGGTCCCGTTACTTCAAGGTAAGCCCCTGCAAGTGCCGCATTTACCCTTTTATAGTTATAGTCATGGGGATTTAAAGCCGTAATTTTCATGTCAGATGGAATAGGATCTAATAAAGCGGCGCCCCCTGAGTAACCAGATCCCGTATAAGTCGCATAGCTTTCTCGTACTTCATCAAGGATAGATGCCGCTTTCATGTTTGGCATAGTGAAACTCAACATCAATATCAGCGCCCCGATGAAGCAGAGAGATAATCTTTTTTTCACGATCTAAAACCTCCTGTTTCTTCTTTTAAAATTGATAGCGTCATCAGTATAATTCTAAAAAACAGGATGCAGAAAGAGCCAATAGATAGATATAATCCTAGTGAGAAGAGCGTGTATTTCAAAGAGTATGACTTTCGGATTTAGTCGTGTGTCATGTTTTATGGTGTTTTATGTGTTACAATGTAAGCATCAATTTAAAAAGGATGTTCGCCATGTATATTCACATCACAGAACTGGCTAAAACATATATAGAAAAACAGCAAACAGGAAACGAAACGAAAGAATTACTGCTTCGCTACGATTCAGAAGGTTGTGGCTGTGCAGTGAGTGGCGTACCAATGCTTTGGTTAACAAGTGAAAGAACAGGTGAATGGGAACCACTTAATAATAGCCAACATTTAAAACTATATATACACACAGCACAAAAGGTGTTTTTTGAAGAGGAAATGACGATTGATTTTAATGAAAAAGCCAATACACTTATGTTGAAAAGTCCTCAACAAATACTCAGCCCGAGAATGGGTATACTTGTAAAGTAAGGTGGAAACGTAGTGGATCAAAAGCTGAAAGTGATACAAAACACGGCACAAAATAAAACGTGGGTGTCGTTTTTAAATAATAATCATCCATATAGCCTTTTGCACTGGTCAATCGGTGGAATGGATTCAGTAAAAAAGGACGTCTGGCTTCTCCAAGATGAAGTCACATTTGAAACGGAAGAATTTCCAACGCTTGAATTAGCAGTCAGTTGGATAAAAGAGAATATGGAACACGTAACAGACGTGTTATAAGCCCTTTGCTGAAGAGGGCTTTTTTTGTGCCATCATCATCTCATCAAACAGGAGAACTGTCTAATTTGAAAAATGAGATTTTTCAACGATAAAAAGTCATTTTTAACAAACATTTCGACAAAATGAGAAAAATAGAAAGAGAAAAATAGAGACTGTAAATGCCGAAAAATCGGCAATGAAAGCGGTTATTGCGGGATACCGAAAACTTTACGAAAAACGACATTTCATATTTCTTCCATTCGAGGAAATATGATAGAATACAACATGTATCGTACATGAGGAGGGAGGTGCTAAGGTGAATTGAAGCTCAAGCTGTCATCGCCTCAGGTTGGAATCAAAATAAACGAATGGTATAGGCAGATTTGCGGATTTCATGTCATGAAAGCAGAGAAGCTAAAGGCCGAGATCGAGCAGGAAATCCTTGAGATGGAGCAAGATCAGAACTTGCTGCTTTTTTACCAGCTGATGGATTTTCGACATAAGGTCATGCTTGAATATTTTGAACCGGCAAAAAAAGCCTCGAATGATGAGGAGATTAAGAAGCTTCTAGAAACAATTGAACATTCGCAGACCAAATTAACGGATATGCTTGAATACTATGTTCATTTTTTTACAGGAATGTTTGAATTTGAACAGAGAAACTATTTGAGTGCCATTGCTTATTACCGTTCCGCAGAAAAAAAGCTCAATCTCATATCAGATGATATAGAAAGAGCAGAATTTTATTTTAAATTAGCAGAAATATACTACCACATGAAACAAACCCACTTTTCGATGCACTATGCTTTGCAAGCGTTAGATACGTACTCTGCCTACAGAACGTACACGCTGAGAATCATCCACTGTGAATTTGTCATCGGTGCAAACTATGATGATTTGAAATGCTATGAACATGCATTGCCCTACTTTAAAAATGCTCTAAAGCGAGCACGCTCTATTGGAAACCCTCGAGTCATAGGTTCGGCCCTTTTCAACTTAGGTAACTGCTATTACCAAATGAACGATCTTGCTACAGCAAGTCGCTATCTCAAAGACTCTCTTGAAGTGTTTGAAAAGGAGAATTTAACCCATCTGAATCGCTCTCTAGACCCACTATTTATGCTGACCCAAATCCTGTTTAAACAAAAACAAATAGAAGAGTCGTTAACCCTCTATCAACAAGGTATTATGAAAGCCTGTGATTTAGAAGATGAAATTTACATCTGCAAGTTTCAGTTTTTAAAAGCATTATACGTTGATGCAGAAATAAAAATCATAGACGATACATTAGATTTGTTGGAGGACAAGCGCTTATACCCAGATATTGAGGAACTGGCACTTGATGCGGCACATTATTATAATGAGCTTGGATTATTTGAAGTTTCTACCCGGTATTATGAAAGGAAAATTCAAGCCATATCAAAAATTCAAAATGGAGGTCATTTATATGAAAATGAGTTTGATAGTTCTTTTATTGGCAGCAACTGCAGGATTATCGGTCATGAGTCAGCAGCAATCGGAAGAGAGCCATATGGAGCTGGCGGGCAGACACCATACAACAGTGGTGACTATCGTATAAGTTAGCAAAAAGAGGAGACGAACGGCTGTTCATTCTCCTCTTTCATTTTGATTGAATTGAAATGCTTCCAGAAATGCTTCGACCTCTTGTTCATAGACTTCCTTATTGTCACTATAAGACATCGCATGCGCACCATGTGGCGCAATAAATAGCCGTTTATCACCCTTTTTGCGTGCGTATAACTGCTCGCTTTGCTCGCAAGGGATATAGTCATCATGGAGGCTATGAATAAAAAGGATAGGTTCTTTCACCTGGTCGATTACATCAAGTGGAGAAACTTGTCGAATGCTGTATCCGTCCCGCCATTTCAACACTTGATCACTTAGTGGAAGAATCCACTGTCCTGAAAGACGAAAATCCGTTTTTAATCGATACAGAAGCTGATCCTCAAAAGAAGCAAAAGGACAATCAGCGATGTAAAAATTGGCGCTTGCATCCGGTTTTGCAGCATATAATAAAGTTGTGACTGCGCCCATCGATTCTCCGTGTATCCCAATGATTGCTTTTTCTCCAAGTCTTTTTCTCAGCCACTTGACGACTTGAGCCAAATCTTCTTTTTCATAATATCCATAGCTCGTTGTTTTTCCGCCGCTCATCCCATGTCTTCTATGATCATAAAGCAGCACATTCCATCCAAGCTTTTGGAATAATTTCATATACTTCACGGAATTGATCAAACTGACGGTAACCCCGTGACAAAGAACGATGGTGCGTGTTGTATGAGGGAGCGGTACAAAATAGCCATGAAGATCATAACCAAATGCTGAAGGAATACAAACTTTCTCTTTTTGAAGCTGTTGAAACTCCTCGTGATGATAGTGCCCTTCATCTGATTCTCGTTTCATGAGCTCTTCATCCGTTAATTTTCGAATATACATCATTTTATTGGTAAAAAAAATGCCGATTGCAGCTAGTGGAAATAATACCAAGGCAAGTATAGCGAGCCATTTCTTCTTCAAGCTGATTCTTCCTTTCCGAAGGGTTTCTATGATGATCATACCACATGTTGGGAGTTTGGCGTGACTCTTGCTGAGCAAATAAAACGGATGATACACTAAAGCAAAAGGAGAGAGGCAAAGTGAAAAAGACCAATCAAGATCAAGCAAAGCTAAAGGACGGCATAAAGGATGATGTGAAACAGCAGCTCCTTCAAATGAAGCAGAATCTGGCCGCCGAGACAGAAAAAAGAGAAGAACAAAAACGACAAGACCTCCTTCGGCAACAGAAAGAAAAAGAAAAAAATAAAAGCTTCTCAGAGCTGCTAGATGAAAGTCATTTAGACTGGAGAAAGTATAAAAGTTAAAAAAGGGAGCTACGATGCTCCCTTTTTTATGTTATATCATTGAGATGAAAACATACTACATGAGCCTGAGAGAAAACACGTCTGACTCCCTCGTATCACTTCATTTCAGAATCGCACCAATAGGATTTTACGTTCAAACCAAAACAAAACGTATTTTATAAACGATAAATCAAAACGAGGAGTATTGATTTATTTAAATTCCTTTTTATCCCAAAAATAGTAGTTAAGACCCTTTTAGGAAAGAGTCATTCCTCTTATAATTAAGGTGTATTACAAAATTTGGGAATGGAGATGATTCACATGAAATTGAGAAGAACAATGACTGGAGTTGCTTTATCTTTAGGCTTGCTTTTACCTATTTCTGGACAAGCTCTTGCTACAAATCATTCAACAGATGCAGATCTGCGTACGAAGGCTACTAAAATTGTAGATTGTTCCGAAACTCCTTTTAAAAAAGAAGCGAATAGATTATGTATGTACTCAGATAATGGTGTTTTTGCAAATAGTTTCAATAATTTTGGTACTACATTTTACTTTAAAGGCAAAGCTGGAAATTATGGATATTATGAAAGTAGCAGCAAAAGTTAATCAGTCAACGGGGGCTTTTAGCCCCTCAGTCTTAGAGGAAATCTTAATTAGCTCGCTGCTGCTGGATGAACGAAACAAAACGTAAGTGGCAAGTTGTTCTCCCATTTGCATGTAGAACATGAAAACGTACATCCATATATACATACGCTAAAAAAAGATCACATGCATGCATGTGATCTCTTTTTGCTTTCTATTGATTCAAACGATGCGTCTCATACACAGACTGTTTTGTGAAATATGACAAAGCTTTTACTTCTTGATCGCTTAATGAACGTGCATTTGCCGCTGCCACATTTTCTTTTAACTGTTTCACCGAGCTTGCGCCAAAAACAACAGAGCTGACTGCAGAATGCTTGAGCAAGTATTGAATGGACAGCTCTGTCAGTGATAGGTCATAAGCGACTTTCTTTAACGAAGGAATGACCTGCTGGAGCTCTTCAAATGAATATTCAAGATACCCATTCTTTTGAATCGCAGCACTTGCTTGCGAAAGGGGTTTTTCAGTTAATAAGCCTTTTGCTAAAGGACCTCTTGCCACGACACTAATGCTTTGTTCTTCAAGAAGAGAAAACCATTCTTCTGGGCGGCGATCGAGTAAACTATATTGCATCATCACACTCACGATGTTTGATTTTTTGGCGTATTCTTTAATGACATTTGGACGGATCGACGATATGCCGTAATAGCGAATGACACCTTCTTCAACCAATTCTTCAAATGCCTCGATGGTTTCGTCAATTGGATCGTCAATTGTGCCGCCATGCAATTGATATAAATCAATATAATCTGTTTGAAGTCGTTTCAGGCTTTGTTTCACTGCCTCTTTTATGTATGCTTTTGAAGGATCCCAGTCCCATCCAGATTTCCCTTTTTCAAAGCGGTTTCCACCTTTTGTGGCCAAAATCAAATCTTGGCGTCTGTTTTTAATGGCTTCCCCGACAATTTCCTCATTTGTTCCAAAATCATATAAATCAGCTGTATCCAAATAGTTAATCCCAAGATCAATGGCTTCATCTAATAAAGAGAGCGCTTTTTCTTTTTCAGTCCCGAGGGACATACATCCTAGTGCCGCCTCACTAACCAAGAGATCAGAGGTGCCAATTCGTCTTTTTTTCAATTCAATCACACTCCTATCCTTTCACATTAAGTGAAACAATTCTGGAATTCAAGCTAGGTGATTTCAAATGGCGCATTGAAGCGGGCATCCGCATTTTGGATCCTCCTAAAACATCTATGTTAAAATGAATGAAGTAAAAAGTGAAAGTAGAACGAGGAGCTGACAAAATTGAAGGACTTTGAAGAAAAAACATTATCGTCAAAAACATTATATAACGGAAAAATCATTGACTTGGTTCTTGAAGATGTAGCATTGCCGAACGGAAAACCAGGCAAACGCGAAATCATTAAACATCCAGGTGCAGTAGCAGTCATTGCACGTACAGACGAGAATAAAATCATTTTGGTCAAGCAATACCGTAAAGCACTGGAGAGATCCATCGTTGAAATTCCGGCTGGAAAATTAGAAAAAGGAGAAGAGCCGGCACATACAGCACTGAGAGAATTAGAAGAAGAAACAGGTTATACAACTCAGGCGCTCCAAAAGCTGACAGCCTTTTATACATCACCAGGGTTTGCGGATGAAATTGTTCATATCTACCTTGCCGATCAGCTGGTCCCGCTTGAAGAAAAACGCGAGTTGGATGAGGATGAATTTGTTGAAGTGATGGAAGTTTCACTAGAAGAAGCGCTGCAACTCATTGAGAAACAACATATTTATGATGCGAAAACAGCCTATGCCATTCAATACTTACAATTGCAAGAGGTACTTAAGTCTACAAAATGAGGGAATTCTTTGCAGATATCCATATTCATATTGGTCGAACAAGAACAGGCAGGGCTGTCAAAATTACAGGTGCAAGGTCACTGACCATTGACCAAATTCTCATTGAAGCGTCTCAAAGTAAAGGGATGGGGATGATTGGTGTGATTGATGCACAATCTCCTGAAGTCCTAGAAGAATTGATAGAAGGTGTAGAGGAAGGCATATACACGGAACTAAGCGATGGCGGGTTATCATTTGGAAAGACCGTTTTGCTTTTAGGCAGTGAGCTAGAAATCAATGATGACCAATCAAAAGGTCCGATTCATGTGCTTGCCTTTATGCCCACGCTTCGTAAAATGTCTGAGTTTTCCGCATGGCTTTCTCTTCATATGAAAAATGTGCATTTGAGTTCACAGCGGTTATATGTGGATGGGAGAACGCTTCAGCATAAGGTGAAGGAACTAGGGGGATTATTTATTCCTGCCCATATTTTTACGCCGCATAAAAGTTTATACGGCAAAGGGGTCAATACGTCTTTAACCGAAGTATTCGATCCAGAACTCATCGATGCTGTTGAGCTTGGCCTTAGCTGTGATACGTCTATGGCCTCCCAGCTAAGTGAGCTAAACCGTTATCCTTTTTTAACAAATTCAGATGCCCATTCTTTAGGGAAAATTGCGCGGGAATATACGAAGATCCGAATGGATCATGCCTCCTTTGCTGAATTTGAGCTAGCGCTTCAAGGAAAAGATGGCAGAAATATCACTGGAAATTATGGGCTCGCTCCGCGGCTCGGAAAGTATTATCATACGACCTGTGAGAAATGCGGGGTAAGACCTGACAGTCAGGATCAAGAAAAGTGCCAAGCATGCGGCCATACCCGAATGACAAAAGGGGTGAGTGAGCGGTTAAAGGAGCTTGCTGACCAAGAAAGTGACAAAGGAATAAGGCCTCCTTATGTTCACCAGCTTCCCCTTCATTTTATTCCGGGTGTTGGAGCCAAAACGTTAGAAAAGTTAAAAGCTGTCTTTCATACAGAGATGAATATTCTTCATCAAGCAACAGAACAAGAATTAAAAGCGGTCCTGCCTGAGAAAACAGCCGATTACATCATCAAAGCAAGAAGAGGTGAAGTTGGACTGATCGCTGGCGGAGGCGGAGTCTACGGTAAGGTGGATATCAATCATGAATCAACTTAAATGGACATGTCACACATTTGAACAACTGTCTAAAGAGGACCTTTACCTGATTTTAATGGAAAGAGTGAATGTGTTTGTTGTAGAACAAACATGTCCTTATCCTGAAATTGATCATCGTGATCAAGAGGCGCTGCATGTAATCGCCAAAGAGAACGGCACGATTGTCGCTTATTGCCGCATTTTCCAAAGCGGGATCATGTACAAAGAGGCGTCCATTGGTCGTGTCCTTGTGACGAAGGCCGGCCGGAAAAAAGGTTACGGGAAGATCCTGCTCGATCAGGCGATAAAAAAGCTCAGTGAATTAGGCGAAACAAAGATTAAAATCCAAGCACAGGCTTATTTGAAATCGTTCTACGAATCGTTTGGCTTCGTAGCTGTCTCAGATTGTTATGATGAGGATGGAATTCCGCATCTTGATATGGTGAGAAAAGAAAGATAGGCGTGTATACATCTATCTCAGCGTGTAGACAAACCCTCGCATTCTTTGTCAGTCCTGCGCTCCGGTGCTCACGAATGTCAAATTCGCTCTGCGCCAGTGCTCGTCCTTCCTAGACTGCAAAGGTTTTCTATCACGCTGAAAAGAAGACAAAAGGCTAAAATCAAGTACATTTTAGCCTTTTGTCAACAATTTGAGATAGGCGTGTATACGTCTATCTTTTTTAGATGCTTTCATGTATCATAACGACAACGAAAGGGGTTTTGCGAAATGGGAAAAAGCAAAGCAAAGAAAAAGAGAGAACACCTTCAAAGGCAGCACAGCCGAAATCCAGAACAATCGAGAGGAAATATGCCGCATTTTAGTACACACGAAAGAAAGACAAAAACAAAACAAGAAGCCTTGCAGCATATGATGAAAAAACATAAAGGCAGGAATGCTTATGATCGCTATGAACAGGATCATAAGCATTTTTATTTTGCTTTTTTGTGACAAGTAGATCAAATAATTGGAAAAATTTTAAAAAATAGGACAAACGGTCGTTTCTTTTTGTCTAAAAATGTAGTTAAATGACAAAAAGAAATGAAAGGGAGAGTGGGTATCGTGAAGGTCAAATCATTTGGAGCAGGGCTTTGTATGGCAAGTATGCTGCTGGCATCGATGACATTCGGCGCATCAGATGTATCTGCAAAGGATCAAGCAAAAAAAGAGTATATGATCGGTTTTTCTTCTTCCGTTCAAGACAAAACACAAAAACAGCTTGTTGAAAAAGCTGGCGGTCATGTGAAAGAATCAATAGAGAAAATAGATATGATGAAAGTTTCATTGAACGAAGCATCAAAAGAAAAACTACATCAAGCAAAAGAAGTTACTTTTATTGAGGAAGACCAAAAAGCGAAAACAAGCGGTCAAAGCGTCCCTTATGGCATTAAAAGCATCAAAGCACAAAAGGTACATAAACGAGGATATGCCGGCCAGAATGTCAAAGTAGCTGTTCTTGACAGTGGAATCGACGGCAAGCATGAAGATTTACATGTAACTGGTGGTGTCAGCTTTGTTCCAACAGAGTCCGATCCGCTTGTTGACCCGCATGAACACGGAACCCATGTTGCGGGCACGATCGCAGCACTAGATAATAAGGTAGGCGTCGTGGGTGTGGCACCAAAAGCTTCGATCTATGCGGTGAAAGTGGCAGATGAAAATGGTGACGGCTATTATAGCTGGATCATTAAAGGCATTGAATGGGCGATTGAGAATGAGATGGATGTCATCAATATTAGTATGGGGGGAGCAAGTGAATCGGAGGCGCTGAAAGAAGCGGTAGATCGAGCATATGACAACGGGATTCTCATTGTCGCATCTGCAGGAAATGCTGGGAGCTACGGGTCACTTAATACGATAGATTACCCGGCCAAATACAGCTCTGTCATGGCAGTCGCATCTGTGGATCAACGAAAGCAAAGAGCCTTTGATTCCTCTGTTGGGGAAGAAGTGGAAGTATCAGCACCAGGCGTTTCAACATTAAGTACCATTCCTCATAACGAATATGGATATAAGAGTGGAACGTCTATGGCATCACCTCATGTAGCTGGTGCTGCGGCAGTCATTCTATCAAAACATCCGAATCTGACAAATGATGAAGTGCGTGAAAGGCTGACAAAAACGGCAACAAAACTTGGCGAACCTTTTTATTATGGCGCTGGGCTTGTGAACGTACAAAAAGCTGCACGATAAAGGAAACGAGAAAGCAGTGTACAGCTGCTTTCTCGTTTTTCTTTTCATAAAACTGTCATGTTTCGTCTGCTCTCTCATAGAATCTAGTAACCTTTACTATTTGGGAGGAAGGCGCATGCGGAAAAAGTCTTGGAAAGAACATCTTCTTCAGCACGTGAAAGATCATTTATCAATTTATTTGTTTGTTTCTGTACTATTTTTAATGGGCGTCATTTTTGGAGCCATTATCGTCAATAGTATGACAATGAGTCAGAAAGAGGATTTATTCTACTATTTAAATCAATTTTTTGGTCAACTGACGAATGAGAAAGCAGCAGAATCAAAAGAAATGTTTTTGCAAAGCTTTTTACATCATATGAAATATTTGGGCCTCATGTGGATACTCGGAATTTCCATCATTGGCCTGCCGCTTATTTTTCTTATGATTTTTTTAAAAGGGATTGTAGTTGGGTTTACTGTCGGTTTTTTGGTCAATCAAATGGGGCTTAGCGGTTTTTTTCTATCTTTTGTCTCGGTGCTTCCTCAAAATATCTTGCTCATTCCAGCGTATTTAGTGATCGGAACTTGTGCGATTGCGTTCTCCATTCGTTTAATTGGTCAGCTTTTTATGAAAAAAACCATCAGTCAAGCGCCAATCCATTGGTTTGGCCGGTATGCTTCTGTTCTACTGATGATTTTAACCCTCGCTGCTCTTTCGTCCTTTTTTGAATCATACTTATCATTCATGCTGATGAAAAAGCTGGCAGGTGTTCTGTTTTGATGATTTTATAATCATTATTAAATAATAATCAATTTATTTATCAATTTAAAATGATTATAGTTGGCTCTCTGCACATCATTTGATATAATGATCAAGTAATGTGGCGTAGGAGGGAAAGTCAATGGAAAATCGGATTGATCGAATTAAGAAACAGCTTCATTCTTCCAGCTATAAGCTCACGCCACAGCGTGAAGCAACAGTAAGAGTACTGCTTGAGAATGAAGAAGACCATTTAAGTGCAGAAGATGTATACCTCCTCGTAAAAGAGAAGTCTCCTGAAATTGGTCTTGCTACTGTTTATCGGACGTTAGAATTGCTTACTGAACTGAAAGTTGTTGATAAAATTAACTTTGGAGACGGCGTTTCGCGATATGATCTTCGCAAAGAAGGAGCCGCTCACTTCCATCACCATCTTGTCTGCATGGAATGCGGGACAGTCGATGAGATAGAAGATGATTTATTAGAAGATGTTGAAGAGATTATTGAACGCGACTGGAAATTTAAAATTAAGGATCATAGATTGACATTCCATGGTATTTGCCACCGGTGTCATGATGATGAATCCGGCAAATAATCCGAATTGGAACCTTTTCATTCAAAATGAAAAGGTTTTTTGCATGTTCGCTGTATATTCCTTGTCCCACCTGGCATATGCTGAAGTAATGAGAACACGAGAAAGGACATGAAGAACATGCGAAAATGGCTCAAAACAACAGGTGAAGTAATGAAAGTATTTATCTTGTTCACTGGTTTTACCGTCTTGTTCTATTATGCTATGATATGGATAAATTCAGAATATGAAAGCTATCATCGTTATGATAAACCAGAAGGTGCAGCGATAAAAGTGATGGAAATGGATCAGCCGAAACAAGACAGCTGGCAGGATCGATTGATTTATTTTTATCAAAACGGGGAGTAGAAACCATTGAAGGATCAATTATCCGACTTTATTCATTTTATGACAGTAGAGAGAGGACTCTCTGAAAATACCATTGTCTCTTATAAAAGAGATTTACAGAACTATTTGTCTTTTTTAATGACGCATGAACAATTGACAGATGTAAAAGACGTCACACGCCTTCATATTATTCATTATTTAAAACAGTTAAAAGACGAGGGGAAATCGAGTAAAACGTCCGTCCGTCATCTATCATCGATACGCTCCTTTCATCAATTTTTGCTCCGTGAAAAAGTGACAACAGATGACCCGTCATGGAACATTGAATCACAAAAAACAGAGCGGAAATTACCGAAAGTTCTATCATTAGATGAGGTAGAAAAGCTGCTCGATACACCTAAGCAGCAAACACCATTTGACTACCGTGACAAAGCCATGCTCGAACTTTTATATGCAACAGGTATTCGCGTAAGTGAAATGCTTGATCTGACTCTTGCAGATGTGCATCTGACCATGGGGTTTATCCGCTGTTTTGGAAAAGGAAGAAAAGAGCGGATCGTGCCTATTGGTGAAGCTGCTGCAAGTGCGATTGAAGTGTATATAGAAAAAGGAAGAAACAAGCTGCTCAAAAAACAGCCGGCCGATGCCTTATTTCTGAATCATCACGGAAAAAAAATGTCGCGGCAGGGCTTTTGGAAGAACTTAAAGAAACGAGCCATAGAAGCAGGTATTCAAAAAGAATTGACGCCTCATACGCTCAGACATTCATTTGCGACACATTTGCTTGAAAACGGTGCGGATCTTAGAGCCGTACAGGAAATGCTCGGACATGCCGATATTTCTACTACACAAATTTACACACATGTCACAAAAACAAGATTAAAAGACGTGTATCACAAATTCCATCCAAGGGCATAAGTAAAGCATGGCACGGTGAACGTGTATCATGCTTTTTTATGTTTGGACCGTTTATGGTTGTCAATTGACTTGAAAACGGTTTATACTTGAGATGTCTGACCTCTCCAGTTGTGAAAGGTGAAAGGACAAGAATATTGAAGGAGGCGCTTTTTTATGCCTGATTATCAGTATAAACGTATTTTCCTCATTGTGATGGATTCAGTAGGAATCGGGGAAGCACCTGATGCTGCTGAATTTAATGATGTAGGTGCAGATACACTTGGACATATTGCTGAAAAAATGAACGGGCTTCATATGCCGAATATGGCGAAGCTTGGGCTAAGTCATATTAAAGAAATTAAAGGAATTCCAGCGGACGAAAAACCGCTTGCGTATTATGGAAAAATGCAAGAAGCATCCAACGGGAAAGACACAATGACAGGGCATTGGGAAATTATGGGTCTTTACATCGACACACCATTTAAAGTCTTTCCAGACGGCTTTCCAGATGAACTGTTAAATGAATTAAAAGAAAAAACAGGGCGTGGCATCATTGGAAATAAACCAGCGTCTGGTACAGAAATTCTTGATGAGCTTGGCGAAGAGCATATGAAAACAGGCGATTTAATCGTTTATACTTCAGCAGATTCTGTGCTGCAAATTGCTGCACACGAAGAAGTTGTGCCATTAGACGAACTTTACCGCATTTGCGAAATCGCACGTGAACTGACTTTAGATGAAAAATATATGGTAGGGCGCATCATCGCTCGTCCATTTGTCGGGGAGCCGGGGGCATTTGTTAGAACACCAAATCGTCATGACTATGCATTAAAACCATTCGACCGTACCGTCATGAATGAATTGAAAGATGATGGACTAGATGTCATTGCGATCGGAAAAATCTCTGATATTTATGATGGAGAAGGAATCACCTCTTCACTCAGAACGAAATCCAACATGGATGGAATGGACAAGCTAGTTGAGACGCTGAAATCAGACTTTACTGGGCTGAGCTTCTTAAATCTGGTCGATTTTGACGCGCTTTATGGACATAGAAGAGATCCAGAAGGCTACGGTAAGGCACTAGAGGAATTTGACGCACGTCTACCTGAAGTGTTTGATCTATTAAAAGAGGATGATCTGCTTGTGATCACAGCAGATCACGGAAATGACCCGGTTCATCACGGAACAGATCATACAAGAGAATACGTTCCGCTTATTGCTTACAGCAAAAAGCATCAAGAAGCGAATGAGCTACCAACAGCGAAAACATTTGCTGATCTTGGGGCAACGGTAGCAGATAATTTTAAATCAACGCTGCCAAAATACGGAACAAGCTTTTTATCTAAACTCAAATAGGGGGAAATCACGTGGGAGCACAGTTTTCAGAAGCGGCGGCATATATTAAACAAGCATCGACATATGTACCAACAGTTGGATTGATTTTAGGTTCAGGTCTTGGCATTTTAGCCGATGAGATTGAAAATCCAATCAAATTGAAATATGAAGATATTCCTGGATTCCCTGTTTCAACAGTAGAAGGGCATGCAGGCCAGCTCGTCATTGGAACGCTGAAAGGCACGGTCGTTTGTGCCATGCAAGGACGTTTCCATTACTATGAAGGGTATGATATGAAGCAGGTGACATTTCCTGTCCGTGTAATGAAAGAAATCGGCATTGAAACATGTATTGTGACAAATGCAGCGGGCGGTGTGAATACGTCCTTCCATCCTGGCGATCTTATGTTGATTACAGATCATATCAATATGATGGGGACCAATCCGTTAATTGGACCAAACGACAGTCAAGGGGTTCGTTTCCCTGATATGTCTGCACCGTATGATAAAGATTTGCTGGCACTTGCAGAGAAAACGGCTAAACATTTAGGCATATCTGTGCAGCAAGGGGTTTACGCAGGAATGACTGGCCCTTCATATGAAACACCGGCAGAGGTTCGTTTCCTCAGAACGCTTGGCGCTGATGCAGTCGGTATGTCGACTGTGCCAGAAGTGATTGTAGCACGTCATGCAGGCATAAAAGTACTTGGTATTTCATGCATCTCTAATGCGGCTTCAGGTATTTTAGATCAGCCGCTTTCTCATGATGAAGTGATCGAAGTGACGGAAAAAGTGAAAGCAAGTTTCCTTGATTTAGTGAAAGATGTTGTCAAACAACTCTCATAGATCGTGTGAAAAAGCCTTCTGTTCATGAAACAGAGGGCTTTTTTTTATGGCAATCAAACGATCTCTGAATAAAACAGCCTTTATGAGGAAAAAATAGAAAGGATTACGATAATGGAGGTCTGCCACTTGAAACGTCATATATGTGCATTGTTTACTTTAATGATCCTTATCTCAATGGTTTCACCATCAGCGATGGCAAAAGAAAAGATTGAAAAGCCAGGAGAAAAACAAACATCAGAATTGGCGCATGAAGCCAAATCAGCGATTTTAATGGAACGTGACACGGGAAAAGTGCTTTACAACAAAAACAGTGATGAAAAGCTTGCCCCTGCAAGTATGACCAAAATCATGACGATGCTTCTCATCATGGAAGCGATGGATCAAGGAAAATTAAAAATGACTGATAAAGTAAGAACGAGCGATCATGCAGCATCTATGGGGGGCTCACAAATTTTCCTTGAACCGGGAGAAGAAATGACGGTTAAAGACATGCTAAAAGGCATTGCGATTGCGTCAGGAAACGATGCTTCAGTTGCCATGGCAGAACATATTGCTGGATCTGAAGAACAGTTTGTTGAGCAAATGAACAAAAAGGCAAAAGAGCTAGGGCTCACCTCAACGGTCTTTCAAAATCCAACAGGACTTCCTGAAAAAGATCATTACAGCACGGCTCATGATATGGCAAAAATGGCAAAAGAGCTGTTGAAATATGAAGAGATCACCAAGTTCACAGGTGTATACGAAGACTATCTTCGTCAGAACACGGATAAAAAATTCTGGCTTGTGAATACAAACCGTCTCATTAAATTTTATCCAGGTGTGGATGGGGTGAAAACAGGGTTTACAGGCGAGGCGAAATACTGTCTAACTGCATCCGCTAAAAAAGGGAACATGCGCGTGATTGCTGTTGTATTCGGCGCAAGTACACCAAAAGACAGAAATGCCCAAGTCGTCAAAATGCTGGATTACGCTTTTAGTCAATATACAACGCATCCTCTGTACAAGCGTGGTCAAGACGTAGCAGAGATCAAAGTGAGCAAAGGGAAAAAGAAAAAAATTCAGCTTGTCACGTCTGAACCGATTTCTCTTCTAACGAAAAAAGGTGAAAATGTCGATCAGATCAAAAAAGAAATTAAATTATCTCAAGATGTCACAGCCCCATTTTCAAAAGGAACGAAGCTTGGCACCATCATCTTGAAAAAAGATGGAAAAGTGCTTCATGAAAGTCCTGTTGAAGCGAAAGAAGATATGGAAAAAGCCGGTGTTTGGACGTTCTTCAAACGGGCTATGGCCGAATTTGTTAAATGGAAGTAAAAGGTGAAAGACTGCTGCAACTGGCAGTCTTTTTTGCTATGAACGAAAAGAACATCTAAATGTGACGAATGATCACTAGTTTTGTCATGGTGAAGGATTTGCATGTGAAGAAAGAGAAACATTCTTTATCCGAAAATAGAGCAAGGAGGAAGAAAAGATGAGCCTTGGTATTGATTTTCAAATAAAAGAGAGCGTACTTTGCATTCGGTTGACAGGGGAGCTTGATCATCACTCCGCAGAGACATTGAGACAAAAGGTGACGAATTATTTGGAAACAGAGGACATTCGCCACATCGTGCTGAATTTAGCTGATTTATCGTTTATGGACAGCTCTGGGCTCGGAGTAATTTTAGGAAGATACAAAGAAATTAAACAGCTTGGCGGTGAAATGGTCGTCTGTGCGATCTCGCCAGCAGTGAACCGTTTATTTGATATGTCCGGCTTGTTTAAAATTATTCGTATGGAGCCTTCAGAGCAAACTGCGCTGCAAACATTGGGGGTGGCATCATGACAAATGAAATGAATCTGACTTTTTCTGCTTTAAGTCAAAACGAATCCTTTGCGAGAGTAACGGTGGCAGCATTCATCGCTCAGCTCGATCCAACATTAGATGAGCTAACAGAAATCAAAACCGTTGTATCAGAGGCGGTCACGAACTCGATCATTCACGGGTATGACGGGAATCCAGACGGCAAGGTGCACATTAGCGTCACACTGGATGACCATATTGTGTATCTGACGATTCGAGACGAAGGCATGGGCATTTCAGATCTTGAGGAAGCAAGGCAGCCGCTTTTTACGACGAAACCAGACTTAGAGCGTTCCGGGATGGGTTTTACGATCATGGAGAACTTTATGGATGATGTCATGGTGGACTCATCTCCAGAAATGGGCACAACGATCCGCTTAACAAAGCATCTATCAAAAAGCAAAGCGCTTTGTAATTAAGGAGCTGCTCATATGGATGTGGAGGTAAAAAAGCAAGCAAAAAAAGCACAGCTGTCTAATGATGAAGTGAAACAGCTCATCAAAAAAAGCCAAGACGGAGATCAACAAGCAAGAGACCTCCTCGTAGAAAAAAACATGCGTCTTGTTTGGTCCGTTGTTCAGCGCTTTTTAAATAGAGGATATGAACCAGATGATCTGTTCCAAATAGGCTGTATTGGCCTGCTGAAATCTGTTGATAAATTTGATTTGTCTTATGATGTGAAGTTTTCGACCTATGCCGTTCCAATGATCATTGGTGAAATTCAGCGTTTCATTCGTGATGATGGAACCGTCAAAGTCAGCAGGTCCTTAAAGGAACTTGGAAATAAAATTAGGCGGGCAAGGGACGAATTGTCTAAATCTCATGGACGAATGCCGACTGTTCAGGAAATCGCTGAATATCTGGACATCACACCTGAGGATGTCGTCCTCGCTCAAGAAGCGGTCCGCTCACCATCATCTATTCATGAAACCGTGTATGAAAATGACGGCGATCCGATTACGTTGCTCGATCAAATTGCCGATCATTCAGAAGAAAGATGGTTTGATAAAATTGCGCTGAAAGAGGCGATTAAAGAATTAGAAGAGCGCGAGAAACTGATTGTCTATTTAAGGTATTATAAAGACCAAACACAATCAGAAGTAGCAGAAAGACTCGGAATTTCCCAAGTGCAAGTCTCACGGCTTGAAAAGAAGATTTTAAAACAAATCCAAATGCAAATGGATCAAAAAGACAGCTAGCCAATTCGGCTGGCTTTTTTTGTGTGGTAATTACCGGTAAATCAAGTTCTTTCAGTATGAGAACCATTTTTCACCACATACTATTTTTAACCCATCGTATAGGAAGTGACTTGGATGGACGGACAAATCTTTATTCGGCTGCGCCATCGGATTAAGACTGGTAATGATCAGCTTATTTATTTAGAGGATATTGCCCAAATCACTGGAGATGACAGTGCTGTGCAAAAGTTGAGCAAAATGCCGATATACCATGTCAGCAAAAAGGATCGTCACATCGTTGTGTTAGATATCATGCATGTGGTCAAAACGATCAAAAAAGCGTGGCCTGACATCGACATTCAAACGGTCGGAGGCTCAGAAGCCATTGTTGAAATAGACACAGGCAAACGCCAGCTGTCCCCCGTATTATTCGTGTTTGTATGGCTCCTCTTATTTGTCGGAGCGGCCCTTGCCATCATGAATTTCCATGAGGATGTTAGTATGCGGCTTGTTCATATCCGCCTTTACGAGATGATTACTGGAAACACGGTTGAGCATCCTTATTTATTACAAATTCCATATAGCTTTGGACTCGGTTTTGGCATGATTTTATTTTTCAATCATGTGTTTAAAAAGCGTTTAAACGAAGAGCCAAGTCCGCTTGAAGTGGAAATGTTTAAATATCAGCTCGATCTTGATCATTATGTCGCACTCAATGAAAACAAAGAAACATTGAAAGATATTCATGATCGGTAAATGGCTTTTTGTGGTGCTTGTTGGGCTCGGCGGCGGTTTAACGGTAGGGGCAGGATTTGTGGCGTTTCTCACAGTGCTTGGTATTATCCCTCGATTAATGCAATTAACGAAAACGCAGCGTTTCATTCAAGGATATGAGGCTGCCGTGATAAGTGGAGCGGTCGTTGGCGGCTGGGCTACTTTAAGTCAAGTCCATTTGCATTTATCCAAATGGCTAGCGCTTCCGATCGGTCTTTTATCTGGCATTTTTGTCGGCATGCTTGCAGCCGCACTCACTGAAGTGTTAAATGTACTTCCTATCTTAACGAAAAGAATTGGAATGGACGGGAAAATTGTGCTGCTGCTCATGGCCATCGTCTTAGGGAAGGTGTTTGGCTCGTTATTTCATTGGCTTATTTATATTTAAAAATGTGGAGGGAACAACAAGTGTCAAGTTTAAAAGAGAACTATCCATCTAAAGTGAAAACGTATCAGCCGAAACCTCCTTATGTACTAAACTGCATCAAGGCTTTTCTTGTCGGCGGTTTGATTTGTGCGATAGGCGAGGGATTGCAAAATTTCTATATTACCTTTTTCGATTTTAATGAAAAGACAGCAGGGAATCCAACGGTGGCAACCCTTATTTTAATTTCTTCTATTTTAACTGGTATTGGTATTTACGATAGAATCGGCCAGTTTGCTGGAGCGGGATCAGCTGTACCGGTGACAGGATTTGCAAACAGTATGACAAGTGCGGCTCTTGAGCATAAAAGTGAAGGGCTTGTGTTAGGTGTAGCGACCAACATGTTTAAACTGGCTGGGAACGTCATTGTGTTTGGTGTCGTCTCGGCATATGTCGTAGGGATTATTCGATACGTCTTGGAAAAGATGTTTTCGTAGGAGGAATAAAACGTGAAACTAACAGGTAAGCAATCTTGGGTATTTGAACACAAGCTTTATGTGAATGCGGAAGGAACAGCTGCAGGACCGAAAGAAAAAGAAGGCCCAATCGGTCATCTCATTGATAAAACTTATGATGAAATGCACTGTTATCAAAAGAACTGGGAAATGGCTGAAAGGCAGCTCATGGATGATGCCATATCAATGGCCTTATCAAAAGCGAATTTGCAAAAAAGTGATATTGACCTTTTGCTGGCAGGAGATTTACTGAACCAAAACGTGACAGCCAACTATGTGGCAAGAGAACTCAAAATCCCGTTTCTTTGTTTATTTGGTGCCTGCTCCACATCTATGGAATCAGTCGCCATTGCCTCAGCGCTAGTAGATGGTGGCTTTGCCAATAGAGCACTTGCTGCGACAAGCAGTCACAATGCGACAGCAGAGCGGCAATTTCGTAATCCAACAGAATATGGCGGGCAAAAACCCGATACAGCAACAAGTACAGTGACAGGGAGCGGTGCTGTCGTCATCAGCCAAGAACCTTCCCAAATTCAAATTACAAGTGCCACCGTCGGACGGGTGATGGATCTTGGGATTACAGATCCATTCGATATGGGTTCGGCTATGGCGCCTGCAGCGGCAGACACAATCAAACAACATTTAGAAGACTTAGGAAGAACAGTAGATGATTATGATCTCATCTTAACAGGAGATCTATCTGGAATTGGATCGCCTATTTTAAAGGATCTTCTCAAAGAAGATGGCATTCAGCTTGGACGGAAGCATGATGATTGCGGATTAATCATATACACACCTGATCAAAATGTATTCGCTGGAGGCAGCGGCTGTGCCTGCTCAGCTGTCGTGACATTCAGTCACATCTTTCAAGAAATGAAAGCAGGGAATTTGCAAAGAGTATTGGTTGTGGCAACCGGGGCGCTTCTCAGCCCAATGATGGTTCAGCAAAAAGAGACCATTCCAACCATTGCGCACGGAGTTGTATTTGAGCGTGCAGGAGGAGAAAGCTAATGGATTATTTGATTGCTTTTGTTGCAGGCGGACTGATTTGCGTGATCGGCCAGCTTTTACTTGATGTACTGAAACTCACACCGGCACATGTCATGACCACCTTTGTTGTGGCGGGGACGATTTTAGACGGGTTTGGTATTTATGATAAATTTATTGAATTTGCAGGAGCGGGTGCTACCGTGCCTATCGTAAGCTTTGGTCATAGCTTGCTTCATGGGGCGATGCATCAGGCTGATGTCCACGGATTTATTGGAATCGGAATTGGGATTTTTGAGTTAACCTCTGCTGGAATATCAGCTGCGATTTTATTTTCATTTATCATTGCACTTATCTTTAAACCGAAAGGATAACCTAATATGGGGCAAAGACGCAAAGTCATTTTAGTGACAGACGGAGATATATATGCTGCCAAAACGATTGAGCTTGTCGCAAAGAAAGTCGGCGGAAGATGTATTTCCAGCTCAAAAGGGAATCCGAGCAAACGAACAGGACCAGAACTGGTCCAGATGATTTTGAAAACGCCATATGACCCAGTGTTTGTCATGTTTGATGATTCTGGTCTAACAGGTGAAGGAACAGGGGAAACGGCCATGAAGCACGTAGCACGTCACCCTGAAATTGAAGTGATTGGCGCCATTGCAGTCGCATCTAAAACGCATCAAGCGGAATGGACAAAGGTACATGTCTCCATTGACCGGGAAGGTGAACTGACAGAATACGGCGTTGACAAACATGGACTTCCAGAAATGGAACCACACAAAATGAGTGGAGATACAGTGTATTGTCTCGATTCACTACAGCTTCCGATTGTTGTCGGCATTGGAGATATTGGCAAGATGGGACGGAAAGATGATCTAAGCAAAGGGTCCCCCATTACAATGAAGGCAGTCGAATTAATTTTAGAAAGGAGCGGTTTCCATGAAGAAAGACAAGGTGCATGTGTACCGAGATCCAAAGAAAAATGAAGATTTTTTCAAAGACAATGTCGGGATGGGTCTCAGCTTTGACCTTGGCGTTCGGAAAATTTATGTCCATGATCAGGAAATCCAGCTTTACTATGTAAATGGATTATGTGATACACAATATGTGATCTATTTATTAAAAGAACTGATTGAAATCAATGACAACGAACCTGAATCAGATGATCTTGCACGTGTGGTAGAAAACCGTCTTGTCAATCAGCAAGTCTCAAAAGTTGAAACGCTTGATGAAGCAGTGGATCAAGTGCTGTCTGGACTTGTGGCAGTCGTTGTCGAAGGTGAAAATTACGCATTTATTATTGATGTCAGGAGCTACCCTGGCAGAATGCCGGAGGAACCGGATACAGAAAAGGTTGTCAGAGGTGCAAGAGACGGCTTTGTTGAAAACATCATTGTGAACACAGCACTCATTCGCAGAAGAGTGCGGGATGAAAAACTGCGATACAAAATGCTTAAAGTAGGCGAGCGCTCTAAAGCAGACGTCTGTGTTTGTTATATTGAAGACATTGCTGACCCTGATCTTGTTGATATTATCGAAAAAGAAGTGTCTGGGATCAAAGTTGACGGACTGACGATGTCTGATAAAACAATAGAAGAATTTATCATTAAGCAAGGATATAATCCCTTCCCGCTTGTGCGATACACCGAGCGCCCAGATGTAGCCGCTAACCATATATTAGAAGGGCATGTCATCATCATTACGGATACATCCCCTAGTGTCATCATTACACCAACCACTATTTTTCATCACGTTCAACATGCTGAAGAATACCGCCAGGCGCCAGCGGTTGGGACTTTTTTAAGATGGGTGCGTTTTTTAGGCATCTTATGTTCTACTTTTCTTTTGCCGATCTGGTTTCTTTTTATTCTAGAACCGAATCTTCTGCCAGACAATCTAAGCTATATTGGATTTAACAAACCCTCCCATATCCCTGTCATTCTCCAAGTATTCCTTGCTGATTTTGGGGTGGAATTTTTACGAATGGCGGCGATTCATACGCCGACCGCCTTGTCGACTGCCATGGGCTTGATTGCAGCCGTTTTAATTGGACAAATTGCAATTGATGTCGGTTTATTTACACCAGAGGTCATATTATACGTCTCGCTAGCAGCCATCGGCACATTCACCACTCCAAGTTATGAACTGAGTGTCGCTAATAAAATCATCCGGCTGATCATATTAGCACTAGTAGCGATCTTTAAGCTGAATGGATTGATCATCGGTTTTACGCTGTTACTTATTTATTTAACATCCATTCGTTCCTTACAGACACCTTATATGTGGCCGTTCATTCCTTTTAATGGAAAGGCTTTGTGGCAAGTGCTCATTCGGACGTCTGTTCCTGGCTCAAAAGTAAGGCCAAGCATCGTTCACCCTCAGAACAGATCAAAAATTCCGCCAAATTCTTAACGCTCGTTGAAAGTGGCTGAAGATTGTGATATTGTATTTTTAACTTTGAGAAACGGCAAAAGGCAGCTTGTGCAGCTGTCTTTTTTCAGCCGAGGCGGAGAAAGAGGGAATGACATTGTATTTACACGGCACTTGCAGACAAAATGAACTCGGACATTTAGAAATTGGTGGTGTTGATGCCGTTTCTTTAGCTGAAACGTATGGGACACCACTTTATGTATATGATGTGGCTTTAATACGGGAGCGTGCAAAAAGCTTTCAGAAAGCATTTATTGAAGAAGAACTAAAAGCTCAGGTGGCATATGCGAGTAAGGCGTTTTCTTCTATTGCCATGTTCCAGCTGGCAAAAGAAGAAGGCTTATCACTTGATGTCGTTTCAGGCGGGGAGCTGCACACAGCCATTTGTGCCGGGTTTCCAGTAGAAAAAATTCATTTCCATGGTAACAACAAAAGCAGAGAAGAATTAAAGATGGCACTAGAGCACGGAATTGGCTGTATTGTCGTTGATAATTTCTATGAAATGACGCTCATTGAACAGCTTGGTCAAGAGCTGTCAAAACAGGTGAAAGTACTACTCCGCATCACGCCGGGCGTTGAAGCACATACGCATGACTATATTACAACAGGTCAAGAAGATTCAAAATTCGGTTTTGATCTTCATAATGGACAAGCAGACGAAGCGGTCAAACAAGTGCTTAAATCAGAAGTGATCGAGCTCTTAGGTGTTCATTGTCATATCGGCTCACAAATTTTTGATACAGCTGGTTTTGTCCTTGCGGCAGATAAGATTTTCTTGAAGCTAGATGAATGGAGAGAATCATTTGGATTTATTTCCACAGTGCTGAACTTAGGCGGAGGCTTTGGCATCCGTTATACAGAAGAGGACGAACCACTTCCAGCAACTGAATACGTGGAGAAAATTATTCAAGCGGTGAAAGAAAATGTAGCCCGCTATGAGTTTAAGATGCCTGAAATTTGGATTGAGCCAGGTCGCTCCCTTGTTGGAGATGCGGGAACCACTCTTTATACGATCGGCTCATCCAAACATGTACCTGGCATTCGCGATTATGTAGCCATTGACGGCGGAATGAGTGATAACATTCGACCTGCTTTATATCAAGCAAAATATGAAGCAGCGAGCGCCAATAAAATGAGCCAAACGCATGATCAAACTGTGTCCATTGCAGGGAAATGCTGCGAGAGTGGAGATATGCTCATTTGGGATATTGATCTGCCAGAGTTATCACAGGGAGACTTATTAGCTGTCTTTTGTACAGGAGCTTATGGCTACAGCATGTCAAACAACTATAACCGCATCCCGCGCCCGGCTGTAGTATTTGTAGAAGATGGGGAAGCGCAGCTTGTCGTTGAGCGTGAGACATATGAGGACATTGTCAAATTGGATTTACCTTATCAATCAAAAGTGAAATCATCGACTTAAAAAAAGCTGCCTGATCATCAGGCAGCTTTTTCTATGACATTTATTTTCCACCAGTAAATACAGAGACGATCGCGTTCCAAATGGAGACAAAGAAATCCCAAATTTTCTGTAGAAGGTTTTTCCCTTCATCTGATTCTATGAATTTTGTAATCTTGTCTTTTGCTTTATCAATTTGAGATCCGACTTGTTTCCAATCGATATTGATATTTTTCATTTTATCGAAGAGAGAGACAAGTTGATCTTTTTGGTCCTGCGTCAGATTTAAGTTCAAATCAGAAGCGGCTTGATCTACTTTTTCTTCCACTTCTTTTGTTGTTTTAGGAACTCCATTTTTGGCAATGTCATCTTTGATTTTTGCAATCAGAGCAGAAGCATTGTCTTTTCCAATAGAGTCACCCAATTTAGATGTTGTTACAAGCTCTTCGTTAGCCACCTGTTTCACATCTTCGGGAATGGCTTTGTCGCTTGACACCTCATAGGCTTTTAATAAACCTGTCAATGCTGCTGTGCCAGATACTTCAAACGGCGCCGTCACGACAACCTTTGCATCTTTCACGCCTGCGGTCATTAAAGCATTTAAATACATCTCATCTGTAATGGTCTTAATGTTATGTGTATCCACAGTCAGACCCGTACCTGATTTTTCAATGGTGATGGATGAAGATGATAATGCTCTCGTCCCGATAGAAGAACGAGGGATATACTTTCCTAAATATTCATGCTCTTCTTTATTGGTTACTTCAATTTTTGTCGCATTTTCAGGTGGATTCAACTCGTCAAGCACCTTCTGGCGATCAGCCGGTGTTAAGTCTTGCCCGAGTGTGACGATGACATCGCCGACAGCTGCATCCGCTAAGCTGACTTTTGGCGCACCAATCAGTAAAAGGAGCGCTGCCATCATACCAAGCATTGTTTTTTTAAACATGTTGACCTCCTTCAAGTCGAAAGCGTTTCTCGATGGTGAGAAACTCATCTTTTGAGTACATGATTTGAATCGTACTCCATCATATAGACGTAACAAATCAGTCTGACGTTTCAATTATCTTTTAAAGATGTTTGAAACCTCCAATATGATGAAGTGTTTTGCTCAGTCTGTGATCATTTCCTTAGGAGAAAAGGATCAAGCTCTTTTATTTTATCAATGTTGGCAAAAGAGGTAAATCACATTAGGTAAGCAGGGGATGTTTAACATGACCGAAAATGTGCTATAATGAGCGTTGTTTAACCTGAAAGGAGAATGTGAAAAATGGCGAAAAAAGGATACATACAATTAACGAATGGAAAGAAAATTGAGTTTGAACTTTACCCAGAGGCTGCTCCAGGTACAGTAGCAAACTTTGAAAAATTAGCGAATGAAGGCTTCTACGATGGATTGAAATTCCACCGCGTGATCCCAGGGTTCGTAAGCCAAGGCGGCGATCCAAACGGTAATGGAACTGGAGGACCTGGTTACACAATTAAATGTGAAACAGAAGGAAACCCTCATCAGCACGAGAGAGGTTCATTATCAATGGCACACGCTGGTAAAGACACTGGCGGCAGCCAATTCTTTATCGTACATGACCCACAGCCGCACTTAAACGGTGTTCACACTGTTTTTGGCAAAGTAACATCTGGTATCGAAGCTGTTCTTGATATGGAACAAGGACAAGGCATGGAAAAAGTCGAAGTTATCGATGCTTAATCCAAAACACCGCTTAATTGCGGTGTTTTTTTATTTTAAATCTGATGTTCCTGTGATCTGTGCCGTGAAGCGGTAGGTGATCATCCAATATAAAAGGGCTAAGGCGCTGATAGAGGCTCCAAATAAACATACCCCATTCCAGCCAGCGTTTGCGTATATGTTAGTTGATACAATAGAACCGAGCGCACTGCCGAGGGAATAAAAAATCATATAAGCAGCAGTCAGCCGGCTTCTCGCCTCAGGCCGGACCATGAAAATCATACTTTGATTGGTCACATGAACGGCCTGCACAGATAGGTCAAGAATGACGATACCAACGATTAATAAAATGAGGGAATATTCAGTGAAAAAAATAAAACACCATGAAAAGAGTAATAGGACAAGGGCGATGCACGTTGTTAACTGTCCTAAGCCTCGATCAGCAAGGCTTCCAGCTCGAGCGGCACCTAATGCTCCGGCAACTCCAGCAAGGCCAAATGCACCAATCGCCGTATGTGACAGATTGTATGGCGTAGTGCTGAGAGGCAGCACAAGTGAAGTCCACAGCGTGCCAAACACAACAAAGATCAGAAAACCCAGTACGCCACGAATACGTAGAATTCGTTCTTGTCTGAACAATATAAACATTGAAGCGAGCAAGTTCACATAGGATATGGAGACTCTCTTGTTGTCAGCACGAGGAAGATACCGGTACAACACGCCAGTGATGATCAGCATCATCACGCCGGAAACGAGATAGACTGATCTCCAGCCGGCGAGATCGGTTAGTACACCAGCAAACGTTCGTGCGAGAAGAATACCAATCACAATTCCACTTTGAACCAAGCCCACTATGCGGCCACGTTCTTCAGGAGCGGCCCATGTCGCTGCGAATGCTACGAGTACCTGAGTGACTACAGCGAGCAGTCCCACCGCAGCTAGTCCTATGAACAGGACGGTGGCGGTAGGGGCGATACTGACTAGAATGAGAGATAACACGGATACTAGCATTTGAGCTACGATGAGCCGCCGTTGGTTGAACAGATCACCAAGTGGTACGATCAGTAGCAGTCCTAGCGCATAACAAAGCTGAGTAATCGTAATGACCATACCAACGGATGAATAGCTGATACCAAACTCGGATGCGAGGGAGTCTAATAATGGCTGTGCAAAGTATATGTTTGAAACTGCCATCCCGGAGGCTGTCGCAAACAGTAGAGCCATATTGCGAGTCATCGTTGATCGGGTGGTTATTTGTAAATGAGTCGTTTCCAGATCAGAATGTTCAACGGCATTCATTTTTCTTTTTTCATGCATGTCATCATCTCCTTTTGTACTAAAGAGTATAATATACTGTTAGGTATAAAATAATTCCTGTTAAAGATAACCATAGAAACGTTTTAAAGTCAAGATGATGTAGTGAAGATCTTGAGAGAGGCAGTCAATTTGACAATGATATGTCAATAAAATAAAATGATAATATACCGATAAGTAAAAAATATCCTTATAAGAAATAGATGATTGATCTAGTGAGAGATTTTTATGATAGAAATGAGGGTTGATGATGGTTCGACAACGGGAATTTGATGAGGAAAAAGCGTTAGATGAGGCTTTGTTGCTTTTTTGGGAGAAAGGGTACAGAGCCACTACATTAAGCGACTTAACTGCAAAAATGGGAATACAGCGGCCGAGCTTATACTCAGCGTTCGGTGATAAAGAGGAATTGTTTGAAGCAGCATTACGCAAATATACAACTCAGCATGCAGCACATATTCGATCAAAACTGCAAAACAATCTGTCTGCAAAGGAAGCATTTCGTACATTATTTACTGAATTAGTAGAAGAGGAATATGGAGATGGGCCGAGTAAAGGGTGCTTCTGCATCAATACAATAGTCGAACTTGCCCCCCACGAAGAGAAATTTGAAATTCTCACAAGAGAGCATCAAATGTATCTTTCGGTCATTTTTGAAGAAAAAATTGTACAAGGTATTCGCTCGGGTGAGCTCGAAAGCAGTCTGAATGCCAAAGCCTTAGCACAGGCGCTGGTCGTTTCTTTTATTGGACTTACAGTCCTCATGAAATCTCGCCCAGAGCGTTCATTTGTAGATCATTCTATAGCGACGATACTATCCATATTGAAATAAATAGTCTATATAAAAAAAGCGTATTTTGATCAATGGATTAAAACACGCTTTTTCTTTTAGGGTGTGATGGACACGTTTTTGTGATATGATAAGAGAACAAACATTCGTATTCGTGAGTGTCACCATATGCAGCTCTAAAAATAAGTGAAAGTGCAAATCTAAAAAGCGTGTGATCATGCTGAAAGAAAGCAGGAGATACTTTGAAACCATTAACAAAAGAAGAAAAAAACCAGATGATGATTGCTATTCAGCGTTACTTTGCCGAAGAACGAGAAGAGGAGATTGGTGAATTAGCAGCCATCAATATATTAGAATTTATCACAAAACATCTTGGAAGCTACTATTATAATCAAGGGGTTCGTGACAGCCGAAATATCGCTGTTCAAAGATCTCAATTGTTAGAGGAAGATCTATTCGCACTAGAGAAAAGAATATAATCAAAAAGCTCGTCTATCTTATTCACCCTGCTAACAGATAAAGAGGAAAAAAGACCCCCTTAATAAAGAACGCATATTCGTATCATATGTAATGATGAAAAGGTGGAACCAAAAGTCCATTTGAATCGTTATATAAGTAACCATTAATGAAAATCAGCTTTTTTGGTTTTATTTCATCAAAAGAAGGAATAGAACATACAAATAGGCGAAGTGCAGATGATGGAGGTTCTAAATATGGGGAAAATCAAATTAAAAATCGCAATCTTATTTGTTTTACTGCTTTGTTTAGGCGCAGGTTATTTATACATGAATGGTATGAAAATTGAAGATGTGCCAACAGCCATCGGCGAAAGCTTAACAAATAATGACAAAGATTACACAATCTATGAATATACCATTACAAAAATTGATGGTGATGAGTATTACGGTCAAGCCAAAAATGGCACGAAAATCATTTTTAATGGAAAGAAATTTGAAGATGATGTGGCCGATCTGAAAAAAGGCGATCGTATTAAAGCATACTTTAGTAATGAAAAAAGAATAGACGGTCTTATAAAAGTAGTAAAAGTCGTCAATTAACAAGTCTCCTTTCCTATAAGGAGGCTTTTTTTATGAACAGGTGAATAAATCTTGATTGTTGCATTTGACAACAAGGATCGCTATAATAGCCCCTAAGGACAGCTAAATATCGATTGTATCCTTCGGGGCAGGGTGAAAATCCCGACCGACGGTAATAAAGCAAATGCTTTACAGCCCGTGACCCGTTAATTTATTAACGGTTGATTCAGTGAGAAGCTGAAGCCGACAGTGAAAGTCTGGATGGGAGAAGGATAACGAAAGCTATGTATGAACAAAAATAAGTGTTGATCATAGTTTTATTTCTAATGCAAAAAAACCACAGCCCCGGAATTTTTCCGGGGCTTTCTGTATGTCAATATAGTCATCGCATGCAGTGTTTATTAGGTGATCCCTCATTTACCTTGTATGGACCATAAAAAGCGACGAAGGTGTTCAATCGATCACATGTCCCAAACATCGCTTTTTCATAAAGTGAGAAATACAAAAGAAAGAGAAAGGGAGGATCACATGTTTACGGGGATTATTGAAGAAGTGGGTACAGTCCAGTCATTGAGCAAAAGATCCGCAGATGCCATGGAAATCATCATCAAGTGCAGTCGTGTACTAGAAGATGTTCACCTAGGCGATAGTATCGCCATCAATGGCGTTTGTCTCACTGTTACAAGCTTCACAAAAGAACAGTTTGCGGCAGATGTGATGCCTGAGACGGTCAAAGCGACATCACTTGATCAGCTTGCACCAGGTAGCCAAGTGAATTTAGAGCGAGCGATGTCCTCAAATGGACGATTCGGCGGTCATTTTGTTTCAGGCCATGTTGATGGAACGGCTGTGATTACCCGTGTAGAAAAGAAGAGTAATGCCATTTACTATGATTTGAAAATGGACAAGACCCTCACAGATATGCTTACAAAAAAGGGATCGATCGCAATAGACGGCGTCAGCTTGACTATTTTCGATTTGCGAGATGCTCACGTGACAGTTTCTATCATTCCACATACGCTTGAAGGAACTATTTTCCCGACTAAATCTATGGGGGATGTAGTAAATATTGAATGTGACATGATCGGTAAATACATTTATCGCTTTTTAACAAAAGAGCAAAACGAAAAGCAGCCATCACGATTAACCCCATCATTTTTAAAAGAGCACGGATTCTAGGAGGCGATTGTATGTATCATTCAGTTGATGAGGCAGTAAATGCCCTGAAACGAGGAGAAATCATTATCGTAGTAGATGATGAAGACAGAGAAAATGAAGGAGACTTTGTGGCACTTGCTGAGCATGCAACGCCGGAAGTCATTAACTTCATGGCTTTACATGGAAGAGGTCTTATTTGCACACCAGTTCATGCTTCGATTGCGAAACACTTGGATCTGCATCCTATGGTCGAGCGAAATACGGATGCACATCATACAGCATTTACAGTAAGCATCGACCATACGTCAACAACAACTGGTATAAGTGCTTTTGAGCGCTCAACGACCATTTTGGCCATGTTAAATAAAGAGTCAAAACCAGAAGATTTTGCCCGCCCAGGTCATGTTTTCCCTCTTATTGGGAAAGAGGGAGGCGTAGTAGAAAGACCAGGTCATACAGAAGCGGCCATTGATCTTGCTAAACTTGCGGGTTCAGTGCCAGCGGGTGTCATATGTGAAATTATGAATGCAGATGGAACCATGGCCCGTGTACCCGAACTGCAAAAAATTCAAAAAGAACACGATTTAAAGATGCTGACGATTGAAGCATTGCAGGCATATATAAACAAGCAAACAACGACAATGAAAACAAAATAAAAATCACAAAAAAGGATGATGAACATATGAATACAATACAAGGGAATGTAGTAGCAGAAGGATTAAAGTTTGGAATCGTCGTCGCTAGATTTAATGATTTCATTACAAGCAAACTGCTAGACGGAGCAGAAGATACATTGCTTAGACACGGAGCAAACGGTGACGATATTGATGTCGTGTGGGTGCCGGGGGCTTTTGAAATTCCGTATATGGCAAAAAAACTAGCAGAAACAAAAAAATATGATGCAGTCATTACACTTGGAACCGTGATTCGCGGGGCAACATCACATTACGATTATGTTTGTAATGAAGCGGCTAAAGGAATCGCACAAAGTGCCATCTCAACAGGGGTGCCGATTATCTTTGGTGTACTGACAACAGAATCTATTGAACAAGCCATTGAAAGAGCCGGTACAAAGGCTGGAAATAAAGGCAGTGAATCGGCTGCAGCTGCTATTGAAATGGCCAACCTAAATCGAACGTTTCGTTAATTTGATGAAAAAGAGTTTAAAAACAACCTAAAAGTGTTTATAATGTGTGATGAGCAAGTGATTCATAAGACATTTGCTGGAAAATAGGATAATTTTAATATTGAGGGGTATATATGTTAATTCGTTACAAGAGGTCTTTTGAAAAAATTGCCATGGGACTCCTGTCCTTTATGCCGGGTGAGAAAGACGTCAAACAGCTTCAGCAGACGATAAAGTCGTATGAAATGGATGAAGATCGGCAGCTGTTCCTTTGGAAAGATGGTGAGGATATCGTCGGTGCGATTGGTGTGCTGAAAACAGACGACCAAGTACAAATCGAACATATTAGTGTCAATCCGTCCCATCGTGACCAAGGCATCGGCAAGGAAATGGTATTAGCCGTGGAAGAAGTATTCAAAACGAAAACACTCATTCCAAATGAATTAACGCAAGGCTTCTTTCATAAGTGTCACAGTGAAACAAACTAAATATCACACATGTAAAAGCAGAGGTTATATGCCTCTGCTTTAGATTGTTGACAAATGGCTAAAATGAACTTGATTTTAGCCATTTGTCTTCTTTTCAGCGTGATAGAAAACCTTTGCAGTCTAGGAAGGACGAGTACTGGAGCGAATTCGATATTCGTGAGCACCGGCACGCAGGACTGACACCGAATGCGAGGGTTTGTCTACACGCTGAAGCAGAGGTTATATGCCTCTGCTTTTTTTACGTTCCATCTGTTTTTCACGTTCAAGCAATACGTCCGTTCGATCACGCAGTCTATGCTTTTCAATTAAGAATGTATGGGATAAGTTGCTCTCCTGTCCGAAGGTTAAGCCTTCATTTTGGGCCATCTCTTGGCATAAAGAAAGAAGCGTTTCATCTCGGATTGGCAGCATCACACTTTCGTAGGGCATGTCTTCATCGATTTTCTTTTTCAGTGTTCTCAGCAGTAAAAGAAATGCCTCTTCATCAAGACCTAATTCTGTTAGTATGTTCCGGTCCGAATCTAATATATGAAGGCTGTTTGAAATCAGCCGTTTTGCTCCTTTTCCATTCCCTCGTCTTTGATGATACAAAGCAACAGCAAGCTGAATGAGACCCACCCAGTACTTTTTGCGCTGATGAGGAGGATCTTCTTTCCAAAATTCTTCAAGAATTTCATGACACTCAAAATAATCTCTTGTCGTATGAAATTCATGTAAAAAAGCCACGTACGCTTTAGGATACACAGCGGTCATCTCCTTTTCCACTATCAGTCTAACATACCGAAAAGAAAAGAAGAAAGAGCGCCCCTTTATGAAAGGACGCTCTGTTTCTTTAATAAACCCAAGCCGCGCCAACGATGATCAGCAAGATGAACAGCACAACAATAAGCGCAAATCCTCCGCCGAAGTAATAACCATCTCCCATAATGTTACGGCCTCCTTTTTCATCAGTTCTGATTACAATGGTATTCTATGTATAAATGCCCTCATTGGTATGGGCGAATCCACTGTTTTTCTTTTTTTGCCTGCTGCCTCATGGTCGAAATTATATTGGACGAGAGCTTTATGGTGTCTTATACTAAAGGTTAGCCGATGAAAACGGTACTTAGAAGACAGTAGAAATGGTGAGAAAAGAATGCTGGAATATCAGGTGAAAATAGATTCGTTTGAGGGTCCTTTGGACTTGCTTTTACATTTAATTAACCGTTTGGAAATTGATATTTATGATATTCCCGTCGCTAAAATTACGGAGCAGTATTTATTATATGTCCACACGATGAGGGAGCTTGAACTTGATGTTGCAAGTGAGTATTTGGTGATGGCTGCAACCCTCCTGAGCATTAAAAGCAGAATGCTTCTCCCAAAACAAGAGGAAGAGCTGTTTGATGAAGACCTGATGGAAGAAGAAGAGGACCCTCGTGATGAGCTGATTGGCAAATTAATTGAATACCGCAAGTATAAAAATGCAGCGCAAGAACTGAAGGAACGTGAAGAAGAGCGGCAAAACGCCTTTACAAAACCACCAAGTGATTTAAGTGAATTTGCAAAAGAAGCAGAAGCGAAGGACACAAACTTACACGTCACGGTGTATGATATGTTAGGTGCGTTCCAAAAGGTATTGAACCGCAAAAAAATAACAAAACCAGCACCATCAAAGATTACAAGACAAGAAATCCCGATTGAAGACAAAATGAATGAGATTATGAACCATTTAAGAAAAACAAAAAAGCGGACCAATTTCATGACTTTATTTCAACATGATCAAAAGGAACACCTTGTCGTGACATTTCTTGCTGTTCTCGAATTGATGAAGAGCCATCAAATCATGCTGGAGCAGGAAGGAAACTTTGAAGATATTTATATCATAGGGAGTGAAACGATTCATGACGCTTGATATCGTGAATTGGAAAGCCATCTTAGAAGCGCTGCTATATGCAGCAGGTGACGAAGGCTTAACAAGAAAACAGCTCATGTCTGTTCTTGAAGTTGATGAGGCAGCATTGCTTGATATTATGTCTGCCGTAAAAGAAGAATATCAAAAACAAGAACGAGGAATTGAGCTCATTGAATATGCAGATTCATATATGCTGCTGACGAAAAAAGAATACAGCGTATATTTAAAAAAATTAGTAGAGACACCATCGAAAGGTTTGTCACAGGCAGCGCTAGAAGTGCTCGCCATTGTCTCGTATAAACAACCGATTACACGCAGCGAAGTCGAGGAGATCAGAGGCGTTAAATCAGAACGAGTGCTACATAGTTTAGTTGCCAAAGCACTGCTCTGTGAAGTAGGACGTGCCGATGGACCGGGACGAGCGATCCTTTATGGGACAACACCTACCTTTTTAGAGCAATTTGGTTTAAAAGCCTTAGATGAATTGCCGCCACTTCCAGAGAATGTGGAAGCAGATGGGGTGCAAGAAGAGGCTGATCTCTTTTTTGAAAACTTCAATCAAACATTTGAAGAGATAAAATAGTTCAAAATAAGGAAAAATGTATGATAAAATATAACAAAGATTTTAGGTCTAAAACCTTTGTTTGAAAGATAAAATGGTGACAAAGCCATGAGGGGAAGGTAAACACGAAACAAATGGCACATATGAATGTAAAGGCTCAAGTTGATCAAGCAGGCGTTTTTTTATCAAAGGTTGCAGTTGAAATGAATGATTTTCTGAACGAAGCTACCTTATCAAGCTTGAAACGATTAAACCCGGAAGCGGAAGCCTATTATTGTGACATATTAAGTACATTGCGGAAGCTTGCAGTTTATAGCGAGGATGCCGCGGCGGTTTGCAGGAAAATCGGGCAGCAGCAGACATTCCCGCAGCAAGCCGCACAGCAGACGCTTCATCGTATTTATCATCAATGTATTGAAGAGTTTTTTACACCAAAAAAGGATACATGGTATGAAGATAGCCGTTCAGCCTACACAGGAAAAAGCTGCATTGTTTTCCATCATGAAGTATCGGCTGAAGTCAAATGTTTGTTTTCTTCATTAGAAAAAGAGTTTTTAACGATGAGAGAAGAGCTGGAATATACAACATCTCATCAGCAAATGAAAATGGTATAAAGAAGACAAGGCAACTCTCACATGAGAGTTGCTTTTTTTTATGGACGAGGCATCATAACTTTTTCAGCCGCGCATACACTTGTACAAAACGGACAAGGACGTGAATGAACATGCCCTATTTAAAAATTGGAACAGCAGTCCTTCTTCTATTGACACTCTTACTGCCTTTTTCCTCACACGCTCAAGCAGACATTTCATTATCGGTGAGTGCGAGAAGCGCCATTTTAATAGATGGACAGTCAGGCAGAGTCCTATTTGGAAAGGACGAGCACGAAAAAAGAAGAATCGCCAGTATCACAAAAATTATGACGGCTGTATTAGCCATTGAATCAGGAAAAATGAACGACATGGTCAAAGTGTCAAAACGTGCGATTCAAGCGGAAGGTTCTTCGATTTATTTAAAGGAAGGACAGAAGGTGAGCTTAGAAGACTTGACATACGGGCTCATGCTGCGCTCTGGAAATGATGCAGCTGTTGCCATTGCAGAACATGTTGGTGGCAGCTTAGAAGGCTTTATTTTTATGATGAACCAAAAGGCCTCTGAACTAGGCATGGAGAATACGAATTTTCAAAATCCGCATGGACTCGATGATCATAAAAACCATTATTCATCAGCTTATGATATGGCAATCTTAACGAAATACGCCATGAAGCATCAGCAATATCAAAAAATTGCCGGTACCACCTTTTATAAAGCAAAAACAATCGAAGGTTATTGGAAAAACAAAAACAAGCTGCTCACTGGTTTATATCAATATTCGACTGGAGGGAAGACAGGATATACAAAACTTGCAAAACGCACGCTTGTCTCCACAGCTGCAAAAGGAGATGCTGCGCTCATTGCTGTGACGATTAATGCACCGGATGATTGGAAGGATCACATCTCAATGTTTGAGTATGCATTTGATCACTATAAAACGTATGTGCTTGCTGAAAAAGGCAGGCTCGCTTCGTTAAAAGGGACTTTTTACGAAAAAAAAGCGTTTATTAAGCGGGATGTGGACTATTTTTTAAATGAAGATGAGAAAAAACTAGTGGAAATCGAAACGGAAATGCTGACGCCTGAAAAGAAATGGGAGAAAAACAAAGAAGCGATCCCAGATGTAGTAGGGAAAATGACGTTCTTACTCGATGGTCAGGTGATTGAGCAAGTCCCCATTTTTTATGAAAATAAACGCAACCGAATGCCTCAAAAAAGCTTTCAAGAAATGTTTAAGTCTGTCTTTCAGACATCGATAGGCGGATCTTCATGGTCAATCTGATCTGGGTATTCCTCACGGTCATCGGTCTTGTCTATGCAATGTTTAACGGAACGATGCATGAAGTGAACGAAGCTGTTTTTAAAGGATCAAAAGAAGCGGTCACCATTTCAATTGGGTTGATTAGTGTTCTTGTATTCTGGCTAGGATTGATGAAGATCGCAGAAGAAGCGGGGTTGTTACATTTCTTTAGTAAATTATGCCGGCCCTTTATCTCAAAACTATTTCCTGAGATTCCTGCGAATCATCCAGCGATGGGGTATATTCTGTCCAATCTCATGGCAAATTTCTTTGGCCTTGGCAATGCCGCCACTCCACTTGGGATTAAGGCGATGGAGCAGATGAAAGCATTAAATGGCGGAAAAAATGAGGCGAGCCGGTCTATGATCACTTTTTTAGCAGTCAATACATCTTCTATCACACTTGTGCCAACGACTGTCATTGCCATTCGTATGACCTATGGCGCAGATCAGCCAACAGATATTGTAGGTCCAACCATTTTGGCGACACTTATTTCAGGTATCGGTGCGATTATGATTGATCGCTATTTCCACTATCGCAGAAGCAGGCGGGGGTGATCTTGTGGCATTTATTAACTGGCTGTCACTTGCTTTGATTCCACTGATCATCGCAGGAATATTGATTGCAGGGACGATTAAAAAAGTACCGACGTACGAAACATTTGTAGAAGGCGGGAAAGAAGGCATTCAAATTGCCTTTTCAATCATTCCGTATTTAGTCGGTATGCTTGTCGCCATTACGATTTTCCGAGCATCAGGTGCCCTTGACTTTGTCATGGAATTATTGAAACCTGTGTTTACAGCGATTGGTATTCCTACAGAAGTGGTGCCGCTAGCTTTGATACGCCCTATATCAGGAACAGCGGCGCTTGGTATGACATCAGACTTAATTGCGACTTATGGTCCAGATTCTTTTATCGGCAAGCTTGCCGCCGTTATGCAAGGGTCAACAGATACGACCCTTTATATTTTAACCGTCTATTTTGGAGCAGTTGGTATTAAAAAAATGGGAGATGCACTGAAAGTGGGGCTGTTAGCAGACCTGATTGGGATCATTGCATCGATTATTATCGTCAGTTTGTTATTTAGCGGCGCCTAATCAGGTGCTTTTTTTATTTCGTGGATGGAAAACAGCTTTTTTGTTGAAATTAGACAGATGAAACGCTTATTTTTCCACGAATGCTTGTTTGTTTCAAGCCAAGCAAGTAAGATAGTACATGAGGTGAAAGACAAATGGAACGTTTACAGAAAGTAATTGCCCATGCCGGCGTCGCTTCTAGACGAAAGGCTGAAGAATTAATTAAAGAAGGACGAGTTACCGTTAATGGTGAAACAGTGACAGAGCTCGGAGTAAAGGTGGGCTCTTCAGATAAAATTGAAGTCAATGGCTTAAAGCTTGAAAGAGAAGAACCGGTTTACTTTATGCTTTATAAACCGCGCGGCGTCATTTCAGCTGCCGAGGATGATAAAGGACGCAAAGTCGTGACAGACTTCTTTGATGATGTTCCGCAGCGTCTGTATCCAATCGGCCGGTTGGATTATGATACGAGCGGTTTAATTTTGATTACAAATGATGGCGAATTTGCCCATAAGCTCATGCATCCGAAATATCAAATTGATAAAACGTATGCAGCGAAACTAAAAGGCATCCCTTCAAAAGAATTGCTTAGAAAGTTAGAAAAAGGAATCATGTTAGACCATAAAAAAACAGCACCTGCCCGTGCCAAAATGCTTTCGATTGATAAACGAAAGCAAACATGTATTGTGCAATTAACCATTCATGAAGGCAGAAACAGACAGGTTCGCCGCATGTTTGAAGCAATCGGACACGACGTTTTAAAACTCAAAAGAGAGCAATATGCTTTCCTTCATATTGAAGGCATGAGACCAGGAGATCGCAGAGAATTGACGCCGCATGAAGTAAAACGCCTAAGAGCGATTGCGGATCATGGGAAAAGCGCTTTTTAATTTTCACATAAACTTCAAAAAATGAAGAAGCATCAAAAGAAGGAGAATGCTATAATTTACCTGAATGTCTATGGGGAAGGGGTACTTCAGATGAAGAAAAGACGATTTTTCATACGGACGGGCATTCTCCTCGTGATGCTTGCTGCACTATGTTATACGATGTATAACTCAGTATTTGCCAAACAGGATCAAGTCAAAGAAGGATCTATTGCGCCTAACTTTGTCCTTCAATCGGTAGATGGGGAACGGATTGAATTAAAGGACTTAAAAGGCAAAGGCGTCTTTCTCAATTTTTGGGGTACATGGTGCGGTCCATGTAAGCAGGAATTCCCTTATATGGCAAATCAGTATGAAGTGTTCAAGGATCGCGGTGTCGAAATTGTTGCCGTGAATGTGGGGGAATCCAATATTGCTGTGAAGAACTTTATGGATGCTTATGGCGTGAATTTTCCTGTTGCCATGGACAAAGATCGTCAAGTGACAGAGGCATATGATATTACGCCGCTGCCAACCACATTTTTAATTAATCCTGAAGGCAAAGTAATCAAAGTCATAAAGGGAACGATGACAGAACGTAATGTCTATGAATATATGAATTTGATTAAACCAAAGGGGTCATAGAATGAAAGAGGTAAAGTGCGAGTGTGGACATATTAATCCAATCGGTACTGTTCTATGTGAATCATGCGGGAATCCCATTGCAGCAAAAGAGAAAAATTCATCAAAGCTGCTTGATATGAGATATGACGGCAGTGCAAGACGCTCGCAAACATACAACAAAACGATTGTTGATAAAGTATGGAACTTTTTTTCTTCCGTAAAAGTGGGTGTGTGGCTCATTGTCATCACACTGTTAGCTTCTTCGCTAGGAACTATTTTTCCGCAGGAGCGGTTTATTCCGCCAGGTGCATCAGCTTCCACTTATTATGAGGAGCAGTATGGGTCGTTTGGCAAGTTATATTACATCCTTGGATTCCATGATCTTTATAATTCTTGGTGGTTTTTAGCCCTTGTCGCATCTATCGGAATTTCCCTTGTGATTTGCAGCCTTGATCGAGTGATTCCACTTTATCGTGCACTCAAAAATCAAGGGGTTGTCAAAAAAGAAGGTTTTATGAGAAGGCAGCGTCTTTTCAGCGAAACAAACAAAACATTAGATCAACATACATATGAAGGCATCGTTAGTAAGATGAAACAAAAGCGTTACCGCGTACGAGAAGAAGATGGACATATTTTAGCTGAAAAAGGCCGCTTTTCCCGCTGGGGACCTTACGTCAATCATATTGGATTAATTATATTTCTCATTGGATCCATGCTCCGGTTTGTTCCGGGAATGTACGTGGATGAAACATTATGGGTAAGAGAAGGCGAAACGGCACCAATCCCAGGGACGGGAGGCCAATACTTCTTAAAGAATAACGCGTTTTCAATTGACCGCTATGAATCTGAAAAAGAAAAAGAAGTCTTTGAAAATGCGATTGAAAAGGCTGGCGATGGTCAAGTCGTCAAAAGTTATAAAACCGATGCCGTTTTATACAAACGTGAAGGGGAAGTTGTTTTTGGTGAAAAGCCAAAGCTAAAGCAGGTAACAGAACACGATATTAAAGTGAATGAACCGCTTAAGTTTGACAATTTCTCATTATATCAAGTGGATTTTAAACAAAATGAACTCGATCAAATGGTCTTTCAGCTGATTCGAAAAGATACTGAGAAATCTTTCGGAACAGTGAAGATTAATCTGCTGGAGCCTAAGTCAGAATATGATCTTGGTAGCGGTTACAAAGTCAAGGTGATGAGTTATTTGCCTGATTTTTATTTTGACGAAGATGGCACACCTAGTACGAAAACGAGGAATCCAAATAATCCTGCGTTCGTATTTGAAATGATCTCTCCTGAAAAACCAAAAGGTGAAAAAAGCTTTGTCGCAATTCAAGAGACAGTAGAGGGTTCTGATAACAATCTTTATAAAATGAAATTTGACCGGGTTGAAACAAAAAACGTGACAGGTTTAACGGTTCGAAAAGACTTAACACTCGGGGTACTTATTATTGGCGGAATCATCTTTATGATTGGTGTCGTACAAGGGATGTACTGGCAGCATAGAAGAATCTGGCTGTCGGCAAAGGATGGAAAAGTATTTGTGGCAGGACATACAAACAAAAACTGGTTCGGCTTAAAGTCTGATCTTAAGGTGTTGCTGCACGGCAGTGGCATCAAACAGCCAGTGGATCAAAAAGAACTGCCTGATACAACAAGTATCAGCAAAAGCAAGGGGGAAGGGTTAGATGGCGGCAGTCAGTGAAAACCTGTTATTTGCAGCTTTTCTATTTTATTTAGCGGCAGTTCCTTTTTTTGGAGGGGCCATTAAAGGAAAAAAGAAAGAAGAGGGTCCGCGCAAAAATAAGGCGGCACTTATCGGCATAACGCTCACCATCATTGGTTTTTTGAGTCAATTTGGCTATTTTATTTCAAGGTGGATCGCGTCTGGTCACGCACCAGTCAGTAATCTGTTTGAATTCACCACAGCCTTTGGCATGATGCTGGTGCTCGCATTTATTATTTTATATTTTGTCTATCAAGTGTCTGTGCTAGGTTTATTCACACTTCCAATCGCTTTATTAATCATTGCTTATGCAAGCATGTTTCCATCGGATATTTCACCGCTGATTCCTTCGCTTCAAAGTAATTGGCTATATATTCACGTCACGACAGCAGCGCTTGGTCAAGCCATTTTGGCGATCAGTTTTGTGGCAGGTGTGATTTTTCTTTTGAAGCATGTCGATCAAACAAAACCGGGGAAGAAAACCTTTGGCTTAGAGCTGGTCATGTTTATGATTGTGGTCACCCTTGCATTTATCGCTGTCACGTCCATCTTTAGAATGACAGGGTATGAAGCGGAATTTAATTGGGTAGATAAAAATAAAGAAGAGAGCGTCATGGTCTATGAGCTGCCTGCCTTAGTAGGACCTCATAAAGGAGAACTTATCACAAAAGATCGTTTAGAGCCTGTGGTTGATCTGCCGCCTGTTTTTTCAGGTAGAAAGGTGAATACAGTGCTGTGGTCATTTGGCGTTGGGCTGATCATTTATGGACTGCTAAGATTGATCATTCGCAAACGACTAAGTGCGCTGCTTCAGCCGCTCGTAAGACAGGTGAATCTTGATTTAGTCGATGAAATTGGATACAGGGCTGTTTCCATAGGATTCCCTGTATTTGCGTTAGGCGGTCTTATTTTTGCGATGATCTGGGCACAAATTGCATGGACGAGATTCTGGGGATGGGACCCGAAGGAAGTATGGGCTTTAATTACATTTTTATTTTACGCCGCCTATCTCCACCTTCGGTTATCACGAGGCTGGCATGGTGAAAAGTCCGCTTGGCTTGCTGTGATCGGATTTGCGATCATTATGTTTAACCTCATCTTTGTCAACCTAGTGATTGCGGGGCTTCATTCTTACGCGTAATCGCATGAAAAAGGCCAACTTTTATGATTCGATTCGGCTTTTTGTTAAAATGTATGTAACAACGGAGAAAGCAGGAGGATTGTCTAATGGAACACACAACTCAAACGAAAATATTAGTCGTCGATGATGAGGCAAGAATTCGTCGCCTTTTAAAAATGTATTTAGAACGGGAAAATTATGAAATTGATGAAGCGGAAAATGGGGATGAGGCCATTCAAAAAGGACTTCAAACCGATTATGACCTCATTTTGCTTGATTTAATGATGCCTGGGACAGATGGGATCGAAGTGTGTAATCAAATTCGAGATAAAAAAGCCACACCAATTATTATGCTGACAGCAAAAGGTGAGGAAGCCAACCGTGTGCAAGGTTTTGAGGCAGGAACGGATGATTATATCGTCAAACCTTTCAGTCCGCGTGAAGTGGTTCTTCGTGTGAAAGCACTGTTAAGAAGATCGTCTCAAACGTCATATCTCAATACTGGAACAACCACAAAAGATGTTCTTGTGTTTTCTCATCTATCCATTGATCATGATGCACACCGGGTCACTGCAGATGGAAAAGAAGTTAGCCTCACGCCGAAGGAATACGAACTTTTGTACTTCTTAGCAAAAACGCCGGATAAGGTCTATGACAGGGAAAAGCTTCTCAAAGAAGTGTGGCAGTATGAATTCTTTGGGGATCTGAGAACAGTGGATACCCACGTCAAAAGGCTACGCGAAAAACTAAATAAAGTGTCACCAGAAGCAGCGAAAAAAATCGTGACAGTATGGGGTGTCGGGTACAAATTTGAGGTCGGCGCTGAATGAAGCTGTGGAAAAGTGTCGTAGGAAAGCTATGGTTAACCATTCTTTTCCTCGTGCTCATTGTTTTATCGATTTTAACTGTGCTTCTTTTAGAGTTCATTGAGAATTACCATGTGGAAGAAGCAAAGTCTGATTTAACACAAATGGCCAACAAAGTAGCAGTCATTTTAGAAAGCCATGAGGATCAATCACTTGCAAGATCGATTACATCAGAACTAGCTGATAAATTGACAAGTATCGCGATTGTTCAAGAGGATGGACTAGAATGGTATTCGTCTGAAAAAGGCGGGAAGCTTCCTGCGATCACAAAAGAACAAATTGAAGCAGACAAAGATTTGAACAAAGCACTGACAGAACGAAAAAAAATCAGTAAACGAGCTGAATCTGATACAGGCAATCAGAAGGATGAACGCATTGTAGTAGGTGTTCCTTACGAGGCGAACGGAAAGAAAGGGATGGTCTTTCTTTCTCAATCCCTCCTCGCAGTAGAGCAGACAACAAAACATACGACGCGTTATATCTTCCTCGCAGCCGGAATTGCGATTGTGCTCACCACGATTTTCGCTTTCTTCTTATCCACTCGTGTCACCTATCCTCTCAGAAAGATGAGAGAGGGAGCACAAGATTTGGCGAAAGGGAAATTTGATACAAAGATTCCTATTTTAACGCAAGATGAAATTGGGGAACTGGCGATCGCCTTTAATCAAATGGGTAAGCAGCTTAAATTTCATATAACCGCTTTAAATCAAGAAAAAGAACATTTGTCCAACATTCTCAGCAGTATGGCAGACGGTGTCATCACGATCAATATTGATGGAACGATCCTCATGACAAACCCTCCTGCAGAAAGATTCTTGCAGGCTTGGTATTACGAGCAAAATATGAAGATCAAAGATGGGGATGAACTGCCGCCAGAAGCGCGTGAATTGTTTCATACTGCCGTCAGTACGGAAAAAGAGCAAATGATCGAAGTCACCCTGCAAGGGCGTACTTGGGTTCTTCTCATGTCTCCGCTTTATAACCAGCAAGATGTCAGAGGGGCGGTAGCGGTACTTCGCGATATGACAGAAGAGAGAAGACTTGATAAGCTAAGAAAAGACTTCATTGCAAATGTTAGTCATGAACTCCGCACACCTATTGCTATGCTGCAAGGCTATAGTGAAGCGATTGTCGATGACATTGCCGGATCAGAAGAGGAAAAGAAAGAGATTGCCCAAATTATCTATGATGAATCACTTCGAATGGGGCGTCTTGTGAATGATCTTCTCGATCTTGCACGTATGGAAGCTGGTCATATTACACTGAATCTTGAATCAACTGATACAGAAGAGCTAACTGAAAAAATCTACCGTAAATTCCTTGGAATTGCGAAAGAAAAACAAATCAACCTGACGTATGAAATTCAAGTAGAAGAACCGTATTTTGTATTTGATCCAGATAAAATAGAACAGGTTTTTACAAATCTCATCGATAATGCCATTCGTCATACACCTGAAGGCGGAGAAGTTCACTTCTCAGTTCAATCGGTGGAAAATGGGCTCAAGATGGATGTGAAAGATTCGGGAAGCGGCATTCCTGAAGAGGATCTCCCATTTATTTTTGAACGGTTCTATAAAGCAGATAAAGCAAGAACAAGAGGACGTTCCGGTACGGGGCTGGGCCTTGCGATTGTGAAGAACATCGTAGAAGCGCATCAAGGCTCCATTCATGCACATAGTAAAGCTGGAACAGGTACTCACTTTACTTTCTATATTCCGAAAAAAAAGCAGGAACTCGTCTAATCTTGACGAAGAATCTTGTTACATGAGAAACACTTCTTTTCGAAAGAAAATGAAGTGTTTTTTCTATTTTCATATTTTTAAGGAGAAGTTAAACAAAAAGCCCTTTCCAAATTGTCGATCTTGTAATATATTTGTCATAAAGTTGTAATGTAACGTTTTGTGAGAGTCACTCGACAAAAATAAGTGAACGGAGGGGTTTCCTATGCATGAAACCTTTCAAAAAATATATGATTCGTACCATCAAGATTTGTACCAATTTTTATTTTATATGGTAAAAGATAAAAATCAGGCAGAGGATCTCGTGCAGGAGGTTTACATTCGGGTACTTCACTCATATAAAACTTTTGAAGGAAGAAGCAGCGAGAAAACATGGCTGTTTTCAATTGCAAGGCATGTGGCAATTGACTGGTTTCGCAAACAGCAAACCATCAGACAACGGGTGCTCGGCACGTTTGATTGGGATAAACAGGATGTAAAAGATCCAGACCTGCTCCCAGATGAATTGGCTGTACAGGATGAAAATATCAAAGAAATTTATGCCGCACTTGATCATTGCACCATTGATCAACGAGCCGTCATCATTTTAAGGTTTATCCAAGGCTACTCAATCATGGAGACGGCCAAGGCGCTAAAGTTCTCGGAAAGCAAAGTCAAAACAACGCAGCACCGAGGCCTGAAAGTGCTCCGAAAACATATGGAGCTTTTGAAGGAGGAGCTAGTGAATGAAAACGAACAGGTCCAATTGGAGCGAAGAACGAATTAAAGTATTACTCAGTCAGCTTCCAAAGGTGGAGGACAACCGTTCATCTAAGCAGATTTACCAGCAAATGCTGATGGCAAGCGGGAAGAAAAAGAAAAGTGCCAGATGGATCGGTCCAGCGGTCGCAACCGTTGTGGTCTTATTTATGGCGTTTTTGATTTCTCCTCATTTATTTCAGCCGGCTGCTCAAGATATAAAGAAAGTGAAAATGGACTCGAGTGCTGAAAAAGGACAGGTGAATGCTACATTAGAGGCTGTAAAAAACACAAATGATCCTTCACATGTTGCTTATGCATCTGACAAAGAAAAGTATATGACGATTTCATACATAGATGAATCGACTTCTCAAGTTGTCCCAATCAGTATTCAAAAAGAAAATAAGCATGACGATGTGCAGGCGCTTCTTGATACATATGAAAAACTGGAGCTGCCTGAAATGACAAAACCTCTTCAAGCCTATATGGATATGGTGGATGTGAGTGAAAAAGGAGACACACTGATTTTTCAGCTGAAAAATGATTTGTCTCTTGATACATTAAAAGAAGCCAACCGTTTTAAAGACATGGTAAAAGAAACGTTAAAATGGAGCCAATATAAACAAGTACAGGTCAAGTCTGTCAATGGCTCGCACCTTCAATTAGGGACGAATGGCCGTCTTGGTACCATTTCAATTAATAAACAAACAAAGCACGCTTACTACGTTTTAGAAAATAAGAGCGGGACATTTTTGGTGCCCTCAAAAGATGATTATCCTTCTTATAAAGATGCGGTAGAGGCGATGAAGCGGGCGAATGATGCAGGACTCGATCCACTCATTAAAGAAGAGCCTATTCAAAAGGTGACATCAAAAGGAAAACATGCAACCATCACGTTTGGAGCATCAGCACAATTAACGGACTCAATTGATCATATTTTACTTATTGAAGGGCTGCTGCTCACAGCGAAAGATTTCGGTTTTACAGATGTCACGATACAAAATGCAGGAACAGATCAAGTAGGACCATATGAATTAAAAGAACCGCTAGAGGTACCGGCACTGCCAAACCCAGTTGTTATCAAAGAACGCTAAAGGACGCAACTTATTGCGTTCTTTTTTCATGTATAGAAAAGGGCTTCCTTGAGGTATACTAAGCTGTCATGAAAAGAACTTCAAAGAAGGGAAGTCACTGATGAAAAGGTATTGCTACATATGTGCTAGCTGTTTCTTGTTCTTGACCTTATCACCGTTTGCCCATGCAGAGAAAACAACCGAGTGGGTGGAACCAATCAAAGGTGAAGTCACTGATTTGTTTGGGACAAGAGGTGGTTCGCATAAGGGGTTAGACATTGCTGCACCAGAAGGAGAATCCATTTTTGCTGCAAGCGAAGGTGTGGTTACTCGTTCCTATGTATCTGCTACATATGGAGAAGTTGTATTTATTCGGCATCCCAATGGATATGAAACCGTCTATGCGCATTTAAATGCGCGTTTTGTGAAGAATGGTGATCATGTACAAACAGGGCAGCCGATCGGCATCATAGGCAACACAGGCGCTTCTAGGGGCACTCATTTGCATTTTGAGGTGCACAGGGGTAATTGGTCAGTTAATAAAGAAGATGCAGTAGATCCGCTCACAATCATTGCAAGAGATCGTTTCCAAGAGCCAGCCCTTCATGTAGATGGATATGAGAAACATACATATGTCATACAACGAGGGGACACGCTCTGGTCCATTGCTAAAGCACATCAAATGACCGTTGATCAATTGAAGAAAATCAATGCACTGACAAAGAATCTCATACGTACAGGTGAACGTTTAATCGTTTCAACAAAATAAACCTCATGCAAAAGCATGAGGTTTACCATTTTTTTATAGGTCAATCAGACGTACAGAAAGAATATCGCTCACTTTAGTTAACGTTTGGACAATTTCATCTTCAAGGTGCTTATCAAAAGAAAGCATCATGATGGCCTCGCCGCCTTTTTCTTTACGGCCTACTTGCATTGTTGCGATGTTCACATCGTGGTCGCCTAAAATCTTTCCAACTTGACCGATGACACCAGGTGCGTCAGTATGCTGAATATAGACAAGGTGCCCATCTGGGTAAAAGTCAATATTGAAACCATTAATAGAAACGACACGTTCACCTAGATGCGGGATATACGTTGCTTTTAATGTAAAGGTAGAAAGGTCACCTTTGACTTCAATGGAAATGCTGTTCTCATAGCCAGATTCGCTTGAAGAAATTTTCTCGCTAAAGCTAATGCCGCGTTCTTTTGCCACCATACCAGCATTGACTTCATTTACAGTTGAATCGACACGCTCTTTCAAAAAGCCAGAAAGCAGACTTTTTGTAATAAACGATGTTTCGAGTTTTGCGATAGATCCTTCATATGAAATGCTGACTTCTTTTACAGGTTCTCTCATCGATTGAGAAACAAGACGTCCAAGTTTTCCTGCAAATTGATGATAAGGCTGGATTTTTTTGAACTCGTCTTTTGTCATCGCTGGTAGATTAATAGATGACATGACCGGGAGTCCTTTTGCAAATTGAAGAACTTCTTCAGAGACTTGTGCCGCCACATTTAATTGTGCTTCTTTTGTAGATGCACCAAGATGCGGAGTGGCAATGACGTTTGGATGATCCACAAGTGGATTCTCAGTAGGTGGTTCTACTTCAAATACATCGAGAGCAGCCCCTGCGACATGACCATTTTCAAGTGCTTCAAGAAGGTCTCGTTCGTCAATGATGCCGCCACGTGCACAGTTCACTAGACGAACACCTTTTTTCGTTTTTGCGATTGTTTCTTTATTGAGAAGTCCTCTAGTTTCTTTTGTTAAAGGTGTATGTACTGTAATAATATCTGATACTTCAAGCACTTCATCAAGTGATTTTGCATTGACACCAATTTTTTCGGCACGTTCTTTTGTGAGGAAAGGGTCAAATACGTTGACCGTCATGCCAAATGCTCTTGCACGCTGGGCGATTTCACTTCCAATTCTGCCTAAGCCAACAATCCCAAGAGATTTTCCGTAAAGCTCAGCACCGACATATGCGCCTCTGTTCCATTCTTTTGATTTAACAGAAATATTCGCTTGAGGAATATGACGCATGAGAGATGAGATCATCGCAAACGTATGCTCTGCCGTTGAAATCGTATTTCCATTTGGTGCATTGATGACAATCACACCGTGTTTTGTTGCTTCATCAATGTCAATGTTGTCGACTCCCACACCGGCACGGCCAACAATTTTTAATGAAGTCATTTTTTCATAAAGTTCTTTTGTCACTTTTGTGGCACTTCTGACAAGTAAGGCATCAAACGTGTGTAATTCATCTTCTGCTTCTGTTACATTTTTTTGAACAATTTCAACAAAATCTGATTCTAATAGTGGTAAAAGACCATCATTGCTCATCTTATCTGAGACTAATACTCGAAACATCGTAAGATTTCCTCCTAAAATAAACGTCATAAATATCTGATAATTTACCATATTCCTTTTCACTGTGTCAATCAAATTAAAGCAGTAAAGCGAAAAAGAAAACACGAACATTTTTTAGTGTCTTGATCAAGAATGGACACCTTTAAACAAAAGATAACCAATTTTTACGCATTTGTCATTATAAATTTTAGGTTTTTTACGATTTCTTAAAACTGATGAATTTGCTCAGGATTTTTATCTGTACAAATGCTCATATATCATATATAATGATGTCGAATTGAATAATGATCAATCTTCGGGGCAGGGTGTAATTCCCTACCGGCGGTGATGAGGCATAGTCTCTAAGCCCGCGAGCCTTTTTTGGCAGGATTCGGTGTGATTCCGAAGCCGACAGTATAGTCTGGATGGGAGAAGATGGAGGTTCGTAAACGTTGAAAACATGTCTGTTTATACGTTTATTTGTGTAGCCTAAATTTCCCGCTCCTGTGTATGTATTCAGAGCGGTTTTTTTGTGGCTAAAATTGAACAATCCTCTTTTCGAAAGATTTGATCGAAAAGGAGAGAGAATATTGAATCAAAGTAGAGTAAAACGTTTAGTTGTTACCAGTATGCTTAGCAGTATTTCGTTTGTATTAATTTTATTAGATTTCCCTTTTCCGGGACTTCCAGCGTATTTAAAAATTGATTTTAGCGATATTCCGGCGATTATTGCGATTTTGATTTATGGGCCAGGTGCAGGGATTGCCGTTGAGGCTTTAAAAAATGTACTACATTACCTCATTCAGGGCAGTATGTCCGGTGTTCCTGTTGGGCAAGTAGCCAATTTCATTGCAGGCACATTATTCATTTTGCCAGTCGCTTTTATGTTTAAAAAAATCAAATCAGCAAGAGGAATGGCGTGGTCAATGGTCATCGGTACAGTGCTTATGACCGTCATGATGAGCATTTTAAATTACTTCTTGTTCCTTCCAGCGTACACATGGTTTTTAAACGCACCTGAACTATCAGATCATGCGCTTAAAACAACCATTACAGCAGGAATCTTACCTTTTAACTTTATTAAAGGAATCATCATCACCATTGTCTTTAGTTTCATTTTTGTCAAAATGCGTCCGTGGTTTGAAAATAAACGCCGACTTCAAAATAGTTAATATAAAAAAAGCCCCTTTTAAAGGGGCTTTTATCCTATTCATGCTTAAGTGGATCACCATCGAAAGTTTCGTCCGCAACTTTGATTGAGTCAGTTGGGCAACCTTCAAATGCATCAAGCATATCTTCTTCAAGTACTTCTGGAACTTCTACAGTCCCCTGATTGTCATCAAGCGTGACAAATGCAATGCCTTCATCATCATAATCATAAATGTCTGGAGCAGCTGCACCGCATGCGCCGCAAGCAATACATGTGTCTTTGTCTACAATTGTATATTTTGCCATGTTAAAAAAATACCTCCCAGATTGTTCGATGGAACAAATGGTTTAACCTTTTTAGTTTCACCGATAAAAAACCAATTTCCTCAAACCTTATTGTAATGATTTTAAATTCACATTTCAACTGTAAAGTGATTGAGAATGCTTATCACATAAGGGTTTGTTCATAACTTTCCCCCATTAATTGAGTTTAAACATTTCTTCTTCAATGAAATCTGTTAAAATAAAGGGAGAAAATATTCGAATTTTGTCAGGAAGACAGGTGCTTTGGTCAATGACGATTCATTACTTGGATGTCATGTTGATGGACAGCGTACATAAATTGAACGGCGAACGCTCCATTAGTGCTGTCTACCATCTTTTTAAAGGGAAAAAATCATCACAAACGATACAGGATGCAAGTTTGTTTCAGCTTTCTAGCTACTTCGGCTGCTATCCAGCTTTTACGAGGGATCAGCTGAACCGCTCTGTGCAAAGGCTAAAAGAGCAGCACTTCATCAGAAAGGCAGGGGATACATTCATCGCCACAGATGCAGGAATAAGTATGCTCAGGCAGTGTTTCACTGAAAAACCGATGCCAGTTTATTTTGATGGTGCCAAGTATCATGATAAAGCAAAGGTGTTATGGATGAGGCTGTCTTTACTTGTGCAGGTCCTTTCACATCATGCAGCGAGGTCACAACACTATGTGCCGATTCAAAGAGATGTATCGGTTCAAAGCTGGACGAAATTCTTCTTCTCGCAATATCACCAGAAGAAAAAGCTTTCTGAAGATATCCATCATGAGCTTGAAACACTTCTTGCTCATTTAACTGATCAAGAGGCACTGCTTTTTGTTTATTCATTGACTTCAAATGAAAGAATCGGACGGACGTATCAGCAAATGGCGGAATGGATGAAAGAAGATGTATGGTATGTTTACTTGCGTTTTTGGAATGTGCTCCATTATTTTATTCAATGTGCGCAAAAAGGTGAGGCACCGATCATCCAGCGAATGATAGATGATCTTCAATTCAAACGTGTGCTGACCACCTCTACCCATAAAACGCTTGAGCTTGTACAAAAAGGGTTCAGTATTGATCAAATTGCTCATATTCGTTCATTAAAAAAAGCGACAATCGAAGATCATATTGTGGAGCTCTCGATACATGAGCCGAGCTTCTCGATTGAACCATATGTCAGCAGTGAAGCTCAAAAGGCGATACATGAGGTAGCCGGTCAGCTCCAAACCAACAAGATGAAGCTGATCAAAGAAAGTCTCGAGCATTCATTTACTTATTTTCAAATACGATTGGCATTGACAAGGATGGTGAAAGCAAATGGATAAGCTTCATCAGACGCTGATGCGATATTATGGTTATGATGCCTTCAAAACAGGTCAGGAGGACATTATTCGAAGTGTACTTCAACAAAAAGATACGGTTGCCATGCTTCCTACTGGTGGCGGGAAGTCCCTTTGTTATCAAATTCCGGGCTATTTGACAGACGGGTTAGTGCTGATCATTTCACCTCTTTTATCACTCATGGAAGATCAAGTAGAACGCATGAAAATGCGCGGTGAAAAGCGAGTGGCTGCGCTTAACAGTACACTGTCCTTTCAGGAAAGAAGACATATTATTCGGCATTTGCCATCATATAAATTTTTATTTGTCGCACCTGAAGCGCTTATGTCAGAGGTATTGGTAGAGCAGCTCAAAGCGATGCATGTGGGTCTATTCGTTGTAGATGAAGCTCACTGTATATCGGAATGGGGACATGATTTCCGCCCGGAATACTCCAAGCTTGGAGAATGGAGAGAAGCGCTCGGCAATCCTGTCGCCTTAGCACTAACGGCAACTGCGACGAAACAAACCTTAAAAGATACTGTGCAAACGTTGCGGCTAGAGCATCCAGATGTTCATATTCATTCAGTCAACCGGCCGAATATTGCACTATTAAAAGAGGCGCATGAAACGAAAGAAGCAAAAGAGAAACGAGCACTTGAGCTTGTGGAAACCCTTCAAGGGCCTGGGCTGATTTATTGTCCGACCCGGCAAATGACAGAAGATATTTCACGTTTGGTGAAACAAAAAACGCATCAACGTGTAGAGTTTTATCATGGCGGAATGGAGTCAGGGGACCGCATGCTGATCCAGCAGCAATTTATCAGTGGTCAAATTGATCTCATTTGCTGTACAAGTGCTTTTGGAATGGGAATTGATAAAGCAAATATACGCTTTGTGATTCATATGAGTCCGCCTCAGTCAATTGAAGCATTTATGCAGGAAATTGGAAGAGCTGGACGGGACGGGAAAAATAGTGTGAGCGTTCTTTTATATACAGAAGAGGATGCGGATATTCAAAGTCATTTGATTCAAGCAGAAGGTTTTGATGATCCAGAAATTGATTTTTTCTTAGCCCGAGTATCACAAATGCCGATAAATGATGAAAAGAAATTACGTGAACAATTGATGGAAGCAGGGCTTCAGGAGACGCGTGCGCGAATGCTCTCGCATTATTACATGATGTACCAAACTGAACTGCCCCGTTTGCTCATGAAGAAGCTGAAAGAAAAGCTGCAGGATAGACAAACAGAAAAGCTAAAAAAAGTGTGGCAGTTTAAAGAGCATATCACTGGCCATCGCTGCTTTAGGCAATCTCTGTTATCATACTTTGATGAGCAGCTTGATCTAACGGAGGACGCTTCATTTGGGAACTGCTGCTCTTCATGCGGACTTGACCTGTCTGATTACGAAAAAAAAGATCAACCATTGGAGCTGAATGAAATGAAACACTGGAAGACCGAGCTGGATCGTCTGTTTCACCTGACAAAAGAGGCGCAGCATTGATTGAACAACATCGCCGTATTATTGAAAAATTAACCGATCGACAAGTAGTAGAACAGTTGTATTTCACACAGCTGCTCATGCTGATTGTCTCTTTTTTACTAGGGATGTTTATGTTTGATCATTGGACTGATTTTACAGCCCTATGGCAGATCCGAGATATGCGTATCCTGACTTATGGAATTGGCGGCGCTTTGCTTGTGATTATTGTCGACGCTATTGTCATGAAGGTGTTTCCGGCTCATATGTATGATGATGGCGGATTAAATGAAAAAATGTTCAAAAACCGCAGCATCCCGCATATTGTTTGGTTAACGCTGCTCATTGCCTTTTCAGAAGAAATTTTATTTCGCGGGATCGTTCAGCAGCAATTTGGACTGGAGATTGCAAGCATTGTGTTTGCACTTCTTCACTTTCGCTACTTGTCAAAAATACTCTTGTTTATCCTTGTGGTTTCTATTAGTATTTTTTTAGGACTTTTATACGAGTGGACAGGAAATTTATTCGTTCCTGTCATGACACACTTTGTCATTGACCTAGTCTTTGCATGTCAAATTCGTTTTAAATATTGGGGGAGGGATGAACATGGAAGAAATGTCGAGAATGAAGAGAAAAAAGCAGCAGCTGACAAACATTCATGATGATGATGTAGAGGAAAATCTTGAAGAAGAAAAAGTGCATCCTTCAGATGACTCTCACTTTCCTACACGAGAAGATTTTCATGAATATAAAAAGCAGCGAACCAAAAAGGTGCGTAATCCATTGTTTACGACACTGGCTATTATCTTTCCTATTATTGTCGTCACGGTTTTCTTCCTGTTGATTTATTACACATCAAAGGAAATTAACGATAACAACAATCAAGGTGTTTATATTGATAAAACATCGAGTGCTGACACAGATCCAGTCCCGTCAGCACTTGTTGACACAAAAAATGATTCAAGCGCTGACAAAGCGGATGCGTCTGATGATGAGAAGAAAAAGAAAGATGCTGATAAAGAAAAGCAGCGTTCAAAAGAAAAAGCAGAGCAAAAGAAAAAAGAACAAGCCGCTAAAGAGAAGGCTGAGCGTGAAAAGGCCGAAGCTGCAAAAAAGCGTGAGCAGCAGCAGCTCGCTCTTCAAAAACAGCAGGAAGAAAAAAAGCGAAAAGAAGCAGAAGAGAAGAAGAAGCAGGAAGAAAAGCCTGTTCGTGTCGTGCAGCATACTGTTGGACCAGAGGAAAACTTGTATCGAATTTCCATGAAGTATTATCAAAACCGATCAGGGGAAGAGAAAATTCGAGCTTACAATCATTTAAAAGGAAATAGCGTGTACAGCGGACAAGTATTGAATATCCCATTAGAAAATTAATATTTGACATGAATGAATCGAAAAGCACATACATATGTAGAAAAAAGGGACAAGGGTGTATGTGATGACATTGCACGCAATCAGCCGCTATATGGATCAGCCGACACAGAAAATGATTGAAACATTGATCAAAAGGAAGCGCAAATACGAGGGGTTTGCAAAACAATGCAAAAGGTGGCAATGGACAGCCCTTTTATCACTTGCGATTCTTCTGTTTTATTTTGTGATAACAGCTAATAGCGGGGGCTCCCTGCAGCCGGAAGCGATGATTGCCACATTGCTTGGCCATGAGGTGTTTCTGTTTTGGATCATGGCTGAAGTGTTTGCTTTTTACGCATCGTATTATTATAAGAAAAAAGAAGAAAAGGCTGAGGATGAATATCATAAGCTCAGATGTGAAATTATACAGAAAAGCACAGATTTATGGCCTCAATCAAATCAGTGGAAAGAGCGCGAGGCCGTTTTTCACTTCATGCAGACGCAATATGACATCAACCTCTATTATGAAAGTAAATAATTGAGCAAAAGACGTTTAAACAGTTGAAACGTCTTTTTTCATTCAAGCGTCCTATAAAAGAAAGCTGATACAAGGGAGTCATTCATAATGAAATATGCCATCGGATTTACTGCTGCCATAGCGGCTGTGACAACAGGTGTGTGTGTAACAGCGAAAATGGTGAAAACGGCAAAACAAAACAACATTAAAAAGCATTACTTTACAATAGAAGGACTTAAGTCAGATCGACCTGCTGTCATTTTCTTTATTTCTGATACACATCGCCGTCTAATTAGTGATACTTTATTAGCGGAAGTGGAAGAGCAGCAGCCTGATGTCATTATGATCGGCGGGGACTTAGCTGAAAAGGGAGTCCCTTATGCTAGAGTCGAAGAAAATGTGAAACGTTTAGCAAGGATTGCCCCGGTGTACTTTGTGTGGGGGAATAATGACCATGAGCTGCATCAGCAAAAACTCAAAGACATCCTCCATACCTATCAGGTGACGACATTGCAAAATGAGACGGCTGTGTGGGATTTTGAAGGACAGCCCATTAAAATAGGCGGAATCGATGATATCCGGCTTGAAAAAGCAGATTATGAAGCGATACGGCCGGAGTTTGTCAAAGAAGATGTGAATATCCTTTTATCACACAACCCAGATGTGCATCACTTGATGAGTGAAGAAGAGGGAATTGATCTTGTTTTGAGCGGTCATACCCATGGGGGTCAAATTCGTATTGGGAAATTTGGTCCGTATGAAAAAGGAAGAACAGGCCAAGTCAAAGGTGCTTTCTTTCTGATTAGTAATGGTTACGGAACAACAAAGATTCCGATGCGACTTGGAGCAGAACCAGAAACCCATCTGATCTATTTAATGCCGCTAAAAATGCGCTAAGTTGATGCCCCATCAATATTTTCCATAAAAGTCACCGTAAGCATAGCTTCATGCTTGTCTTCCGTCTTGACACAGTGTAAACTGAATACAAAATTAAGAACCTATGACTCATCATCTCATATACTACAGTATGATGTGTGTTAGAAGAGGCAGGAGGGAACGTTATGCGGCTAGAGCGTCTGAATTATAATAAAATCAAAATTTTTCTCACACTAGATGATCTGACAGACCGAGGTCTTACGAAAGAAGACCTTTGGAAAGATTCGTTCAAAGTTCATCAGCTGTTTAAAGACATGATGAACGAAGCGAATCAGGAGCTCGGTTTTGAAGCGAATGGACCGATTGCTGTTGAAGTATTTTCTCTTCAGGCGCAGGGGATGGTCGTCATTGTGACAAAGAGTCAGCAGGAAGATGCTGATGATGAGTTTGATGAAGATTACATTGAGATGCAAGTCAAGCTCGACGAGAGCAAGCATGTGCTCTATCAATTTGCCTCGTTTGAAGATGTGATTCAACTGTCCCATAGTTTAAGTCGTATTGGACTTTTAGGGGGTACAGTTTACCATTATGAAGGTCAATATTTTCTCAGCCTAGATGATTTCGAAGAACTGTCTGCAGATACGGTCATTTCTATTTTAGCGGAGTTCGGTTCACCGACGACATTAACCATTCACCGGTTAAAAGAATACGGAAAAGTGATCATGCAGGAAGATGCAGTGAAAACGATTCAACTGTATTTTTAATCACTTTTTTCTATTATATTTAATACTGTTGTGATGAAACAACAGTATTTTTTTATATCCATTTTTATATTTATAAACGCTGATATTTTATTTTGATAAAAAACGCTTTTTACCTTTGCTTTACCAGTACGAAGGTGTATACTATTGCTTGAAAGGGAGCAGTAGATCATGAAAGATTTCTAGGGGGTTTATTTTAATGGCAGCCGATCAAAACGCCGCTCATAACGCAGAAGATAAGCTAGATGTTTTAAAGTCAACTCAAACCGTCATACATAAAGCGCTTGATAAATTGGGCTATCCGCAAGAAGTGTATGAATTGCTGAAGGAGCCAATTCGCCTATTAACGGTCAAAATTCCAGTACGTATGGATGATGGATCGGTGAAAATTTTCACTGGTTATCGTGCGCAGCATAATGATGCTGTCGGTCCAACAAAAGGCGGAATACGATTCCACCCGAACGTTACTGAAAAAGAAGTAAAAGCGCTTTCAATTTGGATGAGTTTAAAATGTGGTATTGTGGATCTTCCTTATGGCGGAGGAAAAGGCGGTATTATCTGTGATCCAAGAGAAATGTCATTTAGGGAGCTTGAAAAACTAAGCCGCGGCTATGTTCGCGCAATTAGCCAAATCGTTGGACCAACAAAAGATGTTCCAGCACCAGATGTGTTTACAAACTCTCAAATCATGGCATGGATGATGGATGAGTATTCTAGAATTGATGAATTTAACTCGCCAGGATTTATTACAGGAAAACCAATTGTTCTTGGAGGCTCACATGGACGTGATACTGCAACGGCAAAAGGTGTAACGATCTGTATCAAAGAAGCGGCGAAGAAAAAAGGAATTGACATCAATGGGGCTCGTGTTGTCGTTCAGGGATTCGGAAATGCAGGAAGTTACTTGGCTAAATTTATGTATGATGCCGGAGCGAAAATCGTAGGAATTTCAGATGCTTACGGCGGTTTGTATGATGAAGATGGTCTAGATATTGACTACTTGCTTGACCGACGTGACAGCTTTGGAACCGTCACTAAATTATTTAATGATACAATTACAAACCAAGAGCTGCTTGAGCTAGATTGTGATATCTTAGTACCTGCAGCCATTGAAAACCAAATTACAGAAGATAATGCGGCAAACATTAAGGCCAAAATTGTCGTAGAAGCAGCAAATGGACCAACGACATTGGAAGGGACAAAAATTCTTTCAGATCGTGGTGTACTGCTTGTTCCAGACGTACTTGCAAGTGCGGGTGGAGTGACTGTTTCTTACTTTGAATGGGTTCAGAATAACCAAGGGTTCTACTGGACAGAAGAAGAAGTGGAAACTCGTTTAGAAGATATGATGGTGAAATCATTTAATAATATTTATGAAATGGCGCAAAACCGCCGTATTGATATGCGACTAGCAGCATATATGGTCGGTGTACGTAAAATGGCTGAAGCTTCTCGATTCAGAGGCTGGATTTAAGCGACTTATTTGCATCGCGCCTAAAAATCTCCTATCCTTAAATAGGAGATTTTTTTATTGGGATTATGCAAAGAATCAAACAGCCAAGCAATTGTTATTGCAGTGAAACGACAGGAGTGGAACAAATGAAACAAGAAAAAGCGATCATAATAGGAGGCGGCCCGTGCGGTCTATCAGCTGCCATTGCATTCAAGCAAATTGGGATTGATGCACTTGTGATTGAAAAGGGCAATGTGGTCAACAGTATTTATCATTACCCTACACACCAAACCTTCTTCAGTACAAGTGAAAAGCTTGAGATCGGTGATGTCGCTTTTATCACTGAAAACCGGAAACCCGTTCGTATTCAGGCGCTTTCCTATTACCGAGAGGTGGTCAGACGAAAAAGCCTGCGTGTGAATGCTTTTGAAAAGGTAAACGCTGTGACGAAAAAAGATGGCCATTTTACCGTGAATACATCAAAAGACGACTATACATGTGACTATGTTGTGATTGCGACTGGCTACTATGATCATCCTAACTATATGAATGTAAAAGGGGAAGACCTTCCTCATGTGTATCATTATTTTAAAGAAGGACACCCCTACTTTGATAAAGATGTGACGGTGATCGGCGGGAAGAACTCTAGTGTTGATGCTGCCCTGGAACTTGTTAAATGCGGAAGCAGGGTGACGGTTTTATATAGAGGAACTGAATATTCATCCAGCATCAAACCTTGGATTTTACCAGAGTTTGAAGCGCTTGTTCGAAATGGCACCATTCGAATGGAGTTTGGTGCAGAGGTGAAGGAAATCACAGAACAGGATGTTGTCTTTACAAACCAGCAGGGCCAAACAGATCGAGTGAAAAGTGATTATGTGTTTGCGATGACAGGTTATCATCCTGATCATTCATTTTTAGAAAAAATGGGTGTAACAATCGATCCAGAATCAGGCCGCCCAGCATTTGATGAACAAACAATGGAAACAAATGTAGAAGGTATTTTCATTGCAGGGGTCATTGCAGCTGGTAACAACGCCAACGAAATTTTTATTGAAAATGGAAGATTTCATGGCGGGTTAATTGCAGAAGAAATCAACAAAAGAATCAACGGGTAAAAAAAGAACTGGGTCCTTCTAAGGGATTCAGTTCTTTTTTATGTAAATTGGGATTATATAGAAGATTATTTTTGGGAAAATGGGCTCGAGTCATATAAAAAAGGGGTGATTCGTGGTACGATAATAAAGGATAATGTAGGGAAAGAGGTCTGATTATGATCGCAATCATTTCAGCAGGTTTAGCTCCCGGCATCGCACTTTTAAGTTATTTTTATTTGAAAGATCAATACGACAATGAGCCGGTTCATATGGTCATCAGATCTTTTATGCTAGGTGTCATACTTGTGTTTCCAACCATGTTTATTCAGTATGTCCTCCAAGAGGAAAATATCGCCACGAATCCTATCGTGATTTCATTTGTGACATCGGGTTTTTTAGAAGAATCATTAAAGTGGTTTATTTTAATGGTCAGTGTCTATGCGCACGTACAGTTTGATGAACACTATGACGGGATTGTCTATGGAACAAGTGTCTCGCTTGGATTTGCGACACTTGAAAATATTCTGTACTTAGTTGGTCATGGGGTAGAGTACGCGTTTACACGTGCCTTGCTGCCTGTATCAAGCCACGCTTTATTTGGTGTGGTGATGGGGTTTTATATAGGTAAAGCTCGTTTCTCTGATAAAAAAGAGCAGCGAAAATGGCTGATTCTCTCTTTAATACTTCCTATCCTTTTTCATGGTTTATATGATTTCATTCTTCTTGGCATGAAAAATTGGGGATATATCATGTTGCCGTTCATGATTTTTTTATGGTGGTTTGGTCTGCGGAAAGCCAAAAAAGCCCGTGCGGTGAAGATGGTACAAATTTAAATTGGAAAACGTCCTATACGTCTTTAGGGCGTTTTTTGTCTTTTCCATCCAATTCCCTCCTGTGATGAATGTATAAAAATAGGGATCGGAAGAAACATATATTCAAACATCAAAAGTACAGGAGGATCAAATATGGACAAAGCTCGTTTCATGAAACAAATCGTCCTTATCTTCTCAATTGTTCTGCTCGCGTCTTCATTGATGACAGCTGAAAAAAGTGAAGCTTTCACAAATCAAGTGATTCAGCGGGGAGCTACAGGAGAAGATGTCGTCGAGCTCCAGGCAAGGCTCCAATACAATGGTTTTTACAATGGAAAAATAGACGGGGTGTATGGCTGGGGAACTTACTGGGCCGTGCGCAATTTTCAAAGCCAGTTTGGTGTAAAGAAAGTCGATGGACTCGTAGGGGAAAAAACAAAAAGCCTATTAGTTCAAAAGACGAAATACTATAAAGAGTTTGTGCAACAGCAGTTGCAAAAAGGGAATCAGTTTACGCACTATGGCGGGAAACCTCTTGATCAGCAAACAAAGGCTCCTGCGCAAAGAAACACGCAAAAAAAGACAGCACAAGGTGCAAAAGAGAATCAAAAAAGTCAAAGCGGAGGAAACAGCTCGTCTGGAAAGCAGTCAGGAAATGGTCAAGCAAATCAAACGCCGAAACAAACAGCAGCCAACATGCCAGGTGGTTTTTCAAGCAATGACATTCAGCTCCTTTCACAAGCTGTTTATAGTGAAGCGAGAGGTGAACCTTATGAAGGACAGGTAGCGATCGCAGCCGTCATCTTAAACCGTTTAAACAACCCGACCTTTCCAAACACGATTGCTGGTGTCATTTTTGAACCGCTTGCGTTTACCGCTGTAGCAGATGGACAATTTTATATGGCGCCAAATGAAACCGCTAAAAAGGCAGTATTTGATGCCATTAATGGCTGGGACCCATCTGAAAGCGCCGTTTATTACTTTAATCCTGATACAGCAACAAGCCCATGGATTTGGGGAAGGCCACAAATTAAACGAATCGGGAAACATATTTTCTGTGAATAAAAAGAGGTGTAAATAAATGATCAGAGGAATATTGATTGCTATTTTAGGAATTGCTGTCATCTCAACAGGATACTGGGGCTATAAGGAGCATCAAGAAAAAGATGCAGTGCTGCTTCATGCAGAGAACAACTATCAAAGAGCCTTCCATGATCTAACGTATCAAGTCGATCAGCTGCACGATAAACTTGGCGCAACACTTGCGATGAACAGCCAAACATCTATATCTCCAGCACTTGCAGATGTATGGAGAATGTCATCAGAAGCGCATAACAATGTCAGCCAGCTTCCGCTCACATTGATGCCTTTTAACAAAACAGAAGAGTTTCTAGCGAATGTCGGTGACTTTAGCTACAAATCGTCACTTAAATCTTTATCAGATGAACCATTAAACAAGGATACACACAAAACCATTACCACTTTATATGATCAAGCGGCAGATATTCAAAACGAGCTTAGACAAGTGCAGCATCTCGTACTCAACAAAAATTTAAAATGGATGGATGTTGAAATGGCACTGGCTGATGGAGATCGAAAAAACGACAACACCATCATTGACGGATTGAAAACCGTTGAGAGAAATGCTGATGCGTTTGCAGATGTTGATCTCGGCCCTACAAATGTGTCAACTGAATCAGAAACGCAAGGCTACAACCACTTAAAAGGCCAAAAGATTTCAAAAAAAGAAGCGATCCGCATCGCCCAGCAATTTGCGCCTGACCATAACCAAGATTTTAAGGTGAGAAAAAGTGGGAGTAAAACGAACCGTGATGTCTACAGCCTGTCAATGTCTGACCCTGACAACCGGGCAAACTTTTATTTAGACTTGACTGAAAAAGGAGGCCATCCTGTTTATCTTCTTCAGAACCGTGAAGTGAACAAACAAAAAATCAGTTTAAATGATGCCTCAGAAAAAGCACTAAGTTTCTTAAAGAAGCATGGATTCGATACTGAATCATTTCATTTAGATGAGAGTGCACAATTTGATAATATCGGCGTATTTACCTATGTCCCTTTACAGAATAACGTATTGCTTTATCCAGATAGTATTCGAATGAAAGTCGCTTTAGATGATGGAGAGGTTGTGGGATTCTCAGCGAAAGACTATTTAATGAATCACAGAAAACGTGACATGAAAGCACCAAAAATTTCTCAAAAAGAAGCTGAAAAGACCTTAAATAAACATGTGAAGATCGAGGATACACATGTAGCTCTTGTTCAAAATGATATGTCAGAGGAAGTTCTCTGCTATGAGTTTTTAGGAACCATTAAAAACGACACGTACCGAATGTTCATTAATGCAGATACTGGAAAAGAAGAAAGAGTAGATAAACTAAAAAATGCAGAACCTATATATAAAGACCTATAGAAAAGGAAGCGAGGAAAAGGCGAATAAGCCTTTTCCTTTTGTTTTATACATGGTTTAATATAAGAGAGGATACGATTTCACAGATGAAAAGAGTGATGAGGAATGTTACAAATAGGGGATGCAATCACAATTGAGTATGTCAATGAGAACAAAGAAGTGAAAACTGCAAAATCGAAAGTTTTGGAAAATAATAACGATGATATTTGCATTAATTATCCAGCTGATAAAGAAACGGGGCGCACGATCTATTTAAATCAAGAAACAGAAATCACCGTCTTCTTTTTCGATGAAAATCAAATTCCATACAAATGTACAAGCAAAGTCATTGGGAAAAGAAAAGAAGATATCCCGATGATTGTCGTTTCGATTCCGCCAAAAGAAGAAATGATCCGGCTTCAGCGAAGAGAATATCTTCGAGTGGATACGATGGTGAAAGCGTCCATTACGCAAAATGGTGAAGAAACCTTCGACACATTTATTGTCAATATGAGTGCTGGCGGTGTAGCAATTGCTGTTCCAGAAGGTGTCTCACTAAAAGAATATGGCGAGGTCGTCACAGAGTTTGAACTTTCACTTAAAGAACCAGTGAAAATTAAAGCGATTGCAGAAATGAATCGTGTTTATCAAGATGAACAGACGGGGAAAACAAGAGCGATCATGGAATTTACTGAAATCACAAACGACCACCAGCAGCACATCATGAAGTACTGCTTCCAGCAGCAGCTTCTAACACGTGTGAAAAAAGTATAAGAATAAAGGTTGTCAAAAGCTTCCATACTAGAGAGAAAGAATCTAGCGTTGGAGGCTTTTTGTATGAAAACAATGGAAAGATGGCTATTCAAAGCAGTGCTCATTCAGCTCATTCTGCTTTTAGCGGTTCAGGTCACCCTTCACTTGACGAAAGGAGAACTATTTTTGTCAAAAGTCGTACAATACGAGGGTGTGAATAACATGAGCATTGAAGATTGGATTGAGACATTTAAGCAAAAGGATTGATAGAAAATTCCCCCGTTTGAGCGGTGATCGTGTTACAATTCATAAGGGAGATTCAATCAAGGAGAGGTATTATGAAAAAGAAATTATCTATCGCAATTGACGGTCCTGCTGCAGCAGGAAAAAGTACTGTGGCAAAAATTGTCGCAGCGAAAAAATCATATATTTATATCGATACAGGTGCGATGTACCGCGCAATTACACTTGCGGCACTCAATCAAGGCGTAGATCTTGAAGACGAACAGGCACTTGATGCGTTATTGAAAAACACAGTCATTGAACTTGTGTCAACTGACGAAGGTCAAAAAGTACATTTAGACACGATCGATGTCACAGAAGACATCAGAACAGACCGCGTAAGCAATCAAGTCTCTGTTGTTGCAAAGCATCGAGCTGTTAGGGAAGAAATGGTCCGCAGGCAGCAAGAGCTGGGGAACCGAGGCGGTGTCGTCATGGATGGAAGAGACATTGGCACGCATGTTCTTCCAGATGCAGAAGTGAAAATTTTCTTGCTTGCGTCAGTAGAGGAAAGAGCAAAACGTCGTTTTGAAGAAAATCAGAAAAAAGGCTATGATGTCAACTACGATCAGCTGATCGAAGAGATTGCAAGACGTGACAAGCTTGATTCTGAGCGGGAGGTATCACCGCTGAAGAAAGCAGATGACGCCATTGAAATTGACACGACTTCTCTTTCTATTCAAGAGGTTGCAGGTAAAATTTTAGATGCAGCAGAGCGTGTAGAAAAACAGTAAGAAATTTTAGAAAACTTTTATAAGTTAGAGGTTTATCTCTTGACAAACAAGGTCTTTTATTAGAAGTTTATACTAATACTATTTTTATTGATCATTCAAGCAATTCTGTTGATTTGAATGTTTCTATAATACATATTCGGCTGGCAATCATCATGCTAAGGACACATATTCACCCAGTCGTTTTAACTAAGCTGTGTAGGTTTGGACCAAGGAGGTTATCGAAATGACAGAGGAAATGAATCAAATCGATGTTCAGGTACCAGAGGTTGGAGATGTAGTGAAAGGGATTGTTTCTAAAGTTGAGGACAAGCATGTCAATGTAGATATCGTCAATGTGAAACAACCTGGGATCATCCCAATCAGTGAATTATCAAGTCTTCACGTTGAAAAAGCATCAGATGTCGTGAAAGATGGCGACGAGTTAGAGCTTAAAGTAACAAAGGTCGAAGACGATGCTTTGATTTTATCGAAACGTGCTGTTGATGCAGACCGCGCTTGGGAAGACCTAGAGAAAAAGTTTGAAACAAAAGAAGTATTTGAAGCAGAAGTAAAAGACGTTGTCAAAGGTGGTCTAGTGGTCGACATTGGTGTTCGCGGATTTATTCCTGCGTCTCTTGTTGAGGCACACTATGTAGAAGACTTCACTGACTACAAAGGAAAAACACTCTCGCTTGTTGTGGTAGAGCTTGACCGCGAAAAAAACCGCGTGATTCTATCGCATCGTGCAGTCGTTGAGCAAGAACAATTAGACAAGAAGCAAGACTTCCTGCAAAAGCTTGCAGTAGGCAGTGTGATTGATGGAAAAGTGCAGCGCCTGACTGACTTTGGTGCATTTGTTGACATTGGCGGCATTGATGGATTAGTTCACATTTCTCAACTATCCCATGCGCATGTCGAAAAGCCATCTGACGTTGTTGAAGAAGGACAGGAAGTGAAAGTCAAAGTTCTTGCTGTTGACCGCGATAACGAACGTATCTCACTATCTATTAAAGAAACATTACCAGGACCTTGGAGCCAAATTGGTGAAAAGGTAAAACAAGGTGATGTTCTTGAAGGAACCGTTCAACGTCTTGTGAGCTTTGGTGCATTTGTTGAAATTCTGCCAGGTGTAGAAGGACTTGTGCATATTTCCCAAATTTCACACAAACATATTGGTACTCCTCAAGAAGTCCTTGAAGAAGGGCAGACTGTGAAAGTGAAAGTGCTTGATGTCAATGAAGATGAAGAGCGCATTTCACTTAGCATTCGTGAATTAGAAGAGAATCCTGAAAAACAAATCGAAGAGGATTACCGTCAATATCAGGCGAAAGAAGAAAATACAAGCGGATTCCAGCTTGGTGACCTGATTGGTGATAAACTCAATAAACTAAAATAATTTGGTGATCAAAATTGACGCGAGCAGAAAGAAAGAAACAGCATATTGAGCATGCTTTGTCGACTGGCCAGCATGCAGCAACAGGTTTACAAGATGTTTCCTTCGTTCACGCCAGTTTACCAGATCTTGCGACATCACAAATTGATACACATACGACAATTGGCGGACTGACTTTCGGTTCGCCAATTTTTATCAATGCAATGACTGGTGGAGGCGGAGAATCGACCTATGAGATTAATCGCTCTTTATCTATCGCAGCGAAGGAAACCAATATTCCAGTAGCAGTCGGATCACAAATGGCTGCACTGAAAGATGCAGACGAACGTCGTACGTATGAAGTGGTTCGAAAGATGAATCCGGATGGACTCGTTTTTGCCAATTTAGGCAGTGAGGCGACAATTCAGCAAGCACGGGATGCCGTTGACATGCTGGAGGCAAACATGCTCCAAATTCACTTAAACGTGATTCAAGAGATCGTCATGCCTGAAGGAGATCGTGATTTCAGAGGTGCTGTTGAGCGGATCGCAGCCATCACTGAATCAATTGAGGTACCTGTTGTCGTCAAAGAAGTTGGATTTGGGATGAATAAGGAAACAGCAAAGAAATTATTTGATGCTGGAGTTGCTGCTGTTGATGTAGGCGGATTTGGGGGAACGAATTTTTCTAAAATCGAGAACCTGCGCCGTCAAAAAGCACTTCGCTATTTTGACCAGTGGGGAATTCCAACTGCAGCGAGTCTGGCTGAAGTACATACAGCCTTTCCAGATCAAACCGTCCTAGCTTCTGGAGGCATTCAAGATGCACTTGATGTGACAAAATCAATTGCTCTTGGTGCGTCTGCCGCTGGATTAGCCGGCTTTTTCTTAAAATCCCTGACGAGTGGAGGAGAAAAGGACCTCATCTCTGATATCATTGATCTACAAGATGATGTGAAGATGTTGATGACAGTACTTGGCATGAAGACAATTGAGGAGCTACGGCAAGCTCCGATTGTGCTTACAGGGGAAACAAGTCATTGGCTGAAAGAAAGAGGCGTGGATACTACGTACTATAGTTTAAGAAATAAGAAGACAAAGGACTAAATGAAATTTTAGCCCTTTGTCTTCTTTTCAGCGTGAAAGAAAACCTTTACAGTCTATGAAAGACAGCTACTTTTGCGGAGCGAATTTGACATTCGTGAGCACCAGCGCGCAGGACTGACATCGAATGCGAGGGTTTGTCTACACGCTGAGACATGTGATGATCACATGTCTTTTTTTATTGATTTCTTTTGCGAGCGTCTTCCGGGCCTTCTAAAGTTGTTGCCCCTTTGTGATGAATGGATTGATCACGGTCAGATTCAACTCTTCTTGATGCCTTTAGGCGTTTTTCCTGTCTATCCTTACCCATCATACATCCCTCCTCAACTATTAGGGTGTCACCTCTTGTTTATTTCATGCAAATCCCGCACCTTCTCATACGTTTAAAAACTGGAGATTTTCCCATAATGTAATTGAGGTGATGAGGGTTGGAGGCATTGTACTATTATTGGTCAATATGGTTCGTTTGGATTATGGTGACATTTATCATGGAGAAAAGCACATGGCGCAATGTGCTGGGCGTATGTGTTCTCATTCATATTATATGCAGTCATGTCATGGTTTCTATTTTAGACATTAGGATCAATGCAGGATTTTTGATGACCTTTTTATATGCTTGCATGTCATTCGTGATCTTTCGGCCTGCTCATCGAATCATGCGAATCATGCAATTAGGTTCCATGGTCAGTGCGTATGCCTTTTTTATGATTTTTGCATTATATGATCCAGTTTGGTTCACGATAATAAAGGTGGACTGGGTTGTATTTGCCTTGCTGATCTTGATGTGTTTAACATATGGGCATCAGTTAACGGAACGGATCACTTTATGGATGATGGCTATATGTCTGGGGGAAGCCCTTTATGTGCTTACGATTCATCGCCTCACATCTTCCATTGTCATAGGAGATCTCTCGTTTCTTTCCATGGCTGTTCAAGGAGCTGTTTTTCTATTAGGTGTAGGTCAGCTTGAAAAACTCTTGAACACCCGTTCATCTAGAAAACCAGTAAAAGGGGCTGCAAAATCAACATGACGGATTACACGTTTCCTGTGATTATTGGTGTCATCTTTGGGATGGCGGCTAGGCTTTATATGCTAAGAACTGATTATCGGCAATATCCCACATATATTCATGGACAAGTGATTCACATTGCGCTTGGTTTTATCGCATCAGGGCTTGGTGCTATTATTATGCCTGCACTGATCCAGGAAGAATTCACTGCTATTACCTTTCTGACGCTTGCAGCCACGCAATTTCGTGATGTGCGTAATATGGAAAGAAATACATTGACCCAAATGGATTCGTACGAGCTTGTCTCACGAGGCAGTACATATATCGAAGGCATTGCGATTGCCTTTGAAAGTCGAAATTATATTGCCATTCTTACTGCCCTTATTACAACGACCGCCTGTATTTTCTTCTCGCTCGTCGTTGGGACAGTGGTCGGTATTCTTTGTTTTTTCATGGCAAAACTATTAATGTCAGGGAGCCAATTAAAGGATATCGTGAATATTCAAAAAGGGGAACTTCGCTTTGACGGCGCAGGACTTTACGTAAATGATATTTACATTATGAATATCGGGCTGCCTGAAAAGCAAAAATTGATTTTAGAGCACGGAATGGGGTTCATCTTGACTCCAAAGAATTTTAACTCGGCCACAACCATCGCAAACCTTGGGCAGCGGCAAGCCATCTTATTTGATTTATCCAACGTGCTTGGTGTATACCGAGATTCTGGTGAACCATCGCTTTGTCCGCTCGCAAAACGTGATCTGAATAATGGCACACTTGGCGTATTCATTTTACCGCAATGGCAGCGTGAAGATTTGGCTGTCCGTGTATTAGAAGAGGTGCCTATTTTAGAAAATGCCATTAGAATGCCGACAGATTTCATTAAAAAGAAAGTGAGGTAATAGGGCATGGCGAACACCATTGAACAATTTATATTGGCTGTGGCGACAACAAATAAAGAGCGGGTCATTGGCGGAACAGCCGTTTTTTTCTGTGAAAATAAAGAAGAGCTCGACATGTATGCCATGAATTTAGAGGCCATTTTAGATGGAATTGCACACGGCATTGGAGAAGATCTTTACTTGATCGTCAAACATTTTTAAGTTATTCATTGTGGTCTGATTAAAAATTGATATAATATATAAGTTGAACCCTTCATGTTTGAAGGGTTTATTTCATAAAACTGAATGAAAATTATAAATCCCGGTTGAAACATGATGATGAACATATTGAATCGCGGCTGGATTGAAAGGAAGGGTACTATGGGTAAACCTGTCGTAGCCATTGTTGGAAGGCCCAACGTTGGAAAATCTACAATTTTTAATCGAATCGCAGGCGAAAGAATATCGATTGTAGAAGACACACCTGGTGTAACAAGAGATCGAATCTATAGCTCTGCTGAATGGTTAAATTATGACTTTAATTTAATAGATACTGGTGGAATTGATATTGGAGATGAGCCGTTTTTGGCGCAAATTCGCCATCAGGCTGAAATCGCAATGGATGAAGCGGATGTTATTATCTTTATGGTCAATGGAAGAGATGGCGTCACATCTGCGGATGAAGAAGTCGCAAAAATTTTATATCGCACGAAAAAACCTGTCGTACTTGCTGTCAATAAATTGGACAACCCTGAAATGAGAAGCGACGTGTATGACTTTTATGCACTTGGATTTGGCGAACCGTATCCGATTTCTGGAACGCACGGACTCGGTCTAGGTGATCTGCTTGATGCTGTCGCAGAGCATTTCAAAAACTTACCAGATACACAGTATGATGAAGAAGTGGTACAGTTCTGCTTAATTGGCCGCCCAAATGTAGGGAAATCCTCTTTGGTGAATGCGATGCTCGGTGAAGAACGTGTCATTGTCAGCAACATCGCTGGTACAACAAGAGATGCTGTAGATACAATGTTTACGTACAACCAACGTGACTTTGTCATTGTCGACACAGCTGGTATGAGGAAAAAAGGGAAAGTTTATGAAACAACAGAGAAATACAGTGTACTCCGTGCGTTGAAAGCCATTGATCGATCGGATGTTGTCGCTGTAGTTCTTGATGGTGAAGAAGGCATTATTGAACAGGATAAACGTATTGCCGGCTACGCACACGAAGCGGGTAAAGCCGTTGTGATCATTGTGAACAAGTGGGATGCTGTTGAAAAAGACGAGCGTACAATGAAGGAATTTGAGCAAAACATTCGTGAGCATTTTCAATTCCTTGATTATGCCCCTGTCTTATTCATGTCTGCTCTTACGAAAAAGAGAATTCACACGTTAATGCCAACAATCATTACCGCTAGTGAAAATCATGCGATGCGCGTTCAAACGAACATTCTAAACGATATTATCATGGATGCCGTAGCAATGAACCCAACGCCGACCCATAACGGACAGCGTCTGAAAATTTACTATGCAACACAAGTGGCGATCAAACCGCCGTCCTTTGTTGTGTTTGTAAATGATCCAGAACTTATGCACTTTTCTTATGAGCGTTTCCTAGAAAACCGAATTCGAGATGCATTTGGTTTTGAAGGAACACCAATTAAAATATTTGCGAGAGCGAGAAAATAAAAAGGGTGAGCAGGATGAAGAAAATTTCAGTACTTGGAGCAGGGAGCTGGGGAACAGCTCTTGCGCTTGTATTAGCTGATAATCATCATGATGTACACATGTGGGGACATAGACAAGAATTAATTGATCAAATCAATGAGAAACATGAAAATCATGATTACTTGCCTAATGTTGCATTACCAGCGTCTATTCAAGCGACAACAGATATGAAACAGGCACTAGAAGGGACAGATGCGATTATTGTCGCTGTGCCAACAAAGGCCATTCGAGAAGTATTGAAACAGGCAAATGAGTTCATTACGTCAAAGGTGCCATTTGTTCATGTCAGTAAAGGAATTGAACCAGATACACTTCTTAGAATTTCTCAAATGATCGAACAAGAAGTCCCAGAAGCAAAAAGAGAAGCAGTTGTTGTCCTGTCAGGACCAAGTCACGCTGAAGAAGTTGGCTTGCGTCATCCGACAACTGTTACAGTTTCATCAGAACATATTGAAGCGGCTCAATTTGTTCAAGATTTGTTTATGAACAATAACTTCAGAGTGTACACAAACCCTGATGTGATTGGTGTGGAAATTGGCGGGGCGCTGAAAAACATCATCGCTCTTGCGGCAGGGATCACAGACGGACTCGGATATGGCGATAATGCGAAAGCAGCGCTCATCACAAGGGGTCTTGCTGAAATCGCCCGCCTCGGCACAAAAATGGGAGGAAACCCTCTTACGTTTGCCGGATTAACAGGTGTTGGAGATTTGATTGTCACATGTACAAGTGTTCATTCGCGTAACTGGCGCTGCGGGAATTTACTCGGTAAAGGATATAAGCTCGAAGAAGTGCTTGAAAAAATGGGGATGGTTGTCGAAGGCGTCCGCACAACAAAAGGCGCTTATCAGCTCTCCAAAGAATACAAGGTCAGCATGCCGATTACAGAGGCTCTTTACGGCGTCCTATTTGAAGGGAAAAAGGTAGACGATGCTGTAGAATCATTAATGGCACGTGTGAAAACACATGAGATGGAAGACCTTGTGAACATGTTCGAAAACCAAACAAAATAATTGGAAGACTGAACTTAGGCGTGTAGAGGATGCAAGAAGGGGAAGACTTGCATAACATAACAATGAAGTTTGAATAGAGCTTTGCCTCTACAGAATGAGGAAAAATAGTCGACCTAATGACTGAAGCAGAGTCCCCCTCTTTGCTTCAGTTTTTTTATGCACTTTTTTCTGAATTGATTGGAAAAATGATTGATATTTTACTTAATTTTGGTTTAGAATGAAATATAAACGCTTACAATTCGTTTGTATTAAAGGGGGACAGGCACGATGAGTTTTGCTTTAATCAAGATGTGGTTTGCGCTTGGTTCAATGGGGCTCATGTTTTTAGCCGTTGTAACCATTTATCTGAGTAGGTTTAAGCTGAAGAGCCGGTTTCTGAAAATAACAGCCTCAACTGTCGCGTACAGCTTAATGCTCATATCAGGTATCATTGTGTTTTTAGTTGTATTTAGCGGACCAGTCAATGAATAAAGAAAAAGGAAGAATGTGATGATCAAAGCAAAAATCAGTGTCATGCTGTTAACACTTATTTTACTTACGGGGTGCCTCTATCCAGAGAATCGTAAAGCTGAAAACCGCGTGCCATATAAAGAGCAGCTGCAAAGTGTGCAGACCGCAATTGAAGATTTTCAAAAAGCGACAAATGGCCTTTTACCGATTGAAACAAAAGAAGGCGACACACCTATTTATCAGAAGTATGTCATTGACTTTAAGCGTCTGTCACCAAGATATTTACACGATGTACCGTCGACATCTTTTGAAGGCGGGGGCGAATATATCTATGTCCTCACAGACGTCGAACAAAACCCAACGGTGAAACTGCTTGATGTCAAAATGACACAAACGATCAGTGAATTACGTCTAAGGATCAAAATATATCAAGATGAACATACATATCCGCCATATGGCAAAGTAGTCTCTAAAGATTTATATACGTTAAATGAAAAAAAACTAGGGTTAAAAGCACCGCCTACAGTGACGAGCCCTGTCACGGGTGAATCACTTCCATTACTGATTTCCTCAAATGGCGAAATCTATGTTGACTATCGCAGTGATTTTGCCCAGATTTTGAAAAATACGAAACAAAAGCTGAAACCAGGTGAAAATATTCAAGATGTCTATTGGCAGGAAACCCCGTTTGTACCAGCGTTTTCTGTTCCATATACGATCAACAAAAAAGGTGAGCCGGCTTTTTTAGAAAAAAAGACGTCATAAACAAGAATGAACCTTTCTCCTCTGCATATAAATGAGGAGAAAGGTTTTTTTATGGCTAAACATACTCTCAAAACAAAAAAGGTGTCATATTCAAATAGGACAACGTCATACACATATATTGTCCTGACACCTTTCAAGCACCGTTTGATTGAAGTATAGAGTATTTTATTTGAAAACGAGGATAGCAAGTCCGGGAGGGGATCACTTGGAAAAAGTCGATATTTTCAAGGATATCGCTGAACGAACAGGAGGCGATATATATTTAGGAGTCGTTGGAGCTGTTCGTACAGGGAAATCTACGTTTATTAAAAAGTTTATGGAGCTCGTGGTGCTCCCGAATATCAATAATGAGGCAGACCGTGCAAGAGCACAGGATGAATTGCCGCAAAGCGCAGCAGGAAAAACCATTATGACCACAGAACCAAAATTTGTGCCAAATCAAGCGGCATCCATTCACGTGAGTGACGGCCTGGATGTCAACATTAGGCTTGTCGATTGTGTAGGCTACACCGTGCCTGGTGCACGTGGTTATGAAGATGAAAATGGTCCGAGAATGATTAATACGCCGTGGTATGAAGAACCAATCCCGTTTCATGAAGCAGCGGAAATTGGTACACGCAAGGTCATTCAAGAGCATTCCACCATTGGTGTTGTGATTACAACAGATGGATCAATTGGAGAAATCCCAAGACATGACTATATTGAATCAGAAGAACGTGTCATTGACGAACTCAAAGAAGTTGGAAAGCCGTTTATTATGGTAATCAACTCTGTGAGACCTTATCACCCTGAAACAGAAGCGCTGCGGCAGGAACTTAGTCAAAAATATGATATTCCTGTACTCGCGATGAGTGTCGAAAGTATGAGAGAACAAGACGTCCTCAGTGTACTTCGTGAAGCATTATATGAATTCCCAGTGCTTGAGGTGAATGTGAACCTGCCAAGCTGGGTCATGGTACTAAAAGAAGATCATTGGCTAAGAGAGAGTTATCAGGATTCAGTGAAAGAAACCGTCAAGGATATTAAGAGATTAAGAGATGTTGACCGAGTGGTAGGTCAGTTCAGTGAATTCGATTTTATCGAAAGAGCAGGCTTAGCAGGCATTGAAATGGGTCAGGGGATCGCAGAAATTGATCTGTATGCGCCGGATGATCTATATGATCATATCCTAAAAGAAGTGGTTGGTGTGGAAATTAGGGGCAAAGATCACCTTCTTGAGCTCATGCAAGATTTTGCACATGCGAAAACGGAGTATGATCAAGTGTCTGACGCTTTAAAAATGGTGAAGCAGACTGGATACGGAATTGCGGCACCAGCTTTGTCGGATATGAGTTTAGATGAGCCGGAAATCATTAGGCAAGGATCAAGATTCGGCGTCAGATTAAAAGCAGTCGCGCCATCTATTCATATGATTAAGGTAGATGTAGAAAGTGAGTTTGCGCCGATTATCGGAACAGAAAAACAAAGTGAAGAGCTCGTCCGATACTTAATGCAAGACTTTGAAGATGATCCGCTTTCTATCTGGAATTCCGATATATTTGGACGCTCACTCAGCTCGCTTGTCAGAGAAGGCATTCAAGCAAAACTCTCGCTGATGCCGGAAAATGCAAGGTATAAACTAAAGGAAACGCTTGAACGAATTATTAACGAAGGATCAGGCGGTCTGATCGCGATTATTCTATAGGATGTGAGACCTCTCATTGATGGGGGTCTTTTTTTGCGTGCGGGTTAAGTCATAAAAAGACAATTGTATAAAGATTAGTCAGATTCAGGCTGAAATTAGGAATATTCGTTCGCAAAAGTGCCCTTAATCCTTGACGAATAAGGATTCTTCCCTTTAAAATGCTTGATATGGTATTTCATATGTGTTAATCTACTTACAGAAAATCTTCACTTTGTTGGACAAACATTCCTTCAAAGAGAAGTTTTCTAATGAAAAGCCATGTATGACGCTTTCTAGACGCTCTTTTTTTCAAAAAAAGTGTATAGAAAGAAGATGAATTGTGAAGAAATGATAACAATCTATTGAATGCATATTTTTGGGAGGAGGTGAAAGGCATGAACAAGACAGAACTTATTAACGCGGTTGCTGAAGCAAGCGAGTTATCTAAAAAAGACGCGACAAAAGCAGTTGATTCTGTTTTTGATACAATTTTAGATGCACTTAAAAATGGTGACAAAATCCAACTTATTGGTTTTGGTAACTTTGAAGTACGTGAGCGTTCAGCTCGTAAAGGACGTAACCCACAAACTGGTGCAGAGATCGAAATCCCTGCAAGCAAAGTACCTGCTTTCAAACCAGGTAAAGCACTTAAAGACGCGGTGGCAGGTAAATAATCGTTATGTGTAATGATCCTATTGAAGGAGTTATACATATACAGTTTCACACTGGTCTAGAAAAGCCCCTTTGATAAGGGGCTTTTCCTTTTGAATCAAATGGTTTGTTTAGAACGCTCTCCTTTGCTTTTAGGATCTGAAGTGTGCTAGAATCTGAATGAAATGTAATCGCCTTTGGAGGATATAATACATGAGTGAAATAAATAAAGAATTAATCGAACACGCAGTACGCGATATATTAAAAGCAATCGGAGAAGATCCAGATCGTGAAGGACTTCTTGATACCCCAAAACGAGTAGCAAAAATGTATGAAGAAGTGTTCTCGGGATTAAATGAAGATCCAAAAGAACATTTTAAAACCATTTTTGGTGAAGATCATGAAGAACTCGTTCTTGTCAAAGATATTGCTTTTCATTCAATGTGTGAACACCATCTTGTGCCATTCTATGGCAAAGCCCATGTCGCTTATATTCCGCGCGGCGGAAAAGTAACGGGACTCAGCAAGCTGGCAAGAGCAGTAGAAGCCGTGGCAAAGCGCCCGCAGCTTCAGGAGCGCATTACATCAACGATTGCAGATAGTATGGTGGAAACTTTAAATCCACATGGTGTGATGATTGTCGTTGAAGCAGAGCATATGTGTATGACGATGCGCGGAGTGAAGAAGCCCGGCGCTAAAACAGTCACTTCAGCCGTACGCGGTACATTTGCAAATGATGCGGCAGCAAGAGCAGAAGTGCTTTCCTTTATTAAAAACGACTAATCCATAGATGGAAGGTGAACAGATTGAGTGAAAATAAAGCATCTGATTTTGTGGTGATTAAAGCCATTGATAATGGTGTCAATGTGATCGGCTTAACTAGAGGTTCCGATACAAGATTTCACCATTCCGAAAAGCTCGATAAAGGTGAAGTCATTATCGCACAATTTACTGAGCACACATCAGCCATCAAAGTGCGGGGCGATGCTGTCATTCAAACAAGCTTTGGTGAAATTCAAAGCGAAGCAAAGAAATAACGCACGACTATGCACTTGATAGCATGAAAGTCAGGCCTGATATGGTATAATAAATCTCTATACAATCTAGAGAGCTACATATGAAACTGTAATTTTTGGGACAAGGGTGATATCTTTGCAAGACATCTACGGAATTTTATCTAATCTGAATATAAAATTAAACAAAAAGCTTTCTCATCCTTATTTGGCGAAGCATTTGCGTGCGCCGCTCATCGATGAAGATAAGCTCCTTCTTTTTCATGCAATGTTTGATGAAGCTCAAATCGATGCTGAGAAAAAAGAAAATTATATTTTAACGGCGATGCTTGTGCAAATTGCCCTTGATACCCATGACGAAGTCACAACTGCTGCAGCCATCAAACAAGACGAGTTCAAAAATCGTCAGTTGACCATCCTAGCAGGAGACTATTTCAGCGGTCTCTATTACTCTCTTCTCTCTGACATGAAAGATATTTACATGATCCGCACTCTCGCCACGGCGATCAAAGAGATTAATGAACATAAAATTAGACTATATGATCGATCCATTCAAGATGCAGCCCACTTTTATAAAAGTGTTGCTACAGTGGAATCTGCGCTATTCCAAAGAATTTCTGAGCACTTTCAATTGACGCATTGGAATGAAATTGCAAGTCGCTTCCTTGTTTATAAACGTTTTATGAAACAAGCAGAAGACGACAAACATTTAAAACTTTTTTTGAACGATAGCTATACGGACGCCTATACATGTTTTGACAACTTTGAGAATGAAGGCTATGAAAAGGCCAAACGATCAATCAAGGAGCATCTAGTTTCTTCTCCGATCGTTCAAAAAGAGCTATTAAATCGCTTGGATCATATGAAAAATGAACCTGCGTACCATCAGAAAGTGGAAGAAGGGTAAGTCATGCAGCAATCAAAAGAACAGCGAGTACACGGTGTATTTGAAAAAATTTATAAAAACTATGACCAAATGAACTCTGTCATTAGCTTTAAACAGCATAAAAAATGGCGCGATAAAACAATGAAGCTCATGAATGTTCAAAAAGGAGCCAAAGCACTAGATGTATGCTGCGGAACTGCCGATTGGACAATTGCGCTTGCAGACGCTGTTGGAGAAACAGGCGAGGTCAAAGGCCTTGACTTCAGTAAAAATATGCTGAGTGTTGGCGAAACAAAGGTGAAAACAGGCGGCTACAATCAAATTGAGCTGCTCCACGGCAATGCAATGGAGCTCCCTTTTGAGGACAACTCATTTGATTATGTCACAATCGGTTTTGGCCTTCGAAATGTCCCTGATTACTTAACAGTGCTAAAGGAAATGACACGAGTGGTAAAACCCGGTGGAATGGTTGTCTGCCTTGAAACATCACAGCCTGAGATGATTGGGTTTAAACAAGGGTATTATGTCTATTTCAAATACATCATGCCGCTCTTTGGCAAGCTGTTTGCCAAAAGCTATCAGGAGTATTCATGGCTTCAAGAATCAGCCAAAACGTTCCCTGGCATGAAAGAACTGGCGTCTCTTTTTGAAGAGGCCGGTCTATCTGATGTCTCGTATCATCCATTTACAGGCGGTGTAGCAGCAACACATATCGGAAAGAAGCTTTGAATAAACGATATTTGGGTGAAAATAATGAAACTAAAAGCAATGATTTCTTTTCTAAATCATGATATCGATATAATTGAAAAAGAGCTTGAACAAACCGTTCGCTCTGATTATGCATTATTAAGTGAAGCCGGTCTTCATTTGCTGCAAGCGGGCGGGAAACGAATCCGCCCCGTTTTTGTTCTCCTATCAGGCATGTTTGGTGACTATGATATTAATAAAATTAAATATGTAGCCGTAGCGCTTGAATTAATTCATATGGCATCACTTGTCCATGACGATGTCATTGATGATGCAGAACTAAGAAGAGGAAAACCGACGATTAAAGCAAAATGGGACAACAGAATTGCGATGTACACGGGGGATTACTTATTTGCAAGGTCACTCGAGTACATGACGAAAATCAATCACCCAATGGCACATGAAATTTTGTCAAAAATGGTCGTCGAGCTCTGTCTTGGGGAAATAGAACAAGTCAAAGATAAATACAACATGGACCAAAACCTTCGTACATATTTAAGAAGAATTAAACGAAAAACAGCTTTGCTTATTGCAGGCAGCTGTCAATTAGGCGCGATTGCAGCTGGAACAGATGAAAAAACACATAAAGCCCTTTACTGGTTTGGGTACTATGTTGGTATGTCGTACCAAATCATTGATGATGTCCTTGATTTTACATCAACTGAAGAAGAATTAGGCAAACCTGTTGGTGGGGACCTTTTACAAGGAAATGTCACTCTTCCTGTTTTATATGCGCTTCAGAACCCGACGTTAGAAGGTCAGTTGAAGCTGATCAATAGTGAAACGACAGAAAAGCAGCTGAAACCTGTAATTGAACATCTCAAACAAACAGATGCGATCGACCGTTCCATTCGAGTGAGTGAAATGTATTTGAAAAAAGCATTTGAACAGCTCGATCAACTTCCGCGCGGGCGGGCTAAATCATCATTAGCGTCGATTGCAAAATATATTGGTAAACGAAAATTCTGATCAACGTTTCGTTGATTGGTTTTTTTGTGAAATTTTTTGTCAAAAATTGATTATTATAAAAAAAAATGATACGATCACTTTGTAACAATGTAAGCCTATACATACATAACGACGGGGTGGAAAACGTATATGGACAAAACATTTCTTATGGTCAAGCCTGATGGTGTGGAAAGACAATTAATCGGTGAAATTGTGTCAAGATTCGAAAAAAAGGGGCTTCAGCTTGTTGGAGCAAAGCTCATGAGCATTCCAAAAGAAGTAGCAGAAACACATTACGGAGAGCATAAAGAAAAACCATTTTTCGGTGAATTGGTTGACTTTATTACGTCAGGACCTGTATTTGCGATGGTATGGCAAGGTGAACAAGTCGTAGACGTAACAAGGCAGATAATTGGAAAGACAAATCCGAAGGAAGCGCTTCCGGGAACGATAAGAGGTGACTATGGATTAACTGTTGGCAAAAATATTATCCATGGCTCAGACTCACCAGAAAGTGCCGAAAGAGAAATCAACCTTTTCTTTAAACAAGAAGAACTGACAAACTGGGATCAAACGATCTCCAGCTGGATTTATTAATGTTCAAGCCAAAGTGTTCATCAAATGATCACTTTGGCTTTTTTATATTGAGATTTCTATACGAATTTTCGCATGAGATGATACAAATTTATGATAAAAACAGCTATACTAGGACAAAGATAGATGAGACAGGAGAGGACATTGATGGATCAGTATCAAGTATTTGTTGGAAAATGGAAAAAACTAACTGGGATAGATCTGAACTTATATAAAGAAGCACAAATGAAACGAAGATTAACATCCCTTTATGATAAAAAAGGATATAAAGATTTTGAGGCATTTGCGTCTGCTCTTGAAAAGGACAAAGCGCTATTAGATGAAACGATGGATCGAATGACGATCAATGTGTCAGAATTTTACCGAAACTATCAGCGCTGGGAAGTACTTGATCAAAAAATCCTGCCGCTGCTTTCAAAAAACAGTGGCACCCTAAAAATATGGAGTGCAGCTTGCTCTACTGGAGAAGAGCCGTATACACTCTCAATGCTGCTATCAAGCCATCCGCTTGTGAAAGACTTCCAAATTATTGCAACGGATATTGATGATAAAGTCTTGCAATCCGCGCAAAAAGGAAGATATCATGAACGATCTTTGCAAGAGGTGCCAGATCAAATCAAGCAAAAATATTTCACAAAAGAAGATTCTTCATTTTACACGGTGAAGGATGAGATTCGAAAGCACATTCAATTTAAGAAACACAACCTTTTAGCGGATCCATATGAAAAACAGCTGGATCTCATCGTGTGCCGAAATGTTCTCATCTACTTTACAGAAGAGGCGAAAGAAGAAATTTACTTAAAAATGAGCAGCAGTTTAAAGCAAAATGGCGTATTATTTGTTGGTTCTACAGAACAAATTTTTCACCCAGAAAAGTTTGGATTAACCTCTGCTGATACTTTCTTTTATCAAAAGAAGGGGTAGTAGCTGACTTTTTAGTAGGAAGTGTGTTATCATAGTTTTACTTAAAAGCGTTAATGCGATGAAGGGAGAATAAGTCATGAGGTACTTAACAGCAGGTGAATCACATGGTCCACAACTGACCACAATTATTGAAGGAGTTCCAGCGGGACTTTACATAGAGCAGGATGACATCAATTATGAACTGTCTAGAAGACAAAAAGGTCATGGCCGTGGAAGAAGAATGCAGATTGAAAAAGACCAAGCGAAAGTGTTAAGTGGTGTTCGCCACGGGAAAACATTAGGTTCTCCTATTGCACTTGTTGTTGAAAATAATGATTGGAAGCACTGGACAAAGGTCATGGGTGCAGAGCCGATTACTGAAGAAGAAGAGAGTGAAATGAAGCGTCAAATCTCTCGTCCAAGACCAGGACATGCGGATTTAAATGGTGCGATTAAATATGGTCACCGTGATATGAGAAACGTATTAGAGCGCTCATCAGCACGCGAGACAACGGTTCGTGTAGCAGCAGGTGCAGTAGCTAAACAAATTTTGGCTCACCTTGGAATCAAAGTGGCTGGTCACGTCCTTGAAATTGGTGGAGTAAAAGCTTCCCATACCGCTTATAAATCTATTGAAGATTTGCAAAAAGTAACAGAAGAATCACCTGTTCGCTGCTATGACAGTGAAGCTGGTCAAAAAATGATGGATGCCATTGACGAAGCGAAGAAAAACGGCGATTCAATTGGTGGTATTGTCGAAGTCATCGTTGAAGGGATGCCAGTTGGAGTCGGCAGCTATGTGCACTATGACCGCAAACTGGATAGCAAGCTTGCAGGCGCAGTACTGAGTATCAACGCTTTTAAAGGTGTTGAATTTGGTATTGGCTTTGAGGCAGCTTCTAAAAATGGCAGTGAAGTTCATGATGAAATCATCTGGGATGAAGAAAAAGGCTATACGAGAAAAACAAACCGCTTAGGTGGTCTTGAAGGCGGAATGTCAACTGGCATGCCGATCGTCGTAAGAGGGGTTATGAAACCAATCCCAACCTTATACAAACCATTGCAAAGCGTGGATATTGAAACAAAAGAACCTTTCTCTGCAAGTATTGAGCGTTCTGACAGCTGTGCTGTTCCAGCCGCAAGTGTTGTGGCAGAAGCAGTCGTTGCATGGGAAATCGCCAATGCTGTAGTTGAGCAGTTTGGCCTTGATCAAATTGATCGCATTAAAGAAAATGTGGACAAAATGCGCCAGCTTCAGAGGGAGTTTTAATGAAAACACTGGAAGTGAAGACGTCTTCAGCCACTTATCCTGTATATATCGGTGATGGGATTAGACAAAATATCGTAGAATTGATTACTTCCACTGGGCGATCCTACACGAAGCTCTTTATCGTGACAGATTCAGCCGTCGATGCCCTTTATGGAGATGAAATGGTTCAATTACTGAAACAGAAATGGTCTGTACAAAAAGTAGTGGTGCCAAACGGAGAACAATCAAAATCTTTTGCGCAGTTTGAGCAGATTCATACGAAAGCCATCCAATTTCAACTCGACCGCTCCTCATGCATCATTGCATTAGGAGGCGGGGTGATTGGAGACTTGGCTGGCTTTGCTGCTGCCACTTATATGAGAGGCATTGATTTTATTCAAGTACCGACCACGCTGCTTGCACATGATAGTGCAGTCGGCGGAAAAACCGGAATCAATCATCCGCTCGGCAAAAATTTAATTGGTGCGTTTCATCAACCGGCTGCTGTCATCTATGATACAAGTATGCTAGAGACACTCTCACCAATAGAGCTGAGATCAGGCTTTGCAGAAGTGATAAAACATGCACTGATTTCAAGTGAAGTCTTTTTATCAGAACTGATGTCCATTCGTTCGTTGACAGAATTATCAAAGGATGAACTGGCACATATGCTTTATCAAGGGATTCAAGTGAAAGCATCCATTGTTCAAGAAGATGAAAAAGAACAAGGTGTGCGGGCATACTTGAATTTAGGTCATACACTAGGGCATGCCATTGAAGCGGAGTATGGATACGGTGCGATCACGCATGGAGATGCCATTGCAATTGGCATGCAGTTTGCTTTATATGTCAGTGAAAAAGAGCAAGGACTCAGCCTAGATCGCGAGAAACTTAAAGTGTGGATGAAAGAACTAGGGTTCCCAGTACAAGTCACACAAACGATTTCAACCAAAACATTTGTCGATCGCATGATTGGTGATAAGAAGGCAAGAGGCGGGAGTGTTCAGTTTGTTTTGCTAAAACAAGTTGGAGACGTCACCCTGCAATCTTTCACAAAAGATGAGCTGTATCACTGGCTCGAAGAATGGAAACGGGAGGAGGGCTGTCTATGATGTTTCGCGGGATACGCGGGGCTACAACTGTGACAGAAGATACAGAAACAGAAGTGTTAACCAAAACGAAGCAGCTGCTAGAAGCGATCATTTCAAAAAATCAAGTAGATCCAGAGCGTGTCGTGCAGATCTTGATTTCAGCTACACAAGATATTCACTCCGTTTTTCCAGCAAAAGCACTCAGGCAGTTTGAAGGATGGACCTATGTGCCTGTCACTTGTATGCAAGAGCTTGACATTGATGGAGGTCTAAAGAAGTGTATTCGCGTTTTAATGACCGTTCAGACAGATGTCAAGCAGGAAGACATACAGCACATATACTTGGAAGAGGCTGTCACGCTTCGGCCTGATTTACAGTTGACAAAAAACAAGGAATTATAATACGATATGAACAGCCGAAGTTTACACACAGGTGTGAACGGCATTGCAAGCTTAGAGAAGATGAGAATGAGACTAGGGTAGTTGAGATGAGTAGAGTTGAGCAGAGATACGATACTTCTATTTAATCATACTGCCTAAAAGAGCGAAGCCTCTTTTAGGCTTATTTCGTATACTCAAACAAATCCTCAAGATGTCCCCTCATTCTCCTTAATTCCATTTAAGGAGTGTGCTTATGAAATCCCAATCAAACCTTACCCAATTTTTAAGAGACAGTCAGTTTTACAAAACCATCCCGATTGTTGAAACCATTACAGTTGATACGCTCTCACCCATTCAAATTGTCGAGAAACTGAAACAGGATATTGTGTATTTGCTAGAAAGCAAAGACGAATCTTCTAGCTGGTCGAGATATTCCTTTATCGGATTACATCCTTTTTTAACATTACATGACGAGCAAGACCATTATGTTGCTCGTGACGCTGCGGGAAAGTCAGTGATGCAAAAAGCGGAGCTGAAAGAGTTGCTTGACTGGATGAAAGAGCAATATCTAATCAAGACACCTGAAATTGATATCCCATTTACTGGTGGAGCCGTAGGGTACTTAAGTTACGACCTCATTCCAAACATTGAGCCGTCTGTCAAGCCGCATCCGAATGCATCAACGACAGATAATTGCACATTATTTGTTTGCCAAACAATGATCGCATTTGATCACGAAACAAACCAAGTTCATTTTATTCAGTACACGCAGCTGAACGGTCATGAAACAGACGAAGAAAAAATTCTGGTTTATCGAGAAAATCAAAAGCAGCTTGAACTGATGGTACAGCAGCTTCATACAAAAATTGATATGAAAGAACTGATTATCTCAGGGAATATGAATGAACCCCCTTCGTTTGAACAGGTGACGTCTACCTATGAAAAAGCAAAATTTTTAAAGGATGTCGAAAAAATCAAGGAGTACATTCGAGCGGGTGATATCTTCCAGGGTGTACTTTCTCAGCGTTTTGACATTCCAGTGACAGTGAGCTCATTTGAATTGTATCGTGTGCTTCGGATTGTCAATCCATCACCGTATATGTATTTTATGAAATTAAAAGATCGAGACTTAGTCGGAAGCTCGCCAGAACGATTAATCCATGCGAAAAACGGTCACTTAGAAATCCATCCAATTGCTGGTACAAGAAAACGAGGAATGACAAAAGAAGAAGATGATGCACTAGCAAGAGAGTTGCTCGATGATGAAAAAGAAAAAGCAGAACATTACATGCTAGTGGATCTGGCTCGAAATGATGTGGGGCGTGTGGCAGAATATGGCAGTGTGTCTGTCCCAACTTTTACAAAAGTCGTGAACTTTTCGCACGTCATGCACATTATTTCTATTGTGACAGGGAAGCTGAAGCAGGATACACATCCAGTAGACGCGCTTATGTCCGCTTTTCCAGCAGGCACATTGACAGGCGCCCCAAAAATTAGGGCGATGCAATTATTAAACGAAATGGAGCCTGAGCCAAGAGAGACGTATGGCGGCTGTATTGCCTATATTGGTTTCGACGGCAATATCGATTCCTGTATTACCATTCGCACAATGAGCGTCAAACATCAGACTGCTTCTATACAAGCAGGTGCCGGCATTGTCGCTGATTCCGTTCCAGAAAACGAATGGGAAGAGACGTGCAATAAGGCAGGAGCACTTCTAAAAGCCATTCAGCTTGCTGAACATATTTTCTCAGAAAAGGAGAGTGTGCCAAATGAATCAACGACTATCAGCTCTTGTTAATGGAGGAAAACTATCAGAAAAAGAAGCGAATGGCCTGATGCATGATATGATGAGCGGCTCGTTAACAGATGCTGAAGTCGCTGCTAGTCTATCTATTTTAGCGCATCGAGGAGAAACAGCCGAAGAAATGACAGGCTTCGTGAAAGCCATGAGGCAGCATGCAGCACCAGTAGAAAGATCACTTGATGTCGTTGATACGTGCGGGACAGGAGGCGATGGTTTATCAACATTTAATATATCAACAGCTGCTGCCATCGTTGCTTCGGCTGCTGGGGCGAAAATCGCCAAGCACGGAAATCGTTCCGTCTCCTCTAAAAGCGGGAGTGCTGACGTGCTAGAATGTCTTGGTATTCAAATTCAATCCACACCTGAAGAAACAAGACGACAAATACAGCAGAAAAACATGGGCTTTTTATTTGCACCGCTCTATCATTCTTCTATGAAACAAGTAGCCGCCGTACGCAAGCAGCTCGGATTTCGGACGGTATTTAACTTATTAGGACCGCTTTGCCACCCGATGCAGGCCAAAAAGCAAATCATTGGTGTGTATGCAAAGGAAAAGGCAAAGCTCATGGCGAAAGCTCTTGCTCCTTTAGAGCCAGAACATGTCCTGTTTGTTTGCGGAGATGATGGGCTGGATGAATTAACCATTACAGCAAATTCATACATCATTGAACTCAAAAAAGGTGTCATGACAGAATATACGTTAAACCCAGAAGACTTCGGACTTGAAAAAGGGCATTTATCAGACATTCAGGTCCAATCACCAGAAGAAAGCGCCAAATTGATTCAGAATATATTGAATTATCAAGCGGGTGGAGCACCGCTTCATATTACAGCGCTTAATGCTGGGGCCGCATTATATGTGGCAGGAAAAGCAGAGAGTCTGATGGCAGGAACAATGAAAGCATTAGAAACGATCAAAAACGGATCAGCTAAAGAACAATTAGCCCGTCTAAAACAAAAAACGAAAGAGGAAGAGATCTATGCTTAATCAAATTATCGCCCGTAAAAAAGAACATGTGAAAACCTTGCAATTACCTGAGGATGGACATTATGAAAGACGATCATTTAAAGAATCCCTTATGAATCCTCACCGCTCGATTGGACTGATTGCTGAGGTGAAAAAAGCGTCTCCTTCCAAAGGGATCATTCAGCCTCATTTTGATCCTTTACAGACAGCAAAAGCATACGAAGCATCAAATGCAGATTGTTTATCTGTCTTAACGGATGAACCGTTTTTCCAAGGGAAAAACGAATATTTGTCTCTTATTAAAGAACACATCACACGTCCTATTCTAAGAAAAGATTTCATTATTGACTCTATACAAGTAGAAGAATCGAAACGGATAGGGGCAGATGCCATTTTATTAATTGGAGAGGTGCTTGAGCCGCAAAAGCTGTATGAGCTCTATACAGAAGCGAAAGAAAAAAGACTGGATGTCCTCGTTGAAGTACATGCAGCACATACACTAGAAAAGATCTTACACCTATTCACTCCTGAGATCATCGGTGTGAACAACCGGAATCTCAATACGTTTACAACAACAGTTGAACAAACAAAAGAGATCGCGCCACTTGTTCCAAAAGACGTATTACTAGTAAGTGAAAGCGGCATAAAGACATTTGATGATCTGACCTTTGTGAAACAGCACGGAGCAAACGCCGTTCTTGTTGGTGAATCTTTAATGAGGGAACAATCACAGGAGAAAGCCGTTCAGGCATTGTTCGGAGAATGAATAGGATGAAACCTTATTTAAAATATTGCGGGGCTGTCTCACAAGAGGATGTCGCATGCATCTCGCAATCACAAGCGGATGCCATCGGTTTTATTTTTGCGCCGAGTAAAAGACGAGTTGATCCAGATCAAGTGAAACACTGGCTGTCACAAGTAAAATGCAAAAAAGAGATAGTGGGCGTATTTGTGAATGAAAAAACACCAAAAGTGTGCGAGATCACAAACAACCTCCCCTTAGATATTGTGCAGCTTCATGGTGATGAGACGCCAGAAGATGCAAGCGACATCAAACAACAAACGAAGGCGCTCGTTTGGAAAGTGTTCCATCACGACCCCGATGTAAACGACACACTTGAACATATGACGGCATTTGCTCCAAGTGTCGACGGTTTTCTCATTGATGCGAAAGTGAAAGGAATGAGAGGCGGTTCTGGAACAGCTTTTGCATGGGAGGCAGTGCCTTCATATGTTCAGCATGCAAAACAACTGGGGAAAACTTGCGCCATTGCTGGCGGGATCACGCCAGATACCATAATAGATCTGCTTGCTTTTGGTCCAGACGCCATAGACCTTTCAAGCGGTATAGAAGAAAACGGGAAGAAAAGCAGTACAAAGATGAAAGTGCTCGAAGAAAGGATGTTGAACCATGTACGCATATCCAAATGAGATTGGCAGATACGGAGAATTTGGAGGGAAATTCGTTCCTGAAACGCTCATGCAGCCACTAGAAGAGATCGAACAAGCTTTTCGTGAATTAAAAGAAGACCCTGCTTTTCAAAAGGAATATATATCGCTTTTGAAAAACTATTCAGGCAGACCAACCGCACTCACATATGCTGATCAATTATCGGCATATCTCGGCGGTGCTAAAATCTATTTAAAAAGAGAAGATTTAAACCATACAGGCGCTCATAAAATTAACAATGCGCTTGGGCAGGCACTGCTAGCGAAAAAAATGGGGAAATCAAATATCATCGCCGAAACAGGAGCAGGTCAGCACGGTGTAGCTGCTGCAACAGTGGCGGCAAAATTCGGTTTATCCTGCACTGTATTTATGGGAAAAGAAGATGTGGAAAGACAATCACTCAATGTGTTCCGAATGAAACTACTCGGCGCTGAAGTCATACCTGTTACTAGCGGGAACGGAACATTAAAGGATGCAACCAATGAAGCCATCCGCTATTGGGTCCAGCATTGCAGTGACCACTTTTATATGATCGGCTCAGTCGTTGGACCTCATCCGTATCCTCAAATCGTCAGTGAATTTCAGCGGATGATCGGAGATGAGGCAAAAGCACAGATACTTGAAAAGGAAGGGCAGCTTCCTCATAAAGTCGTTGCCTGTGTTGGCGGCGGAAGCAATGCGATAGGAATGTACCGGGCGTTCTTAGATGAAGAGGTCGATATCATTGGGGTAGAAGCTGCTGGGAAAGGAATCGACACTCCGCTTCATGCAGCAACCATCACGAAAGGGACAAAAGGTGTCATACATGGATCTTTGACATACTTGATCCAAGACGAATTTGGTCAAATTATTGAGCCCTATTCCATTTCAGCTGGATTAGACTATCCGGGGATCGGGCCAGAGCATGCGTACTTGCATGCGAGCGGCCGGGTTCAATATGTGAGTGCGACAGATCAAGAAGCACTAGATGCGTTAAAGCTGCTCACAGAAAAAGAAGGAATCCTGCCAGCGATCGAATCTGCACATGCTTTAGCAAAAGCGTTTGAGATGAGCGAGAACATGAGTGAAGACGACATTGTTCTTGTCTGCTTGTCAGGCAGAGGAGATAAGGACGTGCATACATTAATGAATGTGCTTGAAAGTGAGGGTGAAACAAAATGATCACATTTCAATTAGAGCAAGGTCAGAAATTATTTATTCCATTTATTACAGCGGGTGATCCATCAGAAGAGATCACCATTGATTTAGCCCTCGCGCTTCAAGCAGCAGGGGCACATGCGATTGAACTAGGTGTGCCGTATTCCGATCCGTTAGCGGACGGCCCTGTCATTCAAAGAGCTTCTAAAAGAGCACTTCATCATGGTATGAATATCGTAAAAGCGATAGAATTAGCAGGAAAGATGAAAAAAAACGGCGTAAAAATTCCTGTAATTCTATTTACGTATTATAATCCTGTGTTACAATTAGACACAGAATACTTTTTCGCTTTACTGCGCAAAAATCATATTTCGGGACTCTTAACACCCGACTTGCCTTTTGAAGAGAGCAGCGAGCTACAGAAGAACTGTCAAGCACACGACATTTCATATATATCACTCGTTGCACCAACAAGCAAGGAACGATTAGAAAAAATTGTAGAGCAGGCAGAAGGTTTTGTGTATTGTGTTTCATCTCTCGGCGTCACAGGTGTCAGACAATCTTTCGACGCATCGATTACAGATTTTATTCAACAAGTGAAACAGCTGAGTCAAATACCAGTTGCTGTAGGTTTTGGTATTTCAACAAGAGAACAAGTAGACTCAATGAATAAAATGAGTGATGGTGTCGTTGTCGGCAGTGCACTTGTCAAAAAAATTGAAGAGCTTCAAGAACAATTAGTAGCGAGTGATACACGCCAAGAGGCTTTAAGAGAATTTGAAACATATGCAAAAACATTTAGTCCCCTCTATTCATTCAAATGAGGTGAAACATTTTGCAAATCAAAGATCAATTAAAACAGCTAAAACCGTATCAACCTGGGAAACCAATTGAAGAGGTCAAAAAAGAATATCAATTAGACAAAATTGTGAAATTGGCTTCAAATGAAAACCCTTTTGGATGTTCCACACATGCAAGAGAGGCCATACAAGCTGAACTCGAACATTTAGCGATTTATCCAGACGGATACAGTGCAAGTTTAAGAACGGAACTGGCTGAGTTTCTTCAAGTAAATGAAAAACAATTAATATTCGGGAATGGCTCAGATGAACTTGTGCAAATTATTGCTAGGGCATTCCTTGATCAACATACAAATACGGTGATCCCATCTCCGTCATTCCCGCAATACCGTCACAATGCAGTAATTGAGCATGCAGAGATTAGAGAAGTACCACTTCTAAATGGAGGAGCTCATGATCTAAAGGGAATGCTGGATGCGATGGATGACAACACAAAAGTCGTTTGGGTGTGTAACCCGAACAATCCGACAGGAAATCATTTGTCAGAATCTGAGCTCGTATCGTTTTTAGATCAAGTGCCTGCTCACGTGCTTGTCGTTTTAGATGAAGCATATTTTGAATATGTTCGTGCGGAAGACTTTCCCAACAGTTTATCTCTATTAAAAGCCTATCAAAATGTCATTGTACTGCGCACGTTCTCTAAAGCATATGGACTTGCGGCACTTCGAGTAGGTTATGGGGTTGCTTCAGAGGAATTGATCACCGCCATTGAACCTGCGAGAGAGCCCTTTAATACAAGTCGTATCGCTCAGGCAGCTGCACGTGCAGCCATTAAAGATCAAGACTTCATTCAATCGTGCAGACAAAAAAATGAAGCAGGTCTCAAGCAATATCAAGAATTTGCGGAACGTTTTGGACTATTTATCTATCCATCTCAAACAAACTTTGTGCTGATTGACTTTAAAAGAGATGCAGATGAGCTGTTCAATGCACTTTTGAAAAAGGGCTATATCGTTCGATCTGGTCAAGCTCTCGGATTCCCAACTTCTTTGCGTATTACTGTTGGAACAAAGGAGCAAAATGAAGAAATCTTAACTACACTTGCCGATTTATTACAAGGCATTCGTGCGTAGCATAACAATGAAGTCATATCCTGTTTATGGGATATGGCTTTCGTTGTAACTCATCCAATATACATATAAGCTATTGAAACAGCTTGTTTAATTTTCGCGAAAAATCAGGTGATGAACATGAATGAAGCAAACGAAACCATATTAATCGCTGGACTTGGTTTAATTGGTGGTTCTATTGCACTGTCGATTAAAAAAGAATTTCCACATAAAAAAATTGTAGGCTATGATGTCTCTAAAGAACAAATGATTGCTGCAACAAAACTAGGGATCATCGACGCGACTGCCGAGTCCTTTATAGAAGGCTTAAATGAAGCAGCAACGATTATTTTGGCAACGCCAGTACAACAAACCGTCAAAATGTTAAGTGATATTGCAGTATCTGGAATTGAAAGAGAGCTCACGATTACGGATGTAGGGAGCACAAAGCAAAAGGTCGTTCACTTTGCTGAAAAAACGTTGCCTGATCATTACCAATTTATTGGCGGGCATCCGATGGCAGGGTCTCATAAATCAGGTGTCATTGCAGCGAAAGACTTTTTATTTGAAAATGCATTCTACATTTTAACGCCAGCAAAAGTAACAAGTCGTCAGGCTGTTGACCGTTTGAAGGATCTGCTGAAGGGAACCAATGCTCATTTCATTGAAATGACACCCGAAGAACATGATGCTGTGACAAGTGTGATTAGTCACTTTCCACACATCGTCGCTGCCAGTCTTGTGCATCAAGCGCATCATTTTGAAGAAGAATTTCCTCTTGTAAAACGGTTTGCTGCTGGAGGCTTTCGAGATATTACCCGTATTGCATCAAGTAATCCTGCAATGTGGCGCGATATCCTTTTGCACAATAAAAACAAGATTTTAGACCGGTTTTATGAATGGAAAAAAGAGATTGACCGCATTGAATCCTTTGTGCAACAAGAAGATGCTGAGGGGTTATTCTCTTATTTCCAAGAGGCCAAGGAATATCGCGACGGCCTGCCTCTAAGGAAAAAAGGAGCTATCCCTGCTTTTTATGATCTTTATGTCGATGTGCCTGATCATCCTGGTGTTATTTCGGAAATTACAGGATATCTAGCAAATGAAAACATTAGTATTACAAATATCCGTATTATTGAAACGCGAGAAGACATTAACGGGATTTTACGCATCAGTTTTCAAACAGATGACGATCGAAAGCGGGCAGAACTCTGTATAAAAAATAGAGCAAATTACGATACATTTTATGCTGATTGAGGTGAGGAACATGAAAATTCATAAAAGTGCTCCTATGAATGGAGAAATTCATATTCCAGGAGATAAATCCATTTCTCATAGATCTGTGATGTTTGGCGCTATTGCTGACGGTACTACAGTAGTAAAAAACTTTCTTCCTGGCGCTGATTGTTTAAGCACGATTGATTGTTTTAGAAAAATGGGTGTCGACATCGAACAAAAAGGTACAGATGTTGTCATTCATGGTAAGGGACTAAAAGGACTTAAAGAGCCGAGTGATATTCTCGATGTCGGTAACTCTGGCACGACTATTCGTTTAATGATGGGAATCTTGGCTGGCTGTGAGTTCCACAGTACGCTGATCGGAGACGAAAGTATTGCCAAAAGACCGATGAAACGGGTAACAGGTCCGCTAAGACAATTAGGAGCCAAGATAGATGGCAGAGCAAGTGGCGAGTATACACCGCTTTCTATTCGTGGGGGCAATTTAAAAGCTATCTCTTATGAGTCTCCAGTTGCCAGTGCCCAGATTAAGTCGGCTGTCCTTCTAGCTGGACTGCAGGCAGAAGGAACAACGACGTTAACTGAACCGCATAAATCAAGAGACCATACCGAAAGAATGTTATCAATGTTTGGTGTCTCGCTACATGAAGATGCACAAAGTGTTGCAATTGAAGGTGGACAAACGTTAAAAGCAACAGATGTATTTGTCCCTGGAGATATTTCTTCAGCTGCATTTTTCTTAGTGGCTGGATCTATCGTTCCAAACAGCCGGATTGTATTGAGAAATGTCGGTTTGAACAAAACGAGAACTGGTATTATAGATGTGCTAAAACAAATGGGTGCAGACCTCGACATTCAAGAAGTGGATGCTAAAGGCGGAGAACCGTACGGTGATTTAACGATCTCTACCTCTTCATTAAAAGGGATCGACATTTCAGGTGATATGATCTCTAGACTCATCGACGAAATTCCTATTATTGCGCTCCTAGCTACTCAAGCAGAAGGAACAACGATCATTAAAGATGCCGCTGAATTAAAAGTGAAAGAAACCAATCGTATTGATACAGTCGTTTCAGAACTTAAAAAACTAGGTGCTCATATTGAAGCAACAGATGATGGAATGAAGATTCATGGTAAAACGAGCCTTAAAGGCGGCGCAGTCGTCTCAAGCTACGGAGATCATCGAATTGGTATGATGTTAGGAATTGCGGCTTGTATAACAGAGCAAGCAATCGAGATTGAAGATACAGATGCAGTACGTGTATCTTACCCAAATTTCTTTGAACACATTGAATACTTAACGCAAACAGTCTGAGGATTTCCTCAGGCTTTTTCTTTCCTTTTGCATATTTGAAAGAACTATAGCATAGCTTGTCTCAAGGTGAAACCTTGAAAAAGAGCATTTTGCTGATTCAAAAACAATTTTTTAGCGTATTCGGTTTACAAATCGTCAGTTTAGTAAAGTATTGATTGAAAAAGAGTCTTCAAAACACAAAAATGGCTTCATGTTAAAAGAGCAACATATTTGCTGGATATGCAGCTGTCGATTATGATATGAAGTAACAACAGTTTAGGTTTTTGGAAACAGAAAGGAACGGTTTGATTTGAATAGTTCATTACAAGAAGCCATAAAATTAGTTGAGGCGGGTGAGACTGAAAAGGGACTCCAAACACTTGCTCAAGCAGAGAAGCATCTTCATGATGAAGAAAAAGCGCAGGCAGCTCAGTTATATTATGACTGGGGAGATATTGATAAAGCACGGAATCTCATTAGTGATTTACATGATTTATATCCAGAAGAAACAGGATTAACCTGTTTTTATGCAGAGCTGTTAATAGACTCTGATGAAGAAGAGAAGGCAATAGCAGTTCTTGAAACGATTCCTGAAGATGACGATGCGTATCCAGAGAGTTTATTGTTAATGGCAGATTTGTATCAAATGCAAGGACTATTTGAAGTCAGTGAACAAAAGCTTTTAAAAGCGAAAGAGTTACTACCTCATGAAGCCGTCATTGATTTTGCTTTAGGGGAATTGTATATTTCTCAAGGTCTTTCAAAGAAAGCAGCCGACTATTTCTACAAAGTGGCCGATCAACAAAATGAAATTGGCGGTGTCAATGTATATCAGCGGCTCGCTGAATCATTAAGCACAGCTGGAGAATTTGAAGATGCCCTTGAATGGTATGAAAAGGCTGTAAAGGATCAAGTGGATCCAAATACACTTTTTGGCTACGGATTTACAGCGATGAGGGCTGGCAGAACGAAAACGGCTATTCAGCAGCTTTCTGAACTAAAAGATATTGATCCTTCGTATTCGTCGCTTTATATGCCTTTAGCCAAAAGCTATGAGGAAGAAGGACTATATCATGAAGCTTTAGAGATAGTAAAAGAAGGAATTAAAGTGGATGAGTATAACAAAGAGTTATATTTATATGGGGCAAAGATTGATTTGAAAAATGGCCATTCGGAAGATGCGAAAAAATTGCTTCAAGAAGCACTTGCTCTTGATCCAGGATATATTGAAGCGGTTCAAACGCTGCTTGCGATCTATTTAAATGAAGAGCTGTTTGATGAAATTCTGGATGTGATTAAAGAGGTTAAAAGCTTTGGGGAAGAAGATCCAAAATGGAATTGGTATGCTGCTTCTGCTTCTGTCGGACGAGAAGAATACGATGAAGCCGCTGAGTATTTCAAACTTGCTCTGCCTGATTTTGATGAGGAACGTGACTTTTTATATGAATATGCTTCGTTCCTTTTAGAAGAAGGCAGACAAAAAGAAGCCTTGCCGTTATTACGAAAAGTTCTTCAGAAAGATGGCACGAATGAAGAAATTGAAGAAACGATTTTAAGAATTGAAGACGAAATTTCCTTATAGTTTGCAGGAATGAAGAACTGGTTTGTTGAATAATTCATATATAGCAATTTAATTTACGATAGAGGAGGGAATAACATGCAGACCCCTGTTTCTGTCAATGAAAAGAAGGAATTTATCCGGTGGTTCTTAAACCATTATCAGTTAAAGCGAAGAGAGTGTGTTTGGATATTAAATTATTTAATGAGTCACGACTCTTTGATGGAAAAGGTTCATTTTGTAGAGCAAGCAGAATTTTGCCCAAGGGGAATTATTATGTCAACACACTGTGTGGATGAAGTTCCCTTTAGATTTTATAAAGAAAATATCATGACGACAGATGCAGAAAAATCATTTCATGATATTCGTTTGAATAAACAGCAAGACTTGTTTATTCAATTGAATTTCCGATCTGCATATCGTTCGCCGGAATATGCCGCTGTACTTGAAACAAATCCTCATATTCCTAAAGATCTTTATGAAAATGAAAAAGATAAAGATCTTGCTGAGAAAGTGCTAGAGCATTCTATCGCTACTTTCCAAAAAGAACGGCTGATGAAAGAAATCGATGAAGCGCTTGACCGTCATGATCAAGAAACATTTAATAAGTTAGCAAAAGAATTAAGCCTATTATCATAAACCAAGCCAATAAGCCTTGCCCTATACAGGCAGGGCTTATGTGATGAAAGAGGGGAACTAGATGAAGTTTCAGGCGGAGGACGCGGATCTCTTTTTACAATCTAAAGATTACATTGATACCGCTATCATTCCATTAGTTGGGATAGATGCAAGCCATATCAAACAAACCGTGTCTTTAGGTGAGTTTACAATGCTTGTGGCAGAGGATCTTGAAAGGCAACTGAAAGGCAGAGTGTTTCTTTTTCCTCCACATACATATTTAGAAGTAAATAATCGTAAGCAAGAAGACATACTTGCAGTAAAACAATCATTGCAAGAACATTTTCAGCATGTTGTGTTTATCACATCTGACAACAAATGGAAAGAACAGCTAGAAGTGATCGAATCGGCATTTATATTGCAGTCTGTTCCGCTTGAGCATTTAAAGGTCAATTTAAAGCAAAAAGTCATTCAAGACAGTGTAGAACAAATTTTGAACTTTTTGTTACAAAAATGGAACCCTTCATAAAAACCCTTACATTTGCATTGTACATAGCTTTTTAGGCTGTTGACCTTGTGAATAGATTGATATATTATGAGGGTGTCCTAGTTTTATGAAATTTTTTCTAATTCAGTTATAAAGTAGCTGACGACCTGAGGGGGGAGAAAAAAATGAGCGAGAAGAGACATGGAGTGTCCAGGCGTCAATTTTTGAATTACACGTTGACCGGCGTGGGGGGATTTATGGCCGCTGGAATGCTCATGCCTATGGTTCGCTTTGCGCTTGACCCTGTGCTAAAAGGAACAGAGGATCAGGATATGGTTCAAGTTGTCAGTGTAGATGAACTGACAAAAGAACCGAAGCGCTTTGACTTTAAAATTGATCAAGTAGATGCATGGTATGAGTCAAAGGAATCTAGGTCTGCATGGGTGTACAAAGAAGGGGATGAAATTGTCGCTTTATCGCCAATCTGTAAACATTTGGGATGTACAGTGAACTGGAACAGTGATCCGAAAAATCCAAACAAATTTTTCTGCCCATGCCATTATGGGCTGTACGACAAGGATGGTACAAACGTACCCGGAACTCCACCGCTTGCACCGCTTGATCATTATAAGCAGCAAGTGAAGGACGGATACCTCTATCTTGGAAAAGCTGTGCCGAAAGGGGAAGGGTAACGATGCTTAACAAGATTTACGATTGGGTAGATGAGCGGCTGGACATCACACCGATATGGAGAGACATTGCGGATCATGAAGTGCCTGAGCACGTCAATCCAGCACATCATTTCTCTGCTTTTGTGTATTGTTTTGGCGGTTTAACGTTTTTTGTGACGGTCATTCAAGTCCTTTCGGGCATGTTTTTAACGATGTATTATGTACCGGATATTAAAAACGCATGGGAATCTGTCTATTATTTGCAAAATGAAGTGGCATTCGGACAGATTGTAAGAGGGATGCACCACTGGGGTGCGAGTCTAGTCATTGTTATGATGTTTTTACATACGCTGAGGGTCTTTTTCCAAGGGGCGTATAAAAAGCCTAGAGAGCTAAACTGGATTGTCGGTGTGCTCATTTTCTTTGTGATGCTTGGACTTGGTTTTACAGGATATCTTTTACCGTGGGATATGAAGGCGCTATTTGCGACGAAGGTTGGTCTTCAAATTGCAGAGGCGACACCTTTCATTGGGAAAGAGATTAAAACGCTGCTTGCAGGTCATCCTGACATTGTAGGTGCACAAACGCTGACGAGATTTTTCGCTATCCATGTCTTTTTCTTGCCAGCGGCATTATTTGGGCTGATGGCTGCCCACTTTATTATGATTCGTAAGCAAGGAATTTCTGGACCGCTGTAAAATTTTGCGTTTGATGAATGTTCAATGAGGAGGGGATGACTTTGCATAGGGGAAAAGGGATGAAGTTTGTCGGAGATTCCAGAATACCGGCAGAAAGAAAACCTAACATACCTAAAGACTATTCCGAATATCCGGGAAAAACCGAAGCCTTTTGGCCGAACTTTCTTTTAAAGGAATGGCTTGTAGGTGCTGTTTTTTTAATTGGATTTCTTGTCCTAACTGTTGTTCATGCACCTCCGCTTGAGCGGATGGCTGATCCGACAGATACGGGCTATATTCCGCTGCCAGACTGGTATTTCCTATTTTTGTACCAGTTGTTAAAATATGAGTTTGCTGCAGGGAGTTATACGGTAGTTGGCGCAATGATTATGCCTGGAATTGCGTTTGGTGCTCTTTTACTCGCGCCATTTCTTGATTCTGGTCCTGAACGCAGGCCATATCGAAGACCAATTGCAGTTGGGATGATGATTCTTGCAGTTGGTGCAGCAACCTATTTAACATGGGAGTCTGTTGCTACTCATGACTGGGAAGCAGCTGCGAAGCAAGGTGAAATCAAGAAAGAAGCAGAGATTGATACCTCAGCTGAAGAGTATAAAATCTATCAAGAGCAGACATGTATCTCCTGTCACGGAGATAATATGCAAGGCGGGGCAGCTGGACCGTCACTTGTTGACAATGGTTTAGCACCAGAGGAAATTGCGAAAATCGCTGTAGAAGGTAAAGGCAACATGCCTAAGGGCATTTTTAAAGGCAGCGATGAAGAACTTGAAAAGCTCTCGAAATATTTATCTGAGGTCAAATCTAAATAATTCAGTTGTTTAAATGCAAGTACAAGGATATACTCAAAAGGAGAAAAAAGCTGGCGCTGTCAGCTTTTTTCTGATTTTAACAGATCGTGAGTGAAGAGAAATATGAGATGGATTCAATATCTGCTAGCCACACGCTACATGCTTGTGCTGGTGCTCATTGTCAACTTTCTTGGTACTGTGTACGGCTACTACTGGTATATCCCGCAGCTCGTTGAGACGCCGGCTATCTTTTTACCTTTTGTTCCAGACAGTCCGACGGCAAGCTTTTTCTTTTTATTTGTATTACTAGCCTTTCTAATGAAACGCCATGCTCCTTATTTTGAAGCACTGGCCCTTGTCACCTTGATCAAATATGGATTATGGGCTGTAGGGATGAATCTTTTCGTGCTCGTTTCTGTTGATGATTTTCCGTGGGAAGGATATATGCTAATTGGTTCGCACTTTGCGATGGCGGTACAGGCTGTGTTATTTGCGCCGTATTATCGTTTTCACATGCGTCATTTGGTTGTAGCAGGCATATGGATTTTACATAATGATGTGATTGATTATGTATTTGGAATGATGCCGCGTTATTCTATGCTTTCTGCCTATTCAAATGAGATCGGCTACGTGACGTTTTGGTTAAGTATTGCCGTTCTTCTTGTTTCGTATTATCTTGTCCTCTCGAAAAAATCGGTCAAGCTTGAACTCCCTTAACAATGTTGGTCTAACCTTGTCCTTTTCTTCATACGCTGTATGGAGAAAGGCTAGGAGGGACTTGCATGAAACGAAAGTCAATCGCGATGATTCTATTATTATTTCTTGTCTTGCATCCAGCTGCTGCAAAAGGTGAGGAAACAACAGCTGCTAAAGCGCTGCAAGAATTAACGGAACTATCAGATTCAATCTTTCAATTAACGAGACAAGCTAAATATGATGAGGCATTACAAGTTGCATTGTATGCTGAAAAGACATTTAAAGCTGAGAATTGGCGTGGAACTCTGACGAATACGCAGGTTCGGCAAATTACACTTGGCTATCAAGATATCATTAAAGGACTCCCGCAGGAAGACTTAAATGAGCGCGAAAAACTTCGGTATGCCTCTCAGTTTAGAATGCTTCTCGATGCGATACAATCAAATTCAGAACCTCTTTGGGGATCTCTCGAGAAGCCGATTATGGGGTCTTTTCCGACATTAAAGAAAGAAGTAAAAGATCCAGAATCGACGACGTTCTATGAAACTTGGAATGAGCTGGTTTCATTGTATGATATGATTTATCCGAGTTTAACCATTGATATCTCGCCTGAAAAGCTGCAAACGATTAAGCAGCACATGGAAGTAATTGAACAAGGTGAATTTTTAAAAGCATCGAGTGGGACAAAGCTTGAGCGTCTCACGAAACTCGAAGAAGATTTATCAAGTGTGTTTGCGAACGTTGATCAAGATGAAGCGGATCCATCGCTTTTATGGGTCATTTTAACAACAGGAAGTATGATTTTACTCACTTTAACGTATGTTGGGTTTAGGAAATACCGTGCTGAAAAAGAAAAAAAGCAAAAGCGACAAGCCGATTATCCAAAGTCATAAAAAAAGAAGCACCGTTATCGGGCTTCTTTTTTAATGGGGATTGAGCGGCTTTTTATGTTCATCTAATGTGAAGCCTTCACCAAGTACGTCATGCACGTCACTCACTGATACAAAGGCATGAGGGTCGACGGAAGTTACGACGCTCTTGAGGTGGACAAGCTCATTTTTTGGAACGACGCAGTAAAGGACGTTGCGTTCCTGTTTCGTATAGGAGCCGACACCCTTTAAAATGGTCACTCCGCGCTCCATTTCCTCTGTGATTTTCTTTTGAATGATGTCATCCTTTTCAGAAATAATCATCGCTCCTTTGGCAGCGTAAGCGCCTTCTTGCATGAAGTCGATGACTTTTGCAGCAACAAATACGGCAACAAGTGTATACATGGCTTCTTTGTAATTTAAATAGGTGAGAGAGATGGTAATGACGCACGCATCGAAGATAAACATCGTTCTTCCCATTGCGACTTGATAATGTTTGTTGATCAGTCTTGCAATAATGTCAACGCCGCCTGTTGTCCCGCCGAATTTAAAGATGATCCCGAGGCCTGTTCCGATAAACACACCTGCAAAGAGTGCGGCTAAGGCTAAATCGTGCTGAAGAGGCATATGTATTTGAAAGCGCTGGAAGATGGCTAGAAAGACAGAAAGACTGACGGTTCCTACAATTGTATATGTAAACATGGTTCTGCCAAGCATTTTCCAGCCGATAAAAAAGATCGGAATGTTTAACACAAGGTTTGAAATAGATGGGTCAATGTGAAATAGAAAATATAAAAGCAGTGTGATACCTGTAAATCCGCCTTCCGCCAAGTTGTTCTGCATATTAAAATGAACAAGGCCGAAAGAAAAAATCGCAGATCCTATTAAAATAAACACGATATTTTTAAGACGAATTTCTTTTAGCAAAAGATCACTCCTTTTTTTGCTTAGACAGCGATAATATTATATGGTATGGAAGAGAAACAAGCAAACTGAGTTTTAAACATTTGTCAAATATTTATGATTTCGCTAACATGTAAGAGATGGATAGGAGGATGAGCTTCATGACGAATGAAAAAACGCTGCGTCACGTGCAGCAAGAAGTAGATGATTACATAGGACAATTTAAAGAAGGCTATTTCAGCCCGCTTGCCATGATGGCCCGTCTGACAGAAGAATTAGGTGAACTGGCAAGAGAGGTTAACCATTACTATGGAGAAAAGCCGAAAAAAACAACTGAAACAGAAAAAAGCATGGAAGAAGAAATTGGCGATGTGCTGTTTGTGTTAACATGCCTTGCCAATTCACTCAATATATCACTTGAAGAAGCCCATGATCGTGTGATGCATAAATTCAATACAAGAGACAAAGACCGCTGGACGAAAAAAGAAGGGAAGTAGAGAAGATGACGAACCAAACCATCAAAGTCGTAATCGCTGGAGCAAGAGGAAGAATGGGGATAGAGGCTGTCAAGCTGGCAGAAGAAACAAGCCATTTTGAACTGGTAGCAGCACTTGATCACACACATGAGGGGAAAAAGCTATCTGATGTGCTTCATACAACATCTGATGCGCCCATTTATACGGATATTGACGTGTGTCTTTCAGAAACAGCACCAGATGTATTAATTGATTTGACGACCCCAGAAATCGGGAAAGTACATACAAAAAAAGCCCTTGAACATGGCGTACGTCCAGTCGTAGGCACAACAGGTTTTTCAGAAGACGACCTAAAAGAACTTCAGCAATTAACAGAAGAAAAAGGGATAGGCTGTATTATTGCGCCTAACTTTGCTGTTGGTGCTGTTTTAATGATGAAGTTTGCCAAAATGGCAGCAAATTATTTTCCTGATGTTGAAATCATTGAGCTTCATCATGATAAAAAATTGGACGCTCCGAGCGGTACAGGATTAAAAACGGCTGAAATGATTGCTGAAGTAAGAGAAAGCAAAAAACAGGGGCACCCTGAAGAAAAAGAACTAATCGAAGGTGCACGAGGAGCAGATTATGATGGCATCCGCCTTCACAGCGTAAGGCTTCCAGGCATGATTGCTCATCAAGAAGTGCTGTTTGGAATGGACGGACAGACGCTCACGATCCGTCATGACTCTTATAACCGTGCATCATTTATGTCAGGTGTGAAGCTTTCTGTTGAACAGGTGATGCATATTGATCAACTCGTCTATGGCTTAGAAAATATTATCGACTAATAAGGAGTGGACCCCTGATGAACATTGCTTTAATCGCTCACGATAAGAAAAAAAGTGACATGATTCAATTCGCCATTGCGTATCGAGATATTTTGGCAGATCATACACTTTATGCAACAGGAACAACAGGTTTAAGAGTGAAAGAAGCGACTGGGCTTCCCGTTCATCGTTTCCAATCAGGACCACTTGGAGGGGATCAGCAGATTGGTGCCATGATTGCTGATAATGCAATGGATCTTGTGCTCTTTTTTAGAGACCCTCTCACTGCACAACCGCATGAACCGGATGTATCTGCACTCATCCGGCTTTGCGATGTGTATGCCATTCCATTAGCGACCAATATGGGGACTGCCGAAATTTTAGTCAGGAATTTAAATAAAGGTACGTTTGATTTTCGAGATGTAGCAAAAAACGGAGGAACACATGAAACCACTTGATATCCTTGCATTCGGTGCCCATAGCGATGATGTAGAGATCGGTATGGGTGGAACGATTGCAAAATACGTAAAAAAAGGGGCACGTGTTGGGATTTGTGACTTGACTCAGGCTGAATTATCTTCAAATGGAACGGTTGAAAGCCGAAAAGAAGAAGCCAGAGCAGCCGCTGCCATTTTAGGCGTCACGACTCGAATCCAGCTCACGCTGCCAGATAGAGGACTTTATCTCAATGACGAAGCGATGAAAGAAATTGCAGGTGTCATCCGAACATACAAACCGAGACTTATTTTTGCCCCGCACCACCAAGATCGACATCCTGATCATGGTCATGCGGGTTCACTTGTAGAAGAGGCCGCTTTTTCTGCAGGTATACATAAATTTGAAGATTCATACAAGCAGCCAGCGCATAAAATAAGCCAGATGTATTATTACATGATTAACGGCCACCATCGTCCAGATTTTGTGATCGATATCTCAGACGAGATGAACCAAAAAATTGATAGCTTACATGCGTATAAAAGCCAATTTGTCAAAACAGAGAGTTCAGTGGAGACACCGCTTGTAAATGGTTATATTGATTTTGTCAAAATGAGAGAGTCGATGTATGGAAGGGAAGTCAATAAACCTTTTGCAGAAGGGTTTCTGACAAAGAAGCCACTTTTGATGGATGATGACTTACTTGGGGGGTAATTATGAAAAAATTGAAGATCGGAATCACTTGTTATCCAAGTGTTGGCGGATCGGGCATTATTGCCACAGAGCTTGGAAAACGTTTAGCTGAAAAAGGGCACGATGTTCATTTCATTACCTCGAGTATTCCGTTTAGACTCAATAAAGTGTATCCGAATATTTATTTTCATGAGGTGGATGTCAATCAATATGCTGTGTTTCAATATCCGCCTTATGACCTTGCACTGGCAAGTAAACTCGCAGAAGTGGCAAAACGAGAGAAGCTTGATATTATTCATGCGCATTATGCGGTCCCTCACGCCGTCTGTGCGTTCTTAGCTAAGCAAATGACTGGACAGTCTGTCAAAGTCGTCACCACGCTTCACGGCACGGATATTACGGTTTTAGGCTATGACCCATCTTTAAAGGAAGTCATCCGGTTTGCGATCGAATCATCTGACCGCGTAACGGCTGTATCACATTCATTAGCTGCGCAGACATACGATCTGATTAAACCGAATAAAAAAATTGATACGATCCATAATTTCGTCGATGAGCGCGTATATTTGCGTGAAGATCACGAAGTGCTGAAGACGCATTATGGTCTTCTGCAGGATGAGAAGGTCGTCATTCATGTATCAAATTTCCGTAAAGTGAAGCGGGTGCATGACGTGATCCATGTGTTTAAACAGATTTCTGAACAGGTGAATGCAAAACTGCTACTGATTGGGGACGGCCCTGAAAAATCGGTTGTTTGCGAGCTTGTGAAAAAGCTTGGATTAACGGACCGCGTGTTATTTTTAGGCAAGCAAGAGAAGGTGGAGGAGCTCTATTCGATTAGTGATTTGAAGCTGCTGCTTTCTGAGAAAGAGAGTTTTGGTCTTGTACTACTTGAAGCAATGGCATGCGGAGTACCTTGTATAGGAACAGACGTTGGAGGAATTCCAGAGGTGATTGCACATGGAGAGACAGGATTCCTTGTTCCGCTTGGTGATGTAGATGGAGCAGCAAAACATGCCATCACTATTCTGAAAGACAATGCGCACCATCAGCAAATATCGATGGCAGCCAAGTCTAGTGTGGAAGCCAATTTCTCTTCTGACAAAATTGTGAGAGAGTATGAAGAGCTTTACTTAGAATTGATCGAAGGTGATGTTGAAGATGAATGAACCATTCACACATGCGATCCCTATTTTACATACGCTGCACGAACATGGGTATCAAGCTTATTTTGTCGGCGGTGCGGTGAGAGATGTCCTTTTAGGCAGGGAAGTTGGGGATATCGATATTGCGACAGATGCCACACCTGATGTGGTGGAGTCTTTATTTGATAAAACAGTAGATGTCGGCAAAGAGCATGGCACTGTTATTGTTTTACTTGACGGGGTCAGCTATGAGGTCACTACGTTTCGGACTGAATCAGAATATGAAGACTTTCGCCGGCCTAAAGAAGTGGCGTTTATTTCATCACTAAAAGAAGATCTTTTAAGAAGAGATTTAACGATCAATGCAGTAGCCATGGATATTCATGGTGACATCATTGACCATGTAGGCGGTAAGCGGGATATTAAGCGGAGACGAATTCAAACGGTTGGAGATCCTGCGTGCCGCTTTCAAGAAGACGCGCTTCGGATGATGAGAGCGGTGCGGTTTTTAAGCCAGCTCGGGTTTGAGCTTTCTAAAGAGACGGAAGAAGCCATGAAAAAAGATAAACACCTGCTTGCCAACATATCTGTTGAGCGCAAAAAGATTGAAATGGAAAAACTTTTAAAAGGACGCTACTGTGAGCAAGCCATCAAGGTGCTCATCTCCACCAAATTGTATGAAGAATTGCCTGGCCTCAAAAAGGATCAGCTGAATGAAACGTTCCAAGCTTTCCCGTATTATTTATTGGATGGGTTAGATGAGGTGTGGGGAGCCTTTATCCATTTACTTGGTCTAGATGAGGCGGAGGCGGTGTCCTTTTTAAAAGAATGGAAGTTATCAACGAAACTTTTAAAAGAAGCCGTTGCCATTAGCAAATATGTTGATTGTGACTGGGATGCGGAAAAAATGTTTGAAGCTGGTGAACATGTCCTGCTTTCTAGTATGAAAATCACGCAGCTCAAACATGAGCGTCGCATTTTCTTTGATGAGCTGGAGGCGGCGAAACGTTCATATGATGCGCTGCCGATTAAACAGCTTCAAGACCTTGCAGTGTCAGGAAAAGATTTGATGGCCTTTCGGCAAAAGCCAGCTGGTAAATGGATTGCAGAAGAGCTTGCTTCTGTGAAAAAAGCCGTTTTGCAAAACCAGCTTGAAAACCGAAAAGAAGCCATAGAGGAGTGGCTCATAGCGTGCGATCAGCGATTAGAAAACGATTAATTGAACTATTTACAGCATCTGAGCAAGATTTTGTCTCAAGCCAGCAAATATGTGATGAGCTTGGCTGCTCCCGAACGGCAGTATGGAAGCATATAGAGGATTTGCGAAAAGAGGGATATGAGGTCGAAGCGGTCAGAAGAAAAGGATACCGGCTGCTTCGTAAACCGGACAAAATTAGTGAAGACGAAATTCTGTTTGGTTTGGAAACAGAGCTGTTTGGCAGGCATATTTATTTTCAAGAAGAAGTCGCCTCAACTCAGCTCATTGCCCATGACCTCGTCAATAAAGGAGCCCCGCACGGCTCGCTTGTTGTCAGTGATCATCAGACAAACGGAAAAGGACGCCTTCAAAGAACGTGGCACTCACCAAATGGGACAGGCATATGGATGAGTTTGATTCTCCGGCCAGAAATACCGCTGCACAAAGCGCCGCAAATGACGCTTTTAGCATCTGTCGCGATCGCTGAAGCCATAGCGCAGCAAACGGGTCTCAGTCCATCGATCAAATGGCCAAACGATATTTTGCTAAACGGAAAAAAGGTCGTTGGTATTTTGACTGAATTAAAAGCAGAAGCTGACCAAGTTCACGCAGTCATTATTGGCCCAGGCATTAACGTGAATCAGACGGCAAATGATTTTCCTGAAGAATTAAAGGATGTTGCGACGAGTTTGCAAATGGAGCTGGGTGAAAAGGTAGACAGAGCGGCACTGATTCAAACCATCATGTCCACCTTTGAAAAAAGGTATGATGAATATATGACATATGGTTTTGCTCCGATCAAACAATTATGGGAATCGTATGCGATGACCATTGGAAAGCGTATCATCGCACGCACCGTCAATGGACAATATGTTGGAACGGCGCTTGGGATTAATGATGAAGGCGTTCTCTTACTCGAAACGGAGGGCGGAATCCAAAACATCTACTCCGCTGACATTGAGATCAAGTCAACTTAAGTGGAACACCCGGCACATTTTTGATATACTTCGTGTGGGCAGTATCTGAAAAAGAACTGTACCTGTTAGGAAGAAAAATTCGATAAATTTCTGCCTTGATCCTAAGGGACTTGGACAGAGGGATGATTCGTCTGCACATGAGAGATAAAAGCGTGTGAGATCAGACAAGCCATCTCCTCTCCAGAATGAGGAGGAACAAATGAAGACAAAGTTAGATTTTTTCAAAATGAAAGAACAAAACGAACCTATCGTGATGCTGACAGCATACGACTATCCAGCTGCAAAGCAAGCGGAAAAAGCGGAAGTCGACATGATCTTAGTTGGTGACTCACTTGGGATGGTTGTCCTTGGACTTGATTCCACAGTGCAAGTGACGATGGATGATATGATTCATCACACAAAAGCAGTCAAAAGAGGCGCAAAAGACACATTTGTTGTGACGGATATGCCATTTATGTCTTATCATTATTCATTAGAAGAAACGATGAAAAATGCAGCACGCATTATGCAAGAAAGCGGTGCTGATGCCTTAAAGCTTGAAGGTGGAGACGGAGTATTTGAATCCATTCAAGCACTTACAAGAGGCGGCATTCCTGTTGTAAGCCATTTAGGGCTCACCCCTCAATCAGTCGGTGTCCTTGGCGGCTATAAAGTGCAAGGAAAAGACAAAGAGAGTGCACAGAAATTGATTGAAGATAGTCTAAAATGTGAGGAAGCAGGTGCCATCGCCCTTGTGTTAGAGTGTGTACCTGGTGAACTGACAAAACGGATTACTGACATGCTAAAGATTCCTGTGATCGGAATTGGGGCAGGGGCTGAAGCAGATGGACAAGTTCTCGTTTACCATGATGTGGTAGGGTACGGCGTGTCTAGAACACCTAAATTTGTGAAACAATACGCGCAAATCGATGCTGTATTAGAAGAAGCGCTCATACAATATACAAAAGAAGTAAAAGCACGCACATTCCCAGAGGATGCTCATACCTTTCATATGAAAGAAGAAGTCCTTGATGGTTTATATGGGGGGATCAAGGAATGAAGGTTGTTTCCCATATTCATGAATTAAAAGAAATGATCAAGCAGCATCAAAAGAAGCAGCATTCCATTGGATTTGTCCCTACAATGGGTTTCCTTCATGAAGGACATCTTACGCTTGCAAAAGAAGCAAGAGATCAAAATAACATTGTGGTGATGAGCATCTTTGTCAATCCATTGCAATTTGGACCGAATGAAGACTTTGAATCCTATCCAAGAGATATGAAAAGAGACCAGCGTCTTGCTGAAGAAGCTGGAGTAGATATATTATTTACACCTGATGTGAAGGAAATGTACAAAGATGAGCCATCGATTACGATGACTGTTCAAAAGCGTACAGACGTCTTATGCGGGAAGAAACGCCCAGGACACTTCGACGGCGTTGTCACGGTGCTCACAAAGCTGTTTCACCTTGTCGCACCAACCAATGTATACTTTGGTCTAAAGGATGCACAGCAAGTCGCTGTTATCGATGCGATGATCAAGGATTTCTTTTTTGATCTTCACCTTGTGTCTGTTCCTACTGTTCGAGAAGAAGACGGTTTAGCGAAAAGTTCAAGAAACGTGTATTTGTCTGAAACAGAAAGGCAAGAAGCACCTGCTTTATACCGGGCATTAAAAAAAGGACAGACAGCTGTAGAAAAGGGTGAACATGATGTAAATCGTATTTATCAATTAGTGGAAGAGGAGATTCTTCAAACAAGTGGAGAAATCGATTATATTGAGATTTACTCCTATCCAGAGCTTGAACCCCTTCAGCACTTAACGGGGCAAGTGATCATTGCCATTGCTGTGAAGTTCTCCCGGGCAAGACTGATTGATAATGTGATTTTCCATGTTCCTGAAAGCGGTGAAAAACATGTATAGAACTTTTATGACCTCGAAACTTCATAAAGCGACAGTGACTGAAGCAAACTTACACTATGTAGGCAGTATTACTATCGATGAAGATTTGCTTGATGCGGCAGGCATGATGGCAAATGAGAAAGTGCAAATTGTCAATAATCACAATGGTGCTAGACTTGAAACATATATCATCCCTGGAGAAAGAAAGAGCGGTGTCATTTGTTTAAATGGTGCGGCAGCAAGATTGGTTCAGCCAGGAGATGAAGTCATTATTATCGCTTATGGGATGTTGTCAGAGGAAGAAGCGAAATCGCACACACCTAAAGTGGTCGTGTTAAATAAACAAAATCAAATTGAACAAATGATTGGGCAAGAGCCTGCGAGAACGATTTTATAACGCACGCTCACATGGAAACAGAACAGTTTCATCATAAGGAAGCTGTTCTGTTTCAGCTATATTGCCCAGAGTGTGTTTCACTATGAGTGGAACGAGGAATTGAGGTGTCCATTTTATGACCGATCAAAGGTTTGTTGTCGTTGATATTGAAACCACCGGGAATTCACCAAAAAAAGGTGATAAAATCATTCAAATTGCTGCGGTGGTCATTGAAAATGGACAAATTGTCGAACGGTATTCAAAATATGTGAACCCAGGGAAAACGATTCCTGGATTTATTGAACAGCTGACAGGTATTAAGCAGCACATGGTTGATGACGCGGTGTTTTTTGAGGACATTGCCCAAGAGGTGTATGATCTCATACAGGGCGCTTATTTTGTTGCGCACAATGTTCATTTTGATTTGAACTTTTTAAACGATGAACTAAAAGCATGCGGGAAAAATGAGCTGGATGTGCTAGCGATTGATACGGTTGAAATTTCTAGAATTCTTTATCCTGAGCTTGAAGGTTATAAGCTAACTGAATTAAGCGAAGAGCTCATGCTTCCACATGACCACCCGCACAGGGCGGATAGTGATGCGGAAGTTACTGCCATGTTATTTTTAACCTTATTACATCAATTAAGGAATACACCGCCAAATGTGTTAAAACAGCTTCGCAGGTTATCCTCTTATCTTCTAAGTGATATAGGACTTTTAATTAAGCAGCTTGAAACCAATCACACGAGTCAGGATGATTCGCTTGTAGAAGTAGGATCTTTTGCTGTGAAAGATGTGACCAATCCTATCACTGAATCGACATATGCAGTAGGCGCTGACGACGAGCAGCTGTTTGAGGAGATAAAAGAGAAGCTTCCTCAAACATTAGAAGGCTATGAAGTAAGAGAAGGCCAGCTCACGATGATGAACAAAGTAAGAGATGCGTTCCATGAAAGAGCTTATGCGTTAATTGAAGCGGCGCCGGGAATCGGGAAAACACTCGCTTATCTTATACCAGCTGCTTTAGAAGCAAAGAAATCAGGAAAACCTGTCATTATCAGTACATATTCTATTTTACTGCAGCAGCAAATGCTTCAGCGCGATGTTCCGCTACTCAAGCAGTTGCTCCCATTTGAGCCAGCCGCCTGTGTGTTTAAAGGGCGGGCACATTATATTTGTTTAGATAAGTTTGAGCATGTCCTGCATGAGGAAGATGATAACTATGATGTTGTCTTAACAAAAGCGCAAATTTTAATGTGGCTTCTTGTCACTGAAACAGGTGATTTGTCTGAACTGAATTTACCGTCAGGAGCTGCAAATATAAAAGACCGTATCTCTTGTGTACACATGCCATTTACATCGAAAAAACGCCGTTTTAAAGAACATTGTTTTTATGAACGGGCTAAACGAAAGGCTCAAACCGCTGATTTAATTTTGACGAATCACCGCCTGCTTTTATCCCAAACGGAAGGAGCTTCTATCTTTCAGCATGCAGACGTCTATGTGATTGATGAGGCCCATCAATTTGAAAAAACAGCCAATGAAACGCTAGGTGACAGTGCGTCTTATATCCAGCTTCATGCGAAATTAACGCAGCTTGGCTCTTTGCATGGCGGGCTGCTTAAGAAATTGAAAAAGAGATTTCATGGGGCAGGTTTATCAACTGACACCTTTATTGAAATGGACGAGTATCTTCAGCAGCTTCAGATGGAAAGTGACGCATTTTTTAGTACCGTTCATTCTTTTGTCAAAAGGACAAAACCAAAAGCGGACATCAATCGTCTCATTCATAGAGTCCGTCATCATTCAAAACATGCTCAGTGGGTCCGAATTAAAGAATCAGCGAGTAAGCTTTGTTCATTATTAATTGCTTGTGAGAAACTGTATGAGCAGCAAAAAAATGAGCTGCTTCACAAAAGTGATCAGTTCATAGAACACTTTGCATTTGAAGCAGAAGAATACGATCAAGTGATGTCGTTTATGCAGACATTCTGCAGTACGCTGTACCGGTTTATCTTTGAACCAAACAATGATGAAACCGTTTGGATTGAGATTGATGCAAAGGGTGCCAAGAATGCTGTCTTTATGCACGCACAGCCGCTGGATACAGGGGAGCTGCTAGCTGATCGGTTCTTTATGAACAAGAAAAGCGTCGTCCTCACATCAGGGACGCTCACCATCAATCGACGCTTTGATTATTGCTTGGAACGATTTGGCCTGCAAGATTTTTATCCACACCTTGTCCAAATTGATTCACCTTTTGAACTTGAAAAACAGCTTAAGGTCGTTGTACCGGCTGACATGCCACCGATCACAAACCGTGATGAACGCGATTATGTGAAGCAAGCTGCAAAATATATTAAGATCATGGAAAAGCAGGATCAAGCGAAAATATTGGTGTTATTTAATTCACATGAGATGTTAAAAGCAGTGTATGAAGAGCTGAAATCAGAAGGTATGCAATCGGCATTGTTTGCTCAAGGTTTGACAGGTGGGAGCCCTGTAAAATTGACGAAAATGTTCAAATTGGCTAAGCAAGCCATCTTGCTAGGAACAGGGAGTTTCTGGGAAGGTGTGGATTTTCCTGGCTCAGAGCTAACGACCGTCATTATGGCAAGGCTGCCTTTCCGCCCGCCCGATTCACCGCTCATTGAAGCAAAATGTGAAGCGGCAAAAAAACAGGGGAAGAATCCCTTTAAAGCCGTCGCTCTCCCGGAAGCTGTGTTAACTTTTAAGCAAGGAGCAGGCCGCTTGCTTCGCTCGGAAAAAGACATCGGAACATTGCTGATTTTAGACCGCCGAGTGAAAACCGCTTCGTATGGAAAACTATTTTTAGAATCACTTCATCATGCGCCAGTTCACGAGATGTCCAAAGAGTCGCTTGAGGCGTATATAGAAAAGCTTAACAACGAAAAGCCGCTGTCATAAGCGGCCTTTCGCTGGTGTGGGTTTGGAGTTAATTTATCGTAACGGCTTTTTATGTTCCGTTGTAAAAATAGTATCGGTTCTCACATTGAAAAGTATGACTAACAATATTTACGTACCGAGGAGGAATTAGAAGTGGAAAGTAAAATAGAGGTACTTTCAACTGTTCAAATTAAGCATTCAGAAGACCTATACAAAATCGTCGATTTGCTCAACAGAACGCTTAAAAGGGAAGATCTTATGTTTGGATTAGCATTAGATCAAGAAGATCAAAATCAAGCGATATTTACCATATATCGCACATAGGGGAAGCTTGACATGAAAAAAATAGTTTGGATTATTTCATCCGTTGCTGCGCTCGTTTTACTCATTGGCATCATTAGCTTTTCGTGGATTTATCAAATGGCCATGGGACAAAAAGAAGAAGGTCATGAGTCAGCGATTGAACGAGCAAAAAAGCAAGCATCATTAGCACAAGTAGAGCAAGTGGATACCTTTGTTGGGAAAGAAAAGCAATTTATTGTGGAAGGTAAAAACAAACAAAACGAAGCGATCTATGTGTGGGTACCTGCCAGCAAAAAAGAAAAAGTCATTGCTAAAAAAGCAAAAGAAGGCATTACTTCAAACCAAGCAGTACAAGCCGTTCAAAAGGAGAACACCATTTCTAAGCTAAAAAATGTTCAATTAGCACGAGAAGGTGACGTCCTCCTTTGGGAAGTAACGTACTTAAATGAGAACAACCAATATAGTTTCAGCTATGTTGATTTTACGACAGGACGAGTGGAAAAAAATTTAACACCATAGTTTCTTCTGTCTTGCGTTGACCATGCTGATTTAGAACGGTTATAATAAAATGTATGAAAAAAGAATCACACCTATCTAACAAGGTGAGTTTCTTTCTGGCTTTGGAGGGAAATATGTTGAAAACAACTATTAATCAAGTGTTCAAACACGTCGATGAAGAAGTAACCATCGGCGCATGGATTGCCAATAAACGTTCAAGCGGGAAAATTGCATTCTTGCAGCTTCGCGACGGGACAGGCTTTATTCAAGGAGTCGTTGTAAAAGCAGAGGTGGAAGAGGAAGTCTTTAAACTTGCGAAATCAGTGACACAAGAGACATCGGTCTATGTCACAGGACAAGTAACAAAAGACGAACGTTCACCACTTGGTTTTGAATTACAAGTGAAATCCATTGAAGTGATTCACGAAGCAACAGATTACCCAATTACACCAAAAGAACATGGAACAGAATTCTTAATGGATCACCGTCATTTATGGCTGCGTTCTAAAAAACAGCATGCCATTATGAAAATCCGTAATGAAATTATTCGTGCTACATATGAGTTTTTCCATCAAGAAGGCTTCGTGAAAGTGGATCCGCCAATCTTAACAGGAAGTGCTCCAGAAGGAACAACAGAGCTGTTTGCTACTAAATATTTTGATGAAGATGCATACCTTTCTCAAAGTGGACAGCTTTACATGGAAGCTGCTGCGATGGCACTCGGAAAAGTATTCTCATTCGGTCCAACATTTAGAGCTGAAAAATCGAAAACGAAACGTCATTTAATCGAGTTCTGGATGATCGAGCCTGAGATGGCATTTGTTGAATTTAATGAGAACCTTGAGTACCAAGAAAATTATGTGTCTCACGTTGTTCAAAGTGTACTTGAAAATTGTAAAGTAGAACTGCACACACTTGGCCGTGATACAGCAAAATTAGAAAACATCAAAGCACCATTCCCGCGCATCACATATGATGAAGCGATTAAATTCTTGCAGGATAAAGGATTTGATGACATTGAATGGGGAGATGACTTCGGTGCGCCGCACGAAACAGCGATCGCCGAAAGCTATGATAAACCAGTCTTTATCACTCATTACCCAACCTCATTAAAACCATTTTATATGCAGCCTGCACCAGACCGTGATGATGTCGTCCTTTGTGCAGATTTAATTGCGCCAGAAGGCTATGGAGAGATTATCGGCGGTTCTGAACGTGTTCACGATTTAGATCTGCTTGAAGCAAGGTTAAAAGAACATGGGTTAGATCAAGAAACGTACAAATGGTACACAGAATTAAGACAGTATGGTTCTGTACCACATTCAGGTTTTGGTCTTGGACTTGAACGAACAGTTGCTTGGATTAGCGGAGCGCCGCATGTGCGTGAAACAATTCCATTCCCAAGATTATTAAACCGTTTATATCCTTAAGACGTGAAAGCCTCCAATATATGGAGGCTTTTTCAAACGTCTTAAGGACAGCACGTATGAAAAAACGTGATATACTGAAAGTGAAGAGGTGTATCCGATGAAAAGGCAGCAATTTATAGATATGCAGAAAATGGGTTCGACCAGTTTGCCTAATTTGCTGATTGCTCATTATGAGCAGTTAGGACTGAATGAGTCACAAATGATGGTCATGTTAAAGATTAAAATGAATGAAGAACAAGGCGTCTTTTTTCAGACATTTGAAGAGCTTTCACATGGTATGACCATTTCGGCCGAAGAATGTGCTTATATGGTGCAGTATTTGATTCAAAAAGGGTTTATTTCGATCCAGCCGTTTGAAGACAGGTCTGGTATTCAGCATGACCGGTACTCGGTAGAACCCTTATGGGGTGTGCTGTATGACTTTTTAGAAGCAAAACAGGCGAAAGACGTACAAAAAAATCATGTCCAGGCTGAAAAGTCTTTATATGCGCTATTTGAAGATGAGTTTGGCAGACCACTTTCTCCTCTTGAAGGGGAAACACTCTCGATCTGGATGGACCAAGACCATCATGATGCTGAAATGATTCGTCTTGCTCTAAGAGAAGCCGTTTTATCAGGAAAATTAAATTTCCGCTATATCGATCGAATTTTATTTGAGTGGAAAAAGAAAGGGCTGAAAACAGCGGAAGAAGCGAAAGAGCATAGCCAGCATTTCCGTTCACAGCAAAAAGCCCCACCTTCAAAAGAAGAAACATCTTCATATAAACGACAAGTTCCTTTTTATAATTGGCTGGAACAATAACCAATAAAGGAGAAGGCATGTTATCAAAAAAACAAATCAATGAATGTTTAGATATTATAGGAGATATGTTTCCAGAGGCTGAGTGTGAGCTTGTTCATTCCAATCCATTTGAACTAGTGATTGCTGTCGCACTCTCAGCGCAATGTACAGATGTTCTAGTGAACAAAGTGACCAAACATCTATTTCAAAAATATAAAACACCAGAAGACTATTTAAGTGTGCCGCTTGAAGAGTTGCAGCAGGATATTCGTTCGATCGGTCTTTATCGTAATAAGGCAAAAAACATTCAAAAATTAAGCCAAATGCTGATTGAAGATTATGGCGGTGAAGTGCCAAGAGATCGAGATGAGCTAATTAAGCTCCCAGGGGTTGGACGGAAAACAGCAAATGTCGTTGTGTCTGTCGCTTTTGGAATTCCCGCCATTGCAGTAGATACACATGTCGAGCGTGTCAGCAAACGACTTGGGATTTGCCGCTGGAAGGATTCTGTTCTTGAGGTAGAGCAAACCTTAATGAAGAAGGTGCCAAAAGAGGATTGGTCCTTGACCCATCATCGTCTCATCTTTTTCGGCAGATATCACTGTAAGGCGCAGCGGCCGCAGTGTGAATCTTGTCCACTTCTTGATATGTGCAGAGAAGGGCAGAAGAGGCTGAAAAAAGGGCTGGTGAAACTGGCATGAGCGGAGCATCTGTTTTCACTTCATATGTCGAAAAGCTTAAAGAGAAAAAGGTAGAGATAAGCGGCGAAATAAAGGATATATTAAGAATTAATCCACTCGCATTTGATCTATCTTCAGAATCTTTACTAGATGAGCAACCGTGGCAGAAAACGGAAGAATTTGTTCCTTTGATGTTTGATCTGTGGAATGAATTAAAAGACAACATGCTTCCTCGCTTTCAAACGAGAAAATCTCGGTGTGAAGAGGATGATATGCTGCAAGGCATTGTCAGTATGATTGCAATGTTTTACTGGATCAAAGGAGAGAAGCTTCAAACCATTGATTGGGAGGAAATCAAACAACAGACGTTTCCAGTAGCCCCCATTAACTGGACAGAACGATTAGAGTTTATTTTGCTTAAACCTACTCAATATCATTGCTTTATTCAATTGGACGAGTTATACACAGAGCTCAAAAAGCAGTATGGAAAATATGAAGCACTCAGAAAGTTAAAACAAAATCGTTAAAAAAGCACTTGCCACATAGGGCAAGTGCTTTTTTGTTACTCGTTTTCTTTGCGTGAAGTAGAATTTGACTGAGTATTTGAGCTTTGAGAATTGGCTTTCTCGTCGTCTTTCTTTTTATCTTTATTGGCATCGCTCTGTGAGTTGCTGTTTCCATTTGTACTGTCTGAGCCATCACCATTTTCGGTATTTCCGCCTTGATCTTTTTTATCATCAGGCTTCTGCTCATCAGTGCCACCTTGGTTTTGATTATCATCTGTTTGATCTGTCTGCTCATCATCAGGTTGCTGTGGCTCTTCTTCTTCTTTGTTCTCATCATCTGCTTTTTCTTCCTCTTCTTCGTCATCTTTAATGGTGAGGAAGGTAGAAGCAGCTTTACTTGTGACATCGTCTACAGTCGCTGTCACTTGGAATTTATAGGTGGATCCTGGCTTTACATCAGAGATGACGGCTTCTTTAGAAGAGCTGTTTTGAATGTCTTTATAGCCGCCATCATCGACCGCTTGCTTCACATTAAATGTTGCATCTGCATCGTCATCATAACCCCAAGTGAGTGTAATCGATTTTTTCTCTTCATCATACACCGCTTTTAAGTCAGATGGTTTGTCAGCTTCTTTCTTTTCATATGTGTCAGAAACTTTTGTTGGGACAGTTCCTTTGACGAAGTATTCCGTTGTCTTCTTATCACTTGGTGTGTTTGGTCCAGCTAACTTCGCTGGATCTGATCCTTTTTCAACCGTTGCTTCAACGACACTGTCTGGCTTTTCAAATGAGCCGCTTCCATCATCAATTTGAGAAATTAATTTCTGGAAGACCACTTTGGCAACACGTTGTTCATAATCCGTGAGCCACATTTTGCCGTCCGCATCTTTTGAGTTGCCGATTCCGGTCCACACAGCTGCTGTGTATTGCGGCGTGTAACCGACAAACCATGAATCTTTCGCACCACCAGAAGGGATGTTGTATTTATTAATATCATCTTGTGTAAAGTTGGTTGTACCTGTTTTACCAGCTACTTGAACATTCGGTACTTGTGCGAGTGTACCTGTTCCAGATTGTACAGCAGTTTTCAGCATATCTGTGATCATAAATGCAGTGTAATCACTCATGGCTGCTTTAGAGTCTGGAGTTAAGTCAAGCTTCGTTCCGTCATTAAATTCAACAGACGTTACGGCATGCGGTTCATTATAGTATCCGTTGTTACCGAATGCACTAAATGCACCAGCCATTTTAAGTGAAGAGACACCTTCGTCAAATCCGCCGATTGAGTAAGACTCAGGAATGTCAGAAGGTAAGTCCAGACCTAAGTTATTGGCGAATTGAACAGCATTATCTGTACCAGCTTCTTGGAAAGCTTTTAAAGCAGGGATGTTTCGTGATTGTGCCAAAGCACTTCTCATCGACATTTTCCCTAAGTGTCTTCTGTCAAAGTTGTTAATTGGTGTACCGTTAGAGTACGTATAAGGCGCATCATCAATTTGCTGATATGTTGACCATTTTTTGTTTTCAATTACAGGGCCGTAATCTAAAATTGGTTTGATTGTAGATCCCGGCTGGCGTTTTGCATCAGTGGCATAGTTAAAGCCGCCGGCTGGCACATCACGTCCACCGCCAATGGCACGAATTTCACCATTTTTTGTATCTAGCAGGGTGACTCCAGCTTGCATACCTTTCGTAAATCCGGCTGAATCCCCATTGATGATGTCATCCAGATGATCCTGTGCTTTTCGATCAAGAGAAGTATAGATTTTTAATCCATCTGTTGATACATCTACTTTGGCTTTTTTCTGTACTTCTTCCATGACTTCTTCAATATAAGCAGAGTACTTACTTGAGTTTTGACTCTTATATTTATCAGCTGAAACAACGGTTTTGCTGACAGGTGTTGCTTTTGCTTCCTCATAATCTTTTTCTGAAATATAGCCTTGTTTTTTCATTAGACCTAAAACGATATTACGGCGTTTTTCCGCTGCCTCTGGATGTTTCACAGGGTTATAGGCAGAAGGACTTTGCGGCATACCCGCAAGTGTAGCAGCCTGTGCTACAGTTAGTTTATTTAAATCTGTCACTCCGAAAAATTGTTCAGCCGCTTTCCCAACCCCATAAGCATAAGGAGAGAAGAAAATACGGTTTAAATACATTTCTAAAATTTCATCTTTAGAGTATTTTTGCTCAAGCTGAATCGAGAGCCACACTTCCTGAACTTTACGTTTTAACGTCTTTTGATTGTTAAGCAGGGAGTTCTTCACAACCTGCTGTGTAATCGTACTTCCACCTTCTGCTCCAAAACCGTCCTCGACGTTTGCGACAAGAGCACCGCCAATACGGATAGGATCAATCCCGTGGTGTTTATAAAAACGTGCATCCTCAGTTGCAATAAACGCATCTTTTACCACGTCGGGTATATCTTTAATCGAGACATACGTTCTTTTCTCCGCCCCGACTTCTGCAAAGACTTTTTTGTCTTTATCATAAAGTTTTGAAGAATACGGCGTTTTTAGCTTGCTATCATCAATAGAAGGAGCGCTTGATGCAAAAACGGCAAAAGTTGTGATTCCGGCTACTAAACAAAGAAGACCGATCACGAGTAAAGATAAAAATATTTTTTTAAATAGACCTGCTTTCTTTTTGCCTTTTTTGTTCTTTTGCTTCTTATTGTTTTCTTGACTTGCTTTACGTCGCTGTTCACGACTTGTAAATTGATCAGACATCACATCTCAACCTTTCGTGTTAAACCTTTTTCGAACGTAAATGCTGCTTGCTTTCATCCGAAAAATGAAGTGTCTCCACTACTTTAATATAATCAATTCTTGGCGAATATCCAAGTGTCATGAGGTGGCCTGCTTCCATTAATTCATCCTTGCTAATGGATTTACGGCCGTTTTGCTGCTGCCGCTCCCAAAAGAAGAAGAGGTCAGAAGCGGACAAATAATAAACGGAACCAAATGCGGATATAATAACAAAACAAATACCGCCTTGCTTTTCAACCTGTTTCATATGCTCAATTTGATGGTTGTGGAAATTTTTGAGCGGAAACGAGGTGGTGCTTTTGGTTTCCTTTGCTTCAAAATCGATATAGCGCCCTTTGTATACCCCGTTGTAGTCTGTTGTGGAGGATTGTTTAAAATAGGCTTCTTTAATGACAGCAGCGCTTCTTTTTGGATAATCCACATTGACAATTTGAACAGGGGTAGGCTTTTTATGAATGACTGCGATCCCGTTGACCAAATAGTACTGGTTCGTTTCATTTAAGTCAGCTTCAAGCGTCATCCCGCGGTTACTATAAGATGATTCGCCGCTGATTCTTTTTTTTGTCCCAATTTGTTGAATGGGCTGATACGATTTTCCGTTAGGATACCGAATCATCAAGTTTCAGCCTCCTTTTAATGCATTTTGTATTGGAGAGATCACCATGTTGTCACAACAAGAGCACATGATTACCCAGCATATTTTACATGAAACGAAAGCGAAAAATAAGGACAACCTGACAAGGACAAATGCGTACAAGCGCTTTTATGACCGTCATCCAGAGATGAAATGGTCTCTGCTTGCTTCTTTTGTCTCGAGAAATGCTGGATGGTCCATGACAGATTTAAAAGGCGAGCTCTTCCATCCGGGTTTAACGGATCAGCAAGGGCATCTGTTCTTTACAGCGTATGAAAGAGCGAATTGGCTGATCTTTTCAGATGCTTACCCGCAGCTTCTCTTGTATGAATGGTCAAAAAGGTGCCGCAAACCTTTATTTCATTTGCTGTCCCATTTCGGTGTGTCTCGTTTTATGAGCGCTGAGTGGGAACGATTTTGGCAAAAGCGTGACAGAGAGCGATTGCTGCATGCACTCATCATAAATGAACAATATACTATACAATCTCCTATTATACAAAATCCTCTACTGAAAAAGAATGTTTTTCACTCGATTCAATATCTTTTCAGCGAGTGGGCACATTTTCAAACTGTCGTTTTTCCGACAGTAGACGGGCATTTGTACGGGTTAACCATACGAAAGTTTTCCCAAGTAAAAGAGCGCATTACGTTAGGGAAAAAACTAGCAAAACTATTGTTTCGAGCCGATTTGTTTTCGGATTTTTATCATTTTTTGCATACCGTGCCGCATACGGGATCTCGATTTGATTTTGAATCGTTTTTAGGGATTGCGCGAAGGTCAAGCCCTTTCCTCAGAACGGTGTATCCAGTCATGACACATTCATTAGACGATCAAAGGGAAGATTGGTTTCAAAAGAAATTGAGTCCATCCTTGTTTGAAGCAGAGCGTTTACCAAAACAAATTGAGCTGACCGACTGGTATTTTCATAAAAAAAGGCAGCTTCGTTTTCTTTTCTCATTAGAACACTATTTTTTGCATAAATAAAAAGCAGGGGGTACCTGCTTTTTTTACGTGGATGGACGGTTAGGGCCGCCGAGCTTTTTATCAAGCTGATCTGTACTATTTTCTTTCCCTTTTGTTTTTTGCTCTTTTGGTGCTTGCTGCTTTTTCATGACATCTACCTCCTTTGTCCTTAGAATTTACACAATCGGACGCGATCATACAAAGAAGGACAAGCACGTGTCGAAATGGAAGAAATTGCGCTTATCTTCACTTAGATTGGCGATTTAGTTCTAGTTTTGTCATGTATGAAGGAGGGAGTAAAAGAAAAGAGAATGTAACGAGAGATGATAAAGGAGGAATCTGATGATGAGCGAATTTGTATCAAAAGAATCCATTATGCAGTTGTTAGAGGAAATTGAGCGAAAGATTGATGAGGTGGAAGAAGAACTGTCTTTAGCTGTCAAAAAAACAAAAAACGCTGCCGTAGAGGAGCAAGAACAAATCATTGACCGTCTTGAATCTGAAGTGAAGGAATGTGAATTGAAAATTCATGCAGCAGAGTATAAGCTGGCGGCAAGACCCGCATATCACGCCGGATAGCTTTTCTATTTGAGCAATAAGTAAACGTTTGATAGGATGGTTCATAGAGGTGAACACTTTGGATAATCAAACATTACTGAAACATACACAAGAGTTGATCACGTGGATCGAAGAAGCATACGAGCAGTACCTTAAGGGAAAGGCAGAAGAGGAATACCCAGTTTATGATTTTTACAACGATATTCAGCCGGCCGTTGTCAAATTTGATCAGCAAATGGAAGAGTGGCTTACTGCTGCTACCTCATTTATTCATCAGGCCAAACCTAGATACTTACATCAAGAACAGCTTGAAGCCGTCCAAGAAAATGGAAAAGAGGTTGTGCTGCAATCTTATTTTGGCAAACAGCATGCACCTCGTGTGAAAAATTTAGTTGAGTCAGTGATTTATACACTGAACCTTTTAATAGAAGAAATCAACAAACGCAGCTGATGAAACAGTCTGCGTTTTTCTTATGGCTGCTGTAGGCACATCTTCTGCTTCCTGAACATAATATATCATTGACTTCAATATGTTTTCAGAGCGAGAGGAGCGAGATACATGTTCCCTTATTCAAACCAGCCATCTTATGAAATGAATCAATTTCAGCAACGGCCTTTTCCGTATCCAGATATGCAGCAGCCTCCGCAGCCTCCAGAATATTTCATGCCTCCATATCAAGGTGAAATGAACCAGCCGCCGTCTGCAGGCTATCAGCCGCCTTTTGGATATCAGGAAAACTTCCAGCCTTATCAGCCGCAGCCTGAAGCAATGAATCAGCCGCAAATGCAGCCGCCGGGCATGATGCCTATGCAGCAACCTATGAATCCTTATCCTTTGCCAAGGCCACAAAAACAGCAATCATCTCAATTTAAAAGTGTGCTGTCACAATTTAAAAAAACGAATGGGCAATACGATTTTAATAAAATGTTTGATACTGCTGGACAAATGATGAGTACAATGAATCAAGTGGGCTCATTGGCGAAAGGATTTACAAGCATTTTTAAAGCATAGCAAAACCCAATAGATATACATCTATTGGGTTGTTTGTTTTGGCGCAGTCACACGAAGAGATTGATCTTTCCAAACGCTCTTCATATTGGTTTCATCTATTTTTGCAGGCATTAAAATGGTTTTGGTAAAGCTCGAATAGGAGGAAGTCATGTCTGTTTTGATTTTTTCCTGTACCGATAAGTGTAAATATTGCGCTTTCACTTCTAGTGCGATATCACCTTCGACAAAATGGTCTGGAAATCGAATCTCAATATATACATATTGATCATCTTCTGCCACATCGGTTGTAATGGACGCAAGTGAATGGCTTGTGGTCATCAGCGCCTCCGCACTATTTAAAATGTCGTGAAACGGCGATGATGCAAAAAATTGTTCAATCGCTTCATATAGAATGTCTTCATTTGCTAACAACTCGTGTTTCTTTTCACTTTCATGTTTCATTTGAATCACCTCTCATCTATAGCCTATGCAAAAGGGGCTCAGGCGGTTATCAATTGATGAGAGGAAAAAATTATGATTAAATAGTGTTGAATGAAGCAAGGTGTATGGGCGTGAAGGTGTTTATACGCTAAATAGATCTAGAAGCAAAGCTTGAAGGGAGCAAATGAACATTGCTGAAAAAATTATTCGGTTTCGGAAAAAACCAAGATGATGTAAAGGAAGAAGTCATTTATTCTCCAGTTGATGGAGAGTTAATGGATATGACCGATGTACCAGATCCCGTTTTTTCTCAAAAGATGATGGGAGACGGCGTAGCTGTAAAACCAAAAAACGGCACCATTGTGTCACCAGTAGATGGTGAAATTATTCAACTCTTCCATACAAAACATGCAATTGGGATTCGAACACTCTCGGGGCTTGAGCTTCTGATTCATATCGGACTTGAAACGGTTGGATTAAATGGTGAAGGCTTTGAAGCACACATAAAAGAAGGGGATAAAGTGAAAGCAGGTGATCCTCTCATTACGTGTGATTTAGCGCTGATCGAAGAAAAAGCGGCAAGCACAGTGACACCAATTGTCATAATGAATGGTGATTTAGTAGAACATCTTACCAAAGAACCTAAGGGCTCTGTAGAAAAGCAGACGTCCAAACTTTTTACAGTGAAAATGAAATAATCCAAAAAAACTACCCTGAGTTGATAGGGTAGTTTTTTTATTGAGGAGATTAATCCTCCATTGGAACCCAGCCTTTACTTGCTTCCATGACAGTCCATAAACCTTCTGGAATCAAGTACTTGTCTTTTTGACTGCGTTTAATGACGGTTTCAATCTCGTTTTCTCTGCCTTCTTTAATCTTTACTGCCCAATCGGGATCAACAATGACTTCTCTTGCAACAGCGATGAGTGGAATCCCTTGATTGTATGCATTCAGTGCATCCTCAGCTGTAATGACGCTGCCGACACCGATGAGTGGAAGCGTGTCACCACAGCGCTCTTTTAATAGCTCCATCCGCGTCTTACTTGTATCAGCACCACGTCTTGCTTTAGCGTCAATCTCCATTAAAGAAATATGCAAGTAATCAAGGTTTTTCGTCTTAAGTACGTCTACTAAAGTAAATGTTTCTGTCATGGTTAAACCAGGTGTTTCTGGTTCTTCAGGTGATAATCGGTATCCAAAGATAAATGGTTTTGTTACATGCTCTTTGATTGCTTCTTTCACTGCATCTACTACTGCAATTGGAAATGCGAGACGCTTTTCTTCGCTTCCGCCCCATTGATCTGTACGCTGATTACTATGCGGGGAGTAGAATTGCTGTAATAAATATCCGTTCGCTCCATGGATTTCGATCCCATCAAATCCTGCTTGGATCGCGCGCCTTGCTGCTTCTTTAAACGAGTCGATGATGTGAGGAATTTCTTCTTCTGTCAAAGCTCTCGCAATTTGTTTTCCATCTTTGAATACATCACTTGGCGCAACGACATCACCGTTTGGGACTAAATGAGGGAGAGCCTGAGAGCCGCCATGATGAATTTGCATAATGGCTTTTGTTCCTTTCGCTTGAATCGCAGAAGCAAGCTTTTGAAGGCCGGGTATATCTTCATCCCTTGCAATAGAAGGCTGTCCTTCAAACGCCTTACCATCTGGCGTCACGTTTGCGCATGCGGTAATGACCATGCCCATTTCGCTTGATCTAGCGGTAATAAAATCAATTTCTTCCTTTGAGATCGTGCCATCCTCATGAGAACCGAAGTGTGTCATTGGTGCAACGACTAAACGGCCATCAATAGAGGCACCCCCTGGGAATATAAAAGGTTCAAATAAAGGCTTAAATTCGTTTTTCAATCTCATCATCTTCTTCCTTAATAAAATCATTTCACTATAGAAGTGTAATAGATCCTGTTACAACACATCAAAATATTTGCTCACAAGCGGCGCATCAAAAAATTGCCGCCTAGTCATGCAAACAAATATTCGGTACACTAGAATGAGAGGTGGATACCAGATGAAGAAGAAAACAATGAACGAACTCATAGAAGATTTAAAAAAAGATGAACAGGTCGAGCATTGGCATGAAATTGAAGCGAAGCCTGCACGGACTTCTCCAATTCCTGAAAGAGTAAATGACAGGCTCAAAGTGGCGCTTGAAAAAAGAGGTGTGAGCGAACTATACATTCATCAAAAGGAAGCCTTTGAACGTGTGATGGATGGTGAGAATGTGGTGACTGTGACACCTACAGCTTCAGGTAAAACGCTTTGCTACAATCTGCCAGTTCTTCAGTCGATCGCAGAAGATCAGACAAGCCGCTCCCTCTATTTATTTCCAACAAAAGCACTCGCGCAAGATCAAAAAAGTGAATTAAACGAAATCATTCATGAGATGGATGTTCCAATTCACAGTGAAACCTATGACGGGGACACCTCCCCAGCGATTCGCCAGCGCGTCAGACAGGCAGGACATATTGTCATCACAAATCCAGATATGATGCATTCAGCAATTTTGCCTCACCATACGAAATGGGTCAGTTTATTTGAGAACTTAAAGTATATTGTCATTGATGAGCTTCATACATACCGAGGCGTGTTTGGCAGTCATGTCGCCAATGTCATTCGCAGACTAAAGCGAATTTGTGCATTTTATGGAAGTGACCCGACCTTTATTTGTACTTCAGCGACCATAGCGAATCCGAAAGAGCTTGCAGAGCAGCTGACCGGAAGCAAGGTGCATCTCATTGAACGAAACGGAGCGCCTAGCGGTAAAAAGAATTTTGTCTTTTACAACCCGCCAGTCGTCAATAAGCCATTAAATATTAGACAAAGTGCGGCCACTGTTGTGAATCAGCTCGCTAAAACATTTTTAAAAGAAAAAATTCAAACGATTGTTTTTGCTAGAAGTAGGGTAAGAGTTGAAGTCATCCTAAGTCATATTCAAGAACTAGTGAAAAAAGAAATTGGTCCTAAATCGATCCGTGGTTATCGCGGGGGCTATTTGCCGAAAGAGCGGCGCATGATTGAAAAAGGCTTAAGGGAAGGAGACATTCTCGGTGTTGTCAGCACAAACGCACTAGAATTAGGAGTAGATATTGGACAGCTAAAAGTCTGTATCATGACCGGATATCCTGGCAGTGTAGCGAGTACGTGGCAGCAGGCTGGACGAGCTGGAAGGCGTCATGAGGAAGCACTCATTATCATGGTCGCAAGCTCATCGCCACTTGACCAATATATTGTCAGACACCCTGAATACTTCTTTAACAGACCACCTGAATCGGCAAGAATCAATCCTGAGAACCTTATCATCTTAGTCGATCATCTAAAATGTGCGTCCTACGAGCTACCGTTTCGAGAAGATGAACAGTTTGGCAGTATGGAAGTAGAAGAAATCTTGCAATACTTACATGAAGAAGGGGTTCTTCATTTCAGCGGGAACCGTTATTATTGGTCAGATCAATCGTTCCCGGCTCATGGCATCAGTCTGAGATCTGCAAGTCAGGAAAATGTCGTCATTGTCGATCAATCCGATGTAGCGAACGTTCGAATTATTGGGGAGATGGATCGATTCAGTGCGATGACCTTACTTCATGATGAAGCGATTTATTTACATGAAGGGGTTCAGTATCAAGTGGAAAAGCTAGATTATGAGCATCTTAAGGCTTATGTGAAACAAGTCGATGTAGAATATTATACAGATGCGAATTTAGCAGTTCAGCTCAAGGTGCTTGAAATTGATCAGACAACAGAGAAGGAGGCGGTATCTGTTCACTACGGTGATGTGACCGTCAATGCAATGCCGACCATTTTCAAAAAAATTCGATTATCAACTGGGGAAAATATCGGTTCCGGCCCGATTCACTTACCTGAAGAAGAGATTCATACGAGTGCTGCTTGGTTTGAATTACATGAAGCAGAACGGACATTTGAAGAAAAAACACTTGAACAGCTCTTGCTCGGTATTGCCAATGTTCTTCAGCATATTGTTCCGGCGTTTGTCATGTGTGACCGTTCAGACATTCATGTCATTTCTCAAATAAAGGCAGCCCATACCGGGAAACCGACCGTATTTTTATATGATCATTACCCAGGTGGAATCGGTTTAAGTAAAGAGGTCCAGGCTCGCTTTGATGAAATTGCCCGTGCAGCCACTCAGCTGATTGAGCGATGCAGTTGCGAGAACGGCTGCCCATCTTGTATTGGCATGGAAATGAAAGAGATCAATGGAAAAAGCAGTATCATTCAATTGATGGCAGGATTTTAAGGGAAAGGAGGAATAGACCTACTCATGTCATTAAAAGGAAAATTAAACAGAATGAAAAAACACCTGTCGCACAATCAGTCAGATGAAAAGCGTGGGGCAGTAAAAAAGGGACAAACGCACACTGTGACGGCTGAAACGATTCCATTTCTAAAAGAGTGGGGGGAATTAGGTGCAGCTCCTTACTACTTTGAAGACTCTTTCTGCCTCATTCGGGAAGTGACCTATCCACTTGACCATCAGCATGGGCGATATTCATTTGCAGAACTGCCGGAGATGGTGAGTGCATGGAACAAAAGTGAGATTCAGCATTCTCTTTCTGCAAAAGGCTACAAGCCTCACGAGCTATTTTTCTTCGATACAGAAACAACAGGACTATCTGGCGGAACGGGAAATATGATTTTTTTGCTTGGGCATGCGAGAGTTTATTCAGATAAAGTGGTGGTAAAACAACATCTGCTGACGAATCCAGGAAATGAAGCGGCACTTTACAAAAGCTTTCTTAGTGAGGTGGATGTCGAATCACTTGTGACATATAATGGAAAATCATTTGACTGGCCTCAAGTCAAAACGAGGCATACATTATTACGCGATCAAATACCTGCTCTACCTGAATTTGGTCATTTTGACCTTCTGCATGGGTCAAGGAGATTGTGGAAACATAAATATGAGCGTATGGCTCTTTCGGTTGTAGAAAAAGAGGAACTGCACGTCAATCGAGAGGGAGATACACCAGGGTTCCTCGCACCAATGATCTATTTTCACTTTTTAAAGGAACAAAACCCGAAACTGATTGAAGGAATTTTGACTCACAATGAACTTGATGTCTTATCGTTAATCAGTCTCTACATTCATTTGTCTAAAAAAATCTTATCCAAAGATGCGGTGAAGGAAGACGATGAGAAATATGCATTAGCTAAGTGGCATCTTGCTCACCGTGATGTACAGGAAGCAACAAAGCACCTGCAAGAATTAACAGGAGCAGCGTTTGAGCATGCGGATCAAGCAGCTTATGATCTATCGTTACAGTACAAGCGATTAAAACAATGGGATGAAGCGGCATGCATATGGAAACGTCTATTTGAATCAAGTGATGTTCATGTAAGATTAAAAGCGGGTGTAGAGCTTGCAAAGTATGAAGAACACCGTCAAAAAGATCCAAAAGCAGCCCTTTCCATTACCCAAACATTGTTATCACAATCGTCTTTAAGTGAACGAGACATTGTGGAACTTGACAAGCGAGAAAAGCGGCTCTTAAGAAAAGCTAGGCAATGAAATTATTGCCTGGGAAAGCGCAAAAAATGACAACGTTCGGCTCTCGGCCGAAAATAAAAATTGTTTAGCACTTTTATTGTAGAAAAGTCACGAATCCTGTAAAATAACGTTAGATATTGAATGAGGAGCGTAGAGCATGTATAAGGGTCTTTTCTACTTGTTTTTTCTTGTTGTCATATTGGTCGCTTTTGTTTTTTCAAACTATAAAGATGTTTTTCTTGCAAACTTTTAAAATAGGTTAATGCATTAGTACATGTACACCTCTTGATTCATACATTGTTAATGTAAGAAAATCAAGGAGAGGGGAATGCTACATGTATCATCATCATCATTGCAATCCAAATGTTACACAGCCAATTGTACATCCAACGAATCACTGCTGTACGCACAGTGAGTCAACTACAATTGTGCCGCACATCCACCCGCAGCATGTAACAAATGTTCATCACCAAAATTTCCAACATGTTCACTACTTCCCGCATACGTTTTCTCAGGTGGACCCGGCAACACATCAACACTTTAACTGCGGTGGACCTTGCTGTAACAGATAAAGTGAAATGGGACTTTTATAAGTCCCTTTTTTTAAAAGCAGGTGAAAAAATGAAAATTATCGCTGTCACAGGGTACAAGCCATTTGAGCTTGGGATCTTCAAACAAGACGAGCCTGCACTTCAATACATAAAAGCGGAACTTCGGAAAAGGCTGGCGGCACTCATTGAAGACGGGCTAGAATGGGTGCTCATTTCAGGTCAGTTAGGGGCAGAAATATGGACAGCTGAAGTGGTCTTTGAGCTTCAAGAGGAGTACCCAGATTTAAAACTTGCTGTCATTACACCATTTTATGAACAGGAAGAGCGCTGGAATGAACAAAATAAAGAGCTGTATGAAGGCGTTCTTGCACAAGCTGATTTTGTAGAAAGTGTCACGCATAGACCGTATGAAAGTCCGGCACAATTTAAACAAAAGAACCGCTTTTTTATTGAAAAAACGGACGGCCTTCTCGTCTTATATGATCCCGAGCACGAAGGCTCGCCAAAATATATGATCAAAGAAGCTGAAACCTATACCGACTACCCAATTATGTATATTACAATGGATGATTTAAGAGCACAGGTTGAGGCGGAAGATCCGTTTTTTGACTAAAAGCAAGAGAAAATTTGACAACGTCACGTATTTCTGAAAAAATATACTATGAATTCACGATATGAGGTGAAAAAGATGCTTGCTGATAAAGTAAAGCTTTCTGCGAAAGAAATTTTAGAAAAAGAATTTAAAACAGGTGTCCGAGGGTATAAACAAGAAGAAGTCGATAAATTTCTAGATATGGTCATTAAAGACTATGAGACATTCCATCAAGAAATTGAAAAACTCCAACAAGAAAACCTTCACTTGTCAAAACAGCTTGAAGAAGCGGTTGAGCAAGGGAAAAGACAGCCTGCACAGTCCAATACAACAAACTTTGATATTTTAAAAAGACTATCTAATCTTGAGAAACACGTTTTCGGTAGCAAACTTTATGATTGAGTAATACCAAAAAAGCTTGTGTCAGATGACATTGTCGTTTATAATAACGCATGTTGATTAACGTTCGGGTAATCGCTGTAATGCTTTGACATTGCAGAGGAAAGTCCATGCTCGCACGGTGCTGAGATGCCCGTAGTGTTCGTGCCTGGCGAAAAAATAAGCCAGGGCAGCCTGGGAAAGGCTGACGGCAGGAAAAATGCCTACGTCCTTTTAGGATATGGCAAAGTATCCTTGAAAGTGCCACAGTGACGAAGTCTCACTAGAAATGTTGAGAGTGGAACGCGGTAAACCCCTCGAGCGAGAAACCCAAACTTGGTAGGGGAACTTTCTCAAAGGAACCAAACGGAGAGAAGGACAGAGAATTCTGTAGATAGATGATTACCACCTGAGTACGAGGCTTTTGCCGTTTGCAGTACGATGGAACAAAACATGGCTTACAGAACGTTATATCCGTTATCATAAACATGATGAAATCAAAGCTCTCCTATTTCTACATATGGAGAGCTTTTATCTTGATTACAGAATAGAACGAGAAAACAGGTGATAAACAAATGAAAACCTATACACTCATCGCAACAGCTCCAATGGGAATTGAAGCGATTGTTGCAAAAGAAGTAAGAGACCTCGGGTATGAGTGCACTGTAGATAATGGAAAAGTCATTTTTCAAGGAGATGCACTTGCCATCTGCCGTGCGAATCTATGGCTGCGTACAGCAGATCGGATCAAGGTCCAAGTTGCTGAATTTTCGGCCAGGACATTTGACGAGCTTTTTGAGCAGACAAAAGCCATTGACTGGGCCGCTTTTTTACCGAAAAATAGTACATTCCCTGTCATTGGTAAATCTGTTAAATCTCAGCTTGCCAGTGTGCCGGATTGTCAGCGTATCGTCAAAAAGGCTATCGCGCAAAAACTTAGATCATCTTACAACATACAGTCTGAATGGCTAGAAGAGACGGGTCCTGAATACAAAATCGAGGTAGCGCTTTTAAAAGATAAAGTATTGCTGACGCTCGATACGTCTGGTGTGGGTCTTCATAAACGTGGATACCGTGCAGATCAAGGCGGGGCGCCGATTAAAGAAACCCTTGCAGCGGCGCTTGTCTTATTAACGAACTGGACACCTGACCGTCCGTTTGTCGATCCTTTTTGCGGATCAGGAACAATTGCCATCGAAGCAGCGATGATTGGACAAAACATTGCCCCTGGATTTAACCGGGAGTTTGCATCTGAATCATGGGAATGGATCGGTGAGGACGTTTGGAACAAAGCACGCCTTGAAGTAGAAGAAAAGGCGAACTATGATCAGCCGCTTCGCATTATCGCGAGCGATATTGATCATCGCATGATAGAGATTGCGAAACTGAACGCAGAAGAAGCTGGACTTAGTGAACTGATACAATTTAAGCAAATGCAAGTGAAAGACTTCCAAACAAAAGATGAGTATGGTGTGATTGTCGGAAATCCGCCTTACGGTGAACGTCTCAGCGATAAGCCAGCTGTGGAAAAAATGTATCAAGGCATGGGCGAAGCATTGAAGAACCTAGATACGTGGTCCATTTACATTTTAACGTCACATGAAAAATTCGAAGAGTGTTTCGGAAGAAAAGCGACGAAAAAGAGAAAACTGTTTAATGGATTTATTAAAACAGACTATTATCAATACTGGGGAAAACGCCGGCCTAGAAAGCAAACAACTGAATCGTAACAAATGTCCACACCACGAGAAGGTGTGGATTTTTTATGCTAAACAGGTATAAGTCTTGATGGGACGGAATAAACTGAACTTGATTTTAAAAAAAGAGGTGTCTTCATGATTCATTATGATCAATTTCAGTTAATTCAAAAAGCACTCGCTTCAACAGCCCGAGAAATAGAAGGGGTTGAAACAGGACAATCTGCTAAACTTACGGCAGCCATCGAGAACTTGGCAATGGCTCAAAACTACATAGACCATTCAGAGCACGCATTTTTAATGAAGGAAAGCTACCAGCATCGCCTGCGCTCTTAAAAAAAGATTGTCATACCCCAGCATAAATGTTACTATTGAATGTCTGAATGATTCAAAAGTTGGGGGTTGGAGCAGGTGACAGCATCTCGTTTGCCTTTTTCATTAACAAAAGAACATAATTTTTACGAAGAACTGGGCAACTGGATTGGTGATGTGTTTTATGACATCTTGCCAGAAAAGGGCTTTGATCTTCGAGATGAACAAATATTCATGGCTTTTCAGTTAGAAAGAGCCTTTAAAGAAAAAAGTGTGATGTTTGCCGAAGCTGGGGTAGGCACAGGCAAAACAATCGTTTACCTTTTATTTGCGGTCACATATGCAAGATATACAGGGAAACCTGCGATCATTGCATGTGCAGACGAAACGTTAATTGAACAGCTGGTCAAACAAGAAGGTGATATCTATAAAATTGCCAATCACCTTAATATTCAAATAGATGCGAGATTAAGTAAATCGCATGATCAATATTTGTGCTTAAAGAAACTAGAGAAAACGATGCAACGTGAAGATGATGAGAAGTGGCTCGACATTTATGAATCGCTTCCTTCATTTGTTCATGAATCTCATGGGATGCAGACATTTTATCCGTATGGTGATCGAAAAGAGTATCCAGAATTAACAAATGATGAGTGGTCAAGAATTGGTTATGACTCTTTTCAGGACTGCTTAACGTGCGACATGCGGCACCGCTGTGGCTTGAATTTATCAAGAGACCATTACCGAAAAGCCACAGACCTCATCATTTGTTCTCATGACTTTTACATGGAGCATGTATGGACAAAGGAGTCACGTAAACGTGAAGGACAGCTGCCGCTCCTTCCTGAGCATAGCTCTGTTGTATTTGATGAAGGACATCTTCTTGAGTTTGCAGCACAAAAAGCGCTAACATACCGAGTGAAGCAATCAACACTAGAAACGTTTTTAGAGCGTCTTTTGCAAAATGACATTCGTGAAGAGTTTGCAGAACTTGTTGAAGATGCACTTGCAACAAACGATCAGTTCTTTTACCTCTTAAAAACGAATGCCAAAGAAATCAAAGGATCACACCGTCTTGAAATTGGTCGTGTAGATGAGGTGAAGCGTTCAGCAAGTGAATTATGTGATTTGCTTGAGAAGATTGGAGAAGCGCTCGTATTTGAATCAGAGATGTACACAATTGATCAATATGAATTGTCTGTTGTGGAAGAGTACATTGAACAGATGGCGTATTCTCTGTCGCTTTATCAGAAAAATGCCATTAGCTGGCTGGAGAAACAGGAATTAGATACAACCTTTGTCGTCATGCCAAAAACGGTAGCAGAGGTGCTTGGTGAAAAGGTATTTTCACAAAAAATCCCTTATATTTTCTCATCTGCTACGTTGTCTGAAAATCAATCATTTGATTATTTAGCTGAAAGCCTTGGGATCAAAGATTATTTATCCATGAGTGTGGCTTCGCCGTATGATTATGAGGAGCAAATGCAAATGTATTTCCACGGAATTCAGCAGCCAATGACAGAGTCAGCTGTAAAAGGTCAGCACGTGCTATCTCAGGTAAAAGAAAATGGCGGTCGATCTCTTATTTTATTCCCTTCATTTGATGAACTGCATGTATTTAGAAAGCAGCTCGATGAATCAAATGAATCACTGCCTTTCCATGTGTATTTTGAAGGAGACGAGGAGATCAGTACCATTGTTCAAAAGTTCCAAGCGGATGAAACATCTGTGTTATGTTCCGTTCACTTGTGGGAAGGGCTGGATATTCCAGGACAGTCGCTAACAAATGTGGTCATTTGGGGACTTCCATATCCACCGCATGACCCAGTATTTGAAGCAAAACGGAATGAAGCGAAAGATGCATTTACTGAAGTGGATCTTCCGTACATGTTGCTTCGTCTAAGGCAGGGCATTGGGAGACTGATTCGGACAAGCCAAGATGCTGGCAGCATTCATATTTACTTTGGCAGTCAGAAAGATATTGAGCTGCAAAGTAAAATTGAATCCGTTCTTCCAGTAAAGCCAGTGATCTCTTAATGATAGAAAACCATTCAATAAGAGGAGGATACGATCAGCGTATCCTCCTTTTTCATTGACAAAAGAACATTTATTGAAGTAGCCTTGAAACGTACATACATATTTTATTGATTGGGGGAACGAACGCATGAGTCTTGAATCAAAAGAGAAAGCGTTTTATCAATTACTAGGAAAAATCGCCCATTATACAGAGGCGCTTCATTTACTTTATTGGGACTCTCGAACACAAGCGCCTAAAAAAAGCGCTGATTTCAGAGCAGAAACCATCGGTCAATTATCCAGCGATATCTTTAATATGAAGACTTCTGATGAAATGAAAGATCTTCTTGATGCTTTAAATAAAGAAAAAAAAGAGCTGTCAAAAGACACACAGAAGGCACTCGAATTATCGCAAAAAGAATATGATGAAAACAGTAAAATTCCAAAAGAAGAATTTAAAGAATACTCCATTCTACAATCAAAAGCAGAACATGTTTGGGTAGAAGCAAGGGAGAAATCAGATTTTTCACTCTTTGCGCCCTATTTAAAACAGCTGATTGATTTTAACAAGCGTTTCATTCAATACTGGGGCGTGAAAAAAACGCCATATGATGTGCTGCTCAATAATTATGAGCCGGATATGACGGTTGAACAACTCGATCAAAAATTTGGCGCACTTCGAGACGCCATCGTTCCTCTCGTGAAAAAAATTGAAGCTTCGCCAAATAAACCAGATACATCATTTTTATCGAAAAGCTTCCCGATCGACAAACAAAAAGAGCTGAGTCTCTTTTTCTTAAAAGAGTTAGGGTATGACTTTGACGCAGGACGACTTGATACAACGGTTCATCCATTTGCTGTGACATTAAGCAGAGGGGATGTACGTGTGACGACGCGTTATGATGAGCACGATTTTCGCATGGCGATCTTTGGCACCATTCACGAATGCGGCCACGCCATTTATGAACAAAATATTGATGAGGCACTGAGCGGAACGCTCTTATGTGACGGCACATCAATGGGTATTCATGAATCACAGTCTCTTTTCTTTGAGAACTTTATCGGCAGACATGAAGATTTCTGGAAAACGTATTATCAAAAGCTGCAAGAGGCATCTCCTGAACAATTTAAAGATGTCACTTTAGAAGAATTTGTGCATGCGGTGAATGAATCGAAGCCGACTTACATTCGAATTGAAGCAGATGAACTCACGTATCCGCTTCACATTATTATTCGCTATGAAATTGAAAAAGCCATTTTTAATGAAGAAGTAGCCGTTGAAGATCTGCCAGCGTTATGGAATGAAAAATACCAAGCATATCTTGGCATTACGCCGCCTAACGATGCGCTTGGTATTTTGCAGGATGTTCACTGGTCTGATGGTAGTTTTGGTTATTTCCCTTCATATGCACTTGGTTATATGTATGCGGCGCAATTAAAGCAGCAAATGATCAAAGATTTACCGGGTTTTGATGAACTGATTCAAAATGGGTCTTTTGCACCGATAAAAGAATGGCTAACTGAACATGTCCACAAGCATGGAAAACGGAAAAAGCCATCTGAGATCATTCAAGACGCAACTGGTGAAGAATTAAATGTTCAATACTTAATTGATTATTTAACAGATAAGTACACGAAACTATATTTATCATAAATGAAAGGCACCCTTTGATCAGAAGGGTGCTTTTTTGCTGGTTGAATATTCTAAAAACGAACGTTTAAAGCTTAATGATTATTTAAGTTCGGTATTTTTCTAGAAAAGTGCTTTCCAAGTGTCTGAAATCTTGTTATAATTTGAACACTATGAAACACTCATATAATCGCGTGATGAAGGCACGCAAGTTTCTACCGGACACCGATACCGTCCGACTATGAGTGAGCAAAATGAAACAGCTTTTGTATGAGCTGAAGATCCCGTGGATCGTTTTCGCATTGCTTGCTCCTTAATGGACAGCAATGCTTTTTTTATGCAAAAAAATGAAAGTTGCTAATATGCTGGGAGGAAGAATGATGGAATTGTTACGTCAAAAGATCGAGAACGAAGGAATCGTTCTGTCAAATCAAGTGCTAAAGGTAGATGCTTTTTTAAATCATCAAATTGACCCTGTGTTAATGCATGAGATCGGTCAAGAGTTTGCTAGATTATTTAAGCATGATGGAATTACTAAAATTATCACAATCGAATCTTCTGGTATTGCACCTGCTGTAATGGCTGGACTTGCCCTTCATGTGCCAGTTGTTTTTGCCCGAAAGCGGCAATCACTGACTTTAACGGATAACCTTTTGACAGCAAGTGTGTATTCTTTTACCAAAAAAGTAGAAAGTACGATTGCTGTCTCTAACACGCACCTTAGTGAGGATGATTGTGTGTTAATTATCGACGACTTTTTAGCAAATGGAGAAGCCGCTAAGGGACTAGCTGCCATCGCAAAGCAAGCGAAAGCAAAAGTAGCTGGTTTTGGAATTGTTATCGAGAAATCATTCCAGCCTGGAAGAAAAGAACTTGTGCAAATGGGCTATAGAGTCGAGTCACTCGCACGTATCGAATCGCTCGAGGAAGGAAAAGTCACGTTTGTACGCGAGGTACAATCATGAGTGCCGCTAAAAAAGCCAAAACCCTTTCGCTAGGGATACAGCATGTACTGGCGATGTATGCAGGTGCGGTTCTTGTCCCGCTCATTGTAGGAGATGCGCTTGGGCTCACGCCAGCCCAGCTGACGTACTTAATTTCGGCAGATATTTTCATGTGCGGTGCCGCCACACTGCTTCAAGTATGGAAAAACCGCTTTTTTGGCATCGGTTTGCCTGTTGTACTAGGCTGTACATTTACTGCGGTATCTCCTATGATTGCGATTGGCTCTAAATATGGAATTTCGTCTATATATGGAAGTATTATCGCCGCAGGGTGTATTGTCATTGCTCTTTCATTTTTCTTTGGGAAGCTTGTGAAATTCTTCCCGCCCGTTGTCACAGGTTCCGTCGTCACGATCATTGGAATTACCTTAATTCCGGTCGCCATGAACAATATGGCAGGTGGTGAAGGAAGTGCAGACTATGGTTCTTTTGAGAATCTTGGACTTGCTTTTCTTGTATTGTTTATCATTGTCCTTCTCTATCGATTTACAAAGGGATTCATGAAAGCCATTGCCATCTTAATCGGCATTCTACTTGGGACAGCAGTTGCTGCTTTCTTAGGGAAGGTGGAGACAGCAGAAGTGGCGAATGCACAAGTTTTCCGCATCATTGAGCCTTTTTACTTTGGGCTGCCTACTTTTGAATTTGCACCAATCATGACAATGACATTAGTTGCCATTGTGTCATTAGTCGAATCAACGGGTGTATACTTTGCGCTCGGAGATTTAACGAATCGTTCATTAAAAGAGAAGGATTTAGCAAAGGGATATCGTGCAGAGGGAATTGCCGTCTTATTAGGCGGTATCTTCAACGCTTTTCCATACACAGCCTACTCCCAAAACGTTGGATTGATCCAATTAACAGGTGTGAAGAAAAATCAGGTCATTGTGGTGACAGGTGTATTATTAATGGTATTTGGCCTTTTTCCTAAAATCGCGGCATTTACAACGATTATTCCAAAATCCGTTCTAGGCGGTGCAATGGTCGCCATGTTTGGCATGGTCATTGCGTATGGGATTAAAATGCTCTCACGCGTCGATTTTGCCAAACAGGAAAACTTACTCATTGTCGCATGCTCAGTTGGCATCGGGCTCGGAGTAACGGTTGTGCCGCAAATGTTTGAGCATTTGCCAGAATCGATTAAATTGTTAACAAGTAACGGAATTGTCGCCGGAAGCTTTACCGCTATTTTGCTTCATATTATTTATCACATGATTCCTTTTAAAAAAGAAACAGAGCAGGAGCTAACGGAAGAACCTAAGCAATCTGTTATGTAATCACTTCTCTTTGGAGAGCTGAAAGCCCGCATCCTTTGGATACGGGCTTCTTGTGATTAGTGCTATTAATGTTGTACCGGGGGCATTGTTTCGTTAATGACTGCAAATGTATAGCCCCTTGCTTTTAGTTGTGTAATCAGGCTATCTAAATAGTTCGTGGTAGAGGGTTGATCATGCATTAAAATCACTTTTGGTTCCCATGGTTTATTTTTCTCAAACATTTGCAGTTGATTCAATACCTCTTGAACATATTGTGAGTTTTTATATCTCCAGTCAAGGCTATCAATCGTCCAATCCCAGTAGATAAAGCCATATTGGTTTAAGCGTACTTTTTGATCATATGTTAAATTTGGAACACTGCCATAAGGTGTTCTCACAAGACGGGTGTAACCGCCTGTAACAGAAGCAAGAATGCGCTGAGCTTCTCTCATTTCATTTGCGGGAGACTCACTGTTTTGATAAAAGCGGTTTATATCATGCGTCATGCCATGAAGCCCTAATTGATGTCCTTCTTGATAAAGTCTTTTCACAGCTGCTTGGTGAGCTTGGATTTGCGGTCCAAGCATGAAGAATGTCGCCTTCACTTGATGTGCTTTTAAGACATTTAACAGCTGATTTGATGTAGCAGAAGGACCATCATCAAATGTTAAAAAGACCGTTTTATTCGTTGTCTGTTGGTTTGGATTGGTCTTAAATTGTTGATCCAATGTTCTTGTAGAATGATCTTTTGCTTTCAGACTGATACTTGTGTCTCGGAAGTCACTGCTAGTAACAATTTTTGCTTGCCCATTTGTCGCCTGCAAATGGGGTTTAGACATATCCCAGATAAAAAAGAGAAACAGTGTAAGAAGCACTAAACCAATTATCTTCGAGAGAAATATCGTGTTGTAGGGTGTTTGTTTTTTGGACACCTTTTTCATGACAATCACTCCAGTCAATTAAATTTTGTGCCGAATCATGTAGTAGATTCTGTCTTTTTCCACTGTTTTTCATGATGCTCATATTGATTAAGTATACAGGAAAAAACCCCCTTTTCATATATAATTATCAAATAAATTAGCATTTTATGGTTATTTATTTGTGTTGATCAGAAAAAAGGTGATCCATTCATGTTTAAATGAAAGGTGGGGTTTGTCTACGGTCTGCACTTCTCATTTGAGAGGTCTTTTTTTGTATAAAGCTATGTTAAATAACTCTATTAATAATCGGTTGAAGGGAATTTTTGTTCTTTAGATATAAAATAAGATGAGAGTGAATTGTTAAGAATCGTATTGAATGACATCAACCAAGAAATAGATCTAAACGAATAGGATGATTGTTGAAATCTGTCTTCTCTCTCCATATGGGACCTATGATAAAGTTGGTTTATTAACATTCTCCAAATGGGTGTTAAAAGGTGGGATAAGTAAATGTTGGGATTACCAAGAGGGGAAGTTTTTTTAGTGCCTTGGTCAATTGAGTGGACAAAAGAATTTGAAAGAGAAAAGCGACAGATTATAGGTGATATTGGTCCATACATAGTGAATGTACATCATATTGGAAGTACGGCAGTAAAAGGTTTAAGCGCTAAGCCAATTATTGATATTGCAATTGAAATAGAACATTTTTTTGATGGAGAAAAATGTGTAATAGCGTTGGAAGGACTCGGTTACTCATATAAAGGAACAAACGTATTACCTGAAAGACACTACTTTAATAAAGGAGAACCACGAACACATCAAATCCATATGTACCAAAGACATAATAAGTATTTACTTGAACAGTTAAATTTCAGAGATTACTTGAGAAATAATGAGCAAGCTAGAAGTGAGTACCAACAGCTTAAACTTAAATTATCAAGTTTACATGGAAATGACAAACACAAATACGCACATGAAAAAACTGATTTTATTAAGTCAATCCTTGAAAAGATTTAGGTGAGGGTTTGCTCTTTAGATGTTCTTAAGAGAGGTCATTCACAGAGGAACTCCCAATTAACGGAGTTCTTTTATTTTTCATTAAATCAACATTATTTTTGAACTTAAATTGCATAAAAAAAGCAGGTTCGCTTGGCTTGGAACGAACCTGTGAAGGAGGAAAACTACATCATGTTTTCACCTATATTATCCAATATTTATCAATTGTCGTCAAGACAAAAAGTTAGACGGAGGAAAATATTTTGACTGAATTGTGTCGTTTTGGCATGTATATCCTTTTTTTGATTGGGGATATTAACCGAAAAAAGAGGTGAAGCCGATGGCATACATTCTTTCAGTTGGAACAAGTCTGCCAAAACATCATGTGGATCAGCAAGCAGCTGCTCAATTTGCAAGATCTCAATTTAAACGATCGTTTAAAGACATTGATCGACTATTAAAAGCTTTTAATAATGGCGAAATAGAGAGCAGGCAGTTTGTCCAGCCTATTGATTGGTATCAAGAACATCACTCTTTTGAAGAGAAAAATAATCTCTATGTCGAAAAAGCATTGGCTCATGCGAAAGAAGCCGTTTTTCACTGTCTGCATGAAACAGCGTTCCTTACAAAGCCAGTTCCTTTTGATGAGATTGATGCTTTGTTTTTCATCTCCAGTACAGGGTTATCAACGCCAAGTCTTGATGCAAAGCTGATGAATGTTCTTCCATTTTCTCCTTATACGAAACGAGTGCCAATTTGGGGGTTAGGCTGCGGGGGCGGGGCGGCAGGCTTATCCCGAGCTTATGAATACATCAGGGCGTATCCAGAAGCGAAAGTGCTAGTTGTTGCCTGCGAGCTTTGCAGCCTCACTTTTCAGCCGCAAGATCAATCAAAAAGCAATTTAATTGGAACCTCACTGTTCGGTGACGGGACTGCGGCCGTTCTTTTAACTGGAAAAAAGGCTGCCTCTAAGTATACGCGGTTAAAAACAGTACCTAAAGTGCTTGGTACGCAGTCAGTGACCATGAAAGATTCTGAGGATGTGATGGGATGGGATTTTACCGCCGACGGATTTCGGGTCATCTTCTCACGTGATATTCCGTCCATCATTTCTGGGTGGTTAAAAGAGCAAGTGGATCAATTTTTACATCAGCTAGGGTTTTCAACAGAGGATGTATCCGTTTTTCTTGCTCACCCTGGAGGAAAAAAAGTGATTGATGCCTATCTTGAAAGCCTATCTTTACAAGATCATCAGCTATTTTCTTCAAAAGAGGTTCTGAAACAGCATGGAAACATGTCCTCTGCCACCGTTTTATATGTCATGAAGCATTTTCTTGAACATCAGTCACTAGATGCAGGACAGGTGGGGCTTTGCGGAGCACTTGGTCCAGGCTTTTCGTCAGAATTATTGCTCATGAAATGGGAGGGGCTCTCGTGATGATTTTCTGGATAGTGATTGGCATTTTCATTTGTCAGCGCCTCATTGAAATGCTTGTGGCGAAAAGAAATGAAAAGAAGGTGAAGGCGATCGGAGCGATCGAATTTGGTGCAAGCCATTATCCTTATATGGTCGCTATGCATGCAGCATTTTTCCTCTCGCTTATTGGAGAGACATGGCTGCTGCATCGTCAACCGTCTCGTTTTTTCCTATTGCTGCTTGTGTTCCTGCTTGCTACCCAGGTGATTCGGTACTGGGCACTATGTTCACTTGGGACGTATTGGAATACAAAAATCTTAGTCGTTCCCAATGCGATGATTGTGAAAAAGGGGCCGTATCGCTGGTTAAAACATCCTAACTATGTGGTGGTGGCGATTGAACTGATGTTCATTCCGCTGCTATTTAACGCATTTATTACTGCCATTTTGTTTACTTGTTTAAATGGATGGATGATGATGGTCAGAATACAAACAGAAGAAAAAGCGCTGAATCAATATTTACTAAATTAATATTGAAAATCATTATCAATTGTGCTACACTTTCATTAATGATAAACATTCTCAATCATGAAGGATGGACGGTGATCACATGACAATGATTTTCTTACTCGGTACGGTCTGTGTATACAGCTTATTGATTGGCTTCGTATTAAAAGGTGTTTCAAAAAAATCTGCTTCCTGATTGCAGTCCATTGTGACTGATCGGGCAGCAGATTTTTTTTATTTCCTCAGATCAGAAGAAAAATCTCTTTATTTTGTGTAAAATGGTACACATACATAACTGACTTTTCTAAAAACAAAGGGGTTTATCGTCATGAAAGACTTGTCTATTCGAGATTCGCTCGTTCAAACTACAGGTGCTTTATATCAAAGCCTTCTGAAAAGGGATGATCACGAGCGCGCAGCCAAACTTGCATCTATTATGAAAAAGGAAGCTGAAGAAGAAGTGTATATCGCATTTACCGGCCACTATTCTGCTGGTAAGTCATCACTAGTGAATCATCTTCTTCATGATCACATCCTACCCACAAGCCCAATTCCAACGAGTGCAAACTTGGTTGTTGTCAGGAAAGGGGTCAGTGAAGTTCAGCTCCATACGTCTGATGGACGTTTTGCAAAAATGAGCGGTTCTTATGATAAAGAAGCGGTGCAGCGTTTTTGTAAAGATGGGGAACAAATTGAGATGGTGGAAATTAGCGGTGATTATAGTGGACTTGAAGAAAAAGTGGCACTCATCGATACACCGGGAATTGATTCAACGGATCATGCGCACTTTTTATCCGCCGCTTCTATTCTTCATCAAGCGGATGCTCTTTTTTATGTCGTTCATTATAACCATGTCCATTCTGAAGAAAACATTCGCTTCATTCGCTCGATTAAAGAGAAAGTGCCTAATCTTTATTTCATCGTCAATCAAGTGGATCGGCATGATGAACAAGAGACAACTTTTGAAGACTACAAAAAACAAATCGTTGAGATGCTTTTAAAAGAAGGCATTGAAGAAGAACATCTATATTTTACTTCTGTGACGGATGAGGCACACCCAAAAAACGAAATGATCCGTTTAGTGAAGAAACTACAAGAATTACAAACCATGCCTAAAGCATCGCTTCGAGCCTATACAGAGCAGAAAATTGAACATGTTTTAAAAGAACATATGGACTCGTTAAAAGAAGAACTGCATGAAGAGGACCTTGACGCGCAGCTTCAAGAAAAAAGGAATGAAGTGAAAGAACTAGAAGAGAAACGCCGATTTATTGAAAATGGTGCAAAGCAGGTAGAAGATGGAGTGTCTTCTGAAGTAGAGAACATCTTAAAAAATGCAAACCTCACGCCATTTAAGATGCGAGAGCTTGCAAGTGACTATATCGAATCGAAAGCACCTGGCTTTAAAGTGGGTTTACTTTTTGCAAAAAATAAAACCGAGCAGGAAAAGGAAAAGCGGGCAAATGATTTCTTAGCAGATGTAAAAAAGAGAATGAAAGCGGAAGTTGACTGGCACATTGCCGAGCTCCTTAAAAAAGAAATAAAACAGCATCAGCTTGGCGAAGCGTTATTAGACAAAGCCATGGCATTTGAGACACCTATTGAAGAATCCGTGCTTGAAAAGGTCATTCACCAAGGGGCAACTTTTTCTAACGAATACGTTCTTCAATATGCGAAAGATGCTGGTGAAGCATTGAAAAGACAGGCAAAACAGCAAGCGCTTCAATTGATTGAACAGATGATTGAGACCTTGAAAGACCAGCTCCGGAATGAACAAGAGAAGCAAGAGGAAAAATGGAAACAAGCGAAACAAGAGCTTCAGAGCCTTGAGGGGTACAACGAAAAAAATGAAAAAATAAGACTAGATATTCAGCATATATGGGATATTTGGCAAAACGGAACGGATGAACATATCCCGGGTGACTGGTTTTATGCGAAAAAGCAATGGATGCAGCACGACCAGCTGGAGAAGAATCACGCATCAATTCATGCTGAAGAGAGCGATCTAGCTGCTGACCGGACAGAGCGCAATCATTACCGTCAATCGCAGCATTTAACGACAGCACAATCGATTGCACAATTTAAAGAGCTTTCCCGCATTTTATCGCCTTTAGATATTCTAAAGTCTCAAAGAGATTCCTTTGAAAAACGAACAGAACGGCTACAGGCAAAAGAATTTACACTCGCATTATTTGGCGCTTTTAGTTCTGGAAAATCTTCTTTTGCCAATGCGCTTGTTGGACGGAAGGTGTTACCATCATCTCCTACGCCAACAACTGCAACAATTAACAAACTGACACGACCTACGGAAGATCATCCTCATGAAAGTGTCAAAGTGGTGTTTAAAACCAAGCAGGACATTCTAGAGGAACTCGATCAGATTCTTGGATTTTCGATCTCAACAGAAAAAGGAGATTCGTTTAAGGCAAAGCTGGAAAGAGTGCTGAAAAAACGGCAGCTCGAACAGGATCACCGAATCATTGTAGAACATTTTCTACAAGCCTATGCCAAGTTTCATGATGACATTGACAACCAAACCAATTTACATGTCACACTTCAAGAATTAAAGCCTTATGTAGCGGAAGAATCTGTTTCTTGTGTGGTGAAGGAAGTGACGGTGTATTTAAGTACACCTCTGACAGATAAAGGGCTGACGATTGTCGATACACCAGGTGCAAGCAGTATGAATAAGCGTCATACAGAAATCGCCTTCCAGTATATGAAGGATGCAGACGCCCTTCTTTATTTAACGTATTATCAGCATTCTTTCTCAAAAGCTGATCGCTCATTTTTACGGAAGCTTGGACTCGTAAAAGATTCCTTTAGCATGGATAAAATGTTCTTTATCATCAATGCAGCTGATTTGGCTAAGGATCAAGCAGAGCTTGAAACCGTATTTGACTATGTACGAAGCGAGCTCACAAAAGAAGGCATCCGCAATCCAAACCTGCATCATGTGTCTAGTAAGGAAGAGATCGAAGGGAAAGAGCCGACATCTTATAATCAATATGCAACACTGAGAAAACAGCTCGACTATTTTATTGAGGAAGAATTAACGAAAGATGCCATTGAACTTTTGCATTTTGAAGCTAGTACATTATGTACAACGGTCGATAGACTACGTGCGACCTTGCATCAATCAGAAGATGAGAAAGAAGCTGAAAAGAAAAACATCAAGACATCCTATGAAGCCATTCTCGAAAAAATGCAAGATGTGAAACGGTCTAAGCTAGTGACCGAAAGCGTAAAAAAAGACGTGCATGAACAGCTCTATCATATTGTACAGCGGCTTTCATTATTTGCGAATGATCTGTTAAAGTCGGCCTTTTATCCTGGCATATCTCAAGGGAATTTTGGTCAGCAGTTAAAAAAGGCACTTGAGAAAGCGTTAAAGGAGTATGAATTTGAATTTGTGCAGGAGCTCAAGGCGCTTGATATCCGAATGGAATCGTTTATCCACCATTATTTCCAAGAGGAGTGGGAAAAAGGGATGCAGGCTGCATGTGCGGAAGATCCTTACTTTTCTCTCAGCCTGTCAGCCCCTGAGGAGAAAAACGGTGAGCTAAAACAAATTGAAGTCGAAGCAGAGATTGCACCATTTGAGCCGCTTTTAAAGAAACAAAAATCAGCGAAAGCCTTTTTTGAGCAAAATGAAAAGGCTACGTTTATTGAAGCCATTCGAGATGTTCTACATCAAATGACAACACGTTGGGCAGATAACGAAAAAGAAGAGTTGCTGAGCAGATATGAAAAGCTAGTGAAGACCTATACGGAAAGGTACGAACAAGATGCTCTCCAACAGCTCAATGAGCAAAAACAGACATTTATGACGAGCCTTACAACAGATGCTGAAAAACAGGCGATCATTGAACAAGTTTATGAACAAACAAATGAATGGAAGAACCAGTTGAAAACGATATGATTCATGATAGACTATATAAAAAAGAAAGCAGCTGATAGACGATGACGAGCGTACACGAAGAAATTTCTGCACATTCACAGAAACAACATGCCCATATCCAATCTTTTCTTGCACTTGAACAAAAAAGAGAGCAGGCGATTGAATCGGCTGTGAAAAAATGTGAACACAATGAACCATTTTCAACAGATGAGATCAATGCCATTACGTCTAAAATGAATGAGCTTGCCCGAGGCGGAATTGTTCCGCTTCGTAAACATGTCACGATTGAGATGGTGGAGGAATACACCCAGCGTAAACAGAAGTAAAGAGTAACTTTCTCATTTTTGGTCATCTTAACAAATGAACCAGAAAGGGGAATGATCATGGCAAACAAGCAAAACGTAAAGCAGCAGGAGGAGCGCATGCCGAAGGAAAAAGACATGCCATCCTACGCAGAAGCGGAAACGAAAAAAATGCAATATGGTAAAAAGTAATCGTGCTGCCTCTTCTTTATCAAAAAGAAGAAGGCGCCTTTTTTATGTTCGTTTCGATGTTCTATGATAGAATAGGAGTATTGTTTATAAAAAGGGAGTTTAGATGAATGAATAAACACGTATTACTTGTAGATGGAATGGCCCTTCTTTTTAGGTCGTTTTATGCGACGGCTGTCCATCGCAATTTTATGATAAATGATCGTGGTGTGCCGACAAATGGAGTGAATGGTTATTTGAAGCATTTGTTAACAGCTGTCCAAACATTTGAGCCGACTCATATCGTTTGCTGCTGGGATATGGGAAGCCAGACATACCGGAACGAATTGTTTCAAGATTATAAAGCCAATCGAGGCGAGGCGCCTGTTGAGCTTGTCCCGCAGTTTGATTTAGCAAAAGAGGCGACAGAAGAACTTGGGATCATGAACATTGGTGTGACAGGTTTTGAAGCAGATGATTGTATTGGAACGCTTGCATCTATCTATCAAAACGAAGCACGTGTGACCGTCTTAACAGGAGATAAAGATTTGCTGCAGATCTTGAATGAACAAGTGACCGTGGCTTTAATGCAAAAAGGCATCGGGAATTATAAGCATTATACAAAAGCCCTTTTTGAAGAGGAAATGGGCATTTCTCCAAAGGCGCTGATTGATATGAAAGCGCTGATGGGTGATACTAGCGATAATTACCCTGGTGTAAAAGGAATCGGCGAAAAAACAGCATTGAAATTTATTCAAACGTATGAAACGATTGATCGACTGTTAGAAAATGTTCATGCATTAACGGCAGCTCAGCAAAAGAAAATGCAAGCAGGTTTAGAAGATCTGAAGCTTTCTCGTATACTGGCAGAAATTAAATGTGATGTACCACTCAGCTGTCCGATTGATCAAACAAAAATGAACATCAATCCAGAGCGGGTAGCCGCGATGCTGCGCTTGCATCAAATTAAAGGGATCGAACCAATGGTTAACCGCTTAAGTCAATTAGGAATCAGTTAAGGTTGTTCTTACGCAGAAAAGAAACAAAGGGCTACATGTATTAGCCCTTTGTGTTGCTTTTTTTCGCCTTATTTTCTAATTGCGATATTGGCTGTTTATCTTTTGTCTGCGCATCACCTTGAGGAGTCGTTCCGTTTGTGACACGGCCTCTGTTCTCTTTATCCAATTCGTATCACCTCACACATTAGCATAACCAAAAGAAAAGCGATTCATCCTTTTGAAAGGTGAATCGCTTTTCTAGCGAGCTGATCAGCCACTTGATTTTCCTTGCTCGGAATCCACTTAATGAAAAATAAATCAAATTCGCTTTGAAGCTGCAGCATTTCATCGATAAAATGACGAAAAGATGGATTTTTAGCAAATCCTGCATTGGCTGCACGATCCACTACTTGTGAATCTGTGCGGAATGAAACGGTCCGTAATCCTTTTTCTACGCATATTTTCATGCCTTCAATGAGCGCAGAAAACTCTGCTTCATGATTGCTCATGATGCCAAGAGGAATGGAGAAAGACTCAGCTTTTCCGTCATATTTCAAGAAAATGCCGATGCCAGATGGACCTGGGTTTCCGGCACTAGCACCGTCAATATATATTTCAGCTGGCAATTTATTTCCCCCTTTCATCAATTGGAACCATTTTTTTCGCCGCATAGGCATAAGGTGTGCCAATGGCAGCGACGATAAATTTAATCACATAAGTCGTGATGAAAATTTCGATCCATATATGGAATGGGTAGGTCCCAAGAAAGGCAATGGTTGTGAAAACGAGTGTATCAAGCAGCTGGCTAATCATTGTACTCCCCGCATTTCGCAGCCAGAGCGCACCGTCTGAAGGAAATATCCGGCGAATAAACGAATATACATAAACATCTAACATTTGACTGATGATATAAGCAGCAAGACTACCAAGAGCGACCCTTGGCATAAAGCCAAATATCGTTTCTAATGATGATTGGGAAATGTCAGATGGAGCGGGATGGAAAAGCAAAGCCTCCTGCATGACAACAGTTAATGTTAAAAGGGTGGCAAAGCCAATCCAGACAGCTTTTTTCGCTTCGGTTTGTCCATATTTTTCATTGAGGACGTCCGTTGCAAAGAACACACTGCCGTATAAAATGTTGCCAAGTGTTGCCGTTAAGCCAAATAATTCAACGGTTTTGACCACTTGTAAATTGGCAGCAACTGTTGCAAAACCAATCCAGACGAAAAGCCCCATCTTGCCAAATCCTTTATAAAATAGAAGAACAATGATAAAATTAATGATCGCAAATAAGATCCAAATACCTTCATTAAACAAGTGACATGAACTTCCTTTCTAAATGTAAAATGTAACTTTTTGATTATAGCATAACGAACGTTTACCTTAAAAGTACGGGAAGGCGATGTGATCAATGAAACTAAGAGCACACTATACAATGAAAGTGAAATCGATTGGGTCCATTGCTTTTTTCCAAGAAGATTGGATGGAGCTCAAAGAAGCCTTGCTTTTAGCAAAACATATAGACAAAAAAGAACCGCAGTCACTTCTATCATTTGAAGATGAAAAGGGTGCGATGTGGTCGATGAAAGAACTTGAAAAGCTAAACGAAGAACTTAGGCTTGAACCCGATCAGCTTCAGGTCTATTTTGATGCGAGTTTTCGCAAAGAAACAGGTGATGCTGGGCTTGGAATTGTCGTGTATTATCAGCTCGGACAGGATGCATACCGGTTAAGGAAGAATCAGCCTTTTCAGAGCACCACGAACAATGAGGCAGAGTATGCGGCTTTATTTGAAGCGGTAAAAGCTTTAAAAGAACTGGGAGCCAGCAGAAACTCTGTTACGATTAGAGGAGATTCTCTTGTTGTGATGAATCAGCTCAAAGGGGAATGGCCTTGTTATGATGATATACATAACAAATGGCTCGACCGAATTGAGGCTGCGATCAAAGAGCTGAAGCTCACGCCAACATATGAAGTCATCGATCGTAAACAAAATGCAGAAGCAGATCAGCTTGCCAGACAGATACTTGCAGACGTCCCCATCGAAAGTAAGTTGAAATTAGAAGCAGACGGAGCTGAATAAAGTGGATAAAAAAACAGCAGTAAAAGAATTAACAGATCTTCAAGACACGTATTGTTCAGATTGCTTGATTAAGAAGCACTTTCGCAAAGAATTTGGCAAAAAATACGCGCACTCCTTTTGTATACAGCAATGCACGGTAGGAGAGAAGATCAAACAATACGGGAATGAATTACTCAAAAAATAAGCGTACACTCCGGTTTTCCTCTAGATGTATCATACGCTCACGAAAAAAAACGAATAGAATGTGTAAAAAAAGAACATATTCTGAAAAATGAGCCGATATAACTATAGAAAGTTTTGGTTGAGTTACTTTTTGACTAAGTGACGGATAATAGAGGAAAAGGGGAAGGCCGGCATGGATAATAAGGATTTTGAAACGGTATTACATCGGACATTTCAAGAGGTGTACAGTGATCTAGAGCAACTGGTAGATGTAGCAAAGAAGGGAAGACCTTTTCTCGAAAAAGATATCTCTGAAATTGAACAAAGATTAAAGCAAAATATTTTAGCGATTGAAATTCAGCTGAAAATCAAATAAGAGAGGCATACGCCTCTCTTTATTTTGTCGTTTCATCATTGATTGAGTTGATTAGATTTTTGTTACGTTTGCAGCTTGAGGTCCACGATTACCTTCAACGATTTCAAAAGAAACTTCTTGTCCTTCTTCTAGAGATTTGTAACCGTCACCTTCGATAGCTGTGAAGTGAACGAATACGTCGTCTCCGCCTTCAACTTCAATGAAGCCGAAACCTTTTTCATTATTGAACCATTTTACTTTACCGTTTTGCATATTGCTTTTTCCTCCTAGTACTGTAGCACACCTTTTGGCATACTAAAAAAAATTTTTCATCACCTAACGACTTAAGCAGTTGTTAAATGATGGTTCCACTATACACCATCAAAAGTAAAGCGTCAAGCAGGCAAGCCAAATTTTGAGCAGAATGTTTGATTTTTTTGTTTTTTTAGTGAATGACATTTATCTATAAAACGTCCTAATCTCATGAAACCTAATGTATAACTTGTCCGTATATAGTAAAAATACAGAAAGAGGTGCGTCATGAATCGTTACACAATTGAGGAGTTTGTTCAGAATACGCAGCAAGAAGACAAAGGGGAAGGGGTCTTCGAACTTGAAACACCAAGATTGTTAGAAATTAATTTAACGGATACCATTTGGGCAAAGACAGGCTCCATGGTTTCATATCGCGGGAAAATAAAGTTTGAACGTGAAGGTGTGTTTGAACACGGTGTGTCAAAGATGTTCAAAAAAATGTTATCAGGAGAAGGAACCTCTTTGATGAAGGCCACAGGTGATGGGAAATTATATGTAGCAGACCAAGGGAAAAAAATCTCGATTCTTCGATTGGCTCAAGGGGAGTCTATTTTCGTTAATGGAAACGACCTGCTCGCATTTGAACCGTCAGTTCGGTGGGATATTAAATTAATGAAAAAGGTATCTGGCATGCTTGCAGGTGGATTATTTAATGTCAAACTTGAAGGACCAGGTCTTGTGGCAATCACAAGTCATTACGAACCGCTGACGCTGATTGTTCAGCCAGGTGATTCTGTTTATACAGATCCGAATGCGACGGTCGCATGGTCAGGAGATTTGCAGACTGAATTTGTGACAGATGTATCGTTCAAAACGTTTATTGGCAGGGGAAGCGGAGAGTCCATTCAAATGAAGTTTAGCGGAAGTGGCTTTGTTGTCGTGCAGCCGTTTGAAGAAGTGTATACAACGAATGGGAATCAAGGTTAAAAGAAAAAAGGTGTCCGTCATTGACGGACACCTTTTTATGATAATGCTTGAGCATACGATTTGTTGCTCATGATCAGATCTGATTGTTCGACGATATCTTCTAAAATGGTTTGAGAAGATTGTTTTAAGTGTAATTTTTTGATGTTTTGTTTCATGGATTCTAACTTTTCTTCGTCTTGCAACAAGTTGGTGACAGATTCTAAAATGTCTTCGTGTCTGTTGATGACAATGGCAGCGCCGTAATCTTCAAAGAAAAGAGCATTTTCTTTTTCTTGTCCTGGAACAGGTTTGTAAAGAATAACTGGGACACCAATTGCTGTTGCTTCTGTTAATGTAATCCCGCCCGGTTTTGTAATCATACAGTCCGTTACTCTGAACAATTCATCAATTTGTTCCACATATCCAAGCGCCTTCAATTGATTTGGGTGTGCTTGTTCAAGTTCGCTAAGCGATTGCTTCAGCGCTGCATTCTTACCGCACACAACAACAATTTGTACTTCACTGTCAAGAAGTAGTGCTTCACACAGTTCCTTCACATTTTTTAGTACACCATGGGCACCCGCCATAATGAGAAGGACTTTTTTGTCTGATGATAATCCATATTTTTTATAGATGATCGATTTAGGCACGTCTACTTCAAATTGTGGTCTAATCGGAATGCCTGTTACCTTGACATCGCTTGGATGTGTGCCGATTTCTACTAGCTTTTGTTTCACATAATCGGTTGCAACATAGTATCGGTCAATGTTTTCATGTACCCAAATTTTATGAAGACAAAAGTCTGTCATCACATTAAATGTTGGAATGACTTTACCTGTTTTGTTTCGGTATTCAGGTACAACAATCATCGGGAATGTAATGATGATGATATCCGGATTGTGTAATTGAATTAATTCATCAAGACGCTTATTTCCCATCTTTAAATAAATGTTAAATTTGCGTTTATTGTAAATTTTATCTACACCGTAATAAAACAAGCGATAAAATTGTTTCCCAATGGAGAAGCTCTTTAAATATAAATATTGAGTCACTTCGGACACAATGGGATTTGATTCTTGATACAAATTAGAAACTATCACATGTTCAAACCCTTGGGATTTGCATTCATCATACAGTGTTTTTGCAACCTGCATATGTCCATTTCCATAATTTGCGGTCAAGATTAATATTTTTTTATTGGTATTCAAGAATATTCACCTCAAATGTAATCAACAACAACAAAACTTCGTACGAAAACTATAAATCTCATAGGTCTACATATACATAAAGATAACATATAAACAGCGAGAGCATATCATTCGTTACGAAAGAATTAAACTAATTTTAAAAAACAAACAGACTAAATTGATAATGGAAGACAGAGCCATTTGTATTTTAACACATTTTAAGCATTTATCATCAGACTACAGTCTATTTTATTCCCACACATATGGTGTTTCTTGATAAACATAGTAATTAAGCCAATTCATAAACAGCAAAGTAGCATGGGCTTTCCAGCGGTTCACTGGGACTAATGTGTCTCCATCTTCTATGAAATAGTGGACGGGTTTTTTGACTGTATCATGTTTCAACAAATCTCTTTCATATTCCTGCTTCAATGTATCTGTATCGTATTCAGGATGTCCAGTTAAAAATACTTGTTTATCATCATCTGAAACAATTAAACAAACACCAGCTTCCTCAGACGTGCTCAATACTTTTAGATTCGGCGTGTTTTTTAATTGTTCTGTATTAATATCTGTATGCCTAGAATGTGGGACATAGTATACTTCATCGAAACCTCTTACTAATCTTTCTTTTTTCTCTTTGACAAGATGCTCAAAGACACCGAATTTTTTCTCTGGAAGCTTGATTTTTTCAATGCCATAATGATGATATAGACCTGCCTGTGCCCCCCAGCATATATGGAGAGTAGACGTCACATTCGTTTTACTCCAGTCCAAAATGTCCTGCAGTTCTTTCCAATAGGAAACTTCTTCGAAAGCTAAATGCTCAATTGGTGCACCTGTAATGATCATGCCATCAAATTTTTTATGGCGAATCGAGTCAAAGGTCGTATAAAATTCATCTAGATGCTCTCTCGATGTATTCTTCGGTGTATGTGTACTTGGAATCAAAAATGTAAAATACACTTGCAAAGGAGAATTTCCGAGCATTCTCAGCAGCTGCGTTTCAGTTTGTATTTTTTTTGGCATTAAATTTAAGATCACGATATTCAAAGGACGGATATCTTGTTTGAATGCCCTTGTCTCATCCATGACGAAAATGTTTTCGCTCTCTAGTATTTGTTTTGCTGGCAGATGAACTGGTATGTTAATAGGCAACTCGCCACCCCCTGAACCAAAGCTAATTTCACTTCATTATAGGAACTTTCTGGCGATATTTCAATGTTTCAATTATGTTACAATGAAAAATAGAGCAAAAAAGAAAGCTGTTTCTGTCAAAAAAGGAGGCCATTAATCATGATCACAAAGCATTTATCAGATATTGACATTGCTCAAAAGGCAAAGCTGAGACCGATTCAAGACATCGCAGCAAAATTACAAATACATGACGAAGAATTAGAATGCTATGGTTTCACAAAAGCGAAAATATCTTTGACTATTTTTGACCGTTTAAAGGAACAAAAAGAAGGAAATGTGATTCTTGTGACTTCGATCAACCCAACGCCAGCAGGTGAGGGGAAGTCCACCGTAACAGTTGGCCTCGGTCAAGCCTTCGAGAAAATTGGGAAAAAAGCGATCATTGCCATGCGTGAACCTTCACTAGGGCCTACAATGGGTATTAAAGGTGGTGCAGCTGGCGGCGGATATTCACAGGTGTTGCCTATGGAAGAAATCAATCTTCATTTCACAGGGGATTTTCATGCGATTACATCTGCACATAACGCTTTATCTGCTTTTATTGATAATCATATCCATCACGGAAATGAGCTTGGGATCGACGCACGCCGAATTGTATGGAAACGAGTGTTAGATTTAAACGACCGTGCTCTAAGACAAGTGGTCGTTGGACTTGGCGGTCAATTAAATGGGTACCCTAGAGAAGATGGGTTTGATATTACGGTTGCATCCGAAATGATGGCCATCCTCTGTTTAGCAGACGACTTAAACGATCTAAAAAAACGTCTTTCTTCTATTGTTGTTGCCTACAATCAAGAAGGTGAACCGGTCACAGTTGAAAATCTAGGTTACGAAGGCGTATTAACCTTGCTTTTAAAAGATGCGCTGAAACCAAACCTTGTTCAAACGATTGAAGGAACTCCAGCCCTTGTTCATGGTGGTCCTTTTGCCAATATTGCACATGGATGCAATAGTTTAATTGCCACAAAAATGGCGGCGAAACTAGCAGATTACGTCGTAACAGAAGCGGGATTTGGTGCAGACCTCGGCGCGGAAAAATTTCTTCACATCAAAACAAGAGCCGGTGATTTTAAACCAGGCGCTGTTGTCATTGTAGCAACTGTTAGGGCGCTTAAAATGCATGGCGGAATGCAGAAAACAGAGCTCAAGGAAGCAAATGCACAGGCTGTATTAGAAGGTATACATAATTTAGAGAAGCATATTGAAACAGTGCAAGCCTTCGGTCTACCATACATCGTTGCAGTGAACCGTTTTATTACCGATACAAAAGAAGAAATTCAAGCAATAGAAAACTGGTGCGAAACGAATGGACATCCAGTCAAAGCCGTCAATGTATGGGAAGAAGGAGGAGCTGGCGGTACAGCACTTGCTGAAGAGCTCACGACACTCATTGAAAAGAATGAAAACAGCTTTTCTTATTTATATGAGGAGCAAGATTCCATTGAAGAAAAGTTGTCAAAAGTCGCCAAAGTGGTTTATGGTGCAGACGGCGTCAACCTTACATCAAAAGCAAGAAAGCAGCTAGCTGCAATTGAGAAAAATGGCTGGGCCCATTTGCCGGTTTGTATGGCAAAAACGCAATATTCACTATCGGATGATCCGGCTTTAATCGGCAGACCAAAAGGCTTTACCGTTACGATTCGAGAGTTAAAACCATCTGTAGGAGCAGGTTTTATCGTTGCACTAACGGGAAGCATTCTGACCATGCCAGGTCTCCCTAAAAAACCTGCGGCACTTGAGATGGATTTATTAGAAGACGGCAATGTGACTGGACTCTTTTAGCAGGAAGCATAAAAAGCGATTTTCTAAAAGAAGCATGTTACGATAGGAAAAAGTGAATCCTAGGAGGCTATGAGATGTCAATTTATGATATTCAGGTCAAGACCATTAACGGTCAGGAAAAATCAATGGCAGATTACAAAGGGAAAGTACTGATCATCGTTAACACAGCGAGCAAATGTGGACTGACCCCTCAATTTAAACAATTACAAGAGTTATACGATCAATATCATGAAAAGGGCCTTGAAATTTTAGGATTTCCGTGCAATCAATTTATGAATCAAGAGCCAGAAGGGGAAGAAGCAATTCAAGAATTCTGTTCGTTGAACTATGGTGTGACCTTCCCGATGTTTGCAAAAGTAGATGTCAATGGTGACAATGCGCATCCGCTTTTCAAATACTTAACGAGTCATGCGAAAGGTGTGCTTGGTACAAAAACGGTGAAATGGAATTTTACAAAATTTATCGTTGATCAAAACGGAGAAGTGACTGAACGATTTTCTCCTAAAACACCACCAAAAGAATTAGAAAGCTCCATTATCGCTCTTTTGGAGAAATAAGCATGTATTCGAGTAAGCAGCAAGAACAATTGGAGGCAGCTGCCTCCTTTGTTTCAAAACAGCTAAAGCATGAACCGACTGGACACGATGAAGTTCATATCAATCGTGTGCGCCAGCTTGCCGTCCATATTGCACAACAGGAGGGCGGGTCGCTTTTTGTCATTGAAATGGCGGCGATTGTCCATGATGTCATTGATGAGAAGCTGTCTAGTGAATGGAAGCTTTCACCGCATGATCTCAAGCAGCAGCTCCTTTTGTGGGAAGTGAACACGCGAGATATTCGCTATATCATGGATATCATTACAACGATGTCTTTTCGGCACCGGCATATGCAACATAAGCCAGTGACATTAGAAGGGGCCATTGTTCAAGATGCAGATCGGCTGGATGCGATAGGAGCAACTGGGATTGCAAGGGTGTTTACATATGCAGGTGCAAAAGGGGAGCCTCACTATACAGAAGGTGCTCACCAAGGCACAGTACTTGTGCATATGCAAGAAAAGCTGCTTCAATTAAAAGACTTGATGAACACACGTGCTGGAAAGCAGCTGGCTCATGAGCGGCATGAGTTTATGTGTCTATTTATCAAGACATGGAAAGAAGAATGCGGCCTTACAGATGAGTAGGGTCTTTATGTGTGTAAGGAGGATGTATAGATGAAAATAACTGCCATAGAACCAACGCCAAGCCCGAATACAATGAAAGTCATTTTGACAGAAGCGCTTGCAGGCGGAAAAAGCAATAACTACAAAAAAGATCAAAAAGACGAAGCGCCAGAGATGATTAAGCGCATTTTAACCATTGAAGGTGTAAAAGGTGTTTACCATGTAGCCGATTTCTTAGCGGTTGAGCGTAATGCGAAATTTGACTGGCAGGGTATTTTACAGCAAGTCAGAGAAGCCTTTGGACAAGAAACAGAAGGTCTTCAGGGAGAATCGCAGTCAGGTGATGACACATTTGGAGAAGTCAAAGTGTTTGTTCAAATGTTTAATGGAATTCCGATGCAGGTCAAGCTGACAGACGGTGAAAGAGAAGAACGATTTGGAATGCCTGAACGTTTCCAGGCAGCGATTTTAAAGCTAAGAAGCAGTTCAGATAATGTTGTATTTGAACGTGTGTGGAAAGAACATGGCGTACGTTTTGGAGAATTTGCTGATATCGGTCAAGAAGTCACAGAAGAGCTTCAAGCTGCATATGACGACGAGCGTTTATCCCGTTTAACAGAGGCAGTGAAGGAAGGTCAAGAGGCTGTAGATAAACAAGTGAACCGAAAAGCATATGATGTGACAGAAGAGATGCTGCGCGATGAAGATTGGAAGAAACGTTTTGCTCATTTAGAGCAAATGCAGCCAGAGAAAAAAGATATACCTGTTTTAATGAAAGCGATGGAGGATCCAAAAACATCGATTCGCAGACAAGCTGTTGTGAATGCTGGCATGATTGAAGATCCAGCCATTTTGCCTATTTTATATAAAGGGCTTGAAGATAAAACAGTGACGGTTAGAAGAACTGCTGGAGATTGTATTTCAGATCTTGGTGATTCTAGTGCGATTGAAGCGATGATCGCAGCCTTAAAGGACCCAAGTAAGCTTGTCCGCTGGCGTGCGGCCATGTTCCTTTATGAAGAAGGTGACGAAACAGCACTCGAAGCTTTAAAAGAAGCGGAGCAGGACCCTGAATTTGAAGTCAGTCTTCAAGTGAAAATGGCCATCGAACGAATTGAGCACGGAGAAGAAGCAAAAGGCTCTGTGTGGAAGCAAATGACAGAAAGTAGAAAAAATGCATCAGAATCATAAGACGATGAGACAGCTGCCAATAAAAGGCAGCTTGTTTTCTGAAAAGGGCTTTTTTATTGGCAGAAAAATTTTTTTAGAAAAATTATTTTGAATATTGTTGAAATATGAGAAAAAACTCTATATAGTAGTACCAATATAGAATATTGGAGGTCAGATTTTATGACACAATCCTTGCTGAGCACTTGCTTCAGCAGAGAAATAAGTCACTATCTATTATAGGTGGCTAAATAAACAGAAAATTTGTAAAATAAAATCAACTCAAAATCATACAGTCAACAAGACTAGTAGTATAGGAGGCTTTTTAAACAGATGGCAGAACTTCGCAGTAATATGATTAAACAAGGAATTGACAGAGCACCTCACCGAAGCTTACTAAGAGCAGCTGGGGTAAAAGATGAGGATTTTGGCAAGCCGTTTATTGCCGTATGTAATTCCTATATTGATATTGTCCCAGGGCATGTCCATCTTCAGGAATTCGGAAAAATTGTGAAAGAAGCCATTCGTGAAGCTGGCGGTGTTCCATTTGAATTCAATACAATTGGGGTAGATGATGGTATTGCGATGGGGCATATTGGGATGAGATATTCATTGCCAAGCCGTGAAATCATTGCTGATTCAGTAGAGACCGTGGTGTCTGCACACTGGTTTGATGGCATGGTTTGTATTCCTAACTGTGATAAAATCACGCCAGGTATGATGATGGCTGCCATGCGTGTGAATATCCCAACTGTATTTGTCAGTGGTGGACCGATGGAAGCTGGGAGAACAAGTGATGGCAGGAAAATTTCTCTTTCTTCTGTCTTTGAAGGCGTAGGGGCATACCAATCAGGGAAAATTAATGAAGAGGAATTAAACGAATTAGAGCAGTTTGGCTGTCCAACATGCGGATCTTGCTCTGGTATGTTTACAGCAAATTCAATGAACTGTCTAGCAGAGGCGCTTGGGATTGCTCTTCCTGGAAATGGGACCATTCTGGCGACATCACCAGAACGAAGAGAATTTGCGAAGAAGTCAGCAAAACAATTGATGGAGCTAATCAAAAAAGACATTAAACCACGTGATATTGTCACGGAAAAAGCGATCGATAACGCATTTGCTTTAGATATGGCACTTGGTGGTTCAACCAATACAGTTCTTCATACATTGGCGATTGCAAACGAAGCGGGCGTTGAATATTCACTTGAGCGTATTAATGAAGTAGCAGAACGAGTGCCGCATTTATCGAAACTCGCTCCAGCTTCAGATGTATATATTGAAGATTTACATGAAGCTGGCGGAGTGACCGCTGCACTAAATGAATTGTCCAAAAAAGAGGGGGCTCTTCATTTAGATACCATGACCGTCACAGCGAAAACGTTAGGCGAGAACATTGCAGGGCATGAGGTAAAAGATTATAACGTCATTTATCCAATTGACAAGCCATTTACTGAAAAGGGCGGCTTAGCCGTTTTATTTGGAAACCTTGCGCCAGATGGAGCGATCATTAAAACAGGCGGTGTACAAGACGGCATCACGCGTCATGAAGGACCTGCGATCGTATTTGAATCCCAAGAGGAAGCACTTGAAGGAATCATTAATCGAAAAGTAGAAGCAGGACATGTTGTCATTATTCGTTATGAAGGACCTAAAGGCGGTCCAGGCATGCCTGAAATGCTTGCACCAACTTCACAAATTGTTGGAATGGGACTTGGTCCAAAGGTTGCTTTAATTACAGACGGACGATTCTCCGGTGCTTCTCGCGGATTGTCTATTGGACACGTCTCTCCAGAGGCAGCAGAAGGCGGCCCGCTTGCCTTTGTTGAAAATGGTGATCATGTCGTTGTCGATATCGAAAAACGCATTTTAAGCGTAGATGTCCCGGAAGAAGAATGGGAAAAAAGAAAAGCAAACTGGAAAGGCTTTGAGCCAAAAGTAAAAACAGGTTACCTTGCCAGATACTCAAAACTTGTGACATCAGCCAATACAGGCGGAATCATGAAAATTTAATCTGAAATTGAACATTTGAAAATTGGCTCTCTCTATAGTATCCTTTATTCACAACATAAGGATTATAGAGGGGGCTTTTTTATGTCAATGGCATATGAAGAATATATGCGTCAGCTCGTCGTACCAATGCGCCAAGAACTGACAAGTGCAGGGTTTCAAGAATTGACGACTGAAGAAGAAGTAGAAAAAACGATACAGGAAGCAGAAGGAACAACATTTGTTGTCGTCAATTCCGTATGCGGATGTGCTGCCGGTTTAGCACGCCCTGCTGCTACTCAAGCTGTCATGAAAGCAGAAAAAGCACCAGATCGAATTGTGACGGTCTTTGCTGGTCAGGACCGGGAAGCTACGGCTAAAATGAGAGAATACTTCACAGGTGAGGAGCCATCTTCTCCGTCTATGGCACTTTTAAAAGGAAATGAACTCGTTCATTTTATCCCGCGTGACGAAATTGAAGGTCATGAAATGGAAGATATTATGAAGAACGTCTTATCTGCATTTGAAAAACATTGCTAATACAAGTGTTGAAATGTCCTGTGATCCAATCAGGGCATTTTTTCTTGATTATGATGGAGGAACGACATGCTCATTACAACAAGCTTTAGAGCAAATGAACAAACAATTGAAACGGCAAAGGCCCTCGCAAAGGACTTGCATGGTGAGTATATCGAGCGGCGTAAACAATCTGTCAAACAGCTTGCGATTAAGCAGGGGGATGTACTCGTTGTTGGGAAAGAACGATTTGAATGGTATCAGCCAAATGGTGAAAAGTTCTTTTTCCATCCAAGCTCAGCGATGTTTAGGGTGAAGCGGGTCCTTCGTGGTGAAAAAGATCCATTAATAGAAGCAGCACAATTAAAGCCGGGCGATTCCTTTTTAGATTGTACGCTTGGGTTAGGATCAGATGCGATTACCGCAAGCTGCGCTACAGGCGCCAATGGAGAAGTGGCAGGCATTGAAAAAAATCCGATGACGGCATTGCTTGTTCGAGAAGGACTCAGCACATGGGAAACAGGTGTGAGAGAGGCAGACGAAGCGATGAAACGGATATCTGTCATCAGCGGGGATAGTATTGAGCAGTTAAAGAAGCTCCCTGATCGATCCTATGATATCGTCTATTTTGATCCAATGTTTGAAGAAACCATACAAGAGTCTGCTAGTATGATGCCGCTTCGTCATGCAGCTGAGCATCATTTTGACCATGAAACCGCTGTGAAAGAAGCAATGAGAGTGGCTAGAAAAAGAGTGGTTTTAAAAGATCATTGGAAAAGCACACGATTTACCACTGATTCCTATCAATTTCAGGTGATGAAACGTAAAACCGCCCAATTCCATTACGGATATATCTCAATAGAAGAAGACAAATCAACAAAACTTTAATCACTCTTAACAATAAAAAAAGCCCTATTTCAGGGCTTTTAATCGGTGATCTCCATATAGACAAAATAAAATAACGTCAGCAAGGAAGCTGTGATGAAAAACCCTTCAAGCATATCCATTCCTCCCAAATTTTAGTCGTCGTTACTGTCATTGTAAACGTTTTATCATGAAAAAGAAAGTCTCAACTCAATGACCAAATTGAATGACTGAAAATTCATTATATGCTAGAATAGCAGTATGATAACTTATGGAAGGAATTAGATATCATGAAAATGTGGATGAGAAAAACGCTTGTTGCACTCTTTACGATTGCGACTTTTGGTTTAATCTCTCCTCCATCGGCTTTGATGACAGACAAGCCATCTGAACTTTCTTCATCTGATAAATCACCTTATACAGCAGTTTATGATACATCAGATGATACGCGCAGCTGGGAACTATCGCAAGAAGACAACAAAGAGCGGGTAGACCCCTTTGAGCAATATAAGCAAGAGGTTCTATCAAGTGCAGAAAACCAATCCTTTCTCAAATTTGGTCGTAAAATCACACCTGTCATTGAGGACGAGTATAGAGAAGAGATTCAACCCAAAATTGAACAAGTGTTAACCGACTTTTTAACAAATTTCAAAGATGACGAAAAATTTCAAGATGTTGTTTTAACTGATCAGCCTTCAAGCGGAAATGGGGAAAAAATCTTCCACATTTATAATAGAAAGACTGGAGAAGATTTGCTTCGTTTTCATGTCAGGAGAGATCAGCCGCCTCACAGCGGATATTGGTTTAACTTTCACTACCATACAGCAGAAGATGGATTCCAGACGCATCATGAACTCGGTAATATTTACTGGGATAAAAACACCCCGCCGAGCTGGATGAGCCACTAGAAGGAGATGTCATGCCAATTGAAAAAGTATACAATGAACGAAATGGTTCGCATTACAAAACAGATGTTAAACGAGCGTGGAGTGAAAATAGAAGATATTGCACATATTGTGCTGAAACTCCAAGAGAAATACAACCCAAATCTTCCACTTAGTGTCTGCATTGAAAATGTTGAAAAAGTGCTGAATAAAAGGGAAATTGTCCACGCAGTTTTGACAGGACTTGCTCTTGATCAGCTGGCAGAAAAAAAGCTTTTGCCAGAACCTTTGCAGCATTTAGTTGAAACAGATGAACCGCTATATGGAATTGATGAGATTATTCCGCTTTCCATTGTCAATGTATATGGATCAATCGGTTTGACCAACTTCGGTTACCTAGACAAAGAGAAATTTGGTATTATTAGAGAATTAGATGAAGGTCGTCCTGGTGAAGTACACACCTTCCTTGATGACCTTGTCGCTGCGCTTGCCGCAGCAGCAGCAAGCCGCATAGCTCACTCTCACCAAGATATTAAGGACGAAGAGCAGGATCGAGTGAATCAAGCATAAAAAGAAAAACATGTCTGCTCATCATGCAGACATGTTTTTTTGGTTTCAATTGGTTTCAACAAAAGCAGAAATAAGGTAAACTACAACAAGAACATAAATAAAGGATGAAAAAAATGAAACAATACAAAGAGTTATGCCGTCATGTATTACAGCACGGGGATGAAAAAGGTGACAGAACAGGAACAGGCACTATCAGCACGTTCGGTTACCAAATGAGATTTGATTTACAGGAAGGATTTCCTCTATTAACAACAAAGAAATTACACCTGAAATCAATCATTCATGAGTTACTGTGGTTTTTAAAAGGTGATACAAATGTCAAATATCTTCAAGAAAATGGTGTCCGTATTTGGAATGAATGGGCAGATGAAAATGGAGAGCTAGGGCGTGTGTATGGTGCGCAGTGGAGATCATGGGCGAGCGGAGACGGAGAGACAGTGGATCAGATCAGCAAGCTGATCCATGATATTGAGAATCATCCTAATTCGAGAAGATTGATTGTCAGTGCGTGGAATCCAGGAGAAATTGATCAGATGGCGCTGCCTCCTTGTCATTGCTTGTTTCAATTTTATGTATCAAACGGTAAATTATCGTGCCAGCTCTATCAACGTTCGGCAGATATCTTTTTAGGTGTGCCTTTTAATATTGCTTCGTATGCACTTCTAACGATGATGATTGCCAAAGTGACAAACCTTGAGCCAGGAGAGTTTATTCATACGCTAGGAGATGCTCATATTTATCAAAATCATCTTCCGCAGGTCAAAATGCAGTTAGAGCGTGAGGAGCGCACACTTCCGCAGCTTCGCATCACTAGAGATGTCAAAAGTATTTTTGATTTTACGTTTGATGATTTTGTGCTCGAGAACTATGATCCACATCCGCATATTAAAGGAGAAGTCAGTGTATGATTTCCATGATAGTGGCGACAGGAAAAGACAGAGTCATTGGCAAAGATAATCAAATGCCTTGGCATTTACCCGCTGATTTAGCGTATTTTAAAAAAGTCACAAGTGGCCATTCCATTGTCATGGGCAGAAAAACGTTTGAATCAATTGGACGAGCACTGCCTAACCGCCGGAATATCGTGTTAACCACAAGTTCTTCTTTTCAAGCTGAAGGATGCGAGGTAGTTCATTCAATCGATGATATTTTAACCATTGCGAAGACCGAGGAAGAATTATTGATCATTGGCGGGTCTAAGCTGTACGAGGAAATGATGCCATACGCAGATCGTCTATATATCACGCACATTCATCATTCATTTGAAGGCGACCGTTTCTTCCCTTATTACGATGAAGATGATTGGACGGTTGTATCACGTGAAAAAGGCCATCGTGACGAAAAGAACCCCTACAATTATGAATTTGTCGTGTATGACAGAAAAGAAGGATAAGTGAGTAGGAGGAGTACGGTTGTTTCGTTATTGGTTTTTAACGATTTATGTTGTTGTATCCTTTTTTAAAAGTATAAGGCATTTGTATGATCATGAATTAACGGATCCACGCATTTCCTATACGAAACGAATGCATCTCATCCATGAGCATGCAAAAAGGTTTGCCAGAGGGTGTATTGATCAATCAGGATCCGTCATGACCATTCATCAGCAAAAAAGGCTGCCAGATGGCCCTGTTATTTATGTCACAGAAGCACATCATCCAGTGACGACGACATTGCTGATTGGTCACTTAGAGAAGCCATTTGCTTTTATGGCAAAACCGCATCTGTTTCGCTATCCCATCTTAAAACAATGGTTGAAGAAGATGGCGGTGATCAAGCAGAATCAATCTGATGAGGCGCTATTAGAAGAAGCAAGGGAAAGAGTTCTATCTGGCCAGAGTCTGTTGCTTTCTGAACAGTATCGTGTCATGGCAGAAACGCTTGCTGACGAATGTAACTGCCCAATTGTTCCGGTTGAAACAAGCGGCACAGACCGTCTTTTAACAGGGAAGATCGTCAAAAGACTTCGTCCAGTTAATGTCGATATCCATATAAAAGCACCGGTCAAGATGAGTGATTACGCACAAAAGCGTGCATAGAAAAAACCAGCATCCACATTCGGATGCTGGTTTTTTGATCATGCTGGGATGTTGACGCAATAAAATAGAATGCAGAAGAACATGGATGCACTTCCTCCGAGAACAAAGCTGTGCCAAATCGCATGATGATAGGGAATTTTCCGCCAAATATAAAAGATCGTTCCGACTGAATACAAAATACCGCCTAATAGTAAGAGGCTGAATCCAGCTCCTGTTAATTGAATGTACAGAGGTTTAATTGCGATGATAATCATCCAGCCCATCAATAAATAAACAAGGGTGGATACAATGATAAACCGTTTGACGAAAAAGATTTTAAAAACGATACCGCCTGCAGCAAGCGCCCATACGATTGCAAGAAGAGTATAGCCAAGTGCGCCTTTTAATGGGCCAAGCAAAAATGGCGTATATGTACCAGCAATCAATACATAAATCGCAGAGTGGTCAAGGATTTCAAATACATCTTTTGTTTTTTTGTGCCGAATGCTATGAAGCAAAGTAGAGCTTAAATAAAGCAGCAGCATCGACGCGCCAAATATCGAAAAGCTAATAATGTCAGTGACAGTGCCGTATTGAACAGCGAATAAAACGAGAAAAACAATGGCGGGAATGGATAAAATGACGCCAATGCCATGTGTAATCGCGTTGGCAATTTCTTCTTTTACAGTAAACAATGGATGTCCTCCTTTATTGAACCGGTATATAACCATCAAGCGACTTCAGAAATGAGAGACCTTCAAGTGTAATCTTCGTTCCAGCTCTGCCTTTCCCTTTCGTCACATAGGCTTTTTTCTCAAGATCATCTAATCGACTCCTTACTTGTTGAGGGGTCAGCGGGATGTCGCCTTGTTTGCTTAACTCAGACAAGATACGTCTGCTGGCTGCTTCTCCTTTTTCATTTAGAGACTTAATGGCTTCGAGTAAGAAAACAAATTCTTGTTTCTCCATAAGCGTGAGCTGGTGTTCTTCTTTTTTTCCTTTACCAGCTGTTTGTTGAGGTAATAATACAAAAGGTGGCAAGTGATGCAAGAAAACTGTTTGCCCTTCGAGGATCGCGGCTGCATAATGAACGATATTTTTGAGCTCTTGGACATTCCCTTCAAACGAATATTGCTGTAAGACTTCCCACACACTTGAGTCGATGTCAGGCGTCATGTTCAGTTCTTGAAAGAAAGCAGCGGTTAAAATAGGAATATCTGTTTTTCGATCTTCTAACGGCGGGAGAGGGATATGAAGCACATTGAGCCGATAAAACAGCTCAGGTAAAAAATTGGACGAAACGCTCATCGCCTCTAATGATAAAGACGAAGAAGCAATGATTTTTGTTGCAGGAGAAACTTCGAGAAAACGAATGACCTGATGCTGCATAGGAATACTGAATGCGCTGATTTCGTCTAAATAAAGCACATGATTTGCCGCATGAGTAAATGCTTCCTGCAAAGTCACTTCATCTACAATGGGGCAGTAGATATGTTTCATCGAAGCCTGCGCAGCAAATGTATTGGCCATTTCTTTTGCAAAGCGTGATTTGCCTGTTCCAATTTCACCTGTGATCAACACAGGCTCATCGTTTTTCGTGAATTGTTTAGCCAAATGAATGGCGTGTTTTATATCTTGGTGTTCTCCATATATAGAAGCAAACGGATGTGTGGTCATCGAGCGATTCCTTTCTTTTGGTTCTAATTGGTTTTATTATAACACCCAATTAGAACAAATGTATAGAAAAACGAAAAAGTTCATGAAATTTATCTCCGATCCATGATCTATTGGTTTATTTTTTGAATATTCATGTTATAATGACAAATTAAATAAGGTTAAAGAGAAAGGATCTTGTACATGAAACCGTTGCTCAAAGAAAACACGCTAATTCAAGTGAAAGACATCTTAAAAGCCCATCAAAATTTGAAGGATGTAGTGATTCATACACCACTTCAAAAAAATGAGCGACTTTCTGAACGATATGAATGTAATGTCTACTTAAAAAGAGAGGACCTGCAAGTTGTTCGTTCTTTTAAATTAAGAGGCGCTTTTAATAAAATGAGCCAGTTGCCAAAAGAAAAACTAGAAAACGGCATTGTCTGTGCCAGTGCAGGAAATCACGCACAAGGCGTTGCCTATTCTTGCAAATATTTAGGTATCCACGGGAAAATTTTTATGCCTGCTACCACGCCAAGGCAAAAAGTATCTCAAGTGGAGCTTTTCGGAAAAGAATATGTCGACATTATCTTAACCGGAGATACCTTTGATGATTCGTATCATGAAGCAGTCAAATGCGGAGATAAGGAAAAGCGGGAATTTATCCATCCATTTGATGATTTAGATGTCATGGCAGGACAAGGAACAACTGCTGTAGAAATATTAAATGATATCGAAGTGGAGCCTCACTTTTTATTTGCAAGTGTTGGGGGCGGAGGTTTGTTATCTGGCGTTGGCACATATATTAAAAATATCGCACCAGAAACAGAAATTATTGCAGTCGAGCCGCTTGGTGCCGCCTCACTTCATGCTTCCCATGAGAAAGGGGAGGTTGTCACACTTGATTCAATAGATAAGTTTGTAGATGGAGCAGCGGTTCAGCGGATTGGCGAAAAGACGTTTACGTCGCTTCAGTCCGTTGTCGATAAGATTAGTCTTGTACCAGAAGGAAAAGTATGCACAACCATTTTAGAGCTGTATAATCAATGTGCAATTGTAGCTGAGCCAGCGGGTGCTTTACCGATCGCGGCTTTAGATGCACATCGTGAGGAGATTAAAGGGAAAAATGTCGTTTGTATTGTCAGCGGAGGCAATAATGACATTGGCCGGATGCAAGAAATCAAGGAACGCTCCATGATTTATGAAGGTCTCCAGCATTATTTCATCGTTAATTTTCCGCAAAGAGCAGGTGCTCTCAGGGAATTTTTAGATGAAGTGTTAGGGCCAAATGATGATATCTCACGCTTTGAATATACGAAAAAGAATAACCGAAGCAAAGGGCCTGCGCTTGTTGGTATCGAATTGAAAGAAAGAGATGACTATGCAGCGCTGATTGACCGAATGAATAAAAAAGGCTTTCACTATGTTGAAGTGAATAAAGATCAAGATTTATTCCACCTATTTATTTAGGCTTAACAGATAATTGGAAAAGAGGATTGATCGTTTGTGCTGCTCAAAACAATATGTTTTAGACGGATGGATGGAGCTCAGATCAAGGTAACAGAAGTCCCTGTTTTAAAGGGAGATGAATCCTATGGTTTCATGCTCACCTTTAGACTTGAAGCTTTCTTGAAAAAAGTCTATGTATCTAAGGGAAAGAGGCATGTGTACTCTTTCAGGGAGGATGTGAAACGTAACGTCAAGTGGAGCACATATGAACAGATCTATCAAGAGCCTACATTGAAACACAATGCGTAAATAAGAATCTTTGTCAAAGGAGTAAAAGGCCGCTTCAAGTGCGCCTGCTCAGTTTGGCAAGGATTTTTTACATGAAAAGAAGAAAATGTGACAATTTCAAAAACGTTCTGACAGTTGTTTTGAAGATTGAAGGAAATAAGGTAATATCTTAAGTAAAGACTAAGACAGCAAGGATGAGACGATAGTGAAACAAATTAAAATTGTAACAGATTCAACTGTGGACCTTCCGCAAGAAAAAATCAATGATCTTTCCATTCATGTCATTCCGCTCAATATCTCCATTTCTGGGGTTGATTATATTGACCGAGTGAACATACAGCCAGATGAATTTATTGAAAAAATGGAGGCCGCTGAGGAACTGCCGAAAACGTCTCAACCTGCGATCGGTCAATTCGTCGAATTATATGAAAAACTGACGGCAGATGGAAGCGAAGTCATTAGTATCCATTTAACTGGTGGGATGAGTGGTACGGTTCAAACTGCTGAAAGCGCTTCTAAAATGGTAGACGGGAATATCACTGTCATTGATTCGAATTTTATTTCCTATGGTTTAGGGTTTCAAGTCACCAAAGCAGCAGAGCTTGCAAACAAAGGGGCAAGCCGTGATGACATCCTCAAAGAAATGGACAAAATTCGTCTTAAAACAAAGCTATTTGTCACAATCGATACATTAGAAAATCTCGTGAAAGGTGGACGAATTGGAAGAGGAAAGGCGCTGATCGGTTCACTTCTTCATATTAAACCAATTGCCAGCTTAACAGACGGCATATACACACCAGAAGCGAATGTGAGAAGTTACTCCGCTCTTGTCCGCTATTTGACAAAACAGTATGTACAGGCGGTGAAAGGGAAAACCGTTCAGGCAATTGGGATTGCACATGCAGACGCATTAGAACTTGCAGAAAAGCTTAAAGCAGCACTGCTTGATCACACACCTGATGCACTAGTTGACATCGCTTATACAACACCGATTATTTCCTGTCATACTGGTAAGGGCGCTATAGGCTTTACTTTTTATACCGATTGATTGAAAAGGGGATGTAATTGTCATGTACACAAAAAGGGGAGCCTTATTTGGTGCGCTTACGATCATAAGCGTGCTTCTTTTAGTCTCATGTTCAAATGGACAAATCAAGGATGCGTTAAATTATCAAATCCAGCCGTTTGAGTATCAAAACCAGGATGGTCAAAAGGTGTCGCTCGACGATTTAAAGGGGAAAGTCTGGGTGGCAGATTTTATTTTCACAAGCTGTGAAACGATTTGCCCGCCGATGACGGCACATATGACAGAGCTACAAAAACGGTTAAAAGAAGAAAAATTGGATGCGCACATCATTTCATTTAGCGTCGACCCAGAGGTGGATTCACCGAAAAAGCTAAAGGAATTTGCAAAAGCATATCCATTATCCTTTAAAAATTGGGATTTTCTCACTGGTTACTCGCAGTCAGCGATTGAAAAATTTGCAATGAAAAGCTTTAAGACGATTGTGAAAAAACCTGAAGACGAAGACCAAGTGATACATCAATCTCTGTTTTTCCTCGTTGATCAAGAAGGAAAAGTGATGAAAAATTATGATGGCGTTCAAAATACGCCATATGATGAAATCATCAAGGACATCAAAACACTGAATCGAAGCTAGCATAAGGATGTTCAAATGAGCGAAAACATGATACACTTTTTTAATCAGAAAAAGGAGGGACATCATCGTTTGAAGGCTCGTTTGATTTTGATTGTGATGTCTCTAGCTTTTGTTCTTTCTGCATGTTCCGCGCAAGAGGCTGGCATAAAGGATAAACTAGAAGACACACAAAACGTAAAAGAACATATTACGATCGCAGCGGTTGGAGATTCCTTAACAGAAGGAATCGGAGATCAAAATAAAAAAGGGTATGCAGGTATCACCCGTGACAAGATAGAAGCGGTGGACGGCGTACAGTCTGTTACATTAAAAAACTATGCCATTAAAGGCAGTAGAACGGTAGATTTATTAAAAAGATTAAAAGAAAAAAAAGTGCAGGATGGACTGAAAGACGCTGATTATATTTTCTTTACGATCGGCGGAAATGACTTAATGCATGTCGTCCGTCAAAATGTGCTCAACTTGACATTTGCTCCTTTTCAAAAAGAGCAAGGTCCTTTTGAAGAGCGTTTTAAGACCATTCTTGCTCAATTAAGAGAGCATAATGACCATGCAAAGATCATGTATGTCAGTATGTACAATCCTTTTAAGTTCAGCTTGTCTGAGCTGAGAGATATTGATGAGGTCGTCAAAGACTGGAATGCTGCTGCCGAAAAAGAACTAAAAAAAGACGGCAATGCTGATATGATCGATGTAGCAGATTTATTTGAAGATGATAAAGATGAAAAATTACTGGCAGATGATGATTTCCACCCAAACCAAAAGGGGTACTCTCTTATGGCAAATCGTTTATTCTCAGAAGTGAAAAAAGAAGGACTGCCGAAGGAATAGGGTGAAAAGATGAAAAAATGGAAGAGTTTATTTTTTATTTTACTGTCAATTAATCTATTGATTGTTCTTGTGTGCGGTATTTTTATGCTGCTGCCGAGCGATCAATCCGCTTCGAAAAAAGAAGTGAACAGCGAGTATGCTTTTAATATTTCTAGTTCAAAAGAATCACTCACTAGCTTTGTCAATGATTATTTGAAAAATCAAGGATCAAGCGATATGCCAGACTTTCATGTTGCAATTGACCAAGATGTGAAAGTAACAGGTGCAATCAAAGCTTTTTCTTCAACGATTAATGCAAATGTATCATTTACACCAACTGTTGAAGATAACGGGGATGTTTTGCTGAAAGTAGATGACTTTTCAATTGGGCAATTAAGCATCCCAATCAGTTTTGTTTTAAGCTACATGGGTCAATTCTATGAACTGCCTGATTTCGTTCATGTGAAACCAGACCAAAAAACGGTGGAAGTGCGCCTTTCAGAAATGCCGCTGACGAATGATATGTATGTCAAAGCGAACAAAATTGATCTTGAGAATGATGAAATTGAATTCTCATATTATCATCCAAAGCAATAGAACGTGTAAGTCAGGAGTGAAACGATGAAGCGAGTCTATCAATATTTTAGTTTACTGTCGCTCTTATTTGCTGCATACTTTGGCATGACAGCTGCCTCTCATTTAAAAGCAGAAAATATCGACCAGTTTTACTTAAATATCGCCTATTGTGCATTATTTTTAGGTACCATGATTCTTGCTTTTGATTTTCAAAAACAAGAAAAAGCTGAAGATGTCTCGTAAATAGCCTTTTCCATTTGGAAAGGCTATTTGTCTTCTTTTCAGCGTGATTGAAAATCTTTGCATTCTAGGAAGGACGAGTACCGGAGCGGAGTGAATGTGACATTCGTGAGCACCGGCACGCAGGACTGACACCGAATGCGAGGGTATGTCTACACGCTAAGAGCCTTCTCCATCTGGAAAGGCTCTTTTTACATTTGGTGAGACAAGACGACTTTTGCCATTAGCTCTGGCTCTCCGTTTGCAAATCCATGAAGTAAAATAAGATAGGCCCGCTTTGTTTGCAGGTGAACTTTCGGAATATCTAGCAGTACACTTTGAGTACCGGCAGCTTTTAATTCAAAGTGATACTTATTCGGAGAGAAGTGGTGGGTTTGGGTGCCGTTTACATATCCGAGCTCCTTTGATAACATGCCTTGATCTCGTTCATATATATCAATGAAAGGGAGGTCTGGTGACAGCTGGATAAACGTGAGTGCTGATAGCTCATCTTGCTTAATCAGCGAGTCTTGCTTTTCTGTGAGCAGCGCAAAGCCGGTATGAGCTCCTGTGATACATAGCGTGTAAGTCTCGTTTCCATTAATCATCATACGAGAAGAAAGAATTTTTTCTTTTGTAGCCAGCTTGAATACTTCTATCTCATAAACACCCTCATCCCATTCCATATAAGCAGACAGCTGACCGTATGGCAGCTTTTTTTGGATTGGCTGCTGATTTACAAATACAGCAAGCTCACTTAAATCCGGTGCAGCGTGAAATAATCGAATAACAGCTTTGGAAATGGTGTTTCTCGGATGGTATGGGGGAAAGGTAGCTAATGGACGATATAGAAATTGATTCATCTCGTAGAGCTGCTGCACGTCTTTATCCCTTCTTTCTCTGCAATGTGTTTTTTGTAGCGTATGCAAGAAAGGGACGATCTGTATAGGCAAAAGAAGCATAGAAAAAAGCCTGACAAAAAGTGTCAGGCACTTGTATTAAGAAGGAGATGAATATTGATGATATTCAGCCAGCTTAATGAACGTTTTTTCATCCTCAATTAATCCGCAAACGCCGCACTGGACTTTGATTTTCGGTCCTTGATAGTTCATGTGAAAAGGAGAAAGCTGATCTCCTTCATATGTTTCGACAATAGCTCCAGTTGCTGGATCAAGTTTCACAGGTTCTGGATGCTGCTCGATGAGATTAAAACGCGTTCTGTTGGTTTTGCAGTTCGGACAAAGATATGGATTTGTCATGGTTCATTCCACCTTTTTATCCGTAGCATGTCCTCCACGCTAAAATCTATGCTTAATCCTTTTGACTTTTATCCAGCTTTTTAAATAATTTGATCATCGTTTTCAGTTCTTCATCATCAAATGATTCAAATCGTTCCATGAAGTATTCTGTTTTCTTTTTCTCAAAATGCTCAGTAATTTCCTTACCCTTATCGGTTAAGTGGATTTTGATGATGCGTCGATCCTCTTTTGAACGGATACGAGTGATCCAGCCTTTTTCTACAAGTGTGTCGGTTACAGCTGTAATATGGCTTGCTGATACACCGAGAATTGAGGCAAATTCCGTTACTTTTTTTGCGCCTTGTTCACGCAGCAGATTTAAAATGAGAAATTCATTCCGAGATAATTCGTTTTCAAGCAGGCTGTTAATTTCATAACGTATTTGCTTAAATACGGTTCTCAGTAAAGTATCCATTTCATACATCATTTGTTTTCTTTGTTCCAATCATTAAACCCCCATTATATTTTAAGATACGACAGAATGTTTTCTTTTGTTTTTAGGTATACAAGTCGTATCATTTTCATTATTTTTTATCATGTTATAATATGATGATACCATTTTTTAAATGAAGGGGGCACTAATATGTCTGAAAAACAAGAATTAGCCACATTTGCTGGAGGCTGTTTCTGGTGTATGGTTAAACCTTTTGATGAACAGCCAGGCATTATCAAAGTTGAATCAGGGTATACTGGCGGACATACAGTGAATCCAACCTATGAGGAAGTATGTACAAATACGACAGGCCATAGAGAAGCCGTTCAAATTACCTTTGATCCAGACGTTTTTCCGTATGAGAAGCTATTAGAACTATATTGGCAGCAAATAGACCCAACAGATGATGGAGGACAATTTGGTGATAGAGGAGAGTCCTACCGTACAGGGATTTATGTCCACAATGAAAAACAAAGGCAACTTGCAGAAACATCAAAAGAGCAGCTGAGCCAAAGCGGAATTTTCCAAAAGCCAATCGTGACAGAAATTTTAGAGGCTGGTCCTTTTTATCCTGCTGAGGAATATCATCAGCATTATTATAAAAAGAACAAAATGCACTACGAACGATACCATGTCGGTTCGGGCAGAGCAGGTTTTATTCAATCTCATTGGAGTGATAAATAATGGCTAACGAAAAAGAGCAGCGCATCAAAGAATTAAACCGAATGCAGTACGAAGTGACGCAAAATAATGGCACTGAGCCGCCATTTCAAAATGAATTTTGGGATCATAAGGAAGAGGGCATTTATGTAGATATCGTTTCAGGCAAACCATTGTTTTCTTCTTTAGATAAATTTGATGCCCATTGCGGCTGGCCAAGTTTTACAAAACCGATTGAAGATCAAGAGGTAGAAGAGAAAGTAGATACGAGCCATGGAATGGTGCGGACAGAAGTTCGCAGCAAGACGGCCGACTCTCACCTTGGTCATGTATTCCCTGACGGCCCAGGGCCAAACGGTCTTCGGTATTGTATTAATTCTGCGGCTTTAAAGTTTATCCCGAAGGATGATCTTGAAAAAGAAGGCTATGGCCATTTGAAACACATCTTTCAATAATTGATTTTAAAAATCGTCACATGGAAGTCAGCTGCTTCCGTGTGACGATTTTTTTATTTTTTATGGTGTGTATGATGTAATTGTTCAATGATGTGAAATAGCTTCTCTTTTGTAATGAGCGGTGCTTCGTTTGATGTGTAATGGGTCAAATGGACTTTTTGAAAATGAGGGTGAAGATGTGGTCTTGGTAAAATGGCATAAAATTGTTCATGTTCAAACAGTGCATCTGCCTCGTGAGGGAATGTGAGTTCCTCGTGAAGTTTTTCTCCAGGTCTTTTGCCGACAACGAGAATATCAGGAGAAGGAACGTTGATCTGACCGGCATATTCATGAAATGCTTTCAATAGATCAGCCAGCTGTAATGACTCCATCTTGAGAATGAATGTTTCGCCGCCTTTCATCATGATAGCTGCTTCAAGCGTGAGGGATACAGCTTCTTCGATAGACATAAAAAAGCGTGTCATCTTAGGATCAGTTACAGTTAGAGGTTGTTCATTTAACAACTGTTGAAGCATGATGGGGATGACGGAACCTCTTGATCCCAGCACATTGCCAAACCGGACAGAGCAAAACCTCGTTTTCTGATTTGAAATACTTTCATTCGCTTGAAAAAACAATTTTTCTGAAATTAATTTTGTAGCTCCCATGGCATTTGTCGGAGAAACCGCTTTGTCGGTTGAAATGTTGACAACATGACTGACTTCATGTTCAAGTGCTGCTTCGATGACATGCTGTCCGCCGATGATGTTGGTTTGGACAGCTTCAAACGGATTATCTTCGCAGGTGGGTACTTGTTTGAGTGCCGCTGCATGGAAGATGATATCTACCCCTTTGACAAGCTGCCTGACGCGGCTGGCATCCCTCACATCTCCAAGTGCAAATACGACCTCTGGATGCGCCGCATATTCGTTTTTCATCATGTATTGTTTACTGTCATCTTTACTGAAGACAATGACCTTTTTAGGAGAGCAGGCTGTTAATTTTTTCACAATCTGCCGGCCGATTGAACCCGTACCGCCTGTGACCAAGATGATTTTGTCACGAAAAAAGGTCTTCAAACTCGTTTCTATTTGTTTGGACATATCTAATCCCCCAACTCTCAATTCTCTACTTTGCATCATATGTGAAAGAGTGGAAGACGTTTGAGGAAAAGAACCACTTCATGCATAAATTAGGTGAACCAATTATAACCATCTGCTTGACGACTTAATAGAATATGTAGAGATAGAAGATTAAGTAGAATAGCGAGGCACCTGAAGACTTCAGTACGGCGATCAGCTCAGCTCTCAGAATGTATTCACTGATACTGAGCTGTGCGAGGGGAGAAGATCATACATGTATAGGGGAAATCGTATTTTAGCCATGATACCAGCTTTTAGCAGCAAGCAAGAGCATCATGCTGAACACATTCGTGTATTGGCGGAGCGGCCGCTGATCTATTGGACCATTCAGCCATTATTACAAATGATTGAATTAGATGAAGTCATCGTATCTTCAGAGGATGTGAATACTCAAATCATTTCGTCCCACTATGGAGCAAATGTGATTGAACTGCCAAGCACACATGTGACGGAACAAACACCTTCTTTAGTAGCTGTGAAGCATGCGCTTGCTTATTTAGAACGAGAGGGAAAGACATTTGATATTGTTTTGTATTTGCATCCATCATCACCACTAAGGCAGACGGCAGATATTGAGAACTGCTTGCAGCTTCTAGTAGAGGGGGGATATGATTGTGCGGCTTCTTTTACAGAGGCGTTAGAAAATCCAAATGAAACTTGGACACTTCATGACACCAATGAAGCCAGCCTGTATAAGGACAATCATTATTTTTTTGTACCAACTCAGGAGCACCCTTATACGTATGGGCGTTTAAATGGAGCTGTCTATGCGTTTCATGTTCCATATGCAAAAGAATGCATTCATTCCTTTTTAGAAGGATCTGTTGGTGCATATATGATGGATCATGCGCAATCGCTTGTTGTGAAAAGTGAGGAAGATTGGAAAAAGGCAGAGAAGATTTTATTGGCTCGACAAGATGCAGAAGGAACGATATAAGATGATGGCAATTAGAAAAAGCGCCCGGTCATAGGGCGCTTTTGACTATTTCATAAAGTCTGTATGGCAGCGTATCAAATGTGTTCCAGCGAACGACTTGCTCGTAATTGTTCTCTGCAACCGATTGTCTTTGCTGAGGGTTTGTTACATAGTGCTCGACCTGCTCAATCAAATCGTTTTCATGTGTGTAAAAAGCGAAGCTTGAAAATGCCTGTGACGGTTGTAGATCTGTCAACTGAAAGCCTCCGCTTGCAGCGATATCAAATGCTCTGTTGTTGAGGCTCATATTTTGAACATTGGCTTTGTTTTGATTATAGGCAAATTGCGCGGGTCTGTGCGGATTCAGAACAATGGCTGATGTTTGATAGATGTCTGCCATCTGCTCGGGATTCAGCCAGTGGGTCATCAGTGTGAGTTCGCGATATCGTCTACGTGATTTATTCAACTGGCGATGCCATTCTTTACCTGCAACGAGAATGCGCCATTTGTTTTGATGTAAGAGTGTATCGATGGCTTTGATGCGGTTTGGATAAGGGTAGCCAATGAGTGCAATGTCATAGATGCACGACTCATGTGGTGATTCTTTTTTCTGAAATACTTGTGTATTGGTCGGAATGGGAAAGTAGTGCGTGTGATCAGCGCCCAGTTGTTTGTAAAATGACAAAGCACCTTCGTCAATCGTTAAGATCAGCTGTGCATCATTTGCGCATGCGGCTGACACATCTATATAAAAAGGGTCTTCTGTCATCCACAGTACAACGGGGATCTTTTCTTGTTTGAATTGATGAAGCAGTTCTGTTGGAATATGATCACCGATCATCATGAAAACAAAATCCGGAGAGAATGTCCGGATTTTGTGCATATGAGCGGGTAGAGTTTCCCTTTCCACCCTGATGCATGAAAAGGGGGAATCAATGAAGCTATCTTCTATCCATTGATCGAACATCCGATAGATTCCACCGTAGCCAGAGCTGATATAAAGAAGCTTCATGATGGCCCTCTCACATTAAGATGTGAACGTAACACTTTCTACTTTATCTACATCTAATAGAGTCGTTGCAGAGCCCGTAGGTGTCACAGAGCTTTCTTGTGTGACGAAAACAACACCTGTTGAAGCATCGAATGATACGAATTGAACGGGTCCGATTAAGTCACCTGAGTCCATGACAATGCTAATGACTGTTCCAGGTGCAAGTCTTGCAAAAATCCATCTTGCTGGTTGAGATACGTCGAGTGTTGTAGCAGAATCTGAAGGTGATGCTTCAGCTGCTACCTCACTAAATAAATCGTTCAATTTTTCTTCCACTTGAACTCCTCCTTCTTCGAGATTAACTGTTAACGCATGACTAAGCGGTTTGAAAAACAGCTTTAATAGCTCTTTTTTTAATTCGGCACGCTTTTCGCTCATGTTTTCCCCATCCTTTCTTCATCCATTCAAACACACCACTATGTATATGCCGTTCTCTTTTTTTGGTATAAGCAGAATGCTCATTCCTTGTTCTTTTTTCATTTAATGACTTCACACATTTTTGAAAAATGTTTTCAAATGCTGATGCTAAATGAAGTGATCCTCATACTCTAGTAAAGATCAAACGAGAAGAAAGAGGGAATCTGAATGGAATTTGAACAACTATTAAATGGCTGGAACGAAGAATTACTAGAAACAGAAGGAATACTTGAAGTTGTGTTGATTATACTTCTTCTTCATCTTTTAGAGGAAAGTGAGGAAGGGAGTGCGTCAGAGATTAAAGAATTGTTGCGCCCATGGCTTGAGCTCGGCATTCCGCTGCCGCGTGTTCATTTAGTCAATGGAGATGTGCTGCAAAACGTGGTTGTCGTACAATTGTTTGACTCAGTAGCAGTCTTTAAAAATGCGACAAATCAGCTAAGAGTAAGTGTTCCTTATGTGAACATTGTCAGCTGGGGGGCTTTTTAATCTATTTAAAAAAGGATAATGGTCATGAAAGTATCAGTGATATTAACAAGCTACAACAAACCTGATTTCATTGAACGTGTGCTAAAGAGTGTGGTAGAACAAACGTATCAGCATTGGGAGCTTTTGATCATGGATGATGGCTCTGAACAAGAAACGATCCAAAAGATGCAGCCTTATTTAGTGGATAAGCGCATTCAATTGTATTCTCATCAAATTCATCCTGCAAACCGGCTGAAGACTGTACGTTATGCAACGCTAATTAATGAAGCATTAACACGTATAACAGGTGAGCTGGTTTGTTATGTAACTGATGATACAGTATACAGAAAAGATCGTTTAGAGAAAATGGTCGAGGTTTTTCAATCGAAGCCTCACATAGATATCGTCTATTCCTCGCAACGTGTCGTGCATGTGAATCAGCATTTGGTGGAAACGGCGAGCTTCGTTCGAGAAGCAGATCAAGTGTTGGAGCATGCATCCTTTCAAGTCGACCATTGCTCTGTTATGCATAGAAGCCGGCTGCTTTCGCTTATTCATGAAAAATATGGACAATACTGGGCTGACGAACCAAAACATTGGCATCATGCTGACTCTGTGTTTTGGATGAGACTGAATCATTTTGCTGCGTTCTTTCCATTACAAGAAGTACTTGATACCACATATAAAACGCCACAATCATTCCATCATATGTTTGCGAGTATGCCCTACGATTTAATTGACGGAGCTGTGATTGAAAGAGAAGGCGCTTATTATCAAATCGCTCACGGATATCTTCATCGTATTGACAGGCGCTGGGTGAATGAAAAAAACAGGCGTGCGATTCGTGTTCCCTCGTTATGTGCGATGAAATATGAAATGAACGAGCCGCTGACAGTCCCAAATTATACAGTCGTCACCGCAGATAACGGCAGAACATTTTATTATATTGAACATCAGACAAAAAGACGGTTTGCTTCAAAACGTGATGTGCAATATTTTCAGTTTCACCAAAAGGAGATATACACGGTAACAAAAGAGCAGCTGGAGACGTTTGAGGAAGGCAGCATCATTCAAGTATCTCCAATATTCAGCCCGCCAAATAGACGGCTGTTCAAATGGAAACAAGATGTCTATTTATTTGTGCATGATACCTTTTGCCGGATTGTCCCTGAGGTAGTGAAAATATTTGCATTTTACCATCAGCCAATCAAACTACAGCCTTCTCAATTTGCATTTTTTCAAGAAGGAAAGCCAATTGTGCCGCTGTATATGGAGTCACTTCAGGAATTTGACTTGTCTCTTTATCAGATGTCAGGACGAAAGCACTCCTCATAAGAGGGGTGCTTTTTTTCGAATTGACGAAAAAAGCAGGAGATCGAAAGGAAAAAGCGAAACGTGAAAAGGATAGAGGAACACGTTGAACATCATCAAGCCGCTGAAAATTGGGCAATACAGTGCCGAATTTTCGGCATAGAAAGTGAGGGGGAAATAGTGGGGAAGGTTGTCGAAAGAGCGGATTGGTTTGAATTAATTTTAGAAGCCATCGATGAAGCGATTCACGTTGTAGACGATCAAGGGGTCACCATCTTTTATAATCATAATGCAGCGAAGTTCGACTGTTTAGCGAAAGAAGAGGTGATTGGCAAGTACATACTGGATGTGTATCCTTCATTAACTGAAAAGACAAGTACACTCATGCATGTACTTAGAACAGGAAAACCCATTTATCATTCTTTGCAAACCTATTTGAATAAAAATGGAGAAAAAATTGAGACCGTCAACACCACATTGCCCATTATAGAAGGCAGCAAGTTAATTGGGGCGGTAGAAGTAGCGAAGGATGTGTCGAAGCTGTCGGCACTTTCGAATCGTTTAGATCAAAAAAAACGAACGGATGGTGCCGCGGAGACCACTCAAATGCTCGATTTTTCTTCATTTTTAACAAATGATCCACACTTAAAAGAGATGCTGGAGAAAGCTAAAAAAGCTGCTGCATATCCTTCATCCGTTATGGTCTTCGGGGAAACTGGGACAGGAAAAGAGGTACTCGTACAAGCGATTGTTCATGCATCTGATCGGAAAGATCAAGTCTTTATCCCACAAAACTGCGCTGCCCTTCCAGAATCGCTACTTGAAAGTCTTTTATTCGGGTCTGTCAAAGGAAGTTATACGGGTGCAATAGATCGCAAGGGGCTGTTTGAGTTAGCAGATGGCGGTACGCTTTTTCTTGATGAGCTGCAAGCGATGCCGCTTACGCTGCAAACAAAACTACTGCGTGTGTTAGAGGATGGTGTCGTCCGCCGGATAGGTGATGCAAAAGCGGTTCAAGTAAATGTCAGAGTGATTACGGCACTCAATATCGACCCATTTGAAGCCGTTAAAAAACAAATGTTAAGAGAAGACTTATTTTATAGACTGCATGTGTCATCATTTCATATCCCGCCGCTTCGCACAAGGAAGCATGATATCCAGCTGTTATCCCGCCACTTTATTCAAACGTATCAGCAATTTTCTAAAAACGTCAACCGCCTTTCTGAAGAAACTGTCCAAGTATTTATGGCCCATCAGTGGCCAGGGAATGTCAGAGAATTAAAACATACGATTGAGCATGCCGTCTTGATGATGCCAAAGGAAGCAGAAGAAATCACCCCAGCATATCTCCCTGCTCATTTGCGGACGCATCAGATAGAAAGTCATCCACCAGAGTCCTCATTAAAAAGTCAAGTGACGTCATTTGAACAAACGCTGATTCAAGAAGCTTTACGAAAGCACGCAGGGAATATTAAGCAAACGGCAGCCGCTTTAAAGATTCCTCGACAAACATTGCAGTATAAGCTAAAAAAATATACAGATGCCGAAAAGTAGGCACTTCAAACAGTTGAATGTGACGGAAAAGCTCCTTTTGTAAAGAATAGGGGCATTTTCCCATGTTGGCACATAACTTGCATAGTATAAAGTGAATGCTGATAGGGGGAATGGATATGAATCAAAAACTGTATCAACCTGCGCGACATTGGAAGGACATTGAACTTTGGAAGGACGTACCCGAGGAAAAGTGGAACGACTGGATTTGGCAGCTGACGCATACGGTCAAAACGCTTGAAGATTTAGAAAAAGTCGTGAACTTAACAGAAGAGGAAAAAGAAGGGGTGAAGATTTCCACGAAAACCATTCCACTCAACATTACACCCTACTATGCCTCACTGATGAATCCAGACGATCCAAGATGCCCAATTCGTATGCAGTCTGTACCAATTGCAGAGGAGCTTCATAAAACAAAATATGACCTCGAAGATCCGCTCCATGAAGATGAGGATTCACCTGTTCCAGGTTTAACGCACCGTTACCCAGATCGTGTGCTGTTTCTTGTCACAAATCAGTGCTCCATGTACTGCCGCTATTGTACGAGAAGACGTTTTTCCGGTCAGATCGGGATGGGCGTGCCGAAAAAGCAATTAGATGCCGCCATTGGATATATTAGAGAAACCCCTGAAGTGCGGGATGTGTTAATTTCAGGCGGTGACGGGCTGTTAATTAATGATCAAGTGCTTGAATACATTTTGAAAAACTTACGAGACATTCCTCACGTTGAAATCATTCGAATTGGAACACGTGCCCCGGTCGTGTTTCCGCAGCGAATAACAGATGAATTGTGTGAGATCTTGAAAAAATATCATCCAGTTTGGCTGAACACTCACTTTAATACAAGCATTGAAATCACAAAAGAAGCGAAAGAAGCGTGTGAGCGCCTTGTCAATGCTGGCGTGCCTGTTGGCAATCAGGCGGTGATTCTAGCGGGAATTAACGACAGCGTTCCAATTATGAAGAAGCTGATGCATGATCTCGTGAAGATTCGCGTCAGACCTTATTATATTTATCAATGTGATTTATCTGAGGGGATCGGCCACTTTAGAACACCGGTTTCAAAAGGCCTTGAAATCATTGAAGGCTTAAGAGGACATACGAGTGGTTATGCCGTGCCAAGCTTTGTTGTAGATGCACCAGGCGGAGGGGGGAAGATCGCCTTACAGCCAAATTATTTATTATCTCAAAGCCCAGAGAAAGTGGTACTGCGTAACTTTGAAGGTGTGATTACCTCTTATCCAGAGCCAGAACATTACGTCGCCGGCCAAGCGGATGCGTATTTTAATGAAATCTACGAAGAAAAGAAAGAACCGGCCATTGGCGTGACAGCTCTATTTGAGGATGAAGCAAAATCCTTTACGCCTGAAAATTTAAGCCGAATGAAACGAAGAGAGTCTTATGAAACGAATCCTGAACATGATACGCTCAAAAACAAACGTGAAAAACGAGATGAATTAAAAGAAAAGAAATATCAAGCCCAGCTCAAAAAAGAACAAACCGTAAAGGAGGAGAAATAACGTTGCTGACATGTGATTGGTGTGAGGAGAAGAAAGCGAACGCAGGACAGACCACAGTCTATTGGGAACTCATCACGGGCACACAATCGATTGAGATTTTGGAAACGCCTTCGATTTCTTGCACGCATTGCGGGATGACGTATCAGAAGGATGAGACAGTAAAAGAGATAGAAGATCAATTAATTTTAGTCGATCAAACAAAACTTCCAGAAAAAATCTCATATGAAGAATTAATGAGCATGGAGCGGTTATTAAAGCGAAATTACTTTGATTTTTCTTCATAAGTTGTACCTCCGCCTATACAAGTCATCAAATTCCTGTATAATATAACAACAAAATAGAGTGTCGCGGAGGGAAAAACAGGTGAAGTCGTTTTACCATTATTTAATGAAGTACAGACATCCAAAACCGAAGGATGAAATCAGTCATTTTGCAAATGCTGCTTATGAAGATCACAGCTTTCCTAAAGCATCCACTGATTATCATGAGTTATGTGCCTATTTAGAGTTAAATGGGGACTATTTAAGCTCCATGACGACATTTGACGAGGCTTTTGAGCAATACGAAGTAGAAGTCAAAAAAAAATAACACACACAACCGCTTGTTCCGTATGGAAGAAGCGGTTTTTTCATGAAGAAATAAAATGGCGTTTTGCATGGTGTGGTTGCCCATGCAGAATTCCTTGCGCCGGCATACGATACGTTAAGACCAAAAGTCGGGCAAGGGGGAGACAGAATGAAGGCGAAAGCACCAAAATATAAAGTAGGGGATATTGTCGTCGTTGTCATGTACGGCACAGTTGGAACGATAACAAAAGTCCATCAAATTGACCAACATTATCTATATGAGGTCAATCATAATGAGGTGCTTTATTTTGAAACATCACTCCAGCTTTACGATGAGTACGACGGGGTGATTGTAGATACAGAAAAGCTGGACATTGAATATGAGTTCCTCATTGGCGATGTTGTATATGTAAAGGATTACGGGAAAGAGCTATTTAAAATCATTGGCCATCGGACTGAGATATGGCGCTACCTTGAAGATGGCTGGGAAGATGTCATTTATGAACTGACAAGGTTAAAAGACGGAGAATGGCTGGAAACAGAAGAAGAAGACTTGACGCTTGTTCTAAGGAAATATGAGATGGATCAGTTTGTTCATCAGCTTCTTTTTGTGCATTACGTTGGAGAAACCTCAAAAGAAATAGAGGAAGATATGGTGCAAACCGCTCTATTACAGTTAGAAGAGAAACAAGAAAGCGAAGCATCACTAGAATTTCTCGCTGTATCTATAGTGGATGAGCTTCTTGATATTTACAATGATTATAAAATTCTCTATGAATTTTTCAATGATCCAGAATATAAGGATATGATGGACTTTATTTTGGAAAGTTTAAACGAGCATTTTGGTTAAAAGAAGACTTGTCCTAACACGAATAAAAAGTAAGGAACACAGAAAAAAGCAATCACATAAAACCATCCCCTCAAGATACGGCCCATCACCTGATCAAAAGTATGACCATCTAATATGCTTAACCATTTCATTGCCTCATGCCCCTTTTCTTTTCGTTTACTGCATTTATATGTATGGAATGAGCCATTATGACAAATTGTAATAAAAATAAGGCGACGTTCATACATCATAAAAAAGGAGGCGGAAAGCAATGAAAGAAGCAGATTTGGTGATTGATACAGAGGAAATTGCAGAATTCTTCTACATGGAGCTGGTCAAAAGAGGGTACATACCATCTGAGCTGGAAACGTTTGAGCTTGCCGATATTACATTTGAATATATGCTGAGGAAAGCAATGATAGTTGAAGAAGAGGCACGGTAGGCACTATACTTTGAAGAGATTCTGAGTAGAAAGGGAGGGGGAATTGTTTCGCGTGTATGTGATCATTTTTTTCCTTTTGTTTGGCGCCATCGCTGCGCTTATGGTATCTGGTAAGTTTCAGGAATTGGACAACCAGATCATCTTATCGTTTGAGAACATTAGACTTCCTTTTTTAAATGATGTCATGCTGACTTTGACTGACTTTGGTATCAGTGCGCTGCTTGTCCCAATCATGCTCATCTTTAGCGTGATGCTGTTTATGTATAAACGCTACCACTCTATTATGCTGCTTTTTCTACTATATATAGCAGAAAAAACGGTCAATCATGAACTGAAAGGACTGTTTGCTAGAGAGCGTCCGGCCTTTGATCATCTAGTGAATGAGACCTATTACAGCTTTCCGAGCGGACATTCTATGAATGCAGCAACGATCTATCCATTTATCGCCTATCTATTCATTGAAATGGTTCCGTGGCTGAAAAAGAGACAAAAAGCAGTCTACATGGTGACAGGATGTTGTGTGCTGATGATCGGCATCAGCAGGATGTATATCGGTGTTCATTATGTCACTGATGTAGCAGGAGGCTTTGCGATAGGACTAGCTTTATTTCTCATATGTAAAAAGATTGACGAAAAATTGTCCGTCATTCGACAAAAATAGAAGAAGGAAATTCATAGATCCCAGCCAATTTTATATAAAAGGGGAGGGATTTGAATGCAATTGACGTTGAGATTTTTTCAAAAGAAACCTTCAGCTTATCACTTAACCATCTACCAAACACCTGAATATGGTGCTGCAAGCGGACATCAGCCTGTGTACCGGACAAAGATTGGCGGCAGGACACACCTTGATGTACTGGAAAAAGCATTCTCGACATTTAATGTACAAGATACAGTCCCTAATGATTACAATGCACGGTTTATCACAACAGGGGATATCGTTGTGATCGATGACCAGAAAAAAGGGAAGTGCTACTACCAGCTCTTTCCGGCAGGATGGAAACGCAGTGAACGCCTAATGACGATGAGTTAAATATAAACGACGATGCCAGCTTTACTTTCAGCTGGTATTTTCTTTTTTGATCTCAATCGTTTATAATAAATGGGACTAAACACATGTTAAACGTAAGTGGAGGCTAAAAAATGAGTGTACATATTGGAGCAGAAAAAGGACAAATTGCAGAAACGGTATTGCTTCCAGGCGATCCGCTTCGTGCGAAATATATTGCAGATACATATTTAGAAGATGTAGTGTGCTATAACGAAGTGCGCGGCATGTATGGTTATACTGGGACATATAAAGGAAAACGCATTTCTGTACAAGGTACTGGAATGGGCGTACCGTCTATTTCGATCTATGTGAATGAGCTGATCCAAAGCTATGATGTTCAAAACTTAATCCGTGTCGGTTCTTGCGGAGCGATCAAAAAGGATGTCAATGTACGTGACGTCATCTTAGCTCAAACATCATCAACAGATTCTCAAATGAACCGTGTGGCATTTGGACCTATTGATTACGCACCATGTGCTGATTTTGGTTTACTGAAAAAAGCCTACGACACAGCAGAAGCGAAAAATGTAGCTGTGCGTGTTGGGAATGTATTTACAGCAGACCAATTTTATAATGAAAAACCACTTGAGCTGATGGACCAATATGGAATTCTAGCGATTGAAATGGAGACAACGGCTCTTTATACGCTTGCTGCAAAATTTGGCAGAAAAGCGTTGTCGATCCTGACAGTGAGTGATCATGTGCTAACAGGAGAAGAAACAACTGCTGAAGAGCGTCAAACGACATTTGACGAAATGATCTTAATTGCACTAGATTCTGTTTTATAATAGTATAAAGGGTGTGCTACGATGTAGCGCATCTTTATTTTTTTTAGTAGAGCAAAAGGAAGGTATGTCATGAAGAAAAGCTATAAAATACTCTCAATCGCATCGATTCTTGGTTTGACGGCCGCATTATCAGGCTGCCAGTTGCTGGATCAGAAAAGCGGTACCACTGAATCTAACAAAACAAACGAACAAAAGAGCGAAGCCAGTTCATCATCCCAGCAAAACTCAAACGATACGGCAGATTCATCTAATCAAGAGCTGACGTTAAAGAGTGAATATTTCAATGACATCAAGGTAGTGAGCGGACTGAAGACCATTCAAAACCCTGAAAATGTGCTTGCTTTAGTGAACAAAGAATATGCACTGCCAGGAACCTATAAACCTTCTGATCTCGTTGTACCAAAAGTGGAATTCTCTTTTTCAGAGGATATTGAAAAACGATATATTCGAAAAGAAGCAGCGGAGGCACTTGCAAAGTTATTCAAAGGTGCTAAAAAGGAAAACTTTGAGCTTGCTGCAGTATCTGGCTATCGTTCCTATGATCGTCAAAAAGTCATTTTTGATAGTGAAGTGAAACTAAAAGGGAAAGAAAAAGCCCAAGAAGCCGTAGCCTTACCAGGCGAAAGTGAGCATCAAACAGGTCTTGCCATGGATATTTCCTCAAAAAGTGCCGGCTTTGAAATCTCTGAAAAATTTGGCGAAACACCTGATGGTAAATGGGTAGCCAAAAACGCTTATAAATATGGCTTTATCATCCGTTATCCAAAAGGGAAAGAAGACATCACGAAATATGAATATGAGCCGTGGCACTTGCGCTATGTAGGGAAAGAAGCTGCAAAAGCGATGCATGATCATGATTTAACATTCGAAGAGTATATGAACAAAGTGAAGAAAATATAAACAAATAAAAGGCCTCCCGAAGCTGGGAGGCCTTCTTTTATACGCCGTTTTAAAAAAAGAACAAACCTGCTAAAGCGAAGCCGGTAATAAAACCGAGACCGATGCCATAAGCTGCACCCCAGCCATAATAACCTCCGTAATATCCATAACCAAAGCCCCCGCGGGACCCGCCGACTGGCCGGATATAAACTTTGCGGTTTGACACCCGCTCAATACGTCCAACATGTACTCTGCCATTTCGATCAGTAATTCTAGCTACTTTCCCCATATGCTGCTGACAAAGTTTATAGTAGCGCTCCATGTTTTTCCTCCTTATGACAAACTCTTTTCACTCTTATCCTATGCGAAAGACTTCATAGAGTTTGGACAAAACATATAGGAGATTCGCTCATTTTATACTGTACATTCAAATACAAGGTGACTCAGATGTTCTCGGTGTGTTTGAATCAGGTCATAGTGTGTCTGCAATGTATCATAAAGAGAAGGTGGTATTTGATCTGATAATTCCATTTCGGTCGGCTCCTCTTGCACCATGTGCTCATCGAATGAGAGAATCCGAATCTCACGGAATCCTGCGGACGCTAACTGCTTTTGCCATTCAGAAAATGAAAAGAGGGAGTGAAACCCATAAAACTCCCGAATGGCTGCCTGGTCTTTTGAGGGAAGCGGCACTTTTAACACAGCCTCATTAGCGATCAATTGTTTTCCAGGAGCAAGTACCCGTTTCATCTCAGCAAGCGCAGCAGGTAAATGGGTGAAGCTTAAAACAGATTCACTGATCAGTAGAGAGAACGAGTCATCCGCAAATGGCAGGTGTTCGATCGATGCTTGCTGTGCACGGAAAGGTAGTTGTTCCCGCTCGAATCGCAGATTGGCTTTTTCAATCATCAAAGGGTGTGTATCAATCGCCTCTACTTCATAACCTAAATGTCCTAAATATGCGGCTGTTTGTCCTGTGCCGCATCCAACATCCAGTATACGATCTTCAGACGTCAAGTTGAGTTGCTCAATCATCGTTTTTGTTAGCTCAATTCCACCAGGATGGGCACCTGATACACCAAAATAGGCAAGCATTTCTACATAGTCACTCATGGAATCCCTTCTTTCCTTATCATGTTTCTCTCTAAAGATTATGCATTGCAGGGCTAAATGGCTTATCTTTTCAAATAGAAGTTTGATCCTTTGGTTGACGGATGAAGAATCGTCCTTGATAATAATGAAAGGAGATAAAGGTGGTGTTTTTTTGAAAAAACAATTCAAGTTCGTGATAGCCATTCTGGTGACAGCAGCGCTTTCCTCAGCGATTACATTTGTTATGACAAAACAAGGTGCTGTCAGCGTTTCAGGAGATGAGAAGTTTAGTAAACTCATGGCTGCATATACGAAGGTAAAAAACGAGTATTACGAAAAAACGGATGATCAAAAACTAGTAGACGGTGCGATTCAAGGAATGATTGCATCACTTGATGATCCATACTCTACATATATGGATCAGGAGGAAGCCGAAGGATTTAACAACACGATTTCATCTTCATTTGAAGGAATTGGTGCACAAGTAGAAGAGAAGGATGGACAAATTTTAATTGTCGCACCGATTAAAGGCTCTCCTGCTGAAAAAGCTGGTTTGAAACCTCATGATCGTATTTTAAAAGTGGATGGTAAAAGTACAAAAGGCATGTCAGTGAATAAAGCCGTTTCTCTTATCAGAGGGAAAAAAGGAACGGATGTCAAACTGCATTTGAACAGACAAGGTGTTGGAAATGTGGATGTCACGATCACAAGAGATACCATTCCGCTTGAAACGGTTTATGCAAAACTAACAAAAGATAAAATAGGCGAAATCCAAATCACTTCTTTTGCTGAAACCACGTCTAAAGAATTGGATAAAGCGATTGATGACCTCGAGAAAAAAGGGGCAAAAGGTTTTGTCATTGATCTGAGAGATAATCCAGGCGGCATTATGACAGAAGCGATTGAAATGAGCAATGACTTTATCGATAAAGGAAAAGTCATTATGCAAGTTGAGGAAAAAGGAAAGAAACAAGTGTACAAAGCGGAAAAAGAACGTAAAGTTCATCAGCCGGCAGTTGTCCTTGTAAACGGTGGTTCAGCGAGTGCTGCTGAAATTATGGCGGCGGCTCTACACCAATCCTCTAGCATTCAACTTGTTGGAGAAAAGACATTTGGTAAAGGAACTGTTCAGAATGCGCAAAGCTACAATGATGGCTCTAGTGTGAAATTAACCATTGCCAAGTGGCTGACACCAGACGGGTCTTGGATTCACAAAAAAGGAATTGAGCCACAGGTAAAAGCATCTCTGCCGAGTTATGCGAAGCTGCCATACTTAAGTCCGAAAAAGACATATCAACTGAATGATCATGGAGATGAAGTCAAAGCAGCTCAAAAAATGTTCCAAGCGCTTGGCTACAAAGCAAAAGCCAATGGAGAATATGATCAAGCATTCCAGTCGATCGTGAAAAGTTTCCAATCAGATCACGATCTAAAGGCTGATGGTATTCTGACAGGGGACACAACGACGGTACTGATGACAAACATCCAAGATAAGCTCAAGAAAAATGACACGCAAATGAAAAAAGCCATTGAAGTGTTGAAAAAAGAAATGAAATAGAAAAAGCAGTCCTCATCAGGGGACTGCTTCAAATTGTTGACAAAGGGCTAAAATGAACTTTATTTTAGCCCTTTGTCTTCTTTTCAGCTCAGCGTGATAGAAAACCTTTGAAGTCTAGGAAGGACGAGTACTGGAGCGGAGCGAATTTGACATTCGTGAGCACCAGCACGCAGGACTGACAAAGAATGCGAGGGTTTGTCTACACGCTGAAGCAGTCCTTATCAGGGGACTGCTTTTTTCTTGTGTTACGCTTTGTTAGCCACAGGTTCCGTTGTTTTCCCATTCTTTTCAAACAAATCACTTGTCACAGAATTAGATGCGACATTCTTCTGGAAGAATGGATTCAATATCAAGATGACCACAACGTTTGCTAGTAAGCCGAGAAAGCCTTCATAAAGGCCGAATGTCATTTGTGTCATATTCGCTGTAAAGGTAATGATAATTCCTACGATGAGCCCTGCGATCGTTGCTTCTCTAGATTGTTTTTTCCAGAATAAGCTGATGGCAATGGCTGGGAAAATTTGAACCATTCCAGAAACACCGATCAGCTGAAGCGTGACAAGCGCAGTCGGGAACAGCATACCGAATAAAAGAGCAAGCCCGATCACGATAAATACCATCGAACGTGTAATGATCGTTAAACGTTTAGGTGACACATTTGGATGGATTAAATCACGGTACAAATTATTGGCAAATAAATTCGACGCCCCAATGGCCATGATCGAGCATGGAATGAGAGAAGCAAGTGCAATCGTTGAATACGCAAGCCCCTGCATCACGCCGCCATATGACGTCTGAATTAAATGAAGAAGAGCAAATCTTGGATTTGTATCTTCCGGTAAGACTAAAAAGGCAATGAAGCCAAGGAAGATGACCAAAATCAATACAATGTTGTAAAGAGGTAAAAACATACTGTTTTTACGGATGGCATCTGCGCTTTTGGCTGTGAAAACGCCAGTTGCTGCATGTGCCCACATAAATAATGCGAGTGCAGAAACACCTGATGCGGTAATGAACCACAAAATGCCTTTAGGGCCTCCTTCAGGTATCGTCAGAAGCTGTGGGGCCTCCTTAGCTAACGTATTCATCATCGGCGTCCAGCCGTTAAAATGAATAATCGGGAGGGAAACCACCATAAAGAGCATGATCACCCAAACAAGAATATCTTTAATAATAGCTGTATATGTAGGACCTTTAATACCACTGAAAAATGTATAAAGTGCAACTAAAATAAATGAAATCATAACAACTGCATTTACATTAATATAACCCGTTCCAGCGACAGTTAACGTATCTTGAATCCCGCTGAGCTGAAGACAAATGTATGGAATGAGCATGAGTACACCGACAATGGCAATCAAACTGGATAACAGTTTACTGTCAAATCGCTCACGTGCATAATCAGCAAGTGTTGTCAGCTTGTGATTTTTTGCAACCGTCCAAAGTTTTGGTAAGAAGAAATACGCAATAAAATAAGCAAGAACTGAATAGGGGATAGCGAAAAAAGCAACACTTCCCGCTGTATAAGCTGTACTTGTGAGCCCTAAAAAGGTATAAGCAGTATATAAGTCTGCGCCAACAAGGAACCAGACGAGAAGCCCGCCAAATTTTCTCCCGCCAACAGACCATTCTTCTACTGATTGTCTTGATGATTTATCACGACCAGCGGCAAAACCGATGACCACGACGATAAAAATAATACTTGCAGTAATCAATAAAGCTGTTAAGTTTCCTTGCATTCGTCAGTTCCTCCATTTGAATGTTGCATCCTGTAAATGATAAATGTGCAAACGGGTGTGAGTACAATCCATAGTAAGAGCCAGAAGTGGAAAAAGGGCAGCCCGATGACAAATGGATGAATACGATTCACAAAGGGGAGCAGTGCAAGCTGCCCAATGAATGGAATCGCGATGAGTAGTGTCAGTATCAGTTTTTTGTTCATGTTTTCCTCCTCTAATATTTTGTAATTTCATAATAATAGCAGTTGTCAGATTAGATCACAAGACCATTTTCAGAAAAAACAATCATTTTTATGAATATCATACTAATATAACGCTTTCATTTTTAAAAAGAGGTAAATAGTGAATAGAGAGAAAGGAAGACTTGAAAATAAGTATGGAAGAATAATATTTAGAGCAAATAAAAAAGCCCCAGCATGAAGCTGAGACTGTGCCGTTTTTTATAGGAAATCAGATACTTCTTCGATGTCAAAACGATTGCTTTTATGAGCTTCTTTTGCTGCTTTGCCGACAGAAATCAACATCACTGGTTCGTATCGACCGCTCACATTGAATTCTTTCACGTACGCTTCTTTGCTGAAACCGCCCATTGCGCATGTATCATATCCCATTGCTTTCGCCGCAATCATTAATTGCATAGCAGCTAACGAAGCGTTTGAATAAGCAGCTTCACGTGCATATTGCTCGCTTTGGTAAGCACCATTGATTTGTGTCATCAGTGTTTCTTTAATATCTTCTGTGATGAAACCTTGTTCTGCTAGCTCACTGTAGATTTTTTCACCATTTAGATTGGCTTCAAGGTCACCAAGCACTGCAATCACAGCTGATGCTTGTGAGACTTGTTTTTGGTTATAAGCAATTGGAAGAAGTTTTGCTTTTGATTCAGCACTATGGAAAACAGTGAAATGCCAATGCTGAAGGTTCCAAGCAGATGGTGCTTTTGTTGTGATATCAAGAAGCTCTTTTAACTCTTCTTTTGTCATTTCATGAGTTGTATCATACTCTTTTACTGAAGCTCTTTCTTTTAAAATGTCAATCGTTTTTTGATCGCTCGCCATATGGATATTTCCTCCCGTTTTTGCAAATAGTATGGTACAATAAATAAAAAAGTGAGAAACTTACTTATTGTAACTAGAGATATATTTTAAATTGTATACCGTTAGTTTGTCAAACGATCATGAAAAGAAAGGCTGAAAAATATGGAATTTCAATTATGTCCAAACATTCAGCAAGCTTTTTTACTTCTTGGCAAAAGGTGGAATGGTCTCATCATTCATGTATTGCTTGATGGTCCGAAGCGGTTTAAAGACCTGACGGACATTATTCCATCCATCAGTCAAAAAATGCTCGCAGAACGCTTAAAAGAGCTTGAGCAAGAAGGAATCATAAAGCGCACTGTACTTCCTGAAACGCCAGTCAAAGTCATCTATTGTCTAACCGAAAAAGGAAGTGCATTACATGGTGTGTTCGGAGAAGTATCGCGCTGGGCAGGGGAGTATGCTGGATCTCATGTAAAAAAGGAGCAAGCTTAGTTTTAGGTTTGCCCAAACGTTTTGTCTCCTAATGAATATGCTGATGTTAGGCACATGACAAAGGAGGAGAAAAGCATGTACCCTCATACTCCGTATTTTCGAGGCGGTGCACCTGGCATTCCGCCATATGAATCTAGAGTCCCTTTGTTTTTTGGTTTTGGCGCTCCTTTAGTCGGCGGACTGCTTGGCGGATTTCTAGGAAGTGCGATTTTTAATTATCCTCGTCCATATTACCCGCCACCACCACCGCCTGTTCCACCACCTTATGGCGGCGGATATCCACCATATTATTAAGAAAAAAGAGTAAGCCTGCTTCCATTTCAAAGCAGGCTTTTTATAATGGAATATCAATTTCAGAGATGCCTGGATCATCATGCTTTAAAAACATAATTTCTAAAATACCATCTTGATACGAAGCCTTCGTTCCTTTTCTTTTCACAGCAGCAGGCAGGACAACCTTCTTTTGTTTATTCTCTTCAGGAAAATGATCAATAAACAGCAGATTGGCTGTATGTTTGATTTTTACTTTTTCAGTGTTCGGACGATCGAGCTCTATTTTGACAAACACGTGATCTGTCGTCTCAAATACTTCAACATTCGGCTCTTTCTTTTTTTTATCGTCTGTCTCTCTTGTTTTCTGCTTCTGAGACAGCGGATCCTGAAAGGGGAATTGAGCAGAATAATTGGAGCCGAAAACACTTTCCATGACTTGATTGACATATTGCTCAACGTCTTTAGGATCTGAATTTTTTAACGCTTCTTTTGAAAATTGCTTTTGAAAAGGAAATAATCGGTTCCAGTCAAACATGCAAATCATCCTTTCTAAATGCCCTGAATTAGTATATGCCCATAAAGTGATGTGCGTGCTATAATATACGATAGGTTTAGAAAGGAATGGTTAGATTGAACGAACAACAATCAAAAGGTGTCTTGTATACGGCTGCATCTTTTACATTATGGGGGTTGTTCCCATTATATTGGAAACTGATGGAGCATATTTCGTCAGGCGAAATTTTAGCGCACAGAATCGTATGGTCCTTTGTTTTTATGTGCGGTATTCTTTTATATTTAAAGCAAGTCCGTCCAGCGATGCAGACTGTGAAAGGTCTGATGATAGATGGAAAAGCACTTTTTTCATTACTTTTATCGGCTATTTTAATTTCGGTCAACTGGTATGTATACATTTGGGCGGTAAATCACGATCTGATGCTGGAAGCGAGTTTAGGGTATTATATTAATCCGCTTGTATCAGTTTTACTAGGCATCATTTTCTTAAAAGAACGACTGAATAAAATACAAACCACCGCCATTCTCATTGCCGCAGCTGGGGTCATCATCTCAACTGTTCAGTACGGCTCATTTCCTGTCGTGGCTTTCGTATTGGCTTTTAGTTTTGGGTTTTATGGACTGATTAAAAAAAGAATGAGTTTTACGAGTGCCATTGGATTAACCATTGAAACACTGCTTCTTGCACCAGCTGCGCTTGTTTACTTATTCTTCTTCTTAAAAGAACCTGTTGTCACGATGAATCCGAGCAGCTTCGGCTCTCTTGGGCTATTATTTTTTGCAGGTGTCTTTACAGCTGTACCGCTTCTTTTATTTTCTGAAGGGGCCAAAAGAATTCCTTTATACCAAGTTGGTATTTTGCAGTATATTGCACCGACCATTACACTCTTTTTGGGGCTGTTTGTGTATCACGAACACTTATCTGCAGCAAAAATCGTGACATTCCTCTGTATTTGGGTGGCGATTTTACTATTTACAACCTCTCAACTGCGAATGAAAAAAACAGCGAATTCTCATTAAAGAGACGAAGCAGTTTGCTTTTTTTTGCAGGCGGATCATGTCATAATAAGTTGTTACCAAAACTGTAGAGGTGATCACATGTCATCAGTCGATGAGCTTGCACACGCTTATCAATCTTTATGGAAAAATCGGCAGCTTGATGTAGTGGATATGACTTCATTACACGAGGCGATACGAGATGATTTGCTTGATGCACGCACCCATCCTCGCGCAAGAAAGTCATTACATCAAAAGTATGTACTCGCTGTGGAAAGAATTTTAGAAAGCACGATTGAACAGGGTCATCAACTACAGCTGATCAGCTTACATACGAAAAAGCTGCGAGAACTAATTCAAAATGAAGGAAGGAACCACTCATGAAACCAATTCAAACGGAAGATGTCACAGCACATCTTGAATCGTTTTTAAATCGGCCAGTCTTCGTTCATCTTGAAACGACAACTGGTTCTTATTCAGCGCATGTGAATGAGCAAAATATGACGGTCGTGGCGTATATCCGCAACGCAAAAGTCGTCTATTCACAGGCAAAAATAAAAGGACAAGGTCCATACCGTGTCGGGATGAAAACAGAAGATGGCTGGATTTACGCAGAAGGTTTAACCGATTACGTGTTTGATGAACAAGGTCGCCTGCTGTTAGCAGGACACCTGCCAGACGGAAAACTAGCGATCTCATTACAAATTAGTGAAACACCATTTCAGGTGTAGGAGAGAGGGGAACAGTGATGAACGAACATGTACTTGTGATGCTGCCTCACCCCGACGATGAATCCTTCGGGGTCGCAGGGCTCATCGCGCAAAGCAGAAAACGTGGAATTCCAGTGACGTATGCATGCGGGACACTTGGAGAAATGGGAAGAAATATGGGAAGTCCAACATATGCTAACCGTGAGACACTTCCTGAATTAAGAAAACAGGAATTAATCAATGCATGTAAAGAAATGGATGTCACAGACTTGCGAATGCTTGGTCTTCGGGATAAAACGTTGGAATTTGAAGATGATGAGTATTTAGCGGATGTGATGGAAAGCATAATTGATGAAGTGAAACCAACTCTTATTGTCACGTTTTATCCAGGTCATGGCGTACACCCTGATCATGATGCGACAGGTGAAGCGGTCATTCGTGCTCTATACCGCAAGAAAAAAGAAGACCGTCCTGTCACATACTGCATGGCCATTACGAAAAATCGAGAAGAAGTGCTAGGAAATGCCGATATTGTGATTGATATTACGGATGTAGCCGATATCAAATTAAATGCACTAAGAGCGCATAGAACACAAACAGAAGGCATGCTAAGAGAGCTTGAACAAAAGCTGAAAAACAAAGAACCAGTCGTTCAAAAATGGTTTGATGAAGAAATTTTCTGGACGTATCAATGGAATGACTAAATGAAAGGCAGCTGACTTCAGTCAGCTGCCTTTTCCTGTTGTAGCAGAATGCATACGTCTTTCAATCAACCTGAGACGAACAAATAGGACGATGGCACCTGCGGCAAGCCCAGTAATCAGCCCAACCCAATAACCAAACGCTCCAAATGAGGTATACGTGCCAATCAAGTAGCCAGCTGGAAGGCCGATGACCCAGTAAGAGACAAACGCAGCAATCAGTGTATAATTCACATCTTTATAGCCGCGCAGAGCCCCTTGAATGGGTGCAGCGATCGCATCAGACAGCTGGAAAAAGATCGCATACATCAAAAAGTGCTGTGTCATTTGTAAAACAGCTGATTCAGTTGTATATAAACCAGCGATCTCAGGTCTAAATAACAAGATGAGTGCTGCGGTACATAATGAGAACAAAACAGCTGTTGCAATGCCAATATAGCTGTAGCTTTTTGCGTCTTTATACCGCATGGCACCGGCTTCAAAACCTACAACAATCGTTAAAGCCATTGAGATACTAAGCGGCAGGATATATAAAATAGAAGCAAAGTTCATCGCTGCTTGGTGACTGGCGATTGTCACGGTATCAAAGTGACCCATTAAGAGCGTGACAGCTGCAAAAATACTTGTTTCAAAAAAGATCGCAAACCCAATAGGGATACCGATTTTCAGTATTTGACCCATTCGGGAGACGTTAAAACGAGGTAATGTCTGAAACAACCGAAAGGATGCAAACGGTTCGGCTTTGATGACAATACAAATACTCATGATGAAAATCGCCCAATACGTCAGCGCAGATGCAAGACCTGCCCCTGCACCGCCAAGCTTTGGAAACCCAAAGTTTCCAAAAATAAAGAGATAATTTAAAACAAAATTAATAGGAAGTGCGGTTAACGTAATGAACATCGTCACACGTGTTTTTCCTAATGCATCAATGAACGATCTCATGACTGAATAACCAAAAAGCGGGATGATTCCAATAGCAAGGAAGCTGAGAAAATGACGGGCAATGGTTTCTACGGATGGTTCAAGCCCAAGTCTCCCTAAAATAAAAGGAACACATAACGATCCAATAACAATCACCACGATACTTAAAAGAAAAGATAAATAAATGGCCTGGAAGACTGCCCGAGGAACGTCTTCTCTGCGGCCGCCGCCCATCAGCTGAGCCACTATAGGGGTAACAGCCATTAAAATACCAGCAAGACCAGTATAAACAGGTGTCCAAATGCTCGAACCGATCGCTACACCTGCCAGGTCTTCTGCACTCACTTTTCCAGACATCACCGTGTCTAAAAATGTGATAAGCGAAAGACCTGCCTGTGTAATTAAAATCGGAATCAATATGGTTAAAAATTGTGCCAATTTTGCTCGAATACTATTCGTTTCTCTCATCATAAGTTCCTCTCTGAACAGAAATAACGAGAGGAATTATATCATGCTATGTAAAAAAATCAATTCTCTGTCGGATTATTTTTCTTTGAGGGCTTCGTTTTTTTGAACATTTGGGCATAAATAAAAGAAAGACTGACAACACCTAAAATGCTGCAAGCATATTGAATCACTTTTTGAATGGTCATATTGAATTCACCTCCATACAAATAGAATGTGCACAATTTGTTATTTTATGACACAAGCGAAAGAAGGAGGGACATGGTGAGATGATCAATCGCACAAATGAAGAAGCGATGTTTAAGTTAGAAATGAAATCTCATTTGACGCAAATTATGATGGATGCAAGGAAAATCGTCGATTCGCTTGACCAGACCGAACAATGCCTTCTTTGTGAACTCGAATCATTGCATGATCAGTTTAATGAAATGCATGCAGAGGCTTCCTCGTTTTATTTACAAGCATATATGGAAGAATTCACACCAGGTTTTGCTCAATTTTCTTTAGCCATTGAGAACTTATCAAAACAAAAGCATGGCGCACTGATTGTGATTCAAAGGAGAGACGAGGTTGAGGATTATATACAAAAAGGGACAAACCTCCATGCGAAAATTAGCGCATCATTAATAGAAAGCATTTTCTATCCTGGAAACCCACTTCATGATGGCGCTCTTTTAGTAAAAGAAAATACGCTTGTTTCCGCTGCAAACGTTCTACCGCTCACCTCAAAAAAAGTCAGCCCTTCTCTTGGCACAAGACACCGGGCAGCCATTGGACTTTCTGGCATGACCGATGCCCTTGTTCTTGTTGTATCAGAAGAAACAGGGAAAATGTCGTTTGCGAAAGAAGGCGTCCTCTATCCGTTAACTGTAAAAGATCAAGAAATCAGAAAGTAAACATGAACACAGCATTCTTCATTGGGAAGGGTGCTTTTTTTATTGAGAAGAAAAAACAGGCAATTAAGTAAAAAGTCATTTGATACAGAAAAATTTGTCATGTAGAATAGAACTATGAAACTAGCAACGTGCTTGTTTTGACAAATTTCTAAACGTCAACTTAAAAATTCCTTAAAAAATGTTGATAAATACAGCAAACAGCCGATAGAAACGATATGGCTTTGTTTTAGCATTTTGAGTTTGCTGCTCTAACCTATTTAGTATTGCCCAACGTCTTCATGTCGAGTAATATAATAGAAATAAAGATAAAATAGTGCAAGAGAAGCAGAACCATTAAATGCTAAACTCAAAACTAGTACATAAGTCTTATGGAACGAAATCATGAAAGGCGGAGATTTATCTATGAAGAAAAAAGTAGTAACCGGCCTCACAGTTTCAGCGATCGCAGGCTCAGCTGTTATTGCTGCACCGGCAGAAGCACAGACGATCAAGGTGAAAAGCGGTGACTCACTTTGGAAGATTGCCGAACAGTACAACACAAGTATTTCGGAACTTCAATCTCTTAATCAATTAAAAACGACGATGATTTTTGCAGGACAAAGCTTAAAGATTCCTGGTGCAAAAAGTTCAAAATCCAGCTCATCAACAAGTTCAAAAGCAACGAAATCAAGTGCTTCAACAACATCTAGCTATACAGTCAAGCTTGGGGATTCATTATGGCTGATTGCGAAGAATCACAAAATGTCAGTTGCAAGTTTGAAAAGTTTGAACAGCTTAAACAGTGACCTCATTCGTCCTGGACAAAAGCTGAAAGTGTCTGGAACGACGAAAACGAGCGGCAGCCAGTCCACAAATTCAAACTCAACATCTAATTCTAGCTCAAGTAACAAATCAACGAATTCTAATAGTTCGTCGTCAGCATCTAGTACATATAAAGTGAAATTAGGCGATTCACTTTGGAAAATTGCCAATTCGTTAAATATGTCGATTGGTGAAATTAAAACATTGAACTCGCTAAAATCTGATACGATTTATCCAAATCAAGTATTGAAGGTAAAAGGAACGGTGACGTCAAAACCAAGTCAGCCGAAAGCACCTGCTCAACCTAGCACGCCTTCAAACAGCAATCAGTCTTCAAGTAGTAAAACAACATCTTATACGGTTAAATCAGGTGATTCATTATGGAAAATTGCGAATCAGTTTAAGGTGCAGGTTCAATCAATCCGCGCAGCAAACAGCTTGAAAAGTGATGTGCTTAGAATTGGACAAGTATTAAAAATCAACGGAACAGCTTCCGGTTCAACTGGATCTAATGGTTCTACGTCAAACGGTTCAACAACACCGGTCAACAATAATAAAAATGACGTTCCAATGAATGCAAAAATCACGACAATGATTCAAGAAGGTAAAAAACTCACAGGCATTCCTTACAGATGGGGCGGCAATACACCAGCTGGATTTGATTGCAGCGGCTTTGTTTACTATCTCATTAATAAGGTTTCATCAGTATCTAGATTGAGTACAGCAGGATACTGGAATATGATGACGCCTGTCAGCACACCACAAGTTGGAGATTTTGTTTATTTCACAACGTACAAAGCAGGTCCTTCTCATATGGGACTATACCTAGGTGGAGGAGATTTCCTTCATGCAAGTGACAGCGGAGTAGGAATTTCAAACTTAAGCAATCCTTATTGGAAAAAAGCGTACCTAGGTGCGAAACGTTTCTTCTAAAAAAGCCGATTTTCGGCTTTTTTTGTTTGCCTTCTCATCAGTTTGTCCATACTGATAGCAAAAGGGGGCAGTCATAAATGAAAAAGTCAGTGTGGATGATCATGATATGTTTGATCTTTACCGCATCAGCATGTCATGCACCGCCGAAAAAAGAAACGACAGAAGAAACAAGAGAAGTTGCCGCACCTAAACAAGCACCAGTCACAACGTCACTCATAAACGAAAGCGGTCAAAAAATAGGGAGCATTGAAATAAGAGAGTCCTCAGAAAATGGGCTGGATCTGCATGTGAAAGCGAAAGGACTGCCGCCAGGTCCTCACGGCTTTCATATTCATGAAACAGGAATATGTGAAACGCCAGATTTTGAAACGGCGGGGGCTCACTTTAATCCGACCCATAGAGAGCATGGCTTCGACAACCCAAAGGGGCACCATGCTGGAGATATGCCTAATTTAGAGGTAGGGGCAGATGGACAAATTGATGTTGTCGTGAATGTACCAGATGTGACGTTAAAGGGAGGCCAGAATCAATTAGTTAATCAAAACGGGCGAAGTTTTATCATCCATGCAGAAGCAGATGATTACTTAAGCAACCCTTCTGGCAACTCAGGGAAACGCATTGCTTGCGGAGCCATCACAAAAGAAATGGTAAAATAACAGAAGACGAACCTTTATGTATTGAGTGCATAAAGGTTTTTTTAGTATACTTGGTGAGGAAAATGATCGAAGAGAGGAATTAATCATATATGTTTAACCAACCATCACTCCCAGAAGAAATTCAAGCAATGATCGAAGCAAAAGGAAAAGTTCTCGAAGAAGAATTTCGTCCGCTTATCGGAACAGGCGGCTATGAATCACAAGATACGTCTATTATTCAAGATGCCATGATTGCACTTGCCCTAGGAAAAAATGTTCTGTTAAAAGGACCGACGGGCTCAGGTAAAACAAAACTAGCAGAAACTTTATCCGCATTCTTTCAACAGCCGATGCACAGTATAAACTGCTCAGTTGACCTTGATGCAGAAAGTCTTATTGGCTATAAAACCATCCATAATGATGGGCAAGTTGCTTCTATAGAATTCATTGAAGGACCCGTTACAAAAGCAATGAAAAAAGGACACCTTTTATATATTGATGAAATCAACATGGCTAAACCAGAAACACTGCCTATTTTAAACGGTGTGCTTGATTACAGAAAAATGATGACAAACCCATTTACAGGTGAAGTCGTTAGAGCAGAAGAAGGTTTTGGCGTGATTGCAGCAATCAATGAGGGATATGTGGGGACAGTGCCGCTCAATGAAGCGCTGAAAAATCGTTTTGTCGTCATTGAAGTTCCTTACATTGGCGGTGGCATTTTAAAAGAAGTACTGCACACTCAATCCGTATTAAAGGATGAGCGTTTAATCGATCAATTCGTACAGCTCTCATCAGATCTCATCGTCCAAGCACACAATGGACAGGTCAGTGAAGAAGCCGCATCCATTCGCGCACTGTTAGATACATGTGATCTTGCGCAATATATCCCGCCGCTTCGTGCAATTGAACGAGGAATTGTAGAGAAGCTAGAAGATGACCGGGAAAAAGCAGCGGTAAGAAATATCGCTCAAACATTATTCGAGTGAGGTTCTGACTTTTGAAATTCATCAAATTTAATGACAGCAGAATCGATTCATTTCTATTTATGGAATTAACGGATTTAGCCAAAACACTTGCCAAAAGTGATGATGTGGAGCTTGAATACGGAGTTCAGTCGTACTATGAACCGTTTGAAAAGAAAATTTTCATCAGCCATTTTTGGGATGATCGTCATCAAGAGGATATGATAGCAGGCCTAAAAAGTGATGTGTTTCTGCGAGCAGTAGGGACAGTGTATAGCGATCTTACAGTATTTGAAGACATCATTCGCTATGCCCACACATTATCCATTCCTGATGTGTGCAAACAATTGTTTATGCTGTTTGAAGATATCCGGATTGAAGAGCGGATTAAACGTGACCGCCCAGGAACAAAAAAGGTATTTAAACGGAGAAGAGAGCTTTACAGACGTCACTTTAAAACACAATTAACGATTAACCAAGAGCGCAGTATTTTAACAGATGCACTCTTTTGTGCGATATACGTGAAGCTGACAGCCGAATCTCCGCTTGAAGAAATTCCACCCCTTCATGAGCGGATAGATCCAATGATTCCGTTTATTGAGTCAAGTCTTGAACGTGTATATGACGCACGCTCGACATCTGATATCGCCATCATTGTGAAGGAATTGACAGAAGGCTTCGATGAGCTCCTTGAAAAGGATATGCTGAACACATACTTTTTCTTCCCAGAATTGGACTATGAAAAAGCGGCAAAAGAACCGCTTTTCCATGACCTCAAAAGAAAGCCTAAATTAAGTGAGGATATAAAAGTCGATCGGGAAAAAGAGGGGGATGAAGACATCCATAATGAATATATGGAAGTATGGCATAGAGAAACAGAAGCACCATCTAAAAGTTTCCTTCAATTTGATTTAGAACACGGTGGTAAAAGCGATCTCGGTAAAGATGCGGCAAGAGAAGGTGACGATGGAGATCAGGCGCTTGGAACGGTTCAAGGTTCAGCCAAACAAACCCATCGAAAAGACTATTCAAAGCTTGAAGCACTAGAAGAGGCAGAAGGAGAAGAAAGCGGGGCAGATGCGCATGAGAATGGAAAAGAAAACAAATATGCATTTCCAGTCATGATTTCACCAGAACCTCCTGCACCAGAGCAAATAGATGTGTACAAGCAGCACGCAAAGGCAATCGAGCCTTATCAGAAACGCTTAAAACAAATGATTCAAAAAACACTTGAGCATAAAAAATCATGGCCAAAAACAGATCTTCATGCAGGACGTCTCAGCAAAAAGCTTATTCGTTATTTTACAGAGTCCAATCCTCGACTATTTTATAAAAAACAAGCGCCATCTTCTCAAATTGATGCTGTGTTCACTTTATTAGTTGACTGCTCTGCGAGTATGTTTGACAAGATGGATGAGACAAAAAAAGGGATTGTTCTGTTTCATGAAGCATTAAAATCAGTTCAGGTACCTCATCAAATTGTAGGGTTCTGGGAAGATACAAATGACGCAACTGAAACAAGTCAACCGAACTACTTTAACACCGTCGTATCGTTCAAAGATTCCTTATTTGACGCAGGACCATCCATTATGTCACTTGAGCCAGAAGAGGATAACCGGGATGGATATGCGATTCGCCAAATGACAAAAATGATTTTAAAACGAAGAGAAGAGCAAAAATTCCTCATTGTTTTCTCAGACGGAGAGCCGGCTGCATTCAGCTACGAACAAAATGGGATCGTGGATACACATGAAGCGGTTCTCGAAGCGAGAAAAAAGGGAATTGAAGTGATCAATGTGTTTTTATCCAATTCTCCGATTGAAGAGGCGCAGATGAAAACGATCCAAGATATGTATGGCAAGTTCAGCATTTTTGTACCGGATGTCGATACATTGCCAGATGTGCTCTATCCATTACTCAAGAAATTGCTGCATAAAAGCATTGGGGCATAAGGTTTTGCCCCTTTCTTTAAAATATTTTTCGGAATGATTTAAATTTTTTGTTTTTCTTTGAATTTTTTATCTTTAATTGAACAAAGAATGTAGAAAGTAATCCGAAACAGTGGTAGAATATGATTGGAAGCGTTTTATTACATAAATTTGGTCATTGTGTTCTGGAAGTTATATCGAGATAGTGTTCAATCACTTGATGATCAAAGTTGGGGGTAGTGTTCAAAATGTTTCAAAATGATGTGAAACAACCGTTGAGTTGGGAAGAATTTCATGGTCCGAACCTCGGCTACGTGCTCGAGCTCTACGATCAATATGTCCAAGATCCTACTAGTGTTGATGAAGACATAAGAGGCATATTTGATGAACTTGGTGCACCACCGAGTGAAATGAAGGAGGAAATTGGGAAAAAAGAAAATAGCGTAGTTACTTCTGAACAAATCCAAAAGATAGCATCAGTCGTTAAACTGGCAGAAGACATCAGAACGTATGGCCATTTAAATGCTTCCGTCAATCCTCTTCGCAAAGAAAAGGAATTACAAGAGCTGTTTCCATTAAAGGAATACGGTTTAACTGAAGAAGACGTTAAGAATATTCCAATATCAATTATTAGTCCAGATGCACCTAAACACATTTCAAACGGCATAGAAGCCATTAACCATTTGAGAAATACGTATAAGCGTACCATTTCATTTGAGTTTGATCATGTACATGACTTCGAAGAGCGAAACTGGCTCTCTAAATCTATTGAGTCTGGTGAATTATTTAAGAAAAAACCAGCAGATAAACTAGTTTCTGTACTCAAAAGATTAACAGAAGTCGAGCAATTTGAGCAATTCCTTCATAAAACATTTGTTGGACAAAAGCGTTTTTCTATAGAAGGATTAGACGCACTTGTTCCAGTACTTGATGAAATTATATCCGAGTCTGTTACACAAGGGACTTCAAATATTAACATTGGAATGGCACATAGAGGCCGTTTAAATGTATTAGCACATGTGTTAGGAAAGCCATATGAGATCATTTTCTCAGAATTCCAGCATGCACCTAATAAAGAGCTTGTACCATCAGAAGGCTCTATTGGCATCAGCTACGGATGGACAGGGGATGTAAAATATCATCTCGGTGCTGACCGCCAAATCAAAGATGAAGATACAAAGAGTGCAAGAGTCACACTTGCCAATAACCCAAGTCACTTGGAATTTATTGACCCGATTATTGAAGGAAGCACTCGTGCAGCGCAAGAATCGCGTACTCAAAAAGGCTATCCAGTTCAAGACGTTGAAAAAGCGTTAGCCATCTTAATTCATGGGGATGCTGCATTTCCTGGAGAGGGAATTGTCGCAGAAACATTAAATTTAAGTCAATTAGTCGGCTATCAAGTGGGGGGAACGATCCATATCATTGCCAACAATATGATTGGGTTTACCACAGAAAGCAATGAATCTCGTTCAACGAAATACGCTAGTGACCTTGCAAAAGGTTTCGAGATTCCAATTGTTCACGTCAATGCAGACGATCCAGAAGCCTGTTTAGCAGCTGTTCAGCTGGCGGTAGAATACCGTAAACGGTTTAAAAAGGATTTCTTAATTGATTTGATTGGCTACCGCAGATATGGCCATAACGAAATGGATGAGCCTTCTACTACTCAGCCAATGCTGTACGATGCGGTCAGAAAGCACAAAACGGTCAAGAATATCTTCGCAGATAAGCTTGTCACTGAGGGCCTTCTGTCAAAAGAACAAAGAGAAGAAATTGAGCAGGCTGTCACGGCAAAAATTGAAGAAGCTTATAAAAAAGTACCTTCAAAGAAAGAACATACGATTCAAGAAATCGAACTGCCAGAGCCTGTATCTAACGGCTTCCCTGCAGTTGATACATCTGTAGAGTTTGATGTATTAAGAAAGCTGAATGAAGAATTAATTAGCTGGCCGAAAGACTTCCAAGTATTCGGTAAGCTAAAGCGGATCCTTGAAAAACGTGCAAAAGTGTTTACAGATGATCGCAAAGTGGAATGGTCACTTGGTGAAGCACTGGCATTTGCATCTATATTAAAAGACGGTACGCCGATTCGAATGACCGGACAGGATTCTGAGCGAGGCACATTTGCTCAAAGAAACCTTGTTCTTCACGACAGTCAAACGGGTGATGAATTCATTGCTCTTCATGAACTGAGTGATGCAAATGCATCATTTACAGTCCATAATAGTCCACTGTCAGAAGGCTCTGTCATCGGGTTTGAATATGGTTATAATGTCTATTCTCCTGAAACATTAGTGATTTGGGAAGCTCAATTTGGAGACTTCGCAAATGCGGCTCAAGTGTATTTTGATCAATTTATTTCAGCAGGCCGCGCCAAGTGGGGACAAAAGTCAGGGCTTGTGATGCTCTTGCCACATGGATATGAAGGACAAGGTCCAGAACATTCTAGTGGAAGAACAGAACGTTTCTTGCAATCAGCTGCTGAGAATAACTGGACAGTTGCGAACCTGACAAGTGCAGCTCAATACTTCCATATTCTTAGAAGACAGGCGAAAATGCTGCTTCGTGAAGAGATTCGTCCTCTTGTCATCATGACACCGAAGAGTCTGCTTCGAAACCCGAACACATTATCCGAAGTCCAAGAACTAACAGATGGACAGTTCCGTCCAGTTCTTGAACAGCCGGGCCTTGTGCATGATCATGAAAAAGTAACACGCCTTGTGCTATCGAGCGGGAAGGTATCGATCGATATTAGTGATCGTTTTACTCAAATGGAAGACCCAAAAGATTGGCTTCATATTGCGAGAGTGGAACAATTATATCCATTCCCAGCCAAAGATATTAAAGCTATTTTATCAAAACTGACGAACTTAGAAGAAATCGTATGGGTGCAAGAAGAACCGCAAAATATGGGCGCTTGGGGATATATTGAGCCATATTTACGTGAAATTGCATCTGAAAAAGTGAAAGTACGTTACATCGGCCGCAGAAGACGTTCAAGTACGGCTGAGGGTGATCCAACTGTTCATAAAAAAGAACAAGAACGAATTGTATCTGATAGCTTGACTCGCAAAAACTAAGGGGGAAATGAAAAATGGCGGAAATTAAAGTACCTGAACTAGCGGAATCAATCTCGGAAGGAACAATTGCTCAGTGGCTAAAACAGCCGGGCGATTATGTTGAGCAGGGGGAATACCTGTTAGAACTTGAAACAGATAAAGTCAATGTCGAATTGACAGCTGAAGAATCTGGTGTTCTAAAAGAAGTACTGAAAGATTCTGGTGACACTGTCCAAGTTGGAGAAGTCATCGGAACGATTGCAGCAGGTGAAGCTGGCGGAAGCGAGTCCGCAGCTCCAGCACCTGAGCAAGATTCTGCACCAGCTTCGAAAGAAGAACCAGCAGCTGAACAAAAAGAAGAGGCAGCAAAAGAAGAGCCGAAATCTGGTAATGGCAGAACGATCGCTTCTCCAGCAGCTAGAAAACTAGCAAGAGAGAAGGGGTTAGACTTATCTGAGATTCCAACCGCAGATCCGCTGGGCAGGGTACGAAAGCAGGATGTAGCTTCTTACCAAAAGAATGAAGCTCCTGCAAGTGCACCGAAAGCCGCGCCAAAAGCAAATGCTGCGGTGCAAAATGATCAAGCAGGGAAACCAGTTGAGCGTGAAAAAATGTCACGCCGCAGACAAACCATTGCAAAACGTTTAGTTGAAGTTCAACAAACGGCAGCGATGCTGACAACATTTAATGAAGTCGATATGACAGCTGTCATGGATTTAAGAAAGCGTCGCAAAGATGCCTTCCTTGAACAAAACGATGTGAAACTGGGCTTCATGTCCTTCTTCACAAAAGCAGTGGTAGCAGCACTTAAAAAATATCCACTTCTCAACGCAGAAATTCAAGGTGATGAGCTTGTCATTAAAAAATTCTATGACATCGGTATTGCTGTAGCCGCCAATGAAGGGCTTGTGGTACCAGTTGTCCGTGATGCAGACAGACTATCGTTTGCTGGAATTGAAAAAGAAATCGGTCATCTTGCGAAAAAAGCAAGAGATAACAAATTATCGCTCAATGAATTACAAGGTGGATCATTCACGATCACAAACGGAGGAACATTTGGTTCTCTGCTTTCAACACCAATTTTAAACAGTCCTCAAGTTGGAATTTTAGGTATGCATAAAATTCAGCTTCGTCCTGTTGCAATTGATGAAGAACGCTTTGAAAACCGTCCAATGATGTATTTAGCTCTTTCATACGATCACCGTATTGTCGATGGAAAAGAAGCTGTTGGGTTCCTTGTCACGATTAAAAATCTACTTGAAGATCCTGAACAGCTATTGCTTGAAGGATAATCGAAAGAAAAAGCTAGTACCGATGAGGGTACTAGCTTTTTTGGTCTTTATTTTCTGGGTAGCCTCTTTTTGACCAAAATGTTGCCAGCCAAGAGCCAGATAAATTATGCCATACGCTAAAAATGGCACTGGGGACGGCGGCAAGTGGAGAAAAATGTGCGGTTGCAAGGGCTGCGCCAAGTCCAGAATTTTGCATCCCTACTTCTATTGAAATTGCTCGTTGAGAAGGAATGTCCATTTTACACCATTTTGCAATGAGGTAACCCAATAATAGACCAAGAGCATTATGTAAAACAACAACGGCAAAAATAAGCAGTCCAGATTGCAGAATCTGTTCTTTATTTGCACTGACAACAGCTGCAATGATGGCGACAATGCCAGTAACAGATACAAGCGGGAGTGCTTGTACAGCATACGTCACTTGTTTTTTAAAAAACAATTTGACGATGACACCTAAAATAATCGGGATTAAGACAACTTGGACAATCGACAAAAACAAAGCACCCGGTGATACAGATAACCAAGATTTTGCAAAGATATAAATGAAAACAGGGGTCAAAATGGGAGCAAGTAGGGTCGAGATCGTTGTCACGGCAACAGATAAGGCCGTATTTCCTTTCGCCAAAAAGGTCATTACATTGGATGCAGTCCCGCCTGGACAGCAGCCGACGAGAATGACACCAACAGCGATTTCAGAAGGCAAATGTAACCCATAGGCCAATAAAAATGCAATGAGTGGCATCAGTGTATACTGCGCTAAAACCCCGATCAATACATAAAGAGGCTTTCTAAAAAGCTCTTTAAAATCTTCAGAAGACAGCGTCAGCCCCATGCCAAACATAATAATGCCAAGTAAAAAAGGGATATAAGGTCCAATCAAAGAAAATGCCGCAGGAAAAGTAAAACCTAGACAAGCAAAGACAATGACCCATATAGCGAATGTTCTTCCTGCAAAGTGACTAATGTGTAAAAGGGTGTTCATACTATCTTTCAACTCTCTTTCTTTTCATATCTTTTCTATTTTAAATGAATTTTCTGAAAAAACAACCTATGATTTTGTAATGGGTGTTCATAATATTATTATGTAAACTAATAAAAACCCACATAGCAAATGAACTATGTGGAGTATGCGATCAAAAAGGTGTCCATTTCACTTGTTGAGCCTGTTTTAGTCTTGCTTCTGGCTCACGCCAGTCAACGACATTCCACCACCGGTCTACATATTGCGCCTTTTCATTTCGATATTGGAGGTAATAGGCATGCTCCCACACATCAAGAGCAAGAAGGGGGATGACGTCCCATTGTGAGAGGAACTGATGGCGCTCTGCTTGTAAAATGTCTAAACGCTGAGATCGAGGAGACCATACAAGTATCGCCCATCCGACACCTTCTACTTGTTTGGCAGCAGCTGAAAAATGTGACTTGAACGCCTCATAGCTGCCAAATGATTGATCAATGAGACGAAGCATTTGACCAGTAGGTTTTCTTTTCCCTGAAGGACTCATGGAAAACCAAAAGATACAATGTAAATAATGTCCTGCCCCATGAAAGGCAAGCTCACGTTCCCAATGCTTGATCATGGTAAAGTCGTTGGTTCTTCTTGCTTTTTTTAGCGCAAGTTCAGCTTGATTTAGACCATCAACATAAGTTTGATGATGCTTTTGATGGTGCAAGTACATAATTTCTTTTGAAATATAAGGTTCGAGCGCGTCATACCGATAAGGCAGTGGTGGTAACTGATGATTTCCAGCTGCTACATCGCGCACTTCTTCGTGTGGCTGCATGTCTTCTGCAATCCTTTCGGCTAGTTCGTACCATTCTTGTTCACTCGAATGGTCATCCTCCATTTTGAGTCGTAAATGTTCCACTTTTCGATGAATTTTATCATCTTGCCAAACATGTTGAATCGTGCTAAGCCACTCTTTGAGCTGTGAGCGATATTCTTCTTTATTCATGTATACGCCTCATTTCCTCTAAAAATGTAGAACAAGCCATCATCGGAAACACAAATGGGTAGCTATGATAGGTGATGTAAAATTGTTTTGGTAGTCCAATGCCGACCGGATAGTACATGGCTTCTTCAGTATGGTGATGGTTCACTAAAAAGGAGACAGCTTTCAAAATGCCTGCGTTATTTGCTTTCTCATATTGGAGGAGCGCCTCTGTCGCCCATGCGGTTTGAACCACTGTGCCAAAGGGAAGCGGGACATAGGTTTTCAGTTCTGCACTTTTACACGATTCTCCGAAACTGCCATCTTCAAGCTGAATCTGCTTTAGGAAACGGCACGCTTTTTGCACAGCAGGGTGTGAGGAGGGGATGCCGGCCGCTTTCAGTCCTGTTAATGCTGCCCAAGTTCCATAAATATAACAAACACCCCATCTGCCAAACCATGATCCGTTTTTCTCTTGGTGGTCAATGAGCCATTTTACACATCGATTTTTTTGCCTGAGAATCGTGGGTGAAGCAGTATCTTTTTCTTCTAAACCAATCAAATGGAGCACACGGCCAGTAATATCAGGAGTTGACGGGTCAATCGCCGCATCCTCCGCAGATTCAAGCGGAAGGTGACGAAGCAGAAAGTGATCTTGATTTTTTTCGAAAGCAGAAAAGCCGCCATCACGGTTTTGCATGGAGAGAAGCCAGTCATATCCTCGTTTCCACTGAAGTGGAGTGTATTCCTTTGGGATCGCTTTTAACACAATTTGCGTGTCATCACAATCAGGATTATTCGTATTGATATGTGAGAAACCAAAGCCACCAGGAGCAGCATGCCGGTTATGAACTGCCCAATCCGCTTTCTTCATTTGCTGCCGGTCCAGCAAATAGATGAAGGAATTCATGATCATGGGATCTTCTCGTTTTCTTCCTGATTTTTGAGAAGCGTAACTGACAAGCGCTGTATCCCACACAGTCGAGGTGGAATTCTCAGCATATATCTTGCCTTGACAGGAGGTGACGAGCTTTTTCATACCCCTGACTGCTTTTTGGATGAGATGATGTCCAGGGGAGTATCCAAGGCTCATGAGGGCATAGACCATAAAGATGGTTGCACTTAAGTAACTGTACAGCGTCCCATCTTTTTCAAGACGGTCAAACATGTATCGCTTTGCCGCTTCATATCCGAAAAAGTCGAGCCGGCTGTCGAGGGCTGTATATGACCGCATATACATGAGGAAGTGATCAGTCAAACGTTCTTCTCTTGCCATAAACCAGTCAAATGGATTTTTAGACATGTTTTCATCAAGATGGGCTAATGATGGAAACGCAGCATGAGAGGTATACCGTTTGTTCAGTGCGATCATCATAGGTACAAAATGAATCCTTGCATAGGCACTAAGGTGGTAGAAGTGCAGCGGAAAAGACGTAGGGATGAGTAAAAGGGAAAGAGGTGCATAGAAGTAGGGCCAAGGGTGCATGCCATTTACGGCAAGCATCCACTTTGTCATAAAATGAACGTTCTTTAGTCCACCTTTTGAGCGAATATATTGTGCTGCTTTTTCCATATGGGGCTCGTCTTTTTGAAATCTGCCAGATGCGAGCATTCCGCAATAACCTTGTACTGTAGCTGTGAGATGTCCCGACTGGTCATGATACAAAGAAAAGGAACCATCTTCATTTTGTTTGGCATGTATTGCTTCGGCCAATTGATGGATCAATTGCTGATCAGGGTCACCAACGGCTTTTAGTAGCATAATGAAAAAAGAATTTGTCATCATAGGTCCTTCAAAGCAGAAAATAAATGCGCCATCTTCTCTTTGTCTGCGTTCTACCTGCATGTGCAGTTCATCGATATATTCGTTGACTCTCGTTTTTAAATCTTGCATTCGGCCATGCTCCTTTCCTTTATCACTATATTCAGGAGTCGGCCTGTCACATGCCAGCACAAAAAAAGCCGATGACATCGTCACCGGCTTTCTTAAATGATTAGTCTTGCAGATTAATCCACACGCTTTTGACTTCTGTATAGTTGTTAAGGGCATATGATCCCATTTCTCTGCCAAGGCCTGACTGTTTATATCCGCCAAACGGGGAGGCGGCATCAAAGACATTATAGCAGTTGACCCAAATGGTTCCTGCTTCTAGGCGTGCAGCGATATCGTGGGCATGCTTTAAGTTTTCTGTCCAAAGTCCTGCCGCTAACCCATAGTCAGATTGATTGGCCCGTTCGACCACTTCATCAATGGAATCGTAAGGAATCGCAGATAGAACTGGGCCGAAAATCTCTTCTTTTGCGATTGTCATTTCATCTTCTACATCTTTAAAGACAGTAGGGGAGACGAAATAGCCTGCTTCATAAGGGCAGTCACCACCGACTACGGCTGTTGCACCTTCTGACTTCCCTTTTTCGATATAACCTAACACACGTTCATGCTGCTCTTTACTCACTAGAGGCCCAATCTGGGTATCATGATGAAGACCAGCTCCTTGTTTTAAGGATGTCGCATATTTAGCCATTTGATCGACGACTTCATCATATTGGCTCCGGTGCACAAAGACCCTTGATCCTGCACAGCACACTTGGCCTTGGTTAAACATCACGCCGTTTAATGCACCTGGAATGGCTTTCTTTAAATCGGCGTCTGGTAAAATAATATTCGGCGATTTTCCGCCAAGCTCTAAAGTAACACGCTTGATGGATTTGGCTGCTTTCTCCATGATCAATTTCCCAACACTTGTTGATCCAGTGAAAGCCAGCTTATTGACATCAGGGTGATCGGTTAATGCTTCACCAGCTGTTTCACCAAATCCAGGAACGATGTTAATCACGCCTTCTGGGAATCCGGCTTTATCCACTAATTCAGCTAAATATAAAGCAGATAGCGGTGTTTGTTCGGCTGGTTTTAAAACGATGGTGCAGCCTGTTGCTAGTGCAGCACCCATTTTCCACATGGCCATGAGCAGCGGGAAGTTCCAAGGAATGATTTGTCCCACAACGCCAACAGGCTCATGGCGGGTATAATTAAAATATCCCTGGCTGACAGGAAGGGTTTGTCCAGTCATTTTCGTGGTCCACCCTGCATAATAGCGCATGTGCTCAATGGCAAGAGGGATATCCGCATTGGTTGTTTCATTAATTGGTTTTCCATTGTCAATTGTTTCCAGCTGGGCCAGTTCTTCTTGGTGTTCTTCCATTAAATCTGCCAGCTTAAACATCAAGCGGGCACGTTCGGCTGCAGACATAGAACGCCAAGGTCCATGGAACGCCTTTTTAGCAGCTTTTACTGCCTCATCAATGTCGGCTGCACCTGCTTCATATACATCAATAAGGGTTTCTCCTGTGGCAGGGTTAGGCGTAGAGAATGTTTTGTTATCATGACTTGTGACAAACTGACCGTTAATGTAGAGTTTTTTCGTCCCTTGGAGAAAAGATTCGAGTTTTGAACTGATTTGAAGTGTTGTAGAGCTCATAAATAAACAAACCTCCTTAAAGATATGGGTTGTTCTGCGAGTTCTAGGTGGAAAAAGTGGACATGAAGCAATTTTTATACGCACACATATGTAAACGTATACATTTATCATATTACACGACATCTTTGAAAGCAATCGATAACACTCATTGCATTTCACGAAAAATTGGCTACAATAAATGTATAGATGAAAAAAGGAGTTTTTAAATCATGATCCATCAAAACTGGCAAACGGCTGAAACGGTAAAACAAGTAAAATGTGTACATACAAATGCGAAAAAATATATGGTTGACCGAGCATTAACGGTTGGACACACATATGATGTGAAAAATGAAACAGAGGAATTTCTCTTTGTCGTTGATAATACAGGTAAAGTAGGCGGGTATTACAAAGAGTATTTCGAAGACAATTCTGCTGAATGATTTTGAGGGTCATCACTCATACTAAGAAAAACAGTAAAGGGTGATGATGATGAAAAAGCAGCAGCAAGAAGAGCAGAAACATCAAAATGCTTGGCATGACAATGAAGATGCTGATATGGCGATTACGCTTGAGCAGATTTCTGATGTGTATGCCGAAGGAACGATTGATACCCCGAAAGATGAATAGTCATTTAAAACAGTGATTTTACATAATCACTGTTTTTTTATGGTCTCATAACGAATGATTTCTTGAAAAAAAATGAAACTTTTTTCCTGCTTTAACAGTCTAAATAAGTAGAGGAAAGAGCATCGGATCAAAAAGAAAAAGTTAAATGAAATTTAATCTATTCGTAATGGAATAACGACGATTTATAGCGTATTCTATAAGTGAGAATAAAACGTACCCACAGAGCCGTGTGGCCGTTTTGTCATAAAGGAATTTGATGCAGGAAGAGGGGGTTTACGTGGGTATTTTTTCTGTCAGTAAACAAAATGATCATAAAAAATTCGAATCCTTATTAATTGAAGGAGAAAGAATTGAGGCTGTTTACAGACTGCGTCACGACCAAATTTGTTTCACCAATAAACGACTGATCTTTGGCGATAACCGCGTATTTTCTAAAAAGAAAGTCAGGGTCTCCTTGCCGTATCGATCAATTGAAAGTTTTGCCATTCAAGAAGCTGGCGTGTTTGATCAGGACACTGGTATGCTGCTTGTTACAAGCTCAAAAGTATTTGAACTCGATTTTTCTAAAGATACAGATTTGAGTGACGTGCAGGCCATTTTAACAAAACATCTTTGCTGATCAACGATGCGATTACATAGATCACATGCACTTTTCTCATTCTTTGTTCTTATTTTTATCTATCGCACATCTCTTGAGCTTTTCCCACTACAGTGGGGAAGGCTTTTTTCTATTCATGTGTTTGAATCCCAACAAAAAAGGATAAAGATGAAACAGATACAGAAAGGAGAATGAACAATGAAAGTATTAGTTGCTGGAGCAAACGGACATACAGGGAGACTTGTCATTCGATATTTAAAAGAAAAAGGACATGAGCCGCTTGCTCTCATTCGAGATGAAAAACAAGCAGATGCGCTAAAAGAACTTGGTGCAGCGCCTGTCATCGGTGATCTTGAAAAGGATGTGACAGATGCTGTGAAGCAAGCAGAAGCTGTCATCTTTGCAGCTGGTTCAGGCTCAAAAACAGGTGCAGATAAAACCATCGCTGTTGATCAAGAGGGGGCAAAACGCCTCGTTGATACAGCCAAAAAAGAAAATATTCAGCATTTTGTGATGCTGAGTTCTTATAATGCCGACGATCCTCATCAAGGAAAAGGACAAGGCAGTATGGAGATTTATTATGAAGCGAAAAGAAAAGCCGATGAACATTTAAAACAGTCTGGTCTTTCTTACACCATTGTGCGGCCAGGAGCACTGCTGCATGAGGAGAAGACAGGGAAAATAGAAGCGGCGGCTCATATTCCAGACGATCGTGACATTGAGATTTCCAGAGAAGATGTAGCCACTGTCTTAGTGGAAAGCTTAACGGAATCCAATGTGAAAAATAAAGCCTTTGACTTAATCAAAGGTGATACACCAGTAGAAGAAGCACTTCGCAATCTTTAAATGAAGAAAGCTGCTGCCAAAGAGGCGGCGGCTTTTTTCATGTTTTCATTTCGCATGGAGCGGGAAGGTAAAAAGAAAGGAGTGATTGACCGTGAGCTTAACGAAAGAGCAAAAAGCTGATTTATATGAAAGACTTATTCAATTAAAAGAAGATGTGAAAGGATCAAAAAAGAAAGAAGAATCCATGCTGGCCGAATCGAATGAGATTTCAAATGGTGTTGGAAACCATATCGCAGATCACGGAAGCATCTATTTAGACCGCATGACCGAACAGACGCTGGATCAAGTCGATGATCAGCTCGAAGGTGAAATTGATGCAGCGCTTAAGCGGATGGAAGACGGAACATATGGAATTTGTGAAAAAACAGGAAAAGACATTCCATATGAACGTTTGAAAGCAGTACCCTATACTCGTTATTCAATTGATGCAAAGAAAAATGAAGAAACCAATCAAGATCCAAATGAATTTGACCGTTCGTTCTCTGAGCAAATGCGTGATTTAACAAATAGAGAAACAATGGATCAATTACATTCAGATACGTATGAAAGGCTAGAAGAAGAGCAAGATGTTGATGTAGATGAGGAAAAATAACATGATGAGAGGAATTTATGTTTTCTCAACATAATGTTTTCCTACGTCTACATGGACAAAAATCTTGTATACATGAGTATTTTTTTAGAAAAAACATATCTTGAAATTTAATAAACTTTCGTGTAGTATAGTTTAAAGGCTGCGATGCGCGTAATGTTAATTAAGTTTTAACCTTTAAGCTGTAATAGGGAGTTTTATATTGAATCCGGAATGTCACGCCTCCTTCGAGAGGAAGACAGGAACGTTTCTGCAAACACCCACTTTGAGGAGTGGTGGTTTAAAACTTTCTTACTTAGATTACGGCATCCGCAGCTTTTCCTAGGATGATTCAAGCCATTTTCCATTTTTGGAAAATGGCTTTTTATTTTGTCCAAAATACGATTTTGAACAGACCGAATGTGGATGGACAAATGTATGTTAAAATAGACAAAACAAACGACGGAGAGGGAATTGGATGTTACAACAAGCTGAAGCACTTCTTAAACAATATTATGGCTTTGATGCTTTTAGACAAGGACAAAAACAAGCCATTGAATCGATTGTGAATAAACGGAAGGATACGGTCTGCATTATGCCGACAGGTGGAGGGAAATCGGTTTGCTACCAGATTCCTGCCCTTATGATGGAAGGAACGACAATCGTTGTATCTCCGCTTATTTCTTTAATGAAAGATCAGGTTGATGCGTTAAATGAGATGGGAATACGATCGTCCTTTTTAAATAGTACACTTTCAGCAGGTGAAATGAATACAAGGCTGAAAAAATGTGAACAGGGGGAGTATGATTTGCTTTATATCACCCCTGAACGCTTACAAAATGAACGTTTTTTTCAGCTGCTTGATCGATTGACGATTCCTTTAATGGCTATAGATGAAGCGCACTGTATATCTGAGTGGGGACATGATTTTAGACCGAGCTATCGCTTTATACAAGAATGTGTAAACAAGCTTTCAAAAAGGCCTGTTATTGTAGCATTAACAGCCACTGCTACAAAGAAGGTCCAACAGGATATATGTGAGCAACTTGGCATGGACGAAGAAGAAACAATCTTTACTGGTTTTGCTAGAGAAAATTTGTCTTTTCAAGTAGTGAAAGGGCAAAACAGCGACCAATTCATCACACAATATATGAAGAAAAACAGTCTTGAGTCAGGCATTATTTATACAGCCACACGAAAAGAAGCAGATCAAATTTATCATCGTCTAAAAAAGCAAAAGATCAAAGCGGGTGTTTATCACGGAGGATTAGATGATGAAGTGAGAGAAGAACAGCAAAATCTTTTTTTAAATGATGATATTCAAGTAATGGTAGCTACATCTGCATTTGGTATGGGGATTAATAAGTCTAATGTACGTTTTGTCATTCATCATCAAATTCCAAGAGATATTGAAAGTTACTACCAAGAAGCAGGACGTGCCGGGAGAGACGGGCTTGAAAGTGAATGCATTTTGCTGTTTTCACCGCAAGGCGTACGCGTGCAGCGCTTTCTCATTGAACAATCAACAGAAGATGAAGTACGGTATCAGCATGAATTGCTCAAGCTGAGACAAATGGTAGACTACTGTCATACGGAACAGTGCCTTCAGCAATTTGTGATGGACTACTTTGACCAATCATCAAGTGCCCCTTGTCAAAAATGCAGCAACTGTCTAGACGAGAGAGAGCGTGAAGACGTCACGAGAGAAGCACAAATGGTTTTGTCGTGTACCGTTAGAATGAACGAACGATTCGGAAAAATGATGATTGCTCAAGTATTAGCCGGCTCTAAAAACAAAAAAGTGCTTGATTTTGGTTTCGACCGGCTTCCTACTTATGCTTTAATGAAACAGCATTCAGCCCAACATATCAGTGATTTCATTGAATTTTTAATTACGGAAGAGTATTTACACATGTCTGAAGGAGCTTTTCCAACACTAAAAGTGACACAAAAAGGAAAGAAAGTGTTAGTGGGGCAGGAGACCGTCTATAAAAAGCAGGCGATAAAGGCAGAAGCTATTCAAGAAAATGATGCATTATTTGAGCAGTTAAGAATGGTCAGAATGAAGTTGGCAAGAGAACAGGGCGTTCCGCCATTTGTTGTCTTTTCTGATCAAACATTGAAGGAAATGTCAGCAGTAGAGCCTAAAACAGAAGAAGAACTTTTAAATATTAAAGGTGTCGGCGCACAAAAAAGAGAGAAATATGGAGATGTTTTTTTAGAAGAAATTCGTTTATTTATAGAAAAAGAGAAAAAATAAAGAGTTTGAAGAAGGAAAATAAATTTTTTTCGTTTCACTTGGACGCGTTTTCATCATGATGATTTCCATCCCTTCAAAACCTTGATATGATGCGGAATTGAGCCATTTAGTGGGCTGAATTACCAATGGAGAGAGATGTTTCATGTAAAGGAACTGTAATCTAAAACATATCGTTTTGTTATTGAAATGACATTTACATATGTTACGATAGCACTCGTTAGCCGCCATAAAAAGCTAACAAGGGAGGATTTACTTTATGAAGAAGACTATTATGTCCTTGGTTGCTGTTGCAGCAATCTCAACAACAGCATTAGGAGCACAGCAAGCTTCTGCAAAGGAAATCACTGTACAGAAAGGTGATACACTTTGGGGAATCTCTCAAAAAAATGATGTGTCTCTAAAGGACCTAAAGGGTTGGAACAATTTATCTACAGACATGATCTATGTAGGAGATAAATTGACAATCTCTTCAAAAGAGAAAACTCAGGAGCAGTACAAAGTCCAGAAGGGGGACAGCCTCTGGAAAATCGCTCAAAAATTCAATGTGTCAATTAGCGATCTTAAGTCTTGGAATAACTTAAACTCAGATATAATTATGATTGGTTCAACACTAAGTGTTGCTGGTCAAAGCTCAGCTCCGGTAAGCTCAGAACCTGTTCAAAAACAGGCACCTGTCCAAAAAGAGCAAACAACGAAAAAAGCTGCTCCTAAAAAGGAAACAGCTAAAGCAGAATCATCTTCTGCTAGTCAAAGTGTACAAAAAGAAATGACTGTAACGGCTACGGCTTATACAGCAAATGATGGTGGCATCTCAGGTATCACTGCAACAGGGGTAAACTTAAACAAAAACCCAAATGCAAAAGTAATCGCAGTAGATCCTAATGTCATTCCATTAGGAAGTAAGGTTTATGTTGAAGGCTACGGTGAAGCCATCGCAGCAGATACTGGCGGCGCAATTAAAGGTAACAAAATTGATGTACACGTACCAAGCAAATCCCAAGCTAAAAATTGGGGCGTAAAATCAGTCAAAGTGAAAGTACTTAACTAGTAGTCTATTGTTTTTGGAAGAAAGCATCAGGTGGCGGCCTGATGCTTTTATTATACCTTTTTTTGGCCGGAAATACACATATTTTTCTGAAAAATTCGCATTTTCGACAAAAACCAGCGTATAAGCCCATCTCAACGCTGGTTTTTGTGTCGTTAGCTGTCCACCCAATAAATTTCTCCGCTTTGCTCTTTCCAATTAATTTGGACATCAAAATGGTGTTTTTCATAAAAATGAATCAGGCGGTCCACATGGTTCCAATCTCTTTTGACGAGATCCCCAGTAATGACTGGAATGTTTTGCTCTCTTGCGATTTCTTTTAAATGCTTCATACAAATTGATCCATAGCCATTATCAGGCGGGCCTTTAATATCGGCAATGTGAATCTTTCCTTCTTCAGGATATTCCGCGATCAAGGAAAAATCAGATTGTCCGCGAAAAGCTTTTTCACAATCGCTTAACATGATTTTGCACGTATCTGCATTCTCAATTGCAGAGACGATCATCCATTCATCTTCCTTCGCTTGATCAATGCCAATAATCTTTGCTTTTTTTGAAATATCTTTTATATTTTCTTGCATTCGATACATTTGGAACTGCAATTGCTGTAATTCTTGCTCTAATGTCTTCACATCTTTTGTTGTTTCCTGTAAGATTGACAAGTCTATTGCTCCTTTCATAGAAGAGTTGATAAAAACCACACAAATTCCCATTCTAAAGGAAGTGTGTGGATCTTTCAAGCCGCTAGAAGGCAGGCAATCGGCAAGTTTGTCTAAAATTCGACGAAGACAGCGAATTCATTGACTTTAGAGAGAAAGTTAAATAACATACTCTTAGTCGGAACTAATAAAGAGAGGTTTTCAAACATGAACGAACAGAATCAAAAACCGAAAAATTTCACCGGCATTGTTGTCTTTTTAACAATTGCCATAAACGGCTTAATTGCTTTATTATTTTTCATGCCAAAAACAGATAAATTTAGTCATCTGGATATTACATTTCTGCCGTTACTGAATGCCGTGATGAACAGTTTTACGTTTATCTTTTTACTTTCAGCGCTCATTATGATTAAACAAAAGAACATTAAAGCCCATAGACGATTTATCTTTGCGGCTTTTTCAACCACACTTGTCTTTTTAATTTCGTATGTGACGTATCATTCAATGGCAGCTGATACACACTTTGGGGGAGAAGGAATCATTCGTCCGATTTACTTCTTTATTCTCATCACACATATCGTCTTATCTGCCGTCATTGTACCGCTTGCACTGATCACTCTCTTTAGAGGCGCACAAATGCAAGTCGAACGTCATCGTAAAATTGCCAGATGGACCATGCCTCTTTGGCTCTATGTCAGTCTAACAGGTGTCATCGTATATATTATGATTTCTCCATATTACAGCTAACGTATGTCCATCTGGACATACGTTCTTTTATTTACAAGATGAAGTGCTTTGGATAAAATGGGAATTGGGTATCCGACTTGCACGGTATCTTCCCACCTATAGAATCACATCATGTCTGGCCGTTTGCTCGTTTGGAGAACACAATTGAACGAAACGGGGGTTATATGATGACTGAACAATTGCAGTACAAACCGGGGCTTGAAGACATTGTGGCAAGCGAAACGTCAATTTCGTTCCTAGATGTCCAGCAAGAAGAAATTGTGATTCGCGGTTATGACCTCATCGAGCTGGCACAAAGCAAGACGTACTTAGAAACAGCCTATCTGCTCATTTATGGAAGATTACCAGATGCAATGGAATATCACCAATTTCAGCAAGATATTTCCTCACAAACAAGCTTACATCCAACCATTCAAACCATTTTGACAAAACTGCCAAAAACCACTCACCCAATGGATGCCATGAGAACGTGTTTATCTGCTCTTGCAGGGTACGATGAACAACTGAATGATCGATCAGAAGCATGCCAACAAGCGCGTGCCGTTCGATTACTTGGCCAGCTGCCAGCGATTGTTGCGGGAAGCTATCATATTCTCACACAAGACACCACACCTACTCCAGACCAGACCAAATCCTACACTGAAAACTTTCTAGCGATGTTAACAGGCCGCACTCCGGCACAAGACGAAATCAAAGCATTTGACCAAACACTCACGCTTTATAGTGAGCATGAGCTGCCGAATTCAACATTTGCAGCAAGAGTCATTGCATCTACTCATTCTGACATGTATGGTGCTTTTACTGGAGCGATTTCTTCATTAAAAGGTGACTTACACGGAGGCGCAAACGAAGCAGTCATGCACATGCTGCTCGAAGGCAAAACAACAGAAGGTTTCCTTGCGCTCATCGAACGTAAATTAGCCGCAAAAGAAAAAATGATGGGCTTTGGACACCGGGTATATATGAGAAAAATGGACCCAAGAGCGGCTCTTTTAAAACGATCGTTGAAAACGCTTACCGAATCAAAAGGAGACACGACGTTGTATGACATGTGCGTCGCAGGCGAGGCATACATGAAAGAAAAGAAAAACCTCTATCCAAACCTTGATTATTACGCAGCACCGATTTATTACGTGCTCGGCATTCCTATTTCACTATATACACCGATTTTCTTTGCTGCGAGAGCAAGCGGATTAGCAGCGCATGTCATCGAGCAGCATTCACACAATCGGATTTTTAGACCGAGAGTACGGTATTTAGGACCAAGAGGATTAAAAGTCTCAAATGATGATGGAAAAACGGGGGAATGAATATGAATAAAACAGCAGTAGCCAATCAAACAGATCAACTATTAGAAGACATCGCAGCCTATGCCGTGGATGGAGAAATTACGAGCAAAGAGGCCATTGAAACAGCTCGGTATGTACTCATGGATACACTCGGCTGCGGAATGCTGGCGCTCAACTTTCCAGAATGCACGAAGCATCTTGGACCCATCGTACCTGGAACTGTTGTCCCTAACGGAGCAAGAGTGCCCGGCACTTCATTTGTATTAGATCCTGTTCAAGCGGCTTTTGATATTGGCTGTATGATTCGCTGGTTAGATTATAATGACACGTGGCTTGCACAGGAGTGGGGCCATCCATCAGATAACCTGGGCGGGATATTGGCTATAAGCGATTATATCAGCAGAACTCGCCTTGCAAACGGAGAAGAGCCGCTAACGATGAATGACGTACTGCATGCGATTGTAAAGGCACATGAAATACAAGGTGTGCTTGCTTTAGAAAATTGTTTGAATCGAAATGGCTTGGATCATGTTCTTTTTGTCAAGGTGGCATCAAGTGCAGTCGTTTGTGCAATGCTTGGCGGAACGAAAGAAGATGTGCAGTATGTGTTATCACAAGCATTTGTGGATAATTCACCGCTTAGAACGTACCGGCATGCCCCGAACACAGGATCAAGGAAATCGTGGGCAGCAGGGGATGCTACAAGCCGTGCGGTGAGACTGGCGATGATGACATTGAAAGGAGAAATGGGCTATCAAACGCCCCTCAGTGCAGAAAAGTGGGGATTTGAAGATGTGTTAATGAAAGGAAAACCACTCACACTTGCCCAGCCGCTCGGGTCATATGTGATCGAAAATGTACTCTTTAAAATTGCTTATCCAGCAGAATTTCATGCGCAAACTGCCGCTGAGGCCGCTGTCATTCTACATGACGCGGTAAAAGACCGTTTAGATGAGATTGACAGGATTGAGATTACGACACATGAATCAGCCATTCGAATTATTGATAAAAAAGGACCACTTTACAACCCGGCAGACCGTGACCATTGCTTGCAGTATATTACGGCCATTGGGTTGATCTATGGTGAGCTGACCGCTGATCATTATGAAGAAGAAACGGCGCAGAATCCGCTCATTGAACGTTTGCGTGATCAAATGATCGTGAAAGAAGATAAACGGTATACAGAAGACTATTTAGATCCAAAAAAGAGATCAATTGCAAACTGTGTTCAAATCTTCTTTAAAGACGGAACGATGACAGATCGAATCGAAATTGAATATCCGCTGGGTCATCGCAGAAGAAGGCAGGAAGGGATCCCGCTGCTTGAAAAGAAATGGGAATATCATTTGAAAACGAGATTTCCACAAAAACAAGTCGATCAAATTGTTTCACTTTGTCAAAATCCAAATCAATTAAAAACAACGACAGTACCAGCATTTATGGATTTATTTGTCATATAAGGGGGGGCTAGTGTGTGGATCGTGAATGATGAAGTAAATCAAGCTGACTTAGCCGCAGCTTTTAAAGAGCAAATGCACAAATCCGCTTTATTTCAAATTCCAGGCGTTCACGATGGAATGTCTGCGCTCTATGCGAGGAAAATGGGATTTCAAGGGCTTTATTTATCGGGTGCCGCTTTTTGCGCAAGCAAAGGGCTTCCTGACCTTGGTATGATTCATTCCACTGAAATGGCGGAAAAGGCAAAGGAAATCATTCGAGCTTCTCAGCTGCCTCTTTTAGTTGATATGGATACTGGCTATGGCGGTGTATTAAATGCAGCCAGAGCAGCAAAAGAGATGGTTGAGAGCAAGGTAGCGGCTGTTCAAATTGAAGATCAGCAAATGCCGAAGAAATGCGGACATTTAAACGGAAAATTACTTGTTTCTGTAGAAGAAATGATGGCGAAAATCAAAGCGATCAAACAAGCGGCACCTACACTTCTCGTCATCGCAAGAACGGATGCGAAGTCAGTAAACGGGATGGAGGATGTCATTCACCGGGCTAATCTCTATCTAGAAGCAGGAGCAGATGCCATTTTTCCTGAGGCGCTGATTACAGCAGAAGATTTCACGTATGCTTCAAACAATATAAAAGGGCCGCTCCTTGCAAACATGACGGAGTTTGGAAAAACACCTTATTATCATACAGACGAATTTTCTATGTTTGGCTTTCAAATGGTGATTTATCCTGTATCATCCCTGAGAGTTGCTGCAAAAGCGTATGAACGTTTATTTACAGAGATTAAGGAAAAGGGGACGCAACAGGGAATGCTGGAGGACATGCAAACGAGAAAAGAGCTATATGAAACGATTCATTATGATGAATATGAAGAAATGGACCAGCGTTTAGCCAAAACGATCCTGCCGGAAATCGGGAAAGAACATTCATAAAATGAAAAGCACTTCCTTCATGGAAGTGCTTTTTTTACGATGATGGTGTGGATGATGAAGCCAATTTCATCTTTTCTTCAACTGTTTTCGTTTTTTCTTTTACTTTTTCAGCATAAGTGAAATCACCGTAGCAATACGGATAGCGGAAGTTATCTTTGTCGCCCCCGCATGTATAAACTTCAGGGTTTCGCTTCACTTGCTTTTTGGAGTATTGCTTTGCCAATTCTTCGGAATGTTTTCCCCCGTTTTTTGCAACAAAATCAATATAGCCGATTCCCATGTTATAGCTTTGAATAATGGTTTCCAAATCAACGCCTTTTTTCTTCCCATGCTTGTACATGGTTGAAAAATGATGGACTCCTTGTTTAATGCTTTTCTGAGGGTCATTGATTTCATTTCGTTTCAAACCAAGAGATTCAGAGGACTGCATTGGATCTCCGCCTCTGCCTTTTGATTCTTGATACATCATACCGAGAATTAACGCGGTATATTGATCTAAATCTTGATCTCTTAACTCTGTTTCTACAAGCGGTTTGTAATCATCCAATCTCGACAAAACAATTGATTCCGTATCAATCGGCAGCTTTTTTAACTCCTTTTGATTAAAGGAAATGACAATGGCCGCTAATACGCAAACAAACAGAAAAATCGTGAAACAGCCTGAAATGGCAAAACATCCTGTTTTTTTCTTTTTCAAGGTCAGTTCACCCCTGTTTTGCCCCGCTTTTAAAAGGGAAGTACAGCCTTTATATTATGCCATATCCTGCACAGGATACCAAGTGAAAACCTTATATTCAATCATAGCCAAACGTAAATTCTGTTCTTGTTTTCAGTCTATAGCAGAAATAAACAAAACCGATCATGAGCCACACCATGCCAATGATTAATGCATTTGTACTGATGCTTGTTAAGAGCCAAATACAAAAAGCCGTTCCGCAAAGAGGGATGATGGCATACCTCAGTGTGTTTAATACACCTCTTTGTTTTTGTTTGATGAAATAGTAAGCGAAAACAGACAAGTTAACAAACGTAAATCCAATTAATGCCCCGAAGCTGATAAACGAGTAAATGACCTCAAGCTCACCAACAACTGCGGTTAACGAGAAAACACCAATTAATAAAATATTAAATACAGGCGTTTTCAATGTTGGGTGAATATAACCGAAGAAACGCTTTGGTAATGATTGATCTCTTCCCATCGCATACAAGAGTCTTGCGGCACTCGCATGTGATGATAGGGAGGAAGAGATGACAGCGACCATGGTGCCGGCTAAAAAGAATGAGTGGAGAAACGCGCCGCCTACAAATTTCGCAATTTCAAGTGATGCCGCATCTGGATGCTTGAACTGTTGAAAATTTGGAAACACCTGCTGTAAAAAATAAGAGGTGACGGTAAACAGCACACCTCCAATGGCGACCGTTAAAAATATGGCGAGAGGAATCGTTCTTTTTGGCTTAATTGTTTCCTCAGACATAGTCGAAATCGCATCAAATCCTAGAAAAGAAAAACATAAAATCGTCGCGCCGGAAAAAATAAGGGCGGGATCTAAGCTTGCTGAATAAAACGGACGGGTTGACAGTAACTCTCCCGTGCCTGCATGCTGCGTGAGCCCATAAATAATAAACCCAACAAATGTAACAGCGACAATCACCTGAAAGGTCACAAGTAGCGCTGTAATGTTGGCTGTAAGACGTATACCGATTACATTGACAGTCGTTATGGCGATAGCAAGTATGATGATCCAAATGTAATGAGGTACATCAGGAAAGGCTGCGGTTAAATATGCACTTCCGATTGCAAAATTCACCATAGGCAAAAATAAATAGTCTAGCAATAGTGTCCAGCCTACAAGAAAGCCAACGTGAGGATGAATACTTTTTTGCGCGTATGTATATGCAGATCCTGCTTTTGGAAAAGCCTTCACCATATTCCCATAGCTAAGCGCTGTCAATAGTAATGCCAGTAAAGTAAAGATATAAGCTGCAGCAACGTGTCCTTTCGTCAGCTGAGCAACAATGCCGTATGAATCAAATACGACAAGTGGGTCCATATAAGCAAGCCCGATCACAACAAGTGGAAAAACAGTCAGGCTGCGTTTTAGTCTTGGCTCTTCAGTCAATTTGCCTATCAGCTCCTCTAAAAAAATGAATAAATAATGCTCATTTTAAAAAGAATGCTACCACGTGTCAATGCTATTTGAATAAATCTTTTTTCAAAAGGTGTGGAAGCTTTGCATGCTACACGTTTTGGTATATGATGATACATAGAATAAGTCGTGAGTTGACTGACAAGAAAGGTGAAGCGAAATGAAGGAAGAACTGAATACAAATCAAGAACAGGAACGGATGGAGCTGGACGAAGAAAGTCTATTTCTTGTCTCCCAAACATTTAAAGCCTTATCTGATCCGACGCGTATTCGTATTCTGCATTTACTGTCTCAAGGTGAACATTCAGTAAATGATATAGCAGAAACACTAAACCTTATGCAATCAACCGTATCTCATCAGCTGCGCTTTTTAAAAAATCTTCGTCTCGTGAAATCTAGACGAGCAGGGACCTCGATTTTTTACAGTCCTGAAGATCAGCATGTGATGGAAGTGCTTGAACAAATGATACACCATGCACAGCATGATTGAGAAAAAACCTTCCTACTTTTATATAGGAAGGTTTTTTATGCATGATGTACTTGGGTTGATCGTTTATTTGCTTTCATCATTTGATAAGAAAACACAATATAGTAAGCCGCTAGAAGGAAAAAGCTGAGTATTGTCAGCGCATCATCGCTGACAATATGCTGATACAATTCAACGATATCCATTTTGGTGATCGCATGTGTTGTCAGATTGACCGATTTAAATGCAAGCCTAGATAAAAACAAACATAAAATAAAGCTTTCAATCCATTTACTTGTTTTCATATACAGCCGGCCATTTTCTAATTTCATCTGAATCGTCTGATAGGCGTGAACGGCGAGACTGCTCCCGAAGATCATGCCAATGACGGCATAGATAAAAATACTGTGATTTTGCCATCCTTCTGATAAGAGAATAAGGGCAGTGAGACTAAATACATACATTCTCATGAAAAGATTTATCGGGCGCACAAGCTGATAGCGTCTCATTCGATTCATTCGAATGATGATCCAGACGAGCATGACGATCCCGATCATGAACAACTGCCATACGTGATGTGTCATGATGCAACCTCCTCCTGCACAGGCAGGGATGTAAACGAATGCTGGCTGTTACTTATCATTACCATTCTTTCTTTTTTTATCAAATCAAAACCTATATTTATGAAAAAGAGGAAAAGTCATGAAAATCGATCGCATTTTGTCCATTGTGATGATACTGATTAGCAAACGGCAAGTACAGGCGAAAGACCTCGCTGAACTACATGAAGTGAGCGTGAGAACCATATACCGTGACATTGATACGATTAATCAAGCGGGGATTCCAGTTGTCACAAAACAAGGCGCAGGGGGTGGAATTTCACTCGTTGACGACTATCGTCTAGAGAAAAAATTATTCACCGATGATGATATTGAACTGATTTTAACAGCTCTTGAAAGCATCACGAGTGCATACACCTTTAAAGAAAGTGAACATGTACTAAAGAAAATGAAATCCCTGATTCCGCCTCAAAACGAAAAACAGCACCATGTATTTATTGATTTAAGCTCTTGGGGGAAAGACAGCTACTTAGAAAAGAAGCTCCAGCTCATTCATACCGCTACCTCAGCGCATCAATATATCCAGTTCACCTACCGCAATGCAAAAGGCGAAACACTTCCTAGAAAAGTAGAGCCTTATACACTTGTCTTAAAAGGAAGACACTGGTATTTGTATGCGTATTGCTGCGTGAAAAAAGCTTTTCGTCTGTTTAAACTCAAAAGAATGTCAGACCTCATCACGCATTCAGTATCTTTTCTTCCTAAACGAATAAAAAATGAAGAAAAGCCTTGGAATGATTCTTGGCACGAAGAACCTTCCGTCAGTACACTAACGCTCAGGTTGACTGAAGATTCTGTTGGTAAAGTGAAGGAATGGATAGATGAAAATGAATTCATCGTATGTGCAGATGGTACCTATCTTGCCACAATCACGTTGCCTCAGGATGATTGGTTATATAGCTTTCTTTTTTATTTAGGGCCAGATGTTGACATTGTCTCTCCGCCATCCGTTCGGGAAGCGTTTGATCTCAAGTTGAAACAATTTCAAAAACCAAAAGGAACTTGACACAATGTTGTCAGGTTTCTTTTTATATGATGGAAAAAAGGAGATGAGAATGTATGTACGATATCGTGATTTTACAGAAACAATGGATCAAGGGATTATCTGTTCGAACAACAAATGAAATGGAGCAAACAAACGAGCGGAAGATTGCACCGCTTTGGCAGCAATTTTTCACGCAGCAGCTTCGCGGAGGACATGCGCCAGTCATAGGGCTGTATTCAGATTATGAAAGGGATGAAAATGGCGCTTATTTGTTCACAGCGGGGCAATTGGTTGACCAGCAGCTAGCACAAGATGCAAAAGAGATTCCAAGCTCCACCTACGCAAGGTTTCAAACGAGAAAGGGCCCGATTGAAGAGGTTGTGTTTGAAACATGGCAGCAGATTTGGAGTTGGGATCAGCGTTATTTGCGAACATATACTGGCGATTTTGAATGGTACGACGAACGATCGATTGATCCAAAAGAAGCGCAAATTGATATTTATATTGCAGTCGATGAAAAAATAGTTGCTAAAACTAATACTATTAGTTAATATAAAACTAACGACATTAGTTTTAGGGGGAAAACAAGATGAGAGTGACAACATTTGACCGTTTGCACCAGCTTACACTCATGCCGCGTATTTTTCCGGTAAATTGTTATGTATTTGAGGAAGAGAATGAACTCATCTTAATTGATGCAGCTTTGAAAATGGCAGCAAGCTCGATAATTGAATTTGCACATCAATTAAACAAACCCATTAACAAAATTATTCTGACTCATAGTCATATGGATCATATTGGCGCACTAGATGAAGTGAAAAAGGCTTTTCCAGATGCAGTTGTTTATTTATCGAAACGAGATGCTCGCCTGTTTGCTGGCGATTTCTCTTTACTTCCTGGTGAGCCGAAGAAAAAAGTCAAAGGCAGTTTTTCAAAAGACATTCACACAAAACCAGACGTACTTGTTGAAGAAGGGGACGAGATTGGGTCACTTAAAGTCATTGCCACACCAGGACATACACCAGGAAGCATCTCTTTATACGATGAAAAGTCAGGGATTGTCATTGCGGGTGATGCAGTTGTGACAAAAGGCGGTTTATTTGTAACGGGTGAGTTTCGCTTCACTTTCCCATTCCCGGCTTTTGCCACTTGGGATGCAGAAACAGCACTAAAAAGCGCTGAAAAATTACTGGCATTTCCCTTGTCTTGTCTCGCAGCAGGACACGGTGATCTCATCATAGAGCCTGAGGCAAAGCTCAGAGCCGCTATCGAAAAAAGGAAGCATCAGCTACAAAAGGGAGGACAGTAAGCCATGTCTCCAAGAATGGGTATCACACAAGAAAAAATTGTTGAATCTGCCATCGAATTTGTCGATGAAGAGGGCTTTTCCGCTTTGACCATTGCTACATTGTCCAAACGGCTTAACATCAGACCACCATCTCTTTACAACCATATATCCGGTCTTCATGAAATACAGGCAGCTCTTGCTGTTAAGGGGCTGACAATGCTTTGTGAGGCCGGCAAACAAGTAACAGCGGGGCTGGAAAAAGAAGACGCTGTTTTAGCATTTGCAAGACAATATGTTCAATTTGTTCGTCAGCATCCCGGTCTTTATGAGGCTGCTTTTTCACATATGAATGAAAAAGAAGTCAGTGTGGCTGCAGAGAATCTTGCTGATTTTGTCCAATCCATCATGTCTCGTTTTGGTGTAAAAGAAGAGGACATGACACATGTCGTCAGAGGTCTCAGAAGCTTACTGCACGGCTTTGGAGATATTTCAAACAAAAAAGGATTTCAACGGAAAGAACAGCTTGAAGATAGTGTGAGCTATGCGGTCCGTCTTTATATTGCAGGCATCAAAGAGCAAGAAGATCTGTCTCATTGACAGGTCTTTTTTATGTATCGAACCGATATGATGAAGGAGATGTAAACAAATCAAAACATTTTTTGGGCAAAAAACCAATAAAGATTTGACAGTTTTGTGAAACATGGTATGCTTATTATGTGAAATAATTCACATAGAGGAGTAGAGGCAGATGAAAAGAAAGCCTGTTTATGTGGAAACAACCATTCAAGCACCTATTGAAAAAGTATGGGAGTATACGCAAAATCCAAAGCTTCATGAACAATGGGATTTGCGATTTTCAACCATTTCATTAAATGGACCTAGAGATGAACAACCCCAATCCTTTTTGTATGAGAAACACCTTGGATTCGGCATTAGTGTGACTGGGACAGGAGCATATCGAACGAGCGTGAAGGATGAGCGTCAAGAAAGAGCATCCTCACTTCAATTTAAATCATCACACCCTTTGTCTTTCATAAAAGAAGGCGGAGGGTATTGGAAATACATGAAAACGAATGATCACATTGTGTTTCAAACGCAATTTGATTATGAAACAAAGGAAGGAAAAGGGTGGAAATGGGCAGACCGGTTCTTTTTTCGGCCAATGATGGGGTTTATGACTGCCTTTAGCTTTGGCGCATTAAAGACGTGGCTTGAAAAGGGAACGCATCCCCGTTTGCTGCTAGAGAGAACACTTGCCCATTATGGCATTTGTTTGTTGTTTGCTATCGTCTGGTTATGTCAAGCGATCATTCCTTTTTCACCTTCTGCTTTTGATCATAGCACCGGATTTCGATTGTTTTATGCGCTATTAGGTGTATCATGGCTCATGCCTAAACTGCCAAAGAAATATATATTCATCCTTCAAAGCATCTTTCTGCTACTGATGCTTGGTATAGGAATTTTATCACCAGAAACGACTCTGCACGAGCCGCTGGTGCTGAGTGCATTTTTCATTTTATCCGTTGCAGGAATGATCAATTTAAAAGATTGTGTAGATGTGTTTTCGATCAAACGAAAAAGGGGAGGTAGACATGGTCGTTCATCATCATCAAATAAAGGACTACGATAAGCTGCATCCAGCATTAAAAGAACGTTATAACCGCGCGTTTACGGCCGAAGGCGTCATGGAGGAAATAGGAGGCGGCACAAAGCTCATCCGATTTTTATTCAAAGTCGGTCCATTGTTTCGCTGTTTTTTTCCTGAAAGAGGGCGAAATATTCCCTTCCAAATTGTGAACAAGCCTTTTACGACAAGTAAGGGAGAAGAAGGGATGCACTGGTTTCGAACGTTCTATTTTCCTGACAAGGAAAGACATTTTGATGCAGATATGATCATTGATCAGAAGAGCCATCAAGTACTTGACTACTTTGGAAAGCCTAGGCTTCTTATGTCAGAGCTTCATTTTACAATCACGGAAAAAGGGTTCTTGCACATTCAATCAGGTAAGCAAAAGTTTTTGCTGTTTGGGCGAGAGTGGGCACTGCCTTCTTGGCTTTATGGTGAATCTGATGTAACAGAAGGGTACGATGAGCGTGCAGGTGAGTATACGATTGATGTTCAAGTGAAAAATCGCCTTTTTGGCACTCTTTTTACGTATAAGGGCCGGTTTACGGAAAGGGTGTCATCTCATGAATAAATGGCATTTGATGTGTAGCATCGTGTTGATGTCTTGCTTTCTCGTTACACGTTTGACGACAGCTCCCATACCAGAATTTTTTGTTTTGATTGCGATTTTATTTTTTCTTCCCGCTTTCTTACACTTTTTTTATCAGGAAGAGAAGAAACGGCAGCAGAAGAGGCTGATCGGCTTCATAATGAAAGCCTTTCCAGTAGCAGCTCTATGTGCAACAGGCGCATTCATCTATCATTCTCTTTGGCTTGCATTGGGATGGCTTTTCTTTACAATGATTCTGGCTTTATTTGGTTTCACCCGTTTGCTGAAAAGAGGGGCCCATCCGCTTCATGAGCTGATGATCGATGGCGCATGTATGTATATCGCTCTAGGTGGGCTTTGGTTCTGGCTGTACATAGCAGATATACAAGTGATGACATTTTCACCGATGATTGTTCTTTTGACCGCTATTCATTTTCATTATTCGGCTTTTTTTATCCCAATCTTTTATGGCTTATTAGGAAGGCAGCGCAAAAAAGAGACGACGCTATACAAAGTGGGTGGCTGGGTTATTTTACTGTCGCCAGTGATGATTGCTGTGGGAATCAGCTATTCTCGCCTGTTTGATACGTTCAGCGTCGTTCTTTATGTGATCGCACTTTATTTGTATGGAATTTTATGTATGACAACTTCTTTTCGTTCAACTGTCGCAAAAGGGTTCGTTGTGTTTTCTAGCATCATGTTAATGGGAACCATTGTCCTATCATTCCTTTATTCTGCCGGAATGCTTTTACATGTTAGCTACATCAGCATGGATCAAATGATTTGGTTTCATGGCAGTATCAATGCAAGTTTGGTTATTTTACCAGGCCTCATTGGATGGTTGATTGAAAAACCAGCTGATCGATTGAAACAGAAGGATTTTCCGGTATCGAGAGTTCACGGTCGTTTTCAGGTCATGTCTTTTCAACATGAGCATATGCAGCATGATGAGAAGATTGGTTTAGTCGATTCTCTTGACCAATTAAATGGAAAGGCATTTTCAGCAGAGAGTGTGTCACCTGTTATTCGCAGATTTTATGAGGACCCGATGTCATTTACGTTAAAAGCAGCCGTCTGTTTTCATTGGTGGGTAAGGCCGTTTGTCTTTTTGCTTCAACCTGTTTTTAGACAAATAGGACAGCTCTATTTAGGGTCATCACGAATGCCATATGAAATGCCGGGTAGTCTTTCAAGATTTCAACATCCTCTTGAAGAAAGGGAGAATGTACGTGTGTGGATCAGGCGCAATGAGAAAAGCGAGCAAGTCTTTTATGCGCTCTATGCCCAGCACCATGATGAAGAGACAGTCTATATGAATATTGCTTTGCCGCTTCCTTTTTCACAGCTTACGGCTATTTTAAAACCTTTGAATGAAAAGGAAGATTTTCTATTAAAAAGTAAAAGTCCAAAAGGCAGTACGGGTGATGAAGGATTGTATTTGCATACGTCTTTCATCACCATGAAACTGCCAATGGAAGAAAGCTTTCATATGAAAGCGAAGACGGAAAAAAGTCTCACAGCGATTCATCAAATGAAGCTATTCGGTATTCCTTTTTTAACGATTCAGTATCAAATCGACAGTGAAAGCCACTCATCTTAGTCAATGATGTCGCATGGTTCACCGTGACGAATGATGTTCACAATCGCTTGCCCATCACTCGGATGATGATCTGCATACTGTACTGGCAGTAAAGCAAAAAATACATAGTAGACTGAGAAGTAAGCAAATTGATAGAAAAATTGATGTTCTGGCAGGAAATCGTTGGCGATCATTGTATTCAATATGAGAACACTGAGCAGGTTGCATAATGATCCGCCTAAGTAGACAAGAATGTGTGAGAAACGGTTATTTCTCCTCATTTCTTCATAATGGCAAAAAGCATCTAGAAAATAGATTCTTCTAATTTCAACGACGCCTATTTTCAATACTTTTTTGCCTCGGCCAAGCGCAAACGAAACCTTTGCTCCAAACAGCCATGCGACCACAATATGGCCCAGCTGATGCAAGATGGCAACGATAGGAAGAATGACGAAAAACGACCAGCAAAACGTCCACATATCCGATAATGTAAACAAGTGTTAACCCTCCCTGAAATATTCGAGAGGAAGCAGTAGGATTATTTGCCATTTTACTGAATTCATTTTTATGATGCAAACATTTAATAGACTACTATAAAATCATTATGTAAACTAACAGAGATTTTCAATCAATAGGCTTTTTAACCCTTTCTTTTAGAAGAGTAGGGTGTGCTACAATTAAGAAATTAGTGGAAGACAAGTGGTCATCTAGCAGAAGAAAAATGTGACCTTTTTTATGAAAGATTGAAAGGGAGAGAGATTCTAATGGCAGATATTGAACAGTTTTTAGCGTTAGACATTCGTGTTGGGACGATAGTAGAAGCAGAGTTCTTTGCAGAAGCGAGAGTGCCTGCTTTCAAGCTGAAGATTGACTTTGGGGATGAGATTGGCATAAAACAATCTAGTGCACAGCTGACAAAACGTTATCATGCTGAGAATCTCACCGGGAGACAAATTGTTGCAGTGGTTAATTTCCCGCCAAGAAGAATTGCCGGGTTTAAATCAGAGGTGCTTGTCTTAGGAGGCATGCCGTCAAAAGAAGACGTTGTCCTGCTTGCCACAGATGAGCCGGTTGAAAATGGCACCAAAATAGGGTAAGAAAAAAGACATCTTCATCAGAAGATGTCTTTTGCGTATTGAGGCGGAATAACCACACGCCACATTCGTGTGTGTCTCAAAGAGACGTGTTACCCGACTTACACAATTCAGCTCATCGCTTGATTAATATAGCATGGGATTGGTATGAATGCAACCATTATTTGAGTTCTCTTTGTTTTTGGAAGATAAAAAGAAGGTTCATCTCCTCATATCATAGAAAAAATGACAAGAAATCAATTATTTGGATTATTTTTTCAAAAAATATTGAAAAGTCAGATCATATTTTATAAAATGAATTCATCTTAGTTTGTTTAATCGATAAACTAAGATGTCGATCATCTATTGATCTATTGTTTAAAGCACATGATTTGCTGCTATGTGGGCTAAGCTGAAAGAAAGAGATGTTCAGCTTCATTTTTACAACGAATTGAAAGCGCTTTATTTTTCGACCTATTGATTGCTGCTGCCCTGCACCATCTGTCCGTTAGAAGAGGCTAAGTGAAGAAGGGAGAAAACTCATGGTGAGTGAGAATTTAAAGAAGATTCGTATGTCTGAAAAAGTGGGGTATGCTTCAGGAGATTTCGCATGTAATTTAATTTATGCAACTGTCTCTACGTATCTATTATTTTTTTATACGGATGTGTATGGATTATCAGCAGCAGCAGCAGGGACGATGTTTTTGGTGGTTCGGGCCATTGATGCGCTTGCAGATCCGTTTATTGGGGCGATGGTTGACCGAACGAACAGCCGTTTTGGCCGGTTTAGACCTTATTTGTTATTTGGTGCGTTACCTTTTGCCGTTCTTGCCATTCTTTGTTTTACGACACCGGATTTTTCCGAAATGGGAAAACTCATTTATGCGTACATCACGTATGTTGGTTTATCGCTTACATACACGTTCATCAATGTTCCTTATGGTGCTTTAACTTCCGCAATGACAAGAAATAACCAAGAGGTCGTCAGTATTACGTCTGTTCGTATGCTTTTTGCAAATCTCGGTGGTTTAGTTGTTGCTTTTTTTGTTCCGTTTCTTGCGACGTTTTTGAGTGATACAACAGGAAATACAGCACTTGGCTGGCAGATCACGATGGCTTTTCTCGGCGTACTTGGGGGCGGATTACTGATTTTCTGTTTTAAAAGTACGAATGAGCGCGTCACACTTCAAAAGCCAGAGGAAAAGATCAAGTTCAGTGATCTCTTTGTCCAGTTACGAGTGAATCGTCCGCTTGTTGTGTTAAGCATTTTCTTTATCATTATCTTTGGTGTGAACTCGATCAGCAACTCTGTTGGGATCTATTATGTGACGTATAACCTCGGCAGAGAAGATTTAGTGAAGTGGTACGGCCTGATTGGCAGTCTGCCAGCCTTAATGGTGCTGCCGTTTATACCTAAGTTGCACAAACTGTTAGGAAAGAAAAGGCTGCTGAATTATTCACTTTTGCTGAATATCGCTGGTCTTCTTGCTTTACTTGTGATACCGCCGAGCCAAATTGTGCTCATTCTTCTTTTCAGGCTAGTCGCTGCAGCTGGGAGTATTACGGCTGGCGCTTACATGTGGGCGCTTATTCCTGAAACTGTAGAATACGGTGAATATAAAACAGGAAAAAGAATGGGCGGATTGATCTACGCAGTGATTGGTTTCTTCTTTAAATTTGGTATGGCATTAGGTGGCATCGTTCCAGGACTTGTCCTTGATCGATTTGGTTATATAGCAAACCAAGTGCAAACACCAGAAGCATTGCTGGGCATTTTAATCACCACAACCGTTATCCCTGCCTGCTTACTTGTGTTAGCGATGATTGATATTCACTTTTATAACCTTGATGAAGAAAAACATAAACAAGTTGTGAGAGAGCTTGAGAACAGGGATAAAGTATATGTCGATCACATCGACGATTTTAAAATGTAGTGTCAGCAAAAGAGGAGGAAATTCAATGAACATTACCAATCCAGTGCTAAGAGGGTTTAACCCTGACCCAAGTATTTGCCGTGCGGGAGAGGATTATTACATGGCGGTTTCTACATTTGAATGGTTCCCGGGGGTGCAAATTTATCACTCAAAGGATCTCGTCCACTGGCGGCTCGCCGCGCGTCCCTTGCAAAAAACTTCTCAACTCGATATGAAAGGAAATCCTGATTCCGGCGGGGTATGGGCGCCGTGTTTAAGTTATGCGGATGGTCAGTTTTGGCTCATCTATTCAGATATTAAAGTAGTAGATGGTCCGTTTAAGGATGGTCATAATTATTTGGTCACAGCTGATGAAGTAGATGGCGAGTGGAGCGATCCGGTTCGGCTCAATAGTTCTGGGTTTGATCCTTCCTTGTTCCATGATCCAAGCGGAAAGAAATACGTGTTGAATATGCTGTGGGACCATCGAGAAAAACATCACTCCTTTGCAGGTATAGCCTTGCAGGAATATAGTGTATCTGAAAAAAAACTGGTCGGTGAGCGGAAGGTCATTTTTAAAGGCACGCCAATCAAACTGACAGAAGCTCCGCATCTTTATTACATCAATGATGTCTATTATTTATTAACAGCTGAAGGGGGCACACGTTACGAACATGCAGCAACGATTGCCCGTTCCTCGCATATTGATGGGCCATACGAGGTTCATCCTGACAACCCAATTTTAACGGCTTTTCATGCGCCTAGCCATCCACTACAAAAATGCGGGCATGCATCCATTGTACAAACGCATACAAATGAATGGTATATGGCTCATCTGACTGGCCGCCCAATTCATTCAAGTAAGGAATCCATTTTTCAGCAAAGAGGCTGGTGCCCTTTAGGAAGAGAGACAGCCATACAAAAGCTTGAATGGAAAGATGGCTGGCCGTATGTGGTAGGCGGAAAAGAGGGGCTCCTAGAGGTTGAAGCGCCTGCGATGAGCGTAAAAGAGTTCTCTCCAACCTATCACATAGTCGATGAATTTAAAGATTCATCGTTAAATAGACATTTCCAAACATTAAGAATCCCATTTACGGATCAGATTGGTTCAGTGACAGAAAACCCACATCATTTAAGGCTGTATGGGCAGGAATCTTTAACGTCTAAATTTACACAAGCGTTTGTTGCGAGGCGCTGGCAAAGCTTTTATTTTGAAGCAGAGACAGCGGTTTCCTTCTTTCCGGAAAACTTTCAGCAAGCGGCAGGTCTTGTGAATTATTATAATACGGAAAATTGGACTGCACTTCAGGTGACTTATGACGAGGCGCTTGGCCGTATCCTTGAATTATCTGTGTGTGAAAATCTGGCCTTTTCTCAGCCGCTAATCAAAAAAATTATCATCCCAGACGAGATTCCGTATGTGTATTTAAAAGTGACCGTTCAGAGAGAGACGTACACGTATTCTTATTCTTTTGATCAACAAGAGTGGGAAAAAATAGATATAACGCTTGAATCGACCCATTTATCAGATGATTTTATTCGAGGAGGGGGATTCTTTACGGGGGCTTTTGTTGGAATGCAGTGCCAAGACACAAGCGGCGAACGTCTGCCTGCCGATTTTAAGTATTTTCGATACGAAGAAACAACTGAATAAAAAAAGACAACACTCTAAAGGCTGTCTCTCTTTAACATGTATTCCATTATGGTGAAGGCGTGACATTACGCAAAAAAGCTTCAGTGACAAGAGATGTCATCCCTAAGGCTGGTGCGTTTTGTCCTAATGACGAAGGAAGCAGCTCCACCCGTGAGCTGAATTGTGCATCCATTCTAGAGGATACTTCATCTTGAATGACACTTAGAACGGCCTGCTCAGTTTCAATGACCTTGTTTCGTAAAATAACGGCTTGTGGGTTGAAGGTATGCAGAACGTTTGTGAGACCTACCCCAATGTAAAAGCCAAAGTTACGCAAGGCATTGAGTGTCTTCATATCATTTAACTTCGCCAGCCGCTCAATATCTTGATAGGTGAATGACTGACCATCTGTTTGGAGCGATTGGAACAGTGCTTTCTCAGATGCATACAGTTCCCAGCAACCACGATTTCCGCAGCTACATGTCGGTCCATTAAAGTCGATCGTCATATGTCCCATTTCACCAGAAAAACCGTTTGTGCCTCTATATAAATGATGATTGATAATGATGCCTATTCCAATACCAGTGCCGATACTTGCATAGATCAGATGGTCATAATGTTTAGCAGCACCGAAGATTTTTTCACCGTAAGCACCGGCATTTGCTTCATTCTCGATAAAAACCGGTACTTGGAATGTGTCTTGGAGACTTGTTTTTAGATCGACATTTTTCCATTTTGAATGAGGCGTAAACACAATTTGCTCATCTGCATCGACCAGACCTGGTATACAAATGCCTATACCAATCAGCCCGTATGGAGAAGAAGGAATGTGTGAACGTAACTGCTGAATCAATTCAATTAATATTCGGACGGTCACATCAGGTGTGCTGGATGGGAGCTTGAGCTGCTCATTATGGATAATTGACCCTTCAAGGTCTGTTAAAATGCCGTTGACATAATCAACACCGACATCAATGCCGATAGAGTAACCTGCACGTTTATTAAACATGAGGAGCACGGGTCTTCTTCCGCCGCTAGATTCGCCTTGACCGATTTCATAAACAAGATGTTCTTTCATTAAAGTACTCACTTGAGAAGAAACGGTCGATTTATTTAACCCAGTTCGTTCAGATAATTTTGCTCTGGAAATTGGTGCATGGTGCAGAATTTCGTTTAGCAATAGCTTTTGATTTATTTTTTTCACAAAGTTCTGATCCGCAATATCCATTGTATCCACTCCATTTGTTTCGTCTTTAGATTAAGTGAAGAAAAGCCACTTTTTATCGTGTTCATTCTCTATAAAACATGCTTTTCATTTTATTATAACGAAAATATTTCTAAAAAACTAAAAAATATGGAAAATTCAAAGAGATTAGTTGGTAAACTCGTTTATTCGTTTGTTGAATCAACTTACTAAGTGAATATATAGGGGGAATCACTTATGGTCAAATCAAATATGACTTCGTTAAGTAGTTTACAGGGGATTGGCAACATTCAATATGAAGGAAAACATTCAAAGAACCCATTCGCATTTAAATATTATAATCCGAGCGAAATGATTGGCGGAAAGACAATGAAAGACCACCTGCGATTTTCCGTCGCTTATTGGCATACACTGACTGCTGATGGAACAGACATGTTTGGAACTGGCACGATGAAAAGGGCCTGGGATTCTTATAGTGGAATGGATTTGGCGAAAGCTAGATTGGAAGTGGCTTTTCAGCTCTTTGATCTATTGGATGTTCCGTATTTTTCATTCCATGACCGTGATATTGCACCAGAGGGCGACACGCTTCAAGAGACCAATCAGCAGTTAGACATCATCGTAGAAAGAATGAAAGATTACATGCAGCAAAGCGGGGTTCGGCTTCTATGGAACACGGCAAATATGTTTAAGCATCCAAGATTTGTTCACGGTGCAGCGACATCCTGTCATGCAGATGTATTTGCCTATGCAGCTGCACAAGTGAAAAAGGGCATCGAAACAGCAAAGGAACTCGGCGCAGAAAATTATGTTTTCTGGGGAGGACGAGAAGGTTACGACACACTACTGAATACAGATATGAAAAGAGAGCTTGACCATTTGGCGGCCTTTTTGCATATGGCGGTCGATTATGCAAAAGAAATTGGATTTACAGGTCAATTTTTAATTGAGCCAAAGCCGAAGGAACCGACAACTCATCAATATGATACGGATGCAGCGACATCAATCGCCTTTTTAAAACAATATGGATTGGATACACACTTTAAATTAAATATCGAGGCCAATCATGCGACATTAGCGGGTCATACGTTTGAGCATGAGCTGCGTGTAGCAAGAATTCATGGACTGCTCGGTTCCGTTGATGCCAACCAAGGAAACTCCCTTCTAGGCTGGGACACTGATGAATTCCCAACGGATTTATATGCCACAACACTCGCCATGTATGAAATTTTGCAAAATGGCGGACTTGGAACAGGCGGTCTCAATTTTGATGCAAAAGTCAGAAGAGCCTCCTTTGAACTGGAAGATCTTCTGTATGCCCATATTGCGGGGATGGATGCATTCGCAAAAGGGCTGCGGGTGGCTCATAGACTCATAGAAGACCGTGTGTTTGAAGATGTGATCAAGCACCGGTACCGCAGTTTTTCTGAAGGAATTGGACGGGAGATTTCAGAAGGAAAGGCAAACTTTCATACATTAGAAGAATATGCACTGAAATATCCGCTCATCAGAAACGAATCTGGCAGAGAGGAACAGCTGAAAGCCAGATTAAATCAATATTTGTTAGAAGATTAATTGAGCGGGCGGATGTTTTGAAGGAGTGAACACATGAAGTATGTGATGGGAATTGATCTTGGAACGAGCGGAGTTAAAGCGATATTAGTAGATGAGAGCGGGAAGGTATGCTGCGAGACGACTAAATCTTACCGCCTCATTCAAAGCAAACCAGGTTATTGTGAGCAAAATCCTGAAGACTGGGTAGAGCAGACGATTGTCGCAATGACAGAACTTATGGAGAGAAAGCCTGTTCAGTCAATGCAGGTAGAAGGCATCAGTTTTTCTGGACAAATGCACGGACTTGTTTTATTGGATGAATCCCTTCAGGTGCTTAGGCCTGCCATCTTGTGGAATGACACAAGAACAACAGCGCAATGTGGGCGCATGACAGAAAAGCTAGGTGGCAGGCTGCAAGCGATCACAAAAAATCAGGCGTTAGAAGGGTTTACACTGCCAAAGTTGTTATGGGTAAAGGAACATGAACCAGAAATTGATCAACGAATCCATTTGTTTTTACTTCCAAAAGATTATGTCAGATATCGATTAACCGGCGCTATTCATATGGACTATTCTGATGCGGCTGGTACGTTACTGTTGGATATTGGAGAACAAACATGGAGTGAGGAGATTTGTCAAACCTTTGATATTCCGATTCGTATTTGCCCGCCACTCGTTTCATCGGAGGCGGAGGTTGGAACACTCTTGCCGCAGATCGCAAAGGAAACCGGGATGACAGAAGAGGTGAAGGTTTTTGCGGGTGGAGCGGATAATGCTTGCGGTGCCATTGGCGCCGGCATTTTATCATCAGGTCACACATTATGCAGCATTGGCACATCAGGTGTCATTCTTTCCTATGAAGAAAATCATAACAGAGAGCTGAATGGAAACTTGCATTTGTTCCATCATGCAAAAAAAGACGCTTTTTATACAATGGGAGTCACTTTATCAGCAGGTTATAGCCTCGATTGGATTAAATCTTTACTTGCTCCGAATGAGTCGTTTAAAGCCCTTTTAGCCGGAGCAAAGGATATAGCGCCTGGCGCAAATGGATTGCTATTTACGCCATATTTAGTTGGGGAAAGAACGCCTCATGCAGATTCAGTCATTCGTGGAAGCTTCATTGGATTAGACAGCCGGCATGAAAAAGCGCATATGGTTAGAGCTGTGCTTGAAGGAATCACTTTTTCATTAAATGAATCGATCGCTTTATTCAGGCAGGCCGGAAAAAGAATAGATGCTATTGTGTCCATTGGTGGAGGTGCGAGAAGTCATACATGGCTTCAAATGCAGGCAGACATTTTTCAAGCTGAGGTGATTCAGCTTGAAAATGAGCAAGGGCCCGCGTTAGGTGCAGCGATGCTTGCAGCAGTTGGATGCGGCTGGTACGAGTCACTTGAGGCGTGCGCGGATCAGTTTATCCATCAAGCGGTCGTATTTACACCAAATAAACAGCATGTCGATGTATATGATCATCTCTTTCGTTTGTATCAAAGCATTTATACACACACAAGAGACATTCATGCGGGTCTAGCACACTATCGATAATCTAGTCGTGAGTGGGGGCATGAAAGGAGGTGATGAATTCGTTTCATCTTAGAGATGACAGAATCAAAAGGATGAAAAAGGAGAGGAATAGACGATGAATTTGAAAAAATTAAGACTGTTGTTTGTGATGTGTATTGGACTGACGCTTATACTGACGGCTGTACCAGCCCATGCGAGAACCATTACGAATAATGAAATGGGCAACCACAGCGGGTACGATTATGAACTATGGAAGGACTACGGAAACACTTCGATGACACTCAATAACGGCGGGGCATTTAGTGCAGGCTGGAACAATATCGGAAATGCTTTATTTAGAAAAGGGAAAAAGTTTGATTCTACTAGAACTCACCATCAGCTTGGCAACATCTCCATCAATTACAACGCAAGTTTTAACCCAGGCGGGAATTCCTATCTATGTGTCTATGGCTGGACACAATCTCCATTAGCAGAATATTACATTGTTGATTCATGGGGCACGTATCGTCCAACAGGAGCGTATAAAGGATCATTTTATGCTGATGGAGGCACATATGACATTTATGAAACAACCCGTGTCAATCAGCCTTCCATTATCGGGATCGCAACCTTCAAGCAATATTGGAGTGTACGTCAAACGAAACGTACAAGCGGAACGGTCTCCGTCAGTGCGCATTTTAGAAAATGGGAAAGCTTAGGGATGCCAATGGGGAAAATGTATGAAACGGCATTTACTGTAGAAGGCTACCAAAGCAGCGGAAGTGCAAATGTGATGACCAATCAGCTGTTTATTGGCAACTAAAAAAGTCAAAGAAAAGAGCCGGGAGCAAAACTCCTGGCTTTTTCTATCATAATTTTTCAACTTCGACTCTGCCGGAAAAGAACGTCGCACCACCGCCCATATCTGCCAAACGATCAGGCGTGAGGCCATTCACCAAATGTTTTTTGCCTTTTTGGTCTGCCCATAATCCCTGACTGACAACAACACCAGATAACACATTTTGTCCGACTGACACGATCAGCTCGCATTCTCCTCGATCATTCAGCACACGAACCATGTCCCCATCTTCAATCTGTCTTTCTTTTGCATCTTGTTCATTCATATGAAGCTTCGGACATTTCTCAAGCTTTTGATGCTTCTCATGAAGAGAGAAGGTGGAATTAAGAAAATTATGGTTTGGTCCCGGTATAAACGTTAGTGGATAATCACTTTCCTTGAATAAAGGTACATAGGTTGGAAGGGCTGGATATCCATCTTTTTTCATTTGTTCAGAGTAAAGTTCAATTTTCCCGCTTGGGGTAGGGAGCTTTAAATCTTCGAAAGGCCCTCGTTTTGCTTTGATCCACTTTTTCTCTTTTAACGCTTGATATGAAATGTTTTCATAGTGCGGGTTTTCAGGATGATGAAGAGCTTGTTCCATTAGTTCCGCATCTGTGTCTTTAAAGGCTTCATCTTCAAAGCCCATCGCATGAGCCAAAAGACGAAACACTTCTGTGTTTGATTTGCTTTCTCCATAACGTTCAATAACAGGTTCTTGAATTTGAATGTAATGATGCCAGTAAGAAGTATAAAAATCCTCGTTTTCAAAGGCAGAGGTCGCTGGCAGAACAATATCCGCATAAGTAGCTGTCTCTGTCATGAACAAGTCATGGACAACCGTAAATAAGTCTTCCCGCATCAAACCGTCTCTTACTTTATTTGCTTCAGGTGTCACAACAGCCGGGTTGCAAGAGTAGACAAAAAGAGAATCAATTGAAGGTTCTGCGTTCGTTAGCACGCTGCCCAGCTGATTCATATTAAATGTTCTAGGTTCGCGCTCCTTTAATAATTCCGGTCGCTGAAGAGCGGTTTCATTATAACTAAGAAAAGAAGAGTTCGATTTCATCGCACCGCCGCCTTTGTGCAGCCATTGACCGGTGAGGGCAGGGAGGCAGGAGATGGTTCGAATACTCATGCCGCCATTATCGTGATGCTGAAGCCCATTGCCAATACGAATGAGAGACGGCGTTGTCTCTGCGTACATTCTCGCAAGTGAGACAATGTCTTCTTTAGGGACACCCGTGATTTGTTCAACCGTTTCTGGATCATACTGCTTCACATGCTCGCGAAGTTCATTGTGACCGACCGTGTAAGTCTCTAAAAATGACGCATCTGTGCGGTCTTCTTTAAAAAGGACATGCATGATCCCAAGAGCTAGCGCACTGTCAGTGCCAGGGCGAAGCGGAATGAACCAATCTGCCATCCGGCCCGTTTGGTTTTTGTGCACATCAATGACGACAATTTTGGCTCCTTGCTTTCGAGCTTTTTGTGCCAACGTGATTTGATGCATATTGGTTGAAACCGCATTGATGCCCCAAAAGATAAATAGTTTTGTATGAATGGTTTCTTCTGGGTCTGTCCCAATGCTTGCGCCCATTGTATATTTATAGCCAGTTGTTCCGGCTGACTGACAAATGGTTCGGTCTAGCTGACTTGAGCCAAGTCGATAGAAAAAGCGGCGGTCCATTCCTTCTGCATTAAGATTCCCCATATTCCCATAGAAGCTGTAAGGCAAAATGCTTTCTGGTCCTTTTTCTTCGATCAGCTTTGTCCATTTTTGACGAATGGTTTCAATCGCTTCTTCCCACGTAATTGGTGCAAACTGCCGGTCACCTTTTTGACCTACACGTTTTAATGGTGTTGTCAGACGTTTTTCATCATATAAACGAGCTGTGACATTCCGCACTTTATTGCAAATGTTTCCTTGAGTGACTGGATGATCTGGATCTCCTTGAACTTTAACGATCTTTCCGTTCTCTTTATGTATTAAAAGACCGCACTGATCAGGGCAATCTAACGAACAAACTGATTTGAATATTCCGTCTTTCATTGCTGTGTAATCGGTCATACGTTTAGCTTCCTTTCCGAATTCCGTGATCACTGTACATATGGATTTTATTTTAGCATGTTCAGACCAGGAAGGTAAGGATAAGCATATGAAAAAAAGCCCCTGATGAAAGGGGCTTTTAAAAACGGGTGACCTGCACAGGGAATTCTTTGACCCCAAAAACAAACGTGCTTTGAATTGGTTTCAGCTGATCTGCCGCACGGGTGATTTCTCGAAACGTACGGAGTAAAATCTCAAGTGCTAGATGAGCCTCAAGCCGGGCGAGAGGAGCACCAAGACAAAAATGGATGCCGAAGCCAAAGCTCAAATGCGGATTTGATTTTCTGTCAAGACGAAACGTATCTGGATCGTCAAACTTCCGTTCATCACGATTCGCAGATGCCACCCAGCTGATGAGATAGTCTCCTTTTTCAATGTGAGAACCGGCAATCTGAACATCCTCTGCTGCAACTCGCCCAATCGCTTGAACAGGCGGATAATAGCGCAGCGTTTCCTCCGTCAATTGAGGAATGAGAGACAGGTCTTGCCGCACTGATTCGGCGATATGCGGCTGTTCTGTTAAAAGTCGTACGGCATTTGTGATTAAATTAGTCGTTGTTTCATTACCAGCAACGAGTAAGAGTATACAAAAGCCAAGCAGTTCATTTTCTGATAAACGCTCACCGTCAATTTCCGCTTGGATGAGAAGGGAGATTAAATCATCGGCTGGTGTTTCTTTTCGTTTTTGGATCAAATGAGCAAAGTACGCTGACAGCTCTTTTTCTGCTTGTTTTTGCATGTCGACAACGGCTTGAATAGCTTCTTTTGAATCATCTTTGGCTCCTGCAACTAGAGCATCTGAATGTTTTTTGATCAGCTCTCTGTCTTTCACTTCTGCACCGAGAAGCTCGGCGATGATCATGACAGGTAGGGGAGCAGCCAGATCTTGCACAATATCGAAGGTCCGTTGATCCTTTACTTGATGTAATAGATCATGGGTCAAGTCTTTGATCTTTTCTTCTATTTGTTTGATCGCTTTTGGCGTGAAGGCTTTATTGACGAGTGCTCTCATTTTGGTATGTTTTGGAGGGTCCATTGTTAAAATACTCGTTTTAGATGTACTTCTTCCTCGCTGTGATGAAAACACTTTTGGCTGCTTCAGAACGGACTGAATATCAGCATATCGAAAGAGATCCCAGCACTTTCTCGTTTCATCGTATCGAATATCACCCTGCGATCGTAATTCATTGTAGATAGGGAATGGGAAAAGAAGGTCATCAGTAGATCGGATTTCTTTCATTGGGATGACATTGACGTAATTTTCTTTTACTTTCATTATGAACGCTCCTTTTTCACTTGATTTCCCTTTCACGGTATCACCACGAAAAACGCATTTCAACGGACATGTTTTCTAAAATATGTCAATAGTCTAATCGAAAGATTCAAACACATTCATCCTATAGGAAAATAGAAAGTCATCAAAAATGATAGCGCTTTCTAAAAACTAGAATTGAAGTCACCGAAACCAAAAATAAAATGGTGAATTCAGTCGAACGAAAGGGTACTATGATTCAAATCTATATAGTTCTTTTGATCTAAATTGATGATTTAAAAAAACACGGCTAACATACATACCGCAAGCTGTTCAGCGTGTATTCGGGACTTTTGAAAAGCGCTGGCTCTTTCTTGACACGATTTCTCATCATGTTACGATAACTAACGTGCGAAAAACACGAACAAAAAGCGAACAAGGGAGAGGATCAATATCATTGATCAAAAGAAAGTTGCTTTCATTGGAGCAGGTTCTATGGCGGAAGGAATGATTGCAGGTATTGTGCGATCAGGTCAGATGCCGCTCAGCCAAATTTACGCAACAAACAAGCAAAATAAGCAGCGATTAAACGAACTAACGAAACGCTACGGAATCCAAACAGCCACAATGGATTCATTTCCTTTTGAAGAAATGGATATGTTGATCCTGGCGATGAAGCCAAAGGATGCTGAAACAGCACTTGAATCATTAAAACCTCATATTCAGAAAGATCAGCTCATCCTGTCTGTACTTGCAGGTGTGAAATCATCGTATATTGAAGACATGCTGCATGAAGGGCAGCCTGTTATGCGAGTAATGCCAAATACGTCAAGTACGATTGGGGCGTCGGCGACCGCTTTATCTGCTGGACGTTATGTGAAAAATGAACATGTAAGCACGAGTCGGGCTCTTTTATCTGAAATGGGAGAAGTGTATACCATTCAGGAAGAGCAAATGGATATTTTCACAGGAATTGCCGGAAGCGGTCCAGCTTATTTTTATTTCTTAATGGAAAGAATCGAAGAAGCTGGAGAAGAAGCTGGCTTATCAAAAGAAATGTCCCGTCAAATCGGTACACAGACACTTCTCGGTGCAGCGAAGATGCTGCAAGAAACAGCTGAAAACCCTTCTGTCCTCAGAGAAAAAATTACGTCACCTAATGGAACAACTGCTGCAGGACTAGATGCATTAGATGATTTTGGCGGAGGAGAAGCCATCAAGCAGGCCGTCAAACATGCCGCCAATCGATCAAAAGAAATAAGTGAACAGCAAAAACAAAAAGTAACGATATAAATAGAGCCTCAATACAGGAGTGATAAGGTGTACGCAGATAAAGAGAGAAAACGAATTGTTGTGAAAATCGGAAGCAGCTCTCTTACTAGCTTTCAAGGTGAGATTAGTTTAAAAAAACTAGAAAACCTCGTCAATCAAATTGTAAAACTCAAAGATGAAGGACACGAAGTCATTTTGGTCTCATCTGGTGCGGTTGCAGCTGGTTACCGAAAATTAGGATTTATTGATAGACCGAAAACACTGCCAGAAAAACAGGCGTCAGCCTCAATAGGGCAAGGGCTTTTAATGGAGTCATATTCTACTTTATTTTTATCGCACGGTTATATTGCTTCACAGCTATTAATTACAAGAAGCGATTTTTCAGATGAAACGCGCTATCAAAATGTGCGAAATACAATGAATGTGTTATTAGATCGAGGGATCATCCCGATTATTAATGAAAATGATACAGTGACGATCAATCGTTTGAAGTTTGGAGATAATGATACATTGTCTGCAAAAGTAGCTGGACTGATTGATGCGGATTTCCTCGCTATTTTATCTGATATTGACGGCTTGTATGAAGATAACCCTCATACAAATCCGAATGCGAAGAGAATTCTCGAAGTCACAGAAATCACAGAAGACATCGAAGCAGCCGCTGGAGATGCGGGAAGCAGCGTTGGCACAGGCGGAATGAAATCAAAACTCGATGCTTTTAAAATTTCAATGGCCGCAGGCATCAATGGCTTTTTGGGAAAAGCCGATACGCCTCACATTTTAGACAAAGCCATCAATGGGACAGAGGACGGCACTTATTTTACAGCTGACGAAAATTTAGCGCCGCTGAATTATAAAAAACAGTGGATTGCTTTTCATTCTGGCCCAAAAGGCGAAATCGTTGTTCAAGAAAAAACACAGGAGCTTCTCATGCATCGTGAGAAAAGTCTGGATTCTGACGGCATAGTCGATGTAAAGGGTTCGTTTAAAAAAGGCGATGTTGTCCGTATTTTAGATCAAGATGAAAGAGAAATAGGGCTTGGCATTGTCAATTATGCGTCCGACGAACTCGCACTGAACGGTGACTTGCTACAGGATGAAGTGGTGCATGTCGTAGATCTTGAAGCATTTGTTTGTCATTTAGATTTATCAATACCAGTTTGCTAATCATAAGGGAGGAATTTCATGACACTGACAGCTGAAGTTGTCACATCGGTCAAAGAAAAAGCGAAAAAAGCAAAGCACGTATCAAAAAAACTAGGTTTACTTCAAACAGAGGAAAAAAATGAGGCGCTGCTGAAAATAGCAGAAACACTCGAACAGCAAAGCGGTTTTATTTTACAGGAAAATCAAAAGGATTTAGAGGCAGGAAAAGAAAAGGGCTTCTCTGAAGCATTAATGGATCGATTAATGTTAAATGAAGAGAGAATTCATGAGTTTGCGGAAAGTTTGCGGCTTGTGACGAGATTAACAGATCCTGTTGGAGAAATATTGGATGAATGGACTCTTGAAAACGGCTTACATGTGAAAAGCCGAAGAGTACCGCTCGGCGTGATCGGGATGATCTATGAAGCGAGACCGAATGTCACTGTCGATGCAGCAGGGCTTGCCCTTAAGGCAGGCAACTCAGTGATTTTAAAAGGCGGTTCCTCCGCTATTTCTTCCAACAAAGCCATCGTCCGCGTCATTCATGAGGCATTGGATCAAACAAAGATTCCTCGTGATGCGGTACAGTTTATTGAACAAACAGACCGTTCATCGGTTCAAGCGATGTTTCATCTAAAAGAATGGATAGATGTTTTAATTCCGAGAGGCGGGGCTTCTTTAATCAAAACAGTTGTAGAAGAATCGACCATTCCAGTTCTTGAAACAGGGACAGGGAACTGCCATGTTTTTGTTGATCAAACAGCGAATGTGGAAAAAGCCATTCAGATTGTTATCAATGCGAAAACAAATCGCCCGGCCGTTTGTAATGCGCTTGAGACTCTGATCGTTCATCGCGATTGGCTGAAAGAAAATGGTGCAGCATTGAATGAAGCACTGCTTCAGCACCAAGTCACTGTGCATGGAGATCAAGACGCTCAACCTTTCTTTTCCGAAGCGGTTCCTGCGGAGGAAGTAGATTGGACAGATGAGTATTTAAGTCTGGATCTTGCGGTGAAAGTGGTTGACTCAATTGAGGACGCCATTCACCACATTGATCAGTACGGGACCAAACATTCAGAAGCCATCGTAACAGAGGATGAAAAAAACGCACAAATCTTTCTAAACGAAGTCGATGCGGCCGCTGTTTACCATAACGCATCTACACGTTTTACAGATGGCGGTGCACTAGGATATGGCGCTGAAATTGGCATTTCTACTCAAAAACTGCACGCAAGAGGGCCAATGGGACTTCCTGCACTGACAACAACAAAGCTGCTTCTGTCTGGTGATGGTCAGATTAGAAGCTAAAATGAATGTAACGAACACTACCTTTCTCCTTGGGGTAGTGTTCTTTAGTGTATGATAAAAAAAGAGAGAAAAAAGGGAACGACATGGAAACGATGCTGAAGCACTGACAACTCTTGAAAAAGAAGACAAAGGGCTAAAATAAAGTCCATTTTAGCCCTTTGTCAACAATCTGAAACTCCCCATAAGAGGGAGTTTTTTTATGAACTTGAACAATCTTTTTTCATGACTTTCTCAAATTTGAAAAATTCAAATGCCTCAGGCGCTAAAGGGTCATTTTCTTGATCCTTCTCATGAGGGAAGCTCGGATCTGGATGGTGTAAGTGATAAAACTCAACAATCTGAAACCCGCATTTGTTCACATAAAAATGAATGTTGCGCTTTTCAAAATAAGGAGTGACAACTTCCCACACCTTCGTTTCTGGATATTGCGCCTCAATGGCTTTCCATGCTGCCTGACCAATGCCTCGGCTGTGAGATGATGAAGAGATATATAACAGGTCCACCGAATTGCGGTGTGTGTGATGGTTGATTTTTAAAACAACCCCTCCTGCCTTTTGTCCATTTAGTAAAATATGATAGACAAGGTTCTCTGTCGAATAAAAAGATTCATCAATCGACTCATCAGGAGGAATTGGTCCACCTTCTGCATCCCCAAATGCATCAATGATGCCAGCAGTGAAAGCATCTTGCAGTTCCTTTTTCATCAAAGGGAAGTCTTCTTGATTTGCAAGTGATAATGTGACTTGATCTTGTGCGATTTTGTTCATGTGTAAATCCTTTCTCCACATACGTGGTGTTTATGCATGTTATCATAAAGGATGGAGTAACTCCATAGTCAAGAAAGGAGCCCTAAAAATGATGAGCGATGGTCAAAAAACATTTTTAACTGGAGAATTTGCGGCATTATTTGAAGTGAAAAAAGATACACTGCTCTATTATGATAAAATCGATTTGTTTAAGCCGGCAGGTGTTCAGGAAAATGGATACCGTTATTATACATTTGAACAATTTGACCATTTCATGGCCATTCAATCCCTTCGTGCTGTTCAATTTCCGATCAAGCAATTAAAACAATACTTTACTGAGCCTTCTCAAGATAAATTGCAAAGCCTGGCGATTGAGCAAGCAGAAAAGGTCGGAGAGGAGATCCAAAAACTACAGGATATTCAATCTTTTCTTTTTCGTGTGATCGAGACAACGAATGAATTATCATCAGTGAAAACAGGGGAGGTCTTGTTTCAAGAACTGCCAGAGGAACCGATCGTCCTCAGTACATCAAACCCGATTGATTCAAACACACCTGTAGAAGAAATTTCTCGAATTGTAGGAGAATTTCTGAAAGGAATTGGGATTAAAGGTGCTGCGGCAAATGGTTCTGTTTTAAACAAGGAGCAGTTTTTGCAGCGTCATTATCATCAGTCTGATAGGCTGTTTTGCCGAATGGAAGGGCCAGATGCAGTCAAAAAGCCAGCGGGTCTATATGCAGTCATGTATCAACAAGGAACATATGAAGAGATGGAGACTGCCTATTCACGTTTATTAGATCAAATCGAAGCAGAGGATATGATACTGGATGGAGATGTCTTTGAGGAGTATTTACTTCATTCTCTGATGTCTAAAAATGAAGCGGATTACATGACAAAACTCAGTGTGAAAGTCAGAAAACGGGAAGCTTAAGGTATCACAAAAAGGATAGACATGCATTTTTACATGCTGTCTATCCTTTTTGGTGCTGTTTAACCGACTTGGTTCTCGGCAAATTGACTCATATAGAGGTCTGCATAAAAACCTTTTTCTTTCAAAAGCTCACGATGAGTTCCTTTTTCAATGATCGTGCCATCTTTCATAACTAAAATGAGGTCGGCATCTTTAATCGTTGAAAGTCGATGTGCAATGACGAAGCTTGTTCTGCCGTTCATTAATTCATTCATCGCTTTTTGAATATGCATCTCTGTCCGTGTATCGACACTGCTTGTTGCTTCATCTAAGATTAATATCTTCGGATCAGATAAGATGGCACGGGCGATGGTTAACAGTTGACGCTGACCTTGCGAGAGGTTGCCTGCATCTTCTGTTAAGAGTGTGTCATATCCATCTGGAAGGGTGCGGATGAAATCGTCTGCATAGGCATGTTTAGCGGCCTTCAATACATCCTCTTTTGAAACATGCGGTCTACCATATGCGATGTTGTCATAAATTGTGCCTTCAAAGAGCCATGTATCCTGAAGAACCATCGCAAATAAGTCACGCACTTGCTCTCGGCTGAGGTCGGTTGTTTTTACGCCGCCAATGCGAATGGAGCCTTGATCTAGCTCGTAAAAGCGCATTAACAGATTAATAATCGTTGTTTTTCCAGCGCCTGTTGGCCCAACAATGGCAACCGTTTGTCCTTCTCGGACTTGTAAATTCAAATCTTTAATAATGGGTTGATCTTTCTCATAACCGAAGTGAACGTGCTCAAAGGCCACATCTCCAGAAAGGGATTTAAGATCAATCGCTGCATCTTCTTCCGCATGTTCTTCTTCCTCATCAAGAATTTCAAACACCCGTTCAGCAGAAGCGATAGCAGATTGAACTAAGTTTGCAACACTGGATGCTTGCACAAGCGGCTGCGACATTTGCTGTGTGTATTGGATAAATGCCTGCACATCCCCAACACGAATATTCCCGTTAATGACAAGAATTCCACCAGCAACACTTACCGCCACATAGCCAAGATTCCCAATAAAGGTCATCATCGGCATCATTAAGCCGGAGATAAATTGTGCTTTTCTTGAAGATTCATATAGTTGTTCGTTTAATTGATCAAATGTATCAATGGCTTTCTTTTCATAGCCATACGCACGAACCGTCTGATGTCCTGTGAACATTTCATTAATATGTCCATTGATCATCCCTAGTTCTTTTTGCTGTGCTTTAAAATGCTTTTGCGAAAATGATGTAATGCCTCGAATCGCAAACAAACTAAGAGGCAGCGTCAAACAAACAAGCAGTGTCAGCAGCGGACTGATGAAAAGCATCATGACGACAATTCCAATGACTGTAATAACAGATGTGATCACTTGTGTGAGTGCCTGCTGTAAAGAAGTATTAATATTATCAATGTCGTTCATCACCCGGCTCAGCGTGTCTCCGTGTGTTGTTTTATCAAAATAACGAAGAGGGAGACGTGTAAGTTTGTCACTCGCTTCTTGTCTTAGTTCAGCAATGGTCTGCTGCGAGACACCCGCCATTACATATTGCTGCACGAATGAGAAGAGAGATGCCACGACATATAATAGAACAAGCAACAATAAAATGCGTGAAATGACATCAAATTGAACACCAGTTCCTTGTGTAAAACTTTCAAATAGGGAAGAGGTGGCATCCCCAAGTAATTTTGGACTGATGACATTAAAAACGGTTGAACCGATCGCTGCAATCAGGACAACGATCAGCTGAAATTTCCTCGGTTTTAAATAGCCCGTTAAACGAAGAAGTGTTTTTTTAAATTCCTTCGGTTTTTGTACTGGGCCCCTTGGGTGACCGCCTTTATGTCCCATTCCAGAAGACATTTTTTTACTCATCCTTGCTCCACCTCCTGACCTTCCTGTGATGCGACTATCTCTTGATAGACAAGGTTATCTTTCAGTAACTGTTCATGTGTACCGATACCTGCTATTTTTCCATCATCTAACACAATGATTTTATCGCTATGCTTCACTGTGCTGATTCTTTGAGCCACAATAATCAAAGCAGCATGCTCTTTTTCAGCTTCTAGTGCTGACCGAAGTTTTGCATCCGTTTTGTAATCAAGGGCAGAGAAGCTATCGTCAAACAAGTAGAATGCAGGTTTTCTTACGAGTGCTCTTGCGATCGAAAGACGCTGCTTTTGACCGCCAGAGAGATTCGAACCCCCTTGGTCTATCTCTGCGTGAATTCCGCCATCTTTTTGCAAAACAAATTCTTCGGCCTGTGCCGTCCGCAGTGCCTGCCAAATCTCGTCATCTGTTGCATCGTGTTTGCCAAAGCGCACATTATCAGCAATGGTTCCGCTAAATAAAATGGCTTTTTGAGAAACATAACCCATCTGACTTCTCAGTTTCTCTTGAGGCAATTCTCTAATATCGACACCATCTAATGTAATTCTTCCTTCTGTTGCTTCATAAAAACGTGTCATCAGCTGAAGAAGGGTCGTTTTCCCGGAACCTGTACTGCCAATGATCGCCGTCGTTTCACCCTTTTTGGCTTCAAACGTCATGTCTTGAACGGCTGGTTTTTCAGCATTTGAATAATAAAATGACACATTCTCAAAGCGAATGGACTGGGCCGGCTGATCAAGTTTAGTGACAGCTTCTTTTTTGTCTTTAATTTTTGGTTCTAGATTTAACACTTCATTCATCCGTTTAGCTGATGCCTGAGCTCTAGGCACCATAATAAAACTCATAGAAAGCATAATGAGTGCCATTAAAATCATCATCGCATATTGAATGAAGGCGATCAGATTCCCGACTTCCATCTGTCCGGCATCAATCCGATTAGCGCCAATCCAGACAATGCCGATATTCGTGAAGTTCATGATGATGAGCATAAAAGGAAACAAGTACGCCATTAATCGATTGACCTTAAGGCCAGTATCCTTATACGATGTATTGGCTTCTTGAAAACGTTCCTTTTCGTCATCTACTCGGTTAAACGCACGAATGACCCGAATGCCTGAAAGCGACTCTCTCATAATTAAGTTCAGCCGGTCCGTTTTTTTCTGAAGCTGTCCAAAGAGGGGGATCGCTTTTCTTGACACCAAATAAATGAACCCGCCAAGAAGGGGAAGAGCTGCTAAAAAGATGAGAGATAACACAGCATCTCTAGATACAGCCAAAATAATTCCACCAACGAGCATAAGTGGCGCCCGTGTCATCATTTGTAAGATCATGATCGTGACATCTTGAACTTGTTTCACATCATTTGTTGATCTTGTAATAAAGGAAGATGTCCCGATTTTTTGAAATTCTTCTAATGAGAATTGTTCGACATGCACAAACAGCTGTCTTCTCATATCACGCCCGAAGCCTAGAGCTGTCTTAGATGACAAGTAGGACTTCCAAATCGTGAGCAAGATGGCAAGTAAAGAACAAGCCACCATCCAGCCCCCAACCTTCCATATATAAGCGACATCTCCTTGGACGATCCCGACATCAACGATATCTGCCGTAAGCGTCGGTAAATACAGCTGGAGCATACTGCTTAAAAAGGTGAGAATTACAATGGACACAACGGATAGCCGATAGGGCTTTAAAAACGATAAAATTGATTTCATACGATTACCTTTCTTCCATATAGTCTGTTGTTCTGTAACTCATCATATACAAAGAGGGATTATTTCTACAAATGAAATGTCTTGTTTTAATGAATTATTTATATTGTTCAATTTTTGAAAAGAAATCCTTTACAAACATATAAAAATCATGGGCAGAAGGAGACATCTCTCTCGATTTAGAAGCAATAATTCCGACCGTTCTCCTCACTTGAGGGAAATCAATTGGAATTTTCACTGTAAATCGCGGTGTTGTTTCATAAAAGGCACTTTCGGGTAATAAGGTAACGCCCATACCCGCTGACACGAGACCTTTAATGGCATCCAAATCTTCTCCTTCAGATGAGATAGTAGGCTCATAGCCAGCCTGCTTACAGGCATCAACCGCAATTTGTCTCAGCACATATCCTTCAGGAAACAAAACGAAATGGTCTTTTCTCAAATCACTTAAATGAATACTTCTTTGCCCGCTAAAGGGGTGACTAATAGGCAAAAGGGCATAAATGCTTTCGGAAAACAAGATATTTCCTTCTATTTGAGGATCGTTTGTCGGGACGGGTCCTAAAAAGGCAAGATCAATGTCTCGATTTTTAACAGCTTCAATCAGAAACTTATAGGAACCTTGCCGAAGTAAAAAATCGACCTCTGGATATTCCAGCTTAAATGCGGAAATGACAGAAGGGAGCACTTGGCTTGCTAGACTTGTAGGAAATCCAATGTTCACTGTCCCTTTGTGTGGGTCTAAGTATTCATCAATTTGTTCTTTGGCGTAATCTATCGCTTTTAGGGCGGTTCTGACATGGTCCAAAAATTGTCTGCCGATTTTCGTTAATTTGATATTTCGTCCTTCTCGTTCGAATAAAGCCACTCCAAGTTCTTCTTCTAAATTGGCAATCTGCCGGCTGATGGCAGATTGGGCAACGTGTAAGTTTTCAGCCGCTTCTGACACGTGTTCACGGTCAGCAACTTCTACAAAATAACGTAATTGACGAAGCTCCATTTTTGCACTTCACACCCATCTATCTCAAAAAGAGATTGTTTTGATCTAAATTATATATTGTTTATATCAATTTGAAAACTTAAAATAAGTTACAGAGTTTGTGAGATTTTATTACTGTGAAAAAACGGATCTTTTAAACGGGGGAGAGAAACGATGACTTATAATCAACTACCACAACCACAAGGTCTCTACCGTCCTGAATTTGAACATGATGCATGTGGAATCGGACTGTACGCCCATTTAAAAGGGGAGGCGACACATAGCATCGTCAAAAAGGGATTGCAAATGCTGTGCCAGCTTGATCACCGCGGCGGGCAAGGCAGTGATCCGTATACAGGTGATGGTGCCGGCTTAATGGTACAACTGCCAGACGCTTTTTTTAGAAAGAACTGTCAAGACTTTGCACTTCCTGAAAAGGGCCGTTACGGGGTAGGAATGGTGTTCTTTTCAAAAGATGATGATGCCAAAACGCGTCAAGCGATCGAACAAAAGATCAACGGCTTCATTAAACAAGAAGGGCAAACATTAATTGGCTGGAGAACGGTCCCTGTTGATGCTGGGAAAATTGGAACGGTTGCAGCGAAGAGCTGTCCGGTTGTCCGGCAGGTGTTCATCGGAGCAAACGACAACGTAACAGACCGTTTGTCATTTGAACGAAAATTATATGTCATCCGTAAGCAGGCTGAAAATTGGGGAACAGCAGAGGAAAAACAATTTTACTTTGTCAGCCTGTCTAGTCAAACCATTGTATATAAGGGGCTTTTAACATCAGATCAAGTTGATGCTTTTTATCTTGATCTACAGGATGAAACATTTGTTTCTGCATTTTCACTCGTTCATTCAAGATTTAGTACAAATACATTCCCGACATGGGAACGAGCGCATCCAAACCGTTACTTAATTCATAACGGAGAAATTAACACATTAAGAGGAAACATCAATTGGATGAGAGCAAGAGAACAACAATTCGTGTCTGAAGCCTTCGGAGAAGATCTAGACAAGATTTTGCCAGTGCTGAATGCAGACGGAAGTGATTCATCCATTTTAGACAATGCCTTTGAATTTTTCGTGCTTGCAGGGCGTACTCCTGCTCATACAGCGATGATGCTGATTCCTGAGCCGTGGACGGAGAATACGCACATGTCAAAAGAGAAACGGGCATTTTATGAATACCATAGTTCGTTAATGGAGCCATGGGATGGCCCAACAGCGATTTCGTTTACGGATGGTAAACAAATCGGCGCCATCTTAGACCGTAACGGATTAAGACCTGCGAGATACTATGTGACAAATGACGATCATATCATTTTCTCATCTGAAGTCGGCGTCATCGACACGAATGAAGAAGATGTGAAGTATAAAGACCGTCTTGAACCAGGTAAAATGCTGTTAATCGATTTAGAAGAAGGACGCATTATTTCTGATGAAGAAGTGAAATCTTCGATTGCGAATGAACTTCCTTATCAAAAATGGCTCGATGAAGAAATGGTTCACGTCAATCGCTCTGAAGAAAATTCAGAAAATTCTAGTATAATGAGTGATTTGTTAACGCGTCAGCGTGCTTTCCATTATACGTACGAAGACATTCAAAAGTATTTAATTCCTTTACTCGAAGAAGGAAAGGACCCAATTGGCTCAATGGGAAGTGATACACCGCTTGCTGTGTTATCAGATCGTGCACAGTCGCTGTTTTCTTATTTCAAACAGCTGTTTGCTCAAGTTACGAATCCGCCGATTGATGCCATTCGTGAGCAGCTTGTTACATCGACCATGACTTGGTTAGGTGCAGAAGGAGATATTTTACATCCAAATGAATATTCATGCCGAAGAATTAAACTTTATACACCTGTTTTAACAAGCGGGCAGTTCAACGGCTTGAAAACAATTGTTCATAACGCCTTTAAAAGCAAAACGATTCATACACTTTTCACTGATGACCTAAAACGCGGTCTTGATGCGATGTTTGAAGAGGCAGAAAAAGCCATTCGTGAAGGGGTATCTTTACTAATTCTTTCCGATCGTGACATGACGGAAGAAAAAGTGCCGATTCCACCACTTCTTGCATTGAGTGCACTTCATCAGCATCTTGTGCGTCAAGGCTTACGAACAAAGGTGAGCTTAATCGTCGAATCTGGAGAAGTAAGAGAGGTTCATCATTTTGCCGCACTGATTGGCTACGGTGCAGATGCGATCCATCCGTACCTCGTTTACGAAACATACAAACAGCTTATTGCTGAAGAAGCGATTGCGATTAGCTTTGATGAAGCTGTCACAAAGTTTGGGAAAAGTGTGACTGAGGGCGTCGTTAAAGTAATGTCTAAAGTGGGAATTTCCACTGTCCAAAGCTATCGAGGCGCACAAATTTTTGAAGCAGTCGGCATTAGTGAAGATGTCATCCAGGCGTATTTCACAGGAACAGCTTCTCAGCTAGGCGGTATTGATCTTGACACCATTGCAAGTGAAGCAAAGCTTCGTCATGAAGCAGGGTATCAGGCATCAACTGATCAAACACTAGAATCAGGCAGTGAGTTCCAGTGGAGAAAAAATGGAGAGCATCATGCCTTTAACCCAAAAACCATTCATACCCTTCAGTGGGCATGCCGCAACGAAGATTATGATTTATTTAAGCAATACACGAAGGCAGCAGATGAAGAACGAATTGGTTTCCTTAGAAATCTATTTGCTTTTCATTCAAAACAAAAGCCAGTTCGTCTGGAAGAAGTTGAATCTGCAGAATCCATTGTGCGCCGCTTTAAGACAGGTGCGATGTCATTTGGTTCATTAAGTAAAGAAGCGCATGAAGCACTAGCGATTGCGATGAACCGAATTGGCGGCAAAAGCAACAGCGGAGAAGGCGGGGAAGATCCTGCACGCTTTACAGTAGATGAGCACGGGGATGATCGCAGAAGTGCGATTAAACAGATTGCTTCTGGCCGCTTTGGCGTGAAGAGTCATTACTTAGTCAATGCAGATGAACTGCAAATTAAAATGGCGCAAGGTGCAAAGCCTGGAGAAGGCGGACAGCTGCCAGGAAATAAAGTGTATCCTTGGGTCGCAGACGTACGCGGTTCTACGCCAGGTGTTGGGCTGATCTCACCACCGCCTCACCATGATATTTATTCAATCGAGGATTTGGCTCAACTGATCCATGATTTGAAAAATGCAAACCGTGACGCGCGCATTAGTGTCAAGCTTGTCTCTAAAGCGGGCGTTGGAACGATTGCAGCAGGTGTCGCAAAAGGGACAGCGGATGTTATCGTGATTAGTGGATATGATGGCGGTACTGGGGCTTCTCCGAAAACAAGTATTAAACATACAGGACTTCCTTGGGAGCTTGGATTGGCAGAAGCGCATCAAACCCTTGTCTTAAACGGTCTTCGAGAGCGAGTCGTTCTTGAGACGGATGGCAAATTAATGACAGGACGCGACGTTGTCATGGCTGCGATTTTAGGAGCAGAAGAATACGGCTTTGCGACAGCTCCACTTGTCGTATTAGGATGCGTCATGATGAGAGCATGTCATTTAGATACTTGCCCAGTCGGTGTCGCTACGCAAAACCCTGAACTTCGCAAAAAATTCATGGGTGACCCTGATCACATTGTCAACTTCATGATGTTTATTGCAGAGGAAGTAAGAGAAATCTTAGCTGAACTTGGCTTTACATCAATGGATGAATTGATTGGGCGTACGGATGTTTTATCAGTAAGTGAAAGAGCAAAAGCACACTGGAAAGCAGGACAGCTGAACCTTGAAACCCTGCTTTATCAGCCAGAGGGAGCACGCACATTCAGAACGCCACAAAATCATAAAATTGATGAATCACTGGATATGAATGAGATTCTCCCTTATGTACAGGAAGCGCTCGATCATCAAACACCGGTTGATCTGTCACTAAACATTCGCAACATTCACCGTGTAGCTGGAACGATTACGGGCAGTGAAGTGTCTAAGCGCTACGGAGAAGAAGGTCTGCCAGAGGATACGATTACACTTCGGTTCACTGGTTCAGCTGGACAAAGCTTCGGCGCATTTGTTCCAAAGGGGATGTCCTTATATTTAACAGGTGACTCAAATGACTATATCGGCAAAGGACTCTCTGGAGGCAAAATTGCTGTCAAAACATCTGATCACTTTGTACAAAATGGACATGAGAACGTGATTGTCGGTAACGTTGCATTTTACGGCGCAACAAGCGGAAAAGCGTATATTAACGGCCGTGCAGGTGAACGATTTGCCGTGCGTAATTCAGGTGTCAATGTGGTCGTTGAAGGAATCGGTGATCATGGCTGTGAATACATGACTGGCGGACGTGTTGTCATTTTAGGTGACGTCGGGAAAAACTTTGGTGCAGGGATGTCTGGCGGTATCGCTTATGTGCATACATCTGATGCAAAACAGTTCAAAAGAATGTGCAACATGGAAATGATCATGTTTGAAAAACTCACAGATCACGAAGAAGAACAAGAAGTGAAGCAAATGATTCAGGAACATCTTGATTATACAAACAGCTCAAAAGCAGCAGCGCTTCTAGAGAACTGGGCACAAGAAAAGAATCAATTCATTAAGATCATTCCGAGAAATTACAAAATGATGCTTCAAAGCATTGAGGAACAAAAACAAGCAGGCCTCAGCCACGAGGAAGCTGTTATGTTCGCATTTGAAGCAAACACAAAACCGAAAAATAAAGAAACGGCAAACGGGCAAAAAGCAGCCCTCGCTCATTAAGAAAGGGGAGAGGACAATGGGCAAAGCAACAGGTTTTATGGATTATAAAAGAGAAAAGCCAAATGAACGTGACCCTCTCACTCGTCAAAATGACTGGAAAGAATATTCAGCTCCTTATACAGATGAGGTATTGAAACAGCAGGGTGCTAGATGTATGGATTGCGGAACACCGTTTTGTCAAATTGGAATGGAGATCAGGGGCGGCGTTTCTGGCTGCCCGATCTACAATTTAATTCCAGAATGGAATGACCTTGTCTACCGGGGCAGATGGAAAGAAGCGCTTGAAAGACTGCAAAAAACGAACAATTTCCCTGAATTTACTGGGAGAGTATGTCCAGCACCTTGTGAAGGCTCATGTACCGTCGCGATCAATGATCCAGCAGTATCGATTAAAAATATCGAACGGACGATCATTGATAAAGGCTTTGAAAATGGCTGGATTACACCAAGAATTCCTTCAAGTCGTACAGGGAAAAAGGTTGCCATTGTTGGATCAGGACCAGCAGGACTGGCAAGTGCAGACCAACTAAACCAAGCAGGCCATGCTGTAACCGTGTTTGAACGATCTGATCGTCTAGGTGGGTTGCTCACTTATGGTATTCCGAATATGAAGCTCGACAAAGAAGTCGTTGAGCGCAGAGTTAAACTGCTAAGACAAGAAGGCATTGACTTTGTGACCAATACAGAAATTGGTGTGGATATCACGGCTGATGAACTGAAAGAGCAATTTGATGCGGTTATCCTTTGTACAGGTGCACAAAAGCAGCGTGACCTGTTAATTGAAGGCAGGGAAGCAAAAGGGATTCACCTGGCAATGGATTATTTAACACTCGCAACAAAAAGCATGCTTGATTCAGGATTCAAAGATAAAAACTTTATTGACGCAAAAGGGAAAGACGTCATTGTGATTGGCGGAGGAGATACAGGTGCTGACTGCGTTGCAACTGCACTTCGCCAAAAAGCAAAAAGTGTTGTTCAATTCGGAAAGCATCCAAAGCTTCCAGATACACGTGTAGGGGATAACATGTGGCCAGAACAGCCTTATGTCTTCTCTCTAGATTATGCTTACGAAGAAGCACAAGCAAAATTTGGAGAAGACCCGCGGCAATATTCGATTCAAACCACAAAGATTGTGGCTGATAAAAATGGGAAGTTAAAAGAGCTTCATACCATTCAAATGGAAAAGGTGAAAAACGAGCAAGGGAAGATTGAATTTCATGAGATTCCAGGAACAGAGAAGGTATGGCCAGCTCAGCTAGTCTTTATTGCGATTGGTTTTGAGGGAACTGAACAGCCGCTAGTGAAACACTTTGGCGTGGACAGCAAAAACAATCGGATTGACGCAAAATATGGGGAATATACAACGAATGTAGAAGGCGTATTTGCAGCGGGAGATGCAAGACGCGGTCAAAGCTTGATTGTCTGGGCAATTAACGAAGGCAGACAAGTGGCGCATGAGGTAGACCGTTATTTAATGGGGAGTTCGGTTCTGCCAAAATAGGTCAAACAAAGGGTGTTTACCATATATAGAGAAAAGCCATGACCAAAGAGTGGTCATGGCTTTTTATGATTCAGACATGGTGGGATTTGAAATTCTAGATGATGGATCTAACAAAACGCTTGAGGAAGACGACGTCTTTATTTTACTGCCTTCATAAATGGTTTAGAACCTTCCTTTCCTGTACATGCTGTAAGTACATGCAGTGAGAAAGGAAGGTATATTTGTGCCATTTTTAAATATTTTGATTGAACTCTTTATCGGATTTTTTGCTTTATTTTCCATTACAAAGCTATTAGGGAAAACACAATTTGCACAAATCACGCCGTTTGATTTTATTTCTGCACTGATTTTAGGGGAGATGGTCGGTAACGCCATTTTTGATCCAGAAGTCAACGTGCTACATATCCTTTTTGCAGTTGCAGTCTGGGGCGTTTTAATCTACACAGTTGAATGGCTTTCACAAAAATTCAAATCCATTCGCGCCTTTTTAGAAGGAAGACCGACTCTTGTGATTGATAAAGGAAAGATTCACTATAATCGATTAAAGAAAAATATGCTCGATTTAAATCAGCTGCAGACGCTGATTCGAGCGAAAGGGCATTTTGCTCTTAATGAAATTGAATTTGCCATTTTGGAAACGGACGGGTCTGTGAGTGTACTTCCGAAAATGAAGTATGCACCAGCTACAGCAGAAGATGTGAACGTGAAAGGAAAAGAAGTCACATTACCTAGAACGTTTATTATCGACGGAGAGATTTTAAGAAAAGATTTAAAGGAAGCTGGATTTGATGAAGCGTGGCTGAGAGAGCAATTGAAAAAGCAGCACATTTCCTCCTATAAAGACGTCCTATTTTGTGAATGGATTGAAAATGAAGGAATTTATGCGATGAAATATGAAAAAACATCCACAACCTAACACAGTGGATGTTTTTTTGTTTTTTTTTGTTTTATAACTGAATAGGATCAAAAAGAATACGTCAATGAAAACGTTCACAATATAAGGGGGAGATGTGTGATGAAGTACGGAAAACGACTGCTGATGATGGTATTGGCCTTACTGCTTTTTGACTCAGCTTATGCGCAAGCAGCTGGACACAACCATCAAACAAACCGCGTGCTTATTGTCGATCAAAAAGGAAATGGGACATTTCGAACGGTTCAATCTGCCATTGATGCGATACCAGTGAACAATCAACAGCAAACGACGATATATATTAAAAATGGTGTGTATAAAGAAAAGATTCTTCTTCCGCAAAATAAGCCGTATGTGTCCTTTATTGGAGAAAATCAGTATCAGACGATTCTGACGTATGATGATACAAATGCAAGCAGCGGGAGCACAACCAATAGCTCTAGTACAATGATTCGGGCAAATCATTTTTACGCAGAAAATATCACGTTTCAAAATACAGCTGGCCGAAACGCAGGGCAGGCAGTTGCCCTTTATGTGTCTGGAGACCGGGCTGTGTTTAAACACGTACGTGTTCTCGGTTATCAAGATACACTATATGCCACAGGCACAGGAAGACAATATTATGAAAATTGCTATATCGAGGGCACGGTTGACTTCATATTTGGTTCAGCAACGGCTGTATTTAAAAGAGCTGAAATAAAAAGTCTTGGAAATGGGTATATTACAGCGGCATCCACAACAGAAGCGCAAAAGTATGGCTACGTTTTTATTGATTCCACATTAAATAAAGGAACGGCTGCGTCTCAATCTGTTTACTTAGGCCGTCCGTGGAGACCTCATTCGGCTGTCACGTTCCTCCAAACAAAAATGGATGAACATATTAAAGCTGAGGGATGGCATAACTGGGATAACAAAGACAACGAGAGAACGGCTAGATATCAAGAATATGGATCAACGGGCGCAGGGAGTCATGTGGCAAACCGGGTGAAGTGGTCAACGATATTAACAAAAAACGAAGCAAGTCAAATCACCGTTCAATCCGTGCTTAGCAGAAGCGATGGCTGGAATCCTGAAAAAAGGTAAAAGAGGCTTGTCAGTTTTCGTCAAAGAAAGCTGACTTTTCTGTTTAAAAAACCTTTGAGAACAAACGTTCTTTTGTGTATAATGAACATAATCTGCTAAATTTGGCTGCTTTTCTAAAAAGGAGGGATTGCGTGAAACGTTTCTCACAGGTCATGTTTTTACAACTATGTATTTTGTCCATGTTATTTCTCCCTTTTTCAGTGAAAGATGAACAACTAACAGCTCATGATGATCAATCAAAATGGATCACTTCCTTAGACGAATTCATTCGAACATCACCTGATCTAGAGGGCGCGATTGCTGGCATCAGCGTACGCGATACTTCTGACACTTCCCTTCTTTATGAACATCAAGCGGACATCCGTCTGACTCCTGCTTCTAATATGAAACTACTCACATCTGCTATCGCACTCGATCTACTGGGTGAAACACACACTTTTCCAACAGACGTTTGGATGGATGGTCCAATCCAAAAGAAAACATTGCACGGCAATCTTTATCTCCGAGGCACTGGAGACCCTACATTGTTAGAAAGCGATTTTGCCGCATTAGCCAAACAAGTCAAAAAGGCCGGAATACATACGATTCGTGGACAGCTTGCGGCTGATGATACTTGGTTTGATGACACAAGGTATTCCATCGATCTGCCGTGGAGTGATGAAGATCAATATTACGGCGCTCAAATATCTGCTCTTACTGCTTCACCGAATGAGGATTATGATGCAGGAACGATCATTCTCGAAGTTAAGCCGGGAAAGAAAGCAGGGCAGAAGGCCAGCTATGAGATGATCCCGAAGACTGACGTCGCTCAAGTTGTCAATCAAGTGAAAACTGTGCCAGAAGGAGGAAAGAAGAAAGTATCTTTTAAACGCTCTCACGGTACAAACAAAATTACACTGACTGGGACGATTCCGCTAAAAGCATCTTCGTCTAAACAATGGGTCGCATTATGGGAACCGACAACGTATGCTTTAGACTTAATGAAACGAGCATTAAAGGCTGAGGGGATTCAGCTGAAAGGACCACTCAAAACAAAACAAGTTCCTAAAAAAGCGAAAAAAATCGCTTCCCATTCATCAATGCCTTTATCCGATCTTCTTGTTCCGATGATGAAATTAAGCAACAATACACATGCAGAAATTCTGTTAAAAGAACTTGGGAAGCGGGTAAAGAACAAAGGAAGTTTTGACAAAGGGCTTGACGTGCTGAATGAACGCCTTCCTGCCTATGGCATAGATGCATCTATGACTGTGTTGAGAGACGGATCAGGCATATCACCCATTAACCTTGTTTCTGCAAACCAATTCACTTTATTTTTGACAAACATTCAAAAGGAAAAATGGTTTAACACCTATGTCCATGCACTTCCATTAGCTGGGGCAAGTGAGCGTATGGTGGGAGGTACATTAAGAAACAGATTGAAAGAACCAGCTACACTAGAAAAAGTGCGTGCAAAAACAGGTACGCTATCAACGGTCAGCACACTATCTGGATATATTGAAACGCAGAGTGGAAAAACGCTTGCTTTTTCCATCTTATTGAATCATCTCGTTGATGACGAAAAAGGAAAAGAGATAGAAGACCGCATTGTCAGCATATTAGCTGAGGATCTTTAGACAGAGAAGGAGAACCATCATGACGTTAGATAATAATCAATCTTTAGTAAAAACCATGTCGATCTTTCTAATTCCACTTTTATTAAGCAATATTTTGCAATCAATTGGACAGCTTGTTTCCATTGTGCTTGTCGGTAGATGGATTGGAGAGGATGCAGTAGCTGCGATTTCTGCATTCTTTCCACTTTTCTTTTTACTTGTTTCTTTTTCCATTGGGATTGGATCAGGGAGCTCGATCCTGATTGGACAAGCGTACGGAGCAAAAAATGAGCAGAGGTTAAAGGAAATTATCGGTACAACGCTTTCGTTCACCTTTTTAATCGGACTTTCTTTAGCTGTCATTGGAGGTTTTTTTGCCACAGATATTTTACATCTGATGGGGACACCTGCAAATATTGTGGAGGAAAGTGCGGCATATGCCAGAATCCTATTCATCTCCATGCCCATCTTATTTCTTTATTTTGTCTATACAACTTTTTTACGAGGAACAGGAGATTCTAAGACACCATTTTATTTCTTAATGATTAGTACAGGAACAAATATTTTATTGTTACCAATTTTATTATTCGGCTGGCTTGGATTACCGGCATTTGGTTTATATGGTGCTGCGTATTCTTCTGTGATTTCTACAATCGTTACGTTTATCATTCTTCATATCTATCTTTATAAAACAAAGCACCCGCTTCGCATTGATGCGTCGGTTAGAAAGCATTTATTGATGAAAGGGGATTTATTAAAAACGCTATTAAAGTTAAGTATCCCTTCTAGTATTAATATGATTCTCATTTCTTTATCAGAAATTGCTGTCATTTCTTTTGTCAACGATTATGGATCACAGGCAACAGCAGCCTATGGCGTTGTTAACCAAGTCGTAAGTTATGTACAGATGCCTGCAGTGAGCCTTGGTATTGCAGTATCTATTTTCGCCGCACAATTCATTGGCGCAGGAAACATGAATCGTTTGAAAGATGTCATTAAAATTGGGCTGGGGCTAAACTTTGCGATAGGCGGATTGATTATTATTTTCGTCTATATTTTCGCACCACAAATTTTATCTATCTTTTTAACAGATCCTGCAACGATTGACATTGCATATAGTTTGGTCGTGATTACCCTATGGAGCTATCTCATTTTTGGAACGGCGCAAATCGTTGCAGCCACAATGAGAGCAAGCGGAACAGTGCTATGGCCGACCATCTTTAGTATTTGTTCCATTTGGCTTGTTGAAGTACCAGTGGCTTATGTGCTATCACACTACACATCGCTGGGGATCAAAGGAATCTGGATAGGCTATCCTGCAGCCTTTTTTGTAAACTTATTGCTCCAATATGGCTATTATCGACTAGTATGGAAGAAAAAGCAGATCGTTGCACTTGTCCAATCATAATGTGAGCCTATCATCTGGCATATACATACGAAGATCGATTACTTTGTAGGGGGTCTGATCTTCTATGTTTTTAAACCAAAGAAGTGAGCTCAGTTCGTATGATATCGGTGACTTCACTTATGCTGGACCAGATTTTCAAGTCTTGACGTGGGGAGAAGGGACAACGCTGAATGTGGGGAAGTTTTGTTCCATCGCAAACGAAGTAAAAGTTTTTCTTGGTGGTGAACACCGAACAGATTGGGTCACGACGTATCCCTTCAATCAAATTTTCACAGATGCTGCCCACATTGAAGGACATCCACGATCAAAAGGAGATGTGTGTATAGGGCACGATGTTTGGATTGGATATGGAGCAACGATCATGTCAGGGGTACAGATAGGAAACGGGGCAGTCATTGGAGCAAATAGTCTGATTACAAAAGATGTGCCACCATATGCGATTGTCGCCGGGAACCCGCAACGGCTCATGAAATATCGATTTTCTTCGGATATCATTGAAAAACTTCAGTTATTAGAATGGTGGAACTTAGAGTTTTCGTTCATACAGTCTATTTTTCACCTCTTGCAATCTCATGATATTGACCGTTGTATAAGCGTAATTGAAGATAGAAAAAAGAAAGGCTGACAGAGCCTTTCTTTTTTTATCTTCGTTTCACTTAGCTGAGTCTGATGATGGTAAGTGATGCACCGGTTGCACCACCACCTATTAGAATGGCTGTTACAACCGCTCCGAAAAATTGTAATGAAATTGTATTTCCTGCTGTTAAATTGACAATAACTGTATTGCTCATAAAAGTTGTGGATACGGCAGACGACTGAATTGAACCTGGAATAGCAGTTGATCCATTCAACCATAGCCTTGTGCTCACTAAAAGTGCAGCAGTGGTATTTACTTGATATGTGATATAGTATTTACCTGTTTGCTGGACTGTGAATGTATCATTTGAACCATTCGGCGTAAATCCATTAATATTTTGATTACTTGGTAAAGCAATGTTCGTACCACCAGCAATAGTAATGATTGTAGGACCTGTTGTATTTCCAGCATAAAGTGCCGTATCAGTTGGACCGCTAGCTCCAGTTGCACCAGTTACACCAGTAGCCCCGGTGGCACCAGTTACACCAGTAGGCCCGGTATCTCCGGTGGCACCAGTAACTCCAGTTGCACCAGTGATTCCAGTAGCACCAGTAGCCCCAGTGCCTCCAGTAGCACCAGTAATTCCAGTAGCTCCAGTAACCCCAGTAGCTCCAGTAGGCCCGGTATCTCCAGTAACTCCGGTTGCTCCAGTAGCCCCAGTGGCACCAGTTACACCAGTAGCTCCAGTAGGCCCGGTATCTCCGGTGGCACCAGTAACTCCAGTAGGCCCGGTATCTCCAGTAGCACCAGTAATTCCAGTAGCTCCAGTAACCCCGGTGGCACCAGTTACACCAGTAGGCCCGGTATCTCCGGTTGCACCAGTAACCCCAGTAGCCCCGGTATCACCGGTAGCACCGGTGGCACCAGTAACTCCGGTTGCTCCAGTTGCCCCAGTTGCCCCAGTAGCTCCAGTAGGCCCGGTATCTCCAGTAGCACCAGTAATTCCAGTAGCTCCAGTAACTCCAGTTGCACCAGTAACCCCAGTAGCCCCGGTATCTCCGGTTGCACCAGTAACTCCAGTTGCACCAGTAACCCCAGTAGCCCCGGTATCACCGGTAGCACCGGTTGCACCAGTAACTCCGGTTGCACCAGTAGCTCCAGTAGGTCCGGTATCTCCAGTAACTCCGGTTGCTCCAGTAGGTCCGGTATCACCGGTGGCACCAGTTACTCCAGTAGCACCGGTAGGTCCGGTATCTCCAGTAACTCCGGTTGCTCCAGTAGGTCCGGTATCACCGGTAGCACCAGTTACACCAGTTGGACCAGTAGCCCCAGTATCTCCAGTAGACCCGGTATCTCCAGTAACTCCGGTTGCTCCAGTAGGTCCGGTATCACCGGTGGCACCAGTTACTCCAGTTGGACCAGTAGGTCCGGTATCACCGGTGGCACCAGTTACCCCAGTAGCTCCAGTAGGCCCGGTATCTCCAGTAACTCCGGTAGCACCAGTTGCCCCAGTTGCCCCAGTAGGTCCGGTATCTCCAGTAACTCCGGTAGCACCAGTTGGACCAGTAGGCCCGGTATCTCCAGTAACTCCGGTAGCACCAGTTGGACCAGTAGGCCCGGTATCTCCGGTAGCACCAGTTACCCCAGTGGCTCCAGTTGATCCTGCCGCAGCCAGTAATGTGTAGTCTGGGGAAGTATCTGGTGTACCTGTCGGTGGTGCAGTATTTACTACATACGTACTTCCATTAAAGGTCACTACTTGCCCTACTGGGTAAGTAGGACTGACTACCGGATCAAACGCTTCAATTCCTGTTAATCCTGCCCCAGTAGGTCCGGTATCTCCAGTAACTCCGGTTGCTCCAGTTACACCAGTTGCCCCAGTAGGTCCGGTATCTCCAGTAACTCCGGTAGCACCAGTTGCCCCAGTAGGTCCGGCATCTCCAGTAGCACCAGTAACTCCGGTTGCCCCAGTAGGCCCGGTAGCACCAGTATCTCCAGTAACTCCGGTAGCACCAGTTACACCAGTTGCCCCAGTAGGTCCGGTTGCTCCAGTAACACCGGTTGCCCCAGTAGGCCCGGTATCTCCAGTTGGACCAGTAGGTCCGGTGGCACCAGTTGGACCAGTAGCCCCAGTATCTCCAGTAGGTCCGGTATCTCCAGTAACTCCGGTAGCACCAGTTACACCAGTTGGACCAGTAGCCCCAGTATCTCCAGTAGGTCCGGTAGCACCAGTAACTCCGGTTGCTCCAGTAGGTCCGGTATCACCTGTGGCACCAGTTACTCCAGTTGGACCAGTAGGTCCGGTATCACCGGTAGCACCGGTTGCACCAGTAACTCCGGTTGCACCAGTATCTCCAGTAGGTCCGGTATCTCCAGTAACTCCGGTTGCTCCAGTAGGTCCGGTATCACCGGTGGCACCAGTTACTCCAGTAGCACCGGTAGGTCCGGTATCTCCAGTAACTCCGGTTGCTCCAGTAGGTCCGGTATCACCGGTAGCACCAGTTACACCAGTTGGACCAGTAGCCCCAGTATCTCCAGTAGACCCGGTATCTCCAGTAACTCCGGTTGCTCCAGTAGGTCCGGTATCACCGGTGGCACCAGTTACTCCAGTTGGACCAGTAGGTCCGGTATCACCGGTGGCACCAGTTACCCCAGTAGCTCCAGTAGGCCCGGTATCTCCAGTAACTCCGGTTGCACCAGTTGCCCCAGTTGCCCCAGTAGGTCCGGTATCTCCAGTAACTCCGGTAGCACCGGTAGCACCAGTTACACCAGTTGCCCCAGTAGGTCCGGCATCTCCAGTAGGCCCGGTAGCACCAGTTACACCAGTAGCACCGGTAGGTCCGGTATCTCCAGTAACTCCGGTATCTCCAGTAGGCCCGGTATCTCCAGTTACACCGGTGGCACCAGTAGGCCCGGTATCTCCAGTAACTCCGGTAGCACCAGTTGGACCAGTAGGCCCGGTATCTCCAGTAACTCCGGTAGCACCAGTTGGACCAGTAGGCCCGGTATCTCCGGTAGCACCAGTTACCCCAGTGGCTCCAGTTGATCCTGCCGCAGCCAGTAATGTGTAGTCTGGGGAAGTATCTGGTGTACCTGTCGGTGGTGCAGTATTTACTACATACGTACTTCCATTAAAGGTCACTACTTGCCCTACTGGGTAAGTAGGACTGACTACCGGATCAAACGCTTCAATTCCTGTTAATCCTGCCCCAGTAGGTCCGGTATCTCCAGTAACTCCGGTTGCTCCAGTTACACCAGTTGCCCCAGTAGGTCCGGTATCTCCAGTAACTCCGGTAGCACCAGTTACACCAGTTGCCCCAGTAGGTCCGGCATCTCCAGTAGCCCCAGTAACTCCGGTTGCCCCAGTAGGCCCGGTAGCACCAGTATCTCCAGTAACTCCGGTAGCACCAGTTACACCAGTTGCCCCAGTAGGTCCGGTTGCTCCAGTAACACCGGTTGCCCCAGTAGGCCCGGTATCTCCAGTTGGACCAGTAGGTCCGGTGGCACCAGTTACACCAGTTGGACCAGTAGCCCCAGTATCTCCAGTAGGTCCGGTATCTCCAGTAACTCCGGTAGCACCAGTTACACCAGTTGGACCAGTAGCCCCAGTATCTCCAGTAGACCCGGTATCTCCAGTAACTCCGGTTGCTCCAGTAGGTCCGGTATCACCGGTGGCACCAGTTACTCCAGTTGGACCAGTAGGTCCGGTATCACCGGTGGCACCAGTAACCCCAGTAGCTCCAGTAGGCCCGGTATCTCCAGTAACTCCGGTTGCACCAGTTGCCCCAGTTGCCCCAGTAGGTCCGGTATCTCCAGTAACTCCGGTAGCACCGGTAGCACCAGTTACACCAGTTGCCCCAGTAGGTCCGGCATCTCCAGTAGGCCCGGTAGCACCAGTTACACCAGTAGCACCGGTAGGTCCGGTATCTCCAGTAACTCCGGTATCTCCAGTAGGCCCGGTATCTCCAGTTACACCGGTGGCACCAGTAGGCCCGGTATCTCCAGTAACTCCGGTAGCACCAGTTGGACCAGTAGGCCCGGTATCTCCAGTAACTCCGGTAGCACCAGTTGGACCAGTAGGCCCGGTATCTCCGGTAGCACCAGTTACCCCAGTGGCTCCAGTTGATCCTGCCGCAGCCAGTAATGTGTAGTCTGGGGAAGTATCTGGTGTACCTGTCGGTGGTGCAGTATTTACTACATACGTACTTCCATTAAAGGTCACTACTTGCCCTACTGGGTAAGTAGGACTGACTACCGGATCAAACGCTTCAATTCCTGTTAATCCTGCCCCAGTAGGTCCGGTATCTCCAGTAACTCCGGTTGCTCCAGTTACACCAGTTGCCCCAGTAGGTCCGGTATCTCCAGTAACTCCGGTAGCACCAGTTACACCAGTTGCCCCAGTAGGTCCGGCATCTCCAGTAGCCCCAGTAACTCCGGTTGCCCCAGTAGGCCCGGTATCTCCAGTATCTCCAGTAACTCCGGTAGCACCAGTTACACCAGTTGCCCCAGTAGGTCCGGTTGCTCCAGTAACACCGGTTGCACCAGTAGGCCCGGTATCTCCAGTTGGACCAGTAGGTCCGGTGGCACCAGTTACACCAGTTGGACCAGTAGCCCCAGTATCTCCAGTAGGTCCGGTATCTCCAGTAACTCCGGTAGCACCAGTTACACCAGTTGGACCAGTAGCCCCAGTATCTCCAGTAGGTCCGGTAGCACCAGTAACTCCGGTAGCACCAGTTACCCCAGTTGGACCAGTAGGTCCGGTATCTCCGGTTGCACCAGTTACCCCAGTGGCTCCAGTTGATCCTGCCGCAGCCAGTAATGTGTAGTCTGGGGAAGTATCTGGTGTACCTGTCGGTGGTGCAGTATTTACTACATACGTACTTCCATTAAAGGTCACTACTTGCCCTACTGGGTAAGTAGGACTGACTACCGGATCAAACGCTTCAATTCCTGTTAATCCTGCCCCAGTAGGCCCGGTATCACCAGTAACTCCGGTAGCACCAGTTGCCCCAGTTGGACCGGTATCTCCAGTAACCCCGGTAGCACCAGTTACACCAGTTGGACCAGTAGCCCCAGTATCTCCAGTAGGTCCGGTATCTCCAGTAACTCCGGTTGCTCCAGTAGGCCCGGTATCTCCAGTAACTCCGGTATCTCCAGTAACCCCGGTGGCACCAGTTACCCCAGTAGGCCCGGTAGCACCAGTAACTCCGGTTGCACCAGTAGGTCCAGTAACTCCAGTAGCACCAGTTACCCCAGTTGGACCAGTAGGTCCCGTATCACCAGTAACTCCGGTAGCCCCAGTAACTCCAGTAGCCCCAGTTACCCCAGTTGGACCAGTAGGTCCGGTATCACCGGTGGCACCAGTAACCCCAGTAGGCCCGGTAGCACCAGTTACACCAGTAGAACCTCTGTTTACAATCTTATTATTTGTTTTTTTTCGTCCTTTTGCTTTAGCACAAGTGCTGTGATGTTTAACAACTTTTTTCTTTTTACATTCTCGTTTAAGAAGAGGGCAATCATCAAATGTAGGTCTATCGTGACGAGATTTTCTGTAATGAGGTTGCCAATCATGATTTTTTCCGCAAAAGGGACATTTGTTATCGTACTGGTTATACAAATTCCCCATCTCCTAAAAGTTAATATTTTATTCTATGTGGAAATTTAAAAAGCGGAATTGAGCTTAATGATATTTTTTAGTTCGAAGTTCATCGAATCAAATCATTTAAAAGTTAAATCGTTTTATGTTATGGTGTTGAAAGAATGAAACTAGTATGATTTTTGAAAGAAATGGGGCAGCATGTATGAGTCAATCAGTATTACAACACACAGCATATTCCGTGTTAAATTTATCCTCTGTAACAGAGGGGGGCACAATTAAAGAATCATTTGAACATAGTATGGATTTAGCAAAAAAAGCTGAGAAGTGGGGCTACCATCGATATTGGCTTGCGGAGCATCATAATATGGAAGGGGTTGCGAGTTCAGCAACATCCGTCTTGATTGGATATATTGCTGGAGGGACTGAAAAGATCCGCGTTGGTTCTGGGGGGATTATGCTTCCAAACCATTCATCACTCGTCATTGCAGAACAATTTGGAACACTGGAGACTTTGTATCCAGGGAGAATTGATTTAGGTCTAGGCAGGGCACCAGGAACAGATCAGTTAACGGCAAGGGCACTTAGACGTAATCTTCATAATGGGGAGGATTTCCCTGAGCAGCTTGAAGAACTTCGGCAATATTTCAAACCGACTGGTCAGGTCAAAAAACATGTCAGAGCTGTTCCAGGAGAAGGGTTGGATATACCAATTTGGCTTCTTGGTTCAAGTGGTTTTAGTGCAAGGCTTGCAGGGGAACTCGGGCTGCCATTTGCTTTTGCGGCACATTTCTCACCTAAAAATACCATTCCTGCTTTAGAATTATACAGACAGTCATTTCGACCATCTGATGTGTTAAAAAAACCTTATGCGATGGTTGGTGTGACGGTTTTTGCTGCTGATCAAACAGAGCGGGCTGAGTATTTGGCGACGTCTCATTATCAGCGGTTTTTGAGTCTCATTCGCAATACACCAGGAAAACTCAAAGCCCCTGTTGAAAGTATGGATGGGCTATGGAGTCCATATGAGAAGGCGATGGTGGACGAACAATTAAGTTCGACGATGATTGGGGATAAACAAAAGGTGAAAAAAGAGTTAGAAGCCTTTATTGAAGCGACTCAAGCAGATGAAGTGATGATTAATTCGGATATGTTTGATCATCAAGAAAGAATGCGCTCTTATGAAATCATTGCAGACATATTTCAAGGGGAACAAGAAAAATAAAGGTGTCCTTCTCTTGATCCACTTATTTTGTTCAAAATGATGTTTATCGGATACCTAAATGGTTACCGTACTGAAAGACAACTTGAATAAGAAATTTACTATAACATGCTTTGTATCTCCTGAATTTATGTATCAATTTATATTTAAAAGCACTATGAAGTAAAGTTTCTTCATAGTGCTCTTTGTATCTCATTATTCAACTATTGGTGTAAGTGAACTCCCGCTCCACATTTCACCCTTATTCAGTGTCCAACCATCATTATAAAGATTAGAGGCACCTTGATTAGCCACAGGACTCCAACCATCATCCCAAGCTAAGAAATAAATGGTTTTAGGATATTTTTGTTTAACTGCATTGATAAATTGTGAATAATCAAGGCTACCATTTGCTGTTTGCGGACCAACTTCTGCGAAAGCAAATGGCTTATTCAGGGCAGTTAACTCGTCATATCCTTTAATCGAATAAGCATCTGAGAAATACGCATCTAATCCCACAATGTCAACATAAGATGATCCAGGATAAAAATCTACCTTAAAGTCTCGGTTTGCGTCTGGGGAATATACCCAAATTAAGTTATCCAAACCTCTTGTATCAGTCATATAATGATAGACTTTTTGATAAAGCTGTTTGTAAAGTGAAATGCGTTGGTTGTCTTTTTTGTTATATTCAGTTAGACCCCACCAAAACCATTCTCCATTCATTTCATGAAGAGGTCTGAATAGAACAGGAACACGTTCATTTTCAAACTGCTGAAGACCATCTGCAATTTTACTCAAAACAGCGTCAAATCGCTTGCCCTCAGTAGTTGATGAGTCTAAGATTTTTTGGTATTGACTGTTTGAAATTGGAGTTTTATAATGCCCAGATTGAAACGCAGGGTTAGGAAGATGCAAACTAATCTGAGGTATACCTCCGTTCTTCCAATAAGAAATTAAATTACTGTTGCAGCTGTAATCAATTGCGTCAGTAATACTGGCTGACTCCAACCATCCTCTCGAATAATCACAAGCATATACTGCAGGTGACTGGCCAGTAGCATTTTTGATTCGATCAGCTTCTGACATTGAAAACGTTGCATTTGTATATCCGCCGAATGCACCTGACAGTATGCGATCCTCAGATCGGTTTGGCAGGTGAGCTAGCCAATTCAGCAACTCTTTTGTTGTCGCCTGAGCATTAGGATTCACGGGGGTCACTGTATGAGCAGATGCTGCCTGAGAAAAAGCTGGAACGATTAATAAAGAAAGTAATATAAAAACACCCATTTTTTTAATCATACTTATTCTCCCAATTCTTTTTTATTATTCTTAATACTGTTAAATAATGCTATAAAGCGCAGAAGCCATTACTTTTAATCTCCATCTCCTTGTAGTGTAAGAAGTGTATCATCCCCCTTGTTTTAAATTGGTTTTCTCTTCAAAATATATACATTAACCCTTGTGAAACCAATTTCAGGGTAAAAATTAGGTTAAACTAAAAAATACATTTATACATCAGTCATTTTTCCTGTTTTTTAAAATAAGTTTAAATACCTCTAATAGCATTTAACAATAGGTCTCAATAATACTTTGGTAACATGACTATTTCAACAATTTTCCATATTCGTTTTCATTCTAAAAGAGAATTATTTAATAAATGGAAAATACGGAAAATGAAGTGGCGTTCTAAACATGCATCTTGTACAGCTTTAAAGTAAAGGGGGCGGTATGCATATTTTTTGTATCTAATTTTTATGTAGAATCTGTAACCATTACGATCAGTTGTATTATAATCAGGCTGTCAATACAATAAAAGAACATCAATATTTTAAAAATAAAAAAGATTGTAGAAAAACATGAGTTTCTCTACAATCTGAGTACTGACACAGAGCAGTTCTTTTTTATTTATTCTTTTGTAAAAACGCGAAATGGTTGTCCAACTGGCAGTACTGTACGACCAAAATGTGTATTCAGCACAACAGCTGCAGAACCATAAAATGAAAGAAGAGAAATAATCAATTCTGCAATACCAGCCATCGTATGAGTCACATCGTACATCACACCAAACGAGCTTAGGGACAGGCCAATGAATAAGAAATCAATAAAGACGAAAATCAAAAACAATACTTTATGTGTTTCCATTGCACCGATCGTCATAAATAAGCTGAAAATCAAATAACCAATAAAAGCAAAACCTAGTTGTTTTGGATCCGCAGCTCCCGCAAGCGTTTTCCCAAAAACGCCAGCTTGAATGAGCCAAGTGGTTCCAACACCCATCCAAAAAAGACCGAATGCGCCGAAGGCAGTGGCTCCAAAAATATTATGATGCTTTGAATCTTGTATGGACGCGATCAGCTGCGCGATTCCTCCAAGGAAGATAGCCCAAGGTAAAATAAGAGATGTGCCATCTGTGATTCCTAGTTTTTGTGAAGACGCAACAAGCGTCACCATTGCTAAACCAAACAAACCAAGTGGTGTTGGGTCAGCGATTGATAATCGAATTGCTTGAACATTCTGTTTTTCCATAATGACCTCCTACAATTTGCACTTACAAAAGATACTCGAATTCGATAGAAACGTCAAGCTCTTTTTTAGTAGACACTTGCAACGTCTTCCAAATAAATCTATATTTAATACAATACATCATACATGTGATAGAAAAAGAGGGATGAGAATGAGTAAAGGCTTAGCTGGAAAGACCATTGCCATATGTGGAACAAGAAAAACAGAAGAAATGCGTACACTTGTTGAAAAGCAAGGAGGACAAGCTGTTATTCGTTCTCTTCAGGGCACTGTATTTTTAGCCAAAGAGGAATTGAAGCCAGGCATAGAAACCTTTGTAAAGAAGGGAGCTGACTGGGTCATTTTAACAACGGGTATCGGCACAGACACATTAATTGAAAGTGCAGAAGAGCTGCAGCTTGGAGAAGCATTTATGAACATTTTATCAAGTGCCCATATCGCTTCAAGAGGATACAAAACGTTCGCGGCTCTAAAAAAACACGGCATTCAGCCTGATGTTTCTGATGAAGATGGAACCGTTCGTGACCTCATTTCAAAGTTAGAAGACAAAGAACTTCAAGGTAAACGGGTCATGGTGCAGCTTCACGGCGAAAATGCACCAGCTCTCATTGATTTTTTACATCACAAGGGAGCAGACGTTTTGCAGCTCATGCCATATCAGCACACGCCCCCTGAACCAGAGGCGGCAGACACTTTGCTTCAAGAAATGAAAGAAGGGAAGGTCCATGCCGTTTGTTTTACAACCGCTGTTCAGGTTCATGCCTTTTTCAAACTAGCAGAAGAATGGGGCAAAAAAGAAGAACTGCAACATCTATTCGAGCAGCATGTATTAGCTGTAGCTGTTGGAAAAGTCACAGCTGAAGCTTTAAAAGAAGAGGGGATAAGCCGCATTCTAGCCCCATCACTTGAAAGAATGGGTGCAATGATTATGGAATTATCTCAATATATGAAAAAACAATCGACGCACGCATAGAAAAAACGCCTTTCACATGACGAGTGAAAGGCGTTTTTGTTAGATTGTCCGTTTTCGATTTGTGCGAATTTTTTTCAAAACGAAATACAGTACGATGAGAACAATGGCAATGACCATAATTGGTGTTGTATACGTGTGAGCGACACTTTGAATGTGGTCCCATTTTGTCCCAAGCTGCATTCCAAGGTAAATAAATAGGATGGACCAAGGGATGGCGGCTAATCCGGTCAAAAGAACAAATTTGAGAAATGGCATCTTTGCAATACCAGCTGGAATCGAGATCGCGTGGCGCACGACTGGGATAAAACGAGCTGTAAATACGACACCAGTTCCATATCGGTCAAACCAGCGTTCTGCCGTGGCAATATGATGCTCATGGATGAATAAATACTTCCCATACTTTGTTAAAAAAGGTCTTCCGCCGTAAAGGCCGATCCAGTAAATAAAGCACTGGGCAAGTGTTCCTCCAATAACCCCAGCGATGACGGCTCCAACAAATCCTATGCTTCCTGTTGACACCATATATCCGCCGTAGGCAAGTACAATTTCACTCGGGATAATTTCAATCATCAGTCCAAGTGCAACACCTGCGTAACCAAGGCTTGTCAGCCAGGTTAAAATTTCATTAAACAAGGTTCCCATTCATTTCACTCTGCCTTTAAATACGAATTTTCTTCAAGCATCCTTATAAGAGCCTATGCTTGTTTTGCTTCTCTCATGAGTATGCTTTGCATATAGGCTAGCATGGCTGTCCGCATATCATGACGCATCAATCCAATTTCAGCCGCTGCCTTAAATGAGCCCAGCTTATCACCAACGTCAAATCTCATCCCATCTAATTGTTTTGCATAAATGGGTGATTCATGTGCAATGATTTTCAGGGCATCTGTCAGCTGGATTTCGTTCCCGGCACCTCTCTCGATTCCTTGAAGAATAGGAAAAATCGATGGTGTTAACAAATACCTGCCCATCACGGCTAAATCGGAAGGAGCTTCATGAATAGCTGGCTTTTCCACTAAGTCTGTGACTTCAAACACTTGACCGTCTACTCTAGCTGGTCTTATCATACCATACTTACTGACATCTAGACGATCCACTTGCTGGACGCCAATGACCTCTCTTTGTTTGTCTTCAAAGACTTCCATGAGCTGAGAGAGTGCAGGTCTTTCTGACACCATGACATCATCACCTAAAAGGACCGCAAAAGGATCATTGCCAGTAAAATGACGTGCACATAATACCGCATGTCCAAGACCTAAGGGCTCCTTTTGACGAATATAATGAATATTGGCCATATCCGCAATATGTTTGATTTCAGCTAACTGTTCATTTTTCCCTTTTTCAAGCAACGTGTGTTCTAGCTCAATCGAACGGTCAAAGTGATCTTCAATTGATTTTTTATTTCTTCCTGTGATAATTAGTATATCTTCAATGCCTGATTGAACAGCCTCCTCAACTATGTATTGAATAGCGGGTTTGTCGATAATCGGCAGCATTTCCTTTGGCTGTGCTTTCGTTGCGGGTAAAAAACGTGTGCCTAATCCGGCTGCTGGTATAACGGCTTTTTTGATATTCATTGAATCATCGCTCCATTTCTGATGGTTTATTTTCTGATGGAAACACCCATAGGCGGCTTCCAGTAAAAGTGATCATCATGCCAAGAAGGGTACCAATCGCTTTACTAATGAATAATGAGAAACCTGCTTGCTGCATGACATATAAGACAACATAGGTGAGGAGACACGCTGCGCCGTTGACTGTGGTCCACTTGATCCATTCCCACCTGTCAGCTTTCTTTTTTACTTGGAACGTCCATTTTCGATTCCAAACATAACTGTTCAGCATTCCTGCAGTATAGGACAGGCATTGTGCAAGAAAAGAGGGAACAAAGCAGGCAGTTAAAAAAAAGAAGAGCAGAAAGTCAATCATCGTATTGCTTGCACCTACAGTTAAAAATGTGGCATAGGTCCGAATATTTTTCTTTGTCATGCGAAGGATCATCACCTCCTAGTGTTTGAGTGGGTGTATGAATACTGTACAAAAGCGAGTTGACGAATCAGTGAAGAAAAGATGAAAAAAACATGAACAAGCGATATCTGTTTTTTCACCAGCTCGTGATATAATTTGTAAGATGAAACGAACGGTGGTGCACATGCATGTATTTAACAATTGGAGAAACAGCTGAATACTTAGAAGTATCTGAAGCATATGTTGAAAAATTAATCCAGCAAAAAAAGATTCGTTACGTATTTGACGGGGAATCGTATCTCATTTATCAAGGGCAGTTTCAAACCCATATGAAACAGCTAGAACAATATAAAGAGCTCATTCAAGACATCTTAAATGAACCAATCCCTGAGGATCCGGATGTAAAAGATGAAGATTAAAAAAGCCTGTACGAGAAGGGAGAACCTTTTCATACAGGCTTTTTTATTGGCTGACACCCGTTTGGACAATGTTCATATGACAATTCACTTGGACATCTGCATCAGGGTAGATTTTTTGCCATTTCTCCGGTGTCATGGCTTTATCTTTAGAGCGATATCTCAAACCAAGTCCAAGTGGATCAATTTTTTGCTTTTTAAAGGATTGAACAAGGTCTTTTCCTTGCTGGGCCACACGCTTCTCCACTTCTTTTTCAACATGCTGCAAGATAGAAGGCGTATCGATTTTTTTTGATTTCATAAATTCTTTTAACTCACCTTTCAGCTTGATATCAATGGTGATATGAGGCTTTTTTGAAAGGTTTTCAGTTGGTTTAATGTGATAAGACACATGTGATTTGATATTTTCAATGACAACATGGGTTTTCTTTGTGTCATTAAATCGAAACTCATAAATCCCATTTTTATGATTTTCAATCATCGCTTTAAACGTAAACGTATCTTCCCCTGGAATATGCCCAACCATTTTTTCTTGATCAAAAAGAGCGACACCTGACACTTTAATAGAGTTGCTTGTATTTTTAATGTAAGGGAGGTAGGCATCCACGCCTTTTGCCATCATCTGATTCATAAAAATATGCTGATTGGTCACAGGTTGATTGCCATTTCGCATGTTTTGGGCCAGCAAATCTGAAAGATATACACCGATATTTAAGTTGGTTTGATTCATCTTTGTATACAACAAATCTTCAACTTCTCCGCCTACTATGGCAAATACTTGACGGGACCCAATGATCGGATCACGATAAATGTAATTCATCAAATCAATCATACCCACTTCTTTCGCCAGCTTTTCACTTATTAAAATCACGAGTACTTGTCCCATGACAACGGGGAAAGGCGATTTTTCCGACACAAGAAACTGAATATTACTAATGGTATTTGACTTAGCACTTACAATTTGATAGCTTCCTTGTTCTTCGCTTTTAAAAACAGGGAAAACAAAGAAGCCCTTCATTTCTCCATCATCCAATAAGTCAAATCCCGCTGCCTGCGAGATACTTAATTCATCTAAGAGACGAGGCTGTGCACAGCTCGTTAAGAAAAGGCTCAATAACATGAGACACACGAGAATATAATGTTTCATGCGCGTTTTTTCACCCACCTTTTTTTCAGCAGCAGCCCAATGATCATACATCCAGTCAATCCATATATGAGGATATATCCGCTATATTCCACCCATTTATTAAACGTCTCAAAAGAGGTGGCCTCGATCAAAAATGAAAACATGACGAGAATGAGAAGGCTGAGAACAATTAACGTCATGCGTTGGCTCGTGTGAAACACTTGTTTTGCCATTCTGCTGGCTGCCCATAATGGAATGGCGATATTTGGAACGATAAGCAAAAGCCATAGTGACACTTCAATAAATTCAAAGCGCTGGATAAACGGAAGTTTGACAATGCTGGTTAATGTCAATGTTGGCCATTTCGTTAGTTCGAGCTGAGCACTTGAGTAGTACGCTATAGAGACGAGAAATACAAGCAAATTCAGGCATGTAGTCAGCAACACTCCCATATGTGCAAATTTTTGCGACGTTTGTGCTTTTTTAATAAAGGGATAATAGACAAGCAATGTTCCAAAACCAAACATGGATAAAGAGGCATCTTTGACCCCCATCATGAGTTGTGAAAATGAATGATCAAACATGGGGAACATAAACCGGATGTGACTATATTTCATGACATAAAAGCAGATAAAGGTCATCCAGTACGTTAGGACAATGCTAAAGAATGCCCAGCCAGCGATTGTTCTAAATCCGCCTGTGTGAATGTAATAGACAAGAATGAGTAGCACTGATGCAAATAGAAGACCGGGAATTTCTTTAAACAGCCAAACATGGATTACATCCATATAATGAACAAGCACAATCAAAGACAATGAAGAAAAATACAAAATGTAGAGAATGTTGATGAATTGTCCGAGCCATTTACCAAACACAGATTGCGTAATGTCACTAAATTCGTCAGTAGGTGCTTTTTTAAACAAAAAGTAAATGAGGAAGATCATCAAATTGACGCTTGCACCAGCAATTAAAATGGCGATCCACCCATCATTATTAATCGTCCGCACAAGATTCGTCTGGAAATTTAAAATACCAACACCTACTTGATTGGCATTGATCAGAAAAAACACAAAAAAAGGGGATACTTGAAATTTTTCTTTCACAGAAGAAGAGCTCATGCCTTCACTTCCTTATTCATAAAAATCATTTTTCCCCTTACGGCCTTGCTTTGGCTTTTGGCGGTGTATCGTTTCATTTTGCGGACGTAAATTTTCTGGACGTTTTTTCAAAAAGCGGAGTTGGGGCCGAATCAAACTACCTTTTAAATCGGCCAATCGAAGTGGAAAGATTGGCTCTAAGTAAGGCTGGCCTATAGACGTTAATTTCATTAAATGTGTAAGAAGAAAAGCCCCCATTAGCGAAATCCCTAGCGCTCCCCACACTTGTGCAGCAAAAAGAAATGGGAAACGTAAGAGACGAATGGTCGTCCCCATTTTATATATAGGGGTGACAAAAGAGGCAAGAGCTGATAATGCGACGATAATGAGCAGGATATTACTTGTTAATCCCGCTGCAACCGCAGCCTGTCCGATCACAATACCTCCAACAATACCAAGCGTCTGTCCGACTTTTGCAGGAAGGCGAGACCCGGCTTCCCTAAGTAGCTCAATCGATATCTCTAAAAATAATGCTTCAATAATAGGCGGAAAGGGTACGAGATAGCGTGATGCGACAATCGTTTCTAATAAGTCCTTAGGAATCAGTTCATAGTGAAACGTTAAAACTGCTACATACAAAGGGGTTGCAAAAATAGAAAATATCACTGCAAAAATGCGTAACAGCCGAAAGGAGGATGCTGCGATCCAAGACATGTTATAGTCTTCCATTGTAGAAAAATACTCGAGTAAAATTGTAGGTGCAAGCAGGGTATGAGGCGAACCGTCAACCATAATGGCTATTTTTCCTTCCGTTAAACCTGAGGAAACCCTGTCTGGCCGTTCTGTATTTAAAAACAATGGAAAGATTGTATTGGACACATCATAAAGCATTTGCGCAAGATAATTAGAATCTAGAATTTGGTCGTAGTCAACATCTTGAACCCGCTGAAGAACGGTTTCAATGTTCTGCGGGTTGGCGATATTCTCTATGTATACAACGGCTACTTTCGTTTGAGAAAGGGTACCAACTGTGTGTTCAACTACTTTAAGGTCAGGAGTGGGCAGTCTGCGCCTAATCAAGTTTAAGTTTGTGTCCAGCCCTTCCACAAATGCTTCCTGCGCACTAATGATTCCGAATTCAATCTCAGGTTGGCTCACTTGTCTGCCTTTCTTTTCTTCAATCGGCAAAAGGAGCGCTTTGCCCCAGTCTGTCTCAATTCGAACAGCAATACTGCCTCGATGAAGAGCTTCTTCCACTTTTTGAAGGTCATTCGTAATCACAGCTTGTTCAATTGGGATGTGTTCTTTTAGCTCTTCAAGGGTGGGTGTCAGATGCAATTGTTGAATAAAAGGCAAGATTTGTTCATGAAGGAGATTGCCATTAATTAAAGAACGAAAAAAAGAGATTCTATAAAGGAAACCTCCGGAACTTGATAATTCATTGATAAAATCAGAGGAACGCGATAGTGCCTCAAATACTGAATTCGGGTCTTTCTGTTTTGATTTGTTTTTCTTCAGCACTTGAACCATCTCCTTCCGCGATTTGCCTCTATTATCCAACCAATCGTCTGAAGATATGCATAAAAAAAGCGTTCAGCTTCATGAGCTGGACGCTTTTTTTCCATATTGAACGGCTTCTAATAAAAAGTCAGCCAGATGAATCGCTCTCATGCTAGGCATATGTCCTGCCTTTTTGACGCCTGCTGCCATTTGTAATTGACAGCCTGGATTCGACGTCACAATGGCAGCTGCAGCTGTGTTGCTCGCTTCTGTCATTTTATGATCTAAAATTTGCATCGACATGTCTGGCTGCAAGATATTGTAGATTCCTGCAGATCCGCAGCAGCGGCCGGCATCTTTCATTTCTTTAAACGTTACCCCTTGAATGGCTTTCATGAGCACCCTCGGCGCCTGTTGTACATTCATCCCATTTCGTAAATGACAGGAGTCTTGATAGGTGATCACTTGCGCTGGCAAAGCCAGTGGCACGTGGCGGTGAAACTCCAGCTCCACAAGGATGCTTGATATATCGGTTATTTTCTGTGAGAAGGCTTTACTTCGTTTTTGAAAATTTGGATCATCCTGAAGCAAATGACCGTAATCACTTAAAAAGGCGCCGCAGCCGCCCGCGTTCATGACAATCGCATCGGCATCTGTTTCCTCGAATGCTTCAATATTCCGCTTAGCTAACTGTTTTGCTTGGTCTTTTTCTCCGCTATGACCATGTAGCGCGCCGCAGCACGTTTGTATAGGAGGAACGATCACATCACCGCCTGCCAGCTGCAAGAGATGAATGGTCGCTTTGTTTGTGTTTGAGAAAACTGTATCCATTAAACAGCCAGTAAAAAACGCCACCCTTTTTTTTACCTGACCAATGGCTTTATATTCATTCAAACGTTTTTTCTTTTGAGGCGGCACCTTTGGAAGTGCCTGTTCCATCAACTGTAAATGGGAGGGAAGCACCTTCAGTATGCGAGTCTTCCTCGCGGCTGTTTGCAGACCAGATGTTTGATAAAATCGAAGAAAACTAGCAGCTTGTCGCATACGACTTTGTGAAGGAAAGAGACCTTTAAACACAACACGTCTCATCAATTTGACAGGAAATGATTGTTTTTTATGTTGTTGAATAATGTCTCTTGCATCTTCTAGCAGCTGTCCATACTTGACGCCAGAAGGGCAGACTGGTTCACATGCACGGCAACCAAGACAAAGATTAAGGGAATGTTCAACATCTTCATCTGGCTCAATGACGCCATCTCTTACAGCTTTCATTAACGCAATTCGGCCCCGAGGGGAGTGCGTTTCTTGTTGTCCAGATTCAATATAGGTAGGGCAGGAAGGGAGGCAGAATCCGCAGCGCATGCAATTAAGCAGCTCCTTTTCATCCATTTGCTCCTGAAACTGCTGCTGGATCTCTTTTTGCTTAGAAGAAGAACTCATCAGACCACCACCCGCTTTCTTGAGGCTTTTCCAAACACTTTATCTGGGTTCATGATATGTGCCGGGTCAAGTGCCTGTTTAATCGCCTTCATTGCAGCGATTCCTTCTTTTTTGACCTTTAGCTCCAAATAGGGGGCTTTCATGAGACCAACGCCATGTTCGCCTGTAATGGTGCCGCCAAGTGCAACGGCTTTTTCAAAAATGGCCTGAAAGGCAGCTTCTACACGTTTCATTTCTTCTTCATTTCTTGCATCTGTCGCACAAGTGGGGTGTAAGTTGCCATCACCTGCATGACCAAACGTACAAATGTTCACCTCGTACTTTCGTGCAATGTCTTCGATTGCACGAACCATATTGGCAATTTCAGACCGGGGAACGGTAGCATCTTCTAAAATCGTTGTAGGACTTAATCGAGCGAGGGCAGATAAAGCAGAGCGTCTCGCTGTTAAGAGCGCACTTGCCTCTTCTTCTGAATGTGCGATCTTGACGCTTGTAGCCCCGTGCTGCTCACAGACTTCTGCGATTTTTTGGATATCACGAGAAACAGCTTCAGGGTTGCCGTCCTGTTCAATTAATAACACAGCTTGAACGTCGGTAGGCAGGCCGATGTTTGCAAAATCTTCAACGACTTCAAGGGTCGGCTGATCCATAAATTCTAATGTAGCAGGAATGATACGCTCAGCAATGATGGCCGATACAGAAGTCGCAGCTTCTTCAAGGCTTTCGTATAAACAAAGCATTGTTTGTTTCGTTTCTGGAAGCGGCAGGAGCTTTAGCACTGCTTCTGTGACAATCCCGAGTGTTCCTTCTGAACCAACGAACAATCGAGTCATATCATATCCAGCGACATCTTTTGCAAGCTTTCCGCCTGTTTTGATGATGTCACCATTTGGCAAAACCACTTCAAGCCCAAGGACATAATCCCTTGTCACTCCATACTTTAACCCCCGCAGCCCCCCTGAATTTTCGTTAATATTGCCGCCTAATGTGGAAATTTTCATAGAGCTTGGATCAGGCGGGTAGAAGAGACCTTTTTCCTCTACTTGATGAATCAACTCCTGCGTAATTAAGCCAGGCTGCACCGTTGCGGTCAAATTTTCTTCGTCTATTTCTAATAATTGATTCATTCTAGTAAAGAGAATCACCAATCCGCCCTGAGTAGGACATGTTCCTGCGCAAAGATTCGTCCCTGAGCCTCTTGGGACGATCGGCACCTTGTAAGAGGCGCACAGTTTCACAATTTGCTGCACTTCTTCAGCCGTATGAGGTCGCACGATCGCATCTGGCATATGTTGAAAATTTGGTGTCGCATCATAAGAGTAGGCAAGACAATCCGCCTTGCTGTCTTGGACATAGGACGCACCGACAATCTCTTTTAATTGATTTGAAAATTCTGAATCCAGCATATACAATCACTCCCGTTCATTTAACGTCTCGTTTCTATCAGTATAAAAAAAGAACCGTCATATGCCTATGGACGATTCTACAAAATATCAGGCTGTTTTATCGTATTTTTTGTATCATGATCTAAAAGCAGCAATGCCAAATAAAAAAGCATTGCATCTTGCATGCGCTTTGGATCAAGTGTGGTTAAATTCTGGATTCGTTTTAATCGATAATGAAGTGTATTAATATGGACATGCATGGCTTCCGCTGTATGTTTCAATGAGTAATCCGAAGCGATGAGTACCCGCAAAGTTTTCACTAGTTCAGGATAGGGGAAAAGGGACGCAATCGTTCGATCAAGAAACGCATCTTTTGTTTCCTGACTGATTTCCTCCATAAAAAGTTCAAGTGTCAAATCTTCATCAAACACAATGGGTGTTTCAGCATGCGCCAATTTTAAAGCGCGAAAGGCTTGGTGAAAGGACTGCTTCATGAAATGAGAAGCTGCAGGCTTTCCTGCCCCCATTAAAATCCTCGATGGTGACAGCGCTGCGAGCGCAGCATGGATATGGAACAGGCGCTTGTGCCATGTATCACGACCATCTGGTGTGGCTTGCAGCATGAGCAAAAAACGTGCATGCCCCCAGCGCACAATGATCTCCTGATTGGTCAGGTGCAATTTGTCCTTCATCAGTTTGTATTGATCCTGCTTCATAAACGATTCATCTTGACAATCAATGAGAATAGCGACACGCTGCTTGTTGACATCAAGGCCAAGCCGCTGCGCTTTATCGGTCATATCAACCGCTGTCTCTGGCAGATGAAGCCAGTCGAACACAAAGGCTTCAAGCTGCCGTTCATCTGTTTCCGTTTCTTGAAAAAATTCATGTTCTTGAATGAGCAGCTCTGTCATTTTACGTAAAATGTCGCCAAAAGGGGACACATGCCTTGGATCGCCTGTCATTCCAATGACCCCAATCACTTCTTGTTTAAAATAAATAGGCAGATTGATACCGGCTTTGACGCCTTTCATCTGCAGCACATCATCCTTTGTGAGAATTCGTTTCTTCCCTTCTAAGGATGTGACATATGCTCCTTCATGAAATTGACCAATGCGTGCTGGATCTGTTGCAGCAATAATGGTACCGTTTGTTTGTGTGATGATGATTTCTTCCGTCAGTACCTTTTTGACCTCATCTACGATTTTTTCTGCCAGTGTCATTGTGAGCAAAACGGTCCCCTCCGAGATGTTTCTTTTTACACTATCATACCATCATATGCTCAGGCATATCTTTCTTTTCATGTGTTATGCTAAAATAAAAACGCATATGAAGTAGATGAAAGGAGACACAGCCATGTCACTGCAAAATCGCTTACAAGATTTACTGAAAGAAGGGCAGGCGCTCACCGACTTTGAATATAACAAAGCCGCAAGTCAAAATTGGCCGCTAGAAGGGGCAAAAATGAAAGAAGAAGCACGCTTTGCTGATGTTTATATAGAACGTGTAGACAAGGAATCGGAGGAAATGATTCAAACAGAAAATGCTTCCTTTTTAAATACACCTCTTACATACGTAAAAAAACAACAAAAAGAATTCATTTACATCGAGTCGAAGTGGTTTGATGTGGTGAGAGCCGACGGACTTGCCATAGAATGGGATGAAGTATTTCAGACGTATACCGTGTTATTCGGATTGAAGCGTCCTAAAAAAGATACTGGATTACTAAAAGAGATGCTCTCAACATTAAATGGTGCTCAGCTTCAATTTAATGGACAAGACGGGTTATTTGATGTCAACATTCCGCTTCTTGAACTAGAGGACATCAAAGAAGATACACCTTTGATTGGTGTGATCTCTTCAGTGTACCGCTATTTATTCAACTTGCTCATGCAGCTTGAAAATGAATGAATCAAAAAACGGCTCACATTCCTGAGCCGTTTTTTAGAGCCATCCTCTTATGAATTGAGCCTCACCCATCCCGAAGCTCCAATCGGCGTCTCCATTTTCCACGATGGAGATCATCACATCCGTCTTGGCAACCCCGCATTCTTTTTCTACACGTTCTGCGATTTGTGCATAAAGCTGTTCCTTTTGCTCTTTCGTCCGCTGTTTACTGACAACACTAATGACAACAAGATCTTTTGTTCTCGGATAACCAAGCCCAGTGTCTTCAATCATCATCTCTTCAGGGCGATGCTGATGAACAATTTGATAGCGATCTCGTTCAGGTACCCCAAAGGCATCAACCATTGCTTCATGGCAAGTGTCCAGCAGTTTCTTTAATTCCTCTTTTGAACGGCCTTCTATCACGTCAAATCGTAACAACGGCATCAGGTCAACCTCCAAATATGTGTTTAATATACAATCATAATGTAACCAACACTTCGCCGTTTCACTCTTTTGCGCATAAGAAAAAAGCCAACACATTGGCGCTTGGCTTTTTCGCTCTGGACTAAGGCGTGACAAATTTCACATCATGCTCTTTTCCATATTGAAGGTAATCTTCATTTGGTTGTTCATTCGTCACGACGATGTCTATGTCTTTTAAGTCACAAAACGTGGTCAAGGCATAATGGTCGAACTTACTATCATCGACTAATAAAAAGGTTTTGGCGTTTTTTTCAACGAGCGTTTTTTTAATATCTGTCTCAAGCGGGGAGGAATTCGTGACGCCATGATTAATGGATAAGCCAGTTGATGCAATAAATGCTTTATTGACATTGTATGCTTTTAGACGCTCAACACTTTGATAACCAACGAAAGAATTTGTCTTTCGCTCTAGCATACCCCCGGTTGAAAAGATGGTGAGGTGTTCATAAGGCATAGCCTGTGTAATGAAATCCACGTTATTTGTCACAACGGTAATCTGTTTCTCCTTCAAATAGGGAAGCATCTCCAGTGTCGTTGTACCAGAATCAACAAAAATCATATCACCATGTTCAACAAAAGCGGCGGCAGCCTGTCCGATCATTTGTTTTTTACTCAGCTGACGAGTCTTTCGCTCTTGATACACCACCAACGTTGAGTGGTTCACAGCGACGCCGCCGTACACTTTCTTTAGCACGCCGGATTCTACCAATGCTTGTACATCTCGGCGTATGGTGTTTTTTGAGACGCCAAAATGCGTCACAAGCTCATCAAGAGAGGCAGATTCCCGGTCAAATACATACTCTTTTATTTGCTGAATACGTTTTGTTTTTATCATGCTACAATCTCCAATCAATACGAATATGCTGATTCTATTATAACAATAATTCCACGTAAAAGATGTCACTGATCAACATGGGAGAATCGAATGATCTTTTTCTCTTATCTTTTCTCATTTTTCATAAAAGCGTATGATAGAGAAAAGAGGATAGAAAGGATTTTCACTTCTATGAATCAACACAACATACAATTTTCAAAGTTAGCAAATTTTAGAGAGGTAGGGGGACTCCAAACAACGGATCAGATGGTCATCAAACAAGGAATGATTTATCGATCTGCCGATTTATCACGTCTCACGAAGCAAGACATATTGACGTTCTCAACACTTGGAATTCAAACGATTTGTGACCTGCGTACAAGCTCAGAACGAAAATCACACCCACCAAAAATCATGGAACATGACAAAATTGTTCATATCCCTATGCAGCCTGACAGCATGATGCCTAGCAAATGGACCATGTTTCGTATGCTGATAGCAGAAGGAAAATCTCTATCCTTTACACCGATCATGAAAGATGTATATCAAAGCATGCTCTATGAGCGAAAAAAAGAGATTCAGCAATTGTTTACATTACTGTCCGATGAAAAAAATTATCCACTTATGCTTCACTGTACAAGCGGAAAGGACCGTACAGGCTTTTTATCTGCTCTTATTCAATTAGCAACGGGTGTGCCGGTGCATACCGTTTTAAGTGAATACATGCGTTCCAATGAAGGCGTGAAAATGCTAGTGAAAAGACAAGAACGATTTGTTCGTATGATGAGTTTATATCGGGTGTCAAAAGAACAAATTCAACCCCTGCTTGGTGTGCAGCAAGATTATCTCGAAGATGTACTGAATGAGATGATGGATACATACGGAAATGCAGAGCGGTATTTAGTAGAAGCCTGCGACGTCCCGAAAGCTCAGCTGCTTAAAATGAAAAACATCTTGCTTACACCATCTGCTGGCATTCCATCACAAAACGCAGAATAAACTTAATATGAGGTGATGCAAACCATGCTGAAAAAGATCAGTATGACGGTTCTGACACTAGTTCTCATGGGTGTCTTCTTATTGATTCCGTCTAGCAGTCTAGCTCGTTCGATGCCAAAAGGGAAGCTTGAGAGCACAAGAGAGATGCGTGCAGTGTGGGTCGCATCGGTTTATAACTTAGATTGGCCTTCAAAGAAAGGACTGCCCGCAGATGAGCAGAAACAAGAGTTCATTCAACTGTTAGACGACATCAAAGCGATGAATATGAACGCCGTCATCATGCAAATTAAACCAACAGCAGATGCCTTTTATCCGTCGAAATTCGGGCCATGGTCTGAATATTTGACTGGTACACAAGGGAAAGACCCTGGATATGACCCGCTTGAATTTATGATAGAAGAAGCACATAAACGCGGCCTTGAATTTCATGCTTGGTTTAACCCTTATCGAATCACCATGAATCATACCGATCTCAACCGGTTATCAGCCGATCATCCTGCAAGAGCACACCCTGATTGGACCATCGCCTACGGAAATCAGCTTTACTTTAATCCAGGCATTCCTGATGCTCAGGATTTCATTGTTGACGGGATAGAGGAAGTAGTGAAAAATTACGATATTGATGCGGTGCATATGGATGATTATTTTTACCCGAATAAAATCGCTGGTGTGCCATTTCCAGATCAAGAAACGTATGAAACTTACGGGCAGAAGTTCACTCATATAGAAGATTGGCGAAGAGATAATGTGAATCACTTGGTGCAGCAAATCAATGACACCATTAAGAAAGAAAAGCCGTATGTGAAATTCGGCATTAGCCCATTTGGTGTATGGCGCAACATAAAAGATGACCCAACCGGTTCAAACACAACAGCAGGGATGACCAATTATGATGATTTGTATGCTGATACAAGAGAGTGGATACAGCAGCACCATATTGATTATATCACCCCGCAAATTTATTGGAGTATTGGCTTTCAGCCCGCTGCCTATGATGTGCTGACGAAATGGTGGTCAAATGAAGTGAAGGGGCAACCTGTTCATTTGTACATTGGTCAAGCGACGTATAAAATCAATCAAAACAGTGATCCTGCTTGGTCTGATCCCGAGGAGTATTTTCGCCAGATCGAGCTGAACAGGCAGTCACAGTTCGTGCAGGGCAGCATGCATTTTAGTCTGAAAGATATCAATCGGAATCCCTTGAATGTAAAGACACGATTAATAGAAGAAACCTATAGCAAACCAGCTCTCATACCAGAGATGCCATGGCTTCATCAAAAAGCGCCAAAAAAACCAATCATTCAATCTGTGAAAAAGACAGAGGATGGTGCAGTTTTACAGATACAAAATGATCCGCACTCTAGTGCATCCTATTATGCAGTCTATCGATTGTCGAATAAAGGGACATACGAATTTGTGCAAACAGTCAGAAAAGAAACAGGCTCCTTCACACATACGAAAGACATTTTAGCAAATCAAAAGAAGAGCTATACCTACAAAGTGACGGCACTCAATCGCCTTCATCATGAAAGCAAGCCTTCTACAAAAACAGTAAAATAACAAAGACAGCATAAATGAGGGTTTTCCTCCATTTATGCTTTTTTGCTTTCTCTATTTTTCTACTATTTTTATTTTAATTTTCTGAATTCAATTAAGCTTGGCATGAAGCAGCTATTTGATTAATAAATATGATAGAAAAGCGCCAAAGGGGGAAGCAAAATGGATTTTGAATTAACGAAAGAGCAGCAAATGATCCGTCAGATGGTCAAAGAATTTGCAAAAACAGAAATTGCACCACACGCTCAAACAGTTGATGAACAGGCAGCATTTCCCGTAAAAACATTTCAAAAAATGGGGGAGCTCGGTTTTATGGGTATACCCTTTCCAGAGAAATATGGAGGTTCTGGAGGAGATACGATCTCATATGCACTGGCAGTAGAAGAAATTGGAAAACAGTGTGCAAGTACAGGTTTAAGTTATGCCGCAGCAGTTTCCTTAGGCGCAAGTCCACTTTATTACTTCGGGACGGAGGAGCAAAAGATGGACCATCTTGTTCCATTAGCCTCTGGAACAGCGCTTGGCTCCTTCGGATTAACAGAACCAAACGCCGGATCAGATGCAAAAGGAACAAAAACAAAAGCCATTCAAGACGGACAAGAATATGTCATCAGTGGGGAAAAGTGCTGGATCACAAATGCCAATTATGCCAGAACGATTATTGTCACCGCTGTAACAGATCATGATGAAAACGGACGTCCAATCATCTCCGCCTTTATTGTGGAGAAAGGACAAAAGGGACTGTCGATTACAAACCCATATGACAAAATGGGGGTTCGTGGTTCAGATACGGCTGAAATCATTTTAGACGAAGTGCGTGTACCAGCGCATCATATATTAGGAGACAAATCGAAAGGATTCAAGCAATTTTTATATACTTTAGACGGCGGACGAATTTCCATTGCAGCCTTATCTGTCGGAATTGCGCAAGCTGCACTTGATGCTTCACTTTCCTATGCAAAAGAAAGAAAGCAATTTGGGCAGACGCTCTCATCCTTCCAGGCCATTCAGTTTAAGCTGGCAGATATGGCGATGCAAATAGAGCTTGCAAGACAAATGGTCTGGAAAGCCGCTTGGCTGAAAGATCAAGGCAAACCATTTACAAAAGAAGCGGCCTATGCCAAACTGTTTGCTTCAGAAATGGCCACAAAAGCAAGTCTTGATGCGGTCCAAATTCATGGAGGAACAGGCTATATGAAAGAATGCGGTGTTGAACGGCTTGTGAGAGATGCCAAGCTGATGGAAATCGGAGAAGGGACCTCTGAAATTCAGCGGCTCGTGATCGCAAGACAGTTATTAGCGTAATACCTTAATGAAAACGCTTACTATATATGAGGGAGGAAAGCAATGATGTCGATTCACCCGCAAACGATTGGCTCCCTATTAAGAGAAAAAAAAGAACAGCATCCAGCACATGAAGCCATTGTTTACCCAGAACGTTCTTTACGTTATTCGTACGAAGCGTTTTATCAAGAGGTCAAGGAAACAGGTAAAGGTCTCATGGCATTAGGGGTTCAAAAGGGAGATCACATCGCCATTATGGCACCAAATATACCTGAATGGCTCATTCTTCAATTTGCCTGCGCCTCCATTGGTGCTGTTCTTGTCACTGTGAATACCAATTTTCAATCACAGGAACTCGCCTATTTACTCAAGCATTCTGACAGCAAAATGTTGTTTATTGTAGACGGCTTTAAAGAAACGTCCTATGTCAACATGCTTGAAGAGCTGATTCCAGAACTTCAAACCGCTTATCAAGAGGAGATCACTTCCACACAATTTCCTTATTTAAAAAGATGTATTTATATCGGTCAGCATGTACCAAACGGCATGCTCAGCTGGGATCGTCTTCAAGTGGCAGCCAAAAGAACCGAAGAGCTTGAATGGGAGAAGCGAATGAATGAGCTCACGCCTGATGACGTTATTAATATGCAGTACACTTCAGGCACAACCGGCTATCCAAAGGGCGTTATGCTCAGCCACACAAACATCGTCTGTAATGCGAGTCAGATCGCAGATTGTATGAAATTAACAGAGCAGGACCGTATGTGTATCCCAGTGCCGTTTTTTCATTGCTTCGGCTCTGTTCTTGGTGTACTTGCTTGTCTCACAAAAGGGGGAACGATCATTCCACTTGAATCATTCCATCCAGAACGAGTCCTTCAAACAGTAGAAAAAGAAAAATGCACCGTTCTTCACGGTGTACCAACCATGTTCATCGCAGAGCTCGATCATCCAAATTTCCACTCTTATGACCTGTCCACATTACGAACGGGGATTATGGCTGGTTCACTCTGCCCATCCCACGTCATGAAAGCAGTCATTGAAAAAATGGGACTGAAAGAGCTCACGATTGCCTATGGTCAAACCGAAAGTTCACCTGTCATTACCCAAACAAGAACCGATGATTCGTTTGAAAGACGCGTTCAAACGGTCGGACGTGCGCTTCCTCAAATTGAAGTCAAAATTACTTTACCAGGAACGTCAGAAGAAGTTCCAAGAGGACAGCAAGGGGAGCTTTGTACAAGAGGCTATCATGTCATGAAGGGCTATTATAAAAACGAAGAAGCAACAAATGAAGTCATTGATGAGGACGGATGGCTTCATACAGGGGATTTAGCTGAGATGGATCATGACGGTTATGTGAAAATCACAGGCCGGCTCAAAGATATGATCATCAGAGGCGGAGAGAATGTATACCCAAAAGAGATTGAGGATGTCTTATACACTCACCCTGCCATTCTTGACGCACAGGTCGTTGGTATTCCCGACGAGACATACGGCGAGGAAGCAGCCGCATTCATTCGGCTGAAACAAGGGAAGTCGGTCTCAATTGAGACATTAACGAGCTATTGTCAGTCGCAAATGGCACGCTACAAAATCCCGAAATACTTTTTCATTACAGATGAGTACCCAATGACCGCCTCAGGCAAAATTCAGAAATTCCGCTTGAAAAAGCAGGCGCTTGATCTAATAAAGGAGTGAAGGCAGCGATGTTTGAACAAGTATTGATCGCCAATCGAGGCGAAATTGCCCGTAGAGTGATTCGGACATGTAAACGGCTCGGAATCAAAACCGTTGCCGTTTATTCAGAGGCTGATCAGCATGCACTTCATGTGCAAGAAGCAGACAGCGCCTATTATATCGGCGGCGCTAAAGTTTCTGAAAGCTATTTAAACATGGAAGCGATCATTAAGGTTGCCAAACAAACAAATGCTGATGCTATCCACCCAGGGTATGGTCTTTTATCAGAAAATGCGGCATTTGCTGAGCGCTGCCGGAGCGAGGGCATTGCCTTTATTGGACCATCTGCACAAGTCATTCAGCAGATGGGAAATAAAATTGAAGCGAGAAAAACGATGGAACAAGCGGGCATCCCAATCGTTCCTGGTGTTTCAGCCCCACTCCATGATGCAGACGAAGGGGTTCATAAAGCACAGACACTCGGCTATCCCATTATGCTAAAAGCATCGAGTGGTGGCGGCGGGATTGGTATGCAGCTCGTCCGCAACGACGAAGAACTGCATAGAGCGTTTGAAGGAAATCAAAAAAGAGCACAAAGCTTCTTTCAAGACGGTACTTTATACATGGAAAAGGTGATTGAACACGCACGGCACATCGAAATTCAAGTTCTTTTTGATTCGTTCGGTCACGGCGTTCACTTATTTGAAAGAGATTGTTCACTCCAAAGAAGACATCAGAAAATTGTTGAAGAGGCACCAGCCGTCTGTCTTGAAGAAACTGTGAGACAGCAAATGGGACAGATGGCCGTCAAAGCTGCCAAAGCGATTGGGTATGAAAATGCGGGCACGATTGAATGTTTAGTCGATCAAAACCAGCAATTTTATTTCTTAGAAATGAATACGAGATTGCAAGTAGAACACCCTGTCACTGAAGAAATTACGGGAATTGACCTTGTCGAGGAGCAGCTAAAAATTGCAGCATTAGAGCCCCTGTCTTTCAGCCAAGAGGATATTCATCAAATTGGGCACGCGATTGAAGTCAGAATATACGCTGAAGACCCTGTGACATTTTACCCTTCGCCAGGCACGATCACTCGGCTTTCTACACCTGATGCCCCATATATCCGTCATGAGTCAAGCGTAACGAGCGGAAGTGTCATTACCCCATTTTACGATCCAATGATTGCGAAAATGATTGTGTACGGTGATACTCGAAAACTCGCCATAGAACGATTAAAAGCAGCATTACAAGCATATGAAATAGAAGGGATCAAAACCAATGTACCGCTTTTAAAGGAAATGGCGGAATCAATTGCCTTTTTACATGGCAGCATCACAACCGATTTTCTGATGAAAAAAAGGGAGGAAAACCGTTCATGAAAACTGTCACGATACAAATGGCCGGAAACTTATGGAAGCTTCTTGTGAAACAGGGTGATGACGTGCAAAAAGGACAGGAAGTCGCCATCTTAGAATCCATGAAAATGGAGATTCCCATTGTTGCAGAAGAAGCAGGTGTGATCAGTAAAGTGTATAAGGCGGAGGGGGACTTTGTTGACGAGGGAGAGGTACTTTTGGAGCTGACAGAATAGGGGGAAAGCCGCATGGCATTACCAAAAAACGTGCTCATTAGAGAGGTCGGCCCGCGCGATGGCCTGCAAAATGAATCCGTTTGGCTGGACACAATGGAGAAGCGAACATGGATCCATTTACTCGAAGAAGCCCATCTTCCTTATATTGAAGTCACCTCATTTGTTCATCCGAAATGGGTTCCAGCCTTAAAAGACGCCAAAGAATTAGCCCAATCATTAAACAAAAAAGATAATATCACCTATGCCGCACTTATCCCAAATGAAAAAGGATTAGCTCATTTTTTTGAAGCAAACCTTGAGGTAGGGGCTATGTTTATCTCAGCGAGTGAGACACATAACAAAAAGAATATGAATCGATCTATACAGGAAACACTGCCTGTGATCAAACAAATGACAGCCGATTTAAAAGCAGAAGGACGGCAAACGCGGGCCTATATTTCAACCGTGTTTGGATGTCCTTATGAAAAACAAGTGCCGATGGACCAAGTGCTGCGATTAATGGAACAGCTGCTCTCCTTCGGCATTGATGAAATATCACTCGGGGATACCATTGGGGAAGCCCATCCGCTGCAAGTAGAAAGACGGTTAGACCTTTTACTTGAACGCTTTCCTGCTGATAAAATCGCGCTTCATTTTCATGATACGAAAGGAATGGGGCTTGCCAATATTTATACAGCATTAAAAGCCGGCATCACTATATTTGATGCCTCTAGCGGGGGGCTTGGCGGCTGTCCTTATGCACCTGGCTCCAGCGGAAACGTGGCGACAGAAGACGTGGTGCACATGCTTCACAAACTCGGGATCGAAACAAATGTCGACCTCCCTCGCTTGATTAAAGCGGCTGAATGGATTGAAGCAAAAGTGGATCGAACCCTGCCAAGTCACTGTTTACGCGCTTTTCAGTCTCACACTACTTGATAAAGGGTGAATCACATGACTTCATTGGTCAATTTTTCAATACAAGATGATCACATTGGCATCATGACCTTAAACAGACCAGCACAAGCCAATGCTCTATCAGCTGCTATGCTAGAGGAAATCAATCAAACGATTCAAGAAATCAAACATGATGCAAACATCCGCTGTTTGCTCATGACAGGAGCTGGCGCTAAAGCTTTTTGCGCAGGAGCAGACTTAAAAGAACGGCGATTAATGACAGAACAAGAAGCCAAAGAAGCCGTTCTGACCATTCAGCAAACCTTTACAGACATTGAATCTTTGCCTGTTCCTGTCATTGCCGTGATAAACGGACACGCACTTGGCGGAGGTCTTGAGCTCGCGCTCGCCTGTGATCTCCGCATCGCAAGAGCGGGTGCAGCGCTCGGCCTGCCGGAAACAGGACTAGCTATCCTGCCGGGAGCAGGGGGCACACAAAGACTTCCGCGCCTGATCGGACCCGGGAAAGCGAAAGAAATGATCTTCACAGGCACTTCTTTACGAGCAGAAGAAGCCGTTCAAATCGGACTGATTGAACGTATCTCTACAGCCGATTCACTGATGAATGATGCCATCACACTCGCAAAACAAATCACCAAGAATGGACCGATTGCTTTAAAAGAAGCAAAACAAGCCATTCAATCCAGCCTTGATCACGATTTGCAAACAGGGCTGACGAAAGAATACGAAGCCTATCTTCGGCTAATTCATACAGAAGATCGACTAGAAGGTCTCAAGGCTTTTCAAGAAAAACGAACGCCTCATTACATTGGCAAATAGCAAGAAAGGGGAATGTTTATGATTGAAGAATATGAATTAAAAAAACAACGAATTGAAAAGGGCGGGGCAGAACGCTACCATCAAAAAAACAAAGAAAAAGGAAAATTATTTGTCCGTGATCGGCTTCATTTGCTATTAGATGAGGATTCTTTCATTGAAGATGCCATGTTTGCAGAGTGCAAAGATGAACATTTACCAGCAGATGGTGTTGTCACAGGAACCGGGCGTATGAATGGGCAGACTGTTTGCGTCATGGCAAACGACTCTACGGTTAAAGCAGGATCGTGGGGCGTCAAAACAGTAGAAAAAATCATTCGAATTCAAGAAACGGCCGAGAAGCTCAATTGTCCAATGCTGTATTTAGTCGATTCTGCGGGTGCAAGAATCACCGATCAAATCGCAATGTTTCCAGGCAGAAGAGGAGCAGGGCGCATTTTTTATAACCAAGTCAAGCTGTCTGGACGCATTCCTCAAATTTGTTTACTATTCGGTCCTTCTGCTGCCGGTGGTGCGTATATCCCTGCTTTTTGTGACATTGTCGTCATGGTAGAAGGAAATGCATCCATGTATTTAGGGTCGCCGCGAATGGCTGAAATGGTGATTGGTGAAAAAGTATCACTTGAGGAAATGGGCGGTGCGAAAATGCATTGTAGCATTTCTGGATGCGGAGATATATTAGCCAAAACAGAGGAAGAGGCCATTCAAATTGCACGTGATTATTTAACCTATATGCCTGCCAACTATATGGAAAAACCAAAAATGACAGCAGCAAAAGCACCTAAACCATCTAACATCACCATCCAAGACTTAATTCCTAAAGGCCAGAATACCCCATTTGATATGTATCAACTCATCGATTTACTGATTGATGAAGGGTCATTTTTTGAAATCAAAAAACTGTTTGCCGCAGAGTTAATCACCGGCTTTGGCAGAATGAACGGTCAGCCTGTCGGTCTCATTGCCAATCAGCCAAGGGTCAAAGGCGGCGTATTATTCCATGACTCAGCTGATAAAGCCGCCAAGTTTATTCAGCTCTGTGATGCCTTTCATATCCCGCTGCTCTTTCTTGCGGACATACCAGGATTTATGATTGGAACAAAAGTGGAACAAGCCGGCATTATTCGTCATGGGGCAAAAATGATCTCCGCTATGTCAGAGGCGACCGTTCCGAAAATATCCGTCATCGTCCGTAAAGCATACGGAGCAGGACTATATGCAATGGCAGGCCCTGCTTTTGAGCCAGACTGCTGTCTCGCTCTTCCATCGGCGCAAATCGCTGTGATGGGTCCAGAAGCCGCTGTAAATGCCGTCTATGCAAATAAAATTGCAGAACTCCCGCCCGAAGAGAGGGCTTCATTTATACAAGAGAAACGGAAGGAATACCAGGAAGATATGAATATCTATGAGCTTGCCTCTGAAATGATTGTCGATGGCGTCATCCCATTTGACCGTCTCAGAACGGAACTTTGTCATAGATTACTAGCCTATTCATCGAAAGACATGACATTTACGAAACGAAAACATCCGGTCTATCCGGTTTAAAGGGGGCAGACCTCATGATCAACCTGAAACCAGAATGGATACCGGAAGAAAAGCAGAGCCAAAAAACACGTTTGCATCAGTGGATGAAATCTCTTGGTTTTTCTACGTATGACTCATTCTATCAAGCCAGTATTGCACGCACAGACTGGTTTTGGAGAGAAGCGGAAAAGGCGGTCGGCATTCAGTGGAAAAAACCATATGAAGCGGCATTAGGTCACCACTCATTGATGTGGCCGAAATGGTATCAGGGCGGCACACTTAACATCACCGAAACGGCTGTGGACAAATGGGCAGAAAAAGAAGAGACGAAGCATCAGCCCGCCATCATTTGGAGCAATGAAGCCGGTGAAGAAAAGAAATGGTCATTTCTCGAACTTCAAGAGAAAGTGAGCCGTCTTGCAGCTGGCTTTTTGAAAGAAGGACTTCAAAAAGGGGATGTAGCCATCATCTATATGCCAATGCTTCCAGAAACGGTCGCCGTCATGCTTGCCTTTGCAAAGATTGGTGTTATTTTCAGCCCAGTCTTCTCAGGCTATGGAAGCGAGCCACTCGCTGTACGCATTCGTGCGTCAGGCGCATCCATTGTCGTCACAGCGAATGAAATGATGCGGCGAGGGAAAACGATCAACATGCGGGAATGTGTGGCGGATGCCATCAACAAAACCACAACTGTGCAAAAAGTGATTGTGCACACTTCCTCTCATACCGGATATCAGGACGATGTCCTGCTGAATGATTTGTTAAAAGAACAGCCGTTCACCGGCGCGACCTATGTCACAAATGAAGACCCGCTGATGATCTTGTATACGTCAGGCACAACCGGGACACCAAAGGGAGCCGTTCATACACACGCAGGCTTTCCGATAAAGGCAGCTTTTGATGCCGGGCTATGTATGGATGTGGCAAAAGGAGACCGGCTGTTTTGGCTGACTGATATGGGCTGGATGATGGGGCCATTCCTCGTCTTTGGCGGCTTGATCAATGGAGCTGCCATCGTTTTATATGACGGCGCTCCCGATTATCCAGATGAGCAGCAGCTCTGGTCATTCATCCACGAGAAGAAAGTCACTCATTTTGGGCTTTCCCCTACATTTGTTCGTTCTGCGATGCAGCAAACGATTGATGGGGTCGAGTTATCTCATGTCAAAGCCATTATTTCTACAGGGGAACCATGGAATGAAGCTCCGTGGCAATGGTTATTTCACACCATTGGTCAAAAGAACATTCCAATCTTAAATTATTCAGGAGGAACCGAAGTTTCTGGTGGCATTGTAGGGAGTACGCTGCTTCGCCCCATCAAACCGATTCTCTTTAATGCGGCGATCTTAGGAATGGCGGCAGATGTATACAATGAAGCTGGGCAAAGCGTGATGAATGAAGTAGGGGAGCTTGTGGTGAAAAAGCCATGGGTCGGCATGACATGTGGTTTTTGGAACGAACCGGAGCGTTATGAAGATACGTATTTCAAACGATTTGATGGTGTATGGACACACGGAGATTGGGTCATGCAAACAGAGGACGGAGAATTCCACATCACCGGCAGATCGGATGATGTCATTAATACAGCAGGGAAACGCATCGGGCCAGCTGAAATTGAATCCATCCTTACCTGGCATCCTGCCGTGCATGAAGCCGCTGTGATTGGGGTAAAGGATGAGGTGAAAGGGGAGGCGCTCGTCTGTTTCATCGTGACCAGTCCGCATGCTTTTGAAGAAGCAGCCCTTATCCAAGAACTTTCAGCCCATGTTGGTTCACATGCCGGAAAAGCGCTCACACCAAAAGAAGTTCATCTCATTTCAGCTTTGCCGAAAACAAGGAATGGAAAAATCGTACGACGTTTACTTAAAGGGGCGTATGAAGAGCAGCCTTCACCCGATCTATCTTCATTAGACAATCCAGATGTATATAAGAGTCTGACCGAATACTTGAATAAGAAACAGAAAAAATAAAAAAGACAGGATGGTTCCTGTCTATTTTTATTGCACATGAAAATTCGTTCCATCTGTTGTCTCTTTCACAATCCCTGCCCGAATGACAAAATCGCCGAAATGTTCATTTTCTTCTCGTTCTTTTGCATAGCGGGGGAGAATAGAGCCAAGTTCTTTTAAAATGTCTTCCTCACCCACATTTTCACGGTATAATTTACTTAATCTGCTACCATCAAATGCGGCACCAAGATACATATTATACTTACCAGGTGATTTTCCGATAAATCCAATCTCTCCAAGCGCATGACGAGCACAACCATTTGGACAACCAGTCATTCGAATGGTGATTTCTTTATCACTTAATCCGTTTTCTTCAACGATGTCTTCGATTTTATCAATCAATCGTGGAAGGTAGCGCTCTGCTTCAGCCATCGCTAAACCGCAAGTTGGCAAAGATACACAAGCCATTGAGCTGCGGCGCAGGGCGGAGTGCTGCTGGCCGTCTGATAAACCAAACTTTTGAATCAGCTGTTCGATTTGTTTCTTTTTATGAGTTGTCACATTCCCAATGATTAAATTCTGATTGGCGGTTAGACGGAAGTCACCCGTATGCACCTTGGCAATTTCACGGATGCCTGTCATCAGTGGATAATCATCATAATCTGTGATGCGTCCGCCTTCTACAAACATCGTATAATGCCATCTGCCGTTAATGCCTTTTACCCAGCCGTAACGGTCACCGTTATGATCAAAGTGATAATCCTTTGCCTCTAAAAGAGTAAACCCAAGACGGCGCTCAAGCTCTTCTTTTACATTCTCAAGACCAAGGCGGTCCACCGTATATTTAAAGCGGGCATTTTTTCGGACGGAACGGTTTCCGTAGTCACGTTGAATGGTGATGACTTGTTTGGCAATTTCTACGACCTGTTCAGGTGTACAAAAGCCGATGACCTTTGCAAGCTGCGGATAAGTCGCTGTATCACCATGCGTCATACCCATTCCGCCGCCAATTGCGACATTAAAACCGACCAGTTGATCGTTTTCTATAATGGCAATGAAGCCTAGATCCTGCGAAAAGACATCAATGTCATTAGCAGGAGGGACGGCCACGCCAATCTTAAATTTTCTTGGTAAATAAAGCGGACCATACATCGGTTCAACCTCAGTGTCAGGTGTTGCTGCTACCTTTTCCTCATCAAGCCAAATCTCATGATAGGCTCTTGTTTGTGGAAGTAAGTCATCACTTAATTTTTTTGCCAGCTCGTACACGTCATGGTGCACTTCAGATTGATAAGGATTCGATGTACACATGACATTCCGGTTTACATCACCGCAAGCTGCGATCGTATCAAGCATAGTAGAATGAATGTCTTGAATGGTCTTTTTCATATTCCATTTTAAAATACCGTGAAGCTGGAAGGTTTCACGAGTTGTCAGCTTTAAAGTACCGTTGCCATATTGATGAGCAAGCTCATCCATCACAAGCCACTGCTTGGAGGTGGCGATCCCGCCAGGCAGACGGACACGCAGCATAAATTGATAGGCAGGCTCAAGCTTTTGTTTTTGTCGTTCATTTCTCAGATCACGATCATCTTGTAAGTAGCTGCCGTGATGCTTCATCAGACGGTTGTCATCATCCGGAATTCCCGCTGAGATCGGATCAAGCATCACTTCTTTTAACGTACCCCGTAAATAATCACTTTTTTCTTTGATTTCCTCTACGTCGCTCGGAGGTCCATCCGGCGCTGTTAATGCTGTCTTCACCATGTAAGTAAAAGCTCCTTTCTTTCAAGCATCAAATCAATAAACGTCACGCTGATAGCGTTTTTGCTGCTGTAAGTTGGCAAGATAGCTTTCTGCTTTTTCTTTGCTCATCGCACCTTCTTCTTGAATAATGGACAGAAGGGTATTGTGAACATCATGCGCCATATGCTTTTCATCTCCGCAAATATACACGTAAGCACCTTGCTCAAGCCATTCAAATAATTCTTTGCTTTGTTTCTTCATTTGGTGCTGGACATATACTTTTTCCTCAGTATCTCTTGAAAAAGCCACGTCCATTTTTGTTAAGACGCCATCTTTTAACCACTTTTGCCATTCCGTTTGGTATAAGAAATCCGTCACAAAATGCTGATCACCGAAGAATAACCATGACTTTCCGTTTGCACCCATTTCCTCACGCTCCTGCATAAATGAACGGAAAGGGGCGATGCCTGTGCCTGGTCCTACCATAATGATCGGTGCATCTGGATCTTGAGGAAGCTTAAAGTTTTGGTTGTGCTGAATATAAACAGGTAATGTATCACCTGGCTGCAGGCGCTCTGCACATAAAATCGAACAGACACCTTGGCGTTCTCTGCCGTGCGCATCATATCTGACAGCACCTATCGTCAAATGAACCTCTTCGTCATTTGCTTTGAGACTGCTTGCAATGGAATAAAGGCGTGCAGGGATTTTTCTTAAAATGGACGTGAAATCTGCGGCGGTTCCTTCAAAAGGACCGAAATCACGAGCCGCATCTACTAGGTCCCGGCCTGCGATATATTCTTTCAGTTTTTCTTCGTTTCCTTCTTCTAAAAGAGCATGCAAGGATTCGCTTTTTGTCAGTGCAGCGATCTTTTGAAGAAGTGGTTTTGTTAAAACCGTAATCTCAAAATGCGAGGTGAGTGCTTCTTTTAAAGGGAGAGTGTCTCCGTTTTTATGAACGGTGACGGATTCTTCTGCATTCCATCCGCATGTTTGAATCAGTTCATCGACAAGCGCAGGATCATTTGTCGGGTAAATGCCAAGGCTGTCACCTGGCTCATACACGAGGCCTGATCCTTCAAGAGAAAGCTCTAAGTGACGTGTTTCTTTATTAGATCCACGCCCATTTAGGTTGATATTTTCAAGAACTTCAGCATAAAAAGGATTCGTTCTTGAATATTCAGAAACGGCTTGATTGTTGACTCCCGCTGATTCTTGCGGAATTGATACAGCTTCACCTTCACTCAAAGAGGAGGCAACACCTTGTAGCCATTCTGAAAACGGCTCATCATAATCAAGGTCGCAGTCCACTCGGTCAAAAAGACGTGTGCCGCCAAGCTCTTTGAAGCGTTCGTCAAATTCTTTTCCTGTCTGACAGAAGAATTCGTATGAGCTGTCACCTAATGAAAGGACAGAAAAGCTTAAATGATCGAGCTTTGGCGCACGTCTGCCGTGAACATATTCATGGAACGAAAGGGCATTATCCGGCGGATCTCCTTCGCCATGTGTGCTGACAATGACTAGTAAATTGTTTATTTTTTTCAGATTATTCGGTTTAAAATCGGACATAGAAGAGAGCGTCACTTGAAAGCCTTTCTCTTCAAGATGCTGGGCTGTCTTTTTTGCTAACCCTTCGGAATTGCCTGTTTGCGACCCATAAAGCACGGTCACATCTTTGCTCACAGGCTGTACAGATGCTGCGGCAGAAGGCGCCGGAGTGACAGCTTCTGAGCCGGCAAGCGCTGCCTGTGCTGATAAATAACCAGTAAGCCAAATTTTTTGCTGATCTGTTAAAGTCGGAAGCAGCTGATTGAGTAACTCTGCCTGCTCCTGGCTAAACGGACTGTTCAATACATGAAGTTGCAACAATATCCACCTCACAAGGAATATAAACATAGATTAATTCGATAGGAATTATATATATAGGTTCAATTTGAACTTTACCGAAAGTTTGCCATTAAGTAAAATATATAATATTGATTGTCATGATTAAGATTTCTAATGACAAAACACGGATGAATAGGGGAGAGGGCACAAAAAAAGAAAACGGATCACCGTTTTCCTTTTTTTCGCCTGACTTACGCCGTTGGAAGTCCCATCACAGCTTTCACTTCTAAATATTCTTCGATACCGAAGTCTCCCCATTCTCTTCCGATACCAGACTGCTTAAAACCGCCAAATGGGGCAAAGTAATCTGTTTCAGCATTGTTAATGGTGATTTGACCGGCACGAATATGTTCAGCGACATATTTTAATGTTTTTTCATCTTGACCAACAACATACCCGGCAAGACCATACACTGTATCGTTGGCGATCTCAAGGGCATGATCGAGGTCTTGATACGTGATCACACTCATGACTGGCCCAAAGATTTCTTCTTGCGCAATGGTCATGTCATTTTTCACATTGGTGAAAATGGTATGCTTGGCGAAATATCCTTTATCGATTCCGTCTGGCTTTCCAGTTCCCCCAGCAAGAAGGGTAGCACCTTCTTCGATTCCTTTTTCAATATAAGATTGCACCGTATCCCACTGCTTTTTAGAAACAAGCGGACCAGTAGCGTGATCTTCTCTCGGATCACCAACTGTAAACTTCGGCATGGCGTTCAGCAGCGCTTTTTCAAACTTGTCTTTCATTGATTCTGGAATCAGCACACGTGTAGCTGCAGAACACACTTGACCTGTATTCATCGCAATATGATGAATGGCTGTTTCTGCTGCTTCGTCCACATCTGCATCGTCTAAGACGATAAGAGGGGATTTTCCGCCAAGCTCAAGTGCTACTTTCTTCACGTTGTCCGCTGCGTTTTCCATAATTTTAGAGCCGACGGCACCTGATCCTGTAAATGAAACGAAGTCAATATCAGGATGTGAGCTAATGCCGTCACCAATCACGTCACCCGTTCCGTTTACTAAGTTGAAGACTCCTTTCGGTACACCTGCTTCATCAATAATTTCTGCAAGAATCATCGCAGCAAAAGGGGTGATTTCCGCTGGCTTTAAGACAACTGGTGAGCCTGCCGCAATGGCACCCGCAATTTTAAGAGATGTCTGATTCGTCGGGAAGTTCCACGGTGTAATCAATCCGCTGACACCAATCGCCTCTTTTATAATCGTATGTCCACCGCGGTCTTCGGTAAATGTATAAGATTTCAGTGCTTCCGCTGCTTTAGAAAAATGTTCATAACCCATTTTGTAATGAACTTCTTCGGACACTTTCAGTGGTGCACCAAGTTCTTTTGTCATCACTTCTACAAGCTCATCCTTACGTTTTTCGTACCCGCGCACAATGTTTTCCAGCATTTCAACTCGTTCATTTCGAGATGTTTTTGAGAAAGAAGGGAAGGCGGCTCGAGCTGCTTTGACTGCCTTATCTAAATCTTCTTTCGTTCCTAAACTAATGGTGCCAATGACTTCCTCTGTCGCAGGGTTAATGACCTCCGTCGTTTCGTTTCCTGTTGATGCGACCCATTCTCCATTAATAAAGTGTTTCTCTTGATTTCTCATTCTGACATGTCTCCTTTTTATGTGTGATTCAATCCAATATTCTGTTTTCAGCTGATATAAAACTGTACCCACTGTGAAAAATCTAAAACAGAGAAACTGCATGAGAAAAAGTTTCTGATATAATACGCAAAGTGGGACATATGTCCTTTTCAACATGAGGGCATCTATCATTTAATGGAACTAGACTGAAAAAAGAAGGAGCTTTTGAACGAATGAAAGGTGTTATTTTCGCATTATTAGGAGGCGCTTGTATTACACTGCAAGGCGTAGCCAACGCCAGAATTAGTCAAGATATCGGTACGTGGCAGGCGGCAACGATCACGCAGCTGACAGGGTTTATCATCTCTCTCGTCATTTTACTCATCGTACGGGATGGCCACTTTAAGGAATACAAAAAAGTGCAGCCTCTTTACTTAATTGGAGGTGCATTTGCAGCCATTATTATCTTTAATGAGGTCACTGCCATTCAAATCATTGGTGTGACACTCACCATCGCTGCTTTACTTATCGCACAGCTTGCGTTTACCTTTGCCATTGATGCAAAAGGATGGTTTGGTGTTCAGAAGAAAAAAATGAAATGGCCTCATTATGCAGGCATCCTTTTAATGATTGCAGGCGTCATCATCTTAAAACTATAAAGGAGGGCATCAGATGGAGGAGCTGCATGATGAATCTCTTTTTTCCTCTTATATCAAGACGCATCAATTACAGAATGTTTTTCATCAAAAACTCATCTCACATGTGAGCTTGTGGCGCTATCAGCAAGGTGAGCTGATTTGTTCAAAAGGAGATAAAAGGGAGTATATGTACTTGCTGGTGAAAGGAAAATTAAAGATTTTCACCACCACAAAAGAAGGTAAAACATTTATCCTTTGCTTTAAAAACCCTCTTGAAGCGATTGGAGATATTGAATACGTTCAGCAGACAGATATGGTCAATACAGTTGAAGCCGTTACAGAAGTACATATGCTCAGGATTTCTCATCAAGCCCTTATGCGGCATGCAAAGGACGATCCTCGAGTTTTAGCCTTTTTGCTTAAGGGCATCACAAACAAATTTTATACTAAATCAAATGATTTAAGCTTTCACCTTTTATATCCCGTAGAGGTCAGGCTTGCAAGCTATTTATTGTCTGTTTTAACAGGGGATGATGATGCGCACACACGCACGCTTCGCCTCACGGATGCAGCGAGCTTAATTGGAACAAGCTACCGCCATATTAATCGGGTCATTCAGCAGTTCCAAAAAAAAGGGCTGATTGAAAGGCGAAGAGGAAAGATTACGATTTGTGATCAAAAAGGGCTTTTAGAAATAGCAGAACACAACATTTATGAATAGAAGAAACGAAGGGACTTATATATGATCACAGGAATAATATTAGCTGTCACTGCTGGGGCACTTGTCAGCTTACAAACCATTTTTAATAGTAAAGTCAATGAGCAGACAGGCTCTTGGTCAACAACGACACTTGTTCTAGGAATGGGCTTTATCGCTTCACTTTTGATGGGTCTTTTGTTAGAAGGAACCGGCATGTTTCAATTAAGGCATATGGAAGCCTGGTACTGGTTAAGCGGAGCCATCGGGGTAGGCGTTGTCATCTGTCTTGTTCAGAGCATCAAACATCTCGGTCCCACTTATGGAATCTCGATTGTTCTCACCTCCCAGCTAGGTTGTGCGCTTCTATTTGATTCGCTTGGCTGGCTTGGGTTAGAAAAAGTAACATTTTCTTTTACAAAATTATTAGGTGTACTTGTCATTGTGGCAGGAATCCTCGTATTTAAGTTAACCAAGCTTGAACCTGTAGAAGAGGAGCAGTCAAGAGAAAAAGGGCTGCCACAAAAGTAGCTGCCCTTTTATTTAAATCAACCGCCGCCATAAAACCGTTATGGTAGATAAACCAGTTAAAAGGAGCCTTTTCATGAAAGGCTTTTTTTTCTGTCCATAGTCGCTTGCTTGATATTCTGTTCGATCTTTCGCTACGAGAACACTATAAGCGATTTTTCGTTCGATTGCTTCCGTAAGAGATAACGCAAATGGTGCACTATCAATCACCAAAATCGATTCAGTATTTAAAAAGCTGGATCTTGCATCTAGATTATATGTTCCAATAATACTTAAGTTATCATCAATGACCATTGATTTGGCGTGAATTGAATACGGCCCTTGATATTCATACAAATGAACACCCGTTTTCATCAATTCCTTTTTCGTGCTTAAATATCCTGCAAATGCTAAAGGGTTTGGTGTCGCTGTAAGAGAATTCGTCACGATCGTCGTTTGAATATCACTTGGTAATGGCGTGAGTCCGTCTTTCATTGGCCGTGTCGGTATGACATAAGGCGTCTGGATCAGAACCGAACGCTTTGACCGCTGTGCGAGATCGTTTAACTTTTTCAAGACGAGCGGACGTTTATTTAAGCGTTCCACTGGATTTGTGAAAAATGCAATCTGTTTTGCACGAATGGCGTCTTTTGCCCAATCATATGTGGACGTGACAAAGGGTTCTTTTGTACGAATGGCTTCCTGATAAGATCTTAGCAGCTGTTTTCTTAGCTTTTTTCCTTTTTTCGCTTTTGCCTTGGAAAATACATCTTTCGTTCTTTTCGTAAAATCATGATTCCACAAATAAACGAAATACTGCTCCATTTCATCTAATACTTTTCCTTTTTTGGCGTTGTACAGCAGCACATCTCGGTCATACGCAAAGTCTTTCGGGGGCTGATCTGCAAAGTATTTATCACCAATATTTCTGCCGCCCATGACAGCGACCCTGCCATCTGCCAAAAGAAGCTTATCGTGAAGGCGGTTATGCCACGTCCATGGCTTGATCAAACGAAAAGGCTCATAAAAACGAATGGCCATATTCGGATGATTCGCCACAGCATAACGCAAATGCTTCAGCGGTCCACGCAGGCTATGGCAAATGCCATCTAACAACAGCTGAACTTTTACTCCTCGATCAGCCGCTTCAATTAAAGCACCAAGCACCCATTCGGCGGTTTTTCCTTTTTGAATGGAATAATAACTCAAACGAATGTTCTTTTTAGCCTCGCGAATCATTTGAACTCTCACTTGACCTGATTCAAACCCGTCATCAAGCAGCATGACTTGATTTATGCCTTGGTCGTCTCCTGAGATGGAAGAGGCTTTATAGATGCAATGTTCTTTACATGTTTTTTGAAACGGTAAATAAAACAAGACAAATGCGGTCAAAAATACATACACCACATATAAAAGGATCAGAAAAAACAAGAATTGAAGCACAGTGATCAACTCCTTTCACACAAACCGTTCTTTTTCTTAGCTTATGTTAAAAACAAAATTTCACTCATTCAGCTTTCTAATGAAAAATACAGGATAAAAGAATCACCTTGTTTTCATAGGGCATTTAATTATAGTATGAAATGAGTAAGGGGGAATCGCATTGAATGAACCATTATTTAATATACCAAGTGATGTGTATCAAACGTTAAGTGAAACAGAACGTTATTTACTGCATTATATTCACCAGCATTTAGAGGATATCTCCACCTTATCCATCGTCACATTAAGTGAAAGAGCCAACGTGTCAACAGCGACCATTGTCAGACTGATGAAGAAAATCGGATACAATGGCTATACATCCTTTAAATATCGATTGAAACAAGAAAAGAAAATGACAGATGATAGTGATCAACTAAAAAATATTGACGAAGACATCAAACTAGCCATTCGAAAAAATGAAGAAGAGGTCTTAAAGACGATTCAACTGCAAAGTATTGGGCAAATTGAGGATGCAGTTCAAAAAATCCACGATGCGGACAAAATTTATATTTTTGGCAGAGGCTTCTCAGAGATGATCGCTAAAGAGATGACCATCAAATTGCAGCTCATCGGAAAAACATGTGAAGTTCATGACGACCCGAATATCATTCGGCTCAAATCGCGTGACATTGATAAAAACGAACTTGCCATCTTTGTCTCATTAAATGGAGAAACGTCGGAACTAGTAGAAGCCTGCCAAAACCTCAGTATGAAGCAAGTCACGACCATTACTGTCACAACTAGAATTGATTCTACATTAAGTAAAATATCAGATATGACACTCGTCGGATATAAAGGGGAACAATCATTCTTCCCAGATTACGAAGTCAGGTCCCGCCTGTCTCTTCATGTCATTGCCCGCATTTTACTAGACGCCTATGTGATTCGGATGAAATAAACACTTAAAAAGCCTTCCACACTTCATGATGGGAGGCTTTTTACCGTGAAAACCTTTACACAATCTGAAAACATTTTCACTGAATCGTATGAGATACTTTCTTTAGAGAAAAGAAAGAAGGTGAAACCAATTGATTTATACCTGCACCTTAAATCCTGCTATTGACCTATATATTGCATTAAAAGAAATGCGTGCAGATACAGTCAACCGCACGGAAGATGAGGATTATCAGCCGAATGGAAAAGGTGTTAATGTGTCCATTATGCTAAAGAAATATGGCTTCACCAGCACTGCATTAGGATTTATTGCTGGGTTTTCAGGTTCATATATTGAACAATCGTTAAAAGATCTCTCCATTCAAACCGATTTTATCCCAGTTGATGGGATTACACGCATTAATGTATTTATTAACACAACGGAAGAATACAAGCTTGTGAATCAAGGACCCGCTATAGAGGCAAAAGCGCTTGATGCCTTTCGCCAAAAAATCTCGACCATTCCAAAAGGCAGCATCTTCATTATGTCAGGTAGTCTGCCTAAAGGCGTCCCTGCCAGCATTTTCTCAGAGATAGCCGCTATTTGTCATCAAAACAACGTGAAATTTATTTTAGACACAAGCTCTAAAGCAGCTTTAGAAACACTTCAATACAAACCATATTTACTAAAACCAAATGAAGAAGAGATTGCCGCATTTTTTGGAAAAACCCATCGTTTATCAGAAACAGAACTCGTTGAATCAGGGCGAAAGCTGATCGAGATGGGTGCAGAGCAAGTACTCATTTCCCGAGGAGGGGAAGGAGCTCTATTCCTTACAAACGAAGCCGTATTAAAAGGAAATGCACCAATAGGAACGGTCGTAAACACGGCTTGTTCTGGTGATGCCATGCTCGCTGCATTCCTAAGTAAACAGCTGGAAGGACAACCTCATGAAGAATGCTTACGCTACGGAATTGCAACAGGGGCATCTACCGCCTTTTCAAAAGGGTTAAGTGATTTACATGACATTGATTCATTAATTGAGCAAATACACATTCAGAACATATAAGGGGGAGTTCACATGAGCCGCAAGAAAATTGTCGCTGCCACTGGCTGTCCAACAGGCATTGCGCATACATTTATGGCAGCTGAGGCATTAAAAATCGCAGCTGAGCAATTAGGGGTCGACATCAAAGTTGAAACGCATGGTCAAGTAGGAATTGAAAACGCTTTAACTGATCAAGACATTTTGGAAGCAGATGGCGTTATTGTTGCAGCGGACAAAGATGTGAATACAGATCGTTTTCACGGCAAACCACTCATTGAAGTGCCTGTAGCAAAGGGTATCCGCACACCAAATGAACTGATTCAAGGCATTATCAATGGAGAAGCCCCCGTTCATCAAGTGAAAGGAAGAGCTTCTGGAACAGAAAAACCATCTGCGCCTTCATTAGCTCAACAAAAGTCAGCGAATAAGTGGATACACACCATCTATAAGCATTTAATGAACGGTGTATCACACATGCTTCCATTTGTTGTTGGGGGCGGGGTCTTAATTGCTTTATCTTTTCTATTCGGTATTTACTCAGCTGATCCTCAGCATGAAACGTATCATCCGTTTGCTGCCTACTTGAAAAACATTGGCGGACTCGGCTTTAGCTTAATGGTGCCTATTTTAGCAGCATTTATCGCTGATTCAATCGCGAAACGCCCAGGGATGGTTGTCGGATTTATCGGTGGCTTGCTTGCAAACGATGGAGGCGCTGGATTCTTAGGTGGTATTATCGCAGGTTTTGCAGCAGGGTATATCATCGTACTTCTTCAATTCCTGCTTCAAAAATTACCAGCATCACTTGACGGATTAAAATCAATTTTCATCTATCCTGTTATCGGTATTTTCTTAATTGGGGCTGTCATGACCCCGCTATTAGTTCCAATCACAGGGCTAAATAATTCATTAATGGATTTTCTCTCATCAGTTCAATCCACAAATCCATTGCTTTTAGGTTTAATTGTTGGAGCCATGTGTGGATTTGATATGGGAGGACCTTTTAACAAAGCAGCCTATGTCACAGGAACGGCTTTACTCGCAGAAGGTAACCTTTACTTCATGGCAGGGGTGTCAGCAGCATGTATCACACCACCGCTTATCATTGCGATTGCCACAACGATTTTCCGAAAACATTTTACACCACAAGAACGAAATGCTGGGATGATCAACTATATTCTCGGAGCGACTCATATTACCGAAGGAGCCATTCCATTTGCAGCAAAAAACCCAGTCGTTGTCCTGCCAATTATCATGTTTGGCTCGGCCATCTCTGCCATTTTGACCTATCTGTTTGGCGTACAGGTTCCTGCTCCGCATGGTGGATTCCTTGTCTTACCAGTCGTCACAGGGGCATTTCAGTGGGTGCTTTCCATACTCATCGGATCACTTGTAGGTGCGATTCTATACGGACTTTACCGCAAGAAAATAGACAAACCCGCAGTTTAATAGGGAGGAAGAGAAATGATGGAACATATTTATATGAATCTACATGAAACGGCTTCTTCACAGGCTGGCGTTTTCGCAGCCATAGCTGACATTGCCGCTGAAGCAGGTATTTGTACATCTCCTGAGGCAGTCAAAAAAGGACTAGCTGAAAGAGAAGCTCTGAGTACAACCGGCTTTCAAGATGGATTTGCCATTCCGCATACACAGTCAGACGCCATCACAAAACCGGCACTCGTCATCGTCCGTACAGAAACCGGAATCGAATGGGACGCTTTTGATGGGAAGCCTTGCTTTTTCTTCTTATCCTTACTCATCCCAAAAAGTGAAGCAGGAACCACTCATTTACAAGCACTTTCTGCTCTTTCACGCGGCTTAATGGATGAAACGAAACGGCAAAAACTGCTCGAAACAAGAACAAATGAAGAAATGCTCGCTGTATTAAAAACAGATATTTTGACGAGAGAGGATGTTTGACCATGCCTTTACTTTCCACAACACCTATGCTTGAAGCAGCAAAAAAAGAAAAATACGGAATTGTCGCATTCAATGTACATTCCTTTGATAGTATTTACTGGGTACTCGAAACGGCAGCTGAATTAAAATCACCTGTCATTTTGCAAACAACGGTTGGCACGGTCCAATCGCTTGGCGCAAAAGCCATTGCAGATACAGTAAAGGCGGCAGCGGATCAATACCAAATCCCAATCGGACTTCATCTCGATCATTGCACTGATTTTGATGTGATTCTTACTTGTATACGAGCAGGATATACATCCGTGATGATCGATGCTTCCATGCATTCATATGAAGAAAATGTACGCCGCACAAAAGAAGTGGTTGACCTTGCCTTAAAAGTAGGTGTGAATGTAGAAGCCGAGTTAGGCAAGGTAGGCGGGGTAGAAGATGATATTGTCGTGGATGAAAAAGATGCTGAAAAAGCCATTCCATCAGAATGCCGTCAATTTGTAGAAGAAACTGGTGTACCTACTTTAGCACCTGCGATCGGCACGGCCCACGGCATCTATAAAGGGGTGCCGGATATCGACTTTGACCGCATTGAACAAATTGCAGCGCTTGTCGATGTGCCGCTTGTCCTTCATGGTGGTTCAGCTGTACCAGATGAGGATGTCAAAAGATGTGTCGCACTCGGTATGGCAAAGGTCAATGTGTCCACTGAACTAAAAAATGCATACTCTGAAGCGATTCGTGATCATTTCTCAAACGAACCTGAAAGCTTAGATCCGCGTATGTATTTACAAAAAGCAAAACAAGCAGCCAAAGACATGGTCACATCTAAAATAAAGATCGTTGGCAGTGAAGGAAAAGCCCAACTTTTATATCAATAAGATGAAAAAAAGCAGAGCCACATCGCTCTGCTTTTTTCACATTATTCGCTTTCTTTCATTTCATTTGATGTACGTACTCGTGCATTTCCCATAAATACGACCGTAATCGCCGCAAGTGCAATCGGGAATAAAGCAATCATAAATACATACGTAATACTTTGTGACATCGCATCAATCACTTTATTTAAAATATCAGGCGGAATTTGTGAGCGTGCCCCCTCTTGAAAAATGGCTTGCGGATCACCAACTTGAGAAGAAGCTCCTTTCATTCCGCTAAAAGCATCTGCTAAACGATTTGTCAGGACATTGGTTTGTATCGTTCCAAAAATCGTCACACCTAAAGTCATCCCAAGTGATCTCATGAACGAATTGGTAGAATTAGCACTGCCGCGGTAGCGCGGAGAGAGATCATTCATTGAAGCAGATGGCAGAAGGGAGAAGCTAAATCCAACGCCAAAACCTGAAATCATCATAAAGAGCGTAAGCCACAATCTTGCTGTATCAGGCGACATATTGGCAAGCAGCAGCATCCCAGCAAAAAATGAAATCACAGAGATGGTCATTAATCGTCTAAAAGGCACTTTCGTCTGCATCGTTCCGCCAATCATACTGCCAATCACGGACCCAATCATCATCGGTGTTAAAATGAACCCGGCACTTGTTGCAGATTCACCGTACACAGCCTGGACGAAGATAGGAATAAAGACAGCTAGAATAATAAACGTTCCGCCATATAAAAACGCCAAAATTTGAGATGTCGCAAACAAACGATTTTTAAACATCCAAAAAGAAATAATCGGTTCTTCGGCCTTTCGTTCAACAATGAAGAAGATGGTGCCGAAGACAACAAACACAGCAAATAGTGTCAAGATTTGAACAGAATCCCATGCATACGATTTACCGCCAAGCTCAAGGGCGAACATTAAACTGACAACCGCAACGACAAGTGTAATGGCACCTGACCAGTCAATTTTCTGCTTACGATGCTCGAGCGATTCTTGATAAAATTTGGCGATCAAGAACACACTGACAATACCGATTGGTACGTTAATATAAAACACCCAATGCCAGCCGATCGAATCCGTAATAATCGCTCCTAACAGCGGGCCTAATACACTGGATAGACCAAAAACTGCACCAAACATACCGGACATTTTCCCGCGCTTTTCTGGCGGGAAGATATCAAAGATAATTGTGAAAGCGATCGGAAGAAGAGCACCGCCTCCAAGTCCTTGAATCGCACGGTAAATAATGAGCTGATCCATTGTTTGTGCGATGCCGCACAGCGCAGATCCAATTAAAAAGAAAATAAGTCCAAACAGAAAAAAACGCTTTCGACCATACATATCTGAAAGCTTTCCATAAATCGGCATACCGGCCATCACTGCCACCATGTAAGAAGCAGTCACCCAAGCAAATTTATCAAAACTGCCCAAATCGGCGACGATGCTTCCCATTGCTGTTGCGACAATGGTGTTGTCCATCGCTGCCATAAAAATCCCTAACAGCAACCCGATGACAACAAAGCGAGTGGATGCCTTGCCTTTATGATCCACGTTATTCATTTCATTACCTCCTGCTTACGTTCTCTTCACTTTTTTGCTATGATCAAGTTAATTATAAAGTAAGAGAACATTTATCTTGATGATCAAGATAAATTGATTTTAAAGGGAGGAGAACAAGTTGTCAATAAAGAACGAGGCAGAAGATCAAGCGGACCTGATCATTCATACGATGAGACGCCTTGCTACACGAACAGTCCTATTCCACCAAGCAGCCGCTCAATCGCTCGGCCTTTTCCCAACAGATCTCAAATCAGCAGATTTGTTAAACGAACTTGGACCACTCACAGCAGGTGAATTAAGTGAAAAAACCGGTCTTAGCTCAGGTGCGGTCACCGCTCTCATTGACCGGTTAGAAAAAGCAGGCTACGTCAAAAGGGAGAAGGACCCAAAAGACAAGCGAAGGGTCATCATTGTTCCATTAACAGCGGGGAAATCACAGGTGAAACAACTCTTTCTATCTTTATCGGCATCCACCAAAAAACTCACAAATGAATACAAGCCAGAAGAATTGGATTTAATCATTCAATTTATTTCAGAAGCAGCTGAAATCATGGATCAAGAGCTGCAATTGCTTAAGTCTAAATCGTAAGAAAGGACACTGTGAGGTCTTTAGACGAAGCGGTAATATCTTTTATGAGAGAATGTGTTATGAGGGTGCAAGAAGTTCTCATTGAGAATAACAATATAGGATGCTTATCCAAACATGGGGAGGTATACAGAAAGTGGAGATTATAAAGTTTAAGGAAACTGATACAAAAGAGATTATTTCATTGTTTTATGAAACAGTTCATTCCGTAAATTCAAAAGATTATTCCCAAGTACAATTGGATGCTTGGGCACCAAGAGATGAAAAAGAATCTAAAATGAATTCTTGGAAGGAATCATTGAGTCAAAATATAACATTTGTTGCTAAAGTGAATGATAAAGTTGTTGGTTTTAGCGATTTAACGCATAACGGGTACTTAGATAGACTATTCGTTCATAAAGATTATCAAGGACAAGGTATAGCCACAGCTTTAGTTGATATGCTCGAATCTGAGGCAAAGAAACTAAATCTTTTAGAAATTGATACCGAAGCAAGTATTACAGCTAAGCCATTTTTTGAACATCTAGGTTACAAAATTGTTTGTTCACAAACTGTGGAAAAAAAGGGGGTTAAGTTGGCTAATTTTAAAATGCTAAAAAAAATAAAATAATCATTTTTTTGTTATGCTAACAGGTGCGTTAGTTTAAGAAGAAAGGGTATAGCATATTCGTCATATAAAATATGTTATACCCTTTCATTTATTTAACTTTTTTCAATAGTAGAAAAGATATAATACATTGCAGAGGTGATTCAATGAATGATAGCTCCAGTTATTTAAAGAAGTTAGCAGATTTTTTAGGTGGGACATTTCATCAGGATATTGATTCGCCAGAGGAAGCGTTAGATGAGTTTATCCATCTAAGTTACAAAAAAACCTCCAATGAACCATCAATTTTATTTCCATGCTTCTTTTAATAAACAAATACCTCTTTCGATTTGTTCAAGAGTAAGGTTTGCGAAACCGAGCAGTATGTGCGGTTGTACAGGTGGATTTTCGATAAATAAATGACTTGTTGGATAAACTTTAACATGCTGTTGAAGGGCTTTTTCAATTAATTCTTTTTCGGTATAGGGAGTATGTATACGTAACATGATATATAACCCTGCATTGTCACCAATGATCTCAATTTGTTTTCCAAATAAATGTTGAACTTGTTGTACCAATAAATTCATTTTCCTTTTATAAGTATTGCGCATACGCTTAATATGCTTTGTCCATTCCCCACTTTTCATAAATTCAGTCATGGTCAGTTGGTGCAATAAAGAAGCATTATGTTCGAAATGTTCAAATTTACTCATATAGATATTGATTAATGAATCAGGTAAAACCATATATGCTAATCGTATAGCTGGTAGAAATGCTTTTGAAAACGTACCAAAATAAATGACATGTGCAGCATCTAAAGATGCTAAAGCAGGAAATGGTTTTTGTCCATATCGAAATTCTCCATCGTAATCGTCCTCTAATAAGAAACCGTTATTTGATCGTACCCATTGAATCAATTCAATTCTTTGTTGAATCGATAGTGCAGTACCAGTAGGATATTGATGTGAAGGTGTGATATACAATAATTTCCCCTTTTTATGTACAAGTGGGTTCAATAATACACCCTGTTTTAATGCAGGAATACTCTCCATTTCAAATCCATGTAAATGAAAGACCTCCCGTACACCGCTATAACCAGGGTTTTCAACAATCATACTAGAAAAACTTTCTTTTAATAGAAATCCCAAATACAACAGTAGTTGCTGTGTATTACTTCCAACGATAATATTTTTGGGGTTAATGATCATACCTCTCGCTTGAAATAAATAATCAGCCAGTTCTTGTTTAAACCCCGGTTCTCCAAAAGGATCTCCATATTGAAAGCTAATGGATTGCTGCAGCACTTTGTTGGAAATTTGCCGCCAAACTTTTAAAGGGAATTGTTCCTCATCAACAGTACTTGCTTTGAAATCAATGAAATCGATCAATTGTATTGGTTCATTTCTAGGTACTTCTGAAATAGAGGTTTGAAGAAATATCGGTTCAAATTTATTGACACTATAGCTTTTACGCTCATTGGCTTGAATATATCCTTCAGCTAATAATTGATCATATGCTTGTAGTGTAGTGTGGCGACTAACACCTAGGTCATTGGCTAGTGAACGAATGGAAGGAAGATTTTCTCCTGTTTTTAACTTTCCCTCCTCGATTAATTTTTTAAATTGCTCATAAATTTGTTTATATTTTGGTTGATTGGCACTGAAAGGGAAAATATAATGTTTCATTTCTTCATTCCTCCCTTCTGACATTTAATAAAGTATAAATCTGTACATTTTTACATGTCAGAATATCGATTATTATACTACTAATTGATATGAAAAGGGGATAGAAGAGTGGATATAGTAAGAGCTAATGAAAATGATTTAAAACAAGTTTCGGTTCTATTTGATCAATATCGCCAATTTTATAAACAGACTTCTAATGTAGAAGGTGCTTATCATTTTCTAGTGGAACGATACCGTAAACAAGAGTCTATTTTGTTTGTTGCAAAGCAAGGTGAACAATATGTAGGATTTGTACAACTGTATCCCACATTTTCATCTGTTGCGATGAAAGATGCGTTCATTTTAAATGATTTGTTTGTTATAAACGATTTTCGTCAAAAGGGAGTAGGTAAGGAATTGATGAAAAAAGCATTTTCATTTGCAAACGATAAAGGAGCCCGATTTATCTGTTTAGAAACAGCGACTTCTAATATAAAAGCACAACAATTGTATGAAAAAATGGGGATGACAAGCGATTCTTCAACTCAGCACTATATTTATTATTGGGATTGAACACAGAAGAATGAAGTTTTGGTATGGCAGAAAATTTAATATAACTCGGTCAAAAAAAGATGAATTTGTCAGAGACGGATCAGCAAGCTACAATGGCATTGTACACTGAATTGATTGCAACAAAATGACGAAACAGCGATTCCTATGGATTTTGACAAGAAAGACTTTAAAAAACACAAAGGGGGGGTAATTTTATTGAATTCTTATGATGAAGATCTAATAAAGGATTTGGAATTAAAAGACCTTCTTAAATATGTCAAAGTACATAAAAATCCAAAAATTTATTTAGACTTAATAGAACAAAAATTTGATTTTGCTGGTTCAAAAATAGATTGGTTACAAACCAATAAACATTATAGTAAGAGCTCAAATCATGAATCGTTACTTTCTGATGCTCTTCTCTTTATAACTGAATTAAAAGAAAAATATTTAGATAATAACTTACAAGTAATTTACATAGGGGATAACCTTACAGAGTTTGGGTACCAGTTTGAATTAAAACATCTAGAAGAGTTACTAGTCTATTTTTTAGATATCCCACAGCACCACTACTTTATATCATTAGAAGGTGATTGGAGTATTTGTATTTCATTTGAAAACGATTTGGATTTCGGATTTAGTTTAAACAACAAATAATTTTAAGCGTCACATATAGGAAAAATAAAAGATGAATAAGAAGTGAAAAAACCTTGACTGGCTTTATACCATTCTAGGTTTTTTGCGTTTATTCGTCCTCAAACACGTAAAAGAAGACAAAGAACTCTTTGTATACAAGTCTGAAAGCACACTCAATCAGTGTGTTTTTCTTATGAAAAGAGCACACAATCGCTGCAAAGCACGTGCTGAAGACATTTGGGCTTCTTTGATGCAGGTGAGTTGATTAGACTTATAACCAAAGGGAAAGAAAGGAGGAATTCCAACTGTACTTAACCAAAAGGGGTACTACTTTGCTATCTATGCTGCTTCATACGACATCTTATTTATCAATAGAAGATTTACAGAATCGAATGAATGTCTCGACTCGAACCGTTTATGCTGAAATCAAACGAATGAACAGCTGGCTGGAAACTCATCAGCTTAGTGGTGTGCAGCGAAAAGGCCAACTTGGCTATTATTTAAATCCTCATGAAAAAGAAGTCATTATTCAAAAAGCTGACACCATGCTTATTGGTCAAGATTATGAACCATGTGTAAAGGAACGAAGGGCCATCTTGCTTTTATCCATTGCATGTAGCGAGCATTGCCTAAGAATTGATGATTTTATGAAGATAACAAAGGTGAGCCGAAATACATTGCTCGAGGATATGAAACAGCTAAAAGAAGCGCTCTCAAAGCAGGAGATCACGCTCCGCTATCAATCAGCAAGCGGCTATGTGATGTCAGGAGACGAAAGGGCCATTCGATTGGCACTCAAGCCTTATATATATTTCATTCGCACAATGATAAAAAACGAAAAAACGTTTCCGTCGTTTTGGTTAAAGGGACCTATTTCATCCAAACGGGTACACCATCTCCTCCAGCAGTCAGAACAAGAACTTAAGCTTGAATTTGCAGATGAGATGCTGGATCAGCTCTCTTTGGATCTCTTTTTTTACTTCAAGCGGATGAAGCTAGGGCATGCTGTACACATTTCAAACGAAGAAAAGCGAACATTGCAGGAAACAGATGAATGCTTGGCTGCTATTCGTTTCATGGCGCAAATTCAAAAAGAAACCAGTCTTTTGGTTCATGATGATGAAATCTATTTTCTTAGTACGCTATGGCTCAGTGCCAAAAAACAAAAACTTCCAACAAGTCAAAAACCAGAAGAACATCTCATTCGAACCATTGCGAGACAAATGATCATTGACTTTCAGCGTTATGCGTGTATTTCCTTCCAGGAAGTAGAAGTCTTGGAACAAAACTTAACCATGCATTTAATTCCGGCCTATTATAGGCTCATCTATCACATTGAGATCATCAATGAATTAACAGATTCCATTAAACATGCACAGCCAGAGGTGTTTGACATCACGCAAAAGGTTGCTTGCCATTTAGAGAAGGCGGCCTGTTCAAAGATGAGCGATCATGAAATTGCCTATGTGGCGATGCATTTTGGCGGCTGGATGAGAAGAGAAGGGATTTCATCGATTGCGAAACGTTCTGTTTACATTGTCTGCGGAGAAGGAATTGGCACAAGTCACATGCTGAAAACGCAGCTTCTTGAATTAATCGGCTACATCGACATACGCGGACTGTTATCAAAACGTTCATATGAAGAATTAACATCCATTGATGCCGACTTTGTTGTGTCAACGACACCTATTTCGTTTAAAGGAAAACCTGTTCATCTCGTTCACCCTATTCTCACTGCTTATGAGAAAAAAACATTGCTTCAATATGGAGAAGGCTCAGAACCTAAGCTTGATGAGCACCATGTGAATGCTTTATTCAATATCATTCAGCAGCATACCATCGTTCAAAATGAAAAAGCATTGCTTCATGACCTGAAGGAGCTGCTTCATCCCACATATGTATCACACCAGAAAGGGTGGAAACCAGTGTTAAACGATTTATTAACAGAAGAAACCATTCAGCTCCAGCAAACAGCAGACACATGGCAGGAGGCCATTACAAAAGCAGCGCAGCCTTTGCTTGATCAACAAGCGATTCAGGAAAGTTATGTGAAAGCGATGATCCAGTCTGTTCATCAAAATGGCCCTTATATTGTGATTGCGCCACAAGTGGCGATTCCGCATGCCAGACCAGAGGATGGCGTGAACAAATTAAGCATGTCACTTATGTCATGTCATCAGCCCGTTTCCTTTTCAAAGGATGGAAAAAAGCAAGTTCGTCTCATCATTGTATTAGCTGCCATTGACAGTATGACCCACCTGAAAGCACTCAAACAGCTGACGATGCTGTTAAGTGAAGAAAAACGGGTGAGACAATTGATTGAAGCAGAGGAATTAGCAGCCATTCAACAACTAATCAATCAATTTTCACAAGTATAAAGGAGGAAAAAGAAGATGAAAAAAATTCTAGTTGTATGCGGAAACGGTTTAGGAAGCAGCTTTATTGTTGAAATGAATGTCAAAAAGGCATTAGAAGAATTAGGACTTTTAGCAGAAGTAGATCACACCGATCTCAGTACAAGCAAAAATGAACAAGCAGACCTCTATATTGGCTCAACAGATATTATCGATCAGCTGGATGACGGCACAAGAAAGGTCGCTGGATTAAATAACTTGTTAGACCAGGAAGCCATTAAAGACGTCCTTCGTAAACACATATAATCGACGGAAAAAGGGGGATTCACATCATGATAGAACTGATCATGAACGATATATTGGGCACACCCGCAATTCTCATCGGTTTGTTTGCACTCGCTGGTTTGCTTTTGCAGAAAAAGTCAGCTGCCGATACTGTATCAGGCACCTTAAAAACAACAATGGGTTTTTTAATATTAGGAGCGGGCGCCACAGTCGTATCTGATTCACTTGGGGTTTTCAGGAAGATGTTTGAAGCAGCCTTTCACATTCAAGGGGTTGTCCCAAATACAGATGCCATGGCGGCCATTGCCCAAAAGGAATTCGGTACACAGACAGCGCTCATTATGATTTTTGGTATGTTGGTCAATTTGCTTTTGGCAAAATTCACACCCTTTAAATACGTCTTTTTAACTGGTCATCATACGCTATATATGGCGGCTATGCTTGCAGTCGTTCTTTCAACAGCCGGCATGCAAGGGACGCTGCTGATCACCACTGGTTCAATCGTATTAGGTGCAGCGATGGTCATTGCTCCCGCAATCCTTCAGCCGTTTACAAGGAAAGTCACTGGAAGTGATGATTTGGCGCTCGGTCATTTCAGTACGTTCGGCTATTTTACAGCGGGAATGATCGGCAAATGGGTCGGGCGCCCAGAGAAATCAACGGAAACCATTCAAGTGCCTAAGTCACTCGGCTTTCTAAGAGATACATCGGTGGCCATCTCCATTACGATGGCTTTGCTTTTCTTTGCGATTGCACCGTTTGCGGGAATTTCATTCATAGAAAACATTAGTGGTGGTACGAACTTTGCTATCTTCATTCTCATTCAGGCCATTACCTTTGCTGCTGGGGTGTACATTATTTTAGCAGGTGTACGGATGGCAATCGGGGAAATTGTGCCTGCTTTCAAAGGGATTGCCGATCGTTTCGTCAAAGGGGCAAAGCCGGCTCTTGATGCGCCAACTGTTTTTCCATTTGCTCCAAATGCGGTGATCATCGGTTTTTTATGCAGTTTTGCAGGAGGCATCGTGTCTATTTTCCTTCTTCCTTTGTTTGGTTTAACTGTCATTGTTCCTGGACTTGTGCCGCACTTTTTCTGCGGTGCGACAGCGGGCGTATATGGCAATGCAACGGGAGGAGTGAGAGGTGCAGTCGCCGGTTCCTTTGTGAATGGAATACTCCTTTCATTTTTACCAGCTTGTTTACTTCCTGTGTTAGGCACTCTTGGCTTTGAAGGGACAACATTTGGAGATACAGACTTCGGTATCATCGGAATCTTGATTGGATTGATCAAATTTTTATTTCATCTTTAAAAAGGAGGCATTAGGGGATGACAGCCATTTTCTCACCTTCATTAATGTGTATGGATTTAACGCACTTCCGTGAACAAATTCATCTTCTGAACACGAGAGCAGACCGTTATCATGTCGACGTCATGGATGGTCATTACGTAAAAAATATGACTTTATCACCCTTTTTCATTGAACAGCTGCGGAAACTGACAGACGTTCCGATTGATGTTCACCTTATGGCCGAACAGCCTCAGGAATTTTTAATTGATGCATGTATTGATGCAGGCGCAACGATGATTTGTTTACATCCAGAAGTGGTGCAAAAAGACGTTTTTCGAATCATTCGGCATATCCACGAAAGAAAGTGTGAGGTCGGCTTTGTTCTCAATCCCGCCACACCAGTTGCAGCATTAGATGCTTTTATTCATTTAATAGACCGGGTGACGATCATGACAATTGATCCAGGGTTTGCTGGTCAGCCTTTTATCAAAGAAATGCTTCCGAAAATGAAAGAGGTGAAAGAAATCAAAGAGAAGGGAGGTTACTCGTTTTCAATTGAGGTAGACGGCTCTTGTAATGAAAGCACGTTCCGGATGCTTGCTGAGGCAGGAATTGAAATTTACATCATTGGCACCTCAGGTTTATTTGGACTTCACGAAGAATTAGATAAAGCATGGGAAATAATGAAGCAATTGTTCGCAAAAGAAACAGCCACAATGAAATCACTTTAGTAAAAAAGAGGATGAAACCCATCCTCTTTTTTACGCAATTTTACTAAATGAGCTATCCCCTTATCAAAACATACTCAAAAACTTCACAAAAGCACAAATTTATAATTGAAAGCGCTTTATTTATGTGTTATTCTTCAAATATCTTTAGTAAACATTTAGTCAAAAATGATGAGGAGTTTGCCTATGACTACACTCAAAGATATTGCTCATGATGCAAAAGTATCCGTCTCTACTGTATCCCGTGTGTTAAATGGCGACCAAACGCTTGCCGTTTCACACGCAACAAGACAAAACATCCTCGACATAGCCAAGAAATTAAACTATACCCCAGTCAGAGCAAGAAAAGCCGATCAAGTAGAAGTAAAAAGCCCACCCGCATCCCCAGTCATCGGTGTCGTTGTCGCCCAATCCATTGACGAAGAATTAAATGATCCTTTTTTTTCATCGATTCGAAAAGGAATTGAAAAAGAATATGCCAAACAAGGTCTGTCCACTCTCCATACCTTTCGCCTAAGAAACATGGATAAAGGGGCGATACTAAAAGATATTGACGGTTTGATCGTCATCGGACGAATCAGCCCTAATACGGTTGAAAAGATGACAAACCGAATGGAACATATCGTTTTTATCAATCATTATGCGGATGAAGATTTGTATGATTGTGTACATGTGGATTTTGTCAGGGCGGCAGATCGTGCCATTCGTCATCTACAATCTCTCGGCTATACACATCTAGGCTATATTGGCGGGAAAGAGAGGGAGCATTATTTCGAAGGAAATGCTGTGATTGAGGACGAAAGACAAACAACTTTTATCAAAAGAATGCAAGAAGCGGGAACTCTTCATATGAATGACATCCACATAGGCGAATATTCGATGCAAGAAGGCTACTCGCTTATGCAAAAAGCCATTCAGAAAGGAAATCTTCCAGAAGCCTTTTTTATCGGAAGTGACTCTATGGCAATAGGCGCTATGCGTGCGCTACATGAAGCCGGTCGTCGTGTACCTCATGATGTCTCAATCGTGGGGTTTAATGATATCGAAGCCGCTTCCTTTTCAAGCCCGCCGCTCACAACGGTCAAAGTATATACAGAAGAAATGGGGGAAGTGGGTCTAAAGCTTTTGCTTGAGCGGATAGAAGGAAGAAAGCTTCCCCTAAAAGTCGTCGTGCCAACAAAGCTCATGCAAAGAGGCAGCACATGCCCAATCCATGAAAGGGGGTGAATAAGCATTTCAGTAAACAAAAAAGAGACAAAAAAGCAGGAAGGAAGCTGCTGAGCATGATGGCCAGATCATGCTGAAAACAACGCAGTTTACCCAATTGCTCTCTTATCTCTTTGAAAAGAATAGAATTCCAGTATAATGGACTTCTTTTGTTTCCGCAACTGCATGAATTCTACCGATAATCGTCTGAATTTTCAGTGATCAAAAGGAGGAAACGATGAGTAAAAAAATTCTGATGCTGTGTGTAGCTCTAGTTTTGTCGATGATCTTGTCTGCTTGCGGCAATAACGGTGCGTCTGAAGCAAACGGGAAAGTGACCTTGACCCTATTCTCCACAATGAGTAACAGCGGGGAGAGAAAGGCATTTGAAGAAGTGATCCGTGATTTTGAAAAAGAACATCAAAACATCCGAATTGATGCCAACTTCCCTGGCAACAGCTATGAAGATATGATACGCGTCAAAATGGGCGCAAACGATATGCCAGACCTATTTGATACACACGGCTGGGCCAAGCTGCGATATAGCGAATACGTGGCTGATCTAAAGGAGATGGACTGGGTAAAACAACTCGATCCTTCACTCGATCAAATTTTAAAAGACAAAGATGGCAAAGTCTATGCCTATCCGCTGAACCAAGCAAAAGACGGACTTAGTTTTAATGCCAATCTATTAAAAAAATATGGCCTGAAAGTTCCTAAAACACTGGATGAACTGAAAAGTGCTTTACAGACTGTCAAAGAAAAAAGTAACGGGGAAGTGGTGCCACTCTGGATTCCAGGAGGCGACAATTCAAATATTGCCCAAGTCTTTGATGAGCTGGCAACGCCTTTACTCATTACCGATCAAAAACATCAATACGGAAAAGACCTTGAAAATGGATCATTTGATTGGTCTCACTATACACCGCTTGCACAGTTTATGAAGGAGCTGAAAGATGAAGAGCTTTTAAACAAAGATGTGCTCACGGCGAAACTATCCCAAGCACCTGAGCTGATGGCACAAAACAAAATCGCTTTCACCTTTGTGGGAGGATCTTTAGGACCTGAGGCGACTGAACTCAATCAATCGATCAAAGTAGGCACCATGCCCGTACCAGCTATTCATGAAGGAGATGAGCAAAGCTGGATTGGTGGAGAACGCTTTACTGTTGCGGCATGGAAAGACTCAAAGCATTTAAAAGAAGCAAAACAATTCATTGACTTTTTAGCAAAGCCTGAAAACGCAAAAAAAATCGCAGAGGGCACTTCCTCTGAAACGGCATTAAAAGAAGTCAAAGCCAAAAACTATTATTCTACATTTTACGAGCAATATGAAGATATTAAGATTGAACCATATTTTGATCGGAAATACTTACCGAGCGGCATGTGGGCTGTCATGGCAACGACCGGTCAAGAATTATTAGCAGGCTCCATCACACCGGAACAACTATCGAAGAAAATGGAAGAGGAATATAAGCGTCTGAAAAAACAATAGCAGGCTCATGCTGAAACAGGAGTGAAGCCAATGAGTGACATCACAAAAGAAAAACAGGCGGCGACATTTACCTCTTTTCCAAAACAGAAGATGAAAAATAGCCAAAATTCTTCACTTTGGTGGATGTACTTGCCTGCTGTTCTCGTTGTCAGTGCCTTTATCATTTATCCCTTTTTTAACGGGATTCAGCTCTCTTTTACAAATTGGAACGGTTTTTCACAACAGTATGAGTGGATTGGGCTGGATCAATACAAACGACTACTGCAAGATCCAACCACATGGCTTGTTGTGAAAAATACCCTTCTTTACGGCATCGGGAGCACCATCTTACAAAATATGATTGGACTTGGATATGCACTCTTATTAAATCAAAGTTTAAAGATGAGAGCCATCACAAGAACGGTGATCTATTTACCCGTCATGATCAGCCCGATTGCTATGGGCTATATCTGGTATTTTGTCTTTGCGTACCAAGGCGGCGCATTAAACGACGTTGTCACCCTTTTTGGATTTGATCCAATGAACGCACTTGGTAATCCGCAGCTAAACACTTGGATCATCGTGTTTGTGAATACGTATCAATTTGTCGGGATTGCCATGATCATTTATTTAGCAGGACTCCAAAGCATTCCTAAAGATTATTATGAAGCAGCACAACTCGATGGCGCTTCAGGTCTTCAGCAATTTTGGCGCATCACATTACCGCTTTTAATGCCATCTATCACCATCAATGTTGTGCTCAATGTGATCGGTGGACTTAAATTATTTGATGTCATTGTCGCGCTCACTGGCGGAGGACCCGGAGATTCCTCGCAATCGATGTCGACTTTTATGTACGATCTGTATTTCAAACGGCAGGATGCAGGCTATGCAGCGACGCAAGGTGTCTTCATGGCTGTCATCATCCTTGTCGTTAGTGTCGCAGCGCTCATTTATTTCAAACGAAAGGAGACCGAGGTGTGATGGATAACGCCTATAAACGAAAGAAAAGATGGTACTCCATACTCGCCCTTTCGATTACATTGCTTCACCTGATTCCATTTTATATTTTAGTCACGACATCTCTAAAGGGGATAGGAGATTTCAGCTCAAAATGGCTGTTCCCATCAACGCTCCATTTTGAAAACTTTCGGATGGCATGGACAGATGCTCAGCTTGGCCAGTCCTTTTTGAATACAGTGATCATTACGTTCAGCTCCGCTGCCCTACTCATCATCTTTGGATCACTTGCCGCCTATCCGCTCGCAAGAAGAGGAACAAAACTGAATCAAGCGGTGTATCTCTTATTCATTGCCATTATGGTGATACCGCCGCTCACCGCCCTTGTCCCGCTATACAAAATGGTTGTACAAATTGGCATGATGAATACTTATCAAATCGCTATTTTAAACAATGTCGCTGCTTTTTTGCCACTGACGATTTTTCTATATGCCGGTTTTATCCGGTCGACGATTCCAAAGGAGCTTGAAGAAGCCGCTCGTATTGATGGCGCGGGAACACTCAGAGTCTTTTTCACCGTCGTTTTTCCGTTGCTGAAGCCGATTACCGCTTCTGTTTTAATCATTGCCTGTGTGTATATTTGGAACGACTATCAATTTGCCATCTTCTTCTTGCAAGATAAAGAGATGCATACACTTACAGTCGCCTTATCCAATTTCTTTGGTCAAAATCAACACCAGCTCCAGCTCGTTGGCGCCGCTGCTCTCATTGCGATGCTGCCAATGGTCACGATGTTTTTACTTTTGCAAAAATACTTTATCGCAGGGCTGTCTCAAGGCTCTGTTAAAGGGTAATCCAACCTTGATGTAAAAAGGAGTGTCGTCTATGTCTAAAATTACATTTATCGGTGCAGGAAGTACCGTGTTTGCTAAAAATATATTAGGAGATTGTCTGTTCGTTCCCGCACTTGCCGGCTTTGAATTTGCGTTATATGATATCGACCATAACCGGCTGAAAGAATCAGAAACAATGCTGCGTCACTTAAAAGAGAACTACGGTGCACATGTGACCATTCAGTCCTATCACAACCGGAAAGAAGCCTTAAAGAATGCGAAATATGTCATCAATGCCATCCAGGTGGGAGGCTATCAGCCAAGCACTGTCATTGATTTTGAGATTCCAAAAAAATATGGATTAAGACAAACGATTGCGGATACGGTTGGCATCGGCGGCATTTTCCGTTCACTTCGAACCATTCCCGTGATGCTGGACTTCGCAAAGGATATGGAAGAGGTATGTCCACACGCCTTATTATTAAATTACACGAATCCAATGGCCACACTGACTGGCGCTATGCTGCGTTATACTCGGGTTCAAACGGTTGGTCTTTGCCATAGCGTACAGGTGTGTACGAAAGATTTATTTCAATCACTTGAAATGGACCATGAAGGCATCGAAGAAAAAATTGCCGGCATTAACCACATGGCATGGTTATTAGAAGTGAAACGGGACGGTCAAGACTTGTATCCAGAAATCAAAGTAAGAGCAAAAGAAAAACAAAAAACGCGGCATCCAGATATGGTTCGTTTTGAACTAATGGATAAATTCGGTTACTATGTCACCGAATCCTCAGAGCACAATGCAGAATATCATCCGTATTTTATCAAATCTCGTTATCCAGAACTGATTGGACAGTTTAACATTCCGCTCGATGAATATCCAAGACGCTGCGAGGAACAAATCAACAATTGGAATACGATGAAACATGACCTTGTGGGAAACACACAGATCACGCATACGCGCTCTAAAGAATATGGTTCACGTATCATTGAAGCGATTGAAACGAACGTTCCCTTTAAATTTGGTGGAAATGTACTGAACACAGGTGGACTCATTCACAATCTTCCTGAAAAAGCCTGTGTAGAAGTACCATGTGTCGCCGATCGGAGCGGTATCATGCCATGTTATATCGGAGAGATACCTGAACAATTGGCAGGACTCAACCGGACCAATATCAGCTCACAGCTCATGACGATTGAAGCTGCAATCAGCGGCAAAAAAGAACACATTTACCAAGCGGCATTATTAGACCCGCATACAAGTGCTGAATTATCAATTGATGACACCATCAAACTATGTAATGAATTAATCGAAGCACACGGGGAGATGCTCCCGGCTTATACAGAGCCGAGTCAATACGCAATTTCTTCTAAATAACTAAAATAAACGGTCTTAGCCTGATGCACCTGGCATCAGGTTTTTTTAGATCAACAAACTGATCATTGACTGAAAGCGTTTTTAATATTATGATTTTTCTAAAGTTAACCAACAGTTAACCAAAAACATATCATCAATTAATTAACATGATCATGCCACATGACACACACAGACAAAACGACCTAAAAGGGGGGACAGATCTGCGGAACCAAAAAAGCTGAAAGGTATAGACTTCACATGTTTTATCAGAACGTAAAGCAAAACTGTGGTTTCATTTGACAAAGAGTGTATACAGATGAAGACCCCTTAGATGAGACAATGACGATAAATCAACACACGATTGCATCACAATCCAAACAAAGAGGAGAGAGGGAACATGACCAAAACAGATGTACAAACGTTGAAAAATTATATTGATGGACAATGGGTGGACGCCGAAACGAACCAAACGGAAGCTGTTTATAATCCAGCTACTGGCGAAGTCATCGCAGAAGTACCGCTTTCTACAAAAACGGATGTAGAACATGCAGTCCAAGCAGCACAAGAAGCGTTCACCACTTGGTCTAAAACAGCTGTTCCCCGGCGCGCACGTATATTATTTAAATACCAACAGTTACTCGTTGAGAAATGGGATGAGTTAGCTGAACTCGTCACGCTGGAAAACGGAAAAAGTGTAACAGAAGCAAAAGGAGAGGTGCAGCGAGGAATTGAATGTGTGGAATTTGCCGCTGGTGCACCAACCTTAATGATGGGGAAACAACTGCCTGATATTGCGACTGGTCTAGAGTCTGGCATGTACCGCTACCCAATTGGCGTCATCGGCGGCATTACCCCTTTTAACTTTCCGATGATGGTCCCATGCTGGATGTTCCCGCTTGCCATCGCTTGTGGAAATACATTTGTTTTAAAACCTTCAGAACGGACGCCAATCCTTGCTGCACGGTTAGCAGAACTATTTGAAGAAGCGGGACTTCCAAAAGGTGTGCTCAACATTGTCAATGGCGCTCACGATGTAGTAAACGGTCTGCTTGAACATGAAAAGGTAAAAGCCATTTCGTTTGTCGGCTCTCAGCCAGTCGCAGAATACGTCTATAAAAAAGGGACAGCACATGGTAAACGTGTACAAGCACTTGCCGGTGCAAAAAATCATTCCATCGTCTTGAAAGATGCTGATTTAGAATCGGCCACAAAACAAATCATTGGCGCTGCTTTTGGATCAGCAGGTGAACGCTGCATGGCAGCAGCCGTTGTCGCAGTGGAAGAAGACGTGGCGGACGACTTGATTCAACAATTGGTCGATGAATCCAACCAGCTTGTCATAGGAAACGGAATAAATAAAGATGTCTTTCTCGGACCAGTCATTCGGAAGGAGCATAAAGAACGAACTCTTCAATATATCCAATCAGGAATTGAAGAAGGCGCAAGCCTGATTCGTGATGGCAGACAAGATAACGAAACAAATGGAGAAGGGTATTTTGTCGGACCAACGATCTTTGATCATGTCACAAATCAAATGAAAATTTGGCAGGACGAGATTTTTGCCCCAGTCTTATCCATTGTCCGTGTCTCATCACTCGCAGAAGCAATCGACCTGTCCAATCAATCAAAATTCGCAAACGGTGCCTGCCTATACACAGACAGCGCTTCAAGCATAAGAGAATTTCGTGAAAACATCGAAGCCGGCATGTTAGGCATTAACATTGGTGTCCCTGCTCCAATGGCTTTCTTCCCATTTTCCGGCTGGAAAGACTCCTTCTACGGAGACTTGCACGCCAATGGGACAGATGGAGTAGAGTTTTACACGAGAAAGAAAATGGTGACCGCTCGTTATATGTAGCCTACATTTATTGAACATTGAGGAAGAATGCAGCTCCGTCATGGAGACTGCATTTTTTTGTTGTCTTCTAGTTAAAAAGTAAGGGTTTTCATCGCACTCTTTACAGGGATTCACAGGGAGAAATCATTCTTTGTATTCATTCTTCATCACGAAACATCAACATAATTTGAAATTGGGCCTAAACCCCAATATCAGGAAGATGAAAACAGGAGGAAATGACACGATGAGGACGAGGATGAAGTGCAGCGTTTGTTTATTGATTTTCACTTTGGTACTGAGTTGTTTGCCGGTATATGAAGCGAATGCGGCAAGCACTCCTATTGCCAAGCAAGTAGGAAATGCAAACCCGCTCATTGACCATCACTTAGGAGCAGACCCGTTTGCGCTTACCTATAACGGAAGAGTGTACCTTTATATGTCGAGTGATGACTATGAATATCAAAGCAACGGAACGATTAAGGACAATTCATTTGCGAATCTGAATAGAGTTTTCGTCATCTCTTCGGCGGATATGGTCAACTGGACCGATCACGGAGCGATTCCAGTAGCAGGGGCAAATGGGGCAAATGGCGGCAGAGGCATTGCCAAATGGGCAGGCGCTTCTTGGGCTCCAGCCGCTGCTGTAAAGAAGATCAATGGAAAGGATAAATTTTTCCTTTATTTCGCTAACAGCGGCGGAGGGATAGGTGTCCTTACAGCAGACAGCCCGATTGGCCCATGGACTGATCCAATTGGAAAAGCGCTCGTTACGCCAAGTACACCTGGCATGTCCGGAGTTGTATGGCTTTTTGATCCGGCCGTATTTGTAGATGATGACGGTACTGGCTATCTATATGCCGGCGGAGGCGTTCCAGGCGGTTCCAATCCAACGCAGGGACAATGGGCAAATCCTAAAACAGCAAGAGTTCTCAAGCTAGGTGCTGATATGACAAGTGTGGCCAGTAGCGCATCCACCATTGATGCTCCTTTTATGTTTGAAGATTCGGGGATGCATAAGTATAACGGAACCTATTACTATTCCTATTGCATCAATTTTGGCGGCTCTCATCCTGCTGATAAACCACCTGGTGAAATCGGCTATATGACGAGCTCAAGTCCGATGGGACCCTTCACATATAAAGGACACTTTCTAAAAAATCCGGGTGCTTTTTTTGGTGGCGGCGGTAACAACCATCATGCGGTGTTCAATTTTAAAAATGAGTGGTATGTGGTGTATCATACGCAAACCGTTAGCTCTGCTTTATACGGGGCCGGCAAGGGTTACCGCTCTCCACATATTAATAAGCTTGTGCATAATGCAGATGGCTCTCTTCGAGAAGTAGCAGCCAATTATGAAGGAGTGAAACAGCTATCTAATCTGAATCCATATCAACGTGTTGAAGCTGAAACATTCGCTTGGAATGGACGCATTTTGACCGAAGCCTCGTCAGCACCAGGAGGACCAGTGAATAACCAGCATGTCACCAACATTCAAAACGGCGATTGGGTGGCTTTAGGGAATGTAGACTTTGGTTCAAATGGCGCTAGAACATTTAAAGCCAATGTCGCATCGACAGTAGGCGGGAAAATAGAAGTACGCCTTGGCAGCGCAAACGGCAGACTGGTCGGTACACTTGATGTTCCTTCCACCGGTGGAACACAAAACTGGCGGGAAATAGAAACATCGATTAACGGCGCATCCGGAGTGCACAACGTATTTTTTGTCTTTACCGGAACAGGCGGGGGAAATCTATTCCAATTTGATTCTTGGCAGTTTACTCAAAGGTAGCGAATAAAGGTGCTTAAATGTTTGATAGAGGAGTGGGAAATTTGATGTCATGTATAAAAAAACCAATGCTTGCTTTATTGGTGTGTTTCACCATGCTATCTGTCATGTTCATAGGCCCCGGAGTAGCTGAAGTATCAGCAGCTGACGCAAACATTAACCTCAACGCAGAAAGACAAGTGATTCGTGGTTTTGGCGGAATGAACCACCCAGCTTGGATTGGTGACTTGACAGCGCCACAAAGGGAAACCGCCTTTGGCAATGGACAAAATCAGTTAGGGTTTTCCATTCTTAGAATATATGTAGACGAAAACAGAAACAATTGGAGCAGAGAAGTCGCGACGGCCAAACGAGCGATCGAGCATGGTGCTTTAGTCATTGCTTCCCCTTGGAATCCTCCAAGCAGTATGGTTGAAACATTTAACCGGAATGGATCACCTGCCAAGCGGCTTAAATACAATCAATACGCAGCATATGCTCAGCATCTGAATGATTTTGTCACTTACATGAAGAACAACGGAGTCAATCTTTATGCGATTTCTGTTCAAAACGAGCCCGATTATGCACACGAATGGACATGGTGGACGCCTCAGGAAATCCTGCGTTTCATGAGAGAAAATGCCGGCTCCATTAATGCACGTGTGATTGCACCAGAATCCTTTCAATACCTTAAGAATATCTCAGATCCTATCTTAAACGATCCTCAGGCGCTTGGAAATATGGACATTCTCGGCGCTCATCTATACGGGACCCAAATCAGTCAGCTTCCGTATCCTCTTTTCAAACAAAAAGGAGGGGGAAAAGAGCTATGGATGACAGAGGTCTACTACCCGAATAGTGATAACAATTCAGCGGACCGCTGGCCTGAGGCATTAGGGGTATCAGAGCATATTCACCATTCAATGGTGGAAGGGGACTTTCAGGCGTATGTGTGGTGGTACATTAGGAGATCATACGGTCCTATGAAGGAAGATGGAATGATTAGCAAACGTGGATACAACATGGCGCATTTCTCCAAATTTGTGCGTCCAGGGTACGTCAGAATTGATGCAACGAAAAGCCCTGAATCGAATGTTTTCGTCTCAGCCTATAAAGGAAACAATCAGGTCGTCATTGTGGCGATTAATAAAAACAATGCAGGGGTCAATCAACACTTCGTCGTGCAAAATGGCTCTGTTTCTCAGGCGTCTAGATGGGTGACGAGCGGCAGCAGCAACCTTCAGCCTGGTACAGATATCACGATTTCGGGCAATCAATTTTGGGCTCATCTTCCGGCTCAAAGTGTGACAACATTTGTGGTCAAACGCTAGAGAAACACAAAAAGCCAATTTTCTCATCAAAAAAGAAAATTGGCTTTTTTCTGTGTAAATAGAAAGTTGATTTTTCACGACGTCAACACTTTGGGTATAATAATAACAATGACTTCAGGAGAGTGATCAACATGCCAAAGGTTCAAAGCAAAGTATTGATTATAGATGACGAAAAAGAAATTTTAGAATTAATCCATACCGTATTAACAAGAGAAGGCATTGACCAGGTGTTAACAGCTTCAACTGCCCGTGATGGGCTCACGCAATTTCATCAAGAACAACCAGATCTCGTCATACTGGATATTATGCTGCCAGACGGAGAAGGCTACGATATTTGCAAACAAATCAGAGATGTCTCGCATGTTCCGATTATCTTTTTATCAGCAAAGGGAGAGGAATCAGACAAAATTGTAGGACTTGCCATTGGCGGCGATGATTACATTACAAAACCGTTCAGTCCAAAAGAAGTCGCCTACCGGGTAAAAGCCCAGCTAAGACGGTCATCATATGTACAGCCTTCTCAAGCGGAGCCCGTGATCAAAAAAGGCCCATTTGAGTTAAACGAGCAGCAAGCCGAACTGACGAAAAACGGGGCGGCGATTGAGCTCACTCCGAAAGAACTTATGTTAATGACTTATTTCTTGCAGCATCCGAATCGCGTGATCAGTAAAGAAACGCTTTATCAAACGGTTTGGGGAGAGGATTTCTTCGGTTCTGATAATACGGTAATGGTTCATATACGAAGACTTCGGGAAAAAATAGAACATTCCCCATCTACACCAGAATTTCTCGTGACGGTCAAAGGGCTTGGCTATAAATTTGTTGTAAAGGATGCATAAAGATGAAATGGCGATTAACAGGCAGATACATGGTCTCTGTCATTATCGTGACCATTATCACGGTCTTTATTAACTTATTTGGATTCATGATATGGCTTGTACTACAAGCAAGCAGTCAGCAAAACGAAGAAAATACGCCGGAAACCTTCACAAGAACATTTGAACAATACATCACCTTGTCTAATCAAAATATCACTGTGAGTAAAGAAGGACAGCAAGCCTTAAAACAACAAAATGCGTGGATTCAAATATTAGACGAAAATGGACAAGACGTCTATCATGCACTAGCACCTAAAGGCTTAAAGAGCAAATACACACCTATAGAAGTCGTTAACTTACATAAATATAAAGATAAGCAATTGATGTCGACGATCTATGCTGGAGGAAAAAATGGAGAGGGTAAGGAATACAGCTATTTCATCGGATTTAAGGACCCTTCCATCGGAAAATATTTATTTTCTTTTGATACGAAAGAATTAATATCGCAATTCAATATCGGGACGATGATTTTATTATCGATTGATGCCATCATTGCCTTATTCATTGGATACTTATTCAGCCGGCAACTCATCAAACCGCTCGGCCGTGCCATTTATGGCATCCAGAGGCTCGCAAACGGAGATTATACGACGAAGCTGCCAACGAAGGGGATATATAAAGATGTGTTCTATAATGTCAATCACTTATCAGAACAGCTCGCTTCAAGCCAAAAAGAAAAAGACAAATTAGAGCAAATGCGAGAAGAGTGGATCAGTCATATTTCTCATGATATTAAAACACCATTATCCTCTATTCAAGGCTATGCAGAAATCATGAAAGATCCAAATTATCCTCTTTCAGAACAAGATATCAGACATTACGCTGACATCATTGAGAATAAATCATTGTACATCAAAGATGTGATGGAGGATCTCAATTTAACAACAAGGCTGAAAAATAACGACGTGATGTTGCATAAAGAGCTTGTGAACATTGTGCCATTGCTGCGTGAAACGTTAATTGATATCCTCAACGATTCGAGATATGCAGATCAGACCATTGAGCTACAAACGAATGTAGACAAGCTCATGCTGAATATTGATACGATCCTCATACGAAGAGCGGTCACCAATCTCATTTTAAATGCCCTTGTTCACAATGATGCTGATGTGAAAATCATTGTACAGCTTGAACAAAAAGAACATACCCACATCACCATTCAAGACAACGGCAAAGGAATTGAAGAGGCAGAGCTAGAAAAAGTGTTTGATCGCTACTATAGAGGGACGAATACTGGAGGGACACATGCAGGCTCAGGCCTTGGAATGGCGATTGCAAAAGATATCATCCAAAAACATGGGGGAGATATTACAATACAAAGTATGATAGGAGAAGGAACAACGATTGATATCCAATTACCCGCTTAAACGGACATACAAAAAAACGGTTCTGCTCAATCACAGAACCGTTTTTTCTAACTCTTATTCTGAAAACACTTTTATGCCTTTCACAATGTTCCAAATGAAGAAGTAGATCGCCACAAGGAATGTCACAGCATATGTTGCAATTAAGAACGGACCAGCATGACTGATATCGTTCATGCCAAGTAAACCTGAACCGGCAATACCAAGACCGAAAATCAAATAAGGAATAATATGTGTCCATAGTGATTTTTTCGCATGGTATTTCACTTCGTCTTTTCCTAAGAAATAAACGATAATCGGAAATAGAAACGGTGCAAAAAAGATACTGAAGTAACATAATGAAGACAAAATTTTATTTTCTCTCAAAGCTTTTCACCTCTATGATTGATTTAGAAGAGGGGACCATTTGACTCATCCCTCAATTCCTTACAAACCCATTGTACAACCTCAACCTTAACTCGTATTAATCCGAACCTTACAGCAACCTTAAATATGTTAAACTGTAAAAAGACAAGGAAAGATAAAATGATTCTGGGTATTTCAATCTATTTTTTCAGAAAAAAATAGTTGACTTTGGTCATTCCTCTATTTAAAATAAAGTCGTAACCGATGCAGGAGTGTTACTGATATGATCAGGCACCACCAAGTCAGGTAAACAGATTGTACATTTGTACGTTGTTTGCTGAGATTTTGGTGTTTTTTTATGCTTTTTTTAGCATTTTAGGTAAGGTGGGATGAGGATGTTCACCGTCGTTAAAGTTTTAAATAATAATATCGTATTAGCTCTAACAGAGGCTCAAAATGAAGTCGTTGTGTTTGGAACAGGAATAGGTTTTAAAAAGAAGAAAGGTGATACACTTGATGAGAGCGCTGTCAGTAAGACATTTTATTCTGATCAGACGTCTCCATTAGAATCTCAACTTGCCGCTATCCCAACTGATATCCTTTTATTAACTGAAAAAATCATTCGCGTAGGCGAAGAGATGTTGAATAAGAAGTTAGGTTCCAGCGTGCTCTTTTCGCTATCCGATCATCTCACCTTCGCTATTCAAAGGCACGAAGAAAAAATGGCGTATGAAAACCCCATTGTGTGGGAAATTCCACATCTCTATTTTCAAGAATATCAAGTCGGGAAAAAAGCACTGACAATTATTCAAAAGATGATGGGCATTTCTTTTGAAGATACTGAAGCTTCACTCATTGCCCTGCATTTTGTAAACGCTCAAATAGATGGTCAGTCTATGGGAGACACCATTAAGATGACTCACCTCACGAAAGAAATCGTCAAAATCATTCAAAATATTTTCGAGATGATATTGGATAAATCATCCATTAATTATTCGAGGTTTATTACCCACTTGAGATATTTTATTGTCAGGCAGGAAACCAATCAACCACCGCAGCAGATGGATGACTCGTTAAAAGAATTAATACAGGATCGTTATATGAAGAGTTATGCCTGCGGATTGATCATCAAAGAAATGTTAAAACGAGAATTCAATTGGAATGTGACAGAAGACGAACTTGTTTTTTTAGTCATCCATATTGAGAGAATCACAAAGGAACACCAAAAAAATAAATGATTTCTTTTAGGCGTGTTATGAAAAAGCATTAACCTAAACAAATCTCCATGAGAAAGAATGATCTTTTCTATGGTGGATTTTGTTTAGGTTTTTTTTGTGAAAATGAAGGGGTGAAAGCATGGAAAACAAAGAATTGGCTGGAAAAATTGTGAAATTAATTGGTGGAACCGAAAATATATCTCAAAGTTGGCATTGTATCACACGGCTAAGATTTAATCTCAACGATGAAAGTCAGGTAAAAGTAGATGAGCTGAAAACATTAGATGGTGTTTTAGGTGCTCAATTCCAAAGTGGACAGTTCCAAGTCATTATTGGAGCAAAGGTAGCAGAGGTTTATGAGGAAATCGATCATCTAGCCGGTCATAGTAGCAATAATTCTGCTCCTGTTAAAAACACGTCAAAGATGAACCCAATTGAAGTCGTATTCGATGTGATCAGCGGGATTTTCACACCTATTTTGCCAGCGATTGTTGGTAGTGGATTGATCAAAGGGATCATGGCACTGTTCGTTAGCTTAGGCTGGCTGACGGAGACAAGCTCTACCTATCAAGTACTTCAAATTTTTTCAAATGCTGTCTTTTACTTTTTACCTTTCCTCATTGCTTATTCGGCAGCGAAGAAATTTAAAACGCGAGAATCTCTTGCGCTCGCATTAGCAGGGATTTTACTATATCCAACGATGATCGAAGGTGCAGCAAAAGGAGCAGACCCGTTAAGTTTTTTAGGGTTAAGTATTCCACTAAATAATTACACATCTTCTGTATTACCAATTATTTTAGGTGTGCTATTACTAAGTTTTGTCGATAAGTGGATAACAAAAGCGATCCCAAAATCCTTAAGTATCGTATTTACACCGGTACTGAGCCTGATGATCACGGCTCCTCTTACACTGGCTTTTATCGCTCCTATTGGGAACGTTTCTGGGCAATATTTAGAAATCTTTTTCACTTCTTTGTTCAATTTCGCTGGTCCGATTGCCGGTTTATTAATGGGAGGCCTTATGCCACTCATTGTGTTAACTGGAATGCATTACGCATTCTTCCCAAGCACGTTAGCCAGCTTTGAAAAAGTGGGTTACGATATCATGCTGCTTCCAATGAATTTCATTGCGAATATGGCACAAGCAGGCGCTGTGTTAGGTGTCATCATCCGCACCAAGCGGGTAGAAACAAGGTCTTTGGCGCTTTCAACATTGCTTCCTAGTTTCTTCGGGATCACAGAACCAGCCATTTATGGAGTCACACTTAGACTAAAAAAACCTTTTTATGCTTCATTAATTGGCGGCGCAGTCGGTGGATGTTTTTACGGTTTATTTTCAGTTAAAACGACAGCCTTTTCGATCCCAGGCATTACTTCACTGCCAACTTACATTATGAAAGGGACAAATAATTTTCAGCTGGCTCTGATTGGTATCGCCCTTAGCTTCATCGTGTCACTTCTCATCACCATTCTCCTTGGATTTCAGGAGTCTGTCACGGCCGCTAACGAGCAAGCAGCAGAAAAGCCAAATCACACTGAGAGTACAGAGAATCAACAAATGTCTAAGCAAACAAACCCTTATGAAGTTCAAGCACCTATGAGTGGAAAGGTCATTCCTTTATCTGAAGTGAATGATTCCGTGTTCTCAAGTGAAATGATGGGGAAGGGAGTCGCAATTTTGCCTGATAAGGGGGTGGTACAAGCACCGTTCTCAGGAAAAGTAGTGACTGTTACACCTACTAAACATGCCATCGGACTCGTTTCAGATGATGGGATTGAATTATTGATCCACGTGGGGATTGATACCGTCAGCCTAAATGGCCAATTCTTTGATGTACTGGTAAAAGAGGGCGATGAGATGAAGACGGGGGATCATTTATTATCGTTTGATATAGAAGGAATTCAATCAAACCATTTAGATGTAGTGACACCTATTATCGTCACAAATTCAACGCAATACCTTGATGTGATTCATACAGGTGACGCTCATGTCACCGCAGGTCAAAATAAGCTCTTAATGCTTATTCACTAATATAAAGAGAAGGGATGATTGAAATGAAGAATGTAAAAAAAGGATTTTCAGATGATTTTTTATGGGGTGGCGCAACTGCTGCCAATCAAATAGAAGGCGCATACTTAGAAGGTGGCAAGGGCCTGTCGACGTCAGACTTTGCTGCATATAAAGATCCTTATGAAAAAGGAAAAGTGAACAACTTTACTTTCGATGTGAGTTCAGCTGAATTAACAAGATACAAGGAACAACCCGATGAATTTGATTTCCCGAAAAGACGCGGAATCGATTTTTACCATCGATATGAAGAGGATATTGCACTATTTGCAGAGATGGGCTTTAAAGTGTTTCGCTTGTCTATTTCATGGGCAAGAATCTTTCCAACTGGTTTAGAAGACAAGCCGAACGAAGAAGGATTGGCTTTTTACGATAACGTATTTGATGAGTGTGCGAAATATGGAATTGAACCGCTAGTCACGATGTCTCACTATGAAATGCCGATTACTTTAACAGAGAAATATAATGGCTGGATGAGTAGAGAGCTTGTCCCGTTGTTTGAAAAATATGCCCGCGCCATTTTAGAAAGATATAAAAATAAAGTGAAGTATTGGATTACATTCAATGAAATGAATATGAACCTCAATAGCCTTTACACCGGTGCTGGAATTTTAGAGGACCTAGTAGACCATAAATTACAGGCTGCGTATCAAGCATCACATCACCAATTTATCGCCAGCGCTCTCACAGTGAAGGCTGCAAAAGAAATCATTCCACATGCACAAATTGGCTGTATGATTAACCAAATTGAAGCCTATGCAAAAACAACGAAACCAGAGGACCAGCTGCAAGCGGTAAAATCAAACCAATTGAATATGTTCTATCCGGATGTTCAAGCTAGAGGTGAATATCCAACATACATGGTGAAATATTTTGCTGACAACGACATCAAACTTGATATCGAAGAGCAGGATGAGCAAATTTTGAAAGAGGGCATCGTTGATTTTGTGGCGATCAGCTACTATATGTCCCACGTAGCAGAAGCGCGAGAAGATGCAGCAGAGCTAGCGGGTACATTTGATAGTCCAATTAAAAATGAGCATTTGGAGTTATCACAATGGGATTGGCCAATTGATCCAATGGGGCTGCGCATTTCATTAATTAAACTGTATGACAGATACCAAAAACCTTTATTTGTTTGTGAAAACGGACTTGGCGCAAGAGATACATTGACACCAGACAGAGAAATTCACGACGATTATCGAATTGATTATTTAAAACAACATATTGAACAGATGAAAGAAGCAGTCAAAGAAGGTGTCGACTTAATGGGGTATACACCATGGGGTTGTATTGACTTAATTAGCTGCGGAACATCTCAAATGAGTAAACGCTATGGTTTGATCTATGTAGATCAAGACGACAGAGGGAATGGGACATTAAATCGTTACAAAAAAGATTCCTTCTACTGGTACAAAAAAGTGATTGAAACAAATGGGGAAGATTTATCATAATCCAGATGGAATGATGATGACACCATTGCATCCGCCTTATTTGGCCGGGTGCGATGGTGTTTTTTTGTTTACCCAAAAAGTAACCTCAATTATGTCATAGCAAGCACTAGAGATCTCTTTGCTACAATCATTTGATAACAAAAGTTGGCCGAAAAATGTTTCACCTTGACCTTGAAGTATAGTTCAACCTTTATAATGTACATATAGTAAAACAAAATAATAAAAAAGGAGTAACGATGGAGTTGATGACTAGAGGAGAACTTGCCAAAAAAACAGGAGTAAGTCCTGCCGCAATTCGTTACTATGAAGAGCACAACATATTACCTGCTCCAAGACGACGTTCAAACGGTTACAGATTCTATACAGACGACTATGTTGTGAAAATTCAATTGATCAAAGATGCGAAAACGCTCGGTTATTCATTAAAAGAAATAGCTGAAATTATGCACATGCTAAGTCAAGACATAGACCTTGATACCCTAAGACAAATTGTCCATCTTAAACATGAAGAAATTGAAAAGAAAATTAAAAGCCTTCGTCTCATTCAAGACCTTCTATCTAACTTATTAAAAACCCCTGAAAAAAAAGTACAAGTCTACCTGGAATCATTTCGTGTTCCAAAGCAGGATGATCAATAAACCTATTGAGTGAAGGAGAGAAAAAAATGAGCGTAGAATTGTATCATGGTGAACGTTCTAAAGAAAGTATTCAATTTGAAACATTATTCGCTTCGCAAAGTAATAAAGAGAGTTTTTCTAGTATCGAACAGACAAAAAAATTTCTTGAGCAAAAAGGAATTGAAAATACGCAGCCTTATGCCATTGGAGAGGATGTGAAGTTAATCAGTGAGGTACAAGAGCAGACATTCGAAGGCATGCAAGTTTTCACATTGAATGAACAAGCATCACAAAATCAAAAAGTCATTCTCTATCTACATGGTGGTGCGTGGACAAATCAGCCTTTGAATGTCCATTGGTGGTTCATGGATAAAATGGCGCAATCACTAGGTGCGAAAGTAGTCGCCCCTATTTACCCAAAAGTGCCTCATTATAGCAACCAGGATACGTATCCGAAAATTCTTAACCTATATAAAGACCTTCTGAAAACTGCTGAAAGCGCCAATCAATTGACGATCATGGGAGATTCAGCTGGCGGAAACATCTCACTTGGTCTTGCGCACCTTTTAAAGAAGGAAGATCTGCCGCAGCCAAAGGATATCGTGTTACTATCTGCGTGTGTTGATATGAGTATGAGCAACCCTCTCATTTTTGAATATGCAAAAAAGGACCCGATTCTAGGTCATGAAGGAATGGAAGTCATCACAAAAATGTGGGCAGCTGATCAAAGTCTCACAGACCCATTGATTAGTCCGATTTACGGTGACTTTAAAGGGCTCGGGAAGATCACTCATTTTATCGGAACACATGATATGTTATATCCAGATGCCATAAAGCTCGATGAAAAACTATCAGAACAAGGAATGGACATCAAAACCTTTGTTTATCCTGAAATGCTGCATGTGTTTGTTGTCATGCCAATTCCAGAAGCGGCAGATGCTCTGAAGAAAATCATTCAAGTGATCAATCGTTAGGGATTTAGTTCACACCTAGAAAGGGTACATGTTCTGATGTAAATAGGCGAAAAGGCTGCTTACTTGAAAGCAGCCTTTTTCAATTGAATATGAAATACGTTCTGAATGGCAATTCACTACAGATTAAACGGTCTTTTGGCTGGTTAGTAAAGGAGAGTGAAGCTATAAAAAAGGATAAGAAGATGATGATATGTATAATCATAGGCTGTTTTTTCCCCATTTAGTTCATCATCTTATGTTTGGTATAATACATACGAGCAGTGAGGTGAAAGGGGAACGAAATGAAAACGTTTGATCTATCACAAGAAGATATCGAATTAATAGGAAAAGAGATGTAGCAAACGCTACATGTGATCCTTGCTACATCCAAGATGACTGAAAAAGCGTTCAACAAAAGCGGCCCCATGTATTTTCTCCATATATTTCGTGTTAAAAATACACTGTTCCATTTGTTCAAGCTTCCGCAGACTCCGCACTATTATTTTCCGATCATGGTCAGACAGAGTAGGATCATCATCTATCTTCTCTAAGGCCTTTTTCACTCGTGCAGATACATGTTCAACATATAAATGGTTTTTGGATGCTGGCGGAATACATGCCGCTAGGTCACAGCCTATAAAACGAACACCATCAAGGGTGCAGTTTTCAAAATTGGCGATCAGCTTTTGTTTGCCATTTCCCTCAAACGTTATATCTATTAGCTTACCAGCAAAGGTACAATTGACGATGATCGCTGCCTGTAAAACACGGTCATTGAATCTACAATTAGAGAAAGTACAATCGATAAACGTAGCATTCTCCAATGTCATTCCCCTCATATCGCAGGAAGAAAATTCGCAATTGGTGAAGACAGCTTCGTTTTTGCCAATGCCCACAGAGCGCAAGTCTGAATGACTAAAAGTACAATGATCAATCGTACTACCGGCAAAAAATCTCGCATTCGTCAGATCACACGTATCAAATACAAGATGATCCAAGTGACAGCTCCAAAAATAGGAGAACGAATATTTGAGTTGATGATTGTCGTTCTGCTAATTGTTTCGTTTTCATACCTGGCAACATCAGAAAATGTTTCGTTGTCTACTGATATACCAGACTCAAGTCTTCTCATCGCTATCACCCTATCATTTCTTCAGAATTTTTCACCATCATGATGTCCATTCAGCAAGTTCATTTTCTCTTAGCGCTTGTCTTTGACTCAAGATTATATCACAATACGATACTCAGCCAGCAAAGAACCGATATTCATTTTCATGATGAAAGGGGCATAAAAGAATGAAAAGGTATGACACATTTCCAGAACCAATCGGTAGCTACATAGTCGGCCGAATCCAGATGGATTTTGAGTATACGGCATCAGATCAATCCAAAAGAGAACTGACCGCATTTATGTACTATCCATCTGATAGCAGTGAAGGAAAGACTCCATCCACATACATGTTTCCTGAAGTCTACGAAATGCTTCATGACCAGCCGCTTGTCACTGAGTATTTGAAGGAAATAAAGTTCTTCTCTATCGATATCAAAACGCATTGTTATGACGATCTGGCTCTTTCTCGGAAGGAAGAGCGCTATCCAGTGGTATTCTATGTTTGCGGCGGGGGTGGTTCACCTGAATGGGGGACAGCCATCTGTACAGATATGGCAAGCCAAGGGTATGTTGTCGTCAGTATCGGCCATCAGGATAGCACCATGTACAAACGGAAAGATGGGAAGCTGTTGAATGTATCAAAGGGTTTTTCGGAAGTCATTAAGGCGTTTTCTGAAGATCCGGAGATGATAACACTGGCAGGTAAGATGAATATGCGCCCTGACGATGAAACGGCTATTGAGATCTGCCGTAACATCCTTTCCTTGCCAATCATTAACGAGTTAACAAGATATAGTGAACGACAGGCAGAAGATGTAAGGTACGTAGCCGATCATCTTCACAAACTAAACTCTGGAGAATGGAAGTCCATTTTTCATGACAGACTGCTACTCGACACTGGCATGGGTATCTCTGGACATTCTTATGGCGGACCTACAGCGGTTATGGTTTGCCGGGATGACGACCGGTTTGTCTGCGGGGCTGGCTTAGATAGTGGTGCATTTGGCCTTCTCGACAGCGACCTCAATAAACCCTTTTTGCTCCTGTTTTCTGAACCGAATTATAATATGAATGCGATCATTGGTGACAACAATAGCATGGAAACCTATTATTTCACTGTTGATGGTGCTGCACATTTAGATTACTGTGACATCGTGTTTACCGGTGTAGATGAGGAACTTAGAGGCACAAGAGATGCATTAGAGATGCATCATCTTGTGACGGACTATACGAAGACGTTTTTTGATCATTACATCCTGCAAAAGGCTACACATGTAGAAACCCTATCATATGATGGTGTAGACTTAATAAAAAAAACAAGCAACAAGTGAGCTAGGGGAAACTGCTGATCATAACCTTTTAATGAATCGGTTTAAAGTTGAATATCTTACTTCATTCATAAGAAAAAAGAGCAGTCAACAACCGCTCTTTTTTCGTGTGTTAATCTTAATGCGTTTTTAATGGACCTTTTGTGATATGAGTCAGCTCAGAATATATGTCAAAGATTTTCGCATTGATGTCTGTTATGCCAAAGCTAGTGATTCTTTTAGCATGCATATCGAGATATGTTTGAGCTTCTTCTTTTGTTTCAAATAAATAAATTCCGCCAGCCTCATTTTTTTCAGGATTCTCCGTCCATATCTTCCATATGAACCCATCCTCTTCATTAATACTTCTCGCTAAATCAGAAAACTCTTTTGCCAATTCATCTCCGAAAGGGCCATTCATCTTAAAATCCACTTGTAATACGTAAGCCATCGCCATTCTCCTTATGTTGAAGTTGTGAAATACTGTTCTCCTAGAGCTTCTTTCATATGAAACGGTACTTGTGAAAGTTCTTTCTCCATAAAAGTCTGCACACCCGATTGATCAATATCGTACATCACTTCAATCTCTTTAGAGAATAGACATTTTTCTTTTTCGAGTAAGGCAGAAACCGCTGGTAGCTTTTTCGGTTGAAGCTCTTCTGTGTTTAAAGCTTGCTTTAATCCATCCACATAGACGTCTAATGGTCGACCACCCGTGATTTTAACTCCTTTATTTTCTTCATTGACGAAGATGATGGTCGGAAAACCTCTTGCACCGAGGTCTCGAACAAGAGCAAAATCTTGATTTAATAAGTCTTGTCCGCTAGGGAGTTCCGCTTCATGTAAAATAACATCTCCGTTCAGTCCAAGGTTGTTGACGATATCAATTAAAACCGTAATATCAGATATATTTTGATTGAATGCAAATAGTGCTTCTCTTGCACGGCGTAAAAACGTATAAGCTTGTTCATCACCGTGATGTTTTTGAATCACTTTGAACACACGAGAGGACGGGTAGGAGGATTGAACAGGATTGTCAATCATTAAGGACCCATCAATTGGCATGCGAGAATGTTCTCCGACTTCTCTCCAGTGACCCGCAACATCAGCAGGCTTATAAATTCCGTTCGCAGGATCAATTGGACCGTCATGCCATTTCTCTAGCAGTCCACCTAACACAGTCTGGAAATGAAAATAATGTCCGTATTGCTCTTTAAATCGGCGCAGGACAGGTTCAATTGCCCAGCAATGAGAACAAATTGGATCTGTTACATAGTAGAGCGTAATGTTTTTTTTAGGTTGGTGAAAGTCAATGACCTGGATATCTTCTTCACCTACACCGCATACACCAGTTTCTAAATCACAAAACATGTCATTATTTTTCAAGTTATTTCCTCCTCAATTTTTCAGGAAAAAATGTGTCCTGATCAGTTGTTTGAATCAAGTCATCATTTGCTTTACAATTGAATCTTAAGACAGAATGAGTGAGATCAACACCAATAATTTCTTCAATTTGTTGTATATCCGACAGATTCAAGCAAGTGTTTAAAAAGAAAGGGGGAAGAAGATGACCCAGCCAAAGACAGATCCGCGTGTATTAAGAACGCGCAAATTAATCATGGAGTCTTTCATGAAGCTTTCATCGAAAAAGGAATTTAAGGATATTACGGTGAAAGATGTGACAGCAGAAGCCATGATTAACCGAGCCACGTTTTATTATCATTTTGAGGATAAATACGATTTATTAGATAAAACACTCTCAGAAATATTGTCGATTAATTTAGAAAGTATCAATTTTAACAATAGTAAACTAGATGAAGATACAATGATGAATATTTTTAAAGCGCTAGCCAGTTTCCAACAATCTCTTCATAACCGCTGCCAAGTAGAATATGAAACTGAACTTGCTCCAATTGTTCGAGAACAGCTTGAAATTATTTTTTATCAGTTGTTAGTGAATCAATATACAGATGTCGAAAAGCAAGTCTTGAAGGTCACGGCTGTTTTTTTAAGCTGGGGAATTCACGGAGCTTCTGTTGAGTGGAGAAAAAATAGTTCGCACATATCTTCAGAAGAATTTATCAAATCAGCATTGCCATATATCATGTCAGGAATTGATTTTAAGCATAACATGTAGACAATTTGACAACGTTTAACCACTCCACTAATATAAATGCTATAGCATATAAAATGATTAGAGGGTGTTTACATGAAGTTACATGATTTAATAGGTTATCTCGTTCATCGCACTGATGTGAAAATGACGAATTATTTTACGAATAGGTTAAAGCCATACGGTGTTACACCAGAGCAGTGGAGTATTATTAGTATTCTTAGCCGTGAAAAAGGCTCGACTCAAAAAGAATTGGCAGAAGGCATTGATAAAAATCAAACCACTGTCGTAAGAATGATCCAGTCAATGGAACGAAAAGGGCTTGTCAAAAAAATCTATAATGAACAAGACCGGCGCTCGCATCACCTGTTTTTAACAGAAAAAGGGGACGAGATCAAAAAGGCGATTCTTCCTGTCGTCATGGATGCACATCGAACTGTGACAAATCAATTAAGCGATGAAGAGATTGAACAATTAAAATTACTTTTAAACAAATTATTCTATTCAGACTATCCATCTTGATAAATCTGTAAGGTAGAAACAACCTCTATTTTTGCACGATATATGCTATGACATATAAATTTCATCCATTCAATGTGGAAGTGAGATTTTATTAAGATGGCCCCAGAAACCGGTGTCCATTAAGCGACCCTTTCTGGTCAAATAACTTAGAAAGATGTGATCACTATTTTCATTCTTATTCTACAAATTGTATTAGCCGTTTTCTTTTTCCTCACAGGAACGAAAATCATATCAGGAAAAATGGCAGAAGAGTTTAAACGATTTGGTTTACCCGCATTTTTCAATATTTTAACGGGGGCTCTTGAGTTAATAGGCGCTGCTGGAATGCTAGCCGGCATATGGATCCCAACATTAGCATTATTATCAGGCTTATTGTTAGGAGGTACGATGCTGGCAGCTGCATTTACTCTGATCGTATTGGCCAAAGATCCCTTTAAAAAAGCAATCCCTGCACTTGTTTTATTCGCTCTCAGTATCGGTGTCAGCTTATACCACATTCTTTAAATTCATATTAAAAAATCACAAAAACCTAAACAAATCTCCACTGTTCATGACGGTGGATTTTGTTTAGGTTTTTTAGCGATTGAATTGCTTTCGAAGCACTAGGCATGAGACAGCAAATACTGCGAAAGCGCCCAATGATCCAGCAGCAAACACCAGCTCAAATTGTTCTGTTTTCGGTTTGAATAACAAAGGGACTGAAAGAATGAGCGCGGCACCACTAAAGCTCAATCCTAATATCAACATGGCCAATAATTTATTCATAAGAACACCTCTTACACTTAGAATGAGAACAATGGAGATCTACTGATCCTAAGTATCGTTGTTATGATTCGACAACCTTTAACCGTCCTAAATGGAGTGTATCCTATGATGGTGGGCGATGGGTTTCTTTTCATGAAAACACAATCGTAAAACAAACGATTTTTAAACGAACATCGTTCTTTACGAACGATGTTCGTTATGATATAAATGAGATGTAATTTAAAACGATTTCCACAAAGGGATGAGGAGATGCAGAAGATGACATCATTATCTAAGGATCAAAAGCAAATCGCTATCATTGGAGGAGGACCTGGGGGACTAACACTTGCCTTAATTTTGCAAAATTACGGTATACAAACAACCATTTATGAACGAGAGATGCATGACAAGAGCCTTGAACGAGGCGGCTCACTGGATATTCACGAAGAAACAGGTCAAAAAGCTTTAAAAGAAGCAGGAGTTTATGAGAAATTTCAAAAGAAGGCCCGCTATGAAGGGGAAGATTTCCGATTACTTGATAAATCAGGAAGAATTTATTTAGATGAAGAAACGGAATCAGATCAAAAAGGTACTCGCCCGGAAATTGATCGTGGTGTGTTATGTGAACTACTGTTAGAACAAATTGATGCTGAAACCATCAAATATGGGTATAAACTAGAAAGATGCGTTTCATTAGAAAGAGGTATGACAGAGCTTCATTTTGAAAATGGAATTGTCGAAACAGTTGACCTTTTGATTGGGGCTGATGGTGCTTTTTCTCGTGTGCGTCCTCTGTTAACAGATATTGAGATTGAATATTCTGGGCTTACGATGCTGGAATTAAATGTCCTCAGCGTAGAGGTGAACCACCCTGATTTAGCTGAATTTAATAAACGTGGTAAGATGTTTGCTTTAGAAGACCATAAAGGACTGATTGGGCAGTTAAACGGAGATGGCCGAATCAAAGTGTATGCAAGCCTTATGGTAGAACGCAACTGGATCGAGACTTGTGGTATACCGTTTCATCAAGCGAAAGAAGCAAAAGAACAATTATTAGCGTTATTTAGTGATTGGGATGATCAGCTGAAAAACTATATTCGTTATGCAGAAGATGCCATCATTCCAAGACGGATTTATACGCTTCCTGTCGGTTTTAAATGGAATCGTCATAAAGGAGTTACGCTTATCGGTGATGCAGCTCACGTCATGTCGCCATTCGCAGGCGAGGGTGTGAACATGGCGATGTTTGATGCAAGGGAGCTAGCACTTGCTATTGTCCGACATCCTCATCATATTGAAAAGGCGATTGAAGAATACGAAGACATGATGTACGAATATTCATCGGAAAAAGCTCATGAATCGGAGAATAGTTTAAAACTGTGTTTTTCAAAAGACGCTGCGGTCAAGCTTGCAGATATGATGAATTCTTTTCAAAAGGATGATGATTGATGCTCAATTTACTATTTTACTTTGACATGTTATAAAGAGAGTATGAACAATTCAAATCGTCGTATTATAAGTCGCCGGTCTCGGCCGGCTAAAGAACCCTTAAGCCGTGAGCTTATTGTGAAAACGGCCTATGAGCTTCTTAAGGAGCAAGGAATAGAGGGCATGAGTATGCGTAAGGTGGCTAAAGCATTGGATACGGGACCTGCATCCTTGTATGTCTACGTGAACAATGTTCAAGAACTCAGTGCTTACGTATTGGATTATGGTCTCGGACAAATGGTTTATCCAGATTCAAAGGATAGCACATGGAAAGAACAGTTATTCGACATATTGCATACTTATTTCCTCCTGCTGTTCGAAAAACCTGGTCTCGCTGAAATTTCTCTTTCCACCATTCCACAAGGAACGAACTTTCTTCACTTGACCGAACATCTTCTCGCTGCATTGCATGAAGGCGGGATCAAATCTACATCCGCAGCATGGGGAGTAGACCTATTGCTGTTATACGTATCTTCCGTAGCTTACGAAAAGGTCTCTTGGAAGAAACAAGGCTCTTCACAGATTTCAGACACAAAAAAAGCATTTCTTCAAGCAGACAAAACGCAGTTTCCTTTCATTCATCGTGTAAAAGAAGAAATGTTTGCAGGTGATACCGTATCAATGGAACGGTTCCGATGGGGAATTGACGTCATTTTGTATGGAATCCAGCAGGAAGACAATTAGAAAGGAGCACAAGCAAAAAGCAGTCAATGGCTGCTTTTTGCTTGTGGTGATTTTCATATTTGTGATCTTGTGAGCATTACAACATATAAATAAATCTATATATTGTTTTTATATATAAAAAATTATATAATCTAGTGGAATAAAAAAATGAGGTGCTTAGGCATGGAACATATTAAAAAGTTATTAGAGAGTTATATTCCTTTAGCAAAATCTACTGCAAAAATGTTTGGACCAAATTGTGAAGTGGTGATTCATGATTTAACGAACCCTCAAGCATCTGTCATGTTTACAGTAAATAACCATGTGACAGGAAGAGAAATCGGCCAATCATTTGATCATCTAGTAAAGACTGTATTACAATCAGAAGATTTTAAAGAAGATTATCTGGCTGGTTATACATTTGTAACAGAAGATAAGCGTACGATTCGTTCTTCGACTTCATTAATACGTGATTCAAAGCAAAAAGTGATCGGAGCTTTTTGTATCAATTTTGATGTTGAAGCACTAAATCAAATGCAGCAATTTATGGACACATTTCTTTCTACACAAGTGGAAGCTCAAGAAAAAGAAACAACATCAAATGATGATCTTGAAAATGTGGAAGAAATCGTCGATCAATTGATTCAACAAATCATTCAAAACAGTGTTCATCCAGTCATGAAACGTCATGAAAAAATTGAACTAATCAAATTCATGGATGAAAAGGGCATTTTTTTAATGAAAGGATCTGTTGAGAAGGTCGCATCTATGTTAGGCATTTCCAAAGTAACCGTCTATAGCTATTTGGATGAAATCAAAAATAAATCGAGGTAAGGAGTGTCAAAATGGAAAGCGTACTCGAGGTAGGAAATCTAAAATCAAACGGACACTATGCATTCGCAACCATTCATCAAAACACGGTCTATGTTTCGGGACAATTTGCTATCAATCCCGAAACGACAGAAAAAGAGTTCGGCCCCATTGAAGAAGAAACATTACAAGCGCTTAAGAATGTGGAGATGATTGTAGAAGCTGCAGGAAGTAAAAAAGAAAAGATTTTGCGCATGACATTATACATTTCAGATATTGAATTATGGGACAAAGTAGATACGGTTTATACCGAATTTTTCGGTGAACATAAACCAGCTCGTACGGTTGTGCCAACGAATGCATTACATTTTGGATTCAAAATTGAAATGGATGCCATTGCATATATTTAGAATATTTTTTTGACCACCCTATATAAAAAAATATATTTTGTATAAAAAAATATTCAAAGGGGCAGATGAAGAATGAATCAATTAATTTGTAACCATTGCGGGGAAAAATATGAGATGACACCAACTCTATGGAAATGTGATTGTGGTGGAGTATTCAATCTAGTGAAAGATACCCCGAAAATAGACGTCACAGCTTGGGATCACTATCCAAGTTCATTATGGCGTTATGTTGAAACCATGCCATTTCCAAAAGGTTCTAAGACGTGGGAAACTGTGACAATGGGCGAGGGCCAATCTCCTTTAATCGTTCTAGATCCTAATGAGCCAAACACTTATGTAAAAGTTGATTATATGATGCCTACACTATCATTTAAAGACCGTGGAGCAGCTGTGTTAATGACAAAAGCTAAGGAATTAGGGGTAACAAAAGTCATTGCTGATAGCAGCGGGAATGCAGGAACGGCAATTGCTGCGTATGCTGCGCGTTGTGGTATTGCCTGTGACATCTATCTAAGTGATCAAACATCACCTAAAAAAGTCGCTCAAATAAAAGCCCACGGAGCAACGATTAAAGAAATTCATGGTACACGAGAAGACATTGCAGCTGCGGCCCAAAAGGCAGTAGACGAGGAAAACGTTTTTTATGCAAGCCATGTCTATAACCCTTATTTTTTCGAAGGTACAAAAACATACGCCTATGAAATCTATGAGCAACTAAAAGGAGCACCGGATGCTTTAATCATTCCGGTTGGAAACGGCACTCTGCTGCTCGGTGCGTATTATGGCTTTAAAGAGTTATTCGAAAATGGTCTCATTCATAAAATACCGAAAATTATTGCCGTACAAGCAAAGAACTGCGCACCACTTGTGAAAGCTTTTCAACATGCGGAGGAATCAGCAACGCCTATGACAAATAAAGGGACTGTAGCAGAAGGAATAGCTATTGCTGCCCCGGCGCGTTCTAAACAAATTTTAGAAGCTGTATACAAGACGAATGGTACGTTTATTGATATTGAAGAAGAAGAAATTCTCCATGCACGCTCTAAACTAAGTGAGAAAGGATTTTATGTAGAGGTGACATCTGCCATCAATTTTGCTGGCTACATGAAATATCAAAAGGAATCAGCAGAAACCATCATCATTCCTCTTTGTGGTGCAGGGATTAAATCAACATAAACCTTAGAAACCCAGGTAGAATAGAGAGTTGCGTGCTCGTTGACCTATTATATGATCAATCAGGAGTGATATTAGCGAGTGTTGAAACGACCATTACAATTTGAAAACGGAGGAATGATTCGCGGGAATGGATTTTACTCATTGCGAAGCACATTGGTCTTACACCGACTTCCATGATTTTAGATGCAGGTTAGCAGCGTGTATTGGGATGAATTTAGATAATATGCAAGGATTTGGCGGAGACATACCATTTGAAGATTATTCAGATGACATCATCCCGTTGTTAGAACAACCAGATTCTGACAGTTACTTAATGCCAGAGGTTTGTCAGACCGTTGCAGTAAGATTGCGTCAATTGATCCGCAATTGGCCAGATGATGATATGGATAAATGAACGCTCTCCATCTGGCAGAGGGAATGGAACTGGCACATCAACAAAATGAGCCATTAGTATTTATATAATTTAAAGGGAATTTTTACGGATCAATTGATTCTTTCCCTCAATAAAATAGAGGTCAAGGATAAAGTTCGTAAAACCATGTCTTAATTGACATGGTTTTTTGCTTGCAATAAAGTACGAAAGCGATATTATAACATATTAAAACAGCTCGACATTACACAATAACCAAAGCATAAGCAGAAAATTGGTTTGCAAAAAAATGTTGGTACTGGTAATTAAAACCCCCCTTATGACTCATGATAACATAAATCCAACAGCATGCTGGCACAAAAATGATAGCAATTATGATCCAAAAATAGAATTTCCTTAAGGTGAAATGAAAGGGGAGCATAACTAGCAGTCATGATATCTCGACTGTTTCGTGCCAGAATTCCTGCTTTGTTAGGGATTCCGTTTATTGCCTCACTTTTGCTAGAAATATTTATACTTACACAATCACCACACATTGATAATAGCTCCATTATGGCATGGTTTGGAATAGCAGGTATAAGTGTCATCAATTTTATAGGTATTATATCGAGCCTTTGAAAAGGGGACTTTATCCATTGTATCTCCTATCGGCTCAGGATTCGCTGTTATAACTGCAATTCTCGCTTTTGTTGGGAGACGCGTTGAAAAAGACCAAAAGATTAAACTCTTTTGGTCTTTTTCATACATTCTAAGTAAAGCTTTGTAAAAATAAATTGACTTTAATCTATTTAGTTGGTTACTTTATTTATTATTGAGACTTCAATCATTAAAAGAATACGAGATTTTTAAATTCACACTACAAAGATGGAGATGGGAAGTATGCTTAAAATTAGAGCAGCCAACGATTCAGATCTGATTGAAATATTAGATATTTATAACCAAGGGATTATTGATAAAATAGCCACTTTAGAAGTTGAAAAAAAAGATATCATTTACATGACAAAATGGTTCACTGATCGATCTGAAAAATATAAAATTCTTGTTGCTGAATTAAATTCACAGGTAGTAGGGTGGGTGGCACTTAACCCATACTCTCATCGACGTGCTTATCAAGGTGTTGCTGATTTATCTATATATATCCGTCGTAATCAAAGAGGGAAAGGTATTGGTAAAGCACTCTTATCTAATATAGAAAAAGAAGCAGTTAAATCTCAAATACATAAAATTGTCTTATTCACCTTCCCTTTTAATGAATTAGGACAAGGTTTATATAAATCAATGGGGTATAGGGAAGTAGGCATATTCAAAGAACACGGGAAAATCGATAATGATTATGTTGATGTAATGGCTATGGAAAAAATACTAACTAATTAAGCAGACCCCAAAAGAGGCCTGCTTTTTATTTATTCATCAATACAACAAGACGTTTTCTCAACTTTAGGTTTTAAAGCAACTTTACAAACTCCCGTTTCAGGTAACTTAAGTTCTATACGTTCAGCAGACTCTTTATCACCAGTCATATAAGCAACAACAGATCGAGCCTGCTCATAACCGGTGGCTAATAAAAAAGTAGGTGCTCTTCCATAACTTTTGGAACCAATGATATAAAAGTTTGTTTCTGGTTGTCTCAGTTCTTTTTCACCATGTGGTCGTACAGTGCCACAACTGTGTATGTTAGGATCAATAAGGTCAGCTAGATCCGGCACGCACTCTAATGCTGAATCAAATGTATGGCGAATTTCTCTTAGGAACTTAAAGTCAGGTCTTGCCCCAGTATTCGCAATCACTTCGTCTATATTATCAATTGTTATTTCTTCTTTTTTCTGGAGGCCAATGATTTTTAACTTGCTATTAAAAGTTTGTTCAATATTTTGAATCAACATTGAAGGGAAGACTCTTACTAACCCTTTATCTAAAATTTGTCTCAATCTAATGCCTAATTGACCTCTTGCAGGCAATTGATCATTGCTTTCTCCTCCGAATACCTCACTAATATCATGCTTTCTTAAAATCCATATAATTTCTGTGTTTTTTGATGTCATTTTTAGCTCTGCCAGCTCAAGCAAAGTGTTTACAGCAGAATGACCACTACCAACCACTGCAACTGTTTTATTCTGATACCGAATCAGATCACGATTTAAAACATCAGGAATGCCATAATAAATCCGATCAGCAACTCTTTTTTCATTTTCAGTCATAATCCCTTCAGCATTTATTGGATTAGGGTTTTGCCACGTACCAGTGGCATCAATAACCGCCTTTGCCTCGTAAGTTTTTTCTTCTTGATTATTTAATTTCACTCGAATGATAAAAGGTACTAGATCTCTATCTTTTGTTTTGACTTTATCAACACCTTTTTTGCCAATATGGAGAACTGGGCTATTTAAATAAATATGTGGTTTCATTTCTGGTAGTTCAGTTAATGGTTTTAGATATTGGGTAACAATTTCTTTTCCTAATGGGAGTTCATCTTTACAAGGAAGGGGGATCTGGTGTTTTTCTAGCAATTCCCTTGCAGCTTGATCAATATTAAACTCCCATGGTGAAAACAGGCGTACATGTCCATAATCTAAAAAATGATTCCCAATTTGTTTGCCTGATTCAAATAAGAGGAATGATTTATTTCTTTTAATAAGATGTGAAGCTGCGGCAATACCAACTGGGCCGCCGCCAATAATAACTACTGGTAAGTTTTTTTTCATTTTATGTAACTCCTTATAAATCAATTTTTTTTGATTAATTAGTTAAAAATAATCCCTTCCTAGCAAGAAGGGCGAAATAAGCAACATAGCTCTGGTGAAAGTAAATGATTCACTTCTTTTTCATTTAAGGAATAATAGCTCCATGTACCTCTTGTTTCTTTTGTGATTAAATCTGCATCTAATAAGATTTTTAAATGATATGACAATTTAGATTGTGTCATCTGAAATTGCTCAATTAGATCACAAACACAAGTAGGGCCGTTTTCGCAAAGAACGTTTAATACATGTAGCCTTTTTTTATCAGATAATGCTTTGAACTTCAGTTCGTAATGCTCAAATGTATCCACTAGCTGTTTATTTTCTAAGGGAAAGGAAAGGGACATAGAATTCTCCTTTTTCATTAATCAATTTTTTTTGATGAATAAATCATAAAATAAATTAAAAAGAAAATCAATCGATAACTTTTACGAGAATAAATTTTTGTTTAAATTCATATAATCAATTGATTATATAAGTTTTCGGTTATATAATGTTGAAGGAGTTGAAAACAAGGACCGTCACTTTTGAAAAGAGGGGGAATCATTGTGACTGCAGATGTTTCAATTGGTGTGACACATATGTCGAATTGTTTAAAAACACTCAGTGATCAAACAAGACTGATCATGATGAAATTGTTTTTGGAGAAAGAATATTGTGTGTGTGAACTGGTAGATATGTTCGAAATGAGTCAACCAGCTATTAGTCAGCATTTACGAAAATTAAAAAAAGCTGGATTTGTTCATGAGAACAGAAAAGGGCAGTGGCGTTATTATTCAATCAATAAACTGTCTCCAGAATTTGAGACGATTCGTACCATCTTAAATCAAATTGATAAAGAAGATGACCTTTTAAAAAGTATACAACATAAAGCAACAAACATTTCTTGTTCGTAAGGAGGGATGGGTTTGAGTTTTGCCGTTTTATCATTACTCATATTTTTGTTCACTTTGGTATTGGTTATTTGGCAGCCAAGAAATCTATCCATAGGGTGGTCCGCATGTGGAGGGGCCATTTTAGCATTAATCGTAGGTGTTGTGAATGTTGACGATGTGATCACCGTGACAGGCATCGTTTGGAATGCGACTTTAGCTTTTGTCGCCATTATCGTCATTTCACTCATCCTTGATCGAATCGGCTTTTTTGAATGGGCAGCATTGCATATGGCAAAAGCTGCAAAAGGCAGTGGGTTGCGTATGTTTGTGTATGTGACCATCCTTGGTGCAATCGTCGCTGCTTTATTTGCAAACGACGGTGCAGCACTTATTTTGACACCCATTGTTTTAGCCATGGTCAGAGCATTACACTTCAATGAAAAAATTGTATTCCCTTTTATTATCGCGAGTGGGTTTATTGCAGATACAACGTCGCTCCCTCTTGTCGTAAGTAATTTGGTGAACATTGTAACAGCCGACTATTTTAACATTACGTTTATTGAATATGCATCCAGAATGGTGGTTCCAAACCTTTTTTCGTTGCTTGCGAGTATCACTGTACTGTACCTTTTCTTTAGAAAGAGTATACCTAAACGCTATGATATGAATGAGTTAAAACACCCAAGTGAAGCAATAAAAGATCCAAAGATGTTTAGATTATCTTGGTATATATTAGCTTTTTTATTGATTGGTTATTTTGCAAGCGAATTTTTATCTATACCTGTATCGGTCATAGCTGGTGTGATTGCCATTTTATTCTTGGTCATTGCACAAAAAAGCCCTTCTGTTCAAACAAAAAGCGTTCTAAAAGAAGCTCCCTGGGCGATCGTTTTCTTTTCCATAGGTATGTACGTTGTTGTCTATGGCATGCGAAATGCAGGACTTACTGATGCTCTTTCAAGCGTAATTCAAGCTGTAGCAGATCAAGGTTTATTGGCAGGGACTCTTGGTATGGGATTTATCGCAGCGATTCTTTCATCTGTCATGAATAATATGCCGACGGTCATGATCGATGCATTAGCCATATCCGGCACCGATACACAAGGAATGATGAGAGAAGCGTTAATATACGCAAATGTCATTGGTTCTGATTTAGGACCAAAAATTACGCCCATTGGCTCCTTAGCAACACTTCTATGGCTTCATGTCCTTTCTCAAAAAGGTGTGAAGATTTCCTGGGGGACATATTTCAAAATAGGGGTCATTTTAACTGTACCAACACTATTCATTACACTTTTAGCTTTGTATTTCTGGCTATTGATTATACATTAAAGGAGACGATCAACATGTCAAAGAAAACAATTTACTTTTTATGTACCGGTAATTCTTGCCGCAGTCAAATGGCTGAAGGTTGGGCTAAAAAGCATCTTGGAGATGAGTGGAAGGTTTATAGCGCTGGTATTGAAGCTCATGGATTAAATCCGAATGCTGTAAAAGCAATGAAAGAAATAGGGATTGATATTTCTCATCAAACGTCTGACCTGATTGATCAGAAGATATTACATCACGCTGACTTAGTCGTAACATTATGCGGTGACGCAGCTGATAAATGCCCGATGACTCCTCCTCATGTCGAACGTGTCCATTGGGGCTTTGATGATCCAGCAAAAGCAGAAGGAACAGAAGAAGAGAAGTGGTCATTTTTCCAAAGGGTAAGAGATGAAATTGGAGATCGATTGAAACAGTTTGCTGAGACTGGAAAATAGTGCTGCGTTTGAGTCGATTGAATAAAAAATCTAATAATAAAGAGGATCAAGTCAAAGGTTCTCTTTTTTTGCATTAATTAATAGATAAGACATAACCATTCATAAGATTTATGCTAGTGCTTAGAAAACGTTCTCTGTAATGCCGAATCGAATCATTACAAAGAACGTTCTCTTTGTGCCGACTTGGAGAAGAGCTACTAAACACGAGTTGGAAGAGAGGTGGTATTTATAATATAATATCAAAACTTAAAATTGAACTCATTTAGTTTACATAATATATATTCTAGGAAGTTAAAGAACAATTAAAATTCTCTTGTCTCATTATTAAGTATACTTATCTTATTGAGATAAAACGAAAAATGAAAATCCACCGGTTGATTTGTTAGATTTTCATTCCTCTAAATGTTTTCTGTTTTCATGTTCATCTCCCTTTTATTGAAACTTCATTCATCGTTTGAATGAATGCCTCGGTGAATTGTGTCGTCGTCTCATTTCCTCCTAAATCCTTCGTTTTCAAGTTCTTTTTTAAGGTCTCATAAAGAGTATGTTCGATCAGACTGGCTGTCTGTTTTAATCTTTCATCTTGATATTTCACATGTAGCCAGTTACAAAGCATCACTGTAGAAAGAATCATGCCCATTGGATTGGCGATATTTTGACCAGCTATATCAGGTGCTGAACCATGTGCCGCCTGTGCCATCGCTTGATTTTCGTTGCAATTTAATGAGGGTGCCATTCCTAAACTGCCGACTAGTTCCCCTGCAAGATCAGATAAAATATCGCCAAACATATTTTCTGTCACAATCACATCAAAATCACCTGCACGTCTCACTAAATGGGCAGCCATCGCATCAATATGAATATCCTCAACCTCCACTTGCGGATATGCTTTCGCTACCTCTTGACATGTTCGTAAAAACAAGCCAGATCCTAATTTGATCACGTTCGCTTTATGAACAATGGTGACTTTCCCCCTCCTCTCCACTGCACGTTGAAAGGCCGCGTGGGCAATACGGGTAATTGCTTTTTTTGTAAACACACCTGTAGATATGGCGACATCTGGTGTAATCATCCACTCTCCTGTCCCCTGATACATATTCCGGTCTGGATAAAAGCCTTCTGTATTTTCTCGAAAAATGACCAGGTCGACGCCACTGGCAACGCTTTTCACACCTGGCAGCGATTGCGATGGACGAATATTTGCAAATAAATCAAATGTATGACGCAGTTCTCCACTTGGATTTCTTCTTTCTTTCAATTGATCAGGATATGATGCTGAATCATGAGGTCCTAATATCCAGCCATGGCATTTTTTCAAGGCGGCTATTGTAGAAGCTGGCACTGGATCTTGATGAGAATGAATGGCTTCAGCACCGATAGGACACTCTACAAATTCCACAAATGGTTCATTGAACTGTGACAGCGCTATCTTTAAAATACGCATACTAGAATTAACAATTTCCGGTCCAATCCCGTCTCCCTTTAAAACACCTATTCGATATGACATATGTATCGCCCCTTTTGTCTTTATTCTATCAAAGAATGATGAAGTTGGAATATTTTCTTCATGATGATCCTCCCTCATGTTATTTACGAATCAAGAAGTCTCCTTTATAATCGAGTAGATTTGTTCTGTAAGACTACATAGATATGAGGGATTAGATGAAATTAAAGTGGTATAAAGCGATCATTGTTATTTTTACGATGTCTGGGATCTCCATCTCCACTTGGTTTTCAAGAACACCAGAAGTGAGAGATTTGTTGCAAGCAGATACAGGCACAATGGGACTCATTTTACTCGGCCTATCTGTAGGTTCCATTGTCGGGCTGATTCTGTCCAATGTATTCGTTCGCAAAAAAGGCGGCCGAGTGGCGATTGTGGTCAGCGCTTTTTTGATGTTTATTGGATTCTCAACCCTTGCAATCGGCGCCGCCCTCTCTTCTACGCTGATTGTCACTGCTGGTCTTTTTCTTTTTGGTTCAGGCTCAGGCATGTGCAATGTAGCCATGAACTTAGAAGGAACGGAGATTGAGTATCAGATCAAGAGAACGATCCTGCCGATTTTGCATGCTTCTTTCAGTATTGGAACGTTAATTGGTGCAGGTGCCGGAATTCTCTTTATTTATTTAGGTGTGTCTGTCCTCATTCACCTTCTCACCATTGCACTCCTTTTCTTTCTCAGTATCCTGATTTGTACACGGTTTATTCCGCACGGGACAGGAAAAGATCAGGATGAGACGCAGACAGAATCAATTGAGGCTTCTCAAACATCATGGCTGAACAAACGAACGATCTCATTAGCGATGATTGCCTTATGTCTCGCATTTGTAGAAGGTTCTGCAAATGATTGGATTCCACTAGCAATGGTTGATGGCTATCAGGTTTCTCATTCAATGAGTACGGTCATCTATGCATTATTTTTGTGCGGGATGATTAGTGGCAGACTGGTAAGCGGACGTTTCATTGATCGCTTTGGTAGGGTGCTATTGCTAAGAATCGCGATCTTATCTGCTGCCGCCGGACTATTCTTGGTGATTTTAAAGATTTCACTCGTCGTGTGTATGATATCTATCTTTTTATGGGGACTTGGCGCGTCCTTAGGCTTCCCGCTGACCATTTCAGCAGCTGGTGATGATAGCCGCTATGCTGTCAAACGTGTCAGTATCGTCACTTTATCTGGGTATACAGCCTCTCTATCAGGGCCCCCTGTTTTAGGACTGCTCGCCAATCAAGTCGGACTGCTTCATGCGTTTATTTTTGTTCTGTTTGCCATTTGTATTGCGGGAATCTTCACAAAAGCTGTTGCAAAACCGACATCAATACATTCTTTTTGAAAAGTGCCAGATCTTTGATCTCGGTACTTTTTTTTAATTTAATAAATAAAATTGAAACCTTTCATGAAGTGAAACAGTCCTATAGATGTCTTGATGTTTAGCGCTTTTTTAAAGAGGGAAAGTAAAAAAATAAGACTTTTCAAATAACTGAAAACGTGGTAAGATCATGAAAATAAACAGGAAGGGGTGAGAAAAATGAAAAAAAATATGCTGTTAAAATTAGCAGTCTTATTCATAGCACTTGCAAGTTTTCATTTGTTCTCAATGCCTCATTCCGTTCAGGTATACCATCATGCAAAGGTGGTTGCTGATCAAGAATCACATGAAATGAAAATCGTTCAGACAGCAGGCGATGAAAAGAAACAAAAACATGTGAACGCAGTATTTGCGGCATTTACAGCACTGCTAGTCATTGGCAGTATGGCAGCTGGATTTGCACGCATCACTTATACTGATCGATTTGACCGGAAAAAGAAGCATTTACTTGCAGTGTTCTACCAGTCTTCGAATTTCCGAGTAGATCGTGTTAACCCAACCATTTAAATCAAACAAAAATTGGGAGGTTTTACACGATGTTATTTTTCTTAAGAGTATTCATTCTAGGTCTGTTCTCTGTCACTTCACTTTCTCTTTTCGTTTACCAAGGAATTGAAGTAGTGCATGCCATCACAAGCATGTTTGGCAATCACGAGAGTTAAATTGACCTCATCATAAAAAACCCCCTGCCTTACGCAGGGGGTTTTCATTTTGCTTATTTATTGTCATCTTGGTCAGATGCAGCAGGTGATAAAAGAACTTGAGTTACTTCTCCCTGCTCTTCCTCATCTAAAATAAACGATCCATTGCTATAACGATCATTTGCTCTTAGTGTGGAAATATCGAGCGGGATCGTGGCACCCTTTTCCGTATCAATCTCAAGTGTATCGTGCAGTGAAGCAGCAATCACAGCAACAATTCTGTGAGGGTTTTTCTTTAATTCTCTTAGCATGATCACTCCACGTTTTGCTCTTGATGTCTTATCAAATTCAGAGAGGTTCATCCGCTTCACAGCACCTCTTTGTGTCGTGAGAACAAGCACATTGTTCTTCGGATCAATCATTTGTCCAGAGACCACCTCGTCTCCGTCCTTCAAATTGATGCCTTTCACACCAGCCGCTCTCGGACCGACCACACTCACTTCTTCTTCATCAAACCATAATCCATAGCCATTTTTCGTTGCAATAAACAATTCTTGCTGACCTGTTGTGACATGAACATCTACAAGTTCATCATCACCTTTTAAATTCAAGGCGACAAGCGGTTTTGAATAACGCTGCGCTTTATATTGGAGAAGCTCTGTTTTCTTCACCATACCGCCTTTTGTGAAGAACAGGAGATACGATGATTCATCGAATTCTTTAATTGGGATCGCTTTTTGAATGGATTCATCGCGATCAATCGAAATAATATTCGTAATATGCTGCCCCATGTCTTTCCAGCGTATATCTGGCAGCTGATGAACTGGACAGTAAATATAGCTCCCTTTATTCGTAAAGAGCAGAAGAACATCTGTTGTATTCATTTCAAACTGGTGAATCAGTCGGTCTGTATCCTTCATACCGAAGTCCTTACCGTTTGATGCAGCATAGGAACGCTGGCTTGTCCGTTTGATGTATCCATCTTTTGTGACTGTGACGTACACGTCCTCTGATGCGATCATCACTTCAAGGTTAATCTTAATTTCTTCAATTTTTTCCTCAATGACAGATCGTCTTTCATCAGCATACGTCTTTTTCAACTTCTTCAAGTTGTTCGTAATGACTTTAAACAGCTTTTTCTCATTCGCTAAAATGTCTTCAAGTTCTGCAATTCGCACGTCAAGCTCTCTTGCTTCGTCTCTTAGTTGAGTGATATCTGTATTTGTTAAACGATATAACTGGAGAGAAACAATCGCTTCTGATTGTGCTTCTGTAAAATCATATTTCTCCATCAAATTGTTTTTCGCATCACGCTTATCATTAGACGAACGGATCGTCGCAATGACTTCATCTAAAATGGAAAGAGCTTTAATTAACCCATCTACAATATGATGACGTTCTTTTGCTTTTCGAAGCTCGTATGCTGAGCGGTTCGTCACCACTTCTTTTTGATGAGTAATGTAAGCGTCTAGTACAGTTGTAAGCGTCATTAAAGTCGGTCTTCTGTTATGTATCGCGACCATATTAAAGTTATATGGGATTTGCAGATCAGAATTTTTATATAAGAAATTCAAGACACCATTCGCATCCGCTTCTTTTTTCAGCTCTACAACAATCCGAAGGCCGGTACGATCCGTCTCATCCCGAACTTCAGAAATTCCTTCTACTTTTCTTTCAATGCGGAACTCGTCCATCTTTTTGACAAGATTGGCCTTATTCACTTCATAAGGAATTTCTGTGATCACGATTTGCTGGCGTCCACCACGGATGGTTTCAATCTCCGCTTTTCCGCGAATCATAATCTTTCCTTTTCCTGTTTCATATGCCTTCTTAATACCATCCACACCTTGAATGATCCCGCCTGTTGGGAAATCTGGCCCTTTGATGACTGTCATTAAATCTTCAACCGTACAATGCGGCTGTTCAATTCGCTTAATCACGCCATCAATCACTTCTCCTAGGTGGTGCGGCGGAATATCAGTCGCATAACCGGCTGAAATCCCTGTTGACCCGTTCACAAGAAGATTTGGAAACATCGCTGGTAAGACAACAGGCTCTTTGCTTGTATCATCAAAGTTCGCGACAAATTCGACTGTCTCCTTGTCGAGGTCCTTTAAAAGCTCTGAAGCAATTGCAGAAAGCCTTGCTTCCGTATAACGCATGGCAGCAGGAGGATCTCCGTCGATACTCCCGTTATTTCCATGCATCTCAATCAGCACATTTCGCACTTTCCATTCCTGGCTCATTCTCACCATTGCTTCATAAACAGAAGAATCACCATGAGGATGATAGTTACCAATGACGTTACCGACTGTTTTGGCAGCTTTACGGAAGTTTTTATCTTGTGTATTTCCTTCTGCATACATCGCATATAAAATTCTTCGTTGTACAGGCTTTAATCCATCACGTGCATCTGGAAGTGCACGATCTTGGATAATATATTTACTATAGCGACCAAAACGGTCCCCAATCACTTCTTCTAACGGTAAATCATGAAATCGTTCTTGTTGTGCCATGTTTAAACCTCCTCAGCTAGCGACAAGTTTTCATTTTCAAGAATGTTGCTTTCCTCATCAAGTCCAAAGGCGACATTTTTTTCAATCCATTTACGGCGTGGTTCTACTTTGTCACCCATCAGTGTCGTGACGCGGCGTTCCACCCGTGCAGCATCATCGATCTTCACCCTGACAAGCGTTCTCGACTCTGGATTCATTGTCGTTTCCCATAGCTGGTCGGCATTCATTTCACCTAAACCTTTATAGCGCTGAATCGTATATCCTTTTCCAACTTTCTTTAGTACGTCATCCATTTCTTCATCAGACCAAGCATATTCAATGACTTCTTTCTTCCCTGAGCCTTTGCTGACTTTATATAAAGGCGGAAGGGCAATGAATACTTTGCCATGCTCAATCAGCGGCTTCATATAGCGGTAGAAGAATGTAAGCAATAGAACCTGAATATGCGCCCCATCTGTATCAGCATCTGTCATGATGACAATTTTGTCATAATTGATGTCTTCTACATTAAAATCGACACCAACCCCGCCGCCAATGGCATGGATAATGGTATTGATTTCTTCGTTTTTGAAAATATCCGCAAGCTTTGCTTTCTCTGTATTAATGACCTTCCCTCGAAGCGGCAGCACCGCTTGGAATTTTCGATCACGTCCTTGCTTGGCTGATCCACCCGCTGAGTCGCCCTCTACTAGATACAGTTCATTTCTTGCCGGGTTTCTAGATTGAGCAGGTGTTAATTTTCCGCTTAGTGTCGCTTCAGATTTTTTCCGTTTCTTGCCGCTCCTTGCTTCTTCTCTTGCTTTTCTAGCCGCTTCTCTTGCCTGCTGCGCTTTAATCGCTTTTTTCACAAGCAGTGTTGCCGTTTCGCGGTTTTCTTCAAGGAAATAAGCCAATTTTTCAGAAATTACGGCATCAACAGCTGACCTTGCCTCACTCGTTCCAAGCTTTCCTTTTGTTTGTCCTTCAAATTGAAGAAGTTCTTCAGGAATTCTGACAGAAATAACAGCTGACAGGCCTTCACGAATATCCGTACCTTCTAAATTTTTATCTTTTTCTTTTAAAAGGGTCACTTTGCGTGCATATTCATTAAAGGCTCTCGTCATGGCCGTTTTTGCACCAGACTCATGCGTACCGCCATCTTTGGTTCTTACGTTATTGACGAACGACAGAATATTTTCTGAATAGCCGTCGTTAAATTGAAAGGCAAAATCGACTTCAATGGACTGATGTTCCCCTTCAAACGAAACGACTTCACTAAGTACATCCTTTTCCTCGTTTAAATAAGCAACGAACGCTTCAATACCTGTCTCATAATAAAAGGTTTCCTGCACATCATGGCGCTCATCAATCAGCTCTATTTTTAGCCCTTTTAATAAAAAGGCTGATTCTCTTAGACGCTCTGATAATGTATCAAAATTATAGGTGGTGACACTGAACATCGTTGGATCTGGCTTAAAATGAATCAGTGTACCGGTCTTTTTCGTTTTCCCGATTTTTTCAAGTGATGTGACTGGCTTTCCGCCATGTTCAAAGCGCTGGTGATAAATAAATCCATCGCGTTCTATCGTCACGGTGAGCCACTCTGAAAGTGCGTTCACAACGGACGCCCCAACCCCGTGAAGTCCACCACTTGTTTTATAACCGCCTTGACCAAATTTTCCGCCTGCGTGCAGGACCGTTAAAATGATCTCTGGTGTCGGTTTTCCAAGCTTATGCATACCAGTAGGCATTCCGCGCCCTTTATCTTGGACGGAAATGCTGTTATCTTTATGTATTTTGACAATGATATGATCTCCATGGCCAGCGAGCACTTCATCGACAGAGTTGTCTACAATCTCATAGACAAGGTGATGAAGACCGCGTGAATCCGTCGATCCAATATACATCCCTGGACGTTTACGGACCGCTTCAAGCCCCTCTAGCACCTGAATAGAATCATCGTTATAATCTACTTGCTGCTTTTTAACCAAATGCTTAATCCCCTTTCACTAACAAACATAACCGGCTAATCATCAATGATCTCTCTAGATTTTAATGATGATCATGCTGCTCATTACTGTCCACTTTAATAAGCTGCATCATCACCATGCATGTGTGATTCAGCGATACATGCTCTTTTGCACGGTTATGAGAATGTTCTACATTCTGCAATCAGAACTAGAAGTCCATTATAAACAAGACTGTTTCATAAGCCAAATGCAATCATATGATGGTTTTAGCAAAACAGAACAAATGTTCTATATTTATCTTATCGCTCTTTTTCTCGATATGCAAGGTCACCGATATGTCCCTGTCGCCTTATTTTATCGCTTTCTTCTAGAATCGCAAATATATTTCTGCAACAAAAAAGCAAAAATCCTTGGTTTTTCAAGGATTTTTGACGATTTAATGAGTTTTTGTCATCGCATGAGCCACTTTGATACATAAATCCATGATGGCGACCTTGCCATTTTCCTCAATCAGCCTTTTCGCCTCTTCATGATATACGCCTTGCTGTGCCCAAAAAACAGGTGCATTTATTTCAAGAAATTCTTTCGCCACCTCAGGCAAAAACTCGGAACGTCTAAAGACATTGACGATATCAACAGGCCCTTCTATGTCTTTTAAAGAGTCGACCGCTTTTACCCCAAGTGCTTCATCAATCGTTGGATTGACAGGAATGATGTCATAACCGGCATCCTGCATGGCTTTTGAAACCATATAAGACGTTCGGTGCGGCTGATCTGACAAACCAACAACCGCAATTCGCTTACTGCTTTTTAATATACGACCAATTTCTTGTTTTGAAGGATGATTCATCCAGACACTCCTTTTCTTCTATTTTAGCGAATTTCTTGTTAAAAACAAAGCTCAATTCATCGGCCATCGTTTTTTTCAAAAAAAGATCGCCATGTTTTTCATAAGATCATGTTAAAATGTAAGACAAGAGGGAGAATATAAAGGAGTTATGCAGATGTTAATTGCTTTGATGTTTATTTTGGCTTATCTTCTCGGCAGTATTCCATCAGGTCTCATTGTCGGGAAAGCTGCAAAGGGAATCGATATCCGTGAACATGGCAGCGGGAACCTAGGTGCGACGAATGCATTCCGTACACTAGGTGTTAAAGCAGGGTCCATCGTTATCACTGCTGATATTTTAAAGGGGACTCTTGCTTCGGCTTTACCGTTTTTCATGCAACTGGACATTCATCCCTTATTAGCAGGAGTGGCTGCTGTTATCGGTCACAGCTTTCCTGTCTTTGCAAAATTTAAAGGGGGAAAAGCGGTCGCTACATCAGGCGGCGTGCTGTTATTTTATGCCCCGTTCTTATTTATCACGATGATCGCTGCTTTTTTCTTATTTTTATACATTAGTAAATATGTTTCATTATCATCTATGCTGACTGGGATCTACACATTCATTTACAGCATATTCACCCAAGATCTATTTTTAATTATTGTTGTTGCCGTTCTTGCTGGCTTTGTGATCTTCAGACACATCGCCAACCTCAAACGAATTCTCAACAAAACTGAACCGAAAATCAAATGGCTTTAGCCGTTTCATCAATTTAAATATGTGGTAAAAGTAAAGAAAAGCTGTTTTTGCATCCTGCATTTAAAAACAGCATGACTTCAAAAAGGGGCGATCACATTGAAATTAACGATAAAAGATGATGCACTCAATTGGTACAAGAATGAACTGGATTTAGAAAAAGGTGATCATGTTCGCTTTTTTGTCAGATATGGCGGGTGCAGTAATGTACAAAAAGGCTTTTCTCTCGGCGTCGCAAAAGATGAACCTCAAAATGCCGGCGCAACCGCTGAAGTAGAAGGCATTACTTTCTTCGTGGAAGAAAGTGATATTTGGTATTTTGACAACCATGATCTGCATATTGATTATAACGAGTCCGTGAAAGAACCAGAATTTCATTATGAATAAACAAAAAAGATACCTCATCCCTCGGGTATCTTTTTTGTTTATCACTCAATATAAAGTCCATACTCCTGAATGTTTCCTAACGACCGCTCTTTTTGTAAAATCCGTTTTTGCGAATCACCGATGAGATCAAAATGAGGAAAACCTTCGCGAACATGAATCCATTCTTTCTTTAATCCATGCTTTTGTCCCCAAGCGATTAATTGCTCCATATCCTGACAGGCTGCCTTTGTGACAGTATTCGCATGCGGAAAACGGTCATCAAGCCAATAGTGTGTCAAAAAGGCCACATTCCCTTGCCGAACAGCTGATTTCCAAGCATGTAGATCCTTTCTTTTAATTCCAAATGCCATGAATCAAACCTGCTTCTTGGACTGTTCGTATACGCTGTGCCATGCAGGGAAAGCTTTTCTAAATTGAATCGGTCTAAAGGTTTCTTTGTCCACACAAATATGTGAGGTGATCCCTGTAATAGCCGTTTGTCCATCAGGTTTTTGTATTTCATAGCCATACACTGTTTTCACGCCGTTATATTCTTCAATCCATGTGTGAACTGTAGCCGTTTCACCGTACAGTAGTGGTTTCTTATATTGAACCTGAAGATCGACAACAGGTGCAAGGACACCGTCTGCCTCTAACTGGGCATAGGAAAAGCCTAATTCTTTAATTAAAGCTGTTCTGCCGACTTCCATCCAGATTAAATAGTTGGCATGATACACAATACCCATTTGATCTGTTTCTGCATAACGGACTTCTATTTCTTTTTTAGATACATACACGTTTTCATCGCTCTCCTATCAAAACCTAACGTCTCTGACATTTTACCACATTCCAAATGGTTCTTCTAAAAAGAGGCAATAAAATAAACCAGGAATCCCTGGTTTATTCAGTGTAACCGCTCTTTCTTGCTGCTTCCTCGTCCTTTATTTCAGAACGCATTGCGTCAATACTTGTTCTACGGTTTTCATTTTTTTGCTTGATCATCTGCTTTTCTTCCTCTGTTGAAAGACCCATTGCTGCTTCAGATTCATCAATATTTTCAAGTGTGTTTTCGATCATATCCTGCAGCTTCTCAACATTATCAGAACGATCATCTGGATTGGATTGATATGACTTGTCATTCATCATGCTTCCCTCCTATTATTCGCCCTTCGTCTGTATCACATCAGGCTGTTCATTCGATTTATTATGCATCTTTTTGCCTTTATTTCGTTTGTATGCTACAGGTTTTGTCCCTAAATGGTCTGGTGTAAACTGCGCTTGTTTATCATGCTCTCTACCCATCATTCATCCCTCCCTCTTCTTTAGGATGAACGAAAAAGGTCAAATCATAACTTATTTCTGTCTAAATCGCTCTTCCAACTTTTCTTCAAGCTGGTTTAAAAATTCCTCATTGCTTAATAATTCTTTTTTATTTTCAAGCACAAGTTCTTCAAATGTACGGCGCTTTCTTCTTCTCATGTCTATCACCACCTCCACTCTGTTCATACCATTTTCGCCAAAACATTTAGAAAATAAGCAAAAAAGAGCTGAATCATTATAGATCCAGCTCTTTTTCAATTTCTTTTTTTGTGAGCATTTGATGCTTTACAGACAGGATACGCCCTTTTTCATCTAGTATGTATGTCGTCGGATAGGAAAGTACCTGATATCTCGCTTGAATACCTTTTTGATCTAATAAAACAGGAAAACTGACCTTAAGTTCATCAATAAATGAGGCGACGTGATCCACACTCTTTTCAGTGTTCGTCAAATTCACCGCTAGTACCTCAACTTGGTCATTTTCACTTCTAATTGCGTCTAGATCTGGCATTTCTGTTCGGCAAGGCTTACACCATGTCGCCCAAAAATTGAGGAGTACTTTTTTCCCTCGATAATCAGATAACGATGCTGTTTTGCCATCAAGGGTTTTGAGCTCAAAATCAGGGGCTTTGTCCCCTGTTTCAAGACCGATGGCGGGTTCTTTTGGTCCGAATACATTCCATGCAAGTAAACCAATCAACACAAGTAAAACAGCGCTTGCCATTCCTTTTTTCCACATGATTGATCCTCCACTATGTTAAAAAAGAAGAGAAAGCTGTCTAATCGCCTTCTCTTCTTTGCTTTATTAGTTGCTTGCCAATTTCTCACGCAGTACCATTTGAAGGATACCACCATGACGGTAGTAGTCAATTTCGACTTCACTGTCAAAGCGAACAATTACTTCAAATGTTTTCTCGTTGCCATCTGTATCAATTGCTTTTACAGTGACAAGATCACGCGGACGAACTGTTTCATCAACATCTACTTCGAATGTTTCTGTTCCTGTTAGTCCATAAGTTTCTGCACTTTCACCGTCTTTAAACTGTAAAGGAAGTACGCCCATGAAGACAAGGTTACTTCTGTGGATACGCTCAAAGCTTTCCGCAAGAACGAATTTAATTCCAAGAAGATTTGTTCCTTTTGCAGCCCAGTCACGTGAAGAACCCATTCCGTAGTCTTTGCCTGCTAAGATCGCAAGACCAGTTCCATCTTCTTTATAACGCATGCATGCATCATAAATGGATGTCACTTCACCAGTTGGCCAGTACGTTGTATACCCGCCTTCTGTTCCTGGTGCGATTTGGTTCTTAATGCGGATGTTTGCAAAAGTACCTCTCATCATTACATGGTGGTTACCACGACGTGATCCATATGAGTTAAAGTCTCTTGGCGAAACGCCTCTTTCTTGCAAGTATTTACCTGCAGGCGTGTCTTTACCAATTGCTCCAGCAGGAGAAATATGGTCTGTTGTGACAGAATCACCGAACTTCGCCACTACGCGCAATCCTTTAAGTGGTTCAACTTTACCAGGTTCAACTGATAAGTTTTCAAAAAATGGCGGGTTATCAATGTATGTGGAATTTTCATCCCATTTATACAATGCATCATCCGTTGTTTTAATTTCATTCCAGCGGTCATTGTTGTCAAAAACAGTTTCATACTCTGAACGGAATAGCTCAGGTGTGACCGTGCTTTTGACGACGCTGTTGATTTCATCCATTGATGGCCAAATGTCATTGAAATAAACGTTCTCGCCATTTTTATCGACACCAATCGGATCTTTTGTTAAATCAATATTCACCGTACCAGCAAGTGCATAGGCCACTACTAATGGTGGAGATGCAAGGTAGTTTCCTTTTACAAGCGGGTGGATACGCCCTTCAAAGTTACGGTTACCTGATAAAACAGAAGTGATCAGAAGATCATTTTCAGAGACAGCTTCCTCGATTTCTTTCGCGAGCGGTCCTGAGTTTCCGATACATGTTGTACAGCCATACCCAACGATGTTAAATCCAAGGTCTCTTAAGTATGGAAGAAGTCCTGAGTTCACAAGGTATCCAGTTACTACTTTAGATCCTGGTGCTAGTGACGTTTTCACGTAGTTTGGCACCTTCATACCAAGCTCACTTGCTTTCTTCGCGACAAGACCTGCCCCAATTAAAACGTATGGGTTAGATGTATTCGTACAGCTCGTAATTGCTGCAATCGCAATCGCACCTGTCTTCATAACAGCTTTTTCACCGTTTTCAAGATCAAATTCGATTTGTTTGTCTAGCTCTGATTTTTCTAAACCAAATCCTTGGTTTCCAGCTGGACTTTCAATATGTTTATGGAATGTTTCTTTCATTTCAGAAAGCGGAATCAAATCTTGTGGACGTTTCGGACCAGATAAGTTTGATTCAATTTTAGAAAGATCAATTTCCACAACATCTGTAAAAATTGGTTCCTCAGCATCAGGTGTATAGAATAAACCATTTGCACGAGAATATTCTTCAACGATGTTGATTTGCTCTTCGTCACGGCCAGTTAGGCGAAGATATGCAAGAGCTTCCGCATCTACTGGGAAGAATCCGCAAGTAGCACCGTATTCAGGCGCCATGTTCGCAATCGTTGCACGATCAGCTAATGGCAGCTGTGCAACTCCTGGTCCGAAGAACTCAACGAATTTGTTAACAACGCCTTTTTCACGAAGTACTTGTGTCACTTTTAAGGCAAGGTCAGTTGCAGTCGTTCCGTTTGGAAGCTCTCCTACTAATTTAGCTCCAATGACTTCTGGCACTGGGAAGTAAGAAGGCTGACCAAGCATACCAGCTTCTGCTTCGATACCGCCAACGCCCCATCCAAGTACACCGATACCGTTAATCATTGTTGTATGTGAGTCAGTACCAACTAATGTATCTGGGTAAGTGATGATCTCGCCATCTTCTTCAATTGCATGAACAACACTTGCAAGATACTCTAGGTTCACTTGGTGAACGATCCCTGTTGCAGGCGGAACAGCTTGATAATTGTTAAACGCTTTCTTTGCCCAGCTAAGGAAGTTATAACGCTCTGCGTTACGTTCGAATTCTAAATCCATGTTAATGTTTAATGCATCTTCAGTTCCAGCTTTATCGACTTGTACAGAGTGGTCAATGACCAGGTCAACTGGAATTTCAGGGTTGATTTTATCTGGGTCTCCGCCCACATCTGCCATTGCTTTTCTTAAAGAAGCAAGGTCAACGACAGCTGGCACACCCGTGAAGTCTTGTAAAATAACACGAGAAGGTTTAAATGGAACATCAATTTCTTTTACCTCGGCAGTTCCCCATTTTGCCAAGTTCTCAACGTGTTCCTTTTTGATCACTCTACCGTCTACTTGGCGAAGCACTGATTCTAACAGTACCTTAATGGAATAAGGCAATTTAGAAACATTTCCGATTCCTTGTTTCTCGAGTGCTTCTAACGAATAATAGTGATACGTTTTCCCATTTGTCGAAAACGTTTTTCTAGATTGAAAAGCGTCTTGTTTAGCGACTTGCTGCTGTTTCGACATGTCCAAAATCCCCCTTTTGATGATCAAGATCAATTTCAATTCTCAGAAAAATCGTCGTATTTCACCACAATTTTCTCACAATTTCATCTTAAAACAAATTCATACATAAGTAAATAACAATGCTTTTATTAAATTCAATAAGTTTAGCTTATCATGAGGAAATGATTACTCTTCATAAACTGAGCAGCACGGGTTCATACTAATGCTGAGGTGATAGAACATGACAAAAAGAAAAGCAAATCATGTCATTGAAGGCATGAACGCAGCCAAAAGCCAAGGAAATGGTGCAGGCTATATAGAAAATGATCAGCTCGTTTTAACAGAAGAACAAAAGCAAAACAATAAAAAGCGTAAAAAAAACCAATAAGAAAGGAGTGAGTAATGATGACGAACAACAACACCGGGAAAGACATACGTCAAAACTCTCCTAAAGAGCATCAAGGCGGGCAGCCTGAGCCACTATCAGGCAGTAAAAAAGTGAAAAACCGCAACCATACAAGACAAAAGCACAATTCACATCATGATATGTAAACATTTTCTCTTAAGCCCGTGACCAAACGGGATGTTTTAGGTCTTTCACACATTTCACAACTTTCATCATATGATTTATTATGAGATGTGATGGAGGAGTGTTTATGGAGAATGAAAAGCAAGTGAATTCCTCTGATTTTCTTGAAATAGATGATTGGCTGAGTGTATTAATGGACGATCCTTTTGCATGGTATGACGAACAACTCCCAATAGATCTTTACGAAACGAGCCGTGATTATATTATTGAGATCGACCTCTCCACCCTATCGATCACTGATTTAAAACTGACCTTTTCCGGATGTGAGCTCATCCTCGCTTATTTGATTGATGAAAGAGAACAGCCGATTGAAAAAAGTGTCATGCTCCCTTTTTATTTGAATGACAAAGACATTGATACAGATTACGAAAACAGAATCATATCAATAAAAATCAAAAAAGATGCTCATCGTCAAGACGGAGCATTTTCCTTTCAAATGCCGCACTTCAAACATTAAGAGCCCACCTGTATACAGGTGGGCTCTCTTCCGTTCGTTTCAAGTCAATACCTTGTGCGAACCACCATGGCCAAATAGTAGAGTCGCTATACAATAATGTATTCCTTTTCTACTAAATGGTTTGGGTCATTCTAGTAAATGGGCGTCTCTTTATCAAAAAAGGCATTAATAGAGAAAAAACACATACATTTTTGTTATTTTCTTCTACCTTCTCTTCATGTAAAATAGAATAGAGAGAAGGGATATAGGGAGTGAGAACATGTTAAGCGGCTGGTTTTTGTGGTTCATTTTATTTTGGGGTACAGTGATGATTGGATTACTAGCAATCGGTGGCTTTTTTATGTTTCGCAAGTTTTTAAAACGATTGCCGAAAGAAGACGGGAAATCAGAGCTTGATTGGCAGGATGAATATATTCAAAAGAGCCTGCACCTATGGCGCGATGAAGACAAACAGCTATTAAATGAGCTAGTATTACCGGTTCCAGAGCTGTTTAGAGATGTCGCCAAAGAAAAAATCGCCGGTAAAATTGGCGAACTGGCATTAAAAGAACAAGCGGCCAGCATTAATTTAGACTTAATCATTCGCGGCTATATTATCGCTACACCGAAGCGGGATCATAAATTTCTACTAAAGCGCCTTCAAGAAAAAAAGATCGACCATTCACCATATGAATCTTTATTAAAATAACCTCCTTTTTAAAAAGGAGGTTTAATTTATTTGGGCCTGCTGCAGATCTAATTGTTTAGACATCTTTCTAAACGACAAATACATCGCAACCCGCCAAGGGACAATCATGCCAAAGGCTAGAATCCAAAACATCCCGCTGAGCGCACCATAATCAATGGAAGAGCTTAAAACCGTCTTCATTCCGATACGAAGGACAAGAAGTCCAATGAGAATAAACACAAATGCTTTTGAACGTTTCAAATAGATTTCATTGCCTCTAATTTCAAATTTCGATGTTTTAATTAAAAAGATAGAGAAAAACATCCCTACAGTAATCGCCTCTAAAAATTCAGCTCCAGTTACTTGAAACATTGGCACAAAAAACATCAGTGCACCAGTGCTCATAAAGATAGGAGGTAATATAATTTTTTTCGCGGTTGCAGGTTTTGCTGATGATTTAATGCGAATAAACATGACGGCTACCGCCATACATACCGCCACTATAGAAGAAATTATGATCATCATATCAAATCATTCCTTTATTCTTTAAGGTCAGTCTATGTATAATATACTCCAATTGACGAAAAAAAACCATTCGCCGCGACTGTAGAAAACGATTTCAAAAACCCGTAAATCCTCCAAATAATGATGAGAACATAATAATGATCCATGTCAGAAGATCAAAGAACAGCAAGATCCCTACTACGATCATAATAATCCCGCCAGTTTTCATGATGAGCTGCTGACGCTTTCTGATCCAAGCCATTTTTGTGATGAAAAAGGAAAGAACAAAAAATGGGATAGCAAAACCTAATACATACGCAATCATGTAGGTCACAGCGGACTCTGGCTTGTTGCTGGCAAGTGTGATGACAGCTGATAAAATCGGGCCGGTACATGGTGTCCAACCAGCAGCAAAACCCATTCCGATGAGAATCGATCCAAAAAAACCGGCTGGACGATTTTTAAACTGCAACCTCTTTTCTCCCATTAAAAAAGAAGGCTGAAATACACCAAGAATCATAAAGCCAAAGAAAATAATGAGAATGGCACCAATTTGACGAATCGCATCTTGATATTCAATGAAAAACTTCCCAACAAACGATGTCCCAAATCCAATGGCAATAAAAATGAGAGAGAACCCAATTAAAAAGAATAATGTATGAAGAAGACTTCTTCTTCTCAGCATCACCTTCTCAGATTTCACTTCATCTATACTAACGCCCGTAATATAGGATAAAAAGGCTGGATAAAGTGGCAGACAGCACGGTGAGATAAAAGATAGAAACCCTGCTCCAAACGCTAAAAAGTAATTCAAATCTGACAAAAGAACACCCCCTTCTTACAATATACAATAAGAGATGACAAATTCATTTCATTTTTTTTACATCGCCTCAATAAAGATGGTCTAATCTCTTAAAACCTTATATAATTTAATTTGACATCAAGATACCAAACCCTTTAAATTTGAAAATAAACCTTAAAATGGATATAATAGAATCGATTCTTTTTATCAAGATTTGCATGAAAGGAACATGACTTTGGTAAAAACATCATTATTAACTCAAATTGAAGAAAAAAGAGAAGAGCTGATGAAAGTTGTCTTGCATAATGGGATGACATCAACAGTGACCATCGAACATAGCCAGCAGCTAGATCATCTCCTCTTACAATATCAACGACACTTACACTCAAACTCAGCCAACTAATGATATCTCAAGATAGAAACAAATGCCGCACGATTTTAGAAAAGTTGATATGTGTGACAATAAAAGAAACGAAAACCTCTGCTCACAGGGGTTTTTTGTTTTGTCTTTAACGGACGGTTCACGGCAAAATAAAAACCACTTTCCCTGCTTTATTCATGCAAGTACAGTGGTTTTATGCGTCTGATGAAGGTGACTTCAATAAAGAAAGGACATCGCTTGTCCAATCTTTAGGGACCATGTTCCATCTATGATCATAATAACGTACGTATTATTTCGCTTGGTTGTTCATGGCTTTCATCATTTGATTGATTTTCTTTTGGGACGGTTTCATGCCCATTTGCATCATCATCATTCGAAGCATTTGTTCATTAATTGGTGGATTCTTTTTCAAGTAGCTCATCATATACTTACGAGCAATAAAGAATCCGAGTGCAACTCCTGCAAGCAATGCAACAACGCCTACAAGGATGACAACCCATAAATCCATAATTCTTCCTCCTTCATGTTGTCTCGTATAAAGTGTACTAAACAAAAGGCTATTATACAACATTTCACGTTCAATTTTATTTTTTTAAACAAAATTCCTCACTTTTACCGGATTGAGCCACCCGTGCTTCTTTGATCCAAAGTCCATAGCCAGGAAACAAGGACTAATTTTTCTTAGTACTTCAAAAAACACCGCTTCTGCCTCATAACTGCCTGTGGCAGACATTTGAATGTAACGGTCTTTTATAATGAATGCGGCTGTGCCTTTTCCATCTGGCAGCGATGCACTGTATATTGAGCCTATTTGTGTATAGTGAATGTTGGTTAAATTGTTCATTAAACGCTGGTGCATATGAAAAGCAGGGATTCGTTTCGTTACATAATCCACTTGCTTAACAAGCATGACTAATTCGTCATCACTGCGGTTCGTCCAGTGTAACGATTCAAACAAATGAAACAAAATAGATTCTCTACCAAAATAATGATGAGCAAACTCATCCTCAATCCAATAAATATAATAATGGCGTTCCATGTCTATCCCTTCCTTTCACATTTCGTCAATCTCGCTTATTGCTTGTATTATACAAAAATGTGAAAGAAAGAATTGTCTATATATGAAGCAAGAAGAAACTAGTTTTGTCAAAAAAACAAGAAAAAAGAAAAAAGTTTGCAGAGCATAGTGAAAAGCTCTGCAAACCGACTGCAAAAAAGCATGATGCTTGGAGACTGATTATTTATTCAGCTTTGCTTTTACGCGGCTCACCACGTTGCTGACAGTGAAACCGTATTTTTCAATAATGGTTTCGCCTGGTGCAGAAGCGCCAAATTTATCAATCGCAATCACATCGCCATCAAGGCCAGTGTATCGTTCCCAGCCAAGTGAAGCACCCATTTCGATTGCAACACGTGCTCTCACTGCTTTAGGAAGAACGGACTCTTTGTATTCGTCTGACTGCTCATCAAAGCGATCCCATGCAGGTAAGCTCACGACAGAAACGCGAATGCCTTCTTTTTCAAGTGCTTTTTGCGCTTCAATGGCTAAACCTACTTCAGATCCTGAAGCAAGTAGAAGAGCTTCTGGCTGTGCATCAGCTGCTTCAACGACGACATATCCACCTTTTTCTACGCCTTCATACGCCTTCTCTGGTGATTGATCAATCGTTGGAAGGTTTTGACGAGTAAGAACAAGCGCTGTCGGTTTATTCGTTGAAGATACAGCAATTTTCCATGCTGCAGCTGTTTCGTTTCCATCAGCTGGACGAATAACAGAAAGGTTAGGCATCGCACGTAATGAAGCGAGCTGTTCAACTGGCTCATGCGTTGGTCCATCTTCCCCAACCGCAATGCTGTCATGCGTAAATACATAAGTGACAGGAAGTCCCATTAATGCAGCAAGACGAATGGCAGGTCTTAAGTAGTCTGAGAAAACAAAGAATGTTCCGCCGAATACACGAAGTCCGCCGTGAAGTGCCATACCGTTTAATGCTGCACCCATTGCGAATTCTCTCACACCAAACCAAATGTTTCTGCCAGCATAATTCTCTCTACCAAAGTCACTTGTATCTTTGATTGTTGTTTTATTTGATCCAGCAAGGTCAGCAGACCCACCAATAAAGAATGGTACTTGCTTTGCAATGCCATTTAATACTTCTCCAGAAGAAGCACGAGAGGCAAGGCTTGAACCTGCTTCATAAACAGGAACTTCTTGATCCCAATTCTCAGGAAGTTTTCCTTCAATCGCAAGCTTCAGCTGAGCTGCCAGTTCTGGATATTCTTTTTCATATTGCTCAAACAGTTCATTCCACGCTGATTCTTTTTTCTGTCCAGCGTCTTTAACAGCTGTTTTGAAATGATCGTACACTTCAGAAGGTACATGGAAATCTTCTTCAAACGTCCAAGAATAAGCTTCCTTCGTTAGCTTCGCTTCCTCACTGCCAAGCGGTGCACCGTGCACCCCAGACGTTCCCGCACGGTTTGGAGAACCGAAACCGATTGTCGTCTTCACTTCAATAAGTGTAGGTTTGTCTGTACTTTGTTTGGCTTTTTCAATGGCAGCCGTCACTTCTTCAATGTTATTGCCGTCTTTTACATAAAGAACTTCCCAATTCATCGCTTCAAAACGATTCTTCACATTTTCAGAGAAAGAACGATCAAGGTCGCCATCTAAAGAAATGTCGTTTGAATCATAAAGAACAATTAAACGGCCTAAGCCTAAATGACCAGCAAGTGAAGCAGCTTCAGAGGAAATGCCCTCCATTAAGTCTCCATCTCCGCAAATGCTGTATGTATAGTGATCCACAACATTAAAATTGTCTTTGTTATACGTTTCTGCAAGATGTCTTTCTGCAAGTGCCATTCCAACAGCCATCGCAATCCCTTGTCCTAAAGGACCTGTTGTCGCATCTACGCCCTCTGTATGTCCAAACTCAGGATGTCCAGGTGTTTTGCTTCCCCATTGGCGGAATTGTTTTAAATCTTCGATGCTCAGATTGTATCCGCTTAAATGAAGCATGCTATATAAAAGCATAGAGCCATGTCCCGCAGATAACACAAAACGGTCTCTGTTAAACCAATTTGGATTTTGCGGACTTACGTTTAAGTGATTCGTCCATAAAGCGTATGCCATTGGTGCAGCGCCCATCGGCATTCCAGGGTGACCGGAATTCGCTTTTTCAATTGCGTCTATGGAGAGAGTACGTATTGTTGCAATAGATTTCAATTCAATCGTTTCCATATAAATCCCCTTCCGTATCTTGTGTACACCATTATCATAAATCTACTGTCCTTTTTTCACAACTATTTCACGCCGAAAAAGAAGGATTTTGTCACATTTAGTTTATCGATCACCTAAAAACTTATGCAAATATGAAAAAAGATGAGAATATTCCTCCCATCTTTTCAAAAATAAAGAAATGACGACCTTTAATGAAGATTCTGGTCTCTTTCTCTTTTTAATTTTTCTGGTGTGACATCGTTTCCTTCTGGATCGACGATTTTCACGGTTTTGAGTGTATTTTTCATAGAAGAACGAAAAGCCTTTAAATATTCCTCTCTTAATTGCTTCTGTTCTGTTTTCTCAGCGTCCGACAAACCGGCCTCTTTCGACTTTTTTGAAAGCTCATTGATTCTTGCAAGCTGTTCTTTAGAAATCATGACAAACTCCTTTAAAACATTTTCTCTACATACTACTAAATATCAGTCATTTTTACAACAAATCACGCTTTAAGTCGCAAGCCCTTTTTCATATTCTTGGTACCTTCTATGGACGGTTGCTTTTGAAATATCAAAACCAAGTGCCTGCAATGTCACCGCAATTTCAGCGAATGTCATGTTGTTTTTTCTTAATCGAACAATTTCAGAAATCGGTACTTCAATACGTTCGCGGCCAGGCGCCTGTTCTTGGTGTTTTAAATTCAGTTCGGGTTGATACCCTCGCTCAACAGCTTTTTTCATCCCACGCTTAATTTTCAAATTATGAATTTTCCGCTGATACTCTTCTACAACGCCTACAATTTCAATGACCATCTCGTCTGCTTCTGAAAGCTCAAGCTCTCCTCTATGAAATACGCTGTACACCTTGACTTTTTCTTTAAACAGACAATGAAGAAGAGCGATTTTCGCCTGCCCTCTTCCAAGGCGTGTCTCATCTTGAATGAGAACAGCATCGATTTCTTCCTCTTTCAGCGCAGCCAGCATGTCAAAAACACCGTCACGATCAAGATCGTATCCACTCGCTTTTTCTTTAATCACTTTGACTACATTCATCTTGTGCGCTGCGGCTAAAGCAAGCAGTTCTTCTTCTTGTCTTGTAAGCGAGGTTTCTTGCTCTTCTTTGGCAGTACTTACTCTCGCATAAATGATTGCATTCATGTCTTCAATCGACCTTTCTACTGTACTGTTGCAAGTTGATATACGACTGGATGCTCTTTTTTAACTGGAATGACAAGGATATCTCCAGGCTGAATGTCAGTTGAAGCGAGATCATTGTGTTCAGTTACCCAGTCAATAAAAGCATTTTTATCGATTGATTTACTGTCGTTTACTTGGTCAGCTAATCCCCAAAGAGTATCACCTGATTGAACCTCTATTTTAACATATTGATTTGGATCATTATGGCTAGTGACTGCAATAAGTGAGAGAAATATGCCAACGATGAATGAGAATAGCCCAATAAAAATAATAGATTCCTTTAACCTCATAATGTCATCTCTCCTAATAGAATGTGTGTTCGTTCTTTCTGTCACCCATTATAAATACGAACAAACGTTTCTGTCAAACGTTTTTTTCGAACCTATGTTTGTACTGTTAGGAAAAACATGCTATAATTTCTTTAAAATTGACGTTTTGAGGTGCAAAAGATGACGAAGCTATCAAAAAGACAACTCGATATCCTGAAATTCATAAAAGAAGAAGTAAAAAGCAAGGGTTATCCCCCATCCGTTCGTGAAATTGGCGAAGCTGTCGGTCTAGCATCAAGTTCAACTGTCCATGGACATTTAGCTAGACTAGAAACGAAAGGTTTAATTAGAAGAGACCCAACAAAACCTAGAGCGATCGAAGTACTAGATGAAGAGGAAATGAATATTCCAAAGAGCACTGTAATGAATGTTCCAGTCATCGGAAAAGTCACAGCAGGCTTGCCTATCACGGCTGTTGAGAATGTAGAAGAATATTTCCCACTTCCAGAAACTTTTGCAGCGCCAGATGAACAAGTATTTATGCTTGAAATTATGGGAGAAAGTATGATCGATGCAGGTATTTTGGACAAAGACTACGTTATTGTGCGTCAGCAAAGCACTGCCAACAATGGAGATATCGTGGTGGCTATGACAGAAGAAGATGAAGCAACAGTGAAACGTTTTTATAAGGAAGATACACACTTTAGATTACAGCCCGAGAATCCATCAATGGAACCGATTATTTTACAGAATGTGAGTATACTAGGTAAAGTGATTGGCGTATTTAGAAATATTCATTAAAAAAAGCCGGTATTTCATCAACTGCTGATGAGAGCCGGCTTTTTCTTTTATGAACAAGAATATGCAAGAATACTGGAGCTTGGGAACGAGCCGAATGTAAAGTTCGGCCATATGAAACCTGTTGTACGGCCAAAAGGCTGCGACGAAAGAACATACATGAGAAATACTTGACCGTTTCTAAGGAACACAATGGTCCACCTTCTATTACATCCAGCTGCAAATTGAACCGTTTGCTGGCTTCCGCCTACACTCTGCCCTGCAATGAGCGGCTGCATGCTTTGAGGCTGAGAGACTGCTTGTTGATATTGCGAGATGATATGCTGCGGCGGGGCTGGCGGGACCGATTGTCCTCCTGCACCTTGCCCTTGCCCAGTCCCTCCGAATGGCAAGCCGGGAAATCCTCCAACTTGAGAAATAGGAAACGCCGGCATGCTTTGTACCTGCCGATCGTACAAGTACCCATTCCACGTACCTTCATATGGATTATACATACTAAACACCACTTTCTTAGACATTCATCACGACAGTATATGTCATACATAAAAAAAGAGTGTTGAGGAGACAAATAGAAATCTTTCCAAAAGACGTTTTATTCTTCTTTAGAACGGTTAAATACTAATGAGGAAGAAAAAAATAAAAAAATGAAAACTTTTTGTCTCCCTCAAACGTTATATAGATAGAAAGAAAAGAAATAAAAAACATTTAGATTTAACACTTGTAATATCTCTGTAACTATTGTAACATTTGTAACATAAGAAGTTTTCATTGAGAAAAGGAGGCAATCGCCTTGAAAAAATTATTTGTTTTATTAACCGCTATTATGCTTATGATCTCATTACAAACAACAACACTGGCCGCTTCCAAAAAATCAGCCGCTTTGACAAATAAAGAAGCGTTACATATTGCCCTTGATGCAAGAGAACACTTTTGGAGTGCTATGTCAGGCTACAACATTAAAGAGCATTCAGATTACAAATTAAAATCATTTACTTATAAAGACATGACTTACAACTACCTGTCTAACACATTTGATACAAAGAAAAAACTAAACAGCTATCTATCTCAAGTGTTCACAAAAGATGCCATTACTCACGGTTTAAAAGACTATCAGTTCATCGTTCATAAAGGAAAAATGGCTGTGCCAGTTGGTGACGGAGACAATATGCTTAATTGGGATAAGGCAACACCTAAACTCGTCTCTAAGAAAAATACAATCCGCACATACGAATTCACAGTCCCAACACTTGATGGACGCAAGGTAAAACGTACTGTCACTTTCGAGAAAGTACAAAAGGATTGGAAAGTAACAAAAATTGACGCTGTGATCTAAATAAAAAACCAGGCCGTTTACTAGGCCTGGTTTTTTATATTGGTGAAAATTCAGTCATACGATCTAAAGCGTGAGCAAGTGATGAAGCCGTTTGAAATTCATTAAAAGGAAGTCCAAGCTGTACAGCCGTTTGAGCAATTTCTGGTCTAATACCTGAAATGGTCGTATCAACCCCGATTAACCGAAGTGACGTGACAAGATCAAAGATTTGATGTGCTACCATCGTATCAATGATGACGACACCCGATAAATCAATACATAAATGTTGAACACTTTTTTGCGAACACTGTTTTAATGTATTTTCTAAGATAATCTTTGCTCGCGCAGTGTCAATATCTCCAACTAAAGGCAATAAGGCAACATGACTTTTTAACACAATGACTGGGGAACTCAACTCATAAATCATGTCTCTTTGTGCAACGAGTTTTTTGGTGGTATTTTTCACATATTGCTGAATAAAGACATGAATTGAAATGTTAAATGCCTCAGATATCAAATCATACCAATAAAATATTCGGTCAATGTCAATATCACCTTGATGCTGTTTTATAAACTCTTTTAAGTAATGAAGAACTACTCTTTGATTGGACATATATTCTCTCACGACGTAATCTAATGGCGTGTTTAAGTGCTTCGGATCACTTGCTAAGTCTTCAGACCATTTTTTAAATTTCGTATGTAAATACGTCTTGTCTTCAATAAGTGCGCGTATAAAATGCTGATAATAATCTTGATTTTGCCGTTTTAGCTCTGCTATGATGCTGGAATCTGTTGAACGATAAATGGATTCTGGATCATCATCCTCAATTGATTCATACCATGTTTCAGTCAGTTTCTCTGCATGTTGCATGAAAAAATCGTATAATGCACGGTTCTTTTCCATAAGCATATGTCCCTTCACATTTTCTACTTGTCAGTCTTTGTACCTGATGGATTGATTGTACCACTGAATCTTTTGTACCTGCTAGCTCGAATACGCTCCTGTTGAACAAAAAGAGCCCCTCTCAAGGAGCCTCTTGTCTATGTTTATTTGACAATAAATAAAATTCGTTTCCCGTCAGGATACCCACTGATTTGATGCCCGACCCATGAACCAGCGCCTCTATTATCTGATGGACTGACATATTGAACGCTCGCCCCCTTTCCTCCTTCAAGACACACCGCCATCGGCCATTCATCCCGGTCAAAACCAGGTTTTGTGGGAATTCCTTTTAATGATTCTTGCCTGCGGGCATCTGCCCCATTTCGGTCAATGGTACACACGTCTGAGTGCCCTTTTCGAATAGCTTCTTGAATATGACTGCCTGTTTCAGGATACCGTTCCTTAGGAAATTGAATCACATGATCATAACGATCTGCCCCTTTTGCGGAACGATCCTCTCCAAAACCACCTAATAACGCACCCATCCAAATGACAAAACAAAGAACGACAGCAGCGATCCAGCCCTTTCTCATCTTCAAAAGCTCGTGACCTCCTCATACTTTTGATGAAATGATGTTGACTTGAAGGGAATGAGTCATTTTTAATGTATGAGTGGCTGCGTGATGACATGTGAAAAACATGAGCTGAATCTCCCTAGATACTGATCCATAAGAAAAAACGAATGATCTCTTCATCATTCGCCTTGTTCTACTTAAGATATTTCATCTACTCTATATAATGTTTCGTTTTGTGAAGACATCTCGGACGGCATCCCCTCTTCAGCTGATGAGGATCGTTTATATTCTTCAGATGAGATGACTGTACCATGTGATTTAATCCAGCTAACCAATTTGCTGTTAGCTGATGACTGATTGTCTGGTAATAAAAAGTATTTCACCTTTCCTTGTTGAATAAGTGCTTTTAATTTGTTGACAGTCAAAATAGGATCTGTCCCATTAAAACCGCCTAAAGCCATGACATTCTCATCTTCATCAATGATATATGGCGCTGCGGTAACAGTCGTAAGCGTTGCAAATAAATACGTTTCACCTGTTTGATGAGCCTTTAAATAAGTGAGTAAGCCTTGATCGACACTAGATGTAAACATGTTCCCTCCTCGTGAACTAGCCAGCTGTACACCTGCTTCTGGAAGAACAGCATTTCCACCATATATGATTGGGGTGGCGGACCAAAAACCCGGAAACAGTAACAGCGTTGTCAAAGCAGTGATGAGCAGTCGTTTCATGATCAATTGTTTTTCTCTGTACATCAGCAATAGGATAGCGATACTTGTTCCCGCAATCGCAATGGCATACATCCAAATACTACTGATTTGAGTCGTATAGTTACTCAAAATATACCCTTGGAAGATGGCTGTAACAGCGATTGCTGCTGGAAGCAAATACGCAGATACTCCTTTGTTTGCCTTAAATAACTCTCCCATCTTCTTAGCTCCTATGCCGCATAGTGCTGCAATAGGCGGGGCAAGCATAATGAGATAGTAATGGTGAAAGAAACCCGCAATACTAAAGAATCCGGCAGCAGGAATCAGCCATGCTGTCCAAAACATCGTTTGTTTCCATTCATTTAATTGAGCTTTTCTCTCCTTCCACCAACTGATGATCATCCCTAAAAGCCCAAACAAAGCAAACGGCAGCATCCAGCTGATTTGACCTGACAATGCAGATTGAAATAAACGAAATATACCGGGATTCCCCGTGCCATACATATTCATACTTTGTTGACCTACAGCACTTCCAGGCGGTGAACCACCACCTGGACCATGTTGAGGTGGCATCATTTGATTTTGGGATGGAGGCGGCTGATTTCTGTTTGACTGATTCTCTGACGAATTCCCTAATCCAGAATTGTCTGGCATCACCATACCTGCTTGCTGGTTCATGTCTCCAAAGGATTTCCCTGTCGTCTGACCAAGCAGCCGTTCCGTGCCGTTATAACCAAAGGCAAGTTCTAACACTGAATTTGTTTGGCTGCTTCCCACATAAGGGCGCTCACTTTCAGCTGTCATATCTACAGCAACTGCCCACGATAGAGATAAGCAGACTAATACGACGATCGAGCATAAGAGAGAGAAAATTTTCTTTTTTAACGGTACGCGAGCAGCAATGAAATAGTAGAAAATAAATGCTGGAACGACCATAAACGCTTGCAGCATCTTCATATTAAATCCTACCGCTACCAAAGCGAATGCAATAAGAAGCCAGCGCAACTTCCCTCTTTTTACAGCACGCATCAAGAAATACGTACCCGCAAGTAATGTGAAGACGAGCATACTGTCGATATTGTTCGTTCTGCTCACAGCTGCGGCAATTGGTGTGAGAGCCATAACGGCCGCTGACACCCTTGCAGCACCTTGACCGAAAGCCGGTTTTATCATGAGATAAAGAAGAAGAACAGACCCCACTCCAGCAAGTGCCTGCGGCAATATCACACTCCATGTATGAAAGCCAAAAATAAGTGCACTGATGGTTTGAATCCATAAAACGACGGGTGGTTTATCAATTGATACGAATCCAGTTGCATCAAACGAGGCATAAAAAAAGTGATGGAAGCTTTTGGACATACTTTTGACTGCAGCTAAATAATATTGATTGGCACTGTCATTCTGCCAAATTTGATAGGTGTAGAGAAAAGCTGCGATCAGTAAAATCAACAACAATATCATATCTATTTTTTTATTTTTCACTCATATCTCTTCTTTCTTTTTCATTTATTTCATTCAGCATAGCTTTTAAATATGAAATAGTGATGAACAAAAAAAGAAACTTTTCTGCATTTGACGATAAAAAAAGCCTGTCCCCTGTAAAGGAAACAAGCTGAATGCCCTATTTTTTATTGCGCCTTCGCATAGTTGATAAATTCAACAAAAGCAGCAGTCGCTTTTGGTCCACCGTTGATCGTTCCGTTTGAATAACCCGCATTATGGACCCCGACGATTTGTTGGTTCTGATCTAGCATCGCAGAGCCAGAGTTTCCGCTAAATGTATCGATCGTATAGTATGCGAGATTCGTATCTTCTCTCGTGACTGGACCTGACATTTCCCATTGTGACACTTTGCCAGTCGATCTCATTTTATCACCTGGATATCCAGAAATTTTAATCGTTGTACCTGTTAGATTTGTCACTTGACGAATAGAGCGGTAGCCGACCGTATTTCCAATGTTCGTATCTGTTTTAATGACGGCAAAATCATATTGACTCGCCCCCGTGTTGATATATCCGCTTGGTACATAGAATTCGGTCATGTTTGCTGAGCCGTTCACGGCCGTGCTGTCATTCATGCCTGGGTAGACAGACCCTTTTGCACTATAGCTTCTTGTGGCTGTATTGTAGACGCAGTGTCCGTTTGTCAATATTTTGTTTGGAGCAATGAGTGTTCCGGTGCAGCTAGATCCGCCAAATGTAATATAAGCAATAGAATTATAGGGGGCTACTCTTGTATTCGTCACTTTTGTTCTACCATCGTCTCCAATGACTACTTTTGTTTGAAAGTCTTTTAAATATTTTGTGAGTGGTTTTACTTTTTCGCCAATAGTAGAAGAGAGATCATCCACTTTGTCAAAGGATGAGGGGGTTTTCATATCGTTGTGGAAGTCAGCTGAAGAAATCACCTTTCCGTCAGAAGTCACCATGTCATAGTCAGACGTAAGTACTGAATCAGATGCTGCATGGGCAAAACTAGGCACACTTAAAGCACCAAAAACGAGTAGAGAAGGGATTAATTTTTTCACCTTTTTCATCATATTCCTCCTTTATGTCCTATATCAAAAATGATACGATTGTTTCATATTGGAGTAAATGAGAGAATATTCTTATTTTTTACAAAATATTTCATTTGTGAATTGGGTGTTTTGTATCTTCCAAATATTTATTCTAGCGATCTCTCTTTGAAAACAGAAAAAACCGCCAATTTGCGGTTTCAAGATTGTTGACAAAGGGCTAAAATGTGATTTATTTTAGCCCTTTGTCTTCTTTTCAGTGTGATAGAAAACCTTTGCAGCCCTAGGAAGGACGAGTACTGGAGCGGAGCGAATTTCACATTCGTGAGCACCAGCACGCAGGACTGACAAAGAATGCGAGGGTTTGTCTACATGCTGAAAACCGCCAAAGTGGCGGTTGCAACATGATCAGCTCCATACATCTTTTACATATCTGTTGTCATTGGCTAGAGATGTCAACCATTGTTCAGCTGTTTCTTTCGCACACTGTTTCTCAGTCTGATACAGTTCAATAAGTGTTGCCTCGACATCTGGTGCCATGACCTTTCCATCCCCGCAAATATAAAGGTAGGCGCCTTTGTCGAGCAATTCAATGAGCTTGGCTCCATCATTTTTAATGAAGTGCTGGACATACACTTTTTGCTCCTCGTAGCGAGAGTAAGCACGGTGGATGGTGACGACTCCTTTTTGTTCTGCAAGCTGCATTTCGTCATAATACAGATCATCTTCATGCGGGTGGCGGCAGCCAAAATAAAGATGGGCTTCACCTAACGGCTTCGCTTCATTTTGCCATGCTTCCCTTGCCTGAATGAACCCTCTAAACGGGGCGATACCTGTTCCTGGTCCAATCATGATCATTGGTATTTCAGGAGAAGGCGGCAATTCGAATCCTGCTTGAGCTTCATGAAGGAAGCAGGCCACTTCATCTCCTTCTTGCAGTCCGCATAAATAGTTTGATGCGACGCCTGCGTATTCACCGCGTCCGCTCCATGATTTTCCTTTCACAACAGCTACTGTGATACTAAGCCTCTTTTCATCTACCTTTGGCGAACTGGAGATCGAGTAATAACGAGGCTTCAATCCTGGTAAAAGGGCTAAGAAATGATCAAATGGCAGTTCACACGCTTCGTATTGCTCTAGTAAATCCAGCATGGTCACACGCTTCTTTAATACAGCTTCTTGATAAGTTTCTCCCGCCATTTGTTCAAGTTCAATACGATGAGGTGGGCATACCGTATATTTTGCAAGATCTCTTAGCTGAGTACGTGTCACAGGCTCTTGCAGCTCTACATGTGACGCCAGCAATTCTTCGACTTGAATTGGCTGATTTAATGGTAAATGACTTGATTCTTTTTCCGAAGAGAGTATCATGTGCTGCTCTGGATCCAGCTTAAAACGATCGGTCACTCGCTGAACGAGTGTTGCACTATTTTTTGGCACGATTCCGATATGATCTCCTTCTTTATAATGCTTGCCTTCGGGTAATTGAAGTTCGATATGCCTTGTTTGGCGGGTACTTTTTTCAGATTGTAATTCTTGATTTTTCAATACAACAGCTGAAAAGGCACCGTATGTTTTAGCTACAGGACGTTCCACTAGCTCATTCGTATATGCAATGGATAGGTTTGGCTTTTCTTGGCGTTTCTCCTGCAAGGTTAAATTGAATTCTTTTGCAAGCTCATCGAAGACTGTTTTCTGGAATGTTTCTTTATCTTCATCCATATCACCGCCCGCATCGCCTTCACCAATATCCGTTACACGCTTTGCCCCTTTTCTTTCAAGTGCTTCATCAATCAGACGAGGAATACGCTGATACGTGCTCGCCCAATTTCGATCCCCGCACCCAAAGACTGCAAATGTCACGTTTGATAGATCCTGCTCCTCATCCTGCGTCACCCAATCCACAAACTGTTTCGCATGGTCAGGCGGATGACCATTGTATGAAGCCGTTACAATTAAAACTGCGCCTGACTCTGGTAACTTTCGAGTATAATCATCAAGCGGTGCCGTTGTCACGTCAAACCCTTTTGCTTTCCCGTCTTCAGCAAATTCGTTTGCCATCTGCTTTGCTGTGCCCAGATTTGATCCGTACAAGACCAATAGCGGTGTTCCATGACTCGCTATTTTTGCTTCAGCAGATGCCGTGCTTTTTTTTGGTTCTTCTTTCGGAGGCGCCATAAAGAATTGCTGCTTTCTTGGCCGTACTTTGATTTTAAAATCGTTCGGTTTAATTGTCAGGGATTCTTTTAAATCCAGTTCATACGACGTATGGTCAATCAATTCAAGGTTGTGCAGAACCATCGCCAGAACCATCGTGGCTTCATGAAGGGCAAATTGCATCCCAATACATGCACGCTGGCCATTTCCGAACGGTTTATAGGCATGCTGTGGAATCTTTTCAGGATGCATAAAACGTTCAGGCTTGAATTCTTCTGCATCCTCCCCCCAAACCGCTTGATCCCGATGTAATTTAGGAAGCAGCACATTGACACTTTGATTTTTTTTGATCGGATATTTTCCTCCAATGACTGTATCCTCTTTCGCATAAAGAGAGAACGTAGGCGCCGTCGGCCAGAGGCGAAGTGCTTCATTTAAGACCATACGCGTATAACTTAGTTTTTGAACCTGCTTAAATGTCGGCAGGCCGCCTTGTAGCACGTCGTCTGCTTCTTGTACGGCTTTTTTTAATTTGTCTGGATTTTTTAGTAAAAAATAAATCGCAAATGACAACAATCCGCTTGTTGTTTCATGACCCGCTATTAAGAAGGTAATGATTTGATAACGAATATTTTCATCTGACAGGCGTTCACCTGTTTCAGGATCCTTTGCATGTAGCATGAGAGACAGTAAATCATTGCCCGTTTTATCTTGTTTTTTCCGTTCTTGAATGATGTCATCTACTAATTGCTTCATAAAATCAACATCTTGTTCAAATTCTTTTCTTCTTTTGATCATTAATTTATCTGCGACCGACAATCTGCTTGCTTGATCCATCGCTTCATTTAAACCATTCAGCATGCTTTCAATAAATGGATGCTGATTTTCTTTATAAAAGCTGTTAAATCGAAAATCAAAACCACATAGCCCGATCGTATCTAAAGTGAGCTTTGTCATATCCTCTGCTACTTCAATTTCTTCATCACGGCCCGTTCTTTGCCATTTTTGTACAAGCTGTGTGGCAATATCGAGCATCATCTCATGATACCCCTTCATGGCCTGCTGGCTAAACGCCGGCATCAAGATGTGATGAGCCTTTCTCCAGTTCGGCTCTTCTGTCCAACTTGTGAATAACCCATCCCCTGAAAAAGTTCTCACTTTATTGAGACTGCTTCCAATGAATTTATCAAAACGCCTCTCATCAAATACTTCTTTGGCAAGTTCATGGCTGGAAACAAAAATACTTGTTGCTTTTGAAAATTCAAACTGAAAGATCGGCCCCAATTCATCTGCCAGCCGCCAAAAGCTTTGAGAAAGCTCTCCCTTTTTGATATGAGGGATATTTTTAAAAGGTCCATATGTTTTCGGTTTTGGAATGATTGATGTTTGTTGCATGTGCCCACTCCCTTTATTTCTTTATGATGCAACGCTAATGGCACGCCATAAGCATTGCTCAATATCTTCTAAAAATTCAATCGTTGGCTCAATTTCCTCTGCTAGAATCTGTTTATGAAGCTGAACGAACGCTCCAAATACAATGGATAAAATTGTTCTCCCTGAAAGATTTGGATGAATTCCATCCTTTTTGCCTTCTTCAAAAATATGAAATAGCTCATTTAATAGCTGCTGCATCTTCTCTTTACTTGTCTCATCTAAATAGTGTGAGCGTTTGTCAATTTCTAAGAAGTACAAACCACTTGGATTCTCTTTTGTAAAGAGCACTAAGCAATAAAAGACATGTTTGAAATAAGCCCTGATGCTTGCTTTAGGGTCTGGACTGTTTGTATTCACCTTGTCGATAAATGCAGTCAGGCTTCGCTGGTATAAAATGTTCACAAGAGCTTCTTTACTATCAAAATAACGATAAATAGTTCCTGCTCCAACGTTGGCTCTTTTCGAAATCATCGGCATCGTTGTACCGTCAAAGCCCCGTTCAATAAATAAGTCCAGAGAAGCCTTCATAATCTGCTCCTGTTTATCAGTAGTTGCTGCGGGCATTTCATCCTCTCCTTTCGTTTCATTAGGAATGAATGTTCATTCCGCTTGATGTATATTATATTAATATTTTAAATTCTTCTATTTATACTTAAACATACTTATTTTTATCCGTCATCACATTTTCTGAAAATAATAATAATTGAGAAATGATACCTAGATAGATGACATCCAAACGACTTATAAACATTGGCATTTTTGTGACGCGCGGGTGTCGTCTGTACTATATGTTCATTCTTGGTCAATTGGAGAATCGATGTGATCGTCATATGTATCAATATATAAACTGCCATTACTTGAACGAACCGCATAGACAATGTCTTTTAAAGACAGTTGCCTTTTTTGAAGTTCTTCATAGATCCACTGCTCCGTTAATTGGTTTTCATGAAGGTTTTTCAAAATGAGCTTTCCGTCCATAATGACTTCAATGGGCATGTAACGCTCTGCCTGCATCCACAGGTTAAGATCTTTTCGCGTGACATAATCAAATGAAGGGTATTTTTTCACCGACATATGCCCATCTGTTTCAATCATTGCAAATTCAACTTCACTAATGTCAAACACATTCTTTTCTCTGAGCTGTTGATTTAAATAATCAAGTGTATACCTCATTCCTTTCATATTCTCTTCAAGGATTTTGCCATTTTGAATGACAAGCGTTGGTTTACCGGCCATAAATCCTCTCATCTTCCGGCTTCTTAAAGCAAGCAAAGAAATGACAAAAATAATGATCACAAGAGTCACAAAAGAAATGGTTGTGTGATGAAGCGGAAGCGTAGTATTAAACGCCAGGTTCGCTGCAATTGAACCTAGACTGATCGCTGCAATGAAATCAAAAATATTCATTTGCGCAATGGTTTGCTTTCCAAGAAGACGAGCACCGCCGAATAAAATAGCAAAAGCAAATATGGTTCGAAGAATGACTTCAATGTGATCTGGCATTTCAGCTTCCACCTTTCGATTTCATGAAAAAAAGCCTTTTCTTTAGAAAAGACTCTTTGTTAGACTATGCATTTATTCCGTCATTATTCAAATGGCCCGCTTCCGTTTGCTCAAATTGTGAACGCAGCTCAATGATTGAGCAGTTTCTCACGTTTACTGGATCTTGCTCGAGCAGCCATGTATAAAATCTTGCTTGCTCTGCTGTTTGCAAAGCCTGCATATATTTTTGGGTGGAGCGCTTATCTGCAACACGCTGTTTAATGGATCGCATTTGCTTCCAAAATTGATAATAAGGAAGCTTTAACTTGGTCATAAAGCCGCTGTTATCCTCAATGACATAACCTTCTTCTTTGATTGTGTCATCATGTGATACAGATTGATACCATTTATAGAAAGAGGTCCAATCATGAAACACTGCCACTTGCTGTTTGCACCGCATGCCAAGCTGTTCACTGAGCCTTTTCACTTCAGCAAATGGTTCTTTTTCATAGCTCAGCTGACGTTTCACGATATCAAGTAAAATGAGTTGATCATGATCATATGTGATAATATGCGGGTCTTTCTCTGGCAAAATGACTTCAAATACAAGGGATACCTGGTTGTCGCGTACGTATGATTTGATGTAATCGACCTGCACATCGTCAAAGGTCGCATAAAATAGCTCTTCGACCCAAGCAGCATGCTGATTTTGCTTCACATGTGACGTATACGATTTGGACGTAAACACCAGTTCATCTTTTATGTCGTTAAACCCAACCGTGCCTAAGTATCCATTTGCTTTATCATAGACCGTCACAGGAAATTGAAGATGATTCACTAAATGGTGCATTCTTGTTTCAGGACGTTCATCAATATTAAAGAACTTATTATAACTTCTAGACACAATCTGCTTTGAAGTCATATTGATAAACAACCCTCTTGCTTTGACATTTATTTCATCCCATTGTCTTTCACTAAATGCTTTTTTGGTGAAATTAAAAGATGAAATATCGTGTGGCAGCTTTAATTCCTGTACATATTCATGCTGATCTAAATGGGCTAAAAAATCATCCAGCGTCAAATTGGGCTGAACAAAGACCGGTTGCTTGTTTTCAGAAGCTCTGTAGACAGGATTGTCAATTTCATGTGTCTCAATCCCGCCTGTTGTGATTTTTAACACACGCAGCTGTCCGCCAAATTCAACCTGACCTTCGAGATTATAAGATCTTTCCGCCGCTTGGATAGGCAGTCTATATAAATTGCGATGACCGTGAATTTGAATGATATCTAATCCAGAAGTATTTTGCACAAATAAGTGGTCAATGTCATCTGAATATTCACCTACTCCATGAATAAGCTGCTGCGCTGAGACATGCAGAAGCTCTTCTGGCAAATGGGCAAGCCCACCATGAGTGACAAGAAATGTCTGACCATGATACGTAAAATAGGTGAGCTGATGAAATGTTCTGACAAACTTCCTTAATTCTTTTAGGTCAAAACCTGCTTCCGCAATTTCAGGCGCAGTATGACGGTTAAACATATTATTTCTCACTTTATCTTCATGTGCATATTTGTAAAGATGCTGATCATGATTTCCTTCAATGACGATCACATTACGGCATTCTCTATGTGCCAGCATCCATTCTAAAACTTCCTTGTTTTCTATTCCTCTATCAAGCAAATCACCTGCAAAGATATAAAGCTCGTTTTCCTTCAAGTCTCCTTGCAAATAATTATTTAGAGCTGTGTAACAGCCGTGAATATCACCGAAGACGTGAATGGCCTCATACTGATCAAAAGACCTGGGCTGATACGTCATAATGGCTGGATATTCCTCAGGCGTCAAAACGGTTACCCATGAAGGCACCTTCTCTGTCTTTAACCGTTCATTCATTTGATATAACACAGATTCCTTCACTACTTTGTGCGACTCTCGACTGCGATTATGCAGCAGGGCTGTTTCAAGAGGCACTTGCGTAAAATCGACGACATACACTCTGTAGCGATATGAAGTAGCTAATGACTTATACTGCGAAATGGACTTACTTGTGACATGTGTTGCATCAATGACAGTAAAGTCTCCTCGTTCCATTCGGGCTGTGAGGAGTTCAAATAATAAAGACCAGACTTTATGATCATGTTTGCTTGAAATTTCCGGTTTCCCATTGACTGATAACTGCGGAGGCTGGGTTAACAGACGGATCTGATCCGCTGATAATGTATATGGTTCTAAGCCTTGTTCTTTGATCCAAGTTGATTTACCTGCACCTGGGAGACCTCGTAAAAGGACTAAAGTTCTCATAATGGTTCTCCTTTAATGAGTGATATTTTACCTATTATAGATAAATTATGGATAAATCTCAATCTTTTATTGAATATGGAAATATATAGATATCAAAAGGAGGGGTTACATATGTCTAATGAAGAGAGTGCTGCATTCAATATTGGGGATATCGTATTCTCTTCTATTCATCGCATTGATCGTGACCATCATTGTGATTGCCATTCGAATGATAAGAAGAAAACAAGTGGAATTAAAGAAAGTAGAGGCTAGATGAAACAAAGTGATTGAAAAAAATCATTTAAAAGAGTAAAAATCCGGGAGTTAGCCGGATTTTTGTGTTTTCATTACGATCCCATGTCGCTGCTGCATCAAAAAGAAAAAGACACCTAAAAGAACAAGAAGACCACCGAACATTTGTAGCAGCGTGACTTTCTCTCCAAGCAGTAAAACAGCGAGTATCGTTGCCCCAACAGGTTCGCCTAGAATACTCATTGAAATAGTTGTCGCATTCACATAGGTTAACAGCCAGTTATTAATCACATGGGACATGGTAGGAATAATGGCTAGCAGTAAGAAAATCCCCCATTCTTTACCCGAATAGCCTATAAAAGGCGTTTGCTGTATAAGGTTAAATAAAATTAAAAAAAGGCCGGCAAAACCAAATACACAAAAACTATAAATCCAATGAGATATCTTTCTCACAGCTTGTTGACCGATTAATAAATAACAAACAACAGCGATTACACTGAAAAAGGATAAAATGTCTCCTATAATGGCGTCTTGGCTATGTCCAATATCCCCCCATCCAATCATGAGCGCACCAACAATCGCCGCACACATTGTGAAAATGGCTGACTTCGTTGTTCGTTCACGAAAAATGAGAAATCCGCCTAATAATGACACCATCGGCTGAAGTGCAATGATGATTGTAGAGCTCGCTACTGTGGTGAGCTTCAATGAGCCGAACCACAAAACAAAATGGAGCCCTAAAAAGAAACCTGACATACATAAGAAAAACCAGTCTCTACACTTTAACGAGACAAACTCTTTTTGACGTGGCAGAATAAACGGAAGCATCAAAACCGCCGCAAATATCATTCGATACATACTTAGAATAGCAGCAGGCGCACTTGACCATTTTACAATAATGGCCGAAAACGAAATAGCAATGATTGAAATAACAAGCGGCACCGCAATTGACTTCTTTGGAGCATTTGTCTTCATTTCCATCAGCAGCTTCCTTTACAATCAGCAGTAGATGAGTTTCTCATCTTGTATGACGTCATCTTACTATGACTATTCGCCTAGAGGCAAGATGAATTTTTAGAATGTTTACATAAAAAAAGCTTTCTTCACGAAAGCCCCAGATTGTTGACAAAGGGCTAAAATGAACTTTATTTTAGCCCTTTGTCTTCTTTTCAGCGTGATAGAAAACCTTTGCAGTCTAGGAAGGACGAGCATCGGCGCGGAGCGAATTTAACATTCGTGAGCACCGAAGCGCAGGACTGACACCGAATGCGAGGGTTTGTCTACACGCTGAAGCTTTCTTCACGAAAGCCCTTATTCATCATCTATTAATACATACACAGCCCGCACCGGGCCATGAACACCAACGACTAAATTCATTTCAATATCGGCAGAATTACTTGGACCTGATATAAAATGAATGGCGCCTTTCGTCTGCTCTCCTTCTTCTACTAGGCGATGAAGAGCTGAAACAGCATGAATCATCCGCGGGACAATTGTGCTTTTTTCAATACATACGATATACATCATCGGTAAAAAATGAAGTGCTCTCCCTTGACCTTGATGGGAGGAAAGAACAACCGTTCCGGATTCTGCAAGTGTGTAATCACTGAATACCACTGCATATTTCGCTTGTTCTGCCTGCCTTATATTTTCTTCTCTTGATGTACCTGCATTCCAGCTAGTGACTGAGATTCCTTCTTTCCGCAAGGCTTGAAACATAGGATGACATTCATATTGTGCAAAACGTCTATCGCTCGAAGTCATCACAGGACCTTCTCCATACTCTTTCATCAATAGTCGTAACGTTGAGGGTGCTTCTTTTGGCGTTGTTTCTACCACTCTCGTATGAATTTGCTGACATTGCACCTTCAATTGCTCTACCAATTCTTCTTTCGACAGACCTTCATTTGTTTCCCAATTGGCTCGATGCTTCCAAACCGGACGCCGAATAGATGCAGGCTTGGAGGAGCTTTTGCCTAATTGTTGCTGGATATGTGCTAAAAATGGATCTCGATGAGAAATGGTTCCTTTCATTGCCGCTCCTCCTTTTGTTTCTTTTTAAACCAATCCCGAAACCTTTCTTTGCTTGGCGCTGGGAGGTCACGAATTTCTGTCCAATTCTTTAAAGGACTCGCACCTTTTGAAATCTGTCCGTTTGAAGCCATACGTTTCAAGAGCACAGGGGCTGCTTTTGTTCCAAATCGATACATTCTAGGAGTGGATGCGCCCATTCCGAACATTTTCATTGCCATCATTTCCGCTTTAGGCGCTCTCCCCTCTTTTTCAACGATGACTTGTCGATGTTTGATTAATAATTCGTGAAGTGGAATTTTCACTGGACAAGCATCTGTACAGGCTGCGCACAAACTTGAGGCGAAAGGAAGCTCTTGGTAGTCGTCATATCCTCCAAGTAGCGGCGAAAGAACAGCACCAATCGGACCCGGGTAAATTGATCCGTACGAATGACCGCCAACATGCCGATAAACGGGGCACACATTGATACAGGCTGCGCACCGAATACATTGCAAAACTGGCTGAAATTCCGTACCTAATATGTTTGACCGTCCGTTATCCACAATGACCAAATGGAACTCTTCTGGCCCATCAACTTCTTCTTCTCCTTTTGGCCCCACGACAGAGATATAGCTTGTTAACTTTTGACCTACTGCGCTTCTGCACAATAGACCGACAAGGACATCGAGCTCCTCCATCGTTGGTACAAGCCGCTCCATCCCCATGACTGCGATATGTGTCTTTGGAATAGACGTGACAAGATCCGCATTCCCTTCATTCGTCACAAGACAAATCGATCCTGTGTCAGCCACAGCAAAGTTACAGCCCGTCACACCAATATCTGCTTCAAGAAATTTTTCTCGTAACAAAGCTCTTACAAATTTGGTCATTTCTTCAGGAGTCTCTGACATATCATATCCAAGCTTTTCGTGAAAAACTTCCCGTATTTGTTCTTTCGTCATATGAAGGGCTGGTGCCACGATATGTGAAGGTGGTTCATGGTCATCAACTTGAAGAATATATTCTCCAAGATCGCTTTCAACTACCTCGCAGCCAATCTCTTCTAGCGCTTGATTCATTTCAATTTCTTCTGTGACCATTGATTTTGATTTCACGATCTTTTTTGCTGCTTTTTTTTGTGCTACATCTTGAATGTACGCCGATGCCTCTTCCTTTGTTTTTGCAAAAAACACATGACCTCCACGTCTACTCACGCTCTCACTTAATTGATATAAATAGTCATCAAGATGGGCCAGTGTATGCTGCCTGATGTCCTCTCCAAGTTCACGCCACTTTTCCCAGTTTCCAAGCTCTTCACTTGCAGTCATCCGCCTTTTATACAGACGCTCCTGTGCCGAAGAAACAGCTCCTCTCATCACAGCGTCTTCTAATCCTTCGCCGATCCGCTCTTTAAAAGCCTTCTCTCCAATTTTCATACTCATGTGCCGTTCCCCCTCTTAGCTTCAGCGGCTATTCAACACTTCTGCGATATGCATCACTTTGACTGGCTTATGAAGACGATTCAGTCTTCCTCCGATATTCAGCAGACATCCACAGTCAGCACCAATGATATATTCAGCGCCTGTCTCCTCTATGTTTTGTACTTTTTCATCGACCATCTGCTCAGAAATGGGTGTCATTTTGATTGAAAAAGTTCCTCCAAATCCGCAGCAATTTTCAGCGCGAGGCAATGGTTCCATCACCAAATCTTTGACATTTGACAACAGTGTGAAAGGCGCTTCCTTAATTCTAAGCAGTCTCGTCATATGGCAGGAGGTATGATAGGTGGCTTTTCCTTTCAAACTCGCACCTACATCTGTTACATGTAATATATCAACAATAAATTCCGTTAATTCATATGTTTTCGCAGCAAGTGCCTGAGCACGGGCGAACCACGCTCGGTCTTCTTTAAAAAGGTGCGGATATTCTAAAAACATGGCCTTACAAGAACCTGATGGTGTGACGACATATTCAGCTGATTCAAAGGCTTTGATCATATTTTTGGCCGCTTTGATTGTTTCTTTTGTATAGCCGCTGTTAAAGGCGGGCTGCCCGCAGCACACTTGTGCTTCAGGGAATTCCACTTCAACACCAAGCCGCTCTAACACCTCAACAGTCGCCTTTCCTACATGTGGCTGCATCGTGTCAATTAAACAGGTGACAAATAAACTGACTCTCATCGGCGAACTTCCTTTCTTTTGCTGCACCTTGATTTATGTCCGGTCATCTGATGACTGAATAATGGACCTTCATTTCATTTTAATCCCAAATTTCTGAAATTTCAACGAACGGATTTGTCTAAAATTTGGACATCATGCTTGGGAAGGTACATGAAAAAAACGCCCTTTTTACAGGGCGTTTGAGAACATTCATGTTTCTATTTCTTCATACTACCGAGGGAAATGTCGTTCACACAAACCGCCTTCACTTCATGATTTTCTTTATGTGATGAATTCGTTTTCCAAAAGAAGGATGACTTTCACGCCATTCAGATTTTCTTCCGTCCTCTCCATCTTCTTCAATCAAATGACTTAATTTTATCAAAGTATTGAGGTATAGAGTTTGATTCTCAAGGTGGCGAACAGCAAAGTGATCCGCCTGAATCTCAAATAACCGACTCATTTTCTTTGGCAGCCACTCCGTCATAAATATCATGATCAATATCCCTGCTGGGAACAACAGAATATATTGCCACCAACCATTGGCAAGCATCACCTGTCTGGCATAATACATACTGATTCCCATAAGTAAGGTGACAATCACAGTGAGATAAATGGTGAAATGCGCATGTTTTAATTTTACATGTCCCATTTCATGGAATAAGATCGCACGAATTTCCTCTGTATCAAACTTATCTATTAACCCTTCCGTCACATATAGATTGACTTTTCTTCTAAATGGAAGTTGAAATGAATATATCCAGGCATTCACATCATGTTGTGAGTCTTTTTTTACCCATATATTTACCTTTTGGTTCGTTTTATGCTCAATATCTTTACAAATATTTATGAATTCGTCCGTCCGTAAGACTTCATACTTATTTATCATTTTTTGAATGAATGAGTAACCCATAATAAATAAGATGACTAGGGCGAAATACCAAGCACAAAATAGAAAAAGGTGATCCATAACCTTCGCTTGAAACGCCAAAGGCATGACTAAATAAGAGCCGAAATATATCAAGGATAATGTGATAGCACCAAATAAAACGGCTTGCTCCCTAACGTTCAGGAAGAATGAATTTCCTAAAGTGTCTTCATTTTCTCCTAATACATCAGAAGAATCTTTTGTCACATACTCAAATGAATAAGCTGTCAATAAGACTGACAGGAAACTAGGCAATAGTATAGAGAGAATCATACTCAACACATAAGATCCTGTAACTGATAGCACGTATCCCATTAAGAAATAATAATTTAATCCCAAGGGAAGAAAAATGGCTAGAACAAAGGGAATGAATAATGTGAATAGGTTTTTCATCGATTCATGAAGGTTAAAAAGGAAAAATAACAAAGCGGGCAAAAGAATTCCCATTAAAGTCATGAATGTAACAAATGTGGTGCTATACTTAAAGTTTGTGTTGATCTTAGTTGTTTCTGTTAGATTCGTTAGATTGTATGTAGAAAAGAAGGGATTTTGCGTTACCTGTTCCATCATGATCGTATCATCATGGATAGGTACAAAGCCTTTTCTTAGAAAAACCAATGCCTTATCATTCATTATTTTGTCTGTTTCAATCTTACTGATTCCATTCGCAGATGGGATCTGTGTGAGATTTATGTACTTTCCACTTAATTGAAAGGATGCTTCTGAAGAGCCATTGAAAGAACCGTCTTGATAGGTTAATAAAACGTCACCCTGATATAGCGAATGAGCGACGAATACTTTTGGATTGCTTTCTTTGTTCGAATCAAGTAAAACAAATGGTGAAACAACGGCTGAACGAAAACCGAGTTCAATCATAATGACGATGATTGTGATTATACTGGCAGTGAGATAAGAGAGGAAGGCTTTGCGTAACATGTCATCACATCCTGCTGTTTAATTGGATTAAAACAAAATGAATATCTTGAATAATGTATTTCATAATAAAGTAAGCGTCATTCATTTGCTGGAATCATCTCATAAAATTCTAACATCTACATACAGAATATGTACGACAAAATGGCCATTACATCTATATTTTCAAAAGAATGGCTCAATGAGGATAGAAAAAACGCCCTTTTACAGGGCGTTTTTACATGTTTAGTTTGACATCATTTCTCGTATTCTATCTTCAATAGGTGTTAAAGAGCGGCCTAATAGTTTTTCGAAATCATGGCTTTCGACTGCTAATGCCCCATCGCGAATTCCGCTTTGCATCGCTTTGACAAATGGAACAGCTTCTTTCGGTACACCATTTGACGCTAAAAATTCTCCAAATGTATCTACATCCATGTGCTCTACTTTGATTTCTTTCCCGCTCACTTTGCTGACCATTTGTGCAAGTTCAGTGTGTGTGCGAAGCGGTCCTGACAATTCATAGATTTCTTGATCATGTGCCGGCAGTGTTAACGCATTTGCTGCTGCTTCTGCATAGTCATTTCTTGTTGCCCAGCCGACTTTACCTTCACCAATTGGGCTGATAAACGGCGCTCCGTTCACTGATGCCAGAATCGTATCTTTTTCATTTTCCACATACCAATTGTTTCTTAGAAAAACATGAGGTATGCCAGAGGCCAAAATTGCTTCTTCTGTTTTTGCATGGTCATGTGCTAGGTTAAGCTGACTTTCTCTTGCATTGACAACACTTGTATAAGCAATAAATGACACATTCGCTGCTTTCGCTGCTTGGATGGCATTGATATGCTGCTTCACGCGGTCTCCATCCCCAGACGAAATGATCAAAAGGCGATCAATCCCTTGAAACGCTGATTGAAGTGTATCCGGCTGTGTGAAGTCTCCCTTGCGCACATCCACCCCAGCTTCCTTTAGATGGACTGCTTTTTGCGGATCTCGAACACTGACCGCCAATTGTTCAGCTGGTACTTTTGCGAGCAAATGTTTGACGACGAGCGATCCAAGTTGTCCGGTTGCACCTGTCACTAATAATGTCATTAATTTGACCTCCTCATTTTTCGTTCAACGGTGATGTTTCATGTATGAAGCAGCTGGTTTCTTGCATCAGATCATTCGTTATAATCAAAATGGTTACAACAAAGGGGTAAAAAAAGCTCTATGTATGAGCTTTTTCTACTCCGCCTCGATTAATAATTGCTTAATTGTCACTTGTTTAAGATGATGTTCAAGTGCGGACTGTGCTTCTTTAAGTTCTTGCCGCAGTCTCGTATCCATGGCTTGACCAATTGGACATGCAATGACTGGTTGATGAAAGCTAAATAACTCTTCATCTGCGCTTACATCCACAGCCCGGTACACATCTAGTAGAGTGATGTCCTCTGCCGGCCTTTTTAAGGAAGCACCGCCAACTCCTCGGCGAATCTCAATGAGATCCGCCTTTTTGAGCATAGCCATCATTTTTCTGATAATGACTGGATTTGAATTGACACTTTCTGCAATAAAATCCCCTGTGCACTCTTTTGAAACACCCGCAATAAATGACAAGATATGAACAGCAATGGTATACCTGCTGCTAATTTGTTTCACATTCCTTCACCACCGTTGTAATCAATATAGTTACAATGAGCGGTTTTGTCAATCAATAAACGGATGTTTCTTTCTTTCCCAATCTTCAAATGTCATCATCTCATGATGTTCTCCTGCATCAATTTCAAGCGGTGCTATGCATTCAAGCAAATTGCCATCTGGGTCAAGAAAGTAAATCGCGGCATGAAATTGTGGCGGATTATCAAGAACTAAAGGCTGCTGCTCTTCCGAAAAACCAAACATCGGATGAATGCTGATCCCTTTTTCTATCAGCCATTCTTTGATCTGCTCAATGCTGGATGTTTCTATTTGGAAGGCGACATGTCGCGTCGCTGGATGATATGGAATAGTGGATATATCAACCTTCCAAAGGCCAAGCCAGCTCTTTCCTTTCTCAATCCATAAAAAGGCCACTCGTTCATTTTCATGAGCAAGTGTTAATTCCAATTTTTCAAAAAAAGAAATGGATGCCTTCAAATCACTCACAGGTAAATGTGCTTCATACAAGCCTTTCATCATCATTTCAATCACTCCTTTACTATCTTCTATTGTGCAGGAATTGAAAACATTCTTCCTCAGCAAAACGATGTATTTCAACCAAGCCATTGGATTGAGATGGTTAAATGTTTGATCCATTGCATATGGGGGAAGGTGTTCAAATAAAAGAAAGGAGCGTTCAATATGCCTTGGACAATGGAAGATTATCCAGCTTCATTCCAATCACTAGACAAAGTCATTCGAAAAAAAGCACTTGAGATTGCCAACAAAATGGTGCAGGAAGGCTATGAAGAAGGTAGAGCGATTCCAATTGCGATCAATCAAGCGAAAGAGTGGAAAAAGAATGCGACGGAAAAAGAAATGGAGGACTTTCACTCTCATGGTTCTGTGACTCCTTCTAAGAAAAGCAGCTCTGCACGACCTGAGCTCATGGATCATGCGCAGCATGTCGTGAAACATGATGAAGGCTGGGCGGTTCAAACTGAAAAAGCGAAGCGTGCAAGTGAGGTAAAAGAAACGAAACAGGAAGCCATCGACCGCGCGAAAGAGATTTCATCTAAAAAAGGAACAGCAGTTGTCATCCACCGAACAGACGGGACGATTCAGGATGTAGTGAAGCCAAAATAAGACCGCCCTTTGGCGAGCGGTCTTTTCTTTATGCATTCTTTTCTTTTTTAGCGGGTGCTTTTCTTTTCTTAGGTGCTGCTTTTTTCGTTTTTGCCGGTTTTGATCGATCGATAGAAGCCTGCAAAGCGGCCATTAAATCGGTGACATTGGATGAAGCCTCTTTTTTACCTGTCGTTTCTGGCTGAACGGTATGTTCTCCAGAGATTTTGTCTCCAATTACATTCATCAGCTGCTCTCTGTATTCATCCCGATATGCGGCTGGATCGAATGTGGTGGTCAGCTGCTCAATTAAAAGGAGCGCTGTGTCTAACTCTTTCTTCACGATGTTTTCCTCTTGCGGGATATTCGGGACGTCTGATACTTGCCTAATTTCGTCAGGAAAATGAATGGTTTCCATTAATAAAATATGTTCGTAGCACCTAACAATCGCTAATTGCTCCTTTGAGCGAATCATGATCTTGGCTACACCGATTTTCCCTGATTCTTGCAACGCTTTTCTTAATAATGAATAAGCCTTTGCTCCGCCGGTATCTGGAGATAGGAAATAACTTCTTTCATAATAGATGGGGTCGATTTCTTCTATCTTCACAAAATCAATGATTTCGACGGCTTTTTCTTCATTTTCTTTTCTCAGCCTTTCGAGTTCTTCCTCATCCAATTCAATGAATTTATTTTTGGCATACTCGTACGCTTTTACAATTTGCTCTGGCGCTACCTCCTCGCCGCAGTTAGCACAAACCTTTTTGTAGTTAATCGGCGTATGGCATTCTTTATGAAGCTGTCTTAATTTAATATCTTTGTTTTCTGTAGCGGTAAACAGCTTGACTGGAATATTCACCAGTCCGAAGCTAATGCCGCCCTTCCATACTGTATGCATCGTAACGCCTCCGTTCTTTTCTCCTTACTATGTAATGTTTTCATCAGAGTTATGTATGTTTATGAAAATTTCATCCCACCATAAGAACACATGATGTAAGGAAGTGAAAAACACAATGAAACCGATGCGTTTAACGTCTGCACATGATATTCCTGCTGGAGCAGACTGGCTGTATGAATTAAAATATGACGGCTTTAGGGCCATTCTTATATGGGAAAAAGACGCCATCCATTTAGAGAGCAGAGCGGGAAAACGATTAAACAAACAATTTCCTGAAGTCATTGATCAGTGCCAGCAACTAACAAAGCAGCTTGCACCTTTTTTACCGCTGACCCTAGATGGAGAATTGGTCTTTTTACTAAGTGAACAAGAAAGCGACTTTACAAAGGTTCAGCAAAGAGGCAGACGGAAAAACACAGAAACCATTCAACGCCAGGCTAAGCGGTTTCCATGTCATTTGATTGCATTTGATCTATTGAGATGCAAAGGGAAATCCCTCGTTGATTTACCGTTGATTGAAAGAAAAGCTGAGCTGCATGAGGTGTTCCAAGCAGCAAATCTTCCTCCCTCCGTTCAGCTGAATCACCCCTCTCTTCTTCAAATCATCCAAACCGATAGCAGCCCTGATGACATGAAAAAAATCATGCTGACCTATTTAGCGGAAGGATTAGTTGCTAAAAAGAAGATGAGTAAATGGCAGGAGCATACCCGCTCGAAAGAATGGCTCAAAATCAAAAATTGGCGGTTTGTATCTGTCATCGTGACTCGTTTTGATAAAGACAATGGCTATTTTCAAGGATGTCTTTATCAAGAAACGAATCTCATAGAGGTTGTCCAATTTAAGCATGGTTTTTCTAAAGAAGAAGAACAAACCCTGCGTACCTTATTTCTAACCAAAGGTCAAATGACTGAAGCATCACATTATGAAATCCCACCATCCATTGTCGCAAAGATCGCCTGTATTTCTTTTGATGGATCAGCCTTACGTGAGCCCCGGTTCTTTTCGTTTTTATTCGATGCAGATCCAGCAACGTGTACCTTTCAACACATGCTCAAACAGCTTTATCCGCTCCCAGCTATGATTGACGTCACCCACCCAGAGAAACCGGTTGTACCTGCCCTTCATATCACAAAAGCAGATTACTTACTTTATTTGAGGCAAGCCGCTCCCTATTTATTACCCTTTTTACGTGAAAGACGTCTTACGTTAATACGCTTTCCTCATGGCACTGGTGGAGAATCTTTTTATCAAAAGGCAACGCCCGATTATGCGCCTGATTTTGTTGAGACAGATCAAGCGCACGATATTTCTTACACAATCTGTAATGATCCTAACACGTTGCTTTGGCTTGGTAACCAGCTGGCGATGGAATTTCATATTCCTTTTGAAACGAGAGATACAGATCGGCCTGTAGAAATTGTATTTGATTTAGATCCGCCTTCTGTTAAAGAGTTTCACCTAGCAATAGAAGCAGCCAAACGAATCAAGGTCATTTTAGATGGACTCTTTCTCACCGCATTTATTAAAACAAGTGGTGGGAAAGGGCTACAAGTTTATATCCCATTGAAGAAAAATGCCTTCACATACGAACAAACTAGACAATTCACTGCGTTCATCTGCCAATTTTTATGCGAACAAGCACCCGAGCTGTTTACGCTAGAGCGTCTAAAGAAAAACCGTGGCAACCGTTTATATTTAGACTACCTTCAACATGATGCTGGAAAAACAATCATCGCCCCGTATTCCCCGAGAGGAAACGAGCTTGGACTTGTTGCAACACCGATTGAATGGGAAGAATTAAATAGCGAAGAATGTCATCCTTCTTTATATACGATGCCGGCTGTTATGAAACGTCTAAAGGAAAAAGGCGATCCATTCCGTCAAATGAGGCACCATGTGAATGATGATTCTTTTCGACAAGTTTTATATCAGCTGCAGGACATATTACCAGCTCATAAAATGGACACACGCGGTCATTAAGCGTTACACTTATTCATTAGAGAGGAAGAAAGGGATGACCATTTTGACCGCACACTCAATACGAAACATTGCCCTGATGTTCTTATGTCTTACCGCAGGAATAGTGGATGTTATCGGCTATTTAAGCCTGGGGCATGTGTTTACAGCAAATATGACGGGAAATATTGTACTGCTTGGCATTGCAGCAGGCAGTTCATTGCAGTTAACCGCTCTTCATTCCATCACGGCACTTAGCGGATTTGTTCTAGGTGTTTTACTAGCTGTTGTCATAGGTGGAAAACAAGAAAAAACATTTTGGCCAAAAGCCGTTACACGCATCTTTATCATAGAAGTCATCATCTTGCTTCTATTTGCTCTTATGACCATTTTCCCTTATACGCAAGGTGCTTATTTTATGCTGATTATCCTTTTAAGTATGGCGATGGGCATGCAAACGGCGGCCGCACGCAAATTAAATGTCGCTGGCATTTCTACAACAGTTTTAACGAGTACACTTGCTAACTTATTTGAAGATTTGGCGCAGCGCTTATCAAATCGGGAAAAAAGAAAAGCCCCTATTCAGCATGTGAGCTTTCTGCGAATTGGATCTATTGTCTTTTACTGCCTAGGTGCTGCTTTAGCAGCATACACAGATGCGTACGATCCGTTTATCATCATTTGGCTGCCTATTTGCATCCTAGGGGTTATTGTAATCACAGCTACATTTAAGCACTTTCACCAATTGAAATAGCCAATCTTAGATGGCTATTTCAACCACTGTGATGAAACATTAATAACTTCTTACATAAAAACCAGGAGGACGCCCCATAATGAATGTGGAGCCATATGGAGAATATCCAGAAAACGTCCCGAACCCTCCATATCCAGGGTAACCTCCTAAGCCCGAGAACACGCCAGGGCTCACATAATACCCGCCAAAGCCAATATGAGGTCCCACTGCTCCGCCGCTAAAACCGCCGCCATGAAAGCCTCCATACACCCGTGGATCCATACAATCACCTGCCTTCAACTTACACTTCATCTCATCATATGCGTGACAAATGGAGCGGTGTTCCCTCTTTTGTAACAATTTCTATGTACAATAGACCAATTTCATAAAATTTGAATGAAAAGTCCTGCAAAAAATTAAATTAAGCAAAGAAAGGTGACCTTTTTAACTTGTTGCTCTGCTCCATGTTTCTTTAGAATAATGGAGCAGGTAACAAATTTGCACACCCCCTTTGTTGCGAATTCTTCTTATTAAACGTTCTTGCAGCGTTTAATAAGAAGAGCCTATTTTCACCCATATAAAAAACCCTTGCTGATGATCATCAACAAGGGCGAGATATGATTGTGTGATTAACCACCAATGATTTTTTCTGCTACTTCGAAAGAACCCGCTACATTTTCAGTTAAAACAGCCGCAGCGACCGCTAAACCCACAACGAATAATACTTTTAATCCTGTTTTCATCTTATATCAACCCCATTCTTTTCATATGTAAATCCGCTTCTAAACTTTTATTCAAGTAAAAAACAGACTGCTCATAAAGTGCTTGCTTTTCACAATACTTTGCAGCAAAGTGAGAAAGCTCTTTCACTTCATGATATTCATTCTTTTCTTCTAACTTTCTTAATTTCTCATTAATTTGCTGAAATCTTTGTGGCACATTCGTTAAGTAAAGATCATGTACGATGCCTATTTTGAGCTGAAACACTTCATGAGAAGCATCTTTTATTCGTGCATATGCAGCCTCTATATACTGGCTTGCGCGCTGCTTTTCACCAATCACACAGAGTTCCCGGCTGATCAGATACGTAGAATGGAAAAAGAAATCAGAATCATAATACTCTTGATGAGACAATGCTTTTTCAAGATGTCGTATGGATTCTTTCGGTTTATTCCAAAATGAATATAAAATGGCCACATTATGGTGATGCTGAGCCAGCATAAAGTCATCCTGTTCGCTTGTCAACACCTCTTCCGCCAAACGATAATTCTCAAGCGCTTCTTCGTACCTGCCAATCTCTGTAAGGTTGGCTGCAATAAGAGAATATGAAAGTGCAGTTCTTCTTTCATATTGCTTGTGACGTTTATAGACGTGTAGAGCCCTGCGAATATAACTTAATGAAAGCATGATATGACTCAGGCGATAGTAAAGCCACGCGACCTTAAAATCGAAATCAGCGCGTTCAATTTCACTTGGAATTTTATCTAAGAGCTTTTCCGCACTTTGATACATCTGTAATGCAACCTCATAATTCCCCTGATGCTGTTCATACACACCCTCATAAAAATCAAAATAGTAAGCAAGGCGATTAGACAAATCATCATCTTTATTCCCATAATGGCCTTCTATACTTTTCGTTGAAACATTGCCTTTTTGCCCTCTTAAATTGTACATCAGAATATGATGCCTTTTCTCTAGAAGAGAATAATACATGAGGATGTCAGCATCATCAATTTCCTCTACTGCTTGTTTCGCTTTAGCAAATAGCCGTTCTGCCTCATCTGCATGATCTTTTTTGATTTCCATGTTCCAGTCATTTAATAGTGATGCCAATTCCGCCACAGGAACTTTGCTCATTCTACACCCCCAATCACCTTCAGCTACACCACATGATTTCACTAAATATGGAACTTCTATTAGCAATTGCTAATTAGTCCATTTGACATCATTTTAATATGAATCACTTGAATCTTCAATAACCGATTCCTTCGTTATTGCGTTTCTTTCTCCTAGTCAATGATGCATACACTAAAAATTCCGTCTTTTTTCTATTAAAGGACACGGTTGAATTGAAAAAAAAGCCCTTATTGGGCTTTTTGGATTTATTCCAATCTGATAATGGTTAATGCCGCTCCAACAGATCCCCCGCCAAGTAATACTACGGTTGCGACTAAACCGAATATTTGAAGAGAAATTTGATTCCCTGCTGCAAGTGTTGTAATGAGAGATACATTGTAGGTAGATGTAGATAAAGCAGGTGTTAAAATAGACCCTGCTATGGGTGTTCCGTTGTTAATCACCCTTGTTCCTGCCAGAAGTGCAGCGCTTGTATTTACTTGATACGTGATAAAATATCTCCCTGAAACAGGTACAGTAAACACCGTATTACCACCACTTACGGTAAATCCATCTAAACTTTGGTTATTAGGCAGCGTCACTGCCGTTCCGCCTAAAACAACCAGCACCGTACTTCCCGACGTATTGGATGCGTACATCGAGTTAGTTGTAAAACTAGTACCGGTTGGACCTGTGGCTCCCGTTGGACCCGTCGATCCGGTTGGGCCAGTTACTCCCGTTGAACCCGTGGCTCCCGTTGGACCAGTTACTCCTGTTGAACCCGTGGCTCCCGTTGAGCCGGTTACTCCCGTTGGACCTGTGGCTCCAGTTGGGCCGGTTACTCCCGTTGGACCCGTTGCCCCAGTTGCCCCGGTTGGGCCAGTTACTCCCGTTGAACCCGTGGATCCGGTTGCGCCGGTTACTCCCGTTGGACCCGTGGATCCCGTTGAGCCGGTTGGACCGGTTACTCCCGTTGAACCCGTGGATCCGGTTGCGCCGGTTACTCCCGTTGGACCCGTGGATCCCGTTGAGCCGGTTGGACCGGTTACTCCCGTTGAACCCGTGGATCCCGTTGAGCCGGTTACTCCCGTTGGACCTGTGGCTCCAGTTGGGCCGGTTACTCCCGTTGGACCCGTTGCCCCAGTTGCCCCGGTTGCGCCGGTTACTCCTGTTAGACCCGTGGATCCCGTTGAGCCGGTTACTCCCGTTGAACCCGTGGATCCGGTTGGGCCGGTTACTCCCGTTGGACCCGTTGCCCCAGTTGCCCCGGTTGCGCCGGTTACTCCTGTTAGACCCGTGGATCCCGTTGAGCCGGTTACTCCCGTTGAACCCGTGGATCCGGTTGGGCCAGTTACTCCCGTTGAACCCGTGGATCCGGTTGGGCCGGTTACTCCCGTTGGACCGGTTACTCCCGTTGAGCCGGTTACTCCCGTTGAGCCGGTTACTCCTGTTAGACCCGTGGCTCCAGTTGGACCGGTTACTCCCGTTGAGCCGGTTACTCCCGTTGAACCCGTGGATCCGGTTGGGCCAGTTACTCCCGTTGGACCAGTTATTCCTCCACACATATTAAGTTGGGCGCACATGTCTCACACTACTTTCAAACTGTGGAATCTTCAAGACATACACACTAATACTGATAATTGAGAGAAAACGAAACGACAATACTTCCAGTCGAGGTTCCACCAGTAGCTAAAATCCCAATCGAGTTCAGATCACTGAGCGTAATGGATCGACTCTCTCCTGGCGGTACCGTGAAATCAGGAACAGCAGTACCGTTTACCTCTAAAGCCACGGTAGGTGCTACAGCCACAATCCCATTGTTTTCCACCATGATGGTTCCGTTTATGACATAAGGTGTTCCATCTGTCCAGACGACAACTGCATCAGCTGCTGCTGCTAAATCAAGTGTGAAGCATACTGCATCATTTACAAAGCCCGCTTGTTCATTACTACATCCGCCTAAAATAGCCATTTTAACCCTCCTTCAACCTAGTCTTGATAGACTATGATCCATTGACCTTTGAAGATTGTGCGATTATCACAGCTTCAAAGCTTTATTTTTCTTCTTTGTATCATGTTGATTTGCATGTCTAATCGTGCTTGCACACTTTCAGTTGACGGAGATTTCAAGATAAATTTCACATCTTTCACAGTAATCGCACGACTTTCTCCTTTTTGGACAAGAAGATCATAACAAAATGTACCAGTTTGAATTCTAATTGCGACTGGTACATCCTGATGATCTTGATGATGCAACACAACAGTTGCCGTATTGAGAAATTTTGTTCCATTCCGCCATACTTCCACCGAACTGGGCGTTGTGGAAAAACAAAGAAAGATGTGGTGAGATTCTATGTTTTTTAAAATAAGCGTATCATATACAGGAAGCTCTACTTCAATCATTCCACATAAAAAAGAAAGATCTACAAGAATTTTCGAACTGGATCGATACAAAACTTTTTGACAGCATGTTGATCTATTGCAGCACGGTACAAGAAGTTCCAACAGCACACAATTCTGCTTTTCATTGATAGAGCTCAAAGAAAAATAGCAAGTCTTAAACACACTTCTTTCAAAAAACACCCATGAGTAAAAAGGTTCCCCATCTTCCATGGTGAGCAAAAAGGGAGAACTCATCGAACGTTTGTGAGTAAAGCCTTCTAATTTTGTTTGATTGTTTATCTCTTTTAGTTTACTCATCAACAGGTTTGTCACTTTCAATCAGCCCAATTCCATGCTGTATACATAACTATATGGTCTTTTATCATATGTGCCTTTGACTATTTTGTGCGATTGGATTAGATGATGAGCATAGCTTTTCATTTTTCAAGTTTCTCTATATAATATGAACAAGAACTTCCGTGCCTCAGTAGCTCTAGAAGGGAAGAGCGCCGTAAAACAATTGTAGCTAGCGGGTCGCAAGGCAAGGGTTTCAGAAGCACCGAAAAGCAAATGAGCTGAGACAGGTGAAACTCCTGTCGGTGAAATTCCGTAGGGAAGCGTGTTGCCCCCTAGCCTATGCTTACGAAAGGAGTGCGGGTTCGAATCCCGTCTGAGGCTTGATGAATATGGAGGATGAAAACAATGCAGGTTTTTGAAGAATATGTAAGCAATATCGGTAATCCAGAGCTGAAACAGCGCACGCAAGACATCTTACAATGGATTTCAGACACATTCCCTCAATTAGAGCCAAGAATTGCTTGGAATCAGCCCATGTTCACAGATCATGGCACATTTATTATCGGATTTAGCGTCGCAAAACATCATATTTCTGTCGCACCAGAAGGTAAAGGAATTGAACACTTTTCACCAGATATTGTACAAGCTGGTTATGACCATGGAAAAAAGATGTTTCGGATGAAGGAAAGCTTACCGATTGACTATCCTCTGTTAAAAAAAATCATCGAATTTAACATTGAAGACAAAGCAGATTGTTCCACATTTTGGCGAAAATAATAAACACCCCGATCTGATTTCATAACAGATTGGGGTGTTTTTTCGTGAGACTTACATTTTATTTGGTTCTCTCTCCTGCCCATTTCTGCTCCATCCATTCATAGCACGACAGAAGTACATTAACGCCCTTGCGGAAAGCCAAAAGACCATACAAATAGAAAAAATAAAAAAGGTGCGTGATCTCTAGGAAAACAGTCGTTCTTTTCGATTAAAAGATTAACTTGATTCAATTCTGCAAAGGGCTGCTGATTGGAATAAAAGATCCCAGCTACTTTCCCTAGCACCTTTGCCAAAATAAAAGTCAACCCAGCAGATATCATCATCCATTCTTCTGCTCCGGTAACGAGCGAAAAAAACAATGAGATCATTTCACATTTTGTCACTTCATTGTCATCCGGATACCAAGAAACAAAGCACTATTTAGAATGAAACTGCTCCCATTCTTTTTTCAGCAAAGCATATTGATAGGTATTTTCATATTTAGGTGTGCCATCTTCATTTGTAGTAAATGAAACAAACTCAAGAAAGAGGCCTTCCTTCCTCATGCCTAAACGCTCACATAATGTTTGAGATCGATCATTGTCATCCTCTACATATGCATATAAGCGTCTTGCTCCTTGATTGACAAATAGATACGACAAGAGAGCTTCTGCACTTTCACGGGCATATCCCTTCCCTTCATATGACGCATGAAAATTCCAGCCAATCGAATACGTGTCCGGTTCATCTTTTAAATGAAACAATTCACCGATAATCAACTGACTTTCTTTTAAACAAACCGCCATATAAGAGTGATCTGCTTTTCTTTTTTGCACCTTAGCGACCGCTTCTTCTAATGTAGAGATTTGATCATCCAGAAAACAATTCACTCTTGGTTGAGACAAGTATGCAAACATTCCAGGTGCATCTTCATCACGAAATGGTCTAATAATTAACCGATTTGTTTCTATTTTATCCATAAGGGTCTCCTTACTGTTTCTTCTTTATCTTTCACTATTTTAGATGACATCCACTGTTTTTGACACTCTGATCGCATGGACGTATCCATTTTTTAAACTCCAAGCGCATTTTGTAATGAAATAATGTCATCAAAACTGCTATAATCGAACATAAGTTTGCATTTTATTGAAAAGGGATGACTTGAAATGATCAAAACGGTAGAAGGCAATATCTTAGAGGCAAAAGAAGACATCATCTGTCATCAGGTGAACTGTAAGGGTGTCATGGGAGCAGGGTTAGCAAAGCAGATCAAAAGCAAATATCCAAATGTGTATAAAGACTATAAACGGTTATGTGCAGAACAAGGAGATGATTTATTAAGCTCCGTTCAGCTCATCACAACGAGCGACGGAAAAACCATTGCCAACTTATTCGCCCAAGTTGGATACGGAAGAAAAACAAAACAAACGGATGACGACGCGTTACGCAGCTGCTTTGAACATCTAAAACAGACAGTGACAAATCCAAATGAAAAGAACCCCCTTCATTCTATCGCCATTCCTTATGGGATCGGCTGCGGCTTGGCAGGCGGCGATTGGACGATTGTTCGAGAGATGATGGAAGAGATCCTTGGCGATTGTGAAGTGACGGTTTATCGGTTTAAATAAGTAAAATGAGAAATTCTAGAGTGAATAAGAGCACCCTTTCTGCTTGGAATGAGTGCTCTTATTATGTTCTCTAGTCTGTATTTCTTTAATATTCTCAAAACGATTTTTACTCCAAAGTAGAAAGGTACTTTTCTAAATGTTTTTTACCCGAATTGCTTTTAGGTATAATGCCTAGATGATTATATTTCCAAATAGTTTTTCTTTCATGAGGGTTTGTATTCGAAAGGTCATCATAATTAAACTCTATATTTAAATATCCTGTTTCATCAATTATCATTGTAAAATTTGTCCAAGGTGCTTGACCACTTTGTTCAAACACTCTCCCAAGTTCTTGGATGTAGTCGACTAATTGATGCCACCTTTCTTTGTATTCATGTTCACTCACTTCAAACAATTCAGTTATCTCATGACTATATACCGGCTTACTATCATTTTCTTCAGGTAAAAAATAAAAGTAAGCAGTCTGTGAACCTTCAACTACCTCACCATATAAATAGACCTTTTTCCACTTGACCGGTATGGTTTCCACTACAACATCAACTATCAGCTTATATACATATTCTAGTTCTTCTTCTTTCATTACTTTTTACCTCCATACACATTATCAAATCGTCTGATTTCCCATTCATCATCACCGATTTTATACTTAATATCAAAAGTTTCAGGACGTAGAGAATCAGCCTTATAGTTAGGAGTTATTTTCACTTTAACTTCATCACCATTTTGAAGAGCATCAGCCCAAGTGTTCTCAAGTTTTTTCCATTCACCTTTGTTTAAATTTCCATTCATTGGAACAAGATTATCAATATCGCCTGACCCTTTGAAAATTGACGCAATTAAATGTCCACCATCATCATCCGGTAATCTGTCCGGCTTACCTGAATTGGATTGAGCATATTTATTTCTTTTGACCTCTCCATATTTTAAATCACTTGCTTCGACTTTGACAATGCGTCCGTAGTGATCTGTTGTGTAGGTGTAACCTTGCTTTGTTGAATAAACGACATTCGGTTTTAATAACTTTTTGCGTTTCCATCGCACATAGTGCTCTCCGTAACTGACAACGGTCGGTGGTGATTTAGGTGCTGGTAATCTTCTGCCTGTCTGAGAGATACCGTATCCTGAGTTGTTGTCTAGACGCTTTGCCATGGAGAGAAGTTTATTTTTGAGATTTTCTCCGTCAAATACATTGTACGGGAGCTTCGGTCCACCAGCCATTTGAAACTTTGGTGAGTATGGCAATAGATTCGGAATAGAGACTCTATCTAATGATTTTGCTCCTTGTTCAAGGCCTTTCTTCATTGTTGTTTTGGCCGCTGTTGTCCCTGTTTTTGTGATGGCTCCTGCCCCTTTAGAACCAAAGACAATTTCTGCAAGAGAACCAGTCGCATAGGCGAACCAGTGTGACCGAGAATACGCGTCACCATTTAAGACTTCTTTTTGGAATGAGTCTGAAATCGATTTTCCAATCGCTTTCGATGTTTCAATTGGATGTGAAACAGCCGTTACGACTGATTCTATGGCACCCCCAGGGTCTGTTACAAGATCGTAGATGCCAACTACCGTATCTTTTGCCACATCATATAGACCCACTGCAGCACCTTTTACACTATCAACGAATACCTCCGATGCTTCTTCCTGTGCTTTGATTTGGAGAAGCTGGCTGTAATACATTTTTTGATCATATGTGAGATTCTCATAACCGATCTCATCTACAATCTCAAAGTATTTCGCTTCTGATAGACACGAAGGATCATTGAGCTTTTCTTTCAGTTCTTTGATTCTTCTTTTTTCTTTTTCTTCTTTTTTCACCTTTAAATAGGCTTTTACTTGAGCATCAATTTGATCATGGTTCTTGTACACATCTGTCTCATGAAATGCTTTTGCATCATAATACATTGGCTGCGCATTCTTTCCTTTTCCAGTAGCAGCCATCATCTTTGCATAAAAAGTGTTGAGGTGATTCTCAACCGCTTCTGACTTTGCGTATTCCGTTTTCAAATCATTGTCTATTTGATGTAAAACTTCAATGGTCTCTTTTCTTTTTTTGTTCGCATCGTCTAAATGTTCATTGACCTCTTTACTTGAAAAAGTATGTAATTCAATTAAATCACTAATATCGTCAAAAATAGTGGAAAGTGCCTCTTTTTGTTCTTTGACCATATCTTTATTGTTCTGAATCCCTTGTTTCAATTGAGTGTCTAAAAAGTGCTCATCAATAAAAGTACTCCCGCCTAATGATTCATCATCAAGCTTTCCTTTCACCCCATCTAAAAAAGCTTTCTGCATATCGATAAAATCAAGATATGTGTCTGTGTACAGCGCAAGATCCTCATAAAAAGATTTGATATTGTCTGCACCTTTTCCAGTAAATTCATCACCTAAGCCCGACACACTTTTTAATGCTTTTTTCACAAGTTTCATTTCTTCTTGAAGCTCATGATAGGCTTTCGACCTCTGTTCTACAGCTGATAGTAGAGATGGAGCATCTAATATTTTCATATAAAAAAGACTCCTTTTATGGCATATTCTTTTACTAGAATACCATAAGGAGCTTGACACTTTAATCCACTTTATCGTTTTTTAACCAATTATCTATCAAAGCTACCTCTTGATACATAAGTAACTTGTTTTAAAAAAATCCATCATTGAAAGTTATTGATAATTGTATACAATGCTTTCTTTAGCACAACCTTATCATCATTTGACAAGTTTTGGAGCGCTGTATTGTTCAGCTCAATTGTTGCTGCTTCAACTTTTTCTCTAATGTCTAAAGATTTTTGAGTCGCCTCTACTAAAATATTTCTTCGATTTTTTGGATCTATTGTGCGTTCAATTAAGTCAGCTTTTTGCATTTTATCTAAAATTCCAGAAACTGTTGAGGCTTCTAAATACACAAGTTCTCCAATTTGTTTAGGAGATAGCTGGCCCTCTCTCCACAAACAGTTCAACACACCATATTGAGCGGGTGTCAAATCACATTCCTCTAAAAGCTTACTAAAGTACTTAAACACTTTATTTTGACTAACACTTAGTAAAAAATTTATGCACTCTGATAATTCCATTTTATCTCCCCCACATTGACTTTACCTATAATATCATGGTAGTTTTTTAATTGAAATACTTTTGCACCAGAAATGTTTTGCGATAATATATTTTTAGAAAGGAAGATAAATAATGGATTCATTTAAAGCGATACTAGTGACAGAACAAAATGATCAAGTGAGTTATGATCTTCAAAATGTAAGTGTGAATGATCTATCTGAAGGAGAAGTATTAATTAAAGTAGCATATTCTTCAATCAATTATAAAGATATGCTGGCTGTTCAAAAAAATGGAGGTGTTATTCGTAACTATCCAATGATTCCTGGGATTGATTTAAGTGGAACGATCGTTCATACAACAGATCATCGTTTCGTAGAAGGTCAACAAGTGATTGTCACAGGTTTCGCTATGGGTATGAGCCACACTGGAGGTTTTTCAGAATATGCTAGAGTACCTGCGGATTGGATTGTTCCTTTGCCAAATAACTTGACTTTAAAAGAAGCAATGATTTTTGGAACAGCAGGCTTTACAGCCGCTCTTTCGATCATGGCTTTACAGGAAAATGGGATGAATACAAAAAATCAACCTCATATACTCGTTACAGGTTCAACTGGTGGAGTTGGTAGCATCGCGATACAATTATTATCTAAAATTGGGTACAAAAATATTCATGCTTTAGTGCGTAAAGATCATCAAGTTGACATTGCAAAATCTTTAGGAGCAACTGATGTCATTTTTGCAAACGAGTTAGGAGAGCTAAAAAAACCATTAAATAAGCAAAAATATGACTTCGTCTTAGATACCGTAGGAGGAGATGTGGCTTCTGTCATAATACCTCAAATTTCTTATGGTGGAAGCATGAGCATGTGCGGGAATGCAGGTGGAATTAAATTAACAACAACTGTGTTACCTTTTATTTTAAGAGGGATCAACCTTCTAGGGATCGATTCTGTAAATGTACCAATCAATAAACGCAAAGTCATTTGGAACGAGATAGCAAACGAATGGAATATCGCCCAAACGACTCTAGTCAATGAGATTACTCTCGATACGTTACCTGAAACAATTGAAGCCATTAAAAATGGCCAACATTTAGGAAGAACAATTATTAAATATTAAAATAACACAAACTCTATTTGAACTTTATTACACAAGATAAAATTGAACTACCAATATTCTTCGTACCAATCGCAATGACCGCGGGAAGAACTATCATATCGATTGGTATGTAAAAAATAGAAAATGAAAAGTTGAGTGTCTTGTAAAAGAGTTTCATAAAAAAGGGAAAAAGAAAACACGAGTATTTGCAGTTGATAACGGAGTCATACCACTAAAACCAGGATCGTCAAACTGGTACTGGCATTTTCATGCAGCTCCAAAAATCCATATACACCATGCTCATAGAGCATCAGTACCAAGTAAACACAAAGCTAAAAAAGGTGAAACTATACTCCACTAAAAAAAGAAAAACCCTATTATAAAGGTTTTTCTTTTTTGAAATCGTACTCTTTAATAATATCAATTGGATCAATCGCATCATCATCTTGTGTATATTCCTCTACATAAGGAGTAATTAATTTCTTAAACTGCTTTTCATCATCCACTAGAGCAATACAAGTTTCATACCCTTCAAAATCAGATGGGTATAAATTTGCAACAGCACTACCGGTTTTTAAAGCCTGATCTATCGCATTTTTTAATTCCAATAGACCCTTCCTGTTTCCTAAAATCAATGCTTCTCTGTGATGAGTTTCTTGGGCATATATATTACACATCTCTAAAACACCATCATCATCTACTTGAATAGACACATAAAAGCACCTCCGAAATTAAATTTAGTTCATTATATAATTCTTAATGTCAACATGCCAAAGAGCCATGACCTCAAACGTCTGATCCCAAAAGTGATTGTGGACACCGCAACCAAAAATAGCTCAAACTACTTAACTGTACTTTGCTCCTTTTTATATTTCATTACTTTTATAATTCTATAAACTATTACAGCAACATAGCACGTAACTAATGTAATCAGATATTCAAAAGGAAAATCTCTTTGTACACCTTGATAAAAAAAATAGCCAAAAGGACTGTAAACAAAACTATTTGAAAAACTTCTTTTTTTATCATCCAAATCCCCCGATATACTTTCACTTACGTTTTATACTTTTAATTACAATCCAGAGAAAGTTATGTTACCGTGAAATTATAAAACAATCAGTCTTAACATTCTACAGTCAGTTCCATATTTAGGATTTAAGTAACAAAATTGAAAGTATGTACTATATTTGTTTTTACCTCAAATTGTTTTCTTCTCTTTCTTCATAAAAACATCCTGAAATTCTTCATAAATTTTTTTCGGTTTTTCAGAATCCCATGCTTTATACAGCTCTCGCATAAATATATACAGTGAAATTGGGTAATACCCGGAGTCCCTCCAACAGACACTGAAAGTCTCCTTCAAAAAGCTTAATTAATTCATTTGTTTTTTAGTATCTCTATACGCTGCCATCAAAGCAAATGGAGCAATTAATATAAAAAAGACTCCTTTATGGCATATTCTTTTACCAGAATACCATAAGAAGTCTGACGCTTTAATCCACTTTATCGTTTTTTAACCAATTAACCTCCAGAGCTACCTCTTGATGCAACTGTTTGGACATCTTCATGTAGAGGTTGAGTCAAACCGTTTGTAAAGAAAAGTGTACCTAGAGCTACCACAACTAGTGAAAATGTAATAAAAACCGACTTCTTCAATTAATTCACTCCTTTTCCTACATACTGGCTTGCGAGTAAGGCTCTTTTATAGTAATTTAATGATTGTTTCAGCAAGCCTCTCCCCTCTAAATATTTCGCCACATCAACCAGAATTTCCTCTAAATCAACCCATACTCTTTTCTCTTCAAGCTCTAAACACAGATTGTTTATATTGTTCAATTGAGAGTGATTTTTTTCATACAATAGTTCTTTTAACAATTTAAATTTTATTTGAAAAACGTTATGGTTGACTTGTTCTGATAAAGAAATGCCTAGATCTATCCATTCAATCGCGTCATTACTTTTACTGGAGATTTCTATTCTAGAAAGTTCATATAAACATCTCATCTTCAATAAATCTTGATTTTCGATCTCTTTATAACTCAACGTGCGCCTAAATAGTGCTGATGCTTCTTCTAAGTTTTCTTTTTTGCTTTCTAGAAAACCCATATTGTAATATAGATGAATGATTAAATGATTGTCATTAATACTTTCGATCATATTCTCAGCTTCACTAAAAAGAGCTCTTGCTTTATCATATTCAAATTGATCAATTAAGTTTAACGCATGTAGCATCCTACAGTTAATCTGTCTTTTGATATATGTTTCATGCGCATTAAATGTATCACACGCAATTTGTGCATGATATTTTGATAAAAAGGTCATTTTCAAATCATAAAATAGAACTGCGATTTTATAATGAAATTCAGCTTTTTCTATTTCATCATCAACATAAGCCAACTTTTTTTCAGCTATTCTGAAGTAACTTAATGCCTTATCATAATCTTGTAAGTAGTCATGATAGATCCCATTATAAAAGTAGAAGTAATATGACATGAGTTTATTTGTTTTTTCTTCTTTTTCGTCTGGAGCATTCCGCTGAAAGAATGGCTTATCTAAATTTCTGCTAATATTCTGAAGTTTCAGCTTAAGTCTAAAGCTCAACAGTTGATAGTACAAAAGAATATCTTGATTTTCTTCCATTAAATCAATTGCCCTGTCTATGTCATCTTGCATTTCTATAGCTGCCGATAAATCCCCTTTTTGTATCGAAAGATTCCAAGTGTTTAACATGTTTCCTACCTCCTGAGAGGCAATTAATCCTGACATTCCTTTACCCCCTTCTAAACAAATCCCTAGTATAATTCTAACACGCATTTTACAACATATGTAAAGTGAATCTGCTCATAATAGAAATTTTCGGTATCCCGCAAATATGATAATAATTGAATGGTATGCAATTATAAGAGTTGGTTAAAAGAGAGAGTAGCCAGAAAGGACTTGATACTTATTTCTTTTAGATTGAACACCTTCATTTTTTAGAAAGAAATTCACAAAATATTGTTTTGAAATTGATATAAAAAAGACCTGACTGAGTTTCAGCCAGGTTCACGAAGGGGTCAATCTAAATTATATTATAATGAATTCAAAACAGATAATTAAACATCCGTTCTCATTCACTCTTTGAAAATTCACCCTATACAGTACACTCTACATGCTCTAATTTTGCCTTAATCTAAAAAATCAATATTAACAGCGAAATTTCCAGCTGTTACAGTTATCTGAGGAATTTCAGTTTTTTCAAAAATGTCTACAATTTCAAATAATGTCTTTTTTATAATATCGTTACTTGGCATTGTATCTACTCTTAATATAAGGATTGTGTCAATGCTTGCAGCTACTTCATAAAGAACGTCTTCATCTTTAACAGATTCAATATAGCTTTTTATTCTTTTAAAGAACCACTCTACTTCTTCTAAATCTTGTAACGGATATTTAGTAATTTGATGAATATCGGCTGGATCAGGTGCTTCTTTCTCTAAGATCGCTTCAAGTTCTGCTTTAGTTATATATTCCTCTTCTTCTTCTTCGTATTCACCCTCTGCTACTTCCTCGTCAACACTGTACTCAACTGTATAAAGCCCCTCAATGAATTCATCAAAGGAATCTGCTAACTTAAAGTCTTCTTCCATCTCAACATCAAAATAATGAATTGCAGGATTCTCTTTCGTTTTTCGATAATCCATCGTTACCCAAGTGTGACCATCCCCGTTAATTAAGACAAGCCCTTCTGGCAGCTCCCACTCTTTTATCAAATAGGCACTATCCATAATTCCTTCATCTTCAGCAATTCCCAAAAGATGATTAAATTGAATATGATCCTCGGCCCATGAATTAGAGTGAGTGGTTGGAAAAGCATTATGAATGGTATAACCACCATTCTGTTCTAATATGAGCTTTTTATATGTATCTGGCAAAGTGATACCAAGTTTCTTTTCAGCCTTAGCTATTTCTTCTGCGTTGATCTTTTTTAACGTATAGTAACCTTTCTCGTCTATTTCCCAAAATGATTTCAAGGTGATGCCTCCTAGTAAAATATGCACATAAGTATACCATCTTGCTGAGTATATTTGACAATTTAGTCAAAATAAAAGAAGAATATTTGTTACTTAGTCATTCACGCTGTCTATTTTTGTCGAAACGATAGTAAAAAGAAGGTACTTCATGTAAAATTTCCTTTGCACCTAAAAATCAGGAGGATCCAATATGAAGAAATTATCTATATTCATTTTTATTTGTTTAATGATGCTAACAGCTTGCAGTAGCGCAGCATCAAATGAAAAACAGCTCACGACAGCCAATATTATTGAAGCTTTTAAAAGTGCTGGGCTTGAAGCAGAAAAACCATCTGATCTTAAACAAAAAGAGTTTGGAAATATAAGAGAAGAAGGAAAAAGGATTCTCGTTCCTTCCTTAGGTGAAAATGCTGGTGGAAGGATTTTTAAATTTGGAAATGAAACTGATTTACAGCAGGCGAAATCCTATTATGATGAGTTAGGCAATGCTGGATCTATGTTCTTCTCTCACACCTATTCAAAAGGAAACTTTTTATTACAAATGAACGGTGAAATGAAAGATTCTGAATTTGAAAAGTATAAGAAAGTAATGGATGAGGAAATAAAATAATTTCATATATTTTCAAAAGAAGGAAGGTCAATAAATGTCATCATTTTGGCTTCACAGTGAAATCGTCACCGAGATTTGCTACGCCTTGTAGTGCCTTTTTTAAATCAACCATTTGTTCACGGAGTTCCTGATAGGATTTCGCCCTTGTATCCATGGCACTTGTTAGCGCTTTTGCATCAAGTATCTTCCCCAGAAGAAGTCCCTCCCTCCTATTCATTGACAAGGTCAATTTTACTAACACAAAACTTGTCATTAAATAGGAATAAAGATACAAAAAACACAACATAAAAGCAGACACCCATTGTGGCACTTAAAGCGCCCAATGATCAGCGTCCACAGGTTCTTCTTTCTGGACAAAATATTCATGTTCGCTTTTTCTCGGCAATGCAAATAAAAAAAGTGCCCATAAACATGGACACTTTGGTTCTATTATTCCAAAAACGCATCGCCTTCAGAATCAATATACTTCTAGAAAAGTTTTAAAATCTACATAACAGTCTTTAAACAGATAAAGATATCTTCTTTTATATCATTTTATTTATTGTAACGTATCACACAAAAACGCTATGCTTTTATTAAACCATTTTCTTTTAGAAATTGTTCGAACAATGCATCACCTTTATCCTCAATATCTTCATCATCAATATTATACTCTCCAACCAACAAAACAAAATCATCATATTTTTCATATTTTTGTTCAAGTTTTATACCATAGCTTTCTTGATAAAAAAACAATAACCATTTCCCTGAATCTAAACTTTTTAAAAACACTCCTTCATAATCTAAATCATTTTCATAATAGCCTACATGCAAATGCATTGTATCGTCTAAGTTAAGCAACGTTGATCTCCCCTTTAGAAAATAACATGATGATCTTTTAGATTTGGTGGAACATGATAATGCAGAACAGCAGGTCTTCCATGTTTTATAGGTGCATAATCTAGTCTGAATAGTGGTTTTTTTGCTACGTACCTGTATAATGCGCCCTCCCGATCCAGGGCCATCAATAATACGATTTTGAGGCGCCTTTAATGCTTTCTGCACATATGGTCTAGCTACTTTCCATCCTTTTTGCATTCCCTTTTTTCCAACTTGAGAAATTAATAATTTTAAAGCAGCAGCCACCACCGGTATCCACTGACCAGTTACACTGTCTTCTTTCAATTCAGCATTCTGACTCTGTAACGCTAAAGTTTCTTCTATTTCAATAAATACTGGATCATTCAAAAGAAAGTCAAATTCTTTATTAAAGTTTGAAACATCTATACTGGTATCCTCGTATCTTGTTCAATCAATTGATCACTAACCACAAGTTCACTATTCAGTGAAGTTACGCTCTAAGAATATGCTGGAGTCACCGCGGAAAACATAGAATAAAAGACAGTACTACTAAAATAAGCTTATTCTTCATATAAACCCTAGTTTCTCAAAAAAATTTAACTGTATCCATAACTGAATACCCATTTATTTTATCTGAATTTTTGATTTTTTCCCATGATTTTTTAGAGATTGTGGATTTATTATAAGAAGAATATTCTTCAAAAAAGAGAGCAGCAAGACCTGCCATGTAGGCAGCCGCCATTGAAGTACCACTACTATATAAAAAAGAACCATCTTTTGAATAACTTTTTATATAATGCCCCGGAAGTAACACATTTAAGGCCATTACCTACAGTTGTCCCTTTCCATATATCACCGTTCATATTTAATGCTCCTACAGCGATAACACCTTCAAATTTAGCAGGGTAGAGTATATCACTCTTTTCTTGTAACCCATAATTCCCAACCGATGATATTACAACAATAAGTGCCTCATCCAAATTTTCAGCCCAAGACTTTGGAACAACCAAAGTATTACCACTAAGGAACCTTACTAAAATATCATCCTCGGCTACTTTAAGTACATAACCTGCTTTATTAAGTTGTTCTCTTTTTCCTTTCTTAGATGCTTTAATCCAGTCTCCTTCTAAGAATTTGTTTTTCATCTGATAATCCTCCACCTTTTCCTGATCCGACTAAGCAGTTCATAGAGATGAACACGATGTCCATCCTCTAAGCGATAAAGTAGGAACCACCGTTTTGATCGTTTGCGTGCCATCTTAGGCAGCCCCGTCTTCCTCTTCTTTTTAATCATTCTCGTCAGAATCGTCTTGCACACTTTGAGGGCAATCTAATCATTAGTAGCTGCTTCTCATCTTTCTGCATAGGTACAGCTTCGTTGGCTTGGACCTCATACTAGAAAAAATAGACACAGATTCAATGAATAATTATGAAGAGTATATCTCCAAGATAATGGAGTGGTTTTTTATCACTTTTTTGTGGGTGAATGGTGGGTGGTGCCTGCTTCATTTTAAAATATAAGAAACACCCACAAAAACAAAAAAACCCCTGCAGCCAATGGCTCCAAGGGGTTTTCTTTATTAATATTGAGACATATACTGATCGCGTTCCCATGGGTGAACTTGGGTGCGGAACATATCCCATTCGATTTCTTTTGATTCGATGAAGTGCTCGAATAAGTGATCGCCTAGTGCGTTGATCATGACTTCGTTTGACTTGAGCAGCTCAAGTGCTTCTGCAAGTGTTGCAGGCAGGTCAGCGATGCCATTTTCAAGGCGCTCTTCTTTGTCCATGACATAGATGTTTCTGTCGATTGGCGCTGGTGCGTCTAGTTTGTTTTTGATGCCGTCAAGACCTGCTGCAAGTAATACGCTTAGTGCAAGGTATGGGTTTGCAGATGGGTCTACGCTACGCACTTCTACACGTGTGCTGATGCCGCGTGATGCTGGGATACGGATCAATGGGCTGCGATTTTGTGCACTCCATGCTACGTAGCAAGGTGCTTCATAGCCAGGAACAAGACGTTTGTAAGAGTTCACCGTCGGGTTTGTGACCGCTGTGAAGCTTGTTGCGTGCTTAACGATACCTGCGATAAAGTGTCTAGCTGTCTCGCTTAATTGTAAATCTGCTTTTTCATCAAAGAATGCGTTTTTGCCATTTTTGAATAATGATAGGTTACAGTGCATACCAGACCCGTTTACACCGAACAATGGTTTTGGCATGAATGTCGCATGAAGACCGTGCTTTCTCGCAATTGTTTTAACAACGAGTTTGAACGTTTGAATGTCATCACAAGAGCGGATAGCGCCTGCATATTTGAAGTCAATTTCATGCTGTCCAGGTGCTACTTCGTGGTGAGACGCTTCAATTTCAAAGCCCATTTCTTCAAGCTCAAGCACGATATCACGGCGGCAGTTTTCGCCTAGATCTGTTGGTGCAAGGTCAAAGTATCCACCTTTATCGTTTAGTTCGAGCGTTGGCTCGCCTTTTTCGTCTAATTTAAATAAGAAGAATTCTGGCTCAGGTCCAAGGTTGAAATCACTAAATCCTAGTTCTTCCATTTCCTTTAAGATACGCTTTAAGTTGTTACGAGGGTCTCCATCAAATGGTGTTCCGTCTGGCTTATAAATGTCACAAATAAAGCGTGCAACTTTACCTTTTTCTGCTGTCCAAGGGAAAATAACAAACGTGTTTAGATCTGGATATAGGTACATATCTGATTCTTCGATACGTACAAACCCTTCAATAGATGAACCATCAAACATACATTTGTTATCGAGAGCTTTTTCTAACTGGCTCACAGGAATCTCAACATTTTTAATTGTTCCGAGAATGTCTGTAAATTGCAGACGGATGTACTTTACGTTTTCCTCATTTACTAATTTTACGATATCTTCTCTTGTGTACTTTGCCATTTCGTAAAACTCCTCCCCTACAAAAGGTAAAATGTGTATAGCAATGCTTTTGCTAATTGGTTAACGGAAGAACCTTGACATATCCCCCTGCCTAAAGGTCGTTCCTTGTTGGAAACGTCCAGCCTGAATGAGTTCCTTCTTCAGTAGCTTCCTGAGTTCATCATCTGTCAAGTTGTGCTTCGCTGTGGTTTTCTCCTCTGTCTTTGTTTCAGACGATGGATTTTCTGCCTCAGCTTTGGCAAAAAGTTTTTTGATTCCTGCCATGTTTACACCTTGTTCGATGAGGTTTTTGATTTCTAGTAATTTATCAACATCATGGAAAGAAAATAATCGGCGATTCCCATCACTTCTAGCTGGAAATACTAAACCATTTTCCTCATAATAGCGAATTTGTCTTGCAGATAATTCTGTTAGCTGCATGACAATCCCAATTGGGAATAAAGGCATTGAGCGGCGAATGTTATCACTCATCTCAACTGTCTCCTCCTCTTTGCTTAAATTTATTATATGTCATGTTATATTATGTGTCAACTAAATGTTAGGAATATTAACATGGATTTTTTTATCGAGCAGGCACTTCAATAAAACCTCGCTCTAATAAGGCATCTACAGCACTGCAAATGGCATTTTTCACATGGGCATACGTGAGACCGCCCTGAACATAGGCTGTGTACGGCGGTCTGATCGGACCATCGGCTGATAATTCAATGCTGGCTCCTTGGACAAATGTGCCCGCTGCCATAATAACATCGTCCTCGTAACCCGGCATATAGCTCGCATGCGGTGTGACATGACTGTTAATCGGTGATGCATATTGAATGGCCTGACAAAATGCAATCATTTTTTTAGGGTCTCCAAATTCTACAGATTGAATCAAGTCGGTTCTTTTCGCATTCCACGATGGGTTTGTTTGGAACCCGAGTTTTTCAAGAAAACGCGCTGTAAACACGGCGCCTTTTAAACTTTGTGCAACAACATGCGGTGCTAAGAAAAATCCTTGATACATTTCCTGGAGCGCATACAGCGATGCACCCGCTTCACTGCCGATGCCTGGAGATGTCATTCGATAAGAGCAAGCTTCTACCCATTTTTCTTTTCCGACGATGTAGCCGCCCGTTTTGGCAAGGCCGCCACCTGGGTTTTTAATGAGAGAACCTGCCATAAGGTCTGCGCCCACATGACACGGCTCTTGCAACTCAGTAAATTCACCATAACAGTTGTCAACAAACACAATGATGTCCTCATTGATGTCTTTCACAAATGAAATCATTTGTTCAATTTCTTCTATTGTAAAGGATGGTCTTGACGCATAGCCTTTAGAACGCTGAATCCCGATGACTTTTGTTTTTTGGGAAATAGATTCTTTGACTTTGTGGAAATCGACAGATCCATCTTGACGCAAATCAATGGCTTTGTAATCGATCTGAAAATCTTTTAATGAGCCTGTCCCTTCTTTGCCGCGAATCCCGACAATCTCTTCTAGGGTATCGTAAGGTTTCCCCGTCATGTAGATCAATTCATCACCAGGTCTTAGCACACCGAATAAGGCGATGGAAATGGCATGTGTTCCAGAAATGATCTGCGGGCGTACAAGACCGCTTTCCCCTCCAAATACATCCGCATAGATCTTTTCTAACGTGTCTCTTCCCATATCATCGTAGCCATAACCAGTTGTCGGGTTAAAATGAGAGTCACTGACTTTATGTTTCCGGTAGCTTTCAAGAACCCGCCACTCATTTTGTTCGCTCTTTCGATCAATTTGCTGATGTATTTGTGAAATGTCGTGTTCTGCTTCTGCTGCTATTTTTTCTAAAATGGTGCCATGTTTTAAAGTGTGAAACATCGTGATTTAATTCCTTTCCTACAACATATACTTCTTGATTTGTCCTAATATGGTTTGCTCCTCACCACTAAATCCAGTGATGTCATAAAGCTCTGCTTCCTTTTGGAATTCGAGTGATTCCACCAAGGTTTCTGACTTTAAGGCAGATATGAGTTTCCCTTCATATGCCGGAATCCTTACATGATATGGCTTTAAAAAATCTTTTTTCAGTTCAGCCATGATATCCGCTTTTAACCGCTTCACATCTTCCTCGCGCCTAGCACTGATTAAAATGTGGCGCTGCTTTGAGGAAGGGATAAAATCCGGCCGGATTTGGTCTTTTTTGTTATAGACAGTCAGCATCGGAATACGGTCAGCTTCTAATTCTTCTAAAAGCTTATGAACCGTTCGTTCGTGCCCTTCATAATCCTCATTCGAAGAATCAATCACATGAAGCAAATAGTCTGCTTCTTTTACTTCTTCAAGAGTGGAACGAAATGCTGCAATCAGTGTGGTTGGAAGGTCTTGAATAAAACCAACTGTATCGGAAATCAGTACACTGTAGCCAGATTCAAGTGTCATTTTACGAGTCATTGGGTCAAGTGTAGCAAAAAGCAAATCTTCTTCATGGCTATCCGCTTCTGTTAACTGGTTAAACAATGTAGATTTCCCGGCATTTGTGTACCCGACAATAGCGATTTGGAATACGCCATTTTTCTTCCGTCGTTCCCGGTATCTCGTGCGGTGTTCTTTGACTGCAGACAGTTGTCCGTGAATTTCGTGTATGCGGTTTCGAATATGACGTCTGTCTGTTTCAAGTTTTGTTTCACCTGGACCTCTTGCGCCAATTCCGCCGCCTTGTCTTGAAAGGCTGATCCCTTGTCCACTCAGTCTCGGCAAGGCATACTGAAGCTGGGCAAGCTCTATTTGCAGCTTCCCCTCTCTTGTACGGGCTCTTTTGGCAAAGATGTCTAGAATCAATTGCGTACGGTCAATGATTTTCACATCTAAGGCAGTCGCCAAAGCTTTTAACTGGCTAGGCGAAAGCTCGTCGTTAAAAATAATAACGTCACAGTCTAACTCCTCGCAAAGCACTTCAAGCTCTTCCACTTTCCCTTTCCCGATGTAAGTCGCGCTGTCTTGTCTATTTCTTTTTTGCGTCATGATGCTGACAGCTTCACCGCCAGCTGTTTTGGTTAAGGAAGCTAATTCTTCCATAGAATATTGAAAGCGTTCATCCGTTATATGCGGCAGTTGACAGCCGACAAGGATCGCTTTTTCGATCATTTCATGTTCATTCAACGTCAGTTGTTTCCTTTCTGTACTTAAGTTTCAGTAGTACCATCATACCAAACACATCACACGTATACCACCATTCGGAAGGTTTAATTTCTTGTCTCTTTACAAAAAGGATACGCCATTTCAAGAAGGCGTATCCTCTTTCATTTGCAGATCATGGCTTTTAATCGTAAGTAAATCTTTTTTATCATAATGATCCACAAGAAGCAGCCTCATCGCCTGAGTTCGGATCGCTTTTTCAATGGTGTTTCGCACAAAACGGCCGTTGCTGAATTTGGCAGGACTCGTTGTGCTCTTGATGTGCATTAAATAGTCTCGCAGTTTCCATTCTGCCTCTTGGGTAAAGACATATTCCCGATCGGCCATCATTCGTTTTGCAATATCCATCAGCTGATCGACCGTATAATCTGGGAAGTTGATATTGATTGGAAATCTCGATTGCAGACCAGGATTTAGAGAAAGAAAATGATCCATTTCCTTGGAGTATCCAGCTAAGATGAGGATGAATTCATGCTGCTTATCCTCCATATGTTTTACAAGGGTATCAATTGCTTCTTTCCCGAAATCCTTCTCTCCTCCACGGGCAAGAGAATAGGCTTCATCGATGAACAAAATGCCGCCTAGTGATTTTTTAATCAAATCTCTGGTTTTTTGAGCTGTATGTCCAATGTACTCTCCAACAAGATCTCCTCGTTCTGCTTCAATTAAGTGCCCCTTTGAAAGAACATTCATTTCAAAGAAAAGCTTCCCGACAAGCCGTGCAACCGTTGTTTTCCCTGTGCCAGGATTTCCTTTAAACATCATATGAAGCGCTTGTTTTCCTACCTTTAATCCTTGTTCTTGTCTTTTTTGATTGACAAAAATCCAAGCATAAATTTCTTTTATGTTTCGTTTCATTTCATCCATCCCGACAAGGCTGTTCATTTCTCGTTCTATTTCTCGTAAGATGCTGTGTTTGGCCTCATTTTTTTGCAAGGCCTCTAAGTATTCTGCCTCTGAATCTGCATCAACCAATACTTGCTTCTGTCCATTAAGTATAATGTTGATTTGGCCGTTATTTTTATATGTGACAGCTCGCTCCAACGTATTCACCTCTCGCTCTTCTCTCTTTACTCTATTCGGGTGGAGCTGTAATCGTGACAATCGCCCGCATTAGATCGGTTTACTGTCAAAATGACCCGAGATACCGGTTATTGTAGGGGATTGTGCGGTTTCCCAGGAAATGATGTGCTATTTCCATTGTATTCATCCATTTCGGGCGGACAAACCAACAATTTGTTTTTTCTTAGAAAAATGGCGCCTTTTCATCCCAAATTGTGCAGAAAAGAGTCTCAATGATTTCCGCATTTTGTACAGGCAATTTTTCTATTTCCTCATAAAATAAAGATGAGGTGATGAATAGATGGTGAAAATTTTTATTGATCCTGGCCACGGAGGAACAGATTCTGGAGCTGCTGCTAATGGACTTTTGGAGAAAAATATCACACTGCAAATTGCGCTTTTTCTGAGAGATATGTTGATTAGTGAATATGATGGGGTTTCCGTCCGCTTAAGTCGTTCAATTGACCAATCCGTCACGTTATCCCAGCGTACGAATGCGGCAAATAGTTGGGGAGCTGACTATTTCGTGTCTATTCATATTAATGCTGGCGGAGGCACAGGTTTTGAAAGTTATGTGTATCCTGGCGTTTCAGCACCAACCACCACGTATCGCAATGCTCTTCATGATGAGATTGTCCGCTCCGTTGATTTTGCCGACCGTGGCAAGAAAACAGCGAACTTCCACGTTCTTCGGGAAACTTCTATGTCTGCCATTTTAACTGAAAACGGTTTCATCGATACGATAGCTGATGCAAATAAGCTCCGTAACGCTACTTTCCTTCAAGGGATCGCTCGTGCTCATGCCACTGGATTAGAAAAAGCCCTTCAATTGAAAAAAAAAGCAAGTAATCTATATAAAGTACAGGCCGGGGCTTTCAAGGTTAAAAACAATGCGGATGAACTAGCAGCTACTCTCAGATCCAAAGGATTTGAAGCGCTGGTTGTACTAGATAGCGGCATGTACCGAGTCCAAGCTGGCGCTTTCCGTTCAAAGCAAAATGCAGATGACCTCGTCGCTCGATTAAAGCAGGCCGGTCACGACGCATTCGTTTTTCAATAATCTAAAAAACAAACCGGCTCAAGTCATCTTTAGAGCCGGTTTGTTGTCTATCCAATTATGCTAAAATGTTCACGACAAATTGAGACCATGTTTCAAGACGATCGAAGTACTCAGGCTTTTTCAAATCTGTTACTTTCATCCATTTGCCTGAGATTTGATCTGTTTCTTTTACTTCTACATGAGCACCCGGCGATAATTCAAGGGCTGATAACAGTCCGATGTGCACACGGCCGACACTATTGTCATCATCATTAATGAGTCCAAGGGTTTTCATCTCAAGTTTGTCTTCTTCTTGAATCGAAAGTTCCTCGTCCAGTTCACGATCGGTATTTTCTTTTAGAATATCAGCAAATTTTTTTCCTTCAATGAAATTCATATGACCCCCAAAGCCAAGAGATAACTTATGATGTAAGCGAGTCTCTCCCCCACCTTGAAGTCTTTCATATACATACACTTCGCCCTCACGCTTAATGACAACATATGGAATCGGCTGCTTAAAGTCAGGATTTTCTTCTGCATCGCCTCTTCGCATTTGCTCGAAGTGCTCTTCGATTTCTTTCATAATGGTGCTGATTGTTTTCTCTTCACTATTCACACCATTAAACGCAAGTGTTTCGTTTTGGAACACGCGTGCGCGCGGTGCAACTAAAATAATTTCGTCCATTTTTCCCATGTTCGGTAACCTCCAGTATGTAACACATTGTTAGAAATGGCAAAAAGCCAAAACGAGTGATGCGTTTTGACTTTTACGCTTTCCTTATGATTCATCTCCAAAGAAGAAATCGTCATCTTTTAACGGCTCAACTGTTGCCTTTTTGTAGCCGTTCCCTTTCATTGAGAAGAAGTCATGTGACTTTGTTTTTGTATTGAGTCCGTTCAATACAATTGGGTTGATCTCTTCTTCTTCAAAGTAAGGGGCAAATCCAAGGTTCATTAACGCTTTATTGGCATTGTAACGAATGAACTTTTTCACATCATGCGATAAATTGACTTGGTCATAAATATCCTCAGTGTAATGAAGTTCATTTTCATAAAGCTCATTAAGCAGATCGATAGAGAAATCATAAAGCTCTTTTTGCACGTCAGGTGTTTGTTTGTTGTAAATTTCTTGTGCTAACAATCCAACATACACACCGTGAATCGCTTCATCGCGCAAAATCAAGTTAATGATTTCACCACTTTGCATGAGTTTTCCTTGACCGTAGAAATATAGCGGGTAGTAAAAGCCGCTATAGAATAGGAAGCTTTCTAAATACACTGAAGCAACCATTGCTTTAAATAAGGAAATCGGGTCATCCTTTTGAATGGAACGGTACAGACCTACAATCATATCTGCTTTCTTTTGCAAGAATTTATTTTTCTTGACCCATTCAAATACTTCACTAATCGTTTCAGTCGGTGCAAGCGTCATGAAGATATTTGAGTATGATTTTGCATGCACGGCATTTTCCATCATGGCCATAAAGTTTAACACGGCTTTACGTTGATGACCGTCCACATGTTCAGCCACTATCGGCATTCCTGTATTTCCTTGTTCTGTATCAAGCAACGTCAGTCCAGCCAGTACCTTCATGTACGTATCTCGCTCTTCTTCACCTAAATATTTCCATGTTAAGAGATCCCCGTTTAAGGAAATCTCTTCTGGAAGCCAGAATTGCTTGACGTTTTGGTTGTAAAACATTTGTGTAAAATCGTCTTCGTGTTTTGACCAGTTGGCTGCATCATAAATTTTTGTCACGTTAAACTCTCCTTTAATCAAACAACACAAGAAAGACAACCTTCCTGCCCTGTATCCTTCGTTCTTGCATAATAAAGTGTCTTAATGCCTTTATGGTGTGCATAAAGATCGATGCGGTTTAAGTCACGCGTTGTCATCGTATCTTTTAGGAATAATGTAAAGCTGATTCCTTGATCGACGTGCTGCTGAATGGTTGCGATCATATCGACCACTTTAAACATGTCCATATCGTATGCTTCTTTATAGAAGAACCAGTTTTGTGCTGAAAGTCCTGGCATTGGATAATACGTTTTGCTGTTTCCGTATGTTCTTTCTTCGATACGTTCCATAATTGGCATCACAGACGCTGTTGCCGATTGAACATACGAAATAGAACCTGTAGGCGCAATACATAATCGATAGCTATGATACATGCCATTTTCCGCTACAAAATCTTTAAGTGCTGCCCAATCTTCTTTTGTTGGAATGTGCATGCCTTCAAATAGCGCAGCTGCTTTTTCTGTTTTTGGAGTGAAATCATTTTCTACGTATTTATTGAAGTACTCACCTGTTGCATAACCAGAGCCCTCATAACGGTGGAATGTTTCCCCTTTTTCTTTTGCAAGCTCACTTGAACGCTTAATGGAGTAATAGTTCACCATCATAAAGAACGTATTAGCAAAATCTCTTGCTTCTTCACTTTCATAAGCGATTTGGTTTTGAGCTAAATACCCATGAAGGTTCATCGCACCAAGTCCAATTGACTTCATCGCTTTGTTCGCTTTTCTAACAGCTGGTGCATTGCGGATATCTGTTGTTTCAGACACAAGTGTGAGTGAGTCCGTTGCAAGCTTGACTGTTTTTTCAATGGATTTGTTTTTCATCACGTTCATGATATTTAAAGAACCAAGGTTACAAGAAATATCAAGTCCGATCTCATCATCTTGATCATAGTCCGTGTAAGAAGAGACTTCTGAAGCTTGAAGTACTTCTGAACAAAGGTTTGAGAATTTCACACGTGAAATATGGTTCAGTGCGTGCTCTCTATTCACATTATCTTGGAACATGATATATGGATAGCCTGATTCTGAGCGCAGAACAGCTAATTTTTCAAGAAGTTTTCTCGGATTGACTTTTTCTTTTTTGACTTTCGGGTTTTCTACAAGCTCGTCATACATTTCTTCCATATCCATCTCATCAAGATGCTGTCCATAAGCTTTATAAACTGTATGAGGATAGAATGTGTAAGCTGTTTTATCTTCTCTAGCAAGCTCGATAAATTTATCTGGGATGACGACACCGATCGATAGTGTTTTCACACGAACATCTTCATCCGCAGAGATTTTTTTCGTATCTAAGAAATCATTAATATCTCTGTGGAAAATATTCAAGTACGCACTGCCTGAACCTTGTCTTTGTCCCATTTGATCTGCATATCGGAATGCATTATCAAGAAGTTTCATGACGCCTACGACACCTTTGGTCGCATTTTCTACATCTTTGATCGCTTCACCTTTCGCACGAAGCTTTGAAAGGTTCAAGCTGACGCCGCCGCCTAATTTAGACAGCTGCATGGAAATATCAATGGCTCTTGAAATATCGTTTAATGAGTCATTCACTTCAAGCAAGAAGCAGCTCACCAGCTCACCACGTCTTTTACGGCCTGCGTTTAAGAATGTTGGTGTACTTGGCTGATACTCTTGGTTGATCATCAGTTCCACAAACTCAAGTGCTTTCTTTTTGTCTCCACCCGCAAAGAAAAGAGCCACAACTGAAATGCGGTCTTCATAGCGTTCAAGGATTTTCTTTTTGTCATTTGTTTTCAGTGCATAGTCATTGTAAAACTTAAACGCACTCATAAATGATGGGAATCTAAATTTCTTGGCATATGCAGCTTCAAATACTTCTTTAATATCTGACATGCTGTATTGTCTTAAAAATTCTTCCTCATAGTAGTCGTTTTCTATTAAGTAATCAATCTTCTCTTCTAGATTATGAAAGAAGACCGTGTTTTGATTAATATAATCTACGAAATAACTATGTACAGCTTCTTTGTCCTTGTCGAACTGAAACTTTCCTTCTTTTTGAATCATAATCTCGTTATTTAATTGTATCCACTTTGGAACCTGATTTTGTGACAATTCTTTCTACCTCCTGTGTAAACAATTCAACATCCCTTTTTGTTCCGCTTAGTTCAAAGGTGTGCAAAATAGGAACTTGATATTGTTTAGAAATCGTATCGGCGCTTTTGGCAAAGTTATCTCCCCACACTTTGTTCCCACTCACCGCTACACCTAGTAGAAGGTGCGCATTTTTCTCTAAAAATGACTGAGTGGTACCAGGGACTTGTCCAAATCCTGTCGTAAAGGTGACGAGAATAAACGGCGTATCCAAAAACTCTTCTCCAGTCAATTTTCGTTTGTCTGTAAAAGGGGTCTTGTCCAAAAAGCGTTGAACATTTCCTGTTTTTGAATCAAATACGATTTGAATCAATTCCATCACGACCTAGTTTTTAGTATTGTTGATCATTTCGTTATTCACTATATATAGTATACTATGTTTTTTCAAAACACAATATATAGATGCTCGAAACGAAAAAAATCAACCAACCCGGCCGAACATTCATAGCCGAACTCGTACGTTCAAATAAATAGAGCAGAGCAGGTTCTAAAAATAGACTGCCCTACTCCCTATTCAACTGAAACCGAAATCTATCATAACACGAAAAAAAATCGCTTAGTAGACTAGACTTTTTGTTTTATTTTTTGTAGGCATCGCACTGTAAATCTTCTGACACTTCTGTTATTTCCACTTCAACACCTAATTCTTTCAGCACCGCTTCAAGCGCAGAGACGATCGAGGCTTCTCTTACTAACTCTTTCCCGTTTACAGAAACGCTTGTTCCATATTCGAAACAGGAGTCATCTTCACAAGTTTGTTCCCAATGATTAATTTTAATTTTGTGTGTCATGAACTCATCCTTTTCTGTCTAGATGTCTGATGCATGTTTATAGTGTAGCGACTTCACATTCATTTGTAAATTTACGTGCTTACTCTTCATCAAAGTCTTCACTATCACCATCATCTTCATCCCATTCATCTATGTACTTTGTCGTAATGAGCGTCAGCTCTCCTTCTTTTTCATCAAACCGGTATACATGTACTTCATCATCTTTCACAACAGCAATGTGATTATTTTTTAGCGCAACAGATGATGGCAAAAGACCATCAACACGGCTCCCATCATGCTCACAAGAATGGTTATGCCAACTTTCTTGTCTCGTTTCGATGTTCGAGATGGCGCATGATCCAAATAAGACAACGATTCCAATCAAAAGAAGGATCACTCTAATCCTTCTTAATTCAAGCTCTGCATTTTCCATATAAATCCCCTCACCCTTTTAAATGTCCAATAAGGATTTATACGCAACTTGGACAGAAAAGTTTCATGGCATGCAAAATAGCCCCTCTGCACTGACAAAAAACGTAGCGGGTTTCGGCCGGTTTATTCGCAGCTGCATGGGGCTATTGGTGAAAACGGGTGTTTATTCTAATTCAAGATTTACATTTTTTTGAGGTGCAAATGTTGAAATCGCATGTTTATAAATAAGCTGCTGCTTCCCTTCTGTCTCAAGCAGCACCGTGAAATTGTCAAATCCCTTTACTTGACCGCGAAGCTGAAAGCCATTCAGTAAAAATACTGTGACAAATGTATTGTCTTTGCGGATCTGATTCAAAAATTGGTCCTGAATATTAATCGGTTTCATGTTTCGTCCTCCTTGATTCTGATAACTACAGTTTCGCTTTAAGTCCAAGCTTTCCTGCTATATATGCGAAAATTTCCTCTTTTTTGTCCGAAAAGTGGCAAGGTGGTGTCATATCAAACCAGGTGACATCCATTTTATTACGGAACCACGTAAACTGACGCTTCGCATATCTTCGGGAATTTTGTTTTAATTGCTGGATGGCTTCATCAAGTGAGCAGTTGCCTTGAAAATAGGCATACAACTCTTTATAACCAATCGCTTGAACAGACTGACAATCTTTCAAACCAGATTGATAAAGTGCGCTCACTTCTTCAATTAAGCCTTCATCTAACATCATATCAATTCTTTGATGAATGCGCTCGTACAAAAGCTCTCGGTCCATTTTCAGCCCAATGAAGGCAGTGTCATACAGAGGAATTTCTTGATGCCCGTTTTGCATATCAGACATTTTCTGACCTGTTGTATGGATGATTTCAAGCGCCCTGATCACGCGGCGGACGTTATTCGGATGAATCGCTTTTGCAGCCTCAGGATCGGCTTCTTTTAGCTTTTCATACAGCTTGATCGGTCCATGCTGCTGTTCAAACAGCGTCATCTCTTCTCTAAAAGCAGGATCACTTTTCTCATCAGTAAACGTGTAATCATATAAAACAGACTGAATATATAGCCCAGTTCCACCAACAATCATGGGCGTTTTTCCTCTCGCAGCAATCTCTTTGATTTTTAAGCGGACAAGCTGCTGAAATTCAGCTGTAGAAAACGATTCATCCGGTTGTTTAATATCGATTAAATGGTGCGGAACGCCATTCATTTCTTCAGGGGTGATTTTCGCTGTGCCAATATCCATCCCTTTATAGATCTGCATGGAATCCCCGCTGATAATTTCTCCATTAAATGCTTTCGCTATATCAATGCTCAGCTTTGTTTTTCCGACAGCCGTCGGACCTACTAATACAATCACTGGTTGTTTTTTCATAACATCACTCTCTTTTACAAACTGCCTACAGTATAGCATAACTTCTCTTTCTCTCCTATATACTCCTCGTCACCAGCCAAGTGGTTCATTCCCGACCACTTCATATGTCTTTCCTTTTAAACGGTGCTTATGCGTTGGCCTTTCTTCATCTGGACTGTAAACGACTCCCCCGTATGGAATCGGGACAGAATCGGTATAGGCAGAAAACGTGACTTCCTCAATTTCATGATAGTGCGTCCCGTCCACTCTTGGGATAGCAGGTCCAGTGACGCCATAATATCTATGAAAATGCCCTCTTTCAAATGACGTGATCCCCCGGTAATAATGAGTATGTCTGTCGGTACTGCTTCCATTCACAGGCTGAGAAATACCTTCTATTAAATGATAATGTTCTTCTGTTACATCCGTTCGCGCTTTATAAGCATGAGCATGAGGTGGACATTTAGCCCAATCAGACGGATACAGGCCCATTTTTTACATTCCTCCTTATTTTAGGCATTCACCCAAACACAAGTGGGCCACTCGAATACACTGATGTCAGTTACAGTGATTTTATGTGAAAGGAGTCTTTTTTTATGAATTATTTTGACGCACCGTTTGTTCAAGATGAGATGAGAAGACCTTTTGGATTTGGACGCCCTGGATTTGGTTTTGGAAGACCTGGGTTTGGTTTTGGGCGCCCTGGTTTTGGCTATGGGAGACCTGGATTTTTTGGACCGCCATTTTTAGGTGGTTTTGCTGGAGGGCTTCTAGCTGGGTCGCTTCTTGCTCCAGGATATGGCTATGGTTATCCTTATCCACCGCCATACCCGCCATATGGACCATACCCTTATTATTAATTATGACGATTTAGTGAAAACATCCTCTTATAAAATGAATCGATTGACACATTTGTTTTTCATAGGTTAACATTTACTTTACCGACCGTTCAGTAAAGTAGGTGTTTTTTTTATGTCTAAAACGAAAAAAGAACAAATTTTTGAGGCAGCAGCTCACACCATTCTAAAAGAAGGATTGAGTCAGCTCACCCTTCAGCAGGTGGCAGAACATGCAAATATGACCAAAGCCGGGCTACTGTATCATTTTTCGAGCAAGGAAGACCTGATCCAGCAAATGAATGAGCATGCGGTTGCCTCTTTTCGTCAGCAGCTTGACACGTATCAGGAAACATACAAAAACGAAAAGGCGCCTTATGTACGTGCCTATATATTGGCCACATTAAATGATCTTGATAGGCAAAACACCACACAGCTATGTACAAGTATGCTGGCAACCATGTCATTTGATGAAGCGTTATTAAATCCTTGGCGTCATTTTTATGCGGAATTTAAAGAAAAAGCAGCCGAGGAAATCAATGACCCTGCACTTAGCCAATTGATCCGTCTTGCCTGTGATGGCATATGGTTTTCAGAAATGTTTCAGCTTGAACCATTGAATCGAGAGGAAAAAACCCTTTTACTTCATCGGATTTTACACATTTTAGAGGAGGGATGATGATGATCCTCGGATATCTTTTTTTGGCTATCGCCATTTTTTCAGAAGCGATTGGGGCAGCGATGCTGAAACTATCAAATGGTTTCACACGCTTTAAACCTAGCGCTGTCGTTGTCGCTGGCTATACACTTGCTTTTTACATGCTGTCATTGACCCTTAATATCATTCCACTTAGCATGTCTTACGCCACATGGTCTGGGGTAGGTACCGTCCTCACGGCTTTTTTTGGCGTGCTCTTTTTCAAAGAAACCTTGAACCGTCAAGCACTTATTGGAATGGCAATGCTTGTTTCAGGGGTCGTACTATTAAATATGTCTTAAAGGATGTGAAGTGATATGAAAGGAATGCTTTATTTAACAGGAGCCATTTTGACAGAGGTTTTTGGCAGTACGATGCTGAAGCTTTCGCAAGGTTTTACACAGGTGCTGCCGAGTATGGGGGTCCTGATCGGATTTGGGTGCGCCTTTACCTTTCTCAGTTTGGCACTCAAAACAATTGAGCTGTCATCTGCATATGCCACTTGGTCTGGGGTCGGTACAGCACTTACTGCTCTTGTGGGCCTCGTACTATTTAACGAAACCATTCATATGAAAGGATTCATTGGTCTTGCACTTGTCATATGCGGCGTCATTGTCTTAAATCAATCCAAAAAACAAAAGGAAGAAAAGAAAGAACCATTCGATCAAACCGAATGGACGTCATAAAAAAAGTCATTTTCTCCATTAATCAAGAGAAAATGACTTTTTTGTCTTAATGACCCGCTTTGATGGTTTCTTCTAAAGAAATATGGACATTCCCTTGCACAGCTCTAGAGATCATACATGAGCTTTCAGCTTTATGTGCAAGCTTACGAGCTCGTTCTATGTCCTGTGCAGTAGCAGACTCTTTGAGAATGATGACAGGACGGTGAATGATTTTCTCATATGTAAACACACCGTTTGTCACATCGACAACTGCCTCAGAGCTCATCGATAGATCCTCTTTCTCTAATTGACTCCGCTCCATCATGGCTGCAAGTGTAATGATATAACATGTGGCCGCTGCACCTAGGAGCATCTCATCTGGATTTGTTCCAATACCCGGTCCATCCATTTCTTTTGGAATGGAAATCTCCGTCTTTAACTGTGCACATTCGATTGTCCCCACATCGTTACGCAGACCAGGCCAGCTTGCCTGAAGATGAAAATGATGACGCGCCATATCTGTCTCTCCTTTTGTTATCACTTTTTATAGTGTAACAAGAATTCACCTTGCTGTCTTAAGATGTGCACCATCCTTACGTATATTCTTCATCCAGCACCGTTCGAATCGCCCTGACATACCGGTAGAACGTCTCGTTTTTTGTACTCGATCGCTGCCGAAAATCGAAACTGTCAAATAACGCTTCCCGTTGACTTCTACTAATCTCAAGCTGTACACTTTGCCCTGTTTTTGTAAGATTATTAATATTATGATTGCTCGTTCCGCTTAGGGTTGCGTGTGCAACTGCAAGTTCAGCAGAAAAACCGTTGCGCTCTAATGAGTTCACAATTTTTTCAGCACGGTCATAGTCTGTTCCGCCAACAAGGGTGTGGTCAATTCCCGGCTCCCCTTTATATCCATGAACAGCTAATACATAATCATGTGCTTTTGCCTGTGCGACTCCGATTGGTTCATCGAAGTTTGTACTTGTAATATGAAGTTCTGATGCATTTTCTCTAAAACCTTCAAATAAGTACGTAGAAAAATCGTTATCAAAAAAATGGACAATCTCACTAACGCCGCCTTCGATTCTCCCGCCATGAGGCGACATCACTAGAAGACGGCTGCCGGGCACTGGATTGGATGTGATTTGATAATGATCTGTTGATTCATTCTCTTCCAGTTCTTTAAAATTTCGATACATATCATTTGAACCGCTTTCGTCTTCTCCACCTGATGACACTGGCTCATCATGTTCCTGTGCTTGCATGGTATAATAGACGCCCCATCCGAGTGCAAGCAGGAGAAGCAAAGCAAAAAACTTCTTCATTCCCGTTCTCCTTTAACAGATTTCTAAGCCGTTTCTATGATTAATATTGAATCATCATTTCTTTTCATTTTTTCCACATTTTCTCTTCAAATTTGATCATAACACTCTAGATCATGAGATTCCTCAAAAATAAGATAATTGCATTTATATACACAGAAACGCCTCTCCTGATTGAAAACAGAGTTAGAATAGTATGACAAACAAATGAAGTTATGTTTAAAATGACCTAGTCCTACCCAGTCTGTTTTCTTTAATTCGTCTTTTTTTTATGCGGATTTGGTTTTTTTCATCTGGAATGAATCACATTTGTATGAGCATTGACCCTGTCTAGAACCCCCTTTTTTCTGCAGAATCCTCTGTTTTACTGGTTCTCTAAGAAGAACTCTCCCACCTATCATCGGCAGTTTTGATATGATTTCCACCTTTTTCTATTATTTTACAAAATGTAAACGCTTTTTCTTTTTGGATGAAATGAGTCAGACGCCAATATGAACAAAAGAAGGGACAAGAATCCGAACGAAGATGCTGTCATGTTCATAACGTAAGAGTGTACGAGAATTGATAGCTAGAATGGAGGGCATCACATGTTTGGATTTTCCATGGTACAAATGGTCAGAACACATGCTAGTAAATTGGATCAACCTTTAAGAGAGACCGTCCTTCACCTCTATAAGCCTTTTAAGTGGACACCTTGTTTTCTTCATCGTTTTTTTGAAGGTAGGTTAAAGAAGAGCAAGAAGCTTCGGGTCATCATTGAATTTAAAGAAGATGCAGTCGAAGCAGGTATTCAAAGCACAAAGCAGCTATTGAAAAAAAGCAGAAAAACAAACATCAAAAAACATTTTTCACACATTGACTGCTGCGCAGCTGATCTTACCCCTGCTGCTTTAGAGGAACTCTTAGCGAATGGGGAGCATATTCGCAAAATATATTTAGACAGACAGGTACATGCACTGCTGGATGTGGCGACACAATCAAGTCATGCGGATGAAGTCGTTCGAAATGGCACGACCTTAACTGGCGAAGGCATTACGGTTGCGGTCGTTGACACGGGCGTATACCCACATCAGGACTTAGAAGGAAGAATTCGCGACTTTGTAGATTTAGTCAAACAAAAAACGAAACCTTATGATGATAACGGTCATGGAACGCATTGCGCTGGGGATGTGGCTGGAGACGGAGCTGCTTCAGGTGGCTTATACAAAGGTCCTGCTCCAAAAGCCAATATCATTGGGGTGAAAGTGTTAAATAAACAAGGAGCTGGATCACTTTCTACTATTATAGAAGGTGTTGAATGGTGCATACAGTTCAACGAAGACCATCCTGACGACCCAATTCACATTATCAGTATGTCACTTGGCGGCGATGCGCAGCGTTATGATGACGAACAAGACGATCCGATGGTGCGCGCTGTCAATGCGGCTTGGGATCAAGGGATTGTCGTATGCGTTGCTGCTGGGAACTCCGGCCCTAACAGTCAAACGATCGCCAGCCCTGCCGTGAGTCAAAAAGTCATTACAGTCGGAGCCTATGATGATCGAAATACGCCCGAATCAAGTGACGATGTCGTGGCACCATTTTCGAGCAGAGGTCCAACGGTCTATGGTGAAACAAAGCCCGACCTCCTCGCACCAGGAGTCAATATCGTCTCTCTTAGATCACCAAGATCATTCCTAGATAAACTAGATAAATCAAGCAGAGTCGATGATGTTTATACGACATTATCTGGCACTTCGATGGCGACACCCATTTGTGCCGGTATCTGCGCACTATTATTAGAGCATTCATCAGATTTAACTCCTGATGAAGTCAAAACTTTATTAAAAGAAAATACAAGCAAGTGGTCTGGAGAGGATCCAATGATTTACGGAGCAGGTGCCATCGACGCAGAAAAAGCAATCCAAGAATAAATAAAAAAGCCCTTTACGTTTTTCGTAAAGGGTGTTGTTTTATCTGTTTTTATGTGTGAAGTCTTTCTTCTACTTGAGCAGCTGACATGTTATGCTTCGTTCTCATACATCTCATCTCCTTTTTGAATGTGCGTACGCGCTTCGATCACAATTTCAAAAAAAGTGGAAGATTCCTTGTACATGTCGCGTTCCTTATAATAATTAGCCGCATCAAGTGCCAATTCCTCTAAATCAGCAAACATTTTTTTGTTTCGTAGTCCCAAAAGGGCTGACCTCAATTGTTCCCAGCTGTCTGTTTCTATATAGAGTGCCTGTAAAAATTGGAATTTCAATTGATAAATTTCATCTCCCAATATAGAGGCCTGATTCATGCCTTCCTTTATAGCCTCACTCGCTCGCTCCATATCTTCGAGTTTAAAACAAGTAAGAGCCAGTGAAAACAATGATTTGATCATCATTGCAGCTTGATCTTTTTGATAAAGTGAAATGGCTTGTTCAAAGAAGACAGTCGCTGTATGGTAGGTTCCCATACTATAATGACAAGTTCCTAAGTTATTGAGGGCCATCGCCTTAAAATAAGATGTGCATTCTTTTCTTTCCATTGCTTCACACACTTTTAAAGCTTTTTCTAAATAAGGGAGCGCTTTTTGATGCTGACTTACATCAATCCAATTACCTGCCATCACAAAATCGCATTGAATGCTTCTTTTTCCATAAAGCTGATGTTTCTTATAGATGTCTCTCGCTTTTTTCGCATAATGCATAGAAAAATAGGTTTGTTTCATATGATAGTATACTTCAGCAATTTTATAATAAAATTCCGCTTTTTCGATCTCATCTGTCACTAAGATCAGCTGATGTTCCGCATGCTTATAATAGGAAATGGCTTCGATATACCGGTGCTGGGTAAATGCATACATTCCATGAAAAAAATGAAAGTAATAACCCAATAAACCCGTCATCTCATCTTCTGCCTCTTCAATTTCTTTTGGAAAAGAAACCGCTTGAAGCGATTCATTCCCTGCATGGACTGGCGTTAAGTGCTGAAGCATCATTTGATGGCGAAAATCCATGAGAGAATAATAGAGTAATAAATCTTGATCTTCTTCCATCTCATGAATGTCTTCTTCAACAAGGCGCTTCATATCGTTTGCCTGATCGACTTCAAATTTGCAAATATGTGTGTACCATTGATTGATTTTTACACCTACTTCGGAAGATGGTATTTTGTGTGCCATCCACTTCAGCCCCATTCTATCATATCAAACTGATAACTATTATTTTACATAATTTATGATTTTAAGGCAAATTGTCATTTATTTCATATTTTATGTTGATTTTGCACATTTCTATCTTTTTTACCAAGTTTAAAGAGAGTACTTTTGCCCATCAAAACCTTTTTTCTACGAAGAAGGGTCGAATTCTCTAAGCACTTCTTTTAAACCACTGACATAGCGACTAAATGCTTTTTTCTTTCCTTTTCTCGTATCAAAGTTGTCAAAAAAGGCTTTTCTCTGCGCCGTACTAATTTCTAACTGGACACTTTCGCCACTGGCATTTTGATTATTAATGTTGTTTGGATCCGTTCCAGAGAGGCGCTCGCCTTTTTGCACGAGCTCTGCGGAGAAGCCCCGGTCTTTTAGTTCTCGCACAACCGCTTCTTGCATTTTTTCGTTTGTCCCGCCCACAAGTGTATGTCTTCTATCACTTTTATAGCCGTGGATTGATATAGAAAAGGGATATGTTTTAATCATTTGAACCAAAATCGGTTCATCGAATTTTGTACTAGTGATATGCAAGTCACGATTGTTATCTTGTTTTGTCCCTTCAAATAAATACGTAGAGTACTTCTTTTCAAATGCTTCTACAATTTCACTTGTTCCTGGTTCAATTTCGCCGCCGTGAGGAGAAAAGACAAGTAAGTCACTTCCCCCTTTTTCATGAAACTCTATCTCATAGCCGTCTCTTTCATGCCGTATAAGCTGTTTAAAACTTTCATATTGATCCCCTTTTTTTCGCTCTTTCTTATACTTTTCTACTTCTTCATGATGTTGTTTTTGCTCTTTATTTTCTTGGATAGAATGGCTGCATTTCACCATTAAAAGAGCACACAGGATGAGAAAGATGAATCCACTTATGAGTAGTCTTTTCATTTCACCGCTCCTTTTCATTCTCTTCGATGTTATCTTATCGCATTATTTTACTATCAATCGCTAAAAGAATTCAAAGAATGTCCGGCTCCTTTTCATGAATCAGGAGAAGTTACCTGTTTTTTTATGTTGCCCTAGGTATTTTCGGCTTCTTTAAAACGGTTCATGTGTAAGTAAAAACTAAATCCTATGACCTCATTTTAGTTTTAGTCAAAAACACCTACAAAATTGGGAATTTTCATCTTTTTTCAAATAAAAAAGCTGTAAACAAAAGGAATATCTCCTTCTGTTTACAGCCAGTCTCTGTATATCCAGCATTAAACTCTTAATTCATTCTCTAATGCTGTCAGCACTTCATCTTGCGACATGCCTTGTGCAAGTGAAATTTCGCTCACTAACATGCCCCGTGCATCTTCAAGCATCTTCTTTTCACTAGAATTTAAGGCTTTTTTCTGATTACGTCTCATCAGATCTTTGACAACGTCTGCGCCATCTTCAATCGAACCTGTTTTTAGCTTTTTCAGATTTTCATCATATCTTTGCTTCCAAGTAAGCGTGTCGTCGTTTGTTTCTTCTGCAAAATTGTTCATCACAACTTTCAGCGTAGCTTGATCAGCTACCGGACGTATACCTAGTTGATTGATTCTGCCTTTTGGGACCATCATCTGCATATTCGGCATTTGAATCAGAAAATATTCCTGCGTCTTACCTAAAATCTCTTTTTCTTCCATTCCTTCAATCACACCGGCTCCATGCATTGGATAAACAATTTTATCACCTATTTGAAACAAATCCGCCACCTCCGAAAGTATTCACAATATCATTATAACACATTTCAGCAGAGGATAAAAATTTATATTTTATCATGTTAATTTAGCACTAGTCAATTCTTTTTATTTGAGTTTTTAAAGAATTAGCCTTTTTTTACAAAAGGAGCGCCACCATCCAGTCCTCGTACACCTTTCTTGCATATACTAGCATTGAGTCACATTTAGGAGGGATGACAATGTGCAAATGCAAGAGCAAACATTCCCACTCAAAATGCTATAAAAAGCATGACGATCATCACCATATTGAGCCGTGTGAAAAAAAGAAGTCTTATCATAAAAAAGATGATTGGTTTGAGAGCGATTTTTGGGATACGTCAAGAAGCTACGATCCCCATTATTTTCCTAAAAGTGTCTGTAGCAGATGTAAGAAGCGTCGCAGAAAAAGACATAGCTTCTCATTTTAGTGCTTGACGCTTCACCTGCTTTTGTTTTCCCGGCTGAAAAGCCGGTTTTTTTGTTGCATGTTGTTCTTTTCTTTCATATGGATAGGCTCATGAAACAGGTGCAGTTCATAAGATATGGCAACCTGAAAAAAAGGATGAGATACAAAATGAACAATATGAATAACCAAACCAACCATTACCATCAAGGAAATCCCTATCACACGTTTGAAAATGTGTATACAGCCAATCATGAGCATATGATCGCACCAAACATGCATGACGCTATGAATATGCCAAATCATTATCATACCGGTAAAAAAGATGCTTATAGCGGACACCATCCGCATCATCATTCAGCCTATTCCCCTTTTATGAAGCAGTATGAACCCTATTCAAATGTACAGATGAACGATCACCATCACTTCGGTCACTACGGCAATTATGGTATGGCTCCCTACCAGCCATATGGCTATCATGATATGCAGATGATGATGCCGGCAAATCATCATATGACAGGAAATGCTTACGGAATGAACCAACCAAATGCATTCCTACCCCGTTATTACTAAAAAACAAGCAAAATAAGGGTATAAAATACCATTTAATGACATATATGAATATGGTAATCTTATAGGTAAATAATGGATTTAATCATCTATTATTTACCTATAATCAACCAAGGGGGAAGGAAGAAATGAAGAAAACATGGACAATCATTATGATGGGGATGCTTACATTGGTCATGGCACTCTCAGTACCGCTAGCCGCATCAGCTGAAGGGGCTAAAACAGAGGAAGGCAAAGCTTCAACAAATGCACGACCAGCTGCACTTTATGCAAAAATCACAGGAGCAAGTAAACAGGAATGGTCTTTTTCTGACATTGACCTGACTTACCGTCCAAATTCTGTTCTTAGTATTGGTGCAGTTGAATTTACTTTACCAGCAGGTTTTCAAGCCACAACAAAGGATATTATCAACGGAAAAGCATTAAAAGACAGTTACATTTTGAACAACGGAAAAACTGTCCGCATTCCAGCTCGTTTCGATTTATTCGGAAGTTCCCAATATACATTACAACTTTCTCATAAAGTACTTCCTGCTGCAGGTACATATACGTTCCGCGCAGAAAATCGTGCGATCAGCATTGGTTCCACATTTTATGCAGAGGATACGATTGATATTAATAAACGGCCAGTTGTCGTCACACCGCCAAATCCTTGCGGATGCTAAACAAAAAAGCGCTCTTAGAGCGCTTTTTCTCATTCATCACATCCCTTGCCACTGTGCTTACTGCATTTTATATAATTGTTACACCATATCTCATTATGGTCTGTCATCATTTAGTTGGCAAACCCACATAAAATCTATCGTTAAAAAAACCTCAGTCAAATGGTGTTTTTTATTGTTGTTTTTGCTCTTTTAGTTTTTTAAAAATCACAAATTGATATACGCCAAATAGTAAGGTTAGAATCATCATTGCGGTAAATAGTTGGTCGACTGGAAGCAAAAAATATACGACAAAAAAAGATAAAAGCAAAACAAAGTAACCTATATTGAACGCTTTTTTGAATGTCATCATATTCCCTTCTTTTTACAATCATATCACGCTACACCTAATCGTATAACCAAATAACAAAAACCCCTATCCATTTGAGGAAAGGGGTTATCCTTACAACATGACAGCGGGTGTTTATCTTCACATCACAAAAACACGAACCAAACTATCGGATTGAAAAATTAATTGGTGGGCAAACCGATTCACCCACCATCTCAAACCTCGCTACATGACCCGTTTAAACATCTTCTCCATTTCATATGTGGAATGATGAATCATAATTGGCCGGCCATGCGGACATGTAAATGGGTCTTGTGTTTGCCGGAGTTCATCTAATAAGGCTTTGATTTCATCGTGACGCAAATGACGATTTGCTTTAATCGAGCCTTTACAACTCATCATGATCGCCGCTTCTTCTCTCAGTTTCTTGATATCCACACGCTTTTCATCAAGTACTTGCTGAATGATTTCTTCGATGAGTTCAGCCTCTTCTCCTTTAGGAAACCACTGCGGATGCGATCGAACGATATAGCTGCCTGATCCGAATGGCTCTAAGAAGACCCCTACTTTTGCTAAAATATCGATATGCTCTTCAATAATCAACATATCGTTTTTTGAGTAGTGAAAAGTTAATGGAACAAGCATTTCTTGCACTTCCTGTTCAATGTCTCCTACCTTTTCACGAAAGTACTCATACTTGATTCGCTCTTGGGCAGCGTGCTGATCGATGATATAAAGACCGCGTTCATTTTGAGCTAAAATATACGTTCCGTGCATTTGTCCAATCGGATACATGACAGGGACACGTTCACTTTCAGCCTGATGCTGGGCTGCACTGTCTTCCAGTATCACTTCGTCATGTTGTTCATGCGAAGCTGCAGATTCCTCTACATATACATGGTCAAACGTTTCTTCAGACGATGCTGGTAAAGTCGCTTCCGTACTTTCCGGTTCACGCATCCCGTATGTGTCGTTCTGACTGGTCTCGTATACAGCCGATTCGAGCGAGTCCGGCTCATAGGAAACAGGTGTTTCCATTCGGCTTTTCATTGTTTGTTTAGAATCAAAAGATAAAGACTGCTGCTCATTTTTCACTGCTGGCATTGGTGCTTTTTTTGGCACTGAAGCACTTGGAATGAGCTGCTGCTTTTGAAAGACGTCCTTAATCCCTTGTTTGATCAACTCATGAAGTTCCTGCTCTTTACTTAGTCTTACTTCAAGTTTTGAAGGATGTACGTTCACATCGACTAAAATTGGGTCCATCTTCATCTCAATAAATGTAATCGGATGGCGTCCGATCGGGAGCAGTGTATGGTATCCTTCATGAATGGCTTTCACCAGCGGGAAATGCTTGACATATCTGCCGTTGACAACAGAAGACATATAATTACGTGATGCCCTTGTCACTTCTGGTAAGGAAATATAGCCTTTCACTTCAAAATCAAGTGATTGTACATGTAGTGGCAGCATTTTTTTGGCCACTGCCGTTCCATAAATGGACGCAAGCACATGCCGCACATCTCCGTTTCCGTTTGTTTGAAGCAGCACTTTTCCTTGATGTCGCAAACGAATCGACACTTCTGGATGAGCAAGTGCAATTCGGTTCACAACATCAGAAATGTTGCCAAGCTCCGTATGAACAGTTTTCATGTATTTTAGACGGGCTGGCGTATTATAAAATAAGTTGGTGACCACAATTTCGGTGCCGCGACGGCCAGAGGTTTTTTTCTCCGAAATGATCTTCCCGCCTTGGAGAGCTAAGTGTGTTCCAGCACCTTCACCGGTACTTGTCTTCATTTCTAAGTGAGAGACAGAGGCAATACTTGGCAGCGCCTCCCCCCTGAAACCGAGCGTCCTGACACGAAACAGATCATTTTCATCTTTGATTTTACTCGTCGCATGACGCTGAAAGGCGAGCTTACAATCTTCAGCATCGATTCCCACCCCATTATCAATAATTCTAATAGAAGAAAGTCCTGCTTCTTCTACATCGATTTCAATGACAGTACTACTAGCATCGATCGCATTTTCCACGAGCTCCTTCACGACAGAAGCCGGACGTTCGACCACTTCACCAGCTGCAATTTTATTTGATAGGTCATCGGATAACTGAATAATCTTTGCCATTTCTTGCTCACCTCACCTTACATTATAATTTCTTTTGCAATTCATATAGCTTTGTCATCGCTTCAAGCGGTGTCATATCCATTAAATTAAATGACTTCAATTCTTCGATCACTGCTTGATCTTTGTTTTTCAGCACAGGTTTTGTTTGCGGTTTTTCTTCCACTTCAAAGAAAGAAAGCTGCTGTTTTTCCTCAGCCATTTCTTTTTTAGGGGCTTTAGACACGCGCGGAATCACTTCATGTGATCCGCTCTCAAGCTCCGTTAAGATGGTCTGAGCTCGATCAATGATCGCATCAGGCAGTTCAGCAAGCTGCGCTACATGGATGCCGTAGCTTTTATCCGCTGCTCCTTCTTTGATTTGATGTAAGAAAACAACTGTCCCTTCATGCTCTTCAGCTCGTACGTGGACATTTTTCAGCTCGCTTAATTGGGATTCAAGTACCGTCAGTTCATGATAATGAGTGGAGAAAAGGGTTTTGGCACCAATATGATCATGCACAAATTCAATGATTGCCTGCGCAAGAGCCATTCCATCATAAGTGCTTGTCCCGCGTCCAATTTCATCAAATAAAATCAAGCTGTTCTTTGTCGCATGTACCATTGCATTTTTTGCTTCGAGCATCTCTACCATAAAAGTACTTTGACCAGAAATCAAATCATCTGCCGCCCCAATGCGTGTAAAGATTTGATCAAATATCGGAAGGGTTGCCTTTGATGCTGGCACAAAACAGCCAATTTGCGCAAGAATTGAGATCAATGCCATTTGTCTCATATATGTGCTTTTCCCTGACATATTCGGACCAGTAATGAGCAAGGTTTGTCTCCCTTTGCCCATTTGGCAGTCATTCGGCACATACTCTTGATGATCCATCACTTTTTCAACAACAGGATGACGTCCATCAATGACTTCCACTTCATCTGCTGAAAATTCAGGGCAGACATAACGCCGCTTTTCACTCACAGTCGCAAAGCATTGCAGCGCATCAAACTCACTCATTTGTTTTGCGAGCAGCTGTAATCTAGGAATATACGCTTTTACTTGTTCCCGAAGCGCAGAAAATAGTTCATATTCCAATTCACTAATATTTGATTCCGCCTCAAGAATAAGGGCTTCTTTTTCTTTCAATTCAGGTGTAATATACCGCTCTGCATTGGCAAGGGTTTGTTTTCTTTCATAACGACCTTCTTCTAATAAATGCGTATTGGCACGGGTCACTTCGATATAGTAGCCAAACACCTTATTAAAGCCGACTTTCAACGAACGAATGCCTGTATATTCTCTTTCTTGCTGTTCAAGACGAGCGATCCAATCTTTCCCGTTTCGGCTCGCATCACGATATTCATCTAATTTTGCATTGTAGCCGTCTTTAATCAAATTGCCTTCTTTTAACGTCATCGGCGGATTCTCATAAAGAGCATCTTCTAATAAATCAAGTAAATCACCGCATGGGTCAATGTCATTTGCTCTAGATTTTGCCATTTCCTCCGGGAGAGAATGGACAAGCTCTTTAATAGCCGGCACTTGCTTGAGAGATTCTTTCAATTGAATGAGATCACGGGCATTCACATTTCCAAATGCCACACGGCCCGCTAGACGTTCAAGGTCATACACTTGCTTTAAACGTTCTCGCAGATCCTCTCGCTCAAAGAAATGTTCCATCAAAATTTGCACCATTTCCTGGCGTTCTTTGATTTGTGAAAGGCGGATGAGCGGACGATCGATCCATTGCTTCAGCAATCTTCCGCCCATTGCCGTTTTTGTTTCATCTAAGAGCCATAATAAAGAACCCTTCTTGCTTTTTGAACGGATGGTTTCTGTTAATTCAAGGTTTCTTTTTGAGTAAAGATCAATTTTCATCGTTTGTTCAAGCTGAAACACTTGAACTTGCTGAAGATGATCAAGACTCCTTTTTTGCGTTCTTCTTAAGTATGCATAGAGTGTTAAAAATGCTATTTTCAGATGTTCGTCAAGATGAGCAACGAGTCGTTCAGCTTCATCTATTAATTCAGCGCTATCTTCGTATGAGATGGTCGCTTGGCAGCGTTCCTTCAGGGTTTTCACCGTTTCTTCATCGAGCTGCTTTGATACCACAATCTCTTTTGCACCGACAGAATAAATTTCAGACACAACTTCATCTAACCGTTCAATGAAAGCCACCATGTTTTCACCTGTTGATAAATCGGAAAGTGCAAGACCATAGCCATTTTGAAAGCTGGAAACAGACGCAATAAAGTTATTTTCGTTTTCATTCAGTCCTTTGCCATCCATGACCGTACCTGGTGTAATCAGTTGAACGACCTCTCTTTTGACCACACCTTTTGCCGTTTTAGGGTCTTCCACCTGCTCACAAATGGCGACTTTATAACCTTTTTCAATCAGTTGTTCTATGTATGCAGACGCAGAATGATATGGAACACCACACATTGGAATCGTGCCGCCATCCCTGCTTGTTAACGTAATTTCTAATTCTTGTGCTGCTTCTTTTGCATCATCAAAAAACATTTCATAAAAATCGCCTAAGCGAAAAAATAAAAAGGCATCTTGGTAATCTGCCTTGATCTTTAAATATTGCTGTATCATGGGCGTATAACTTGCCATATTTCTAATCCCTCACTATATTACTTTCGAATTCATACCATCTTTCATTATAGCATAAAAATTCACCTTTTTTCCCTAGATCAAAGCACAAAAAAACTAGGGGGATATGCGCCCTAGTCATCAATTACTCTTCTGGATCACCTGCGAGGAATTCTGGATGAATATCTTCTAATTCCTCATCCACTTCTTCTTCCCATTCGTGATCATCTTTTTCTTTCCAGCTTGAATTGACTTCTACAACGATTTTGGTTTCCCCTACTACTTCAGCAATGAATTCACGCTCTGCTTGAACGACAATTTTATTGCCATTTGGAGAAATGGTGACTTCTAAGCAATTGGGCTGCTGTAAGACTTTCGCAATCACTTCGTGCTCATCATCAAGGAAGTTTTTATCTTTATATCTCAGTTTGATGATATCTACATATTTTACACGTTCTGTGACCACTTCGGTTTTCGTGTTGTCTGCGTAAGAATACCACACGTTAATATCAAATGTACCTTCAATCTCAACTGTTTTACCGACCTTTTCAGCATCGTACTTATGATTAATGATCCAACCGCCTAGGATGCTGGTTGGTTTTTGCGATGGAGAAATGGTGTGTGTGCTTTGGGTAAATTTCCTCCCTTTTGCAACCACCGCTTTTGTAATAATTTCTCTGTATTCAGACATTCCGGCATGCCTCCTTGTTCTTGATCGTTTTATCTTATGCTGGGCATTCGTCTAGTGTGTCACGATTTTGAGTCTCATGTTCAATTAAATTCATTTCTGTTTCAGTGTATGCATGGTCGCCCATAAACTTGCCTTGAAAATTGGAAAAGTTGGAGAGTGAGAGATTGGGGTTGATGGAAGCTGAAGGAGAAAGAAGGTATACAATTCTTACATCAGAAAACAAAAAACCCCGCATCTGCGGGGTTTTCTCATTTAATGGAGCAACTTGGGGATGAGTTTTTCACTTTTGAACCGGTTTCTCCTAATAAGAGGTCACCGCCGGTTGAAAGAATGATTTCATCCGTTACTTGATTAGAAATTGTGTGCGCTACAAGCTGAAGCAGGGAATTAACCTCTGTTTGTGATTCTTTGAATTCTTGAATCACTGGGATCTCATCCAGTTCTTCTTGCAGGGCATCAATTTTTTCTTCCACTTGTTTTAAGGCTTCATGTTTGCCATAATGCTTTAAATTCACAGCTTGCTTTTGAAGCGCCTTAATTTGATTAATGATCGCTGCAATTTTTGTATTTTCATTGATTTGCGCTTCTGCTTTTTTGAAGAAATCAACTTCTTCTGTTTCAGAAATCATTTTCGCGAGCTCTCTTGCGCGCTCGACAATCTCTTTCTTTGAATAAAGCGTCATTTTAATTCACCTCGATAGCTTCTCCAACCATTTCTCCGTCAAGAGACCAAGTTTTGGCTTGTGTGATTTTCACTTTGACGATGTTGCCAATCGCTTCTTTTGGTGCTTTAAAATTCACAAGCTTGCTTTTACTTGTATATCCGGCTAGGATCTCAGGGTTGTTTTTACTTTCACCCTCTACTAATACTTCGACAGTCTGCCCTTCATATTCCTTCATTTTTTTCGCAGAAATTTCATTTACGAGTGCATTCAGGCGCTGCAGACGTTCTTTTTTGACACGCATTGGCACGTTGTCTTTCATATTGGCTGCTGGTGTTCCTTCTCTTGGAGAGTAAATGAACGTATAAGCCGCATCAAACTCAACCTCACGATAGAGGGAAAGCGTCTCTTCAAACTGCTCATCTGTTTCATTTGGGAACCCAACGATAATGTCCGTTGTTAATGAAGCATTTGGCATTGCCTCTTTGATTTTACGCACTAGGTCAAGGTAACGTTCACGGTCGTATTTTCTTGCCATGAGTTTCAGCACAGAAGAACTTCCTGATTGAACCGGCAAATGAATATGATCGAGAAGGTTTCCGCCTTTGGCAAGCACTTCAATTAAGTGATCATCAAAGTCACGCGGGTGGCTTGTTGTAAAACGGATACGTGGAATATCGATTTTACGCAGCTCATCCATTAGGTGACCAAGACCATATTCCATGTCTTCAAAATCTTTTCCATACGCATTCACGTTTTGACCAAGAAGGGTAATTTCTTTATATCCTTCTGCTGCTAAGCGTCTGACTTCTTGAATAATTTCATCCGGGCGGCGGCTTCTTTCCTTACCGCGCGTGTAAGGGACGATACAGTATGTACAGAATTTATCACAGCCGTACATAATATTCACCCAGCCCTTAATTTTTCCTTGGCGGGCTCTCGGAAGATTTTCAATCACATCGCCTTCTTTAGACCAAACCTCAATGACCATTTCTTTTGAAAGGTAGCTTTCAGATAATAGCTCTGGCAGGCGGTGAATGTTGTGGGTACCGAAAATCAAGTCAACAAATGGGTGTTTCTTTAAAATACGGTTAACAACCGATTCTTCTTGCGACATGCATCCGCAGACGCCTAAGATTAAATCTGGCTTTTCACGCTTTAATGCTTTTAAATGACCAAGCTCTCCAAACACTTTGTTTTCTGCATTCTCACGAATGGCACAAGTGTTTAATAAGATGACATTCGCATCTTCAGTCGAATTTGTTGGTTCATAACCAAGCGCCATAAAAATACCAGCCATCACTTCTGTGTCATGCTCATTCATTTGACAGCCATATGTGCGAATATAAAACTTGCGGCCGTTCCCTAACCCTTGAAATCGCTCGTCAATTTGAAATTGATTGTATTCGACTTCTTCTTTACCCCGTTTTTTCGCATCTTTTAAGGAAGGCGGAATGTACACAGCTTCAAAATACTGGCTGTAGTCCTTCTCGGATTTTTTGTCCGATGAACTTACTTGTCCGCTCGCTTTTCTCTGCTCTTCATTCATGAATTTGTACTCCTTTCAAACCAAGCTCCACCCTACAGTATAGACTATTTTGTCGTGAATTGAAAATAAATTCATATGTGTCCACACTTTTCAATCCACACGAATTTTACATGAATATTGAGTAGGCTTGAGATGGAAATCGTCTTTTCCTAAAGGGTTTTGTATTTCTTTGACAATCTTCATCTGCTGTGTACCGACACTCTCAACTAAAGTAATTACATATGATTCTTTTTCTTCTTCTGCTACCATTCTTTCTTGTTCAGATAAGAAGAATGTAAAGTCATGGTGAGTCAGCTTAGATCCTTTTACTTCTATAAACTTCTCTTTTCCATCGGGGTAATAAGATTTGATATCAAATCCGTGACCATCTTCTGTTTCAGCTACCCAAACGACAGCTTCCGCTAATTGTTCACTTCCCACTGCTTTTAATTGCTCTATTTCCTTATGATAAACAAATTGCTCTGCTATTCTACCTGTCTCTTCGTTTTGCTTTGATCTTTCTTCTCTTAATTGTTTATAAACATCTCTATGAATGATTCTTTTTCTTTTAAATTTGTTCTGATGTTCCACTTTTGGAATAAGGTCCTGATCCAAATATACTTCGTAAACAAAATCATAAAAAAACTCATTTAAAGAATTGATATCTTGTATTAATTGGTGATGGTCAAAATGATCAATATTATACTTTTTATAGACCAATGAGCTTGCTACATATTTTTTAGGTCTTAATGATTTACCTAAATGAAAATCACCTATATGAAAGCCATCTAGTTTTTTATGATGCTTTAATTCAGGCTGTAGCCTTTCCCTCCAAATGGCTGTCTCTTCCTTAATTTCAGATAGAGATAAATTTTCAGTTCCAGTTTCAATTGTTAAATAAAAATCTTCCCCGTTCTCAGCGAATAAAATAACAATAAATATTCCTTTTTGTGTCGTTGTTTTTTGGGAATTAGGATTTGTGGTTAATCTCTTGTCTAAAAGTGCAATCCAAAAACATTCTGCAACTTTCCCATTTCCTGTAGAAGCTTTAATATCGATCCTATCCAAATTCCTCATATGGCGTTTTTCTAATTCATAACGAATGTTGTTTGGGATTTCTTTATTAAACATGTTGTGAAAAGGATGGTTTTTATCTGTTCTCCCTTTGTTCTTATAATCTAAAAATTGTTCATAAAAGTCTTCTTTATTAAATAACATTTGTCTCACCACTTACCTCAATAGATCTTTTTACATACATTATACATAACAAACGGTAGATTTGATGAAATATGGAAAGATTAGCGCAAAAGAAAAGAGAGCCTCAGCTCTCTCAATCAAGTATATTCAGTTTTTTTGCTTCTTCTTCGATGATTGTCAGTGCACGGTCAAGCTCTTCTTTTGTGTGCTCTGCTGTGATGATGGCTCTAATTCTCGCTTTTCCTTTCGCTACAGTTGGGAAAGCAATGCCTTGAGCGAAAACGCCGCGCTCGATTAATGCTTTTGAAAACCGGAAAGTGAGTGCCTCGTCTCCAATCATCATTGGAATAATAGGCGTTTCTGTTGGTGCCACCTCAAATCCAAGACCGATGACTTTTTCTTTAAAATAGGCTGCGTTCTCCCAAAGTGTTTCAATGCGCTCCGGTTCGTCTAACAGCACTTCAATGGCTTCTTCACAGGCTCTTGTGACAGCCGGCGGATGTGAGGTGCTGAATAAAAACGGTCTTGCTTTATGCTTTAAGTAGTCGATTAAAACGGCAGAACCAGCGACGTAACCGCCTAGCACACCAACTGCCTTACTAAGTGTGCCAACCTGAATATGCACTCTGCCGTCAAGTTGAAAATGATTCACCGTTCCGCGCCCATTTTCACCAAGTACTCCAGACGCATGGGCATCGTCTACCATCACAAAGGCATCATATGCTTCTGCAAGTCTTACAATCTCAGGAAGCGGTGCAATATCTCCATCCATTGAGAACACACCATCTGTCACGATAAGACGAACGCGGTAATTCATCGATTTCTTTAAAATTTTCTCAAGCTCTTCCATATTAGAATGAGCATATACTTTTTTATCTGCTTTTGTTAAGCGAATCCCATCGATGATTGAGGCATGGTTCAGCTCATCTGAAATGACAATATCATCTTTTGTGAGAATGCTGGATAAGACCCCTTGGTTGGTCGTAAAGCCTGATTGGAATACAAGGGCTGCCTCTGTCTTTTTAAAAGCGGCGAGCTTTTTTTCAAGCCGTTCATGCATTGTCATCGTTCCAGCAATGGTTCGTACAGATCCTGTTCCAGCACCGAATTCATCAATCGCCTCTTTTGCCGCTTTCATCAGCCTTGGATGTGAGGTGAGACCTAAGTAGTTATTTGAAGAGAGTTGTATGACGGATTGTTCATTTAATGTCACCGTGGATGATTGTTTGGAATCGATTTCTTTCAGTGTTTGATGGGTGCCTTGCTGCTTCATTGTGTCCAATTCATCTTGTAAATACGTAAATTCTTTCATCATTTCGTCCCCCTTTGATATGATGGCATGATCAGTACCACCTTCCCGCACGTACCATTTCTCATGAGTTCAAATCCCTTTTCAAAATCTTCAAATGGCAACGTATGGGTGATAACCGGCTGTACATCAATGGTATTCGTTCTTAAAAGTTCAGATACTTGACGCCACGTCTCAAACATTTTTCTCCCCGTGATCCCTTGCACGGTTAATCCCCTAAAAACAATTTGATTCGTAATGTCAATGGTTACCGGCCGCTCTGGCAAACTTAGTATATTCACTTTCCCTCCATTTGCACAAGCTTCGAGTGCTTGATTAATCGCAACGGGATGTCCTGACATCTCACACATCACGTCTGCCCCTTCCATCCGCGTGAGCTGCTTGATCATGGCAACAGGATCATCTTTTCCGATATCCACGATATGATCTGCACCCATTTTACGGGCAAGATCCAGTCTGTATTCATTTTTATCAACAGCGAACACTTGGACAGCCCCGGAGGCTTTTGCAACCGCAATCGCCATTAAACCAATGGGCCCGCAGCCAAAAACCGCCACTGACTTTCCTGAAACAGATGTATGCAGAACTGTATGAACAGCATTTCCAAGCGGTTCTTGAATAGATGCAAGTTCCACTGGCATTTGAGCTGGATTATGCCACACATTTTGTTCTGGTACTTTGACATATTCAGCAAAACAGCCATCAATGTCGACCCCTAAAATTTTCGTTTCGCTGCACAAATGCTGCTGACCCGTTAAACACATGTAACACTGATTACAGACAATATGCGTCTCAGCCGATACAAAATCCCCTACTTTTGCTCGAGAGACTTGGTTCCCCGTTTTGACAACTTCCCCTGTGAATTCATGACCAAAAATGTACGGTGCTTTGACTCTCCCCTTCGCCCAATCATCCCAATTATAAATATGCACATCCGTTCCGCATATTGATGTAGCCTTTACCTGGATGAGCACTTCATGATCACTTATTTCTGGAATCGGCATTTGCATCATCGTCGCTCCGTAAGCGCTCTCTTTTTTAACAATCGCTTTCATCGTTCCACACATGACGTACAACCCCTTTGTTAAAAAACTTCTCCCAATCAGATCTTATCATGTCTTATTTTAGACGTAAATACCGATGTCTTTCAGGAGAAGACAAATGAACACTCCACATATTTTTTTAGATATTTTTCTAAAAAAAAAAAAGCAAATCTCCTTTTATTCGGAGATTTGCTTTTAAGTTGTCAGCGTTTTTTTGAAACGGCCACATATAAAGCCGGCACAATCAGTAGTGTCAGAATCGTTGAGAAAAAGACACCTGATACGATGCAGATCGCTAGCGGCTTAAAGAGTGGGTCATTACTTAAAGCAACGGGCATAAGAGCGACAAGTGCTGTAAATGCTGTCAGCAAAATAGGTCTAATCCTTGCTCTCCCCGCTTCAATCACAGCTGCCTGTTGATCGAGACCTTGCTTGCGCCGCTGTTCAATAAATTCAAACAAAACGACCGCATTTCGGACAACAATACCTGCCAATGAGACAATCCCCATTGTGGCCATAAAGCTAAACGGCGTTTGAGTGACAAATAGTCCAATAATGGCGCCGGATATCGCTAAGTAAACCGTTCCAAGAACTAAAAGCGGAAGCATGAGTGAATTGAACTGGAAAGCGATGGTCACATAAATAAGCAGAAGGACTACCCCAAATAAGAGACTAATTTCAATAAAGAATTGGGTTTGATCTTCATTTTCTCCGCCCTGAGAAATGGTCAAATTCTTCGCTGCATCGCTTTTCCCAACTTCATTTACGACTTCTGTCATATCCTCTTTAAACGTATCTGATGTACCAGGATATGCCTTTAACGTGATCGTCGGCATCCCGTTTTCATGCGGAATGCTTTCAAATTGCTCTGTTTCTTTTTCTTTTACGTATCGGCTAAGCGGCTCAAGTTGAGGCATGCCACCCTCATTTGCACTCACAGGCACCTTGATGTCTTTTAGCTTCAGTCCGTTTTGATGTGTCCCCATGTCCTGTTTCACTACGAGGTCGATGTCATCTGTTCCTTGTTTAAAAGTGCCTAATGGAATTCCTTCTGTGACAAGGCCAAGCTGTCTGCTGACAAACTGAGCAGTGAGCCCATCCTCTGCCATTCGGTCACGATTTAATTCAAATGAGATGGTTTTCACCGGTTGATTGACATCGTCTGTGATCAGACTTGCTCCGCTTTCTTTCATTTCTTTTGTGAGCTTCTCTTTCACATCAACGAGTTTTGAAAATTGTTCTCCTGCAACAGTGACGGTCACAGGCGCTCCTGTTGGTGGTCCTTGAACAATGGTTTTCATAAAGATATCAGCATCTTTATATTTCTTTCGCAATGGCTCTGTCATACGATCGATCAATGCTTTGCTTGTCATCTGATTATTGTCTACTCTGACAACAATCTGACCAGTATGATCACTTGCGTTTGAAATGCTTTCATTAAACAAGTTCGGCACACCGCCGCCTGCAAAAATGGCCGTCTCTTCAATGCCTTTTTGCTGTTTGATCTCTTGTTCTATTTTCTCTAATGTGTCATTTGTTTTATCTAAGGTTGTTTCACTTGGAAGTGTCACAGTGACAACAACTTCTTTCTTATTCGCCGCAGGGAAAAACTCAAATGGTGTGGCGAAAATAAGCAAAAAGGCAAGTGTGGCAACGAGCAAACCACTTAATCCAATGAGAAGTGGCCGCTTCACGATGTTTGTCAGTACTCGATCTGCATAAAAATCAGCTAATCTTTTTAATGGTTTGCCTAAAAAGCCCGGTTCCTTTTGAATCTTCTTGTTCTTTCTTTTTCGGTTTGCTGTATATTGATACACTGGCACAAGTGTCAATGAAATAACCATTGACGCAAGTACAGTTGTGACTAGAACAGACGGTAACGCTCGAATAAATGAACCGTTCGCACCAGAAAGGAAAACAAGCGGCAAGAAGGCAAAGACAACTGCCAGTGTTGACGTTAAAATGGATCCAGCCACTTCTTTTACACCTGCAATTGTTCCTTTAAGCGGACTTTCGTATTTTTTCATCTGCCTTAAAATATTATCGTTGACGACAATGGCGTCATCTACAAGTATCCCTAGGGCAATGATAAAGCCAATAATTGAAATTTGATTAAGGTCCACTTGTAAAAACGGCAGCGGGATGGTTCCGATCGTTATGGATAGCGGAATCGCAAGTGAAACGATAAACGCACCACCAATGGTTAGACCAAGTGTGGTGACGACAATGACGGCGATGACGGCCACGATCGCTTCTTTGATTAAATCGTTAAAAATAGCATCTACTTCACTTTTTTGTGAATAGTAGTCTATCCAATCCACACCATTTGGCAGCTCTTTCTCTTTTTCAATGACCGCACTGACTTTGTCATACATTTTAGGAATATCCAGTCCCGGCTTGATATTGACTGTAAATGAATAGGCTGGCTTTCCGTTATATGAAACGATATCACTTTTCTCTTTTTCTACTTCTTTTAAACGACCAAGCTGACCGATTGTAACAGGCTCTCGGCTCGTTTTTGAGAAGATCTCAATCTTTTTGATTTGATCTAAACGATCATAGGCATCAATGGACAGCTTGACCTTTTCTCCATCTGCCTGAACGTCACCTAGAGGGGATGTGTCAAATTCTTGATTGATGGCATTTGTGACATCGGTCACGTTTAACCCGTTATCCTCCAGTTTACTTGAATCCAAGTTCAATATTGCTTGTTTGTCATTGAACCCTTTGATGACGACTCCATCAACACCTTTGATGTCCTCCACTTTTTCTTTTAACGCACGCAGCGATTCCTGACTTTTTGCTAAATCAGATGAATTACTTGATACAATCATATAAGAACCAACTGGCACGTTACCAAACTCATCCTTTACATCTGGCTCCAGCACACCATCTGGAAAAGAAGAGGCGGCATTTGTGGTTTCACTCTTGATTTGACTTGCCACCTTTTGAAAATCGGCTTGATCATCAATTTCAAGCACAATATTTGAGAAACCAATAGCAGAAACAGAGCTTGTCTTCTCTACACCATTGATATCAGAAATGGCCGACTCAAGCTTATTGGTGACATCACTTTCTACCTGTTTTGCATCTGCACCAGGGAAAACAGTCGAAATGGTTACAATATTCGCTTGAAACTCTGGCAGTTCTCGTTTAGGAAGCTGTGTAAACAAATAACCTCCAGCAATGAGAACGATAAAAAATAAAATAAAAACAAGCTTTCCTCTTTTTAAAAAAGCTTCAACCATTATTTCACCTACTTAAATATTTATTTTTGATGAAGTATTTTCAACTTAATCTTAATTTATCATCATGGTGAAAAAATGCAAGCTCTAATATGTCATTTTCTATCTATTTTGTGAAAGAAATATGTTATATGAGAAATGTATAGCGGTAAACAAAAACAACCTGCTTACATGATGTAAGCAGGTTGAAAATAATAAAATTAGAATTATCGTGGTTCAACAATCAGTTTGATTGCTGTTCTTTCTTCTCCATCGATAAGAATGTCAGTAAAGGCTGGAATGCATATCAAATCCACTCCGCTAGGCGCAACAAATCCCCTTGCAATGGCGACAGCCTTGACCGCCTGATTCAGTGCTCCAGCGCCGATAGCCTGTATTTCCGCTGCACCGCGTTCACGTAAAACGCCGGCTAATGCTCCTGCTACTGAATTTGGATTTGACTTTGCTGAAACTTTTAAAATTTCCATTTTTGCTCCCCCTTAAATTTACAATGGATAAGTGAGTGTTCATTAGAACAATCTTTGTTAGATGTTGCTATTTTTTTGAAAATCCATCCCCAAAATGTTTTTCAAAAATAGCAGGCTACCTACCATTTTTACTATATTCACGATAGAGGGCGCATATTCCTTCTTTCTGATTAATATTTTTCTGAAATAAATATGTGAATATTTATTCAAAGAAAATATGGTCATCATTTATCAAAATTCGATCAATTTTGACAGCTTTTTTCGACGGTTCGTCAATTTCTACGATCACTGCACTTAATGTCGTGCGGCCTTCTGCAATTTCAAAACGGACAGGAAGGCTCGTTTTAAATCGTTTAATAATCGTTTCCCGATCAACACCTAAAATGCCGTCATAAGGACCAGTCATGCCAACATCCGAAATATAAGCAGTTCCTTTTGGCAAGACGCGGTTATCTGCTGTTTGAACATGTGTATGTGTTCCAACGACACATGATGCACGGCCATCTGTATACCAACCCATTGCTTGCTTTTCACTTGTGGCTTCACCATGAAAATCAATAAAAATAAACGATGTACGTTTTGAAGCTTCTGCTATAAGCTCATCTACTTTTTGAAATGGGCAGTCAATCGGAGGTAAAAATGTGCGGCCTTGCAAGTTGATGACAGCTAGTTCTTTACCTTGTTTTTTAATAAAAGTAAGCCCTTTCCCTGGTGTACCTTGCGGGAAGTTTGCCGGACGAACAATATGGGGTGCATCATCGATGAAATCGAAAATGTCTCTTTTATCCCATGTATGGTTCCCCATCGTGAGCACATCAGCCCCAGCTTGAAGCAGCTCGTGATAGATTTTTTCAGTAAGACCTTTCCCATGAGCCGCATTTTCTCCATTGACAATCGTAAAGTGCGGCTGATATTTTTTCTTTAGCTTTGGCAAGTATTCTTTCAGTGTATCTCTGCCAGGTGAACCAACGATATCTCCAACAAATAATATTTTCATACGTTTTGAACCCTTTCTCTTATAAAATGATCTTCTTATCAGTGTTGCATATTTACACAAAAAAATAAAGCGGCGCTAAGCGCACCGCTCTATTTTGCATACTCTACTGCGCGAGTTTCTCGAATAACTGTCACTTTAATGTGACCAGGGTAATCGAGCTCGTCCTCAATCCGCTTACGAATATCCCTTGCTAGACGGTGAGCTTCAAGATCATTAATTGAATCTGGCTTCACCATAATACGCACTTCACGTCCAGCTTGTATCGCAAACGATTTTTCAACACCTTCATAAGATTCAGAGATGTCTTCTAATTTCTCAAGTCTCCGAATGTAATTTTCAAGCGTCTCACTTCTTGCACCAGGGCGTGCTGCAGATAATGCATCGGCTGCCGCAACAAGAACAGCGATAATAGATGTCGGTTCTTGGTCACCATGGTGAGATGCAATACTGTTGATGACAACAGGATGCTCTTTATATTTCGTCGCAAGCTCAACGCCAATTTCCACGTGGCTTCCTTCTACTTCATGATCAATGGCTTTTCCAATGTCATGCAGAAGACCTGCTCGTTTTGCAAGCTTTGCATCTTCTCCAAGCTCTGAAGCCATGAGACCTGCAAGATGTGCAACCTCAATTGAATGCTTCAGGACATTTTGTCCATAACTTGTACGGAATTTTAAGCGACCGAGAATTTTGATGAGATCCGGATGCAAACCGTGAACTCCGACTTCAAATGTCGTTTGCTCACCCATCTCGCGGATATAATCATCGACTTCACGGCGTGATTTTTCCACCATTTCTTCAATTCGTGCAGGATGAATACGTCCATCCTGGACTAGCTTGTCCAGAGCTATCCTCGCTGTTTCACGTCTTATCGGATCAAAGCCCGATAAGATGACAGCTTCAGGTGTATCATCAATGATCAGGTCAATACCTGTTAACGTTTCTAACGTACGGATATTTCGTCCTTCACGTCCGATAATACGACCTTTCATCTCATCATTTGGAAGATTGACTACAGATACCGTTGTTTCAGCTACATGATCAGCTGCACAACGCTGTAACGCAAGTGAAAGAATGTTTTTCGCTTTTTTATCAGCCTCTTCTTTCGCCCGGTTTTCAGATTCTTTCGTCATGACTGCAATGTCGTGGGAAAGCTCATTTTCAACTTGATCCAGAATGATTTGTTTCGCTTCATCTCGAGTTAGACTAGAAATACGCTCCAACTCAGCTTTCTGCAAACGAATCATATCATCCACTTTGCTTTCCATCTCTTCAATATGTTGTTGTCGTTCATTCAGAGAATGATCTCTCTTCTCCAACAGGGACTCCCGTTTATCTAAAGTCTCGTCCTTGCGATCAAGGTTTTCCTCTTTTTGAAGTAAACGGTTTTCTTGTCTTTGAAGCTCATTACGTCTTTCACGAACTTCTTGCTCCGCCTCTACACGAAACGAATGAATTTCATCTTTCGCTTCTAAGAGCGCTTCTTTCTTCAATGCTTCCGCATCACGCTTTGCATCCTCAACAATTTGTTCGGCCATGTTTCTTGCGCCGGATATTTTTGCTTCTGCAATGGTTTTACGAACAAAGTAGCCAACAACTAAACAGATTAGGCTCAGCAAAATGGAGATGATCGTAAACATCGTAGGCGACATATTTTCACCTCCTCTTGCTATGAACTTGGTTTTACAAATAAAGTGTCGGCATGTACATTGTTTTGTGTCTCAACATACAGGGCCTTCACAGGGAATGAGATCCTCACTGCCCTTGTCAAGTTTAAATTAGTTATCAATCATGTTAAGAAAAACAAGTGATACATTCCCATTGTAATTGTGTCGGAAATACTTGTCAAGCTAGTCAGACTGAGGCGTAAGTCGTTATTTCAAGCAAAGACAGAACTTTTGACCCGCTAGCTGTTATGTAATTGTAAAAAAAAGACGCTTTTCAGCGTCTTTTTAGTCATTCAATTCCAATTCTTCTTGTCCTTCTTCGTCAGTTGATTTCACTCCGTTTGTATCCAAACCGTAGTGCTCCCTGATCTGCTCTTGAATCATAAGAAGAATGTCTTTATTCTCTTTTAGGAATTGCTTCGCATTTTCACGTCCTTGTCCAAGACGTTCCTCTTGATAAGAATACCAAGCCCCGCTCTTTTGTACGATATCTAGTTCGCTTCCAAGATCGATGATTTCTCCCTCTTTCGAGATCCCTTCACCGTACATAATGTCTACTTCGGCAATACGGAATGGCGGTGCCACTTTGTTTTTCACAACTTTAATTCTCGTTTTGTTCCCCATGATGTCGTTCCCTTGTTTCAACTGTTCAGCACGGCGTACTTCTAAACGAACAGATGAATAGAACTTAAGTGCACGTCCACCAGGCGTTGTTTCAGGATTACCAAACATAACCCCTACTTTTTCACGAATTTGGTTAATAAAGATCGCAATTGTTTTTGATTTGTTGATAGCACCAGATAGTTTACGAAGTGCTTGAGACATCAAACGTGCTTGAAGACCAACGTGTGAATCTCCCATGTCTCCTTCGATCTCTGCTTTTGGTACAAGAGCAGCTACTGAGTCAATGACAACAATATCAACTGCACCACTACGAACAAGTGCTTCTGCAATTTCAAGTGCTTGTTCTCCTGTATCCGGCTGAGAAAGTAACAACTCATCAATGTTGACACCTAATTTTTGAGCGTAAACTGGATCTAGCGCATGCTCCGCATCGATAAATGCAGCTTGTCCTCCCTGCTGCTGAACCTCAGCAATCGCATGAAGTGCTACTGTCGTTTTACCAGAACTCTCTGGACCATATACTTCAATAATACGGCCGCGAGGGTATCCACCTATTCCAAGCGCAGTATCAAGTGCTAACGAACCACTAGGTACTGTTGAAATACGTGTATCTGTTTGCTCTCCTAGTTTCATAATAGAGCCTTTACCAAACTGTTTTTCTATTTGTTTAAGAGCCATATCTAAGGCTGCTTGACGATCACTCATTCTATTGTTTCCTCCTTTATCAATTCCACTATCTATACTATACCTTGTTTTACGTCATTTGCCAAGAAAAAAACGAACACATATTCGATTTTTTCTCGGCAGATTATTTAAGAAAAGAGCTGTTTCTATTAGAAAAAACGCTCTTTTATAAAGGAGTAAACCTCATAAAAAACAAAATTAACTTTCTTTTAATAATTTGAGAAGGTGGTGCAAACCATATTTCACAGCACGCTTGCGAATGCCTGATCGACTGCCAGTAAACATCCATTCAAACACGTCTGTCTGATCTTTTGTCGATAGCCCGATAAATACTTTTCCAACCGGCTGTCCTTCGTGTGGTTCAGGACCTGCCACACCTGTAAAGCTAATACCGATATCGCTTCCCGTCAGTTTTCTAACGCCTTCTGCGAGCTCTAAAGCACACTCTTTGCTGACAGCACCATGAGAAGACAATGTTTCTTCACGGCAGCCCAGCACTTGCTGCTTGACTTGATTTGTGTAACAAACCACACTGCCGTTTAAAATGGATGATGCCCCTTCGAGATCTGTCAGCCACTCTGAAAACATACCACCAGTCAGGCTTTCAGCCGCTGCTACTGTTTTCCCGTGTTCATGCAAGGCCTTTGAAGCTTCAAAGGCAAGAGATGTATCACCATATCCGTAGAAGTACTCGCCGACCCGTTCTAAAATTTGTGCTTCTGTTTCTTTTAACAGACGCTCTGTTTCTTTTTCATCCTCATGCTTGGCTGTCAGCCTTAGCGTCACTTCCCCGTCAGCTGCAAGCGGTGCAATCGTTGGATTGGTCTGTGCATCAATTAAATCTTCAAGATCTGTTTCCAGTTGAGATTCACCGATGCCAAAGAAACGCAAGACAACAGACACGATTTTTTCCTTTAGGCCGAGTTTTTCAGAAATAAGCGGCTTCGCTTCGTTTTCAAACATCGGGTGCAATTCACTTGGCGGTCCAGGGAGCAGAATGTAAAACGTATCTCCCTCTTGTATAAACATACCAGGTGCCATTCCGAAACGGTTTACGAGCACATCAGATCCCTCTAGAACGAGCGCCTGTTTACGGTTGTTCGGCGACATATCACGTCCGGTTTTACGGAAGTACTCTTGAATAGACTCAAATGCTTCTTCATTTAGCACAAGCTCTTTACCGAGCGTATTTGCAATGGTTTCTTTTGTTAAATCATCTTTCGTTGGTCCAAGACCCCCTGAGAAGATAATAAAATTCGATCTTTCCTGTGCCACTTGAATGGCCCTTTTTAAACGCTCTGGATTGTCACCAACTGCTGTGTGGTAATAAACATTCACACCAATTTCAGCTAGTTGTTTGCTGATGAATTGTGCATTCGTATTCGTAATTTGCCCTAGCAAAAGTTCGGAACCGACTGCAATAATTTCTGCTTTTCTCTCTGACTTCAAAGCGTACACGTCCTTTTTAGTTAGAATTCTTTAAGGCTTCCCAGTTTTTCGCAAAGTAATCCCAGCCTGAGACAACAGTGAAGAACACCGCTACCCACATGGCAAGATCACCAAATGGGAATGATACAAGTTCAAACGGCAGGTTATGCAAAAGAAGTGCCGAAATCGCAATGATTTGCGCCCACGTCTTCACTTTTCCAAGCATATTGGCTGCGACCACTTCACCGTCTCCAGCTAAGACAAGCCTTAGGCCTGTTACAGCAAATTCACGGCTAATGATCACAATTGCCATCCATGCCGGCGTGAGGTTGTATTGAACAAGTATAATTAAAGCCGCTGAAACAAGCAATTTATCTGCAAGCGGGTCTAAAAATTTACCAAAGTTTGTGACTAAATTGAGCTTACGTGCATAGTAACCATCAATCCAGTCGGTTGTCGAAGCGACAATAAACAGGATCGCTCCAACAAGGTGAGTGACTTCGATGCTGACGTCACCAAAGCGCGCAACACCCCAATCTAATGGAGCAAGCATAATCAACATAAACACAGGAATCAAGGCGATCCTAGAAAGAGTAATTTTATTCGGTAAGTTAAACATGAATTCCAATCCTCCAATAAAGCATTTTTTATGTATATAATAGTAGGAACAAAAGAAAAGTCATCTACTTGCTTAAGATGACTTTTCCTTTCCTTTATTCACAATCACAATGTTTTGTGTCATGGTGTTTTTAGGGTCTAATTCGTACTTCAGCGTTTCGTCATTGACTTTAATATCGATTCCCGATGCATTTCCTAAGCGGATATCGACTTGGGAAAGATCAGTCAAGTCTGTTTTAAACGATTCGCCATCTTTCAATTCACCCATCTTCAGCACTTTTCCAGATTCGTCTCTCACACGAAGCCATGAAGCTTGTGAGGCAGAAATGGTTAGCTCCATCTCTTCTGCACCTGATACTTCATACGTTGTCGTAGAACCCTCTGTATTCGTCGCCTTCAAAGAAACATCTTCATCGTCTTTAGATGAATCCTTTGAGGAATCGTCTTTTTCAGATGATTTTTCTTGATCATCTGACGAAGCTTTTTCCTTTTTCTTTTGATCCTTTGCCAGCGATGAATCCTCAGACACTTCGTATTTTGATTCTGATTGCTGAGGAGCCGCCTGATTATTTTTCTGTCCGCTATCATGATTAACCGCTTGAACGATCACATAAATGATAGCGATCACCACAAGGATCCCTCCAATGATTAAAATCGTCGGAAGCAGCTCCAGTACCTTTGAGGCAGGCTTTGGCAGCTCTCTTTGCGGTTTAATATTTGATAATTTATCAGACACTTCATCGTTATACGTACTTGGTACATCTTTACGAAACTCTTCGAACAATTGTTCAGGATTCAGTCCAACGGCTTCGGCATATTGTTTAATAAACGCTCTGACGTAAAATTTACCTGGAATGATATCATAGTTTCCTTGTTCTATTGCTAGCAAATAGCGCTTTTGGATTTTGGTAGCCGCCATCAGATCCTCCAGCGACATCCCTTTTTCCTCTCTGGCCTCAACGAGCCGTTTTCCCAATTCAGTCAAAACAAACACCTACCATTACCATATTAAAAATCGAAGCCAGAAAAACCAGAATGATCAAACACTTGTGGTTCTTCAGCGTGCTCGTATGTAATTTCTTCGTCTGCACTATTACGCAATTCAATGATGTAGTCGAAATCATCCATTGTATATTCTGAATTTTGAATAAAGATATCTGGATGCTCTACCACCTTTGTAGCAGGCAGTCTCATAATTTCTCTTAAAAGCTGCAAGTGCTTTTCAGAACCTCTTCTTGTCGACACAATCCCATCAATAATAAAGACGTTATCTGGGCTGTATTCATCTGCAATCAGCTGACTGCGAATGGTCTGTTTCAAAAGAGTCGACGATACAAACAGCCATCTCTTACTGGCACATACACTTGAAGCAACAATTGATTCTGTTTTTCCAACCCGCGGCATTCCGCGAATTCCAATCAATTTATGTCCTTCTTTTTTAAATAATTCAGCCATAAAATCAACAAGAAGACCAAGCTCGTCCCTTTCAAAACGGAACGTCTTTTTGTCATCCGCATCACGCTGAATGTATCTTCCATGACGAACAGCTAAACGGTCACGAAGTTTTGGCTGTCTTAGTTTCGTTACTTTTATCGTTTCCATTGTATTTAAAATTGATTCAAGCCGCTTAATTTGATCTGTGTGGTCACATCGAAGAAGCATGCCGCGTCTTGATACATCAACACCATTAATTGTCACAATATTAATTGAAAGCATCCCCATTAAAGAAGAAATGTCTCCTAAAAGTCCGGGACGGTTCACCTGTATCTCATATTCAAAATACCATTCGAGCTTTGCCAAATGATATTACCCCCTTCATTGTGGCAAATTTTTACCTTCCTTTATCATAAAGCATTTTCACATTTTTAGAAAGCACAATGTTGCTAAACGGTTAAAATAAAAAGAGAGGCACAAACGACCTCTCTTTTTGTTTAGTGCGAGCTATTATTTTCAACTAGCTTGACCATCATGTTTGCAATGGCACGCTGCTCATCTTCTGATGCAACGCTCCAAAGGTCAGAAAGTACTCTTTCTTGCTCATTCTTTGCTTCAACTTCATTAGCCAGGTATCCGCCAATTTCATACGCAAGGTTATTGATGGTATCATCTGATAAACCTTTATCCTGTGCATGATTTAAACGGTCACCTAAAAAGTTTTTCCAATGGTCCCAGCTCTCAAGTACAGACATGTCGATTCCTCCATTCGAAAAGATGAATTACAGCCATAGCTTTTGTCATGGAGAGACGAATTATACACGTTTTTTAACAGTACCAGCCGCCATTCACAGATAAAATTTGACCTGTGATATAACTTGACTGCTTGGAGGCAAGAAACCAAATGGCTTCGGCTATCTCTTCAGGTGCGGCAAGACGGCCGAGCGGAATCTCCTCTTCCATCATCGCAAGGTCTTCTTGTGTGAAGCATTTCATCATATCAGTCTGAACCGCACCTGGTGAGACTGCATTTGCTCTAATTCCACTTGGTGCAAGCTCTTTGGCAAGCCCTTTAATGAAGGCATTTTGAGCACCCTTGACCATACTGTACAGTACTTCACACGAGGCACCCGTTTCCCCCCATATTGAGCTAACCGCAATAATATGACCTGACTTTTTTTGAATCATGGTAGGCAAAATGGATTGAGTAAGCTCATATGGACTTGTCACATGAAGCTGCACCATGCTGGCTAGAACTTCTTTTTCAGTATCTGTCACTAAACCAACATGACTCTTTCCGCTATTTAAAACAAGAATATCTGGATCAAGCGGCAGGCGGCTGACAAGCTCTGCTGCTCCGCCTGTTTTCGCTAAATCAGCTTGAACGACGTGCGTTTCTACTTGATATGTTTCTTTGAGATCAGCGGAAAGACGACTAGCCGCTTGTTCATTTTGATGATAATGGAGCATCAGATGGCAGCCTTCTTGGGCAAGCTTTTTGGCTGCCGCCTGCCCAATTCCGCCACTGGCACCAGTAATCAGCGCCCAACGACTCATACTTTGTTCCTACTTTCTTTATGGAATCCTTATTCTTTTCGTTTAAATGGGAACCAATTGGCTGAACCGAACAATTTGACCATCACAGGTACGAACAATGGTAGCACAACGAGTGCATACAATAAAAGTCCAGTTAGAACAAGTGTTGCAATTTGTAAGAGTGACAATACACCTGAAGGTAGCATCGCTGCAAATGTTCCTGCCAAAATGACGGCAGCAGACATAATAACAGATCCCATATTTTTCATTGATTCAGTCATGGCAAACTGGATGTCTTTTGTTTTGTATTCATTGAAACGTTCCATTAAGAAAATTGAATAATCGACTCCAAGCGCCATTAAGATGACAAAGCCAAAGAATGGAACAGCCCAGTTGATGCCCGGATATCCGAAGAAATGGGTGAAAATAAATTCGGTTATACCGATTGCTGTAAAATATGTCAAAATAAGCGAGCCCACTAAGTAAAGCGGCATCACGAGAGAACGGAACAGAATCACTAGTATCAGGAAAATACCGATCATCATGTAAAGAACTGTCTTATTGAAGTCCTGGTCTGACAGCTGTTTTAAATCAGCGTTCATACTTGATACACCAGATACGCCAAATGAAACATCTTTTAGGTTTGTTTCAGGAAGTGCACGTTTGACCGAAGCTTCTACTTGTTTAATTGTTTTCATGGCGTCGTTTCCATATGGATTGTCTTCTAAAATGACGTCAATCTTTGTCATTTTGCGGTCATCCGACATATAGGAATCGAACACTTGCTTGAATGCTTTATTTTTTAGGACATCTTTTGGAATAAACCAACCGGCCATGTCTTGATCTGGCGCGTTTTTCAGTTCATCTAAGTAGTCTCCTGCACCCATTAAGCCGTTTGAAATTTTCTCAAGTCCGTCTACACTTTTGTTTAGACCATCCGTCAGCTTGGTCAGATCGTCACCAAAGCCGCCAATTTTTTCTTTCATTTGTTTTTGACCATTAATGATGTCGCCGGCTCCATTTGCAAGTTTAGGCATACTATCAGCTAACTTTCCTTGGCCTTTAGACGTTTGATCTAGCCCGTTTTCAATGGCTTCTAAGCCAGCAATCAGCTCATCAATTTGATTTGTAAACACTTTTTGCTGCTCTGAAGCTTTTGCGATAAAAGCATCTGCTGCTTCAAGCTGTTTTTTTGCTTCTTTTGCTTGTTTTGCATAGCTGTCAGCCTGTTTGGCTCCTTCTTGCAAGGTAGTAGAAAGTTCCTTATATGAAGCTTTGATGGCTTGATATGATTGGTTTTCTTTCACCTGCGGAATTTGCTGCTCAAGTGTACTGAACTGTTTATTCGCTTGACTGATCAAAGCTTTCACATCCGCTGCGGCAGAGGATGACGTATCGACTTGTGCCAATGCGGCTTTTAATTCTTTGGAAATGCTTTTATACAGTGCCACTTGCTGATTTACTTGTGCGACTTGATCTGTTAATTCCTTTTTCGCACCCTTTATTCTTTCTTTAATTTCAGAAACACCTTTTTTGTTTTGATCAATTCCGTTTTGCAGATCTCTCATCGATTTTTCGACGTTTTGAATACCTGATTTTACGGATTCGGTTCCAGAAATCAATTTGTTAATGCCTTTTCCAGATGATTTAATTTGTGGTGTTTGATCCTCGATGGATTTACTCATGGTTGTAAGAGCATCTTGGATCTTTTTCAACCCTTCGTTACTTTTATCAAGCCCGCTATTTAGCTCTTTGGCTTGAGATTTCACGTACAGATCATTCAGTCCTTTTCCAACAGGGCGTGTCGCACTTCTTACTTTACTCACGCCATCTGTTTGTTCAATAGCGCGGCTTAGTTTTTCAACAGCAATCAGACCTTCGTTATTGTCTAAAAGATCGGATGATTTCAGGACAACGGTTGCTGGAAGGGCTTCACCTGGTCCAAATTTGTCAGAGATCGTATTAAATGCATTGACGGATTCGTATTTATTGCCGATTTCGTCTAGGTTGTTATATGAAAGTGTTCCTTTATACATGAGAATCGCTGGAAGGGTAATAATTGCAACGATTAGCAAGCTGAGAAGTGGTTTCTTAAATGAAAAACGACCAGCTGTTTCCCACATTTTCGATTGCGGGTGGGCAATATCGCCTTTGATCGGCCAAAATAACACTTTTCCTAAAACCGCCATAAAGAATGGAACGACAGTGAGCAGTGCCACAATTAACACGGCGACACCAACCGCCACGGCTACAGCTGATTTATACAGTTGGAATTCGGCTAAACCGATACACGTAAAACCAATGAGGACAGCAATTCCGCTGAATAAAACGGTTTTACCTGCCGTCTTATATGTTGTAATAATCGCCTCAATCTTATCTTTTCCGTGAGATAGTTCTTCTTTAAACCGGCTTAGCAATAAGATGCAGTAGTCGGTTCCAATCCCAAACATGATGGCGACCATAAAAATTTGGGTAAAGGTCGAGAGCGGAAAATCAACATACTTTACTAGGTAAGCCACAATTGATTGGCTGACCAAATAGGAAAGCGCCACGGCCACTAAAGGAACGAATGGTGCCACTGCGGATCTAAAGACAAGCACAAGAACAATTAAAATAAACCCTATTGTAATGAATTCCGTTTTTTTCAGACCTTCTTGTGAGCTTGTGATGACATCATCGTCGATTAGCGGCTGCCCTGTCATTTCAAATTTCAGGTTCAGGCTCTTAAGCTTTTCATTGACTCTTTCTTTAAAATCGGATGCTTTGATTTTGTTCGAGTCGTATGTAACTGGAACAAGAAGTGTTGTTTGATCTTTAGAGAGCATCTGTTTTTTAATATCTTTGTTTGCATCAAAATAAGAAGTGATGTCTTCAACATGGAGATCTTGATCCTTTTCTAAAATCTCCATCGCTTTCTTTAAAGAGGCTTCTCTTTCTTTGACGATATCCTTTCCTTGAAAGACAATGACGATCGATTTTTCCGTATCCCCATTTTCAGACATGTTCTTTAATAATTGATCGGCATAGGAAGAAGGATAACCATCAGGAACAGAAATCTGCCCTTTTTCTTTTGTTAATTGCGCCATATTAGGAGCGGTGATTAATAATACAGCCGCTAGTACGACCCAAAGGATCGTGATCAGCCATCTACCCTTTATGATTGCTCTCATTACTATGTTGTGCCTCCTCTTCGATGATAATCTGATAAATCTTTTCATATGTTTGAATAAATGATTCGATTTCTTTTTCATCAAACTTTTCTAAATATGACCGAACAAGATCCTGAAGCTGCTTTTCCATTCGGCTGACCACGTCTTTTCCTTCGGGCGTCACATAGAGATGAACATTTCTTCGATCAGCTTGATCATGCTCTCGATAAATATAATCTTTATTAAAAAGTCGATTGGTCATGGATGTCACAGCACTTTTGTTGACATTACATTCGATGGCAAGGTCTGTTGATGTACATCCTGGGTGTAAATTGATGTATCGAAGCGAGTAATATTGATCAAGTGTCAGTTCTTTATCGAGCTTTTCCGTGATCATACTCGATACTTTTTTCTCCATCATGAGATAGACGTCCGCATATCTCTGGATGAGCTGGGCAATTTTATTTTGTACCATATGCTGCTCCTTTAGTTTGATTGTTTAACTATTAAAGAGTTTAACTAATTACCGAAACAATTGTCAATCAATATCTTCGCATATAAAGCGCTTTCTTTAGCTGGACACAAAAAAGACAAACTCTTATATGTTGAGTTTGTCTTTTTTCGTTTTATTTTGTTTTCGGTACGACTTTAAAAACTGACATTCGTTCTTCATCAATTTCTTCGTCTAAGATTTGCTGAATATCTGTTAATTGGATTTGCTCCAGTACTGGCACGACATCAAATAAGCTCATTTCTAAGAATGCGTATCGAGTGAATTGATTGGCGATGTACTCCGGGGAGTTCATCGCTTTTAAAAAGCTGCCAATTTTTTTCTTGCGAGCAAGTTCAATCTTTTCTTCTGTGATCAGGCTTTTTGCTTGAAGAAGCGTTTCTTTTAATTCATCTGCGAGTTGATCAGGGTCATTTGTGTCTCCGCCAACTGAAGTGAAGCCAAAACCGCCTTCTTCCGTATAATCGTAACTGAATGTCTCATCAATCAAGCCTTTTTCATACATACGCTCGTATTGCAGAGAACTTTTACCAAACAATGTCTCTAAAATAAGATTCATGCCAAGCTCATGTTTGAGGAGCTGTTTTCCTTTTTTATGCGGGTTTTTCGTTTTCAAACCAAACATACATTTAGAACCTTGTACATTCATTTTCAGTTCGTATTCTTTTCGGTATACACGATCAGGTTCATTGATCTCTTTCCGCTGAATATCCGGCTGATCGGTAAATGGTTTTTTTGCCTGATTCGCTCTTACTTGGTCTAAAATTTGCGCCGGATCAACAGGACCCACTACAAAAAGAAGCATATTGCTTGGGTGATAGAACGTTTCGTAGCATTCATATAAATGGTCTTTCGTAATTGGCGCAATGCTTTCAACGGTTCCAGCAATATCAATTCTCACTGGGTGCTCTTGATAGAGGTTTTCGATCAGACCAAAGAATAAACGCCAATCTGGATTGTCATCATACATGTTGATTTCTTGACCAATGATGCCTTTTTCTTTTTCGACCGTTTTTTCAGTAAAATAAGGCTCTTGCACAAAATCAATGAGTGTTTCAAGATTCTGTTCGACATTGGCCGTACTTGAAAATAAGTAAGCTGTTCTCGTAAACGTTGTAAATGCGTTTGCGGCTGCTCCCTGTTTACTAAATGTATGAAACACATCACCATCTTCTTTTTCAAACAGCTTATGCTCTAAGAAATGGGCAATTCCATCAGGCACTCGGATCATGTCTTCTTTGCCAAGCGGCACAAATTCATTGTCAACAGAGCCATATTTTGTTGTGAAGGTTGCATATGTTTTGTTAAACCCTTGTTTTGGCAGCACATAGACGTCAAGTCCGCTCTCCATTTTTTCATGATACACCGTCTCTTGCAGCTGATCGAATTGAATTGTTTTCACTGTCATGAAGCACCCTCCGTTCCTTTAAGAAAATAGGTCGTATCCCATTCGATTTTTTGACCCACTTTGATGATGTCCTCTTTTGTCACTCTGTCTAACGCATCTAAAAAGGATTCGAGGCTCTCCCCTGTTGGCACGACGGCATGCTGATATAAGTATTCCGCTGTTCCATAAGACGTATCAATTGTTTCGAGCAACTGGTTTTTGACGACAGCCTTTGTCTGTTCAATTGCTTCATCAGAAAAATCGCCTTTTTGCATGGCATCAAATTGTTCTTTGATGATGTCTACTGCCTGCTGATAGTTGCCGACTTCAATTCCTGACATGACCATCATCAAACCTTTAAAGCTCTCAAGTCTAGAAACAGCATAGTACGCAAGACTTGCTTTTTCCCGCACATTGATAAATAGCTTTGAATGAGAGAAGCCGCCGAATATGCCATTAAACAAATGCAGCGCCGGATAATCTTCATCCCCTATCGTTGTATGTGTGCGAAAGCCAATGTTCAGCTTTCCTTGTTTTACGTCCTCTTCATCAATGACTTCTTTTGGCTCTATTTGTGATCTTGATGATTCGGTATTTTGTTTGACCGGCTCTCTTTCACTTGTTTTAAAGTATTGCGAGACCATTCGATTAATGTCTTGTTCATCAACGTCTCCCACAACATAGAGATCCAGCTGGTTGGACTGAAGTGCATGCTCGTATGCTTTAAAGAGCGCTTCTGACGTAATCGCTTCGACGTCTTCCATTTCACCATTGACGTGCAGTGCATATGGCTCACCTTTACACATTTCCTGCACAAGTCTTAAGTTTGAATAGCGCATTTTGTCATCATAAACGGCTTGAATGCGCTGTTTCAATGTTCGTTTTTCTTGCTCAACGTACAATTCATGAAATACCCCGTTTTCCACGTACGGGTGGAATAATAGTTCAGAAAGTAAGGCAATCCCTTTTTCTAGTAAAGGGGTTTGATCCTTTAAATATTTTTCATTCGCCATTTCTAGACGGAAGGTAATGATGTGATTTTCACCTTTTTTCGCCATGTCTGCGGAAACGGTCGCTCCATAGAGCTCGTCGAAATAAGCACGAAGCTCTCCCGTTTTCGGCATTTTTTCTGTTCCTCTTAAAAGCACATGCGGGAAAAGAGAACGCATGGTGACGTCATCTTTGGATAAAGGCGCAAGCATTTTAAAAAGGATTGTCACGGTTTTAAATTTTTCTGTTTTGACAATATGAGTATGAAGACCAGGTGTATCAAATGTCTTCTCTTGTAAGTACGTCATGAGAAACCTCCTTTGTTCATCCTATTTATTATGTATTAGAACATAGCTGATATATACGTGAAACAGCCATTTAATAGTCATTATATCAATCAGAGGAAAGGATAGGAAATAAAAACGCCTCTGCTAAAAGCAGAGACGCAGGTTGTTATTTCATTCTAAACGGCCACCAATTCCATTTTCCAAAGATGCGAACCATGACCGGGATAAAGAGTGGTAGAACAACAAAAGCATATAATAAAAGTCCAATGAGTACGACCGTTGCAATTTCAACTAATGATAATACACCCGAGGGCAGCATCGCAGCAAAAGTACCCGCTAAAATAGCAACTGCTGAAATAATGACCGACCCCATATTTCTCATCGCTGATATCATGGATGCTTGAACATGCTCTCCCTTCCATTCATTAAAACGATCCATGAGGAAGATCGAATAATCAATGCCGAGGGTCACAAGGATCACAAAGCTGAAAAATGGAACAGCCCAGCTGACACCATCGTAGCCAAAGAATGTTTTGAAAATCCATTCTGTTAAGCCAATGGATGTAAAATACGTTAATATAAGTGAAAGTGTTAAGTATATCGGCATGACGATTGACCTTAATAATATAACTAAAATAATAAAGATACCAATTAACATGAAAATAACCGTTCTGATAAAGTCACCGTCTGACGTTTCTTTTAAGTCAACATTTAAACTGGAGATACCAGATACACCGTAGTTGGCGTTTTTCAAACCACTTACAGGTAAATATTGATCAAGGGTTTCTTCAATTTTTGCTACACCTTTCATGGCTTCATTGCTGTATGGATTTACATTTAAAATCACTTCAAAGGTAGTTAATTTACGATCTGGGGACATATACGTATTAAATATTTTCTTAAACTCATGGCGTTTCAATACTTCTTCTGGTATAAACCAGCCCGTTACTTCTTCATCTGGTGCTTCCTGAAGCTGTTTTAAATAGCTGTCCGCCTCGGTAAAGCCGCTTTTTACTTGCTCAAGTCCGGAAATACTTTCATCTAATCCATCTGTTAATAGTGAGAGTTTAGATGATAGCTGGTTAAACCCTTTTTTCACGGCTTTTTGGCCATCAGTCAGTTGATCTGCACCATTTTCAATTTTAGGCATTTCTTTGATGAGCTGTTTTTGTCCTTTATTCGTTTCATCAAGACCATCATAAATTTGATCTAGACCTGTCATCAGCGCCTTTACTTGTTGTTTGATTTCTTTTTGCTTGTTTGAGACCGTTTGAATGACTTGATCTGCTTTCTTGATCTTTTGTTTAAAGGCAGATGCTTCCTCTTCATAGACGCTCATTTGCTCTCCAGCTTGATCGAGCATTCCTTTTGTGTCTTTGAATACTTTTTTGATTTCTTTATATTCATTCATATCTTTGATTTCTGGAAGCCGGTTTTCAAGTCCTTCAAATGATACGTTTTCATAGGATTGTTTCACTTTCTTAATCGTTGTCATCAGTTGCTCATTTGATGTTGCGTGACCTTCCAGTGTGCTTACGACTCGTTCAAGGTCTTGAATCATGGTTTCACTTCTGCGGTATTCTTGCTCTAATTCTTTTTTCGCTTGTTTGATTTCAGTGCGAATGGTTCCTACGCCCTCTTTACTGCGCCTCACACCATCCTCTAAAGAAATGAGTGATTTCCTCACTTCTCCGATCCCGCCTTTGATGGCTTTTGTCCCATCAATCAATTGATCAATCCCTTTAGCGGATTCTTCAATTTTTGGTTTTTGTTTGAGAAGTGCTAAGTTTGTTTCGGTCAAGCCATCTGTAATTTTCCCGATGCCCTCATGACCTTTCCCAAGCTCTCCTCCCAGCTCTTTCGCTTGAGAGGTAACGTAGAGCTGACTTAACCCGTCTCCAACTGGGCGAGTGACACTGCGAACCGCTTTTACTTCCTCAATGTCACTTAACTTACGGGTCAGTTTTTCAATCATGACAATCTTTTCTTGATTATCGAGCTCATTGTCACTTTCGACAAGCACATTCAGCGGCAGCGCTTCACCAAAGCCAAATTGCTCAGATATCGTATTAAATGCAGACACTGACTCATACTTTGTCCCAATCTCATTTAAACTATTATAAGAAAGAGTGCCGTCATACATCAGAATTGGAGGAACAGTGATGAGTGCAACTACCCCTAAGCTGATGAGCGGTCTTTTAAATGAAAAACGCCCAGCCCATTCCCAAATCTTACTTTGTGGATGACGAATGTTTTCTCTTTTAGACGGCCAAAAAAGGGATTTTCCGAAAACCGACATAAAAAAGGGAACGATTGTGACAAGTGCAATGAGCAGAATGCCAACGCCTACGGCAACGCTGACGGCTGATTGGTACAACTGGAATTTTGCGAAACCAATACTTGAGAAGCCGACTAACACAGCTAAACCGCTGAAAAAGACTGTTTTCCCTGCACATTGATACGTGATGATAATCGATTCTTTGACATCACGCCCTTGACCAATCTCCTCTTTAAAACGGCTTAAAAGTAATATACAATAATCCGTTCCTATACCGAACATAATAGCTACCATAAAAATCTGAGTGAAATTAGACAGAGGGAATGGTGTATATTCTACGAGAAAAGCAACAATACACCGGCTGACAGCATAAGAAATGCCAATCGTAATAAGCGGGACAACAGGTGCCAGTATCGATCTGAATACAATTATTAAAATAAAGAAAATAAAAATCATCGTAATAAGTTCAGTTTTCTTCAGACCTTGTTGAGAGCTTTTAATGACATCTGAGTCCACAAATTTTTGACCTGTCATTTCATATGAGACGTTGTAGGGCTTTAAAACTTCCTCAATTCGTTCTTTAACCTTCACAGCTTTTGTTTCGTAGTGGTCGAATTTGAATGGAACAAGAAGTGTACTTTTATCCTTTGATAAAAGTTGTTTTTGAATGTCACGTTCTACATGAAAATACGAAGTAATTCCGTCAATGTGGAGTTCTGGGGCATGTGTCATGAGTGCAGCTAAAGCCTTTTTTAATTCCTGCTCTTTGGCAGGGAACAAATGTTGTTCGGAGAATACAATCACACCAGTATCTTTTTTCCCATTATGATCTGAAAGCTTATCCAATAAGTGAAGTGCCTCAGCTGTTGGTGTCCCCTCTGGAACCTTTAACTGCCCTTTTTCTCTTGTTAATTCCTCTAAATTGGGCGCAGTAATAAACAGAATCACAGCTGTTATCATCCACACCAGTAATACAATCCATCTTGCTTTAATTATTTGCAACATAGCTGCTTCAAGCTCCTTCTAGTTCATCAATCAATTTGCTGTTTTTGAGCGTGTCTGAAGTGCTGACTTCGTCTCCTTCAACGTGCTAATGGCAGGATGACCTATTCAATTGTCCTTTCGTGTTGAAGAAACGCATATCCATCATCAGCCACGAGCTCAATTTCTGCCTTAAAATAAAGACAGAAAATGAATGTTTTTGAACACCTCCTATTTGGGATAATTTAAAAGATATTACTATACATTAGTTTAACTATCAAAATTTTACATGTCAATTTATAAAAAAGAAAAAAGATGGCAAAATACCGTCTTTTTTCTATGTTTAAACCGTTTTCAATTGTTCACTTTCATCCTTTTCATCTGGCTGGATGAAAAAGAGGACCAAAAATAATGAAATGAGACTACATATGGTCGATAGAATAAAAACGATGGAGTCTCCTTTATCCATCAGAAATGCGTAAATTGGAGGTCCTAAAGCAACACCGATAAACCGCATGCTGCTATAAAATGACGTAATGGTTCCGCACTGCTCTTTTTCAATACCTTCTGTTATCAACGCATCAAGTGCTGGAAGCACAATGCCGATCCCTACGCCGCCAATACTTAAGCAGACAAACAACACGTAAAAACTGTGATTCCACCATAAAAATAGATACGAAAGTGATAAAAGAGCCATACCAACGATGAGAAATATCCTCATTTTCCCCTTTTCTTTTCCGATTGTTTTTCCAGCAATGTACGAGCTGATTGATAAAAAAAGGAGCGGGATGCTTAGCAGCAAGCCTTTTTTGACACCCGTTATTTGATACGCCGCCTCTAGGTTATCTGACAAATAAAAGAGCACGCCAAAAAGAAGAAACATAATAAAACCGCCAATAGCAAAAATGGCATAAAGCCAGCGTCCTTCATGCTTAAAAATCGTCTTTGTTGATTTTAAAAACTCTTTAAATGTAGGCGGATCTTCCTCTTTCTTTGCGGATTCAACCATAAACAGTACCATCACAAAGCTGATGATTGAAAAGAATGGAATGAACCAAAACGGTACAAACCAAAACCAAGAAGCGAGAAGTGCCCCAATAATAGGACTTAGTACCTTTCCAGCTGTATTAGAAGTTTCAATTGCTCCAAGTCCCGCACTTACCTCTTCATCATCGTGAAACAAATCGCCAATAAACGGCATAACGACAGGTGCTGCCCCGGCTGAGCCAACTCCTTGAAGGACCCTGCCAAATAGAATCCACATATAGGGTTCTTTCATGATGGTTGAGGCAACAGCTGCCACAGCTCCTCCAAGTCCTGCGATTAAAAGACACGGCAAAAGTACCTTTTTCCGCCCAATTCGGTCAGATAAATAACCGGCAATCGGAATACACAAAATCGCCACAACGGAGTATACCGTAATAATGAGTGACACTTGAAAGGAAGTGATTGAGAGTTTCTTTTCTATCTCTGGTAATACGGGTATTAGCATCGAGTTCCCAAGTGTCATGATTAGAGGCACTGATGATAATGCAATAATATTCTTTTTACTGACCGTTTTCTCGCCCAACATCATTCACCCAATTCTATATACTGTTACGTTTAGTGTGGCATGTTTCACGGGTTTTATGTATGGGCAAACAAAAAGCAACCGCCTATGGAAGCGACTGCTTTGTTAAAATCGTTTACGTATGACATGGAAGCTGAATTTATCCGCTCGAAAATAATTGAGCGAGTATAAGACCGGCTGATCATCTTGATCATAGTGCATTTGTTTCAGTAATAGTAAGGCTGTTTCTGGGTCACATTCTAGTATCGGTGAAACCTGATCGTGATAACCAATCGGTTCGATGTCTGCCACTGCATATTTAATTCCGCTGTGCGGTTCTCTGCCAAACAGCTCAAAAAGCGATTCTTCCTCATGAGTAAAAGAAGCGGGAAGATGTTTGACCGGAATTTTATCTAAACAATAGACGACTGGCTGTCCATCTGCTGTTCGAACGCGTTCCATTGAAAAAACCTTCTCGGATTCATCACACTGAAAACGAATGACATCATTCTCTGTCGGCTCTCCTTCTTGTGAGGACAAAAAGATGGTACCTGGCGTCATATTGACCTGTTCAATCATTTTTGTGACACTTGTCAGCTGTTCAATGCCAGTAGAAAAAAGCGGTCTTGAGTTGACGAAAGTTCCCACACCATGCCTTCTAATTAAATACTTCTCTTCTTCTAATATACGAAGGGCTTCACGAAGGGTCGCTCTGCTCACGCCTAAAAGCTTTGAGAGCTCAAACTCAGAAGGCAGCTTTTCTTTTTCGGCATATACACCTGTTTGAATATCTTCTTTAATACGGTCAATCACTTTCAAATATAAATGGCGATTGTCTGTTTTGGTCGACATGTTTTCCCTCCGTCTAATCAATGCAAATGATAAGATGAGAAATCTCTATTCCGAGATAAGATGAACATAACTATATCACGTTTTTGCAAATAAATAAATAGTCTGACATCCAGTTAACATAATCAATATATCGTTAACTTATTGTTAGGAAAGCTCTCTTCGAATTATGAAGAGAGCTCGTCATGTTGTTCTTTTGAGAGGAGGACTTCTCTCGGTTTACTGCCTTCATATGGTCCGACAACCCCGCGTTCTTCCATTGCGTCAATAAGACGTGCGGCACGGGTATAACCGATGCGGAACCTCCTTTGCAGCATAGAAACAGAGGCCGTCTGCATGCCAATGATCAGTTCAACTGCTTCATCATATAAGTCGTCGTCCACAGCCCCAAGCTGATCTTGCGTTTCTTCACTCGGGATCATTTCTTCTTGATATTGTGCTTTTTGCTGCGTGATGACATGATCAACGACATGTTCCACTTCTTCATCTGATAAAAAGGCGCCTTGTACACGAACTGGTTTGTTCGCACCGACAGGTAAGAACAACATATCCCCTCTGCCCAGCAATTTTTCTGCGCCTCCCATATCAAGAATGGTCCTTGAATCGGTTTGTGACGATACGCTAAATGCAATGCGGGAAGGGATATTTGCTTTAATGACACCTGTAATGACATCAACCGAAGGCCTTTGTGTAGCAATAATTAAATGAATCCCCGCAGCACGTGCCATTTGAGAAAGCCTTGTAATGGAATCTTCTACATCAGAGGAAGCGACCATCATTAAATCAGCAAGCTCGTCTACAATGACGACAATATAAGGTAGTTCTGGCTGCTTCGCCTCTTCTGATTGATTCATTCGTTTAATGTAATCATTGTACCCTTCAATATTTCTTGTGCCCGTATGCGAAAACAATTCATAACGGCGCTCCATTTCACTAACCACTTTTTTAAGTGCCTGTGAGGCTTTCTTAGGATCAGTCACAACTGGAGCCAACAGATGCGGGATGCCGTTATAAACATTTAATTCAACCATTTTCGGGTCAATCATCATCATCTTCACTTCATGAGGTTTTGCTCTCATGAGAATGCTTGTGATAATGCCATTGATACATACGCTCTTTCCGCTTCCTGTCGAGCCAGCCACAAGTAAATGCGGCATTTTGTTCATTTCAGCCAGCACAGCTTCACCAGAAATATTTCGGCCCAGTCCGATGAGCAGCTTGGCATTTGGGCGGTCATTTTGTTTCGATTCTAAAACCTCTTTTAAAGAAACCATTGCAATTTCTGCGTTGGGAACTTCAATTCCGATGGCAGATTTACCAGGAATCGGCGCTTCAATTCGAATGTCTTTTGCAGCTAATGCAAGGGCTAAATCATCACTCAAGTTGACGATCTTACTTACCTTCACGCCGACATCAGGGTATACTTCATATTTTGTGACGGCCGGCCCTAAATGAACTTGTGTCACTTTTGCTTTTACACCAAAGCTTTGGAAGGTCTTTTCAAGCTTTCTTGCATTTTCATAAATATTCTTCTTATCTGTTTGCTGACCTGAATGCTGCGGCTCAGCTAAAATATCAAGCGATGGCAGCTCATAATCCTTATTTTCAAGCTCCGTAAACGTCATAGGCGGAGCTTCTTTCGGTTCATCCCCATTATCATGAGACGGAGTGCCTTGTACAGTTTCTTGAAGAGGATCTGGCTCTTTGACCGGCTGATCTTTTTGAACCGGCGGTGTGAGCATGTCATCTCGATCAGCAAAACTTGAGATAATCGGCTGACGATTGTCAGAAGCCTGTTCTTCATCCTCGATCAAGATATGATCATGATCTTCTTCGGCCTCTTCTTGCAAGCGTGAACGTTTTTTCTTTTCACTTGTTTTCTGCGCAGGTGCATTCTTTTTCGCCTGCCTTATGCCTTTCATATCTTCAATAAATGCTTTCCACTGCTTCACCAAAAATTGTGATACAGGCAGCGTCACTTTTTTGACCATTTCTTGCAGTGACCGGTTTGTGATCAGCACAATTCCGATCAGCATTAGCACAATGGCCATGATTTGCGACCCTGCTTGTGCAAACAAGAAATAGGAGGCCGCAAATAATACAGCACCGATCATACCTCCTCCTAAATCGGGCGAGCCTGTCTCACCTTTCATATCCATTAAGAATAACTCAAACGTATTTCTGATCACACTTTGAGAGCCTATCACGCCTGCAGCTGAAAGATGCTGAAAAAGCTTCACATGTGACAAAAGCAAGATACTCGCAATGATGCAGTATAAACCTGCTTTTCTTCTTGTCAGTAAATCAGGAATTTGTTTTTTCCAAAAGATCGTCACACCAAAAAGAAATAATCCGATAAGGCAGAGAATAAACCATTCACCTGCAAAGAATCGAAATAGATGTACAAAGGTTTGTCCAACTACACCTAGCTGTAAAATGGCAATGATCGCTATGGCAATACAGACTAACCCATTTAGTTCATATTTCAGTTTTAGCTGTTTATTTTGTTTTTTTCTTGTTTTACGTTTTCTCTTTTTCGCCATACTCATCACCTTACTACAAAAGAAAATATAACCTACGAAAAGATCAGAAAGAAAGCAGCCTGGTTTTGGCTGCATCTTGTTGTAAGTTTTCCCTTTATTATAGCATAGAATCATTCATATGAGTCGGTTTGATTGGTGCCTAAATGTAACTTCAATCGCTTACCTGGTGCAAGCTCCTGATTCAAAAAGTCCATTGGATTTGTACTCATTACTTGAACGATTTCCGCTTCATCTTCTTTCATTTCAACCATCACTGGCACGCCCTGAATGTTTACCTGCTGGAGTTTGCGTTCTCCTTGTTCCTCAGCGTAAATGGCTTCATAAGGCATAGGTGTATATAAAATCATTGGATCAGCCCCTCGTTTTGTGCAGCCCGTTCGCCAATAAGCTCGTTCAGCTTTTTAATCGCTTGTCCAACGCCTCCGACTTCATGCATTAGTCCGTATTCAGCCGCCTCATGGCCAACGACATTTGTCCCGATGTCTCTTGTCAGATTGCCTTTAGAGAACATAAGCTCTTTAAATTTCTCTTCTGTAATGTTTGAGTGACTCGTGACAAAATTAATGACTCTTTCCTGCATTTTATCTAAGTATTCAAAGGTTTGCGGAACACCGATGACTAGACCGGTTAAGCGTACAGGGTGAATGGTCATCGTTGCTGTTTCGGCAATGTATGAATAATCACACGATACGGCGATTGGAACCCCAATAGAGTGGCCGCCGCCAAGCACAATGGATACAGTCGGTTTTGATAAAGAAGCGAGCATTTCTGCAATAGCTAGTCCTGCTTCTACATCGCCTCCCACTGTATTTAAAATGATCAGAAGCCCTTCAATTTTTGGGTTTTGTTCAACTGCTACGATTTGTGGAATGACATGTTCGTATTTGGTTGTTTTATTTTGTGGCGGCAGCTGCATGTGCCCTTCAATTTGTCCAATAATAGTCAGGCAATGTATGTTTGTATCTTGTGACAACTGCGGGACGGCTGTTTCACCAAGCTGTTGTATTTTGCTCATAATGCTATCTTTTTCTTCTGGTTTTCGCTCAGGCTGCTGTTCATTCTGTTCGTCCATTTGTCTCCATCCTTTCCTAAAAACTCTCCTCCTATTATGAACAAGATCGTCACATTCCATCCGCATTCATCATGTCACATCAAAAAAGCCCAAAGAGCTTGTGCTCTTTGGGCTTTTCTCATCACACTTCCATAATAATTGGAATGATCATTGGCTTACGTTTTGTTTTTTCATATAGGAATTGATTTAGTACATCGCGCATGGATTGTTTCAGTGTTGACCATTCAACAATTGAGTTTTCCGTTTGCTCTTTCACAATCCCTTTGACCATTTCTGTTGCTTTCACAATCAGCTCTTCGGATTCTCTTACATAAACAAATCCTCTTGTGATGATCTCAGGTCCAGAAATTAATTGTTTCTTTTGTTTATCGAGCGTAATGACCACAATTAAGATGCCATCTTGAGACAATAGGCGTCTATCACGTAAGACAATATTCCCGATATCACCAACGCCAAGACCGTCGATCAAAATGTTCCCTTGATGCACTTTTTCACCGATCTTTACGTTTTGTCCTCTAAATTCTACAACATCGCCTTTATCAATTAAGAAAATGTCGCTTCGTTTCATTCCCACTTCTTCAGCAATACGAGAATGTGCTTTTTGCATGCGATATTCGCCGTTTACTGGAATTAAATACTTTGGCTTCAGTAAGTTCAGCATGAGCTTTAACTCTTCTTGACAGCCATGTCCAGATACATGCACTCGTTTTTGAGCAAAAATTACTTGTGCTCCGCTTCTTGTAAGGAAATCCACCGTTTTTGAATATGTGAGTTCTTGTCCCGGAAGAGGTGTAGACGCAATCACAACCGTGTCATCTTTTTCAATATGAAGCTGTTTGTGATTTTGTTTCGCCATTTTTGTTAAAGCAGCGAGAGGCTCACCGTGGCTTCCTGCTGTGAGAATGACCACACTGTTTTTCGCCATTTTTTTCACTTCTTGGACTGGAACAAATAATTCTTCGTCTGCTGTCACATAACCAAGTTTGATCGCAAGCTGAAGAGTTGTCATCATATTTTTTCCTGCTACTGCAAGCTTACGGCCATTTTGGTTTGTGGCATTAATGATCTGCTGTACACGGTTAATATTTGATGAAGATACAGCGACAATCACACGATTTTCAGCATTGTACATCGCATTTGAGATTTCGTCTTGGACGAGCGCCTCAGAAGGTGTATAGCCTGGTTTTTCAGCATTTGCACTGTCTGAAAGAAGTGCTAAAACGCCATTGTTTCCAATTTTCGCAATCTCTCCGATGTCACAGGCTTGGTTAAGCGCTGGGGTTTGATCAAATTTAAAATCACCTGTGCATACGATTGAACCAAGAGATGTTTTGAAGCTGATTCCGACTGAATCAGGAATACTGTGATTCGTTCTAAAGAATGATACCTTTGTTGTTTCAAATGTAATGACTGACTTTGCATGAACCTCACGCAAATCAGCTTTTTGATTGAAGCCGTATTGCTTTAACTTTTCTCGAAGTAACGCAAGGGTCAGCTTCGTGCCGTAAACTGGTACAGACAATTTACTTAAGCAATGGAATACGCCTCCGATTGCTTCATCATGTCCGTGGGTAAGAAAAATTGCTTTCACCCGATCAGCTCGTTCTGTTAAATAAGAGATATCAGGAATGACCACGTCAATGCCTAGCATTTCGTTTTCTGGATGCATGAGTCCTGCATCTACAACATATATGTCGGAATCAATCTCAATGACATATAAGTTTTTCCCGATTTCTCCAACGCCTCCCAGTGCAATAATTCTTACGTTCTCTGTATTTTTCTTTTTCAAAATTCTTATCCTCCTAGTCTCAAGCCCGTCCATCATCGCTTAATGCTATTATAACTGAATCTAATTTTAGAAAACAAGATGAAGTCACATTTTAAGAAAGTGTTTATGTATAAAAAACGGTCATACTCAGGGACATCTGAGAATGACCGCTTACGAATTTTTTTGTTTTGATCAGCTGTTTAATACGCTGCTTAAATTCAGTCTTTCTTCTTCTGATAAAGGTAAAAGCGGGAGTCGAACGGATCCGACATCTAATCCTTTCAGCTGAAGAGCTGTTTTGACAGGCGTTGGATTTGGCGCTGAGAACAGCTGGTTCATGATCGGCACCAGTTTTTGATGAATCAATGCCGCATTCGCTGTTTGTCCTGAAGCGTAGCTTTTTAACATTTGTTGCATATCAAGGCCTACGATATGAGAAGCCACAGAGACAACTCCTCTTGCACCAATCGCAACCGCAGGAAGCGTTAGGCTGTCGTCACCAGAGTAAACGTCAAAATCTTCTGGTGTCTCTGCAATGATTTTTGTCATGGCATCTAGATCACCGCTTGCTTCTTTGATTGCGACAATGTTCGGTATTTGCGCAAGCTTAATCGTTGTTTCTGGTGCTAATGAAGCAACCGTTCTTCCTGGTACATTGTAAAGCATGACAGGAAGAGATGTAGACTCGGCAATTGCTTTAAAGTGTGCATACATGCCTTCCTGTGATGGCTTGTTGTAGTAAGGTACGACAAGCATCACTGCATCAACGCCCGCTTCTTCTGCTTTTTTCGTTAGTTTAATAGACGCATTTGTGTTATTACTGCCTGTTCCTGCAATGATTTTACAACGACCATTTGCTAATTTCACCGATTGCTGAAAAAGAGCGACTTTTTCTTCAGTCGATAAAGTTGGCGATTCGCCTGTTGTCCCTGCAACGACTAAAGAGTCACTGCCGTTTTTTAACAAGTAATCAATGAGAATTGATAGCTTTTGGAAATCAATGTTGCCCTTTTTATCAAAAGGTGTAATCATAGCTGTTGCGATATTTCCGAAATTCATTTTTTTCACCTCATCATGATTCAATCACATTTATCTTGAAAGTTCAAACACTTCATGAAGGGCATTGACAGCCGCTCTCATGTTTTCTTCGTTCACTAACACCCAAATCGTCGTATGACTGTCAGCGGACTGTAAGATCGGAATATTTTGCTCAGATAGTGCAGATACAATTTTAGATGTGACACCTGGTACACCCATAATGCCTGCTCCAACAGCTGATACCTTTGCACAGTTTGTCGTGACAATCGGCGTATAGCCCAGATCTTTTAGGATCGCCGTTGCTTTTTCAGTCATTGCACCTGTCACCGTATAGACGATTTCGCTCGGTGTAATGTTGAAGAAATCGACACTGATTTGGGCATTTGCCATTGCTTTAAAGACTTCTGTTTGTACGCTGTACTGTCCCTCTTTAGCTGGGACTTTGATTTGTGTGACATCATTGACATGTGCAATACCCGTAATCAGGCGGTCGTACACATCATGACTCATTTTATCTGAGTAGTGCGATGTCACGAGTGTACCCTCATCATCAGAGTATGTTGAACGGACCCTCATTGGTACTTTTGCTTGCATGGCAATTTCAACAGCTCTCGGGTGAATGACTTTTGCCCCTTGGTATGCGAGGTTACAAATTTCTGTGTATGTCACGACTCTCAGTGGTTTTGCATTTTCTACGATACGGGGATCTGCTGTCATGACCCCTTCTACATCTGTAAAAATATCGATGAAATCTGCCTGCAATGCAGCGCCTAACGCAGCAGCTGACGTATCACTGCCGCCTCGTCCGATTGTTGTCACGTCTCCATTTTTCGCAGCGCCTTGGAATCCAGCAACGACAACCACATCATGCTCTGAAAGTGCCGCCTCAAGACGTTCACACTTCATGTCAATAATTTTCGCATTTGTATGTTCTTTATCTGTCACAAAACCTGCCTGTGATCCAGTCATCGCAACAGCCTTTAGCCCGTTTTCATTCAGCATACTTGAAAAAACAACAGCTGAAATATTTTCTCCGCAAGACACGAGTAAATCTTTTTCTCGGTTTGTCATATGCTGCGCATTGCCGTAAAGCAGACCAAGCAGCGTATCTGTCGCATAAGGATCGCCTTTTCGTCCCATCGCAGACACGACAACGACCGATTTATAGCCTTTCTCTTTTGCAGATAAGATATGTGCAAGTGCCCTTTTTCTCCCTTGATCATCTTTGACAGATGTACCGCCAAATTTTTGGACAATTATTTTCACTGTTTTCACTCCAAGTTCATTCTGACGTAACAGAAGAGAGTAGGCGAAAGATGCCTAACTCTCTTCTATTCGTCCTCATCATCCATTGAATGTTAAACTAATTTTAATGCTCGTAAGCTTTCTGCAATTTGAACGGAGTTCCATGCAGCGCCTTTTAGCAGGTTATCAGATACAATCCACATATGGAAGCCATTTGGACGATCCAAATCCTTCCGAATGCGGCCGACAAATACGTCGTTTTTACCAACAGCATCTGCAGGCATTGGATAAATTTGCTGAGACGGATCATCTTGTAATGTGATGCCTGGTGCATCTTTTAGGATGGACTTGATGTCATCAACCGTTGCGTCATTTGATTCCAGTTCAACGTAAACCGATTCTGAATGACCCGTTTCAATTGGCAGTCTCACACATGTTGCCGCTACTTGCAGCTCTGGCAAGTGCATGATTTTTTTCGTTTCATTGATCATTTTCATTTCTTCAAATGTATAGCCATTGTCTTGGAATTTATCAATTTGCGGAATCGCATTAAAGGCAATTTGATAAGGCATGACTTCTGGTTTCACATCTTCTTTATTTAGAATGGCTTGCGACTGGCTGTACAGTTCGTCAATGGCTTCATGTCCTGCACCTGATACTGCTTGGTAAGTAGACACAATGACTTTTTTCATGCCATACGCTTGACGAAGCGGTTCTAGCGCCGCCACCATTTGAATCGTTGAACAGTTAGGGTTTGCAATGATCCCTTGATGGTCATGCAAATCTTTTTCGTTTACCTCTGGTACGACAAGAGGGGTATTTTCGTCCATACGAAAAGCACTTGTATTATCGACAACAATTGCACCTCGTTTGACCGCTTCAGGAGCTAGCGCTTTGGAAACATTTCCTCCCGCACTGAATAGTGCAATATTGACCCCTTCAAAGCTTTCAGGTGTTGCTTCTTGAACGGTATACTCTTGACCTCTGAATGTCACTTTTGTTCCAGCAGAACGTTTTGAGGATAGTAGAGTAAGTGTATCCATTTCAAAATCTCTGTCAGCTAGTGTTTTTAACATTTGTTGACCGACAGCTCCAGTCGCTCCAACTACAGCTACATGCAATCCTCTTCCCATCAGTAAAACTCCTTCCGACCCATCCATGATTCTTTTCTTTCGGATGGCCATCCTATGACTTTTTACATTTTATTTTACCATAGAAAAGCAAGGCTTGAAGTACCTTTTTTGAATCTTTCATGATTTTCTAGTGAATCTATTATTCGTTTGATCCAATTAAAATGGGCTGAATTTGTCTATGCTCGAGCGCCTCTTCTACTGTTTTCGTCAGTAGATCCATATGCGCTACCATGGAAGTCGGTTTTTTGAATGGATCATCTTGGCCGAATGGAATAAAGAAAATGTTCTTTGTCGACATGAGTCTCATGAGATTTGTACCATTTAAACCTAATGCATCATTGGTGGAAATGCCTAAAACGACAGGGCGATGATTACGAATGGTCGCCTTAGCAGCCATTAAGACTGGACTGTCTGTCAGTGCATTTGCAAATTTCGCCATTGAATTGCCTGTTAAAGGCGCAATGACCATACAATCAAGTGGAAGTTTAGGTCCGAGTGGCTCTGCTTTGACGATTGAGTCAATCGCTTGAAATCCTGTCAGCTTCTCAATCCGCTCAATCCAGTCCGCTCCTTCTCCGAATCTCGTATTTGTATTCTGCACCGTATACGACACGACAGGACGAACTTCTGCCCCTTCTTTCACGAGTGATTCGATTTGCGGAAAAACGGCTTCGTACGTGCAGTGGGAACCTGTTAAACCAAAGCCGATTCTTTTCCCTTTTAGTGTTGTCATGATTCCATCCCCCTTTTTTCCTCCGCAAGTTCACATAAGAGCCCAGAAAGCACTTTTGCAATGATCTGCCCGGCTGTCTTTGGTGCCACAATCCCTGGAAGTCCTGGTGCAAGAAGCGCCTTCACTCCATGCTTTTGTGCAAAGTCAAAGTCTGTTCCACCTGGGCGGGAGGCGATATCCAAAATGAGTGTCTTTGGTGTCATGCTGACGATGACAGATGAATCTAATACTAAGCTTGGAATCGTATTGATGATGATGTCGACATCCGTTACTTCATCTTTTAAACGGTCCATTGAAAATGGATCAAGTCCCATCTCAAAGGCTCGCGCTAAATGGGCTGTATCCGCAGCACCAACTTTCACTTCCGCACCTAGCGCCCGAAATGTGCGGGCAATGGTGAGCCCTGTTCTACCAAGCCCGAGAACAGCGACATGTGACCCATGAATCGTATAATCCGTTTGCTGAATGGCCATCATGATAATCCCTTCAACTGTTGGAATAGAGTTATATATGGCAATATCATCTCGCTCAAACAGCTTCACAAGCTTCCGGTTCACCTGCTTTGCCATATTGTCTAAGTACATATTAGAAATACCTGAGTACAAGGTACAATGTGCAGGGGTTCTTTCTAAATATTTAGCTTCTAGCACGACCTTCTCATTTGAAAAAACGGTGGCAACGACCCCTTCGTCTGTAGCACCTGATACCGGAAGGATCATACTGTCTACCTGCTCAAATGGAAGCTCTGACATTTTCAGCTTTTCAGCACCAATAAATCCATGATCCAGCTGATCAAATCCGACCAAAAACACTTTGGCATGCTGCTGTGACAGCTTGCGAATGATTTCAAGCTGCCTAGCATCTCCCCCGATCACCGCAACCGTTAAACCGCTCAACATACTGACCGTTCACCTTCTTTATTTAAAAAAGTCTGTAATATTTTCCGAATCTCCCTTTCAGCATATGAGGAGAGGATTCAGCCTGTGAACAAATCGGGGAGAGAAAAGAAAAAGAGCACCCATTTATGATGGGTGCTCTTTTTCTCCGTGCGGCTGAAGTTCTTCAGGCACATCGAGAATGATCATATCTGATCCTATTTTTTGAATGTGATTCCACGGAACGCGGATGTCATTTCCTTGTTTTCGAAAGCCAAACCATTTGACGGAAGGTATGATGAGTGCTGTAATTTGACCGTCCTGTTCATTTATTTCAAGGTCGGTTTGTCCAAGCACGCCAAGCCGCTCCGCTCTTTTAATATCGACGATCTCTTTTCCTGACAGCTCACTCAGCCTCAAAATCGCATCACTCCCCTTCCATATCATATATGCAGCAGGCAAGGGGAATAGACCGGGCCTCTTAATGACTAGTTTGGAGCGGAAGACGCGCCCCTTTGATATAGTGATCATGCCATAATTCCAAGTTGTAAAGCATCCACACTTTTTGGTCCGCTCCATTTTTGTTCTTCTGATTCGAATGATGTCGCAAAAATTGTTCTAGCGGCTCTTTTTGAAATAATTGTGTTGCAAAGCTTTGTTGATCAAGAAGTTTCTCTTCGATTTCTTCCATTCTTTTGTTCATCCAATGATACACCGGAACCGGAAAACCCATTTTTCTTCTATATAATATACGCTTATCCACCGTTTGCTCCATTGTCTTTTTCAACATATATTTCGGAATATCTTGGACCTCACTTGTTTTAAGGCTCGATTGAAAAAATGCTTGCACTCTGCTAGGTAGCCCTTTATAAGGAAGTTTGTACTTGAAAGGCATATCGTTGACAAATTGGATGATGCGATGATCAAGAAACGGTACACGTGCCTCTAGTCCGTGTGACATCGTCATCATATCAAGCCGGTCTAACAAGTTGGGTAAATGGATTTGTTGAAATAAATAGAGCAGTTTGTTTTCATACGACGCCCCTTCCATCTCTTGAAAGCAATGGGCGATCAATTGATTCATGTGCAAGTCAGCAGAATCAATTGAATGAGCGTGCTGACCTAAGAGCTGCTCTTTTTCGCTATCAGTAAACCAAGCATATCTTTTTTTATAATGTTCCATTTCCCCATCAAGATGGATAAATTGATGCACCTGCTGCTGAAAGGATGGTTCAAATAATACCTTTGAAAGGATGGATGACAGCTTTCGGTTTTTTTGAAGCCATAAAACTTTACGCCAATCTGCCGGACTCCTAAATACACGTCCATACCCTGCAAACAATTCGTCCGCTCCTTCACCACACAAAACAACCGTTACATGCTTTTTTGCTTCACGTGACATATGGTAAAAAGCGACTTCATGAGGAATGGAAAGAGGATGATCTCTTCGTTTCACAACTTCTGGCAATAATTGAAAGTACTCTTCTTCACTCATTCGATGTGAGTGAAGCTTGACGTTGTATTGTTCTGCTGCGAGCTTGGCATAGCTTTCTTCAGAAAAACCTTCCTCTTCAAAGCTGGTCGAAAAACAGTGAATATTCTCGTTCGCATATTTGGACATCAAAGCAACAATAGAAGTCGAATCCACTCCTCCACTCAAAAAAGCTCCTACAGGTACATCAGACATCATTTGTTTTTGCACACTATCTTGAAGTAATTCAAACAATCCCTTTTGATAATAACGTTCTCCCCTGTCAATTCCATCAGATGGGAAAGGATATTGCCAATAGGCCTCTTTTGTCATTCCTGTTTCATCTATTTTCAAGATGACACCTGGGGGTAATGTTTGAATTCCTTGAAAGAAAGTTTGCTCGCCAATCGCATAACGGAAGGATAAATAACTAAGGACAGCCTCTGGCTGAATGGCAATTTGTATATCTGGATGCTGAAGAAGAGCCTTCATTTCCGATCCGAAAATAAGCCCTCCTCCACATTCTGAAACATAAAGCGGCTTAATCCCAGACCGGTCTCTAAATAAAAAGAATTCTTTCTTCTTTTGATCCCATATCGCAGCTGCAAACATTCCATTTAATTGCTCAATAAAAGAAATCCCATATTCTTCATAGCCATGAACAAGTACTTCTGTATCTGTCAGCGTACGAAACGTATGACCTTTATTCCATAAGTCCTCTCTTAATTCTTGGAAATTATAAATCTCGCCATTTAAAATCACACAAATAGACTCATCTTCATTCGTTATTGGCTGCGGCCCAGATTGAATATCGATAATGGAAAGCCGCGTATGAACCAAACCAACTGAGTCGTCTTGATATACACCACTATCATCAGGTCCACGCACACTAAGTGCGTTTTTCATCTTCAGTAAGATGTGTGGATCAAGTAGTGCTTTGTTAAAATGACAATAACCTGCAATGCCGCACATAAACATGGCTCCCTTCCATCAATGATCTGACTGCTGGATCGTCATTGCGAAAATATGCATAAATGGATTATCTTGAAAGCGGATTTCATCAAAAACGATTTTTTGCGAGAAGGAAAGCGAATCAATCCATAGGTTTGATGTCAAATGGTGATTGATGCCGGCTACCGTATGAATATAATCAAATGCATAAGCCAATCGATCATCAAATGCAGGTTCACGTTCAATCACATCGGTTAATGAAAGACGAGACTCCAAGACAACGGTCCCCTCTCGTAATAATGTCATCTTTTCGTAGAGATTACCATTAGATGAACAGCCAACGACATGGAGCGCTTCTGCTTCAACTGCCTGAAGTTGAATAGATTGACCCTCTAATTCAATATTGTCTCCTTGATCTTGATAAATGAACTGAAAAGGAATGCCTTCGACCAAAGAGTCTTTCACGTTCATGACCAACTCAGCCGGCAAAGAAGCCCCGCCAATGGTTAATTGGCCTTTTTCATATTCATTTTGATATGTGATGCCTCTGTTATTGACATAATCATGAAGAGTGAGGGGTTGATAGGTTTTCATTTTGAATCACCTCTTTTAGTTGCGTGAGAAGGCTTGTCTCCACTTCTAATGTTTTTTGAAACCGATTCGACGTCCTTTCAATCATACTGCGAGGATTTTTGCTGAGGCCGACTCTAGCTGTAAAATTAGCAAGCACTGTCCAGCTTTGATAAGCATCTTCAAATGCTTGAATAAGGGGTTGTAAATGCTCTTTTTCATATGATGATAAAAATGTCACCATATGTTTTCTGGAGTTGGCGACATCCTTTAGTCCTTCAAAATAAACATTGTCTAATAAATTACCATTTTCATCACCTTTAATACTATCAATATAATCTCTTTGAATGACTGAAATTGCGTCAAGACCTGTGATAGCTCCAGGCAATTCAAAATGTGGCGGTGCACCTTCTAATATGGCGACATGCTCTTTTAAAACTTTCATTACATCCGGTTCTTTCTCAAGATCAACCTGTTTGATCCATTTATAACGATTTTCGGTTCGAGGCGTATGTTCGTAGACAGAGCGTGCGGCTTTCATCAAATGATCTTTACTCAAAGTGCCATGATAAGAATAAGCATGGTCACTGATCACTACATGATCATCATTCACCTCAAGTACTTCCAATGTATGATATCCGTGTTCTCTTTCAAAAAATGGACAGTACGGTAATTCAAATATATCTAAAGAAACAGACACAGTGCCTCTCTTTGGATGCTGTTTAAATACCCGATTCATATAGAGGTCTAATTCCTCTTCGGTGTAAAAAATTTCTTCTAAATGAATGCCATTATGATGCAGAATATCTTCACGAAAGTGTTTAAAGGAACCGATCAAAACAAATCCTTGGTCTTGAGATCTATAAACAAGACCAGCTTGCCTCCAAATCCTGTCGATTTGAATTCCTTTTCTAAGAAGCATGGCTGCAATCGTTAATTGAGAACAGTTTAAATAATTGTTTCGGTAAATAGGTGCTGCAGTAGCCACATATGTCTCCTCCTTTTTTACGCCATCATACCCAGCGATTTTTTAACGGGATAATGCCCAGCTCTTTTTTCGCAATCACTTCTTTTAATACATCTTCTGAAGGCGGATGAAATTTTGCCGCTTTCACATCTCGGCTTAAGCGCTCGAGCAAAGATCCTTGCTGTAATGAAGAAAAACCCTCGACCTGAGAAGCCAGCTCCACGATTTCTTCTGCCGCCTGCGTCACAAAGTGTTTAGTAATCAGCGTCTTCGTATACAACTCACTCGAGTAATGAGTTTGTTGCTTTTCTCGATCTGCTTGCTGGGCACAGGCCATGAGCTGAGAATGTGCAACATCTAATTTCATTTTCATATCTGCAATACGAAATTGTTGACCTGGTAAAAAGGCTGATTTCTTCTTAGAAATTCGATCATTCCTTTTATATGCCATACCGAGGGCATGTTCATATGCTGCCTTTGCAATCCCGTAATAAACAGCGGTAACAGCTAAACGAAACCAATAGATTAAATGTTCAGTATCTTCTATTGCGTAGCCTTCCCGCCCGATGAGCTGATGATCGGGTATAAACACTTGATCAAAATGAATGTGATGACTCATCGATGCTCTCATTCCCGAATAATTCCACGATTCCTCCACCTCAGCACCTTCACTCGGTAATGTCATTAAGAGCGCCGTCATTCCATATTGAGATGTGCATGACGACGGGGCATACTCACAATAGATTGGCAAATATTTAATGCGCGGTGCACCTGTCACAGTAAACTTAGTTCCACTCACAAGATATCCGCCATCTGTTTTTTCGGCGGTGATGGTTGGAATTCCCTCCATTTGCTTTCGCTGATAAATAAAAATCACATTCGGGTCGCTGACAGAAGCGATGAACTCTCCTGAATGCCGAATATCGTCAAATACCGAAGCCTGCTGCTCACTTGTCAGCACTTCAGAAAATGCGCCGAGCGAATAGTAATGCATCGCCATAATGAGACCAGTTGACGCACACCCTTTAGATATGTGTGACAACAAGGTGATCGTTTCTTCAAATCCATATCCAAGACCTCCGTCTTGTTTCGGCATATTGGCGACATGTAATCCACAATCAATCAGCTCCTCTAGATTCTGATGCGGGAACTGAAATTCGGCATCCAGCTGCCCTGCTCTTTCTGAAAATTGGTGAATGAGACGATCAATCGTTTCTTGTCGAAGCTCTGTCAGTTTCATCTTCACCCCTCCTTTGTCTAAAGAGTGATCTATTTTGTTTCAATAAGAGATCTTCCGGTGTCCCTCTATCTCGCACAACATAATCGTTCCCCTCAAACAACAGTAGCTCAAGCGGCGAAGAATGACCTAAAAATAAGGTGGGGCTGTAGCTCAGTCCATATGCACCAGATTTCTCAATACAAAGAAGATCCCCTACTTCCCCTTGCGGAAGCTCCACCTGCCTGCCAATTAAGTCTTCTGGTGTACAAAGCGGACCAACAATTGATTGTTTCACTACGTCTGCGGCGGTGTTGCTGGAATGTTTAATAAGCCGCATAGGGTAATTATTGCGGAGCAGTCTGCCTCTAAACGTCATCGCTTGATGATGATGCATCCCGCCATCTGCTATTAAAAACGGCTGCCCTTTTGATTCTTTTACATATTGTATGGTTGTTAAATAAACACCACATTCTGCTAAAAGAAATCTCCCCATTTCTATAATAAATCTCGGAAATTCAAGCTCCGTTTCATATGATCTAATCAAATCCGCTACGTGTTGAAATAGCCTTTCAGCATGTAGCGGTGTTTCATTTTGAAAATACGGAATGCCAAAACCGCCACCTAAATCAACCATCTGGCATGTTCGTCCATATTCATTCTTGATTCGAACAGCTGTGTTAAGTGTGTATTCAAACGATGATAAAAGCGATGTTTCATCAAGAACTTGAGTTCCCAGATACATATGGATACCTTTAAATAGCAGCGAATGATCATACTTCTGAAACAGATCAAATACATCATTCAGTTTAGATTCATCTATTCCAAACGGACTTGGAACTCCGCCCATTTTTATTTTGGCTCGTGATTCAATTGATTCTGGATTGATCCGAATGCCTACTGATGCCTGCTTATCTTGACGTTTTGCAGACTCAGCGATGTAGGTGAGTTCTTCCTTAGATTCGGCGATAATACAATAGATCTCATGCTGAACAGCGGTATCAATCTCTTCCTTCTGCTTACCCGGTCCAGAAAAAATGATATGCTGCGGTGAATAACCTGCTTTTATCGCCATGAAAAGCTCTCCTTCAGAAGCCACTTCTATACCAGCCCCAAAAGACCGTAACAATGATGCAATCGAGACATTTCCATTGGCCTTAAATGAAAAGAACACCTCAGCTGTTTGATGGAGCCATGATGTAATGTGCTCATAGTGCTCTTTCAATGCATCTCCATCGTATACATACATCGGCGTCCCATAACGATTTGCTTTCTCTAAGAGCGTAAAGTCATTTTCCAGCACATCTCCTCCTCCTTTCTGATGAAAATTCCATCTCATCAAACATTGTCAGCATATGAATCTGCTTGTCCTTCTTCATATGGTAAAACAAGATAAACAATCGATAGTGCCACGTATCATCAGATCTCGTCTTACCAAAAGTATAAATAAAGAACCCGCCATCTTCTCCCGGATTGAGTGCTTCTGTTACCTCCGTTAAGACATCTTCAAATGGCAGGTCAGCGCTGCATGAGAATCTTTTAAAGCGGCTTTCGATATATTCGTAAGTTGAAAAAAAACGACAAATCAGTGGGAGTAAATAAGTGACCTGTGTGAACCGGGCATTTATTTCGATGATCGGTATGAGCTGTTCATTTTCATCAATAATTGAATCGACACCAACCACACCACGATACCCTTCATCATAAAGAAGCTCTATGATTCGATGCATGCTTGCTTCGTATTCACGTTTTTTGTCCAATTCATACACAGGCGCAAAATCCGTGCCTAAGTAAATGCCGTCCTCATTAATTTTCTGCTCTGTAATGGAGAGTAAGTGTGACCCCTCCTCTTGAATGAGCAATTGGGCATTTAAGGACCGTTTAATCGGATGCCATCCCTCTAAGAGCAAATCCGTTTCGATATTCCTTCTTTCAATAAAGGTCAGCAGCTGCATAAATTCTCGGTCATTTTTTAAAATACGCAGCCCCTTCCCAGATGATCCATAAGGTATTTTCAGAACCATTTTTGAGAAATTCTTCGCCTTTAATTCTTCATACGTCTGTTTTAATTCGTCAGCATGATGACAGATAGCTCCGCACGTGACGTTAAACAGATGTTCTTCTGCCCATCTTCTAGTAGAAATCTTATGATTGAACCGCTTTACGAGTGTAGCATTTGAGCCGTATATCGTTCTTTTTTCAATCAATGCTTCTTTTTCAAGGGATTCATCTAAAAGATACGGTACAATCAGTCCATTTAATGTAAATGCATGGTCTAGTTGAGTCATATGCGGAAGCTGGACACCTTGATTTTCCAAATAGGCTAAAAAAGCTTTATCAGGCTGATGATGCAAGATGACATGATGCTCTTTAGATGCAATCAAAAGCAGTTGTTGTTCTTGCTGAAGAACCAGTTCATTTTGAACATGATCTGTCATGACTGGTAAAGCTCTTGTTTGATCCCAGCTTTGTTCTTGATTCATATTCCCATACCAAATCACGTCATTTCTTCCCTTAAAATCAAATAGCGATGCCGGATCTTTCATGACACTACTCCTTATGCACAGAATGCTTGTTAATATCTAAAGATCGATTAATATGAAAGAATCGTTTGCGAATTGGTTGATTCCAAGTATGAACGACATCATTTGCATCCAGCACTTCGGATAAATAAGTAAGCGATTCAGGCTGAAGTGCGTTCATGACAAGTTCAGGAATCGTTTGAGGAAAGACCTCATTCACATAATGAAAAGCAAAATAGACCATCTTTTCAAAGCCATACGCTTTCGTCTGGCGGACAAACAAATCCACATCGAGTAGGTCTTCCTTCATAAACATGCCATATATATCTAGCAGTTTATAAAGCAGTAAGTCTTTCATTGACTCCACTTCATTTAAATAAATCGCTTCTTTATAAAAATGAATACATAGGAAAAGAAGCATATCCTCTTCTTTTAAAGACCATACATCGTGCTGATCAACAGACGTTTGAATTCGTCTAGACAGCATTTCTTTGACGATTGAATCCGTTCGGTTCCCTGTCATGAGATCAACTGAAAACTGAACATCAATTTTATGACAATCAATAAAGCGGCAATCTGGTGTAGGTTTCATATAGGTGTAGGTTTGATGTGAGTTCATGATGAGGTAAAGGATGTCTTTGCGTTTGGCAGGTGTGACTGTCTCCGTTTCATAGTTCCAAGAACCTTGAATATAACCTAATTCGTTTAATACGCGTCCAGTTTCTTGCAGCTGATCTTGTGAGATAAAGAGATCGTTGTCTCCAAATAAGCGAAGCCCAACATCACCGTAGGCCCACTGGCCAATCACACTTCCTTTTACAATGGCATACTCAATTCCTTTTTGATCAAGTGCTTGAAATAACTGATCATTGAACTTGATATTGTCTCGAGCCGTTTCTAATTGACCCTTATACATAATCTCTAGTGACTTTAAAAAATAAGTCGCTTTAAACTCTTTTCTTAAATGAATGGCATAACGTTTAATATTCTTCCACGCAATTCCTGCTGTCCGGTGAACATGCAGCATTCCGAGAATGACATTCCAGTCTTGCTGCTTATACAAAAGCTCCTGCATCTCTTCAATTTGACTGGCTTTTAAAAAAGGAGTGGATAAGATGAGAGCTGTATGTTCTTCTTGAGTCAGATTACTTTGCAGCATAGCGCTCCTCCTTTAAATGACGCATGTCTTTCGGCCAATCCTTTCGATTTCGACCGTATGTTTGTAAAAACACTTGAACCCAACGATCGATCCCAAATGCCGCACAACCTGAATAAAGCGGCATACCATCTTCTCCGCTAATATGGAACCTTTCGCAAAGCATCTCTCCGCAGTCATTAAAAGAAGCGATCGAAACGTCTTTCTTTTCTGTCACAGCGACTAATTCATATTTGCTATTAGCCATTAATTGATAATTCGCTTTATCCATATCATCATAAAAGAAAAAAGGGTCATTTGCGGTCGTGACCTTTCCACTTAGACCAAGTTGATGAAAGCATTCCCATGTGTTTTCAAGGAGTGTTTTTCTCGTTTCATTGATAAATTCTTGATGACCAATAAAGACAATTTCGCGCATACTAAATTCTATTTTCCTGAGAGGGTCCACTTTCCAAGAGATTTCATGTCTAAAACATTGCCCCGTTGCTGTCATCATTTGATTGTCTGTATACGTCTTCCCTTCCCATTCCTCATAGCAGTGATAACAAATACACGGCTGTAAAAAACGGCCTGCCTGCTGGAAGTGTTCAGGCTGAAAACCATGATGCTTTTCTCGAATATCATCAATGATTTGATAATCATGAGGGATCTCAAAAACAGAATAAATATTTTGCGGAAAATTCGTATGATACTTACATTTTTCCATTAAATCTTTACTGATCGTCGAAGGATATCGCCTTACTTTTGCTCCAAGTGAAATCCCTATATTTAAAAATAATTGATCAAAGTAGTTTGAAAGTTCCAATTCAACTTCATCATAGAAGGTTCTTTTCTGATCTTCCTCGCTTAGTTTTGAATGAACAGACTCACTAGATAAATGAATATTTGATTTTATTTCTTTTTCACGAAATCTCCGCAGCTGTGCTATATTTGACGATAGATTCGAAAACGCAGTTGATATTGCCTCTTTGTCTCCCATTTTATCTACGGTTACTTCAATCATAGATTCCTCTTCGTTAAGAGCCACGTGCACAATATGAGCAGATAGAAATGAAACTCTTTCCATAAAATCCGATATCATTGTATCTTCTAATGCTTCTGGTAAAGGCAGTTGAAGGGTCCTCAACTAAATACCTCCCTTTTCATTGATAACGTGCGTCGTTTCAAATGATTGTAAAACTTTATATAGATAATCAGAAATAGGCTCCTGTAAATGAACATCACTCAACTCAATCGCCGACGGATGACTATCTTGAACGGCTAGCCCCCACTTGGCCTTCTTCAGCATCAGCCTGTCATTATGACCATTTCCAAAGGCAATCACACGATCTAAATCTCTTTCTCCAAAACAATCGAATAAATGGTGCTCAAGCATGTCTGCCTTACAAATCCCTTTTGGAGATATCACTTGAGCATTTAAAAACTGGGCATCTGCTACGTCGCAATGACAATTTTTTAATTGATGAGCAAGATCCACTTTTTCTTTTGGTAAAATAAATAGTTTAGTTACATGGTCAAAGCTAAATTCTTTCTTGTGACCAACCTCTATTTTTTCTCGTGGAAAGGTGTATAGCATGCAGTATTTCAACTTAGCGCTTTTACTTGATGCCACGTGCTTTCCATGAGATTCCATGACAAATTCAGCTTTTCCATCAAGTGATGTGATGATCTGTTGGCATAAAGCTGCATCTACATACTGCTTCACCTCAAATGTTTTCTTTTCATGATGACAAATGACATTCCCATCATTCAGCAAAACATCATGATGAAATAAGGCGAGTAGAGATCGATCTAAATCCAGAGAGAAGAAAGAATCATAGGTTCTTCCTGTCACAATAATGGGTATAATGCCTCTTTGGCGCAGCATGTTCACTGCGCCATGGACATCACCAATAAGCTCGCCTCTGTCATCAATTAATGTTCCATCCAAGTCAAAAGCGGCAAATTTTATCTTGCGAAGATTGAGTTCCGCTTCCACTGGTTACACCTTTTTCAGCTCAGCATTTGCCACATATTCATTGAACAGACGTAATGATTCTGAATCGACTTGTCCAATTGGTGGACTCTTAAATAAGAATGGGCAGACGTCATGTATGACACCGCTATGATTCATATCTTTCGCTGCTTTTGCAACACGCATCGCATTCGCAATGACACCAGCTGAATTCGGACTATCTTCTACTTGTAAACGAATTTCAAGTGAAATGTCAGAATCTAAAACCGAATTCCCTTCTAATCGCAGGAAGCAGACCTTATGATCCCCTAGGTAGCTGACATAACCATTTGGACCTGCTGCCACTTCACTGGCATCAATACCTGAAGCGAACAATGCTTTTCTCTTCGATTTTTGCTTACTCGTTGATCTCATAGGGTTGGCTAGGTTTAAAAAGTCCGTATTGCCTCCAACATTTAGTTGGTACGTATTGGTGATATCAATCCCGCGGGATTTTAATAGTTCAATTAAAGCTGTATGCAGTGTGGTTGCACCTAAGTGACTTCTTAAATCGTCTCCAAGGAGCGGGGTCTCCGACTCTTCAAACATTTTGACAAACTCAGGATCATTTGCCACCGGTTCAGGTGTCGCATTAATAAAGGCTGTTTGAGCGTGTGCACAGGCCTCTGCGTACACACGAACTGCTTCAAACGAACCTGTTGGTAAGAAGCAGACGAGTACATCTGCCTGAACATCTTTTAACCTTTGCGTCACATCATGTGTTTTCATATTCAGTGAATGTTCATGTGGTTGAATGCAATTGGACAAATCTCCTTCAAGTCCATCACATAAAGGACCTGCTTCGACGGTTACTTGGAAAAACGGAACATCAATATGTTTCACTGCAGCCGTTGGTTTAGTAAAAATGGCCTCTGATAAGTCTTTTCCGACTTTATTTTGATCTACTTCAAAAGCGGCAACAAATTCGACATCAGATAACTGATAGCCTCCAATGACGTCATGCATAACACCAGAGAGCGTATCCTTTTTTTCCTTAGCCAACTCAACAAATTGAACGATACTTGACGCACATGATCCTACTCCTGCAATTGCTACACGAACTTTTGTCATGTTCAAAACCCCTTTTTTATGAATTTATAGAGCCAATTTTCGCTTTTGACGAGATTGAAAAATACACCATTCCTGGTAACCTAATTCCTTCAGCGTTTGTTTCACTTTCAGCCAATCATCTGCCACGCGGTCGGGCTGATGAGCATCTGAGCCAAACGTGACATCCACACCATAAAATTTGGCTCGCTCTAATAGATCCATTGATGGATACCAGCCTCCGCAGTCTTTTGTTTTGCCAGAGGTATTCACTTCAATCACAGAACCACTCTCCGCAATGACTTTTAGCGCATCATCGACAGCTTCTGTTTTGAGATGAGCAATTTCTGGATAAAAACCTTTTAAGGCGTCAATATGACCCAAAACGTCGAACATTTGACTCTCAGCAGACATCTTAATCAACTGGTAATACGTCTCTTTTTCAATGATTGCTTGTTTCTCTGTGATTCGTTCCCAGCGTTTCCGATTAAATAGGTCGTATCCATTACTGACATGAACCGAGCCAATGATATAATCAAATGGATAATGTCGATACACGTCTCGGTAGAGGGCTTCGTGTTCTGGAAAATAATCAGATTCAACACCTAATAGCACGTGAATTTTCCCCTCATATTCCTTTTTCAATTGCAGGACTTCCTCTACATATGATTGAAATTCACTCTTCGCCATCGCTACCCATGGTTTAAAATGATCAGCCTCTTCACCAAAAAACGGGGAGTGATCCGATATTCCGATACATTCTAGGCCTAATTTGACAGCCTCATCGATATATTCTCTGATGTTTCCCTCCGCATGACCACAGCGCTGATGATGTGTGTGCAGATCAAATTTCATCAAAATGTTTACTCCTCTACATGGCAGTATAGCCGCCGTCAACCATTAAATTTTCTCCTGTGATAAAACTCGCTTCATCAGAGAGAAGAAAGATGACAGCAGATGCGATCTCTTCTGGATCAGCTGTTCGTTTTAACATGTGCATCCCTCCAATATCAGGGTGCTGATTTGCTTGATCTCTTGTCAACCCAAGTTCTTCCAAGTGAAATCGTTCGTTATTTTTGTTCCACACCGTACCCGGATTCACTGCATTCACCCGAATACCTGCATCCGCCAAATCCATTGCCATGCATCGCGTCATATTCACAACGGCTGCTTTTGTTGCGTTGTATGTTAAATATTTCGGCTGGGCAATATGACCTGAAATGGAGGCAATATTTACAATGGATCCTTTTCCTATTTTCTCCATGTAAGGTGACGTGTGTTTGACACATAGGGCTTGCCCCATAATATTTAAGTCCATGATGCGCCGCCATTCTTCAACAGTAGCTTCAAGGCCACGCATGATAAAAACGGCTGCACAATTCACAAGCATGTCAATTTTCCCAAAATGATCGACTGTTCTTTCTACCATTGAGACAATGGCTGCCTCATCAGCAATATCAGCTTCTATAAACAACACATCATATCCGTTTTCTTTGAGCTGTTTTTCTGCTGCTAGTCCGTAATCTACATGGTGATCAGCAATGACGACTTGCGCACCTTCTTGTGCTGCTCGTTCTGCGACCGCATATCCAATCCCCTGCGCCCCGCCTGTCACAATCACTGTCTTTTCTTTCATTCCTCGCATGTAGCTGCCTCCTCTTACCACTGAAGTCTTTTACCGTCTCTTAGTAACTCTCCTGTTGGTCCATCTCGGGGGAGCTGTGCCGCCCATACGATTCCTGATGCACCTTCCTGTACAGTTTTAACAGCCTCTGATGTCCCCATGTCCGTTTGTACCCAGCCAGGACACACCGCATTCGCAAGAATAGAAAATGGCGCCCCCTCTAAAGCCGTGACTTTTGTCAGAACGTGCAAAGCCGCTTTTGACATCCTGTAGTAAGGACCGCTTTTTCCGTCACGCCTAACATCGTTTGAAGCGGAGATGGCGGAGAGCCTTCCCATGCCGCTAGATACATTGACGATTCGTCCATATCCAGCCTCTTTCATGTAAGGGAAAACCGCCTTGGTCATTCTAGCTGCGCCATACACATTGACATTCATCGTTTCTTGAAGTGTCGATACAGGAAGATCTAAAAAAGATGGAAAGGCGTCATCCATTATGTTGTCAAGAAAGACTCCCGCATTATTAATCAGCACATCCACTCTCCCGTACGAATCCTTCATAAATGCAGACAGACGTTCAACCGATTCTTCGCTTGTCACATCCAGCTGGTATGGCACAACCTGCTCATTCATATCAGATGCAGCTAATTCGGCTTTTTCAATCTGCCGTGCTGTTAAAATGACAAGCATGCCATCTTGTGCAAGCTGTCTGCACACTTCTTTTCCAATGCCTCTATTTCCACCAGTGACAACAGCAACCTTCATATCCTCATCTCCTTTTGGAGATACCACTCTTCTTTCAGCTGGCTTGATGCAGATTCTAGCGCTTCCAAGGACCAATCAAGATACCAGTTCAATAAGTGAGGTGTGTAAGTATGCAGAAGGGTTAAATACCGCCCTGTCGGAATATATAAAAGTCTGATAAAACCAGATATAGAACGCCACTCGTTTTCAGATAAGTCATTGGCATATGCCTTTAAAAATTGAATCGTTTTCACAATATCTAGTTGAAATGTTCCCCGCTTGATTCTCGTTAACAAAAAAGCAGATATGGCTGCATCATAGATTCGGGGTCTATAACCTGCTGTATCGAAATCAAGAACCATGGCGAGCTTCTTATGACGGATGAGCAGGTTGCCAGAATGAAAATCACCATGTGTGACAGCATGTGGTAATGCCTCATACAGACTAGGATTTATCAGCGTGAGTACATTCATCAGCTCCTGTTCATACACTTTGAGCAAAGAAGCAGCCTTTTTAGAAGAAACGACTTTCTTTAATACACTTGCCGTTTGATCCAGTGTTTCGTCCGGTGAAGTTATCCAGTTTTTCAATTCACAGTTTGGGTTCACAGGCCCTTTCGGTAAGTTCTTTAATGAATGAAGTTGTCTTAATACCCGAATGGCTTCTTGTTCATCTGAACGATTTCCCATTTCATATGGCCTTCCTTCAAAATAGGGCCGCAACTGCCAAAAATGTTCTTTGAATAATATGGTTTTACGACCGTTCTCTGCCTCTATCATTGGTTGAATCGGGAAACCATGATCAAGCAAAGCATCTGTTAAATCTTCTAAATATTGAAGCCACTTTGCATCATGATTTCTCGCACATTTTTTTAAGACAAAGCGGGTTTTAGCATCCTCTACAAGCCAGCCTTCATTAGGACTTCTTCCGTTTAAAGGTGTTAAGCGGATTGGCTGTTCCGAAAACCAATATTTCAGGACATTATCAGCATCATCAGATTTCATCATGTCCTCACCCCTTTTTCTCAAGGTTTTTGATTTTCCTAAGTACCAGATCTGCCGCTTCCTGCTTGTCTATGCGCAGGCATTTCACACGTGATTCTTTTTTTAATTTGTGAAAAAGCTTCTCGTTTTGATGGAGCACCTCTGGATACACATGAAAGGCATATGAGAAAAATTGGAGCGCATTACCTATTCGCTCCTTATTTCCATTCCAAAGTTTCTCCCTTGTCATGAGCCGCTTGAACGTCCTTTTCATGAGACGGGGGAATGTTTTCCTTCTCTTCACATCAAGCCATATGATCGTATCAGCATATTCAGTCAAGATATGGTGAACAGATGAATATTGACCATCAATCACCCATTTCTTTTGTTTAACAACTTCATGGACGTTATCGATAAACAACTTCCTATCTGTTTTTTTCCAGTTCGCTTGCCAAAATAGGGCATCAAGCTCATAGTGAGGTAACATGAATTCCTTTTTCAAGTGATGGGCAAGGGTCGTTTTTCCAGATCCAGGTGGACCAACAATCCATATTCTCTGGCTAGCTCCTTCATTATTCAAGTGGTTCCCCCCTGTTACAGAACACGTTCATGCTTTTGAATGTCGTTTCTCACTTTTGTTAACAGATCTAATGATTCATCCCAATTGAGGTTTTCAGTTAATTCAAATACTGGCACTTCGCTTGAATGAATGGACACATCTTCACATAACAGATCTAGTGATTCCTCCGAAAAGCCATTTTTCTTTAACAACTGGCCAAAAAGTGTATGTGCGGGAGTCAGCCTTGTGTCAGGTGTACGAAAATAGTGAATCATTCCCGCCATTGCTTCTACAGGTCCTGGTGAAAGGTGAATGCCATTAAATCGAGTACACACGTTCGTTAAACCAAACCGTTTTTGCTCCGAGAGCAGCATGTGTTTAAAAGAACCTGCTTTTGCCTCTTTAGGGTCCGTTGCACCGATAAAGTCTTCTCTTAACATCCTCATAGGCTTCTTTGAAAAACATTCCATGACGATAATAGACTTTGCAGGTGCAGTGAACCACTCAATTTGACAAGGGTGGAATGAATTGAGCAGAAGCATCTGTTCTCCATCCACCTCGGCCTTTATGGCGTATGTGCCCGCACCTAGCTTGTCCACCTTCAAGTTCCGTGTAAGAAGCTCTAAACCATATGGCGTAAGCTCTTCGTACTTTTGTAAAAATTGATGGCCTCCATATATGAAATGTTCCTTCTGTTTAAACTCTGGATATTTAAAGAACAGCATCTTTTTTGCCGTATCTGACAATTCACTCAGACCGTTTTTAGAGATTTTGTTCAGCATCCCATATTGTTTTTCTATTATTTTCTTTTCTTTCAAATATAAGTATGATACAACGCGCACGGCTCCTATTTCTACATCATGATTATCTAAGCGTAGGAGAAGTTCATCTAGTATTCGATCAAGCTGTACACCTTTATGGATACTGGTTAATTCAGGCTTTAGCATCAATAGAAGATGATGTTGATTCAATTGTTGGTGTTTTTCAATTTCATATGGATGAATGGTCACTGCCATTGGTTCTTTTGTATGAATACATGCATGAACGGCATCAATGACTTTTTCTTTCATCCTTATTACCACATTGTCACGCCTTTAAAAATTAAATCTTTTGTCACATCGCCCATCGAATGAACCGCATTCATGACAATGTCTTCAACTCTCTTTCTATCCACTTCATTTCCATCCCACTGTTCAATACGGACGGCAATTTCATCAGGGTTGTGGAGCGGTGCTTCTTTTGAAGTAAAGATATGCACTTCTGTTGGCTTTTGAATGGTCTCAAAAATTTGATCTGCCAATCGTTGCGCGAGCACTCCATACAATTTCCCTGTATGATCAAGCGGATTTTTACCAGCCGGCGCTTCAATACTCATAGACCGCATTGGGGTGATCAATCCATTTAATCGATTTCCTCTTCCGACAACACCTACATCGCCTGTATCTGCTACAGAACCAAGTGCTGTTAAGTACGGGCGACCATTGCGATCTGTTGCGTTCAGCATAAGATCAGGGGTAAGTCCTAACGTTTCATGAATATAGCGTGCGATTTGATCCTGACATTCTTTTTTACGGGCAAAATATTCCTCAAGACTATGAATATCTTTTGCTAGAAAAGGCATGTTTACTATGAGTTTGAAATCTTCATGACGTCTGCTTCCAAATATTTTCACATCCCAGCCGGTATCTGGGTTCACCTTTTTAAATTCTGGTCCATTCACATAACGCTCTGTATAGAGAACTAGCTTCTCAAGACGGCTTAACGGGGCATGAGCATGCAGTAAATTACAGTCATTTGAAACAAGCTTTGGATCACCAATCTCGATCATGTCTGTTTCAACCATCGGACGATATCTTGAATTTTTACGGCCAGCCCCTTGATGATCAACAATCCGGCAGTCAATGACGAGATGTTCGTTAGCATCAAATCCGGTCGTCACCTCTGATAACACATCTTTGGCTGCATCGAAAAGAATCTTTTTAAGAGGAATCGGCTCATCACCGTATGCGTATGCCCCTTTTCCAGCAAACACAACTTGATAAGGTTTGACCATTGTTCCTTTTCCGTACGTTACATCAGCATCTCCACCAAGAAGCATCACTTTGTCAAACCAGTGGTGTGCTACTCTGCCGAAATGTTCCATGCAATATTGAGAATAATATTGAGAAGCTCTTTCTGCGATGGCGTCACACATCGTATCTGGATGCCCTACTCCTTTACGTTCTACAAGCTCATATGGAATTTGTTCAATATCCTGGCCATCGCCTTTTAAAATATCAAGAATGGTTTTTTGAATTGTTTTCATTATCAATCGCCCGCTCTCTTTTAAAATATAAAAATATTGATTCTTTACCTTAAAACAACATGAAACATTTGGTAATATATATATATTCTGTATGAAAGAGGTGTCTATTTTGATCAATGAATCGATCCTACAACGCTTGCAAGATACAACCACTGACATGAAGAAGTTATTGAATCAACATCAAATTCCTGGCTGCTCTATTTGTATTTCTCATGAAGATAAGCACGTTTGGTCGTGGCATGAGGGCCTAGCTGATATTGAAAGCGGCACCCCTGTTACAAAAGACACAACCTTTCGAATTGGTTCAGTGACTAAGCCTTTTACTGCAATGGTCATGATGAAAATACGAGAGGAAGGATTGATTCAACTCGATGAGCCTATTCATACTTACGAACCTTTACTTTCTTTCATAAAAAGTCACATGTCTGAACCAATTCCACTCACTTTCCGAATGATTGCCTCTCATATCTCAGGCCTGCCCAAAACACTCGATAAAGCAACTCATCTGCGAGATATGACATTAGCTCAGTGCATGGAAATACTGACTATTTTTACACCGCCTTGGTCTATCATCAATTATTCCAGTCTTGGCTATTCAATTTTAAGTAAAGTACTAGAAAAAGTGAGTCAACAGCCATTTAGAGAATTAGTGCATACCCACATACTAGAACCGCTCGATTTGCAGCAAACTGGATTTATTGAAACAGCATCCACGGCCAAAGGGTATACCCTTTCTTCCTCTGGTCTTTCCGGCATATCCTATCCAAGTGCTGAAACACCATCTTGGGAGGACGGTTCAAGCGGACTATTCTCTACAGCAGACGATTTGATTCGATTCATTCAAGCTCAATACGACGGAAACCGTCTGCTTCATCAGCATTCGCTAAAAGAAATGCAAAGCCCCGTTATGGTTGAAGAAGATTTCACTAGAGGTGTTGGTCTATCATGGTTTTTGAGACCTTTTAACGGATTCACCTTAGCTGAACATAGCGGAGAAATTAAAGGCTTCACCTCCTATATTGGCTTCATTCCAAAGCGTAAATTAGGCGTTTGCATTCTCTTAAACTCTGACGAAAGGCTCGCACGGCCGATTGCCGACATGCTCTTTCAAATCATGCTGCCAGCAGATCACGAACAGATAAAAAAGCGTGAAGACCGGCTCAAACGAATGTTTAGACAATCGTCTCTTTAAATGGAACTCACTTTTTTGTTTAATAGATCTGGAATCGCGTCCTGGAGATACCGCGGATCACCCTCTAAATAAAAACATGGCATATTGAATAAATGATGGATCAGCTCAGATGCCTTTTGTTCAAGAAAGGTATCTGACACATGCCGAAGGCCGAGCCAGCCTTTTAAATAGTCAGGATCTTCTGGTTCTCTTATATTGGCGACCATGATATCTTTTGCTCTCTGATCATCGTTTTTTACTGGTACAAGCCTGATCTCACCTGAACCTATTTTGAGTGAAGGAAAAATCACCATATTTACTTTCGTAGAGCTCCGAATCGTTGTTCCTGTCATGTCAGCAGCTTCTTTTGGTGTAATTTCAAACTTACAGCCGCTCGCCCATTTTTCTTTTGCCTCTTCCTCTGTTGATATGGTTTCATCCCATATTCTTTTATCTTGAGACCGGCTGAATTTTTTGTTTTTCAGTTCCTGTATATTTGTTGTGGCTTGGACGGTTCCTACTCCAAGCGCCAAGCACATCGGCCATCCATACACAGTAAGTTCCTGATCTTCAAGCACTGAAATAGAACGATCGTTTGTGATAAAATCTGCTCCCCCATGATGCAAAAACTGCCACATAGTAGTTGACTTCCCGGCACCTTTATCGCCAATAATTAACGCTCCTTTTTGGCCATCTTCAAAAGAGACAGCCGCTGCATGCGTAAAGCATCCACCTTGGTTTTCTAATGTTCTAAGGGCAATTTCTCGAACGATTCGCAGTGGACAGCGTATCGCAGATTCATTATTGTTTTTTCCAATCACAGCATAACGCCCTTTATCCACCGCCACACTGTGCGGCTCGTCACCTTCATGCGAGGCAAACAATACTTGATCGTCTAATTTCAATCGTTTGTAAGTAAACTTCCTTTTTGCTGTAATCGTTTCACCCTTTTGAAAGCACGCATTGCGAACGGACTGTTCAAGCTCAGGATCAATGATAAACCGTATATCAATCTGTGAAGGCATATCCCCCACACTGTCTGGTTCTTTCGGGATATAATGTTCGATATCTTCAATTGCCAGCGATTCGGTTGATAAAATGTTAAAATGAATACCTGCAAACACAAATGATTTTTCATAAGGAAAATCGTTCTTTGGCTTTTCAAAAAGCGCTTTTATCTCCATATAGAATCCTCCTCTTCATTTTGCTACTGCCTTTCAGGGAACAGCTGTACGACAGGCTCCTCTTCAAGCTCATCACGATTATCCAAGCTGAAAAAACGCTCAACAAAAGATTTCTTCCACATTTTCGAAGAACCGAAATCATTTTCTCCATAGGCTTCTAAGAACGATTGGTCACTCATATCTAACTGCTGCAATTGATCGATATAGTTCGTTTGATACAATAAATCTACAAACGTAAACGTGTAAAAAAGTGCTTTCTCGGCCCCTAATTCCTTCGCTCTTGCTTGCAAAGCATGCCAATCAAGTTGGTTTTGCTCTTCAGCAAACTTGACGTACTCCCTTACATCGCAGAACTTAATCAAATTGAGATCTGCATGTAAATAGACATACTGTACATTTGTTGCTTCCTTGTATAAATGGAAAGCAAGATGAATGAGAAAATCTAAAGGTTCAAGCATATAAGTATCCGTTTGCAAAAATGACTTTTCTATAGCAGCATCTAGCAAGGCATTTGTAGCGTCGTAGTTTTTTTTCAGCTCAACATCGTATGAGAAATCAACACGGTGAACCTTCAAAAAGTCTTCTCCGCTTCGTTTAATATGTGAATAAAGATTCCCGGCATTCATTCTCCACATCATTTCTTCTTCTCGGGAAATCGGTATTTCTTGATCGGTTGCCCAGTCATATTTACCGATGATAAACCCTTCCTCCTTGAGCAATGAAGAAGCTCTTTTTCGATCATCTGGATGAATTAAGAAATCAATGTCTGACATCATTCGGAGTCCATAATCTTTGTAAACAAGAGGCGTTAAAATGGCTCCTTTAAGAGGGACTGCTTTCAGATTTTCTTTTCGAAATGTTTGTAAAAGACGCTTTAATTCCTTGAATCTCTCCATATTTTTTTGACGATTCCCGATATAATGATAATGAAGTAAAAATTTGTAGGTTGTCGTGATTTTTTTTTCATCATCAAGGCGAATCAAATGAGGCGTCATCAGTTGAAGTACCTTATGTCTTGATGCAAGTCCAATCAATTGAGGTACATCGATGCCGTCTTTTAATAAATCTCTCATCAACTCTTCTTCTTTTTCATTTAATTGAATACGTGAGCCAAGTAATAGCAGCCTCTCTTCATTTGAGAGAGTGGATTGATCCAAAACAGCCCGCATGTTGATTACTCCTTCCCGTATAGTGATTTAAATCTAGTGATAAATCGAGAGCGTTTCCCTTTTCGATTGACTGGTATGTCCAAATCATCCGTTAGTCTATGAAACCATTGATCTGCCTCATATGCTTTTTCACTGTCATATTCAATTTCTAATTCATGATCTGTGATGCCAAGATAGCTGCTTTGATCCAAATCCACTTTGATGCCTGTCTCGATATAAAAGGTAGTTCGTTCAGTAACCAATAGTCCTAACAACTCTGGCTGTTCAGTCATTGTAAAAGGTAAAGACGTTACGATGTTCTGTACATCTAGTTTTTGCGGTAGATCCTCAATAGGAAATGACTTTTCTTCTCTTACTCTTTTATAACCAGACGTTTGACTGGGACATTTGATCTCAAGTGTTCGTTTGCCGCTGGTTTGACGGATCCGTACGGTATAGCCATATCGTTTTAATAAAAAATCTGAGGTGTCGTAATAGTAATTGAAGTTCATTAAATAAGTAGGTTTATGATGTTGACTTAACATGTTGTAGATGTGTTGAAAATCTGTTTGTGACAACAAATATTTATACTCCTGCTCAACCATGACTCACCTCCAAAACGTCTTACACGACCATATCGGATTGTTCAAGAAGCTCTTGAATGAGAAAGGTTCCTTTCTCTAAAGAAGTAAATGCCTGTTTTAATGAATAACAAGGGATCTTTTCCGCTAGATGTTTAAGAAATGGTTCTAGCTCTTCGGGTGTCGGTAATGTGAAATATGGTAAGAGGAATTCATTATGTCTTCCAGGATTGATGACTGCGTGCTCCTTTAGACGTTCCCCTGCTTCATGTGGACTGATTTTCGAAAGTGTGGCGCCCGTTTGCCCATGAGGTAAAAACTCAGGAAACACCATGACATCGATTTTCCCCATTGTTTTGACTTCACGTGAAAACCATTTTTCTAATTCCTCCGGATAGACGAAATGATAGTTCTTATCATCTTCATTAAATGGATGACTCGATGTTTGAAGTCTATATGGTGTTCCAAGCTTTTCAATGGCTTCAAAAGAATCTTTCCGAATACTCATAGATCTCGGCCAACCAGCTCCTTTGTACTCGTTGTTCGTATATGAAATCCCTATATCATCGTTTGTGATGTACGTTGCATCGGTTAAGGATAACAAGGATAAAATGGTGGATGTTTTGCCCGCTCTTGATCCGCCTACTAGTGCAATCCCTTTTTGATTCATCTCCATCATGCCGCCATGCAAATAGACAAGTCCATCCTGATAACACAAAAGGCGAAGCAGTACTCTTATTAAACGCAGTGCGTGTTGGGCTGTCCATCTGACATCTTTTGGTTCATCTATCACAACGACTTTCTTCTCTCCGTGATACAGGTAGCGGCAGCGAGGTTCCATCTTGGTTTGATAAAAGACTTCTTCAAGTGGCACTTCTGTTTGAATGTCTTGTGCATATTTGCTCGTTAAAATCGTCCAAACGTCTCCTTCAAGTCTGTCTGTTATTTTGCTGCACTCAACATAGGGATGTACTTTACTGATGACTAAATTCTGAACTGATTCATCTGCCCCTAATACCACACGAACATTATTTTTTTGATAGCTTACATATGACAATGAATGCCACCCCTTATGATAGATTGATAAAAACGATTGCAATTTTCTTCTTGATCCACCAAAATATAACACATAATAATCTTTTAGAAAGGAGCCACGACATGAATGAACTGACACGAACAGAAGTTGAAGAAAAAATTGTCCAACTTGTGATGAATAAGTTGTCGCTCACTGAGCAGCCAGGCCTTGATGATAGTTTAAAAGCTTTAGGATTAAATTCTGTCCAAATTGTCTCTTTTGTTATTTCATTAGAGGACACCTTTCACATTGCGTTTGAAGACGAAGAATTACACCCTGACCACTTCCGCACCTTAGATCGACTCTTTACTTTGGTCAAAACCAAACTGACTAAGACGCTGTGATGACCTGCGCCATAAATAAAGAGCGGTAATGCGAGGAGGCTTCCATCAGCTCCTCATGAGTACCGCAACTTTGAACAGCACCGTCTTCAAGTACATAGATCACATCTGCATTTTGTATGGTCGATAATCTGTGTGCAATTACAAGCAAAGTGCTTCCTCCTTTTGCATCGTCTATCCCTTTTTGAACCTGCCTTTCTGTCTGCCGGTCAAGGGCCGATGTCGCCTCATCTAATATCAGAAAATCAGCCTGTTTTAAAAGCGCTCTAGCGATAGCTAAACGCTGTCGTTGTCCCCCTGACAAGGAAATTCCCCTCTCTCCAATGACTGTATCAAATCCTTTTTCAAGTCCTTTAATGAAGGGAAGAATTTGTGCAATCTCACAAACCTGTTCAAGTTGTTCTTCAGTAATATCAGTTAATCCCATGATGAGATTGAGACGTATGGTGTCTGGGAAGAAATAGGGTTCTTGCGGGACAACGGCTACTCGTTTTAAGAAATGAGATGGCTCTATCTCTGATCGTTCAACGCCATTTACTAAAACGTTTCCGCTATCCGGTTGATAAAGTCCAAGTGCCAGCTTTGAGATAGTCGATTTCCCGCTACCGCTCGCTCCAACAATGGCCACTTTTTTTCCTTTTGGAATATGAAGATTCAAGTCGTTTAAAGCCCCTTTAGATGTTTGTTCATAAGAAAAACAAACATCTTCAAACACCACATCTTCCACAGAATGTATTCGCTTCGTTCCTTTTTCTTCGTTTTCTATTTGCAGTACGTCTGCAATTCGATGAACAGATGCACGTTGGTGGAAAAATTCAAATACATACTGGAATAACTCCTGATAACTTTTCATTAATTGAGAAGCATATTGGTAAATGACGACAAATAAGCCGATTGACATGTTTCCTGCTGCTACTTGATATGTGCCAAACACAAGCACAGATAGTATTCCAAACCATTTCAATGGCTCTGTTAAAAATAGAAGCTTATTTTGAAACTTACCTTCTTTAATGACACGATCCATCATCTTGTTAAATAGCTTTTTATACAAACCGATTTCCCATTTGCGTCGATCAAATGCAACAACTTCTCTTGTAGAAGAAATTCCTTCTTCGACATGCACGAATAGATCTGACTTTCTCTCTTGCACTTCTTTTGCGATGTTTGTTGCCGTTTTCGCCATTTTTTTACCGACAATGAAATAACACGTGCTTGCAAAAAGAAGCAAGAAAAATAATACAGGACTCACAGATAGTAAAATGATCGATAAAACAACGGCCATAAAAATGGTTTGTACAATCTTCGGTATATGTAAAGCAGCTGTGACAGCGACTGTCTTTACATCTTGGTTAAGCTTGTGTAAATAATAACTAACTGGATGAATTTTATATGATCTCATCGATACTTGCTGAAGCTGATCTAACATCTTTTTCTGTAATGAATGGTGGATGGTAAGATAGTTTTTGTGCATCACATATGGACTGGCGACAAACATGACAACATAGACAAGAAAAATAATGGCAAACAGCATCAAGATATAAGGAAATTGTTGATTGCCGCTATTCAAAAGGACATCGTCAATGAGCCACTTTTGCAGCCCGATCATGGCTAAATTAGCTGCTGCTTCAATCAAAACGAGTAAAAGAGCGAGGATGAGCATCCATTTTTGCTTTGTGATCAAAAGAAACAGCCAATTTTTCCTCATGTTACACCTGCCTCCTTTTCTGAACGGTCAGACGCCAATTGATAAAAATGTCCCTTTTTTCTCATCAATTCATTAAAATGTCCAGTTTCTAACATACGACCGTCTTCTATCAAAATAATTCTGTCAAAATGTCTTACAGTAGATAAACGATGTGCGACTGCAATGACAGTAGATTCCTTAAATGTTTGATGTAATGCCTGCTGGACTTTTTGCTCGCTGACACTGTCAAGAGATGCTGTTGCTTCATCGAGTAATACAACACTTGGATTTTTAGCAAATAGCCGGGCAATCGCGATCTTTTGCTTTTGACCACCAGAAAGTTTTAATCCTCTTTCACCAAGTATGGTGTCGTATCCGTTTTCTAGTTCTCTTATAAATGAGTCGCAATCAGCTTTTTTAGCGGCTTCAATGATCTGTTGATCTGAAAGACTTGTATCTCCAAAACGAATATTGTCCTTTACACTCATATTAAATAAAAACGTTTCTTGAAAAACAAACCCCATCGCACCTCTTATTTGACTAGTAGGTAAACAGCGCAAATCAACTCCATCAAGTGTGATCATCCCAGATGAGGGATCATAAAAGCGTCCAATTAATTTAAGAAGCGATGTTTTCCCTCCACCGCTCGTACCGACAAGCGCCACTTTTTCACCACGCCGAATATGTAGATTCATCCCCTTTAATAAAGGAGGATGATTGGGATAATGAAAATCAACGTCATGAAACACGATATCGCCTTCGACTTGATCAAGCAGCATAGGCTGACGAGGCTCTCTAATATCGGGTGTTTTTTTCATAAAATGGTATAAAGGTTCAATTTGAAAGGTTAAGATTCGTTGTTCTGTTAGAAGTGTGACAATAGAAGTAAGCATGTGCATTGCTGAAAAATAATATAGTATATATGCCACAAAACCGCCTGTCGTCAGCTGACCAGTATTTACAAGGTAGATCCCGAGAGCAAATGTAGCTAGAGCACCAATATAATAAGTGAGCCTGCGGTTGCTTCCTCGTAAGTAAGCGAAAAAAACATTTTTTTCATGATCTTGGCGGACTTGTTCATGCAGCTTTTGAATCCGCTCCATGTCCCAATTCATATAACCTAAAATTCTAAGCTCTTCCATTGAAGCAAGACTTTCGTATAATTTTGTTTGCAACGTGCGAAAACCTTCTGCACTTTGTCTTCCGTAGATCGTTGCCTTTTTTTCAAGCCAAGGGCCAAAGATATAGTAGAGAATAAAACTTGGAATAATGATGAGAGTGAGTAAGATAGAAATTTGTATCATAAAGTATAGTGAGATGGCGATAAATAGTGTCTGATTGATAAATTGTGGGAAGTATCGTCTGTAAATTTCTTGTACAGCTCGTGTTTGTGTGTTAACAAAGGAGAGTGTTTCACTAACAGAATGTTGTTCGTAGTATGAGAAACCGAGTTGACGGATTTGCTGGAAGGCAGCAAATTGTGAATCTCTTGAGGCTTGTTCGATTAATTTTCTTTGCCATAAATTTCGTGCAGCTGTCAGTATAATACCAAGTACTATCAAGCCAGTCAGTCCTAACAATAATCCATTCATTTTAGAAAAGTCTTTTGCTGGCAAAATCGTTTCAATAAAATATTGAATAAATTTAGGTATAATGAGTTCGCTCAAGGTAATAACGAATCCACTCATAATGACTAGAATCACTTTACCTGTATAAGGCTTTAAAAATGAAAGTGTCCATAAATATACACGCCATAACTGCTTTGAATCTTTGTCGATTTGTTTCAATCCATCACCAGCCTTTTGCTCTTTTTCAACAAAAAACGGAATTTTTTTACAACTTTTTCGATCCTTGTTTGGATTATATAAAATGTTTCTACTCATGACAATGTGTAATTTGTATCATTATAACAGAAAAGGCAGTGACTTCCATCACCGCCTAATCGTCCTATATTTCACTGTTATCTAGTGATACGCGTATACCAATGGGGTTCTATTTGACGAAAATAATCATGATCTTTTAATACATTTTCTAGTCTTTTGATCATCTCATCCATTTGACCTGGATCAAATTTAATGACCCACATAATCGATGAAAAGATGCTCATTGCGACATATACAGAGTAAAGCTGCCAAAAATCAGCTGGTATTTCCCCATCAAAATACCCATTTATTTGACCAGCCGCAAATGCTTCACTTGTTTCTCTACTGAAAAGAGCTACTTTATAAAAATCATGAATGGGGTCTCCCCAATCAAAATTATTAAAATCAATAACGCCTGCATAGTTATTATTCTTTATAATAATATTCCCTAAATGAAAGTCATCGTGCTGAAATTGGTTAGGCCTTCCCTTCACCTTATCTATGTGCTGTGAGATAAACTGCGCAACTTTTTCATCCCCTTCTATGGAGATACCGCTTTCCCGATAAGCAGCTAAATATCGATGATGCTTTTTCACAACACGCTCTTCCCAAGATTCGATGTGAGATGGCGCTGGGTATGTATGCATGTTTCGTAAATCCTGTCCTGCACTTACCCCGATCGCATACTGCTGTTCTTCTGTTAACTGACTCATGATTTCTTTTGCTTCTTGACCTTCTACAAACGATAAAATATAGTACACTTGCTGTGTTTTGTCTAGAACACCCATTTTCACTGGATTAGCACACTGAACACCGTGACGTCTTAATTGGGAAAGGAGCTCAAATTGCGTCTTTGTTTTGTCATATTGGTCTTGATCTGTGAATCGAAGGACATACTTTTCACCTGATGACATCGTCACGACCCATTTTTCATCTCGAGAATAGCCTTTATCAATTTGGTCTATGGAGATCGCTTTTTTTAATAAGGGAATGTGCTGTACAAGGTCTGTTTTATTCATGGATTGATCCATCCTTCCCACTCTCTTTTCTTCTCACTCTACCAAATTTTTCATTTGAAGAGAATGATCAACAATTCCTATTTATATCGAAACTGCTTTACAATGTTTTTCCATTCTAATATAGTTAATTTATGTAAAGAATAGAAAATTTGTAAAGAGGAGCGTTGCAGATGAATGAAACGACGGATGCCCTTTCACTATCAAGTCAAGTAAAAGATTTGGTCCTGCGTTCTTTGGACGATGATAGCAAGATTTCTATTGGTGCAGATGAAGAGTTAACAAATCACGGTCTCGATTCAATTAAAGCAGTTTCACTCATTTTGGAATTAGAAGAGGTTTTTGATATTCAATTTGCAGATGAGGAACTATTGACAGAGCACTTTTCGACAATCAATAAAATTGTTCATCAGCTGCAAAACAAGTTAGCTGATTAATCTTTAGGCATGAAAAAAAGGCATCTCTTTAAAAAGACATGCCTTTTTTGTTTAAGCAGAAGGTACATCACCCGTTGGACTAATAAGCGAGAGAGCATAATCTTCTGTAAAGATTCTTTTCGATAAATTATTCACGCCGTCTAATGAGACGCGATTGATTTCATCAATAATTTCATCAAGCGTACGATGTTTGCCAAGGAGTAATTCATTTTTACCATTTCGGCTCATCTTGCTGTTTGTGCTTTCAAGACTGAGCATGAGGTTGCCTTTCATTTGCTCCTTAGAGTTTTCAAGTTCTTTCTGCGTAATTCCCTCACGTTTTAAGACGTCTAATGTTTGTAAGATGGTTTCAGATAGCAGGTTCAGCTGCTTCGCTCCAGTTCCACCATAGATCGTCAGCATTCCGTTATCTGCAAATGAACTATGATAGCTGAATACAGAATACGCAAGTCCTTTATCTTCTCTTACGTCTTGGAACAACCGGCTGCTCATGCTACCGCCTAGAACATTATTTAAGACGATTAAGTCATAGATGCCCTGATCTCCAGCAGGAAGTCCGTTAAAGCCCATGCAAAGGTGCGCCTGTTCTGTTTCCTTTTTGCGTGTCAGTTTGTCATAGTGGAATTGCGGGGCTTCGACCGGCTGCTTTTTCCCCTTTCCTTCATACGAGCCAAATAATGTTTCGACCTCACGAATGAAGGTGTCATCGACGTTCCCTGCAACAGAGATGACGACGCGATCCGGCGTATAGAATTCATCCATATATTTTCTAAGGGAATCACCGTTAAAGGTAGAGAGTGTTTCCTCTGTCCCTAAAATCGGATAACCTAATGAATGATCACCGTAAATGGCTTTGCTTAACAAATCATGAACGATGTCATCAGGAGTATCTTCATACATTTTAATTTCTTCATAGACAACATTTTTTTCTTTCTTCAGTTCTTCTTCGTCAAAAGCAGAGTTGAAAAACATGTCACTCAATACATCGAGGGCATACCCAGCATGTGAATCAAGTACCTTTGCATAATAGCAAGTATATTCTTTTGACGTAAAGGCATTCACTTGACCACCAATGCGGTCAAAGGATTCTGCGATATCACGTGCAGATCTCGTCTTTGTTCCTTTAAAGAACATATGCTCTAAAAAGTGTGAGATCCCATTTACTTCTGGTGTCTCATGTCTAGAACCTGTTCCAATCCAGACGCCAATTGCGACAGACCTTACAGTGGGATTGTTTTCAAGTACAATTCTTACTCCGTTTTGGCATGTATACGTTTTGACCAAGTTTTGCTCCTCCTATTCAACAAACAGATCGCATCACGGATGTCTTTTTTCACTTAGGAGGTCAGAAACCGTTCCTAATTCATATCCTCTTTCTTTGATTTGAGTGATAAGTGCGTCAAGACTTCTCGCTGTTGCGTCTGTTGGATGCATTAATATCATCGCCCCATTGTGAATTTTCCCAAGCACTCGTTTTTGTAATACAGCTGGTGATGGTTTTTGCCAGTCGATCGTGTCTACTGTCCACATAATGGTTTCCATTCCTTCTTGTTTCGCAAGCTTTACTGTTTCTTCTTTAAAGCTGCCGCTTGGAGGCGCAAACCATATCGGTTTTTTCCCAAGGGATTCTTCAATTTGGCGATTTGTTTTGATCATCTGCTCTAATGCTCGTTCTCTTGTCAGTGTGCGCATATCCGGGTGATTGTATGAATGATTTCCAATTTCATGACCATCTGCCACGATTTTTTTAGCAAGATCTGAACTGTTTTTCACCCATTTGCCCTCTAAGAAAAAGGTTGCCTTCACTTGATGCTTTTCTAGTGTATTCAACATCTTTGTTAAATGCTCGTCGCCCCAAGCTACATTGATCAGGAATGCATTCATCTTTTTATCTGGATGTCCCTTATAGATAGGTTCAGCACCAAGTTCATGCAAATGGACAGATGGTTTTGTTTCTTTAAAAACAAGCAGCTTTTCATCGAAAGAGCCCTGTTTTTTCATCTTTTCGTAAGAAGCATCGATATCGACTGTCTGTCCATTTAAACCAGGCATCTTTTTCCACACTTTATCAATCTTAGCATTTTGCGGCTTCTCTTCATAGTCAGAAGACTTCGATTCGATCTCTTGATACAGAATATCTTTTGAAACAGATGCTACCTCGGCGTGCTCTTTCATTGAATTCATATATGTAACAGCAGCCGGCTGCTTCATCGTTTGATATGACACGAGCAGTAAAAATACAAACACAAAGAATGGTATCATTTTTTTCAATGGTTGTCCCTCCCCTTTACCACAAATTATGATGGGGAGAAACAAGCTAGAACTATTGTTACGCGCAAGAAAAGAAAGAAGCCTGGCACGGATACCTGGCTTCTAACACATTTTATTTGTTCTCATTAAGACTGCTTTTCTTCTTTTTCTTTTTCTTCACGTAAAACAGCTTTACGAGAAAGGTTCACACGGCCTTGTTTATCGATCTCAGTGACTTTGACGAGTAGTTCGTCACCAATCTTCACGACATCTTCTACTTTGCCAACACGTTCAAGTGCAAGCTCAGAAATATGAACAAGTCCATCTTTGCCGCTGAAGATTTCGAGGAAGGCACCGAATTTTTCAATTCGTTTTACTTTACCTAGGTAAAGTTGACCAACTTCAACTTCTCTGACAAGATCTTCTATGATTTTCTTCGCTTTTTGGTTCATGTCTTCTTCAGTAGAAGAGATAAAGATTGTACCGTCTTGTTCAATATCAATTTTCACACCGGTATCTTCAATGATTTTATTGATTTGTTTACCACTTGGTCCAATGACATCGCGAATTTTATCTGGATTGATTGTCATCGTTAAGATTTTTGGTGCATAACGTGACAATTCTCCTCTAGAAGCTGGAATCGTTGACAGCATGCTATCTAAAATTTCCATTCTTCCTTTTTTCGCTTGTTGAAGTGCTTCTTCTAAAATGTCTTTTGATAGACCATCGATTTTAATGTCCATTTGAAGCGCTGTTACACCTTTAGATGTACCTGCTACTTTAAAGTCCATATCTCCAAGTGCATCTTCCATTCCTTGAATGTCTGTCAGCACTGTGTAGTATTCACCAGATTTAACAAGTCCCATTGCAATCCCTGCAACTGGTGCTTTAATTGGAACACCTGCATCCATCATCGCAAGTGTGCTCGCACAAATACTTGCTTGTGAAGTAGAACCGTTTGATTCTAACACCTCAGACACAAGGCGAACTGTATAAGGGAAATCTTTTTCAGATGGAATGACTGGCTCTAATGCACGTTCACCTAGCGCACCATGTCCAATCTCACGACGGCCTGGACCACGCATTGGGCCGGTCTCACCAACACTGAATTGTGGGAAGTTATAATGGTGCATGAATCGCTTAGACTCTTCAACACCAAGACCATCAAGAATCTGTACATCACCAAGTGCACCTAATGTACAAATACTGAGTGCCTGTGTTTGGCCTCTTGTAAACAATCCTGAACCGTGCGTTCTTGGAAGAAGTCCTACTTCTGAAGAAAGTGGACGGATTTGATCAACGCCGCGTCCATCTGGACGTACTTTCTCTTCAGTAATAAGGCGGCGAACTTCGTTTTTCACAAGCTTGTTTAAGACATCCTTCACTTGTTTAATCGTTGCTTCGTCACGCTCTTCTTCTTCAAATTTTTGAACGACAGCTTTTTTCACAGCACTGATGGCATCTTCACGAGCATGCTTCTCATGTACTTGAATCGCTTTCAGTAGATCCGCTTCAGCAAGTTGTTTTACTTCCTCTGCTAATGCTTGATCGACTTCATATAAAGGAATATCGATTTTTTCTTTACCGACAGCTTTCACAATTTCTTCTTGGAATTCGATTAAGCGTTTGATCTCTTGATGGCCGTACATGATGGCTTCAAGCATCGTTTCTTCTGGTACTTCATCAGCACCAGCCTCTACCATGTTGATTGCATCTTTTGTTCCAGCTACAACAAGGTTGATATCGCTTTGTTCAAGCTGCTCAACGTTTGGGTTGATGATTAGCTTTCCATCTACTCGTCCTACTGTCACGCCAGCGATTGGTCCCTCAAATGGAATGTCAGACACACATAAAGCTAAAGATGAGCCAAACATTGCAGCCATTTCAGATGAACAATCTTGATCCACACTCATGACAATACTAATGACTTGTACTTCATTTCTAAATCCGTCTGCAAATAGTGGACGGATCGGTCTGTCAATTAAGCGGCTCGCAAGGATTGCTTTTTCACTTGGGCGGCCTTCTCTTTTAATGAAACCACCAGGAATTTTACCAACTGCATATAATCTTTCTTCGTAGTTTACAGTGAGCGGGAAAAAATCAAGTGGTTTTGGTTCTTTAGAAGCTGTTGCTGAGCTAAGCACAGCCGTATCTCCGTAGCGTACGAGAACCGCTCCGTTTGCTTGCTTTGCAAGCTGGCCAGTTTCAACTGTCAGTTGACGTCCAGCCCAGTCTATGGTGAAGACTTGTTTCTCTTGTCCCATTCTGAGATAAACTCCTCTCTTGTCGTAAAGTTTTTAGGTTATTTCTTATTATGAACAAAATGATTTTCACATATCAATGTGAAAGCTGTATGTAGAAGGGTTTTTGCCATTCTTTCAACATTTTAACCATAAAATATTAGTGATTATACGATAAAAAAGCGGGAATCCTCCCGCTTTTTACGATTATCGACGTAAGCCTAGTTTGTTAATTAACTCACGGTAACGAGTTACGTCTTTATTACGTAGATACGTAAGAAGATTACGACGTCTACCTACCATTTTCAAAAGACCGCGACGTGAGTGGTGATCTTTCTTATGAGTACGTAAATGCTCGTTCAAGTTGTTAATTGATTCTGTTAGGACAGCGATCTGAACTTCTGGAGATCCAGTATCAGATTCGTGTGTTTTGAACTCATTAATTAATTGAGTTTTACGCTCTTGAGTAATAGCCATCCTGTTTCACCTCCAAATCATGTTAGCCCCATCTACCTCGCAACCGTCGGTGAAGTCGGCCTGCCAAGTAAGTGGTTTTAAAGCTACAGGAATTATCATACTAAAAATATGCCGATTTTGCAAATGATAGAGCGGTTTTTCTGCGATTTTTTTGTTTAATGAAGATGATCTTGAAAAAACTGAATCGCTTCTTCTTTATCTTGACTAATTTGAGCCGTTAATTCTTGGATACCGTTAAATTTTTGTTCACTGCGAATCCGTTTGTACCACTGTAATTTAATCGGTTCACCATAAATTTCTTCATTAAAATCAAAAAGGTTCACTTCAATCGCAGGCTGATCAGGACGTTTTTCATAAAATGTTGGTTTGTAGCCAACGTTACAAACACCGTCATACACCTTGCCTTTCACTTCTGCTCTCACTGCATATACGCCTGTTGGCGGGATGATGTATTCAGCAGACAAACCAACATTGGCGGTTGGAAAGCCAATCGTGCGTCCTCGTTTATCTCCATGAATCACAATGCCGCGCAGCTGATACGGTTTCCCTAAAAGCTCACTCACATATTCAACGTCTCCATTTTTCAATGCGGAACGTATAAGGGTCGAGCTGACTTTCCGGTCTTGGTTGGAAAGCTTAGGTACAATGGTCGCAGAAATCCGCCCTTTCCCGTATTCGTCAAACGTTTCCATTGTGCCTGCGCCAAACCGGCCGAATGTAAAATCGAAACCAGCGACTGCATGCTTCACATTCAGTTCGTCCAAATATTGATCGACAAACTCTTGAGGAGACAGCGCTGCAAAGCTTTCGCTGAATTGCACAATGTATAAGTAGTCAGCACCTAATTGTTCGATAAAATCAATCTTATCCTCAAGCGGTGTGATTAAGTCTTTTGGTTCACGTGCTTTTTGCAGAACATGTGATGGATGCGGATGAAAAGTCATGACAGCTAGAGCTAAACCCTCTTTTTCCGCAATGTTTTTCGCTGCATCAATCACTTTTTGGTGTCCGAGGTGAACACCGTCAAAATACCCTAAAGCCATCACAGACGGGACTTGATCCTTTTGATTCAATGTATGTGGGTGTGAAATATGTATAGTCTTCACGAGATGGTCACCTTTTCTTTAAGATTGCTTGTCCTGTGATAAAATCTTCGCCGGCTTCATCAGGTTCTGTTTGGTCGGGTGCTTCATATAAATCGCCATACAACGGCCTGAAGGAGCAAAGACAGCGACACGATCTTCCTCTGCAAAATGAGCAAATTCATCAGGCATAGGTAGGACTGCACCGTTTTCCACTTTACTTGCTAATGTATCATTTATCTCCCATTTCGGCAAATGATTGAGCGCACGCTCGATCGGCACAAGATGTTCCTCAACCGTTCCTTCCTCGTTGATCTCCTGCAGCTCATCAAGAGTGATACATTCATCTAACGTAAAGTCACCAGATCCAATGCGAATGAGGTGAGACATGTGGGCTGGGAACCCAAGTTTTTTTCCGATATCGACGGCTAACGTTCTCACATATGTGCCTTTTGAACACAGTACGGTGAATCTAAAGGATACCTTTCCATTTTCAAATGTGACAGGTGTTGTCCGCTCGATGCGATGAATTGTAATTTCACGGCTTGGACGTTCAATTTCAATGCCTTGCCTTGCATATTCATAGAGCTTTTTTCCGCCAATTTTTACAGCAGAAAACATGGGGGGTATCTGTTCAATGGTTCCTTCAAATTGTTTCAGCGCAGCATCAATGTCATCTTCTGATATCGGTTCTGACACTTTTTTTTCTTCTACTACTTCACCTGTTTGGTCTTCTGTCGTTGTAGAAAATCCAATGGTGATTTCCGCATCATACGTTTTCGATTTATCTGTTAAGTACTCCACAATTTTTGTCGCTCGTCCAATACAAATAGGCAGAACACCTGAAACCTCTGGATCGAGTGTCCCTGTATGTCCCACTTTTTTTGTGTGTAAAATCTTTCTCACTTTAAACACACAGTCGTGAGAGGTCATGCCTCTTTCTTTATGTAATAAAAGAACACCGTTTTGCACCTGCGTTCTCTCCTTTCATAAACGATGAAAAAGGACAGACGATCATCGCCTATCCTTATTCCAACGTCTTATTCGTGATCTTTTGTGTTTAGTTCAGCAATCAGGCTTTCAATTCGGTTACCGTAATCTACAGATTCGTCGAATTCAAAGTGAAGCTCTGGTGTTTTGCGAAGTCTAATTCGATTGCCAATTTCAGAGCGGATATACCCTTTCGCTTTTGCAAGACCTTTTAAGGTTTCCTCTCTTTTCTTCTCGTCGCCAAGAACAGAAATGTAGACTTTGGCAATTTGCAAATCACCGGATACTTCAACATCCGTTACAGTCAAAAAGCCGATTCTTGGATCTTTTAGCTTTCTGCCAAGGATGTCGCCTAATTCTTTTTTCATTTGCTCACCCACACGGGTTGCTCTCATACTCATGATCTTATCACCTCTAATTAAAACCACTCAGTTTTCGTGATCGTTCGTTCAATTTCCGGAAAAGAATCAATAAAGCTTAACACACGCTGAAGTTCCTTTTCCACTTGAACCCGGGAGGAGGAAATGACGGCGATTCCGATCGAAGTACGCTGCCATGTATCCTGATAGTCCATTTCAGCAATGGTCACATTGAATTTATGGCGCGTTCTTGTCATGATACGCTGCAGAACCGCACGTTTTTCCTTCAGTGAGGATGCATCATAGATCATACACTCACACTCGGTATAACCGATCATTTTCTTTCGATTTCTTGCATAACGAATGATTCCATGACATCACCTTCACGGATATCATTGTATTTCTTAATGGTAATACCACATTCATAACCTTGTGAAACTTCTTTCACATCGTCTTTGAATCGTTTTAATACGTCGACTTCACCTTCAAAGATGACGACGCCATCACGAATTAAGCGGATACCACTGTCTCTAGTAATGGTACCTTCAGTGACATAGCCACCAGCAATTGTACCGATTTTTGATACTTTGAACGTTTGACGAACTTCAACTTGACCGATGACTTTTTCTTCATATTCAGGGTCAAGCATCCCTTTCATCGCAGCTTCAATTTCATCGATGACTTTGTAGATGATGCGGTGTAAGCGGATATCTACGTTTTCTGTTTCAGCTGTGCTCTTCGCATTGCCATCAGGACGTACGTTAAATCCGATCACAATCGCATTAGAAGCACTTGCTAAAATGATATCAGATTCTGTAATCGCTCCAACACCCGTATGGATAATTTTCACTTTTACGCCTTCTACTTCAATTTTTTGAAGAGCTGCCGTCAGTGCTTCAGCAGAACCTTGTACGTCTGCTTTTACGATTAAGTTGATATCTTTCACATCACCTTGTTTGATTTGCTCAAATAGGTCATCGAGAGATAATTTCGCTTTGTCTGAACGCTGTTCATCAAGTTGTTTAGACGCACGCGCCTCACCGACTTGACGAGCTGTTTTTTCATCTTTGAATACGAGGAACTGATCCCCTGCATGCGGTACATCATTTAAACCAGTGATTTCAACAGGTGTAGATGGTCCTGCTGTTTTCACGCGGCGTCCGATGTCATTGACCATTGCACGTACACGGCCAAATGTATTTCCGACAACGATTGGGTCACCTACTTGAAGTGTACCAGTTTGAACGAGAAGGGTTGCAACAGAACCTCTTCCTTTATCAAGCTCAGCCTCGATCACAGTTCCTTTTGCCGCACGATTTGGGTTGGCTTTTAGTTCTGCTACTTCGCTGACAAGAAGGATCATTTCGATCAATTCGTCAATGCCTTCACCTGTTTTTGCAGATAAAGGAACGAAAATGGTTTCGCCGCCCCAAGCCTCAGGTACAAGACCATGCTCAGTTAATTCCTGCATCACGCGGTCAGGGTTCGCTGTTGGTTTGTCAATTTTATTGACAGCCACAATGATTGGCACCTCTGCCGCTTTTGCGTGGTTGATCGCTTCAATCGTTTGCGGCATGACACCGTCATCTGCTGCAACGACCAAGATCGTCGTATCTGTTACTTCAGCACCGCGTGCTCGCATCGTAGTGAAAGCTGCGTGTCCTGGTGTATCAAGGAACGTGATTTTCTTACCGTTTTCTTCAATTTGGTATGCACCAATATGCTGCGTAATTCCACCCGCTTCGCCTTCAACAACTTTCGTTTTACGAATGCTGTCAAGAAGCGTTGTTTTCCCGTGGTCAACGTGTCCCATGATCGTTACTACTGGAGGGCGTACTTGCATATCTTCTTCTTTATCTTCAACTTCATACTTTTCAAGTTCAGTTTCTTCTAAAATGATCACTTCTTCTACTGGAACACCATATTCAGAAGCAATTAATTCGACTGTATCTTTGTCGAGCTCTTGGTTGATCGTAGCCATGACACCAAGCATCATCAGTTTTTTGATGATTTCAGCAGTTTCTTTGCCAAGCTCGTCAGCAAGCTGGCCGACTGTCATTGAATTTGTAAATTCAATTTTTTCAGGAAGCTCTTTTTTCGGCTTCACAGGTCTTGCTTGCTGATGCTGCGCCTTGTTGTTGCCGCCGCGTTTATTTTTGTTTTTGTTTTGGTTGTTGTTTTTTTTGTTTTTATTAAATTGATTATTCTGCACGTCATTCTTCTTTCTATCATTGTTTTTGTTAGATGATTGTTTTTTTTGTTCTGCGGGTTTCTCGTTAGCTGTCTCTTTTGCTTTGGCTTTTTTATAGATAGCGTCTAGCTTTTTCACAGTGTCGTCTTCAAGCGTCGCCATGTGGTTGTTCACTTCCACGTTCATATCCTTAAGCGCTGCTATAATATCTTTACTTGAAACATCTATGGCTTTTGCGTATTCATATACTCTCACTTTAGCCATTCGTTCACCCCCAAATAAATTAATCGAGCAAGCTTATGAGCTTCTTAGCGAAGCCTTGGTCAGTGACAGCGACAACTACGCGAGCTTCCTTCCCTATAGAACGTCCGAGAACGGAACGGTCTTCAACTTTTCTAACCGGAACATTGTAAAATTTGCATTTGTCAGATACCTTTTTCTCTGTGTTGGATGAGGCATCTGCTGCAAGAAGAACCAGCTTAGCACGCGCATGTCTAATTTCTTTGATCACCAGATCTTCTCCTGACACGACTTTACGAGCTCGATTTGCTAGACCAAGCAAAGGATACCATTCAGATTCAGTCATTAGGTTTTTTCACCTTTTCAGCTAGTTCTAGTAATTCTTCAAAAATGTGTTCGTCAATCTGTGTCTGAAATTGCTGCTGTAAACTACGTTTGTTCTTCGCCGCAAGAATGGTTTCTTTATCGAGAGATAGGTAAGCGCCGCGCCCGTTCATTTTTCCGGTTGCGTCAACAGACACTTCACCTTCTTTTGAACGAACAACGCGAATCAGTTCTTTCTTTGGTTTCATTTCTCCCGTCACGACGCATTTTCTAAGCGGGATTTTTTTTCGGCTTTTCACCTTTTATATCACCTCTTATTCGTCAGATTCCTCAGCTACTGGTTCAGCCTCTAAGAAAAGAGATTCAGAGTCTTCAGTTCTTGGGAAAATACCGAGTTCTCTTGCATCTGTTTCGCTTTTAATGTCAATCTTCCAGCTCGTTAATTTCGCTGCAAGACGCGCATTTTGACCTCTTTTACCAATGGCTAATGACAGCTGATAATCAGGGACAATGACAGTTGTCGCCTTATCTTCTTCATTTACAATGACATCAAGAACTTTTGAAGGACTTAACGCATTGGCAACAAATTCAACCGGGTCATTAGACCAATGAACAATGTCAATTTTTTCGCCTTTCAGCTCATTGACAATTGCTTGTACACGCTGACCTTTAGGTCCAACACAAGAACCAACTGGATCAACATCAGGATCATCTGTACGAACAGATATTTTAGAACGGTCCCCTGCTTCTCTAGCGACAGATTTAAGCTCTACAGTACCATCATAAATTTCTGGCACTTCGATTTCAAATAAACGCTTTAAAAGACCTGGGTGTGTTCTTGATACATAAATTTGTGGTCCTTTTGTTGTTTTTTCTACTTTCGTAATGAACACTTTAATACGGTCATGTGGTTTGTAGTCCTCATTTGGCATTTGTTCGTTTACCGGAAGAAGGGCTTCGATTTTGCCAAGTGACACGTAAATGAATTTACTGTCAATTCGCTGAACGATTCCCGTCATGATGTCTTCCTCACGATCGATAAACTCAGTGTAAATCACACCTCGCTCTGCTTCTCTCACTCGCTGCGTCACGACTTGTTTCGCTGTCTGAGCTGCAATGCGTCCGAAATCTTTTGGTGTGACTTCAATTTCAACGACGTCACCAACCATGTAATTCGGGTTCATATTTGCTGCATCATCTACAGAGATTTCAAGGCGAGAATCATACACTTCATCTACAACATCTTTTCTTGCGAATACGCGAATCGTTCCCGTTTCACGGTTCAAATCAACACGCACATTTTGTGCTTGATTAAAATTACGCTTGTATGCAGAAATGAGTGCAGCTTCTATCGCTTCAATAATAATTTCTTTACTAATGCCCTTCTCTTTCTCAAGAACAGTCAGGGCATCTAACAACTCACTACTCATTTTTATGGTTCCCCCTTATATCAATGAAAAGGTTAATTGAACGAAACTGCTAATCTTGCGTTAGCGATTTTTTCGTATGGAATATTGATCTCTTTCTTTCTTGTCTTGATCTTCACTGTCACTGTTGCAATCTCACCATCAAAGCTTGTAAGCTCACCTTCAAATGCCTTTTCACCATCAATTGGTTCGTATGTTTTCATGAAAACATTTTTTCCAAGTGCTTTTTCAAAATCAGCTTTTTTCTTTAATGGGCGCTCCGCTCCAGGAGAGGACACTTCAAGAAAGTAGTTTTGGCTAATTGGATCTGCCTCATCAAGCTTTTCGCTCAAGGCTTCGCTCACTTTGGCACACTCCTCGATATCGACGCCTTTATCAGAGTCAATAAATACGCGAAGGAACCAGTTTTGACCCTCTTTGACAAATTCAACATCAACGAGTTCAAGCTGTAAGCCATCTAAAATTGGCTGCACCATGTCGCTTACGATATCCACTACTTTTTTGCTCATTCTCTTCCTCCTTGTGCTTTCGATAAACGCTCTTATCAATCATTCTGCATAAAAACCCTGCTTTATTGTGAGCAGGGGGAGCAGAAAACGGATGAATAATGTCGAGACAAAAATTGCCTGTTCAATACAAAAGAGCGGGTTTCCCCACTCTTGTCTCGGTAATCGTTAGCATTTCCATAAAAACTATACCATATCCAATTTTTTTATGCAAATGAAGTTCCTTATAAACAGGCATTCTTCATCAGTTCTTTTCATTCATTCTTTTGGCGTGTTCACGAATGATTCCTGCCTCCCGGCTCTCCTTTAAAACTCGAAAACCATCATAATCCGGGTAGAGGGAATCATCGTCTTGAATGCTTGTTAAAATCCAAAATTGGCTACCTGCGCCTCCGAGCTGTTCAATTGTCTTCAGCCAGCTATCATATACATCAGGACGGGCTGTTTGATTTTGATAGCCAAACTCTTCTAATACAACAGGTTTTCCGATTGCGTTTCCTCGGGTGATATGATCTTTGATCCATTTCACTCCCCATGCAGCAGACTTATTCCAGTGATCCGGGTATAAATGATAGGTTCCATAATCAATATGAGGGAGAGCAGTCAAACGATCCCAATCAACACCTTCTCCTCCACTGTAAAACCAATCATCATGACCTGTCATGCGAAAGAACCCTTCGTCTCCTACAGCAACAAGATGATTCGAGTCAATTGATTTGATCCATGCACTCATTTCATCTGCCCAGTTTACTAGTATATCTCCCGAAGGGTCTGACTGAGCGCGCGGCTCATTGGCGAGCTCCCATGTCATAATAGCAGGATCATCTTTATATTGAACACCTGAGTACGTATTGGTTCTCTCTAATACATAGCGCACATAGTTTTTGTAAGCTGTTTTAATCCGAGGATCTGTATAAAAGTGATCATGTGATCCTGCCTGAAACCACTTCACATATTGATTCATCCCGCCAAAATCATCCCAATTGTTCACGAGCGGGATGACCAGCTTGATTCCTTCCTGCCCTGCTTTATGAATCGCATAGTCTAGTTTTTGAAAACCGGATTCTTCATAAACACCTGGACGAGATTGTAAGACTGAGTTTTCTTGAGGGGTACCATCGTGAAATCCCCAAATACGAATAACCTTTAAATCCATTGCCTTCATATCGTCAAAAACAGCATCTACCATCTTTTTTGATTTGTAATGGAAATAATAATTATTTGTGCCAGCAAAGTAAAATGGGTGGTTGTTCAATACAAAATGTGTACCAGATGTTTGCACATAGGAGGAGGCCTTTACGGTCAGAGTGAACCAACCCGCCCATAAAGTGATCAGCATCATAAAACAAGCCACCCGTTGAACCCATTTTTTCATTCCATTCTCCTCACAATCTCTTATTCTACTGGTACGATGATATCTAGTTGAAGAGGTGTATGTTTGGTTGAGTCAAGTTCAATCGTCTGCTGCTGCAACATTTTACTTTCTTCACCAATTCGAACCTCATACGTCCCGTGAAACGCTGGACATGTCACTTGGCCATTCGCATCTGTTTTTTCCACTCTTTGTGTCGTCCATTCCTGCAGTAACTTTTCATAACGCCTGCCTGCTTCATTTAACGACCAATCATGATTCACGATGGCTGCGTGCTCACCTCTCCAATGAGCACCTGCCCAAAATCCCCACATCAGCACACCTTTTACGGCTGGATGACTAAAGGCAACCCGATATAAAGCTTCTAAGTTATCCGCTCGTCTATTGGCATCCGGATGAACAGAGTCATACTCTGTCACCCATATCGGTAGACCAAGCTCAGCAAGCACATCTAGTCTTTCTTTTACAACGACTGGATCCACTCGATCTTCAAAGTGACCTTGAACTCCAATGGCCTCAACTGGTGCCCCCAACTGACGAAGTTCATTGATATGTGCTTTATATGCGTGATGTTCGCCGTATGAGATTACATTATAATCATTGACAAACAGCAAGGCTTGAGGGTCAATTTTTTTCGTTTCTTCATACATCCATTTCCAAATCTGTTTCCCAAACCGGTCTTTAAAAAATGAACCATGCATCATTTCGTTGTTTACATCCCAATGACGGAATTTCCCTTTGAAATGATTGCCTGCATGCTCAAGCCGCCTTTTCATGGCTTCATATACTTCATGATTCGGTAATGATTTCAGCCAGTTTGGATTGGCATCCTCTACCTCCCAAAATAAGGCGTGCCCCCTCACTGGAATTTGGTGTCTATTGGCAAAATTCAGCATGGCATCTGCTTTTTCGTAGGTTATTTTCCCTCGTTCAGGCTCATTTGCATACCATTTTGCCTCATTTTCAAACACAGCCCAATTAAAATGTTGAACAAAAAAATCAGCATACGTTTGATTGAATAGTACTTGGTCATTCATTGCTGAACCAAATGCAAATTCATGTCTGATTTGTTTTATTTCAACCTCTATTCCGGCTAAGGGTTTTTTTTCTTTATCGATGACGTTTATGACAAGCTCTCTTTGTCTATGTTGTAAGATTCGATCATTTGCTTCTTTTCTCCAGCTTTGATTTTCTTGTTCCTGTGATCCGCCATTCGATGAATGATTCATAAATTCTTTCTTTTTAACCATATTGACATCACCTTTGCTTTCACTTCATTTATCTTATGAGGAGACCGCCGACTAAAGAAGCCGGCAGCTGCACTAAGTTCTATTCGTTTATGAGACGATGGTATTCTGCATAAGCCGTAGCCATATCAACTTGCGACCAGAAACGGTGATAGGTGAAACTTGGCGCTCCGTTTTCCCATTTGCCTGTTGCTTCATTAAAAGATGCTTGATATTTACTCTCCAGTGCTGACCAAGCTGGGTCTTGCTTGATTTTCGGACGAAGATCTGCAAAGCTCGTATACACTCCGTTACCTCCTCGCTGCGGGTCAGAAGGAGTGGTGCTGGAACCAGGGATCTGATTTCCTTGACCAAATGTTCCGTTCCAGCCATTAGGGAAGTACACTTCTTTTTTAAAGAAACGGTGGTAGTCTTCTCTGTCTTCCTCTGTCACAATCCCTACACCATCATTGTAATTCCAAGCAACCTCAAGGAGCTGTGCCGCTGTCTCTTTTGCTCTTATGCCAAGTGCTGTGTAGTTTCCTGTCTCTTTCTGTGTTGCAGCAGCAAAGAATGTGAGTGCTTTGATTAGACTGCCCAGTACACCAGTATCTTGAGTAGGATCTTTTGTAACTGCCGTTAAATTTGGATTACCTGTTGCAGATTGGAACCCGCTCCAAGTGTCAGGCTGGCCGCTCCATTCTATATTCCCAGGAATCCAAAACTCTCCAGGTGCACTTGTCGTAGCAACAGCAACATTTGTCCCCCCTAGAATTCTTTGACCCTGACCATCTAAAAAATATCCATCTTGATCCGACACAGGACGAGTGCCAATAAAAATATAATCTAGTGAATAGTTGACCCATTTTGTGATGACAGATTTGGCCATTTGGAAATTTTCAGATGTTTTGTCGCCATCTTTTGCAAAGATATAATAAAGCTCTGCTACACGCTCAATCGGCCATGCTTGCATTCCAAACCAGTTATTGGACGGAGGATCATGGTAAACAGGCGCATCTTCATAAGCCATATCATAAAATGTGCTTCTTCCTGCTGGATAAGCGCTATAGTCTCCATTCCAGCTGTTGGTAGCACCTCCTGCAATCGCTCCCTCTTTTGATTGAAGCCAGACGTAAAATTCAAGCTGTCTCTTTAACGTCTTTTCCCAATCACTTGCACCAGTCGGTGACGATGGCTTTAAGCCTCCCTTATCTGAGGATAAAGCGTAGGCAGCGACTGGGTTTTGATACCCTTGATGACAATGGCTCGCTCCGATACGCCATGACCAATTCGCATATTCTCCAAGTCCCCCGCCCCAAGAGGTATACCATGCCATTAAGTGATGACATGCACTTTTTCCATTTCCAGGATACGGATTACCTTGCTTGCCGCTTCCAATTGTTTGAAAATATTTATCGTACATTCCGTAACGAAGGAAATCCCCCATCTTTTTCGCTTTATCAAGATAGGCTGACCCGTTATAGCCAAGTTCCTTTGCCCAATACATTGCCTGTATCGCACGTGCATCAGCGTCCGTCGCATTTGTGTAGCGCCACTGGGCGGCTGGCGCTTGATTTTCTTTTGTGAACAAGCTCATGAAACCTTCATTGGGCTTTCCGGCCGTTTTATCATCTTGTGATGGATGAGGGATGGCCTCCCATACGGATTCTTGCGGACCCCGCTGGAATGTGTTTACATATGCGGCTGTATGTGATGGGTTGAGCAAATTCCCATATTCATACCAGTTGTCTACATCAAGAAGCCAGTGCATTAAATACGTTTCATTCGTTCCGTAAGTTGACCTCAGTTCATGATCAATTGGATCTTGACCAGCAGGGCGAGCACCCGTCAACTGGCTCGGATATTGATCTGGATATGGTTTTTCTGAAGCGTATGTGGCTGGGCTAGATGGATTGTAAGAGCTCATATGCGGCTGTTCGTCATGTCCATCTTCGTTTACTGGAATAATAAACTTCTCCATATTATCCCAAGCAGCTTCTAGTTTGCTCCAATCGCCTGTGTAATGCCCATACAATACTTCAAGCCATAACCAGTAGCTGTAAGCTTCTGAAGTTGTCATATGCCCGTAATCAGGCGCCTCGCAAATGAGTGTCTCAACGGAATGATACGGAATGCCTTCTTTTGAAAAATATCCATTCGCATCGTTTTTCATTTGATGATAAAGCGCTAAAAACCGTTCTTTATTTGTCATGTCCTCACCCTTTATATTTATTTATTCGGAAGCGTACCAAATGCTAAAATACCTTGTTCAAAAACAGGAATTCTCGCTGTTTTCTGCATATTAGATGTTAATCCTTGAAAGGAATAATCATTTGAGGCATCCCATATATTCGCACCATTTGGCGCAGATAACCGGAACTGTATTTCTTTCTTATGAAGCGATTCGCCTCCTGGAAAAATAGCTACGCCAGTAAAATCGATTTCTGTAAAATAGATATGGGATGATGCGTCATACACCGTTAACGGAGATAAGGAAGCGCCTTCATTGTAGACAGCTGTCACTTGAATATCTTTATCAGTGAATCCCTTCGCAAATATCTCGCTCAGATTGACATAATATCTAAAAGAAAGTGATTGACTACTTCTTGCCGGCCAGCCTGATCGATTGTATAGAATGGCTTTGATCTGAGTAGATGTTGTATCGTTACTCATGACAGCTGCCTCTACAAAAAACTCATCTTCCACTTTTTCTTTAGGCGGAAAATTCGGCAGCTTTGACTGCCCCTGACCAAACAGCTGCACCATTTTGGCTACATTTCCAGTAAAGGCGGCATTATAGTCTGTTGCTACCTCGTTTGATACATAGTCAGAGATGTCATCGGTATACTGATCCTGTGCATTAGGCCCCCCAACAAGCGCTCCATAAAGCGTGTGCCGATGAGAAGAAGGAGTTGTCAGCTGATTAGACCATGAGCCATGTGCAGTTCGATGGTGTGGATGCATCGGCGGATTTTTGCCAAACCCAACGACATAGCTTCTATTTTGCGGATTATCCCCTAACATATAGTGTGTTTGCCTGATCGCAAACGTTTGATATCGATTCTTTTTTTCTTGATCAGAGACCCAATCTCCGTATACAAACGCTAAAAATGCGGCATTTGCTGTATAACGAAGTGACCCCCATTGATCTAACCACGCCAACCCGCCAGGCGTATAAGTGATTCTTTCTACTTTTCCATTTTGAACAAAACCCGTGGACCAGTAATCGAGATTACGCTCTGTCGATTCGATAAACCTTTTCTCCTTTGTGATTCTCGCAAGTAAAATTTGCGAAGCAAAAAAGGTATTGTCCCACGACATCGTAAACGTATAATCCCAATCCTTCGGCCATTCTTCTACTGCTTTTAGTGCTTTGTTTAAATAGGTCTGGTCATTTGTCGCCAAGTACAGCCATATTCCACCCCAAATGAGCTCATCAATATAGCCGCTCCAGGAGTTATAAAATGGCTGAGCATTGGTGACACAATCTGTATACTCACCGCGATATTGGTCAGCAAATGCATAAAGCTGCTTTGCATGGGTGAGAAGTTTTGCTGCATATGGCGCGTCTGTTTCTTTAAAAATAATTGAACCTGCTGCTAAAGCGGCTGCGGTTTGGGCGGCTACTTCTGTTCCTGGACAATGTTCATCAATTTTAAATGCTGGCCGGTTCATCGGCATCACTTCTGCTGGACCCCACCAGCCATGATCTGCGTTCCCATCGCCTACTTGTGCCCAAAATTCATTTGGACCTGTATGGGCTTTCAAAAAATAATCGGTTGCCCACTTGATTTGATCTAACATATCATCAAGCAGTTCTGCCTCTTCGTAAGCTTCTCGGTACTCATAGACTGTCCATGCAAGCACGGCTGCAGAGTAAGCCATCGGAAGCCCGAACTTCACATGATCACCAGCATCGTACCAGCCGCCTGTTAAATCATGACCAACATCTTTCCCATCCTCTAGTCCAGAATCCCCTCGCCAGTTAAGACGATTGCTTTCAGGAAGCTTTCCGGAACGCTGGGCTTCGTAAAACAAAATTGATTTTTGAAGCACCTCTACATAGTTGTAATCTGACATGTACCTACTTCTCACCCCTTCTGTTTTCTTAAACGTGAAACATTGAACAAGAAATGACCACCTCCTTGTCATTCTGTTCGTGTTTTGTACAGTGTTGAAAAGAATCAAGCGTGTTTCAAAAATGTGCATAGTAAACAGCCATCAGCTGGACGCTCACCGAGGGTTTTCTCCTGATTCTTCATGTGACTGTACCCAAAATGATCATATGTCGTATGAGAACATTTCAGACGGCTAAATTCTCTTTTTTGCTCTATTTGGGTAGAAAGAATGACATACAATCTCTTCTCTCAAAACACGACGTTAAATCAAGATATATGAACCAACAAGAAAATAATTCCAGTTAAAATATTTAGTTAACATAATAATATTATTGTATATACAAAAAAGAACGCCCTTTAAGGACGCTCTTCTTTTTTCACATTAGAACAAAGAAAGCTGGTTTTGATCAGGAAGTGCTTCTAAGCAGCCTTGACGATCCAAATACTCAAGGATGGTCTTAGACACTTTTCCTCGTTTTTGTAAATCTTCTTTTGAAAGGAATTCACCATCTTGGCGTGCGCGTACAATATTTAACGCAACGTTTGTTCCGAGTCCAGGGATGGAGTTGAATGGCGGGATTAGCCCGTCTCCATCAATGATAAACTCAGTGGCACTTGATCGGTATAGGTCTACTTTTTTAAAGTGATAGCCTCTTTCACACATTTCAAGTGCAAGCTCTAGTACAGTTAATAGGTTCTTCTCTTTCGGTGATGCATCAAGACCTTTTGAGTTAATATCGTCCATGACCGCTCGAATCGCATTCGATCCTTTTGTCATCGTTTCGATATCAAAATCATCAGCACGAACGGTAAAATAAGCCGCATAGTACAGAAGTGCATGGTGCACTTTGAAATAAGCAATCCGAACGGCCATTAATACATAAGCAGCCGCGTGGGCTTTAGGGAACATGTATTTAATCTTTTTACAAGAATCAATGTACCAGTTCGGTACGTTATTATTCTTCATTTCTTCTTCCCATTCAGGAGGAAGTCCCTTCCCTTTACGAACAGATTCCATAATTTTAAAGGCAAGTGACGGCTCTAAACCTTGATAAATCAGATATACCATAATATCATCACGACAGCCAATCACTTCACTTAGTTCACACGTTTTATTATGAATCAGCTCTTGAGCGTTGCCGAGCCATACATCTGTACCGTGAGATAGACCAGAGATCTGAACAAGCTCCGAGAAGGTGGTCGGTTTTGTATCCTCAAGCATCTGACGAACAAACCTTGTGCCAAACTCTGGGATCCCAAGTGTTCCCGTTTTACATCCAATTTGTTCTTCTGTGACACCGAGAGGTTCCGTTCCTTGGAAGATTTTCATGACCTCAGGATCATCTGTCGGAATCGTTTTTGGATCAATTCCGCTCAAGTCCTGAAGCATCCGAATGACCGTTGGATCATCGTGTCCAAGAATATCTAGTTTCAGCAAGTTATCATGGATTGAATGGAAATCAAAATGTGTCGTTTTCCAATCAGAACCTGTCGCATCTGCTGGATATTGAATTGGTGAGAAATCGTAAATGTCCATATAATCCGGCACTACGATAATACCGCCTGGATGTTGGCCCGTTGTCCGTTTGACCCCCGTACAGCCCTGTACAAGCCGGTCAATTTCAGCACCTCTCATATGAAGGTTATGATCTCCTGCGTAGCCTTTCACATAACCATATGCCGTTTTTTCTGCAACGGTACCGATTGTACCTGCGCGGTATACATACTCTTCACCAAACAGCTCTTTCGTATAGTTATGGGCAATCGGCTGATATTCTCCTGAGAAGTTCAAGTCGATATCAGGCACTTTATCTCCTTTAAAACCTAAGAACGTTTCAAACGGAATATCGTGTCCGTCTTTTTTATACGGCGTCCCGCATTCAGGGCAGTCTTTATCAGGAAGGTCAAATCCTGAGCCAACCGATCCGTCATTAAAGAACTCAGAGTGCTTGCAACTTGGACATACATAGTGCGGCGCAAGCGGGTTCACTTCTGTAATCTCTGTTAATGTCGCAACGAGGGATGAACCAACTGACCCCCTTGAACCAACTAGATATCCATCATCAAGTGATTTCTTAACAAGCTTATGAGAAATTAAATAAATAACAGCGAAACCATGACCAATAATACTCTTTAATTCTTTCTCAATCCGGTCTTCTACAATTTTCGGTAAATCGTCACCGTAGATGCTGCGAGCCATGTTATAGCTCATTTCCCGAATTTCTTCATCTGCACCTTCGATTTTTGGTGTATAAAGATCGTCTTTGATTGGTTTAATACTTTCGACCATCTCAGATACTTTTTGCGTATTCGTCACGACAATCTCTTTCGCCTTTTCGTCCCCTAGGAAAGAGAAGGCTTCTAGCATTTCATCAGTTGTTCTAAAATGAACTTTTGGCAGTTCATGACGATTAAGCGGATTCGCCCCGCCTTGTGATGAAATTAAGATTTTGCGATAAATTTTGTCTTCTGGATGCAGGTAGTGCACATTTCCAGTCGCCACGACTGGTTTATTCAGTTTTTCACCAAGTTTTACAATGTTTGTGATGATCTCTTTTAATGCACGTTCATCCCGAACAAGCTCCAGCTGGAGTAAATGCTGATACACTTCTGGCGGATGAACTTCTAAATAGTCGTAAAATGCGGCAATGTCTTCTACCTCATCAGGTGACTTCTGCATCATCCCTTCAAACACTTCACCCTTATCACAAGCAGACCCAACAATTAAACCTTCTCGATACTTCTCAAGCTGTGAGCGAGGGATACGCGGCACGCGGTAGAAATAATGAATATGAGAAAGTGAAACAAGCTTAAATAAATTCTTTAGACCCGTCTCATTTTGTGCAATCACGGTTGCATGGTAAGGACGTGAGCGCTGATACGCATTGGACTGCCCCATGTTTTCATTCAATTGATCGTGGTAGGCAATCTCTTTTTCAGCCGCATCCTTTAGCATCTTCAGCATGAGGTACCCAGTTGCTTCAGCATCATAAATCGCCCGGTGATGCTGCGTGAGTTCAATATCGAACTTTTTACACAGCGTGTTCAGCCGGTGATTTTTAAATTCTGGATAAAGGAATCGGCCAAGTTCTAGTGTATCAATGACAGGGTTTGATGCTTTATCGGTTTTTAACAGTCGCTTATATGCTGCATTTAAAAAGCCCATATCAAAGCTTGCATTGTGAGCAACAAGGATATCTTGTCCAATCCACTCTTTGAAATCCCGAACAACATCGACCACATCTGGTGCATCTCTCACCATGTCATCCGTGATACCGGTTAGTTCAATGGTTGTTGCTGATAACGGATGATGAGGGTTTGCAAATGCCTCAAAGCGGTCAATGATTTCCCCGCCTTTGATTTTCACGGCTGCAAGCTCAATGATCGTATCATACACAGCAGAGAGTCCTGTTGTCTCAACATCAAATACGACAAACGTCGCATCTTCTAACAAGCGGTGCTCTGGATTATACGCAATCGGTACCCCGTCGTCGACTAAATTGATTTCCACCCCGTACATCATTTTGATGCCATGCTTTTTACTTGCTGCATACGCATCTGGAAAGGATTGTACAACGGCGTGATCTGTCAGGGCAATGGCCTCATGCCCCCATTTTTTTGCTTGTTCAACAAGTTTACCGATGCCAGTGACAGCATCCATCTGGCTCATTGGCGAATGCAAATGAAGCTCAACACGCTTTTCTCCCTCAGGTGCAGTATCTTCTTTCAGCTGAGGTTTCATTTCATTGACGTCATTTGCGATCATGACAAGATCTCTCACAAACGTATCGTTTTGAATGCTTCCTCTTGCTTTGACCCACATCCCTTTTTTCAAGGATTTCATGAGCTGAGCATCTTCTTTTTCTCTCGCAAACATTTTGATCAAAATACTATTCGTATAATCGGTAATTTTAAAGATACAAAGGGTTCTGCCGCTTTTTAGTTCGCGCGTTTCTGCATCAAACACGTACCCTTGGACGGTGATTCGTCTTTCTTCGTCCATAATACTATCAAGCGTACGTATTTCTTCATTGTCTTTGATTTGATAGCCAATCATCAGAGGGCCAGAAGGAGCTTCCTCTTGATCCTCACTTTCCTTCTTCTCCATCTCAACAAGGGCTTGCATGGCTCTTTCTTGATCTTCAGCAAGTTTTTGTTCTCTGAACTTCTGAATCTCTTGATCTGATACAAAAATTTCTGTATCAAATTGAAGTTCTGGAAAACCAACTTGTTTAAATGCAGCCTGAAGCATTGGGCTATATTTCTTCTTGATGGCCAGAGCCTCAGTTTCGCTTTTTGTTTTGATGATGATCTTATGTCCAGACAGCGCTGGTTTTTGCTGTTGAAGCAAGCTGATGATTGGGGGAGAAATTCCTTGAAGCTCTTCCACACAATGGGACCAATACGATTGAACGAGCTCTTCAGATATGTGCGGATCATTGACTTCAATCGTACAAGTGACTTGTGCGATATGAGAAAATGCATTTGTCAGCCTGCTTAAAAACATTGCATATACTTGGTAAGGCAAAAGCGCCTTAAATTTAAAATGGAAATGCCATGTTTTTGCCGCCTTATGCACCGTCAATTTGACGATCTCGCCTTCTTCAAAGTAACGACTGAGGTCATCATCTGTCATTTGAATCTGATTGAGTAATATATGAAATTGCCGCCGGGTAATCGGTAATTGTTCATCCAAGACAGGACCCTCCTTTTGTAAATCAGAAAGGTACCTCTTTTTTGCAGGAGGTACCTTCATTTTTTTGTTCGTTTTTTATGCTTGGCGTATAAATGAAATCAGTTCATCAACAGATACTTCGTGTGATTCACCTGATTTTCTGAATTTCACTTCGACAATTCCTTCTTCTGAACGTTTCCCGCAGCTAATGCGAATTGGCAGTCCAATTAAGTCACTGTCGGCAAATTTGACGCCTGCACGCTCTTGGCGGTCATCGAAAAGGACATCATAGCCCTCTTCCTGTAAACGCTCATACAACGTTTCAGCCAGTTCCTTTTGTGCATCGTTTTTCATATTTAAGGCAAGTAGATGAAGATCATATGGCGCAACTGTTTCTGGCCAAATAATCCCCTTGTCATCATGATGCTGTTCAACAATCGCAGAAAGAGTTCTAGAAATTCCGATGCCATAGCAGCCCATGATCATTGGCTGCGCACGTCCATTTTCATCGAGGTATGTTGCATCCATTGCCTCTGAATAACGCGTGCCTAGCTTAAAGACTTGTCCTACTTCAATTCCTTTTGCGAACTGGATTGTGCCTTCACCATCTGGAGAAACGTCTCCTTCTTGAATCAAGCGAAGATCTGTATATTCCTTCACTGACAGATCACGAGCAGGATTAACATTGACATAGTGATAATCCGATTCATTTGCACCTGCAACTGCGTTTGTCATTCCTTTTACAGCGTGGTCTGCATAAATCGTTACTTCCGCTTCAAGCTTCACTGGTCCAACAAATCCTGGTTCTGTTCCGATCACGTCTAGAACTTCCTCACGTGAAGCAAGCTCAACAAGCTGTGCTCCAACTAAGTTTTTCACTTTCACATCATTTACTTCATGATCGCCTCTTGTCAGGACAAGTACATACGCATCGTCCGCTTTAAACAAGACAGATTTGATACATGTAGAAGGAGCGACTTCTAAGAATGCCGCAACATCTTGTATCGTCTTTACCTGCGGCGTGTGTACTTTTTCAAGTTCTTTGAAGTCCGCAGGGTTTGCTTCTTCTCCGTGATACACAGCCTCAGCCATTTCAATGTTCGCAGCGTAGGAAGATGTGTCAGAGTATGCGATTGTATCTTCTCCTACTTCTGACAGTGCCATAAACTCATGTGTATCTTTTCCTCCCATTGCCCCAGAATCGGCAATGACGGGTCTAAAGTTAAGACCTACTTTTGAAAAGACATTCGAGTAAGCTGTAAACATTTTGTTGTATGTGTCATCAAGGCTCTCTGGTGAAGAGTGGAATGAATAAGCGTCCTTCATAATAAATTCACGTCCGCGCAATAACCCAAAGCGAGGTCTTTGTTCATCACGGAATTTAGATTGGATTTGATATAGTGTCAAAGGAAGCTTTTTATACGATTTCACTTCACTGCGTACGAGTGATGTGATCACTTCTTCGTGTGTTGGGCCAAGTGCAAACTCGCGGCCGTGGCGATCTTTCATACGCATGAGTTCTGGACCGTATGTATACCATCTTCCTGACTCTTGCCACATTTCTGCTTGCTGCAGCACTGGCATTAACAGCTCAGCTGCTCCCGCCTTTTCCATTTCCTTGCGAACAATGGATTGAATGTGCTGAATCACTTTATGTGCTAGCGGCAGATAATGATAGATACCGCTCGTGTTTTGTCTAATAAATCCAGCTCTTACTAACAGCTGATGACTTTTTGCCTCAGCATCTGCCGGCACCTCTCGAAGAGTTGGAATGAAAGTCAGGGATTGTCTCATGTCGTTACACCTCATTTAAGAAATAGGACTTCTCACAAAAACTCTTGTTTCCCAGAATGAGAAACAAGAGAGAATGGTTTTTATAAAAATAATCGCTGGATGTCATTCCATGTCACTACTAGCATTAATAGCATGAGGAACGCAACACCAATGAAGACAACAAGTGCCTCTTTCTCACGATTAATTGGTTTGCCGCGAATGGCTTCAACGAATAGGAAAAGTAATCTTCCTCCGTCTAATGCAGGAATCGGTAATAAATTCACGATCCCTAAGTTGATACTAAGAAACGCAGCAAACTGCATTAATGTTAACACACCTTGTTTCGCTACTTCTCCTGTCATGTCATATATTCCAACAGGACCTGCAAGCATATCTAACGAAAATTGTCCTGTGACAATCTTTTGCAAGTTCGTTAAGATGAGACCTGCTGTAGATATCACTGTAGTGCCTGAGGATGAAATGACTTTGAGAAAGCCATTTTCCGTTGGCGGATAAGAGCCAAAACGGCCAATGGTTTTTCCTTCTGCCTTCACAGCTTCCGGTACAACCTGAATGGTGCTTTCTTTGCCATCTCGGTCAATGACGACATTCATTTTTTTATCTGGGTTTTTTTGAACCGTTTGAACAACGTCTGTCCAAGAATTCATTTTATCCCCGTTAATTGAAACGATATGATCTCCCTGCATAAGCCCAGCTTGCGCTGCCCGGCCGTCTTTTGTCAGCTTACCAAGTACAGGATCATCCACGGTTACACCTTGAATAAATCCTAAAGCCACTAGAATCACATATGCCAAGATAAAGTTCATAATCGGTCCAGCTGCAATGGCTTTAATGCGCTGCCATACTGTTTTTGAACCAAACTGACGGTTGTATGGCGCAATTTGAATTTCTTCACCATCTGCAATATAGAAGCTTGTTTGGCTTACATTGTAGCCAGTAAGGATGTCTTCATTTCCAGCCTCATATCCTGAAATTCTCATCGCATGATCTAAATCAATTTGTTCAACTTCAATGACAAGTGCATCAGGATATTTCTCTTTATCATTTAAAATGATTTTTTCTACTTCATTTTGCTCATTGAATAAGAGCCCCACTGTATGACCCGGTTTAATTTCAATGACTTCAGGATCTTCTCCAGCCATTTTAACAAATCCGCCGATTGGCAGAAGTCTGATGGTATAGACGGTTTCTTTTCGTTTAAAGGAGAAAATCTTCGGTCCAAAACCAATTGCGAACTCGCGGCATAAAATGCCTGCGCGCTGCGCCATAATTAAATGGCCAAGCTCGTGGAAAAAAACGAGCGTTCCAAAAATAATAATAAACGCAATCACTGTATTCACGAACATACCACCTTATGCGAGGATTGATTGAACAAAGTCTCGTGTATCTTTGTCCACTTCATGGATATCTTGCAAACTAGGCGTTGAAATCACATGATGTCTGTTCAGTGCCTTTTCAATCAATTCTTCAATTTGCAGGAACGTTACTTTGCCTTTTAGAAATGCATCAACAGCTATTTCATTGGCTGCATTAAGCACAGTAGGCATTGTCCCTCCTATTTTACCTGATTCATAAGCAAAATGTAAGCAGCGATACCTGTCAAAATCCGCTTTTTGGAAATTTAATTGTCCAATCTCCCAAAGGTTTAATGATTTCGCTTCTTTTAATGGCGCTCTATCAGGGTAAGTGAGCGCGTATTGAATCGGAACCCTCATGTCAGGTGTACCTAACTGAGCCATGACACTTTTGTCATGGAATTCCACCATGGAATGGATGATGCTCTCTTTATGTAACAGCACATCAATTTGATCGTATGGGATATCAAACAGCCAATGCGCCTCAATCACCTCAAGCCCCTTATTCATCATGGTCGCTGAATCAATCGTGATTTTTGCGCCCATGGACCAGTTTGGATGATTCAGCGCTTCTTCAACCGTTACACCTTCAAGCTCCGTGCGTTTTTTATCTCGGAAACTGCCGCCCGAAGCTGTCACGATTAAGCGTTCAATGTTTTTAGCTTGTTCACCTTGCAGGGATTGAAAAATAGCGGAGTGTTCACTATCGACAGGAAGTAAAGGCACGTCATACTTTTTGGCGTACTCTTTTACTATATGACCAGCTGTCACAAGTGTTTCCTTATTTGCAAGTGCGATCGTCTTTTTTTGTTCAATGGCTTTTAATGTTGGCACAAGTCCGACACTTCCTACCAGTGCATTGACCACAACATCCACTGCATCATAGGTCGCTGCTTCGATGTTCGCTTCATCACCCGCAGCCATTTTGACATCGTATTGAAATGAATGACCTTTTAACGTGCGATAGGTCTCTTCGTCTACACATCCAACAAATTCAGGGTGAAATTGTTCAATGATAGGGATGGCCTTGTCTATATTTCTGCCAAACGTCATCGCTTTCAACTTGAATTTGTCTGGATGCTGCCTGATCACATCTAATGTTTGTTCTCCAATTGATCCTGTTGCGCCTAATAGCGAAATATATTTCAAATTGCCACTCCTTCTCTCGTTCAATTAGTTTCTATGAGGTTAGCTAGCAAACGTGGCCAGCAATAGATATAAAAACGGCAGAACGAATAAAAAGCTGTCAAACCTGTCCAAAATTCCGCCATGACCTGGGAGTATTGTCCCTGAATCCTTCACATGGTAATGACGCTTTAAAGCAGATTCCACAAGGTCGCCAAGCTGTCCAAAAATACTGAGCAAAAGAGTAATAAACATAACAAGCAGATATGATGGCAAAAATCCTGTAACCGCCTGGAACACAAGTGACAGCACGACCGCTGTGACGATTCCGCCGATAAATCCTTCTACTGTTTTGTTTGGGCTGATCTCTGGCCAAAGCTTTCGTTTCCCCATAGATTTCCCAATAAAATAGGCACCTGAGTCAGTGGACCAAATAATCACCGCTGCGAAGAAGATCGCACTCATGCCATACAAGCCTCTAATTTGAATAAAATAATAGAAACTAACGCCAATATATAATGTGGCTAATATAACAAAAGCAACCTCATCGAATGTGAAAGAGTTTTTGCTCAGAACTGTATAAGTTAAAAGGATTAAGACTGCAAATAAAGCAATCTGCATTTTTGATGCGTCTACGTTCGGGAAGAAGCTATTTTCTCCGCCCATTAAAAGCCAAAGCAATATTAAGCTGACAATGCCAGGAAAGCTGAAAATCGAAATCTTTTTCATTCTAAGAAGCTCAAAGAGAGCGACACTTCCCATTAAATAAATCAGCAGGGTAAATGGCATTTGTCCATAAATCACTGCAAGTAAAAACACTGCAGCTGCCAGAACACCCGTCAAAATTCTTTGTTTCATCTGCACCACCCTCTAAATTCCACCGAACCTCCGGCCGCGGCGCTGGTACTCTCCGATAGCGCCTATGAGATGCTCATCAGAAAAGTCAGGCCAAAGCACATCCGTAAAGACAAACTCGCTGTATGCAATTTGCCAAAGCATAAAGTTGCTTAATCTAATTTCTCCACTCGTGCGAATAAGCAAATCCGGATCTTGAAGAGATTCTGTCATTAAATAAGCTGAAAACATCTCTTCTGTGATGTCTTCTGCTCGAAGCTTGCCTTCTTTGACTTTTTCAGAAATTTGTCTGCATGCAGAAATAATTTCTGTCCGTCCTCCATAATTGAGCGCAAAATTTAAAATGAGTCCGTCATTATTCGCCGTACTCTTCACTGCGTTCTCTACCGCTTTTTTCGTATGCTGCGGGAGGCCGTCTGGATCACCTGTTAAACGTACACGGACATTTTCCTCGATGAGTTCAGGCAGATAGATGTTTAGAAACTCTTCAGGAAGCTTCATTAAAAAGTCTACTTCTAGTTTTGGACGTTTCCAATTTTCTGTAGAGAAAGCATACAAAGTCAGCACTTTGACATTCAGCTCATTTGCAAGCTTTGTCATGCGCTTGACAACTTTCATTCCTTCATGATGTCCTGCTACCCGTGGAAGCGCACGTTTCTTCGCCCATCTTCCATTCCCATCCATGATAATGGCGATATGTTCAGGAATTTCTCCATTTAATATGTCTTCTTTTGTCAGGCTTTCTAAGTTGGAAGCTGCTGTTTGCTGATTCTTCCAATTTTTGAGTATATTGAGCATGAGATTCCTCCATCACCCAAAAAGGTTGCGTTCCCGCTAATAATATAGTCCTCAACAGTATTAACAAAAAAACCCCCTGTAAACATGAAGAGGGTCTTTTCACTATTATCTATTGTACATAGTTTTTTCTTAAACTTCCATGATTTCTTTTTCTTTATCTTTTGTCACTTCATCAATTTTAGCGACATATTCATCTGTCAATTTTTGAACATCCTCTGTAGATGATCTTAATTCATCTTCAGTGATCTCCCCATTTTTCTCTAGCTTTTTCAATTCATCGTTTGCATCACGACGAACGTTACGAACAGCTACTTTTGCTTCTTCTGAGTATTTTCTCACAACTTTTACAAGTTCTTTACGTCTTTCTTCTGTTAGTGCTGGGATCGCAATACGGATCACGTTTCCGTCACTTGTTGGTGTGATACCAAGATCAGACTTTTGGATCGCCTTTTCGATATCACCGATCGCTGTTTTATCGTAAGGTGTGATAATCAGCATACGTGCTTCTGGCACTGTAATTGACGCAATTTGGTTTAGTGGTGTTTGCGCACCATAGTAATCCACTGTTACTTTGTCTAAAAGGGAGGCATTAGCTCTGCCCGCACGGACAGTTGCTAGTTCACGTCCGTATGCTTGAACGGCTTTTTCCATTTTTTCTTTTGTTTGGTTCAACACTTCTTTTGACACGTTATTTCCCCCTCACGATCGTTCCGATTGATTCGCCATTGACGGCACGTTTAATATTTCCTTCTTCCATAATAGAGAAGACGATTAATGGAATGTCATTGTCCATACATAATGAGGACGCAGTAGAATCCATTACAGCAAGCCCTTCTTTTAGTACATCAAGATATGAAAGCTTATCATATTTTACTGCATCCGCATCTGTACGAGGATCAGCACTGTAGACACCGTCTACATTGTTTTTCGCCATTAAAATGACATCTGCTTCAATTTCAGCTGCACGAAGTGCTGCTGTTGTATCAGTAGAGAAATAAGGGTTACCAGTACCTGCAGCAAAAATCACGACACGTTTCTTCTCAAGGTGACGGATCGCTTTTCTTCTTATGTATGGCTCTGCAACCTGTCTCATTTCGATAGAGGTTTGTACTCTAGACTGAATGCCAAGCGTTTCTAGGCTGTCTTGTAATGCCAATGAATTCATCACTGTTGCAAGCATCCCCATATAGTCTGCTGTTGCCCGGTCCATTCCTAAGTCACTGCCTGTCTTACCACGCCAAAGGTTTCCTCCACCTACAACGACTGCAACTTCAACATCAAGTTCTGCAATTTCTTTTACTTGCTTTGCAATTGATTGAATGACAGTTGGGTTAATTCCATTTCCAGCATCACCAGCTAGTGCTTCTCCACTTAGCTTCAGTACAATGCGATTATATTTCGGTTTGCTCATGATAACCTCCAAGTGTAAACTATACCGTCTCTTATTATGCGTAAGAAACCGCCTTTTGTAAATCAATATCCTCTAAAAAATAGGGAACACAGTGCTTGTGCTCCCTAAAAAAGCCCCAGAGAGCTTTTCAAACATTATTTTTTCACTTGGCTCATGACTTCTTCAGCAAAGTTGTCTTGACGCTTTTCGATACCTTCGCCCACTTCATAGCGAACATAAGTTTGAACAGTTGCGTTTTTCGCACCTACAACTTGTTTCACTTTTTCATCTGGGTTTTTAACGAATGCTTGGTCAAGTAAGCAAATTTCTTCGAAGAATTTGTTTAGACGGCCTTCTACCATTTTAGCAACGATATTTTCAGGCTTTCCTTCTTGAAGCGCTTGTTGTGTTAATACTTCACGCTCACGGTTTGCTTCTTCTTCAGACACTTGGTCACGAGAAATGTATTTAGGGTTTACAGCAGCAACGTGCATTGCGATGTCTCTCGCAAGCTCTTCATCAGTTGTTCCGTTAAGAACCGCTAATACACCGATGCGTCCGCCCATGTGTAAGTAAGAACCGAATGCAGCGTTATCTTCTTTTGTGATGACTGAGAAACGGCGCAGCGTAATTTTTTCTCCGATTTTCGCAATTGCAGAAGTAATATGTTCTTCAACTGTTGAACCATTTTCCATTTTAGAAGCATGTGCTTCTTCAATTGTTGCAGGTTTCGCAGCAAGTAAATGATCAGCAAGTTCGTTAAGAAGATTTTGGAATCCTTCGTTTTTCGCAACGAAATCAGTCTCAGAGTTCACTTCTAGGATAACGCCAGTGTTGCCGTCAGTTTTAATAAGAGTTAATCCTTCTGCCGCAATACGGTCTGCTTTTTTCGCAGCTTTTGCGATCCCTTTTTCTCTTAGAAGATCGATTGCTTTATCGATGTCACCATCAGTTTCTGTTAACGCTTTTTTACAGTCCATCATACCTGCACCAGTTTTTTGACGCAGTTCTTTTACTAATTGAGCAGTAATTGCCATTTTACATTTCCTCCTTCTATGTTAAAACACGGATTACTAGGTGAAAAAAAGGTGATAAAAGGCAGTTCCCTCTTATCACCTTTTGAATAGGTTACGCAGTTGTTGTTTCAGTTTCTGTCGTTTCTTCTACAACAGCTTCTTCTTCGCCTTGTTTAGACTCAAGAATCGCATCTGCCATTTTAGCAGTTAGAAGTTTTACAGCACGGATTGCATCATCGTTTGCAGGGATCACAACATCAATTTCGTCTGGATCACAGTTTGTGTCAACGATACCGATAATTGGGATATTCAATTTACGAGCTTCTGCAACTGCAATACGCTCTTTACGAGGGTCGATAATGAAAAGTGCATCTGGAAGACCCTTCATGTCTTTGATTCCGCCTAGGAATTTTTCAAGACGTTCTAATTCTTTTTTCAGTTGAACGACTTCTTTCTTAGGAAGAACTTCGAACGTACCGTTTTCTTGCATTTTTTCAATATCTTTTAAACGTTTGATACGTTTTTGGATTGTTTCAAAGTTTGTTAACGTTCCACCAAGCCAGCGTTGGTTTACATAGAACATACCAGAACGGATTGCTTCTTCTTTCACTGAATCTTGTGCTTGCTTTTTCGTACCAACGAAAAGGATTTTTCCTCCATCAGCAGCAAGGTTTTTCGTGAAGTTGTAAGCTTCCTCTACTTTTTTCACCGTTTTTTGAAGATCGATGATGTAGATACCGTTACGCTCTGTAAAGATGTAACGCTTCATTTTTGGGTTCCAACGGCGTGTTTGGTGACCGAAGTGAACACCAGCTTCTAGCAATTGTTTCATAGAAATAACTGACATGTTGTTGCCTCCTAATATAATGGTTTTTTTTCCTCCGCTTAAGTCATGTTCACATAAAACTGCGCCACGGCAGCACCTTCATACGAATCATTAAGCGTGTGTATTTAACACCAAGAAATAATATAACACATGATGGACTGACAATCAAGAATCCTTTACAGCTTTCCGCTAAATTTTAATAAAAGCTCGATTTCTGTCTTGCCCGTTTTTAATTCTTTCGCTATTTCTTCTAATGATAGCCCTTGATCATATAAGGCCTTTACTTGATCCTCAAATGTTTCTTCTATTTCACTTTCAGAAGGCACAGAAGCTTCTGTTTCAAGACTTGAAACGGGTTCGTTTACCTTCTCTTCCTGCACCTCAACTTCGCTAAGGAGAGCCGACAGGTGCTCTGGAACTGGATCTTCACTTTCTACCGATTGCTGGGATTCAATTGGTGGTTGTGGCTGCTTTGGTGTCTGAAGATCCGATTTCAGCTCTTCAGCAGAAAAATCAGGGGAAGTGGCTGCAGCTTTTGATAGTTTTTCATTCTCTTCTTTGACTTCCATCAAAAATGCAGCCAGGGTATTTTCCGTTTCTTCTAAAAGCTCTCGCTGCTTTTGTTCTGTTGCCTTCAGCGAATTCATTCTCGTGTATAAAATGATCACAAAATAAATAAGTGCAGCATGAAGCATAAAGCTAATCAGCCATAGCATATTTTTTCACTCACTAACTCTTTAAGATTGAATGGCTTTATCAAGCAGATGCTTAAGCTTGAACAATGCCTTTGAATGAATTTGCGAAATGCGGGAGGTCGATAAGTTAAGCACTTGACCGATTTCCGTTAACGTCAATTCCTCTTTATAGAAAAGACTAATCACAAGCTTTTCTTTTTCGGAAAGCTCTGTCATTTTTTCGGCAAGCTGCTCAATTAATTCATCTTTCAACATTTTCTCTTCAGGTGTCACAGTCTTTTCGTCGCGAATCATGACTTGAACGTTTTCTCCGTCTTCTTGATCATGTAGCTTCTCATCAATCGAGAGCAAATTCGCAAAGAACCCTTCATTCATCGTTGTGACCACATCTTGTTCACTCATGCCGAGTTCTTCAGCAACCTCTGTTGGTGTCACATTTCGCAAATATCGCTGTTCAAGCTTTTCAATTGCCGCTTCTACTTTTTTTGTTTTTTCTCTTGATGTACGAGGCAGCCAGTCCTCTTTACGAAGACCGTCGATGATGGCCCCACGAATTCTGAAGGATGCATATGTATCAAACTTCAGATCTCTTCCGGGGTCAAATTTTTCAAGGGCATCATATAAACCGAGCATCCCTAGACTGATCAAGTCTTCTTTGTGCACTGACTTCGGGAGACCGATGGAAATTCTTCCAACATGATATGTGACGAGCGGCATATAGCGGCGCATAAGATCATCTCCAGCAGCTGGGTCCTTCCACTCTTTCCATCTAGCCCATAGCGCCTGATCTTCGTAATTTAAGGATTGCATCTTTCTCCCCCTATACTTCCTTAGTTATATCTTCATAATGCCTTGTTTCACAGTGCGGATCTCAAGTTCTGTTGTAAGCGGATCGAATTCAATCGTGCGTCCATTGTTTCCGCCCGTGTCCTCACTAATGATCGGGATATGATGAAGAGACAGATGTTCTTTCACAGCTGATACATTTCTAGGTCCAATTCTCATCAGATCATTGGTTGACTTAAATTTAAACATTTCTGCGCCGCCAGCAAGCTTCGCTTTTAGCGCATGTTTGCGTGCTCCTTCTTTTAAGAGCAGATCAATTGTATGCTTGACACCTGTATCTGCATACTTAGCCAAGTTCTCTACCGCTCCTTTTGAAAGAGAGGAGTCTGGAAGCATGACATGGACAAGTCCTGCCAGTTTTTTTTCTTGGTCAAAAAGGACAAGTCCTACGCAAGAACCAAGACCGGATGTCCGAATACGGTCCGGTGTTTTCACAAGCTGAACATCCGCTATACCAACCTTTACAACTGCCGGAATCTGCACGTTCATTATAGGTTACCTAATGCTTTGAACAGTTTTTCAAACGATTCAAAGTCTGGTAATAGAAACATATTTCCTTTCAGCTCTTGCTTATTTTGATCATCAAAAATCGATGTATCAATCACAATTGCCTGATCGCCGAGAGGACTAAACTGCATTAACCCTTCACTAATGACAGCCCCGAACATATCGAGCGTGACATCTGGAACACTTGGGTGAAGCTGCAGTTTTGTTAAATCGGCAAGTGCTGATAAATAAGAACCTGCTAAAATATTTCCTAGCTCATGAAGCGCTGATGTTCCTAGCATGTGTTCATGAATCGTATCAATATCAAATGCTGGGTCCTGAACAAGCTCCCTTACAAATTGTTCAGCTTGTTCAAACGGCATAATGAAAAAGATTGAACCGGTAAGATCACCCTCCATTCGCAAAAAGATACTGGCAACTGGAAGGTCTGCTCCACCAAAGAAATCCATTAAATCTTCAAACGAGAGAACTTTGACAAAAGGAACAGCCATATCAATTTTGCGATTCAATAGGCTGGCAAGAGCAGACGCTGCATGGCCTGCTCCGATATTCCCAACCTCACTTAATATATCTAGCTGTTCATCTTTAATTTCATTGAAAATGCTCATTTCACATCCCCCTTAATGAACAGGTGCATCTTGCACGCTCTTGTCGAGGACCGCACCAGCATGAATGATATTGAATAGACGCTGATCATGCTTAATAATTCCTGTCACCCATGACAGTCCTTCTTTTTCAGCTGAATCAGTAGAAGATTCTACCTCTTCCTGATGGACAGTAATGACATCATTTGCTTCATCAACAATCCAGCCGACTTCAATGTCACCAACTTGTACAATAATCATTCTTGTTTCGTCTGTAATCTCGTTGTCAGTTGATCCAAGTCTCACTCTAAGGTCAATGACAGGTGTCACGACACCGCGTAGATTAATGACACCGCATATATAAGGGGCAACGCCAGGAACTCTTGTCGGCTGCTGCCATTTTTCAATGGACTTTACTTCTGATACTGAAATGGCGTATTCTTTTTTGTTTACGATAAACACAATCATCTTTTCGCCAGTTTTGATATCTGTACTCATTTCAGACCGCTCCTCTATTGTTTTTTACTTGATCAGTGCATTACAGTCAACGATGAGTGCAACCTGACCGTCACCTAAGATTGTTGCGCCTGATATCGCAAATACGTTTGGTAGGTAATCTCCAAGTGATTTTAATACGACCTCTTGCTGACCGATAAACGAATCGACCACAAATGCTGTTAGCTTGTCTCCTTTACGGACAACAATAATGTGCAGTTCTTCTTCTAAATCATTCGCATTTGGTACGTTGAACTGTTTCTTCAAGTACACAACCGGTACGATAAATCCGCGGAAATCAATGACTTCACGATCATGCGTTTGAAGGATGTCACTCTTCTTAATGACAGCCGTTTCTATAATAGAAGAAATCGGAATAGCAAATGTTTCTTCCTCTAGTTTCACAAGAAGTACGGAAATGATCGATAATGTGAGTGGAAGCTGAATTGAGAACAGTGAGCCTTGACCTTCTGTTGAGTTAATACTCACAGAACCACCTAATGATTCCAGCTTGTTTTTCACAACGTCAAGACCTACACCCCGGCCCGAGATATCAGAAATCGTATCCGCTGTAGAGAACCCTGCTGCAAAGATCAATGAATCAATTTGATGATCTTCAAGCGTTTCCGCTTCTCTTTCTGTAATAACCCCGCGCTCTAATGCTTTTTCAAGGACCTTTTTACGGTTAATCCCGCCGCCATCATCTTCTACTTCAATGAAGACATGGTTTCCGCTATGATACGCTTTTAATAGAACGGTTCCTTTTTCTGGTTTGCCTTTTTTCACACGTTCTTCTGGTGATTCAATCCCGTGATCGAGACTGTTTCTAAGTAAGTGTAAGAGCGGATCGCCAATTTCATCGATCACTGTTCGATCAAGCTCTGTCTCAGCACCTTCAATGATCAGTTCAATTTTCTTATTGAGCTCTTTCGTCAATTGACGAATCATACGAGGGAATCTGTTAAACACCGTTTCTACAGGCACCATTCTCATGTTCAAGATGATCGATTGCAGGTCGCCAGAAATACGGGACATTCTTTCCACTGTATCCGTGAGTTCGTTGTTTTCAAGTTCTTTGGCAATCTGTTCTAAACGTCCTCTATCTATGACAAGCTCTTCAAACAGGTTCATAAGTGAATCTAGACGATCGATGTTGACACGGATCGTTTTCGTTCCGCCGGCAGCTGCACCGTTATTGCCATTTGCTTTTGGCGCATCGTTTGCTGGCGCTTTAGTGGCAGGAACTGTGGCTTCTTCATTTTTCTGCTCAGGTTTCGCTGCTTTTGTTTCAGCCGGAGCCGCTTCTTCAAAGGCAGAGACTTCAGAAATCTCCACTTGTTCAACCTCTGAGATCGCTGTCACGATTTTTTTCACTTCTTCCATCGGCTGTTTCGATAAGTAAGAAATGCTGAATTCAGATTCAAAATCTTCTGATTCTAAAAGTTCTGCATTCGGAACCGTTTTGACAACTTCTCCTGCTTCGTTCAGTCTTTCAAAAATCATATAGACACGAACGGCTTTTAATAAGCATGCGTCGCTTAATGTCACGGTCAGCTCATAACATTTAAAGCCTTGTTCTCTTGCTTCATCAAGAACTGTACGCTCAAATTCGTTATAATTTAGGTCGCTTGCAGCTGATGATGCTTCAGCTGTCTCAACGGCAGATGCTGTTTCTGCATGGCTTCCTGTCACATCTAGTTTTTTACTAATCTCCGTGACATCACGTTTTCCATCCCCGCCCTCTGCAATCGATTGAACCATTGCTTCAAGGTGATCGAGTGCTTCAAACATCGTATCCATTGATTCAGGAGTGACAATCATTTGTTCGTTTCTGATGGCATCAAACATGTTTTCTAAATGATGTGTTAATTGAGCCATATCATCATAGCCCATCGTTGCACTCATGCCTTTCAGTGTATGAGCGGCTCTGAATATATCATTCACTAGCTGCAAGTCTGTTGGGTTCTTTTCTAATTCAAGAAGTTTTTCATTACAAGTTTGTAAGTGTTCTCTGCTTTCATCTAAAAAGATATCTAAGTATTGGTTTACATCCAACGTGTTCACGCCCTCTCTTTTTTCATGGAGCTTATAATTGCATGTGCGATGTCATCCACATGCCTTGTTTCATGTGCAAGGCCTGCTTTAATGACTGATTTAGGCATTCCGAAAACAACACATGATTCTTCTTTTTCTGCAATGACTTTTGTATGACCGCTTGCGACCATTTTTTTGACACCTTCTGTGCCGTCACTACCCATTCCTGTCATAATGACAGCGATTTTCTCGTAACCTTTTATGTTGCTGATGGATTCAAATAAATAGTTAACAGAAGGTTTGTGACGGCTGTCAGTGTCTTCTGGGGACAGCCTGATCACTAAAGCTGCCCCTTGTTCATGAAGTGACATATTCAATCCACCAGGAGCTATGTAAGCCACTCCATTTTTAGCGATGTCTCCATCTTGAGCTTCTTTGATTGTAATTTGTGATAAATGATCTAATCTAGTAGCCAGCGATGCCGTAAATCCTGCCGGCATATGCTGCACAATCAAAATCGGCGCCTCTATGTCTTTTGGCAGCTTCGTGACGACTCGTTGAAGCGCCCTAGGCCCTCCCGTAGAAGTTCCGATTGAAATAATCTTTCGGAGTGATGAGCCGCTTCTTACTTCTTGCAGGCGGGGAGCGGCCGCTGGAATTGGACTTGGCGGCTTCATGAACGGCTTAGGAGAAACTTGTTTCTCAGTACGTTTTCTAGACAGGCCTGCCGCAAGTACCCGCTCTACAATTTGACCTCTTACTTTGTGTAAATCGAGCGAAATACTTCCTGAAGGCTTTGTCACAAAGTCAAAAGCACCGAGTTCTAAGCAATGGATGGTTAATTCCTTCCCTTGCTTCGTCTGGCTTGACACCATAATCACAGCAAGGTCGTGTTCAGCCAGAATTTGTTTTAATGCTTCTGTTCCATTTAGAACAGGCATTTCCACATCAAGTGTGACAACATCTGGATTCAATTCCTTAATCCGTTTTAAGGCATCTTCTCCATTTCTCGCCGTTCCGACGACTTCAATTTCTTGCTCGGCACTTAGGAAATCACTGATGAGTTTTCTCATAAAAGCCGAGTCATCTACTACAAGCACTCTAATCATGAGTCCACTTTCCTCCTTTTAAAAAAAGAGGACAACTTATCTATAAACGTATGCTGCTCTCTCTGTGCCTCTCTTATCTGCTGATGATAAAGTGTTTCAGCCAACATTTTAATGGTTTTACTTAGCCTTGAATGAGGCTGCTTCATATAAAATGGTATTTGTTCAGTGACTGCTTTAGGAACAGCAGGATCATCAGGTACCGCACCAGCAAACACAAGCTTTCGGTGTAGAAATGACGTCACCACTCCCGCTAATTTCCGGTACGTTTCAGATCCTTCCGAAGGGGTTTTACACCGGTTGACAATGATTTGAACAGACTGTTCAAACTGATGAATGGCTAAGTGCTTAATTGCGCTGTAGGCATCCATGATGGATGTTGGTTCTGGCGTTGTCACAACGACCACCTCACCTGCCGATAAGACAAAAGGGAGTTGATCTTTTGACAAGCCTGCACCCATATCAAAGAATATACAATCAAAGTCATTCAATATTTTCTCCATCTCTTCTAAAAAGAACGACCATTGATCTTTGTCTAAAGAAAACAGCTGTTCAAGCCCGCTTCCGCCAGAAATGTAATACAGATTGTCCGTTCCTTTTGTCATAGCCGCTTGGAAGGATTTTTTTCTAACAAGCACGTCTAATATAGAGCTGGTCGATGTTTTCCCTAGTAAAATATCAATATTCCCCATGCCAAAGTCGAGATCAATAATGAGCACTTGCTTGCCTGTTTTTGCGATAGACAGTGCCATATTCAGCGTCAAATTCGATTTACCTACCCCGCCTTTACCGCTCATGACAGCAATGGTTTTCGCCTGTCCATTCGCATGAAGAGAGTTCGGTACAATCATTTGGTTCTGCTGAACAAGCTTTCTTAAACCTTCGGCTTGGTCAGGCTTCATCATTGTAAGACCATCCTTGTCAAATCAAGGGGGGAACTCTCAAGAATATCCTCAGGCACATTTTGGCCATTTGTTAAAAACCCTAGCCCGATTTGAGATTCTGCAATGATTTGAAAGATCGTTCCCACCGTGTCTGTTTCATCAACTTTTGTGAAAATAAATTGATCGATTGGAACAGGTTCAAATCGATTGACCATGGCTTTCATATCTTGATATTTCGATGTCGCACTCATGACAAGAAAGCTTTGAATGCTTTCATCAAATGGAATGATATCCGTCAGCTCTTTGATGTACGCCTCTTCTTTAAAGTTACGGCCTGCTGTATCGATGAAAATATGATCATAGTCTTTAAAGGTCTGCTGTGCTTTCACAAAGTCCTCTCTTGAATAACAAACTTCAAGAGGTGCATTCAGCAGTTCAGCATATGTTTTTAGTTGTTCAATCGCTGCAATCCGGTACGTATCTGTTGTGATAAAAGCAATTTTCTTTTGCTGCTGAATGGCTGTTTTCGCAGCCAGCTTTGCAATCGTTGTCGTTTTACCAGCACCAGTTGAACCAAACAACACAATGTATTTCGAACGAATCATCGGCTCATCAGAAGTGTGAGCCGGCAGCATCCCTGTGAGTAGTTTTTCAAGTTCTTTTTCAATCTGCTCTTCTTTCACAGCACCTTTTGTTAAAAGACCCTTTAAGCACTCATCTCGAATCTCATCATCAAGACCTTGATCCTTTAGCTTTTGATCCATTTTCATGAGAGAATCCGGCAAGATCCCGGCATGGCGTTCGTTTCTTGCATATTCTAAAGGCTGAGAATGAGAAGGCGCTGCTTTAACGGCTTGAGTGGCAGCCGGCAGCTCTTGCGTAAGATGTTGAATCTGCTCCTTTTTCGGTAACACCGGGATAGGCGCAGCTGCTGGTTGTAATCCTTTACCGGCTCTTTCTTCAAAATCTTGATCCAGCACTGCAATCACTTCGACCATTTGCTGTTTCTTTAAACCGAACAGCTTTCGTTTGACAACGGTTTTCGAATTTAATATGACGGCATCCTTCCCAAGCTGCTGCCTGATTTGGATCGTTGCCTCCTGCATAGAATTCGCTGTGATTTTTTTCATTTTCATTAGATATCCACCACTCCGATGCTCTGTACTTCCACATTTGCTTCTAGTTCGTTATAAGATAGTACCGGTAAATCTGGGAAATATCTTTCTAACAACTGTTTGACGTACATTCTTATAGGAGGTGAGCATAATAGAACCGGCGTTTCCTGACGAAGCGAAAGCTGTTCAATTTCTCTCGCCACTGATTGAATCACACTTTCAGAGGATTCTGGATCTAACGATAAGTAGTTCCCATGCTCCGTTTGCTGCACGCTGTCTGCAATCACCTTTTCGACTCGGCCTGAGCATGTCACGACTTTCAGTGATTCATTTTCTCTTGCATACTGTGCAGTAATCTGTCTTGCAAGTGCCTGTCTAACATACTCTGTTAGCAAGTCTGTATCAGTCGTTAATTTTCCGTAGTCTGCAAGGGTCTCAAAAATGGTCACAAGGTTTCGAATGGAGACCTTTTCTTTCAGAAGTTTTGCAAGTACTTTTTGGATATCCCCGACTGCTAATGGATTCGGTGTTACCTCATCAACTAAAACTGGATAACTTTCTTTTAGATGATCGATTAATTGCTTCGTTTCTTGGCGTCCAAGCAGTTCGTGGGTATTTTGTCTAATCTTCTCTGTGATGTGGGTAGACACAACAGATGCTGGATCGACCACTGTATACCCAAGCATTTCAGCCTGATCTTTTTCTGCTTCTGATATCCATTTTGCCGGCAGACCAAAGGATGGTTCGATTGTTTCAATTCCTTCAATCGGATCATCATCAGGCGTTGGGGACATCGCTAAGTAATGATCAAGCAGCAGCTCTCCTTTTGCCACTTCGTTCCCTTTTATTTTGAGCCTGTATTCATTCGGGTTCAGCGCAATGTTGTCTCGAATACGGACAACTGGAATGACAAGACCTAGTTCAAGAGCAAGCTGCCTTCTGATCATCACAATTCGGTCTAGCAGGTCTCCGCCTTGATTGGCATCTGCAAGTGGAATCAACCCGTAGCCAAATTCAAATTCAATGGCATCCATTTGCAGGAGATGAATGACACTTTCTGGACTTTTCATCTCTTCTACCTCTGCCTGTTCTTCCAGTACTTCTTCAATCTCTTCTTGATCCTGTTTGTTTTTCGACATCATGTACGCACCGAGTGCAAGTAAACCTGCGATCGGCCCTGTCAAAAGTACGCCAATTGGCGTAAACAATCCAAGCAGGAAGATCGTACCTGCTGTGACGTAAAGCATGGCAGGGAAGGCAAAGAGCTGACCCGTAATGTCTGAACCAAGGTTTCCGTTAGAAGCCGCTCTCGTGACAACAATCCCTGTCGCTGTTGAGATGAGAAGTGCAGGGATTTGCGACACAATTCCGTCCCCTACTGTTAAAAGAGTAAAGTGGGAAGCTGATTCTTGAATCGACATTCCTTGCTGAATCATCCCAATAATGATGCCAAAAATAATATTGATAATAACGATGATAATACCTGCGATGGCATCCCCTTTAACGAACTTACTTGCACCATCCATCGCACCATAAAAGTCTGCTTCTCTTGCTACTTTTTCACGGCGGTTTCTAGCTTCACTCTCTGTCAGCATTCCTGCATTCAAATCTGCGTCAATACTCATCTGTTTACCTGGCATCGCGTCGAGTGTAAATCTGGCCGCAACCTCTGATACACGCTCTGCCCCTTTGGTGATGACAACAAACTGAATGATGATCAGAATAAGGAAGACAACCAGACCAACAAGTATATTGCCCCCAACAACAAATGATCCAAACGTTTCTACAACCTTACCAGCATCTCCAGTTGATAAAATAGAACGGGTTGTAGAGATGTTAAGCCCTAAACGAAACAGTGTTAAGAGCAAAAGTAACGATGGAAAAATGGAAAATTGCAGTGGTTCTTGCATGTTCATTGTGGTGAGAAGCACGATAAGCGCAAGAGAAATATTAATAATGATTAAAATACTTAATAGGACGGGCGGAAACGGTATGACCAGCATCGCCACGATTAAAATAACACTGAATAAAACAGATAAATCTCTTGCTGACATGCCTGTTCTCTCCTTTTAAAACCAAAAATTCATAAAATCTTTTGTTTCGTTTTATATACGTAAGCCAAAATTTCTGCGATCGCCTTAAAATATTCTTCAGGCACCGCTTGGTTGATATCCACTTGATCGTAGAGGGCGCGGGCGAGCGGCCGGTTCTCTACAGTCATGACATCATGTTCTTTCGCAATTGTTCTAATTTTCAAAGCCAAAATATCCGTTCCCTTTGCCACAACAAACGGCGCGTCCATCTTTTCTTCGTCATATTTCAAGGCAATTGCGTAGTGGGTCGGGTTTGTAATGATGACGTCCGCTTTTGGGACTTCCTGCATCATCCGTCTCATGGCCATTTCCCTTTGCCGCTGTTTAATTTTTGATTTTATGAGCGGGTCACCCTCTGATTTTTTATACTCATCTTTGATGTCTTGTTTAGACATCCGTAAGTTTTTTTCATAATCAAATTTCTGATACATGTAGTCAAGCCCAGCTAAGATGAGAAGAGCACCTGCTGCATATAGACCCATAATCAAGGTCATATTTGCCACGAAATGAAGGGTTTCCTCTGCAGTGAGTAGAGGGAGCCGCAAGATTTCGTCAAAGTGCATCCATAGAGCGATAAATGTCGCAAAACCAACAAAACCAATTTTTAAAATGGATTTTAATAGCTCAACGAGTGCTCGAATACTGTATATTCGTTTAAACCCTTTGATTGGATCAAGCTTTTCTAATTTGGGCTTGATCACTTCAGTTGAAAAGAGAAATCCAACTTGTAAATAGTTACTGATGATCCCTGCCAGCATCCCAACACCAAGAATTGGCATGAGGAGGAGACCTGTCTCTTGAAGCAATTCCAAGAATAACTGGTGAATATTAGATGTGCTAACCTTCATTAGCATGGTTGTTGAATAAAAACGTTCAATGAGCGCAATAATACGCTCTTTCATAAAAGGCCCAATAAAAAAGAATGATAAAAAGATTAGTAGAAATGAGATGGCTGTATTGACGTCGGTACTTTTGGCAACCTGCCCTTTTTTACGTGAATCCCGTCTCTTTTTCGGTGTTGCTTTTTCTGTTTTTTCACCTGCGAAAAATTGCAAGTCGAGTCTAAGTCTTGTCGTCATGACGAACCACCGACCAATGCTAAGAAGTTCCTCATGGTGAGCACAATCGTTTCAAATGTATTTTGGACGACCCCGAAGATAACACCCATACAAATGATGATCATAATAAAACTCACGCCCATTTTAATGGGAAGTCCAACGACAAATACGTTCATTTGCGGAACTGTACGTGCCACAATTCCTAATGCCAAATCGACTAAAAACAAACTAGCCACAACAGGTGCTGAGATTTGAAAGGCTATGATGAACATTTGGTTGAAGCTCTTTGCAATAAAGTAAGCAAAGGATTCACTACCGAAGTTCAGTGCATACTGATCAACTTGAATATATTGAAAACTGTAATAGATTCCATCAAGCAGCAAATGATGTGCATTTGTTGCCAGCATCAGCAGCAAGGTCACCGTATAAAAAAACTGCCCCATCAGCGGCGTTTGCGCCCCTGTTTGTGGATCAATAATATTGGCGATCGCAAAACCCATTTGAAAATCGATGAATGAGCCGGCAATTTGAACAGCGGACACCATGATATATGCAATCAGTCCAAGAAGAAGTCCGACCATTGCTTCTTTCACGGCAAGCATCATGTAAAGACCGTCGATATCGAGTGCTGGCGGTTCTTTAATGGTGCTAAAACTAATGACAGCCAAAAACAGTGAAAAACCAACTCTGTGAACTGCTGGTATCGTTCGATGTGCTAATAGCGGCACTGTCACGAAAAAAGCGGTGATCCGAATGAAAACGAGAAGAAAGGCAGGAAATAATTCTATGATTGACATCTCTGATTAACCTGCAAATCGATCTAAATTCGAGAACAGCTCTGTTGTAAATGACACAATTGTTGAAAGCATCCACGGACCAAACACAACAAGTCCAATAAGCACTGCAACAATTTTTGGAATGAACGCAAGCGTCTGTTCTTGGATTTGGGTTGTCGCCTGAAACACACTGACAATTAGTCCCACGATTAGTGCGAGCGCTAGAAGCGGCCCGCTGACAAGTAATACAACATACACTGATCTTTCAGCCATCGTAATGACAAATTCTGAACTCATGTTTTAAGCACCTACTCTAAAAGCTTTGCAGCAAAGATTTAACAATCAAATACCATCCATCAACTAATACAAATAACAATATTTTGAAAGGGAGCGATATCATAACTGGCGGAAGCATCATCATCCCCATCGACATCAGGACACTTGCGACCACCATGTCAATAATTAAAAATGGAATAAAAATCATAAAACCAATTTGAAATGCCGTCTTTAATTCTGAAATTGCAAATGCTGGTACCATCGCCGTTAAGGGAATATCTTTAATCGATTCAGGGGTATCCATTTTTGCGTAACTAAGAAATAAAGCCAAATCTTTCTGTCTCGTATGTTTACTCATAAACTCTTTAATTGGCACTTCGGCTTTTTCATAGGCCTGATTTAACGTAATATCATCATTTAAAAGCGGCGTGAGTGCCTCTTTATTAATCTCTGAGAACGTGGGTGCCATAATAAAAAATGTGAGAAACAAAGCAAGTCCTACAAGCACTTGGTTTGGCGGCATTGAGTTGGTTGCAAGTGATGTTCTGACGAACGAAAGAACAATCACAATCCGTGTAAAACAGGTCATTAAAATCAGAATGCCTGGTGCAACTGAAAATACAGTTAACAATAAAAGAAGACGGACAGATGTGCTAATATTCCCTGCGCCACTGGAATTAAATAAATCGATAAACTCATTCATTTTGTTTCGGGCCTTTCTTTCTGACTTCTGATTGGGTCTTTTTCAATTCGGCTAGCTGCGCCTTTAAATTGGCTGAAAAAGAAGAAGTGGTCGGCTGATCGTGTTTCTTCACTTGCGATGTTAATTTTTGCATCATTTTCGGTAAGTCAGTCTTACTTTCCATCGCTTCTTCGTATTGTTTCACAATCGCTTCGCATTCTTGTTCATCATCGATTTCTTTTAGCAGCTGGATTGAGTCTGCTACGCCGACAACTAATACTCGTTTGCCCACTTTGATCAGCTGAACTGAACGATTTTGACCAACCGTCGTTCCGCCAATATTTTCAACATAGCGAAATGGCTTGAGTAAGCGGTTTTGCTTTCCAACAAATCTCACCAATCCGTAAATGAGCAGGATGACAAAAAGTAAGGCACCAATCATTTTGACAAAATCCATAATGGAGACAGAAGAAGAGGGAACTTCTTCTGCCGGATTCGTTTGATTGTCAGTGGTTTTCTTTTCTGTATCCTTTTTGCTTTCTTTCTCATCTTTGAGCCAGTCATTCACTGTGCCATTTTCAGGATCTTTTGTTTCAGCAAACAGTGAGGCTGGCTGCGCTGTCAAGAAAAGCATAAAACTGATCATTGCTATACATATCAAACGTTTTTTCAACAAGTCTTACACCCTTTTTTAGCCTAACGTTTTATTAATTGCTTCAAGTACACGATCTGCCTGGAATGGCTTCACGATAAAGTCTTTTGCACCTGCTTGAATGGCATCAATAACCATTGATTGTTGTCCCATCGCTGAGCACATAATAATTTTTGCAGAAGCATCGATTTGTTTAATTTCTTTTAATGCTGTGATCCCGTCCATTTCTGGCATTGTGATATCCATTGTGACTAGATCAGGAGATGTTTCTTTATATTTTTCAACAGCTTGTGCGCCGTTTTCTGCTTCTCCTACTACATCAAATCCGTTTTTTACAAGAATATCCTTAATCATCATTCTCATGAATGCTGCATCATCTACGATTAATACCTTAGTAGCCATTTACTTATTCTCTCCCTATATGTTTGTTTATTTTAAATTAGAAAGTCTTTCAGACTGACTTAAAATGTCAGTCACACGTACGCCAAAGTTCTCATCAATGACAACAACTTCTCCTTTGGCGACGATTCGTTTGTTGACCAGAATGTCGACTGGCTCACCTGCAAGTTTGTCCAGTTCAATGATACTTCCAGCGGAAAGTTCAAGTACTTCTTTCACACTGCGCTGCGTTCTTCCAAGCTCCACTGTAATGGAAAGTGGAATATCCATCAGCATATCAAGATTACCGAGCTGACTTGTTGTATGCTGAGGCTCACTAAATGCCTCAAATTCAACTGGCGCCACATTGACAGGTTCTGCCGGCTTTGGTTTCGCCTGTCTTTTCGGCGGTGCCGATTGCTGCATAGGAGCAGATTGTGCTTGCGGAGCAGCCTGCTGTGGTTCAGGTGCACTCTGAGGTGCTTCTTGAACCGGCTCTTCTTCCGCTGGGTCTGTTAATTCTGCAATCAAATCTTTCGCAAACGTAATAGGGTAAAGCTGCATAATATTTGAATCTATGAGTTCACCTATCGTTAATCTAAAGGACACTTTGACAAGCATCTCTTCAGCTGGAATGCGGTCTGTGCCTTCTCCTTCTTTCACATCAAGCAACTCAACGCGAGGCGGAGAAATATCAATCTTTTTATTAAAGACTGTTGACATGGACGTCGCTGCTGAACCCATCATTTGGTTCATCGCTTCTTGTACTGCACTTAAGTGAATTTCACTTAACGACGGGTCAGCATTTGTTCCATCTCCGCCCATCATTAAATCCGCAATGACTGCCGCATCGGTTTGCTGGATGACAAGCAGGTTACTAGCGCTGAAGCCTTCCGTATAATTCACTTCAATTGCGACATACGGATGAGGAAATTCCTCATTCAGCTTGCTTTTTTGAATCACTGTGACAGTTGGAGTTGTAATCTCCACTTTTTGACTTAATAGGGTTGAAAGTGCTGTTGCAGAGCTTCCAAATGATATATTTCCGATTTCCCCAATGGCATCTTGTTCCATTGCAGAAAGGAGTGTATCAGGCTCTATATCGTCATTGCTGCCTCCTTTAAGGAGCGCATCGATTTCATCTTGTGATAATTTACTTCCGTTATTCTCCATCTTCTTCACCTCTTATGTCGTGATCTAGAATTTGAATCGCCTGTTTCCGATTCACGCGGCCGGCCTGTCCCAAGAATTTCGGTTTATTTCCGACCATAACAGTAAGAGGCGCATTTACTGGTTTGTCCAAGGCAATACAATCACCAATTTCCAAATTCAAAAACTCTTCCACCGTCATTTCCGATTGTCCAAGCTCTGCGACTACCGGTATTTTCGCCGTCATAATCCGTTTTTCAATGGCCTTTGTTTCTTCTTGTTTCGGTTCATTTCGTTCCGATTGCATCCAGTAGTGTACAGACAGCTTCGGAATAATAGGCTCTAATACTACGTGAGGAATACAGAGATTAATAACCCCGCTTACCTCACCAATTTGTGTATTAAGAGAAATGACGACAACTGTTTCGTTTGGTGACACCATTTGAACAAACTGGGGATTTACCTCGAAATCTGCCATTTCTGGCTCGATGTCGGTTATGGACTGCCACGCTTCTCTGTAGTTTTCCAAAGCTCCCTCAAACATGTTTGAGATAATCTTTGTTTCGATTTCTGTCAGTGATTCTGTCTTATTATGACTAATGCCAATCCCACCCATCAGCCTATCCATCATGGCATAGCCAATCGTTGGGTTCACTTCAAGCATGATTCTTCCTTCAAGCGGGCTGACGTAAAATAAGTTTAATAATGTCATATTAGGAATCGAACGAATAAATTCTTCATATGGCACTTGGTCAACCGAGCTGACAGAAATTTGAATATATGATCTTAGCTGCGCTGAAAAGTGTGTGGTAAGCAGTCTAGCGAAGTTATCATGAATTCTTGTTAAACTTCGAATCTGGTCTTTTGAAAAGCGCAGTGCACGTTTAAAGTCATACACTTTCACTTTTTTCGTCGTTTCTTCTTTTTTCAGCTCTTCTGCATCCATTTCGCCTGTTGATATGGCGGATAATAATGCATCGATCTCATTCTGGGAAAGCACTTCTCCTGACATTTCTTCACCTCCATCGTGTCAATTAATCGCCTCTATTGCAGATTAAAGGAGGTTATATAAACTTCTTTCACCTTGCCATCTTGCAAATAGTTATTCACTTTGTTTTTGACCTGTGTTTTAAAATGTTCTCTGCCTTTTTTGCCATCAAGTTCATCTGCATTCGTGTCTGATAAAATGTCGATCACAGCATCCTTCACTTGGAAGCTTCTTTTTTCAAGCTCTTCTTTGGCTTTTTCTGAATCTGTTTCAATATTTAGTACAAGTTTGACCGCATTTCCTTCAGATTTTAAATTGGTCACAATCTCAGGAATTTCAACAGAAGCTTTTACGACTTCATCTGCTGTTGGCTCTTTTTCTGCTTTTGCTTCGTCTGACCCATTCACCAGAAAGACAATACCTGCTCCAATTCCGACGATAGCAATAATCATGATTAGCATTACTACGACTAATTTCTTCTTCATTCAAACTCCTCTATTCCTTGATTCAATGAAATGACTTGGATTTTTCTATAGAAAGAAATGATTTTCTCCTGAAGCTGCTCTTCATCTTCTTTCACAACGAATTTCTTTCCATTGGCGAGTGTAATGGTCGTGTCTGGAAAGCTTTCGATTTGCTCGATATGGAGAGCGTTGAGCATAAATCCTTTGCCATTTAATCTTGTCACTTCAATCATATTAAGCAGAGAAGCGATAAACCGCTCCTCCTACCTCCTATCGTTTCAGATTCACAAGTTCTTGCAGAATTTCATCAGATGTTGTGATCGTCTTTGCATTCGATTGGAATCCACGCTGTGCGATAATCATTTCTGTAAACTCATCTGTTAAATCAACGTTTGACATTTCAAGTTTACCTGTTTGGACGACGCCCGTTCCTTGTTCACCTGGTACGATTGGATTACTTGGAGCACCTGAGCTTAACGTTTGGCGGTAAAGGTTGTCACCAACTTTGTCTAGCCCTCCTGCGTTACGGAAAGATACGAGTGATATTTGACCAACGGTTCTTGATACATTGTTTTCAACAACCGAAATCGTTCCATCTGGACCAACACTTACACTTGAAACACCGTCTGGAATCGTTATCTTTTGTCCATTCATTCCAAGTAGATAATTTCCATCAGGGGTGACTAAGCTTCCCTCTGAATCAGTGTCGAAATTTCCTGTTCTTGTATAAAGAACTTCTCCTTGAACTTCAATACGGAAAAACCCATCTCCATTGATATAGAAGTCGTAAGGTTCATTTGTATTTTGAGAAGATCCCGCTGACATGATTTTATCGATTGAAGATAAAGATGACCCTAAACCAATTTGCTTTGAGTTGATTGAACCAGAGTTGTTCGTTGGCCCACCAGAACTTCCAATGGTTTGGCTGACCATATCTTTAAACGTGATACGGCTTTTTTTGTATCCGTGTGTGTTGACGTTGGCTACGTTGTTGGCTACAACATCTAATTTTGATTGGAAGTTTTTCATTCCACTAATTCCTGAGTAAAGTGAGCGTAACATTTATTTTCCTCCTCGATTTGCTTACGATTTTTCTCCAACAGTTGTAACGTCCCAAGGGCTGATTTTCGTTCCATCTTCTAAATATAGGAAGTATTCATTGTTTATGTTTTTCACAGACTTCACAGTGCCAGATATGTCTTTATCATCTTGTTTACCCGCTACTTCTTTACCAATCCAGCCTACATATGTCGTAAATGGATCTTGGTGTGCAACAAATGTAGACATGATCTGATTCATTTTGGTGATTGATTCATTCATATTCATTTGCTGTTCTAAAGAAGAAAATGTTGCAAGCTGTGTGACAAACTCACGGTCATCAATCGGGTTTGTCGGATCTTGGTTTTGAAGCTGCGTAAGCAAGATTTTCAAGAACTGATCTCGGCCAAGTGTATCTGTTTTCTTTGCTGCGTTTGAAGAAGTGTCCGCTTGTGCGGCTGTTCTATTCGTCGCATCAACAGTTGCCATTAGATCTCCTCCTCTTCTTCTTCTGATCCAACAAGCGCATCTAGTACATCTTGGAATTCAGCTTCCTGTTCATCAGGCTGCTGGAAACTTTGTCCTTTTGATGGCTGCTGCTTGCCTTCCTCATTAAATTGTCCAAAAGACGGTTGCTCATTTGACTGAAGCGGTATATGGAAACGGTCAACTTGAACCGACATATTCGGTAGCGCCTGCTTGAGCTGAGGCAGATGATGCTCGAGCAGCTCTTTTGCTGCTTGCGTTGAAGCTGTAATTTTACTCGCATACATCCCGTTTTGTTTCGTTAGCTGGATGGTGATAAACCCGAGATTTTCTGGATTTAATCGTACGGTAAACCGTCCGCTTGAATTGCCAAATGGTGTGAACTTCATTTGTTTCCACGTATTTAAAATCTGCTGATCAACCGTGCCTGGCTTTTCGTCAGTTGTTTGCGTCTGCTGCATAGGAGCAGCTGATTGCAGTTGGAAAAACTGTTTATGCCCTGGAAGCAGCGTATGGGTGATTGTTTTTTCAGAAGCAGGTGCCGCAGTGCCTTGACCTTTGATGACTTCTTTCTTCATAAGCCATTCAAGTGAGGCAGCACCTTTTGCTGGAGATGAGAAGGAAGATTCTTGCCTTGGAGCAACCATTTCTTTTAACTCTCCTAAGGAAATTTTCCATTCTTTATCTGACCCTTTCGCATTCGCCATCATATGATCGATTAACTGATTAAAGTGTTTCAGCTCGCTTTGCGACATATTATTCAGCTTAGGTGCCGATCCTTGCGAGAAGAACTGCTCTTTTACTTGTTGAATGAGCTTTTCATCTGCTCCGTTTTTCGTTAGAAACTTGATGAAATCTTCACCTTTTGCTTGAATATCCTGTACAAGTTTTGCATCAAAGCTCACCGGCTGCTGATTCAGTATTTGATATAAGAAAAAGTGGACTTGTATGAGCTGTTCACTATGTTCAGCAACTGGCTTCTCATCCTGATCGCCATAGATAACCGATTCCATCTTTTGAAATAGCTCTTCAAGTGACTTTAAGTCAGCCCCTTCAAGCTTTTGACCTTGCAGCGCCTGAAGTGCCGTAAGAAGATCTCCATCTATTCCTTCTTCAGGTGATTGCATCCATCTTTCAATGATTTGCATCGCATCATTCATGGATAGAGTGATTTCCGCTGGTTGAGAAATAGCTGGACCACTTTGAATACCTGCGCCATTTAACAATTGTTTAAACAGGCCGCGAGCAGATACTGCCCCCTCTCCCTTTAGTCCCGAGAGACTTTGGGAAGATTGCTGTAAGGCTCCAATGTCCAATAGCTTCACTTATTGTCCACCCCCATTTTCACTTTCTTCTTTTTTGGCAAGCTCCTTCGTGAACGTTGCTGCCTTCTGAGGTGTCAGTTTTGCTAATATGTCCGTCAGCTTATTTTTACTCAGTTCTTCAAGGATCTTCAAAGCTTCTTTATCACTTAGCTCTGATAAAATTTTGGCAGATTTCCCTGCATCCATGCTTTCATAAATGCTGGCGACCTTTCCTTTTGATTGCTGGTTAGAAGATGCTGACGAATCAGAGGAAGATCCTGATGCGTTATTACTTGATGATGTACTGTTTGATGAACTGTCACTTGCTGACGTGTTCTCTTTATCAGATGTTTTTTCAAGTGAATTGATTTTTTGATTCAATCGTTTAATCTCTTCATCACTTGTCTTCAAGTCTTTTTGAGCAATTTCAAGTTCATTCTCTTGTTCTTTAATCGTCTTTTTCAACGCTTTCAACTCTGTATCACGTTGATCGTTATTTGAAGATGACGTTTTTGATGTGTCATCTGATCCAACCAAGCTGCTAATCCCCGGAATGTTTTGGAGCGGTTTCTTTAGATCATAACCCGCCATATAAAGGATTGTGCCCGTCACGATCACAAGCACAACCAATGGGATAATGACAATAAACAAGATCCATTGAAATTTACCGCCGCCACTTGATTCCTTTGTTTTTTCCTTCTTAGGCATTCATCTCGACTCCTAATGTCCTTGAAACATGAATTGGCTGATAGAGATATCATCCATTTCTTTCATTTCAATTGCCTTATGTTCAAGGGAGAACTTTTCAAATTGCTTTTCTTTCATTTTTTCAAACTTTTTAAACTCAATATTTTTTTCAGTTAAATCAGATTGTTTTTCATTCATTTGATGGCGTTTCATGATCACAAGCTGCTGATAATGATGAATGGTGTTATCTAAGTTCGTCACAAATTGCTGGTAATGACGCATTTCTTGAACACTCATCCCACTTCTCAGCTTTTCTTCTTTGCTCTTTTCCATTAGCTCTTTTTTACTCATATTTTCATAGAGTTTTTCAGCGGCTTGCTCAAATGCCGAAACGGATTGTTGATACGCTGCGAGTGATTTGTCTTTTTCACTTTCTTTCAATTCTAAGAGCTTTTGAAATTTGTATTGATATCTCACTGTTTTTGTCAATCCTCTCTATTCATCAAACTGAGCAATATCCTCACGCTGTCTTCAATCGATACAGCCTCTTCAACGTCCTGCTTCAAAAATGAAATCAGTTGTGGGTAAGCTTGCATGGCCTCATCAATATCTTTAGAGGAGCCTTTTTTATATGCTCCAATGTTAATGAGGTCTTCAGCGTTTTGATATGTGGATAAAAGCTGGCGGAACCGGTTAGCCGCTTCCTTGTGATCATGACTTGCGATATTACTCATGACACGACTGATACTTTTCAGAATATTGACAGCTGGAAACTGTCCTTTGTTGGCCAATGCACGATCAAGTACTATGTGGCCATCTAAAATCCCCCGCACTGTATCAGCGATCGGCTCATTCATATCGTCACCATCAACAAGCACTGTGTAAAACGCTGTGATGGAACCAAGTTGATTTGTTCCAGTTCGTTCTAGCAATTTTGGCAGTATAGCGAACACTGAAGGCGTATATCCTTTTGTTGTTGGCGGTTCACCGGTTGCAAGTCCTATTTCCCGCTGTGCCATGGCGACCCTTGTGACAGAATCCATCATAAACATGACATTTTTTCCTCTGTCTCTGAAATATTCGGCAATAGCTGTTGCAGTATAGGCTGCTTTTAATCTTGTCAGTGCGGGCTGATCTGAAGTTGCGACAACAACAATCGAACGCTTCAGTCCTTCAGCTCCTAAATCTTTTTCGATAAACTCGCGAACTTCACGTCCACGCTCTCCAACAAGTGCAATGACATTGAGATCCGCTTCTGTCTGCTTGGCAATCATCCCCATCAAGGTACTTTTACCAACACCGCTTCCCGCGAATATGCCAATTCTTTGACCAGTGCCGACTGTGAGCAAGCTGTCGATCACTCTGACACCAACGCCCATTTTTTCACGAATAGGCGGTCTGTCCATCGGGTTTGGAGGAGATTGTTCTGTTGAGACAGGTGCAAGTCCTTTAGGAAGCATGCTGCCGTCCAGTGGATCACCGAAGGCATCAACAACCTGCCCGATTAAACCAGTTCCTACTTTGACCTTTAACGACTCACCTGTTGCTTCAACAAGACTGCCTGGTGAGATGTTAGAGGCTTCTACGTAGGGCATGAGCAAAATGTTTTCATCTTTAAAGCCAACGACTTCTGCTTTGATCGGATGATTCTTGCTCCCTTTTTTGTGAATCAGACATACATCACCGATTGAGCTTTCTGGCCCCTTGGACTCGATCATCAGTCCAACAACTCGATTGACTTTACCAAAACGTTTATAAGGATCGGCGGTTTCAATCGTTTCTTTTAGCACATCTATGTTCATTTGTGATCACCTGAATCAATGACTTCTAATAACTTTTCTTTTAACTGATTCATTTGGGTATCAACACTCGCTTCCACTTTTCCAAAGCTTGTTTCGACGTAACAAGTACCTTTTGGTGCTTTTTCATCCGAGTAAATGGCAAGATGTGTATTCTTTTGAAGGATTCTATTTAATTCGTCTTTATATTCCATCACATGTTCGTAATGTGCAGGGTCGACATAGATGGAAATATCGTCATATTCTTTCACTTCTGAAATGACCTGCTTCACTAGCGTTAAAAATTGTTCTTTTGTGTCCTCAGCTGCATTCCATACTCGTTTAGCGAGCTCAAAGGCAAGTTCGACAATTTCTTCAGCAGAGCTTTCAATTTTTGCTTCATAGTCCTGCTTTGCAAGGCTGACAATGTCATTCGCTTGATCAAGAATCGATTGATACTGTAAAGTCGCATCTGCTTCGCCCTTTTGAAAACCATCTTGATATCCTGTTTGTTTCGCTTCTTCAATGAGCTGTACTCTTTCTGCTTCAAAATCAGCTCGCCGCTGATTGATTTCAGCCATTGTTTGTTCCAGCTCACGATTTGCTTGTTCTAAAATACGGCTCGCTTCATCTTGTGCATCACTTAATACAAGTTGAGATGCTTCTGTTTCGTTGACAAGCTCTTCTTCGTGATGTTCTCTTTTGAATTCCACTTGCTGCAAGGGAATGGTTTGACGGCCTTGTTCAGGAATAACAGATGTTTCATGTTTGATAATCCTAGACAATGATATCGTCTCCTCCACCTCGAGCTATGACGATTTCTCCAGCCTCTTCAAGTCGTCTTACGATGCTGACAATACGAGTCTGTGCTTCCTCGACATCTCTAAGCCGGACAGGTCCCATAAACTCCATTTCTTCTTTGAACGTTTCGACCATACGCTGCGACATGTTGCGGAAGACAATTTCTTTGACTTCTTCGCTTGCCACTTTGAGTGCAAGTAGTAAATCGTCATTTTCAACATCTCGAATCACGCGCTGAATGGCTCTGCTATCAAGAGTGACAATGTCTTCAAAGACAAACATACGTTTCTTAATTTCATCAGCAAGCTCAGGATCTTGAATTTCTAGTGTATCTAAAATGGTTTTCTCCGTTGCACGGTCTACACCATTCAGGACTTCGACTACCGCTTCGACTCCGCCCGTTTGGGTATAATCTTGCGTAAAGGTTGAAGAGAGCTTTTGTTCAAGAATACGTTCCACCTCATTGATGATCTCTGGAGATGTGCGGTCCATTAAAGCAATTCTTCTTGCAACCTCAGTTTGTACTTCCTCGCCTAACTCAGATAAAATCTGTCCAGCCTGTACTGGATCTAGGTAGGAAAGAATGAGCGCAATGGTTTGTGGATGCTCATGCTGGATAAAGTTTAAAATTTGCTCTGGGTCAGCCTTTCTAGCAAAATCAAATGGTTTCACTTGAAGTGAGGATGTTAAGCGATTTAAGATGCTGTCCGCTTTGTCCTCACCAAGCGCTTTTTCAAGCACTTGTCTTGCGTACATAAGGCCGCCTTGTGATATGTAGTCCTGCGCGATGGCAATGCTGTGAAATTCTTCGATGATCTCATCTTTTTTAGCAGTATCTACACTTCTTACATTTGAAATTTCTAATGTTAATTTTTCTATTTCGTCTTCAGACAGATGTTTGTATACAGATGCTGACACGTCTAGCCCTAAGGAAATCATTAGGATTGCTGCTTTTTGTCTGCCTGTTAGTCGATTTGGATCTTTTCTCGACATGTGTATTCCTCCTAATCCTCGGACAGCCAGCTGCGTAGCAATTTAGCAAAGTCTTCTGGTTTATCTTTTGCCATTTTTTCAAGCTGATTTTTTCTCACCATTTCTTCTGTTTCTGGCTCAGTATCGATATCAGGAACATGGATTGGTGTACGTTCATCAAACTCAAACTCTTCTTCCTCTTCTTTTCTTCGCTTACGTACGAGAAGGATAATGAGAGCGATAATGGCAAGTAGTAGCACACCGCCAACAATATAAACCCAAATCGGAATATTGTTTGAAGGGTTTTCTGCTGCCGTTTGCTGTTTACCGTCTAATTTTGATACAGATAAAACGATTTTGTTATCTAAGTCAGCTTGAGTGAGCGCTTGACCGTTTGTGTATTCTTTATCAATCGATGTACTGATGATGGTTGAAAGAATTTTTTTGATATCATCCTGCCTTTCAGCAGTTAATGAGTTCGGATCGTTTGCAGTAGGCGGTTCAACTAGTGCCTGAATGCCAACGTCTCTGATTTTATAAGGACTTTCTTTGATATCTTTATGAATGCGGTTGACTTCATAATTGATACGATCTTCGCTCTTTTCGTAATCTCCGCTTCCATTCGTTCCATCGGCACCTTGATAATTTGTGACATCATCGTCACCTGTTCCAGCGGTGCCTCCAGCTGCTGCGCCACTACCTGAATAAGTTTCAGCAATCTTTTCAGCGCTGACAGCAATTCCTTGCATGTTTTCTTGATCAACTGGTTCGACAAGATCTTCTTTTCTTTTTTCTTCAGTAAAATCAATGTCTGTAGTGACCGATACGGCAACTTTCTCTTGACCCATCATCGTTCCAAGCAGCTGTTGAATTTTTCGTTGAAGATTCTTTTCAATCTCCTCTTTTTTCTGCTGCTGTGCATCCATTCCACTTGCATAGGAATCTGAGCTGCTGTTTAAGTCATAGTAGTTGGAATCTTGGTCCATAATGACAATGTTTTCTGTTTTTAAATTCGGCACACTTTTTGAAATAAGATGATAAAGGCCTTTTACTTGTTGCTGAGTAAGCGTGTAGCCTGGTTGAACTTGCAGCACAATTGATGCTGATGCATTACTTTGCTCTTCTCCAACAAAAACGGAATCTTTTGGCAGGTTAATCATAACCTTTGAATCTTTAATCCCATCAATCGTGTTGATCAGATTGGATAGTTCTGTCTGAGTTGCGTCTACTTTCAGAACATCAAATTCATTATCTGTTAAACCGAAGCCGGAATTGTTCGCAAAGAAGGAGTAATCAATATTCCCCGTTTTAGGAAGTCCTTCAGATGCAAGTGTTACTTTTAAAGTGTCTGCTTGCTTTTCAGGAACTAAAATCGTCGTTCCGTTATTTGCAAGTTCCGATTTAACGTTTTTGCCATCCAGTTCCTGTTTGATTTGTCCTGCTTCTGCCTCAGACAAATCTCTAAACAACGGAACCATTTTTTCAGAAGAAGCAAAGATGCTAACAACCGTAATAATGATTGCTAGGGCAGCTACGCCGCCAATCATGAGTATTTTTTGTAATTTTGATCGATTTCGCCAAAACTCAACTGTTTTTGTTCTTAATTGCATTAAAGTACGATTCATCTTAACCCCCGGTCATTCCATTCAGTCTATTTTTTGTCCACCAGCACCTCCTACATCTGCATTCTCATAATCTCTTGGTACGCTTCGACTGCTTTATTCCGAAACTCGGTTGCAGCTGTGAGTGTCACACTCGCTTTTTGTGAAGCAATCATGACTTCATCGAGATTGACATCTTTCCCTTGTGCGAGAGCATTCGTATACTGGTCTGATTTCAGCTGTGATTGATTTAATGCCTCAATGGAATTCTTCAGCACATCAGAGAAATTCGTTTGACTTTTAGGTGCAGCCGCCTGCACAGACGATGCATTCGTCAATTCACTTGCTTGCTGAGCGGTTTGAAGCTGGAAAGGAGATATTGCGTTAACCAATTCTTTTCACCTTACTTTCCTATTTCTAAAGCTTTCATCAGCATGCTTTTATTCGCATTCAGCGCGGTCACGTTTGCTTCATATGACCTTGAGCTGCTGATGAGATCAACCATTTCCTTTAATGGATCAACGTTTGGTGTTTGAACATATCCATTTTCATTGGCATCGGGATTTGTAGGATCATATTGAAGGTTGAATGGAGTTTCGTCTTCAGTAATTTTTGTTACTTTGACGCCGTTTCCTAATTTGCCGCTCGAATTCATGCTTGAGTTCAATATAGATGAAAATGATTCACCTGACGGCTGTAATGTGACGAGCTTGCGTCTATAAGGCTCCCACTTGCCATCAACCTGTTTAGCTCTTGTTGTATCCATATTCGCAAGGTTCGAGGATACAACGTCCATTCTGAGCCTCTGTGCTGTTAATGCTGAGGCCGAAGCGTTAACGCCTGAAAAAATCGACATCACTTACCTCCTGTCAAAACTGTTTTAAGAGAATTGAACTTTCCGCTCATTCTTTCAACCAACGCATTATACTGAATTTGGTTTTTAGCGAGTTCACTCATCTCTTGATCAATATCGACATTATTTCCGTTTTCTTGATAAGAAGTACGGTTACTCGAAACAACTGAATAATTAGACCCTGTTTCAGAAAAATCAATGTGACCTTGGTATGTTTTTTTAGCATCTAATTTGATTGACGCATCATTTAGCATGTCGTGGAATGCAACTTTTTTAGACTTGTAGTTCGGTGTGTCTATATTCGCGATATTATTGCTTATGACTTTTTGCTTAACATTCGCTCTGCCCAAGGCATTCTCAAGGTTGCTTATCGTTCCAGAAAATATATCCAAAACCATATACCTCCAATCATATGTATTTCATTCCATTTAATCATGTCGAGATTTGTAAAACCATATGTTCATTGTAAGAAATAATAGGATTAAAGTCTATGATGTAATTGTAAAAAAAACTCGTAATATATATCTATTTTACGAATAGGTATAAAGACCTAGATTCAAAGCACTACAGAATTGTAAGGGGTTTCTTGGAAAAAAGAGTGTCATTTTTCGGACAAATCCTCTTTTTTTATACAAAAAAACCCTTTTCAGCGTTTATTTCGGCCGAAAAGGGTTTTTTGATTAGTGAGATTTTAAATTTTCAAGTTCAATTAAAAATTTGTTGTTTAATACTTTGATGTATGTTCCCTTCATTCCAAGAGAACGAGATTCAATAACGCCTGCACTTTCTAATTTACGAAGTGCGTTTACGATCACTGAACGAGTGATTCCTACACGGTCAGCAATCTTACTTGCCACAAGCAGCCCTTCGTTGCCATCAAGTTCTTCAAAGATATGCTCAATCGCCTCAAGCTCACTATATGAAAGAGAACTGATTGCCATTTGAACAACCGCTTTACTTCTTGCTTCTTCTTCAATTTCTTCCGCTTTCTCGCGAAGAATCTCCATTCCAACAACTGTTGCGCCGTATTCAGCAAGAATTAAATCATCATCTTTGAATGTATCTTGCAAACGAGAAAGGATTAACGTCCCTAAGCGGTCTCCGCCTCCGATAATTGGCACAATCGTTGTCAAACCGGATTGGAATAAATCACGGTTCTCAATCGGGAAAGCTGTGTACTCACTGTTGATGTCAAGGTTTGAAGATGTTTCAGGGACATTGAATAAGCTTTTTGTATATTCTTCAGGGAACTGACGATCTTCCAGCATTTTTTTCATACGTGCATTTTCAATCTGCTGGTTAATAGAGTAGCCAAGAAGCTTCCCTCTTCTGCTTAATACGAAAATGTTTGAATCAATGACATCTCTCAGTGTTTCTGCCATTTCTTTAAAATTAACCGGTTTCCCCGCTGCATCTTGCAGCATCGAGTTAATAATCCTTGTTTTTTGTAGTAACGCCATAATAATGATCCTCCTAGATTACTTTATTCATTTGTTAAAGTATAAATTGACTTAAGTCTTTGTTATTTGCAATCTTTCCTAGCTTCTCTTCTACATACTGAGGGGTAATGGTCACTGTTTCCATTGTAATATCAGGCGCCTCAAATGAGAGCTCTTCTAGCAGCTTCTCAAGTATGGTGTGAAGCCTTCTTGCACCGATGTTATCCGTCTCCTGATTGACGTGATAAGCCACTTCGGCAATCTTATGAATAGCATCGTCAGAAAATTCAAGAGATATACCTTCTGTTTCAAGTAAAGCCTTATATTGCTTTAATAACGCGTTATCTGGTTCCGTTAAGATTTTCACAAAGTCTTCTATACTTAATTTATCTAATTCTACACGGATTGGGAAGCGTCCTTGAAGCTCTGGAATCAAATCCGAGGGTTTCGCCATATGAAAAGCACCTGCTGCTACAAATAGAACATGATCTGTTTTCACAGCCCCATACTTCGTCATCACAGTGGAACCTTCTACAATCGGTAAAATATCACGTTGAACCCCTTCACGAGAAACATCTGCAGACGATGTACCACCGCTTTTGGCAATTTTATCGATTTCATCGATAAAGATGATTCCTTGCTGCTCTGCTTTTTGCACGGCTTCCTGACCGACTTCATCCATATCAATCAGTTTTGAAGCTTCCTCAGCAGTTAACGCTTTTCTCGCTTCTCTGACGGTCAGCTTTCTGCGTTTTTTCTTTTTAGGCATGAGATTGCTAAGCGCATCCTGCATGTTCATACCCATTTGCTCCATACCCGAGCCTTGAAGCATATCAAACATGGAAGGCTGCTGCTCTTCAACTTCAATCGTGACGTAATGGTCTTCAAGTTCACCCATCGCCAGCTGGTGCGCAATGCGTTTTCTCGTCGACTCAAGCTCTACTTCTTCACTTGAGTGATCTCGATCACTTTCATCAGCATCAGAACCACCAAACAGCATCTCAAAAGGATTTTTCACAGACTGACTTTTTTTCTTTCCAGGAACAAGTAGATGAACAAGCCGTTTGTTTGCTTGTTTTTCCGCTTCTTCTTGAACATCCTTCATTTTTTCTTCTTTGACTAGTCTGATTGCTGTTTCCACTAAATCTCTGACCATTGATTCTACGTCACGTCCGACATATCCAACTTCAGTAAACTTCGTCGCTTCCACTTTAATGAAAGGTGCACCAGAAATCCTTGCAATTCTGCGGGCAATTTCTGTTTTCCCCACACCTGTCGGACCAATCATTAAGATGTTTTTAGGAACGACTTCATCCTTTAGCTTATCATGTAAAAGACTTCTTCTGTAACGGTTTCTTAAAGCCACCGCCACTGCTTTTTTCGCATCAAGCTGACCAATAATGTACTGATCGAGCTTTTCAACTATCTCTCTTGGGGTGAACGGCTTTTTCTCCATACGTCTCATGTCCTTTCTATTCAAGCTCTTCTAAAGTGATTTGATCGTTCGTGTAGACACAGATTTCTCCGGCCGTTTCAAGAGCCGCCTTTGCAATCTCTCGAGCTGAGAGATGGTCACCTGCATGTTTTTTGAGTGCTCTCCCGGCGCTAAGCGCGTAGTTGCCGCCTGACCCGATAGCCAAAATGCCATCGTCTGGCTCGATGACCTCTCCTGTTCCAGATACGAGCAGGATGCTTTCTTTATTCATGACGATAAGCATGGCCTCAAGCTGTCTGAGCATCTTGTCACTCCGCCATTCTTTCGCCAGTTCTACAGCTGCTCGTTTTAGGTTACCACCGTATTCTTCAAGCTTCGTTTCAAACTTCTCAAAGAGTGTAAATGCATCTGCAACTGAACCAGCAAAACCTGCGAGTACTTTGCCTCCGAAAAGACGGCGCACTTTTTTTGCTGTGTGTTTCATGACGACAGCCTGCCCAAAAGTGACTTGACCGTCTCCAGCCATCGCACTTTTTCCTTTATGTTGAACGGCAAAGATTGTGGTTGCATGAAATGATGACATGAAAAAACCTCCTTTTAGGATCGTTTAAAAGCCCTTGGGTGATGAGACATGTACGTTTTTCTTAAAGAATCTTTTGATACATGCGTGTACACCTGTGTTGATGATAAATTTGAGTGACCGAGAAGTTCTTGAACACTTCTTAAATCCGCTCCCTCGTTTAAAAGATGCGTAGCAAAGGTGTGCCTTAACATGTGTGGATGGATATGTAATGTGCCAGACGCCTTTTTCATTAATTCAGTTAGAATGAATCGAACGCCTCTATCTGTAAGAGGAGCTCCGCGCTGATTCAAAAACACATGTGAATCAGCACGATCCTTTCCCTTCACTTTCAGCTTCTGCCTTCCATCCTCTAAATATGTGGAGAGCGCTTCATGTGCATAAGATCCGAAAGGTACATACCGCTGTTTGCTGCCTTTCCCATGTACAAGCACTGTATCCATCGATAAATCAAGATCAGATTCTTTTAATGAACATAACTCACTGACCCTCATACCTGTTGCATAAAGTAGTTCTAAAATGGCTTGATTTCTTTGACCAAGCGGTGTATTTACATCAGAAACTGTAAATAGCTCTTTTAGTTCCTCTTCATACAAAAATGAAGGAATTCGCTTATCCTGCTTTGGTAAGCTAACGAGTAAAAAAGGATTTTCTTTCACAAGCTGTTCTCTTAATAAAAATTTATAAAAGCTGCGAAGTGCAGAGACTTTCTTACTAATCGTTCTTCTTGTAAGGCCTTTTTCATAAGCTTCTGTTAAATAAATTCTCGTATCTTGATAGGATACCTCTTCAAAACCGTCTATTCCTTGAATGTTCATAAATCTGACAAACTCTTCAATCGCCTCAGTATAACCTGAGATCGTTAAAGCTGAATAGTTCTTTTCAATCTGCAAATATTCAATGAATAAGTGGACAAGACGCTGTTTATCTGTCATTTTTACACCTCTTTAAGGCTTTTAAATGGTATCACATATCTTGCTTTCCGTGCAATGTTTTACTACAGAGATTTCGAAATAGTTTGAATAGTTTCGATTGCGCGTTTAGCGTACTCTGCATAGCGCTCTTGTTTGTTTTTAATTCGAACGCCAAGATCTTTCAGCAATCCAAAGTTTGCATTCATCGGCTGGAAGCTTTTCTTGTTTGTTGATGTGATGTAGTAAGCCATACTGCCAATCGCTGTTTCTTCTGGAAGTGTCACAAGCTCTTCTCCTTTAACAAAACGAGCTGCATTGATTCCAGCCACTAATCCTGAAGCCGCGGACTCAACATATCCTTCAACACCAGTCATTTGTCCGGCAAAGAATAAGTCGTCTCTATTTTTAAATTGATACGTCGGTTTTAGAAGGCTTGGCGAGTTAATAAATGTATTACGATGCATCACACCATAGCGAACAATCTCAGCCTCTTCAAGACCTGGGATCAAACGGAATACTTCCTTTTGATCGCCCCACTTTAGATGTGTTTGGAAACCAACAATATTATATAAAGTACCTGCTGCATCATCCTGTCTTAATTGAACAACAGCGTAAGGTCTTTTTCCTGTTTTTGGATCTTCAAGTCCAACTGGTTTCATCGGGCCAAAGAGCATGGTTTTTTTCCCTCTTTTGGCCATGACTTCAATGGGCATACAGCCTTCGAAGAAGATTTCTTTTTCGAACTCTTTTAACGGCACAGTTTCAGCAGAAATGAGCGCCTCATAAAAACGATCGAATTCTTCTTCTGTCATCGGACAGTTTAAATAAGCCGCTTCCCCTTTATCATAACGTGATTTCAAGTACACTTTATCCATATCGATGCTGTCTTTCTCGAGGATCGGCGCTGCTGCATCGTAGAAATATAAATACTCTTCACCTGTTAAAGATTTTAATTCTTTTGAAAGTGCTTCTGATGTAAGAGGACCCGTTGCGATAATCGTCGGACCTTCTGGAATGCTTTGCACTTCTTCTTGAAAGACCGTCACATTCGGGTGATTTTTCACGCGGTCTGTGACGTTCGCTGCAAATTCATGACGATCTACTGCAAGCGCTCCACCAGCAGGAACCGAGCTTTCATCTGCTGCTGCGATGATTGCTGAATCTAAATGACGCATTTCTTCCTTTAAAACACCTACTGCGTTCGTTAAAGCATTCGCACGCAATGAGTTACTGCATACGAGCTCCGCAAATTTATCAGTGTGGTGAGCTGGTGTTTGTTTGACAGGTCTCATTTCATACAGATGGACTTTAATTCCGCGCTTGGCAATTTGCCATGCCGCTTCACTTCCTGCTAAACCTGCTCCGATCACATTTACAAATTGACTCATTGTACAACTCTCCTATTTCGTAAGTTCTATTTGATGACATAAAAAAGCAGGTGAACAAGGCTGCTCACCGCTATTTTTGTTGTTCCTCTTTATAATCACAGTTCACACATTGAACTTGAATGCCTTTTTTCAGCTTTTTCTCTACAAGCATATTTTCGCATTTTGGACACTTTCTTTCAATTGGTTTGTCCCAAGAGACGAATTCACACTCTGGAAAACGATCGCAACCGTAAAAAATGCGGCGCTTCTTAGATTTCCGTTCAACGATATTTCCTTCGTGACAAGTCGGGCATTTGACACCAATATCTTTGACAATTGGTTTTGTGTTACGGCAGTCAGGGAAATTAGAGCATGCCATGAACTTACCGTATCTCCCCATTTTGTACACCATTGGATGACCACACTCTTCGCAATCAACTCCGGCGTATTCAGGCTCGATCTCAACTTCCTGCATCTCTGCTTCTGCTTTTTCTACCCGTTTTGCAAAATCTTGATAGAAACTGTCGATAATGCGTACCCATTCAATCGTACCTTCTTCAACGCTATCAAGTTCTTTTTCCATTTTCGCAGTAAATTCTACGTTAATGATTTCAGGGAAGAATTCAATAATTAAGTTGAGCACAATCTCTCCAAGCTCTGTTGGAATAAACCGTTTGTTATCAAGTGCCACGTAGCCACGCTTTTGAATGGTATCTAATGTTGGTGCATACGTAGATGGGCGGCCAATACCTAGCTCTTCAAGGGTTTTGACAAGTCTTGCCTCAGTGTAACGTGGAGGCGGCTGCGTGAAGTGCTGCTCTGGTTCAATATCTTTTGAAAGAACGGTGTCTCCCTCTTTCAGATCAGGAAGCATTTTGTCCTTTTCTTCTAACTGGTCGTCCTTCCCTTCAACATATACTTTCATAAATCCAGGGAATTTCACCTTACTTCCATTTGCACGGAAAGTAAGCCCGTTATTTTCAAGATCCACACTCATTGTATCAAGAACAGCTGGTGCCATTTGGCTTGCCACAAAACGTTCCCAAATCAATTTATAAAGACGAAGCTGATCTCTACTTAGCACATGTTTAACATCTGCTGGTTTTCTTAGCGTAGAAGTCGGACGGATGGCTTCGTGAGCATCCTGTGCATTTTCGTTCTTTTTGGCAGTACGTTTTGTTGTATTCAAGAAATTCTTGCCGTACGTTTGATCAATGAAAGCAGATACTTCTTCAATTGCCGTATTGGAAATACGTGTTGAGTCCGTTCTCATATATGTAATGAGACCTACTGTACCTTCTTTACCAAGATCAATTCCTTCATATAATTGCTGTGCAATCATCATCGTTTTCTTCGCACGGAAGTTTAGTTTTCTCGCTGCCTCTTGTTGTAAGGTAGATGTTGTAAACGGAACAGCTGGGTTGCGTTTACGTTCTTTTTTCGTCACTTTTTCAACAGAAAACTTGCTTCCTTTTAATTTCGAAAGGATTTCTTTTACATCTTCTTTTGTTTTTAGCGGATGTTTTTTGCCATTTACGCCAAAGAAACTCGCTTCAAAACTTTCTTTCCCTTTTAGGAAGGTGCCATCAATTGTCCAGTATTCTTCTGGTTTGAATTCATTAATTTCATTCTCGCGGTCAATAATCAGGCGGAGTGCAACTGATTGAACACGACCGGCGCTTAAGCCCTTTTTGACTTTCTTCCATAAAATCGGGCTGATTTTATATCCAACGAGACGATCTAAAATCCGTCTTGCCTGTTGCGCATCAACCAAGTCCATATCGATCATACGTGGATGTTTAAAGGAATCTTTAATTGCATCTTTTGTAATCTCGTTAAAGACAACGCGGCAATCTGAAGAGAGGTCAAGGTCAAGGCTGTGGGCTAAATGCCAAGCAATCGCTTCTCCCTCTCTGTCGGGGTCAGCTGCGAGATATACTTTTTTTGCTTTCTTCGCTGCTGTTTTTAATTCTTTTAAGACTGGACCTTTTCCTCGAATCGTAATATATCTCGGTTCGAAGTCATGCTCAGTGTCAACACCAAGCTGACTTTTCGGTAAATCCCTTACGTGCCCCATTGAAGCCTTTACTTTATACTTTTTTCCTAAATAACGCTCAATCGTTTTCGCCTTTGCTGGCGACTCAACGATGACTAAATAATCAGCCATACTCAAAATCCCCCTTAAGAGGTGTTCTCTCTTTATCCATTTCACAAATTTATATTTATGTTAATTGCACCTATCTAACAGGCAATCGTTAAAAATTCTTTATGATGAACATCATTATAAACACGAAAAACAAAGTGTAAACTTAAATCCTCACTATTATTAAATATTCCGATGTCTTTTGTCAAACGATATTTTTATGTGAGTTCAGTATATTGAACACCGCTCAAAGAGAATTCCTCTAAAATATCCTTCGTTGAATGAACAAGCTTGGCACCTTGCTGAATCAGTCTAGCTGGACCTATAGAATTAGAATCAAAGATCGATCCTGCAACAGCAAACACTTCTTTTCCTTGCTCTAATGCCTGATAGGCTGTAATAAGCGATCCGCTCTTTTCTTTGCATTGAACCACGATGGTTCCTCTTGTCAGGGCACTAATTAATCGGTTTCTCATTGGAAAATGCCATTTTTCTGGTTTGATATAAGGCGGATGCTCTGACAACAGTAAATGATGTTCTCCCATATATTGAGCCATTTGCACATGTTCTTTTGGATATACATGTTGAAAGCCACCAGCTACAACACCAATCGTTTTTCCTTTTTTTCTTATGCACTCTTTGTGTGCAAGTCCATCAATTCCTTTTGCTAAACCGCTCACAATCATCCAATCTTCCTCTACTAGTTCTCCAACAATTTTCTTCACGCACGCTTCTCCATAACAGGATGGCACTCGTGTACCTACTACACCTAAACTTTTTTCTTCATTTAAATAGGTAACGTTTCCTTTTAGGAATAATACTGGGGGAGGATCATAAATGTGTTTTAGTGAGCTGGGATATAAAGGTGATGTGATGGGAATCATGTGAATATTTTGCTTTAAATAGGCTTGAACGATGTGTTGAAAAATGGGGAATTCATTTTCTTCAGCTTGTTGTAAGCGGGTAAAGTCGATCTTTTGTAATGATCGATCCTGTTTGAAATGATGTGTTTCTTCATTTATATATAGCTCAGGATCGACTTTCCACCATTTTGTTAACAAAGAGGGTGAGATGAGGCCTTTTAAGCGGTGAAAAATCATTCTTTCGGACACGTTGTACATACCATTCCTCCAGTTTAAGATAGAAAGAAGAAGACTTGTCAAAGAACAAGTCTTCTTGTGTCATTAATGCGTTTTACAAGCTTCGAAGAGATTCTTCTCTTTTAACACTTTAATTAAGGTTTCTCCCATGACAGATGGTGTCTCTGCCACTTCAATTCCACATTCACGCATTGTTTTTACTTTTTCATCAGCAGTTCCTTTACCACCAGAAATAATGGCACCAGCATGTCCCATACGTTTTCCTGGAGGCGCTGTTTTACCGCCAATAAAGCCAACAACCGGCTTGGTCATATTTGCTTTTACCCATTCAGCTGCTTCTTCTTCAGCAGTACCGCCGATTTCACCAATCATGATCACAGCATGCGTTTCAGGATCTTCATTGAAGGCTTTTAATACATCAATAAAGTTCGTACCATTGACAGGGTCGCCGCCAATTCCTACAGCTGTTGATTGACCAACACCAGCCTCTGAAAGCTGATGTACCGCTTCATATGTAAGCGTTCCAGAACGAGACACAACACCAACATGACCTTTTTTATGAATGTAGCCAGGCATGATGCCAATTTTACATTCTTCAGGTGTAATCACACCAGGACAGTTCGGTCCAACAAGTCTTGTCTTCTTACCTTCCATATAGCGTTTCACTTTAACCATATCCAGAACTGGAATGTGTTCTGTGATACAAATCACTAGATCCACTTCTGCATCAACAGCCTCTAAAATGGCGTCTGCTGCAAATGGTGCTGGTACATAGATAACAGAAGCATTTGCTCCAGTTGTCTGTACTGCTTCAGATACAGTATTAAATACAGGAACTCCCTCTACTTCAGTTCCACCTTTTCCAGGTGTGACACCGCCAACGATATTTGTTCCATACTCAATCATTTGTTTTGTATGGAATAATGCGGTTGAACCGGTAATCCCCTGAACAATTACTCTCGTATTTTTATTAATAAATACACTCATTTAGGTTCCCTGCCTTTCTGCTCTACTTGACTAAAGATACAATCTTTTCTGCCCCGTCAGCCATAGACTCAGCAGAAGTGATATTTAAGCCTGAATCACTCAGGATTTTCTTCCCTAATTCAACGTTTGTTCCTTCAAGACGTACAACGAGTGGTAATGTTAAGCCGACTTGTTTCGTCGCTTCAACAACACCTTCTGCGATGACATCACATTTCATGATGCCGCCAAAAATGTTCACGAAAATCCCCTTGACATTTTGATCAGATAAGATGATTTTAAATGCTTCCGTTACTTTTTCAGCAGTTGCACCGCCGCCAACATCAAGGAAGTTTGCAGGGTCCCCGCCGTAATGCTTGATGATATCCATTGTAGACATCGCAAGGCCTGCTCCATTCACCATACAGCCAATATTCCCATCTAGAGAAATGTAGCTTAGGTCATATTTAGATGCTTCAATCTCTTTTGGATCTTCTTCATCAAGGTCACGGTATTCTAATATATCTTTTTGTCTATATAAGGCATTGCTATCAAAGTTTAATTTTGCATCAAGTGCCATGACTTTTCCATCACCTGTTACAACAAGAGGATTTATCTCGGCAATTGAACAATCCTTTTCAATAAACGCATTGTAAAGGCTTGTCATAAACTTAACAGCTTGACCAACTAATTTTGTTGGAATATTAATTTTAAACGCAACTTCTCTCGCCTGATAGGCTTGGAGACCAATCGCTGGGTCGATGACCACTTTCACGATTTTTTCTGGCGTTTTTTCTGCTACTTCTTCAATTTCAGTACCGCCTTCTTCAGAAGCCATCAAAACAATTCTTGATGTTGCTCTATCCAAAACGAGTCCTACATAGTATTCTTTTTGAATATCGCAGCCCTCTTCAATAAGTAAGCGTTTTATTTCGCGCCCTTCAGGCCCTGTTTGATGTGTGACAAGTGTCTTGCCGAGCAATTCCTCTGCAAACCCTTTCACTTCATCTTTTGTTTTTGCAATTTTTACCCCACCTGCTTTACCACGGCCGCCTGCATGAATCTGTGCTTTTACGACATATACAGAGCTTCCTAGCTCTTCTGATGCTTTCACTGCTTCATCAGGTGTAAATGCTACTTTACCATTTGGAACTGAAACCCCATATTTTCTTAGGATTTCTTTTCCTTGGTACTCATGGATATTCATTTCCCATCCTCCCAACATATGTAGAAACAAAAATTATAAAATAGACTGCGCTTTCATTTTAAAGAATAAAAAAGAGAATGTCTAGGGTTCTATGTAAAATCGTAAAATCCTTCTAAACATTCAAACTTTTATTTTATTAAAAATATAAATTTTTCAGTCAAAACACTTATTTTACCTTATTTTTTCATTTTTTGATCCAATCGATAGATAAATGAAAATATTTCTGCTACAGTATCGTATAACGCTTCTGGGATTTCCTCATCGAGCGTTAAGTGGCGCATCAGTTCTACTAAATTACGGTCTTCTTGGATAGGGACGCCAGCTTTTTGAGCTTCTTCAATAATATGATCAGCCACATAGCCGCTGCCTGTTGCAACGACTTTTGGCGCTTTTTGTTTTTCTTCATCATAGTGTAGAGCGACCGCTCTTCTAAGCGGTTTTGAATCTTTCATACTCGTAAGTCCAGCCCTTTCTCGCTGATTTTATGAAAGTGTTCATCTAGAAAGTGAGACGGATCAATTGGCTCTTCTCTCTTTTTCGCTGTAATCCCCGTTAAACTATACCCTAGGGCATTTAAATTCTCTCGAACAGCTGGAATCATTGGATTAATGGTCCCTTGAAGTTCGTGAGCCGTCTCGACTGTAATTGACATCACTTTTTGCTGAATCGTACAGTCTATTAACGTTTCTTCTAAGTTTTCCATGTTTAAATAAAACATTAAACGGCACTGAGAAATATCAATAGAGCCATCTTTTTTCTTATGCCCTTTTAGAATAAAGGTTAAATCTTGAACACTATGTTTTGAGAAAAGAGGGTAAGACACCATCATTTGACTAACTGTTTGGTTTTCCTGATGCACTAGTAACTGCCCATTTAATCTATGGAATAATTGATCCATTTCTTTTTTTACGGGTTCCGGAACATCAGCTTGCCTTGCATCATTTAAAACCATCTTTAATTGGTGAAGCTCTTGGCTTTTGACATCTTGGCTGCCCTTTTCCAGTAATTTCAGCATCCCAATTTCATCTCGTACACCTATCGCTTTTTTCATCGTCATCAGTAAATCGAGTACATCGGTTTTATTGCTTAATGCTGGTTCAGTCTGCTGAATGACCTTTACCAATGCGTTCGCCTCTGTTTTCGAAAGAAATGGAAATTCTTTTTGAAGCACGGCTGCCTTTGCGTCAGCCTGTGGTCCTGCCTGCTGGACTGCTTGAACCAGTGATGTGAGTTGTTTTACATCAAGCTGCTGCTGTCCGTCTGTGCCTTGCTTTGTGATGCTTGTCAGAAGGCGTTCTATTTGCTGAAGCGGGAGCTGTTTTGGACTTAATAATTGCTGCACGCTGTTCTGATTCACTGTATCCACCTGTCGCCCTTGTATAGCGGCGGGCTGGCTCTGCTCTGTTTGCTGAGCCGGATTGACATGAGGCTTCACCTGCTGCAAGCTTTCTCCTTGCTTCGTTTGACCTTCTTTTGCTCCTAGAAGCACCGATAAGAGCTTTTCTGCATGAACAGTTGTCTCAGCATTTACAACCGTACGAACGGCCTGTGTAAGAGCCTGTGTGGCTTCTGATTGCTTCGGAAGCTGTGTTAATCGATCTAGCAGTGCTGTCACATCCTGATGAAGTGCAGAGGGGGATTTCATCGCTAATATTGATTGGAGCACTCCTTGTTGAATCGGCAAATCTTTCTTTAAAGCAAAAAGAAGTGCTTGCAGGCCTTTTTTGATATCCGCGCCTTGAAGTTGTTCAATCCATTTTACTGCCGTTTTTAACTCTGCTTCGTTGATGACCGGTTTTTCTTTTAAAAAGGCTGTAGCTGTTAACATTTGTTCAAGTCCATTTTTAAGCGACAGACCTTCTAGTAGTTTAGCTGCAGCATCCTTTAATGTTTTAGGATCTTGGTCAAATTGCTGAACAGGTCTTAATTTACTCAGACTGCCTCCACCTTCTTGTTCTAATTGGAACCAGTAGAAAGAATCGGCTTTTAGCTGAGCCGCTAGCTGCGCTTTGATTTTGGTCGAACCTATTTGAACAAGTGCTGTATCATCACCAAGCATTTTCAGTACTTTGCCGAGAATGAGCCGGTGAATATTTTCCTTTCCTTCCGTGTTAAGCGGAACAGATTCTGCCGTATTCAGCCGACTATTCAGTGCAGTATGTATATCTTCAACTCTTGTCATCACAGGCAGCCTCCTTGTGTCAAAATATTTATGAAATAACAGATTTCACTGGTGCAAATGATAACCGGTGGATAGGTGTGGCGCCATGTGTTTGAATGGCAGCCAGGTGCTCTTTCGTTCCATACCCTTTATGTTTTTCAAATTGATACTCAGGGTACTGGCGTCCATACTCTTCCATCATTTTGTCCCTTGTCACTTTGGCAATACATGCACCAGCTGCGATGGATGCGCTTTTAGCATCTCCTTTGATGATATTCTCCTGTTGAGTAGGAAGCGGGAGCGTCATCGCATCTATGAGTAGATAATCAGGTGTGTGAGTGAGCTGCTTTACAGCCTTCACCATCGCCAGTCTTGATGCTTCGTATATATTTATTTCGTCAATCGTTGCCGCATCAACAATGCCGATGCCGATGTCGAGTGCTTCCTTTTGAATGAGCTCATAATAGGTCATTCTTTTTTTCTCAGATAGCTGTTTTGAATCATTTAAACCGAGTAGGACGGTATCCTCTTTTAATATCACAGCTGCCGCAACAACTGGGCCAGCCAGTGGTCCTCTTCCTGCTTCATCTATGCCTGCAATACAATTGTATCCTTGCGCTCTTGCTTTGGTTTCAAATTGCAGCATTTGCTTCCATGCTGCATGCAGTTCTTGCTGTTTTTCTCTCTCTTTGTTCCATTTGTCCATCAGTTTCTGGACACTTTTTCTTGTATCATCTTTCAATAGTTCACGAATGTATGACTCGTCGTCAGCATGTTGTTCTATTAATTCTTTTATTTGTTTGACCGTGTACATTGGCTTTTCCGCAGCCTCCTTCTTTATATCGGCAGTTTTTCGCAAAAAATAAAGACCCGCATGAGCTGCGTGTCTTTTAGCTTTCAGGCTTCTCAAAAGTGAGGGGACCAAATTTTTCCGTTCGAATATCCCGAATAATGATTTCGGTCGTTTTGTCGTAATTAATGAATCCTCCACTCATCAGACAGCCGCGTTTTGTGCCAATGGCATCAAACAGCTCAACTGTATCTTCAGGTATTTCTGCTAAATCATAGCGTTTTTTTAACCGCTCTGGATAGTGCTCTTCTAAAAAGCGGAGCGCATACACTGCGACATCCTGCAAGTTGATGATTGAGTCTTTAATCGCTCCAGTGACGGCCAGCCTAAGACCTACTTGTTCATCTTCAAATTTCGGCCAGAGAATTCCGGGGGTATCGAGCAGTTCAAGTTCTTTTCCGACCTTCACCCATTGTTGTGACGTCGTAATACCAGGTCGATCTCCTGTTTTCGCAATATTTTTCTTTGCCAACCGATTGATCAGCGTTGATTTGCCGACATTGGGAATTCCGATAATCAAAGCTCGAATGGCACGCGGCTTAACACCTTTTGCTTTCATTCGATCGAACTTTTCTTTTAAGATTTCTTTTGATGTCGTAATGATTTGATTTAACCCTTGTCCATCGACAGAATTAATGGCAAGTGACCGTACACCTTGCGCTTCAAAGTGTGCCTGCCACTCTTTTGTCATACGAGGATCTGCTTTATCTGCTTTGTTCAAAAGCATAATTTTCGGTTTGTTTTGGAGGATTTCTTCAATCATTGGGTTTCTAGAGGACATCGGAATTCTTGCATCGGTTAATTCAAATACGATGTCGATGAGCTTTAATTTTTCTGTGACTTCCCGTCTTGCTTTTGCCATATGGCCTGGAAACCATTGAATTGTCATATGTGCACCTTCTCTCTTCTAACGGTTGTCTCTATACATTGTACAAAAAAAGAGCCTGTTACAGGTAACAAGCTCTTTCTTTTGATATCATTATCGTCTGATTTCTTTGATACGAGCCGCTTTACCGCGAAGTTCACGTAGGTAGTAAAGTTTCGCACGACGTACCTTACCGTGACGTACAACTTCGATCTTAGCGATTTTTGGTGTGTGTACAGGGAATGTACGCTCAACGCCTACACCGTAAGAGATCTTACGAACTGTGAAAGTTTCGCTGATTCCACCACCACGACGCTTAATTACAACACCTTCAAAGATCTGGATACGCTCACGAGTACCCTCGACAACTTTCACGTGTACACGTAAAGTGTCACCAGGACGGAACGCAGGAAGATCAGTGCGTAATTGTTCTTTTGTGATTTCTTCAATCAATTGTTGCATCGTTTTCAACTCCTTCCAACAGATGCTCATGTCCTCTTTCTTCATTGCAGCGGAACATCGTTTTCAAACTTGAATCGGCAAGCCGTCCAAGTCACAAGTAGTATCATACCACACCTGTATACCTTGTGCAATACAATCTAGTCATTATGAAGCTGCCAAAGCCATCTTTTTTCTTCATCCGTTAATGTTTTGCAAGAATCGATCAAATCTGGCCGTCTTGTATAGGTTCGCTTCAACGATTCTTTACGCCGCCACTCTTCAATTTTGGCATGATTTCCAGAGAGAAGCACATCTGGTACTTTCAATCCTTTATAATCAGCTGGTCTTGTATAGTGCGGATGCTCAAGCAGACCTGTACTAAATGAATCTTCGATATGAGACGCTTCTTTTCCAAGCACATGAGGCAAAAGCCTGACCACACTGTCTGCAATCATCATCGCCGGCAGCTCTCCGCCTGTGAGAACGAAATCTCCGATTGAGATTTCATCTGTGACAAGATGCTCCCTGATGCGCTCATCGTAGCCTTCATAGTGGCCGCAAATGAACATAAGATGCTCTTCTTTTGCAAGCTCTTCTGCTTTCTTTTGTGTATATCTTTCTCCTTGAGGACAGACAAGAATAATGCGGGGCTTCTTGTTTGCTTTTTTCGTTAAATCTTCTACCGCATCAAATACAGGCTGTGCTTTCAGAACCATGCCAGCACCGCCGCCATACGGATAGTCATCCACTGTTTTATGTTTATGATCGGAATACTCCCTAAAATTCACGACATCAAATGAGACCGCATCTTTTTCCTGAGCTTTTTTTAAGATCGATGAGTGAAGCACTCCTTCGAACATTTCAGGAAACAGTGTTAAAAAGTCAATTTTCATTCGTCAATGAGTCCTTCCATCACTTCAATGTGTACTTTCTTGGATGAAATATCAACTGTTTTGACGACAGATGGAATATAAGGGATGAGGGCATCTTTTTTGCCTTTTCTTCCAACCACCCATACATCATTTGCCCCTGGCGTTAAAATTTCTTTGATTTGACCAATCAGTTTGTCCTCTTCATCATATACTTCACAGCCGATGATTTCGTGGAAATAGAATTCCCCTTCATCTAATGAACCAAGATGTTCTTTTTCTACTTTTAAAATCGACTCTTTTAATTGCTCAGCTTCATTTAACGAGCCGACTTCTTCAAATGTCAGTAAATCAAATTGTTTGTGCTGTCTATGTGATGCGACAGTCACTTTTAGCGGTTCTTTTTGATTTTGTTTGAAAATATAAAGGACGCTGCCTTTTTTGTAGCGTTCTTCTGGGAAATCAGTCTTTGACACAACACGTACTTCTCCGCGCACTCCATGTGTATTGACGATCTTTCCGACATTCAACCATTCTAGCTCCATGTTCTCAATCACCCCTGACGTATTTCCACAATGGTGCCGTCTTTCACGACGATGACATTGTCTTGCATTTTGTCATCCCATTTATCACCTATTTTTACTTCAACCAGCGCATCCACTTCTGTTTCTTTCATTTCACTGCCAAGAGGCAAGATATGCAGCTGCTCGACTTGAAAATCAATTTGCCTCATTTTCTCTTGTCTTTTTTCAATGGCTTTTTGAAATTGAGGGATGGCTTCTTGCTGATGCGGTTCTTTTTCATGCTTTTTTAGTTGAAAATATAGTTGATTGCACTCACGTTCTAGTCTTTCTTTTTTCTCCAAAAAAGTCGTTAACAGTTTGTCCTTACTGCTTTCAGTTAATACTTGCATAACGGTGACATGTTGAATGATCTGCATCTTCCTTTTTGTCCCCCTATCCGAAGGCATTTGTCCTCTACAGTATAACGAAAAATAGATTTAAACGTGTAAAAAAAGGGGAGGTCCTAAGCCCTCTCCCTTTTTAGTCAGCAATCTCAAGTTGAACTTTCTTAGAAGACTCTGCACTTGCTGCAAACATGACTGTTCGTATCGCTTTAGCTGTACGTCCCTGCTTTCCGATCACTTTTCCGGTATCTTCAGCATTGACAGACAGTGTGTAAATGACCTGCTCATCTTTTTCTAATGAAGATACGAGAATATCTTCAGGGAAATCAACAAGTGGCTCGACGATGGACACAATCAATTCTTCCAAGGACAGCTCATTCATTATTTGCTGTTTTTCGCATTATGAAATTTTTCAAGAATTCCTTGGCTTGAGAAAAGGTTACGAACTGTATCAGATGGTTTCGCACCATTTTGAAGCCATTTAAGCGCTAATTCTTCGTTGATTTTCACCTCAGCTGGTGATAACACTGGATTGTATGTTCCAACTGTTTCGATGAAACGACCGTCACGTGGTGAACGAGAATCTGCTACAACAATACGATAGAAAGGAGATCTTTTTGATCCCATACGTTTTAAACGAATTTTTACTGCCATTTTACTAGCACCTCCGAAAATATTTCAACAAGATAGTATATTAACAATGATAAAAGGGTTTGTAAAGTGTTTTTTCTTAACAACGGTTTTATCATGTATAACCAATTACATAAATGGTAATTTAAAGCCGCCTTTTTTCTTTCCTTTGGACATGTTGGTCATTTGCTTCATCATCTTTTTCATTTCGTCAAATTGTTTTAAAAGGCGATTGACTTCCTGTACAGATGTTCCGCTTCCTTTTGCAATCCGTTTTCTGCGGCTTGCATTGATGACCTCTGGCTGTTCTTTTTCTTCGGTCGTCATTGATTTAATGATCGCTTCGATGTGATTGAGCTGCTTTTCGTCTACTTGGACGTTTTTGAGCCCTTTCATTTTACCGGCTCCCGGCATCATTTGGATCAGTTCATCAAGTGGACCCATGTTGCGAACCTGCCCAAGCTGCTCGAGGAAATCATCGAGCGTGAAGCTCATTGTCCGCATTTTTTGTTCAAGCTCTTTCGCTTTATCTTGGTCAACGTTTGCTTGTGCTTTTTCAATAAGCGTGAGCACATCTCCCATGCCAAGAATTCTCGATGCCATCCGCTCTGGATGGAATGGTTCAATTGCATCAAGCTTTTCACCTAGTGCGGCGAATTTAATCGGCGTATTTGTGACTGCACGAATTGAAAGTGCTGCCCCGCCTCGTGTATCACCGTCTAGTTTTGTCAGAACGACACCTGTTAAACCAAGCTGTTCATTAAAGCTTTTTGCGACATTGACAGCATCTTGACCAGTCATCGAGTCAACAACGAGGAAAATCTCTTCTGGATTTGCGACTTCTTTTACTTTCTGAAGTTCATCCATTAAGTCTTCATCAATATGAAGACGTCCTGCTGTATCTAAAATGACATAATCATGATGTTCTTCTTTCGCTTTTTCAATTGCCTGTTTGGCAATTTCGACAGGACTAACTTGATCACCTAATGAGAATACGGGCATATCAAGCTGTTTCCCAAGCGTTTGAAGCTGCTGGATCGCTGCTGGTCTGTAAATATCAGCAGCCACCATCATCGGCTTGCGATTATGTTTTTTGCGAAGTAAGTTGGCAAGCTTTCCAGTTGTGGTCGTTTTACCTGCCCCTTGAAGACCAACCATCATAATGACAGTTGGAGATTTTTTCGCTACAGCGATTTTACTCTCTTCCCCGCCCATTAATTCAGTGAGTTCTTCTTTTACAACTTTAATGACCTGTTGTCCTGGGGTAAGACTTTGCATGACCTCTTGTCCAACTGCCCGCTCGCTTACTTTTTTCACAAAGTCTTTGACTACTTTAAAATTGACGTCAGCTTCAAGAAGGGCAAGGCGTACCTCGCGCATCATTTCTTTTACATCTTGCTCTGACACTTTTCCTTTGCCGCGGATTTTTGAAATCGTCTGCTGCAGTCGGTCGGCTAATCCTTCAAATGCCATACTGTGCCGCCTCCTAATCTAATTTCTCAAGCGATTCAATTAAAGCTTCTGCTTCTTCCTTTTGCGCGGAATCTGCTACAAGCTCTCTCATTTTTGTGAGAAGTTCTTTACGCTCTTTAAATTTCTTAAACAAGAGCAGCTTTTCTTCATATTGTTCAAGCATCGCTTCAGTCCGTTTAATATTATCATAAACAGCCTGTCTTGATACTTCATATTCATCCGCAATTTCACCGAGGGAAAAATCGTCTAGGTAGTAAAGCGACATGTAGCTCTTTTGTTTTGCGGTCAACAACGATTGATAGAAATCAAACAAGTAGTTCATTCTCGTTGTCTTTTCAAGCGTCATGGGCTCTCTCCCCTTTGTTAAGTTCATTCCCTTTACAACAACTAAGTTTACACGGTTCTGATCTATGTGTCAAGTTTTTATCTTGTCACTTCCTGCGGCGACATATAAATAAAAATGCCGGCAATTTTGCCGGCATCTTGATTAGTCTTCTTGATCAATGATGTCTGAGAATAATCCGTACACATACGATTCAGCATCGAACTCTTGCAGATCGTCTACTTTTTCACCTAGTCCGACAAGTTTTACAGGGATGTTGAGCTCATTGCGAATGGCAAGAACAATCCCGCCTTTTGCAGTACCGTCAAGCTTTGTTAAAGCAATACCTGTCACGTTTGTTGCTTTAGAAAATTCCTTCGCTTGCGCCATCGCATTTTGACCCGTTGTCGCATCAAGGGCAAGCAGTACTTCGTGCGGTGCATCGGGCACTTCGCGTTCAATGACTCTCTTGACCTTCTCTAGCTCTTTCATCAAGTTGACTTTGTTTTGCAGTCTGCCTGCTGTATCACAGATCAGGACATCTGCTTTTTTGGCTTTAGCTGATTGAACGGCATCATAGATGACCGCTGCCGGGTCAGAGCCTGCTGTTTGTTTAACGACAGGAACACCAGAGCGCTCGCCCCATACTTCAAGCTGCTCAATCGCCCCCGCACGGAACGTATCACCTGCTGCTAAAATGACGGATTTCCCTTCATTTTTTAGCTTGTTTGCCAGCTTACCAATGGTTGTGGTTTTACCGACACCGTTCACGCCTACAAATAAAATAATATTTAAACGGCCGTCTTCAATGTTCAGTTCAGAGATTTGTTCCTCACCGCTATTGTAAATCTCTACGAGTTTTTCAGAGATGACTGCTTGTACTTCACTTGGGTCTTGAATGTTTCTTAATTTCACTTCTTTTTTCAGCTCATCAATCAGTTCCATCACAGTCGTGAAACCAACATCCGCACCGATTAACACTTCTTCTAGTTCTTCAAAAAAGTCTTCATCCACTTTACGATAGCGAGAAATGAGTTCATTTACTTTTCCTTGAAACGAATTTCTCGTTTTTTCAAGTCCATCTTTAAACTTTTCTGATACTGAATCGGTTTGCTGCGTAAATTTTTCTTTTAATTTCTTAAAAAAGCTCATGGGTTCAAAAACCTCCTTTAATTACTGGACAAGCTCTTTCGTTTCCTCTAGTTTGACAGATACCAGTTTTGAGACACCCGATTCCTGCATCGTGACACCGTACAGAACATCTGCTTCTTCCATGGTTCCTTTTCGGTGTGTAATCACAATGAACTGTGTTTCTTGGCTGTATTTCTTTAAATACTGGGCAAAGCGGAACACATTCGCTTCATCAAGTGCCGCTTCTACCTCATCTAGCACACAGAATGGAACTGGTCTCACTTTTAAGATCGAGAATAATAAGGCGATGGCTGTTAATGCTCTTTCTCCGCCTGAAAGCAGGCTTAGATTTTGCAGCTTTTTCCCCGGCGGCTGCGCCACAATATCGACGCCTGAGTTTAGTAAATCGTTTGGATCTGTGAGCTTAAGGTCTGCTCTTCCTCCGCCAAATAATGCTTGGAAAACAGATTCAAAATGCCCGCGGATTTGAGAGAATGTCTCAGAGAAACGTTTCGTCATCTCTTGATCCATTTCTTCAATGACTTGGAATAACGTATTTTTCGCTTCTGTCAGATCATTGCGCTGTTCTGTTAAGAAGAGATAACGTTCATTCACACGTTCATACTCGTCAATGCTGCCTAAGTTCACTGTTCCAAGCTCTTCAATGGCTAGTTTGATCAATTTCACGCGTTTTCTTGCTTCATCCGGCGATAGCGTCAGATGATACATTTCTTTTGCTCCTTCAAACGAAAGGGCATACTCTTCATTTAAATAGGCGATGAGGTTATCAAGTTCAACTTCCATGCGGCCAAGCTTGATTTCTTCATCTTTTAAGCTTGTCGTGAGCTGTTTATACAGGCGTTTTTGCTCTTTCAGTTCACGTTCTGCGAATTCTAATGTTTCAGAAAGAGCCAGGCGCTGTTTGCGTCGCTCTGAGATAAGCGCTGTCGTTTTGTTTTTATGTTCCAGTTTCTCTTTTGCCGCTTCTTCCAGTTGTTCGGCGCCGCTTGAGCTGGATGACATTTCACTTGTTAAGAGGGACAAATCTTCTTTTGTTTCCGTCAGCGTCTTTTCAGCCTCTTCTAATTCAGCCGTTAAGCTCGATAGTTTTTCTTGTTCATTTGCTAAAGACTGCTCTTTTTTGGCAAGCGAGATTTTCAGCTCTGTTAATTCGGAAGAAATGGTTTCTTTCGTTGAGCTTTGGGTTTGCTTCCGTTTTGTTAACGTGTTGATCTCTTCGTCAAGAGAGGTCAGTTTCTCACCTATAGATGTTTCAAGGGCTGCCTGCTCTTTGTCCTTGCTCGCAAGTTCGCTAGAGCGCTGCTGCAACTCTTCTTTTTCTTGATCATAGAGCTCTAGATGAGCGTTAATATTTTTTTCCGCTACTTGCAGTTCATATAATGTCCCTTTTAACTCTTGCTGCTTTTCTCGAAGAATTTCGCCGCGCTGACGCAGTTCATTTAATTGGACTTCGCTTGCGGCAATCGATTGCTTCGTTTCTTTTGTTTCTTTTTCAAGGATCGTTGTTTTTTCTTCCATTTCAACGAGCTGCTTTGTTAATGTTTCAATCTCTCGGTTTCTGGAGAGGAGGGAATTGTTCTTTTTCTTTACGCCGCCCCCAGTCATTGAACCGCCTGGGTTCACCACGTCCCCATCAAGGGTCACGATGCGATAACGATGTCCAAGCATTTTCGCCAGCTCATTGGCACCTTTTAAGTCTTGAACAATCAGGACCGTTCCAAGCAAATTCTGTATGACTTTTTCATACTTTTCGTCAAAGGAAACGAGCTGACTCGCTACGCCGATAAATGCGTCATGCTGCTCAGCTGTTTGAATATCTCTAAACTGAATGGTTCGTTCTTTAATGACGTTCATCGGCAGGAAGGTCGCACGCCCAAAGGAATGCTGCTTTAAGTATCCAATGGCCTGTCTGGCAGCCGCTTCATTTTCAGTAACGACATGCTGCGTGGCTGCGCCAAGTGCAATTTCAATCGCTGTTTCATGTTGCTGCTCTGTTTGAATCAGCTCTGCAATCGCCCCGTGAATACCGCCTAACCGGTCCTTTGCCTTTAAAACCTCTTTTACTCCTTGGAAAAAACCTGAGAAGTCTTCCTGCATCGATTCAAGCATTTCTTTTTTAGATTTTGCCTGCTGTACATATTGATAGGCTTGGTAAAGAGCCGTTTCTTTTTTCTCGTATTGACGCTTCATCTGCTCTAGCTTTTGTTCCGCTTCTCTAAAGCGTTTCACCTGAGCCAAAATGTCTTCTTCTCGTTCTGAAAGTTGCTGCTCGGCTTCTGTTTTCTTTTCCTTCACAGACACCCGTTCTTCGATATGTTTCTGATTATTTTGCGTTAACCGCTCTAGCTGCAAGGCTGCTTGGCGCTGCTGCTCTTCTAGTAATTTACGTTCGTTTCGGATAGAAGCTTGCTCGTTTAATAGGTCAAAATAATCGCTTTTCAGCTGTTCAATTTGCCCTTCCACATCTTCACTATGAAGAGACAGCTGATGCTGTTTTGTTTTCACTTCATCTTTTAGCTGCTGCACTTCTGTTTGCAGGCTGTCACGTGTGACTTTCTGCTGTTCAATCTTTTCCGTTAACAACGACTGTTTTTCGGTTAAACGCACGAGCGTGTCTTCTAGCTGCCCTTGGTTAGCGGCCGCATTTTTTTTCCGTTCTTTTAGAACTTCTTTTTTCCCTTCAAGCTTTTCTAGTTCTTCACTTGTGAAAAGGAGGACTTCTTGGAGGTCATGAATCGAATCGTCAAGCGCCTGAATACGGTCTCTCGATTCTTCGATTTTGGCTTCCTTCGCTTGAATGTCTGTGGACTGCTTCATTTCATCTTGTTTGAACCGCTCGACAGCTTCACCAAGTGTTGTCCATTTTTTGTGCAGTGCTTCAATATCATGGACGGTGAGAGCAATTTCTACATTTTCAAGTTCTTCTTTCTTTTGCAGATAGTCTTTTGCGATAGATGCCTGCATTCTTAGTGGTTCTACTTGATCTTCTAGTTCATGCAGAATATCTTCCACCCGGTTTAAGTTGTCCTGCGTTTCAAACAGTTTATTCTCGGCTTTTTTCTTTCTTGTTTTATATTTCAGGACACCAGCTGCTTCTTCAAAGATGCTACGTCTTTCTTCAGCTTTACTCGATAGAATCTCTTCTACCTTACCTTGGCTGATGATCGAAAAAGCTTCTTTTCCAAGACCTGAATCCATGAAAAGATCAATAATATCCTTTAAGCGGACAGATTGATTGTTAATGAGAAATTCACTTTCTCCAGAACGATAGACTCTTCTTGTCACACTGACTTCGTGAAAATCGATCGGCAAAAAGTGATCTTCGTTATCGAGCGTTAATGTCACTTCTGCTAAGTTGACTCGTTTTCTTGAGTCACTTCCTGCAAAAATGATGTCTTCCATTTTTCCTCCGCGGAGGCTTTTTGCTGATTGCTCTCCAAGTACCCAGCGGATCGCATCAGTAATATTACTTTTGCCGCTTCCGTTTGGTCCAACAACAGCTGTAACCCCTTTGACAAAGTCTACAGTCACCCGCTGTGCGAAAGATTTAAATCCTATCACGTCTAAACGTTTGAGGAACATGAGAGTGATCCTCCTTATGTATTTAAAGTACTATTATCTTACCATATTAACTGAAAAAAGATGATGGAAAACAGAGTGAAATCCCCCTGAATCACGAGGGGGATTTTATTGGTTCATATGATGTTTCTGTAATTTAGCAAGTGCTTCCTGTGCAGCATGCTGTTCCGCTTCTTTTTTTGAACGGCCATTTCCAATTCCGAGCACTTCTCCTCTAAGGGATACATTGGCTTCAAATTCCCGGTTATGTGCTGGACCTTTTTCATGCAGGATTCGGTATTCAAGTACACCTTTTCCATCTCGCTGAACAAATTCTTGAAGCTGGCTTTTAAAGTCCATGACATGTGAGAATGCCCCGTCATTAATTTTCGGGTACACATAGGCTTCTAGGAATCGTTCAACAGGCTCAAGTCCTTGATCTAAATAAAGCGCTCCGATAAACGCCTCAAATACGTCTGCTAAGAGTGCCGGACGCTTTCTGCCGCCTGTCATTTCTTCCCCTTTTCCTAAAAGAACAAGGTCTCCAAAGGACAGCTCATGTGCTAATGACACAAGTGATGGCTCACATACGATCGCCGCTCTCAGTTTTGTTAAATCTCCCTCGCTCATGGCTGGGTACTTTGCAAATAAGAACTGTGAAATCGTCAACTCTAAAACAGCGTCCCCTAAAAATTCAAGTCTTTCATTATCCTCATAAGGTTTTTTCCGATGCTCATTCACATAAGAGGAATGTGTAAAGGCTTGATAGAGTAGTTTTTCATTTTTAAAGTGTACAGAAATGCGCTGCTGAAATTCTCTGAATTGCTCTAGTTTTTTGCTCTGTTTCTGTTTGTCTTTATAGTGTTTTGGCATAGCAACCTCCAGGTAGGCGTCATCGCCTTTAAGGATACTGATTATATGGAGTCTCTCTTTCTACATGCAAGGAAACCGTGCTCCTTAGCATCTGAAAAAGGCTGACAATTGATCAGCTGAATATGTTGAAACTAACATAAATTTTCAAAGTCCCGCCATGAAAATAGACGGGACTTTGTTACGCTTATTGCTGGTTATTTATGTAGTTCACAGCGTCACCGACTGTTGCAATTTTTTCAGCATCTTCGTCAGAAATTTCCATATCGAACTCATCTTCAAGTTCCATAACTAGCTCAACTACATCAAGGGAATCAGCGCCTAAATCTTCTTTAAATGAAGCCTCCATTTTCACGTCAGCCTCATCAACGCCAAGGCGGTCTACAATAATTTTTGATACACGCTCTAATACGTCTGCCATTGCCTTTCACCTCCCCTCAAAGTATTATAGTTGATTCGTTTTTAAAAAACTAGAGAAAACGTAACGAAATTTTGATATTTCTTAGGACATAACCATTCCGCCATCCACTTGGATGGTTTGGCCTGTAATATAACCTGCTCCTTCTGAAGCTAAAAAGACAACAACGTTGCTTATATCTTCAGGCGCACCAAAGCGTGCGAGCGGGATTTGCTTAAGCATTTCTGTTTGAACATTCTCATCAAGCTTGTCAGTCATATCAGTAGAAATAAAGCCTGGTGCTACGGCATTGACTGTAATATGACGGCTTGCCAGCTCTTTCGCTGTTGTTTTCGTTAAACCGATCACACCAGCTTTTGCTGCAACATAGTTTGCTTGTCCAGGGTTTCCGCAAACGCCGACAACAGATGCTACATTGATGATTCTTCCGCTGCGCTGTTTCATCATTTGACGTGTCACAGCTTTTGTACAGTTGAAGACACCTTTTAAGTTTATGTTAATGACATCATCCCATTCATTTTCTTTCATTCTCATGAGCAGGTTGTCCTTTGTAATTCCAGCATTATTCACAAGAATGTCGATTGAACCAAATGTATCAACGGCTTGTTTCATTAATGCCTGTACTTCTTCTGCATTTGACACATCCGCTTTGACAGCAAAAGCCTGCTGGCCAAGTGCTTTGATCTCATCGACGACTTCATTTGCTTTTGCTTCGTTGCCTGAATAGTTCACCACAACATTGGCACCTTTTTTCGCCAAATCGATCGCAATCGAACGGCCAATACCGCGTGATGCACCTGTGACAACGGCTGTTTTATTTGTAAGCATCAAGAATCCCCCTTGAGTGTTTGAATTGCTGCTTCAATTGTTGCTTGATCTGATACGGAAATGGTCGTCAGGCGGCGATTGACTTTTTTCACAAGACCTGAGAGCACTTTACCAGGACCAATTTCAATAAATGTTGTCACGCCTAAGTCAATCAGGCGTTCTACACTTTCTTCAAATCGAACAGGAGAATACAATTGTTCAATCAGCTTTGTTTCAATTTCATTACGTGATGTCACGATGTCTGCTGTTACGTTTGAAATCACTGGCGTCGCGGCATCAGAAATGTCTAATTTAGATAATACATCTGTGAATTTTTCAGCTGCTGGTTTCATTAATGCAGAATGGAAAGGTCCACTCACTTCAAGTGGAATTGCACGTTTTGCGCCCTTTTCTTTCGCTTTCTCTGATGCAAGTTCCACACCTTTTGCTGTACCAGAGATGACGATTTGGCCCGGACAGTTTAAGTTCGCAAGTTCTACAAGATGACCGCTTTCTGTCACTTCTTTTGTCACTTCTACAAGCGCCGCTTGGTCTAAGCCAAGAATCGCCGCCATTGCGCCTTCTCCTGCTGGAACGGCTTCATTCATTAATTCGCCGCGCTTTCTCACTGCGAAAACGGCATCTTTAAACGAAAGAGCTCCCGCTGCAACAAGGGCTGTATATTCACCCAGACTGTGCCCTGCTGCATAATCTGCTTTGATTCCGCTCTCTTCAAACTTCTTTAAGATCGCGATGCTTGTCGTTAAAAGAGCTGGCTGTGCATTATATGTCAGCGTCAGTTCTTCTGCATCTCCTTCAAAAATCATTGAAGATAAATCAAAACCAAGGGTCTGATCTGCTTCTTCAAACACAGCTTTAGATGCTGCTTCTTGGTCAAATAAATCTTTTCCCATGCCAATTTTTTGAGAGCCTTGGCCTGGGAATAAAAAAGCAATTTTACTCATGCTGCTCTACCTCCATTACGACTCATTCGTGTCTTCTTTTTGAACTTCTTGATGAATGATAGCTGAAACGTCTTTTTTAACGATGTCGCGCGCCTGACGAATGGCATGAAAAATCGCATTTTCATCAGAGGAACCATGCGCTTTAATAACGGGTGCTTTTAAACCAAATAATGCGGCACCACCATATTCGGAGTAATCCATTTTAGATTTCATCTGCATTAATTTTGGCTTCATCATACCTGCTGCTATTTTAGCTGTGAGGCTGGATGTTAAGGTTTCTTTCAGCATTTTAAAAACAGAAAGGGCTGTGCCTTCGATCGTTTTAAGGGCGATATTCCCCGTGAAACCATCTGTGACAACGACATCAGCTACACCTTCTAATAAGTCACGCGATTCTACATTTCCTACGAAATTCAAATCTGATGCTTTTAATAATTCAAAGGTTTTTTTCGTTAAATCGTTGCCTTTTTTATCTTCTGTCCCGACATTTAAAAGTCCAACGCGTGGATTGCTCTTCGGGAAGACATGCTCTGCGTAAATAGATCCCATCATGGCATATTGCACAAGATGCTCTGGCTTTGCATCAACGTTTGCACCGACATCCAATAATAAGAACCCGCTACCATCAAGTGTTGGCAACGTCGGAGCAAGTGCTGGTCTGTCAATGCCATCAATTCTGCCTACGATAAACAGGCCTGCTGTCATGAGTGCCCCAGTATTTCCAGCTGAAATACAGGCATCTGCTCTTCCTTCTGAAACTTCCTGCGCCATTTTCACCATAGAAGAATCTTTTTTACGTCTCACTGCACGCACTGGTTCATCCGTTGGTTCAATGACTTCTTTTGCATCTAAGATCGTGATGCGTTCATGATTTGTTATGTATGATTTGATCTTGCTTTCATCGCCGACAAGTGTAATCTCGATATCTGAAAATGCTTCTAAGCTTTTTTGCACACCGTCAATAATGGCTTTAGGGGCATGATCTCCCCCCATTGCATCGACTGCAATTCTCATGTTATGTGCCACCTTTTACTTTTGTTTTGAGCGATACATGACGAAATCGCCTGAGAAGACAACTTCCTCACCTACATAGCTGTTTACTTCAACTACGGTTCTGCCTTTTTCTTTATCATGTGAGGCAACTTTGGCTTTTGAGACGACTCTTTCGCCTTGTTTGACCTGCCTTGTAAACTTAATATTTGCTTTTGCTGTCAAAGCCAGTTCATCGTCGATGACGGCTACTGCCAGCGAATTTGCCTGGGCAAAAAGATGATGTCCCCTGGCAATTTGGTTACGGCTGAATACATGCTCTTTTCTCACTTCAAAAATGGAAATCGCTTGATCATCAAGCTCTACATCAATCATTTCTCCAATGACTTCATCCAGCGGAAGAGACTTCACTTCATCCTCTAATGTCTTTTCGGCCACGTGCTTAATTCGTTCGCGTAATTCAGGGATTGACAGCTCCAAACGGTCAAGTCGAACTGTTTGAATGCTTACACCGAATTTACTTGCCAATTCTTCATCAGTAATGAACGGAGTCGAGCTGATCGTTTGCTGGAGAAGCTTTTGTCGTTCTTTTTTATTTAGTTTCATATGCAGACACCATCCGTACATTTATGACTAGGTACTAATAGTAGTATATAATCTCATAGATGATAAATCAATCCTTGTTTCAAAAAGACAAGAAAATTCCTCCAGCACTTGATCAGCTCAATTTATCTCCGCCAAGCACACCGCTGTCTACGAGTGTTTGCCTAAGTTCTTTGTATTCAGGGTCTGTCCAAAAGGCTTCAGACTGCACGAGCTCTGCCGCATCTTTTCTAGCGGTTTCAAGCGCTCTATAGTCATGAACCATATCTGCCACTTTAAATTCAGGCATTCCGCTTTGTTTCTTGCCAAAGAAGTCGCCAGGGCCTCTTAGTTCTAAGTCCTTTTCAGACAGTTCAAAGCCATCCGTTGTTTCAGACATGATCCGCATGCGCTCTTTACCGGTCTCTGATTTAGGGTCCGCCATTAAAATACAAAAAGATTGATGCTCTCCGCGTCCGACCCGGCCTCTTAACTGATGAAGCTGTGACAGTCCAAAGCGGTCTGCATCATAAATGACCATGATGGTCGCATTCGGCACGTTGACTCCAACTTCAACAACTGTCGTTGACACAAGGATTTGCACTTCATTGGAAGTGAAATCTCTCATCACTTGATCTTTTTCATCACTGGCGAGTTTCCCGTGCATTAAGCCGATCGACCATTTTCCGCGATACGCCTCTGTCAGCATGCTGTGAACATCAATCGCATTTTGGACATCCAGTTTGTCTGATTCTTCTATAAGTGGACAAATAATATACGCTTGTCTGCCTTTTCTTAGCTCTTTATCAACAAAAGCAAGAATCCGCTCAAGCATGTCATGCTTCACCCAATACGTTTCAATCTGCTTTCGGCCGGCTGGCAGCTCATCAATGACTGAGACGTCCATTTCTCCAAATACTGTGATGGCAAGCGTTCTTGGAATCGGTGTTGCGGTCATAAACAAAACATCTGGGTCCTGCCCTTTGCTTCGCAGTTTTTTCCGCTGTTCCACGCCGAACCTGTGCTGTTCATCTGTAATAACAAGGCCAAGCTGCTGAAATTCCACTTCGTCCTGGATAAGGGCATGCGTGCCGACTAAAATATCAATATCTCCCTCTTTCAGACGTTCAAGCAGTTCTCTGCGGCGCTTTCCTTTCACTGAACTCGTCAAAAGAGCAATATTTAGCCCCCATTTTTCAAATAGCTGATACAGTGAATCGGCATGCTGTTCTGCCAAAATTTCAGTTGGCACCATCAGCGCACCTTGAAAGCCGGATAAATGAGCGGCATAAAGAGCAATTGCCGCAACAGCTGTTTTCCCCGATCCAACATCCCCTTGAAGAAGCCGGTTCATGCGGTACGGGGACGCCATATCTGCCATAATTTCATCAAGCACTCTTGATTGTGCTTTTGTCAGCGGGAACGGCAGGCTATGTACAAACTCAAAGACCGCCTCTTTTGAGAATGGATGCTGGATGCCTGATGTTTTTTCTCGTTCTTTTTTTCTGATCGCCTGCATCTTCAGCTGAAAGATGAGAAATTCCTCGTACACGAATCGTCGTCTTGCTTGCTTGAGTGAGTCTCTTGTTTCAGGGAGATGAATGGTTTTTAGTGCTTCTTGATAAGACATGAGTTTATAAGCAGCCACAAGCTGCTTTGGCAGTGGATCTTCTGCATGGTCTACATAGAGGGACAACGCTTGTTTCACAAATCGCCTCATCATTTTCACGGTTACATTTTCTTTGACCGAATAAACGGGTTCTATGCTGCCATCTTGTTCGTGTGTTCCTTTTTTAAATTCCTGCACCATAATGGATTGCCGGTTTTTATCCCACTTGCCTGTGACGGATACCGTATCGCCTAAAGCAAGACTTCGTTTTAAATAGGGGCGATTGAAGCATATGGCTGTAATCAAAAAACGACCGACAAGCAGCCTGAATGTCAGCCTGCTTCGTTTTTTTCCATAATAGGTGAGAACGGGCTCACTGTGCACTTTGCCTTCAACTGTGACACGTTCGTCATGTCTGACTTCTTCTAAGTTGCGAAGCTCATAGTCGTCATATCGATAAGGAAAGTAGCCGAGTAAGTCGGCTACTGTGTAGATTCCAAGTTCATTTAGTGTTTTTTCTGTTTCTTCTCCAATCCCTTTCAAGGCGGAGATATTATCTTGCAGTTTCTGTATCACGAGATGAGGTCACACCTCCGAAAATCTTCTTTTCAAGCTCCCTTGCTGTCGGTGTTGCAGCAAGTCCGCCTTGTGCGGTCTCACGAAGAGCTGTTGGCATCGTTTGACCAATTTTGTACATCGCATCAATGACTTCATCACAAGGGATGCGGCTTGTAATGCCGGCAAGTGCCATATCTGCTGCAATCATCGCATTAGAAGCGCCCATTGCATTTCGTTTCACACATGGCACTTCCACAAGTCCTGCGACTGGATCGCAAACAAGACCCAGCATATTTTTTAGGGTGATGGCCATGGCTTCAGCGGATTGCTGCGGCGTACCGCCTGCCATTTCTACAATGGCGGCTGCTGCCATACCTGATGCAGATCCTACTTCTGCCTGACAGCCACCTGCTGCACCAGAAATACTTGCGTTATTGGCCACAACAAAACCAAATGCACCAGATGTAAATAGGAATCTGACCATTTGTTCCTTTGTGGGCTTTAATGTTTCTTTCACCGCAAAGAGCGTACCTGGCACAACACCTGCTGAGCCAGCTGTAGGCGTTGCACAGATCGTTCCCATTGCTGCATTTACTTCATTTGTTGCCACTGCCTTACTGACAGCATCTAAAATGGTATGACCAGACAATGTCTTGCCTGATGCGATATATGCTTGAAGTTTCACCGCATCTCCGCCTGTTAAACCAGATAATGATTTCACACCTTTCAGTCCGTTTTCAACGGCCTGTTCCATCACTTCTAGGTTACGGTACATCTGCGAGAAAATGTCTTCACGTGATTTCCCTGTCACTTCCATTTCTTGAGTAATCATAATTTCTGAAATGGAGGTATTCCGTTCTTCTGTTAGCTGCACGAGTTCTTTGACGTTTTTAAACATCATACATAACCTCCTTGTTGTTACTCTGCAATTTGTGTGACTTGAATAATGTTTGGCAGCGTCTCAAGCTCTGTTAAAACCGCTGGATCAATATTCTGATCCACTTCAATCGTCATGAGTGCTTCTTGCCCGACCTCTTTACGTGCCACTTCCATATGACCAATGTTGATGGCGAATTTCGCTAACACATTGGCAACTGCTGCAATCGTCCCGTAACGGTCGTTATGAACCACAAGAATGGCCGGGTGATTCCCTGAGAGTCTCAGTTCAAAGCCATTTAATTCTGTGATTTCAATTTTACCTCCGCCAATGGAAATCCCGATTAATTCAAGGCTTCCATTCGCATCTGAAATTTCTACTTTTGCTGTATTTGGATGCGCTGGTACCGCATCTTCTTCTTTAAACTCAATGTTGATTTCTTTGCTTTTTGCAATATCAATCGCTGTTTTAATTCGTTCATCAAATGTATCAAAATCAAGAACACCGCCGATAATGGCTACATCTGTCCCGTGTCCTTTATACGTATCTTTAAAAGAGCCATAAAACGACACAACAATTCGTTTCGGTTCCCTTCCGAACAAGCTGCGAGCCACTCTTCCAATACGAGCCGCACCCGCCGTGTGCGAACTTGATGGACCAATCATGACGGGTCCAATAATATCAAACACACTTCTAAATTTCATAGGTCTTCCCCTCTCATCACCAATCACAGATTGGTTTGTTACTCCCTTTAGACTAATGGATTCATTCGATTCCCGCAACTCATTTCACGAATGAACACATAGTAAAAAAATGCAAAAGAAGAAGAAGGGCTTCATATGCCCTTCTTTCTTTATTCAACAGCCAAAATATATGAATAAAGCGGCTGTTTTCCATCGTGGACTTCAACTTCTACATCTTCAAATGTGTCTTCAATATATGCTTCTAAAGCTTCCATCTCATCAGATGATGCATCTTCCCCTTTGATGATTGTGACAATCTCATCATCTTCTGTCACCATTTGGGTCAAAAGCTCTTTTGCTGCATCTAATTGATTTTTAGCTGTTAAGGTGATTTTTCCATTGTATAGGCCCATATAATCGCCTTTGGCAATGTCGATCCCATCAATTTGGGTATCTCTTACCGCAAAGGTAATTTGGCCGCTTTTCACATGATCAATCGCTTCTAACATCGCTGCTTCATTGTCTTCATTCGAAGCTGCTTCATTGAGAGAAAGAAGTGCCGACATTCCTTGAGGAACGGTCTTTGTCGGAATAACAACGACCTCACGACTTGAGACAGTTGCCGCCTGTTTAGCTGCCATGACAATATTAGAATTATTAGGTAAGATAAAGACGGTTTCGGCATGAATGCTATCAATTGCTTTGACAATGTCTTCTGTGCTCGGATTCATTGTCTGTCCGCCTTCAATGACGACAGATGCTCCGATACTTTTAAACAAGTCAGCAATCCCTTCTCCCATTGCGACACTCACTACTCCAAAGCGCTGTTTTTCAGCAGCTGTTGCTTTTGGTGCAGCAGGCGAATGATCTTTTTCTTCATTGACGATTGAGCTATGCTGCTCTCTCATGTTTTCAATTTTCATATTAATCAAGCTGCCGTAGCGCTGTGCATATGATAAGACATCTCCTGGCTGCTCTGCATGAATATGAACTTTTGCAAGCGTATCATCAGATACCACAAGAAGTGAATCTCCGAATTCGCTTAATTCTTCTCTGAAGGCATTTTCGTCAAAGGACTGTTTGTCTTCTTCGAATTTCACCATAAATTCTGTACAATAGCCAAATTCAATATCTTCTGTGTTCATATGGCTTTGTGCACTTTTATGATGCTCTGCACTCACTAATTCTTTTAATGTTGGCAAAGAGGCCGTTTTAGGAGGAAGCTCTTCTCCTCTTAATGAAGCAAGGAAACCTTCATATACACAAAGAAGTCCTTTACCGCCGCTATCTACAACGCCGACTTCTTTTAAAACAGGAAGGAGATCTGGCGTGCGGTCAAGTGATGCTCTTGCTTCCTCAATCGTTAATTCAAGCACACGATCGATTTGGTCTTCTGTTGTTGAAACAGCAACCGCTTTCTTTGCTGCGTCTTTTGCAACCGTTAAGATGGTTCCTTCAATCGGTTTCATGACGGCTTTATATGCTGTATCAACACCGGCCTGCAAGGCAAGCGCAAATTCTTTTGCGTCAATTGTTTCTTTTTGTTCTATATTTTTGCTGAAACCTCTGAAGAGCTGAGACAGGATCACACCTGAGTTTCCTCGTGCCCCCATTAACAGCCCTTTTGACAGAGCCACCCCGACCTTACCAATGTGATCGGTATTTGTTTCTTCAACTGCTTTTGCCCCTGAAGTCATTGACAAATTCATATTTGTCCCCGTGTCTCCGTCTGGCACTGGAAAAACATTTAACGCATCAACAATTTGTGCGTTTTGAGAAAGATGGTGAGCACCTGCAAGAATCATTTTTGCAAATGAGCGGCCACCCAGATTTCTAATAGACAATATATTTCCTCCTTACTACGGGTTCGTAACTTTTACTCCTTGTACATAAATGTTGACTGAGTCAACTGAAAGTCCAATCGTGTGATGAATCGTATATTTGACTTTCGTTTGAACATTATGTGCGACTTCTGATATTTTTGTACCGTAGCTGACGATGATGTACATATCAATATGAATGCGATCTTCTTTTTGACGCACAAGAACACCCCGGCTGAAGTTCTCTTTGCGGAGAATATCCGTCAAGCCGTCCTTTATTTGATTTTTGGACGCCATGCCAACAATACCATAGCAATCGATCGCAGCGCCTCCTGCCACCATTGCAATGACTTCATTTGATATATCAATTTGTCCGTATTTCGTTCTAAGTTCAATGGACACATTGGTTCCCCCTTTTTGAGAAATTGCCCTGAGTTATCACTATTTTACTATAAGACCCTTCTTTTTAAAAGAAATCATTCAATCCGACCCAATCCTACTTATACTATAGCCTTGATTTTTTATCAAGATGTCAAGGTATTTTTCTTGAAAGAGGAGTAAACAATCCTTGCAAACCCCTTGAAGCTGTGGTAAATTATTAAAGTATCTTGAGGCATCTCTAAGTACGTATATGAAGAATATGATGATGTTTTCGCAGTTAGGAGGGAAACAAATGGCACGTAAATGCGTTATTACAGGCAGAAAAACAAAAGCTGGGAACAACCGTTCTCACGCAATGAACTCTACAAAACGTACATGGGGCGCGAACCTTCAAAAAGTTCGTATTCTAGTGGACGGTAAGCCTAAAAGAGTATATGTATCAGCTCGAGCTTTGAAATCTGGTAAAGTTGAGCGTGTATAAGCAAGAGTAAACGCCTGCTACATTTAACTGTAGCAGGCGTTTTTATGTGGAAATAAAGGAGAATACTCATTAATCTTTCTTAAATGAACCAAGCATCGCACGGACAATGCCGCCAAGAAATCTAGGCAGTTTGATTGTATAAAATTTCATTTTGTCCCCCTCCTAAAAGTACCGCTTGCAGCACAATTGAGCTTAATCAGCCATCCACATTGATAGGTTGGTCAATCTTTGCTTCTTACCATTATTAATATGCCTTCATGAAAAGAAAAAGTACCATTTGAGTGGATGAGTTCGTTACTAATACATAGTGTGGAACCAGGCTCAATATGACAATTTTTCAGAGGATATTTGAAACCTTTTAATGTCAGCTTTTCAACCGATGTACCGAAGGGCAAAAACGACACATATTTTTTATCCGGGTCTTGTTTGATTTCGTATGTACCAGGTCCAAACATTTGAATGATATTTTGTTTGTCTACAAGGGTCATGCTCTGTTTGTGCTGAATGCCTTTATAAAGGAGATGGATATTCCCAAGAAAATGATCTGCTCTTCCGCCTGTGATACCGTAAATTTGAATATGTGCTGGATTCTGACGCAAAGACCAGTTCAGCGCAAGTTCTAAATCCGTTTCATCTTTCTCTGCCTGAAATAGATTGAGTGCAGGCAATTTCTTTTTCAGTTCATGAAGCTCCTCTTCTGTCACACTATCAAAATCACCAAATGCTCTGTCAGGTACAATGCCATGCTCTAGTAAGAAAAGGGTTCCCCGATCTACGCCGACCCAGAGAATGTCCTCCTCAGATGCTTCATGATCAAGCGGCGGGATGTACGCAAAAGGACCGCCGGCTACGATATGTATGTGCATGATTACGCTCCTCTCCATTGAAAAAGAACCAAAGATCACAATGACTTTGGTTCTTTTTCTTATGCTTCTCGAATGGCCTGAATGGCCGCCGCGCGGTCGTCTTTCCCATATACCGCTGAGCCGGCAACAAGTAGATTAGCGCCTGCTTCTTTGCAGCTCTTTGCTGTCTCTACATTGACACCGCCATCTATTTCAATGAGTAAATCGGTTAAGCCCTTTTGTTCACTAAGTGTCTTTACTTCTTTTACCTTTGAGAGAACAGAAGGAATAAACGCCTGTCCGCCAAAACCAGGGTTCACCGTCATGAATAAGACTAGGTCAACATCCTCTAATACATGCGCGATTTGAGAAACGGGTGTGTGCGGGTTCAAAACGACCCCTGCTTTGACACCTTGTTCTTTTATATGCTGAATTGTGCGATGTAAGTGTGGACACGCCTCGACATGAACAGAAATAATATCAGCGCCCGCTTTTGCAAATGCAGGGATATACTGGTCTGGCTGCTCAATCATTAAGTGAACATCGAGCGGCAGCTTTGTATGCGGCCTGATCGCCTCCACTACATTTGGTCCAAATGTCATATTCGGTACAAAATGACCGTCCATCACATCAATATGAATATAATCCGCACCACCTTGTTCCACATCACGGATATCTTTCTCCAGATTGGCAAAATCGGCTGATAAAATGGATGGGGCAATATAAACCATGATTTAGTACCTCGGCTTTCTGTCTTTAATTTCAGTTAAAAACTCTAAATAATGCTGATAGCGATACTCTCTGATGCGATCGTGTTCTACTGCCTCTTTTACCGCACATCCAGGTTCTTTTACGTGCAAACAGCCTCTAAATTTACATTCTGCACTCTTCTCTCTGATTTCTAAGAAATAGAGCCCTAAATCTTCCGCTTCGATGCCTGTAAATTCAAGTGAGCTGAATCCTGGTGTATCAGCAATGAGCCCTTCAGCCGTTCGAATGAGTTCCACATGTCTTGTTGTATGTTTCCCCCTGCCAAGATGGGAGGAAATATCATTTGTTTTCAGTGCTAAATCAGGACTCATCGCATTTAAGAGAGAAGACTTCCCTACACCTGATTGACCTGCAAATACAGTAATCTTGTGATGGAAATGCGGGGTCAGTTTTTCAATTCCATCCCCTTCGATCGTCGATGTTAAATGAACGTCGTATCCAATTTGGCGATAGTCTTCTGCATAGGCTTGAATCGTTTCTCGCTCTTGGTCTGTTTTCAGCAAGTCCATTTTTGTGATGCAGATAATCGGTTCAATCTGGCTCTCTTCAACAAGCACTAGGAATCTGTCTAAAAGCGATGTACTAAAGGTCGGCTCTGCTGCTGAGAAAACGAGCACCGCTTGATCAACGTTGCTAATAGGCGGCCGAATCAGCTCATTTGTCCGCTCTTTTACTTCCAGCAAATAGCCTTCCTTATCGTTATCTGCTTGATAGACGACATAATCTCCAACAAGAGGGGTTATTTTGTTTTTACGAAAAATCCCTCTCGCTCTACACTGAATTACTTTGCCACTTTCTAGAGACTCATCTAGCACATAATAAAATCCGCTTAATGCTTTAATAATTTTGCCCTCAGGCATAAAGTCCCTCCTTTATTCATCATCAGGGTATTCAATCGTTTTGGAGCTCACTACTTTATCATCCACTGTCACCTGATAGTATCCTTTTTGACCAGGTTCTATCTTAAATTTAATCGTTCGCTCAGTGGGCGCAGTGATTTTAAAGGTTTCATATAAATCAGAAATGCTATGTTCTGCGTCATCAATAGATATTTGAACATTCATTTCTTGTCCTTCTGTTTCTGGTTCATACGGGATCGCAATCTTTTCAGTCACCGTTTTGGCCGGTTTCTCTTTTGGTCCAAGAGAGAACGTAATTTTAACCGTATCACCAGGTTTAACAGCTGTCCCCGCTCCCGGTTCCTGCTTCATGACCTCACCTTTCGGCACATCATCAGAATATGCTTCTTTTTCATCTAGCTTTAGTCCATTATCCTCTAGATAATTTGATGCGGCCTGTTTACTATACGTCGTTAAATCCCGTAAGGTAATATCGGCAGGGCCTATACTGACGGTCAATGTGACTTCTTCATCTGCTGCGACAAGTTCTGTATTCGCGGAAGGTTTCTGTTCCATGACAATGCCTGATTCTGTGTCATTATCATTCACTTCCTCTACAACAACCTGTTTAAACCCTTTTTTCTCTAATAGTTCTTTTGCTTTCTCGACCTTTTCACCTGTTACATCAGGTAATTCGGTTTTTTCTTTACCTGTACTTTGATAAAGCTGAATTTCTGTCCCTTCTTTTACCTTAGTTCCGATTTTCGGGTCTGTTTTGACAACCAGCCCTTTTTCAATCTTCTCGTCGGCAATATCAATGGGTTCAGAAGCGACGGTAAATCCCGCTTTCTTCAAGGTGTCTTCCGCTTTTTCAACCGTCATGCCAGAAACATCGGTCACCTCTACATCCTTTGGAAAGAGTAATCCTGGGAATACCGTGATCGCTAAAATGGTCGCAGCCGTCAAAACAAATAAGATCGACGCTACAATCCACGGCCATTTTTTCCGTTTTTTCTTCGGCTTTTGCTTCTCTTTTTTCTTTGGTTTTTGAACCGGGTGGACGGCTGTTTTTTCATTGTCTTGATCGACTTGATGATCTTTTATAATAGGAATGGCTTTTGTTGCTTCATGATCTTCTTCAATGACAAAGCGCTTTTCTTTTAGTCTTGCAGGGTCAAAAGCCGTTTTTAAGTCTTTTTGCATTTCAGATGCATCTTCGTATCGATAGAATGGATCTTTAGCCATCGCTTTTAAAATGATGTTCTCCACGCTTTGTGGTACAGAAGGATTCCACCTTCTCACAGATGGCGGCTCTGATTGCAAATGCTTCAGTGCGACACTGACAGCGGATTCTCCTTCAAATGGCATGCGTCCTGAAATCAGCTCATAAAGAACAATACCAAGTGAATAAATGTCTGACTTTTTCGTTGCAAGACCGCCGCGCGCTTGCTCTGGGGACAAATAATGCACGGAGCCAAGAACAGAATTCGTATGGGTAATGGTCGCTGAGCTAAGTGCCATGGCAATGCCAAAATCAGTGACTTTGATATTCCCCAAGTTGTCTATTAATATATTGTGAGGCTTAATATCTCTATGGACGAGCTGTTTCGCATGGGCTTCTTCCATCGCCGCAACGACTTGCTCCATGATGCGAACGGCTTCTTTTGGATGAAGTGGTCCATTGGCGTGTATGTATTCCTTCAGCGTCATCCCCTCGACATATTCCATGACAATATAATAAATGTCATCTTCTTCCCCTACATCGTAGATACTGACAATATTCGGATGATCTAAGCTGGCTGCTGATTGCGCTTCTCGCCGGAACCGTCTAATAAAATCATCATCGCTTGCAAAGTCAAACCGTAAAATTTTAATCGCCACTTCGCGATCTAAAATCATATCCTCCGCCAAATAAACGTTGGCCATTCCGCCTCCGCCTATGGCGCGAAGAATTTGATAACGGCCGCTGATCCTTTTTCCGATCAACACTTGCTGTCACCCTCCTCTGTTTGGGAGGAGATTTCTAACAGTACTGCTGTAATGTTATCTTCACCGCCGTTGTCATTCGCTGTTTGAACTAACTCTGTTACTTTTTCATCTGGTGCGGTTGTTTGCGATAAAATCTGAATCAAATGCTCTTCTTCTACTTTATTCGATAACCCGTCTGAGCAAAGCAAAATTTGATCTCCTGGATCCACTTCAAAAGTTCGTGCATCAATTTGAACGTGTTTATCCGTTCCTAACGCTTTGGTCAGCACATTTTTTCTTGGATGATATTCTGCATCCGCTTTTGAAATCTCTCCTGTTTTCACTAACTCATTCACTAGTGAGTGATCATCTGTTAATTGGGTCAGTGCTCCTTCTCTTAGCAAGTAGCAGCGGCTGTCACCAATATGGGCAATTGTGACCGTTTGCAAATGAACGAGCGCACAAACGATGGTCGTCCCCATTCCTTGGCACTCCTCATTGTTTTTCGCATGTTCGTATACTTGGTCATTAATGTCGCTAATTTTTGAGATTAACCAATTCTCTTGATCGGCTGGTTTATTTGGAATTGAAGATGTTTCCTGCCAGTATTCTTTTAAAGAAGAAACTGCCATCTTGCTGGCTACATCACCAGCAAGATGACCTCCCATTCCATCTGCTACAACAGCTAGAAGTGTGTCTTCTTTTGCTTCAAAAATACCTGCATCATCTTCATTATGCTGACGGACTTTTCCTGTATCGGTTTGAAAGGCTGCCCTTATCAACATTCGTCACCTCGTCTCTTCCTGACGCTCCTTCGCTCTTAGCTGACCGCAAGCAGCATCAATATCATGGCCTTGCTCTCGTCTAATCGTTACGTTTACGCCTCGTTCTTTCAGCGTTTTTTCAAATAGGAAGATTTGTTCTCTTGGTGTTCTCACGTAATCTCTTTCTGGTACATAGTTCACCGGGATGAGGTTTACATGGCATTTGATTCCTTTTAATAAATCAGCAAGTTCTTCTGCGTGATGGACTTGATCATTGACTCCGCCAAACAGACCGTATTCAAAGCTCACGCGTCTGCCTGTTTTTTGAATGTAGTATTCAATAGCTTCCATTAATTTTGGCAGCTTGTATGCCTTATTGATTGGCATGAGGCGGCTTCGAATGTCAGTATTTGGTGCGTGCAGGGAGACAGCAAAGTTGATTTGCATTTGCTCATCAGCAAATTGATAAATCTTTGGAATGATCCCGCTCGTCGAAACGGTAATATGACGTGCTCCAATATTTAAGCCGTTATCATGGTTAATGATCTTAAGGAATGCAAGCATCTCATCAAAGTTATCAAACGGTTCGCCAATTCCCATGATGACAACTGAGCTGACGCGTTCATCTGTTTCATCAAGCGCCTGTTGTACTTTCAATACTTGGGCCACAATTTCTCCCGCCTCAAGGTTACGTTTCAAACCGCCAAGTGTAGATGCACAGAATGTACAACCAATCCGGCAGCCAACCTGTGTTGTGACGCAGACAGAGTTGCCGTATTCGTGGCGCATCAGCACGGTTTCAATGGTATAGCCATCGTGTAATTCAAATAAGAACTTGATCGTTCCATCTTGAGATGTTTGTTTGATCACTGTTTTTAAAGTCGTGATGGCGAATTGATCTTTTAATTTTTCTCTTAATTCCTTTGAAAGGTTAGACATTTCATCAAAGGATGTGACGCGTTTTTCATAAAGCCACTCAAAAATTTGTGTTGCACGGAAAGGCTTTTCGCCTTGTTCCTTTAACCATTCTTTGATTTCGTTTAGCTCAAATGAGTAGATCGACGGCATATCTGTTTTCAGTTCTTTTCTTACTTTTTGTTTTTGTTCTGTCATTTTTTATCCCTTCTTTCTCATGCTGCAAATAAAGAAACCATCTGTTCCGAAATAATGAGGAAGAATTTGTACACTTCCGTTTTGAACAAACGGAGCAACCTGCTCAGGCAGCCGTTCATTAAGAGATAGATCGGGTTCGAAGTCTTGGTGTTCTTGTAAAAACGCATGAATCACTTGTTGATTTTCTGTTGGATCCATTGTACATGTACTGTATACAAGGGTTCCGCCTGGCTTTAGCAGCTGGGCTGCTTCATGCAAGATCGATTGCTGAATTGTCGCAAGTCTTGCTGAGTCTTCCGAGGACTTTGTATATTTCATATCTGGTTTTCGTCTGATGACGCCAAAACCTGAACATGGTGCATCAATGAGAATACGGTCAAACGAAGCATCATCATAATGGTCGGATGCTTTTCTTGCATCAAGCGCTTTTGCCTCAATATGCGTTAAGTTCAGACGCTTTGCTGCCTGTTTAATCAGTTTTACTTTGTGCTCATGTAAATCAAGAGACACAATGTTCCCCTCATCGTTCATTCGCTCTGCGATATGTGTTGATTTACCACCAGGAGCGGCACAGGCATCAAGCACCATTTCTCCCGGCTGAGGGTCCAGCGCTCTTGCGACAAGCATGGAGCTTTCATCTTGGATCGTGACAAAGCCCTCTTGAAAGAAAGGAGTGGATACGATAGATCCTTTCATGAGTTTGAGTGCATCCTCAGATAAGTCGCCGAGCTCTGTTTCAATTCCTGCATCCATGAGTTCTTGCTGCAGTGCAGTGCGGTCTTTTTTCATTCGATTGACACGCAATGTCTGCTTTGGCGGGACTAAATGAATACGGCACATGCTTTCTGCTGCTTCAAAACCGTACGCCTCCACCCATTCTTGTACGAGCCACAATGGATGGCTTGTCTCTATCGAAAGCCTTTTTACCGGATCTTTGATCGCATCAAATGCTGGCACGCCTTCTCTTTGCACAGAACGAAGAACGCCGTTGACTAGTGAAGAAATGCCTTTATGTCCGCGCTTTTTCGTTAGTTCCACTGCTTCATGGATGGCTGCACGATCTGGAATTTTTTCAAGATAAACCATCTGATAAAGAGACATACGCAAAAGCTGCATGACCCACGGAGCCACCTTTTGCGGTTTTTTCACAAAGGGTGTGAGCATATAATCAAGTGCCAGCTTGTTTTGCAGTGTACCGTATACAAGTTCTGTTAATAGCGGTTTGTCTTGATCGGAAAGTTCTTTCTCTTTCATCACTGACTGCAAAAGCAAGTTACTGTAGGCTTGATTTTGTTCGAGTTTGATTAAAGCGTCTAGCGCTACTTCTCTCACATTACTTTTCTTCATTGATTAACCCTAATTTCTGTCCAATTTCGATATTTGCGCCTCTTAAAAAGTCTTCACCGCTCATTTTTTTCTTTCCAGCGGGCTGTACACTCGTTAATAAAAGGCCTTGCTGATTTCCTGTTCCAACGACTGGTCCTTCTTTTTGAAGCTCAATCACTTTCCCAGGTTCTTCTGGTGCTTGAAGCGGGACTTTTTTCGCTTCCCATACTTTTAAGTTAGCACCGTTCCATTCAGTATAGGCAACTGGCCATGGATTTAAGCCGCGAACTTGGTTGTAAAGCTCTTCTCCTGGCTTGGTCCAATCTAACCTTTCCTGCTCCCGTTTAATATTTGGTGCATACGTTGCTGCCTCTTCATTTTGCGGAATTGGCGAGATAGACCTGCTTAACACATTTGGAACTGTGTCTTTTAATAACGCCGCACCAGCCACACTTAATTTATCGTGCAGTGTTCCGACGTTGTCTAATTCATCAATTTCTACTTCTACTTTGCTAATCATGTCACCTGCATCAAGCTTTTCTACCATATACATGATCGTCACGCCTGTTTTCTTTTTGCCTTGCAGGATCGCATAATGGATCGGTGCACCGCCTCTTAGTTCTGGCAGCAGTGAGGCATGAACGTTGATACAGCCAAATTCAGGTTCATCAAGTAATCTTTTTGGCAAGATTTGTCCGAATGCTGCTGTTACGATTAAATCTGGCTTTAACGCAAGCACTTTATCAATTTCTTCATCAAGACGTACCTTTTCAGGCTGTAAAACTGGAATGCCGTGTTTTAAGGCTTCTACTTTTACAGGAGGCGGCGTGAGCACTCGTTTTCTGCCTTTCGGGCGATCTGGCTGTGTGACGACCCCTACCACTTCGTATCCTTCTGTTATAAGTGTTTGCAGCACAGGTACTGAGAAATCAGGGGTTCCCATAAATACGATACGTGCCATTTTCTTCACCCTTCCATTTCCGCAAGTTCTTTTTCTGTATAGGTTTGAATGATCTTCGACGTGAATAATACGCCGTCTAAGTGATCAATTTCATGCAATAAAGCTCTTGCTAAAAATCCTTCTGCTTCTATTGTAAATGGTTTGCCTTTCTTATCAAAGGCTTTCACCTTCACATAATTTGGTCTTTCAACCGTTCCGTATAAAGATGGAAAGCTCAGGCAGCCTTCAATGTCTGTCTGGCTCCCTTCCACATGAAGAATCTCAGGATTTACTAAGTCAATCCTCCCAGAATCTTCTCCGATATCGACCACGGCGATTCTTTTTGAGATGCCGATTTGTGGTGCGGCTAGGCCGACTCCATCTAGTTCAAGCATTGTATCATACATATCATCCAGCAGTTTTTTCAGTTTTTTATCGAATGTATCAACAAGCTCTGTTTGTTGTTCAAGCACGTCTGCAGGATGTAAGACTATCGGTTTGATTGCCACGAAAAGACCTCCGTTTTACATCATCATATATGGATTCATATCGATTGATATCATCAACTGTTTTTGTTCCATTTCTTTTTGATAATGATCTTGTATTTTCCGTAATAAACTTGCCAGTTCATTTTCCCTTTTGTATTTTATCACGCATTGATATCGATATCTATCTTTGATCTTAGCGATCGGAGAAGCAGCAGGACCGAGAATCCTTGTATTCGGTGCACAATTCATTTTCAGGAACTGAACAATTTTGTCTGTGACATGCGCTGCCTTTGTCACTTCTTCATGTGATACAGTCACCATCGCCAAAAAATAAAATGGCGGATAGGACTGATGACGACGGTGCAACATCTCCTGCTCATAAAAGGCTTCATAATCATGCTGTTTGGTTAATTCAATACTATAATGCGAAGGTGTATATGATTGAATAATGACTGACCCCGCTTTTTCATGACGTCCCGCCCGTCCGCTTACTTGTGTAAGAAGCTGAAACGTTTTTTCACTTGAACGAAAATCAGGGATGTGAAGAGACGTATCCGCACTAAGGACACCGACAAGTGTAACATCTGGGAAGTCTAATCCTTTTGCAATCATTTGCGTCCCAAGCAGAATGTCCGCTTCTTTATTACCAAAGGACGTGAGAAGCTTTTCGTGCGCGCCTTTCCGAGAGGTTGTATCTACATCCATTCGGATGACCCTTGCTTCTGGCAATACCTTCGTCAGCTCTTCTTCCACACGCTGCGTGCCTGTACCAAAATAGCGAATATGCTCACTATGGCATTCTGGACATTCTGCAGGTACAGGAGCTTCGTGACCGCAGTAATGGCACTTCAGCCGTTTTTGAAAGCGGTGATAAGTGAGAGAAATCTCACAATGTGGACATTGTTCCACATATCCGCAATCACGGCACATCACAAAGGATGAATAGCCTCTTTTATTTAGAAATAAAACAGCCTGTTCTTTCCTTTCAAGTACTTCTTTTAACCTGAGCATTAATTCTTCTGAGAACATGGAGCGGTTGCCGGTTCTTAATTCTTCTCTCATATCAATTAACGAAACGTGCGGCAGCTGCTGCTGATTGACTCGCCGTTTGAGCGTCAGCAGTGTATACACACCCTTTTTCGCACGCGCATATGACTCAAGTGAAGGCGTTGCACTGCCTAATACAACCGGACATTGGTGCCGCCCTGCTCGTTCAATGGCCACATCTTTCGCATGATACCGAGGCATTTCTTCTTGTTTATATGACGATTCGTGTTCTTCATCTATAATGATCATTCCTAGATTCTCAAACGGGGCAAAAACAGCCGATCTTGCGCCAACGACAAGCTTGACTTCCTTGCGGTGGATTTTCCGCCATTCATCGTATTTTTCCCCAGTCGATAAGCCGCTATGAAGGACAGCCACATTGGACCCGAAGCGCTCTTTAAAACGCTGGACCATTTGAGGCGTTAATGAAATTTCAGGAACTAGGACGATCGCTTCTTTTCCCTTTTGGAGGACATGATCAATCGTCTGTAAATAAATTTCGGTTTTACCGCTTCCTGTGACTCCGTGCAGTAAAAACGTTTCATGTTTGTCATCGCTCACTGCTTGATGAATGGGTTTTGCCGCTTCTGCTTGCTCTGTTGTGAGATCAAGAGGAGTAGATGGTGTAAACTCCCTATCCCGATAAGGGTCTCGATAAATCTCTTCATAGCTTTCTGTTAACAGACCTTCTTGAATCAAGGCTTTTATCGTTTGAGAACTAGCACCTGTTTGCTGCTGCAAATCTTTTGCTAAAAACGTCGTTTCATTCGATTGAAGTAAAAAAGCAAGCAGCGCCTTCTGTTTCACCGCATTTTTCTTTAACTGTTCCTGCTTTTCTTCAAGTTTTTCTTTTGAAACAGCTGTCTGAAGTGTCCGCACCTTTTTCTTTCCGGATTTTTGCGAGACGTGATATCTGACTTCTAGATGGCCTTTTTGGACATGCTTTTGAATAGGCTTCAGCTGTTCAAGCGGAATGTCAGCGTAAAGGATGCTCTCTTGCTGACCGAAAAGCTCTTTCAATGACTGCGGAAGTTCCTCAGCTGATAACACCTGAATTTCTTTTTCATATTTGGCTTTCATCGCTGCTGGGAGCATCGATTGAAGCGCCGTAATATGATAGGACAATGTTTTTTCCGTCAGCCAGTGGGAAAGCTCCAATAGCTCATCTGTCAGAACAGGAGATAAATCAAATAAATCGACAATGTCCTTGATGTTTCCTGACTGTACGTCTGTTTCTTCTTTGATTTTTGTCACAAACCCTTGAATCTTCCTTGGGCCAAAAGGAACTACTACCCTCATACCAGCCTTGACAAGGCCTTTAAAGCGGTCTGGCACACGATAGTCAAATGGCCTGTCAATGGCTTTCGTTGTGACATCGACGATCACTTCAGCAATCATGCTCGATCACGCTCTTTTGGCAGCAGCTGCTTTGCCTCCTGTAAGATTTCAAAGGCAAGGTCTTTTTTGCTCATCATTGGCAGCTCTTTTTTTGTTCCGTCTGCTTTGATCAATGCTGCAACATTCGTATCTGTGCCAAAGCCTGCGCCCTCTGCTGCAACATTGTTCGCGACAATCATATCTAAATGCTTGGATTCGATTTTCTTTTTCGCATAGTATTCTACATCCTGCGTCTCAGCTGCAAAGCCGACTAGCACCTGATGTTCTTTTCTTTTCCCAAGCTCTTTTAAAATATCTTTCGTTCGCTTAAATTCAACCGCTAGTGCACCGTCTTGTTTTTTCATTTTATGAGAATACGTCGTGACAGGCGTATAATCGGCAACAGCTGCTGATTTAATCACTATATCTGCTGTCTCGTATACATCTAACGCTGCTTGATACATCTCCTCAGCCGATTCCACTTGCACCACATCCACATGCTCAGGCGCAGTCAACGAAACAGGTCCTGAAATGAGCGTGACATCAGCCCCCATTTGCTCGGCAGCTTGTGCAATGGCATAGCCCATTTTCCCAGAAGATCGATTTGAAAGAAAACGAACAGGGTCGATCACTTCTCGTGTAGGGCCAGCTGTGACCACGACTTTTTTACCTGAAAGCGGCAAGCTGGTTGGCTCATCAAAAAACGCACGAATGTGTTCAACAATTTTTTCAGGCTCCTCTAAGCGTCCTTTTCCAATGTAGCCGCATGCTAAATAGCCTTCACTTGGCTCTATAAACCGGTAGCCGTCTTCATATAAAGTGCGGATGTTCCGCTTGACAGCTGGATGATCATACATGTGCACATTCATAGCCGGTGCAACCCATACAGGAGCTGTTGAAGCAAGCAAGGTCGTTGTGAGCATATCATCAGCAAGTCCTGCGGCCATTTTACCAATGGTATGTGCTGTTGCAGGGGCAACAAGAATGAGATCGGCCCAGTCAGCTACATCAATATGCGCAATGACTTTTGGATTGTTTTCTTTAAATGTATCCACATACACCTCATGCCGAGATAGGGCTTGAAAGGTGAGCGGAGACACAAACTCACGGGCAGATTCTGTCATAATCACTCTTACGTTTGCGCCTGCCTGTACGAGTTTACTAGTGAGTGCAGCTGCTTTATATACGGCGATTCCTCCGCTGACGCCGAGCAAAATATTTTTTGACTGTAACATTTGTTTGTCCCCCTTAACGGCCTTTTTCACAAATTCGTCTACAATTCAAAAAAGTCAAAACCAATCATAGTTTTGACTTTTTTGAACGTATCGTATCTGCATGGCAGAAGCGATGTTATTCTTGCTCTTCTTTTTCAAATGTCAAAAGACCAGCATCGATTTCTTCAAGAGCTTTCCCTACAAATTTGTAGGATTTTGTGTTTTCGATTTGTTGATCTTGATGGATTTGCATTTCACGCGCACGGCGTGCAGACACTGTGACAAGTGTATATTTTGAGTCAAGTTTGTTCATCAATGAGTCAATTGAAGGATCTAACATGGTTTATTCTACCCCCAGCATTTTTTTATATCTTGGTGCGACTCTGTCTCTTCGCAGGTGCTCTGCAAGGACGATCGCTTTAATTCTTTCACATGCAAGCTCGACATCGTCGTTTTCAACGACATAGTCATAAGCATCCATCATTTCAATTTCTTCTTTTGCAGCAGCCATTCGGTTACGGATGAGATCCTCAGATTCTGTCCCGCGTGTAATAATGCGGTTTTGAAGTTCTGAAAGACTTGGCGGCGCAAGGAAAATAAAGAGACCTTCCGGGAATGCTTCTCTTACTTGAAGTGCACCTTGCACTTCGATTTCAAGGAAAACATCTTTTCCTTCGCTCAATGTTTGTTCTACATAGTCAACAGGCGTGCCGTAGTAATTCCCGACATATTCTGCCCATTCTAACAGCTTTTTGTTTTCAATCATATGTTCAAATTCTTCCCTGGTTTTAAAGAAATAATCAACACCATTTCTTTCACCTTCACGCGGTTTGCGGGTTGTCACAGAAATAGAGTATTCAAATTTCGTATCTTCCTGGGAGAAAATGGCTTGTCTGACCGTTCCTTTTCCAACTCCCGAAGGTCCAGAGAGAACGATTAAAAGTCCTCTTTCTTTCATAATGGCGTATTACCCCTGCCCTTCATCTATGATTTCTTCTTTTACAGAAAGTCTTTGCGCGACAGTCTCAGGCTGAACGGCAGATAAGATGACATGGTCACTGTCCATAATGACAACAGCACGGGTTCTTCTTCCGTATGTCGCATCAATGAGCATGCCTCGATCTCTTGCGTCTTGTATCATTCGTTTAATCGGTGCTGATTCCGGACTGACGATCGAAATCATCCGATTCGCTGAAATGATGTTTCCAAATCCGATATTGATCAACTTTATGGTCATCTTCTAACGTCCCCCTGTAATATAAACGTCTCTAGTCTCGCCGAAAGAGACGCACTGTAAACAGCATACACAATGACTATTCTATATTTTGCACTTGTTCTTTTATTTTTTCAATAGCGCTTTTCATTTCAACCACCAGCTTTGTTAAATGGTGATGGTTTGCTTTTGATCCAATCGTGTTCACTTCACGGTTGAGCTCCTGTACAAGAAAGTCAAGCTTTCGTCCGGCAGCGCCACCTTGCGTCAAAATTTGCTGGAACTGCTGAAAATGACTTTTCAGCCTGGTAATCTCTTCTGTAATGTCACAGCGATCAGCAAAGATGGCCGCCTCTGTGGTCAGTCTGCTCTCTTCAAGCGCCTCTCCGATCCATTCTTGCAATCTTTGATTCAATCGTTCTTTGTACTGACTCACAACCTCTGGTGCAAACACTTTGATTTCTTCTGTAAATGCCTCAAGTTCAGACAGCCTGAGTTCACAGTCTTTTTGAAGTGATGTTCCCTCCTGCTCTCTCATAAAGCAAAGCTCCTTGACAGCTTCTTCACAAGTGTCTATCAGCAAATGCTCCAGCTGCTCATTACGGCTGACTGACTCTTCCACCTGAACAGCCTGTTCCAGCTTCAGTAAGTCATGTGCATGCTGAATACCTGAAATATGATAGCGGTCCTCAAGGTCTTTTGCGGCTTTCATATATTCATCAAGCAGCGGCCAGTCAATCTGTAAAGACCGGCTTGCAAGTTTACCGCCTTCAATCGTAACAAACAGCTCAATTCGACCGCGCTGCACGTGACGAAGAATAATTTTTTTTAATGTATCTTCGAAATATAAAAGCGGCCTCGGCAAACGGGCATGAACCTCTTTAAAACGGTGATTGACCGATTTTAGCTCAACTGACACTGTCAGTTCTCCATCCGTTTTACTCGCTTGGCCGAATCCCGTCATACTGCGTATCATGTGAAAACACCCAATTCTTTCATATTAATAAAATGAAAAAGGTAATAGCAGACACTATTACCTCAAAATTATACCATAACCAATTATTTTTTTCTTGTCAAAAGTGATCCCGCCAGTAAAAAAGTTGGCAATGCAGACATACCGATGATCAGAAGCCAATCAACTGGTGCGACCGCCACCGTTTTGAAAATCGGCTGAAGCGGCGGATAATAAATGACCACAAGCATCAGCAGCAGGGAAGACACAACGGCGCCGATCAAGTACATATTCCCGAATGGATTGCGTTCAAAAATAGACCGTTCACTGCGGCAGTCAAACACATGAATGAGCTGCGCCAAAACGAGTGTGCTGAATGCAACCGTCTGCGCATATTGAAGATTGTTCGGATCACGGTGATACACAAACATAAAGGCTAACAAAGTGGCAATCCCGATCAGAAACCCTCTTGATACGACCTTCCAGCCAAGCCCTCTTGCAAAAATCCCCTCTTTCATGTTCCGCGGCTTTCTCTTCATGACATCGCCTTCTGGTTTATCCATTCCAAGTGCCATAGCCGGCAAGCCGTCTGTGACAAGGTTTACCCACAAAATTTGAATTGGAACGAGAGGCAATGGAAGCGCAAGAAGCATCGCAAACAGCATGACCAAAATCTCTCCCACATTCGATGCCAGCAAATAGCGGACAAATTTGCGAATGTTTTCATAAATATTCCGGCCCTCTTTAATAGCGGATTTAATGGTCGCAAAGTTGTCATCAAGCAAAATAAGAGAAGAAGCTTCTTTGGCAACGTCTGTTCCGGTAATCCCCATGGATATGCCGATATCCGCCTGTTTAATCGCTGGCGCATCATTCACCCCATCACCTGTCATCGCGACAATATGGCCATTTTTTTGATAGGCCTTCACAATTCTCAGTTTATGCTCAGGTGATACACGGGCAAAGACGTACACATCTTCTGCTGTTTGCTCCAGCTCTTTGTCGCTTAGCTGATCCAGAGCTTTTCCATCAAGCACCTTTCCTTGCTTCGGTAAGAGACTTAAATCTTTAGCGATCGCTTTAGCCGTTTCTACGTGATCGCCTGTAATCATCACTGTTTTAATGCCAGCATCCCGGCATTCTTTAATCGCTCGTCTCACTTCAGGACGAGGTGGATCAATCATGCCCTCTAGACCGATAAATGTGAGGCCAGTTTCCGCCTGCTGAACAGAGGTGATTTTTTCTGTCAGGCTTACTTTTTTATATGCAATCGCAATGGTTCTAAGCGCTTGTCTTGCTAAACCTTGAATGGCAGCTTCTGTTTCTTGCCGGTGGGCCTTTGAAAATGAGGCGGTGCGTCCGCCGTGCATCATATGACTTGAACGGTTCATCAGCACATCTGGCGCCCCTTTGGCAATGACATACCGCTCCTTCTGATTCGTTTCCACGACGACTGACATCATTTTTCTTTCAGAGTCAAAAGGGAATTCCTCCACCACACGAAATCCCGCTTCGATGAATTGCTCTGTAAAACCCGCTTTACGCGCAGCGGTTAGAAGTGCTCCTTCTGTCGGATCGCCATCAAGTCTCATCTCTCCGTCTTTTTCAACGATGGTCGATGTATTACAAAGTGCTCCGTATAATAGCACCTTTTGCAGGCTTGGATGTTTGTCTACGTGGACAAGTTCTCCGTTTAAGGTAAAATCACCTGACGGCTCGTACCCAGTGCCAGAAATATTCCACGTTTTCCCCTCTGCCCATACATGTGTCACTGTCATTTTATTTTGTGTCATTGTGCCTGTTTTATCTGAGCAAATAATCGAGGCGCAGCCGAGTGTTTCCACGGCCGGCAGCTTTCTGACAATGGATTTTTGTTTAATCATCCGCTGCACACCTAGGGAAAGTGCGACAGTGACGATCGCCGGCAGTCCTTCTGGAATCGCAGCAACAGCGAGAGATACACCCGCTAAGAACATATGATACAAATCATGACCTTGCACCACACCAAGAACAACCACAAGCACAGTTAAAAATAATGCAGCAACAATTAAAATTTTCCCCAGCTGCTCAAGGCGTCTTTGTAGCGGTGTTTCCATATTACCTGCTGAATCCAGCATACCGGCAATTTGTCCCATCGCCGTATTCATCCCTGTACCAATGACAACCCCTACACCGCTTCCTCTTGTGACAAGCGTTCCCATAAAGGCCATGTTCGTCAAATCTCCAAGCGAGACATGATCTTGCGAGAGCGGACTCGCATGTTTGACTGCTGGGATGGACTCTCCGGTGAGGGCAGATTCTTCGATTTCCAAACTCTTTGTTTCTAGTAATCTGATATCTGCCCCAATTCGATCCCCACTTGAAAACTTCACAATATCTCCCGGCACGAGGTGCTTGGACGGGATCTTGACCCATTCATTGTTTCTCCTTGCATAGACATGCGGCGTTGATAATTCCTTTAGTGCTTGGAGGGACTTTTCCGCACGGCGTTCCTGATAAAAGCCAAGCACACCATTTATTAGCACAATCGCCACAATCGCCACAGCATCAATGTATTCACCTAAAAAGGCAGAAATAATCGTTGCCGCAAGCAGGATTAACACCATAAAGTCTTTAAATTGCGCTAAAAAAATAACGAACGCCGACGCCTTTTTCCCTTCCTGCAATTCATTTGGCCCATGTTTTTCAAGCCGCTTTTGCACATCTTTTTCTGACAGTCCGTCACCTATCGATGTATTCATTGTTTTTAATAAATCGGTTTGGTTCAGTTCATGCCAATTCATTTGACCTCGTCCACTCCTCTTTTGTTCTCTCTCTTATGCAGTGTTCTATAAGCCAGTTTATTCAGACTCGTCCTAAATCATGCTATAATAATAAGACTGCCTAAAGAACGAGAAAACGTAAGGTTCTTTCAGTAGATTTGTGTGAAAGAAGAGGGTGTATCCAACATGTCATTTGACGGCATTTTTACATACGGTATGACAAATGAATTGCAAGAAACATTAACTGGCGGAAGAATTTCGAAAATACATCAGCCATACAAGCATGAGCTGATTTTTCATATCCGGTCAAAGGGGAAGAATCATAAGCTTCTTTTATCCGCTCACCCGAGCTATGCAAGGGTACAGCTCACTGAGCACCATGATGATAATCCGAGCGAACCGCCAATGTTTTGTATGCTTCTCAGAAAACATCTTGAGGGTGGGTTCATTGAACGTTTTGAACAAATTGGGTTAGATCGGGTGATCGTGCTGCACGTGCGAAGCCGAAATGAAATTGGCGATGAACAAACCCGTAAGCTGTATATTGAAATTATGGGCAGGCACAGCAACTTAATTCTCGTGGAGGACGAAACGGAGCAGATCATTGACGGACTGAAACATCTTTCTCCATCTGTGAACAGCTATCGAACGGTGCTGCCCGGACATCAATATCTTCTGCCGCCGGCACAGCAAAAGCTGAATCCTTTTGACGTGACGAAGGAAGATATTTTAAAGCATTTACGTTTTCAAGAAGGGAAAATCGCCAATCAAATTGTCGATACATTCTCCGGGGTTTCTCCGCTGTTTGCTAAGGAAGCTGTCCACAGGGCCGGTCTTGCCAATCAGGAAACGATTCCAAGTACATTACTCGAGATGTTCCAGCTCATACAGGCGCATTCTTTTACCCCTCAGCTCACGAGAAAAGATGGGAAAGAGTATTTTTATTTATTAGAACTTCAGCACGTCCATGGTGACATGAAGACATTTGATTCTCTAAGCGAGCTGCTTGACCGCTTTTATTTCGGAAAAGCTGAAAGAGACAGAGTCAAACAGCAGGCGGCTGATCTTGAACGTTTTGTTGTGAATGAAAAAAAGAAAAATGAAAACAAGCTAAAAAAACTAAAAAGAACGCTTGAAGAATCTCAAAATGCGCATAAGTACCAGCTTTATGGTGAATTGCTTACTGCCAATATATATGCAATTAAAAAAGGGGATAAAGAAGCGACTGTCATCAATTATTATGATGAAGAAGGCGGAGAGATCACGATCCCGCTCAAAACAAACAAAACCCCTTCTGAAAATGCACAAGCGTATTTTACAAAATACCAAAAGGCAAAAAATGCAGTAGAGGCCGTAAATGAACAAATCAAGCGAACACATGAAGAAATTGTTTATTTTGATGAGCTGATCCAGCAGCTGTCCTCTGCCTCACCAAAAGATTTAGAGGAAATAAGAGAAGAACTGGTGGAAGGAAAATATTTGCGTCCCAAACAAAAACGCAACGCCAAAAAGAAAAAGCCATCGGCCATTCAGCTTGAAGCATATGAATCTTCTCAAGGTGTTCCGATTCTCGTTGGAAAAAACAACAAGCAAAACGAATATTTGACCACAAAGGCGGCAGCTCGTGATGACATTTGGCTGCACACAAAGGATATTCCTGGATCACATGTCGTCATTCGTCACCAAGCGCCTGATGAACAAACCTTGCTTGAAGCGGCACAAATTGCTGCCTACTTCTCGAAGGCAAAAGAATCAAGCTCCGTCCCTGTCGATTATACGAAAATCCGGCATGTGAAAAAACCAAACGGAGCAAAACCGGGCTTTGTCACGTATGATCAGCAGCAAACATTATTTGTGACGCCTGATGAGGATGTTGTCCTAAAGCTGAGAAAATAAAAAAGAGCCGATTAAATCTTTAGATGAGATTTTATCGGCTCTTTCTTTGTCGTTTTTTCCTTTCTATATAGAGCTCATCCAGTGCATCTACGTCCTCTTGTTCAAGCAAGGTCTCAATGGCCGCAGCCAGCTGTTTAGTGCGGGCTGGGCTTGCACCACTCGTAGATACAGAGATTGTCACTTTTCCTGCCCTCACAACCTTTGGCACAATCACATTGCCAAGCTCTGACTGGCTCACACAGTTGACGAGCTGATGAGGAAGCGCTGATTGCGTCATCCACTCGTTTACTGAAGGATCGTCTGTAGCAGCGACAATCAAAAATGCATCCTTTACATCTTCCGCATCAACTTTCTTTTTCTTCCAAGTCAGCTGATATGTCTCAATAAGATTCGCCATTTCATCACAAATGTCAGGGCTCACAATGGTTATGCTGCATGGCTCCATGCATAGCGCACTCGTCCTTCTAGCCGCAATCCTTCCACCGCCGGCAATTAGCACGTGTTTATTGTTTAGATCAAGATGAACTGGAAGCATGGCTTTCTCCTTGAAAACGAAACGCATCCTCTTTGTTTAAGATCGTTTCCTGCACACGTTCAATATAAGCTGCTTTTACATGGGGATGAAACCCAATATACCGGCAGACACGGACATCTCGCAGCCGCTCTCTCGCCTGATTCGCTTCATTCTCAATCTCTTTCATTAAAATGCCTGTAAATAAAAGATAAGGCACGAGATAGACAGGCGTATCGTCATCTACTGTTAACTGTGCTAAGACGTCACGATAATTCGGTTCACACGCTGTAATAAAACACGGAAAAACCTCTGCACAAGGCAGCATGCTTCGGACATCATCTGCAATGCCAAACACATCCCGCTTTACATCTGGATCAGAGCTTCCACGGCCAATTAAGAGAATTTTTGCGCGCTCTCCCTTGTATCCAGCTTCTTCAATCCTTGCGATAACCGCTTTCGTGACTTCTTGGTTCACGCCTATAGGTCTTCCATATGTCACTTTCACTTGTGGGAAACGTTTTTGTACTTTCACAATCTCATCTGGAATATCTGATTTGGCATGCATGGCAGTTAAAAGGAGGAGCGGGACGATCGCAATGTGGGTTGCTCCTTTTTGTACGCAAGTCTCAAACCCTTCTTCGATTGAAGGGTCCGTCAACTCTAAAAAACAAATTTCTTGTATATCTGCTTCCACTAACGGCATACAGCTTTTCATAAAAGAAATGGCTTTATCCTGTGCTTCTTTTACCCTGCTTCCATGCCCAACATAAAGGACAGCTTGTTTCATTTGACTCCTCCTTGCAACCTTAGTTTTATTCAGACGAAAAGACACGATGTCCACACGTGTCTTTTCACCTTTGTTCTCATTTCTCAATCAGTGCTGGTTCAAACCAGTTCAACTTTTGATGAAAGTGAACGACATCTCCTACTACGATTAAACTCGGATGCTCGATCCCTTCTTTTTCAACCGTTTCAGATAGTGTCGCCACCGTGCAGCAAGTCGTCTTTTGCCTTGTGGTCGTTCCCCAGTGAATAAACGCAGCTGGGGTTTCAGGGTTCCGCCCATTTTTCAAAAGCAGCCGCTGGACTCTTTCCACGTTTTTGACGCCCATGTAAATGACAAGGGTATCAATCCCCGTCGCCAGCGCTTCCCACTTTTCTTCAAAATGTTCATCCTTTTGATAATGCCCTGTCACAAACGCAACATTTGAGCTGAATTCTCGGTGCGTGACTGGAATGCCTGCATAAGCAGCGGCTGCAATGCCAGAAGTAATCCCCGGGACAACTTCATACGGAATACCATGCTCAGCTAAGCATTCGATTTCTTCACCGCCACGGCCAAATACAAAGGGATCACCGCCTTTTAGACGAACGACTATGTTCCCTTCCTTCGCATAAGCAACTAGCGCTTCATTAATCGCTTCCTGTCTCATCGTATGATGATTCGGCAGTTTGCCGCAATAGATCAACTCCGCCTCCGGTTTGGCATGGGCAAGAATCTCTTGATTGACAAGACGATCATATAAAATGACATCTGCCTGCTGTATTGCCTTATGGGCCTTTAGCGTAATTAAGTCTGGGTCACCCGGTCCGGCACCAACAATGTATACTTTCCCCATCTTGCTTTCTCCCCCTGCCATCAGGCGATTATTTCGTTTTACCTTTTACATATTCAACAAGCCGCTGTTTTGACTCCTCGCGTGATAATTCACCTGTATCTAGAACGAGCTCAGGCGCAGCTGGCTCTTCGTATGGTGAATCGATTCCCGTGAAAAATGGAATTTCGCCGTTTCTTGCTTTTTTATATAATCCCTTTGGATCACGCTCTTCACACACGTTCAGATCACATTTCACAAACACTTCGTGAAATTCTCCGTCTTCGACTAACTGTCTTACGATTTGGCGGTCTTCTTGAAATGGTGAAATAAAAGCAGTAATGACAATCGTTCCTTGCTCAACAAATAATTTCGCCACTTCACCGATGCGCCGAATGTTCTCTTTTCTGTCGTCATCTGAAAAGCCTAAATCTTTATTGAGTCCATGGCGTACGTTATCGCCGTCAAGGACTGTCACTTGGTACCCCTGTTCAAACAGCTCTCGAGCCGCTGCGTTGGCGATCGTCGATTTACCTGAACCGCTTAGACCTGTCAGCCAAATGATCCCGCTTGTATGGTTGTTTTTCTGTTGATATTCTTTTTTAGTAATAGATGAATCATGCCACACGATATGTTCGTTGCTCATGTCATATCCTCCTTTAAGATACCGTCGTTTTTAATCCTTCGATTAATGTTTCAATGACTTCTTTGCGGCTGAACGTGCTCGGTGGTAATTCACCATTTCTCAGCATCGTTCTGACCTTTGTACCTGAAAGAATGACATGTTCGCTTTTATCATGTGGGCATGTTTTTGGTGTTGCCATTGCTTCACATGTATTGCAGTAAAAGCTGTGTTCAAATTTTAATGGTGTGATCCCAATTTCTTCGCTTGTAAATTGTTCAAATAGCTCCTGCGCTTCGTATGTGCCGTAATAATCACCAACACCCGCATGATCTCTGCCGACAATAAAATGTGTACAGCCATAATTTTTACGCACAAGCGCATGAAAAATCGCTTCCTTTGGTCCAGCATAACGCATGGCAGCAGGAAAAACACCTAAAAAGACGCGGTCTTTTGGGTAATAACCGTTCAGTAACACTTGATAGCTTTTCATTCTGACATCTGCTGGAATATCATCAGATTTTGTTTCACCAACAAGTGGATTTAAAAATAGACCATCCACTGTTTCCAGTGCTGTCTTTTGAATGTATTCATGCGCACGATGGACTGGGTTTCTCGTTTGGAAACCGACAATTGTTTTCCAGCCGTTTTCTTTAAAATGTTTTCTTGTTTCTTCTGGCTCATACGTAAATTGCGGGAAAGGTTTTTCACTGCGTTTTGTCAGTGTAATTTTACCACCAATATACGTGTCACCGCGTTCAAATAATTTTTTCACGCCTGGGTGATTGCGGTCATCTGTTTTATACACATTCACTGCTTCTTTTTCCTTATCAGGTGTGTATTGATCTTCCACCTCAATGACCCCGTATACTGTTCCATTATACGATAAACGAACAATGTCACCTTGATTGATCTCCGCTGCTTGTTCCTTTGTGACAGGCAGAGTAATCGGAAGAGACCAAACGACACCACTTGCTAGTCGCATACTGCTGACAACTGCTTCATAATCAGCTTTCGTTAAAAACCCTTCAATTGGACTATACCCGCCAATTGCGATGAGTTCAAGGTCTGCAAAAGAGATGGCATCCAGCTCAATTTCTTTCGCAGCTGTGCTTAGATCAAATTCTTCATTTACTCGATTAATTAATACGCCACCATGTGGTGTTAAACTCATTTGTTCATCTTCCTCTCAATGTTCATATTTATTAGATGTTAATAGTCGGATTTATATTTAAATCCCGCCTCCCTGTTCATGAATCGAGCTGCTCTCATTTTTAACTGCCTTCATAAGACTCAGTGCACCTAGTGAAGCAAGCAGTACACTCATCATGATAAAGATAGAGTAATAGTCTCCTTTTAAGAAAAGGCTTACCAACAAATAAGATAGACTAAGTGATAAGAAAGGTGACACAACCCATACCTTCAGCATTTTTTTCACAACATGTTTATGAAAAATGTTCGGTCCACCCTTTGCCATACCAAGCCCAATAATGGACGAGGAGGTAATTTGAGTAAGGGGAACAGGGAGTCCGAATATAGAGCTGACGATGACAAGTCCTGCACCGGTGCTCGATAATAGAATGCCTTCACCCGTTTGATAGCGTGTAATTTTCTTTCCGTTTGTTTCTAGTACCCTTCTTCCTAGAAGCAGCGCCCCAATGGCCACAAAGATTCCGCCGTAAAGGGTTCCTTGCCCGACTGACAAAACACCTGATGCGACAAGCGGGCCAACCGCATTGGCGACATTGTTCATGCCGGCTGAAAATGCTTCTAAAAACCCACTGATAATCAAAACAACAGATAAGATCAATGTACCTTTTTTGGATAATGTCCGTTTAGGGAACAATCTGATGATTTTGACAACAGCAAAGGTAAAAACAAAGGCAACAATCGGAATAATCACCCAAAAAGAGACAATGACTAAGATCGATTTCACATACAGCACTTTATATGCGGCTGCCACACCGACCACAGCACCTACTGTGACCTCACTTGTGGATAAAGGAATGGCCAAGAGGTTCGCTATGAAAAGTGATAATGCGGCCGAGCCAATGATGATACACACAATTTCAAGTGTGATGACAGATTCCGGCATAATCCCGGAGCTAATCGTTTTGACGACCTCACCGCCGCCAATCACTGAACCTGCTAATATTCCAACTGCACAAACGCTGAGCGCATATATTGGCTTTTTGATCGCACCTGATCCATATGCGATGCCCATCGAAGCGGCTGCTCCGCTTGCGCCAATATTTAAAGCAAAGAATAAGCTAAATAAAATTGCGGCGATTTCCATACATTATGCTCCCTTACTCATGTAATCCGCACTCAGTCTTTGCTGTCCCTGACCATCTTCCAGAACGCAAATCATCAGCAGTAAATGCCGGCTGTGTACATGGTGCACACCCGATGCTTGGATATCCTTGGTCGTGCAGCGGATTATAAGTAAGATCCTCTCTAGACGCATATCTCCATATGTCCTTCCACGTCCAGTGAATGAGCGGACATACTTTGACTGATTGGAATTTTTCATCCTTATTTAAGAAGTTCGTACCTGCTCGTTTAGGCGACTGCTCTCTTCTTAAACCAGACAGCCATGCCGGATAGCCAGATAGTGCCTCTTGCAACGGAATGACCTTTCTCATATGGCAGCAGCTTTGAGGATTCGTTTCCCATAATTTATCACCATGCTGCTCATTCTGCTCTTCCACCGTCAGCTCAGGTGTTTTCAGCACGATGTCTAACCCGGGATATCTTTCCCTAACTGCATCAATGGTGTCGTATGTTTCCTTGAAATGCAGACCTGTATCTAAAAAGACAATTCTTGCATCTTTTTTTACTTTCGCAATAAGATCGATCAGGACAATGCCCTCAATGCCAAAACTGCATGCATAAACGAGCTGATCACCATAGTGGCCGTACGCCCATTTCAGCACAGATAGGGCCCCTTTATACAAATCATCCTCTTGAAATGTAATGGACGGCTCTTGCCAATTTTCATAAGTTAACATTGTTTCTCCCCTTCCGGAGTACTGCTTCTATTGCTATTCTCCGCACTACTTTAATCTGATTTTTTCATTTTTTTCCACTTGAATCACTTGACCGTCCTGAACGATCAACGTAATTGAACCGAATTTCATATCCCCAATCAGCTCTTGCATATGCTTCACTAAGTCCTCATCCTGGTTTTGTTTCAGTTCCATCTCCTCTTCCTCCTCACCGTTAAAATAAAAAAACTTTCTTTCAGTCCGAAAGAAAGATGAGGAAGCTCACGATTTCCTTATCTTTCAAAATAGAATCATTTTGCAGGAAGTAGCACCTTGCAAATCGCAGGTTGCCGGGCTTCATCGGGCCAGTCCCTCCACCTCTCTGGATAAGAGTTTTAATTTGTATTAAATATTAACACAATTCAAACAAAAGTCAACCCGACTTTATTGATAGGATTAGTTTTTATTTAAATTTGAGTCTATTTTACTATTTTTAACCAAATAAAAAACTGTGCAGCGCAGCACAGCTTTTTTTAAAACAAAACAAGCTTTTTAGACCGTTTCTTCCATCCAAGATTCAGACGAAGGATCCTGTCTCCAGCGTTTTAGTTTATTCATAGCAGAAGACTCGATTGCTTTTAGCTCAAGTGCCACTTCTGTCAGTGTGTCATAGTCTGTCAGCGTGACATAGGGAATGTTTTTCTCTTGAAAAGCTGCAGTTGCTTTTGGCAGTCCATAAGTGAAGATCGCAACAACTCCGAGTACGTCACAGCCTTCTTCTTCTAGAGCAGCCACAACTTCAAGAACGCTGCCTCCAGTTGAGATGAGGTCTTCTACGACAACCACCTTTTGTCCAGGTGATATAGCTCCTTCAATTTGATTTCCTTTTCCGTGTGCTTTTGGTTTACTTCTTACATAACACATCGGTACGTTCAGACGATCAGCTGCTAATGCCGCATGAGGAATGCCAGCTGTAGCTGTACCTGCGACAACTTCCGCTCCTTCAAAATGAGTGAGAATCAAGTCTTTTAAACCTTCCGCAATGTCCCCTCTGACCTCAGGATAAGACAAGGTGAGGCGATTGTCACAGTAAATCGGTGATTTGATACCGCTCGCCCATGTAAATGGTTCGTCTGGTTTTAAAGAGACAGCTTTGATTTGTAATAAATGCTTCGCGATTTTCGTTTTCATCCGGCAGTCACTCCCACTCTTTCAAAATTTGTTGATAAGCTTCCACTGGGTTTGTGGCTTTTGTGATCGATCTTCCCACAACAATCTGTGAAACCCCCTGCTCTTTGGCAAAAGCAGGTGTCGCCACACGCTTTTGGTCATCCGTTTGATCATTTGGTAAGCGAATTCCTGGTGTGACAGTGAGAAAGGAGGGAGAGATTTGTTCATGAAGCTGTTTTGATTCATGAACAGAGCACACCACACCATCAAGCCCACTTTCATATGCCAATTGTCCATAATGAAGCACAGCCTCTTGCAATGGGCGGTCAATTAGCAATTCTTTTTTCATCATATCTTCTGACGTGCTTGTCAGCTGGGTCACTGCAATAATGCCTGGGCGATTTTGCCCGGCAGGGGTTCCGCTTTCAAGCCCCTCTACGGCCGCCTGCATCATCCTTTTCCCGCCGGCTGCATGCACATTCACCAAATCAACACCAAGTCCAGCAAGCCGGTTCATCGCTTTTTGCACGGTTGTTGGAATGTCATGAAGCTTCAGATCAAGGAAAATACGGCAATTTTTTTCTTTCAGTGCGTCAATAATGGCAGGACCTTCTTGGTAAAACAGCTCCATGCCAACCTTTACGAATAATGGAGTGCCTTCAAAACGATCTAAAAAGGCGTGCGCCTCCTGTCCTGATGGAAAATCAAGCGCGATGATGGGCAAGTGCTTCATGTTTCCAGCTCCTTCCGATGCATTCCTCTACAGATGAATACCCATAAGCCGCTAACACATTCGGCAGTTCATCAATGATTTCCGGGCAAATAAATGGGTTCACAAAATTGGCTGTCCCAACAGCTACCGCACTTGCGCCAGCTAGTAAAAATTCAAGTACATCTTCAGCGCTTTGCACCCCGCCCATCCCAATAATCGGAATAGTAACAGCTTGACTGACCTCATGCACCATTCGGATGGCAACAGGTTTTACGGCAGGACCTGATAATCCGCCTGTTTTATTGGCAAGAATGGGTTTGCCTGTTTTTAAATCTAAACGCATCCCAATCAAAGTATTGATCATGGTGAGTCCATCCGCTCCAGCCGATTCAATCGCTTTAGCAATCTCAACGATATTGGCTACATTAGGTGACAGCTTCACATAAACAGGAACGGAGGAAACTTCCTTGACGGCTTTTGTCAATGTAGCCGCCATTTCTGGATCGGTCCCAAAGGCAATTCCTCCTGTTTTCACATTCGGACACGAGATATTCAGTTCAAGGGCGTGAACATTGCTTGCTTGACTAATTTGCTTTGCTACTTCAACATAATCATCAACTTGTGATCCAGCAACATTGGCAATAATAGGGGTATCGAACTGCTCAAGCCAAGGTAATTCATGTTCAAGCACGCCTTTTAGACCTGGATTTTGGAGACCAATCGCATTCAGCATACCGGCTCCTGTCTCAGCTACCCTAGGTGTCGGGTTGCCAAATCTCGGTTCAAGGGTCGTGGCTTTAATCATGATGCCGCCCAGCAAGGAAAGGTCATATAATGATGCGAATTCTTTTCCAAATCCAAAACAGCCTGATGCAGGAATGATTGGATTTTTTAAAGATAAGCCGGGTAATTCGATGTTTAGCATGATAGCGCCACCTCCTCCGCTTTAAAAACAGGTCCATCCAGACAAACTTTAACGTACGGTTTCTCGTGCTGATCGGTATGACAGACACAAGCAAAGCATGCACCGATTCCGCAGCCCATTCGTTCTTCCATTGAAATATAGACAGGCTTATCGGGATAAGAGTCTTTTAGTGCTTTTAACATAGGTGTCGGTCCACAGGAAAGCAAGACATCAAAGTCCAGCTCATTCTCTTCAATGACATTTGTCACGAAACCTTTCGAGCCATATGTTCCATCAACGGTTGCGATAAATGTATCTCCGAGCGCTTGAAACATCTCCTCATAAAATACATCCTTTTTTGATTGAAAACCGAGAACATGTTTTACGATGACGCCTTTTTTCGTTAACCGCTTAGACAGTTCATATAACGGAGGCACACCGATTCCTCCACCGACTAATAATGCGGTCTGTCCGGCCTGAACGACTGAAGGGTCATAGCCGTTTCCAAGCGGTCCTAACACATCGACTGACTCTCCCGCCCGCTTTTGGGAAAGGAGCTTTGTGCCCTCTCCCTCTGCGCGGTAAATGATGGTTGCTTCTTGCTTTTCGGCATGAATGTTGGCAATACTGATCGGTCTTCTCAGCAGCGGTGTCATGGATTCACTGACCTTTATATGAAGAAACTGTCCAGCTGTTTGAAAGGATTCAACAAGATCACCTTTTAATGTCATTTCGTAAATATGATCAGCGATCTCTCGGTTTGAGACGACCGTCAAGTATGCTTTTTTCATATCGTTACTGTCACCTCAGCATTCGTTTTCACTTCTGGCATTTCATCTGCTCTAAATGTCATGCTCTCTAGCACTCTTAAAATCGCTTCCGCTGTATCTAGTGACGTTAAGCAAGCGACACCATTTTCAACAGATTCACGTCTAATTCTAAAGCCGTCTCTTGCCGGCTGTTTTCCTTTTGTTAAGGTATTGATGACAAATTGGGCTTCACCATTTCGAATGACATCCAGCAGGTTCTTTCCTTCTTCTCCTATTTTGCCGACAACACTTGATGGAATAGAGGCTTGTTTTAAGTAATTCGCTGTTCCTTCTGTTGCTAAAATATGATAGCCGATGGAATGGAATCTTCTTGCAATCTCAAGTCCTTCTTCTTTATCTTTATCAGCCACTGTCAGGAGCACCGTTCCGTCTTTTGGAATTTGAATGCCTGATGCAATCAACCCTTTGTAGAGGGCTTTTTCGATTGTGACATCTTTCCCCATGACTTCACCTGTTGATTTCATTTCAGGCCCTAGTGTAATATCTACTCTTCTTAGTTTTGCAAAAGAGAAGACTGGAACTTTAACATATACGCCTTCTTGCTCAACATGAAGCCCTTCTTGGTAGCCATAGTTTTTCAGTTTTTCTCCTAAAATAACCTTTGTAGCTAAGTTCGCCATTGGAATGCCTGTAATTTTACTTAAGAATGGGACAGTCCGGCTTGAGCGCGGATTCACTTCAAGTACGTACACTTCTCCTTTTGATAGAACAAATTGAATGTTCAAAAGCCCAATGATGTTAAGGCCTTTTGCCAGTTTAATCGTGTATTCTGCAATTTTCGCTTTGATGTCCTCTGACAAAGTTTGCGGCGGGTAGACCGCAATGGAGTCTCCAGAGTGAACTCCGGCTCTTTCAATGTGTTCCATAATGCCTGGTATGACAACCGTTTCTCCGTCAGACACAGCATCTACTTCAATTTCTTTTCCTGTCAAATACTTGTCAATGAGCACTGGGTGCTGCGGATTGACTTTCACCGCATTCTCCATGTAGTGAAGGAGCTCAGCTTCTTGATACACAATTTCCATTGCACGGCCGCCTAATACATAGGAAGGACGGACAAGCACGGGGTAACCGATTTGATTCGCAATCGCTACTGCCTCTGGCACAGACGTTGCTGTCTTACCTTTTGGCTGCGGCACGCCGAGAGTTTCTAATGTTTGTTCAAACTTGTCACGGTTTTCCGCACGGTCAAGGTCTTCAAGCGATGTTCCAAGTATCTTAACCCCTCTATTTGATAATTCATCTGCTAAGTTAATCGCTGTTTGTCCGCCAAACTGAACGACGACACCTTCTGGTTGTTCAAGGTCGATGATGTGCATCACATCTTCTACAGTGAGTGGTTCAAAGTAGAGCTTATCTGAAATACTAAAGTCTGTTGAGACGGTTTCAGGGTTGTTGTTAATAATAATGGCTTCATAGCCTGCTTGTTTGATTGCCCACACTGAATGAACGGTCGCATAATCGAATTCAACCCCTTGTCCGATTCTGATTGGACCTGAGCCTAGCACGATGACACTTTTCTTCTCTGTTCGTTCGGATTCATTTTCATCTTCATATGTGCTGTAGAAGTACGGTGTTTCTGATTCAAATTCTGCCGCACATGTGTCCACCATCTTATACACAGGAACGATGCCTGCTTCTGTTCTTAGGTTATAGACATCTGCCTCATTCATATTCCATTCGCGGCTAATATAAATATCTGAGAAACCTTTTTCTTTCGCTTCTTTTAAAACGTCTACATTGCCTTTGTTTTCTTTTAGTGTCTTTTCAAATGTGATGATGCCTTCCAGTTTATGAAGGAAGAAATAATCAATTTTCGAGAATTCATGAATCTGTTCGACGGTATAGCCTCTTCTTAGTGCCTCAGCGATATAAAACAGACGTTCATCTCCTGCTTTGATAATCCGCTTTTCGAGCACTTCGTTCGTAATGTCCGCTTCGTCTTTTAATTCAATGTGATGCACATCCGCTTCAAGTGAACGAACAGCCTTTAAAAGAGACTCTTCTAATGTGCGGCCAATCGCCATGACTTCACCCGTTGCTTTCATTTGTGTTCCAAGTCGTCTGTTGGCAGATTCAAATTTATCGAACGGCCAGCGCGGGATTTTTGAAACGATATAGTCGAGTGCTGGTTCGAACGCTGCATATGTTTTACCTGTGACTGGGTTCATCATTTCATCAAGTGTTAGGCCAACTGCGATTTTCGCTGCAAGTTTTGCAATCGGATATCCAGTTGCTTTAGACGCAAGAGCAGAAGAACGGCTCACGCGGGGGTTTACTTCGATAATATAGTATTGGAAGCTGTCTGGATCAATCGCCAGCTGTACGTTACATCCGCCTTCAATGCCAAGTGCACGGATCAGCTTGAGTGACACATTACGAAGCAGCTGATATTCACGATCACTTAGCGTTTGACTTGGTGCCACAACGATACTGTCACCTGTGTGGATGCCGACAGGATCAAAGTTTTCCATGTTACAAACCACAATGGCATGATCTCCGCTGTCACGCATGACCTCATATTCAATTTCTTTAAAGCCTGCGATACTTTTTTCAAGCAAACATTGTGTCACCGGACTTAACTTCAGTCCATTCTCGACGATTTCTTTTAATTCTTGCTCATTTGTACAAATTCCGCCGCCTGTTCCGCCTAGTGTATAGGCTGGTCTAACAATGACTGGGAAACCGATTTGATCTGTGAATGCCATCGCTTCTTCAAGGTTATGGATGATTTCACTTTCTGGTACAGGTTCATTTAATTCATTCATTAGATTACGGAATAAATCTCTGTCCTCTGCTTTTTGAATAGCTGACAGCTTGGTGCCTAGTACTTCAACACCGCATTCAGCGAGTACACCAAGATCTGATAATTCAACAGCAAGGTTCAATCCAGTTTGTCCGCCAAGTGTTGGCAGAATCGCATCAGGACGTTCTTTTCGAATGATTCGTGTTAAAAATTCTGGTGTCAGTGGTTCGATGTATACCTTATCGGCCATTTCTGTATCCGTCATGATCGTCGCAGGGTTAGAGTTCACAAGAACGACTTCATAGCCCTCTTCTTTTAGCGCTAAGCAAGCCTGTGTGCCTGCATAGTCAAACTCCGCTGCCTGACCGATGATGATTGGACCTGAACCGATCACTAAAATCTTTTTGATATCTACGCGTTTTGGCATACTTCTTCCCCTTCTTTCTCAGTTGTATGAATCATGTCCATGAACTCGTCAAATAAGTAGTTCGCATCTTCTGGACCCGGTGATGCTTCTGGGTGATACTGGACAGTGAATGCTGGTGCTTCTTTATGTTTTAATCCTTCAATGGTGTTGTCATTTAGCGCAATATGTGTGACTTCAAGCACGTCTTCATTAATGGCGCTAACCGTGTAGCCATGGTTTTGAGACGTCAAGGTTACCTTGCCAGTTGCTAATTCTTTGACTGGATGATTGGATCCTCTATGCCCAAATTTCATTTTTTCTGTACTTGCGCCGCACGCAAGCGCGAATAACTGGTGTCCCAGGCAGATACCAAAGAGTGGTACCTTTCCAATCAGCTGCTGAATCATTTCAACCGCTTCTGGCACATCGACTGGATCCCCAGGTCCGTTTGAAAGCATGATGCCGTCTGGTTTTAACTGTAATACTTCATCTGCCGTGATATTGTATGGCACCACAATGACATCACAGTCTCGCTTATTGAGCTCGCGCAAAATGCCGTGCTTCATGCCGAAATCGACAAGCACAATTCTTTTTCCTCTTCCTGGGCTTGGATACGCATTTTTCACAGATACTTGGCTTACTTGATCTGTTGGTAGCTGCATCGTTTGAAGGCGGCTTACAACGTCTTCTACTTGTTCATCCGGTCCTGCAAAAGCTCCTCTTAATGTACCTGCACTTCGAATCATGCGCGTGAGCTTGCGTGTATCAATACCGCTAAGACCTGGGATATTTTTCATTTTTAAATACTCATCAAGTGAGTATGAAGAGCGCCAGTTTGAAGGCTTTTCACAAAGCTCTTTCACGATCAGCCCTTTCACAAACGGTGTGATCGATTCAAAATCATCACGGTTAATGCCATAGTTGCCGATCAGCGGGTAAGTGAGTGTGACAATTTGTCCGCAGTACGACGGGTCAGACAAAATCTCTTGATAGCCTGTCATCCCTGTGTTAAAGACGACTTCTCCGACTGACGGTTCTAAGCTGCCAAAGCCTGTTCCTTCGAATACTGTTCCGTTTTCTAGCACTAAGCGTCTCTTCATTTTACTAGTCTCCCCTCTTCATAAACGACTTTCCCAGATGCAAGTGTCATGACCGGCCATCCTGATACAGTCAATTTGTCAAACGGTGTATTTTGTCCTTTAGATAAGAAGCTTTTTTTGTCAATTGCCATTTCTTTGTTTAAATCAATCAGTGTGATATCAGCGATTTGACCTTCTTCCAGCTTTCCGTATGGAAGAGCAAAGGCTTCTGCTGGTTTGATGGTCATATAATCAACAAGTTCTTTTAATGTCCATTCCCCTGTTTTCACAAAACGTGTGTACAGAAGCGGGAACGCTGTTTCAAGTCCAACAATCCCAAAAGGTGCCCTCTGCATCGTTTCGTTCTTTTCTTCTTCTGTATGCGGTGCATGGTCTGTGGCGATAAAATCAATCGTGCCATCTAAAAGCCCCTCGATCAGTGCCTCGCGATCTTCTGCTCCTCTGAGCGGCGGATTCATTTTATAGTTTGTGTCAAGACCTGGAATGTCTGCATCACATAAGAGCAGGTGATGTGGCGAGACCTCAGCTGTCACACGAATGCCTGCTTTTTTTGCATCGCGTACCACTCGGACGGATTCCTTTGTGCTGATATGGCATACATGATAATGACAATTCGCTGCTTCTGCTAAGAGGACATCTCTTGCAATATGCACCGATTCACAAATTGACGGTATCCCGTTTAACCCATTTGCTTTTGAAAAGTCTCCTTCATGAACACATCCTCCATAAATGAGTGAGTTATCTTCACAGTGCGCCACTATGGCTTGATCAAGGCTTGCTGCCTTTTTCATTGCTTCGTACATCATGCCTGCTGTTTGAATACCAACACCGTCATCCGTAAAGGCAAAAGCGCCCGCTTCTTTTAACGCTGCAAAGTCCGTCATCTCTTCGCCAATTTGTCTCGTCGTGATGGAAGCGTATGGCAGTACTCTTACAGATGAGGTCTCTTTGATTCGATTCATCAGCCATTCCATTTGTTCTTTTGTATCTGGAACTGGCCGTGTATTTGGCATCGCTGCAATGGTCGTATACCCGCCTCTTGCTGCTGCCTTAGAACCTGTTTCAATGGTTTCTTTTTTCTCGCCGCCTGGCTCTCTTAAATGCACATGCAGATCAATCAAACCTGGTGATACAAATAGCCCTGCTGCATCAATGACTTCTTCTCCGTCTTCTCTTTCTAAGTGACCCATTGCTTGAATCACTTTTCCTTCTACCCTAATATCCTGCTGCACTCTTTCCCCTGTGCTTGATAAGATAAAACCGTTTTTAATGAGATATGACATAGACAGAATCTCTCCCTTTTTGATGTAGTCTGCTATTTTGAAAAGCCCTTTTTAACACAGCCATTCGGATATACACACCATTTTCCATTTGTTTAAAAATCCTTGACTGTTTTGACTCTACTAATGAATCATCTATTTCAACACCTCTATTTACTGGTGCTGGATGCATAATAATCGCTCTTTCTTTCATTTTGCTTGCCCTGTCTACTGTTAATCCATAAGTCGATAAGTAACCCTCATTGCCCATCTTTTCTGAGTGTCTTTCATGCTGAATTCTCAGCAGCATCACCACGTCAGACCGCTTCATGGCTTCGTCCACTTCGACATACATTCCATGAGGATTTTGTTCATCTTGGAAGGAAGCTGGTCCTGAAAAGAGCACTGTCGCTCCTAGTCTTGCGAGGACTTCAGCATTGGACCTTGCCACCCTGCTATGTTTGATATCACCATGAATCGAGATCGTTAAGCCTTCAAAACCGCCAAACTCTTCGAAGATCGTCATCAAATCCAGCAATGATTGTGTAGGGTGCTGTCCGCAGCCATCTCCCGCATTAATGATTGGAATCCCGACCTTCCCAATCAGCTCTTTGTAATATTCGTCGGTACTGTCTCTGATGACACATGCCTTGACTCCGATGGATTCAAGTGTTTTCACTGTATCGTAAAGGGTCTCTCCCTTTTGAACAGAGGTACTTGCTGCGTCTAGGTTCAGCACATTCATTCCAAGTTTCTTCTCTGCCACCTCAAAGCTAAAACGCGTTCTTGTACTTGGTTCAAAGAAGAGGTTCGCTACAAATTCACCTGCTAAACCATGTTCCTGTTTCCCTTTTTTCAATGCACATGCTTCTTCAATCAGCTGTAAAATTTCTTCCTTTGACAAGCTGCTCATTGTCGATAAATCATTCATTTTTTCTGCCCCCTCTAGTTTTTCATCACTTTCAGGTTCAAAAAAACCCTAAGCCTCGGCAGCTTAGGGTTCTCCAAAAGAAGCAGGGGTGCTTTCGCACGTTCTGCTCCGTTTAGAACCCTTGTCAGCCTCACTGGACTTCTTTTAAAAGGTTTTCGGTATTCGATTCATTTGACTCATCATCTTCTGCCTTCTGATGCGGCAGAATCATATTTAACAGGACGCCAGTAATTGCAGCGAGTGCCATTCCTGACAGCGTCAGATTGATTTGTTTCACCTCAATGAATGCTCCGCCAATTCCAATGACTAAGATGACTGATGCGATAATGAGATTGCGCTTTTCTTCAAAGTTCACTTTATGATCAATCAGGATTCGCAGTCCGCTTGAGGCTATGATTCCAAAGAGCAGGAACGAAACGCCCCCCATAACCGCGGATGGTACTGTACTGATTAATGCTGAAATTTTCCCAACAAAGCCGAAGCAGATCGCAAACACCGCTGCTCCGCCGATGACGAAGATACTGAACACTCTTGTGATGGCAAGGACGCCAATGTTCTCTCCATAAGTCGTTGTTGGAGGTCCGCCGATGAGTGAAGCGAAGATTGTCGCCGCACTGTCTCCTAAAATGGAGCGATGAAGACCTGGCTTTTTAATAAAATCTTGTCCAACAACTTTGCTTAACACGACTTGATGGCCGATGTGCTCAGACATGGTCACAAAGGCAACCGGCACCATCACTGTGAGAATGCTTAAAGTCACAGCAGGTGTATAGTCGACAAATGGCACAACAAAGTCTGGTACAGCAAACCATTTTGCGTCAATGACTGGCTGGAAGTTCACAATGCCTTGTGTTAAGGCAAAGAGGTAGCCGCTAATAATGCCGATTAAGACTGGAATCAAGCTAAGGAATCCTCTTAGGAAGATCATACTAATAATGGTGACAGCGAGCGTGAAGCCTGCAACCATTAAGTGCTTCAGGCTGTAAACAAGCTCCTTTGCATTCGGATCGACGTACATCGCCATGTTAACAGCTGTTCCAGCGAGTCCGAGTCCGATGACCATAATGACGGGTCCTACAACGACAGGCGGCAGAAGCTTCATTAGCCAGCCTGTGCCGAGCCATTTGATAAATAATGCGATGAGTGCATATGCCACACCCGCCATAAAGGCACCTACCATTGCTGCTCCAGGGCCGCCGGTGGCTTTTACATTCAAGATAGGGGCGATAAAGGCAAAGGACGATCCAAGATACGCCGGAATCTGCCCTCTTGTGATGATTAAGTACACAATGGTTCCAACCCCGCTTGAGATGAGCGCGACGGCTGGGCTCATATCAATGATCTTTGGTACAAGAATGGTTGCACCAAACATGGCAAACAAGTGCTGCAGGCTGAGTGACAGCCATGTGAACGGTTTTGGGATATCTCGAATGCCTAAATTGGCTTTTTGCTGACTCATGATTTTCCTCCTAGATGTGTCCTTTTTCATTAAAAAAGCCTCTTTGCGAGTATGCGCAAAGAGGCCTAGAAAAACCGTACACGTCACTTTAGCCGTGTGCTCGGTGTCTCTGTTATTGCCCTCTTTGCAAACTCTCTGGAATGCATTTAAAAAGGTTATTTTTCATATATAGCGACAAGGTCGTTTTGATCTACTTCATTGAGCTGAACCATGACTGTCTCTGCTTTTGATGTCGGGATGTTTTTTCCGATATAATCCGCTCGAATCGGCAGCTCCCGGTGTCCCCGGTCGACTAGAACAGCTAGCTGAATGGAAGATGGTCTTCCTACATCCACAAGCGCATCCATAGCCGCTCTGACGGTTCTACCTGTGAACAAAACATCATCTACGACAATCAGTGTTTTGTCATTAATGTCAGCTGGGATGTCTGCACCCTTGACAAGCGGGTCTTGGTTCTCTGTCTTTTTTGTCAGGTCATCACGGTATAGCGTAATATCCAGTTCACCCACCGTCACTGGGTTTCCTTCAATTTGTTCGATGCGCTCTGCAAGGCGCTTTGCAAGATGAATACCTCTTGTCTTGATCCCGGCTAGGATGACATCCTTCATCCCTTTGTTGCGCTCAATCATTTCATGTGCAATACGGGTAAGCGCTCGTCTTATCGCTTGTTCATCAAGAATGACTGCTTTTTGTTCCATCTTTTACACCTCTTTTTGACAAATAAAAAGCCCCTTCTGCAAAGGGCAGAGAGGGGCGCTCATTTGTGCATACTCGTGCACAAATTGATCCGTTATCCTTCTCAGCCTCTCTGGACTGTTTTAAAGAATCTCAATTTCTTCGTTTATTATTTCAAAAAAAGAACGGCCTGTCAATCGTTATTTCTTAATGAATCGATAAAGCCCCGCATATCAGCTGGAATTGGAGCTGTAAACTCCATATATTCTCCTGTTCTAGGGTGATCAAATCCTAACACGCCTGCATGCAGCAGTTGTCCATTGAAATCAACAGTTTTTCTCGGGCCATATTTTGGATCTCCGGCAAGCGGATAGCCAATGTATTTCATATGAACACGAATTTGGTGGGTTCTTCCTGTTTCTAGGCGGCATTCTACAACGGTAAAGTCTTTAAAGCGCTCCATCACATCAAAATGAGTGACTGCCTGCTTTGCATTTTCTTTTGTGACCGTCATGCTTTGGCGATCTTTTTTGTCTCGACCAATTGGTGCATCAATCGTTCCAGTATCATGCTGAATGATGCCATGAACAACGGCTGTGTATTTTCTAGTGACCGTTTTCGCCACCAGCTGATTGACGAGTGATTCATGCGCCATATCATTTTTTGCGACCATTAAAAGCCCTGACGTATCTTTATCAATCCGGTGGACAATTCCTGGTCTCATCACACCATTAATGCCTGACAAATCATTGCAATGAGCCATGAGGCCATTGACAAGAGTACCTGTCACATGTCCTGGTGCTGGATGAACGACCATTCCTCTTGGTTTATTGACCACTAGTACATCTTCATCCTCATAATAAATATCAAGATCCATTGATTCCGCTTCTACATCTAGTGCTTCTGGATCTGGAATCTCTACTTTGATTTGATCTCCAGCTTGTACTTTATAATTGGCCTTCACTTGTTTTCCATTTACTTCGATGAGCCCATCTTTCACCCACTGCTGGACTTGGGTTCTTGACCATTCTGGTTCAGTTGTGCTTAAAAATTTATCAAGCCGTTCACTCGTTTGTTCTTCTGAAACGGCAATGTTTACTTGATTCATGTAGTTGACTCCTTATTTTTCTTTCCATCTAACAGCATTTGAATAAAGAGCAGAATAACCCCCACACATAGAGAGGAATCTGCGATATTAAAGATCGGATAATGATAATCCCCAAATACGAAATGAGCAAAATCAACCACTTCTTGACGGAAAATACGGTCAATAAAGTTCCCAATCGCTCCGCCAAGCATTAAGGCAAGCGCTACGCCAAGTAGCTTGTCCTTTTGTCCATGTTTTTGCAAATAATAAACAATTCCTGCAATAACAACGAGTGTGATCACATAGAAAAACCACATTTGTCCTTGGAGAATCCCCCATGCGGCTCCTGAATTTCGGTGGGATGTGATGTAAAAGAAGCCATCAATCACAGGAATAGAATCACCGAGCATCATATGTTTGACAATGAGCCATTTTGTTAATTGATCTAAACAAATTATCACGAATGCGATTATGTAATAGAACACACACGTTCCTCCATCTTCATACTTTGGTCTTTAAGCATTTTATCAAGAAAACAGGATGGAGTAAAGAAACTTTAGTTGACAGACAAAAACCTCCCTACATGTGGAAGGCTTCAAAATGAGAATCATTTGATTCATAAGGATAAGGGGTGAATGCTTTTTTCTCGTATTGCTTATGATATAAAAAGTCGTCAGTCGTACGAGCAGTCGGAAGAATACTCATTTGTTCAATGGGCATTGTATGCCCAGTCGCCTCACATATGCCATAAGTTCCTTGTTCAATTTTTGCAATCGCGAGCGAAACATCTTGCAGTTCTTCTTTGATGTGATAAAGAAGCGTGGTCGTTTTTGCTTGATCGAAAGTGACATGTTCAGCGGGTGAACGCAATGATGCATATTCAAACAGTTTCGATTGCAGTTCTTCTCTCATTTGAAGGAGTTCCATGTAAATCGTCTCTAGATCGCCATTCATGTCGCTGATTCAACTCCTGCCCTGTCGTGATAATCATATTGTTGCCCCGCCTGTTCACTTTAAAGCCATAAGATTTTTCCTTTCGTTCTAAACGCTGTCATTTTCTCTATATCAAAAACGCCCCGCTATATGCGGGGCGCTAGTTGGTGATATCACGCTGTTAATTCTGGTAATATTTCTCCACGATTTCAGCATTTTTGAGCGACAATGTTGGGTATTTTGGATTTGCGCCAACATCTTTTGAAATAATGCGGGAGCGTTCGCACAGTTCGCCTTCTGCTTTTTGAACAACAATACGTCCTGATGTGTATTCAGGCGCTGATGCGTCTGCATGTTTCTCATCTTCTACTGTTAATTCAGAAATGATGAAGAGCTGCTTCACATCTTCTTTAATGGATGCAAGAAGATTTTTCACTTCCTCTGTTGCATAAAGGGTCACACTTGCTTCAAGTGAACGTCCGATGACTTTCTCATTACGCGCAATTTCCAGCGCTTTTAGCACATCGTCACGTACTTCCATAAAGCGGTCAAACTTCACTTCTGTCGCTTCTGCTTGAGGAACAGCTACACCTTCTGGCATATCTGTTAACTGAACACTTGGCTCTTCAACAAAGCTTAAGTGGCTCCATAGTTCATCTGCTGTATGCGGAAGAATTGGTGCTGTCAGCTTCACTAACGCCATTAATGTTTCATAGAAGACCGTTTGCATGCTGCGGCGGTCTGGATGATCCGCATGCTCAATGTATACCACATCTTTTGCAAAATCGAGATAGAAAGAGCTAAGCTCAATCGTACAGAAGTTGTGGATGGCATGATAGACAACCGCAAATTCGTAATCATCATAAGCTTTTTTCACTTTATCAATCAATTTGTTTAATTTGATTAAGATATATTGATCCACTTCGCGAAGCTCTTCGACCGGTACTGCATTGACTGCTGGATCAAAGTCAAACAGGTTACCATGCAAGAAGCGGAACGTGTTACGGATTTTACGATAAACTTCTGCGACTTGTTTTAAAATGTCATCAGACACTGGATGATCGGCTTGATAGTTGACAGAAGATACCCAAAGTCTAAGAATCTCCGCACCAAGCTGCTTCGCCACTTTCGTCGGATCGATCGTATTGCCTAATGATTTACTCATCTTGCGTCCTTCTTTATCAAGCGTAAAGCCATGGCTGAGAACACCTTTATATGGCGCTTTTCCTGTAACAGCAACTGCTGTAGATAAAGATGAGTTAAACCAGCCGCGATATTGATCAGAACCTTCAAGGTAAAGGTCTGCTGGACGAACCAGGTCATCTCGTTCTTCTAATACCGCTTGGTGAGAAGAACCAGAATCAAACCATACATCCATGATATCTTGCTCTTTTGTAAATTCACCATTCGGGCTGCCTGGATGTGTAAAGCCTTCAGGCAATAATTCTTTTGCTTCTTTTTCAAACCAAATATTCGAGCCATGTTCTCTAAATAATTGAGAGACGTGCTGAATCGTTTCATCTGTGATGATTGGCTCACCATTTTCAGCATAGAAGACTGGGATTGGAACGCCCCATACACGCTGTCTTGAAATGCACCAGTCACCTCTGTCACGCACCATATTGAACAGGCGCGTTTCGCCCCAAGCTGGAACCCATTTCGTTTCTTTAATATTATCTAATAGTGCTTCTCTGAAATCTTTAATAGAAGCAAACCACTGAGCAGTTGCACGATAAATCGTTGGTTTTTTCGTTCTCCAGTCATGCGGATAGGAGTGCGTGATAAAGTCGAGTTTTTTCAATGCGCCTTTTGCTTCAAGCTGTTCTGTGATGGCTTTATTGGCATCCTCGTAGAATAGTCCTTCAAAACCAGGTGCTTCTTCTGTCATCACACCTTTTTCATCTACTGGACATAGCACATCAAGACCGTACTTCATACTTACGATAAAGTCATCTTCCCCGTGACCTGGCGCTGTGTGAACACAGCCTGTTCCTGCATCTGTTGTGACGTGATCGCCAAGCATCACAAGAGAATCTCTATCGTAAATTGGATGTGCTGCAACGACCTTATCTAATTCTTTACCTTTTAAGGTTTTCACAACTTCGTACTCTTCAAAGCCAAGTGTTTTTGCCACTTGTTCAACTAGCTCAGATGCGATGACATATCGCTCAGCCCCCACTTGAAGCACACTGTACTCTAGGTTTGGATGTACACAAATGCCAAGGTTTGCAGGAAGTGTCCAAGGTGTTGTTGTCCAGATGATGAACTGCTCGCCGTTTTCAAGTACGCCTTTGCCATCTTTCACTTTAAATGATACGTAAATCGATGGTGAACGTTTGTCCTTGTATTCAATTTCTGCTTCAGCAAGTGCTGATTCACTTGATGGAGACCAGTTAACAGGCTTAAGGCCTTTGTAAATATAGCCTCTTTTCGCCATTTCACCAAAGACAAGAATTTGCTGCGCTTCGTATTCAGGCTTCAATGTCACATATGGATTGTCCCAGTCTGCTCTTACGCCCAAACGTTTAAACTGATTGCGCTGACCTTCGATTTGTTTCCAAGCATACTCCTCACATAGTTTACGGAATTCTGCTGTCGACATTTCTTTGCGTTTGACTTTTTTATTTTTCGTAAGGGCTGTTTCAATCGGTAAGCCATGTGTATCCCAGCCCGGTACGTACGGTGCATGGAATCCATTCATTGATTTAAAACGGACAATAAAATCTTTGAGGATTTTATTGAGTGCGTGCCCCATATGAATGTCACCATTCGCATATGGAGGTCCATCATGCAAAATAAAGGTTGGGCGTCCTTTTGTCCGCTCTAAAACCATTTGATAGATGTCTTTTTCTGCCCACTCCTCTTGGATTTCAGGCTCTTTGTTCGGCAAGTTTCCTCTCATCGGGAATTCTGTTTTTGGCATTAATAAGGTGTCTTTGTAGTTCATACCTATTCCTCCACATGCAAATTCGTATTAAAAAACAATAAAAAAAGCCCTCTCATCCCATAAGGGACGAGAAGGCTTGTCTCGCGGTACCACCCTTTTAGACAAGCGCTTTGAAACTGCCGCTTATCCACTCTAAAATCGTAACGTGATCAGACGCCTTTTCTTACTCATTCATTTCAGAAAAGGAACTAAAGGGGTGATCTCATTGCAGCGTCCCGTAATGTCAGGCTTCCACCGTCCCTGATTCGCTTAATTACGCATGTGACAACTGCGAGTGTCCCTTTCAAACGTTTATCTCTTGTTAATTTATGATGGTATTATATGCAACATGAGCACGTCATGTCAAGATGATGCGCTTATTCTTTTTCGTCAAAGACAGCGTCAACTTCATATTCCAGCAAATGATCCCAATCATCATTTTTCAGAAGATCAAGCTGAGCTTCGATGAGCATTTGGAAACGAGTTCTAAAGACTTTCGACTGTTTCTTGAGCTCTTCGATTTCCATTGCAATCTTTCTTGATTTTGATAACGCTTCGTTGATAATACGGTCTGCATTTTTCTCAGCTTCACGAATGATCAATTTCGCTTCTTTATCAGAATGACGCTTCACGTCTTCTGCTGCTTCTTGCGCCACAAGAATGGATTTGTTTAATGTTTCTTCAATTGTTGCAAAATGGCCTAGTCTTTCATCAAGCTCGTTGACTTTGTCTTCAAGCTCATTCTTTTTGCGAAGTACGATCTCGTAATCTTTACGTACTTGGCTTAAAAACTCATTTACTTCATCTTCGTCATAGCCGCGAAAACTTTTTGTGAACGTTTTATTATGAATATCATTAGGTGTTAATGGCAATCTTGCCACCTCCAGATTCAAATTCGTTATGTCAGAAGCTCAAATGTTACTTTCAATTTATCTTTTTTTGTCTTTCCATCAATTGTTTTTAAGCTAAAGCGGCCAAATCCCCTGACAGAGAGCTGATCACCTTCACCAATTGTAAAGGAAGGGTCTTCAGTGACTTTCCAGTTTACTTTGACAAGACCATTTTTGACCAAAAGTTGTGCTTTTTGCCGAGACTGACGGCTGACAGCAGCACATACAGCGTCAAGCCGCAGTGAAGAAATCGTATCTTCTTTGATATCGGTTTTGCTGATGACTGGCTGAAGATCTGCCTTGCTAATTTCCTCTAATGAAACAGATGCTCTGCCGACATGCGTCAGCTGAGCCCGAACAAAATCGGCAACATCGCTTGTACAAATAAATTGCACATTGTCCTCTGAAAACAACAAATCACCGAATTTTTGACGCTTCAGGCCTGTCCCAATGAGCGAACCGAGAAGGTTGGGGTGTTCTATAGAAATAAACTTTTTCGCATAGTTCACCTGAAAATAAGTCAGCTCGAAATCCTGTATAGACGGTGCTAAATAATCAGGATAGATCAAAGCCCTTTTTCGCTCTGCTTCCTCATACCCGCCAAAAAACATGAGACCCAGTTCATCAGAATGCTGAATCACGGACTGGGTAATGAACTGCTCACGCGGATCAAGAAAGTCTGTTAATTTCATTCGATATTGATCGAGTGCGATGTTTTTCCAGCCTAATACTTGGTCGACAAATGGCTGTTCGTCTTTTCTAAAATGTTGATAAATATCGCTCATTTTGTTCCCCTTTTATGTAAAAGAGCCTGGCAGATGCCAAGCCCGGCAGCCTGTTTACATGAATCGTACAATCATATTATAAAGACCAGTTAGTCCATACAATGATGCGAAACGAATCACAAGCAATGCCACAATTGGCGAGATGTCAATCATGCCAATTGGCGGAATAATTTTACGGAATGGTTCTAAATACGGTTCGCAAATGTTTGTCAAGAAGCGGCCAATCGCTGTTTCTCTTGCAGATGGTACCCATGACATAAAGATGTAAATAATGATCGCGAATGAGTAAATCGTTAATACAGTCTGTAGAAACTGAAAAATGTAATATAGAATCACTTTGGTTTACCACCTCTGAGGTTCTTCCTCTGTCAATAGCTCTGATATTGTGCCAGATACATCCACATTATCAGGAGTGCAGAGGAATATATTCGAGCCAATACGCTGAATGTCTCCACCGATTGCATAAACCGTTCCGCTTAAGAAATCGATGATTCGCTTTGCTTGATCGTGCTGAATGCGCTGCAAATTGACGACGACTGCACGCCGATTTTTAATATGATCTGCAATCTCTTGAGCCTCTGCATAAACACGTGGCTCACTTAACACCACTTTAGAGGATTTTTGCACGCTTTGCAAGCTGACGACATTTTGTTTTCCTGCCTGAGGACGCTCTTGAAATGCCGCTTTATCTTTTGTGTTTTTTTCTTCTTGTGCTGGTTCTCTTTCTTCATCAATATATTCGTACTCATACTCTTCATCATCGAGTGTGAAGAAGCTTTTAAACTTATTTTTTATGCTCATGTCACGCACCTCCTGTTTCATTTCCAACAAGTGAAGAGCCAATCCGAACAAATGTCGCACCTTCTTCAATTGCGATTTCAAAATCGTTTGACATGCCCATCGATAAATGCTGACAAGGTGCATTTACTTGGTTCAGTTGTTTTACCTCTTGTTGAAGGCTTTTTAATGTTTTAAAACAGTTTCGTATCACAGTATAATCATCTGTAAATGGAGCCATCGTCATGAGTCCAGCAATTTCAATATGTTTGAAATCAGCCAGCTGTTTGACAAATGGAATCACGTCTTCGCTTTGTAAGCCGTGTTTTGACTCCTCAAGTGATGTGTTCACCTGTACAAAACAGCGAACCGTGTGATCCGCTCTTTTTTCAATTTCATTCGCAAGGGACATTCTGTCTAGCGAATGTAAGTAGTCAATGGTCTGAATGACAGATTTCACTTTTCGCGTCTGTAAACTGCCGATGAAGTGCCAGCTAATGTTTTCATCGGTTATGGCTGCCTGTTTTTCAAGTAACCCTTGGTCACGATTTTCACCAAAGTGCAAAATTCCGGCATCCTTGGCTTCTAATGCTCGTTCAATCGAGACATATTTTGTGACAGCGACAACCGATACATCGTCTGGATGTCTACCTGCTCTTTTACATGCTTCGTTGATTTGTTCATTTATTTGTCTGAGATTCTCTCGTACATTCAATTGCACTTATGCCTCCTTAAACCCGACAAAAGACATCATACGTCCTGTTTTCCCTTGATCACGCCGGTGTGAGAAGAAATGCTGCTCATTGCAACTTGTGCACATCGAACTGACATGTATGTTTTCTTCTTTTAATCCTGCATGAAGTAATACGTTTTTGTTTAATGTTTTTAAGTCAATTTTGTATTGTCCTTGTGACATCTCGGAATACACATCCTCTGTTGTAAAAGGAAGCTGTTTCACTTGATCTATGACAACATCATCTACTATGTAGCAGCAGCTGCCAATGGATGGTCCAATGACGACTTGTATATGATCGGCATCAGCGCCTTCTTGGCGAACCCATGCATCAACCATGTTGGCGCCAATTTGCTTAACGGTTCCTTTCCAGCCGGCATGAGCCGTTCCAATCAGCCCAGATTGCGGCGCTAGAAAATAAAGCGGAACACAGTCAGCGAAACAAAGAGCGAGCATGATGTTTGGTTCAGAGGTGTATAAACCATCTGTTCTAGAGAGCGCTTCATCATACTGAAGACTTCCTCTTCCCTTTTGTTCCTTCGTGACTTTCATGATGCGATCCTCGTGTGTTTGGTCAGCAAACACCCAATTAGAGAGCGGCACAGCAGTAGCATCTGCAATGACTTGACGATTCATTTGGACACTAGAAGCATCATCTCCTACATGGAGTCCAGTGTTCATTGATTGATATGGAGAAAGACTAAAGCCGCCATTTTTTGTCGTAAAACCGGCCAATATCTCTTTTCCAGAACATGTCATGTTCGTCCAATCATGAATCATCATTGCATAAGGTGATTTCTGCTGAAAGGGGTCATATTTGTCTATCAAAGCTGCCTCCCACCTTTCATTCATCTCTCTTTATATCGCTCCTATTTTACCACAAGACCTGCTAAGACAGTTAGTGGGATTCATTAAATATTACACTCAAATGTGCCCTTTCTACAGGTTTTTTTTCAAATTGATATGAAAACGTAATCTTTTTACCCGAAAAAGACATTGATTGCTGAGAATGGAGAGCTTATGTTAAGGATCATTGAATGATTCATTGAGGAGTTTACACGAATTAAGAAGACAATCGGACAAGTATCACATCTTCGCCAATTTTTACTATATTTCGCCACGGGACAATCATTTCCTCTTCTTTTCCGAAAAATCCCATCATTTTACCTGTACCGCCTATGATAATCGCTTGTATTTTACCGCTCGTGACATTGATATCGATGTCTCCAATGGTACCTAATTTTTTTCCGCTGGACACATCGACAACATCTTTGATTTGGAATTCAGAAATACTGATCATCTGTCCTTCCCCGCCTTTCGTTTTCTACTATAATATGTATGATGGAAAAGCAGGGAAGCAGACCAATAGTTTCTCTTATCTACAATTTACTTAAGTGAGGACGGCCGTTTTGCCACATGACTTCGACTGGACATTCAAAAAAAGAAGAAAGCAAGTCGCTTGTCATCATCTGCTTTGTCTCCCCTTTATGAAAAACAGTACCTTCTTTTAATAATAAGGTGTGCTGAAAAATCGGGAGAATCTCTTCTGCGTGGTGGGTCGTATAGAGCAATGTGGGCGCATCTGGTTTTGATGCAATCAATGAGATCGTCTCCAGCACTTGTTCTCTTGCTAAAAAATCAAGACCCGTCACAGGTTCATCTAATATTAGAAGCTTCGGATCATTCATTAAAGCTCTTGCGATGAGCACTTTTTGTTTCTCTCCTTGCGACAGGGTTTCATACGTGCGATTGGCATATTGAAACGATCCAAATGTTTTTAATAAATCAATCGCCTTCTCTCTTATCTCATCTGTCGGTGTTTCATAAAGTCCGATGGAAGCAAATGCCCCGCTCAAAACAATTTCAAATGCATTGTCATCTCTGTGCAGCTTCTTTTCAAGACCAGCAGAGATGAGACCAATTTTCTTCCTTAGTTTTTCACCAAGCGCTTCCTTGCCAAACACATGGCCTAACACCGTCATCTCACCTGACGTTGGAAAATAATACGAGCACAGCATATTTAATAAAGCGGTTTTTCCCGCACCATTCAATCCATAAAGCACCCAGTGTTCCTGGTTTTTCACCTGCCAGTCAATAGAACGAAGCAGCCATTTTCCATTTCGTTTTAAAGAAACATCCTTCAAGTCAAGCGACACGATCTTTTCCCCCTGAATAAAAATTCTGAATATACAAATAATAACGTCTACAGCATATCGCAAATGTTTCAATCAGTAAACCTAACGCAAAAAAGCTGCTCCCTATTAAGGAACAGCTTTTTTGCATGGTTACGAAATTTCAATTCGTACGCCCTCTTTAATGTCAGGAAACGTATGCGGGGATGCAAAGACAGCTCCCGGTAATACATCATCAAACGGCTCTTGGAAGTAGATCGAAATATGGCCGAGTTCCTTAAAGTTGTCATTTGCTTTATTGCCTAAAGCAGTAATGGTATAAGTTTGGTCGCCCACTTGAATCGTTCCGCCTAATTTCAGAGGCTCTTCTTCTAAGTGTTCAAACTCATGAATGACAGACATATCTCTTAATTCCTGCGGCGCTGCTGGTCCAAATAAAACAATCAGCTTATCTTCTTTAAACTGCGGGACTAAGATCCCAATTTCTTTTACGACAGATTGTGTTACCATGTATCTCGATTCCTCCTTTAATACGTTTAATACATACCGAAGCTGGCAACGTATGCGATCACAACAGATAGAACGCCTGTAATGAGACGGCTATACAAAACTGCTGGTACCCCATATTGTACCGTTTCCGGCTTCGCTTCACCAAGTGATAGCCCCACCGGGATAAAGTCACACCCTACTTGACCGTTGATCGCAAACAGTGCTGGAAGAGCAAATTGAGGCGGAATATTCCCTAGTGCAATTTGACTACCAATGAGAACACCGATGACTTGTGCAATGACTGCCCCAGGTCCTAAGACAGGCGATAGGAACGGTAAGGTACAGACAACAACGAGCAGTAAGAGCCCCCATAAAGATCCTGCCAAAGGTGAAAGGAAATGGGCAATCAGATCACCGATTTTTGTATAATTGATAATTCCAATTAACATACTGACAAAGGCCATGAATGGAATAATGTTTTTAAGGAGCATATCAACAGAATCACGACCAGCTTGATAGAATGTGCCGGTTACTTTCCCGATTCCTCTTGAGAATCTCATGAGGAAATTCCCTTTTTCTTGACGTTCGATATTTTCCTCTTTCAGTTTTGAATAGGTTTCTTTGAAATTCTCTTTGTCAATTGGGCCGCTGCTTTCTTGACCTTCTACAGTCCCTTCACTATCAGATGCTTCCGCAAAGGAAATATCTTTTTCTGTGACACCTGATACGAAGATATCCTCTGTAATGTGTTTTGCAAGCGGTCCAGAAGGAGAGGATGCCAGCACATCGACAGTTGGAATACGTTTCATTGGATAAAGTCCGATTCGCGCTGTTCCTCCGCAGTCAATGACAACACACATCATTTCATCTTCTGGTATAGAATTTTTAAAACCATCACATGCTTCTGTCCCTGTCATTTCTGCAATTTTACGTGCAACTGGGTGAATGCCTCCTCCTGTAATGGAAACGACCTTTCTTCTTTTACCGGTTGGTTCAAGCTCTAATCCTTTTCCCCATCCGCCAGCACCTTTTGCAACAAATACTTTGTGGTTTGTCATGTCTAACCCTCCCCTATTGTGAATTCGCTTTCATTTTTCCTGCTAAGTACTTTGTGATCCATTCCGTAATGATTCCGCGAAGTAAAATGACAACGATCCCGACTAAGAAGTAACGAACAGCTAGCTCTGACATAGAGTATCCAGCTTCTTTAATCCCGTTCGCAATTCCTAAGTAGACAAACAGTTCTCCTGCGTTGGCATACGGGAACAGCGATGTCACCGGATGAACAAATGAAACAGCTGAATCATAGAATGCTGGTTTTTGTTTTTCAGGTAAGAAGCGGCCAAACGTATAAGCCATTGGGTTTGTCAAAATAAGAACGGATAAGATCGGCATTAACGTATAGCGCAAAATGGTATATTTCGCTGCAAACTGAATCGCTCTATTCACTCGCTCTTCTCCAATAAACTTCATGACAGCATAAGTGAAAGTAAGTAACACAACAAGCGTTGGAACGATACCTGTAACAAGACCCATGAATTGCTTTCCGCCGGCTTCAAACATCCCGATAAAGTGCTCTCCAAACCATTGAATCCATTCCATGTTTCATCTCCCCTTTCTTAGTTCACATTTGTTATATTTTTTTTAGAAATCGAGACAAGCGCCTGCTCCGCTGCCATGGAGAGTGCTTGCATGACAGCTGGTCCCCTTTTGCGCTTTTTCAATGTTTGTTTCATCATGTGATGCTCATCAAGCACAGCCCCCACATGTTTTCCTTCATAGGAAGGCAGTTCCTTAAATTTAGACAAAATCGAGACGCCACCCAGCACATGACACTTTTGAATGATGTATGATTCATCGACAATGATGAGCGCAATGGCTCCAGGACCAAATTTGCGCCGCTCCATTCCTGAAAACAAGTGATAGCCTTGTTTCCCTTTATAGTCGTCAATCAGTGAATCCATGCTTTTGCGGTAGTACTTGATTTGAATAAACGATAAGCCATACTGCACAATCAGAATGATACAAAGTACGATTGCTAATTTTTCCATAGCCTCACGTCCTTATGATTGAAATAAGTGATCTTGTAATGAACGTAGCTTCCAGACCGTTGTGTTTGAATCAAGTTCTACATCATCATGAGATAGGAATTGCCCCAATTTGATATCTTTTTTCGCTACCACTTTTCCGCTGATTAAGCCAATTGGGATGTGGCCGTTCGCTTTCATGTCTTGATGTGTTTCAAGTACACCTCTTACGGAGTATCCGCCAATACCATCAAGTGTTTCTCCTGCTTTAATATCTCTTTTCGCCACAGCGACAGTTTCTGATACTGGTACACCAATTGGATGGATTGAAGAATCGTGTTGTAAGACTGCTTTTGCGATCGTCACTGGTGTTTCAAGGCTTGCTAAGTGGAAAGGACGATACAGTGTGTAGTGAGGACCTTTTCCAACTTTTAAGTAACGAAGCTCTTCATCTACTGGCTCAAGATCACTCTTGACGATGACAAAGACACCTGGTGCCAGTCCGTTTACATATTCAACGACTCCGAAGTTATCCAGTACGCCGCCTTGCTGTTTTTGATTTAATTTATCTGCTACATTTTCTAAATTCGCTTCTACTCCGTGCATGCCGACTTTATCAGGCAAAAGTCCTGTTGCATTACTTAATAGGTTCATTTCTGCCATCGTTTTTGTTCCGTCTTGGAATGCTGCCAGCATGTGGGCACTCATATGTTTACTATCTGCTTCAGCTTTACACGTATCTGGGTTTGCTTCTGGGAAGAATGGGTTGTTCTTACCTTTCCCAGCAACCAATACTTCAAGCCCCATTGTTTTTGCAAATTCGTATAGTTCTAGCGTTGCTGCTGGTTCATCTCCAGCTGATCCAGAGTAAACAAGTCCTGCATTCGTGAATAATTTATGCATGACCAAGCCGATCGTAATATCGACTTCTACATTTAAAAGAACGAGATGTTTTTTTGAATTAAGCGCTTCCAAAGAAATGTTTGCTCCGACCTCTGGAACACCTGTTGCATCCACAACGACTTCCACAGAATCTGATTGAATCACTTCTCTGTAATCATTTGTGACGACCATTTGATGTGGTTTCGCATGTTGCTTGTAAAAATTCGCTGCTTTCTCAGCTGCACTAAGATGAATATCACAAACACCTGCGACAATCATGCCTGGAATTTTAGAAATTTGTGAAATGAGTCCAAACCCCATTTGGCCTGCCCCGATAATCCCAACTTTGATTGGATCTCCGCTGCGTTCTCGTGCTAACAATTGTTGATAAATTGACATCTAAATCATCCTTTCAGGTTTTCTTGCTTCACAATAGATTGCTAGAAAAATAATCTGAAACTTTTAACAAATGTTATAAAAATTAACAAAAATCTGTTTCTTGTAACATTTGTTATTTTATTTATCATTTGTTATGAACTTAGTTTATATGATGTGTCAACTTTGTGTCAAGATAAAATCGATAAAATTTTCAATCTTTTTGAGTCTAAAGACTCAAAAAAACTACCTAATCGGCTTAGGTAGTTACTTTAATAGGGCATCTCCGGTTTGTTCATCTGTAATTAACACATGAATTAATCCACCTTCTAACGCCGCCCTGATCGCTTCAATTTTTTCTTCTCCTCCAGCGACACCAATCACAAGCGGGATCTCTTTCAGTTTTTGAGGACTGATCCCCATTACCCGGTCGTTCCACGGATGCGGATACACTTCACCTTTATGATCAATAAAGTTATAACAAATGTCACCCGCGACATCTTTCGCTTGCAGGATATCTTCCTCACCACTTGTCATATAGGATTTCACCATCGTTGAATGTTGCGGAACCCCGCCTATTCCTACGACCGCGATATTTGATGATTCTCCTAATTCAATGACTTTTTTGATCGACGGCTGTCTAATGAGTACATCTTTCGCTTCTTTCGTATCAAGCATGACAGGCACATGTAAAAACTCACATTTGGATTTGAGTGCTTCTGAGCATCTTCCAATAATATAGTTGGCATGAATATCAACATCTTCATTTCCGACGCCTCCGACTAGCGGAACAAATGTCACAGACGGAAAATGCTGAACAGACGTAAGCGCTTTCGCCATTTCATGCAAGGTTGTCCCTGATGAAAAACCGATGACTTGTCCATCCTTCATGACTTTTAATAAAAAGCCCGCAGCCGCAGCTCCTATTCGACTTTTTGTTGTTTCTTGACTGAGAGATTCCACACACACGACTTCTCGCAGCCCGTATTTCCGCTCTATTTTTCTTTCTAACGAACCATATTGTTGATTCACTTCATCATGAATAATGATTTCCACGATTCCTGCTTCACGTGCTTTTGCCAAATATTTCGATATGAGCGAACGGCTAACCCCAACAGCTTCTGCAATTTTAGATTGAGTGGCGCCTTCTTCATAGTACATATGCGCAACCTTAATGAGCAGCCTTCTTTCATCATGGAATGTCATAATAACCCTTCTTTCCGCTTCTCTATTCCCTCACAAATGATATTTCAAATAACATTTGTTAAAAACAGATTAAATGAAAAAAATAACAGAGTCAATACTAGAGATGGGTTCTCTAAAAAGAATGAAAAAAGCCGCACATTAGCGGCGGCTTTAAAAAATATTTTTATTCATTTGTTTGATTGCTGCTTTTTCAAGCCTTGATACTTGTGCTTGAGAAATACCGATTTCTTCTGCCACTTCCATTTGTGTTTTGCCTTGGAAGAAGCGTTTACGAAGGATCATTTTTTCTCGATCATTCAATCTGCGCATTCCCTCTTTTAAGGCCAATTCTTCTACCCATTGTGTATCTTTGTTCCGTTCATCACTAATTTGATCCATCACATAAATCGGATCTCCTCCGTCATTATAAATCGGTTCAAACAAAGAAACAGGATCTTGAATGGCATCTAGGGCAAAAACAATTTCCTCATGAGGGACTTCTAACACTTTGGCAATGTCTTCTGCCGTTGGTTCCTTGCTTGTCTCACTAATCAGTCTCTCACGGACTTGAAGCGCCTTATAGGCAATATCTCTTAGTGAACGAGACACCCGGATAGGGTTGTTATCGCGCAAGTATCGACGGATTTCTCCTATGATCATAGGGACCGCATAAGTTGAAAATCTGACATTGTGGCTTAAATCAAAATTATCAATTGATTTCATTAATCCGATACAGCCTACTTGGAAGAGATCATCAACATACTCGCCTCTGTTGTTAAAACGCTGAATCACACTTAAAACCAACCGCAAATTGCCATTGACTAGCTTTTCTCTTGCTGTATCGTCACCTTCATCTTGCAGCTGTCTGAATAATTTTCTCATTTCGTCGTTTTTCAGAACAGGCAGTTTGGAGGTGTCGACTCCGCAGATTTCCACTTTATTTCTGGACACTTTTTTCCCTCCCTACAGGAGCTGTTGTACAAAGTTCAGTATCTCCGTGGGATGGAAAAATATGCACGGTCTATGACGAGAAAGATGTGAAAAAATGGTGATCCCTTTGACAGTACAGGGATAAAGCTTTCAAAAAAATTTTTTTAGACCATCTTATTAAATTCTTTTTGCAATCGTTTAATAATTCTTTTTTCGAGCCTTGAAATATAGGACTGAGAAATACCAAGCATGTCGGCAACATCTTTTTGGGTCTTTTCTTCACCACCAACTAAACCGAATCGTAGTTCCATAATTTGTTTTTCACGATCGTTTAATTGTTCTAACGCTTTTTTCAGTAATTTTTTATCGACATTTGCTTCAATATCCCGGGTGATAATATCATCATCTGTCCCAAGTACATCTGATAAAAGCAATTCATTGCCGTCCCAGTCAATGTTAAGCGGCTCATCAAACGATACTTCTGAACGGATTTTATTATTTCGACGCAAATACATCAAAATCTCATTTTCAATACATCTAGACGCATATGTGGCCAGTTTGATCTTTTTTTCTGGATTAAACGTATTTACTGCCTTTATGAGGCCTATCGTTCCGATACTAATCAAATCCTCAATGTTAATGCCTGTGTTTTCAAATTTTCTTGCAATATAAACGACCAATCGCAAGTTTCTTTCGATCAAAATGGCTCGTGCTGTTTGATCACCTTTTGGTAATTTAACGAGCAATTCTTGTTCTTCATCCTTTGATAACGGCGGAGGCAGTGCCTCACTTCCACCAATATAATAAATCTCATCACTCTTTAGCCCTAGCTTCATGAGGAGTTTATACCAGTAGTAAGTGAGTTTAAATTTTAATTTTTTCATCTTCTTCTCCCTTCTAAATGTCCAGTTGACTTCGTAAGATAAAAGACATCACAAAAAAACTACGACACCCCTTGTATCATTTTTCCGTCTAACATCTCTGGATGAATGATGGATTGAAATTCCTGATCTGCTGATAATCCACTTAGACTCATCCCAACAAAACACTTCGCTGGCTGGATCATATGCGTTTTTGTATAAAGGACGACCGTATCTGGTTTAAAGCATAGTAGAAACCCGTGATCATGACCGACTGCGCGATATGGAACGAGTCTTAAACGATCAAGCAGCGGAAAATGGTCATCAAGCTTTTGCATCACTTCAACAGGATGAAACTGTTTCATTTTTTCTATAAATGGCTCTCCGAAAATAGATGTGAGCTGATCGAGCTGGACGATCATGACAGGTGTTTTCGTCAATGGATCATACAGCTGATTTCCAGAATCGACCAGACCATTTAAGCGGATCGTTTCTCCTTGAATGTGGATCTCCACAAGTACTTGTTCGTCATATTGTCTTTTTTTCGCACCAACCTCTCCTAATCGTTTCTTTGAAAACAGCCAAATGGCCGGAAAGCCAGTGAGAACAAAAAGCCAGCTAATGGGATCACCAAATCCATCATTTTGTGAAATAAGCAGTCCATCTTGAATGACTGTATTTGTCTGCAAAAACGAATGAACCCCGATCATGCCCCCTCCCATCAAAAATGTGACAAAGTAAAAAGCAAACAGGTTTTGAAAAAAGGAACGAAATCTTTGAAAGCCAAAGGTTCCAAGCACGATCAAGACAGAAAAAAGCAGTTTGCCTAAAGGGTGCGACACAATCATTGCAAATGGCGTAAAGAGCAAGAGAACAATGCTCGATCCAATGAGAGCTCCAAACATATATCGCCTTTTTTTCACTTGTCGTTTGAGAATAAATGCCGTGAGTAAGAGCAGCAATAGATCAAAACAAAAGTTTAACAGCCAAATGACATCTAAATAAATGACCACCTTCTGCTCCTTTCATCTGAAACAAAGAATCAAAAGCAGTACTTGCACTTGTTTGTACCAGTATAAAACAGTCATCGGATGGAAGTCTGTCAATTCTTGTAGGGGATGATAGAGAACTTTTGGTGGATTGTTATCGTTTTTGTCGACGTATGAGACAGAGAGAACATCAGAATGATTTGTTGGACAAGTGTCTCCTCTATCAATAGCACAAAAAAAAGACACGCTCCGAAGAGTCGTGTCTTTTTCGCTGTCATTCTTTCTCATTGATGGTGAGTGTTCCTTCTGCCTTCTGTCTTGTGACATTTCCATAATCATCTTTGACAATGACTTCCATCACTGCACCTTTTGCTTTTGCAATAGATGTCGCCGTCCAATAGCCTTCATACGTTCCCGGTGCTACTTCACGAATCGGCAGTTCAGTTGTGTTTTGAAGTTTTGATCTAGCATTTGTCAGCGGCATATGAAGAACAAAGGTGGCATCTAGCTTTTCCCTGCTTTTAAATGAAATCTTAACCGATTCACCTGATGATAGATTCATATTCTCTTTTGGCGTTAATTCAGAAATGACAGGTGCATCATATTGTACATCGATGTCGACCTTTTTAGTCGTTTTGTTTCCAGCCGCATCTTTTGCTGTCACTTTGATTGTATTTTTCCCATTTTCAAGTAGCACCCTTGCAGAATATGCCCCATCCTTTACGGTCGCTTTTTTTCCATTGACTGTGACTTGGTCTAGATAATCATCCGCTACTTTCCCTTCCACCGTGAGTGATTCTCTATTAGACTTGTCACCTTTTTTCGGTGTATCAATGGTCAACGTCGGTGCTGTTTGATCGATGATCACCTTGACTGGCTTGGAATGTTTTGTTGAGCCTTTATCCGTTACAGTCGCCGCCGTGAAGACATGCTCTCCACTTGGAACAGATACATTTTCTTTGAAAGTACCCGACTCATCTGATTTGACTTTGGCCACCTCTTCATCATTTTGATAAATGGCCACATCGAGACCCGGAGAGGCCGTGCCTTCAATCGTCAATTCACCTTGATTTGTAATGGTTCCTGCCTTTGGAGAAGTGATTTCTGGTACATCTGCTTCATAGTTTACGAGCGCACGAATCATATAATTCCCCTCTTCTTTCGGAGAAGGAGAAAAAGCACCGCTCGTCAGCTGCCAGCTTCTTTCAGCATTAGGGCCATCTTCATCTGTGGCAAGTCCCGGAGATTCGGTATTCTTTTTCGTTTGAATATAAACAAGATAGAAATCGCCATCCACTGTAATGGCTTGATCTTCTAAATCTACTTTTGTCCATTCACCATTACGCAGTGCATTTGCTTTTAAAGGTCCTGCGATTTTCTCACCTGGTGCGCCACCCTTCCCAGAAGCATCATATACTTCAACAGCAAATTCATCGCCTCCAGGAGCTGGCCATTCTGATGTCCAAAATCTGAAAAGGCCACCTGTGACTTGTGCTTGTTTCTTTCCTTTTTCTAATGAAAACTTCACAGCCCAACCATTGCCAGGATCGTAGAAAGCCCGTGCATTTTCAGCCGTTCCATCATCGTAGCCAATCTCTCCCGGAAAACCGATAAAAGGCTCAAGTTTCACTGACTTTTCAAGCGGCTTTTCCGTCACATCCGCTGTAAACGTATAGCCTTTAAACCCCTTCGCAAAAATTTTGACTGTATAGACACCGCTTAATGCCTCTAGAGAAAATTCACCGGATTCATCTGTTTTCACCGGCTCAATTTTTGCGTCCTCCACAAGATAAACAGTTGCATTCTTCACCTTTTCACCAGTTGTTTCATTGACGACCGTGCCGGAGATCGTTCGTTTCTCTAGCGGCTGTAAGGAGAAATTCGCTTCTGCTGTTTCTTTTGATGCCACTTTGACTTTTTGGGACCGTGATTCAAAGCCGTAAGCTTCCGCTTTCACTGTCCATTCTCCTGCTCCTTGAGACAGCTGATATTTCCCTGTCGCTTCATCGGTGGAAGTTGATTTTCCGCTTTCTAGAACACTGATTTGCGCTCTCATTGGAAGAGCTTGAATAGACGGAGCATCATGACTGTTTTGCTTTTGAATTTGTACATGTTTATTTTTTACTTTAGCAGGCTTTGCCTTTTTTGGATCAACTGATTTTTTATTCTGGCTTGTGGATTTTTCTTTTTTGATCACCCCCAGCTGGTTCTTGGCTTGTTGAGACAATGCTTGATCTGTGATTTTCACATCATCTAAATAAAAGCCATCTTTTGTGACACTGCCATCTGTTCTTATATGAAACAGGACTCTCACTTTTTGACCTTTATAAGCAGATAAATCAACTTCGCCTGCTGTCCACGCATTTGTTTTTCCCGTATAAGCTGTCGCTTGAACGGCGTCTTCCCCCTCTGGCTGTACATAGACATGCACATAATCATAATTGGCTTCGAGATCATGCCAGTATTGATATTGCAGGTAGGAAGAACCTGAATCTGGTACAGCAATAAGCGGCATAGACAAATTGGCGTCCGTTTTATTTTCATAAGGACTGTCTAAATTGGTGGCGTAGACATGTTCCCCGCTAAATGCTTGTTTTGGACCTGTGGACGGTTTTCCCCACTGCCACGGATCTTTTGTTCCACCACTGAACCATCCACTTGGCCATGCTTCAAAATCTTGTGAGTAGCCAGTGGTGATGGATGTTTTAATTGGAAGTGTATAAGGATCTGATGCCGCTTCATTTTCTCCAAAATCTTTCACAATCCATCGGTACGTCACGTTCTCCCCCTCGAGTTCAGGGAGCTGCACCGTATAGGTTCCTTTTAAATGATTTCCATCCGTGCGGTTGGCTTTCAGCGTCTCCCATTCACCTTGATCTACTCGATAAGTCAAGGAAACATTTGTCACTGCTATCCCATCTTCTGCAGTGATGGTCAATGGGGTTGGCGTTGCAGTAAAAATTTCATTCGGACCTTTATGTGAAAAAACAGGTGGTTCTGTATCTTCTCCCTCTTTTGTCACCTGACCTTCAATCGTACCGATTCCATTGGTTAAAGCAGTAATCGCCTCTCTTGCATCAACTAACCCTGCCCCATAGCCGTTGTTAGGGGATTCAGGAAATTGCTGATCTGTCAGTGGTTTCGCTGTCTCAATGAGAATTTGCTGAATTTCATCAACAGAAAGGTCTGATTGCACTTGGCGGAGAAGAAGAGCAACAGCCGAGACATGCGGACCTGCCATCGATGTACCATTCCACCCATCCTCATATCCTTTTCCCGGGATCGAAGAGCGAATGTTTACTCCTGGAGCCGCAATATCTGGTTTCATTACGCCATATGGAGAAGGACCCTGAAGGGAGAAAGACCCTAACTTGTTGTCCTGATCTGTTGCGCCTGTAGCAAAGGCTTCTTGATAGTTAGCGGGATTTGCAATCGAACCCGCGCCGCCTGGATTGAATAAATCGGTATTACCCGCTGAAAATTCTGGAAAGATGTCTGCTGCTCTCCAAGCATTCACTACATCTTTATACCAATCATCAAGACCTGGCCCGCCGCCCCACGAATTATTCACAACATCAGGTGCCTTTTCTGGGTGAGGATTTCCGTTTTGATCTTTCGGTGCTAAAATCCACTCACCGGCATCTAACAGATCAGCATCTGTACCGCCATCTTCTGAAAAAGCTTTCACTGCAATCCATTCTGCTCCCGGTGCGACCCCAATTTGATTCTTTCCATCTGGCTCAGAACCAACCATTGTGCCTGTCACATGGGTCCCATGCTCCAAGTCATCATAAGGGACTTCAGATCCTGTCGTGGCATCATACCAATTCAGTTCATGAGATGGTTCGTTCGGACGAGCAGGGTCAAACCCGCGGTATTTTTCTTTTAGCGCAGGATGATCCCATTCGACACCTGTATCAATACTTGCTACAACGGTTCCAGTCCCGTCATAGCCTAAATCCCACGCTTCTGGTGCATGCACCTGAGCAATATTCCATTCAACTCCATCTACTGCTTTGATTTGTTTGTTTGGCTTAGAATGCTTCAAATCAACAGGACGATGAAGTTGACGTGTTTCATTCGGTAGCACTTGAGCTACTTCTGGAAAAGAAGCAACCTTTTCCATCACTTCTTTTGTTGCCGTCACAGCTAGACCATTCACAATATAGTAGGAATGAATATCTTTCACTTGCTTATTCTTTTTTTCCTTTTGTAAATACGCTAGGAGCGCTTGCTGCGTTTCATCAGATGTTGCTCTCAGCTCAGATACAACGGCTGATCTTTTTGTGTACTGCGTTTTAGCCGCGGTTAATTTTTGTTTTTTTGCTTTTGATACAGCTTCTTTTGCTACTTTTTGTACATTCGTTTGTTCCTTCATTTTGACTAAGAAGGTCACCTTATCTTCCTTTTGAAACTGCTTCTTTAATCTCGAAGAAATCTTGGCTTTTGTTGTCTTAGAGGAAACGGCTTCCTCCTGATATGAGGTAGAAGTCGATTTTGCTTGAACCATCCCAAAGCTTGTCATCGTTAAAGTACCAATCACCAAAAGACTCATGAAACGATAGACGGCGGTTTTGCGAAACTTCACTTTCAATAAAATCCCTCCTCCTCAAATGGTCAAACAGTGTGTACCCTGCCCCTCCCCCTTCTTTTTGATCATGACAAGATTCATGGTGTTCTCATTAATGTAGTCAAATAAAGTTCAACATTTTGTCGTTTTTTGTAAAGGGAATTAAAAATGATTCTTTTGACTTAAAAAACTCAAGCCAAAACACATACGATAGATCCAAATAACACGCAGAAACAAGACTTTTATATCAATCAGACTCAGGATCTTTTCACCATGCAGACATAAAAAAAACCCTTCCAAAGGAAGGGGGATGAATCGTGCTTGCTTATCGTTTGTTGCGGTTACGTAAGAACGTTGGGATATCCAATGTATCATCACTTGACTGTGTATTTTGTCTTGGTTGTGATGATGTTTGTTGATGTTCCTCACGTTTTACTTCACGCTTTTGTGGAATAGATTGATTCTGCTTTAATCCTTGCCCTAATGGATTTCTTTGAGGTTTTGTCACTTCCGGCTCTTGCTCAATAAAACCGGTTGCGATGACTGTGACCACAATTTCATCCTTCAAGTTATCATTAATGACAGATCCAAAGATCATGTTGACATCTTCATCAGAGGCTGATGCAACAATATCCGCTGCTTCTTGTACCTCATAAAGACTAAGGTTGGTACCACCAGTAATATTCATGATAACACCTTGTGCTCCATCAATCGCTGTTTCAAGAAGTGGTGAAGAAATGGCTTTTTTCGCTGCTTCAGCAGCACGGTTTTCGCCTGTTGCGACACCAATTCCCATAAGAGCTGAACCTTTGTTAGACATGATCGTTTTCACGTCAGCAAAGTCAAGGTTAATTAAACCTGGTGTTGCAATGAGATCTGAGATCCCTTGAACACCTTGTCTTAACACGTTATCTGCTGCACGGAATGCTTCAAGCATTGGCGTGTTTTTATCGACAATTTCAAGCAGGCGATCGTTTGGAATCACGATTAACGTATCAACTGCTTCTTTCATAGAAGCAATCCCTTCAACTGCTTGAAGCTGACGCTTTCTTCCTTCAAATGTGAAAGGACGAGTCACAACTCCAACTGTCAAGGCTCCTGAATCTTTTGCGATTTTCGCAATGACAGGTGCAGCACCCGTACCAGTTCCACCGCCCATACCGGCTGTCACAAAGACCATGTCAGCGCCTTTTAGGACTTCTTCAATTTGTTCTTTGCTTTCTTCAGCAGCTTTTTTACCGACTTCAGGATTCGCACCTGCTCCAAGCCCTCTTGTCAGCTTAGCACCGATTTGCATTTTTGTTTCTGCTTTTGATAAGTTTAACGCCTGTGCATCTGTATTCACTGCAATAAAATCGACACCCTGTACGTCATTTTCAATCATTCGGTTGACAGCGTTATTTCCGCCGCCACCTACACCGATTACTTTAATTGATGCTAGGCCGTCTATATTTGTTTCAAACTCCAACATGCTGAATCCTCCTAATCCGTCGAAAATCTAGTTCTATTCCCAGAACATATTAAATAGTTTTTTCATTTTGCCCGGTTTTTTATTTGTCTCTTGTTGTGCTTTTTGTTTCACTTTCGGTCTTGGCTGAGCTTCTTTTACTTGTGGTGTAGAAGAAACCGGCTCCATGGACGCGCCTACTTCATGAAATGCTTCATCCGGCATTTGGAATCCAACCTGTCTGCCCTGAATCTTTGCATTGCGATAAGCAAAATGGATCAGGCCCACTCCTGTCATATATTGAGGTTCCCTGACCCCAATATAATTAGGACTTGCGATTCTTACATTGTTTTGTAAGACCGTTTGTGCCAGAGAAAGGATACCTGGTATAGCTGCCTGTCCACCTGTTAGAACGAATCCGCCAGGCAAATCATGGACACCCATATTGCGTAATTCCTCTGCCACAAAAAGCAGAATCTCTTCCAACCGTGCTTCAATGATATTGGCTGCTTCAAGTTGTGTATACGTCTGTTTTTGGTCCGTACCGATGACGGAAACTTCAAATGTCTCCTCAGACGATGCCTCATCATAGAATGCATGCCCAAATTGCTTTTTGATTCGTTCAGCTTCTTCAGTGGAAGTTCTAAGTCCTATAGACAAATCTTTTGTAATGTTCTCTCCGCCCAATGGGATACTGTGAGTAGAATAGAGATGCCCGTTTTCAAATACGGATATCGTAGTAGAGCCGCCGCCAATATCGACAAGAGCTACCCCTAGATTTTTTTCATCTTTCGATAACGCTGCTGAACCCGATGCGAGTGGCTGCAAGCAAATATCCATAATTTCAATACCAGCCCGCTCTACACATCGGAGCCAGTTATGTAGAATCGTTTTAGAACCTGTGATTAACGATCCATCCACTTCTAGCCGTACACCTAGCATTTTTTTCGGATCTGTGATCTCATCTCTTCCGTCGACGATAAATTGTCTCGGAATGACGTCTACTACGAGATGTTCTTGCGGAATAGATACTACCTGTGCAGCATCCAAGACACGTCTCACATCTTCAGCATGTATTTCTTTATTTTCACTAGACACTGCGACCACGCCGCTCGTATTCTGAATATGAATGTGGTTTCCGTTAATTCCGACTATCGCCTTTTGTAAAGGAAAACCTACCATTCTCTCAGCCTGTTCAAATGCTTGTCTAATAGAATGAACTGTTTCATCTATATCAACAATCGATCCTTTTTTTAACCCCTCTGAAGGGACATTTCCAACACCTATAATGTTAAGCGAATCATCCGCCATTTCTCCGACGATGACTTTTATATTGGATGTACCGATGTCAAGGCTGACGTAAATTTCATTGTTGTTCATTCTATGGCACCTCCTCACATATCAATACTTTCTATTCTATTATTTGCTGAACAACAATACAATGAATGTGTTTTTACAAGTGTGTAACAAAACTTAAAAAATCAACATTTTTTATTAGGATTACTGAAAATATTCGTTACATCATATGTATATCCTTTTTTATGACTCACTTTTTTTCTTTTTTTCTCTAGAAATTGTCCATTTTGTTAGTAGAATTCTTCGAATAACGGCGATATTTTGAAACAATCTAACACCGAATGCAAACATTCCGACTAAATACAAGTCTACACCAAGATGGACGCCCAGAAAAGCTAAACTTATTGCGAGTATAATATTAAAGAAGAAACCTGATACAAACACTAGTTCATCGTATGCCCCTTGCAGATGTGCTCTGATTCCACCAATCAATGTATCAAGCGCAGCAAGTACAGCGAGGGAAAGATAGTTAGAATACTCATTCGGTATCGTAAAATTTGTTAAGAAACCGATCGCAACTCCTATGATTAGACCAAGTACAGGAAGCCACATTAAGATTTTCCCTCCTTTACATCGTCAAGAGGCTTCAATTCATTTAACTGAATTGTACCGTCAAATGCTTTTAAATGAATTTTTTTCTTCGGCGGTCTAATACTCAAACTAAAATTTTCCTGAGCAAACAAATCACCAATATCTGATACATTTAAACGGCTGTATAATTTATCGGCCTGCTCGCTGACCATCTTAATAGTGACTGTATCACCATCTATGCTGTAACCATCCATTTTCGTCGTACCATTAATATCTCGAATAACACTGGTGTTAATCACCCGGTGTTCATTAATGGAAATATGTTTTGCCCCAAACATATTGGCTTCGTTGATTAATTTTTTCAGAAGATCAGGTGGTATATTTTTGACTTCTTCTCCGGTAAGTTCCTTAGAAAAAAGCTGAGTAATTTCTATTTCAACTCCTTCACCCGTTACCTCTGTAAAACCAGCCTTTTCTTTCAAATCCTTCAACGTTTTTGTTAATTGTGCTTCTTTGGATTGATCTTCTTGGTTGCCATACTTTTTTAGCATTTCATCATATTTATCAATTTCTTTCAATAAATCCAGTTCCTTACTTTTAGATGCAGATAAATCCTCTCTTAATTCCCAAACGTCTCGAGTATCGCGAACTTTAGGCTTTTGTAGAGAGTTAAACTGGATGGAGACCATGATGCCAAATATGACCATCAGGACTGTCAAACTAAGTAATGGCTTCTTTTTCCTCAACACCACTCACCTTTTCACATTTAATCTTTGTTTCTTAGAAGAGGATTCATACGAATATCCTTCTTTTCAATCGTCATGGAAATATGATCACTTGTCAGCTGATCAACCACCCCGCCTGCAATGTTTAATGCAGGAATTAAAACAGCTGGATCTCCAATAGCAGAAATGACAAATGGTGCTGGATGTTGAACACCATCAACCGTGACGACTGGACCGTTACAATGTATGTATGATTGGTGTGTGATTCTTTGTCCGTTTATAGCTACAGCAGATGCCCCTGATATAAATAGTTCGTTTATCACATGGAAAATGTGGCTCTCATGCACAATGTAATTATTGACATTTTGTCCACTCGGGATATAAGATGCATCTTCAAGAGATACTTTTACCCCTTTCCCTTTTACACCTATTTCTCCTGTAAACATTCTGTATTTCTCAACATCTTCCAAAACATTAAAATACTGCTCTTTTTCATTTTTCAAACCAAACTCTGTTGCTTGAACCTTTGATTGAAGACGATAAAGTTCTTTTTCAAGTTTTTGATTCGCCTTTTCTTGCTTTGTTAGCTGACTTTTCAAAGAATATTCTTTTTTCCATTGTTCGGTTCGATTGACATCTGCTTGATGCTGCTTCGTATATTGGTATGAAAAAGAAATCAGAAATCCAAGAACAAGCATTACAATTGAGAATATGACGGTTTTGCCTCTCAACGTTCATCTTCCTTTTTCTTAGATTTAAAAGCTTCAAAATACGTGGCTACTTCCATATGAACCGTACCTTTCTCAGAGGACGAAAGCTCTTTGACAATGGCAGGGTACGTCGTCATTTTATCTGCGAATGTTTTAATTGATGCGATAACGGTGTTTCCATCATTCATATAAAATTTAACGAGCCACTGATTGGAGCTAGTCGGTACGTAATATACTTCTGAGATTAGTTCCTGAATAGAAGCCGGCAGTTGATTCAGAGCTCTCACTGTTTGCTTCAATTTCTCTTTATTGTCCCAATCGACAAAAATAGGTCCTGCGTGACTTGGCGTTACTTCATCTGGCAAAGCCGTCCCGTTTTCAAGAAGCTCATAATAAAAATGTCCCTTTTGCAGATACGCAATATTTGCATACTCTTTGACAGCAATACTGACCTTATTAGGGAAATGTTTTTTGATACTGACACTTTTAATCAATTTATTTTGCTTTATATGGTCTGCTGTCATATCTTTATTTAAATTCCAAAACTCTGTCTCGCCTTCTTTAATTTGCGAAAGTTTAACGAGCTGTTTTGTTGGTACATGTTCATTGCCAGTAATGGTTAAAGAAGAAATTTTACTGATTGGTGTTTGCAAATAGACAATAATTAAAACCATGATAAAAAACAGCAAAATAAAAGAGATTAATCTCCGATTCGCTTTCTGCTTCCTTTGTTCTTTAATTTTAGGGATTCGCTCTTCTATATTGACGATCTTTTCATTTTCATGATCAGGCCGCATATATACTCTTCACCTCATTCAAAGCTGCTTGTCCGCACCTTTGGATCATTCTTTATCTCATATTGATTAGAAAACAAACGGCATGAAAAAATGCCGTTTGTTTTCCTGTGATACCATCATTCATAAGTAGTAGCCTTTAATTTGCTTCACCAATAATTTCCACTTCTGTATGCATCTCTACATTGTAGTCATCTTTGATTTTCTTTTGAATGTACTGAATTAAGTCGAGCACATCTTGAGCCTTCGCCCCACCAGCGTTGACAATAAAGTTTCCGTGCATATCAGAAATTCTAGCGCCGCCAATCTGATATCCTTTTAAATTCGCCTTTTCTACAAGCTGTCCTGCATATTCAGGTAATGGATTTCGGAAAATACTGCCGGCGCATGGTTTATTATACGGTTGTGTTTCCTTGCGATAATCTTTATTTTGCTGCATTTTCTTTGTGATTTTCTCACGTTCGTCCTGTTTAAGCTTGAACACTGCTTCGAGAACAATTCCAGGGCGTTCCTTTTGAAGCACAGAAGTTCGATAGCTAAAGTTCATTTGCTCATTAGTTAACCACTCGATCGTTCCATCTTCAAATAAGACTCTCGCTTTCACAAGAATCTTGCTGATGTCAGATCCATGTGCCCCTGCGTTCATATAAACAGCGCCACCAATAGAACCTGGAATACCAGCTGCGAATTCCAATCCTGACAGCCCCTGCTTACTAAGAGACGTCGCGAGTCTTACAACTGAATAGCCTCCGCCAACTGTAATCTCTTCATCATTGACAGTTAAGTGATCAAGCCCAGCGCCCAGCTTTAAAACGACCCCGCGAATTCCTTTATCAAGAACAAGTAAATTGGACCCTCTTCCAATGACCGTCCATTGAGTATCATGTTTTTTCACCTGATCCATAATTGTTTTGACAGCATCGACATCTTTAGGGATGACTAATAGATCGGCCGGTCCGCCTATTTTCATTGTCGTATGATTTGCAAGCGGTTCGTTTTCAAGTACTTTACCAACTTGCGCTTCTAATAATTCATTCTTCAAGTTCTCCATATTACCCTCCGCCTTACCTCATATCATTCATCATGAAGTCGTAATTTCTTTTAACACATTATATAAACGTGTGGCCGCATCTGGTACTCCGAGTTCTTTTGTTAAACGGCTCATTTGATGTAGTTTCTCGTCATTACCAGCAATTTCATCAATTGCATGAAGCAAGCGATTTCCAGAAAGCTCTGATTCTCTTAAAACGATCGCAGCATCATGTTTTTCAAGTGATCTTGCGTTAATTTCCTGATGATTTGCGGTCACGTATGGACTTGGAATGAAGATGGTCGGAATTCCAAGTGCCGTCACTTCAGCAATCGTTGTGGCTCCCGCTCTTGCAACAATGACATCAATTGATTTTAAATACTCCGGCATTTGATGCAAGAAAGGCTTTGTGATCATATTCGGCGCTTCACCTTTTTCTTTTAATTCGTTCAGCACTTTTTCATAATGAACCTCACCTGTAATATATAAAAGCTGATAGTTCTTTGCCTTTAATTCATCTTGCATGTCAATCACTGCTTTATTGATTGGAGCTGCACCTCTGCTCCCGCCAAAAATGAGAACCGTTTTTTTCTTCTCATCCAGCCCGAACTCTTTAAGAGATTTTCCCTCTTTAATAGAGACGACTTCAGAGGCTCTTGGGTTTCCCGTAAAAACAACCTTTTCTGAAGGAAAGTGTTCCTTTGCTTCTTCAAAACAGATGGCTACTTTATTCACATATCTTGCCAGAAACTTATTTGTGATGCCTGGCAGGCTATTTTGTTCGTGAATGATCGTCGGGATTTTTAGCTTAGACGCAGCATAAACAACAGGACCACACACATAACCACCTGTTCCAATAACAGCATCCGGCTTAAATTCTTTTAAATAAGATTTACTTTTTTGGACGCCCTTTAGAAACCTCATCACTGTTTTTACATTATCAAAGGAAAGCTTTCTTTTAAAACCTGAAATTTCAATTGATTTAAATGGGATATTTTCTCTTTCTACAATTTTCTTTTCAAGCCCGTTCTCAGTGCCAATATATAAAAATTCCACATCAGGATGCAGTCTTTTCACTTCTTTAATAAAAGCTAGAGCAGGATAAATATGCCCGCCTGTTCCGCCTCCACTAATAACTATACGCATTATACCATTTCCCCTCAATTTTTTTCTGCTCTGAACAAAGTATAAACCCTGTTTTAAACAACAGGGCTCCGTCAAAACCTGTAAAGAAGAGTCAATCATCATGTTTTCGAAACAGAAACTGCCATTTTCACTCTTCAAATCATTTTTTCATACTTTTGCAAAATAAAAGTCTATATGGTTTCATGAACTATCAGCACATTAATATCTAGCATATCTGCTTACATTCAAAAGTACGCCAATTGCCATCAGCATTAATGTCAGTGATGAACCGCCATAACTTAAGAATGGGAGTGTGATGCCCGTCACAGGGATGAGACCAGTGACAACTGCGATATTAATCATTACTTGAATGGCAACCATTGAGATGATACCCACTGCCAAGAAACTTCCATATAAATCTGGTGCCCCGAGGGCTATTCTAATGCCTCTCCACAATAGAACACTAAAGAGCAGCAAAATGAGTGATCCACCTATAAATCCAAGTTCTTCAGACAATATAGCAAAGATAAAGTCTGTTTGAGGCTCAGGCAAATAGAAGAATTTTTGTCTACTCTGACCTAGCCCCATTCCAAACAGACCGCCTGGACCGACAGCGTATAACGATTGAATAATTTGAAACCCGCTGCCAAGTGGATCCTCCCAAGGATTTAAATAAGATGTAATTCGTTTTATTCGATAGGGTGCTGATAAGACAAGTGCGGCAAATCCGCTAAGCCCTAAAAGACCGAGAAAGATAAAGTGAGCGATTCTCGCACCTGAAACAAATATCATAATAATACAAGTTCCAACCATAACCGTTCCTGTACCTAGGTCCGGCTGCAGCATAATGATGGCAAATGCAGAAAACACAATGCCTAGTGCTGGGGCGAAACCTTTACGAAAGGATGTGATATTCTTTTGCTTTTCAGATAAGAATTTTGCAAGAAACGCAATCATCGCAAGCTTCATAAATTCAGAGGGCTGAATACTAAACGCACCGACACCAATCCAGCTTCTTGAACCATTTCTCTCCATACCGATACCAGGAATCAAGACAAGCACGAGGAGGAGAAAACACACTGCAATCAGTATCTTTGACCAAGTCCGCCACGTCCAATAATCGACCCGCATAATGAAAAACATTGCGATAACTCCGATTCCGGCAAACAAAAGCTGTCTTTTTGCAAAATAAAACGAATCATCAAATTTATACGATGCCCACACAGCACTTGCGCTGTACACCATAATTAAACCAATCGTCAATAAAAGTAACGTAATGACAACAAGCAAAAAATCCGGAGAAGTTTTCTTATTCGTCAAGAGACCGACACCCCAAGCATAATTTCATTTGGGCTGTCAGTCATATGAGAGACAAGCCCTTATTTAAGCATATGCACGGCGTTTACAAACATGTCTCCACGTTCTTCAAATGTTTTATGCTGATCCCAGCTTGCACAAGCTGGAGACAATAAAATCACGTCTTCTTCTTCAGATATGCTAAACGCCGCAGGTACTGCTTGTTCAACATTATCGACATGTTTTACGTGATGTATTCCCAGCTCTTCACCAAGCTTCACAAACTTAGGCGCAGTCTCACCAAATGTAATCATTCCTTTTACATTCTTCATAAAAGGTTTTAATTCATCAAATTCATTGCCACGATCCAGTCCACCTGCTAGTAAAATGGTCGGCTGCTTGAAGGCAGACAAAGCTTTACTTGTTGCCAGTATATTGGTCGCTTTACTGTCATTATAAAATTTTCTATTTTGAATCGTCTCCACAAATTGCAAACGATGCTTCACTCCACTAAATGTAGTAAGAACTTGCGCAATCGCTTCGTTTGAGCAGCCTGCATTTTTTACAACACAAATAGCTGCTAGAATATTTTCTTGGTTATGCTCACCAGGAAGAACAACATCCTTGAGGTCAATGACATGTTCATTCATATAGTAAATGGCACCATCTTTAATAAACGCTCCATGTGCTACCGGCTCTTTAACTGAGAAAAACACTTTTTGCGCTTTCGAATCTTCTGCTAGTTTGACAACAGAAGGATCATCTAGGTTAACCACAGCTATGTCATCTTCTTGTTGATGTGCATACACTTTCTGTTTTGCTTTTTCGTATTCTTCACGCGTGTGATGATAGTCTAAATGTGCGTCAAAAATATTTAATATTAAGCTGATTTTAGGTCTGAATTCAACGGTTCCCATTAACTGAAATGAAGAGAGCTCAGTTACGATCCATTCATCGCCCGCTGCACGCGCGGCAACTTCACTTGCGACCGTTCCGATATTACCTGCTACCAATGTTTTTTGGCTGTCTTTTTTCAACATTTCATAAATCAAAGTGGTCGTGGTCGTTTTTCCATTTGATCCGGTAATCCCAATAAAAGGAGACGAGGTCAAATGATACGCCAATTCTATTTCAGTCCAAACTGGAATTTTTCGGCGAAGCGCCTCTTGAACCATCACATTCTCATAAGGAATTCCAGGGTTCTTAATTAAAATCGTAATTTCTTTATCGTCGAACATACGAAGAGGATGACTGCCACAAATGACATCAATCCCCTTTTCAGAAAGTAGCTGAGCAGGCTCGTTTTCTTCAAAAGCTTTTTGGTCATTGACCGTCACGTTTATTCCGTGTTCGTGAAGAATTGAGGCTGCCGCATATCCGCTTTTTGCAAGGCCTAGTACTAGTACATGTTCGTCTTTTAACATTTGCATCCTATTCAATTATAACCACACCTCGATGTAAATTCCTAAAACAGCAAGCAATAAACCAGCTGTCCAGAAGGTGACAACTACTCTCCACTCAGACCAGCCAACTAACTCATAGTGGTGGTGAAGCGGGCTCATCTTAAAGATTCTTTTTCCAGTTGTTTTAAAGGAGATGACTTGAAGGATAACGGATAACGTTTCAACAACAAATACTCCTCCAATAATGACGAGTAAAATCTCAAGTTTCGTTAAAATGGCAATGGCCACGATGGCACCGCCTAAAGCAAGCGATCCCGTATCACCCATAAATACTTTTGCAGGATGCGCATTAAAGACAAGGAACCCAAGGACAGCCCCTGCTACTGCTACCGAAAAGATCGCCACATCATACTGAGATTGATTCCAAGCCAATATAGCAAAAGCTCCGAATGCAATAGCAGCTGTTCCAGATAATAAACCATCAAGTCCATCCGTAAGGTTTACCGCATTAGAACCACCGACAAGCATGAAAACGACGAGGATAAAGTATGCCCATCCTAAGTCAAAGCTGACATCTGTTCCTGGAATGCGAATAGTCGTTGCAAACTCATAGTAATGGAAGACTGCATAGAAAATCACAGCAATCACAATTTGCCCGATCAGTTTTTGTTTCGATGTTAAGCCAAGATTTCGCTTCATCGCTACTTTAATATAATCATCTAAAAATCCTAATAATCCGTAGCCAAGGGTGACAAATAACAATAAAAACATTTCTGGACTAATCTCAGAGAATTTGTTAATCATCACGATCGTTGTAATTGTAATAGAAAAGATAATCATAATTCCACCCATTGTTGGGGTACCAGATTTCTTTTGGTGAGACTGAGGTCCTTCTTCTCTAATACTTTGACCAAATTTAAGTCTTCTTAAAAACGGAATAAAAATCGGGGATAAAAGAACACTGATTAAAAATCCCATTATGATTGTAAACAATATCACCTGTTCAAGCATTGTTCTTTACTCCTTCCGAATTTCCAAAGCCGTTTTCCATTAGAAAATAGCATTCATTATTATGATATTCATTCGTGTCTTTCGTATGTTGTTTTTGTACAAAATGCTTCATTTCATTACACTCTTTTCATCATTTTTAAGATTTGTTTAGATCTAAAATAGCGTCGGCTGCCACCTTGGCATCATCAAAGTCATAGACTTGATCACCAATGATTTGGTACGTCTCATGGCCTTTTCCAGCTATTAAGACTGTATCGCCCTTTTTTGCATTAGCAATGGCAAAAAAGATGGCCTGTTTCCGGTTCACAAAGCTGTGATAATAGGCATTTGGCACGCCATTTTCCATGTCTTTCAAAATGGCTGATGGATCTTCACTTCTTGGATTATCTGATGTGAAAACAGGCTCATCTGCATATTTCACAGCGATTTGGGCCATTTGAGGGCGCTTGGTTTTATCACGGTCGCCCCCGCAGCCAACTACACAGAAAATTCTACCTTCTGTTAATTCTCTACACGTAGTCAGTACATTTTCTAAACTGTCAGGTGTGTGCGCATAATCAACGATGACTGGGAAGTCTTGATCACAATTCACAAGTTCGAATCTTCCTTTGACTCCCTCAAGTTCTTCAATGGCACTAACGATCGTTTCAAACGTTAAGCCTGATACAATTCCTACTGATACAGCTGCTAGAATGTTATACACATTGAATTTCCCAATAAGGGCAACCGTCACATTTTTTGTGCCGATTGGGGTGATCAAATCAAATTGTGTTCCCTTTGGTTTGATTTGAATGTTCTTTGCCATTACATCTGATTCTTGCTCTAAGCCATACGTCATAATTTCAGCAGCTGTGACTTTTTCAAAATAACTAGACGCTTCATCATCTGCATTTAAAATGGCATGCTTCGGCTTATCGTGCTGAAAGGCACTTCCAAGCTGAGAAAAGAGCAAGCTTTTTGCATGTTTATATTCTTCCATTGTGTTGTGGTAGTCCAGATGATCTTGGGTAAGATTTGTAAAGACGGCAATATCATAATCACATCCATGAACACGCCCAAGATGCAAAGCATGTGATGATACTTCCATAATGGCTGTATCTACGTCTTGATCAAGCATCTGCTTAAAGGTCTTCTGAAGGGTGACACTCTCAGGTGTTGTGTTTTTCACTTCGAGAATTTCATCGTTTACCTTCATATACATCGTACCGATTAAACCTGTTTTTTTATCGGCTTTTCTCATCATTTGTTCAATCATGTGTGTTGTGGACGTTTTCCCGTTCGTTCCTGTAATACCAATTAGATTGAGTTTATGAGTTGGCTGTTCGTAAAAAGCATCTGCCATTCTTGCAAGTGCTCTTTGAGAGTGTTTTACAATAATGACTGGTACATCTGTTATGTGAAGTGGGTGTTCTGCTACAATTGCTGCAGCCCCGCTTTTCACCGCTTTTTCAGCGTAATCATGTCCATCTACTGTATAGCCTTTTATACAGACAAAAAGACTCCCTTTTTTTACTTCTCTTGAATCCATTTCAATGGAAGTAATCTCCGGATTTTCGTTTATCAGTTCACTGTTTTCACTTTTAAAGTATGTAAGGAGTTCTTGTAATTTCATTTCATATCAAACCTCTCAAATTCGTTCACGTGCATGTCTTGTGAAAAAAACACACAGTCTATATTTTATCGTAAAAAAAAGGATACATCCAGCGTATTCCTTAAGTTTCTCTTGGAAAAAACACACTTTATGCTCTTTTTTTAAAGCGACCCTTCTCTTTCAACAAAAAGAGGCAGCCGAATGAGTGCGGCTACCCTCTGTTCATTCTTTATTATTCATCATTTAAGTATAATCGGATCGTGGAACCTTCTTTGACCTTTGTGCCGGCAGCAGGCGATTGCTTCACCACTTTACTGCCAGTTCCTGAAGCATCAATCTTTAAATTAATCAAGAGTGATTCAAGGTCAGAAACAGATCCTCCTACAAGATTCGGTACCTCAATGGTTTTTGTGTCCAGCCATTGGTACTTCTTTTCAATTTGTCCTTTTCTTTTTTTCACGCCCATTTCAGGCAGACTGTCTCGCATAATATGGCCCACAATAGGTGCTGCTACTGTCCCACCAAATTGAATCGTGCCTTTTGGGTTATCTACTGCTACATACACAACAATGCTTGGATCATCCGCAGGCGCAAAACCGATAAATGACACAATATGGTTATTTTCCATGTACTTTCCGTCTTTTACTTTCTGTGCTGTTCCTGTTTTTCCGCCCACCCGATATCCTTCAACGAATGCATTCCGGCCAGTTCCTTGAGCGACTACACTTTCAAGGGCATACCTGATTTCTTTAGACGTCTCCGCTGAAATGACTTTCTTCTTGGCAATTGGTGATTGCTTTTTAACCACCTCTTTTGTAATTGGATCGATCCATTCTTTTGCAATATACGGCGTGTAAAGCGTTCCTCCATTTACTGCGGCTGCCACTGCAGCTACTTGTTGAATCGGCGTAACAGATACACCTTGACCAAAGGCTGTTGTTGCCTGTTCTACAGGACCAACACGATCAAGCGGGAACAAAATTCCTCTACCTTCTCCTTGAAGGTCGATTCCTGTCTTTTGGCCAAAGCCGAAATTCTTAATATAAGAAAATAATTTATCTTTTCCAAGACGGTCGCCTAGCTCGACGAATCCTGGGTTACAAGAGTTTTGTACCACTTCTAGAAACGACTGTGATCCATGTCCTCCCTTTTTCCAGCATCTGAGCCTTGCACCATCCACTGTCACAGATCCGCTGTCAAAAAATTGATCACGTTTTAAATTTACTTTATTTTCTTCCAGGGCAGCTGCCAGTGTAATGATTTTAAACGTCGATCCCGGCTCATATGTGCTCCACACCGGTAAGTTTCGGTTAAATACTTTTGAATCAACTGATTGATAGTCAGCCGGATCAAAATCAGGTCTGCTCGACATTCCCAGCACCTCACCATTTTTCGGATTCATGGCTATGGCAATCATGCCATCTGGGTTATATTTTGCCTGGGCATTGTCTAGTTCTCGTTCGATGATGGTTTGCACTTTTGAATCAACTGTTAATTTCATATCAAGCCCATCTTTAGGCGGTGTATAATCATCTGCTTCATCTGGCATTTTTTGCCCTTTTGCATCAGAATAAAATTTCACAGAGCCTTTTTCACCTTTTAGGTCATCATCATAGTACGCTTCTAGCCCAAGTAAGCCTTGATTATCAATTCCAGCAAAACCTAATACATGAGATAAGAAACTTCCAAACGGATAATGTCTAATACTGTCTTCTGCTACATAGACTCCATCTAAATCAAGTTCTCTGACTTCTTTTGCTTTTTCATGAGATACTTTTCTCCCCTCTGGAGAAATCCGCTCTATAGACGTTTTCTTGGTGACATGCTTGTACGCTTTCTCCTCAGACATATTCAGTACTGCTGCTAATTTTTTACTTGTTTCTGCTGGGTCTTTCACCTGCCGCGGCACGACTAAAATAGAGGGAGCACTTTTGTTCGTCGCAAGCTCCACCCCATTTCGGTCCAAAATATCTCCTCGTTCGGGTTCAAATGGGAGGTTACGGCTCCATGAATCTTTCGCTAAACTTGTCAGCTTCTCGCCCATAATAAACTGCACATATCCTAATCTAGTATCTATGATGAAAAAAATGATCACCCCAAACAGCAGCACGAAAAGCAATCGTTTTCTCACTGTTACACTTGACACTCGCACGCCCGGTTCACTCCTTACATATGGCTTGTTTTCATCATATGCAGGCTCGTCTTTTTATAGAACGATCTCGTCCATCGCTCAAGCAAAAGAAAAAACCTAGCAAATGATTTGCTAGGTTTTCAAATTAATTTGGACTTTTGAAGGTCACTGTGACGACTTTATCTGAAATCTCCGCTCCACTTTTGATGCTTTGTTTGACAGCATATCCTTGTCCATTTGTTTCAATATGCACACCTGAAATAGACGCATATTGAAGAACTTCCCTTCTGGACCAGCCTGTCATATCAGGCATTTTAATGGTTTTACCTGCTGTTTTCAAAAAGACTTTCTGGCTTTCAGAGAATTCAGAGCCCGCATTTGGCCATTGGCGTTTAATGGATAGACCGTCACCAATGACAACAGGTGATAACTTTTTGTTTTTTGCTTCTGTTTCTGCCTGTTTCACTTCTAAATCTAGGAATGACGGCATTGTTTCTTGTTTTATTTTCTGTTTGCCAGATTTTTTATCGTCTGTTTTTGTTGGTGCGATATTTAAATAGAGCAAACTATTTTTCATCACAGGGTTAAAGATTTCTGAAACAGGGGCAGAGCCTGTTTGTGTTTCAGATAGCTGAGGCTGTTGGACAGCCACATAAACGAGTAGCTTCGGATCATCTTTTGGTGCCATTCCCATAAATGAAAAGACGTAATCGTTTCTCCCTTGAAGGTAGCCGCCAGCACCGCCAATTTGTCCTGTACCCGTTTTCCCAGCGACATCAAAACCTTTGATTTGATATGGCTGTCCTGTGCCAATTTTTGAGGAAACGACCTCACCTAAAATGTCACGGACTTGCTTCGCTGTATCAGAAGAAATTGGTTTTCCAGCTACTGTTGGTTCGTGCTGTAAAATTGTTTTGTTTGTGTTCGGGTCTGTAATATGATCGATTACATATGGCTTCATCATCGTTCCACCGTTTGCAATGGCTGTCGCCGCTTCAATTTGCTGAATTGGGGTAATCGCGGACGCCTGACCATAAGCAGTCGATGCTTTGTCATATTCGTATCTGAAATTGATTTTACTAGACGCTTCGTTCGGCAAGTCTATGCCTGTTTTGTCATAGAAATGGAATTTTTGCAAGTATTGTTCGTAGCGTGTGAAACCTAGCTTTTCTTTTGCCAGTTTCGCAAAAGCTACGTTTGAAGAACGTAGAACACCTTCATGAAAATCAATTTTCCCCCAGCCATTTCCGTTGTTATGGTCTCTTACAAGACCGCCGCCTACTTTATAAGTACCAGACTGATACTTGTCACTGCCTTGGTACACTCCTTCTTGGATAGCAGCAGCGAGTGTAAAAATTTTCATTGTTGAACCTGGTTCAAATGCGTAAGAAATGACATCGTTGTTATAGTTCGTAATGTCGAGTTCATTTAAATTAAAGCTTGGCCGCTGTCCCATTGCAAGAACTCTTCCAGTTTTCGGATCAACGACTGTCGCAATGATTTTCTTCGGCTTATATTTTTTAGCGACCTGCGTCATACTTTCTTCAAGAAATGCCTGAATTTTTTGGTCGATGGTCAGCGTGACGTTTTTCCCGTCTTTCGGGGCAACGATGTCTTCTTTACTATTCGGAAGTGCCCATCCGCTTCTGTCGCTGTTATATGTTACATAGCCATCTTTTTCTTTTAAATATTTATTCAGAGCCTTTTCTAGACCCATTGCGCCTGACATGTCCTTCGTTGCTTCATCTAATCTAGCGTAACCGATTAAGTTCGAAGCAAACATGCCGTTTGGATAATACCTCTTTGTGTCTTTTTCAAAGGCGATCCCAGGAAGTTTTAGCTTTTCAATTTTTTCCTTTGTTGAAAAACTAATATCCTTTCCGGCTTTACCAAACTCAACTTGGAACGCATCCTTTGTATTCAGACGCTTTAAAATTTCACTCTCACTCATATCAATGACTTTTGACAGCTCTTTTGCTGTCTTTTCTTTGTCAACGACATGCATCGGATGCTTTGGATCGACCGTCATTTTCTTGCTCATGATTGCAATTAGCTTATACACAGATGTATCTTCCGCAATCACATTGCCATTTCTGTCTAAAATGGACCCTCTTTTGGCTTCAAGTGTTTTTTTCGATTGATATTGTTCATTGGCTTTTGCAGCTAACACTTGTCCATCAACGGTTCCCGTAATCTGAATATAAATAAAACGTGCAAGGATGATAAAGAAAAACAGGGCGAAGCAAATACTCGCAATTGCCGCGCCTCTGTTCATCATTTTATTCTTTTTAGGCATCGCCATGTTAATCGACCTTCTTAACATCTTTCGATATGCTTAAGCCCGCTTTTTTAGCGGCTTCAATGATTCTCTCTGGTTCACTTAGTAAATCTTTTTCCTTTTGCAGTTCGGTGATCTTTTTCGATTCTAATGACACTTGCTGTTCTAGTTTCTGCACTTCGATATTTGCGTGATAAACAGCAAAGGCTTTCGAAATGATGAGGATCGAGCTGCACATGAGAGCCATGACAAACATGACAAGTAAGATTTTTTCACCAAGTGTAATAGAACCTCTTCTTCTAATAACAACCGATTGACCTTGCTGCTCGGTTTGATGTTGCTTTACTTCTCTTTGGTAAGCCAAATTACTCATAAGAAACCTCCTTTTTATCATCATCTATGGTGTCGTTTACTTTTTTTCTGCAATTCGGAGCTTCGCTGAACGGGCACGGTTGTTATATTCCAGCTCTTGTTCTGATGCAACGATTGGTTTTCTCGTGATCAGCTTCAGTTTTGGTTCAAGTCCTTCTGGAATCACTGGTAGTCCGTGCGGAAGTTCTGGAAGAGAAGACATTTCTTTAAATGTACTTTTACAAATCCGATCTTCAAGTGAATGGAATGTAATGACAGAAATTCTCCCCTTCGGATTGAGTAACTCTATTGCTTGTTCTAGTGCTTCTTCAAATACTTTCAATTCGTCATTTACGGCAATTCGGATCGCTTGAAACACTCTTTTCGCTGGATGTCCGCCTTTTCGTCTTGCAGGTGCGGGAATTCCTTCTTTAATAATGTCGACAAGCTCACCTGTTGTTTCAATTGGCGCTTTTTTTCTAGCTTCTTCAATTTTGCGTGCGATTTGCTTGCTGAATTTTTCTTCCCCATATTTGTAGAAAATCCGAACTAGATCTTCAAATGGCCATTCATTCACCACTTGTTTTGCCGACAAAGCAGCGGTTTGATCCATTCGCATGTCAAGAGGTGCATCATGGTGATAACTAAAGCCTCTCTCTGGTGTGTCAAGCTGAGGTGATGAAACCCCAAGATCAAAAATCACACCGTCTACGCTTGTAATTCCTTGTTCATTCAGACGTTCTTTTAAATATCGGAAGTTGCTTTTTATGAAAAGAATGTTCGCTTTAACATGTGCGAGCTTCTCTCGTGCATGATCCAGTGCAGCATCGTCTTGGTCAAACCCAATCAATGTACCTTTTTCTGATAATTGAGATAGTAAATATGAGCTATGACCTGCGCCGCCTAGCGTGCAGTCCACATATGTACCGTCTTCTTTGACGTTTAAACCGTCAACTGTTTCTTTTAATAATACTGTCTCATGTTGAAACATGATGATATGGTCCCACCTTTTTCAAATAGAAATGAATGTGTAGAAAGCTTGCTGCACAAGGGATTATTATATATCAAATCCAATCATGTTTTCAGCAATTTCAGCAAAAGAATCTTCTTGCTCTTCTGTATATTGTTCCCAGATCGACTTACTCCACAACTCAATTCGATTTGAAACGCCGATGACCACACATTCTTTTTCGAGTTTTGCATATTGGAGTAGGTTGGATGCGATGTTAATGCGCCCCTGCTTGTCCAGATCACATTCAACTGCGCCGGAGAAGAAGAACCGGGTAAACGCACGTGCATCTTTTTTCGTTAGCGGCAGTGCTTTGAGTTTCTCTTCAATTAGTTTCCACTCACTCATAGGGTAGCCAAATAAACATTGATCAAGCCCTCTCGTCAGCACAAACTGTTCTCCGAGACCGTCTCTAAATTTAGCAGGGATGATCATGCGCCCTTTTGTATCAATCGTATGTTGGTATTCACCCATGAACATGATATCAGAGCCCCACTTTCTCACCCATACTCTCCACTATCCACCACTTCTCTCCACAAAACTTATTTTACACTGTTTCCACATAAAAAAAAACCCTGAACTAGTCAGGGTTCATTAAAACTTTATTTCAAAGTTTGACAATTTGTTGCTTGTTTTGAAATGAAAATGGCAGATTTTTGAACGTTTTGAAGAATTCTGGACCATATTTGTTTAAAAAGTACATGATATTCCAAATTCTTTCTTGTGGTGCTTCGAGTGGTTTTAAACTATTTTCAATCCGTTCAAAATCTCGAAGGATGTATCCTTCCTTCTCTTCCACACGCTTTGCAACCTTTTGATAAACAAATTGAAGCTGGTCTTCTATAAATTTGGCATTTTTATCTAATAGCTGTTCAAAGCTTGGTTCGATCTCTAGCGCTTCTTGTCTCATTGCCTCATGAACATTCGCTAATTCACGTTTGGCATGTTGAACCGATTCAACAAAGCTGTCTGGAAGACTTTGCTGAAAGTGCGCATCCTTCTTTTCTTTCACGCCTTTTGTCAGCACTTCTTCAACCGACAATTCTCTTATCGGCAGCTTCTTATCAATGTGCCTTTCAAGAATGGTGACGTGCAGTCTTGGAAGAACGGGTGCCATTTTGACATCGAAGTACTCGAAGATGCCTTTCAGCTCACCCCAATAGTTCACTTCACCGTGTCCAGCCATAAAAGCAAGCGTTGGAAGAAGGGTTTCCTGCATCAATGGACGGGTCACCACATTATTGCTAAACCGCTCTGGGTGCTCCTCGACTTCCTGCAAAAGCTCATCTTTTGTCCAAGTAAGCCCCACTTCGGATATAGAAAATTGGCCATTCTCTTTTTCAATGAGGAAACGCTCATCATCATATTCGTAAAACAAGTTGGCTTGATGGTCACCAGCTTCAATAATCGGCTGATACCCCGCTTGTTTCATGGCAGCCTGCGTGTTATTTAAGCGAGCCACGATCGCATCACTCGACTCCACAATTTGCTTGAATAACGTACGTTCAAGTGGCTTCACGCCGAAGTCTCCTGAATTCAATAACAGGAGTCCATCTTCTTCAAATAGATCGCAAACAATCCACTCAAAGAAATCAGTAAACGTTTCTGATTTGCGTAAACATCGAAGAAGCTGATCAAACAAGTCATTTGTGTAAGCAGATTCCTCATAGGTTGAAAATACATCACGAAGCCATCTCTCTGTTTTCTCTTGGTGGAGAGGTGTTCTTTTCGCAGCTGTTTTTTTCACATGATGTAATGGAAGCTTTTGTTTGACTGGGCCTTTTTCGCCAGACGTGTACACAAAGTTAATTTCGTCTACATCGTGATCTTCACCCGCTACCCAAAAGACCGGAATAACAGGAACGCCAAGCGCTGATTCTTTTTCTTTGGCAAACTGAATAATGGAAATGATTTTATGTATGGTATAAAGCGGACCTGCCAGTAAGCCTGCCTGCTGTCCTCCAACCACCATGACGCTCCGTTCATCACGGATCTTCTCAATATTCTCACGCATCGCAGCCGAATCAAATTTTGCATGATATGCGCTCATATAATCCGCTAAAGCCTCGCGCGGGAAGCTCCTTTCCATGAGATCGTCGTATCTCTTTTTCCATGTGTGCTCAGAATGTATATCATAATCAAAAAAAGCAGTCATCTCTTTTTTTTCTTCTATATAATCACGTATGAATAAATTCTGACTTCGGATGGAAAGTTCAGTCAATTGCATGTTTAGAACTTCCTTTCTTCAATAAATAGTTAGTTTCCCGAAAAAGTATAGCATGTAAATGAGCTCACTCAAAAGATTTTGTTTGCTTTTTTTCCAATACTTCCAAGCTTCTATTCAAGAAAGTGAGGAATGGCGGCGTCATCCCTTGACCTTGAGCTTTTTTTAAAAGGTAGCCAATGATTGCTTTTCTTTCAGTTTGGCGGCCTTTGACGATATCTTGCAGCATCGACGATTGATTGGCAGCCGTTTGATGGCAAATCGATTTCACATGAGCCCATAGACGATCTTTTTCAGGCAACCGTAGAATGGAAACCGCTTCTTCAAATGCACATGTCATCATATGTTCATATGATGGGTTCGATACCAATTCCCCATTATTCACATGTAATAAAGCCGTCAACGGATTAATACACACATTGACGAGCAGTTTTTCCTCCAGTATCTTTTTCCATTCATCTGTATAAATCATTTGAAAATCGGCCGATGACAATCCATTATTCATAGGTCCTTTTTCCTCATGCAGAAATGCTCCCCACTTGATGACACCAATTCCTGTATGCTTCACTGCGCGATCAGACACCTTCATTGCGCCATGCTCTACTACACCAATATATAACTGATGTGCCGCTTTCCAGTTCTTTAAATCGAATAAGTGGGCCATTCCGTTCTGCAAAAATAAGATTCGCTGACGAGGCAGTCCTGATAATTCACCTAGAACATCTTGCAGGTGATGATACTTCACTGTCACAATCAGCAAATCAAATATTCCTTTGACTCCCGTATCGGCCCCAACAGCTGATTGAATGGTTTCCCCTCTTACCATTCGTTCAATGCCTAATGCTCGAATTTCTTCTGCCTGCTGTTTTCTTCTTGTAAAGAGGGTGATGTCATGATGCTCTGATAAATAACTGGCACAAAGCAGACCAATCGCACCACCGCCAATGATTCCAATTTTCAATTGCCGCACTTCCCTTTTTCTGTTTACTTCATGTTATCAACTATTTTACCAGTTTCGTGCTACGATGCAAAAAGCAGATAACGCGCTATGATTGAATTTTTTTAATTAAAAAACTATAATAATAAGTGTAAAAACTTTTTTAGGCGGATGGGATGAAAACGCCTTCAATGACATCACTGTCGACATTATGTGTGTAAGGGGGAAGATCACATGACACAAGTAAAACGTCTTCTGATTAACTACAAAACATTAGAGGAATTTAAACAATTTAAGGAATATGGCATACAAGAACTTTCCATGCTTGAAGACCTAGAAAGTAATATGATTGAAAATGACAGCAACTCTCCATTTTATGGGATTTACTTTGGGGATAAGCTTGTGGCACGTATGAGCCTCTATCAAGTAGATGGCTCGACGACGACGTATTTTGACCATAATCATGATTATCTAGAGCTGTGGAAGCTAGAAGTGCTGACAGGATATCAGCGTAAAGGATACGGCGAAGCGCTTGTTGATTTCGCAAAATCTTTCGGTCTTCCAATTCGAACGAATCCACGCGTCAAATCTGCCGGTTTTTGGGATAAAATGGGCTTTGAAGCGGTGAAATATGATATGGAACGCGATAAAGGAGAAAACCCACTCATTTGGGAGCCTGCACATATTCAAAAGAACACAGGTGAGTCCGCTTAATCATTTTAATCAATAAGAAAACGCCCCTCTTTCCATCTGTGAGGGGCGTTTTCTTATTTTGCGTAATCTTTTAAGCTGATATTCTGTTTGACTCTTTCAACAATACCAATAAGTGCCCGGTAATCTTCTTCTGTCATTTTTAATTGACGCTTCAGCTGTTCATTTTCTTCGGTGAGTGATTTTAATTGATGCTGTGCATCTTTAAGCTCCTCCCGTAAATAAGCTGGACCAGATGGTTCTTTCTCAAGCTGCTCTAGAAACCGAATTACTTCTCGAAGCGTCAGTTCAGTCTGATCAGAAGATGCCTTCTCTTCTATGGTGAACGCATGCTGCGGTAAACCCGAAGAATGGATACCAATTTTTTTACGCAGTTCTTTTCGCTGTTTTTTGGCAAGCTCAATGCCTGCCTGGTACTGCTTTCTGACGTAAGAATTCCACCTGAATCCACATGCTGCTGCTGTTCTTGACAATGCTTTTCCAACCTCTTCAAATGCTGAAAGCTGGGTACCTCCATCTCGGATATGCCTTAAGACAACTTCTGCTAAAAGTAAATCTTCATCTTGTGTCCATGCGTCCTGCCGTGTAATCGTCAACTCATCATCCCCCCTGAATCTGAATACCACATCATATGCGCTTACTAGAGTAGATAGACTATTTGCAGGAGAGAAACCTAAAAAATAGATCAATAAAAAAACGCAAGGGAAGATTCCCTCACGTTTTTTTATCAAGCATTAGTTGCTTTTTACGTCTTTGCCTTTGTATGTTCCGCAAGATTTGCAGACACGATGAGAAATTTTCATTTCACCGCATTCTGGGCAAGCTACCATACCAGGTACTTGTAGTTTGAAATGCGTACGACGCAATCTTTTTTTCATTTTAGAAGTTCTTCTAAAAGGTACAGCCATTATTCCCACCTCCTTAAAGAGTTAAGATTCATTATTTTCTTCTAAGAGCTTCTTCAAGCCTTCCAGACGAGGATCAATTCGGTTTTGATGTGCATCTTCCGAAATGACCGCCCAGTCATTCCCTTCCTGTGGTGCAGCACCTTTTACGTCTGTTTGGTCGCAAAAGATTTGCATGGGCACTTCAAGAAGTATTTCTTCCTTGACTAAAGGCGTTAAGTCGATGATATCGTCTTCTACAACAGATACGTCTTCATCTTCTATATCGTCTGTCTTATGAAGTACAAATAGTTCTTTTGTTGAAATCGCAAATGGATAATTTACATCAACAAGCGTTCTTGAACAAGGCAATGTCATTTCACCTGTGATGGTTAAATCAAATGCGACTTGCTTTGATTCGATCACTCCAGTCCCTTTCACCTCTACTGGTGAAATACGACGTATATCTGAATGAAGGCTAGTAAGTTCATTTAAGTCAACCGTCTCATGAAAATCGAAGCTGTTTTTAGCTTTTTGATGTAACTGATAAACTGTCCATTTCAATTGTATCACCTCTAAGAGCAACAAACATGATTATAGCTTTCATCATGCTATTTGTCAATATTTTTTCTTTACAGTCCTTCATGACGTCAAAGGGCTGTTTGACATCAGTTCTCGGAATGCCTACACTGAAAAAAATGGTCTTCATTTTTCCCTTATGCTACTGTAGCACAGACCATTTAACCATAGCAAGAAAGGCGGAACATCTATTGAAAGCAGTGGGAGTCGTTGTCGAGTACAATCCATTTCATTATGGGCATGCCTATCATGTGAACCAGGCGAAAAAACAAACCTCCTCAGATGTTGCCATTGCCGTCATGAGCGGTTCTTTCCTCCAGCGCGGGGAGCCTGCCATCGTTTCAAAATGGGCACGTACAAAAATGGCACTGCAAAACGGTGTAGACATTGTGTGTGAGCTTCCATACATATATGCCGTACAAAAGGCAGAAACCTTCGCGAATGGCGCTGTGTCCATCCTCGATGCATTAAAATGCCATTCTCTTTTTTTCGGCAGTGAGGATGGAGAGATCAAAGCATTTGAGCGCACAGCACACGCTTGGCATGAAAAAAAGGCAGAGATTGACCTTTTAACAAAAGAAAAGGTGAAAGAAGGTCTTAGTTATCCCGCAGCAGCAGCAGGTGCGTTTCAAGAGGCCATTCATTCTGAACACTTACTGGATTTGTCCAAACCAAATAACATTTTAGGCTTTCATTATGTTAAAGCCATCTTAGAGAGAGCTCCTCACATGCAGCCTTTTACGTCTCAAAGAATTGCATCTGATTATCATGATGAAGAACTACCTGACAACCAAAAAATCGCAAGCGCCACAAGTATCCGAAAAGCTTTAAAAGAACAGAGCTCATTTCAAGCAGTCACCCCCTACCTCCCGGACGCTACTTTAAAGCAATTACACGACTATCATTCTTCATATGGTCTTTTACATACGCAAGAAGCCTATTTTCGCTTTCTGAAACATGTCTTTCATACAATGGATACGAGTGAACTAGAGGGCATCTATGAAATTGAAGAAGGCATTGAACACCGCATGCAAAAAGCCATGACACATGCGTCTTCCTACGAGGAGTATCTATCACTTGTCAAAACAAAACGATATACGTGGACAAGGTTACAGCGGATGAATACGCATCTATTAATGAACGTGAAGAAAAAGACGATGCACGAGCTGCTTGAAGAGAAAAAAGCGCCCTATATTCGTTTACTTGGAATGACAAGGAAAGGACAACAGTACCTGTCTCTTGTAAAAAAAGAGTTGGATGCACCACTTGTGAGTAAACTGTCTTCCTTTTCACATCCCGCCCTTGATCTTGATATTCGCGCTTCAAGGGTGTTCAGCCTTCCCATCTGTGAACCCATGCAAACAGAGTTAACAAAAGCAGAGTTTAAAACATCACCGATTCGATATGATGAAGAGAGCGGGCTCTTTTCATCTCGATAGAAAAAAAGCAGCCTGCAAGTCAGGCTGCTCTTTTTATGATGCTTTCTCTTTTAATTTGTTTAAATAGTTTAGTGCGTCCTGCATGGTATCCACAGGAACGATTTTCATATCACTTTTAATATCTTTTGCTGTTTTGACTGCATTTTTGTAGTCAGAGTTTGGGTCACCTTTATCATTCGGTGCAAAGAAGATGTCTTTTCCTGCTTTGTCTGCTGCAACAACCTTTTGATCAATTCCGCCAATCGGTCCGACTGTACCATCTGCATCAATCGTTCCAGTCCCTGCGATCGCATAGCCATGTGTTTCATCTTCTTTTGTCAGCTGATTGTAAATTTCAAGTGACATCATTAAACCAGCCGATGGACCGCCGATGTTTTCGATGTCCACTTTCACAGAAGGAGACACTTTCACATGACGGTCTGTAAATAATGATACGCCAATCCCCACTCGTTTTGGCTCTTCTTTAAATGGTTTTAACGTCACGTTCTGCGTGATTTCTTTGCCATTACGTTCAAGTACAAAACGGACAGCAGTGCCTGCTTTTTTACTGCTGATATACGAAACCATTTTATCTGCTGACTCATATGTACGGCCGTCGACGCTTTTGATCTTATCGCCCACTTCAATCTTCCCATAAGCAGGCATTCCTTTCATCACATAGCTCGTATATACCCCATTAAACGTATAATCTACTTTTTTCCCTGCTTTTGTATAAGCGGCAATCATCGCATTTTCTTGAGAACTTTTCATGAGCTGCAGCTGCCGTTTCATATAATCCTCATCAGACTCTCCGTCTGCTTTAATATTTTCTTCTGGAACGATTTCGTCATACTTGTTCATTTTTGCAAGCAAATACGTATATGGATTGGCTGGACCTACTTTAATGGTCATAAGAGAAAAGCTGCCCTTCTCGCCATATCCTCCGTCTACTTGAATGTGTGGCGCAATTTCTGTTGCATCACCTGGCTTTGTGACGTAATAGGGCAGTTTCACAAAAGTTAAGCCAAATAAGACTAGAACAACAGCAAAAAAGCTGAGCCAGCGAATATTTAATTTTTTCATTCGATTAACACTCCCATTTATCAATGACATCTTTCAGTTTTCCTTTTAGTTGGTCGGCGGCGAGTTCACCTGCTTCAATCATTTCTTGAACCTGTGTAAACGCACTAGAGCTAAAGGTCTCGAGCTTCGGCCGAATCATGAGATCTGCATGAATGGTTTGGTGACGAACCAATTCATTTTGAAGGATGTCCAAACTTTGCATAATGACATCCGATAATCTCGTTGCCTTTTCTGTTTTTTTCACCCTTGATACATCAGAGGCGATAATGAGATCTGCCCCCATTTCTTTCAGAACAGAGACAGGAATGCGGTCCACTACCGCTCCATCCACCAATTGCCTGCCGCCTATTTCATGCGGAACAAACACACCCGGAATGCTAATGCTTGCCCTGACTGCTTGTGAGACAGACCCTTCTTTGAACACAACCTTCTCCCCTGTCTGAAGGTCACAGGCAACAATCGCAAGAGGCACGCGCATTTCTTCAATATTCTTCCCATATGTAAACGTGTGAATCAGCTGCAAAATTCGATTTCCTTTTAACAGACCGATTTTTGGCAGTGTATAGTCAGCATAATACTTTCTTCTGAAGACAAGTGCAAGTTTTTTCATTTTTTCTACGTCTTGTCCTGCCGCATAAAAGCTCCCCACAAGAGCACCAATACTGCTTCCTGCGATCATATCCACCTGAATTCCTTGTTTCTCAAGACTAGATAAAACCCCGATATGCGCCATCCCTCTGGCACCCCCGGAGCCCAGCGCAAGCCCGATAATCGGTCGTTTCATGAATCCACCCTCCTCTTTCTATGCATATATACGAATCTATAGGTCTAAACATGCCCCTTCTCATCGTATAGTAATAGAAGACAGGCTCGGCTAGCATCTCTTTTTCTTTAATCACGAGCTCGCCAATAGATTATAACGGCAAGGGGCGACATCTCCATGAAAAAATGGAACACTCTGTTCATCGCTGCTTTTTTTATCTTTTTAACAGCCACTGTGATAACACATCCACAAGCCTCTTTGCAAGCATCAAAAAATGGACTTGCAATGTGGTGGGAAGTGGTTTTTCCATCGCTGCTACCTTTTTTTATTTTGTCCGAGCTATTAATCAGTTTCGGGATTGTCAGATTTGTCGGCGTATTATTAGAGCCATTTATGCGGCCTATCTTTCGGGTGCCTGGTGTCGGCGGATTTGTATTAGCAATGGGAATGGCCTCTGGTTTTCCTTCTGGCGCTAAATTGACGACAAGACTTCGGCAGGAAGGACAGCTGACAAGAATTGAAGCAGAACGCCTTGTGTCATTTACCAATTCTTCAAACCCTTTGTTCATATTTGGAGCAGTGGCTGTAGGATTTTTTCATCACCCAGCTTTAGGCATTGTGTTAGCCTGTGCACATTATTTAGGAAATCTCGCGGTTGGGGTGACGATGCGCGGATATAAAGCACATCATGATGCGCACCTCAGAAGCCGAAAAGGATTTTTATTGCCTCCAATTCGAGAAGCATTCAGCGCTCTTCATACGGCAAGACTCGCAGAAAAAAGACCACTTGGCCAAATATTAAGTGACGCTGTCATGTCATCTGTTCAAACGCTCTTTATGATTGGCGGCTTTATCATTTTATTTTCTGTCTTTAGTCAAATGCTCGCTGTTGTGCATGTAACAGATCTTCTCTCTATCGGGATCGGTTATATACTGAAAACGATGCATCTTCCGCCAGAATTAGATCTAGCCATGATTGCGGGTCTATTTGAAATCACATTAGGAAGTCAACTCACAGGGTCACAAGAGGTTTCCCTGCTCGCTAAAACGATTGTGGTCAGCTTTATTTTAGGATTTAGCGGATTCTCCGTTCAAGCTCAGGTAGCCGGCATTTTGGCAGCAACCGATATACGTTTTAAACCGTTTTTCTTGGCCCGTTTGCTTCACGGTATTTACGCAGCCGTCTTTGCCTTTTTGTTATTCAAACCCCTTTACGTCTCTAAAGCAGACATGGCGCTTCCAGCAGGGGCATTTGAAGCAAGCGAGCAAGTCGTGATGTTTAGCAGCGTGTTATGGAATCAGCTTGTATCTGCTGGTCCCCTCATCACCTTGTTCAGTCTGATCGTGTATATTGCGCTCTATTATCAGAAATTAAAAAATGGATGAGTGCACAGTGCACTCATCCATTAAATTTTTCTTTCAGCGCAGCTTCGACCTCTTGCGGTACAAGCTCTTTGACTGATCCATGATACTTCGCTACTTCTTTAACAATGCTTGAACTTAAGAAGGAGTATTGATTATTCGTCATCATAAAGAACGTTTCAATGTCATCATTCAACACTTTGTTCATTGATGTCCCTTGCATCTCGTATTCAAAGTCCGTCACCGCTCTAAGTCCGCGTAAAATGACTTTCGCCTCTTTTTGTTTCGCATAATCAACGAGCAGTCCATGAAAGGATTCCACTTTGATATTCGGCAGCTCCTTTGTTGCTTGACGAATGAGTTCACACCGCTCTTCAACAGTAAACAACGGCTTTTTTGACGAGTTATTGAGGACGCACACATATACTTCATCAAAAATCTTAGCCCCTCTTTTGATAATATCCAAATGGCCCAATGTGACTGGATCGAAGCTACCCGGACAAACGGCTATATTCCCCATGCTTTAATTTCCCCGCTTTCTATAGATCGTAATGCCAGTCATTCCGTACATTTCCTGCCTTGAGATATGTAGCTGTCCTGCTTCCTCTGGCAGTGTCACATCTTTATCGTGCTCACAGACAATGACGCCATCATCTGCTAATAAGGAATGCTCATCAATCGTATCAAGAAGTGCTTTCAACTTTTGATCTTTATACGGCGGATCAAGGAAGATGGCTTGAAAAGATTCTTCTCGCTTCACTACAGCAGCGAGTGCACGGTTTGCATCATTTCGAAACACTTCACTTTGATCCATCAGCGACAATTGATTCAAGTTGCCTTTAATCGTCTGAATTGCCTTCATATCTCGATCCACAAAAATACAATGATCGAACCCTCTAGAAAGCGCTTCAATACCTAAACCACCACTTCCAGCAAATAAATCAAGGGCCCATCCCCCATCAAAATACGGTCCAATCATATTAAAAATGGATTCTTTTACTTTATCTGTTGTTGGTCTTGTTGATTGGCCGGGTACGGCTTTCAGCGTGCGGCCTTTTTTTGTTCCAGAAATCACTCTCATTTTTCCACCACTTTTTCTGCTTGCATCTATTGAATATTGTTTGATGACAAAAAATTCAACATTATCTTACCATATCCACTCCACATGGGACAATGCACTGAATTCCATTCATTTTCTATGTATAGATCACAAAAGAGAGGGTCATACTACTGTTAACAGCATCTGATGTGGTGCTGTTGCCAACCGCGGAGAAGACTTACGTTTCCCCATAAGTTCTTCCTCCGGTTTCTCCTCTCCCTTTGCCTTCTCCTTAATGAATCATTAAGAATAGAAGGACCCCGCGGGTGATGCCGCGGGGGTTTTTTTGTGTCTTTAAAAGCCCACCTTATAGTCATACTCTTTTGCTTTGTCCAATTTCGATTCGTACTCTAATTTAATAAAAGGTTTATAGGAAGGCTCAACACGTTTCACAAATGGTAATGAACTGAGCTTTGCCATGTGGCGCTCAAGATCATTCATATCACAATAAATCACTGCATATTTCATTTTCCTTGAAATATAGTGAACATTCCCAAATTTCCTTAGCGCTTTTGACTGCTTTAACGAATGCAGCCAAACGACCATCCCTTGACGTTTGGTATCCATCTTTTCACCTGCCGCTTTTCAATTCTTTCCGTTCATTATGTAAAAGACGAGACGTTCAAGTCTCGTCAAGATACTTTACAGCCACAGCTGCCTCCTGATCCACAGCCACCGCCGCATGATGATAGACCATCAAAATATGGGTTCCCTGTTGGAACTTTAATATATGCTGATACAGCTTGACCGATTTCAATACTAATCTCATCTAAGATGGATTGAATCGCTGTTTCTGCTTTTTTGAAATCAACCACTGTATCGTGAAGATCTAGCTTTCTTTTGACCTCACGCATTTCTTTTGAGATCGTTCTATAGTCCGGATGGTATTTGCCGAACCGCTGCACATCTTCATATTGCTCTTTTACTTTTGTAAAATGGGCAATAATTTGTTGGGCTTCTTCGTCTTGCTGGAGACGCTTAAAGCAGTTGCGGTAATGTTCAGCCTCCTCCGACTGAAGAATCATGGCAGCCAATTGATTTGCTTCCTCTTGGAGCTCCACAGATTCGATTGTCGCATACATAAATGTTGCACCTCCAATTCATAGTTTACCACGAAACCTATGGATCAGAAAATGCTTTTACGTGACAAATACATCCCACGTCTCTCTTTTCTGCTTATATTCAGGGTGACGAGAATTTAGCACAACGGTCATTTTATGCTTTCCTTTTGAAAGGTGCTTGACCACAAACGCCGCAGTATACTCATTGCCTGCCCGTTTCCCGTCTACATACACAGTAAAATACCCCGCCTTCTTATCCTTTTTCAGGGGTGAAGGTTCAAGGTGAAAATCTTGAAGTGTACTTTCTATATACACAACAGATCCCTGCACTTTGTATTTTAAAAAGCCTTGCTGCTTCATTTCACTTTGCGTCTGCTGCATGACTGGTACTGCTGGTTCTTGCCTAGTTACTTGCTCTTGATCATGTTGACTTTGACATCCGGTGAGAAGAAAAAGCAATGCGCATATTGACAGCATCCATTTCATGTTCTGATTCTCCTTTCGTCTACTTTCATAGGATGCTCATGAAATAGACATCTTAATCAACTCAAAAAAAGCCTCACCCGGCTCCATTTTGATTGCGCATTGCTTGGAACATCTGAATCATCATTTCAGCCATTTGGACACTATTGCTCAACTGGCTCACACGATGAGGAATGGTTTTTTCGTAAAAGTTCATTTTATCTAATTCAAACGAAGTGACATTTTCAGGATGCCGCGTTAACTGTCTATACCAGAGTGGGCGCTGCCTGATGAATTTGATTCGATCCTCTTCGGCCATGACAAACTCTTGTACTTCTCTCCGCACCAAAAGCATCCCCTTTCAATTAATCTTTCCTGAAGGAGAATGGGTGCTGGCTGCCTCCAGATGAACCCTTCTTTGAGCCATTTGATGAAAATTGACCGAGTAAGCTTTGTAAAGAGGAAATAGACTGGCTCATTTTATTAATTTGTTCATTCATTTGATCAGCGTCCATTTTTTTCACTGCAGAAACCATTTTAGACATAAAATCTGCTTTTCCCGGTTCACTTTGCTTAGCGGCTTTTTCTTCTTTTGCTTCTTCCTTTTGTGTTTGCCGGTAAGGAGACCACATATCATCTTCCTCACCAAACATGACCCAATTCTCGTATAAACTTTGCCAGCTTTTTTCTTGCGTCTGCACTTCTTGGATTAATTTCGGATGGCGTCTGACGAACTGTTTAAATTCATCAATGGATGTTTGCTTTTGCTTATTTGTCATATCCTCACCCCCCATACAAATGCCTACTATACTATATACATCTGGATCTATTTTGGTGAGCCCTTTTCATAAAAAAACAGCCGCCATCTGTGCGCAGCTGTTTAGAGGATTAAGACGTTTTCTTAATGAAGTTTTGTGTATAGTACTTTTCTTTCACACCAACGCCAAGGTGCGTGTAATCTTGATTTAACAATGCCTTCCGGTGACCTTCGCTATTCAGCCAGCCTTCTACAGCTGCAGGGCCATCAACATAATTATACGCAATGTTTTCCCCCGCAAGTTGAAATGCGACCTCTCCTCTTTCTAACCGGTCTTTCAGCGTGCCGTATTTTTTAGATTCATGGGAGAAATAATGATGATCTTTCATGTCCTCACTATGCATGAATGCCACTTCAGAGGTTTCATCGTCCCACTTTAAGGTCGGTAGTTTGTACTTATGGCGGATAATATTGGTCATATCAAAAATTTGTTTTTGACTCGACGCTTCAATATCCTTCCACTTTTCGCCTGATATCGCCTCAGGTTCAATTAATTGACCTCGATAAACGACTTCATACGGCTTTTGTTTGACAAATGTATCTGCGTTAAAGGCTCTAATGCTCGAAAGAGTGCTTTCAAACTTATCCATGTAGAGCTGGACATACACATCATCTCCCACTTTCACCGTCGGCCTGGTATTCATATCATCTTCTGAGAATTCAAAGCGATATGAATTTCCCTCGTCCTCTACATGAATGTAAGGAGCGATTTGTGTTTTTTTAAATACTTCACTTGTGGCTTGACCGATTTTAAACGGCTCAACATTCAGCCCATCCCCTGTCGCAAACAAGGTCACCACTTTACTGTCCTTTACCCCTACTTGAATATAGTGTTTCTTCGATTGATTGTATATCCACCAGTCATAATCATATGCGGAAGGATCAATGCGATCTGGTTCCCCTAGCTGTTTAAGCACTTCGTTTGAAGACTTCCCCATAAAGGACATGAGACCTTTTTTCGGAATGTTGATCGGCTTATCGCTAGATGTTTCTTCATTAGACACCTTCGGCTCATTGCTGTTTTCTTTTTCTGGTGAAGATCCATATTGAATAAACAGAACGTACGTTCCAGATATAATCAGGAGGATGAAGAGTGTTTTCAGCACAGTTTTCAAATAAACACCTCCGTTAAATTGACAAGGTACAAAAAGTACCTTCTACTGTCATTTAAACAAAACTTGCTCCATTTATCAACGACAATACAGCCTATTTAACACGAATTTAAAATATGCCCCTCCTAATGAAGAAATCCTTGGCCATGATCCTGGTCTTGTTGAGAGATTTCCGTCAGAGCATCACCTGCACGATCGTTTGATAAATCTTCAACTGATAAATCCCCAAGGGCTACGATTCCTGTGAGTGCCCCGTTTTTGACAACCGGGATACGGCGGAGCTGATGTTCTGACATCAACCGGACAATTTCTTCTAGGGTTGCATCTTCTTCAGCTGTCAATACTTCCTTCGTCATGATGGCACCAACCTCTTGTGAGTTCGGCTTTTTCTCAGCAATACCTCTAAGTACAAGGTCGCGGTCTGTGACAATACCAACAAGCTGATCCCCATCGACTACTGGAATGGCACCAATGTCAGCATCTTTCATTTTGACTGCGGCTTCATACGCATTGTCGTCCTTTTGCAACGTCACTACTTTTTTCGTCATGATATCTTTGATTTTTTTCGTTTTCACGTTGATTCCTCCATCCGTTATTTTCTTTATTACTGTAACCAGCTTATAAAAGAACATACCTTTCACAGTTGAAAGTTTAACGCTTTCATACTATGATTGTCAGTAAAGGGAATTTTTATAAGGAGGGGTTTTGGGTGAAGTTTGAAGGTACGGGGATTGAAAAGGTATCAGCTGACTTAAATAAATTGGATTTCATTATGGAAAGTGAAGGATTTGTACGAGCCGATCAATGGGATTATGAGCGTGTGACGTACGACAGGAAGTATAACATGGTAGAGGGGACGTTTTACTTACGGATCTCTGGCTACGCCACTGAGGGAGATGTCGGCTCCAAAAAAGCCCACATCCAGCTGCTGACACCTTTACTTGGAAAACACTATTATCCGCATGGTGTTGAATATGGAGAAGGCGAAGATTTCCCTAAATCTCTTATTCAATCCAGCAAAAAAACGCTGAACCTATTGAAAGAAAAACTAGAAGCGATAACTGCTGAAGCATAAAAGAAGCACAGCCCCTACGGCTGTGCTTTCAGCGTGTAGACAAACCCTCGCATTCGTTGTCAGTCCTGTGCGCTGGTGCTCACGAATGCCAAATTCGATCCGCTCCAGTGCTCGTCCTTCCTAGACTGCAAAGGTTTTCTATCACGCTGAAAAGAAGACAAAGGGCTAAAATAAAGTTCATTTTAGCCCTTTGCCAACAATCTGGAAGCACAGCCCCTGCGGCTGTGTTTTTCATTTATTCATATTTCGGAATGAGCGCATCTGGTACGGCATCTTTCGCTCTTTCTTTTCTTGCCCAGTCAAAGAAGACAACAGCAAGAATCGATCCGTATACAATCTCTTGAATGATTTTCATCAAAATAGCACCTAGTTGCTGATCTTCTAGCAGCGGCAATGTATGAAACATGTCAGGTCCCGTAAGCGCAAGACCAGCAAGCATATCACTCGGTACGCATAGGTGCAGTGCTTGTATCCATGCGCCGGCATCTGAATAAGTGGCATAGATAGGCGCTTCACTAAACATAATGAGTGCGCAGGCAGGTGTCATTAAAATCCCATCTGCCATAATATATCCAAGCTTTAAAATGCCCGTAATCTGCGGCTGACTTTGCACTTTATGGACAAGCGGCCACCACATGAAAAAGGCAGCGATAAAAATTACAACCGTCATCAATGCGTGATAAAACGGATCTGTTTTGACAAAATCGAACACAAGCGGAATATGATACAGCGAAAACAACCCGTTAAATCCGAGCAAGGCAATCAACGGCTTAGAAAACAAGCGGAAAATCGGCTGAATACCCCGTGTTTGAATGATCCGCTCCCAAATCGCCGCAGGTAAACCTGTAATAAGAAGCGGCGGGATGACCAAATAGAGCACTGCCATTTGCGCCATATGCGCACTGAACATAATATGCCCCATTAAATCAATCGGGCTCCCCTTCACTGCATAAAGCAACACAAGCCCCGTGAGAAACAGCGTTTTCTCTTTCACCGTCGCACGGTGCTTTCCCTTCGTCACGAGAAGCAGATAAAAAGTGGCTGCTACTACAATACATGTCAAATAGTAAGGACTCCATAATGCACGAAATCCAAATATCTCTAAGTTTTCCATTGCTGCGCCTCCTTCAAGGGCAAAGCGAGCTTACCACCAAATAATGGTCAAAAAGGCTAAAACGGTAATAAACGCGACAAACACACCTGAGTAAAGAAACAACGCGGGTGTTTCATGCCCTTTTTGGTTCATGTGCATAAAATAATAAAGCTGAAAAGCCACCTGAATCACTGCAAGCAGTAAAATAAAAGGGACAGCGAACCAATTTCCGACGTCTTCAGAGGCGATTGTTAAAAAGGCAACAAACGTTAAACCAATCATCAAGCCGAAAGAAATGAGCTGATGCTTCATTTCTTCGGCATTTTTCTTTTTCCGATAGACAAGATCGACTTTGGACTGATTTGTGTTTTTATTTCCCATTCTTATCCCACCATTCCCATTAAATATACAACGGTAAAGATGAAGACCCACACAACATCAATGAAATGCCAATAAAGGCTCGCCACATAATATTTTGGTGCATTGTATAAATCTAGACCGCGTCTCATATTCCGAATCATCAGAGCGGTGATCCAGCAAAGTCCAAATGCGACGTGAGCCCCGTGTGTTCCAACAAGCGTATAGAAGGAAGAGCCAAGTGCAGAGCTCGTAATTGTAAATTCATACGCATGCACATAATGATAAAACTCATAAATTTCTACCCCTAAAAATCCAGCACCTAAAAGAACGGTTACACCTAGCCAAAGCTGCATTTTTTTAAAGGCAAAGTTTTTCATATGATACATAGCATACACACTCGTTAAACTGCTCGTTAACAGAAGCATTGTGGCAATAAAGACAAGTGTGAGGTCAAACATTTCAGTTGTTGTTGCGCCGCCTGCATTTGAATTTTTCAGCGCCAAATAAGTGGCAAACAAAGATGCAAACAGGACCGTTTCTCCCCCAAGAAACAACCAGAACCCGACGAACTTATTCTTTCCTTCTAACGTGGCTTTCTCAGGAGAAGCCGGAAAGGTTTCCGCTGTCATTTTTTGTGGTTCCATTATGCTTTCACCCCTTTGTCATCGTCATCCGTCAAATCTTCTTTGTGAATATGGTATCCATGATCATCTTTAAGAGAGCGAACGAGCATGGTCGCAAACGTGATGCCAAGACCAATGAAGATCACCGGTAGACCCCAGCTGTGTTCTTGACGATACATAAAACCAAACGCTGACACAAATAGACCGAATGAGATAATGATAGGCAAGATGGAATTATTCGGCATGTGAATATCATCGAGCGGTTCAGATGCTGTCATTCCTTTTTTACCATCCATTTTCTCAATCCATAATGGATCAAGTCCCCGTACAAGAGGCAGCTGCTTAAAGTTATATTCTGGCGGAGGTGAAGATACTGCCCATTCAAGCGTTCTTCCATCTCCCCAAGGATCGCCCGATACACGCTCCCCTTTTGCTGTCGTCCAGATGATATTAATCAGCATGATCACAACTGCTACAAACATGAACAGTGCCCCAATCGTACTGACCAAGTTCCCAAGGTCTAGACCCTGACCTGGCAAGAATGTAAAGACTCGGCGCGGCATGCCCCAAAGACCGAGAAAATGCTGGATAAAGAACGTTAAATGGAAACCGACGAAAAACAGCACAAAGCCAATTTTCCCAAGCTTCTCATTCAATATTTTCCCAAACATCTTCGGCCACCAATAATGCACACCTGCTAAAATACCGAAGACCACACCACCGATAATGACATAGTGGAAATGCGCCACAACGAAGTACGTGTCATGGAACTGATAATCCGCTGCTGCTGCTGCAAGCATGACGCCGGTTACACCGCCAAGTAAGAATGACGGAATGAACGCAACTGAATATAGCATCGGCGTTGTAAACTTCACATTACCGCCCCATATGGTGAGCAACCAGTTAAATACTTTAATTCCAGTTGGCACCGCAATCGCCATCGTGGCTACGGCAAAGATCGCATTGGCAATTGGACCAAGTCCTGTTGTGAACATGTGATGCGCCCACACCATGAATCCAAGGAAACCAATTAATACAGTCGCAAACACCATGGACGAATAACCAAACAGCCTTTTTCTTGCAAACACTGGAATGATCTCAGAGAAAATCCCAAATGCCGGCAAAATTAAGATATATACTTCTGGGTGTCCGAAAATCCAGAACAAATGCTCCCAGATGATTGTATTTCCGCCAAGCTCTGGATTAAAAAAGCTCGTATCAAACATTCGATCAAGCATCAGCATCGCAAGTCCTGCTGTCAGCGGCGGGAATGCGAATAAAATTAGTGCAGATGCCACAAACGTCGTCCAGGTAAAGAGCGGCATTCTCATATACGTCATACCTGGCGCTCTCATATTAATAATCGTTGCAAGAAAGTTGATTCCGGCAATTAGCGTACCAATACCCGCTATCTGCAACCCTAAAATATAGAAATCCATGCCGTGCCCTTCTGAATTCAGCGTGAGCGACGCATAGGCAGTCCAGCCTGCATCAGGTGCTCCGCCCATAAACCATCCAAGGTTTAAGAAAATACCACCGAAAAAGAACAGCCAAAAACCAAGTGAATTCACAAATGGAAACGCTACGTCACGTGCACCAATTTGAATGGGTACAACCGCATTCATTAATGCAAATAAAAGCGGCATTGCTGCAAGGAAAATCATCGTTGTTCCATGCATCGTCATGACTTCATTGTAAAACCCTGCACTCACAAAATCATTTTCAGGGATGGCTAGCTGAATACGGATAATCATCGCTTCCAGGCCACCAATTAAAAAGAAAAATCCCCCTGCCACTAAATATAGTATGGCAATTTTTTTGTGGTCAACCGTCGTTAAGTAATCCCATAAGACAGCGCCAAACCCCCGCTTTTTAGCTATTGTACTCACCATGAAATCCCCCTCTTATCTCCCATTTGCCCCTTTTCATATCAATGTCTATCTTCACGTTCTAAAAACAGACTATATCTGACAGATGACTTATTCTTGGATGTAGAGACTTATTCGGGAGCTCTTAACAAAAACTTCACATAGATCGTATACCCTTTTGAATGTGCGCAACTTCAAGCTGCTCAAGGCATTTACTGTATTTTAAGACCTTTTAAATACTCGTAGAGTGCATCTGCTTCTGAGTCATTTAGTTTAGGGTACGTCCCTGTCATCTTATTACCTGGTTTAAAGCTCTCTGGATCTTTCAGCCATGCTTTGACATTTTCTTTGTTCATGTCTTTAATTCCAGCTACTTTTGTCCGCTCTCCGAAGGTTGCAAGGTTTGGAGCAGTCCTTGCCGCCTCTGGCCGTTCATCTCCAGGCTCTACCGCATGACAGCTTAAACAGTTTTTCTCTTTAAAGAGTTTTTCACCCTCAAGGGCTAGATCTGACGTTGATGCAGGCTTCTTATAATCTGCCATCTTTTTCGTCCAGCCTAAAAACTCATCTTGAGAAAGCGTTTTAACTTTAAAGTCCATTAAAGCATGTGATGGACCACAAAGCTCCGCACATTTCCCATAGAAATATTCTCCAGCATCTTTCGTTCGTTTTGAGTCAAATGTTAAATAAAACTTGTTCTCGTTGTCTGTATTTGTATCAATTTTACCCCCAGCCGATGGAACCCAGAAAGAGTGTTTCACATCGGATGCTTTCAGCTTAAAATAAACCTTTTGGTCAGTTGGAACAATCAATTCCTGACTTGTCACAATCCCATAATCAGGGTATTCGAATTCCCACCAATATAAGCTGGCTCTTACATTCACAACAAGTGTTTTTTCAGGATCTCGTTTTTTCTTATCCATGGCGCTTGTATCCCCTAGCTCAAGCGTATATGCCACAACAGGTACAACGAGAATAATGAGTAGAAGTATCGGAATCGCTGTCCACGTAATTTCGAGGTTACGGTTCCCTTCTACCTGTTTAGGAATCGTATCTTCTCCCACTTTAGAACGTTTGAATTTAATGATGACGTAAAAGAAAATGATCGATACAACAATAACGACAAGAACCATAATAAGTGTACTCAGTACCGTTAGGAAAAACTGTTTATCTGCTACTTCCCCAACTGGCTTGAGTGTTGATAAGTATGGTTCACCGCAGCCCGCCAAAACGAGCGTCAGTAAAAGAAACAGTGAATAAACACGCCATTTTCTTATCATAATTTGTCCCAACCCCTTTTGCTTGATCTCCTTTGCCTTTCGCTTTTTACCTCTTATTTATAAAATCACCTTTCACCCATCCATAACCCCCGCCTCTTATAAAAGCACTTACATTTCCTCTTTTCATAAAAAAATGATGTTTTTACTCAAAATACCATCTATGTATAAACAGAAAGCCGCCTAAATAGAACTGAATATCAGGCGGCTTTCATAGTTGTAAGAAAATGTTGTGTTATAAGATATAGCCATTGTTTTGATGTGATCAAAGTGTATTTCACTCTAGAATAGTGTAATAATAATCATCGCAACGAAAAAGATCGTTAAGTAGTTTAATGAATAAACGAACATGAGTGTTGACCACTTCATGATATCTTTCATTTTAAAGCCCATAAGACCAATTACGAGCCATCCAATGTTCAGCAATGTGCCAAGTGCGACAATCGGCCATCCTAATCCACCTAAGAAAAATGGAAGCGGGAGAAGACATGCTGTCCAAATGATGATTTGGCGTTTTGTGACTTCAAAGCCGTAAACAACTGGCAGCATTGGAATACCTGCTTTGCGGTAATCTTCCGTTTTCTTAATCGCAAGTGATAAGAAATGCGGAATTTGCCAGATGAACATAATCATAAACAGGACCCAAGCCGTTGTGTCGATGGTGCCTGTAACAGCTGTCCAGCCAATTAATGGCGGAACCGCACCAGATACACTCCCAATGACTGTATTAATGGTGTAATGGCGTTTAGACCACATCGTGTATAGAACTGCATAAGTAAAGACACCGATAAATCCAATCACTGCTGATGTAACAGTTGTCATCAAAAGCATAATCAGTCCAAGTACAACAAGCAGAATACCAAATGCATACGCTTGACCCGGCTGAACTTTACCTGTCACCGTCGGTCTTGTTTTTGTTCTTTCCATTAGTATATCAATATCACGGTCAAACGCATTATTAATGGCGCATGAACCGGCAATAATAAGAGAAGAACCAATCATTGTTAACAGAACAATATCAAGATTCCCAAGGAAACTCATATCTGTAAAATAAAAAGCAAGCCACATTCCAGTAAATGTTGTAATGAAATTGGAATTGACGATGCCCATTTTAATAAGAGCAAGAAAATCTTTTAAAGCTGTTGTTTCTTCTATTTGTCCATGAATAGCTGCTTCCGCGGCTGTTTTGGAATTTGCCAATGTGTATAACCTCCCTTGCCCAAACCTTCAAACGAACGAATAAAACGTAAAATCGTTACAACTCTATCATACAAGATAAAGAGCTGTAAAAAAACATCCTATTAAATAATAAACGACAAACTTGAAGTTATTTGTGAACTTTTCGTGAATTTATTAGGATGTGCGTTTCAGAAGGCGGTGCAAAATGAAATATTCTCTCCTCTATTTCTATCAGACTGTCAAAGAAAGATCAAGCACTCTAAATCTGTAAACTTTGTGAACTAACATATCATTTTTTTGTGAACTTTGGTCATTATGAATTGCAACAGAACACGCATTTGGCTTAAACTTGAGAGCATGTGAGGTTTTCATTTAGATCAGAAGTTATTTAGAGAAGGTGAAATCATTTGATGAAATTTGCTTTAAGGTTATTGAGCGTTGTCACAACATTTGTGATGCTGATCGTTCTGATTGGCGGTGCGCTTGTGACGAAAACTGGCTCCGGTCTTGGCTGCGGCAGACAGTGGCCCCTTTGCCACGGTCGTTTCTTTCCAGAAATGAACCCTGCTTCCATTATCGAATGGAGCCACCGCATGTCAACAGGAGTTTCCACCATTCTTGTACTGGCACTGGCGGTCTTATGCTGGAAAAAAATCAGTCCAGTATTCCGTGAAACCAAATTTTTGGTCATCATGTCCATTATATTCTTACTGCTTCAAGCGCTGTTAGGGGCACTCGCCGTTGTGTTTGGTTCTAACGCACTTGTCATGGCACTGCACTTCGGTATTTCACTGATTTCTTTTGCTTCCATTTTACTGCTGGCACTGCTTGTGTTTGAAGCAACCAGATCTGAAACAAAGCTTGTGAAGCCGCTTCATATCGGCAAAAGAATGCAGTTCCATATTTATGGGTTGATCACATATACGTATATTGTGGTGTATACGGGCGCCTATGTGAGACATACAAAATCAAGTCTTGCATGCTCTGTCTTCCCATTTTGTTCAAAAGACGGCGCACTTCCAGCGTATTTTAATCAATGGGTTCAAATGTCTCACCGAGCAGCAGCCCTTCTTTTATTCGTTTGGATATTTGTTGCGATGTTCCATGCCCTTAAACATTATAAAGAACAAAAGCAGCTGTATTATGGATGGATCATTTCAGCCATTCTGATTACACTTCAAGCGATCTCTGGTGTCATGTCTGTTTATTCTCAGCTCGCACTCGGTTATGCGCTTGCTCATTCATTCTTTATTTCTTGTTTGTTTGGGGTACTATGCTACTTCTGCTTACTCATTGCCCGGTTTAAATATGAAAATAGAGAGCCTTTCAGATAAACATACAATCCCCCTTTCATCCGAAAAGGGGGATTTCTTTTATGTTTGTTTCGCTTCTTCAAATAGCGAAATGGCTTTTTTTCGTCTTTCTTGATGGTCAACTGTAGGCAGAGGATATGTATCCCCCAGCACACACCCCGATTTCATTTGCTCATCTATCGGCATTTTACTCGGTTCATGAATCCATTTTTCATTCACATGCTTTAGTTCTGGTACATACCTTCTAATATATTCTCCGCTTGGATCAAATCGTTTCGACTGGGTCGTTGGGTTAAAAATACGGAAGTAAGGAACCGCATCCGTTCCAACAGAGGCCGCCCACTGAAATCCCCCAATATTCGAAGCCTCATCATAGTCGACAAGTTTTCTCGCAAAATACGCTTCGCCCTTTCTCCAATCGATGAAATAATCTTTTGTCAGGAATGAAGCCGTCACCATTCTCAAACGGTTATGCATCCAGCCTTCTTCATTTAACTGTCTCATCCCAGCGTCAACGAGCGGGAAGCCTGTTTGTCCTTTACACCAAGCTTCAAAAAGTGTCTCATCATCATTCCATTTTATATGTTGAAAGGAGGAGTTGATTTCTTTTTCTTTCATCTCTGGATAATGCGCAAAGATCATATGATAAAAATCACGCCATGCCAGCTCTTTGATAAATGTTTCCTTGCCCTCATCTTCAAAAAGTTCTTCCTCATTGACAGCATGAAAGATCGTGCGAATAGAAATGGTCCCGGTTTTTAAGAACCGAGACAGCTTGCTCGTCCCAAAAACAGACGGAATATCTCGTTTCTCGTGATAACGCGTCAATCTTTCTTGAATAAAGCCGTCTAGCGTGCTTCTCGCTTTGTCTGACCCAATCTGATCGAATTTCCTTGTACATTTCTTGATGATGTCCCTTAGTTTCTCATCTCCCTTTTCAGAAAGTGACTCATCACAAATCGTATGCTTGCTGCTCAGAAATGATTTGTCAACTTTTATCACAGACTGCTTCTCCTGCTTCCGCCACGCTTGATAGTATGGAGTAAACACTTGATAATGAGACCCATCCGCTTTTAAAATATCTCTCGCCCCATGCAGATGCGTATCTTGCCACTTTGACACATGAATACCCTTTTCTTCTAAGAAACGGGTCACTTGCTCATCACGTGTTCGACCATTTCCTACTTCGTCCTCATTAAAAAAGACCGCATTGATGTCATAAGCATTCATGAGCTTTTGAAAAGCGGACAAAATATCATCATGAATGAAATGAACATACATGTGAGATTCTCTCGCTTCCTTGACGAAATTGGCCAAGTTTTGAAAGAAATGTTCGTTGTTCAAATCCAGTTCCATTTCTGTAAAAAACGGATCTAGATGATAAAAAGCAAATAATCGGTACTGATGTTTTTTTGCATATGTGATCGCTTTTGATAAGGCGATATGATCATCCAATCGCATATCTCGGCGAAACCAAATCACGACAATTTCCACTCTTTCTTCACCTCATTCTATAGTGTAATCACTCTAGCGGGCGGCTGCACATTTTAATGCGCTCAAAAAAAGACACATCACAGTGGATGTGTCTTGGATTGTTGACAAAGGGCTAAAACGCTCTTTATTTTAGCCCTTTGTCTTCTTTTCAGCGTGATAGAAAGCCCTTGAAGTCTAGGACTGGAGCGGAGCGAATGTGACATTCGTGAGCACCAGCACGCAGGACTGACAAAGAATGCAAGGGTTTGTCTACACGCTGAGACACATCGCAGTGGATGTGTCTCACTCATTATTCAGGTTTTAAGACAATCAACAGATCTCCAGTTTGAATCCCTTCTCCATTCGTGACATGAATTTCATCCACGACTGCTGAGAACGGTGCTTGTACCGTCGTTTCCATTTTCATCGCTTCATTGATCATCAAATGCTCACCTTGAGAAATTTTCTGTCCTTTTTCAACAAGCACTTTGATCACAGTGCCTGGCATCGATGCCGCAATGTGATTTGGATTTGAGCGATCTGCCTTCATTTTTTCTTGAACGGAGGATTTGATGCTTTCATCCTTAATGACCACTTCACGCGGCTGTCCATTCAGCTCAAAGTAAAGCACTCTTGTAGCATCTGGATTCGGTTCTCCAATTGACACGAGTTTGACAATGAGGGTTTTCCCTTTTTCAATTTCTACCTCAATTTCTTCACCAAGTCTCATGCCGTAGAAGAAGGTTGGTGTGTCAAGAACAGAGATGTCTCCATAACTTTCTGCTGTTTGAACAAATTCAGAAAAGACTTTCGGGTATAAAGCATATGCAATGGCATCTTGTTCTGTTAACGTCAAGTCATGTGATTCTTTGAACTGCTTTTTGATTTCTTCAAAGTCCACTGGTTTCAGTTTCTCACCTGGTCTGACAGTAAGCGGCTCCTCCCCTTTTAAAATCAGCTTTTGCAATTTTTCTGGGAATCCGCCATGAGGCTGTCCTAAATAACCTTTAAACAATTCAACAACCGAATCTGGGAAATCCAGTGTTGCTCCTTTTTCATAAACATCCTCTTCTGTCAGATCGTTTTGCACCATATAAAGTGCCATATCTCCGACTACTTTAGAAGACGGTGTCACTTTCACAATGTCACCAAACATGTCATTTACACGTCTGTACATTTCTTTTACTTCATTCCAGCGGTCGCCAAGGCCGACTCCTTTCGCCTGCTGTTGCAGGTTACTATACTGGCCACCAGGCATTTCATGCTCATAAATTTCTGTATGCGGTGAATTCATTCCGCTTTCAAACTCATGGTAATATTTTCTGACGGAATCCCAATATTGAGAAAGACGTTCAACCGCTTGAACATTCATTTCGGGCTTTCTTTCATGTCCGTCTAAAGCATAATATAATGAGCTCGCACTTGGTTGTGATGTGAGCCCCGCCATAGAGCTGACCGCAACATCAACAATATCAACACCTGCATCAATCGCTCTTGCATAGGTGAAGAGTCCATTTCCACTCGTATCGTGTGTATGAAGGTGGATTGGAATCGTGAGCTCGTCTTTTAGAGCAGATACAAGTTCATAAGCCGCCTGCGGTTTTAATAATCCCGCCATATCTTTAATGCCTAAAATATGAGCGCCTGCGGATTCAAGCTCCTTCGCAAGAGAGACATAGTATTTCAAATCATATTTCGGACGTGATGGATCAAGAATATCACCTGTATAACAAATCGCTGCCTCTGCCACTTTGCCTGATTCACGAACAGAATCAATGGCAAGCGTCATGCCTTTGACCCAGTTTAGGCTGTCAAAAATACGGAAGACGTCAATGCCTGCCTCTGCCGATTCCTTTACAAATGCTTTAATCACATTATCCGCATAGTTTGTATATCCGACAGCGTTTGATGATCTTAATAGCATTTGGAACAAAGTGTTTGGCACTTCTTGACGAAGCTCTTTCAATCTTTCCCAAGGATCTTCTTTCAAGAAACGATATGCCACATCAAATGTAGCGCCGCCCCACATTTCCATACTGAATAACTCTGGCCATAAACCTGCTGTTGGCTGCGCAACTTTCTTTAAGTCGTGTGTTCTAAAGCGTGTTGCAAGCAGGGATTGATGTGCGTCTCTAAAAGTTGTATCCGTTAAAAGTACACTGCTTTGCTCTTTCACCCAATTGGCGAGCCCCTCAGGTCCATGCTTTTCTAACAATTGTTTTGTTCCAGAAGGAATCGTTTCATGGACAGCAAGTTTCGGCACATTTGGTTTATCAAAATGAGGCTTCTTATTTTCCGAAATACCAGGGAACCCATTAATGGTAACGTTACCAATATAAGTAAGCATTTTCGTTCCGCGGTCTTTTTGCTTAGGGAAGTTAAATAGCTCTGGTGTTGAATCAATAAACGATGTATCATATTCCCCTCTTAGAAACTTCTCGTGCTTTGCAACGTTTTCAAGAAACGGGATATTTGTTTTAATGCCACGAATCCTGAATTCTTGTAAATTTCGGACCATTTTAGCCGCAGCTTGATCGAATGTAAGTGCCCAAGTAGACAGCTTGACCAACAGTGAATCGTAATAAGGTGTAATCACCGCACCTTGGAAGCTGTTTCCTGTATCAAGACGTACTCCAAAACCACCGCCTGAACGGTAAGCCATGATTTTTCCTGTATCTGGCATGAAGTCATTCAAAGGATCTTCTGTTGTGACCCTTGATTGAATGGCAAATCCATGTGTAAAGATATCTTCTTGTTTTGGTATCCCGACTTCTTTGCTGTGGAGGTCATGTCCTTTTGCGACAAGAATTTGGGTTTGGACGATATCGACCCCTGTGATCATTTCTGTGATCGTGTGTTCCACTTGGACCCTAGGATTGACTTCAATAAAATAAAATTCCCCATTTGCCACTAGGAATTCTACAGTCCCTGCATTGATATACGATACATTCTGAGCCAGCTGAACAGCCGCTTCACAGATGTCTTCACGCAATTGATCTGACAGGGACACACTTGGTGCAACCTCAATAACTTTTTGATGACGCCTTTGAACAGAGCAGTCACGCTCATATAAATGAATGATATTGCCGTGATTGTCTCCTATCACCTGCACTTCAATATGTTTCGGATTTTCAATCAGCTTTTCAACGTATACTTCGTCATTTCCAAAAGCCGCTTTCGCCTCTGACTTTGCACGGTCATAGGCTTCGTTCAGCTCCTCTTTTGATCTGACAATCCGCATACCTCGGCCGCCGCCTCCAAGTGAAGCTTTAATAATAAACGGGTAACCATATTCTTCACCGAATTTTTCGACTTCTTTGACCGAATCAACTGGCCCGTCACTTCCTGGAATGACTGGAATTCCAGCTTTTTTCGCTTCATCTCTCGCTTTTACTTTATCTCCAAACATATCTAAATGTTGAGAAGTTGGGCCGATGAATTGGATGCCTTCCTCTTCGCATCGTCTTGCAAAATGAATGTTTTCAGATAAAAATCCGTATCCTGGATGAATCGCATCCACGTCATTTCGTTTTGCAATTTCGATGATCCCCTCGATATCAAGGTAGGCATCAATCGGCTTTTTACCTTCTCCAACTAGATATGCTTCATCGGCTTTATAGCGATGATAAGAGCCCGAGTCTTCTTTGGAGTAAATGGCCACTGTACGTAAGTTGAGCTCCGTACAGGCCCTAAAGACTCTGATAGCGATTTCCCCTCTGTTTGCAACTAGAACCTTTTGAATTGTTCTCTGTGACATTCTCACTCCTCCATATCCCTTAAAATTTTATATGTACTCTATAATAAAGGAAGAAATGAAAACTGTACACTTTTGTTTTCTAAAGATTCAAAGTTTTCTGCAATCCATTTTTTTGAATCGATGGTTTGCTGATTGATTTTTTCTTTTTATAACGCTCTTTATATTCAGTGAACATGCTGATATTCAGCAATATTCCCATACATCCACTCAGTAAAATGATAGAGGATCCCCCGTAGCTGATAAACGGAAGTGTAACCCCAGTGATCGGAATGAGCCCTGAAACACCGCCCAAATTAATACACGTTTGGATGGCAATCATTGAAGAAATTCCTATTGCAAGCAAACTTCCAAACGGATCTTCACACTTTCTCGCAATGTAAAAACCTTTCACGACAATAAAGCCAAGGAGAGCAAGGACAAAAAATACACCGAAAAAACCAAGCTCTTCCGAGATAATTGCCATGATAAAATCTGTATGCGGTTCTGGAAGGTATCCATACTTTTGTACACTCTCTCCAAGACCAAGACCAAAAAAGCCGCCTGATCCAATCGCATAATATGAATTAATCAATTGATGCCCAGAAGCGCCTGCGTCTTTAAATGGATCTTGGAAACTCTCAAAACGTCCAAGACGATTCTGCGTGAAAATTTTATCCCAAAAAAGAATAATAAACGGTGTCACAACAACCATCACCGCACTAAATAAAGCGAGCAGCTTGGCCAGCGTTTTACCGCTAAACCCTGAGCATAAAATCATCGCAAGGGCAATCATACCAATGATAAAAGCTGTCCCATAGTCTGGCTGCAAAATAATAAATCCGCATAGGATGGAGACAACCACAATTGGAGGTGTAACCCCTCTTAAAATATGGTCAATATAATGCTGCTTCTTTGCATAGACAGCAGCAAGATAAATGATGACAACGATCTTCACGAATTCCGCTGGCTGAAGACTAAAAGGTCCAAATTTGATCCAGCTTCTAGCATTCCCTGCAATGTGACCGCCAAAGTACACATAAATGAGAGAAAACACAGATAGCAAAAGCATCACAATTTGGAATCTTTTATTTAAGAGCAGCTGATACGGAATGAGGGCTGTAAAAATCAAGATGACCGCCCCGACAATCATAAATAAAAGCTGTTTCTTGAAAAAATTATCTGGCGCAGCATCATATCTGATCACAGATGTAATCATACTTGAGCTATACACCATCACCAAGCCGAATGCGCTAATTAATATAATGGCGAACAATAATGAGTAGTCATACGATTTTAGCATTCTCTTTAACATATAATCCTCTTCCTAACGTCTATTTCTACTGCTTGATATTCTCTTCTCTTAGCTGTTCTTATTCTACTACATTTTCTCCGTTTGATCCCGTTTTACCTCTTTATATTGTTCGTCTTTCATGAGACAATCAAGTCCGTTTGGCATCAATCAAAATAAAAAGGCGGACAAAAAAACTCAAACTTATGTTGTGGAAGTTTGAGTTTTCAATCATTATTTTTTTGTGAACGCATCATGAAGTGCGGATAGTTCTCTCTCAAGTTTATCGAGTAGTTTTTTGCCTTCATGTTGATCAACTAATCCAAGCCGGACAGCGAAATCAATTTCTCTCGATAATCCGAACATTTGAGTATCTAAAACCTCTTCATAAAGAGGACATTGCGGCATCGTTAAGTTGTCCATTTGCACTTGGATCAATTTTAAAATTTTATCTGCATCCAATTTTAATAAAGCCAGTGCTTTTTGCCGATGATCGACTAAAATTTCTGACGCCAAAAGTATCCCTCCGTTCCCCAGGCGAGTACCTAATTCTTCTATTTATCATAAAGCGAAACGCCCAAAATTGCAAGCAGATTTGTACAGTTCGCTCTGTAAAAATAAAAAGAAGCCATTCGTCATTAAAAGATACTCATCTCATATTTTTCACTCATGAGCTCAAGCAGCTTAATACCCGCAATACTATTCCCTTTTTCATCCAAAGCAGGCCCGAATATACCTATCCCAAAGTCGTATGGCGCCGCCCCCATAATTCCGCCTGAAACACCACTTTTAGCAGGGATTCCGATATTGATCGCAAATTCCCCGCTCGCATTGTACATACCGCATGTAACCATAAACGTTTTACAAATTCTAGCGACATCTTTCGAAAGGATTTGCTTTCCTGTCTCTGGATGCCTGCCATCTAATGAAAAAACACATGCGATCTTCGCCAAATCCAGGCTGTTCATCATGACGGCGCATTGCTTCGTATAGACGTCCATCACCTCTTCTACATTCCCTTTAATGATATGATATTGCTTCATATAATAGCACATTGCGCGGTTAATCATTGATGTTTCAAATTCGGATGCAGCGGTTTCTTTGCAATATGTAATGGTGGTGTCATTGGCAAGCTCTCTAATAAAACCAAGCAGCCGGTTCAGCTGATCTTGCGGCGTTGCCCCTCTTATTAAACTTGTAACGGCAAGCGCTCCTGCATTAATCATTGGGTTAAGCGGCTTATTTGGGCTTGCTGTCTCTAGTTTAATCATCGAATTAAACGGGTCGCCAGTCGGTTCTTGTCCAACATATTGAAACACTTTTTTCGGTCCTTCTTCTGAGAGCACGAGCGCCAGTGCTAATACTTTTGAAATACTTTGCAGGGTGAATCGTTTATCAACATTTCCTGCTGAGTGGCACGTATTACTCACATGATAAACAGCGACAGATAAATCCGATTGATCCGCTTTACCGAGTGCCGGAATATAGGATGCTACCTTTCCATTTTTGGCCACCTTTTTTGCCTCTTCTACAAATCGCTGAAGCTCTTCATTGTCACGACATGCCATGCCCAAAATCCTCCCTGTTTTTCGTCTAATCGTAGTTTGTACAAGGAGGTGCATGTTTATGAAAGTGACAAAGCGGGCGAAAACTTCTATAATTTATGTTGGAAAGGGGTTGTCTTGAACATGAGCATTATTCAAATCAAGGGGAACGTACAATACAAGATCACCATTGATCCGAGTGTATGGATTTTTGATGACCGTAAATTTTTAATGGATTCATTTTTTGAGAAAAGTGCAGCAAACGAAGAGCAGCAGCTAGATCAGGAGCTTGATCAAGAGCGGGTCATAAGAGAAGGTCAAACACTTCCACCCACATTAAAAACAGAGAAAAAATACGAAAAAGAAAGACTTGTCACAGGCAGCTTCGGGATGAAACTTGGCGACATGATAAAAAATGCAGAACCGCTCGAACAAGCGGAGACGTGTGAATTTGTCACAGAAACAGAAACAATTGCTGTTCCGCTCTCTAAGGCGATGGATAGCATTGCCCATTTCAGCCAAAATGGAAAACCTATAACAGAAGAAGGACCAATCCACGTTTATTTCGAGGATCAGTCCAACATCACTCAGCCGATTAAAGGCGTCAAAGAGTTAATCATTACATAAGATGGCGGGTCTGGACTATAATAAATCAGCTGCAAGCTGTGCAAGTCCAGACCTTTCTCCTTTGACAAGCTTGACATGTCCAGATATTTGCTGCCCTTTGAAACGCTCAATGACATATGTGAGCCCATTATTTAAGCTGTCTAAATAAGGGTGATCAATCTGCTCTGGGTCTCCCATCAGCACAATTTTACTTCCCTCACCAACCCGCGTTAATAATGTTTTTACTTCGTGTTTTGTTAAATTTTGCGCCTCATCGATAATGATAAATTGATCAGGGATACTTCTCCCGCGAATATACGTTAAAGCTTCCACTTGAATTGAACCGATGCCCGCTAGTATCGCATCGAGTTCACCAGGTTTTTTTGTGTTAAATAAAAATTCTAGGTTGTCATAGATCGGCTGCATCCACGGTCTGAGTTTCTCTTCTTTTTCGCCTGGCAAATACCCTAAGTCCTTACCAACAGGAACAATGGAGCGGGCCACGATGAGCTTTTTAAACATACCGAGGTCCTCTGTCTGCATTAATCCAGCAGCAAGTGCAAGCAGTGTCTTTCCTGTTCCCGCTTTTCCGATAAGTGTCACAAGCGGAATATCGCGGCGTAAAAGTAACTCAAGCGCCATCGTTTGCTGGACATTTTTTGGGCGAATTCCCCAAATATGTTCTTGGTCATAAATAAGCCGTTTCACATGCTCTGCTTTTTGATCAAGCATCCCCAAAGCAGAACCACCCTCATTTCCCTTCATAATAACAAATTGATGAGGGTTTAATGGCGTTTGGGTGACGTCTTTTATCGGTAACTGATTTTGCTTATAAAATGTATTCAGCTGCTCAGTCGGAATATAGAGCTCGTGATAGCCGTTATCAATGTCTTCATTTTGTAGCACACGATCGCTTAAGAAATCCTCTGCTTGCAGACCAATGGCATCTGCCTTTACTCGCACCAGGACATCTTTGCTGACCAAAATGACAGGCCGGCCATCCGGTTTTGTTTCTTCCTCTAAGCTCAAATTCTTCGCAACAGCCAAAATCCGGTTATCGTTTGTTTTTTCGATGAAAATTTCTTGAAGTTCATGGAAAGAGCGATGATTCAGCTCAATACGCAGCGTTCCTTTTGACTCCAGCGTAATTTTTTCATGCAGTTTCCCTTTCGATCTCAACCCGTCGATTAAACGTGAGACACGTCGTGCATTTTGCCCAACCTCGTCCATATATCTTTTTTTCGAGTCTACTTCTTCTAACACTACGGCCGGAATCACGACCTCGTTGTCTTCAAATGAAAAGATTGAATTCGGATCCTGTAATAACACATTTGTGTCTAATACATAAATTTTACTCAGGTCCTTCGCCTCCTGATCGGGGTTTCATTCATCCTTGTCTTTCCAAAAACGATTGTTAAAATATATGTTTTCATGAATAAAGTTAGAAGGTTAATTCAACAATAAAATAAATCATGCAGTTTGTGAAGGAGGGAATACACATGCGACTATTTTTGACGTTATTCATGGTTCAAACCATTCTTTTATTAGGCGCTTGCCAACATCAAGAGAAGCCTTTGGCACAAGAACATCAAGACGGAAACAAGCATTTAGTAAGAGTATCAGACTCATCCAAGAAAAACACTGACAAAGCCCGCCCATCAACAGATGTGGCAAAACACCTAGTGAATGTGACTGAGCATGTAGCAGATGTAAATGACGCAACAGCGATCGTCATCGGCAAGTATGCTGTCGTCGGCATTGATGTAAAAGATGATTTAGATAGAAGCAAAGTTGAAACCATTAAATATTCAGTCGCCAAAGCACTGAAAAATGATCCAGAAGGTGCGAATGCTGTGGTCGTCGCTGATCCTGATACAGTGAGCCGTTTAAAGGAAATGGGCAAAGAAATTCAAGCAGGCAGGCCAGTAAGCGGTATTATGGATGAACTAGCAGCCATTGTGGGACGTGTGATGCCAGAAATGCCTCGAAATGAAATCGACCGTAACGAAACAGATCCGACAAATGATCCGAACCATCAGCTCAAGCAACAAGATCAAAAGCAATTAGAAAAAAACCAAAACGATCAATCAAACCATCATATGAATCAGAAGAAATAATGAGAACGGCTTATATCTCTTGTGATATAAGCCTCAGATTGTTGACAAAGGGCTAAAATGAACTTTATTTTGGCTCTTTGTCTTCTTTTCAGCGTGATAGAAAACCTTTGTAGCCCTAGGAAGGACGAGCATCGGCGCGGAGCGAATTTGACATTCGTGAGCACCGAAGCGCAGGACTGACACCGAATGCGAGGGTTTGTCTACACGCTGCGGCTTATATCTCTTGTGATATAAGCCTTTTTTATACTGATTTTAAGTGGCTCAAAAAACATGCTATAATGAAGGCATGACCAAAGTGAGGTGAAAATGATGAGAGTGAAGTGCTCATTATGTGAAAAGCTTGAAACCATTAATGATGATACACTTGTTGCTAAACGGTTAAGAAATCGACCGATTCATACATATATGTGCGATGACTGCCAAGAAAGAATTAAAGTAAAGACAGAGGCACGCATCAAAACTGGCAGATTCTCTCTTTATCAAGATCCTGCGACGAAAGAGAAAAAGAAGAAAAAAGGAAAAAAAGAACAGAAGACATAAAAAAGACCTGACACAAGTTCAGGTCTTTTTTACGTACTCACTGTTCCTTCTTTTTTCGCACGATGCAGCCGTATTTTATAAATAATCAAAATGACAGCTGCCACAACCAGGCCTTCTGCTACTGGCAAGAAGATTCCTAGAAATGTGAGAAACGTGCAGCCAAAAATCAAAAACAAATAAATGACAAGTGCTTTTAAAATCGGTAAACGTCTAGCAAAGCCGAGTTTAAAAACAATAATCGCTAAAACAAGGATGGTGCCATATAGGAGCCACATCCCTATTTGCGGATTTTCATCGACACGAAACAGCATCGCGAAAAAGGATAGATTCTCACTTACTTCCTGATCATTCAAAAAGATTCCCTCCCCTTATCTTTCAGGGTTCTATCTTTTTAATTCTTCATGGAATTAAGATAATCCTGCTAGCTTTTTCTTCTTCGCAGCTTTCTCACGTTCGTTTTTATCTAAAATTTTCTTTCTTAAACGGATCGATTCCGGTGTAACCTCACAGTATTCGTCTTCATTTAAGTACTCAAGAGATTCCTCAAGTGACATAATACGTGGTTTTTTCATGCTAACCGTTTGATCTTTTGTCGCTGAACGTACGTTTGTTTGTTGTTTCATACGGCTCACGTTGACAACAAGATCGTTTTCACGGTTATGCTCACCAACAATCATTCCTTGGTATACTTCAACACCCGGCTCAACGAAAATCACACCGCGCTCTTCAACGCCTTGGATTCCGTAAGCAGTTGCTTTACCTGTTTCCATTGAAACAAGTACACCTTGACGGCGTCCGCCAACTTGACCAGACTGCATCGGCTGGTAGCTGTCAAATGTATGGTTCAAAATACCAAAACCACGAGTTAATGAAAGAAATTCAGTTGTATATCCGATTAAACCACGTGATGGAACTGTAAAGATCAGGCGAACTTGACCGTTACCATTATTGATCATGTCAATCATTTCACCTTTTCTTGCACCCATTGATTCCATAACAGAGCCAGTATGCTCTTCAGGTACATCAATTTGAACACGCTCTACAGGCTCACATCGAACACCATCTACTTCTTTTACAATAACTTCTGGCTTCGATACTTGCAGTTCAAATCCTTCACGTCTCATATTCTCAATCAGAATTGATAAATGAAGCTCACCGCGTCCTGATACGACCCAAGCATCAGGTGAATCCGTTGGATCTACACGAAGACTTACGTCTGTTTGAAGCTGCTGTTCTAAACGCTCTTCAATTTTACGTGATGTCACGTACTTTCCTTCACGGCCTGCAAATGGGCTGTTATTGACAACAAATGTCATTTGAAGTGTCGGCTCATCAATACGAAGGATCGGCAAAGCCTCTTGGTGTTCTACCGGGCAGACTGTTTCTCCTACGTTGATGTCTTCCATACCAGATACTGCGACAAGATCTCCAGCTTTCGCTTCATTGATTTCCACTCGTTTTAACCCTTGGAAACCAAAAATCTTCGTCACGCGGAATTGTTTTACACTGCCATCCACTTTCATTAGAGCAACTTGCTGTCCTACTTGCATCGTTCCTCTAAATACACGCCCAATTCCAATTCTTCCAACATAATCATTGTAATCAAGTAGCGCCACTTGGAATTGAAGCGGTTCTTCATGGTTGTCGACTGGGCATGGGATATGGTTGACAATCGCTTCAAACAACGATTCCATGTTTTCATCTTGCTTACTAGCATCGTTACTTGCTGTACCATTGATTGCTGATGCATATACAACTGGGAATTCAAGCTGTTCTTCTGTTGCATCCAATTCAATGAACAAGTCAATGACTTCATCGACTACTTCAGCTGGACGAGCAAAGTCACGGTCAATTTTATTGACAACAACAATTGGTGTTAAGTTTTGCTCAAGTGCTTTTTTTAGCACGAATCGTGTTTGAGGCATACAACCTTCATATGCATCCACAACGAGAAGTACACCATCTACCATTTTCATGATACGCTCAACTTCACCACCGAAATCGGCGTGTCCTGGTGTATCTAAAATATTAATGCGTGTATCTTTATAATGGATCGCAGTATTTTTAGCTAAGATCGTAATACCGCGCTCTCGCTCTAAATCATTTGAATCCATGGCTCTCTCAGCGATATTTTCATTCGCACGGAAAGTACCAGCTTGATGGAGCAATTGGTCAACAAGCGTCGTTTTACCATGGTCAACGTGGGCAATAATTGCGATGTTGCGAAGGTCTTTTCGAAGTTTCACATTTTCATCTCCTAAAATAATTAGATAACTTTCATATTATATCACAATCCCCTTTAAATGCCGATCGTTTTTCTGTAAACTTATATTAACTCTAAAAAAAGGGATGGAGACAAATGAAACAAATCAAATGGCTTCTATTATTATGTGCATTACTTGCCGTCGTCAGTATGGCGTTTATTGGAGTGTCTGTTGCAGAAAAAAGCATACTGGGAACATGCTTAAGTATTGTGTTCGCCATGATTTTCATGGGTACAGGATTTACATTAAAACGAAAATTAAACGTACAATCATAAAATTTATGAAAAGCCTTTTACATTTTACATGTAGAAGGCTTTTATTTTGGGTAAAAACAAGACTAACCACCTATGTAACCCTAGTGATTCAACTAAAAACTTCATATAGAGTTGGCAAATATAAGCAATCTGAACTCTTCCATTTTTCGACAAGAACTTTTATAGTTCTCCAAAAACAAACACAAAGTTACATTTTTCCTATTCTTCCACAAAGTTTCTCATGGTATGCTGTTCTTGCAACAAAATTTAACAGAAAAGGGAGAGAAAAGAAGCATGAAGAAGTTTTTGAGCAAATCGCTCAGCTCTGTTGTATTTTTCGCTTTAGCTATCATTTTTACTTTCACAACAGTAGCTCCTGGGCAAGCAAGTGCTGCAACTTTCAAAGGGATTCCTTTTGAGCAGCAACAAATTATTAAAGATTTATTGGAGAAAAACGAGCGTGTTATCAGCATTCTCATCAATTCATTTGTTGAGGAAGACAACAACTACACATTTGATGTGAAAAAAGCTGTTGAGCTCGGTCTTACTGAAGAAGAAGCGGCGACTGCTGAGAAATTCTTAGATCGCGCAGCTGTTCTTACAATCGTTTTCAGTGAAAGCATCACTAAAAACGAAAAAGGAAAATTAGTTTTTGATGCAGAAAAAGCTGTTGAACTTGGTCTTACTAAAGAAGAAGCAACTAAATTCGAAAAGCTTTTCAAATCAGTGATCAGAATTGCTGATCTTGCTGGTGATGCACTTGTTCTAGACAAAAAAGGAAACGTTGTAATTGATTCTAAAATCGCTAAAGGTCTTGGATTCAGCTCTACTGAATTACTTGTTTTCAACCAATTGCTTAAGAAAATTCCTCAAGAGCAATTAAAAACGTTCTATGATGCAGTTCAAATTGCTAAAGAAAAATTGAACTAAGCTCAAAAAACCCCCATCCGGTTCATCCAGATGGGGGTTCTTTCTTATATCCAATAGATCAAGAGCATGATGAGATAGACGATACTAAAAACGATACTTGCCCGTAATAACAGTTTTCCATAGTAGCGCTTTTCAAACTTTCTTTTTTCTTCTTTTTCATCTATGAACGGTATGAAATCTGTTGACTTTGCAATAGAGACTGGTTCTTTCATTTCTTCATATAGATGAAGGCATTTTTCGCATGAACGTAAGTGCTCATTCACTAATTGATTTGTTTCTTCACTCGTGTCCCCTTCTATATAAAGTGGTAATAGTTCTTCAATCAAATAACAGCTCATTTGTTGAACTCCTCACAATGTAGCTTTCGTTTCAGCTCTAATCTTGCTCGATGAAGGGTTGTCTTTACTTTAGATAAGGTCCAATTCAAAATTTCCGCTACTTCTTCATACGATAATTCCTGAATATCTCTTAAAATGAGGACTTCTCGGTAAGAATCCTTCAATTGATTGATCTGGCTCCACAGCCTTTGAATATCAGCTTGAGTTTCTAAATGGTCTTCAGGTGTCATGAATATCTGCTGCTCTAAAAAATCAGCTTTTTCTACATCCGTAAAAGTTCGTTTTACTTTTCGGCGATAGTCGTTGACAAATGTATGATAAGCAATGGTGTAAAGCCATGTTTTAATGCTTGAATGTCCTTTAAAAGAGGATAATCCATGCAGTGCCTTGATAAATACATCCTGCGCAAGATCCTTGGCTGTTTCGACATTTCCCGTTCTGCGATATAAATATTTGGTGATTTCCTGAAAATATTCTTCATATATTTTTTCAATTTGATTGGTCGGTCTAGACATCAAAAATAAAACCACACAGTCATCCAAATTGATAAAACGATAAAAAAGAAGTATAACGAAGAAATAAACCACTTCATGCGTTTTAATTCGAGATAATCGCTCTGATCCTCAGTGTGGACAGGAGCAAACTCATTTCCCTTAACAGAATGCTGAAACTGCTTTTCATGCGCATTCATCCAGTTAGAAGCCTTTTCTCCAAGCTCCCCTTCCTGATACAATTCATATAAATCTTGAAAGATGGCTTGTTTTTCTTTATCTGTCAAAACGTTGCACCTCTTTTGTTCGTCCATTCACTTCATATATTTTCCGCTCATTCGATCCGAAGGTTTGAATGATCACAAACCACGAAATGCTCATTTTCCCCTCTTTGTCGATCATTCTCACCGGCTTGATTTGTTTTTTATAGATGGCATAAGGTTCATACTTTTTGAGAACTTGCTGATAGACTTCATCACGTTCTTGATTCGATACCGTATGCGGTAAAGAAGAGTCTGATTGCCAATTCAACGCAATTCCATCGGCATCTCTCGTCACATGAAGTAAATGGGATGACCCGTTAAAAGTATATTGTTTGTGTTCACGAGATCCTGTTTCTGTCTTCACGTCTTTTGACTGTTCCCCTATCATTTCCAACAAATCTTCGTCACTGATATTTCCTTTTTTCTGTTGAAGAATCGCTTTTGATAGCTGTATTTTTAGCAATTCTTTCGTTGAACCATTAAACACAAATGTAGATTGATCGGCTGTCTTTACCTCCACTTCATGCTGCCACTGAAAATAAAAGCCATCAACGTCTGTGATCTGATAATCTGTTGGCTGTAAATTTAGTTTTTTATAGATACGATTTATTTTCGTTTTCATTTCTTTGTTTGTTAAATTGATCCCGTCTATATCCCTTAATTGAAAGATGGCGTTCCCATATTGCGCTTGTCGAAGCGTCTCTTTTTTCCATGTGGCAAACGCTAGGCTCTCATCTTTATTCTGAGACATTTTTGGCAAAAGAAGAACGCTTGTCTCCCCGTCTTCTTTTTCAATCACTACATGAATGCGGTCTAGATCAACGGATCGGCCGCTTCTTTCAAAAAATTCAATGGTTTTTTCCCTATATTCTTTATCGGTCAAATGCTGACCCTTTGCGCGACCATTATAAAAATAGCTGTTTAATTCACCTGTAAACGCAGAAACATTCACTTCATATTGATCGGCTGCAAACACGTAGTGATCAGAGATCGGCTGTTTACTAGTCGTTGAATATAATGTAGTGTCCGATGGTACAAACTTTGAAGCGAATGCTTTTGCACTTGCTTCAGATAAAGGGCGATATTCTTCTGAGAAAGTATCTGTCAGTTCCGTTTTAGTAAATTGAAACATGATATGTGGGAGATTTAGGATCGGGTTCAGCATTAGCGTAAAAAAGACGACAATTCCCCAAGCACCCCACTGTCTCAACTTCACCTTGTTTTGTAGTAACGCACATAACAAATGTAATGTCATAAAGCTTCCTGCGGCCGCTACTAAAATCACAATGGATTTAAACGAAGATTGTAGCTCATACTTCGAGATAGAAGGATAAAAAATATACAGCAGCGCAGCGAAAATCAGGCCATAGAAAAACAGCAATTCTTTCCACTTCTGATGCCAAAACAAACGAAAGAATAGGTGAAGTACCAAAGCGGCAAAGCCAATCATAAGCAAAATGATGATCAAATCTCTCCATATCAGCTCCGCATCACCGCTGAGAAAGAACTTTTTGCTCTCAACTAACACAATAAATACCGTTTGACATAAAGGCAGAAGTAACACAGATAAATCAAATGCAAAAAACATGCCCCTATTTTTTAAATAAGGAAGAGAAATCACATAGAAAAGTGATGCAAGTAAGACATATCCATAGATGAGAAATTGCATGAAATCTGTCAGCACTTCAAATGTTTCGATCGTATACTGTCTAGCTAGAACTTGGTGAATCATCTCAAGTGTCATACTCCCTAGCAGAACTACTCTTAATACGATTCCAACATAAAATACATAACTACTCTTCTTTTCTTTCCATATGGGAAGTGTAATGAAAAGGACAAATAGTCCAAGCACACACCATTGAATCATGTGGATACTGTACTCATTTAAAATAAAAAACCTTTCAAAATGGAGGGATAAATCACTAAACAAATCAAACATTGCTACACAATCCTTTACATCAAATTAAGGCCTCATTCGTTTAGACATCTGCCTTACCAAAAAGTTTCAGGAAAAACAAAAAATCACTTCATTCTCATGAAGTGATGTTGTTTATTTTTTATTTCCGCTTCCTTTTATGTAATCATGCAAGATTTTCTCACAGACGGATCGATTTCCGGCAACAATGCTATTTTTCTCTAGAAACGTTAAGCGTTCTCCGTGAATATTCGAGTAAACAGCGCCTACCTCATCAAGCAACACACATCCAGCAGCATAATCCCATGGCGCTAGCCTTAACGTGACATATGCGTCGCTTCTTCCGCTTGCAATATAAGCCAGTTCAAGTGCAGCTGATCCAATCGTTCTTGTTCCTCTCACATCGCGTACGAGACGGGCAAACGGCTTAGCGTCAAAATGGGGGCTTTCAATCGCCCATGTTGGGTTAATGCCGACAATGGCTTTTTCAATGGCGACATCTTTTAAAGGCGGGAGTAAGGTATCGTTCATATACGCTCCTTCTCCTTTGACTGCATGATAGAGCTCGTCATGAATGACGTCATAAATAAGACCGATTTTCCCCACACCATGTTCAAATATCCCAATTGAAATGGCAAAATTTCGTTTTTGATGGACAAAGTTCATGGTGCCATCAATTGGATCAATGATCCATACTATCCCGTCAAGAGAGGTCACTTCTTCCCCTTGGCCCTCTTCTCCTAAAATATGATGATCTGAAAATGTCGACTGTATCTTTTCAATGAAGAAACGTTCTGTTTCTTTATCGATGTTTGTGACAAGATCATTTGGATTTGATTTTGTTTCAATTGATAGACCTTCCTGCATGGATTCTTTAATGCGGCTACCCGCTTCTTTTACCCAAAGCTTTGCAAGTCGGTCAATTTCCACCCAGTTTGTCATCGGACTGTAAACCTCTTTTCTATGTAGTACCTATTTGTATTAGCATACTGATATTATGTACGTAAAAGCAAGAAAAAAGCAGCTTCATACAAAAACGAACCGATGAATTGGTTCGTTTTTACCTCACCTTGTTTTACCCTTGAAGCTGCTCCCATTCTTTTCTTAGGCGCTCAAGCTTTCGTTTGCTGCGTTCTACTTGGATATCGTCTTTTTGCTCGATGGCTTCATGAAGCGTAGAAAGCTCATAATCAACCTCTAATCTCCACACAGCGATGCGATTCTTCTTCTCTTGTCTATACCCATGCTTCACGATTTGCTTCATTGGTCAACGCCCCTTCCAGAGAATGATTCATTCCTTGTCAGTTTTCATTGATAAAAAATACAATCGATAAGAGAAATGGTTCTTGCTTATATCGTATGAAGCGATCGCATAACCGCAACGACATTCTGAAAATTGTGTTTTTACCTATTTGTTATGTACCACAAAATCGATGTTTTTAAACGCCGAACCAAGATCCCTGCTATCTTTCTCTTTAAAGTGCATCTTTTTTTGAGCTTGACCCAAGCTATGATAAAATATGATCAGCGAAAAGATACAGGAGGCATAACATGAGTGAAATGCGTTTTAGAGATGAAGATTTTGAAACATTCACAGTAGACGGTTTAGATGAACGTATGGCCGTATTAAAAGAGAGAGTCCGTCCAAAGCTTGAAGCACTTGGTGAACATTTTGCACCGCTTCTTTCTTCTATTACAGGAGACGAAATGTTTGTCCACGTGGCAAAACATGCAAGAAGATCAGTCAACCCGCCAAATGACACTTGGGTGGCTTTCGCTAACAGTAAGCGTGGGTATAAAAAGCTCCCTCATTTTCAAATTGGGCTTTGGAAAACTCATGTATTTGTATGGTTTGCGCTCATTTATGAATCTCCAGTAAAAGGTGAATATGGGCAATTATTCGAAAAAGAGCTGGACACGATCCAAAAGAAAATACCGCAAGACTTTGTTTGGTCTAAGGATCATATGAAACCGGACGTCCTCCGCCACAGCGAACTTGATGCTGAACAGCTGAGAACACTATTTGAACGTGTTCAAACAGTCAAAAAGGCCGAACTCCTTTGCGGCATCCAGCTTCCTAGAGAAGAAGTTGTTCAAATGAATAATGAAGAATTCTTATCAAAAATTGAAGATGCCTTCCGCACAGTAACTTATCTATACCGCTTTACACAAAAAGAATCTGTATAAAAAAACGAGCCTATCTATATAGGCTCGTTTTTTACATCCGTATCATAGCTGTTTCTTCAGCCTCTCTTGCACTTTTTACTGTGCGATAAGGGGAATACCCACTTCCCTTTTCAAACGCCGCACAATGCGTCTTTTCTTCTGCTTTTGATGGTACAACTTCTTTAAATCGTTTATAAGCCTCTAGTAACGCTTGTTTCGCAATTCCTGTTTCATAGGCTTTTTCAACGGCTTGAAAAAATGAAATGACCGCCATCTTTTCTTCAGTTGTCCAGTCGACGTCCATTGGATATTGATATTCCATTTACTTGTCCCTCACTTTAATCCACATTTCTTATTTGAACTTTTATTATAGCATCTGTTTGATCAGAATCCGATTGATTTTATGCTTTACATTCCGATCAGTTCATAATATAATTCTTTTGTTTTATGCAATGAAATCTGCTGTTATTGGGATAATAATAGCAGGTATTTCGATGAAGGTGGGAAAGCAATTGTCACAACATGATACACCCTTATACACTGGACTAAAAAAACACGCTTCAACTAATCCAGTCCAATTTCACATTCCAGGCCATAAAAAAGGAGCCGGAATGGACCCTGAATTTAGAGCATTCATTGGAGACAATGCATTAAGCATTGACCTTATTAATATAGAACCTCTTGATGATTTACATTCGCCTCGAGGAATGATCAAAGAAGCACAGGAGCTTGCAGCAGAAGCATTTGGTGCCGACCATACGTTTTTCTCTATACAAGGAACAAGCGGCGCGATCATGACAATGGTGATGACCGTCTGTGGCCCTGGAGACAAAATTATTGTTCCACGTAATGTCCATAAGTCGATTATGTCTGCTATTGTATTTTCTGGTGCAGTACCTGTTTTTATTCACCCGGAAATTGACAAAGAGCTTGGCATCTCTCATGGCATCACGCCAGAGTCAGCTAAAAAAGCGCTGACTAAACACCCAGATGCGAAAGGGCTGCTTGTGATTAACCCAACGTATTTTGGCATTTCAGCTGATTTAAAAACCATTGTAGACATTGCTCATTCGTATGACGTACCTGTTCTTGTAGATGAGGCACATGGTGTGCATATTCATTTTCACGATGAGCTTCCATTGTCTGCGATGCAGGCGGGAGCTGATATGGCAGCAACAAGTGTGCATAAACTTGGCGGCTCTCTCACCCAAAGCTCGATTTTAAATATAAAAGAAGGGCTTGTTTCAAAGGATCGAGTACAATCTATTTTAAGCATGCTGACAACTACGTCTACTTCTTATTTGCTTTTAGCCTCCCTGGATGTCGCTAGAAAGCGATTAGCGACTGAAGGAAAGGCACTTGCAGATGAAGCCATTCGATTAGCTGAATCAGCAAGAACTCGTTTAAACGAAATTGAAGGTATTACTTGTATTGGTCAAGAAATTCTCGGTTCACCTTCTACTTACGATTATGACCCAACAAAATTAATCATCTCCATTAAAGACCTTGGACTGAATGGCCATGATGTGGAGAAATGGCTGAGAGAAAGCTACCGAATTGAAGTAGAGCTCTCTGACCTATACAACATTTTATGTATCGTGACGCCTGGCGATTGTGATGAGACGATTGATACGCTTGTAACGGCTATGAAGGAAATTGCGGCAACCTCTGCACGTCAAGGCGGCAAACAAGCCGTGACAGAAGTGTTACTGCCTGAGATCCCTTCGCTTGCGATGACACCGCGTGACGCTTTTTACGCAACAACGGAAGTCATTCCATTTAGAGAAGCGGCTGGCCGTATCATTGCAGAATTTGTCATGGTTTATCCGCCTGGTATTCCTATTTTTATACCAGGTGAAATCATCACAGAAGAAAATATCTCCTATATCTTTAAAAATATCGAAATCGGTCTTCCTGTTCAAGGACCAGAAGATTCCACACTAGATATGATTCGTGTCATTAAAGAACAAAAAGCCATTTTATAAAAAAGAAACATGCAGCCCCAATTGGAGCTGCATGCTTTTTTATTTATTCAGAGGCTTCATCACAGCAATGACAGTGACCACATGTTCCATAAAGTGTTGTCACTTTTTCATTTTCAAATTGATCAATGGTTTCATTGCAATCTTGACAAATAATTGTACCCACGTACATTCCCCTTTTCTTTACTCAAAGTTTGAAAGCGTTTAATCTATTTCATACCTCTATAATATGATGTCACATTTAAGTTGTCAACGGTTAATTGTATGACACATTTAATTATTTTTTATAAATATATGCTTTTTTCTCATCATATTGAGGAAACGTTTCAAATGTATTTTGCTTCATATCAATTCTGTAACAATTGAGTAACAATCGAAAATTGTCAAAAAGGACGTGATACACTAGAGTGACTAACAGGGAACTAGCTCCTAAAAATGTTGGTACAACCCCAAAGGATTTTGAGGTGAATAGATTGAATTTTATGAGGACCCTTCTCATTATATTCCCTATGCTCTTTGTACTTAGTTCATGCTCATTTGCGTATATCATACCGAATCAGACAGACCAGGTCAGTCATATTCAAAAGCCGAGAATTCTCTTTTTTACTGATGCAGAAAATCTTGATAAAGAAAGTCCTTATTATGACGCAGTGCTCGATTTAAAAAATGAATATCCGAAGGAAATGTCCAAGATGATTGTCAAAGAAGATCGTAAAGGCTGGAAAAATGAAGTAGACGAACTGCCGGCTATTTTACTTGTCAATAATGAAAAAGTCATTGTGAAGGTGGAAGGTAATGTCCGAAGTAAAGAGGATATCTTATCACCCATATGCCAAGCATTAGATCGAGTGAATACAAATTAACGGTTCGACTTTGCACTTATATATCCATATGAAAAAAGCCCTCATCTCATGAGGGTTTTTCTTTTTCAGCGACGTTTCACATACATAAAAAACCCCTCTCCGTGTGGAGAGGGCTTCAGCGGGTAGACAAACCCTCGCATTCTTTGTCAGTCCTGCGTGCTGGTGCTCACGAATGTCAAATTCGCTCCGCGCCAGTACTCGTCCTTCCTAGACTGCAAAGATTTTCTATCACGCTGAAAAGAAGACAAAGGGCTAAAATCAAGTTCATTTTAGCCCTTTGTCAACAATCTGAAACCCTCTCCGTGTGGAGAGGGTTTCAACGTTCATTATTTTACGATATGGATTGGGCTTCCGATTGCTACTTCAGCCGTTTCCATTGTGATTTCACCTAAAGTTGGGTGAGCGTGAATTGTCATTGCGATATCTTCAGCCGTCACACCAGCTTCAATTGCAAGGCTAAGCTCTGAAATCATATCAGAAGCACCAACACCTGCGATTTGTGCACCGATCACTAGACCATCCTCTTTACGAGTGATCATTTTCATGAAGCCATCAGTTGCATCAAGAGAAAGTGCACGTCCGTTTGCTGCGAATGGGAATTTCGCTGCAACGATGTCGATTCCTTCTTCTTTTGCTTCTGCTTCAGTGTATCCAACAGTTGCAAGTTCTGGCTCAGAGAATACAACAGCAGGAATACCAAGGTAATCAATTTCAGCTGGCTCTCCAGCGATTGCTTCAGCAGCAATTTTACCTTCGTAAGAAGCTTTGTGTGCAAGTGGTGGTCCATCAACGATGTCACCAATTGCATAGATGTTTGAAACGCTTGTACGGCATTGTTTGTCAGTTTTGACAACTCCGCGGTCTGTCAATTCAACACCAACTTGCTCAAGACCAAGCTCATCTGTGTTTGGACGACGACCAACAGTCACAAGTACGTAGTCAGCATCGACAGTTTTTTCTTCACCTTTTACTTCGAAAGTAACAGTGACACCGTCAGATTTTTCTTCAACGCCTTTTGCAAGAGCGTTTGTGTGAATTTCAACGTTTCCTTTTTTCTTCAGGTTACGTTTCACTAATGAGCTCATTTGCTTTTCAAAACCTGGAAGGATTTCGTCTCCACCTTCAAGGATGACAACTTCTGTTCCAAAGTTCGCATAAGCAGTACCAAGCTCAGTACCGATGTATCCACCACCGATGACAACTAACTTTTTAGGTACTTCTTTAAGCGCTAAAGCACCAGTTGAGTTAATCACGCGGTCTGTGTATTTAAATGTAGGCAATTCGATTGGACGAGATCCAGTTGCAAGAATTGCATTTTTAAATGTATAAGTCTGCGCTGAATTTTCATCCATGACACGTACAGAGTTGCTGTCTACGAAATAAGCTTCACCTTTGACGATGTCTACTTTATTTCCTTTTAGAAGACCTTGAACTCCACCTGTTAATTTGTTTACAACAGAAGCTTTCCACTCTTGAACTTTTGTGAAATCAACTGTTACGTTTTCAGCTTTGATACCCATGTCTTCAGAATGCTTTGCATTCTCGAAACGATGTCCAGCATTGATCAATGCTTTTGAAGGGATACAGCCGACGTTTAGACATACGCCGCCAAGTGTTCCTTTTTCAACGATTGTTACTTTTTGTCCTAGCTGTGCAGCACGAATAGCAGCTACATATCCACCAGGACCTGCACCGATGACAAGAGTATCTGTTTCGATTGGGAAATCTCCTACTACCATGAATTTACGCCTCCATTAAAATTAATTGTGGATCATTCAATAAACGCTTGATGTGGTTAAGGGCATTTTGCGCAGTAGCTCCATCAATCATACGGTGGTCAAAGCTTAGGGAAAGAGCTAAGACTGGAGCTGCAACGATTTCGCCATCACGAACAACCGCTTTTTCAGCGATACGGCCAATACCAAGGATCGCTACTTCTGGGTGGTTGATGACTGGAGTAAACCATTGTCCACCAGCAGAACCGATGTTTGTGATTGTGCAAGATGCACCCTTCATTTCAGCTGGAGCCAATTTACCATCACGTGCTTTTGTTGCAAGCTCGTTGATTTCGTTAGATACTTCGAAAATCGCTTTGCGATCTGCATTTTTCACAACTGGAACAAGCAAGCCTTTTTCAGTATCAGCTGCAATTCCGATGTTGTAGTAATGCTTTTGAACAACTTCATCTGTTTTATCATCGATAGAAGTGTTAAGTACTGGGTACTTTTTCAAAGCAGAAGTTAGAGCTTTTACAACGTAAGGCAAGTAAGTTAACTTGATTCCTTGATCAGCTGCAACTTGTTTGAATTGTTTACGATGTGCAACAAGGTTTGTTACATCAACTTCATCCATTAATGTTACGTGAGGAGCTGTGTGCTTAGAGTTCACCATTGCTTTTGCGATCGCTTTGCGGATTCCGCTCATTTTCTCGCGAGTTTCTGGGAATTCTCCTTCTAGAACTGGAGCTGCTGCCGCTTTTGGAGCTGCTTCTTCTTTCGCACTTTCAGCTGCTTGAGGTGCTGCTTCTTGAGTTGCTGCAGAACCGCCATTAAGGAAGCTGTCGATATCTTCTTTTAGCACGCGGCCATTTTTACCAGTACCTGCAACTTTGTAAATTTCAACGCCTTTTTCACGCGCATATTTACGTACAGATGGCATAGCAATAACGCGTTTGTTAGGATCAGCATCTACTTGCTCTTGTGCGCCAGCACCAGTTGCTGCTGCCGCTTCTTCTTGAGCAACTTCTTTCTTTTCAGGCTCGTTACCAGCTTCAGCAGTACCTTGTACTTGAGCTTCAGTTTTCGCTTCGCCTTCTTCTTCGCTGCCTTTAAATTGAAGATTTTCGTAACCAGGTGCATCAAACGTAATGATTGTTTGTCCTACAGTTGCAACTGTTCCCTCTTCAACTTTTAATTCTAATACTTTTCCTTTAACAGGTGAAGGAATTTCTACAACTGCTTTATCATTTTGTACCTCTGCTAAAACGTCATCTTCATTGATTTCGTCGTTTGGTTTTACAAACCACTTAACGATCTCACCTTCGTGGATACCTTCTCCGATGTCCGGAAGTTTAAATTCAAATGCCACTGTTTTTCGCCTCCTAGATTATGTTAAACCATTGTTCTGTCAACATTACACGGTCATGTAATTGATAAAGGGGAAGAGAAATAAATTCTTTTCCCCTCTGTCATTTAATTAAAATTCAAGAACTTTCTTAGCTGTTTCAAGCACGTCTTTATGGTTTGGAAGCCATACGCTCTCAGCTTGAGAGAAAGCAAATACAGTATCAGGTGCAGCTACACGAAGTACTGGTGCTTCTAGGCTAAGGATTGCTCTATCATTGATTTCAGCTACTACGTTTGCTGCAATACCAGCTTGTTTTTGTGCTTCTTGAACAACGATCGCACGGCCTGTTTTTTCAACAGAAGCGATGATTGTTTCAATATCAAGCGGGCTCACTGTACGAAGGTCGACGACCTCAGCAGAAACGCCTTCTTTTTCAAGTTCTTCAGCAGCTTTAAGTGATTCGTGAACCATTGCACCGTAAGTGATGATTGAAAGGTCAGAACCTTCACGTTTCACGTCAGCTTTACCGATTTCAATTGTGTACTCTTCTTCAGGAACTTCCTGACGGAAAGAACGATAAAGTTTCATATGCTCAAGGAATACAACCGGATCGTTGTCACGGATTGCAGAAATTAATAGTCCTTTTGCATCGTAAGGTGTTGAAGGAATGACAACCTTGATACCAGGCTGTTGTGCAATAAGACCTTCTAAGCTATCAGCGTGAAGCTCAGGTGTGTGAACTCCTCCACCAAATGGAGAACGGATTGTCACTGGAGAATGCCAGCGCCCACCAGAACGGTAACGCATACGAGCCATTTGTCCAGAAACAGAATCTAATACTTCGTAAACGAATCCGAAGAATTGAATTTCCATTACTGGGCGGAATTCTTGTAGTCCAAGGCCAATTGCAAGACCGCCAATACCAGATTCAGCAAGTGGAGTATCGAATACACGATCCTCACCAAACTCTTTTTGCAATCCTTCAGTCGCACGGAATACGCCGCCGTTTTTACCAACGTCTTCTCCGAAAACGAGAACGTTTTCGTCATTTTTCAGTTCTGTGCGTAACGCATCAGTGATCGCTTGAATCAATGTCATTTGCGCCATGGCTTACTTCGACTCCTTCTGTTTGTAGATTTCAAGCTGTTCAACCAAGTTAAATGGTTTCACATCGTACATGTTTTCAATCAAATCAGTGACTTTCTGCTTAGGCTGTTCGTCAGCTTCTTTGATTGCTTGTTTGATTTGTTCTTTTGCATCTTCGATGACTTTATTCTCTTCTTCTTCAGACCAAAGGCCTTTGTTTTCCAAGAATTTGCGGTAGCGTACCAATGGATCTTTTTGCTCCCACTCATTTTCATCTTCTTTTGTACGATATCTTGTTGGATCGTCACCAGCCATTGTATGTGGGCCGTAACGGAATGTAAGAGTTTCAATTAATGTTGGACCTTCACCATTTACAGCACGCTCACGAGCTTCAGCAGTCGCTGCGTATACAGCTAATGCATCCATACCGTCAACTTGTACGCCTACGATACCAGCTGCAGCTGCTTTTTGTGCAATCGTTTGTGCAGCAGATTGCTTTTCAACAGGTGTAGAGATCGCATATCTGTTGTTTTGGACAACAAAAATCGCTGGCGCTTTGTAAGCCCCTGCAAAGTTAATACCTTCGTAGAAATCACCTTGTGAAGCTCCACCATCACCAGTGTAAGTGATTGCAACAGCATTTTTACCGCGCTTTTTCAAACCAAGAGCTACACCAGCAGCTTGAATGATTTGTGCACCGATAATGATTTGCGGAGAAAGTGCATTCACATCTTCAGGCATTTGGTTCCCAACAAAGTGTCCACGAGAGAACAAGAATGCTTTTGTTAGTGGAAGACCATGCCAGATTAATTGTGGTACATCACGATATCCTGGAAGAATGAAATCTTCTTTCTCAAGTGCAAAGTGAGTTGCAAGCTGAGAAGCTTCTTGTCCAGCTGTTGGCGCATAGAAGCCAAGACGTCCTTGACGGTTCAATGAAATTGAACGTTGATCTAATACACGTGTAAACACCATACGGCGCATTAATTCTTTTAATTGGTCATCTGAAAGATCTGGCATTGCCGCTTCGTTTACGACTTCGCCTTTTTCGTTTAAAATTTGGAACGTTTCAAACTGCTTTTTGATGGCATCGAATTGCTTTTTGCTATCAACAATTGCTTTTTTTGTTTTTGCAGCCATTCTAAAGTCACCTCTTCCTTTCTTTTAACAGTCAATTTGTCGTGAATCCATTTATACATACAGATATAGGATAACCCAAAATGCTCATATGACTCCTGTATATAATAGCCACAAAGATCATTGTCGAAACATTGGATGATCGCTTGCTTTTGAGTTTTTCTAACTGTATTAACGATAGTTCACAAAAAACTAATACAACTTCTGTTAACAAGGAATAGTTTACAACAAGAAAAATAGTCCGTCAATTGATTTAACGGCTTTATTTAAATAAATATATTCGCTTTACTTTTTATGGTGACCTGTATCAATCTGTTTAATCAACAGCATAAACTGTACTAGTATAGAGTGGGTCACTGTACTACAATAGCACATGTTTGTTTTTGTCGAAAAATAAAAAAAGAGCTATTTTTAGCTCTTTTGATCATGATGGACAAAGGGCTAAAATGAACTTCATTTTAACCCTTTCTCTTCTTTTCAGTTTGACATCTTGGAAAAACGAGTAACGACACGCAGGCACTTTGTGAGTAGCAGCGATAAACAAAACTAGCAGCAAATATGCAAGTACTGTTTTTAACTGTTTTGTGATTCTTTCTGAGCTGTTTTGTATAAAGCTTGTTTATATTCGTTCAATTGATCTGTATATTGATTGAACTTCTTGCTTTCTTTTCTCACTTTACTATAGGAACGATTGACTGTTTTCAGTTTGGATTTCAGTTCAGCGTATCCTAAGTCTTTTCTTTTTAAAGATTCATACAAGTGCTTGTCTTGTTTCAGCGCCTTTTGATACTCACGGTAAAGCTGATCATACGATGCATATCTTTTTTCAATTGATTTGACTGTTTGTTCTGCTTTGTCTTTTACTTCCGCATCTTTTATCTGTCCAGCGAATTCTTTTACAGATTGAAATTCTTTTTTCGATTGATCCATGCTGTCTTTTTCTGTTTTTAAATGTTCTTCACGCTTTTCTGCCGATGCTAATGCTTGATCAGACAAGCTTGAGACTGTTTTTGTGTGGTCTTTTGTTGTTTGAATCATTTTTTTATACAACTGCTGCTCTTTTTTCTCATAGCTTTGCAGTGCGCCTTGTTCTTTTTCAAAGGATGCTTCTTTTTCGCTCATTTTCGTCATGGCATCTTGCATCTCATAAAGCGGATTTTGACCTCCGCAGCCCGCAAGCAAGAGGGTACATATCCCCGCTAAAGCTGCACCTGCTTTTATTCTTCTTTTCATCTGTTTCAATTACAAAGTCCCCCTTTACATCTCCACATACCACTATAATTTTTCAGGGCGGTTGTGACAAGGAAAGAGGCTGGTTTTTTAAGGGGAAAGAAGATTTTTTTCATGCTCTAGGCTCATGACTATACAAATAGTGCATTCATACATAGTTTATATTACACGCTTCGCCTTCACTTATGAGAGGCCGAGTGTATTTTCAAAGGAGGTCAAAAGTATGTCTAATTATAGTCATGGAAGTATGTATGGTGGATACGGCGGTTACGGTTATGGATACGGCGGCGGTTGTTGCTATCCAAGTTATGGTGGTGGATACGGTTGCGGTTACGGTGGTGGACGTACATTCGCTTTAATCGTCGTCCTATTCATTCTATTGATCATTGTTGGCGCAGCATTCTTAGGCGGCGGTGGCTGCTGCTAACGGCTGAATAAGCCTCTGACCGGTCTCATACGACCGGTCTTCTTTATTTCATTGCATATGTTGTGTATCATTTTATATACTTTACATACAAAGGAAATAGGAGTGAAGTTTTGTGATTACCATGGATGATATCGTACGAGACGGGCATCCCGTCTTAAGACAAACAGCTGAAGCGGTCGAACTCCCGCCAACAGAAGAAGAAAAACAGCAATTAGCTGACATGATTGAATTTGTCAAAAACAGTCAGGATGCAGATATTGCTGAAAAATATGAACTTAGACCCGGTGTTGGCCTAGCAGCTCCGCAAATCAATATCAGTAAACGAATGATTGCTGTTCACTGTGAAGACGAGGGCGGAGAACTTTATAGCTATGCATTATTCAATCCTCGCATTGTTAGCCATTCAGTCAAAAGAGCTTATTTAGCTACTGGAGAAGGCTGTTTATCTGTTGATGAAGCCATCCCTGGATTCGTCCCGCGCTATGAAAAAATCAGGGTGAAAGGTACAACGCTTGAAGGTGAAGACATTGATATTCGCCTCAAAGGGTTTCCGGCCATCGTTTTTCAGCATGAAATTGACCACTTAAATGGCATTATGTTTTATGATCATATTCAAAAAGATCATCCATTCGCCGAGCCAGACAACGCGGTTGCGATCGGCAGATCATAGAATAAAAACAAGACCCGTCCATCAGCGGGTCTTGTTTTTTATTCTTCAATAAGGCCTAATTCAGTCACAGCGTGGAATATGCCATCCTCATCTACAGGTTTGGTGACAAAGTCAGCTAATGTTTTTAATTCATTGACTGCATTCCCCATCGCAACGCCTGTTCCAACAAACGAAATCATTTCTCGATCGTTCAGCCCGTCACCGAAGGCAATTGTGTCCTTTTGATCGTACGGAAGTCTTTCAATGACTCGTTTAATTCCTTCAGCCTTTGATCCACCTTTTGGCAGGACATCAGTAGACAGCTCATGCCACCTGACGAGATCAATTTCTTCACGGAACGCTTCATATTGGTGTTCCTCTTCTGCTTTACAAAATAGCAGCATTTGATAAATGACGTTTTCTTTAAAGAATGACAAATCATGCTCGGGATGCTCTGTTTTTAAAGTGCCAATCCCTTCGTGGATAAATGGATGGTTCGGCACAGACGCCTTCATCGTCTTCTCTCCCATGAAAACAAGCGGATGATCATGTTGATCCGCTGTTTCATAAATTTTATCCATTAGCTCTTGCTTAAGCGGATTGCCGTAAATGACTTCTCCTTCGTACATGACATACTGACCGTTATAAGCAATAAATGAGTCAAGCCCTATTTCTTCTAAAATAGGTTGGATGAGAAAAGGCGAACGGCCAGATGCAATGAAGAGATGATGCCCTTTTTCTTTTAATAAACGAACAGCTCGCTTCGTTGATTCAGGTATTTTTTTATCATGGTCATATAAAGTACCGTCGATATCAAAGAAGATGACTTTTTTATTCATATCTCGTCTCCTGTCTCTTGTTATGTATACCCTCTCCCCTTCATCATACAGAAAGATCTTCACTGACGAAACCACTTCCTCTTAAAACGCCCATTTCCCACATATAACCATGTAACATTAAGTGGAAACATCATATAATACAAGTATATAGAGAGAACGGAACAAATGGCTGAATGAGACTCATACCGAAAGGAGGCGATCCGCGATGCTTCGTCGTCTGCGCAAGAAAATTCGAAGACAATGGAAGGACATGCTTCGTAAAAAATCGATTGCTTAAAAGGATCTTCCGCACATTTGCTGAAGGTCCTTTTTTCTCTGAGACTTTTCTTATGCGCGTTTTTTTAATATAATAGAATAAGCGAGTGTAACATACGGTATTTAAGGAGAGATTTGGATGATATATAAGGTATTTTTTCAGGCAAGTACGACTGAGGTACCTGTGAGAGAACACACAGATTCACTATACGTTGAAGCGGTTTCTGAAAGAGACGTACGCGATAAGTTGAAAAAACATAACTACAATATTGAATTCATTCAGCCTGTAGACGGTGCTTTTTTAGACTATGAACGAGAAAGTGAAAATTTTAAAGTATTGGAGCTATGAGAGGAATGAAATTTGTAAAAAACGATCAGGCGGCAGTTTTTGCGCTCGGCGGATTAGGCGAGATCGGTAAAAACACGTATGGCGTTCAATTTCAAGATGAAATCATTTTGATTGATGCTGGTATTAAGTTCCCTGAAGATGAACTTCTTGGAATTGATTACGTCATCCCTGACTATACGTATTTAGTTAAAAACGAAGATAAAATCAAAGGTCTTTTTATTACTCATGGACATGAAGACCACATCGGCGGTATCCCTTACCTTCTCAAGCAAGTGAATATTCCAGTTTACGGAGGCAAACTCGCAATCGGCCTACTTCGTAATAAATTGGAAGAGCATGGTCTATTAAGACAGACCAAACTTCACATCTTTGAAGAAGAAGATACAATTAAATTTAGAAAAACAGCTGTGTCTTTCTTTAGAACGACGCACAGTATCCCAGATTCTTATGGAATTGTCGTGAAGACACCTCCTGGTAACATCGTACATACAGGCGATTTCAAGTTTGACTTTACTCCTGTTGGCGAGCCTGCCAATTTAACGAAAATGGCTGAGATCGGGAAAGAAGGCGTTCTTTGTCTTCTATCTGACAGTACAAATAGTGAAATTCCAGAATTTACGATGTCCGAAAGACGTGTAGGTGAAAGCATTGATGACATCTTCAGAAAAGTAGATGGACGTATTATCTTTGCTACATTTGCATCTAACATTCACAGACTTCAGCAAGTGATCGAGTCAGCTGTTGCCAACGGCCGAAAAGTCGCTGTGTTTGGGCGCAGCATGGAGTCTGCCATTGATATTGGACAAGAGCTCGGATATATCAAATGTCCAAAAAACACATTCATTGAACACAATGAAATCAACCGCCTTCCAGCAAACAAAGTAACCATTCTTTGTACTGGTAGTCAGGGTGAACCGATGGCCGCTCTTTCTCGTATTGCCAACGGTACGCACCGCCAGATTTCAATTAACCCTGGAGACACTGTTGTCTTCTCATCTTCACCGATCCCAGGTAACAATATTAGCGTAAGCCGTACTATTAACCAGCTTTATCGTGCTGGTGCTGAAGTCATTCATGGCTCACTCAATAATATTCATACCTCTGGACACGGCGGGCAGGAAGAACAAAAGCTAATGCTCCGTTTAATTAAACCAAAATTCTTCATGCCGATTCACGGTGAGTACCGCATGCAAAAAACGCATATTAAACTTGCGAATGATTGCGGAATTCCTGAGGAAAACTGCTTTATCATGGATAACGGTGAAGTTCTTGCACTGAAAGGTGACGAAGCAAGTGTCGCTGGCAAAATTCCATCAGGCAACGTGTATATCGACGGTAGCGGTATTGGTGATATCGGTAACATCGTGTTAAGAGACCGCCGCATTCTTTCAGAAGAAGGTCTTGTCATTGTTGTTGTCAGCATGGATATGAAAGAATTCAAAATTTCTGCAGGTCCTGATTTAATCTCAAGAGGTTTTGTCTACATGAGAGAATCCGGAGACCTCATTAATGACGCGCAAGATCTCATTTCAAAGCATCTTGAAAAAGTAATGGAACGCAAGACGACTCAATGGTCAGAAATTAAGAACGAGATTACTGACACTCTTGCTCCTTTCCTTTATGAAAAAACAAGACGCCGCCCAATGATCTTACCGATTATTATGGAAGTGTAATGACGTACAAGGAGACACAGCCTTTTGACTGTGTCTCTTTTTTATGCGCAATAAAAAAACCCGCATATCTGTACGATACGTGCGGGTTCAGTCATTGTTTTACGATTGAATCGGGAGATGCTGAAAACTTCTCACATCAAACAATCCTTGTGTTGTCATTTTCACATCAGGAATGACTGGAAGTGCCAAAAAGGATAATGTCAAAAACGGATTAAAGTCTAAGACAAAGCCTGTTTCCTTTAAAGCATCATGGAGTGCATGAAGGCTTTCATTGACCGTATGTGCAGGTTGATCTGATAATAAACCGGAAATCGGTAATGGAAGCGTATGAAGAACTTCTCCGTCTTTTACAACGGTCAAACCGCCCCCTGCTTCTTTTAACGTTTCAATGGCTTTGATCATATCAGCATCATTTGTGCCAACGGCAATTAAGTTATGCGAGTCATGGGCAACTGTTGTTGCAATCGCCCCCTCTTTTAAGCCGAAACCGCTGACAACCCCTATCCCAATTTCAGATAGACCTTTGTGGCGTTCGACAAGCACTATTTTTAATACATCTCGATCAATATCACTCGTAAATTGTCCATCGCTACCAGAAGGAGATATTTGTTCTAATTTTGTTTCAAGCTGATTCGGTATAATGCGGATGACATTCATCTTTTGATGATCTGTTATAGGCAGCGTTAAATCTTTCTCTTGAACGTCCACTGCATGTACCGATTGCATGAGCGAAGAACTTGGCGTAATCTTGTCGACACTTGGCAAATACTCTCCATGTTCAGAGACCAATTCTCCTGCGATAAAGACGCTTGTAATTCCTACCTCATGTAAGTCAGAAATGAGCATAAAGTCCGCGTCAAAGCCTGGTGCAATCGCTCCCTTTGTTTTGAGACCGAAACACTCCGCTGCGTTTAAACTTCCCATTTGATATGCTAAAAAGGGGTCCAATCCATCTTGTATCGACATCCGTACTTGTTCATCAATACTTCCTTGAGCCATTAAATCATCTAAATGTTTATCATCCGTACAAAAGAAAAAGCGTCTCGCATTCTTCTCATTGACAGCAGGTAATACGTTTTTCACGTTTTTAGCAACAGAGCCTTCTCTCAGCATGACATACATGCCTCTTTTGACACGTTCAAGGGCCTCTTGAGCTGTTGTCACCTCATGATCTGTTTGGACATTAGCTGTTCGGTACACATTAATTAATCGGTCCGTTAATCCTGCTAGATGGCCATCAATGAGTTTATGTTCATGGTGAGCATCAAGCAGTTTTTGAAGCATATCTTCTTCCGCTTGCTCCACCGCGACATAATCCATCACTTCGGCAAGACCAAGCACTTCTTTCTCCTCATAAAGAGGCTTTAAATCTTTTGCTTTTAGTGTAGCACCTGATCGTTCAAAGCTGACTGCCGGTACACAGGATGGCAGCATGAAATATATATTTAAAGCAGCTTTTCTCGCTTCTTCGAGCATAAAACGGATACCTGCAACACCGGATACATTGGCAATTTCATGCGGGTCTGTTACAACAGTTGTCACACCGTGAGGAACGACAGCTTTGGAAAATTCAGCAGGAGTCACCATCGAGGATTCGATATGAACGTGGCCGTCAATGAAACCGGGAACAAGCATTTGACCTGTTGCATCCAGCTCCTGTTCCCCATCATACTCCCCAATTCCTACTATTTTTCCATTTTCAACAGCGACATCAGCGTCTATCCATTCCTGGTTAAACACGTCCATAACCTTCGCATGTTTAATCACTAGGGCTGCTTTTTTTCTCTTTGCAGCTACCTCAATTTGATGTCTGAAAAGCTCCTTATCCAACGACACTGCCTCCTCCGAGTAAACAATATAATGTTTCTTATCGTAAACGAATCTGTTTGTCCAGTCAATGACATTTAGAGAAAATCAACCATATCAAAAGATTGATTTTTATTTCTGAATAGTAATAATTTGCTGAAAAATAATTGTGATCCATTTTGCTGTTTTTCAGAAAGGAAACGGCTCATTTCCACTTTTTTCTCTTCCTCAATGTCCGCCCGATATGTACACTTCTAAAACAAAAAACACCCCTTTTCGGAGTGTTTAATAGTCGTTCTGCATTTCCCGTTTTTCAAAGCGCCCGATATCTGCTACTGCTCCAATGACAATGAGAATATCTTCTTTTTGAATCATTTCATCTGCGAGCGGTGAAACGATCACTTCTTTCCCGCGCTTAATTGCCACGATATTGATCCCGTACCTTGCACGAATGTCGAGATCTAACAAAGAGTGCCCAGCAAGTCTGCTGTTGGCTACGATTTCAATAAGGCTGTACTCATCTGACAGCTCTAAATAATCAAGCACGTTGTTAGAAATAATTTTATGTGCAATCCGTCTGCCCATGTCTCGTTCAGGATGGACAATACGGTCCGCACCAATTTTATTCAAAACCTTTTCATGGTAGTCATTTTGAGCTTTCACTGTGACCATTTTGACACCAAGTTCTTTCAGCATAATCGTTGTTAAAATACTCGCCTGAATGTTTTCACCTATCGCAACGATCACATGATCAAAATTGCGAATGCCTAGGTTCTTTAAAACAGATTCGTCCGTCGAATCACCAATCACGGCATGTGATGCAATTTTAGCATATTCGTTCACACGATCTTCATTCATATCCATGGCCATGACTTCAAGTCCTTCTTCGCTTAGCGCCTTGCAGATACTTCCGCCGAAGCGTCCAAGACCAATGACTGCATATTCCTTTTTCATGTTCAGACTCCTTTTATATCACTTACCATGCATTTTACTACGGTTTCATTAATGAATCCATATGCGACCGTATTTTTTTACGGAACGCTTCACTTAAGTAAAGGTCTGCTCCTTTTTCGATTTCACTGCGATAATGACCAGGAGGCGCAATTTCTTCGCTCTTTTTTAAAACGAGAAACGTTAAGCAGTCCTCATACACTTGATCACCTACTGTGACATCGACAAATGCTGGACGATAAGTCCCTTCATTTACACCTTCTCGTTTGTACAAATAACGAATGGCATCAAAAGGGACTTCATATAGAACACCCTCTGTTTCTCCGCCGTCTTCTACCATATCTGCTCTTGATCCATCAGGACGCACCAATGTAAACCTTGTGGTAAAACGACCAAGTGTGCCGCCGCCGATGATTTGTTTAAAATAATGATCCACTTTCGCAAGCTTAAACCTTGCATCATCCATGCAGGACCCATAGGCAAAATAATAGAAGGAAGACGGTTTGCGCTCCCATAGTTGATATGACTTCCAGCAGCCGCTTTCAATCTCCTTCAGACTCGATGCCTTCTGCTTACATATTGTATAAGCAACGGCTGATCTTGGCCCCTGGTCTGTCATAACCTCTATTTCCTGCTGGTCATACCCTTCCTCTAGCTCATCTATCTTATGCAGCGTTTCATCACTGACCTCATACAATTCTCCATATACTGTGTTTTGTTCCGAGACAACACACACAGGGTAATCCTCACCTGTATTGTACAGTCTCCCCTTTATCCAAGCAGATGCTGCTAATGGACTGCTTTCTTTCATCAATGTCTCGTGATACTTTTCGTGCTTTAAAAGTGTCCCATACACAAATAACGTCTTTGTCTCCTTCTCCTTCGTCATCACACATCACATCCTCTCACCTTGCTACTATCTGCTTTTTTGATACACAGGTAAGTAAATATCAAAAGCCGTCCCTTTGCTGAGCTCGCTCTTTACATCCATTCTTCCATGGTGATCTTTTAAGATCGTCGCACAGATCGTTAAACCAAGTCCTGTACCTTCTTTTTTAGTCGAAAAGAAAGGATCATATATTTTCAGAATGTCCTCTTCGGACATTCCTTTTCCTTCATCCTGAATCGTGATTTTCCATTCATTTATCACTTTTTCTGTTGATATGTATATACTGCCGCCTTCAGGCATTGCCTCGATCGCATTTTTGATTAAGTTAATGAACAGCTGCTTCATTTGATTGGCGTCTGCTAATATCGTGCCAGCATCCTGCTTTTTAAATGGCTGTTTGAGATCAATATTTGAAAGAACGGCATTTGTGTTTAATAAGGTAATCACCTGCTCTAGCAAATCATGGAGCTGTACTTCTTGAAATTGAATCGATTGAGGTTTTGCTAAGACAAGCAGCTCACTTAAAACAAAATCAATGCGTTTAATTTCAGAAAAGATGATATCAAAATAATCGGTTCTTTCAGGATATTGCGTTTTCATCAGCTGCAAAAATCCATTGACTGAGGTGAGCGGATTTCTGACTTCATGGGCAATGCCAGCGGCTATTTGTCCTGCAACAGCCAGCTTTTGTGCCTGCATTTGCAATTGCTGATTTGATCTTTCAAGTTCAAGCTTTGCCTGCTTTTGTTTCGTGATATCTGCAACCGTTCCAATACCTCCAGTAAACTGGTGCTGTTCATCGAAATAAAGCTTATAATGCACATCTCCCCATACCTTTTTTCCTTCTTTATGGAGAAGCTGTAGCTCCACCCGCCCCTCATCCTTATGCTCTTTGATCACAGACAACAAATGCTGAACGACATGCTCTTCTTGATCAAAGTACTGATTGTACATCGTACCTAGACACTCCTCTATGTCGTAACCCGTCATTTGTTTCCATGCTTGATTTAAAAAAATGATTTCACCTTTTTCATTGGTTTCAAAGACGATTTCTTGCAAGTTATCTGTTATTCGATTCAGCCGCTCTGTCAGTTCATGTGCTTCTTTTTCTCGTTTATTTAAATCTGAGACAAGTAAATTCAGCCGGTCCACATGGCCTGAGATGACCCAAATACCGACCAAAACAACGACTGTAAAGGCTAGATCGAGCGGCCAATTAATGTGATAGCCGCTAAGATAATAAAAGAAATCCCAGCTCAAAATTAATATAAATGCAAGAACGGATAACAGAATCCGTACTTGATATGTTTTGTTCAAATAATTCCACCTGCCGCCCTGAGATTCTTTGTCAATTGTACCATTTTCCACTTATTTTTTGAGGGAGATGCGGCATTTTTAAGGAACTTTTTTAGAAAAAATAGCCTGCTCTCAGCACAATGGGAGAGAACAGGCTATTTTTATTTACTGCTGAAGGGCTTCTTGAAGCTCTTTTAGCAGCAGTTCTGCGCCTTCAGCGCTTAATGTAATTTGACCATTTCCATACTCGTGGTTCTCAGAAGTAATCTCGCCAGTCATCAGGCAGACGCCCTCTGGCTGATATTTTTTCAAGACGATTTTCTCTCCATCTATAAAAAATTCCATACTGTCTTTAATAGCGATATCAAGTGCTCTTCTCAATTCGATTGGCATCACAATACGCCCTAGTTCATCTACTTTTCTTACAACTCCGATAGATTTCAATTTCGTTCCCTCTTTCTTTCATTAGCTCAAGATCAATCTGTTTTTCACCAATTGATATATCGTAGACGTAAGAGATTCTTAAAAGGTTTCTCCTGCATAAAAATTTTTTTCAAAATCGAAAAACCAAAGGGAAAATTTATTGTGAATGTCAAAATGAGACTTGAATTTTACAGATTCATTTCAAGGTGATCACAAACCCCCACAAATGACCTCAACCCTCTGAACTTTTAAATGTAAAATTGTTTAAAACAGCAAAAATAGAGATTGGGTGAAAACATGTTTCAAAATGCCGAAATTGGAATTGATTTAGGAACAGCTAACATATTGGTTTACAGTAAAAATAAAGGAATTATTCTCAATGAACCATCCGTTGTGGCAGTAGATACGGAAACAAAAACTGTCCTTGCAGTGGGGTCAGAAGCAAAAGAGATGATTGGGAAAACACCTGGAAAAATTGTAGCGATCCGTCCGATGAAAGATGGTGTCATCGCTGATTATGATATGACAACCGATTTACTCAAACAAATTATGAAAAAAGCAGGAAAAAATATTGGGTTTACCTTTAGAAAGCCGACTGTGGTTGTTTGTACACCATCAGGTTCAACAGCTGTCGAACGCCGCGCGATCAGCGATGCTGTCAAAAATTGCGGGGCCAAGCATGTGCATTTAATTGAAGAACCCGTCGCAGCTGCGATCGGTGCTGATCTCCCGGTGGACGAGCCTGTTGCCAACGTCGTTGTAGATATTGGCGGAGGAACGACAGAGGTAGCGATCATTTCATTTGGCGGGGTTGTCTCTTGCCACTCGATCCGAATTGGCGGAGATCAACTGGATGAAGATATCATTACTTTTGTGAGAAAGAAATACAATTTACTGATCGGTGAACGGACAGCTGAGCAGGTAAAAATGGAAATTGGTTATGGACTCATTGAACACGAACCTGAGTCATTAGAAGTACGTGGACGCGACCTTGTCACAGGTCTTCCAAAAACAATTACACTTGAATCAACAGAAATTCAAGGTGCTATGCGAGAATCACTTCTTCATATTTTAGAGGCGATTCGGGCTACATTAGAAGACAGCCCTCCAGAACTGAGTGGTGATATCGTAGACCGCGGCGTCATTCTAACTGGCGGTGGTGCACTATTAAACGGCATTCAAGAATGGCTCTCTCAAGAAATTGTCGTCCCAGTTCATATCGCAGCAAATCCACTTGAATCTGTCGCAATTGGAACGGGTCGTTCATTAGAAGTAATCGACAAATTGCAAAAAACATTAAAATAATCTTCATGTTCTACTTCTTTTTTCATCATTTCGATCATATCGTGATGAATGGATAAACGTGAAGGAGGAAGAACATGTTGCTTGATTTAGGTAAACGGGTCGTTGTCACAGTCATTTTAACCGGTATTATTTTAGGAGGAATGAGCCTGTCGTTTTCACATATGCCCCCTTCTAATGCACAGCCTGTGAAACAACTGAACCGCTAAAAAGCCGCACGAAAGCGGCTTTTTTATTTTGCTTCGGGACGGCTCCCCATTTTCCTTTTCGGTCTTAAATCTGATATGATGAACATGACTAAAGGAGGGTTTTTATGAGTTCATTCGAAAAACAACTAGATCAATATGCAAAAACCATCGTTGAAGTAGGTGTAAATGTTCAAAGTGGTCAAGAAGTGGTCGTATCTGCGTTCACTGAATCTGTAGACCTTGTCCGCCTTGTGGCAAAACACGCATATGAGCGCGGAGCGAAAAACGTACATATCCGCTGGAGTGATGGTGTTCTTACCCGTTTAAAATATGAACATGCCCCACAAGATGTGTTTGAGCAATTTCCAGAATGGGAAGCACAGATGATGGAAACCATCGCAAAACGTGGCGGTGCTTTTATTACGATCTTGTCAGAAAGCCCTGATCTTCTAAGTGGCATTGACTCGAAAAAAATTGCTTCACAGCAAAAAGCTGCAGGTTCAGCACTTCATACATATCGTCAATACGTTCAATCTGACAAAGTCGCATGGACAGTCGTCGGTGCTGCATCAAAAGATTGGGCGAAAAAGATTTTCCCTAAGCATGCCGATGAAGAAGCTGTTGCATTATTATGGGACCAAATCTTTAAAGTCGCCCGCGCTGATCAGCCAGATCCTGTTGAAGCGTGGAAAAAGCATGATGAATCACTAAATGAAAAAGTAAAAGTATTAAATGAACGTCATTACCACAAGCTGCACTATGAAGCACCAGGTACAGATTTAACGATTGAACTTCCAGAGCAGCATATTTGGGTAGGTGCTGGCAGCGTGAGTGAACGCGGCGTATCATTCATGGCCAATATGCCGACAGAAGAGGTCTTTACCGTACCTAAAAAAGATGGTGTAAACGGGACTGTCTCTAGCACAAAGCCACTTAGTTATGCAGGAAACATTATCGATGAATTTACGTTAACCTTTGAAAATGGGCGCATTGTAGATGTGAAAGCAAAAGAGGGCGAAGACATTTTAACCTCTCTCGTTGAAACAGATGAAGGCTCACATTATCTAGGTGAGGTTGCCCTTGTACCAGATGATTCACCAATTTCTAACTCAAATATCCTCTATTACAATACACTTTACGATGAAAATGCATCCAATCACCTTGCCATCGGCAGCGGTTATGCATTTAATATCGAAGGCGGTAAAGAGATGAAACGAGAGGAATTAGACGCAGCGGGTGTGAACAGCAGTATTACACACGTCGATTTCATGATTGGTTCAAAGGAAATGAATATTGATGGGATCACAAAAGATGGTAAACGTGAACCGATTTTCCGTAATGGAAATTGGGCTTTTTAAAGAAAAAAGACATCCACATGTGGATGTCTTTTCTTTATGTTTATCCATACAGCTCTTGTAGTCTTTTTTGGATGTCTTGATCTGATAAGAACTCATCATAAGTTGTTTGTTTATCAACAATGCCGTTTGGCGTCACTTCGATAATCCGATTTGCAACTGTTTCAACAAACTGATGGTCATGAGATGAGAAGAGCATAGCCCCTTTAAAGCTCATTAGACCGTTATTCAGCGCTGTGATGGACTCTAGGTCTAAATGGTTCGTCGGCTCGTCTAACAGCAAAATATTCGCTCCAGACAGCATCATTTTTGATAACATACAACGAACCTTTTCTCCACCTGATAAGACGCTTGCTTTTTTCTTCACTTCTTCCCCAGAGAAAAGCATACGGCCTAAGAAACCACGCAGGAAGCTTTCACTTTGATCATTAGGAGAATATTGACGAAGCCAATCAACAAGATCTAAATCGCTTCCTTCAAAATATTCACTGTTGTCTTTAGGGAAAAAGGCTTGAGAAGTTGTCACGCCCCATTTAAACGTCCCGCTGTCTGGCTCCATTTCACCAGCAAGGATTTTAAATAAAGTAGAGACAGCAAGCTCATTACGGCTTAAGAACGCAATTTTATCCTCACGATTCATAATAAAGCTGACGTTATCCAGTACTTTTACACCGTCAATCGTTTTTGATAGACCTTCTACTTGAAGGACATCATTTCCGATTTCACGCTCTGGCGCAAAATGAACATAAGGATATTTACGAGAAGATGGTTTAATGTCATCTAGCGAAATCTTATCAAGCAATTTCTTTCTTGATGTCGCTTGCTTCGATTTAGATGCGTTCGCACTGAACCGAGCAACGAATTCTTGAAGCTGCTTAATCTGTTCTTCTTTTTTCTTGTTGGCATCCTGGCTGAGTTTTAATGCCAGCTGGCTTGATTCATACCAGAAATCATAGTTTCCGACATACACTTGAATTTTCCCAAAGTCAAGGTCTGCAATATGCGTACATACTTTGTTTAAGAAATGACGGTCATGCGATACGACGATGACGGTATTCTCAAAGTTAATGAGGAACTCTTCCAGCCACTGGATCGCTTGTAAGTCCAAATGGTTCGTTGGCTCATCGAGAAGGAGAACGTCAGGTTTGCCGAATAAAGCTTGAGCTAAAAGCACTTTTACCTTTTCAGATCCGCCAAGCTCAGACATTTTCTTCGATTGTAGGCTCTCTGGAATGCCAAGACCTTTTAATAAGATCGCAGCTTCACTTTCCGCTTCCCATCCGTTTAACTCAGCAAACTCACCTTCAAGCTCTGCTGCACGAATCCCGTCTTCATCTGAGAAATCAGGTTTCATATAAATCGCATCTTTTTCCTGCATCACATCATATAAACGTTTGTGACCCATGATGACGACTTTTAACACTTCAAACTCTTCGTATTCAAAGTGGTTCTGTTTTAAAATCGCTAAACGTTCACCAGGACTCATATGAACATCGCCCGTTTGAGCTTCAATTTCTCCAGAAAGAATCTTTAAGAACGTTGATTTACCAGCTCCATTGGCACCAATTAGTCCGTAGCAGTTGCCAGGAGTGAACTTAATATTTACTTCTTCAAATAATTTACGATCAGCAAATCGCAAACTAACATTATTCACTGCAATCATTTATTAATCCTCCATCACTCATTCATCAATATGAAGTATAACATGAATAACGATTGATAGAAACGTCTCTCGCTAAGAACAAAGGCTTTTTGTCCAATATGGTATAATAAGTGGGAATGTTTTTATTGAAGGAGTTCGGGCGATTTGAGATTACTCACACTCATGGAATACTGTTTATTGATTTTCTTTATGGGCATTTATTTATCGGCGACTGGCTTTAATGCAAGAGACTTTGGCCTTTATATTGGACTTGTCCTCATTTACACACTGGTCCACATCTTTTCAAAACGCTTTTTACAAAAGCGCGGAAAAGACAATGTGAAAATTGGATTATTCCGTTCTGTTTTGGCGATTATCGGGTCCGTTTTCGCTTCTGTTTTGGCCATTGTCATCATTGTCACGATGCTCACACCAAATTAAAAACGACCCTACATGAAGGGTCGTCCATTCAAGCACCTTTCTTACGCAATGAGAAAGGTGTATTTATTGTGTTTGTCGAATATCGCCAAATGGGAAGAAAACAAATTCTGATGTGCCGACAATCCGATCCTTTTCAATGAGTCCGAGTCCATTTCGACTGTCCATAGAATTCAGTCTGTTGTCACCCATAACAAAGTAATCGTTTTTCGGTACTTTCACTGGACCAAAATCTCCTGTTAAATGTACCTCATACTCTTTGGCATGTGCCTTGTTCTCTTTTAAATAAGGCTCATCTACTTTTTTACCATTAATGTAAAGCGTATCATCCTTCATTTCAATCGTGTCGCCTGGAAGGCCGATCAATCGTTTGACATAATGAATTTTCTGACCGTCTTTTCCATTAATAATCACGATGTCACCACGTTTGACTCCACCGAGATAGTTGATGGTTTTGTTGACAAACAGCTTTTCTCCATCATGAAGGGTTGGTTCCATTGACTCTCCTTCCACCACATACGGCTCAAAAATAAACGTACGGATGATGAGGACGAGGGCAAGTGCAATTAAAATGGCTTTGATCCATTCAAACAGAGAACTTTTCTTCTCTTTTTTGGCTTGTTTCCCATCAGATTGAATGTCATTTTCGTTTTGTTTGTTTTCTTCGTTCAAAATACTGCTTCCTCCTAAGACTTTCTGCTAAAAGACTTGAAACGCGAATTGAATAACTTTACTTTATCACATGTCATTTAAAAATTCACAAGACAACCATTCAATTAGATATTTTTTCCTAATTTGCTGATGATTAAACAAAAAGAAGCACCGCTCTTCACGATGCTTCTTTTCAAATTAAGCTTCTTGTCGGACTGGTTTTTTTAGAATTCCGAGAAGTAGCGCTGTAACAATGGCACCGATTAAGATGCTGATGATGTAAAGAACTGGATGGTTTGTTACCCAGAAAACGAATAGTCCGCCGTGCGGTGCAGGAAGCGTCACTCTAAAGAATTCTGTTAATCCACCTGCAACTGCTGCACCAATCACAGCTGAAGGAATGACGCGCAGAGGATCTGCCGCTGCAAACGGGATCGCCCCTTCAGTAATGAACGCAGCTCCCATGAAGTAACATGTAATACCTGCTTCGCGGTCACGTTTAGAGAATTTGTTTCTAAAGATCGTTGTCGCTAGGGCAATTCCTAGCGGCGGCACCATTCCGCCTGCCATAATCGCAGCATGCGGTGCATAGTTGCCAGCAGCAATCATCGCAAGACCAAATGTGTAGGCCGCTTTGTTAATCGGACCACCCATATCAATGGCCATCATACCAGCTAAAATAATCCCCATTAGTACAAGGTTTCCCGTACCCAGTGATTCAAGCCAGTGTGTTAATCCGTCCATGACCATTTTGACAGGCGTATTGACGATGTAATGCATGATAATCCCTGTAAAGAAAATACCGAACAATGGATAGAGCAGAACTGGTTTAATACCATCGAGCGACTGTGGTACAAAAGTGAATACTTTTTTGAGCAGCACCACAATGTAACCAGCAAGGAAACCAGCAATCAATCCGCCTAAGAATCCAGCACCTGCTGCAGAGGCCATGAATCCGCCAACCATACCTGGTGCGAAACCTGGACGGTCTGCAATACTCATTGCGATAAATCCAGCTAATACAGCAACGATTAAGGCAAGTGCATTATCTCCGCCAATCCCTTTTAATACAGCTGCAAATGAATTGAAAGAAGGATCTTTAGGGTCAGCTGAGTTAATTCCCCAGAAGAATGAAATCGCAACGAGGATACCGCCCCCAACAACAAACGGAAGCATGTTGCTTACACCGCTCATTAAGTGCTTATAGAATCCACTTCTTCCCTTACCTGACGATTCATTTTCATCTTTTGAAGAACTGCCGCCTGAACCTTTATAAATCGGCGCATCTTGATTGATGGCTTTTTCGATCAATTCTTGCGGACGGCGAATTCCAGCTGTCACAGGTACTTCAATGACATGTTTGCCTTTAAAGCGTTCCATTTCAACTTGTTTATCAGCTGCCACAATAATAGCTGGCGCTTCTTCAATTTCTTTTGCTGTCAGGGCATGTTTAATTCCACTAGAGCCGTTTGTCTCAACTTTAATGTCAACGCCCATTTCTTTTGCTTTTTCTTTCAAAGCATCTGCGGCCATAAATGTATGCGCGATGCCTGTTGGACAAGCTGTCACCGCTAAAATTTTAGCAGGTTTTCCCGGTGCAGCCGGTTCCTCTTTGACTTCCTCTTCTTCTTCATCGTCTTTATCATGTGTATTGATAATTTCAATGATTTCATCTTCAGTAGCCGCTTCAAGAAGCTGCTTTCGGATCTCTTCACGCATGAGAAGTGTGGATAAACGAGAAAGTGCTTCTAAATGCGTGTTGTTTGCGCCTTCAGTTGCTGCAATCATAAAGACAAGATGACTTGGCTGTCCGTCTAATGATTCATAGTCTACACCAGCTGTTGAACGGCCAAATGCAATGGCAGGTTCTTTCACACTTGCTGTTTTCGCATGAGGAATCGCAATTCCTTCTCCGATTCCCGTAGAGCTTTGTTTTTCACGATTAACAACAGCTGCTTTGTAGCCTTCTTTATCATTTAATTTACCAGCTGTATCTAATACAGTGACCAGTTCTTCAATAACGGCTTCTTTTTGCTGGCTGTCTAATTGAAGCTTAATCGTATGCTTCGTGAGTAGTTCTGTAATTTTCATGATGACTCCTCCTTTAAATGCGTGTGACTTTTACTTGTGGCAATAATGTATTGACAAGCTCTTTTGTTCCAAGTTCCTCAGAAAATGCTGTAGCACTTCCTGATGTGACGCCAAGCTTAAATGATTCTTCTATGGAAAGGCCTTTAGAAACGCCAGCTAAGAATCCTGCAACGACTGAATCCCCTGCACCAACTGAGTTGATCAGCTTGCCTTTTGGAACATTAGATTGAAAGATCCCTTCCTTACTGAATAAGAGAGCGCCGTCTCCAGCCATAGATACAATGACATGTTCAGCACCTTGTTCCAACAGCTTTTTCCCATAAGGAATGGCTTCTTCTGCAGATGAAATACTGGTTTCAAACATTTCACCTAACTCATGATGGTTTGGTTTCATTAAGAATGGTTTCAGATCTGCTGCTTTTTTTAAGGCTTCTCCAGAAATATCAAGTACTACTCTTACCCCTTGCTTCGCACATACCTCAGCAATGCGCTCATATGTGTTATGAGGCAGTGAAGAAGGAATGCTACCTGCTAATACAACGACATCGCCTTCTGTTAATGAAGTGAATTGGGATAAAAACGAATCGAACTGTGCTTCAGTAATACTTGGACCGAGCCCGTTGATTTCTGTTTCTTCGCCTGTTTTTAGTTTCACATTGATACGTGTATCTTCTGACACCTCATGAAAGGCTGTTTGTAATTGTTCGTTTTGTAAAAAGTCTTGAATATATTTGCCTGTAAAACCGCCAATGAATCCAAGTGATTTTGATTCAACACCGTGCCGTTTTAAAAGCCTTGAGACATTGATTCCTTTACCACCTGGATATTTTTTGTCATAGGTTGAACGATTTAAACCGCCGACCGCAAAATCCTCCACGTGTACGATGTAATCAACTGATGGGTTTAAAGTAACTGTATAAATCATGTTTTCACTACCTTTATAACCGTTTTTTCATGGTAATTATCGAATGAATCCTCTTTTGCGTCGTTTGTGATAATGGTGGCTTCCTGTAAACTAGCAAAGGTTGAAAACGATATTTCGCCAAACTTTGAGGCATCTGTTAAGATGTAGGTTTTTTTCGCCTGCTTCATGGCTCTTTTTTTAATGAGCGCTTCTTCTGGATCAGGTGTTGTAAACCCTGCCTCGGGATGAATGCCGTTCGTCCCAACAAAGCTTTTGTCAAAACGGTAATTTTCCATAGCTGTCAAAGCTGCGGCTCCCACCATGGCTCCTGTTCGATGTTTCACTGATCCGCCTATCAGGTAAAAAGAAATGCCTTTTCTCATGAGTGCTTCAATGTGCATGACACCATTTGTCACCACCACGATATCTTGATCTGGATCGATAAAGTCAATCATTTGCTGTGTTGTCGTACCAGCATCTAAGTAAATACAATCGCCTTGTTTTAAAAGTGATGCAGCTGCCTCTGCAATCAATGACTTTTCATGAAGGTTTTTGGCAGATTTCTCAAACACATCTGGTTCAAGACGAATACTAGATATTTTAGCAGCTCCTCCGTGAACTCTTTTAAGAAAGCCTTTTTCTTCGAGGGCTGATAAATCTCTTCTAATTGTAGATTCAGACGCATCCGTCATAATCGTTAAGTCCTGTATTTTGATGACATCGTTTTCTTCTAAATAGTCGATAATGAGTTGATGTCTTTCTGGTGTGAGCATTGAAAACACCCCCTTTTGAAAACGTATTCATTTTGCGCGCACCTTTATTGTAATCGCTTTTTTCAACATTATCAATACAAAACAATCAAATACATTCAATAACTATCAAAATCTTTCACAATGGTCATCTTACCTTTATATGTACCATTTGTAAACTGAAAAATATGTGACATTGAGAAGAAAGTCATGATATTAGCATTTCTATCATTTTTCATTTCATTCAATTGAACGAAAAAAAGCCTTTATGCGTTTTGCATAAAAGCTTCAGGTGCGGAGCAGCAGGCAATATATCTCGTTCTACCTTCTTGTCAGCACCTTGAACGTTAACTTTAGGATTATTCATATCTAAGTGATTCAATAGGATCGAGCCTCGCTGCTTTATTGGCAGGAATCAGTCCAAAAATAATACCAATGAGCATACTAAATAGGACGCCTCCACATACGATTTGCCACGATACAAGAGAAGGCCACCCTGCAAACAGTGACACAAGTGAAGCACCTCCGAAGCCAAGCGCAATTCCAAGTAACCCACCGATCAGTGTAAGGACGACAGACTCAATTAAAAACTGAACGAGTATTTGAGCCCTAGTTGCCCCAAGTGCCTTTCGAATTCCGATTTCTCTTGTTCTTTCTGTGACAGATACGAGCATAATATTCATGACACCAATGCCGCCGACAAGTAATGAGATACCAGCAATTGAGCCAATGATTGTTGTCATGACAGACGTAATCTGACCAATGCCTGCTGCAATCTCTTCCAGATTGATCATTTCGTAAGCATCGTCTGTATGGTGATTTTCATTTAAGCGTGCAGCCGCACTCTTTCCCACTTCTTTCATTTGATCAGCATGTGCGACTTGAATAGACAACTTATCATATTCTTTCACACCAAATGCAGTTGTCAGCATTGCAAAAGGGACATATATTTCATTCATATCAAATGAAAACAGCCCTTCCTGTTTTGCTAAAACTCCGATCACCTCAACCGGCTGTCCATTCATCCAAATCAACTCGCCTACTGCCTTCTCTCCATTAAACAATTCTTTTTGTATCCCTTCTGAAATAACAGCTGCCCTTCTTCCGCTCCTAAAATCGATTTCACGTAAGTCCTGTCCTTCTGCTATATGTAAAGAATGTACATTCGTGTAGCCTTCATTAATCCCATTGACCGTTGCATCTATTGTTGTATCTTGGAATCTTAATTGCATGCCTTGTGCAGTGGAGGAGGCAACCTGTTTAACCCCATTCAATGCTTGAACACTTTGAATGTCTTCTTCAGTAAATGTGGCTTCAAATAACGCATTAGGATTCGCATTTAACTCCTCATCAGAGGGTGTATAGGTCATATCAATGGTATTGTTTGGCCCTGAAATTGATTCTTTCAGCATTTGCTCTCCGCCTTGACCGATGGCAACGACTGCAATCACTGATCCAACCCCAATAATAATTCCAAGCATTGTTAAAATAGACCGCAATTTATGAGCTAAGACAGAATTCAGCGCTATTTTGATATTTTCAAAGAGTTTCATTCATTGCGTCTCCTTGTATCAATCTATCTTGAACGAGGCGTCCATCTCTTACAACGACTATCCGGTTTGTATACGCAGCTATTTCTTCTTCATGAGTAACTAGCACAACCGTTGTTCCTTCCTCATTGAGCTTTGTAAACTGTTCCATAATCGAGCCGCTCGTTTTTGAATCAAGAGCGCCTGTTGGTTCATCTGCCAAGATGAGCTTCGGCTCATTGACAATCGCACGTGCGATGGCTACTCTTTGCTTTTGACCCCCTGACAACTCGTTTGGCATATGCTTCATTCGATCTGCCAAACCAACCTTTTCAAGTGCCATTTCCGCACGTTCTTTTCTTTCCTTTTGACTGATACCAGCATAAATCATTGGAAGTTCAACATTTCGCCTCGCATTTAATCTAGGCAGTAAATAAAATTGTTGAAAAACAAAACCAATGGATCGATTTCGAATCACTGCCAGTTCTTGATCCTTTGCTGCCGACAGCTCCATACCTTGAAAATGGTACTGTCCGGAGGTCGGGTGGTCCAAACAGCCGATGATATTCATTAACGTTGATTTTCCAGAGCCGGATGGGCCCATAATGGACATATACTCGCCTTTACCAATGACAAGGTCCACATCACTTAATACATCAAATGTCTCCTCAGCGACTTCGTAGCTTTTTGTCACGTTTGAAAGCTGAATCATTCAGCATTCACTTCCATTCCGTCATACATGTCATCTGATGGCTCTGCAATGATTTGATCTTCTTTTGTTAAACCTTTCGTCACTTCAAGATCATGACCTGACGTTTCACCTAATGTCACTTTTACTTTCTTCAGTGCATTCTTTCCAACAACATAAACGTATGAACCATCTTTCTCTTTTTTCACGGCTGTTTCAGGAATTGTGAGCACTTGACGCTTGTCCGTTTCAATTTCCATGATCATTTTAAAGCCTGGTTTTGCATCCGGCTTTTTCCCTTTTATTTCAATTTCGACTGGATATTGTACCGTTTGATCACTTGCAGCTGTTTCTGCTGTTGACTGGGCAGGCACAGCGCCCACTTTTTTCACCACTCCTTGCCAGCTCTTTCCGCGAATGACATCAGACGTTACCTTTACTTTTTGTTTCTTTTTGACTTTCATAGCGTCATACTCAGTGATTAAGCCTCGTACGATCATTTTTTTCTCATTGCCAATATGGATCACCGGCTGTCTCTCTTCTAGCTTCCCTGCGCCAGCATCTTGCTCGATGGAGATGACTGTTCCTTCAATTTTGCTATGTATCGTTAAATCTTCTATTTGTGCCTTTATTTTTTCTTGGTTAAGCTCCGCTTGTTTTTGTTCTAATTCAGCAGCTTTGAGTTCGAGTTCAAGCTGATCTCGCTCGTTTTTCGAATCAGAGCCCACCTTTTTTCCCTGATTTTCATCTAATGTATTGAGTCTATTTTGTAATTGTTCAAGCTTTAGTGTACTTGATTCAGCCGCAAGTGCTTGCTGCTGTTCTTCAAGCTCCAGTTCCTTATTTTCATATGTCAGGAGCGGTGTTCCAACTTTCACCTTTTCTCCTTCTTTCACAGCGATATGATTCAGGCTTCCCTTCTCCTCTTCTGTATAAATGAATTGCTCCTCCGAGAATGAAAGTGTTCCAGGCGTCATCACCGTAGAAGTTATTTCTTTTGATGCAAGTTGGACTGTTTTAAATGATGCCGTAGAGGCAGGCTTTGATTGGTTTTTTGCAATATTAAATCCAATAAATAGACCAATCACAATAATGATAATGGATCCGATGATGATTTTCTTTCTCATAAAAACATTCTACCCCCAGCTTAATGACATGTTAATGGTGATTGTGGTTCCTACATATTGAAAAATTAAAGATAGCACATAAAAGACAGCTACAATGATCCAAGATATTTTTGGCGAAGTGCGGCCGACTTTGATCAATAAAAAGCCTGTTAAAACAAGATTCCAGATCACAAAAAGATCGATATTTGCTAACACGGCATGCCATGGACCAGACATTCGAATGAATGCGTTTAATGAGGTAACCGTGATATCTTTTGGCACATGAAAAAAAATGATCGCCAAATGAGAAATAATCGTACCAATGATCGTAATAGGCGTGATATACAGTACACCTGAAAACAGCTGATGAAATGTTGCATCACCTTTTGCTAAAAAGACGATGAACTTGTATACGGCAGTATTAATGACAATTCCAATGAGCGTGATCACATAAACGAAAGGGATTGGCAAAATTAAATCTGCCCACAATCCTTCATTCACTAGCTGAGACAAATAAGTGACAACAACTGTTAATACAAGCACACATGATAAAGGCCACCAAACGAATGGATGTTCCCACACTCTTTTTAAATGCTCTGATGGTCTAGTGCTTACTCCAATTATTGTGGGTTTTGGCGTTGTTTCTTTCATCAAAGGTCATCCTCTCCATGTGCTGTAAGTATCGAAACGTTTTTTCATACTCTTGTTGTTTCTATTTTATCAAAAGATTGCCAATAAGTGATAGATCATTTGATTTTCTTATTTTCATAGTGATAGGATTGAATCTATTATTCTATTTTCATGAACGACATCCTTCAAATGATACCTTGATCCGACCATATTCATATGAAAAAATCATGATTTTACTGACTGAAAAACATTTTATGAAGTAAACAACATGTCTTTCGGAATAAATATCCTTTTCCTTTGGATTCAGATGGTCTCAGTTAGACACAACAATTTTTTGTTAAAATATTCCTAGTAATTTCAATGAATCCCGGCTTTATAGGACTATGTTTAGCGCCTTTTATAGAACAGATGAGCCTTTAGTATCAATACTTTCATATTAAAAAAATAAAAATAAAAGGATTTTACTTGATCAAATGTTATTTTTTCATATAATGTAAAATAGAGGTAGGTTAAATGATAGTGGAAATGGAGTCAAGTGAATGTTAAGAGAAAAATTGAAAATGCAATTGATTTTACTTTATGAAAAGGAACAAGAAGCATGGCAATACTTTAGAAAGGAAAGAGAACTGATTTATCATGAGCTCAAATTACTTGATATGAAAGAGAGCAGACCTTCTAATGACAAAATATACTACGCAGCAAGGTGTGTAGATATTATTAAAGAAAAAAAGGGAAGCATCGTGAGCACAAAAGAACTAAAAGAACAGCTTCAAGCTCAAACAGATTTCAATGTGAGACGAATCAGCGAATTGTATGATCTCATTCAACAGCTCGATCCTCACATTTCTAAAGCACGCCGGGGATGTTTTATTTACGAAGATCATACCCAAGTACCTCTACAATCTTTTCACACATAAAAAAATTGGTTACAGCCGCTGGCCATAACCAAATCCTCTAATATCTATTATCCACCACTTACAGGAGGAATGAGTGCAACAGTGTCCCCGCTACGCACTTCAGCATTTCCCCTCGTATATATTTCGTTGACTGCAACCATCACGTTTTGTGCAGTATCAACACCATATACCTCCTGTAATTCTATTTTAATCTCATCAACCGTTGTTTGATCTTTTTGAATGATGATTTGTTGTTTACCGGCCTTCTCAGCAAGGCCGGCGAACAATAATACGCTAATCATGCCGCTTCCCTTCTTTCTCGTTAAGTTGGAGAGTACTAGGTTTTCCTTCCGGGTATGAAACGGTTTCAAGCTGATCACCTATCCAAGCCTCTCCATCTTCCCAGTATTCCTTTTTCCAAATAGGAACTATTTCCTTTATTCGTTCAATCGCATATTCATTGGCTTCGTATGCAGCTTTCCGATGAGGTGATGAAACAGCTATTGCCACTGCAATGTCACATATCTCAAGAGTGCCAATACGATGCACAATAGCAGCTTCTGTATCGGGCCAGCGTTTTTTTATTTCTTGTCCAATTTGACTCAACATATTTTCCGCCATTGGTATGTATGCTTCATATGTTAAACGCAGCGTTTTTTTGCCATTTGTCCATTCTCTTACCGTTCCTATGAATGTCGTAATGGCTCCCGCTTTGCGTCTTGTGACATGCTGAATCAATTCATTCACATCAATTGGCTCTTTTGTGATGTTAAAAAGTTCATTCATACGAGGCTTCCCCCTTCAATAAATTAAAAGCAAATGTGATCCCGCGCTTGTCAAATGCTGAAAACACAGGAAACGGGTATTTCTCGGAGAACTGTATTTCTTTATTGAAATAAATGGCTGCTTGTATATGAGAAAGTGTCGAAAGATCAATGAGTTCCTGTTCGTCTTTGACACACAGGATTTTGCGGTAAGGCGCCTGTTTGTATCCTTCGATCAAGACGGCATCTAAAGGAAGATGCTGACACATGTTGACTAGTTGTGCAAACGTCATGTGCTGCATGAAAAAGTGACATTCACCTTCTCCCTCCACACCAGCAGCAAACGCACCCGCTTGAACATATCGATCCGTATCTTTTTGTTTGAACAGACGGTCTGGTTTTCCGCCATGTCCATGATGTTTCAAGCAGCCTAGCTTCATTTCTTCTTCATCCGCCAGCTGACATAATTTTTCGATCAGCGTCGTTTTACCACTATTTTGATAGCCCACGACTTGCAGAATGTTTAATTTGTCATCCAACATGGAGCACCGCCTTCGTGGTGAAATAGCAGAACGTTGACCTGGTCACCTGCACTAAACCCTCTTGTTCCTCCAGGCAAAACAATGAAACAATCAGCATGAGCAATAGATGTCACCGCACTAGATTTATCAAGACCTGTTGGCGTCACACTCAGCTGGCTGCCAGCGAAATCAAGTGATGCTCTAACAAATCGAGTGAACGGATTGGCTTTTGGAAAATCATGTGTCAGCTTCGCCTCAGCAAAAACGGGAAATGGATTTTCTTTCAAACACCATTTATAAATGATCGGTTTGACAAATAGTTCAAAGCCAACAAAACAGGCAGCCGGATTTCCTGACAGCCCATAAAGCAATTGACCATTTGGCAACGCAGCAACGGTCGTTACACTTCCAGGTCTCATGGCCACTTTATTAAACAACACCTCTGCACCTAGTTTTTCATAAATAGCAGGTAAAAAGTCAAAATCACCAACTGATACACCACCTGTTGTGATGAGCATATCAACTTTGCTTAAGGCTGCTTTTACTGCTTCATAGCTTTGATCAAAATCATCGGATACACCGCCTAAATCAAGCGGTTCTCCTCCAGCTTCAAGAACCTGAGCGTACACCATACTTAGGTTACTATTTCTAATTTTACCGTCCACCATGGCATCACTTACTTGTAGGAGCTCGGTACCTGTTGAGATGATACCGATGACCGGTTTTTTGACGACTGGCACAACCGCATACCCGAACGTTGCCAATATCGCCGTCACGCCTGGGGTTACTTTTGAGCCTTTTTTGATCATGACGTTCCCTTTGAGGGTCTCTTCTCCTTGCCGAGAAATATTGTCACCCTTTTTCAGAGGTCTTTTAAGTGACATCATTGATTTACCGTCTTTTTCAAACGTTTTCGTCAATTCGAGCATGATCACAACATTTGCTCCTTTTGGAATCTTCGCTCCTGTCATGATGCGAATCGCTTGAAAAGGACCGATCGTTTTTGCAGAAACAATACCTGCCCCAATATGATCAATGACCTCAAATTCAACCGGATGCTCGCTTGATGCTTCCTTTGTATCTTCTGCCCGAAGTGCAAAACCATCATACGGAGAACGATCAAAGGCAGGAACATCATGGTCTGCTAAAATATCCTCTGCAATCCATCTTCCAAGGCTGTTCTTTAAAGGAACCCATTCGACTTGTCCATGTTTTTGAAATTGGTGGACTTTCTTTACTGCCTCTTCTACTGGAATTGGCTGTCGTCTTTCCATCACTTCTCACTCCTATATGCCTAGCAGTCTTGCTAGTAATGAATTGGCTACTCTTTCATCATTTGTCCCATGGATTAATACACGTCCTCCTTTAAAACAAACGATACGGTGTGTTTCATAGCGTATATGAATTAAAAAATCGTTCACTTCCACCTCACAAATAGATGACAGACGCTCTTTTACACGCTGAAATGAAAGGTTTTCCAAATCCTTCGATATGATCTGAATGGTGTCACGTCCGCAAAGAACCGCTGTTTTTTTACGCTGTTCATCTAAATATGGATACGTTCTATGTGTGCCGCAAGATGGACAGCTTTCCTGCTTCGTACGAGATACATCCATTTTAAACGAAGACGACTGCCACAAATCAAACGTGACAAACTTTCGCTCCATTTGCTCTTCATGCCCTGTTAAATATTTTAATGCCTCTGTTTGCTGATAAGCCGACACCATTTGGACAGCCGGAGAAATAATACCAGCTGTATCACATGTCAAACCCCCAACAGGCACTGAGGTAAACACACAGGATAAGCAAGGTGTTTTGCCTGGCAAAATGGTCAAATACATTCCCTGACTGCTCACACAGGCACCGTAAATCCAAGGCGTATTTGTTTCTAAAGATAAGTCATTCATCACCATTCTTGTCTCAAAATTATCAGTCGCATCAATGACGATATTTGCTTTTCGGAATAAAGGTCTTAACAGCTCTACTCCTGCATCTTCAATAATGGCGTGTATGGTCACTTCATGATTGATCTCTTGGAGACGTTTTTTCGCCGCTGCCGCTTTTGGCACATGCATCTTTGCATCGTGTTCAGTGTACAGCTGCTGCCGCTGTAAATTTGAGAATTCGACATAATCACGATCTACAATCGTCAAAGTACCAATTCCAGACCGGACAAGCCCTTCAGCAGACGCTGTTCCAAGTGCACCAGCTCCAACAATAAGGACATGACTTTCGGCAAGCGCAGACTGCCCTTTTTTCCCTACCGGAGGGAACAAGATTTGCCTTGAATATCGCTCGTTCAATATTGTTCTCTCCTCCTCGTTTTTATGTATCATATCATACCGTTTTCAGGTAAATCGCTTCTTTTATTGATATTATGAAATTCATTTGGTGCTACGTTCAGTTCGTCGACTGGAACAACCTGGACGTGAAGTTTTTGCAGTAAGTCTTTGATAGCTAATTGATTCTCTTTTAAACACGCAGAAATAAACGGAAGACTGCGGCGGTGATAAAGCGCAAATAACGGCTGTAATCTTCCCTGCACCATCGGAACCACAGCATCTACATGCTCATGGCAATAAGAAGATAAAGCGACGGCTGTCTCTTTTCGTATGAATGGCATATCACATGCCGTCACTAAATACCAATCTGCTTCTTGCTTTTGCATAGCGGTATATATACCTGCAAGCGGGCCATACCCGCGCACCTGTTCATCATCTAACCAAACAGCTTGTTCCCCTCTTGCTTTGAAAAAAGGCAGAAGCTTCGGGTGACTGATGATGATGGTTTCCCCTTTCAAAAGTTGCTCTTTCACATGTTCATATAGTGGTTTCCCCTGATAGACATGACTTGCCTTCGGCTCTCCAAAACGCCTAGAAGCGCCTCCGGCTAGTATCACATTCACTATACTCATCATCTCATCCCCTTTAATATGGTTGTTCTAATCGCACTCATTCCGCATACTTTATTGATAACATGAATAAGGAGGGTCTACCTATGAACCGGCGCCATGCTTCTCCCCTATTCCATGATCTGTCTCAAGAAAACCTATTTTTAAAAGCTGAAACGGCCAAATATCAACAGATGATTTCAGATTTTCAGTCCACGTATACGTATGCTAAAAACAAGAAGCTATCTCAAGAATATCATGAGATGAAAAAGGATTTCACTCAATTAAAACAACAATTGGATGAAATGACCATTGACCAAGACCAAGCATCATCTAAAATACAGGATCTCTCTTATAGCAAATCGGAATTATTACATAAAATCGTCCTTCTTCATGAAATGCTGCAAAAGGAAACCTATCATAGACGAAAAGAAACAGAGGAAAAGCACCGATTGCATTTGAAGGTTGTAAAATATAAGGAAATGTCTCAGCAACTACAGGAGCGTTTACTAGACCAAGATAAACAGCTTGCAAAAGAGGAGAAAAAAGGAAATACTTTATCCGCTGTGATTGAAAAACTGCAGCAAACTCTAGGCGATAAAAACGCAGAGCTTCATTTATTACAAGAAGGCGTCCGGCATCTACAGGAGCGTTTTTATGAAACACAAGAAAAATTACTGCAAATCGAAAAAGCAAAAGAAGCCATTTTTTATGAAACGCTCACGAGCTACCAAAAACAGTTAGCCGAAAGCGAGGAATGGATCGCTTCTCATTTTGCTGATATCGACCAGTCAGCCCAAACAAATGCCGAGCTGTTCTCACAAGACCCTATTTTGCAAACAACCGAAGAAATAGGACCGATTTTGAAGAAACTAAACGAACAAGTAGAAACACTCCAGGCAAAAGTTGATGCGGTGCAGCGGAGTGGAGAGGTCATGACAGTGAAGATCGATGGATTTAAAAAACAGCGCGACAACATGCCCAAAGAACGAAAGATTGTCTATACAGTTGATCAAAAAAAGTGATTCATTCATCACGTACGCAAGAAAAAACTGCTGGCATTTACGCCCAGCAGTTTCTTTTTTATTTATTCGTCTTCTGTTTGAATGTCGCCTTCTAAAATATACTGTCCGCGATAAGGTTTCTTCACTTCTGGGTACATTTTAATTAAGCTTTGCATAAACGTTGTCATATTTGGAATTTCAAGACCGCTCTCTTTTTCAATCTCTTTTTGAAGTTCAGAGCTTTTAATCGCCGCATTATGACGCTTTAATGTTTTGATTGCAGCTTCACGAAGCTTAGCTGCCTTTGATCCAGGTCTAGCTGTGCCTCTTCTGCGTCTTGTAGATCCTTCAGGAATACCTACAGGTGCACCATTTAGCTGACCTGTTCCTAAAGATGATGTAACGTTTGACTGCGTTTGCGCAGGCTGATTGTAGCTTCTCATTTCTTGTGCAGCCAGCTCAGCTAATACAGGCAGTGAATCCGTTTTTCTCTCTGTACGCACTTCTTTTTTTGTATCTGTGACGAGACCTGTACCTTGACGGTCTAATTCTCTTAGTTTTGCGTAAATCGCATCTCGTTCAATTTGATATTCACGGATGACCTTTACTTCTGCTTCATTTAATTGTTCCAATCGTAAACGTAACGCTTCCCTCTCATTAAACAATGGATTTCCCCCTCATCATATAAAAAATATTCTATAGTAAATATTAGATTAGAAAACTAATTTTATCAACTATTTTTTTATCATTTTACAGTTTGCTATCAGATAGGTATTTCCAACTAAAATTTTGCCAAAGAAGAAAAATCGGCACCCATTTCATTGCCACTATAGGCTTTTGACCACCTTTAAAATATTGTAAAAATTTTGAATAAACGCTTATACTACTTGATTTATATAGTTATTTACCAAACTGAAATTTCTTTTGTGCAAAAACGTTCTGAATAGTAAAAAGTTAAAATCTTTACATTTTCATTTCAAAATAAAAATGTAAATAGGTCATAATACCTTTTTATTTCAGGAAATTTTTTTAATGAAATCCCTCATTTTCTCTTTTCTTAGGCATTCCACCTACAATCATATTCATCCAGTGCAATATGTCTCCTATTTTTCCCCATGAAAAAACCCCCATTCATGGGGGGAAAGCCTATTCTGCAGCCTTTTCAGACTCAGAAAGAACTCGATTGACACGTTTTTCAAGCATTTTCATACCGCTTCCGCCAGCTTGGAAGTGGCGTAAAGCACCTGTTTTATCGAATACATAATAAGCTGGTACATATTCGTTCTCAAATGCTTCTGTTAGTTTATGGTCGCTGTCTACAAAGATTGGCTGTGTGATTTCATGCTCATTTGCAACCTCTTTGATTTTTTCTAGATCTAGGTCATCCTCTGAACGTGGCATATGAACTGCGATCACGTTTAGTTGATCCTTGTATTCATCACGGAATTGGTTCACTTGCGGCATCGCCTCTTTACAAAGGTGGCAGCTAACTGACCAGAAGTGGATCAATGTTGGTTTATCACCAATTAATTCTTCTCTTGTTACTTCTCCATTTAACCATTCTTTTGCACCAGTTAGTTCTGGCATTGGTTGACGTAATTTCATTTTGAAGCGCCTCCATCCATTGTATGTCTCGAAACAAAAAGGTCTAACATCAGTTAGACCCCAGCGTGTAGACAAACCCTCGCATTCTTTGTCAGTCCTGCGTGCTGGTGCTCACGAATGTCAAATTCGCTTTGCGCCAGTACTCGTCCTTCCTAGGGCTGCAAAGGTTTTCTATCACGCTGAAAAGAAGACAAAGGGCTAAAATAAACAACATTTTAGCCCTTTGTCAACAATCTGAAGGTCTAACACCAGTTAGACTGTTTCTTCAACTATCAATTAAAGTGTTTTTTGACCAGGTTTCCAGTTCGCTGGGCAAAGTCCACCAGTTTGTAATGCTTGAAGAACACGTAGTGTCTCATCTACATCACGACCGATATTGTTGTGGAATACTGTTTGATATTGAAGTTCGCCTTCTGGGTTAATGATGAATAGACCACGAAGTGCAATTCCTTCTTCTTCAATTAAAACACCGTATTCTCTAGATACTGTGTGGTTTGTGTCAGCAGCTAGTGGGTATTTTAATTCTCCAAGACCATTGTCTTTACGATCTGTGTTGATCCAAGCAAGATGCGTATGGATTGTATCAGTAGATACACCGATGATTTCTGCATCTAAATCTTCAAACTCATCATAACGATCGCTCATTGCTGTAATTTCAGTTGGACAAACAAAAGTGAAATCCATTGGATAGAAGAAAAGAACTGTCCATTTGTCATTCTTGATGTTTTCCTCTAAACTCACTTTACCAAATTCCTTATTAGCAAGTACTGCTTCCATTTCAAAACGTGGAGCTTGTTTTCCTACAAAACGCTCTGCCATATGTAAATCCCTCCAAAAATAATATCTTTATACAGACTTCTTAGCTGTATATAAAATGAGAATCAATAGGTTAAATTCTCATTTAGTTAATAACTTCACAAATATAATTATAATACTTAAGCGATTTTTAGTCAATATTAATTAATAATAAATTTAATTAACGATTTGTCACAATCTCTCGCTCCAACTATTAAAAGTTTAACATGACTTGCATAAGGGAACAAATGATTAGCTTCTCATTTCGCACATACATAGAAAGGTTTTGAAGATCATGAAAGCACTTGAACAAGTAGATTGGGTTTCCATCATCATGAATATCAGTATGATTTTTCTAAAACTCATTGCTATTTTTGTGATTTATTTTATCATCAGAGCGATTGGAAACAAGATGATTAAGCGTGCCTATTCAGCATTCTCTGAGAAGCACGATGTCTCTTTATCACGAGCTCAAACGCTGCAAAGTCTTACCTTAAATATCTTCGCCTACTTGTTAATTTTTATTCTAGTTGTCATGATCCTCGACTTATTTCATTATAACCCAACCGCCTTGCTGGCTGGCGCAGGTGTTGTAGGACTTGCCATTGGATTTGGCGCTCAGGGATTAGTGAGTGATATTGTGACAGGCTTCTTCATACTGCTCGAAAAACAATTTGATGTCGGTGAGTATATAACGGTTGCTGGTTTTGATGGGATCGTTGAACAAATTGGACTGAGAACAACACAGCTTAGAAGCTTTGATGGCACTCTTCATTTCATTCCGAACCGAAGTATACTCAATGTGAGCAATCATTCACGAGGGACGATGCAGGCACTCGTTGATATCGAATTATCCCCAGATGAAAATGTGGATCAGATGATCACCACTTTGCAGGCAGCCTGTGATGAAGTTCGTGAGGGCATGCCGCAAATCATCGAAGGTCCTCAAGTCGTTGGAGTGGAATCATTTGGCTCCTCATCCCTCGTCCTTCGTATCATTGCAAAAACTGAAACGATGGAGCAGTGGCGTGTCGAACGAATTCTGCGCAAAAAAATGAAAGAAGCACTTGATCTAGCCAAAGAGCAAAAAGAACCAGGGTCATAATATCCTGGTTCTTTTTTGTTAGTTTTATTGAACACGCTGTTCTACTTCTTGACAAATTTCATCAGCCGTCATACCTGACGCTGTAATGACAGATGCCTTTGTCGTTGTGTCTGAAATGCCAAGAACATTTGAATCTAACCCTGTGACCACATAACAGTCACACTGATCCATTTGCTGTTCATTTTGAATACGTACGACATCATACCCTTTTTGCTTCAAAAGTTCTTCTACATCGGATAAAGATGGTTCTACACCAATTCTTGTCATAATCAAGAACACCTCCTGTTCATAAGGTGTACAGGAGACCATTTGATTATTCATTCACCTGCTTGCTTTTTAAAATAAGCTGTCATGACGTTTACAGCTGTTTCAATCGCATTTTCGTCAGGAGTGAGTTTTGCATGGTGCAGACCATATTCTGAATCTACCCCTAGCCAAAACATGAACCCAGGATATTTTTTCAGCATGTAGCCGAAATCTTCTCCTGTCATCGCTTCTCTGCATTCAATGACATTTGCAAGACCTTCTTCGGCTACATATGACATAAATTCCTCTGTCAAATCCTTTGAATTGTCCACTTCGTAATAAGATGAAGGGTATCGAACTGTCGCCTTGCATTCGTAGCCAATTTCAATTCCCTTTGCAAGTGCTTCAATTCGTTTTCTCACCTTTTCCATAGACTCTGGCGAGAGCGTGCGAATGGTTCCATCCAGCTTTGCGTGCTGCGCAATGATATTTTGAGCAGTGCCACCTGTAATCGTGCCAACTGTAATGACGGCACTATCAAGAGGGTCCACATTTCGTGAAATCACCGATTGCAGCTGCCCTACTAGTGCACTTGCAGCCACCACCATATCATTTGCTAAATGAGGGTATGCGGCATGCCCGCCTTTTCCTTCAAGATCGATCACAAGCTCACTCGTATTAGCAAATAATAGGCCCGGCTTTGTTGCAATCGTGCCGACTGGATATTCAGGTGCAATATGCAGCGCTGTAATAAAGTCTGGCGTCCACTTTTTTAGAACATCACTTGCAAGCATTGGTTCAGCTCCTCCTGGACCTTCTTCTGCCGGTTGGAAAATAAATAGCAGATCTTCTTTGATTGGCTGATGCACGAAATGATCAATGATACCAAGAGCAATGGTCATATGAAGATCATGTCCACATGCATGCATGTGGCCCTCATGTACCGATTGAAATGGGTAGCCCGTTTCTTCAGGGATAGATAAGCCGTCCATATCTGCACGATACGCAAAGACACGCGTAGGATTTGTCCCTTTTACTTTCACAAAAAGTCCAGTCCGCCATGTTTCCATCTCGATTCGATCTGTTGGGTACGATTCGAGATGCTTGATGAGGTAAGCTTGTGTTTTAAATTCCTTAAAACCAAGCTCAGGAATTTGGTGCAAATCTCTTCGAATGGATATTAATTGCTCACGATTTAACAAGTGAACTCGCTTCCTTTCCTCTATACGAATAAGACGTGGATATATCATCCACGTCTATGTCTTCAGCTGCGAATTGTGTCAATTAAAGCTGACGCAGTTCTTGTTTAATTTCAGTTTTACCTTTTGTTTTTTCATCAATGTCTTTGATTTTCTTTGCAGGTGTACCTGCTACAACCGTGTAAGGCTCGACATCGTTCACAACGATCGCTCCAGCTGCTACAACTGCACCTTTCCCAATGGTCACACCTTCTAAAACAACAGCGTTTGCACCGATAACAACATCATCTTCTACTACAACTGGCTTAGCAGAAGGCGGCTCAATAACACCTGCAAGAACAGATCCCGCACCGATATGACAGTTCTTACCTACTGTCGCACGGCCGCCAAGAACAACGTTCATATCAATCATCGTACCTTCACCGATGACTGAACCGATATTAATAGAAGCACCCATCATGATGACTGCATTGTCGCCAATTTCCACTTGATCACGAATAATTGCACCTGGCTCAATACGTGCTTTGATGTTTTTCAAATCCAACATAGGAATCGCAGAGTTACGACGGTCATTTTCCACGACAACATCTTCAATTTTGTCTTTGTTTGATGCTAGAGCTTCTTGAATTTCGCTCCACTCACCGAAGACAACACCTGTATTGCCTGTAATAAATGTTTTTGCATGTTCACCAAATTCAATACCTTCTAAGTCACCTTTAATGTAAACTTTAACAGGTGTTGATTTTGTACTATTTTGAATAAATGAAATAATTTCATTAGCGTCCATTTGTTTCATGTATGTATGTCCTCCTCTTAATTTATACTTCATTACTGTACCAAAGGAGAGTTTTAATGACAAGTGAAAGAATCGTCTGCGCCTTGGCAAATAAAACAAGCGGGCCTCTTTATCCCGCTTCTTGCTGGTGAAGATGAACAAATTGTCTACCAAAAGAAATCAATTCCTCTTCCTCGTTTCCTTCTGGATTCAGCTCAATTTTGATGGATGGCAGGACGATATCACCGCCCAGCTCCTTCACTTTTTCTTCAATTAAATCCACAGCTCCGCAAAAATGTTCATAAGATGTATCTCCAGAACCGAATACAGCAAATGCTTTACCCGTCAAATCAAGCTCTTCCATTTCCTCATATAGATCAATAAAATCATCTGGAAGATCACCATCTCCCCAAGTATATGCACCTAACAGAATGTGCGAGTAATCATGAAGAAGTTCAGCATCAATATCCATCGCTTCATGCCGGTCCACGCTAGCCCCAGCTTCCTTTAATCCTTTTTCGATTAAATCAGCCATTGCTTCTGTATTTCCTGACATTGTGGCATACACCAATAAAACTTTTTTCGTCACTTTTTCTTCCTCCTTATTAATGAATCAGTGCAGGTTCTTCATAAGGCCTGACAAACTTACTTTCATATAAACCCGCACAGAAAAAATTCTCATTTTGATTGGCGACACGAAAACCGTGCCCTTTGATCGTATCAAACCACTTGAGCTCTTTTTGCTCTATATCAAGCTGATACACCTTAGAAAATCCATGCTCGTCCTGTGAGGTGGTCACATACACAATGCCGTTATCCTCTGACACATCCAAAAATGATTCCTCTCGCGCAAAAGCTTGTGATTGAATATCATGCAGCATATTGGTATGTAAGTCTAAAATTTGAACAGATCCTCTTTTCCCTTTTTTAGAGCCCAACGCACAGACAAGGAGGTGTTCCCCGCAAAGCAGCATAGAAGCAGTCATTCGGTGCTCTTCTCTGTTTAGGAGAAAAACCTGTTCACTTTGCAAGTCATACACCCATATTCCTCCATGCACCTCATGAATCTGTGTTCCAATATAAAGATAATCGCCCGCTACACATAATGAGCGAATAACAGGGGGCTGATTTACATGAGCAAATGGCTTCATAATTTCCCAGGAAATTCCGAAATCGGTTGACACATAAATACTATGCTTTCCATGTGCGCATACAAACCCATCTTTGCGTCCTGTAATAGACCAAACAACTGCATTTGTCGGAAAAGATGATAGCGCCCATGTGTGGCCCTCATCTCCTGATCGTATGACAGTTCCATTTTCACCAACACCGAACAAATAAGGACCAATATAACTGATAGCATGGATTTTATGCTTAAGCTTAAAAAGCTGCTGCCATCCGCCCTCCACACTGTAATGGAAAATACCTTCTCGTTTGACAGCAACAAAGTAGCCGCCACTTTTAGACGCAGCAACAGCTGTCGCACCTTTATGAAACATGATTTTCAACTCTTTTCTCAGACAATGATGCCCACGTTAAAAAGCTCGTTGCAAACTCCTCACAGCACGCCACATCTTCATCTGTATCTGGCGCAAGTTCCATTTTCAATGTTTCAGGAAATACGGATGCACCTGTCGATTTCAGCATGTCATGAAAAGTATGAACAGCCTCGCAAAACTTCGGATAACTGTAATCCCCTGATCCAAATACCGCCGCTTTGATGTGACTAAGTTCAAGAGCTGAGACCTCTTCATAAAAATCTTCAGCTTCATAAGGTAAATCACCGTCACCCCATGTGTAAGAGCCGATCATGACATAATCGTATGAAGAAAGATCTTCTGCGCTTGTGTCGTCAAATTCCATCATCTCTGTCTCTATCCCTTTTCCTTCAAGCGTTTGTTTTAAGATCGCTGCCATATCTTCCGTATTGCCAGACATACTCGCAAATGCAATTAGTGCTTTCATCTATTGGTCACCTCATCTAAATGATAATCATTTTCAATTATTATATGTACACTTTAAATGATAATGATTTTCATTGTCAAATGTTTTATGAAAAGGTGCTGTTCAAAATAAACATGACGTACATCAAAAAACCGCTCATTCCAATTGGAAGGCGGCTTTAACTGATCATCACTCTATCTCTTTGTGATTTACTCTTTTTTTATTTCTGAATAAAATATGGACCGCAATCGGTTTCGTGCGTCATCACAAATGTCCAATTTTCTTCCCAATCCATGACATACAGATCGCTATAGTCCATGTGTCCGTCTGTATATGGCAATTCCTTCACTGACAGTTCCTTGGCGTTTTCAAACAGATACGCTTCTTGAGCAAATTGATAAAAAATCGTACATGTATGCTTTGATTGCTGATGAAAGGCGTTGATCGCTGCCTCTTTTTCAAGGCATTCAACTTTTCCCCAGCTACATAAGTGCCATAGGAAACCATCCATCCCAATCTCTTTTTGTTCTTCTAAAGAAAGATGACTTGCAAAACGTCCACGCCATCTCTCGCGTAAATAAGTTCCCCACTTCGGTATATCCATCTTCTTTTTTTGTTGATTTCTCATCATTTCTTCCAGCTTTCTGCTTTTTCAGTATGAAACAGGCAAATCTATTAGAAACCTAATCAAACCACTTATCCTAAAAAAGCACCTCCTCTTCCAGAAGTACTTACACTGCCTCACTTTCAAGCATTTCTTTCACCACACCAACAAATGCTTGAACCTGTTTTAACTGAAAAGAGGCTTCATATCCTAACAGCCACGTGTCACGTCCGATTTGCTCTCCATTTGCGTCTACGAGCGGAGTTTTGTGTACACTTTTCTCATGATCATATAAGGTGACCGAAGGCAAAATGGCGTAGCCGATACCGTGATAGGCCATTTGTTTACATGTCTCAATCTGGTCCACAAGAATCGTCTGTTTTGGCGACACTTTAAACTTTTGATGCCACCAGTGCTGAATTTCTTGATAATAGGTGCTATCACTTTTAAATTGAATAAACGGGCGTTCTGTCTCAATTAACTCATCCACGTCCTTGATGACAGAATCGACTAAATATAAATGATCGGTCATTAAGTATTCCTTTGTGCCCTTCCAATCAGGATTCCCGCGAATGATGCCAATGTGCACATGGTCTTCATACAGACTTTTAAGCATCTCACTGCTCCAGCCGGTCACAAGAGATACCTTGGCATTTGGGTATTTCTCGACATACCGCTTCAGCACCTTTGGCAGCCAGTGCTGACCAATAATGGACGCAACTGCAAGCTTGAGTGTACCGTGAATGTCTCCTTCAAGCTCGTCAATTCTCTCTCGCACTCGATCCTGCTCAGTCGTAACCTCTTTGGCAAATTGAATAATCTGTTCACCTGCTGAAGTCACTGTCAAGCCTTTTTGTGAACGAAAAAAGATTTTGGTTCCCCACTCTTTTTCAATCGTTTGCAGCCTTTGAGATAGGGCAGGCTGAGAGACAAAGAGCCGCTCTGAAGCCTTTCTCATATTCAATTCCTCACTAAGTACAACAAGCATATGTAACTCTTGAAGCTGCATGAACGCCCTCCTTCTCTTGATAAGTTTTTCTTATTCTATATGGTCATTATATAAATAATAGCTTATGAAGGCAAAAAAAATAAGCTGGGCTACAGCTCATTTTTTTGCGGAATGAATGACCTCATTTAAGCGCTTTAATACAACACGCCGAGTGAAAATTCCTTCGAATACTTGCTCTTCATTTTCCACACAAACAAATCCATTATTCGTCACAGCGTGAACGCCTTTTAAAACAGGATCCGTCGTTTTCAGTCTTGGAATATCTGATAGCATGACCTCTTCTACCTTCAATTGGTCGAGCTTTTCAAATTCAATTCGTTCTAAGCCAAAGATTTTATCCATGATCATATTTGTTCCAATTAACCCATGAAGGTGATAAGAAGCATCCAGAACAGGTATGGCTGTATATCCTGTTTTTGTCAGGACCAATAGGGCGTGCTCAAGATTATTTCCAATTTGAACGTGTGCCACTTTATCTGCATCAATCATATGCTCAGCTACTGTTGACTCAAGTAATTGAGCCGGTTCTATCTCTATCATGTTTCTTCGACCCCTTTTCTCTCAATCATCAATCATACATTCCCCTTTAACATTAAGCATAAACTAAAACGAATTTTGTCGAAAGATTTTTTTCTGCATAAAAAAGATACTCAGCGTAGAGTATCTAATAGAATGTTCAATCGATATTAATTCTCAAACCTTACTCTGTCATACAATGTGATCAATTTCTTATACGTATTGTCGTCGACATTTTTTGTTCCACATTCTATATCATTGATCTCACTGCTTAGTAATTCGACAGCATATTCCTGATTCAGTAATACGTTTAATAATAGCTTTTTCTCTTCTTCATTAAAACGATTTTCGATGACGCTCATTCAACATCAGGCCCCCTGTTTCATATATGCTTTTATATTGATTAGCAGGCGTTTGAATGTCTGCTTCCTCTCTATACAGCTAGAATAAGGAACTAGAATCGAATCGTCAACCGCACGTTTCGACAACGTTTGGAGAAAAATGACGGAATTTATTTTGTGTATCGATTGGCGTAGCAAAATGCTGCGTATGAGTCGGGTTTTATTTTTGCTTCAATTCCCATGGCTGTGATCATTCCGGTCATTTCCTGGATCAGCTCTTTTGTACTTCCTTTTTTGCCAATATCTAGATGGACTTCAAAACGAAGGTCTGCCCCTTCCTCAGCAAACGGAAGAAGCAAATCCATCAGTTCTGTTAAAGGTCCCTCAAGGATGTCTGCACATACCTTTTGGCTAAACGCTGTCTCTAATGAAATTTTTTCTCTAAGACTTTGTACAGGCCGATTCAACACTTGCTGCGTGAGACAGCCCCAAGCTCCTTTGCCGATCCGGTGAAGATGAATTGCAGTCATAAATGTTGTGACATTCTGATTGACCTGAGAGTCCGTACCAATTGATAGTACATAAACAGATCTCGGGTCTTTTTGAATAAAGTCTTTCAATCTCATGACAACATCAGAAAACGCTAAATGCTCTTCAGAAAGATTAAAGAAAAAAGAATCACTCACAGAAAGGAACTCCTTTTCAATGGTCTCTTATCCGAATATTGCACTGAATGATCATCTTCCATTTGTTCATCACTTATGAAGTGTATGCTTCCGCAATCAACGAAGGAATTCTCAGAAAAAACATTTCATACGATTCAGCTTAGGATTGTAGAAGCTCAAAAATCTCAATCGAAATCATATCAATGTTGTCAAATGGGAAAGTGTTTGGCTTATCCCCTTGTTGAAAAACAGTCAATTCAAACGTTTGATTCTTTTCGAAATACTTAACACTACAGATTTTCTCACCGTTCACTTCGAAATAACGCTGTGCCGGCTCGTTTGCAGCTTCTGCTGTCTCTTGAAGACTTTGCAGCCTTGTAATGATACCCATTAATTGTGACATTCTAAAAAAAGACTCCTTTCAAAAAAACAACTCAAGATGAACCCGTATTGATTATACACAAGTCCTACAAAGCATCATACCATAAAGTGTTCTCAGATGATATTTTTCCTCTTGAATTCAAAAAAAGAAAAAGAATCTGTTTTTTTATTTTGAGTCTTTTTTCTTATCTCATGCATCTTGTTTTTTATAAACCGGCCGATCTCATCAAGCGTTTCGCAATTTCGTCAAAATCTTCTTTTGAAATACCTGGAGCAAACTCTTCCGGCAAATCTCTATAATCTGGCACGGGTGCACCTTTTGGCGTGCCCTCAATAACTGTCAGCGGCTTTCCATCAATCGGATGGTTTCCTTTCCAAATTTGATTGATATCCTTATAATCCGTATCACTAAATGTATACAGTTTTGTATGAATATTCTGATCTTCAAACTTTCTTGCAGAGTCAAAGTATTTATTGTCGAGATTTGGAATTGGCAGCATCTTCCCAACATCTACCCCTGTCGCTACCTCAAGGGCTTTTGCATACGCCACAACATGTACGCCGCCTCTGACAAGTAAATAACCGATCATTTCTCTTGCCGTAGGGTGATCCGTCATTTCATATACGCGCATTTTATGCGTACGAGCTCCGCACTCTAGGAAGAAGTTATGAAGAAGATCCAGAATCAGATTACCACTTGAGAACACATTCTCACCTGTCCACGGCTTTGCCATGGAGTCAAACGGATAGCCTGTTTGTGCCGTTTGGATAAAATGCTGCGTATTTCGTTTATCAACAGCCGCTTTCATCGGGGTCGTATCTGGATCGCCCCCATGAGTGGTTCCCGTAATCATGAGATTGACTGCAGTTGTCACAAGCTCTACATGACCGAATTCTTCAGCTGTAATACTTGATACAAGATCATAAAATGGTTTGAGCTTTCGTTTCCCTCTAAAGTTAAACGATTGAAACATGTAGTTATTTAATGTGGACATTTCACCAAATTTTCCGCCGAGTAATTCTTGCACAGCCGCTGCACCATTTGCATCTGGGTGATCTGGCATTGGTAAATCAATCAGCAGCCGCTTGTCACGTTTGATCATGACTTTTCCCTCCTACTGTCTAACTATCATCATTTAAGGTGTATGGATGAATTGGGATGTCCTATGCATGAAGGGAATGATTGGCGCACAAAAAAAACTTGGCGGGGGTAGCGCCAAGTTTTTTGGATCTTGATCTGATAGAGGGGTTGGGGAACAGAGAGTAGCTTCTCTCTATAACTAAATGATAATGATTATCAGTTTCATTGTCAACCATTTTTTCTATCTTTTTTCTAATAAAAAAAACAGCCACGACGGCTGCTTTTAAATTAATCCTTCCTGCTCATATAGATAAGCATACGGAAGATCTACAAACAAATACACGTCTCCCTCTAACGGATAAGAAAACGTTCGTATTCGTTCTCCAGTTTCTAAATCACTGTAGATATCGCTGAAAAATCCTTTTCCGCTAATTCTCATTTGAAGAATATTTGCTAGAAAATAAGGGCGCCAGCTCCAGTTTTTCTCTATATACTCTGGCTGAAACAGCCATTCTTTTTCTTTCTTAAACACATTTCCAGTAATTTGAAAACCTTCTTCATTACACATATAAATGCGAAAGCTGCAATCGGTTAGTTCAAGTGCCAGTTTTTGTATAAGTTCATCATTTGTGCTGCATGATTTTTTTAACGTACTGACGGCTTGGTGAATTCGCTTATAAAAGGTTTCAGAATGTTCATAGACAGCTTGGAGTTTCTTTTTCTCATGGGCAATGAATTGTTGAAATTCTTCTTTAAGCTGTTCTTTTCGTTTGTTACGGTCAATTAATTGTGCGTCAGGCTCGTGAAGGTAGAAGCCTTGAAAATATCTACCGCCATTTCTCCATGCATACTGCAGCTGAAAATTCGCTTCAATGTCTTCATAGATTAAAGCTGCTCCTATTTTTCTTGCAAGCAGTGAAATGCTGTATAACACATATTCATAGGAAGGAGATGGAGACGAAGCCCTTAAAGCCTGTAGATCTATTTTTAATAGATCAGGTGAAAGCAGAGCAATCCGGTCAAGATTGCTGCTTTCTTTCCCTATATTAGATACGGCGATTTTGATCCCATATGTACGATAATACGTTAACGTATGGTAAAGCTGTTCAATGTCGCCGCTAAACGTATGTTCAGTAATTTCAATGACAAACCGGCTAAGCTGAATACCCCTTGCTTCATAATCTTTTAAAAGTTCTAAAAAACTTTCGCCATGATCGAGCATGAGGACATTCGCATCATGATTAATAAAGATGAGCAAATCTTCATCTGCGGTCGTGAAGAGATCAAGTGCTTGACTTAATACTTTTTGATCTACTTCCAATTTATATTCGTCAGGAATAGATGAATCCGTAAAGAAGGAGCCTAGACTAACTGTTCCCGACTCAAGCTTCATTCTTCCAAGAATCTCATAGCCTATCACTTTTTGTTCCTCCGCACTGAAGATCGCTTGATAGTGCGGGAAAACATCTTCAATATTCGTTAAAATATCCAATGGATCGACCATTTTCATCACCTGCTTCTCTCTTTGTGTGATTATACCATATCAAAAGCAGGTCTTACACGGTCATTCAAAATGGTGATTGGTTGAGCCATTGCCCCCCATCCATCGTGATACAATCTCCATTCATATAAGATGCATGCTCAGATAATAAGAAACTCGCAAGTTCTGCAATTTCTTCTGGTGTGCCAAGTCTACCGAGCGGAACACTATCTAATGTTCTTTGGGCAGCCTCTTCAGATTCCCACAGTTTATCTGCACCACCTGTTCTTTCAATGGGCCCCGGCGCAATGGCATTTACGCGAATGCGATATTGCTTTCCCCATTCGACTGCAAGCGTTCGGGTAAGTGACAGTACGCCTGCTTTTGCGGCTGCTGAATGCGCTACACCAACACCAGCCCCCCATGCATATGTGGCGACCATGTTGATCATACTTCCGCTTTTCTTTTGACGAATCCAATAGTTGCCCACTGCATGGCTGCAAAAAAAGGTGCCATTTAGCACAATATCTATGACCGCTTTCCAGCCGTTAGGAGACAGTTTTTCTGCTGGAACTAAAAAGTTGCCTGCCGCGTTATTAATAAGTGCATCCACATCACCAAATGTATCTACCGCAAACTTTACCATTTGATCAGCATCTTCTGGATGTCGCACGTCCATTTGAAAATAAGCGATCGAACCACCTTGCTGTTTGATTTCATTTGCCGTTGTTTCAAGGGTCTCTTCTGTTCTTCCAGTAATCAAAACATTCCAGCCCCCGAGTGCCAAATGAGTCGCCATCGCCTTTCCCATTCCGCTTGATCCCCCTGTGACAATCACTGTTTGCTTCGTCATTTGTTCTCCCCCTTTGTGTATTTTGAATGACTATTCATTCATTATTCGTCTATCATATCATGATTTCCCCTCCATGCACCATATAGGAGATTCATCAAAAATCATGCTATACTTAATTTTATTTTTAAAGGAGTCTTATATGAAGCAACTTTCCCGCAGGCAGTTTTTAAAAGGAGCAGCTGGTGCGAGTATTCTCGGACTTTTGGCGACCACATCCGGTTATGGCTATGCTCGGTACATTGAGCCGCGCATGATCGACGCCGTATCACACACTATTCATGATGCTCAGCTACCGGCTTCGTTTAACCAGTTTAAAATTGCTCAATTTAGTGATGTTCATTTAAGTGATACATTTCCGGCAAAAGATTTAGAGACTGTTGTCCAAAAGATCAACGATGAATCTCCAGATCTCATTGTGTTTACAGGTGACCTTGTTGATTTTGAAGCATCGATTGAAGAACATGAAAAAGCCAAAGCCTCTTTGTCTAAGCTTGATGCTCCGTTTGGAAAGTTTGCCATATGCGGAAATCATGACTACGGACCATTTGGCATTGATCTATATGAGGAAACGATGAAAGCTTGTGGTTTTACATTATGTAAAAATGAAGTGTTTCACTTAGAAAAAGAAGGCGGACGCATACAGATCGCTACACTGGATGATCTCATGATGAGTATGCCTGATTACCATTTCATCAAACGAGAAGTTTCTTCTGATCTCTTTACGTTATTGCTTGTGCATGAGCCTGATGCCGCACTAGAGCTTGAATCAACACCTATAAACTTGCAGCTTTCTGGGCATACGCATGGCGGTCAAATACAGCTTCCTTTCTATGGACCGATTCTCACAGCACCTTTTGGGCGTACATATGTCGAAGGCTTATACGGTAGCTATCAGCACCGTATCTATGTCAACCGCGGGCTTGGGACAACTAGACTACCGCTTCGGTTTTTAGCCAAACCTGAAATCACCTTTTTCACCTTAACATCTTACGTGTAAAGAGAAGCCAAATCACCTTTTTCTGCATATGTATAAACAAAGATCATTCTCATGACAAATGTTAGGAGAAACCTTACTGGGCCTGATCCCGTCCATATAGTATATGTGAGACGGGGATCACGGCTTCTTTTATTTGAGTAAAAGGAGTGTCCTTTCGTGCTGCGATACACGGTAAAAAGTGGAGAAACACTTGCTTCTATAGCACTTGATTTTCGAACAACGACAGATGCTTTAAAGGCTGCAAATCCGTCACTTCAAGCCCGCGAGCCAGAACAAAATGAAGTCATCATCATCCCTGGGTTACCGGATCCTAACACGATCCCTTACCGCATATCTGTGTCAATTTCAGCGAAACGTCTCGTACTGTTTTCTGGATCACAGCTCTTGCGCTCATACCCGATTGCAACTGGTAGAATATTAAACATGACACCGACAGGTTCTTATTATATTGTCAACAGACAGCCAAACCCAGGAGGTCCCTTTGGCGCCTATTGGCTGAGCCTTTCAAAAGTTCATTATGGCATCCATGGAACGAATAACCCGTCTTCAATTGGTAAAGCTGTGTCTAGAGGGTGCATTCGCATGTACAATCAGAATGTCATCGAACTTGCTTCAATTGTTCCAAATGGAACACCTGTGACCATTAGCCAGTAGGAGAAATCAATTGTACGAATGGTTAAAATTTTATATGATAGAAAGTGGGATCTTCAGGTTAAGGAGCGTATTTATGGATATTTTTAAAAACAGAAATTTTGTTCGTCTCTTTTTTGCAGCACTTGCCTCGCAAATGGGGACAACAGTAGGCAATATGGCGTTTGCCTTTTATTTGCTCGACCATTTTAGTCATCAGCCCGCTTACGCCACTTTAGCAGAGTTAATGTATTCACTGCCTACAATCTTTGTCTTTTTTATGGTCGGTGTGGTCGCAGACCGTTTTGATCGTAAAAAAGTCGCAGAGAATTGTGATTGGATACGAGCTGGGCTGACGATCGTTTTATTTATCGTCATTTATTTTAATTCACTGCCGCTTATTTTCTTGATCTTGTTTATACGAAGTGCCATTACGAAGTTCTTCTATCCAGCTGAAGCCTCTCTCGTTCAGGCCATTTTAAATAAAGATCAATATGCAAAAGCGGCTGGTTTAAATCAAATGCTGTTTAGTTTATTTATGGTATTTGGTGTTGGAATTGGTGCCATTATGTATAAAACGATTGGACTTCACGGTGCCATTACCATTGATTTGGTCAGTTTTATTATTTCCGGTATTCTCATTCGATCATGCAATATTCCAATTGAAGCACGACAGCCAAATGGACAAGCAGGCTGGAAGGGCATGACCGTTAAAACGTCTCTAAAAGATTTTAAAGAAGGCATTCTCTATATTTTAAAAAATAAATTATTGGCTTCTTTAATTTTCGGCTTTTTTGTTTTCGGTCTTGTGAATGGCGCATTTGCCGTTCTTCCGATGTTTACAATGAAATACGGTCTTTCACCGGACCATTTTGAACTGCATACATCCTTTTTTACGATCGCGATCGGTGCCGGACTTCTAGTTGGAAGCTTACTTGGCTCTATTCTTGCGAAAAAGGTAAAAATGCAATATCTCATGTCGATTCCAATTCTAGTTGCAGGTATTTTAATTTTTGTCCTTGGTTCTACCCATACATTATGGTTATTTTATGTCACATCATTTGTCATTGGTACATGTATTGGTCCAGTCAACATTGTCATTGGAGGCTGGCTCCCAAGAATTGTTCACCCTCGTCTGATGGGACGCGTATCAGGGTGGGTTGATCCGCTCACCATGTTTGCACAATCAATGACGCTAGGTTTAATTGCCGTGTTATTTCCAAAGCTCATCACCAATGTTTCTTACATTTATTACGGAATGGGTTTTGTTATTTTACTCGTCTTCCTTTTTTACTTCATTACACTGCCAAAGTTCAGCAGAGAAGCTGCCGACTTAGATGTGCAGCGTGAATTAAAAGGGCAAGGAGTACAATAGATGAAGCAAAAAGGGCTAAAATAAACATTATTTTAGCCCTTTTTCTTCTTTTCAGTGTGATAGAAAACCTTTGCAGTCTAGGAAGGACGAGTACTGGTGCGGAGCGAATTTCACATTCGTGAGCACCAGCACGCAGGACTGACAAAGAATGCGAGGGTTTGTCTACATGCTGAAAGGACTTTCTTCTATAGAAAGTCCTTTTTTCATGGGTGTAACATAAACGACGATTATTTTTTCTGCTCATGGAAATGATTCGAAGCAAAATGAACGATTCTATCGACTGTATAAATGCTAATAAATAAGATGAGAAAAAGAAGAAAAGGATGAATCGGCCGATCATCTATCACGTACACAATGCCTCCAACGACAAAAGCGACCAATAAAGGAGTTAAAATATCTTTCAATCTAAACCGTCCTTTCTGTCCTCATTGACTTTGATCTTCATATTTTATAATATATTTTCCTTTTTATAAAATAAAAGGAATGTGCATAAAATTGCAACAATTTTAATAAAAAACCTTTACATTATTGGAAGTTTTATAGTAGGATAGTCAGGTTGGAGGTGAGGGGTATGTTAAAAAGCTATTATTTTATTCATACAAAAAATGATCAAGGACAATATGTTGTACATACAGAAGACTGCGCATTTTTAGGTGATGCAGCAAGTCGTACATTGATTGGTCTGCACATGAACAGTGAAAGCGCCATGGATGAAGCCAAAAAAATGACGAGTGAAACTGATTTTAACGGCTGTTTTTACTGTGCTTATTCTAGCCATACGAAATAGTCCATGTTTTTAAGCCATATGTTCGACTTTGATTGTCTTGCATATGGTAGATTTTATCCGGCAATCCCGTTCTCATATAAGTCATCAACTACCCATTTATTTTAAAATAGGTAGTTATCTATGTTTAATAGTTCACTTTATATACATTGCACACATTCAATTTACCTTATCATCTATCCAATGAACCCAATTTCTTCTTTTCCCCTCTTATTTTAGGCTGGTATAATGTCATGAATAATATCATGTATACAATACACGCTGTCCCTATCCACTGGAAAAGACCAAATGGCTCTTTTAACCAGAAAACAGTGGTTATCACTGCTGCAAGGGGTTCGACACTTCCAATTAAGCTTGAGTCCTTCGGAGATAAATACTTCAAACTTTCGATGTAAAACCAAAAAGCGACCATCGTTCCAAATACAATGACAAATAATAAATAGATATACGCTTCAAAAGGTAATTGAGACAGATTCACCTTCCATGGAGGATGGACCAAGCTAAGGGCAGCTCCCCCTATAAGCATCGCCCAGCCAACAACAACAAGTGAATCGAATTGTTTTAACAGGTTGATTGGATATAACGTATAAAAGGACAATGCCACGGCTGATAATATTCCCCAAAATACCGCGACAGCTGGAACAGTTAATGTGGAAACGGAACCATTCGTCAATAAGAGAAACATGCCAACCAAAGCCAATGCGACCGTCAACATATCTCTTTTTGTAAAAGTGGATTGCCGGCGAAATACTAGATACACGATAATCATGACAGGTGCTGTATACTGTAGCAATGTAGCTACCGCAGCATTCCCATGATGAATGGACACCATATAAGTATATTGAACAGCTAACATGCCCATTAGTCCAAATATCAGCACTTGAATGGCCGTACTCTTCATTTTCAACACGCCAATCAATTGCGTGCGTTCTTTCGTCATGTAATGAACAAATAAAAGCAACCCGCCTGAAATGAGCAGCCTGACAGTAACCAGCCAATGGACGTCAATTCCATATTGCTGAAACAATTTTTGTGAAACGGTTCCTCCTACTCCCCAACAGATAGCTCCTATCAGTACAAGAAAGATTCCCTTTCTCCTCTTCATTTTTATTCTCCTCAATTCTAAAAAAATCATGATAATATAGTTGATAGTAGTTCAATTTTTTACATATTGATATATCAATTGAACATAAAAATAAAAGAATATTGAGGAGAACCATGCACAATCATCATTTTCTTATTGACAACAATCTGAAAGAATTAACGGAGCATTCAACCACCACATGGCCTATTGCTCTATATCATACAAAGATTCGTGATCATATGAGCGGATATATCCCTCTTCATTGGCACGACGAATTTCAATTCGTCTTTATTTTGGAGGGAGAGGCTGAGTTTCACATTAACGAGAAGATATTGAACATTCAGCAAGGAGATGGTGTATTCATCAACAGTGGCTGCTTACACATGGCAAAGGATGCAAATGGGACGACATGTACTTATATTTGTTTAAACGTTTCACCTCACTTCATCACAGCCAATGAGTTATTCACCACGTTCGTTCATCCATATATGCATGCGAGTCAAACACCTTTTATTTTATTCAACCGAAAAGACGGATGGCCAAACCGAATCTATCAATGTATACAAATCATTCAACGATTAATCGAACAAACTCCGGCATATTATGAACTCGAACTTAATATACAGCTCATCACGATTTGGAAATGCCTTTTACAAAATCGTTTTCAACTGACATATGATGCTCGTAAGCACGATAGAAATGAACGTATGAAACATATGCTGAATTGGATTCATGAACATTATCATGAAAAGGTTCTTCTTCAAGATATCGCTCGTGAAGGACAATTAAGCCGCTCTGAATGCTGTAGATATTTCAATGATATTTTAAAGAAATCTCCTATACATTATGTGAATGAATATCGAATTCAACAAAGCCTCATTTTGCTTCAAAAGACGGACTTAAACATAACAGAAATCGCCTACCAAGTTGGATTCAGCAGCACTAGCTATTTTATTAATATTTTTAAAAGAGTAAAAAATACAACACCTTTATCATATAGAAAATCAAAGGCGTCGTTTACATCCAACTGAAACGCCTAGTTGGAAAGGATACCGGATAAATGATGGTGCTCTTGCTAAGAAGGATTCATTCATTGTTCTTCTTCACGTTTCAGAATCATCATGAATGGCTATTGTAAATAAGAGTGATGAAAATCTAATGGTTTTTACAATAAGTCTATTTGCAATTTACTAATAAAAACGTATAATTTATACTAAGCACAGGAAGACGAAAGACAAAGGAGAGAAAAAATGGACGATTATGCTCATACTAAAGACATAGAACCTACAGCAGAAAACATCGCAAAAGCCATTTATACTGTTAACCGCCATGCTAAAACCGCACCAAATCCCAAGTTTCTTTATCTTTTGAAAAAACGTGCGCTGCAAAAACTATTGCAAGAAGGTAAAGGAAGAAAAGTGGGCCTACATTTCTCTAACAATCCCAAATATAGTCAACAACAGTCCGACGTGCTGATTGAAATTGGAGATTATTATTTTCATCTGCCACCAACTAAAGAAGACTTCGAATTTTTGCCACACTTAGGAAATTTAAATCAATCATATCGCAATCCAAAAGCGAATATGTCATTAAATCGAGCGAAACAAATACTTCAAACGTATGTCGGTTTAAAAGAAAAACCTGCCGCCACAAAACAAAAATCACATTATACAAAACCCGTCTTCAAACGGCTCGGGGAAAGTTATTTTTAAACAGAAAAACCACTCAAAGCGAGTGGTTTTTCAGATTATTGACAAAGTGCTAAAATGTTGTTTATTTTAGCTCTTTGTCTTTTTTCTTTAGATAATAAAATGATCTACTTTTTCAATCAACTGATGAATTTCTGGTTTACTAATTTGATCATCTGCACCGATGGTTTCCCCTTTATGACGCAGATCGTCCGTAATTAATGAAGAGAAAATGAGAATTGGAATGGACTGTGTTAAAGGATTGTCCTTCAGCAGCTTTGTTAATCGATGTCCATCCATTTTTGGCATTTCTATATCTGTAATAATCATATCAATTTCTTCTGTCACACTAATGCCTTTACTGACAAGATCCATGACATGGTCATATGCTTGTTTTCCATCTTCAAAGGTCACAATGTTTTTATAGCCTGCCTCGGTTAATTCATTTGTTAATAAGCGCATGAGAAGCGGAGAATCTTCAACAACATACAGCTTCTTCCCTGTTCTTCGCTCGTCTTTCTCACCGTCAAACATATGATATGTGTCTACGCCAGATGCGGATTCAATATCATAGATGATTTTTTCGTAATCTGGAAGGAAAATCATTTTCTCGTCAAGCTTGATGATTCCTGTTAAATGACGGTCCATTCCTTGATTGAGTGCAGTTGGTTTTTCAATCTCTTCCCAGCTGACGCGGTGAATTTGTGATACCGTTCCTGTATGGAACACAAATTTCCGTTGGTTGAATTCAGTCACAATGTATTTCTCTTGTTCTGACTGATCTGACTCGACATTAAAAAAGGAAAATAGATTGATGACTGGTAAAATCTCGCCTCGTAAACTAATCATCCCTTCTACATCTTGGTGAGAGTGCGGTACAACTGTCACCTCAACTGGCTGAATAATTTCTCTTACTTTCATGACGTTAATGCCGAATTGATTTGAACCAATTTCAAACTTCACAATTTCCAATTCATTAGTACCAGAGTCAAGTAAAATTTCTTGTTTGTTTAAAGCCACGGAAATCCCTCTATTCTTCAATATAAGATTGTACTTTTTATATCGGCAGCATGGGTAAAAAGTTGACGTTTCTTTACGCTTTCTCTCGCACGAATTGATGAATCACAAGTCCTATGGCTGCAAGGATGAGCAAAGACCCTAATGCAAGACGGCTTGCGAGATTCCCATGTGCTGCAAATAGAAGTGTGACGGAGCCATAAATGATGGGACCAACAATTGAAGACACCTTTCCTGAAAACGCAAAGAGACCAAAAAATTGTCCTCGTTTTTCTTTAGGCGTCAGCTCAATAATGAGGATTCGTGATGATCCCCAGCTTGCGCCAAGTGAAATTCCAAATAAACTGCCTGCTACCCAGAAGACCCATTCAGTTGTCGCTGTCACAGCTAGAATGAGCGCCACAATTAAAATGACATACACGACTGTAATCGAGCGCTTTGCCCCGATGGCCTTTGTGACATATCCGAATAGAAACGAGCCAATGATACTTGAAATCGTGGACACAAGATACAGCAAAATAAATTGACCTGCCGTAAAACCAATGATAATTTTTGCATAAACAGCCATCATCGCAATCGCTGTCTGTAACGCATCATTCATAAAAAAGAAAGCGATCATAAAAATAAAGGCCGGTTTGTACTGCTTCATCTCTTTAAACGTACGAATAATCTCTTTATACCCGCTAAAAAAAGACGCCTTTTTCTCTTGCTGCGGCAGAGGGTGGGGGTCCTTTATAATAAAGAGAAAGGGCAGAAAAAAGAGAAAGAATAAAAGGGCTGTCGGAATGAACGCTCCATGAAACTGGTCATTTCCTACAAGTAAATAAACAGAAAGGCCGACAAGTGTACCTAAATAGCCGACAGCAATACCGAATCCAGAAATGAGGGGGATTTCATCCTTTGTCCCAAGATCGGGCAAAATGGTGTCATAAAAAACAAGACTAGAGTGATAGAAAAATTTGGCGATGACGAACAAGGTAACCACCACCAATAAGGAGACAGGAAGACCAAACCATTCGCTTGAGAAATCAATCCCAGCAAAGATCCCCATCATAAAGGTACAGGCAATACAAATCAGGGTAAACACCGTGATATACCGCTTCTTTTTCCCTGTACGATCAATCAGCACACCGTATAAAGGCGTAAAAATGACGAGGAAAAAGCTTGCAAGTGCGTTCGCATAAGATATAAATGTACTGGCGATTTGATCCATCCTCGCACTGTCGCCTATCGTCTCCTGTAAGTAAAATGGGAAGAAAATGGTGATCATATTCGATGAAAATATCGTATTTGCAAAATCATACAATGCCCAGGCCAAAACAGGTGCGGTGAAAAAGAGCCCGAAGCTTGCCCCTTTTTTCTGAACAGTCATTTTCCCTCTTTTCAATAGATTGACTCCCTTCTCTGCTTTTATTTTCACTATCATTCTACTTTATGTGACGTTTCCCTCTTCCATACAAGCAATCTATACAAAAAGCACCCCTTACTATTTAGCAGAGGTGCTTCTCTTCATTATTTCTTTACGACAATGGTACTTGCAATCAAGTCGTGAAGTGCTTGTTTTTTTTCTGTGAAAAACGCAATGATGTAGCCAATGAATAAGATTGGAGACAAAAAGCCTTTTGCAAAAAAGCGGCCTGTCGCGCGCCCGAATGTTATTTTTCCACCCGTTACTTTTGTCACTTTGATGCCAAGAGCCATCTTGCCAAGAGTTCCTTGCAACTTTGATGATTCCATGATCGCATAATAAAGCCAAGTCACCGCGATACCGATTAAGGTCGTTACGCCATAGAAAAAGAGAAGGCCCACAATGACTGCCCATTCTTCATCCGTGATCACCGTTGAAGAATAGTAATAGCTATCATCATACATTAAAAATGCCGCCTCAGGGCTTGAGACAAAAAAGAGTGTTGCGAGAATAAATACAATGATTGAAAATGGTACACTAATAATGACACCGTCTAAAAGATGAGCAAGAAAACGATAACCTACTCCAGCTAGTTCAGGATGTTTTTCTTCTTGAATAGGTGCTTCTGACATGTTTGTTTCCATCCTATTTCTCCTTTATTATGTATGTTTTCTATAAATTTCTTATAATCATTCGTTATTATATCTTATGAATATCGCAAGATCAATGGAGCTTTACATTTTTACATGAATTTTAGATCATCTTTCAATGATGATTTATGTGAATAAATACTGAAAATTCACAGAAATTATGGCACATCTAGTTCTTTCAACGCCTAATTTTTTAACATTTTGTGATATTTTCCTCTCATTTCGATTCTTCTGTTGACAATCACGTTTCACATGGTACAATAGTCAAGGATTTTTTAAAGAAAGGTGTTCATGATGGGAACTGTCGTACTATTAAAGAACAACGAAATGACTGTGATTGAAGATATTTGCGAAGCTGATTTTTTAGATATGAAACATGGTTTATCTAATGAAGATGCTGCTTATATCTCTTGGTATGAAGATTACGATACTGCTTATGGATATTGATTTCATTTCATAGATGAAGCGTAAAAAAAGGCGATACAACCTTCAAAGAGGTGGTATCGCCTTTTTTACGTTTGTGTGCTTCTTTCACTTTCAGGTTCTACATGAATAAAGATTTGTGCATGCGGAAACGCCTGCTGAATGTTCTCTTCAATTCGATCACATAATTGGTGAACATCTTCAATGGTTGTTTTTCCATGAACAATCAAATGAAAATCAATATATTCTTCAGCACCGGATCGTCTTGTTCGAAAGTCATGATATTCAATGAATTCTTGACTAAATGTTTGAATGATGCCCTCTATCGCTTGTTCTTCTTCCGGGGTTAACCGGGCGTCGACAAGCGGCGGGAACGCTTCCTTCATGAGTTTAAACGCTTCACGCATAATATAGAGCGCTAGCACCATTCCAATAATCGGATCGAGGAAATACCAGTCCGTTAATGCAACAAGCAATAAACTAATGGCGACCCCTAGTGACGTAAACACATCTGTTAAAAGATGCAGCGCATTCGATTTCATGGCAACAGAATGTACTCGCTCTGCCTCTTTGTTCACAACTCTCGACACAACAAAATTGATAAGTGCGCCGATCAGCATGACCACAATACCAAGTACCGGCAGTTTAACAGGCTCTGGATGCATTAATTTATGAACACATTCATAAATGATCCAAATCCCAGCAACAAAAATCAACAAAGTTTCAATCGTTCCAGAAATATTCTCAACTTTCCCATGTCCATAAGGATGTTTTGAATCTGCCGGCTTTCTTGAAATACGAACAGAGATAAATGCAATAAAAGAGGCCATTAAATCGAGAAAAGAGTGAATGGCTTCTGATAAAACCGCAACAGATCCAGTTAGCACCCCTACAATGATTTTAAGGACCACAACAAACGTATTACTCATGACGGATAAAAAGGCTATTTTCGATGTCTTTGCTGATTGATCCATCTATTATCGTCCTCCTTCAGGAGATCGTATGCCTGTGAAAGCAATTCCCATGACTTGATTCTCTCGTTCTTTCAGTTTATACCGTTTTGCCTTATTCTAATCATCATAAGCAGAGCTGTATTTTCCGAGCAGGTTACGCTATAATAAATGTTGCTCTTTCTTCATCTATCACTCATGCTGTGATGGATAGGAGAATAGACTACATATAACGATATCCGAAGCCTTTCCGCAGGTGACATTTATGCAGTGAATGGTAAAATAGGATAAAAACATAAATTTTTAAGGTGATGAGAAATGGAGCATTTGCTGAATCCAAGAGTAAAGGATATTGAAATTTCAGGCATTCGAACATTTTCAAATCTCGTATCTTCATATGAGGATGTCGTTTCATTGACCATAGGTCAGCCCGATTTTTATACGCCGCATCATGTCAAAACAGCTGCCAAAACAGCCATTGACGAGAATTTCACCTCGTATACTCATAACGCTGGATTTTTAGAGCTAAGACAAGCGATCCAGCAATACATCAAAAAGAAAGTCCATCTTGATTATGATGCAGAGACAGAAATCATTGTGACAACAGGTGCGAGTCAAGCAATTGATGCTGCGTTTCGAACCATTTTGACTGAAGGCGATGAGGTCATCCTGCCAGGCCCTGTGTACCCTGGCTATGAACCGATCATTCGGATGTGCGGTGCGGTGCCCGTGCATATTGACACAACAAATGCCGGTTTTAAATTAAATGCCAAGCTGATTGAAGATGCATTAACGGAAAAGACAAAGTGTGTTGTCCTTCCATACCCTTCAAATCCAACTGGGGTCACGCTATTAGAAGAAGAATTGAAAGAAATTGCACAGCTTCTTGAAGGAAAGGATATTTTTATTCTATCTGATGAAATTTATAGTGAGCTGACATTTGATCGTCCGCATCATTCCATTGCTTCTTTCTTAAAGGAACAGACGATTGTCATCAATGGACTGTCAAAATCTCATAGCATGACCGGATGGAGACTCGGCTTTTTATTTGCTTCCGCTCCTATTGCTAAACATGTATTAAAAGTACATCAATATAACGTGTCTTGTGCCTCGGCTATCTCACAAAAGGCGGCACTTGAAGCAGTGACAAATGGTGTGGATGATGCACTGATTATGAGAGAGCAATATAAGAAAAGGCTCGACTATGTATATGATCGACTCATTTCTATGGGGCTTCCGGTCATTAAGCCTTCCGGCGCTTTTTATATTTTCCCTTCCATTGAATCGTTTGGGATGAGTTCATTTGATTTTTGCATGGAGTTGTTAGAAAGTACAAAACTTGCGGTCGTACCTGGTTCTGCTTTCTCTTCACTCGGAGAAGGATATGTGCGCCTTTCCTATGCATATTCACTTGAAACGTTAAAAGAAGGACTAGACCGTCTCGAACAATTTGTACTTGAAAAGCGTTCCATACAATCAACAGATGGATGAAACAACGGCTCTCTTGCCGTTGTTTTTATTTTGCGGGAAACATGATGTGAAACACAGTCCCTTTCTCTGGGTGGCTATCTACCCGGATGGTTCCGTTGTGATTTTCTAAAATATTAAATGTCACCATGAGCCCAAGCCCTGTTCCCTTTTCTTTTGTCGTTAAAAAAGGTTCACCGATCCGCTTCATGACCGATTCAGGAATACCAATTCCTTCATCTCTAATCGTGACAAGTATCCCTTCTTTTTCGGCTTTGGCGGTAATGTCTACCTTCCCTCCGTCCGGCATGGATTCGACGGCATTCTTGATTAAATTGATAAATACCTGCTTCAGCTGGTTTTGATCCCCATTCATCAGGAGATCCTCCTCAATATCACTTGTGTTCATCAAAATTCCATTTAAGTTGGCCTGTGTTTCTAACAGAGCGGTGACTTCGCTAATGATTTTTTTCAAATCAAGCGTCTGCATGGATGCCGTTTGCTGCGGCTTCGCAAGCATTAGTAGCTCACTTAAGATGATTTCAATCCGGCTCAGCTCAGAGAAGACAATTTCAAAATATTGATCACGGTCTTTTGTTTTTGGTTTAATGAGCTGTAAAAAGCCCTTAATCGCCGTCAGTGGATTCCTTATTTCATGTGCAATGCCTGCTGCCAATTGACCTGCGATTGATAATTTTTCAGAGCGCAGCATAAGTTCTTCTGTCTGTTTTCGTTCAGATATATCTCTTAAAATAATTTGAACGGCTGTTTCACCAAAAAATGTGGTAGGGATACAAACCATTTCTGTATAAATCAACCGGTGTTTAAACGTATGGCAGCTCATCGTCACAATCTCAGAATCTGATGCTCTTTCGATAATACGTGATAAGCTCTTTTTGACTTTTTGCTGATCACATGAATGGATTTGATGAAAGATATCTTTTCCGATTAATTTATCGTAATGTTCGGCTTCAAATAATTTAATACCTGATTCATTCATAAATACCCATTTATGATCGTGGATGACGGCAATGGTATCAATCGAATTTTGGATAAGCAGTTGATACCGCTCTCTGCTTTTTTGAAGAACGGTTTGAAATTTTTTACGGGAAGAGATGTCCACTAAGAGTAAAAGTTCTGCCCGTTGATTTTGATAAATTGCCGGAGATGACTTCACCTCAATATGAATCATGCTCCCGTCTTGTCTTTTCCATATTTGTTCAATCATTCCGACTGGAAGGCCTTGCTGCAGTCTGTTGATTCGGCTTCTCACAATGTCATGGTACTCCTCGGCAATAAAATCAAACGCAGACTTGCCGATCATTTCATCTTTTGTACATACACCCATTAATTGCAGCATCGCATCGTTGGCATACACAATTTTCCCAAGCGCCGTAATACATAACGGATTTGGCAGCATGGCAATCAGATTTTCAGCTTCACTGACATCTTGGAAAGCCGGTAGACTGCCTAACGACTGTTCTGACACTTCTGTTGGTTGAAATGCTGCTTTTTGAGGCTCTGTATTCATTACCCTCATTTTCAGGATCATTTCTCTACTCAAATCGTTGTCTAACCCATCACAAGCAACAAAATCAATGCTTGCTTCTACCCATACAGCTGTAAGATCACTTCTAAGCAGTCTAAAGTGGCAAATCTCTAACATGTGCTGATTATAGAAATAACTTTCGACGAGAAATTGATCTTCGGTATGAACAAAGTCTTTCAAAAAACACCCTAGTAAATCCTTTTGTTCATAGAGCAAAAGCTGCTTACAATTGGAAGAAATGTAGAGAAAGCGGCCATTAGAAGAAAGAACGGCATGTAAATCAATATTCGAGTACAGCTGATTCGAATCTTTCATTTTTTGTTCCATCGTCGTCCGACCCTCCTTTAATTTTTTTAGGGTTGTCCTTAGTTTGATGTATAAAAAGGATTCGCTAGAAAAACCGTATTTTCCTCCCAATCTCGTGTGAAACGTCCATATTTTCAGCAAAAAGGGAGCACTTTCTCTTGCTGTGCTCCCTGCTGTTTATTGCTTTTCATATTTCTTTTGTAATTCAACGTACTTATCAACAATTTTACTTGGAATGGTTTTAATGACAGGATCTTTATCTGATACATACGGTGTGACGACACTAAATGCCACTTTCGGATTGGAAGAAGGATAATATCCTCCAAAGGTTAAATTGTACGTGGCATTCCCCCACCAGCTCCGGTTGGCACCATAGTAGAAGGTTTGGGCTGTACCCGTTTTCCCTGCAACATCATGCTGACCGAACCGGCCAGCGGCAGTCCCGCCTGTTGATGTGACCATTTTTAGTCCCATTTTGACGCGGTCGATATCTGCTTTCGAGTTGTTAATGGTGTTCAGCACCTTCGGCTCATATTTCTTCACAACAGGACCTACTTCTTCCTTATTCGTTGGAAAGTGAACACTTTTCACCACTCTTGGCTGAATACGGTTACCTCCATTTGCGATGGTCGACATGTATTGTGCAACTTGAAGTGGTGTATACGTGTCATACTGGCCAATCGCTTCATCAAGTAAGAGTCCGCCGACTGTCTTAGGATGCGTCTGCATTCCGCTTGATTCCTGCGGCAAATCGATGCCTGTTTTTACGCCAAGACCGAATTGCGCATAGTAGTTTCTCATTTTTTGTAAATGTTCAGGTCTTGCCGGTAACGGGCCATTCTTTTGGTAGGTGATTCCTGCCATTCTCATCGCTACTTGGAACATGTATACGTTGGAACTCTTTTGAAGAGCCTGAAGGTCGTTGACCCATCCAAGGTCTTTGTAAGACTTTTTCGGTTTCCCTCCAGTTCCTGCAAAATAGAGACCAGTATCCAAATAGGATTGGTTGTGTGACATGCCATCTTGATAACCAGAGAGGACAGTAGCTCCTTTGACAACAGAGCCCATTTCATACTGAGTCGTAAATGTACCGATTGCATAATCTGTGACGTCTCTGCCGTCCATTTTCTTCCCTGACATCGCGAGAACATCACCTGTGTTAGGGTCCATCATCACAACAAAGGCACGGTCCATCATATAGTTTCTTGCACTAGCGGATCTTAGCTCTGATTCAACGATTTTGTCGACTTCCTTTTGCAACTCCATATCAAATGTGAGTGCAAGGTCAAGTCCTCTTCGTCCTTCTGTCCGCTTGATTTCATCAAGCAGTTTGCCGCCGACCTGTGTATATTGAACAGTTGCTTTTTCTGGATTGAGAAAATCCTCATATTGATATTCTAAATAACTTTTTCCTACTCGATCATTTCTCGAGTAACCTCTTGCCATATAGTAATCTTCACGCTCTTTTATAATGCCTTGCTCTGGGGTGGTGACACCGCCAAGGACATTATAGAGGGTTTTTTCATACGGATATTTCCTTGTCCAGTCATTGATGACATTTACACCAGGCAGTTCATCAAGATGCTCTGATACAAGTGAGATCTCTTCGTATGTCAAACTTACGGATGATGTCTGTTTTGATTCTTTTGTTTCATCGAGTAAAGCAACTTTTTCGTCCCCTTTTTTCTCTTCGTTCGGGTCCATTGCTTTCACGACTTGAGGTTCAAAGGCATATCCGCCTGTAAACCTGCGATAGATCGCTGCAACTGCTTTTTCCTCATCATCTTTTTCGATCGCCTTGACTTCTTTCTTAGGCACACGCTCTACTTGAAGTGGATAGACATCTTTTGCTTTAAGATTCTTTTGCTCTGCTTTTGAAATGAGCTTATCCGCTTCTTTCGGGTGGCTGGCCAGCCAAAAATCTCGAATGTCACGCTCTCTCAAAAAATCTGTATCCATTTTTATATAAGTCGCAAGTTTTCTTGCTACTTTAATCTTATCCTCCGCTTTCACACCGCTTTCTGATGTATAAACGATGGCAGGTACACTTTCGTTATCAACAACGACTCTTCCTCTCGCGTCATACATTTTTCCTCTTGGAGACGGGTATGATGCTGTTTTGACCTCAGTTCGGTTGGCTTGCTTTTTATAATCCTCACCATTGACGATTTGCAGCACACCGAGCTTGATGACAAGTCCAGCAAATAAACTAAATACAGCGAAGAAAAAGAGATTAATTCTCCAGGCGTTCCGGCGCTTCATTTTTTTCTGCTCGGCAGCACCTTGATGCTGTTTCTCTCCCACTTATGTAGCTCCTCTCATCCTTTCAATCTTTTACAATTACCACTCATTATTGTAACACTTTTGTAATAGTTGTTACAGCGAAACAAGTGAAAAAAAGCTGTCAATCCCTATTCTGCAAAAAAATATACTAACACTTTAAAATATTGGTATGTTTATGTCGTTTTCTTTAAATAGAAAGATTCTCCATTCATTGATATGAAGAGACTCTTTCTATGACTTTAACAAAAATGACAAACGGGCGTTGTCAATGGAGGATGCTGGTACGTTTATAACAAAAAGTCCATGTTATGATTTTCTGTGAGAAAACAAAACAAAGATTTTAGGAGGAGTTACAAAATGAAAAAGAAATCATTCATTTTTTCAGCGCTGACAGCTGCTGCATTGATCACGTTCACTGGAGGGCATTCAGCTGATGCGAAAGAGCTTAACCTGAAACAAGTCATAAACGTACAGCATCAAGCCATTGATCTTCATACATTAGCTGCAAAATTACATATCTCTTCAGATGTAAACAAGCTAAGCACTTCAAATCAAAAAGAGATCGAAGCTCTATTAAACAAGCTGATCAAAAGTGGTCAACCTGTTACTGGTACAAAAGTGGTGAAAGAAGTTAATAAAGCAAAAAATGAGCAAAAACAAGAATCAGTGAAAAAACCAGCTGCTTCTAAACCAAGCACACCAGCAAAACAAAACACAACGAACAACAGCTCAAAATCTGATCAAAAAGACACAACTGCAACAAAAGCAGACAGCAGCTTAAATGCATTTGAACAAGAAGTGGTTGAACTGACAAATAAAGAGCGTGCAAAACAAGGCTTAAAAGCTCTTTCTGTTGATTCTAAATTAAGCAAATCTGCTCGCGCTAAATCACAAGATATGAAAGATAAAAACTATTTCTCTCATACAAGCCCAACTTACGGATCTCCATTTGATCAAATGAAGCAATTTGGTATCACGTACAAAACAGCAGGTGAAAACATTGCTCAAGGTCAAAGATCACCTCAAGAAGTAGTAACAGCTTGGATGAACAGTGAAGGTCACAGAGCGAACATTTTAAACAAAAACTATACACATATCGGTGTAGGTTATGTGAAATCTGGTAACTACTGGACGCAGCAATTCATCGGAAAATAAGATCAAAAAAACCTGTCTCTATTTGGGACAGGTTTTTAATTTGTCTTCTTTTTTCAGCCATGTGAGGGCTTGTTTACACGCTACAAACTGTTCCACCTAGGCGGGGCAGTTTTTTTATTTCACCCATAATTTATAGATGCTTTGTGTTCCGCTGTTTTCTTCGCCCTGTTCGCTGAGCTTTTCATATAATGACTTCGCTAGTGAAAGGCCTGGCATCTCTTCTCCCATCAGCTCTGCTTCTTCAAGTGCAATGCCCATATCCTTGATAAAATGCTTCACATAAAATCCTGGCTCGAAATCACCTTTCAGCATTCTTGGCGCAAGGTTTGACAAAGACCAGCTGCCGGCTGCTCCTGTTGTGATGCTTTTAAGTACCTGCTCTGGATCAAGTCCTGATTTTTCGGCATAGGCCATTGCCTCAGCCACACCTACCATCCCTGCTGCGATAGCAATTTGGTTACACATTTTTGTATGCTGACCACTTCCTGCAGGTCCTTGATATTGAATATTTTCTCCCATTTGCTGAAATAGCGGCAGGCACGCTTCATAGGCCGCTTTTTCTCCACCAATCATGATGGCCAGCGTGCCGTTTTGGGCTCCAACGTCTCCGCCAGAGACCGGCGCATCTAATGCAAATAGTCCTTTTTCCTTCGCTTTCGTTTCAATTTCTTTTGCCAGCTGAGGTTTCGATGTGGTCATATCAATGAGGTATGTACCAGGCGCAGCATGTGTCACGAGTCCATCTTCTCCTAAATAGACTTCTTCTACATCTGATGGATACCCGACCATTGTGATGACGGCATCTGCCTCCTTTGCGATCTCCTTTACGGTCGATTTCCAAAGAGCACCTTTTTGAACCAATGTGTCTGCCTTTGCTTTTGTTCTTGTATAAACGAGAACTTCGTAGCCAGCATTCATTAAATGCCCTGCCATACTACGTCCCATTACACCGATTCCAATAAAACCAACTGTTTTGATTTGTGCCATCAAGAATTCCTCCTTATAGAGACTTTGTCAATCCACCATCAATGATGAGGGTTTGACCTGTCATATATGTATTGGCTTCAGATAAAAGAAAAGCCGCATATGCTGCAAATTCCTCTGGCTGTCCGTAACGGCCCAGCGGAATCATACGTTCAGCTTGTGCTTTGATCTCTTCAACCGATTGTTGCTCCTCTTGTGCACGGTGTTTGTCCAACTGTTTCACACGCTCTGTTTCAATTTTCCCCGGGGCTAAGGTATTGATCAAAATACCATCTTTGGCAAGCTCCTGGGCAGCTGTTTTTGTCCAGCCGGTAACGGCCGGTCTAAATGTATTCGACAGCATCAAGCCTGGGATCGGTTCTTTGACCGACATAGATGCAATATTTAACACTCGTGCACCTTGTTTTTTTAAATACGGCAAGGCTTCTTTTAATAACCGAATATAGCTGAGTAAATGAAGCTGAAATGATTCCATCCAATCTTCATCCGTTAAGGTTTCAAGTGTTCCTGTTTGAGGACCGCCTGTATTGTTCACTAGTATATCAAGACGTTTTTCATCACCAGCTGCTGCGACGACAAGCGCTTTAATTTGCTCGGCATCAGATACATCACATACTTGATACGTCAGCTTCCCTTTTACAAGCGGGGATAATTCTTTGACCGCTTCTTGCAGCGTGTGCTCATGTCTTCCCGAGAGCATCACATCTGCTCCCTCTTTTGCAAGATGAAAGGCAATGGCTTTACCGATACCTTGACTGCTTGCAGCGACCAATGCTTTTTTTCCAGATAGATTAACATGCATGTTGGCACCCTCCTCTGTTCATATTTTATCATACAAAAAGAACCTTGCTCACATGGCAAGGTTCTTTTCTGCAAGATTATAGTTTAAACCGATTGACTGCCTGACGCAGTGCCTGACTTGATTCGTTCAACATTTCTGTTGAAGTTTTCGTTCTTTCTAAAGCTTGTACTTGTTCGTCTGTGGAAGCATGTACTTCCTCAGCTGAAGCGGCGGATTCTTGTGAAATGGCCGCTATACTTTGAATGGAATCATTCATTTTCTGTTGTTCTTCAGTCATTTCATTGATTTGTGTATGAATGCTGTCAATGGAGCCGACAAGTGCCTGCATTTCCATTGTGATACTGCTGAGTGCCTCTCCTGTTGAATTGATGGCATCACCTTGTTCTTCATTCATTTTGCTTGCTGCTGTCATCGCTTCAGCTGCCTTTTTCGATTCATCTTGAATCAGTTTTACGGTTTCACTAATATGTTTCGTTGATTCCGCAGATTGTTCAGCCAGCTTTCTGACTTCTTCTGCAACAACAGCAAATCCTCTTCCGCTTTCTCCTGCTCTCGCTGCTTCAATACTTGCATTCAGTGCGAGTAAATTCGTTTGATCTGAGATTTCAGAGATCGCTGTTACGACGTTTTCAATATTTTTCGTTTTATGCTCAAGGTCAAGCAGCATTTGCTCTACCTTCTTCGATTCTTCATTCGCTTGTGTTGATTTTTGGACGAGCAGACCAAGAGCATCAAGTCCTCTATAGCTTGCATCTTCCGATGATTTTGAGTTGGTTTGCATTTGCGTGGCAAGCTCACCCATATGACGAACTTTTTCATACAAATGCTCTGATTTTTCATTAATGGTTTCCGCTTCTGATGCTTGTTTCGTCGCTCCTACAGCGACCTCTTGAATAGCCGTTGCAATCTGTTCACTAGATAGCAAGGTCTCGTTTGAAATTTGTGTCACTTCATCCGTTGATTTCACAACCTGATCTGAAGACTCTTTCACTTTTTCAATTAAATCCCTGATGCCTTCAGTCATTTGATTAAAACTTTTCGTAAGGAAACCTATCTCATCCTGTGACTTCGACTCAAGCGAGCTGGTTAAATCGCCTTCAGACACTTTACGAACATGCTCGATGAGGCGTTTAATTGGTGTTGTAATGCTTCTAGCCAATAAGTAGCTTAGAATCATGGCAAGTATAATGGCAATGACAGAAATAATGATACTTGTCTGATTCATTTGTTCAGTGATCCAAAGAAGTTTCTTTTTCTCGAAGCTCACACCGATCGTCCAGTTTGCCTCTTTAATTTTTGAGATGACGGTCAGCTGTTTGTCATCATCAATACCCGAGTTGTCGATCGCTTTTTTCACAGAAGCGACTTTTGAGATATTTTTTCCTTGCTCTGTTGGATGTGCCAAAATGGTCCCTGTGCCGTCAACTAAGAAAGCCGTTCCCATATAAGGAATCTTTTGTTCTTTTATATAAGACTGAATGGAAGCCAGTTTCAAGTCAAGTCCAGCGACACCGACTACTTTCCCGTTTCGTACGATCGCCTTCGTGGCTGAAACGACCATTTCATTTGTTGCTTTATCAATGTACGGATCTGTCCATAGGACTTCGTCAGGCTTTTCAGCTGCTTGAATATACCAGTCTCGTTTAGACGGATCATACCCTTCACCAAAATCGGACTCCGGGAAAGCGAACATTTTACCATCACTTGTTCCTATATAGGCAAGCGAGATGAGTTCATCCTGCTCCTGCAATCCTTTTAATTCATCGTTTTCAAATGCCAATGTCTGCTTTGTTTGTTTCTGTGCAAAATCTTCAGTAAGTGTACTTGTTGCCAATTTGTTAATCGTATCACCGTAATTCTCAAGCTTTAGTGCTATGATGTCTCTCATGCTTTCTGCCGTTGCTGCTGTCGTTGTTTTCGCATCTCGTTCAATCAATGGTCTTAATACTAAATTGGAACCCACTTGAACTGCGACAACGGTTAAAATTAAAATAACTGAGATGAAAACAGCTATTCTCACTTGAAGTTTCTTAAACATCTCATCACCCCTACATCCTACTTTCGCATCTTAATGTGTATATCGGCAAAATTGGTACCGCATTCAATAGTTGTAAGAAAATTTAAATAGAAAAAACAAGCCATAATGACTTGTTTTAAGTAAAATATTCAATTTTTGCAGACGGAAAGTACTGTTCGATATATGATTCTAATGTCTGTCTAAGTTCTTGTTCTTCATCTTTTTGATAGATATATTTTCCAATTCCATATCTACCCCACTTATATCTTCTCTTTTCTTCATCTAGTTCTAGTTTTGTTTTCGGATAGTTTTTTTGGATGACACGCTTCGCCGGTTTTGTAAAACGGTGCTGAATCATTTCAAAGGTGATATCTTGTCTCACTTCTTCAGGGAGAGCTGCATCGAGTTTTTCAAATAGGACTTTATAGCCCTCTTGCCACCCTTCATGAATGTAAATAGGGGCAATAATAAAGCCAAGTGGATAGCCTGCTTTTGCTACCTTTACAGCCGCTTCAATCCGCTGATCGAGTGGTGATGTTCCAGGTTCGAAATATTTAATGACATAATCGGCATTGATACTAAAGCGGAATCTTGTTCGCCCATTGTGTTTTGCATCTAACAAATGGTCTACATGATGAAATTTCGTAACAAAGCGCAGTTTGCCAAGATCGGTTTGACCAAAGTATTCAATCGCTCGTTTGAGTGTGTGAGTCAAATGGTCAATTCCTACGATATCGGATGTACATGAAGCTTCAAATCGCGTGATATCAGGTGCACGCTCGTTCATGTACTGTTCAGCCTGATCTAATATCTCTTCTACATTGACATATGTGCGAATGTACGGCTTACTCCCCATCGTCGTTTGCAGGTAGCAATAATGGCAATGCCCCATGCATCCTGTCGCAAACGGAATGGCATACTCTGCAGATGGTTTAGATGTATCAAATTTCAAGGTTTTTCTCACGCCGATAACGAGCGTCGATTTTGCATTACGGTACTTTTGCAAGTCATTTTTCCCCGGAATATTTCTCACTTGGTTGTGTGACGTTGTTTCTCTAATTTCAATTCCCATACCTTCAAACTTTTCTTTCAGCTCTTGTCCTAATGGGTACTCTAGCGCCCGAGGTTCAATATACACAAGCTGAGGAACGAACGGTTTGATCATATTTAGCACATCCTTACCTTATAGGTTCATACCGTTACTTTAACCTCTCAGGATGGCTTCTATCCTTTCTAAAATCTCCCTTATTCAAACAGATCTTGATAAAGGGCTTCTGCTTCTTCGTATGTTGGAAATACGGCATCATCAGGGGCTAATGGGTGATATGTTTCAAGTAGAAATAGCGCAAGCTCTTGCTCATTGTAAGGGTGTGAAACGATTTCCGCTTCTTTAATTTGTGCGACATTGGCTGCATGTGGATTTCGATAAATGACATATACTTGATCACCTGGCTTATAGTTAGAGAAAGACAAACTGGTCACCTCCATTTTTTATGTTAGGATGCCCTTCTCTGCAAGCGATATGACTGATTATGATAAAATTCGACAAAAAAACCAGACAGTTTGACCTGTCTGGTTTACATCACCTAGTTATGTTGAAACGTTTTTTTCACGAAATCAACCACTTCTTCAGTTGTGCTCAGTGATAAGATATGCTCTTTAAATGATGCAGCCTCTTCCTTAGAAAGCTTGCTTAACTGCGTTCTTGCTGGAAGAATCGATGTTGCGCTCATTGAAAATTCATCTAATCCTAATCCAAGTAGGAGCGGGATTGCGATTTCATCTCCTGCCATCTCACCGCACATGCCAACCCATTTACCTTCTTTATGCGCTGCTTCAATCACAAGCGTTATGAGGCGTAAAATAGCTGGATTGTATGGCTGGTAAAGATAAGACACTCGTTCGTTCATTCGATCAGCAGCCATTGTGTATTGAATCAAATCATTTGTTCCAATACTGAAGAAATCTACTTCTTTTGCAAATTGATCTGCGATAACAGCTGTTGATGGAATTTCTACCATCATTCCGATTTCAATGGAATCAGATACTTCTGTACCAGCAGCAACCAATGCTTCTTTTTCTTCAAGTAAAATAGCTTTTGCTTCTCTAAATTCTGATAACGTCGCGATCATAGGGAACATGATTTTCAAGTTTCCATATGTACTTGCACGAAGTAACGCGCGTAACTGTGTTCTGAAAATCTCCTGCTCTTCAAGGCAAAGGCGGATCGCTCTATAGCCAAGGAACGGGTTCATTTCTTTTGGAAGCTGCAAGTAAGGAAGTTCTTTATCGCCACCAATATCTAGTGTGCGGACAACCACAGCTTTCCCTTCCATCTTCTCTAAAACGGTTTTATACGCATCGAACTGCTCTTCTTCTGTTGGGAGCTGATCTCTGCCCATGTATAAAAATTCTGTACGGTACAATCCAACTGCTTCGCCGCCATTTTCAAGTACACCTTTCACATCTTCAGGTGTTCCAATATTCGCAGCTAACTCTACGTGAACGCCGTCTTTTGTGACCGTTGGCTGGTCAACAAGTTTCGCCCATTCCGCTTTTTGAGCTAAGTAGTCTTCATGCTTTTTTTGATACGCTTTCACTTCATCTTCAGAAGGCTGAATGATGACGTCTCCGCTAATACCATCAACAATGATCAGATCATTGTTTTTCACCGTTTTTGTTGCTTCTTTTGTCCCAACAACTGCTGGAATTTCCATTGATCTTGCCATAATCGCTGAGTGAGAAGTACGACCACCGATATCTGTCGCAAAACCTTTGACGAATTGTCTGTTCAGCTGAGCTGTATCAGAAGGTGTTAAATCTTCAGCAATGATAATGACTTCTTCAGAAATCATACTTGGGTTTGGAATGTCAACGCCTAGCAAATGACCAGTGACACGTTTTGTAACGTCGCGAATATCCGCTGCACGTTCTTTCATGTATTCATTGTCCATTGCTTCAAACATTGTAACAAACATTGTTGCTGTTTCTTTTAAAGCAAATTCAGCATTTACTTTATCCGATGTGATTTTATCCTTCACTGGGTTGAGCAGCTCTGGATCACTTAACACAAGAAGGTGTGCAGAAAAAATATCCGCTTTATCTTGGCCAAGTTCTTTTAGCGCATGCTCTTTAATTGCTTCAAGTTCTTGCTTTGAAACATGAATTGCTTCTTCAAAGCGTTTCACTTCTGTCTCTGGATCATTGATGTCTTTTTGGTGAACTGTTAAATCTGGTTCTTCTAGACGATATGCTTTTGCAATCGCAACGCCTGCTGAAGCACCGATTCCTTTCAGTTGTTGCATTACTCGCCTAGGCCTTCACTTTTCATTGTGTCTTTTAGTGCAGCAAGTGCATCATTTTCATCAGAACCAGAAGCAGAGATTGTGATTGTAGCACCTTTCGCAATTCCTAGAGACATTACACCCATAATAGATTTCAGGTTCACTGTTTTACCATTATATTCTAAGTTGATATCAGCATCATATTTACTAGCAGTTTGTACAAGAACTGTTGCAGGACGTGCGTGAATTCCAGAATCTGCAGTTACTTTGAATGTTTGTTGAGCCATTTTTATCAATCTCCTTTTTATACATTTCATACATCCACAATATTATATCATACTGCCGAGCTTGTCATCTAACAAGAACGGCAGTTATGAAAATTATTTTGAAATTTTCATGATGTTTTCTTGGCCAGCTTTGATTTCACCGGATTCTTGAAGGTCAATAAATTGTCCTTCACTTAAGTTTGTAAATACAATTGGTGTCATTAAAGATGGTACTTCTGACTTAATTTTATCAATATCAACCTCTAAAAGTTTTTGACCGATTTCTACTTGATCTCCCTCTTGTACAAATGCTTCAAATCCTTCTCCTTTGAGGCTGACTGTATCAATCCCGAAGTGAATCAAGATTTCAAGTCCACCATCAGACTGGAGGCCGATGGCGTGTTTTGTTGGGAACACATTTAAGATTTTTCCTCTTACTGGTGAAACCACTGTTCCCTCTTTTGGCAAGATAGCAAAACCGTCACCCATCATTTTCCCTGAAAATACTTGATCTGGCACATCTGTAATTGGATGCAGCTCCCCTGTAATTGGTGAAGCAAACGTTTCTTCCCCTTGTTCGTTTTGAAGCGGTTTTGCAATGACTTCTTCAACCTGCTGGCTAACTTCTTCTTTTGCAGAAGGGTCTTTCGCTGGTCGAGGTGTGCGCCCTGCAATAATGTCTTGCATTTGTGTTTTTAAATTATCAGAGCGTGGACCAAAGATGGCCTGGATGTTATTCCCTACTTCAAGGACACCTGAAGCGCCAAGCTTTTTCAAGCGGTCTTTATCCACTTTTTTCTGATCATTTACAGTGACACGTAAACGCGTAATACAAGCATCTAGGTGTTTAATGTTTTCTTGGTCACCCATTGCTTCAAGAATTTCATAAGGTAAGTCATCGCCTTTTCCAGATTGAGCGTTGCTTGCACCGTCAGCTGCTTCATCTTCGCGTCCTGGCGTTTTCAGATTAAACTTGCGAATCGCAAATCTGAATCCGAAGTAGTAAATGACAGCTAGTACGAGACCGACTGGAATGACAAGCCACCAAGCGGTTCTATTCGGCAGGATACCAAAAAGGAAGAAGTCGATTAACCCTCCTGAGAAGGTCATCCCGATTTTCACGTTTAGAATATCCATTATCATAAAGGATAATCCAGCAAATACACAGTGAATCGCAAATAATATCGGTGCAACAAACAAGAATGAGAATTCAAGCGGTTCAGTGATCCCTGTTAGGAAAGAAGTAAGGGCCGCTGATCCCATAATTCCTGCTACAAGCTTTTTATTCTTAGGTTTGGCTTCATGGTAAATCGCAAGTGCTGCTGCTGGAAGTCCAAACATCATGAACGGATATTTCCCTGTCATGAATGTCCCGGCTGTCAGCTGAACACCATCTTTGATTTGCGCCATGAAAATACGCTGGTCACCACGGATAATATCTCCTGATAAGCTCTTATAGCTAAAAAATTCATACCAGAATGGTGCGTAGAATATGTGGTGCAGACCAAACGGAATTAATGAGCGTTCAATGACACCGAATACAAAGGCAGCTAGCGGCTCATTCGCTGCAAGCAGTCCTGTTGAAAATGAGTTCAATGCACCTTGGATTGGCGGCCAAATGACGAGCATCAATAGCCCTAAAATAAGTGCTGAAATCGACGTAACGATTGGAACAAAACGCTTACCAGCAAAGAAGCCAAGATATTGCGGGAGCTCAATTTTGTAAAATTTATTAAACATATAAGCCGCTAATACCCCGACAATAATTCCGCCAAAAACGCCGGTAGACAAGGTCGGTATGCCGAGCATATTCACATATGCTGGATGACTTTCCTTAAAGAACTTAGCCAATTTGACTGAATCGGATGGAATAGAACCGTTGGCCATTAATACGGCACTCATCGTCACGTTCATGACAAGGTAACCGATGATCGCGGCAATCCCTGCCACACCGTCTCCATTGGCAAGACCGATGGCAACCCCTACAGCAAATAGGAGTGGAAGATTCGAGAAGACAATATTCCCCGCATTCTCCATAACACTAGCAACAAGCTGAATTGTATCATTGCTTAAAAATTGAGCGACATCAATCAACTGCGGATTTTGCATCGCATTTCCGAGTGCTAGTAAAATACCAGCAGCAGGAAGGATCGCAACTGGAAGCATAAGTGCTCGTCCAATTTTTTGCAACACACCAAAAAGTGATTTAAACACTGGTTGAACCTCCTTTTGTTTTCGCTTACAACATACATTTCAATCACATATTGACGTACATTTCATAATTAACCGTTTACATTTCACTTTCAGAACACAAAAAAGGCATGGTGATATAAGGTTGCGCAAATAACAGGATCTTATCCTGTATTTACCTTAAGTCACTCATGCCTGATCGAATCAGTTACACGTTTCAAGGAAACTATGAAATTTTATTCGTCAATCTGTACAGGTGAAGTGTCAAATAGACAGCTTCGGCATCTTGTACAGGCTTTTTCAATGCATGTTGCAAAATTTTGATCATTTTCCAAGCAGTATTGTAGCATAAAGGATATTCATTTTTCAATAGATGAAGCAACTTTTCTGGCTCCTCTAATGATTCTTCCCGTTTAATACGCTCAATCGAAAACGTAATATGGCGCAGTAAGCGTAAATAATGAATACTTTCTCTATCTACTTTCATATGAAATGCATCTTCTATGACTTGGACCATTTGTGTCATAAGCTGCGAATGACGGTTGACCTCGGATAAAGGCCGGTTCGTTAAAGCAGAGTGAATGTGGAGCGCAATAAACCCAATTTCTCCTTCGGGCAGCTTTGTTTCAACATCTGGCCGCGCATTTATCAGTTCCACGACTTCCTTTGCGACCTCGTATTCTTTCGGGTATAAGGATTTCGTTTCAAGCATAAAAGGATTGGTGATATCATAGCCTTGCTTAACTCGCTTAAAACTAAAGGCAATATGATCTGTCAGAGCAATGTGAATATGCTCATTTAAGCGATGCCCCATTTTTTCTCGTATATGATAAATGACGTCATTGGCAAGCTCAATCATGTCCTCATTAATGTGGTGCAGCAATTGTTTGTATTCTGTTTGCTCTTTTGTGTTCTTTAACACAAACATTTTCTCAAATGCCGCTTGATCGAGAACGTCACCCGATTTTTTCCCAAAGCCGATCCCTTTATCAATCAGGACCACTTCGCCTAAAGAAGGGTGTTTTGCGATGATGACATTATTATTTAACGCTTTATCAACGGTGAAGGATTCCATGAACATCCCCACCTCCTTCTTATTCAATCCTTCTTATCGTACAAAACAGATGAAACGTGCGTCAACGATTGTTTTTTAAAATAGTCGTTGTGCGCTCAACGAGTCGATATGACAGCACCCTTTTTTCTGGTGCCTCTCCTTGTAACGCTCGATTGAACAAATCAAATGCTTCCTGCCCCATTTGTTTGAGAGGAATGTCTATACTAGAAATCCCCAATGCTTCACTCAATTGATCGTTTTGAAAGCCAAGTATGGCTGGTGATTCTCCAACGTTTATTTGGTGACGCTGTGCTTCTAGTAAAAAACCTGCTGATACATCATCGTTTGTAATCAGTAAGGCTGTCGGACGATTTTTCATCTCTTTCCATTCTGTAAATAATTGCTTGCCATCAAAAATGGTCAGTTTTCCTTCAATGATCCATTCCTCATCAATGTCCTGCCCAAGCGACCGCATCATTTCTTGATAAGTCTGAATGCGAACTTGGCTATTCTCCCCTTCTGTTCTAGCAAGAACGATTGCGATTCGCTCATGACCGCATGCCGCTAAGTGTTCAAGCCCTTCCTTAAAAGCCTGATCATGCGCAATCGATACCGATGAACATGTATCATGCGGAGTAGGATGACAAAAAATAATAGGACCAGATTCCTGCCACTTTAAAATGTCTCGATCACTTAACGCATTTGAGCAAAAGATTAAACCATCCACACGCTGCTCTTTTAAGCTCATTAATGCTTCTTTTTCCTTTAATGGGTCATATCCTGTTTGAAACAAGGCAAAATGCATTCCGCGCTCCTGTGCTTTCTCTGCAATCCCTGTGACAATTCCGCTGAAATAGGAGTGATCAATTGTCGGAAGCACAATTCCAAGCATATTGGAATAGCCCTTTGCTAAATGCACTGCCTGAATATTCCGTGTATATTTGAGCTCTTTCATCGCACTAAGTACGCGCTCTCGCTTTTCTTCTTTGACATAAGGATGATCATTCATCACTCGTGATACGGTGGTAACAGATACGCCCGCTCTTTTCGCAATATCCCTTATGTTAGGCATTTTTTCTCCTACTTTCTCTTGATATGGTAAGCGTTTCATACTTTAAGATGTATGTGAGCTGAACAAATCACTGGGTGGAAAGGGGAATTCAAGATGGGTATTATCATATGGATCATATTATGTTTGACTATTTTGTTTTCTGCTCGATTCGCACTACATCCTTTAGGAAAAGAACATAAAATCAAGCCGTTTCAATCAATTGATGATTTTTTTGTTGATAAGGATCGCAAAGAGTGACAAAAAAATCACGATGACGCTCCCAATACTTGGACGTTCATCGTGATTTTTTTCATTACTTGATGATCGTCAACTCTTTTGGATAATTGGTTAAGGTGACTGGGCCATCTTTTGTAATGAGAACATCGTCTTCAATTCTAACCCCGCCGACTCCTGGTACATAAATACCCGGCTCGATTGTATAGACCATCCCTTCTTTTAGAAGGTCATCATTTGCTTGACTCATAGAAGGGAACTCATGAACAGAAACCCCGAGTCCATGCCCTAGACGGTGAGGGAAGTATTCGCCATATCCTGCTTCTGCGATCAGCCCTCTTGCTTTTAAGTCAAGGTCACCAATTCTCACACCCGGCTGGCTCATATCAAGTGCTGCCAATTCGGCTTTCAAGACGGTGTTGTAAATATCCTTTTGTTGTTCAGACGCTTCTTGATAGATGAAGGTTCTTGTAATATCTGAACAGTAGCCATCCACAATCACGCCAAGGTCAAATAAAACAAAATCACCTTTTTTCAAGGCTGCCTGTCCCGGATTTCCATGAGGTTCTCCTGATTTTTCTCCGAATAGTACCATGGTTGAAAAGGACATGCCCTGAATGCCTTTTTTCTTCAGTTCATATTCGATGACAGCAAGAACTTCGGTTTCCGTCACCCCTTCTTTTAGGGCATGAACCCCAATTTTGACGCCTTCGTCTGCCAATTGAGCAGCTTTTTTCAATGTTTCAATTTCAGCTTCGTCTTTAATTAGTCTTAGCTGATTGAGCACATCTTCTGCCCGGACGAATGTTTCTGCCCCAGTGATAGCTTGAAGCTGCTCTGCTCTTTGCAAAGGAATGGATTCTTTTTCAATCGCTAGGCGAGTCGCTTTTACTCCTCGTTTTTCTAGTGCCTTTTGTATGAAATCAAAGGGGTTTTCATGGTCTTCATATCCAATGAGATCTCCAGCCCATCCCGCATTTTTTGCTTGCTCAACTTCCATCTTAGGCAAAATGAAAAATGGATCTGCTTCCTGAAAAACAAACAGCCCCATCACTCTTTCATGCGGCTCTGTGAAGTATCCAGATAGATAGAATACATTCTCCTTTGTATGTATAAATGCACCTTGAATGTCTTTTTTCTTAAGCCAAGAAGACAAGTTTTTCATTCGATTCATCGTGATCCTCCTCACACGTTTGACTACTGATCTATTGTATCAGTTTTCACTGTATTTCGCACAAAAGCGCACTGACCTAAAGCCAGTGCGCTTTTGTGATTTGCTTAAGAAGCACGAAGCAAACGAAGTCCGTTTAAAATAACCAAAATCGTACTGCCTTCATGCCCAATGACACCAAAAGGTAAATCAAGAACTTGTAAGAAATTCGCACAGATTAACAAACAAATAACAGTTAATGAAAAGATGATGTTTTGTTTAATGATTCGGTTCATCTTTCTTGAAAGACGGATCATCTTTGTCAAGTTGTTTAAGTTATTTTTCATTAAAATGAGATCTGCTGTTTCTAAAGCAACATCTGTGCCTCCGCCCATTGCGACGCCAACATCTGCTGTGGCGAGTGCAGGTGCATCATTGATTCCATCTCCGACCATAATGATCGAATCACCTTGTTTTTTCAGTTGATTGACTTCGTGTACCTTTTCATCTGGAAGACATTCAGCGACAACGGTTTGGATGCCTGCTTCCTCTGCAATCGCTTCAGCTGTTTTTTGCTGATCCCCTGTGAGCATGACGGTTTGGATGCCTAAATCATTCAGCTCCTGAATCATTTTTTTGGCTTCAGGTCTGATTTGATCCTTCAAACCGAGACAGCCGACAACTTCTTGATTTTTTTGAACATAGACAACTGTATATCCTTTGGATGAAAGAACATCACCATTCTCTTCAATGTCACGATCCATTGAAGCTTTTCCGGCAAAATCTTTCTTCCCAATCCGCCATGTGTCCTCATTTAATTGTGCTTCCACACCAAAACCTGATGTTTCTTCAATGGTTACGTGGGCTGCCCGCTCTGTATGATGCTCTTTTGCCATATCAGAAATGGCTTTAGCTAATGGATGGTTTGACTGACTTTCAATTTGATAGAGCGCTTGATAAAAGGTCGATTCATCCTGCCCTTTTGCCAAGACCACTTTTTCAACAGCTGGTTTCCCACTTGTAATTGTACCCGTTTTATCAAATGCAATCATCGTACTTGTGCCCAGTTTTTCTAAAAAGACACTTCCTTTTACAAGCATACCGTTTCTTGCACCGTTTGAGATGAGTGAAAGAGCTGCTGGCATAATTGAGGCAACAAGTGCACAAGGCGAGGCAACCACCATAAACACCATCGCACGATAAAACGTTTCACTCATGCTCCAGCCAAGTACAAAATGAGGCAGGAACATTAAAATCGCCACAGTGATGAGCACACCTTTTACATATGCACCTTCAAATTTTTCAATAAATGCTTGGCTTGGCGATACACTTTCTTGTGCAGATTCCACAAGCTTAATGATTTTATGAAAAAGTGTTTCTTCATTATGTTTTGTTACTTCTACTGTTAATGAACCATTTAAATTCACTGTTCCTGCAAACACATCTTCCCCTTGCCCTTTTTCCTGAGGCACCGATTCACCCGTTAAGGCAGATTCGTCTACACTTGTTCTTCCGCTCATGATCACACCATCTGCTGCAATTCGTTCGCCCGCTTTGATTAAAATACGATCGCCTGGCGTAAGTGAAGAAGCAGCGATTTGGATGGTGGTGCCATCTTCTTCAATTAAAGTGGCTTCATCTGGAGCGATACTCATTAAGGCCGTTAAGTCTTTTTTACTTTTATTTGACGTATACGTTTCTAGCGCACCGCTGAGCGAAAAAATAAAAATTAAAATGGCGCCCTCTGCCCAGTAGCCAATGATCGCTGAGCCTATCGCAGCAAATATCATTAAAAGTTCTACATTTAATGTCTTGGATGAAATGGTTTCTTCAATTCCTTCCTTTGCCTTTGCAAAACCACCAATAACAAAAGCAAGAATAAAAAGAGGAATACTCCACATCGTTTCATCCTTTAGAAACCATCCAATCAAGATGAGAATCCCCGAAATGCCTGCTGCGATTAATTCTCCGTGCTGTGCCCATTTATGAAAGAGCGAGTTAGATCCCTTTTGATCTGTCGTTTGATAAAGTGCTGTATTCTCATTCATGATTACTTTCTCCTCTCTAATTGATAATGATTTTCACATTATCAATCGTTGCCCGTTCCGTTTACCATCTATATTTTCTGCTATTTCAAGCTTTTTATAGGTCTGTAACTCATTATAACAGGTTCTGATCAATTTTCAATTAATAATTATTATAATTTCTTTTTGATAATAATTATCATTATTAGCACCCGACATTTCTTCCTCTTTCTGAGCACATTTTATTCATCTGAAAGGTAATTGAACACAAAAAAGAACCAACGGATCGACCATTGGTTCTTTACAGAAAGCTTGTGTTCTAAGAATTAGTCCACTCTTTGATTTGTTTTTTCGTCAGCGGACCTACATGGTTTTTGACCACTTCACCCTTTTCATTGATGAAAAAAGTCGTCGGGATCGTCATGATTTGGTATTTCTTCATCATTTCGCCGTGCTCATCGAGAACGATCGGAAATGTAAACTTTCTGTCTTTCACAAATTGGGCAACAGCATGCTTGCTTTGCTCAGCACCAAGTAAATTAACAGTCAGTATGTCTACATCACTTTGATTTTCTTTCACAATCTGTTCAAAGGCTGGAAGCTCCATTTTGCAGGATGGGCACCACGTTGTCCAAAAATGCAGAATGGTCCGCTTCCCTTTCACCGGGATCACCTGCGTTTCACCTGTTAATGTAGGAGCTTCTATCCTCGGCGCCATGACAGGCTCTTTTGCTTCAGCCTCTATGTTCATCAGAAATAAAAGAAGGGTCATCATGAGAAGACTGGCGGGTAGATATTTACGATTCATCAGCATCTTCCTTCCTGATTTTCCTATAGCTTGCCCGCTAGCTGCACATGACATTCAAGCTTTTTTCAATGTAAGAAACATGGAGACGCCGAGTTCCTTGCAAATCGTCGCATAATGCAAAGCCGTTAATAGCAGCATCCCCGTGTTCATTCCTAAGATAACGCCCATCATATTTAAGGATTCGATGGATCCTAGGAAATACACCATAGAGAACGACACCACGTGCACCCATATATTATGTAGGAACACATCTTTAATAAGACCCATACCAATTAAGCACGCTTGAAACGGCATCACGAACAGGTGGCATAAGAAGTAAGGCCATAGCAGCTGTAAATAGACGGCTGCTTGAGGTGAGTCAAAAAAGAGCTGCGTGAGCGGATAAGCGAAATAATACATGATCATCACGGCTGGCACCCCATATCCAAACGTAATGAGAATCGCTTGTCTGACACGTTTTTTCACGAGATCATACTGCCCCAAGGCATAGGCTTCTGATACATTCGGAATCATCACAATCATAATGGAATGAGCGATAAACGCCGGAAAAAAACCGATCGACATCGCTACGCCAGCAAGCATTCCGTAATGATCAACAGCAAGCGTACCAGAAATGCCCGCTGCAACGAGGGCTCCTTTGATTAAAAACGGTTCAATCGCATTGGCAATGGCATGAAAGATACGCATACCTGTTGTCGGAATGGAGACTGCTAACAAACGTTTTCTGACGTCAATTCCTCTTAACTCAACCGCTCTGACATTCACAGCATTTTTCGCCATGACGTATTGGGAATATAAATAGATAAAGACGACGAGATCACTTGCAACAATCACACCAATCGCGATAAGCACCGCTGTTTCAATATCAAACGAATACCAATGAAAAAACAAAAACAAACAGATAAGCTGGATCGTTTTTTTCAGCATATTGGCTAGAGCAATTCTGCCCATTTGCTGCTTGCCCATAAAATAGCCGCGTGCAATGGAAGTAAAAGCGATGATTGGAATGAGTGACAGAACCAGGCCCTTCATCAGCGGATGATACGATTGAAATACAGGAATGAAAGGCAGTACAATGGCTGCTATTGCCGTTGTTGTGCATGTCACCACAAGCGTCATTTTAAATGCATGGCGAAGCATACTTTTATGAAGCCGCTCATGCGATTCTGCAATGAATTTAGAAATGGAGACTGGCAGCTCTAAGCTGGCGATCACAAGCACAAGCATGATGATGGGAAGGATGCTCATATATAAACCCATTCCATGTTCTCCAAGCTCTCTCGCTAAAATCATATTGACTAAAAACTCGATACACTCAGCAATGAAAGCTGCGACAGATAGCAGAATGACCCCTTTTACAAATCGATTCATGTAGCCTCCCCTTGTCTAAAAGCAAATTCTTTTCACATTCTATGAGACAAGTCCTGAAAATATTTTAATAATTGAAGACAAAAAAACAGCGACTGATTGATCGCTGCTTTTCTTTACACTGCAAACACATGACGGCCAATGCGTTCTACAATTTTACGAGAACGAATCCAGTTATCTGTCGCCGTTTTTGGATTATAAAAATAAATCGCCTTTGTTGTTCTGTCATCTTCTTTGACAACCTGCTTCACTGCTTTTACGGAATCCTGGTCTGCCTTATCATTGATACTTCCATTTGATACTGGCTGGAAGGCATTTCGCTGATAAATCACGCCTCTGACACTGTCAGGAAAAGAGCGGTGTTCCACGCGGTTTAAGACGACGCTTGCTACAGCTTTTTTCCCGGCGTAAGATTCACCTTTTGCTTCGGCATGTACCAACCGAGAAAGCAAGTCCATTTCTTCATTAGAATAGTGTGATTGATTTCTTGAGCTTGCTGGCTTTGCCGTTTCCTTTTTCTTCGGCTTCGGTTTTGATGCCTTCTCCTCTGCTGACGTGCTTAGCATTTTCACTTTCGGCTGATGTTTCTCCTCTGAAAACGCTGGGATCACAGTATGCTTTTCATCTTGATCTATATATGAAAGCTGATGCTTTACAGGTGCTTGTTCAAGTTTCTGACTTAATGTGCCTTCTTGCTCTTGTATATTGTCCATCTTGATCGCTGAGATGAGCATAAGGATGGCAAAAAGAGCTGTATGAATTTTGATCATTCGCCTCATTCCTCCTTTAATCAATGTAGGCTGTAAGATACTTGTCCACTCTAACAAGAGCTTCTTCTATTTTCACGCACAAAGATTTTCATGCCTGTCCAAATTCCGTCATTAAATGGCATGTCCTAGTTGAAATACGCATGAACTGGTAATGTAAGCGTTTAATATAGTCTCTTTTTAGCCTATAATCATCCTTATGCTCCTGATTATGGGTTATTACATTTTCTTTTCATATGTATCAAGCTGGTTTGAAGTGTGACAAAAGAACCAAAATAAAAAGCTTTTTCTCATGAATGAGAAAAAGCTTTAGCTTCTTGCTTCTTTAAGATATTCAAAAATAACATCTCCACCATGCTTGGCGATTCCGCGAAAATGTTTAAAATCATCTTGATTGACCAATACAGAACGAAATGTTAAAAAATCATCCTTTTGAATGGTCACTTGTTTTTCAGTACCATTCCGTAATGATTCTAGTATTGTGTTGATGTGTTCTTCAGTCAAAAAAATCGCTCCTTTTCAGCCTTGATCAAATATTAAATATACCATTCGTTTTCAAAGCGTACAACGAAAACGAAAGAAAAACGTCTTTATCCTTTACATTGGTATGAAAATATTGCAAAATACTTTTTAATAGGGAATGAAATCTGTTTTTAAAGGAGAGGGATCGGTTGAAGATTGCAAAAATTGGGAATGTGATCGAATTTAGAAATGGTTTAACAGGTGTAGTTGAAAAAGTGAATGAAAACTCTGTTATTGTGGATGTCACCATTATGGACAACTATAGAGATTTAGAACTGGATTCACTAACAGTCGTTAATCATAAAAACTATAAAATCATCAAAGACTCCGTACATTAATTTGCAATCCTCAATTCAGCCTACCGTTACATAAGGATATACGAAGCAGAGCTGATCACAATACCTTACTTTTTATGTTTTATGTAAAAAAAGTGATCTGATGCAATATTAGCTCTAGATAGGAGAAACTAATATGCAACATTCAAATGATATCATTGTACGTTTTGGAAAAATAGAAGATGCTGAAACTACTTTAGAAATTCAAAAATCAGTGATTGCTGAGTCAGATTATTTACTGACAACGCCGGAAGAATACAAAAAAACCTTGTTAGAACACAAGGAATGGATACAGAAAAGAATAGAAAACGAAAATGAGACGTACATAGTTGCCCAAACTGGCGATCAAGTCATTGGATGGATAGCCTTTGAACAATCATCAAATAGAAAAAGAACTTCTCACGTTGGTTCTTTCGGCTTGATGGTTGATAAGAGCTATAGAGGTTTAGGCATAGGGGAAATGTTACTAACAGCATTATTAAATTGGGCAGAAAAGAACCCTTCAATTGAAAAGGTTAGTTTAGCCGTTTTCTCCACAAACCAAAAAGCTATTTCTTTGTATAAAAAGATGGGCTTTTTAGAAGAAGGGCGTAAAATCAATGAATTTAAAATAAATGATCATGAATACTGGGATGATGTATTAATGTATAAGCTCGTTTAATACGATGAAAAAGAATTGCAGAAATAAAGACATAATAAATTGAATCATCAATTTATTATGTCTTTTTCTTATTTTCTCTTACATCATTTGATGAAGGCGTCAGTCTTTTTGCGCGTGAAAGGTTTGCATTTCCGCTTTTGTTTTGTACATGTCAACTTCTTCAGGTGTTATCACGCCTTTATCAATTAAAAGGGCGATCACTCCAAGTAATGTGGAGGCACTCCATTTATATCGTTCTTTGTTTTGATGTTCAAGCATCTGAAGCTCTTCCCTCAATTCCATCAGCAGCTTCTCTGTTTTGTCTTCTTTGTTTGCCAACACAAACGCCTCCATTTCCATTCGCTCGTTTCAATTTTATCTTAAAGTAAATATATCAAGAATAAAAGCATGATACACCTTTACAAACATACGTTCTGTCGTGTATACTATACATACGAGCTGGTAGCCCCCAGCCGTCCTAGCAAGTTCTATTCCTATTGGTATGAGAAGAGTGACATGACTCTTCTCTTTTTTTATGCGCCATCATGATCTATTCCATAAAAAAAGACATGTCATCCGCATGTCTTTCAGCATGTAGTCAAACCCTCGCATTCGGTGTCAGTCCTGCGTGCCGGTGCTCACGAATGTCAAATTCGCTCCGCGCCGGTACTCGTCCTTCCTATAATTCAAAGGTTTTCTATCACGCTGAGCTGAAAAAAAGACAAAGGGCTAAAATCAAGTTCATTTTAGCCCTTTGTCAACAATCTAAAAGACATGTCATCCGCATGTCTTTTCTTATTAATTAGCGATTATCAATCGTTTCTGGATACATATCGTGATTCATCATACGATACGATGCCATCTCTTCATACTTTGTCCCAGGTTTTCCGTAGTTCGTATACGGATCAATTGAAATACCGCCTCTTGGTGTAAATTTGCCCCATACTTCGATATATCTTGGGTCCATTAATTCAATGAGATCGTTCATGATAATATTCATACAATCCTCATGGAAGTCACCGTGGTTACGGAAGCTGAACAAATATAATTTTAATGATTTGCTTTCGACCATGATTTCATTTGGGATGTAGCTGATATACACGGTCGCAAAATCTGGCTGCCCTGTTTGCGGACAAAGTGATGTGAATTCTGGGCAGTTGAATTTCACAAAATAATCTCTATTCGTATGTTTATTCGGGAACGTTTCAAGCACTTGTGGTGCATAGTCAAACAAGTAATTGGTCCCCTGGTTTCCTAGTAAAGTGACACCTTCTAATTCTTCTGGTTTTCTTGTCGTCATTTTGTCTCTCTTCCTTTCTATACGCCTCGTTTATTTCCCCACAATAGCGTGTGCAGTTGTGGTAAGACTCTCACACGATTCAAATCAGGGTCTTGCGCTACTTGATCTACAAGCATTTCGTATTTTTTTAATAAGTGCGTCAATAGGTACGCATCATCAGCTGTTGTTGTATCATCATTTCCCACCTGCAAATAAAAAGGAAGTTCTGGGTATTTCGCATGGACATCCTTTGCATAGGCTAGATCAAGATCATCAAAGATGACGACCTTCAGGCTTGCATGATGCAATCTGTTTCCATTTTTCAATTCATCTATGATACGCGTTAGTTTCGTAAAATCTGTTTTCATATTTGAACTTGGTGGTTTTGGAGAAATGGTTAAATCATCTATCTTCAAAAACCAATCTTGATACATCGTACCCTGCGTTTCAAGCGCCGTATCAATTCCTTCTTCATGCAATAAATCAATAAGTGATTCCATTTGTTTCAAAAGCGCAGGATTCCCACCTGAAATGGTGACATGAGAAAATGCCTTTCCACCTATTCTCTTCAGCTCTTTTACAATGTCCTCTGCCTGAAGCCACTGAATATCATGCTTAGCTGATCCATCCCATGTAAAAGATGAATCACACCAGCTGCAAGAGTAGTCACAGCCAGCCGTTCTGACAAACATGGTTTTTTGTCCAATGACCATTCCTTCTCCTTGAATGGTTGGACCAAAGATTTCTAACACAGGAATCGCTTTAGTCATTGAGCTCAACTCGTTTCGGACGATAAATGCAGTAGCTTGTTGGTGTCTCTCTGACAAAAACTTGAACACATACTGGTTTGTTCGCTAAAGTCGTTAAATATGCGGCCACTTTATCATACACAGTCTTTGCGACAACCTCAGTGGTTGGCATCGCATATGGATCATTCGATGAGAATTCTTCATGGTCATTGAGCAGTGTATGGTCGTACTGTCCATGAATGAGTTTTTTTAGCGTGCTGAAATTCACAAGGAAACCTGACTCATCTAAATGATCTCCTGCAATCGTAATATTGATCGTATACGTATGACCATGTACACGGCTGCAGGCGCCAGCATCTTCTCTCGGGATAAAGTGTGCTGCCGATAGATGCATATCTTTATTTAATTCAAACGAAAATGGATGATCCGTTTGTGGATAAATTTGAGAAAGCATTTAGTTTGCCTCCTTCATTTTCATATACGTGTCATAGCCATTTTTCCGAAGCTTACATGCAGGACATTCCCCGCAGCCATCAGAAATGATGCCATTATAGCAAGTGAGCGTTTCATTTTTCACAAAATCTAGCGCATTCAGTTCATCAGCCAGCTTCCACGTTTCAGCTTTATTCAGCCACATGAGCGGCGTATGGATGACAAATGGTTTTTCCATTGCCAAATTCACCGTGACGTTACAAGATTTCACAAACTCATCTCGGCAATCTGGGTAGCCGCTAAAGTCTGTCTCGCACACACCCGTGATAATATGACGTGCTCCGATTTGATACGCAAGAATGGATGCAAAGGATAAGAAAACTAAGTTTCTCCCGGGAACAAATGTGGAAGGCAGTTCTCCTTCTTTTTCTTCAATATCAATGTCATCTCTTGTTAAGGCATTTGGTGCAAGCTGATTTAAAAGAGACATATCTAATAGATGATTTTTCACACCTAGCTTGTCAGCAATTCTTTTGGCGACATCAATTTCTTCTTGATGACGCTGATTATAATGAAAGGTTACCGTTTCAACCTCTTTAAATTGTTGAAGTGCCCATAGCAAACATGTCGTACTGTCCTGTCCCCCGCTAAAGACAACGACCGCTTTTTCATTTTTCATTTTTCCTTTTCCTCCTTTTGCAGACCCGTACCACCGCACAAAGCTGCATCTAAAAGGTTCATGAAAACCCCTATTTTTCTCAAAAGAAAAGACACCTTTACATGTGTATGAGGTGTCCCAGCCATAAAAAATAAAAAATGCCACATCCAAGGATACGGCAAGTCCTTAGTTTTTTATAGAGGGTTTTGCTAGAACCTCTCCCGTTTTCACGGATTTTTGTTCAATTTTCACAGAGGATAGTGTACCACATAATTGGTGTACAAGCTATCCCTTCTTTACTTATCACCTGATGCAGGCACTTTTTTCAGACAAAGGAAGAGGATAAAAAAGATACTGACATAGCCAAAAACAGGGTAAACTGTTGAAATGAGTGTGCCGTATCCAATTTTACTGATCACATAACAGCAAAGAAGAATAAAGGATATCGTATACGTACTGTTCAATCGGATATACACCCTCACTTGTCTTTCGAGACCGTATAAATTCCCTATAACGGATGTAAAGACTTCACCGAAGATCACGAATAAATAGATGAGATGAATGGAGTTTGCGACTTGATACACCACTTGAGCCATCGGGATATCATACGCCTCCAGCATTTCTAATGAAGAAAGGGATAAAAAGCAGGCGAGCAGAATGAGTGTCAGCATCAGACCTCCAAGCACCGCTCCCTTTTTTATAACGGCTTCGGATGTCATTTCGTTTGCGACCGGCACTAATACGGCTTGAGACAGCGCTAAATTAAATGCACCATATGAAATCGCAGACAACATCCATTCGCCCTCTCCCATTTGCAGCCCCAGAACGTGGCTTTCACCGCTACTAAACACAAATGAGTCTAGAAACACAATCAGCGAAAAGAAAATCAGCATTGGAACGACAAGTACATTGACACCAAATAACCCTTTTGACCCTTTAAAAAGGACAATGACACTTAAAATAATCGTTAAAAAAATACCATATTCTTTTGAGATGCCAAGTTGTTCTTCAAAAATAGCGCCTGCTCCAGAAATCATCACTGACGTAACACCTAGTAATATAAAAAACATGACGATGTTAATATATCGACTCGCAGCAGCTCCAAATAAAAACCGATTCATATCTTGATAAGACTCCGCTTCAATTCGTTTGGAAATCAGCATCATTTTTGCGCCAAGGCCGGTAAAAATAACACCGCTAATCAAAATCCCGATCAATCCAATCCAGCCAAAACGAACAAAAAATTCTACGATTTCTTTTCCTGTCGCAAACCCAGCTCCAACCACTGTTCCTACATATACAAAGGCAAGCTGAAAAGCGGATTCATTTGAACGTTTCATATGACCCCTCCGCACCCATCACTTTCGATTGTCTCTTTTTTATCCTATGAGACAAGTTCCTTGAAAAGAAGGACAAACCATGATTAAATGCAAAAAAGGATTTTTCATTCAGCTATGAGCAAAACAGTTGAAAGTCAAAATAGGTCAGAGTATACTATAGTCAAAGATGGTCAAACAACAGACCATTTTATTTAACATTCATTGGTCAAATAAAGTCAAACTTTATTTTAAGGAGGTCATGGCTCATGCGTTGTCAACATTGTCAAGTGAATGAAGCAACTATTCGCCTGAATATGCAAGTAAATTCGTCCCGTAGCCAAATGGTTTTATGTGAAGACTGCTATACCTCTTTGATGGAACAGTCAAAAATGAAAATGGGTCCTAACCTTTTCGGAGGCAGCTCATTCTTCTCTGAGCAAGCAGGACATGCGACGAGCCAAGAGCGGCCTAAACAAAAAGGCTTGCTAGACGAGCTTGGCCGGAACTTAACGGATGGCGCACATGCTGGTTTAATCGATCCTGTCATTGGCCGTGATGAAGAAGTCACAAGAGTCATTGAGATTTTAAATAGAAGAAATAAAAACAATCCTGTCCTCATTGGTGAACCTGGTGTTGGTAAAACGGCCATAGCCGAAGGACTAGCACTAAAAATTGCAAATGGAGATGTACCAAATAAATTAAAGAACAAACAAGTTTATTTATTAGATGTCTCTTCACTTGTGGCAAACACAGGTGTACGTGGTCAATTTGAGGAACGGATGAAGCAATTAATCAAAGAATTGCAAAGCCGTAAAAATATCATCTTATTCGTTGATGAAATTCATCTTCTTGTAGGCGCAGGCTCTGCCGAAGGGTCAATGGATGCCGGAAACATTTTGAAACCAGCTCTAGCTCGAGGGGAACTGCAGCTAGTAGGTGCGACAACATTAAAAGAGTATCGTCAAATTGAAAAAGATGCTGCACTTGAACGCAGGTTCCAGCCTGTCATCGTTGATGAGCCAACACAGGATGAAGCATTCGAGATATTAAAAGGCATTCAAGATAAGTATGAAGCCTATCATGGCGTCACCTATTCTGACGAAGCGATTAAAGCGTGTGTTCAATTATCTTCGCGGTATATTCAAGACCGCCACTTGCCGGATAAAGCCATTGATTTAATGGATGAAGCAGGTTCAAAAGCGAATCTCTCCATTGATGCAGCAAGTGAAGATGAATTAACAAACCGTCTTGCGCAAATTGCCGCTGAAAAACAAGCTGCTTTAAATGAAGAACGATATGAAAAAGCAGCGAAGCTTCGAGACGAAGAAGAAGCGATTGAAGCGAGATTGCAAAACAAAACAAATGTCAAAGAACATGTCGTCACAGCTGAGGACATTCAGTCGATTGTAGAACAAAAAACAGGTATCCCTGTCGGCAAACTGCAAGCAGACGAACAAACAAAAATGAAAGAAATTGATGTCCGCTTAAAAGCCCGCGTCATTGGTCAGGAACATGCGGTTGAAAAAGTGGCGAAAGCCGTAAAAAGAAGCAGAGCCGGCTTAAAATCAAAACACAGACCAACTGGCTCCTTCCTTTTCGTTGGGCCAACAGGCGTCGGGAAAACCGAATTGTCTAAAACATTAGCGGAAGAATTATTTGGCTCAAAAGAAGCGATCATTCGTTTAGATATGAGTGAGTACATGGAGAAACACTCCGTGTCCAAAATCATCGGTTCTCCTCCTGGTTACGTTGGACATGATGAAGCCGGCCAGCTCACGGAAAAAGTTCGCAGAAAACCATACAGCATCATTTTGCTCGATGAAATCGAAAAAGCGCACCCTGATGTCCAGCATATGTTCCTTCAAATCATGGAAGATGGCCGTCTAACAGACAGCCAAGGCAGAACCGTCAGCTTTAAAGACACAGTCATCATTATGACAAGTAACGCTGGCAGCACAGATAAAAAAGCAGTCAAAGTCGGATTCCAGTCTGAACAAGAAGAAGCCATCGAAGAACAATCATTGATTGATTCACTGAGCGCTTATTTCAAACCGGAATTCTTGAACCGTTTTGACAGCATCATTCAGTTTGATTCATTAGATAAAGACGATTTAGTCAAAATTGTGGATCTTCTGCTCAAAGATTTGTCAGAGCAGTTAAAAGAACAAAATCTAACTGTTCACGTCACAAACGAAGCGAAAGAAAAAATCGCTGAACTTGGTTATCATCCAGCATTTGGGGCTCGTCCGTTACGAAGAACGATTCAAGAGCATGTTGAGGATCAAATGACGGACATCTTGCTTGAAGAAGAACAACTTACTGGATTTACAGTCGATGTTGAACATGACGAAATTGTTGTGAAAAAGAGCTAAGTACATCCTAAGGAGGATCTTCAGCTCCATCATGTGGCAGTGTCTAAATTCCATCTGAGCGCCGACGCTCCCCCGCCTCTTTTCCTTTACGATAAAAGAAAAAGAGGTGGAGCGCATGGATCACATGATCAATTGGAACTACGATTTGATTAAAATCATACATGAAGAAAAATTAAAAGAATTGCTCTTAGATGAAACAGCTCAAAAAAGATGAAGTTTCCAGATTGTTGACAAAGAGCTAAAATGAACTTTATTTTAGCCCTTTGTCTTCTTTTCAGCGTGATAGAAAACCTTTGCAGCCCTAGGAAGGACGAGTACTGGAGCGGAGCGAATTTGACATTCGTGAGCACCAGCACGCAGGACTGACAAAGAATGCGAGGATTTGTCTACACGCTGAAAACTCCCTTTTATATGAGGGAGTTTCTTTTTTTATGGCTTCCAGAAAGCGCTTTCGTCAAAATTTCTTCACATAAACTGTCTTAATTTTATATTCTGACTAAAACCCTTCTAGAAGACACCGATATTAACTATAGAAAAAGATAGTTAAAGGATTTGGTGAGATAATGGACAAAACATCGTTAATTGGTATTATTTTAGCATTTATTGCACTGAGTGTCGGTATGGTTTTGAAAGGTGTGAGTCTAACCGCTCTTATCAACCCGGCGGCTATATTGATCATTGTGGTTGGGACAATTTCAGCTGTTGTCATTGCCTTCCCATCTAGTGAAATTAAGAAAACACCAAAATTATTCGGCAAAATTTTCAAAGATAGCAAGCTTCCAACGATACAAGAGATGATTCCTCTATTTTCAAACTGGGCACAAATTGCTCGTCGTGAAGGTCTTTTGGCATTAGAGGCGAATCTTGAGGAAGTCGATGACGATTTTCTAAAGAACGGCTTAAGCATGGCGGTTGACGGTCAAAGTGCTGAATTTATTCGCGACGTCTTAACAGAAGAAGTCGATGCCATGTCGGAGAGACATCAGTCAGGCGCATTAATCTTTACACAAGCTGGTACATACGCTCCGACTCTAGGGGTACTTGGTGCCGTTGTCGGACTTATTGCCGCACTTGCAAACATGGGAGACATTGAAGCACTTGGACATGCGATCAGTGCTGCCTTCGTCGCCACACTGCTTGGGATTTTTACAGGGTATGTGTTGTGGCATCCATTTGCCAACAAGCTGAAGCGTAAATCAAAAGAAGAAGTAAAGCTTCGTCTCATTATGATTGAAGGGATTCTTTCTGTCCTTGAAGGCCAGTCTCCAAAGGTCATTGAGCAAAAACTTCTGATGTACTTACCAGCAAAAGAACGTGCAAATCTTGTCATTGAAGAAGGAGAAAAACAGAATGGCTAGGAAACGTAAAAACCATGATCATGAAGACCATGTAGATGAGTCTTGGCTGATCCCTTACGCCGATCTTCTTACGCTTCTTCTCGCCCTCTTCATTGTGCTGTTTGCATCTAGCTCCATTGATGCGGCAAAATATGAACAGATGGCTAAATCGTTTAATGTTGTCTTTACTGGCGGCACTGGCGTAATGGACCAATCAAGCATGCAGAGCACCGAAGAAACAGAAAACAGCAATCAAACCAAAAAATCCGCAGAAGATGAAGAAGAAGAAGCAAAAGCCAAAGCTCGTGACCAAGCGGTTTTAACAAAGGTTAAAAAGCAAGTAGATTCATTCATTGCGGATAAAAAACTTGGTTCGAAGCTTGAAACAAAGCTGACGGATGAAGGTCTGCTTATTACAATTGAAGACAGCATCTTCTTTGATTCTGGGCGAGCGGTGATCCGCTCGCAGGATGTTCCGTTAGCCAAAGAAATATCCAAGCTGCTCGTCATTAACCCTGCTCGTGACATCGTCATTAGCGGACATACAGATAACGTTCCGATTCGGAATTCTGAATTTGAATCCAACTGGTATTTAAGCGCCATTCGTGCGGTCAACTTTTTAAATATTCTCCTTGAAAACAGCAACCTAGACCAAGAGAACTTTAGCACAAAAGGTTACGGTGAATTTAAACCGATTGCCTCTAACGATACCGCAGAAGGCAGAAGTAAAAACAGACGCGTCGAAGTTCTTATTTTGCCAATTGAGAAAAAAGCAAAATAAATAGGAAGCCAGCAGCTTCCTTTCAGATCATGACAAAGGGCTAAAATGATGTTTATTTTAGTCCTTTGTCTTTCTTATGAGCGCGATTGAAAGCTCTTGTCGTTTATCGGTGCGTAGGACTGACACCACATGCGCGGATTAGTCTAGTTTACATACTAAAAAGGAAGCCAACGGCTTCCTTTGTTTATTCTTTATGATCATATAAATGCTTGGCACGAAGTCCTACATGTTTGAGCATATCGATGCAGGCATCCTTCTCCTCTTCACTAAGCACACTGATCATCTCGTGAATCTCTTTTGCATGATCTGGGAAGATGTCATCAAGCAACGCTCTTCCCTGCTCCGTAATATGTGCAAATGTCACCCTGCGGTCTTCTGCACAAGCTTTCCGGCTAAGGAGTTCTTTTTTCTCCAATTTATCAACCACATACGTGATGCTTCCGCTTGCGAGTAAGATCTTATCACCTATTTGCTGAAGCGGCTGATCACCTTTATGATACAGCAATTCTAATACAGCAAATTCAGTCGGATTCAGACCGTGCTTCACAATATGTTTGTTCATGTGGTGATTAATGGAGCGATAGGCACGTGATAGTACAATAAATAATTTCAAAGATTTCTCAACATTATGATTTTCCATTTTTTATCATCCTTTATGAAATGCAACCCACTAATGTGACATTAATAAACAATAAGTAAAATGTCAACATGTTGAACCATTTTTAGCATGAAAAAGAGACCAGAACGAATCACCTAATTTTTTAAAAATCTCACAAGTCATCGTAATAAAGATAGGTTCAATGCTATAATAAGTCTATTAGGTAATACGTTGGAGCGATGAATCATGAGTATACTGAAAGGGTTTTGGAAGAAGATCAAGCTTTACCTTATTTTGGTCGTGATTCCAACCCTCATCATTAGTTATTTTATCTACGAAAAAGAAACTGAGAAAATTGATGTAAAAAACAAACAAACCGCTACACTTATGTTAAATATTCACAAAAACCAAATGAATTATTTAATCAGTGAAACAGAAGCAAGATTAACTTCCCTTGCCATGGGATTTGACCAGCCGCTTGAAACGAAAAGAGTACAAAACATCCTAGAGAAAATCTATAAACAAGAACCTCGTTTTTCAGGCCTGTATCTCCTAGACCAAAAAGGAAATGTCACAGCCAGCACCACACCATTAAAGGAAAAAATCAACCTGTCATTTAGAGATTACTTTAAACGTATTCAAGTCACAAAACAGACCGTCATCACAGATAACTATGTAAGCCGCATTACTAAGCAGCGGATTCTCTCCATTTGTGTCCCTGTTTTGAATGAAAACGACGAAGTCACGGATGTGCTAGTCGCTGCGATTCAAATTGATTATTTAAGAAATATTATGAATGTATTAAACCCAGAGCTTCATTTTAAGATGCTGAATCAAAATGGAGACGTTGTGTTTACAAGTGGTCCACAGCCAGCATCTGAAAGTGATAGCACCGTGTCTACATATTTAGATGAAAACAGCTGGAAGCTGGAGGTTTTTCCGCAGCGTGCGACAACAAGTGAAGTACTGTCTGTGATGCTGTTTCCTTTATCCAGTGCATTTATTCTCTTAAATATCTTATTCACACTCGTCCAATATATCATTTTAAGACGACAAACCCAGCAGGAACGCCACCAAAATGAAGCACAAAAACTTGAACTCATTGGAACACTCGCGGCAAGTACGGCTCATGAAATTCGCAATCCATTAACAGGCATTAGCGGGTTTATTCAACTTTTGCAAAAGAAGTATCGTTCAGAAGAGGATCAGCTTTATTTTTCTGTCATCGAGGAAGAAATTAAGCGGATTAACCAAATCGTCAGTGAGTTTCTTGTGCTAGGAAAACCAACGGCTGAAAAGTGGCAAAATAATTCTGTGAAAGAAATTGTCAGTGAGATCATGCCAATTGTATTTTCTGAGGCGAACCTTTATAATGTCGAGGTTGATTTGCAAATCAATACCATTCAAGATGTTGGCGTGTATTGCACGAAGGATCACATTAAACAAGTGGTATTGAATGTAGCGAAAAACTCGTTAGAAGCGATGCCAAATGGCGGTCATTTGAAGATTGTCATTGAGGCTGAAAAAGAACAGGTCATCATAAAAGTGAAAGATACAGGTGAAGGTATACCAGAAGAGATGCTGAAACATATCTTCCTCCCTTTTATTACGTCGAAGGAAAAAGGAACAGGTCTTGGGCTTGTTGTGTGTAAACGAATCATTTCGATGTATGGGGGGACAATCGATATCGAGAGCGAAGTGAATAAAGGAACAACCGTGATCATCATGCTCCCTTCTGCACACTAATAGCTGAAGCATTCAGCCGGTTTTGCTAATGGCAAGACCGGTTTTTTGATGTCAATAAGAAGGGCGATTGACAGAAAGGAGACTCATTTGTGATACAAGATCATGAAAGGAAGCAACAGATTGTTGTTCATGAAAAAGAAGATACTGATACTCATTCATTAGGTTGTCCAGTTCTTGACTATATTTAATTGTCGTCTCACCTGTATAGCCTTCTACTTGAGCAGCTTCTACCATTTGTCTTCTCTTTTCATCAATTGACATTAATAGCTGTTCTTTCCGTACATAAATATTCATGATCTCAGCTCCCGCTCTGAATTCGTCTGTCTACGCTCTAAATGATCCGACACCAAAATTATACTTTATTTGTAAATTAAATTAAATATGCTTATTTTATTTAATTTTTTACAGCCTAAAGACCTTTTACCCAATGAATTCTGGGGGTAAACTTCAAAATTGGACAGGACTGACACATTGATTAAACAGAATTTTATCCTATGCAGAAGACCAAAATCAACTATTTTCTCTCTCATTTTATGTCTATTTTCCTAAAAAAAAGCTGATCTTCCGCCTCATGCGAAATGATCAGCTCCCACTATTAAACCGTTTCTTCTTCGTAAATTGGCACCCAGCCCTCAGTTGTGACAAATATACGAACTGCGACGACTTGACGATCTTCTTGAAGTGTAAAGTAGTGACGAATATTCGGAGGCACAGAAATTAAATCACCTGGATTCAGTCTCACATCAAAAAAGACACCATCTTTGCCTTGAATGGCAAAGATTCCATGACCGCTCACGATAAATCTGACTTCATCATCCGTATGATGATGCTCACGTTTAAAGTTTTGAAGCAGTTCATCAAGGTTAGGGGTCGCATCTGATAATGAAATCACATCCTGCGCTTTGTATCCTCTTCGCTCGGAAATACTCTTTATTTCCTCTTGAAACACAGTTAAAATTTCTTCCTTTTCATCATCTGTTAAATCGTACTTTTCTGATAACTGTTTTGGTAGTTTTTCAATATCCCAATGTTCATAAATGACCCCTTGCTGTTCTAAATACGCCTGGACCTCTTGTTCGTTCTCAAGTAACGTGTTCTCTTCATTATGAATGTAAATGGTCGCCATGTTTGTTTCCTCCTTTTTATTTAACAAGCTGCTTTTGATAAAGCGCTACTTTCAAATGATAGGTAAATAAAAATTCATAAGCCTCTAAGACTCGTTTGGCTTCAAATGCGGTTTTCCCCCAAACGGTGATGCCATGATTACGAATGAGTACAGCACCAGCATCGTCCGTCAGGTGCACTGCAAATTGCTCTGCAAGGTGCGGAATATGAGCTGGGTTTTCAATAATAGGAACAGTGACTTCTGCATCCTCTTCCCAATAACCAAGCGCTTTAATGATTTCGTTGCCTTTAAAACGAACTTCTCCTTTATCGCCATACAGCTCAGAAATGACATTGTTATCGATCGTGTGGACGTGAAGACAACATCCTGCTTTCGTCCGCTCATAAACGTATGTGTGAAGCAGTGTTTCAGCTGATGGCCTGAGCGGCTCATTCGGATGAACCGGCTGACCTGCTGCATCAACAAGAACAAAATCTTCATCGGTTTCTTTTCTTTTATCTTTGCCGCTTGCCGTCACCAAAAACGTGATGGGATCATCCGACACTTTTATCGATAAATTGCCGCTCGTTCCGTAAAACCAGTCTCTCTGTGCCAATTCACGTTTGACGTCTGCTAGTTCCTTCCAGCGTTTACTCTTCTCGTCTGCCATTCCTTCACTTCCTTTATTTGATCAAATTGCGCTTTTAGATCAACAAATGTTTCATACTCTTTATGTACGAGCCCTAGCTCTTTACATTCGTTCAGTAAATAATCACGCGCAAACGTGAGATCTGCATGTTTCGCTGCCTCAATATCAGTCACTGAATCACCAATCATGATAATAAAGTCATCTTCCTGCGTCAGCTCTCGAATAATGGAAGGCTTGCAGCAGCCACAGCCATTTTGGCATTCTGAATCACAGGCATGCGGCCATTCAATTTGAATATGGTCTTCTTTAAATGATGCATGGTTACAATAAATATTCTCTTGTTCGACAATCCCTTCAAGGATGGGATAGACAAAAAAGTCCATACCGCCGCTGAGTACATAGAAAGGAATGTCTGCTTTTTTGACATCATCGACAAACTGTTCAAATCCTTCACGAATCTCTGTATCCTCTAAAATAAATGACCGAATAGCTTCTTTCTGATCACTCGTCAGTAACTGAAACATTTGCCCGACGCCTTCTTGGATCGTGATCTCTTTTGCTAGAACACCATCCTTCCATTTCGTCCATTCTTTTGGAGCAAACTGCTTCATGATGCGAATGATATTATCATTTTTCGTAATCGTGCCATCAAAATCACAACATACAATTGGTTTTTTCATTTATTCTGCTACCCTTCCCCAAAGATCAAGTGCTGCTTGTAAGTCTTGACAAGTTGATGCTTTTTCTTCGATAGACTCTTTTTTGACCACCGCATCAATGATTGAACGAAAGGCTTTCCCTCCTCCGATTGCTCCCCGCGGATGTCCGTGAATTCCCCCGCCTGCATTAATGACATGATCAAGTCCAAAATCTTTGATTAAGATCGGCACCATTCCCGGGTGAATGCCTGCTGAAGGAACAGGAAATGTTTGTTGAACTGTATCCTCTTTCACACATGCTTCGAAAATGCCCATGGCATCTTTTTTCGGAAGGGCGACTGATCCATAAGGAGAGGGAAAAAGACTTAAATCAGCGCCAGCATATCGATTTAATTTACCTAAAAGAAGGGAATGCGAGAATCCATAGTCTGGAGAGGATGTCATTGCACCGCTCACTGCCGGATGTGCCATGATCGGCAATGGGATCTCTGGATCTTCAGCCAAGCTTTGCATGACATCAAGTCCATAGGCAAAAACGTTGAATAATAGCGCATCAGCCCCGAGTTCGGCTGCCTTTCTTGCTCGATCCTTCAAATCAAAAGTTTTCCCAGTTAAATTAACAGCATAAAGCGTGCGATGTCCTGTCTCTTCATATGTTTCTTTTAATATCTTTTTTCCTTCCTTGATTCGATCTTCAAAAGGGGCTAATGGGCTTTCAAATAAAATCTCATCATCTTTGATGAAGTCTACTCCACCTAAAGCCTGTAAACGGAGCTGTTCTTTTAAATCCTCCATATCACGGCCGATCACGCCTTTAAATATACTCATCAATAGCGGCCGATCAAACACGCCTACTTTCTTTCGTATCCCCTCAATGCCAAATACCGGTCCTGGCAGACAGCGTTTAAACCTTTCCGAAAATTCGATATCGACGAGCTTTACTTTCCCATCCAGTGAAAGCTTACCAAAAATCGTCGTCAACACCGCTGGTATATCAGCTGAAAAGTTCGCCTCAGGATATGCAATGGTCACCTCTGATTGATACAGACCACCATTTGCGGGAGACTGATCTTTTACGCTCACCACACGGCCTTTATGTTTTTTCAGCTGCTCCTTTTTGAGCTGCGGCAAGTCCGTCCATGACCCGACCGTTAACCCAAGTGCGATCTGCTCTGCTTTTCGGTCTATTTGTTCATCCTCTCGATGTGTTAGTACGTATGTTGCCAGTAGTTCACTCACTAGGAATCCCCTTTCGATTGCGTCCTGTATATGGTCAATAAAAAACCTCTTTAAGTGCTTGATCAGCGCGTTAAAGAGGTTTCGTCTCATTCATCCGAATCTTATCTCTCAGCGCTTGCTGCAAGAATTAGCACCGTGCTTCATGGAAGTCGGTTGCCGGGCTTCATTGGGCTAGTCCCTCTGCCTACTCTTGATAAGAATATTCAATTTTCTTAAATATTGCCTGAATTATCGCACCATTTTTTTACGTTGTCAATGGCTTTTTTTCAAATAACTGCAAGGCAGCGATACGATCAGCGGCTTCCTTTAGCCGCTCCTCACTTGTTAAAAGACCGACTCTGACGTAGCCTTCACCGTGAGCACCAAAGCCATTCCCCGGTGCCACAACAACATGTGCTTTTTCTAATAATACATCAGAAAAAGTTTCAGATGTATACCCTTCAGGCACCTTTAACCAAGCAAAAAACGAGCCCTTTGGCGCACTGACGTCCCAGCCAATCTCTTTGCATGCAGCAATCCAAGTGTTTCGTCTATTTTCGTACCGATCATTTTGTACTTGGACGCACGTTTGATCGCTTAAAAGTGCTGCTGCTGCTGCATCTTGAGTTGCTTTAAACAGTGACACAAACAGGTGATCCTGATAAAGCTCAATGGCTTCGATAACAGAGGCATTCCCTGCTGCAAAACCGACTCTCCAGCCAGCCATATTATACGTTTTGGACAATGTATATATTTCAATACCAGTCTCTTTTGCTCCGTCTATTTGCAGGAAACTGAGGGGCTTTTCGCCGTCAAATCCTATGCCGCCATATGCAAAATCATGGACTACACACATATTATTTTCACTCGCAAACGCAACAGTATCTTCAAAAAATGTCCTGGTTGCAGTCGCACCAGTCGGATTATTTGGGTAATTTAAGTACATCAATTTTGCTTGATTCTTATCCTCTTCTGACAGTTGGTGGTAGTCAGGCAAAAAAGCATTTTGTTCAAGAAGAGGCATTGTGACCATATGAGCTCCGGCAAGCACAGCGCCTGACCAGTAATCAGGATATCCTGGGTCTGGAACAAGCAGCGTATCACCTGGATTCAGTAAACATTGCGGCAATTCGACTAGTCCCGCTTTTCCTCCAAATAAGATGGCAATCTCTGTCTTTGGGTCAAGCGTGACGCCATATTCTCTTTCATAAAAAGCAGCTGCGGCCTTTTTTAGTTTCGCTGTCCCGCGGAATGAGGAGTATTGATGATTTTCAGGTTTTGCTACCGCTTCCTGCATCGCTTTCACAATATGTGGAGGAGTGGGCTGATCAGGATTTCCTTGACCTAAATTAATCACATCTGCCCCTTCCTGCATTTTTTTCTGCACTTTTTGAACAAGCGAAGCAAAAAATTGTTTCGGTAAATGTTTCAATACATCTGATTGCTGGAATTCCATTTTTTCACCTTCTATTCAAGTTACGTGACAATACAATCACTGTAATGGATTGTTTTATGAATTGTAAAGCAATTTTGAAAAAAGATTGACATGTGAACTGCAGCTCTGATAATATCTAGAATTAAGAAATGCAAGCAGACATGAAACAATTACATATTGATTTCTCTTATCGAGAGTTGGGCGAGGGATTTGGCCTTTTGACCCCAACAGCAACCGACCGTTAATACCACTGTGAAGTGGGGCGCAGCAAGAACAGCGCCAAGACAATTCATTGTCTTATAGGGCACGGTGCTAATTCCATCAGACGTATGTGCTGAGAGATAAGAGAGGCTTCGAGCATACACGCCGTCAAGCCTCTTTCTCTCAGGAGAAAGAGGCTTTTTTATATGATTTGGAGGGGAAGCAATTGGTTACACTTACGGCATCATATGAAGAATTAACAGAGAGTTCGGCAGTTGCATTAGCCATTAGACTTGGATTGATTCAAGAGAGCAGTCATTTGACCTGTACTGAAATTGGCGACGGAAATTTAAATTACGTCTTTCATATTTATGATCACAAACAAGCAAAAGGACTGATTATCAAGCAGGCTCTTCCTTATGCAAAGGTCGTTGGAGAAAGCTGGCCGCTGACATTAGACCGCGCAAGAATTGAAAGTGCAGCACTCATCAAGCAATCAGAGTATGCACCACATCTCGTACCAGCCGTCTATTATTCGGATACAGCTCTTGCAGTGACGGCAATGGAGGATCTATCACACCTTGAAATCGTCAGAAAAGGGCTAATTGCCGGAAAACATTATCCGTACTTATCAGATCATGTCGGAGAATTTTTAGGCAAAACACTATTTTACACGTCTGACTTTGCCACAAATCCTAAAATCAAAAAGCAATTCGTGAAGCAGTTTACGAACCCTGATCTTTGTGACATTACAGAGAAACTCGTCTTCACAGATCCTTTCTTTGACAGCGAAACGAATGACTTCGAAGAGGAATTAAGAGAAGAGGCACAAGCACTATGGGCTGATCTTGAACTGCAAGCAAAAGCAGCAGAATTGAAACGGATCTTCTTAACCTCTGCTGAAACACTGGTACATGGAGATCTTCATACAGGCAGTATTTTTGCAAACGAAACGGAAACGAAAATCATTGATCCAGAGTTCGCTTTTTACGGTCCTTTCGGATTCGATATCGGTCACTTTATTGCCAATCTGTTCATCAATGCTTTATCTCATGAGAATGAGCAGGATCAGCAGCACCTTTTTGATCATGTCGTCAATGTGTGGGCAACATTCAAAGAAGTGTTCACAAAAGCATGGAAAGAAGACAGTATTGAAGCGTTTAGTGTATCGGACAGCTTTTTAGAAACAACGTTTGACCGTATTTTAAAAGAAGCCACCGGCTTTGCTGGCTGTGAGCTTGTTCGCCGAACCATCGGTCTTGCGCATGCGGCTGATCTCGATGCGATTCCATCACATTCTAGAAGGCTTCAGCAGAAAAAAGCAGCACTTACACTAGGAAAAACATTGATCAAACAATATCATGCAGTGGAAACAGCGTCTGACCTCGTCGCATTATTCCAGCAAACTGTAAAGGAGTGACGAGTTTTGTCTAAAGAATTTGAAGTTCCCCGTTCCGTCGAATGGGAAGAAAACCGTATCAACATTTTGAATCAGCAAAAATTACCCGCTGAAACCGTGTTTGAGCATTTATATACAAAAGAAGATGTGTATGATGCCATTGTGACGCTAAAAGTGCGCGGAGCACCTGCTATTGGCATTACAGCGGCTTTTGGGCTTGCACTCAGTGCACAAGAGATTGATACAGAAGACATTGATCTCTTTAAGCGAGAAGTCGCTCGCCTGAAAGAATATTTAAACAGTGCTCGTCCAACCGCTGTGAACCTTGCCTGGGCATTAGACCGGCTTTATCAGCGCATTGAGCGTGCTGCTTCGGTGAATGCAGCCAAAACTGATCTTGTCCATGAAGCCATTCAAATTCAAATCGAAGATGAAGAAACATGCCGGCAAATCGGTCAAAATGCTCTTCAGCTCTTTAAATCTGGTGATCGAATTATGACCATTTGCAACGCAGGCTCCATTGCCACAAGCCGGTACGGAACAGCGCTTGCACCCTTTTATTTAGCGAAAAAGAAAAACCTCGATCTTCACATTTACGCATGTGAAACACGTCCTGTCCTTCAAGGCGCTCGTCTGACGACATGGGAATTGATGCAGGGCGGCGTAGATGTGACGCTTATCACGGATAATATGGCAGCCCATACGATGAAAGAAAAACAAATTTCTGCCGTTATTGTTGGTGCAGATCGAATCGCTAGAAACGGTGATACAGCAAATAAAATTGGAACGTTAAGTCTGGCTATTTTAGCTAAACACTTTCAAATTCCATTTTTTGTGGCAGCGCCTCTTTCGACCTTTGATGTGTCAACTCAGGATGGGTCAGATATTCCGATTGAAGAACGCGACCCGCAGGAAGTAAAGGAATTAAATGGCATCCAAATTGCGCCTCCTGACGTGCAGGTATTTAACCCTGCCTTTGATGTCACTCCTCATCACCTCATTTCCGGAATCATTACAGAAAAAGGAATTATCACTTCCAACTATACAGAAGAGATTGATGCACTATTCACCGAAAGCGTGTCACTTTAATCAAATAAAAGCGCGGGGTTCTTATCATTTAAGAGCACCGCGCTTTTTTGTTTCGTTCGTTTTTGCTAATATTTCTTTTTTCTGTTCTTCTGTCAACACGTTCATTTTGACAAATAGTGATGTGACGGCGTACATTTTATCTTTTTTGCCCCATAACATGTTAGCAGCCTCCTTTTTCCCTAGACCAACTTTTTTAGCTTAATAAAAGGATATGTCGCTCGCTAAACATTTGGAACAGGTCAATTCATTTATTTTTGAACAAATGGGATGCCTTCTAATTCTAACAGGATCGCTTTCATCCCTGTCTTCGTCCCTGCATAACCAGTCAGAGTCCTGTCTTTTCCAATGACCCGGTGACACGGGATAAAAATAGGCAATGCATTGCGTCTATTAGCTTGTCCAATGGCTCTGACAGCCTTTGGATTGCCAATCGCTTCTGCAATATCAGCATAGCTTTTTGATTCACCATACGGAATAGTAGAAAGTGCCTCCCACACTTGCTCTTGAAACGGAGAGCCTGCTTGCTTGAGCGGGAGATCGAACACTTTCCGATCGCCCTTAAAATATTCATCCAGCTGTTTTTTCGCTTCTTTTAATACAGGCGTGTCTTCTTGTTTAAAACGGTCTCTCTGTTTTTTAACCAAAAACGATTCATCATCAAACTTCACTTCAATGATGGCTCCATCTTTCTCTAGTATGTATAATGCCCCGATTGGTGCGGTATAGACTGTATAATACACATTAAAGCTCCCCTTCTTGTTTCTGCTGCCGGAGTGGAAGCGTGAGATGGAACACTGTTCCGACCCCTTCTTCACTCTCTACTTCAATGGTTCCTTGATGCTCTTCAATAATTTTATAACTAACCATTAACCCAAGTCCAGTGCCTCTTTCTTTTGTTGTATAAAATGGTTCTCCGAGACGCTTTAGTTTATCCTCTGTCATGCCGCAGCCTTCATCACGAAGAGAAATCACAATGTGCTCCTCCCCCTTCCTTTGAATGCTCACGTAAACATTTCCTTTCTGAGGCATTACTTCAATCGCATTTTTTAAAATGTTAATAAAGACTTGCTTCAATTGATTTTGTTCACAGTAGATGAGCGGAATATCATCGAGCACATTTAAGTGCATTTGCACATTGCCAAGATTGGCCTGCGCGTGAAGAAGATCCATCGTGTCTTTGACAATTTGCACGACATTTTTTTCTTCATAGATGATGGCCTGCGGTTTTGCTAAAATCAGAAATTCTGTAATGATGGATTCGATTCTTTTTAACTCTGATGTGATGACATTAAAATAGAGCGAATACTCCCCTTCAATGTTTCCTTTGAGCAACTGAATGAATCCTTTTAAAGCCGTCATTGGATTTCTAATTTCATGGGCAATTCCAGCGGCAAGCTCTCCGACAACATGAAGCGTATCCGATTTTCTTACCCGCTCCTCTAATTCCTTGCGCTCAGTCACATCTCTAAAGATGGCCAAATTCATGTTATGAATAATATTTCGTTTAAAAGAAAACTCCAAAATACGTTGATCTGGATGGTTCAGCACAAATGGAACTTCATTGTCCATCTCATCTAATGACATCGCCTGAGCTGGCTGCGCCAAATTTTCAATTTGATATGGTGCAAGGATATGAAAAAGGTTCATTTCCGTTAAGTGATCATCTTTGAGGCCAAGCAGTTCACTTGCGGAAGGATTCACATCAATAATCCGGTATTGATTATCGAAAAGAACAATGCCATCCATAGAGCCATTAAATACTTTACGGAATTTGAGCTCACTTTCTCGCAGCTCCTCTTCCATTCGCTTTCTGTCACTGACATTCCGTAAAATGGTTAAGTGCTGTCCTTCTAATACCGCATGCTTAGAGGTGAACTCAAGCTCTTTGAATTGGCCATTCGCCATTCTAAAGAGGAGTTCTTCTCTGATTTCAAGATTCCTGATATACCGTCTTCTTGTCGGCCGGTATCTGCGATCAGATTTGACTAGAAAATCCATGAGTTTCTTGCCAATCAGCTGATGCATCGGTAATTCGAAAATTCGGCAGGCAGATTCATTTGCCCTGACAATTTCTCCATCATCCGCCCAAATGATGATGGCATCCATCGCATTTTCGAATATTTCTCTAAAACGTTCTTCACTTTTTAGCAGCTTTTCTTCCATTAATCTTTTTTCTGTAATATCACGCATGATGGACATGTAAAAACCACTCATCACATTGGATGTGATGGTCAGTTCGAATAATTTGTGCTGCCCAGATTGAAGGGTAACAGGAAGTTCTCCCTTTGCTTTCCCTGTTTCTTTCAATGAAGTTAAGAGCTGCTGGAGCGCTGGAAGATTTTCTTCTTCAACAAATTCATTTAAGTAGCGATCTGTTAAATCTGTTTTTTGAAGTTCAAAGCTCTGGCAAAAAGAGTGATTGGCGTCAATCATACAACCATCCTGATCAAAAATGACCATACCGTCAATCGCTCGATCAAATAAATCTTTAAACAGCTGCTCATTCATCGAGCGTTCTCGCTCTAATATTTTCTTTGAAGAAATATCACGCATGACGACAATATATTGTTGATTCACCACGTCGTGCTCTGCTGCAAATTCAATATATTTTGTCTCTCCATTTTCAAGTTGAATGGAGATCTCTCTTTTTAAAGTTCCTTTTCGAAAAAAAATCTCAAGTGAGCAGTCAATTTTGTTTTTCGGGATGCCGTATAGGAAATCTAGAACGGATTTATTGAGGAGGTCTTCTTTCGGTGTTTGTACAAGCCTGCATGTCGCTTCATTGGCTTGGATAATGTTGAGGTGCTGATCAAATATAAAAATGGCATCTAATGTCTTATTTAACAGCATTTTGTGCTGAATCAATTCATTTCGCAAATATTCGTTTTCTTTTTCTAATTTTCTGATATTTTTCGCACCATCGAGCGTTTCAGTCATTCTCTTACACTCCTTTTCCAGCCTCATTCCTCTACAATATTTCTACAAGATTTTCATTGTTCCTTCATTCGACTCATAAAAAAAGAGAACTTTTTACACGAGGCTTGCTTCATTTGTTTCATTTGGATGACACGATTGTATAACGATTCTCTTTTCTTACGCTTCTTTTACAACCGCTCTACAATTTCACATCAAATAGCGAAATGAGCCAATTTGTATTTTAAAATGGGGCAAATGAGGGAACAGTGCACTTAGAACGTTTATGTTCGAAATGAAGCAGGAAAGGTGATGTTATGACGTCCACGAGAGACAGTTATTTTGATAATGCAAAATTTCTTCTGATTTTTCTAGTTGTTTTTGGTCATTTGTTACGGTCATTCATACATGATAATGACTGGATACTCTACTTATATAAATTTATTTATACATTCCATATGCCCGCTTTTATATTGGTGTCTGGCTTCTTTGCCAAAGGTTTTAGAAAACCAGGTTTTATGAAAAAAGTCGCAGTTAAGCTGATCATCCCATATTTGATTTTTCAGGTCATCTATTCTGTGTATTATTATTTCTTACAGGATCAAAGCATCTCTAACTTAAATCCGATTGATCCGCAATGGTCTTTATGGTTTTTAATCAGTTTATTCTTTTGGAACTTACTACTTATTCCTTTTTCAAAACTGCCATTCCACTGGGCAATGATCGTCAGTTTATCGATGGCGTTACTTGTCGGTTACGTGGACAGCATTAGCGATACACTCAGCCTATCTCGTACATTTGTCTTTTTGCCGATGTTTTTAGCTGGCTTTTATTTAAAAAAGCAGCACTTTGAATTTATCCGAACAAGCAAAGGGAAACTGACTGCACTTCTTGTACTGATGGCCGTGTTCATGTTTTGCTATTTTTATGAATTCGATTATTCCTTTTTATTTGGGTCACAGTCTTACGCTTCTCTTGGAGATGAAGGACTCATTGCAGCTATGAAACGAATGGTATGGTATTTACTTGCATTTGCTGCTACCTTTAGTTTCTTTGCATTAGTCCCAACACGCCGGTTCTTCTTTACCAAATGGGGCACAAGAACGCTATATGTCTATTTACTTCATGGCTTTGTGATTAAGCTTTTAAGAACGACTTGGTTTGATGATTGGGCTCTAAATACGGCAAGTGTATTGATTCTATTGCTACTTACGGTCCTCTTAACCTTTACCCTATCTAGTACATTTGTTAAAACTGTTGCACAACCAGTCATCGAGCTCAAAATGACCAGTCTGATGCGAACCATTACTAGCAGACAAAACAGTTATATTAAATAGGAAAAACGATCCTGTGAGGATCGTTTTTTTTCTATTTATTTTTTGTTTTTCTGTTCATTGTGACATTCATCGTTTTTTTTAGGCTTCATTAAAGTATCAATCCATTTACTGCTGTTTATATCTCCTAGCTCGCTGCCAAATTCCTCTTCTAACATATCGGGGTTCATCGGTTTTTTATGGTCTTTCATGTCTTTACTTTTCACATGTTTTTTAGTCACGAGATGCTCCCCCCTGTTTACCTTGATGAGAATTTCGGTTCGCCTGGCGGTCTTCTGATTGCTCGTCAAATTGTGTTTGTCCTTGATCGTGTGCCATGCTTTCTGTAGGCGTCATATTATTCGTGAGTGCTTCATTTTTTGCTGCTTTTCTTTTCACTTGTCATCATTCCTTTTTAACATGTTTAGTTCTTCGCTCAATTGATCAAACAGCTCTTTCATTTGTTTGACTGTCACTGGTTTTTCCTCAGGCTTTAACTCATATCCAATTTGCCCATTTGCTTCTAGCGTTGCTTTTTTGAGACTGCTGATGTCTGTGATGCCCTGCTGCTTTAAGCGCATTTTGAATTGGTCCCTTGTCAGCCGCGTTTTTTTTAGCTTGTGATCAAGCATTTCTCCATCCTCTAAAATCACCACAGACTTCCCTGAAACCAATTTTTCAAAAAAATCAAATTGGATCGACAGCTTTTCCATAATCACAAGCGCCACAATAAAAATGGCGGCCGCATAAATGGTTTCAAGTAAATTATGCTCAATAAAGGGTTGGATAATAATCGATCCAATTGAAATCATGATGACTGTCTGTTGAACCGTTAATTGACTAATGGATTTAGGTCCTGCTATTCTCAGCAGCAAGGTACCAACGAGCAGCATTACAATTGCTTTCCATAACACATCCAGCACGTCTCTTTCACCTCTTACCTATAGATTGCGAACATCCCTTGTGATTTAGCCAGTTATATAATGGAAATAAAAAAACCAGCATTCAGTAGGAATGCTGGTCTGATTGTCGACAAAGAGTTAAAATGATCGTTATTTTAACTCTTTGTCTTCTTTTCAGCGTGATAGAAAACCTTTACAGTCTAGGAAAGTCGAGCACCGGAGCAGAGCGAATTTGACATTCGTGAGCACCGGAGCACAGATTTGACAACGAATGCGAGGGTTTGTCTACACGCTGAAACCAGCATTCAGTAGGAATGCTGGTTAGCCGATGATCACACGCTCTTTCGGATAATGATAATTCGCTTCACTTTCCCGGCGGCCAATTAAATACAAGAAGCTTGGAATTCCAATCCGTCCTATAAACATGACGACCATAATAATACACTTACCAAATACGGACAAGTCAGACGTAATTCCGAGCGACAGTCCTGTTGTTCCGAATGCAGAACAAACTTCAAATAAAGTTTCAAGAAGTGTATGATGGTCTGATAAAGTTAACAGAAACGTAGCACCAAACACTAAAATAAAGGCCATCATCGTCACCATGAGGGATTTATTAATGTCCGCTTGATGAAGCTCTCTTTTAAAGATTTTAATGGACTTATTTCCTCTCGCAAAATGAAACAAAGCAAGTAAATTAAGGGCAAACGTGGTTGTCCGAATTCCGCCCCCTACCGAGCTTGGAGATGCCCCGATAAACATCAGCAAACATAAAAATAACAGTGTCGGCTCTGTCAATTGCGTAATATCTAATGTCGAAAGCCCGCCACTTCTAGTAGCTGTTGATTGAAACAAAGAATAAAACAAGATTTCATGCCAGCTCTTCCCTAGAAAAGTAAACCGGGCTTCAAGTGCATAAATCCCAATTGCCCCAACGACAACAAGGAGACCAAACGTAATCGTTGTAATTTTCGTAAACAATGAAAACGATGCATGTTTTCGGTCTTGATTGAATAAATAATCCTTTACTTCGACAAGTACTGGAAAGCCAATAGCGCCAAAAATGATGAGCAGCATCGTGATAAATTGGACGAAATAGTCATCTTTATATGGAATTAACGAATTCCCTGTAATATCAAAGCCTCCATTGGTTGTGGCACTGATACTAGAGAAAAATCCGTGTAAAAAAGCGCCTTGCACATCGTAATACTTTAGAAAATACATACTTAAAATCAGACCGCCTACAAACTCAATCAGCAAGATTAAATATAAGACCTGCTTCATGAGTTTCACAATTCCTGATAAGTTGCTTTGGTTTTGGTCTGCCATAATTAATTTTCTTTCTTTAATGCCGATCCTTTTTCGCATAACCAGCCAGACGAATGTACCAAGTGTCATAATGCCGATACCACCGATTTGCAAAACAAATGCAAGGATCCACATCCCGGTCACACTAAATGTTTGTGACGTATCGACAACAGTCAGACCCGTGACACTGACAGCACTCACAGCTGTAAATAGCGCATCAATAAATGTCCATTTGACTCCTTCTTGGTGAGCCACTGGCAGACTGAGTAGAATGAACGACACGGTCACAGCAAGAAAATAGTAAAGGGCAATCAGCTGAAAAGCCGACAGCCGGTCAATTAGTTTTTTCATTGGATTCATGGTTATTCCTTCTTTTATCTTTCTTTTCGAATACTATATCATTTTAATGAAAAGAGAGAAGATTTTAAAGGTATTTTGTGCTTTATTTACTTTTTCATCAAAAAGAAAAAGACATCCTTACGCAGAATGTCTTTTGATCTTTCTTATTTTGCTTCGAGTCTTCTAATTCTTTCGTTTAAATCAGGGTGTGTTGAGAAAAGAGAAGCTTTTCTTTTACCACTGATTTTCAGTGTAGCAACAGCTGTTTGATCATCATCTTTAATTCTTGATGTATACGCCTCTAGTGAACGAAGCGCATGAATCATTTTATCTTTTCCTGCAAGGTCCGCACCGCCGCGGTCTGCATGGAATTCACGATGTCTAGAGTAAGCAAATACGACAAGGCTTCCTAAGATAGAGAAAATGATTTGGAAGACAATCACAGCAATAAAGTGAACAATCGGCACAAGCTCTTCACGTGAAACGAAACGACTTGCGATCCATGCAGCAATTCTTGAAAGGAAGACAACAAACGTGTTGACGATTCCTTGAAGTAACGTCATTGTAACCATGTCACCGTTCGCTACGTGAGCGACTTCGTGAGCGATAACCCCTTCAACTGCTGCATCATCCATTTCATGAAGCAATCCAGTTGATACAGCAACAAGCGATCTTCTCTTAGAAGGACCTGTCGCAAAAGCATTTACTTCAGATGATTGGTAAATACCGACCTCAGGCATTTTAGAAAGGCCTGCTGCTCTTGATAGTCTGTGAACGCGGTCAACAAGCTGCTGCTCATCATATGTTAAAGAATCCTTTTCTGGATTTAACACACGCACACCCATCATCATTTTTGCCATCCAGCGAGACATCGCTAATGACATAAACGAGCCTACAAAACCAACAACTGCACTGAATACAAGAAGATAAAGGATATTAAGTCTTCCGTCTGCTCCTATATAAGAACCAACACCAGTTGCTGCACTAATAACCGATAGGACAATACCAATCGTAGTGATAACAAGAATGTTCGTTAATATAAACAGAAATATTCTTTTACCCATACATAACCTCCGCTGTCATATTAAGTTCATTTGAACTTATTAATAAAATTATAAAAATAAACGTCTCAAATTGCAAGGAAAAAGGAATCGTTTTCTATGTTTATCATACTGGCTCAAACCTCGTCATTTCAATGATTACGCTACTTGCATCCGCTAAAAAGTGAACAAATTGTGACGCAGCGGTCCTATTTTAGTTTATTTTGCATTTTCATTAAAAAGAGATTATGATGTTGAATTAGATCAATAATCACGTTTTTGACGTACAAATGAGGTGGAACATGGTGACTTTTAAATTAACGAGAATTGACATGACGAGACTTCTGTATTCTCTAAAAGGCGAGGGAGATCTGACTCCGCTTCAGCTTTTGAATTTATCTGTAAAAAGCGATAAGGAACATGAATATGATGAATTAAAAATCCCTTCGTTTTTTGAAAAACTCGAACGGCGGAAGCAAAAATCAGAGCACGGGCTTTCAACGAACGAAATCGTTGAGCTTGGCAACTTGTGTGAGCTGACTTCTCTTAAATCGACAGCCATTCAAAACTGGATCAAGCGCGATATTAAAGATATGATCGGCCATCCAGAGCTTGGCAAGAAGTACTCCATTGATCAGGTCGTTATTTTATTAATTGTCCGGGATTTAAAATCAGTATTTGATTTTGATTCTATTCGTATGATCTTATCTGCCTTATTTAATACGATCACAGATCGAACGGATGATATTATCAGCCCCATCCGTTTTTATGAAGCATATGCGCACGTCCTTGATTTTATTTATCACCATACACATTTTCCATTAAAGGAAACGAATTTAAGAGAAATGACAGAAGAACAGACGGACAAGCTCCACGAAGAGTTTACAGAATTGACGAAGCCGCAATGGCACTTGATTAAAGGCATTATCAGTTCTACCGTTTTCTCCGTTTTCACTTCTCACTTGCAAAGCACAGCGCAAGAAATGATGTTGAATACGCTTCAGCTGAAAAAGGCTTAAAACAGAGCCCGAGGTGACCTTCATCACCTCGGCTTTTTTGTGCAGCAATTGCCAGCATAATTGCAGGCTGTTTTTTTCAAAATAAGAAGGCGCAACAAACATGAGGTGAAAGGAGGAATCTGTGATGGCAAATCGAAATCAACTTCTTGTTCCTGGAGTAGAACAAGCATTAGATCAATTTAAATACGAGATCGCTCAAGAATTTGGCGTGACTCTCGGTTCAGATACAGTCGCACGTTCAAACGGTTCTGTTGGCGGCGAGATGACAAAAAGACTCGTACAGCAGGCGCAATCTCAAATGGGCCATTCAACTAAATAAAGACATGGTGAAATACGCCGGATCTATTCTGGCGTTTTTTTACTGTTCATATGTAGGCTCATCCCGGTTTTCACGGTATGAAGGCGGTGTATTTTTCCCTTTTTGTTTGACGTCATTTCTGTTACGTTCGACGTACGGACGATTCTGACCACTGTCGTTTTTTTTTACATGCTTTTCAGCATCACCACGTGATGTGCCATTTGGATGTTTTTTTTCATCTGGATCAGTTGAGTGATTTTTTTTTTGCTCTTTGTCTTTTTCAAAAGGGCGGTCCTTTTCTTCTTTTCCCTTTTTCTCTTTATTTTCATGATTAGGGCTTGTTTGGTGAGGCTTTTGAACAGCTCCTTGCTCTTCCCTCTCAACTTCCTTCTGCTCTTTGTCTTCGCCTTCTGGAGCCTCTTTATCCGGCTGCATCTCATCGCTACCGTCTGTCTTTATATCTTCTTTTTTGTCTTCGTCTTTTTGATCTTCATCAGCATTTTTCGGCTCTTCTTCTTTGACAGCCTCGTCATCTGCTGGATTTTCATCTTCTTTTTTAACGTCCTCTTGTTCGTTGTCTTGCATTTCTTGATTTCTAATATAAGTTCCTGTTGAAATGCCTGCTTTTTGTGCCTTTTCTCTTGTTTCCAGGTCACCTTCCACAGTTTCCAGCTTATAATTGCGCTTTTGATATTCCCCCGAGATGGTGCTGATTTTACTTTTTACGTTTGTTTTGTATGTATGATCCTGCTTGTTTTCATAAACAGTTGAAATATAAATGCTTTTAGAGTGGTTCACGTATCCTTTTTTATCACAATCATCGATGATTTCCTGCACGACTTTGGTCATGTCGTTTTTTTCTAAATCTTTCATACTGGCCAGTACTTGCTTCGCATCTTTATTCAGCGGAGTGACACCGATCACTTGATAATTGTGATCGAGTTTCAGCTCAAAGCTTGGGTTAATGTCAATCGTCATATATGCATATGCTTTTTGACTTGAGAAAGATGGCATCATAGTGAAGATCACGACAATAATTGCTGCAATTGATAGAATTCCTGCATTTAACGGACGTAAACGAAGCAGATCAAAAAAACCGGCTCTTTTTCTTTCGAGACGTGATTCATTCGGAAACGTCACTTCTTGACCGATTTCATAGTCTTGCTGTTCATACTTTGTCCGCAGAAATTGTCCATCAGGGGTCAGCAGTGTGACATATTTTTTGTTTTTCTCTACTATAATGCCTCTTCTCATGAATTAAGCACCCCTTTAAGGTAATCTTTCAAATACACATAATCACCTGTCATAATGATCGCCATCGCAATAATATATTTTCTATTTCTCTCAATCGTTTTGCGGCTGACTTCCACTAGCTTTTCCAGCTGTTTGACTGGCAATTGTTTTTTCTGAAATAAAATGGTTCTCAGTTCATCGTGCTTAACGAGTGTATGGGCCACTTTAATGGCATTTTGTCTCGCATCCGCATGCTTTGGTGAATGCTCAAGCAGTTCTTGAAACGTAAGACCATATACTTTCAATCGTTCTTTAAAATGTTCAATCTCTTCTCTTCTATGTTCTTGTTCAATTAAACGCCTATATTCATTTGCAGAAAGCTCTGCTTCAATCATGCTTTGCGAGTACTCGCCATTCTCACTTTCTTGAAGGTCCATTTGAACCGTTGGCGCGTTTCTTGCTTCTTTTCGAATATAGTCGATTACTTTTCTTTTAATAATTAACTCCGCAAATGCAAGGAGTGAGTTGCCTTTTTCGGCAGAGTATTTTTCTATCGCTTCATTAAAGGCAATTAAGCCTACGCTGAATTCATCATCTTTTTCATCTATATATCGTTTACAAACGGATGAAACCGTCTTAGCGACAAATGGTTTGTATTGCTCGATTAATGCATTTTGCAGCTCGGTATCACCCTGTTGGATGTTGATTGCCGACTGCTCTAATGTTTGCTTTTTCTTTCCCTTTTTAAACAAAAGGCTAAGCAATGGTTTCACCTCAGTTCTCCCTATATTACTCATTTATGATAGCTAATTTATGAGGGAAGCGCAAAGGAAGAAATGAGGAATTCATTTCCTGTTACTCAATTGTGACATGTATTTCTTTATCTACTTTACAACGTTTCGTTTAAAAGCAAAGAAATAAGGGGGTATCCCCCCCTTTTTTGTAATATACGTGTTATGAAAATGAAATGATATTTCTTTCAAAAAACCTACTCTTCCAGCCGCATCTCTTGTTTTTCCTCGTTTTGCTGGCTGCCTTTTCTTGATGGACTTGATAAAAACCAGCCAAATGCTGCAATCGCGAGAAGGACCGTCCAGAAAATGATTTTCCATAATGTTGAATGAATGAAATGAGAGGACACGACCCCAATAGCTGGATGAGAAAGTGTATAGAGCGTCAGCTTCACGCCAACCCATCCGACAATGACAAAAGCTGCTGTTTCTAGGCTTGGTCTCGTTTTAAGCAGTTTCACAAATACAGTCGCCGCAAACCTCATGATCACTAGACCAATGATACCACCTAATAGAATGACAATAAATTGACCGCCATCAAGCCCACCAATTTGTGGAAGGTTTGTTGCTGGCAGAGTCACAGCTAATGCAACGGCTGCTAAAATAGAATCTACTGCAAATGCAATGTCAGCAAGCTCAACTTTTACGACGGTTGCCCAAAAGCCGCTTTGTTTCATGTTTGTGTCTGCTTCCTTTTTCTTAAATACGTGCGATTTTAAAATATGGTGAATCGAAATATATAGAAGATAAATTGCGCCAATGGCTTGAACTTGCCACACATCTACTAAAAACGAAATAAGAAAAAGAGAACCAAATCGCATGACAAATGCTCCCGCAAGTCCGTAAAATAATGCCTTTTTTCTTTGTTTTTCAGGAAGGTGTTTGACCATCACAGCCATAACCAGCGCATTATCAGCTGCTAAAATCCCTTCTAATCCAATCAATACGAGAAGAACCCACCCGTACTCTAAAATAATTGCTGCATCCATCATCATTCCTCCTTATTTTTTATCTATTGTCCCACAACAGACAAAGGCTTATGAATGCAAAAAAGACCTTTGCCTGTAATGGCAAAGGTCTTGCTAGACATGTGATATGTAAATCATGCCAACAAAGCCGATGGAATGAGGTTCCATGTAATGACGACTTTGTTTCCGGTAAAAACCGGACGCTACTCCCCTTTGGTGGGATTAAGAATATTTAGATTACTTATATCATAATCAACAGACCCCGGATTGTCAACAGGTGACTTTTTATCTCCACCCATTGATTAAGCCGTTGGTGTTTCTGTTTTTCTTTTTCTTCGTTTCAGCCACACGTAGAGAACAAACAATAAGAGCATACCAATTCCAATCGGCAATACATATGGTTCTAAAATGGTTCCAACCTCTTGCCAGTTCTCCCCAAGGACAAATCCTAGATACACATATACAAATGTAATTGGCGTAATCGCCAAAAACGTATACAGGCAAAAAACCCACACATTCATCTTCGCAATACCACACGGAATGGAAATAAGGGTTCTGACCCCTGGAATAAATCGGCCGCTAAACGCAACAAATCCGCCATGCTTTTCAAAAAATGCATCCGATTTATCAAGTGACTCAGGTTTCACAAAGAAATATTTCCCATATTTATTTAAAAAGGGTCTCCCTCCATAACGCCCTAACCAGTACAAGGTCAAGGGGCCTGCCACACCACCAATAGAACCGGCAGCCACAACACCAATGAAGGCCATGTCCCCTTTTGAAACCCAGTAACCTGCAAGAGGCAACACCACTTCAGCAGGAACAAATTCAATGCATAATGCAAGAAAGATGCCGAAGTACGACAAATTCTTAAAGGCATCAGCTAATGAAATAATAAAATCTTCGATGTTTATCAATCCCTTTCACACATAATCAGTTTGACAGGCTATGCTTGCAAATCGTACCGTGCCACCTATTAAACGAATAAAAAACCAAAAACGATTCACTTTTCTTCGTTTTTTTACATTAAATTTGATTTTACTATAAAAAATGTTCAAAAAAAATGCTAAATGCCCTTTTTAAGTAAAGGAAAAGTGAACACAGGCGCCACTTGATCCGATATATTAAGTATATGTCTGTTTTTAGATACAGGAGGTTTTCTTACATGACACATTTAACAGGAAGCTACAACGGATGGCTTGTCTTTCTGTCAGTCGCTGTCGCCGCTGTCGCCTCCTACTCAGCTCTTCAATTAGCCAGCCGGGTGATCCAGTCGAGCGGCGCAAAGAAAAGAGTATGGTTGATCATTGGTGCGATGATCATGGGGATGGGAATATGGTCAATGCATTTTATTGGCATGATGGCGTTTCACCTACGCTCTGGTATCACATATGAAACACCCTTACTCATTTTATCGATTTTGGCCTCTTTTATCGGTTCTTTCATTGCATTTTCAATATGTATTCAGCAGCAACTTTCTACAAGACGACTTTTGATTAGTTCGATCACGATGGGCTCAGCTATTTGCAGCATGCACTACCTCGGATTGGAATCAATGGCGAATGTCACCATCAGCTATGACCCTGTTCTCTTTTTTCTTTCGTTTTTTATTGGTGCGCTCGCTTCATTCTTTTCATTACACCTTTTTTTCCGGCTCCATCGCTCTGAGAAAAGACGAGAGGATCAGCTGTTAAAAATAGCGGGTGCACTGATGATGGGCGGTGCTGTTGCGGGCATGCATTACACTGGCATGGCGTCTTCGACGATGTTTTTTCATTCAGATGGTCATGCCGCTGCGGGTGGTTCTCTTGAAATGTCACCATTTAGCCTGTCCATTTTCATCGGTCTGATGACGCTTATCGTCCAATCACTTATGATTTTCGGCGCCTATATTGATCACCGGATTATGTCACAATCCGATCAGCTAAAAGAAAATGAACAGCGGTTCCAATCACTGATCAAACATAATATAGATGGGATTATCGTGTTATCTGTTGATCGAAAAGTGATATCTGCGAATGACCAAGGCAAACACATTTTGAAAATGTGCAATTCCTGGATTGGTGATGATGTGAGTCAATACGTCATGCCGACTGAGATGTGGGAAGACTTTATTGATCAATCAAAAAAAGCAATTACGCGTGAAGCAGAACTGAAAGCAGCAGATCGTTTTTATTATTATCATGTTACATACATACCCGTACACGTCAACCATACACTTGACAGCATTTATCTCGTTTTAAAGGATTTAACCCAGCAGAAGATTGCTGAAAAAGAAATTCATGTGATGGCACATTATGATGCACTAACTGAACTGCCCAACCGTCGTCATGGAATTAATCATTTAAATGATGTTTTATCCGCTCAAGAAGAGACAAAAACGTCAACGGCAGTTCTTTTTCTTGATTTAAATCGGTTTAAAATTATTAATGATGCCCTTGGTCATAACATAGGCGATCTGCTGTTGAAAGCCGCCGCAAACAGATTAACCAAATGTTTGCCTGACAATGGCTTTATTGCAAGAATTGGCGGGGATGAATTTTTAATGATCTTTCCTCACCTGGAGCATGGTACACATAAAATTGAACAGCTTTCGAAAAACATCATTCGCCAATTTGAACGACCTTTTTTCATTCAAAACCATCAGCTCATTACATCCATTAGTATTGGAATCGCCATCTCTCCGCAAAACGGAAAGAATGGCATGGAATTGATGAGAAAAGCAGATATGGCCATGTACTTATCAAAGAAACATAAACAAAGCCGCTATGAATTCTTTACTGAATCTATGGAGAGATTGAGTGAGGACAGACTCAATCGCGAACTGGAGCTACGAGATGCCATTCAAAGAAAGCAGTTTGTGCTTCATTATCAGCCGCAAATCAGCGCCAAAACAAGACAGATGACAGGTGTTGAAGCCCTTTTAAGAATGAAAGCACCAGACGGTTCTCTAAAATCACCCGAGGCTTTCATTGAACTTGCTGAAGAATCAGGCCTGATCATCGATATTGGAAGGTGGGTCATTGACACGGCATGTCAGCAGGCAAAATTGTGGTATGACAAGCAATTGAAAATTCCTGTAGCGGTCAATTTATCTGCTAAGCAGTTTAACTCTGAAGACTTAATTGATTTGATTAAACTAACGCTAAAAAAATACGACCTTCAACCATCACTTCTTGAGCTTGAAGTGACAGAAAGCATGACAATGGACAACATCAAGCAGTCAAAACAGGTACTGACATCTCTAAAACAACTTGGCGTCCGTATTAGTATTGATGATTTTGGTACAGGCCACAGCTCTTTAAGCTATTTGAAGGATTTGCCGATTCACCGCCTGAAAATTGATAAATCATTTATCGAGGATATTTTGAGCGATTCAAAGTCTGAGCAAATCACAGGGGCTATTATTGCAATGGGGCACCAGCTATCTCTAGAAGTCATTGCTGAAGGTGTTGAAACTTTTGCACAAGCGCAACTTTTATCTGCGCAGGGCTGTGACGATCTACAAGGCTTTTATTATGCCAAGCCACTTCCAGCTAGTGATATTGAAAAATTTATCGCCTATCCTGCTCATCAGCTGGATACATAAAAAAGGTGCCAACCATGGCACCTTTCAGCGTGTAGACAAACCCTCGCATTCTTTGTCAGTCCTGCGTGCTGGTGCTCACGAATGACAAATTCGCTCCGCGCCAGTACTCGTCCTTCCTCGGACTGCAAAGGTTTTCTATCACGCTGGGCTGAAAAGAAGACAAAGGGCTAAAATCAAGTTCATTTTAGCCCTTTGTCAACAATCTAAAAGGTGCCAACCATGGCACCTTTTCGTTTTATCTAAATAACAAATGCTGACTGTGAATACCTGCTTTTTTCAGCAGACTAATTAATTGCTCCTGTTCTTCACGCGAAAGACCAGAAAACGCCCGCGCAATTCGAAGAGAATGGATTGGATAAATTTTATCCAGATAACTGCGCCCTTTATCCGTTAAATGGGCATAAACTGACCGTTTATCCTTTGGGTCCTGTTCTCTTTCAATGAAACCATTTCGTTCTAACTTGTCAATTACGTACGTAACATTCCCGCTGACAAGCAGGAGTCTTGAGCCAATTTGCTGAAGTTTTTGAGCACCTCTCGTATACAGTAATTCGAGAACGGCAAATTCAGTTGGATTGAATCCATGCTCCTTGCTGTCTCTAATACTGTGTTCGGAAACGCTTTTAAATGCCCTTGCAAAAACTTTGTAAAGCGTCATTGAACGTTCTACTTCTTCTTCATTAAACGATAGTCTCATCACATATCTACCTCTTATAATATTTTTTTAACTTCAAGGCTTTCTTGCGGTGCAGTTGGAGCCTTTCGTAAAAAATAGAAGTACGTTTTTGAAAACCCTTTCAACCACATAAGTGACTCCATTCGTGTTATGTATAAGATTTCGATATAAACTTTTAAAATCCTTCTTATTTTTCACAATCATCTCGAAAAAAAGCTTTTCCAGCAAACCATCAAGTTACGACAAATTTTAACATAATCTGTAAAGGCTCTATATTTCCTTACATTTGATTCGTCAAATTTCTACAAAATTCAATATTGCTATAATATTAAACACGCAAAAAAAGAACCCTTCATGTGACAGTGCACATGATAAGGGATGTTAAAGATAGCGGTCTGTTTTGTTGAAAAAGAAATGATACTCTTTTTTTAAGTCACTAATTGTCATGTTCTTGGTCATATCAGGGCTATACACCCCAAGTGAGCAAAGCTGCTTCGTATAATAATGTCTTTCTTTCGCTAAAGCTTCTTTTAGCCGCACGACATCTCCCCTCCTATCAATGGATATGGATCGGGTGCTTATGAGGACTTTTTATACAAATCATTTTGTACGGCTCTAAGAAGAGCATGTGCATTCTGACCCGCAGCCTGCATAAACTGCTCCAGCAGTTCATCCCTCTTCACATCTAATGCGATGATTTCTTTTGCCATACGGATGATCTGTGTTTTCTCCATCAAGTGCGCCTCCTCCTCATTTTTTCTTTTTATTATCATATGTTCACGTGACATGATTTGCACGTTATATGTTAATTTTCCTTCCATTGTTTTTCACTTTTTTCATTTTTGTGTTATATTATCTAACAAACGTTAGGTTTTTTTACTGACTTTTCGATATAATATGAAGAAAAGACTTGCAGGGGTGAGGATATGACGCAGGAAGATGTATCTTATAAAGATAAAAAAGTCATTTCAATCGGGATTGTCAGTGAATTAACAGGGCTTTCCGTCAGGCAAATCCGATATTATGAGGAACGGAAACTCATCTACCCCCAGCGCTCAACAAGAGGCACACGGAAATACTCTTTTTCTGATGTAGAACGTTTAATGGATATCGCCAATAAACGGGAAGATGGTGTGCAGACAGCGGAAATTTTAAAAGACATGAAGAAAAAAGAACAGGCATTAAAAAGCGGACAATATAAGAAAAAAATGCTGGAAGGTCAAATTAATGCACACTTCCGGTACAAAAATCGATGAACTAAATAAAAATCGCTTACTTGGCAAAATAGACTTAGCATCTGATCGACCTGAATATGAAACGATGAAAGCACGAACTTACCCAAAGACCGATTCTTGCAGAAGAGTCTATTTCAGACAACGAAAACCAATGAATCATTGAAACAGCAAAACGAGGCAGCAATTGCAGCCTCGTTATTAGCTAAAACAACCATTCAACTATTTATCACCTAAGATACTTGATCTTTAACGATTTAGTTTTTCAAATTTGTTCAGGAATCGAAACAGTTCGTTCATTGAGCACATTCCCCGTGTTTAGCGTCGTTTTGGGTTCAATTAAGAGCAAGTGAACTTCTTCTTCAGCAATTGGCTGATGTTCAACTCCTTTTGGAATCACAAGAAATTCTCCTTCATTAAGCGTTATTTCCCTATCCCTAAAACGGATGACTAGATTGCCTTTCCACACAAAGAACATTTCATCCTCATCATCATGGTGATGCCAAATGAATTCACCCTTAATTTTCACCATTTTCATGTATGAGTCGTTCAACTCTCCACTTATTCTAGGATTCCAATAATCATTTATTTGCGAAAATTTTTCTTCGATATTTACCTTTGAAATCAATCGATTCCCCTCCTTATTAAATGGAAACGTCTGTTTTAATTGCCACAGCTAAAAAATTCTCATTTTCTCCTCTCGATCAAATAAAAGGGACGCAATGAGCATCAACCTCTTCCATCATTCAGTTTACATACTTCATTGGATCACGTAAAATCAAAAAATAGCATATAGATCATCACAATTTGTGATGCAAAAAAGGAGAGTTAGTTTGGATATTAAATCTTTGGAAGTATTTAAAGCCGTTGCCATTGAACAAAGCATCACAAAAGCTGCTCAAAAATTAAATTATGTGCAGTCCAATGTCACCGCAAGAATCCAACGTCTTGAACAAGAGTTAGGTGTACCTCTTCTCTATCGATATCATAAGAAAATATCTTTAACGCCTGCAGGACGTGAACTGCTGCCCTATGTAAATAAATTACTATACGATTACGAAGAAGCGATAGAAGCAGTAAAGCTTTCCTCTACTCCGCGGGGATCTTTACACATTGGATCTATAGAGTCCACCGCATCTACGAGATTGCCCAGCATTTTCACAGAATATCACAAAAAATTTCCACAAGTAGAATTGAGCTTGTATATGGCACCTACAGTCGATCAAGTTAGCGCTATCCTCAACTACAAAGTAGACGGCGCCTTGGTAGATGGGCCAATTCTTCATCCAGAAATCATCGAGTATCCTGTATTGGAAGAATCCCTCGTTCTCATTACAAGCTACTCCACGGAGCAATTCCAGGTAGAATCTATTTTACATGAGCCGTTGCTCTCGTCATTCGCCCATTGTATTTATTTAGGACGATGGCAAAAGTGGCTAGAGAACAACGGCTATCCTCCTATGAAGGTCATGGAATATGGTACGTTAGAGGGCGTCCTTAAATGTGTTGAAAGCGGGCTGGGAGTGACCGTATTACCAAAATCTATGGTTGAATCTCGGGGACAAGGCAAATTTACCTGTCATCCATTACCAGAACCACATCGAATCGTGCCCACTGTGTTGATCAGGCGACGTGATTCGTACATGACCAGTGCCCTGTCACAATTTATGGAGTTAATGGGCATCACGAATAAGTGATCTGAGACAGATCATTGTTTCATAAATAAGATCATGTGTGATAAAAAAAGAGGATAGATAGAGCGACATTCTTTCAGCTCTTCTATCCTTCTTATGCCTGACTGATCATAAAGCATATGAACGATTCTTTTTATTTAGATGAAGCGTCAGTTCCTTCAACAACCCCTACAAAGTCAATTCGTACGCCGCCTTTTTCAGGATCTTCTTTCACCCGAAAGGCAAGCGCCTTTTTTTCTCCAGTGTTTGCATCTTTATAATTTGCATGAAAGACGTGGATGCTGGCTTCTTCCATTTGAAAATCTTCATAAGAAAGCGTCTCAATTCCCCATTCCTTTTTCGATTTAAGAATGTCATTTGGGCTTGGGACTGCGCCTTCGACATAGACATTGTCCATTTTTCGTTTATTTCCTTCAGTTATCGCTTCAAGCATATGCTCTGATGCCACCAGTCTTCTGTCTTTCCCCTCGTCTTCTCTTGAACATGCACTTAGCAAAACAATGCACATGAAAATGAATAAAAACTTCTTCATTTTTCTCTCCCACCTTCTCCTTAAAATGTAAAGGATGGAAGCGCTATATGCAATCTTTATTCAAAAAAGACTGTAAAACGTTACATTTTACAGTCTTTTGACTACATCAGTGTATGAAGAAATGCTGTTGCAATTCCAAAATAGATGAGTAAGGATAAAATATCATTCAATGTTGTGATCAGTGGTCCAGATGCAATGGCTGGGTCCACGTTTAATCTGTGTAAAATAATCGGCACGACCGTACCTGCCATTGTCCCAATAATCAGTGTTGCAAGAAGCGAGGAACCAACAACAAAACCTAAAATCATATTGCCCTGCCATACCATGGCAACGACCGTAATAATGATTGAACAAACAATCCCAATATAAATACTTGTTCTCAGCTCTCTGAAAATCAAGCGCATAATGGTTTTTTTCGTTAATTCTTCTTTTGACAATCCTCTAATGACAACCGCTAGAGACTGTGTCCCTGTATTCCCTGTCATACCTGCAATCATCGGCATGAAGAACGCTAAAGCAACGACTTGTTGCAAAGTATCTTCAAAATAATTCAAGATACTGCCTGAAATCAGCCCAATGAATAAGAGTAAAATAAGCCACGGAAGACGGCGGTATGCCGCCACAAATGCCGGTGTGTCGAACGTGATATCTTTACCAGAGGCAGCAAACTTTTCATAGTCTTCTCCTGCCTCTTGAATCACAACATCAATGATATCATCGACTGTCACAATTCCGACTAGGACATTGTTCTCTTCTACAACAGGGATGGCAAGGAAATCATATCGTTCAATGAGCTTTGCGATTTCTTCCTGGTCTTGAAAGGCACCAACGGCAATGACTCTTGTAAACATAAGATCCTGCACTTTTTCATCTGGCTCACCTAAAATAAGATCCCTGTATGAGAGTACCCCTACAAGCTGTTTTTGATCATTTATGACATATAAGTAGTTGATCGATTCGGCAATTTCAGCAAAGCTTTTCAGCTTCACCACGGCATCCTGAACCGTATAATGCTGCGGAATCCAAACGTACCGATTGGTCATGATCCGACCTGCTGTCTCAGCAGGATAATTCATGAGAAGCTGGACGGCCTTGGATTCCTCTGCTTCCATGTTAGATAAAAGCTGATCCTTCAGCTCATCCTCCATCTCATCAAACAAGTTGGCTAGATCATCGTTATCCATTTTGTTTGTGACGAAGGTGGCTTTGTCTTTCCCTACTTTTTCAAGAACAATCTCTTGATATTCCCGCTCCAGTTCACCCATCATTTCCGTCACGTCATCGACTGTTAAAAAACTGAGAAAGCGGCCGCGGTGTTTTTCTGGAAGCTCCTTGAATAAGTAGGCCATATCATAAGGCTGAAGTTCTTCCATAATGTTTTTAAATTCTTTACGTTTTCCATCTCTTAGTAAAATAATGATGCGTAAAATGAGTTCATCGTACGTAATGTTCTGTATCATCGCTGTTACCTCCCCAAAATCAGGAGATACCCGAATCCCTTAGATTGTGCGGGGGTCAGGATCTCCTCTATCTGATGCGTCAATCTGATCTTTTGACATACTCTCTATGTGTCTCGAATCGGGATGATCCATCCCCACACCTCCTTTTCTCATAAAAAAGCACCTTCAACCGAATGAAGGCGCTTTGTAAGCATGACAAATAAACACTTGCTCCTTCAATCGTAGAGCTTTAGCACTGTATGGCATAGGATTAATCCAGCTGCATTAAAAATCACCTTATGTCGATGATTCCTGTTGACCCATTGGCGTCTTTGGACATTTTTGGGCAGCAGCGTATCTCCATACAGGAGCCTCACCTAACGAAGTCTCATATTGTTGACACACTGAGATTACAGAAAAAGCGCAATGATGTCAATAAGCAAGATGCCAAGTTTCCTGATGTATTCGCTTTCTTTTCAAAAAAAGAGCGATCGACAAGTTGACCATCGCCCTTTCATGTCTTTTATTCTTCTTCCGGCTGATTCATATCCTCTTGGGAGAGGAGATGAAAGGAATCATGCAAAAACAAAGCATATCCTTCTCCATCAGGATGGGGAACATATTCCGCACGATCCATCGTCTGTTCTTCTTCTTTTTTCTTCATCATATTCTCTCGCCTCCTTTCCAGTAGTTTGTCCCAATGAAAAAACCTTACACATAAAAGTGTAAGGTTCAGCATGTGCGTGCTGGTGCTCACGAATGTCAAATTCGCTCCGCGCCAGTACTCATCCTTCCTAGGGCTGCAAAGGTTTTCTATCACGCTCAAAGGTTCATTTATGGCTTAATCGTCCCATTCTTGCTTGAGGATTTTGCCTGTTTTAGCAGAAATCTCAAAATCAACTTCTTCGCCGCTTGGTGTCGTAATTTCAATTTCATACAAGTACACACCATTTTCTTTATCTAATTCTGAATCTGTGACTGTTCCTTTTACTTTTGCAAGGGCAATTTGTTCAGCCTGTTTTTTGGTGATTTTTACATTTTGTTTCTTTTCTTTGACTGGATCATTGAGCGCTTTGCCTGTTTTGGCATCGACATATACTTTATATTCAAAGCCGCCTTTTTTAATCTCGACCTCATATACCCATTTTCCTTTTTTATGCTCAAGATCTACATCATCTACATAGCCTTTCACAACTTTTAATGCTGCTTTTTCAGCCTGTTTCTTTGAGACAAATGAAGATTTCTTTTGTACCACTTGTTCGGCATTTGCCGTTTGATTTGTATTTTGCGCTTGAAGGGTGAAACCACCTGCGACAAGTGCTCCTGTGAATGCTGTAGCTACTAGTACTTTTTTTATCATGTTTAATTCCTCCTCTGTTTGATTTCTCCTTTATCTTAAAAAAACAAGATGATAAAGGAAGGAAAGGAACATGAGAAAATCATGAGAAAATGATTAGTTTTCGTACGTAATGCCTTCAATATCTCCTGTATAAGCATTCACTAACACCTCTGCCTCTCTTCCATCCGGCAAATCGAGCTCTACCTCAAACACGAGCATTCCACTAAAAGTTTCAAGATCTGCATCATCCACTGTGCCGCCTACTTCTTTTACGGCAATCTGAATGGCTTCTTCTACCGTTATTTTTGTCAGCTTCTTTTCTTTAGAGGTTGGCTTTTTCTTTTCTGCTTCAATCACCTTGAACGTGTCTTTCTCAACATCCACTTGATACAGTTCTTTTTTTGATTGAATCGTAAAGATAAAGCGATCCGATTTTTCTTTCTTTTGAATCACGGTACCCTTCACTTTTTTCACTGCCACTTCTTCTGCTTGGAGTTCGGCATTTTTCTCAATTGGTTTTTGATAGCTCTTTAACTGTTTCATCTCTTTCATTTGACCGCTTGAGGAAGATGCAATGATTTGATAGATGCCATTTGAATTTTCAAGCGTCAATGTATAGTCCTGTTTATGGTTGATCAGATCAATATTTGTGATGTTTCCATTGTAGTCTTTTGCGATGATTTTTTTTATGTCTGCTTCGCTTAATATTTTTTTGTCAATGGTTTGAATCATGAGCATTGCAAAAGCCACAAGAATGAAAAGACATCCTGCGAGCGCAAGCAGCATTTTCAGTTTTCTAGACATGCAGCGCCTCCTTCCTATTTCCTATTTTATAAGGAGGAAATGAGAAATTGATGAGAAAAGACCTATTTATTTCTGAAAAAGAATGGTCATCACGGTTCCTTCACCGATACGGCTGTCTACCTTTAGCTCAGCCCCATGCTCTTCAGCAATTTGCTTCGCAATTGACAGGCCAAGTCCAGTACCGCCCGTCTCACTGTTTCTCGCTTCATCCACACGGAAAAAGCGGTCAAAGATTTTCGGCAGATCCTCTTCTTTTATGCCAATTCCTTTGTCAACAACCGAAATAAACGGTTTCTCTCCTGCTCGTCCGCAGTTCACATCAACTGGCTCTGCACTATATTTAACCGCATTATCAATCAAGATGGTCAAAAGCTGTTTGATCTTCTCTTCGTCCCCTTCAGCAATAACAGGCTGATCTGTTTGTACATGAGTAAGGATGGTTCGATTGGTTGCCACTTCAAGTGTATGGCCAACTTGGCTGCACAAATGACCAAGATCAACCGGCTTCATGTCCAAGTAAAGCGGCTGCCCATTTTTCGCCAGTGTGAGTAGTTGATCTGTCAGCCTTTTCATTTTTTTTGCCTCATCATGAATGGCTTGAGAGGATTCTTCTACGACCTCTGGCCGGCTTTGCCCCCAGCGTTTTAGTAAATTGCTGTAGCTCATGATGACGGTAATGGGTGTTTTCAATTCATGAGAAGCATCGTGCAAAAATTGCTGCTCTTTCTCATAATGTTTCTCAAGAATTTCGGCCATTTCATTAAAGGTTTGACCCATTTGATACAGTTCATCCTTTGAATCGCCTGTTAATTCAATTCGTTTAAATGCCTTTTCTCTCATACTTGCTTTCATCGTATTGGTCATTCGACTAATTGGGCGGACAATTTGTTTCGTTAAAATGTGGCCTGCAAAATAAGAAAGCACAATAAACAAAACGCCAGCAGCAATTAAAATCATTTTTAATAACGCCAAGTTCTCTTCTGTATTTTCAATTTCTTCATAAACTTGCAGCGACACAATGTCCCCATTTGTCCAAATGACAGGGATAGCCGCGAACGCAATCATATGCTTATTGTATTCTTGAATTTCTGCTGTCTGACCAGATTCGTATGTAAAAGGAAGTGAGCTAAACGTAGATTCCTTCGTGACGGTCAGCTTTGATTCACCTTTCTCTGTGACGACACGGATCATACCATTTTGAGGCAGATACGCTTTCAGAAGCTCTGAAGATGGAAGGCCCTCTTCTTCTGACTTCTTTAGTGCAATCGCAATATTTTCAGCTACTTCTGACAGTCTGGACATATCTTTTTGCGTCAAGGTCATCGAAAAAATAAAATAAATCGCTGTATGAAACAGCAGCACCATTAAAAACAAGGACAACGATGTATAAAGCTGGATCTTATTTTTTAATCTCATGCTTTATCCTTTCATCACATAACCCACACCTCTCACTGTGTGAATCAATTGTTTTTCAAACGGGTAATCGATTTTTTTCCTTAAATAGCGAATATAGACATCAACCACGTTCGTGTCACCAAAATAGTCAAAACCCCAAACAGCTGTTAAAAGCTGATCTCTTGTGAGCACTTGCTGTTGATGTTTCAATAAATGAACAAGCAGGTCATATTCTCTCGGTGTCAGCTCAAGCGTCTGACCGCCTCTTTGAATTTCTCTTGTTTTCTCATTCACCGTTAAATCTGCAATACTTAGCTCAATTTCCTTTTCCTCTTGCGCATTGTGATTGAACCTCAGCTGTGCACGAATTCGCGCTAATAATTCTTCTATGTCAAAGGGTTTTGTAATATAATCGTTTGCCCCAAGATCAAGACCGCTGACCTTATCGGGAACACTTCCTCTTGCGGTAATCAAAATGATCGGTGTTGCCGTATTTGTCTTTCGAACCCTTCTAAGCACTTCAAGTCCGCTTAATTCTGGAAGCATGACATCTAGAAGCACTAAATCAAAACTCTCCTCCTCGAGCGCCTGGAGCCCTTTCATCCCTGTATCTTGGACTGTGACCTCATATCCTTCATATTCAAGTTCTAATGACAGCACTCTTGCAATTTTCTTTTCATCTTCGACCACGAGTATCTTCCCTTTGTTCATCTCTATCTCTCCTATCTAAAAGGCAAGCTTGTCTTTCCATTATTATATGTTGCCTTTCTCCATTGGAACAGTCACAATCTTCATATCTTATTTTTCATGAATGAGGAATTGTTATGTAATATGGTTGATTTTTATTTTCAGCTGATCCTTTCACATTACACAAATCAACAAAAAAAGCCTCTTTTCTGAGGCTGGTCCCTTACTTCTTTTTAGGTTGACTGACAAAAAGCTCATCTACAGTCGTATTCAAAACAGAGGCGATGTCAAAGGCTAATTGTAAAGTAGGGTCGTACTTATCGTTTTCAATGGCATTGATGGTTTGTCTAGAGACCTTACACCGTTTAGCAAGTTCTTCTTGGGATAATTTAATGGATTTCCTTAGTTCTCTTATATGATTTTGCAATTTAATCACCATATTTTTTTCTGTATATGAGTAATGTAACTAAATATATGACCGAAATCACAGTTAGGAACATGATGGGAGAAATCCCAAACCCCTTATCAGAATTGTTCCCTTGGGTCGTTAAAAATATAGACTTTGCGACTTCTAATAAAAGCATACCGATGACCACCATAAATGCATACGATTGAGCTTTTGAGTAGATAAATCTCTTTCTTTCATCACCCTTTTGAATCATAGGCGCGATAAAGATGAACAGTCCGACCACTAATAAGATGACTGAATACACAACTTTTACAACATCCAACGGTTAGTCCCCCTCCCAATCAAAATGTCAAATACTTTTTACATTCCAATCATATCATCCACTTAAAAAATGTCAAATACTTTTTACATTCTAAATTCTTTCGATCATTATAATGGAAAAACAATCATCCGCACATGGCATGTACCTTTTTCTTTTCTGTCATCATCTATCTTTTTATATGATTGCTTTTTCGCTCTGTCTTTTTTAGTTCTTTTCACCCATTTTCATCTATACAGGTGCAAGCTCACTATGCAGCATTTCCTTCTTTTTCATATGATACTAAGAGTTTTCCTCAAAAGGTGACTTCTTTCGGCAAGATATGAGGAGAACTGCACAATGAATAATTATTTGATTATTTGAAAAATTATTACAATTGACCCTTTCCGATCAAACATTTGTTTTATACAATAACATTACGCAACCTGAATCTACTTTGAAAACAAAATAAGGAGGGCTTTCTTATGAAAGGTGAAATTCGCTTAATTCCGTATGAAGTAAAAGCCAATGTGATGGAAGCGAAAGAGACGCCGGAAAGTATTCAGGAGATTAAAGCACCCGAACTTTGGTCAAGTGGCTTCAAAGGAAAAGGCATAACCATTGCTGTCCTTGATACAGGTTGCGACACGGAGCATCCCGATTTAAAAGATCAGATTATCGGAGGAAAAAACTTTACCGATGATGACAATGGAGATGCTGAGAATGTAAAAGACTACAACGGGCATGGTACCCATGTATCAGGAACGATTGCAGCAACGGATCAAAATGGCGGCATTTTAGGTGTTGCGCCTGAAGCCAAGCTGTTGATCGTGAAAGTTCTCGGAGGGAAAAATGGCAGCGGGAAATACGAATGGATTATCAATGGCATTAACTATGCGGTTGAGCAGAAGGTTGATATCATTTCCATGTCTCTCGGTGGGCCAAGCAATGAACCAGAACTGCAAAAGGCCATCCAACATGCGGTAAGTAGCGGTGTGCTTGTTGTCTGCGCAGCAGGAAATGAAGGTGACGGAGACGAGCGTACTGAAGAGTTCTCCTACCCAGCTGCATACAATGAGGTCATTGCCGTCGGCTCTGTCTCTCTTGCAAGAGAATCCTCTGAATTCTCCAATGCGAATAAAGAAATCGACCTCGTCGCTCCAGGTGAAGACATTTTATCCACTCTCCCTAACCATAAATACGGAAGACTAACAGGTACTTCCATGGCTGCCCCTCATGTGAGCGGTGCACTCGCCATTATTAAAAATGCCGAAGAAGAAGCGTTCCAGCGTAAACTGACAGAACCTGAGGTATATGCTCAGCTCGTACGGAGAACCCTTCCGCTAAAACAATCGAAAACCCTTGTAGGAAACGGGTTTTTATATTTAACTGCACCAGATGTGCTTCTTGAGAAAACATTGGAAGCAGAACTTTTGTCTCTATAGGTACATGTTAGGTCCTGAGAAAAGATAGAATTTTCTCAGGATTTTTTTAATTAAAATTATTCAAAATTTACTTTGACGAAATGAAGTGAACGTTATATAATCGAACACAATAAATTCATAGTTTGAGAGTCGGTAATTCGATCACACGTCGAATTTTAATTGGGAAGACCGGTGAAAATCCGGCGCGGTCCCGCCACTGTAAGTGAGGAGAGCTTTTCGTTAATAATCCACTGTCATGAGGATGGGAAGGATGAAAAGCTTGCAGATTCGCGAGCCAGGATACCAGCCGCTCTATCACATCAAACCCCCTACGGTTGATAGGAGATGTCGGAAAAGCGTTCGTCATTGATACTTACGCCTTCTTTCGCACACACATTTTGTCTTTTTAAACCAGACATTTGCCCTCATCAATCTTGATCATGAGTGTGAGTGTCTTTTTATATTTAGAGGAGGAATTGGAATTGACAATTGTTAAAACAAGTAATCTAGGTTTCCCGCGAATTGGTTTAAACAGAGAATGGAAAAAAGCACTTGAGTCTTATTGGAAAGGTCAAACTGACAGAGAAACCCTCTTAAGCACACTCGATGAACAATTTTTAGCCGCTATTAAAACTCAAATTGATCAACAAATTGACGTTGTTCCTTCTGGAGACTTTACCTTCTATGATCACGTGCTGGATACTGCCGTTATGTTCAATTGGATTCCAGAGCGCTTCCGCAGCTTGAAAGACCCGCTAGATACATACTTTGCGATAGCAAGAGGAACAAAAGATGCTGTCTCAAGTGAAATGACAAAATGGTTTAATACAAACTATCACTACATCGTTCCAGAATACGAAAAAAGCACAGAATTCAAACTCACACATAACAAACCGCTTGAAGCATACGAAAAGGTGAAAAAAGCGTTTGGTGTTGAAACAAAACCTGTCGTCCTTGGTCTTTATACATTTGTTTCTCTTTCTAAAGGCTATGAAGCCAATGAAGTGAAAGAGATTCAGCAGCGCCTAGTGCCGCTTTATACTCAGTTGTTAAAAGAGCTTGAAGAAGCCGGTGTAAAATGGGTTCAAATTGATGAGCCTGCTTTAGTCACAGCTTCAAGTGAAGACGTGAAAGCAGTAAAAGCCATCTATCAAACGATTAAAGAAGCTGTACCTGCCTTAAACGTTCTCCTTCAAACATACTTTGACTCAGTAGATGCCTATGAAGAGCTTGTCACGTATCCTGTTGAAGCCATCGGTCTTGATTTTGTCCATGATCAAGGACGAAACCTTGAACAAGTGAAAAAACACGGCTTCCCAAAAGATAAAATTTTAGCAGCCGGTATCATCGACGGCAGAAATATTTGGAGATCAGATCTAGGAGAAAGATTATCGTTTATTTCTGAAGTAATTGCTGACGTGCAGCCGAAAGAATTATGGCTACAGCCTTCAAGCAGCCTGCTACATGTACCAGTTGCAAAACATCCGAGCGAACAGCTTGAAGAAAAACTATTAAACGGACTTTCTTATGCCACTGAAAAGCTGGCTGAATTAACGCTATTAAAAGAAGGCTTATCAAAAGGAGCGGCTGCCATTGATGCAGACATCCATGCAGCAAATGAAGCACTTCTGACGTTAAAAGAATTCGCGAAAGGAACGAATGCGGACCTGACAGCAGAGCGCAACAGTCTTTCATCAAAAGATTTTAAACGTCCAGTTGCTTTTGAAGAACGACTACGCATTCAAAATGAATCTCTTGAACTGCCGCTTCTTCCAACCACAACAATCGGAAGCTTCCCTCAGTCAGCTGAGGTGCGCAGTGCTCGTCAAAAATGGCGCAAAAATGAGTGGACAGATGCAGAGTATGATGAATTTATTAAAAAAGAAACAAAAAGATGGATTGATATTCAAGAAGAGATTGGCCTAGATGTACTCGTTCATGGAGAATTTGAACGTACAGACATGGTTGAATACTTCGGTGAAAAACTCGCTGGATTTGCCTTTACAAAATTCGCTTGGGTTCAATCTTATGGATCACGCTGCGTGAAGCCGCCGATCATTTATGGAGATGTAGAATTTACAGAGCCAATGACAGTGAAAGAGACGGTTTACGCTCAAAGCTTAACGGAGAAAAAAGTCAAAGGAATGCTGACAGGGCCTGTCACGATCTTAAACTGGTCTTTCCCAAGAACAGATATCTCTCGTAAAGACATTGCCTTCCAAATCGCTTTTGCTTTACGCAAAGAGGTAGAAGCGTTAGAAGCAGCGGGTATTCAAGTGATTCAAGTGGATGAACCTGCGCTAAGAGAAGGTCTTCCTTTAAAAGAGAGTGATTGGGCAGCATACTTAAACTGGGCAGCAGAGTCATTCCGTCTATCGACATCGTCTGTTCAAAATGAAACGCAAATTCATACACATATGTGCTACAGCAATTTCGAGGATATTGTTGATACGATTGAAGACCTTGATGCAGACGTGATTACGATTGAACATTCACGCAGTCATGGCGGGTTCCTCGATTATTTAGAAAAACACCCGTATTTGAAAGGCCTTGGACTTGGGGTATATGACATCCACAGCCCGCGCGTTCCAGCTGTTGAAGAAATGAGTAAAATCATTGATGATGCACTGAACGTCTGTCCGACAGATCGCTTCTGGGTCAACCCTGACTGTGGACTGAAAACAAGACAAGAACCTGAAACCATTGCTGCTTTGAAAAACATGGTGACAGCTGCTGAAGTCGCTCGTAAAAAGCTAGCGCAGCACGCATAATTAACTCACTCTTCCCCTGCTGAACATTTGGCAGGGGTTTTTTATCCGTAAATTGTCCTGTTCGATCTCCTCCTACAATGATTCCTTTTCTATCATGATTCGTTTATACTAGAGAAGTCAGTCGAACAAAGGGAGGAAGACAATGAATCACGAAGCTTTTTTACAACGCGCAATTGATCTTGCAGTAGAAGGAGTAAATAGTGGCACAGGCGGCCCTTTTGGAGCGGTCATTGTCAAAGACGGTCAGATTATTGCAGAGGGAAGCAACAATGTCACAACGAGTAATGATCCAACTGCACATGCAGAAGTGACAGCCATTCGAAAGGCATGCCAAACACTACATACATATCAATTAGAAGACTGTATTTTGTATACAAGCTGTGAGCCTTGTCCAATGTGTCTTGGCGCTATCTATTGGGCTAGACCAAAGGCCGTATATTTTGCCGCTGGACACAAGGATGCAGCGACTTCTGGTTTTGATGACTCCTTTATTTATGAAGAAATCAATAAAGAATACGAATCAAGAAACATTCCATTTTACCAGCTGACCCTTCAAAAAACCCTTGCTCCATTTGAAGCATGGGACACATACGACAAAAAGAAAGAATATTAAAAAAAGACACCTGCTCCACAGCAGGTGTCATTAGATTGTTGAGAAAGGGCTAAATTTCAGCCCTTTTTTCTTTTCATTATTCCGCCACTTCAAGCTCTACTTCGATGTTTCCTCTTGTTGCTTTTGAATATGGACAGAATTCATGTGCAGCCTCAACAAGCTCTTTCGCTTTGTCATGGTCAAGCCCTTTAGCGGAAACAATCAGCTTCACGCCAAGTTTAAAACCGCCATCACTTTCATCTTTTAATAGACTGACATGTCCTTCTACTTCTGATTCAATTTCGACACCTTGCTTCTTGGCGACTTGTTCAAGCGCCCCTCCGAAGCAGGCCGCATAACCCGCTGCAAATAATTGCTCAGGATTCGTACCAGTTTCTCCATCTTTCTTTGCGTTTGGCATCACAATGTTGTGGTCAAGCACACCATCATCAGAACGAACATGTCCTGCTCTTCCATGCTGTGCTTTTACTTTTGCAGTAAATAATGGTTTCATCTTGATCTCCTCCTTCTTCTACTTATACCTTTCACGTTCTATTCGTTGCTCAAACATTTATGGCACATTGAAGAATTTTTCATTTTTAGTCTGTATTTATTTTAAAAAGGAAGAAAATCTTATACAATGATAAGTATGACAAAAAATAGTTGGTGACAGATATGACAAATGAATTTGAACATATGAAGCTGGAAAATCAGCTTTGTTTCTTGTTATATGCAAGTTCAAGAGAAATGACGAAGCAGTATAAACCATTATTAGAAGAGTTAAATATCACATACCCGCAATATTTGGCACTGCTTTTGTTATGGGAGCATGGGACATTAAATGTGAAAACAATGGGAGAGCTTTTATATTTAGACTCCGGTACACTCACACCTATGCTAAAACGAATGGAACAAAATGGACTCATCATCCGCGAACGTTCGAAAGAGGATGAGCGTTCGGTCCAAATTCGTTTAACAGAATACGGAGAAGCTTTACAAGAGAAGGCCACTTCGATTCCATTTCAAATGCTGTCTGGAACAGGCAGATCAGAAGAAGAGCTGAAAACACTTCGCGCTTCTTTACATGAGCTTTTGCAAAAATTAACACAATCAAAAGGCTGAGGGAATATTCCCTCAGCCTTTTTTTGATGTCTATTATTGAGCGACAGCTACTAATTCTACTTCAATGTTTCCTTGCGTTGCTTTTGAGTATGGGCAAACGCCGTGTGCTTTATGAACAAGTTCATCAAGTGCAGATTGCTCAATTCCAGTTCCTTTTACTTCTAATTTGACACCTAGTTTGAAACCGCCATCTGAACTGTCTTTGACTAAGCTTACATGTGCCGTTACTTCACTTTCAAAACGGATACGCTCTTGTCTTGCGACCATTTGAAGGGCTGAATCAAAACATGCAGAATAGCCCGCTGCGAATAATTGCTCTGGATTCGTTGCTTTCTCAAGCTTTTTCGCTCTTGGCGTTCCTGGCATTGCTACATCATGCTCTAGTACACCATCTGTTGAAACAACCTTACCTTCTCTTCCTCCTACAGCTGATACCGTTGCAGTAAATAAAACTTCTGACATGAATATAACCCTCTTTCGCTCTATTAATATTTTCTACAATTGAATTGTACACAATCTAAATTCAAGAGTCAATGAAAAACACTCACTTTCATCTTTCCTCCATTTTTTATTTTTATGAATGTACATCGCACGATGATGGAACCAATCAAGGCAATTAAAAAAGCCCTTTAAAAAGGGCTTTTTAGATCGTGATATGCTGCGGATTCGGTTTTTCTAGCGTATGATTTCTGTTATCGGGGTCGGCATTAGGTGATGTGATCCATAATGCCAAGATCGTGATGCTTGTACAGACGACTGCCCATTTTTTAAAATTCATATAAACAATCCCCTCTCTGAATATAGATACGAGCATGTTCCGCTTCCCCATAGAACATGGAAGATTTTTCATAATCCTCCATTTCATTATAATACTTTGCGGTGTCTAAAGCCAGCTCTTCTATATCTGGATATGCATAGGAAGATTCTAAAAAATGGAAAATTCGTTTAATATGCTCTGCATCTTGTCGTAAGTACAACGCTTCTAAAAAAATGGTCTTCTGAATATGAATGTCATCCTGCAGAGCTTCTGCTCGTTTCATACATTCTTCTCTGTAATATAATGCTTCATTGTTTTTACCTTGTTTGTATAAGATCTGAGCGGCTGTATAAAGAGGGTCTATCGATCGACGAAGATGATCAGATTGGTTTTGATCAAATAATGAGATGGATTCTTTCATTAAGTCGAGTGCGCGGTTCAAGTCTCCCATTCTGTAATAGCTGTTGCCCATATTAAACAAAGAAGAAGCAATAAAACGCACATTCTGAAAGTCTCTTGACCTTGCAAGTGCTCTTTCGAGATGTGGCAATGCCTTTTCATGCCTTCTCATATCATCATAATTACCGGCTACAATAAATTCACACTGAATGGTACGAAGCGCATATAGTTCGTGCTGAATATAGACATCCAGCGCTAGTTTGGCATGGTGCATCGAAATGTGTGTTTGTTTCATGTGATAATATATTTCTGACATTTTAAAATGAAATTCTGCACGTTCAATATCGTCGGATACAAAAGAAAGCTTGTGCTCTGCCTTTTGATAGGACGATATGGCAGCAATGTACTCTCTCCGGCCGAACTCATACATGCCTCTGAAGAAATGATAGTAATATTCAAGCATGCCTGTGACATGCGTTTGATGCTCATCTATTTCTTTCGAAAGCTCGGAAAAGTTGGCGCGAAGCTTTCCTTCCTTTAATGGCTTTAAATAATCGAGCATGACCTCATGCCTGAATTCCATTAAAGAAAAATAGAGAAGCAAATTCTGATCTTCTTCCATTGAATCAAGAGAGGTGCGAATTTCCTGCTTTAACTGTTCTGCTTGTTCTGAATCAAATCTGCGGATTAATTCATACCACTTGTTGATTTTCACTCCAATATCCGAAGAGGGAATGATTTTCGCCATACGTTGCCTTCTCCAATCTTCTCAAAATATAAAACATTACCATATTTTATCATACTTGACCGGAGAAATACAAAAATGAAAGGAAAAAGAGAGCCTTGTGCGATAAGACTCTCTTTTTGGATTGGTTATTCTCTTATTTGTCCTTGACCACGAATCACAAATTTTTCAGAGGTTAAGGCTGGCAGACCCATTGGTCCTCTAGCATGCAATTTTTGTGTGCTAATGCCGATTTCCGCTCCGTAGCCAAATTCAAAGCCATCTGTAAACCGGGTAGATGCATTATGATACACAGCAGCTGCGTCAACGGCTGTTAAGAAAAGTGCCGCATGCTGCTCGTTTTCCGTAATGATCGCTTCAGAATGCTTAGAGCTATACATTTGAATATGCTGTATCGCCTCTTCCATGGTCTTTACGGTTTTAATACTGACAATCGGCGCTAAAAATTCCGTTTCAAAATCAGTGGTCGTCGCTAAAGTGGCACTCGGTGCAAGTGCACATACTGCTTCATCGCCCCGTATCTCTACACCATGTGTCTGAAGTGCTTCAAAGAGCGAAGCGCCATGTTCTTTTGCCCATGTTTCATGAATGACAATGCTCTCAATGGCATTACAAACAGATGGTCTTTGTGTTTTCGCATTCAGAACAATTTGTTCAGCCATTTCTTTTTGGGCTGTTTCATCAATGTAAATATGACAATTCCCTGCACCCGTCTCAAGTACTGGAACAGTAGACTCTCTCACAACAAGATCAATTAAATGTTTCCCGCCGCGTGGAATCAGGACATCTAGATAGTCATTTAAAGTGAACAGGGTTTTAGCTGTCTCACGGCCTGTATCTTCAATCAATTGTACACTGTCTACTGGAATATCCGTTGGTTGCAGCGCTTCATTAATGACTTTCACAATCGCTTTATTACTATGAATGGCCGATGAACTTCCTCGAAGAATCACAGCATTTCCAGTTTTCAAGCAAAGAGTGGCCGCATCGACTGTCACGTTTGGTCTTGCTTCGTAAATCATCCCAACCGTTCCAAGAGGCACACGTACTTTTTCAATGAAAAGCCCGTTTTCTTTTTGAATGGTTTCTAATGTTTCACCAATTGGGTCTTTGAGCTGAATGAGTTGATGCGTAGCGTCTGCAATCGCTTCAATTCTCTCTTCTGTTAATGTAATTCTGTCGATCACAGATGGCGTGAACTCTTTGTCTATAGCCGCCTGAACGTCCTTTTGGTTCTCGGCAATTAAATAAGCTGAAGATGCTTTTAATGCTTTTGCAATAGCGTCTAATGCAGCATTCTTTTGTTCAGTCGTTTTTAATAGCAGCTGATCTTTGGCTGCACTTGCCTTTTTTGCTTTTTCTAGAACTTCATTCATCGTTTTCCCTCCTCAGTTTTGTATGTGCTGAACCCAGTGATCTCGGTGAATGACTTCAGGTTTTTCATGAGAAAGCTCATGACTTCGCATCCCTTTAATGCCAAGAAGCTCATCAGAATCATACAATGTTTGTCCTTTACCGACTAACCCGTTTGGACCAACAACTTCGACGACCTCTCCTTTAGAAAATTCACCAGCTACATCAATGACACCAGCTGGAAGAAGACTTCTTCCATTATGCAAAATCGCCGCCTCTGCCCCCGCATCAATCATGATCTTCCCAGAGACTGGTGAGTGGAATTGAATCCATTGGCGACGGTTATTGACTGATGATAAGTCTTGTTCACCAATATATGTGCCGTCCCCTTGACCAGCGAGAATGTGAAGAAGCTTGTCTTCTCCTGCACCTGTGCCAATGAAGACTTTAACGCCAAGGGAGAGAGCTGTTTGTGCAGCTGAAAGCTTAGATTTCATCCCGCCTGTTCCAACCTTTGAACCCGTACTCTTCGCATATGAGAACAATTCATCTGAAATGTGAGTCAGCACATCAAACCGCTTCGCATCAGGATTCTCACTTGGATTGGCATCATAAATTCCGTTGATATCTGTTAAAATGATCAATTGGTCTGCATGAATTAAGCCACTGACCAGCGCTGATAACATGTCATTATCACCAAAGGTAAGCTCCTCGATGGACACAGAATCATTTTCATTAATGATCGGTAAAATTTTTCTTTCGAGCAGTTCCATCATCGTTGCGTAAGCATTTCGATATCTTGTACGATCTGAAAAGTCATTACGTGTTAAAAGCATTTGTGCAGGCGTCATCTGAAACTGTGAAAATAGTTCTGTATATTTCTGCATTAACAAGCCTTGACCAACGGCAGCAGCAGCCTGCTTTCCTTTTAAGGTCACAGGTCTTGACGGATATCCTAAACTGCCAAATCCCGCCGCAACGGCACCTGACGAAATGAGAATGATTTCATGCCCTGCCTCTTTTAGCTTTGCGATGGCTTTGACATGATCCTGCATTTTGTGTTCATCAATGGCTCCCTTTTGCTCTGTTAATGAACTGCTACCAATTTTTATGACGATCCTTTGCTTTTTCATCATTGATTCCCTCCGCTATACCTTTCACCACATAAAAAATCCCTTTTTCTCCTTATGTAAAGGACGAAAAAGGGATTTTCCGTGGTACCACCTTCATTGAATAAGCATACGTCTGCTTATTCCACTCAACTCCTGTAACGCCAGGCATGCGCTTAGATTTTTCCTCTAAGGCTCAAAGGGTAGGTTCAGCAGCTGTCTGCGGCAAATGTTTCAGCATGTCATTTGCTCTCTTTACACAGCAGGTCCTGCTTACTATTCCTTCTCAACGCTCGTTAATTTTTTTATATTATCACCAATTGCTTCAGAAAAGTCAAGCGGTCAATTAAACACAATCGTTTTATTCTCATGGACAATGATTCGATCTTCTAGATGCCATTTGACAGCACGGGCAAGCACGCTGCGCTCAATCGTGCGGCCAATATTTTTTAATGCCTCTGCATCATCTCTATGATCTACCCGCTCAATATCCTGTTCAATGATTGGCCCTTCGTCTAAATCATTGGTGACATAATGGGAAGTCGCGCCAATCAGTTTAACCCCTCGCTCATATGCACGCTTGTAAGGGTTAGCCCCTATAAAAGCCGGCAGGAAGGAGTGATGAATATTAATGATTTTGTTCGGATGCTGTTCAATAAAGGCTGGCGTCAAAATTTGCATATATCTAGCTAGCACAACCGCATCAATGTCATACTCTTCTAATAATGCAAGCTGTTGTTTTTCTGCATCTTGACGAATGTCTTTATTTGCCTTCACGAAATGGAATGGAATGCCGAGTGCTTCGACTGTATCTTTTGCCGTTTCATGATTGCTGATGACAACCGCTATTTCAGCCATTAAATTACCGCTTTGCCATTCCCATAAAAGTTCATGTAAACAATGAAGCTCTTTGGACACAAAGATCGCCAGCTTTTTCAGATCACTTGCACGCGACATGCTCCACGTCATGTGAAATGATTGCGCAATTGGCTCAAAGCTGCTTTTCAATTGATCTAAGTTGGCAGAAATGTCTTTCCAATCAAATTCAATTCTTAAAAAGAACCGGCCGCTCTCATGATCTGTTGTGTATTGACTAGATTCAATGATGTTTGCTCCATGTTCAAATAAAAAAGTAGAAACAGCTGACACAATACCAGGCTGATCCGGGCAGCTGACTAAAAGCCTTCCTTTTTGCTCATGCTTTTGTCTGTGTAATTCAAGTTTCTCTGTAATCAATGTTCTCATGTCTTATGACCTCATTTACGTTTTTCATTCTAATGAAATATTATACTGGACTGGAAAGAGAAAAAGCAATTAAGCGTCGTATTTTTTATTGAATATTCATTCAATTCTGCACCTGGCGTGATATAATATGAATAGACCTTTTATCACAAAAGGAGTGATGGAGATGAAAAGCATGACTTTGTTTGGTAAAGTGAGCTTTTGGCTCGGCATCGTATGTCTCATTACGGGCATTTATCTATTTATGACCGGAGAAAGACTCATTCCTTTACTTACATTTGGTGTATGTTTTCTGCTTGTGAGTCAGCTTTACCGCAAAAATGAAAACGATTCCAATCATCCTTCGATGTAGCAAAAAGGCTGGCAAACATGTGCCAGCCTTTTCTTATTCAATGATTTTCAACCCGACCGCTGCCGATAAAATCAGTGCGATAAAGAAAATACGTTTTGCATCTTTTGACTCACCGTAAAACAGCATTCCGACAATCGCTCCTCCAGCTGCTCCGATTCCTGTCCAAATCGCATACGCCGTTCCCATCGGAATTGTATTCATCGCAAGAGACAGCATCAGAAAGGATAGCGAAAATCCAGCTGCTATGAAGAAAATCCATTTGACATGGCGATCTTTCTGGAATTGATTCATCATGGTGACACAAAGCATTTCTAAGATGCCTGCCCCAATGAGTAAAAGCCAGCTCACGATTCAGCCTCCCCTTTCTTTTCACCTGTGGTTAATTTGAGTCCTAATACACCGCTTAAAAGGACCATGATCAAAAGTAATTTTACTAGCTGTACCGGCTCACCCATGACCATACCTACTATGACCGTACCTGCTGTTCCAAGTCCGGTGAAAACGGCGTAAAGTGTGCCAACTGGAAGTACAGTCGTGGCTTTCAGGAGTAAATAAAAGCTGACGACAATACAAACGATGGTTGCGCTCCATTCCAATATAGAGTCAGCATATTTCAACCCCATTACCCAGCCGACTTCAAATACGGCTGCAATCAAAACGTTTCCCCATTTCATTCGATCTCTTCCTTTCTTACCGATTCCAAGCAATTAAAAAAGCCCGGAAATCGATCGTTTGATCAAATCTCCCGGGCTTTTATCCCTCCGTGTCCATACGGCCTACTCTTAGAGGACCCTATGTGTTTTCTCTCGGTCCAGACTGCGCTGCCGCACGGAACCCTAGAAAACCAATTCATGATAAGCAGATCTAGCGTAAAGCCGATTCTGTATGAAAAAGTGTATCACACCCTGATATGCCGGTCTACCACTTTGCTTTTCCCCTTCAAATATACTTGTTCATTTTTCGAAAGAAAGTGGATGAAAGCGAAGTATACTAAATGTTAGAAAGAGGAACGACCACATCACTGATATAATAAAACAAGAGGTGGATCAAATGATGATGACCGACGAACAAAAACACGAATTTTATCAAGCACTTGTTGATAAAAATCCGCAATATGACGGCACGTTCTTTGCAGGTATTAAAACAACCGGCATCTTTTGTCATGCCACATGTACTGCTAGAAAACCAAAATATGAAAACTGTGAGTTTTTCTTTACAGCAGAGGAGGCGCTGCTTGCAGGGTATCGGCCGTGTAAGCGATGCACGCCTTTAACATATCCTAACAGCATTCCAGAAGAAGTCAAAACACTTGTATCAGCAGTTGAAGAGAGTCCTGAGAAACGATGGAAAGAAGAAGATTTTCGCCAATTAGGGATTCACTCTGCAACAGCTCGGAGAAAATTTAAAGAAATCTATGGAATGACCTTTGTTCAATATGCTAGATCACGCCGAATGGGGCTAGCGTTTAAAGAGATTCTGAACGGAAAAAAAGTCATAGATCAGCAAGTCACCTTCGGTTACGAGTCTTCCAGTGCCTTCAATGATGCCTTTACGAAAATCATGGGAAATCCACCCAAAAAGGCGCAAGTCAATATTTTGCATGCGAATTTTATTTCTACTCCAATTGGGCGGATGATTAGCATTTCAGATGCAACCCATGTGTATTTGCTTGAATTTATGGACAGGCGAGGATTAGAAAGAGAAATTGAGAACATCAGAAAAAAACATCATGCCCGTATTTTAGTTGGAGAAACAAACGTCCATCAGCAATTAGCAAAGGAATTGGCCTTATATTTTGAAAAGAAACTCACGCAGTTTACTGTGCCACTTTCTATACATGGCACCCCTTTTCAAAAAAGGGTATGGGATCTTCTATTACAGATTCCGCCAGGCGAAACGAGATCGTATCGAGATCTTGCCATCATGCTTGGCGATCCCCATTTGGTTCGGGCAGTTGGAAATGCAAATGGTGCCAATCAGTTGGCCATCATCATTCCTTGTCACCGAGTCATTCAAACAAGCGGTGAACTTGGCGGATATGGCGGGGGAATCGAACGAAAGAAATATTTACTTCAGTTAGAACAGCGTATATAAAAGAAAAAGCGGCTCTCCTTATGATTCAAGCGAGCCGCTTTTTCCATCACGAGTAACACTGTAAACATCCATGATTTGATTCCATTTTGAAATGGTTTTTTCTTTTTTCATTCCCATTTTCATTGCGACCTTGACTGACGCTTCATTGTCAGGGCGAATTAAGCTGACCATCCGCCTCACCTTCATTTCGTCAAAACCATACGCAAGACAGCCTTTTGCAGCCTCAACAGCATATCCTTTTCCCCATGCCGATCTCTTTAGCATATAGCCAATTTCAAGCTCTGTTTGTCCTTCGACGTTTTGGAGAACAATGCCGCTTTGTCCAAGTGGTTCTTTCGTTTCTTTTTCTTCAATGATCCACAGGGATGTATGGTACGTGCGGTCATTCTTTTGATTCCAAGCAATCCACTCTTTTGTCTGCTTTTCATCCTTTAGTGAAGGATAATACTTCATGACCTCTTCATCTTGGAACAGCTTTTCATATAAAAAAGGCGCATCGTCTTCATCCATTGTTCTCAGTCTGAGGCGCTCTGTTTCAAGCACGATCCGTGTTTGATGTGCCATTTTTTATCCCCCCTGCTTACTTGCTAAAAATATCCCCGAACAACCCATTTGAATCTGGGGCAAAGTAATGGAAGCCCGCACCCGTTAAACTAGCTGCTAATACGGTCCACATGATTAAACTGACCGTCATCCACATAGCGACTTGTTTTCTTTTCGTACCGAAGCTCATACACATAAAAGCCGCTAAATGACTGCCAATAATAAAAGGACCAATAAGTGCCAGACCAGGGAGACCATACCGTTCCCAAACCTTTCTGGCTTTCAGCTGTTTTTTCTCTCCTTTTTCATCATGTTTCTCCTCTTTCCTCTTCAGCCACCACGCTTTAAATCGGTCCACGAAGACGATGAGTAGCAAGACGGTAAGAAAGTTGCCGACGAATCCAATAACTGCCGTTGTCACAGGATGCAGACCACTTAAAATCCCCAGCGGAACGACACCAACCACTTCAAAGAAAGGTAAAGCAGCCAATATAAAAACGAGTACATACCCCCATACAATATCCAATCACAGAACCCCTTTTCATTTTTGTCCTCTTCTCATTGTAAAGAAAAATGTGATCCCATATCTACATTTTTTTAGAAAAAGAAAAGCACATCGCAAGTGATGTGCTCTATCTACATTAAATGTTCATTTTTCTTGTTTGTTTTCCGTAAAAAAGCGATTGTGAGCAAGATTAAAATCACAATGGATACCAGACTTGTGAAAAGAAGCATGAGAGGTGATGTCCATCCAAGCCATTCGAATAGGAGCTGCGGTCCGAAGAAGATCAGCGGAATGAGCGACACCATATTGGCTTTTAAAATGGCATTCAATAAGATAATACACAGCAGTAACAGAAGAATGACGCCCCATCTTTGGCTCGAGGTCAGCACAAGTAAAGGAGTACCAAGTTTTTGGTCCAATAATTTCACTGTGATCAAGGCTGTCATCTGAAAAACACCTAATATCCAAAAGTAAAAGAATGCCCTCCTGCTTGTTTGAAAGGCAGAAGCCCTAAACATCACAATGGTCATGATCACATTGGCCACTATGATGAGCGGATAACCAATGAGTGCATACCAAGAATACGATAAACTTTGACTAATGGCATCTGCTAACATCATGTAAAAAAGAGATCCAATTAAAAAAGCACTGACAAACGGAACCCAGTCTTTATGATTTCTAGAGAGTTCTTTTGCTAGCTCGTCAGCAAAGCCCCGTGGATCTCCGCCAAATACATCTTCCCCTGTTTTCCCATCTTTCTCAGCTTCGACAGCATGTGTCGTTAATTCATCCATCACCTCGTCGATCTCGTCCTGATTTTTCCCTTTTGATATAAGATAGAGTTGCAGCTCTAATAAGATGTGTCTCGTTTCTTTTGTTACCATCTTCTCACTTCCCTTTATGTAATAATCGCTCTACATTCCCTGACAGCTCATTCCATCGCATGGTAAAATCCGTCAGCGCTTCTTCGCCTCTTTGTGTGAGCGTATAGTATTTCCTTTTCGGCCCGCTCGCCGATGCTTTTGTGGACGTATGAACTAGTTGTTCTTTTTGCATGCGCAGCAAGATCGGATAAATACTGCCTTCACTAATTTGATCAAACCCATAGTGCGCAAGCTTCTTTGTCATTTCATAGCCATAAATTTCACCTTCAGAAATAATCGACAGTAGGCATCCCTCTAGAATTCCTTTTAGCATTTGTGTTGATTGTGTCATCATCGATCCTCCACTTTCAGTACCTTGCATGACAAGATAGTTTGATCTTACCACACACTATCTTGCCATGCAAGATACCGACTCAGAAAAAAATCACCGCTTAAAGGGTGATTTTTACGCCCAAGGCTTATCCGTCCCAAGTGCGTCAGCCAAAGCTTTACTATGCTTTCGGCGGCTTTTTCTTTCCTCTGCCCGCTGCTTCGCTGTTTGATGAAGCATGATTTCTTCCTCTGTTTCCGGCATGACTTGTGGAACTCGTTTTGGCTTCCCGTTTTCATCAAGCGAGACAAAGGTAAGAAATGAAGTTGCTGCGAGTCTGCGCTCTCCAGACATCAAGTTTTCCTTAATGACTTTGACGAATACTTCCATAGAAGATGTGCCGACCCATGTCACATAAGATTCTAAGCAGACGGACTCTTTCTGTCCAATCGGCTCTAAAAAATCAACTGAATCCATTGATGCGGTGACTGTTTCACTACGGCTGTGTCTTGCTGCCGAGATGGAAGCAATGTCATCTATATAACTCATTAATTTACCGCCAAATAACGTTTGGTGGTTATTCGTATCGAGGGGGAATACCCTGCTGGTTTTCACAACTTTTGATTCCTTGCAGTATTTGAAATTTTCTTCACTCATCGTCATAGCTCCTTCTTGCTGTTTTCGTTGATGCGGAACGACTTTTATTAAACACTATTCTATTAGGTTTGTCTAAACTTTTTGCTTTAGTCTCTCATGAGAGATTTTCTTTCGGAAATGTTTCAACATTTACTAGAAGGAGGAATAATATAACTATCGATAAACAAGGAGGCCTTTGATGGATTCTATGAAATCAGAGAAAGTGTATAAAACGCCGCAATGTATGAGTGAATATGATGATTTACAAGAAGTCCTCTTATGCAGTCCAATTTATATGGAAATTAAACAGATCATCAATGAAACCCAAAAGCATTTTGCAAGAGAAAATATTTCTCAAATCAAAGCCCTCACGCAGCATAAGCAATTCATCCAAACGCTGAAAAACCATCATGTCCGGCCTGTCCTTCTTCCTGCAAATGAACGATTCCCTGAACAAGTCTTCACTCGGGATATTGGATTTACAATTGGACAGACTTTATTTGTTTCAAACATGGCAGCCCCTGTCAGACAAGGAGAAGAACATTCCTTAAAAGAATGGGCACAGACAAAAGGATGGACAACCATCACGCTGGATGATGGAACGATTGAAGGCGGCGATGTGCTTGTAGACCAAACACGGGTATTTGTGGGGATCAGCAAAAGAACAAATCTAGCCGCCATCCAGCAACTCAAAAAAGAACTGCCGAATCACGACATCATTCCTATTCATCTTCCTTCTCACATTTTGCATCTTGATTGTGTGATGAATATTCTTTCTTCTCATGAGATATTGATTTACCCTGAAGCTTTTACGGAAAAGGATCTTCATATGCTCAAAAAGCATTATGATCTCATTGAAATAAGTGAGCAAGAGCAGTTCACACTTGGACCAAATGTTTTGTCCATTGGTCAGAAAAAAGTCATCAGCTTACCAATCAACCAAGAAACAAATGCTGCATTAATAGCACGCGGCTACACCGTCATTGAAGTGGATTTTTCAGAAATCATTAAATCCGGCGGCTCTTTTAGATGCTGTACATTACCTATTAGGCGTTCATAAAAGCCAAAAAGCCAGCTTGTTTACTCGCTGGCTTTTTAAACGCTTGTCTGCTTCACTTTATCTATTTCCTATCATATAAATGACAGGCCACTTCATGTCCTTCTTCGACTGCTTGTAATACTGGCTTTTTGTCCGCACATACATCCATTGCAGCAGGACATCTTGTCCGAAATACGCAGCCGCTTGGCGGATTCACTGGACTTGGAATTTCTCCCTTTAAAATAAACCGCTTGCGTTTATCTTCCACATCAGGATCTGGAATCGGGATAGCAGACAGCAATGCTTGTGTATATGGATGAAGCGGTGTTTTATATAAAGCATCACTGCTAGTCATTTCCACGAGATGTCCTAAGTACATGACACCGATTCGATCGCTAATATATTTGACCATCGATAAATCATGGGCAATAAATAAAAACGTCAATCCTTCTTCTTTTTGCAGTTTTTTCAGCAAATTCACGACCTGAGCTTGAACGGATACATCTAGTGCAGAAATCGGCTCGTCTGCCACAATAAACTTTGGCGATAAGGCTAGTGCTCTAGCAATCCCTATTCTTTGCCTCTGTCCTCCGCTGAATTCGTGAGGATAGCGTGTAGCAAAATCATGACTTAGCCCCACCGCTTCAAGCAGTTCCTTCACACGTGCGAGCCTTTTCTTTTGACTGCCATACAATTGGTGGATCTCCATCGGTTCCAGCATAATATCTTTTACAGAGAGCCTAGGATTTAAAGAAGAATACGGATCTTGAAACACCATTTGAATTTGTCTATTGAAATCAAATGATTCTCGGTTCGATAAGTGATGGAGACTTTTCCCTTCATACAAAGCTTCACCTTCTGTCGGGTCATAAAGCCGCATGAGCACTTTTCCAAGTGTAGATTTACCGCAGCCTGACTCACCAACAAGACCAAAGGTTTCGCCTTGTTTCAGCTGAAAGGTGACACCATCTAATGCTTTTAACGTTCTTCCTTTCGATAGATGAAAATGCTTTTTTAAGTTGTTGACTTGCAGAAGTGGTTCACTTCCCATCACATCTCCCCCTCTCAGCTTTCAAATACCGCCTTGTTCCTGCCCATTCCTGTTCATATGACGTACCAGAAAGAGAAAGAAGTTCAATCTGTCTGCCCGTTTTAGGCGAGTGAAGCATCATGCCATCTCCAGCATACATCCCTACATGGCGAACTGCTCCCTTCCCATTGTCATTGGCAAAAAACATGAGATCACCTGGCGCCAAATGATTTGATGCGACTGGAGTTCCTTGAACTGCTTGGTCACTTGCGTCTCTCGGTAATAAACATCCACACGCTTTGTACATGCTGTAAACAAAACCCGAACAGTCGTAGCCATAGCTGCTCATGCCGCCCCACAAATACGACAGTCCAATAAATTGTTTTCCTATGGCTAAGGCATCCTTACCGCTCATAGAAGAAGGTGATGAAGCGCGGCGCACATCTTCTTTTTTGATTTCTCTTCTTCCTACTGGAGTCAGAACATCAAAGGAATCGCTCATTTCTTCAACAGGTGCTAGTTCTGTTAAAAAACTAACCTCCATATCCGGTGTTCCATTTTGATATAAAACCGCTTTTTTCTGACAAACAATCAAGGGACTAGCAGCTGGTTCACTCTCTGATACTTCATTTAATTGCTCTACAGGGATATAACCTGGGTAGCCTTGCGGGTGTTTCCGGCTTGCCTGCTGCGGGATGACAACTTTCATCCAGCCATCTGTCTCCTCCAGCCCAATGACTCGTTCGCCAAGCAGTACTTGGGTTTGAATAAGGTTTTCTTCACATAAGGCCAATTTCTGTTCATATGTTTGCTGATCAATCCATTCTTTGATCTGGACGGAACTTTGAAGAACGTGTCGATCCATATCTCTCGGCGACTGCGGTGCTGTCCATATATTTGCGACTGGAACCTTTGATTCATATAACATCATAAGACCCCTTTCACTCCTTGAATGCCTAATCCATGATGCGGTGGAAAGAGAATATCTTTTCCTTGATAGACAATTCCTCCGTCTATTAAGTCCTCTTTGAGCATAAGCGGCGCATCAAAATCATAACGGGTAATATTCGGCTGGCTTGCAGCAAGATGAGCGGCTGCGGTAATCCCTAGTTTTGACTCGATCATACTGCCAACCATGCACTTGACGCCGTATGCTTCTGCTAAACTATTGATTTTCAACGCTTTTTTGATACCGCCTGTTTTCATTAATTTTAAGTTAATGAGATCACAGCTTCTCGTTTCTAACACCTTGATGGCATCATGGAGGCTAAAAATACTTTCATCTGCCATAATCAATGTGTCTGTTGCTTCCGTCACCCGGCGCAGACCCTCGATGTCTTCTTTAGGCACTGGCTGCTCGACTAGTTCAATATCGAATGCCTCCATTTTTCGAATGGCCACAACCGCTTCCTTCCATGTCCAGCCTTGGTTGGCGTCAAGCCTGATTTGAATATCCGGCCCGACTTTTTCTCGAATCCGCTTGATCCGCTGAATATCCGTATCTATATCATCTTTTCCCACTTTGATCTTTAAGGTACGAAAGCCTTCAGCTGCATATTGCTTCGCATCCTCTGCCATTTCTAGCGGACGGTTGACACTAACCGTGTAATCCGTTTCCAGCTGATCGCGATAACCACCAAGATATTGATAAAGCGGCAGGCCCGCCTGCTTTGCTAAACCATCGTAAATCGCCATATCTATTGCAGCCTTTGCACTCGTGTTTCCTACAAGTACACGGTCGATCGCTGAAAAGATTTGTTCATATTGTGACAATGAGGCCCCAATCAAGATCGGCCTCATCACAGCGCAAATAGCATAGTCGATGCTTTCCAGTGTTTCACCTGTAATGACCGATGTCGGCACTGCCTCTCCGTAGCTGACATCACCTTGATCATAGGTGATGATCACAATAAGAGATGCGGCATCATACACCGTTCTTAATGCTGTTTTGAAAGGCTTCTTTAGCGGTACACTCGTTCTGCTTGTGCGAACATCTACGATTTTCATTTGATCGCCTCTTTCGCTGCAACACCTGGGGAAATATGCAGTTTTTTCCCTGTAGCATCTAATGTAGCCTGCACGCCGATTGGAATGGCGAAGTTTGGAGATGAATGACCGATCCGAAAGCCGCCAAGTGCAGGTTTCTGTTGCGGGACAATATACGTCTCCCATAGCTGATCGAGCGTTAACGACTGCTCTTTCTTTTTCGGCTCACATTGATGAAAATCACCAATGATAAATCCCGCCGCATCATGTAATTTTCCTGCAGATGCTAAGTGCTGCATCATTCGATCGATTTTATATGGTTCTTCGTCAATATCTTCTATCAATAAAAGCTTCCCCTTTGTATCAATTTCAAAAGGTGTACCAAGTGTCGTGACGATAAGGGCAAGATTTCCTCCGGTGATTTCGCCTGAAGCCGTGCCATGATAAAAAGTGTGAAGAGGTGACAGGTGGTTCGTATACGAAAAGGCTTTCGGAGTGAATAGCTGTAAAAAGGTATCTTTTGTATACGGATGAACCTCCTCAAGTCCCACATCAGAGGAGAGCATTGGACCATGAAAGGTCACAAGACCCGTCTGCTGCTGAATCGCTGTATGTAAAAACGTAATATCACTGTATCCCCAAAAGATTTTTGGGTTCCGGCGAATGAGGTCATAATCAATGGCTTCTGCAATTCTTCCTGTTCCGTAACCTCCGCAAGCACAAATCACTGCCTTCACGTCAGGATCTTGAAACATGTGATGAATATCTTCCACTCGTTCATGATCATGACCTGCTAAATAACCATACCGGGAGTCGATATACTTCCCCTTTTTCACCTTTAGCCCTAAGCTTTCTAAAAAAGAAATACCTCTTGCTAATTTCAGCTCATCAGGCGGGCTTGCTGGTGCAATGATTCCCACTGTATCTCCTGTTTGAAGTGCCACTGGCAGATGGTTCATGCCAATCCCCTCTTTCTCTTCGTTTCTTTCAATCTATGGGCATCTTCTTCATAACATGAACGAATAAAGGAACAGACGCTTTTTTCAAAGCGTCCCAGATTGTTGACAAAGGGTTAAAATGAACTTTATTTTAACCCTTTGTCTTCTTTTCAGCGTGATAGAAAACCTTTGCAGTCTAGGAAGGACGAGAATCGGCGCGGAGCGAATTTGACATTCGTGAGCACCGAAGCGCAGGACTGACACCGAATGCGAGGGTTTGTCTACACGCTGAGACGCTTTTTTCAAAGCGTCCCGTTCTCTCATTCTTTTCATTTACTCTCCATCTACCTGTGCCCATTTCAAATCAATGTAACCAACAGGATGGCGGACAATGCCCTTTACGCCTTCTTTTTGTAAATAGACTTGGTTATAAAAATGAATGGGAATGATCGGTGCTTCTTCCATCAGAAGTGCCTCGGCATCATGCAGCATACGATTTCTCTTTTGTTCATCTGCTTCTTGACTCGCCTTTTTGATCAGCTGATCATACGTATCATTTGACCAACCTGTCCGGTTCATCGCATTTCCTGTTTGGAAGCTCTCTAAGAAATTGATTGGGTCTGCATAGTCAGCTAGAAATGAACTTTGCGAGAATTGGAATTTGAGTGCCTTTTGATCTTCTGCAAACACATTTGCTTCCATGTTTGCAAGCTTCACGTCTACCCCTAGCGCTTCTTTTAATTGCTGCTGAATGGCTTCTGCTTTTTTCTTATTTTCAGGCTTTGTACTATATGTTAATGTGACGGGCGGCAGCTTTGAATAGTTCTCTTCTTTCAACCCTTTTTCTAATAGTTTTACGGCTTCACTCGTATCATGTTTGACAAGGTCGCCGCCAGCTTCTCTGAAATCTTCACCCTTTGAATCTAAAATTCCTGGTGAAACGAAGGCACGTGCTGGCTTCTCTTCATTTTTCGTCACATACTTTACAATATCCTGAGGGTTGATCGCCATTTGAAAGGCTTTGCGAATGTTCTTATTTTGAAAAGGCTCCATGTTGACATTCAGGCGATAAAAAAACAGCCCTGCTTGATCCTCAATTTGCACATCTTTGCTTTTTAACAGGTCTTCACTTTGTTCTGCCGGAACGAAGGCCGTATCTAAATCTCCTGATTGATACATTTGGTAATCTGTGTTTCGGTCACTGATCATGAGCCATTTCACTTGATCTAGCTTGACCGTTTGTTTGTCCCAATACGTGTCACTTTTTTCCATTGTAAAGCTTTCATCATGCTTCCACTCTGTCAGCTTAAACGGTCCATTACCGACAAAGGTTTTCGCATCCTTGGCCCAGTTCGGGTCCTTCTCCGCTACCTTCTCATTCACCGGGAAAAAGGCAGGGTTTGCGGTCATATTTAAGAAAGATTTCTGCGGGTATGCTAGCTTGACCTCTAGCGTTTGATCATTAACAGCCTTGACTTTTACATCTTCTTTCTTCCCTTTTCCGCTGTTAAACGCTTCGCCTCCTTCAATCATATAAGCTAAGAATGCCGCAGAAGAGCCCGTCTTTGGATCTAGCAGCCGCTTCCACGCATATTCAAAGTCACTTGCTTTGACTGGATCACCATTTGACCACTGAATCCCATCCCTTAAATGGAACGTGTACGTTTTTCCGTCCTTTGAGATGTCCCATTTTTCCGCCATGGCAGCAGATGGTTCGTGCTTTTCATTCAGTCTTGTTAATCCTTCCATTAAGTTATTGAGCCCTTGCCAGGACACATTATTAAAACCAATAGGCGGATCAAATGATGTCGGTTCGTTTTCATTATTTAATGTTAAAACTTTCTCTTCGCCCTTGCTTGAAGATCCTTTGCCTGCTTGCTCATTGGCTGTACATCCTGCAAGCAGCATCACTGCGATAAAGCACATACTGAGAATCCAACCTGTTTTTCTCATGAAAAACTCCCCCTTTGTGTTGAAGATAAAACCGTTTGCTTCGCTCGTTCATCTTGGAGCCAGCAATGTACTGCATGTGTAGGTGAACGCTGCGTTTCATGCGGCATGATATGATCACACACTTTCATCGCAGACGGGCATCGATCGGTATATGGACATCCTTTTGGCGGGGCAAATAAATCAGGCGGGCTTCCTTCAATAGGAATGAGTTCATCTTTCATATCCAGCCTTGGAACGGATTGCAGTAGCCCTTTTGTATAGGGATGCTGCGGACTGTAAAAGATATCTCGCCTTGTCCCAACTTCAACGATTTTCCCCCCGTACATGACGGCCACTCGATCAGCGACTTGTGCTACGACCCCTAGGTCATGTGTGATTAAAATAATCGTCACGCCTGTTTTTTTCTGAATCTCTTTAAATAGTTCTAAAATCTGCGCCTGTATGGTGACATCTAGTGCAGTTGTCGGTTCATCTGCAATCAGCACCTTCGGCTCACAAATAAGAGCCATTGCAATCATGAGCCGTTGCCTCATGCCGCCGCTGAACTGATGCGGATATTGCTTCAGCCTCTCTTTCGGCTGCGGAATCCCCACCAAATCAAGCATACGAAGCGCCTCTTCTTTCACTTCTTTTTTTGTCAGCTTCTGATGCACTTTTGCAGCCTCCATCAGCTGATCTCCAATTGTCAGCGTCGGGTTGAGTGCCGTCATAGGATCTTGAAAAATCATGGAGATATCGACACCACGTATGCTGCGCATGTCTTTTTCAGATAATGACAGCAAGTTGCGATCACGAAACCAAATTTCCCCTTGATCGACTTGTGCGCTGTATGCAGGGAGAAGCCGCATGATACTTTGAGACGTCACACTTTTTCCGCAGCCTGATTCTCCGACAATGGCGAGGGTTTCTTTTTCATACACATCCACATTCACTCCGCGTACCGCTTGAACAGAACCGCCATATGTCCGAAAGCTGACATGCAGATCGATAATCCGAAGCATTTTTCTCATAGCGCCATCACCTCTTCATCTTTGGATCAAGCGCATCTTGCAAGCCATCACCTAAATTATTAAAACAAAACATCGTCAGCGAAATAAAAAATGCCGGAAAGAATAAACGCCACCAGTGACCATTATCTGACAGCACTGTCGGCAAGGCATCATTGGCCATCACACCCCAGCTTGCAAACGGCGCTTGAATCCCTAAACCGAGAAAACTTAAGAATGCTTCAGCAAAAATCGCTGTCGGTACAGTTAGCGTCATCTGGACAATAATTGGTCCCATCGTATTCGGCAGTAAATTTCTGCGGATGATGCGCAAACTTTTTGCGCCAAAGGTTTTCGAGGCAAGGACATATTCTTGGCTTTTCAGCTGAAGGACTTGACCTCTCACGATTCTTGCCATCCCGATCCAGCCTGTGACAGTGAGCGCCACAATAATAGTGACAAGCCCAGGCCCCATCAGAACCATCAATAAAATGACGACAAGTAAATACGGCAGACCGTAAAGCACCTCGACGATCCGCATCATGACATGGTCATACTTCCCGCCCTTATATCCTGCAATACCGCCATAGATGACACCGATCGCAAAATCAATGAGAGCGGCCATCACGCCCACAAATAACGAAATGCGTGCGCCATACCAAGTACGTGTAAACACATCACGTCCAAGCTCATCTGTTCCAAACCAGTGAGCAGCTGACGGCGGCAAGTTTTGCATGGAAAGCCGCTGTTCTGTCACACTATTCGGCGCAAGGAGTGGACCTAATACAGCCATGACGAAAAGAAAAATCAGCACCGATAAACTAAACATAGCGAGTTTATTTTGTTTTAACCGTCGCCAAGTATCTGCCCAATACGAAAGTGAGGGTCTTTTAATGGCATGGACTTCAGATGTCTTTTGTTCTTTAGGAGCAAACCATTCATCTGGCACTTCATGCGCTTGATTCATTTGATCATGCTGAAGGTGTATACTCATGCCTTTCCTCCTTTCTGATGCAGCTGGATCCTTGGATCAAGCAGACGATATGTCACATCTACAATGAAAAGAAGGGTAATTAAGATGATGCTGTAAAAAACAGTGGTTCCCATGATGACAGGATAGTCACGGTTATTAATACTCTCGACAAAGTATTTTCCCATTCCAGGGATCGCAAATATTTTTTCAATCACAAAACTGCCTGTTAAAATACTTGCGACAAGCGTTCCAAGGATCGTGACAACAGGTAAAAGCGCATTCCGCAGGGCATGTTTAAACACAATTTTATAAGGGGAAAGTCCTTTCGCTTTTGCAGTTCGAATATAGTCCTGCGACAGCACTTCAATCATGCTCGATCTCGTTAACCGGGCAATGATCGCCATTGGACCTACCGCCAGTGCAATGGTAGGAAGCACCATATGCATTGGACTTGTCCACATCGCTGTAGGAAAGAGCTTTACATTCACAGCAAGCTGCTGAATTAATAAGGTAGCAAAGATAAAGTTTGGTATGGATATACCGAAAACAGCAATCGTCATGGCGATATAATCAATCAAGCCATTATGCCGGAGGGCAGCCATGATTCCGAGCAAGATGCCGGAGATGACAGCAATCAAAATAGAGATAAGACCAAGTTCTAATGAGACTGGAAAACCTCTCGCCAATAAATCATTGACACTTTCAGAAGGCTTTTTAATGGAAGGACCAAAATCAAAAGTAACGATGGATTTTAAATAGATCATATATTGAACATAGAGTGGTTCGTCTAAGTGATAGTAGCTTTCGAGGTTTCGCTGGACAGTTTCGTTTGTATTTCGTTCTTCATTGAAGGGCGATCCTGGGATGACCTTCATTAAAATAAACGTTAAAGTTGTGATGGTTAAAATCGTGGCAATCATGGCAATCAAACGCTTGAGCAAAAAGCTGGCCATCTGCTGTCTCCCCCTCGCTTAACAAAATGTTGTACGTGCGGCAAGCTCTGTCATGACAAGCATGGCTTGGTAGGCTTCTAATATATTCTCTGCTTGGTACGTCACCGTTGTTGTCCCTTCTATGATGGCCGTACCCGGCATTAAATTCGCCCATTCGGCTTGTCCATAATTGGCAAACTCGATTTTCAGCACTGGCTGCTCAGGAGGCGTGAGAGGCTTCATTTGATGAATTTGTTTCATGGCAGCTTCCACTTGCTGCGAGATGAGGGTGCTCACTTTCGCTGGTGTTAAGCATTTCACAGCAGATCTTGAAATGGTTTCTTTCACCGCCACTGTTTTCACGCCAGGCATTAACTTTTCTGCTTCAAGTGCCGCTTGATCGTCTCCGCATACAAGAATGACCGGAACACCATAATAGCCTGCGACATACGCATTAAAGCCCATTTCACCAATCGGATGATCATTTATGTAAAAATGTCTGACACCAAAAATCATACTGTGAGACATCACACCCTTCATTGATGCCCTCGCATGGTAGCCTAAAAAAACAGCGGCATCATACGTTTGATCTAATCCTTGGACCATTGAATAAGGCTTTACATCACCTGATATGAGAGATGCTTCCTCATGCAATTCTTCAATCAACAGATTATTCATTTTAGAATGGCTATCATTCACTAAAATATCGGTCGCCCCATGTGTAAGAAGAGCTTCTACACAGGCGTTCACTTCACCTGTCATGATTTTTCTCCCACGCTCATAATTGTGCTGGCGGCTATCAACAAATGTATGATCAGCTAGACCAGTAATTCCCTCCATATCGACTGATAAATAGAGCTTCATCCCCATCCCCCTTTAATTAAACTTAAAATTTGTGTATATTTTTCTAAATTTTCTAAAAAATTATATGAGAACTTGATTGATTTTTCAATACAATGTCTGAAAATAAGGAAATTAGACTCAGGTAATACAGGTCAAAAGCATTGATGCGAAAGGATTTATTTTACAGAAAAAACACCACTAGCTATGTCTTTAGTGGTGTTTGCCCGCTTCATCGATTTGCGATTTTAGCTGCGCATATTTTTTCATCGTTTGTGTAAATAAGTCATCGAACATTTGCGGTGCCTGCTGCTGAATGACTGCAGCGCCCTCTCCTGTAATCCCGCCTTTTGTTGCGACCCTGTTCACCGTTTCAGCAAATGTCAGTCCGCGTTCAACAAGAACCTGACCTGTTCCTAGCAGCGCATATGTTAAAAATTCATAGGCTTCTTCTAAAGAAAGCTCACTATTCCGAACAGCGGCTCTCGCCATTTCTTCAAAGATTGCTGCAATAAAGCCCGGAGAAGAGCTTGTCAAATTACTCGCCGCATCAAACCGGTCCTCTTCCACTTCCCTGACGATACTAAAAGCTGAAAGCAGGTGGTGGAGCCGTTCTTGCGCCTCCTGCCCAGCGGTTTCACCATGCGCCACAAGGGATACACCCGTTCCTACGGCTGATGTCAAAGTGGGAATGTATCTAGAAACCGGCTGATTCGTATGTTGCATTAATTTGTCTAACGTGACAGCCGCTGCCACTGATACGATATGGAGAGATGTCTTTGCGGGGCTCAGCTGATCTAAGACATCAAGTACAGCAAGCGGTGGTACACAAACAAACACGACATCACATGATGCAGAGATGTCATCTAAAGAGCAAATGTTTACATGCTGGTTCTTCTCTTTCAGCTGTTGCAGCCGCTCCGTTTCACTTCTTGTATGGATCATAAACTGACTGGCATGAAGTACTCCTTTGTCCAGCCATTTTTGCACCATCATATTTGCCATGCTTCCATATCCAATGATTCCAATAGTCTCCACAGTTTAATCTCCTCTATTTTGCTTAGATTCACTACTTATTTTAACAATTTCCCACAATGTTTTCATTTTTATCCCACACTTTTTTCTTACGATAAAGTCAGTATCCACCACATACAGTCAATCACCTTAAACACATACATGAAAAAATCGATGAAAGAGAGTGATCTTGATGACACATCACAAAGATGAAAAACACACTTCTTATGAATTACAAACAATTGAACAGCCGAAAAAACAGCAGAAGAAGCCAAGTGGCTGGCTGAAGCCATTTGTCAGCGGGATTGTAGGCGGTACGTTAGCGTTAGGTGTTTACGTTCTGACTCCATATGCTCAGCATTCAGAAAATAATTCAACTGATTCGTCAACGAAAACAGCCGCTGTATCGACAAATGATACAAGTACAAATTCGTCAAAAACAACAGCGTCACAAACATCCAATTCGACCAGCAGTATTTCCAGTATGGTCGAAAATGTATCACCAGCCATCGTCGGCATTACAAACTATCAAACACAAAGTCAAACAAGCACAGATTTTGGCGATATGAACACACCTTTTGATGGATCACAGCAAAATCAAAACAGCAGCAGTCAAGAGCAAGAAAGCGGTACCGGATCAGGGGTTATTTTCAAAAAATCCGGCAGTAAAGCCTATGTATTAACAAACAACCATGTGATTGAAGGAGCAAATAAATTAACAGTCTCCTTGCATAATGGCAAGACGGTGGAAGGAAAAGTGGTCGGTTCTGACCCGCTGACTGATCTTGCTGTCGTGGAAATTAGTAGCAGCGGCGTTACAAAAGTCGCTGAACTTGGAGACTCCTCATCCCTTCGTGCGGGAGAAACCGTCATTGCGATCGGAAATCCGCTTGGTGAAGATTTATCAAGAACAGTGACACAAGGAATTGTCAGCGGTGTCGATCGAACAGTGTCTATGGATACCTCAGCTGGCGAAAGCAGTATTAATGTCATTCAAACAGATGCCGCCATTAACCCCGGCAACAGCGGTGGACCGCTTTTAACAACAGACGGAAAGGTTGTGGGGATCACCAGTATGAAAATTTCTGAAACAGGTGTGGAAGGTATCGGGTTTGCGCTCCCAATCAATGATGTCAAACCAATTGCAGAGCAGCTTCTCACAAAAGGAAAAATCGAACGACCTTATATCGGTATCAGCATGCTGGATCTCGAACAAGTACCAGATGCTTATCAGAAGGAAACGCTTGGACTGACAAGCAGTCAGCTCGATAAAGGCGTGTACGTAAAAGAAATCGCTGCTGGCTCACCTGCTGCAAAAGCTGGATTAAAGACAGAGGATGTTATCACCGCCATCAATGGCAAAAAAGTGACAACCGGCAGTGAATTACGCCACGAGCTTTACACGAATGCAAAAGTAGGAGATACCGTCAGCATCACACTCGTTCGTAATGGAACAGAAGAAACAAAACAAGTGACATTAACACAATCTGAATCAAAGCAAGTCAGCTCTTAACGAAAAAAGCAGCTCAATTTTTATGAGCTGCTTTTTTCATGTTCACTTGATTGGGACCAATCTTTGTTCAATTTCTGCTCGTTTGTGCTCTAAAAATGGTGGAAGTGCTAATTGATCACCAAGCTCATCCACGCTTTCATCCACTGTAAATCCCGGACCGTCTGTTGAGATTTCAAACAAAATGCCGTTTGGCTCTCTAAAATATAGGGCTTTGAAATAAAAACGTTCTACAACACCAGAGTTGGTGAAACCGGCTTTGGCTATTTTATCATGCCATTTTTCAAGCTCTTCTGCGTCCGCTACACGAAAAGCTACGTGATGAACACTACCTCTGCCAGATCGCTCAACAGGTCCTTCTGCTTTTTCAATGACATGAATCTCTGTTCCAGCTCCGCCTTGTCCTGATTCAAAAATCGTCACGATTTCCCCATCATTTGATTGTTCACGTGCTTTTTCTGTGAAACCAAGGATGCTCGTTAACACACTGATCGTTTTATCTGATTCTGCGACTGTTAATTCTACTGGCCCCAAACCTCTGATCGCAAAATCAGCAGGAATCTCATCATGCACTGGCGGCTTCGCTCCATCTTGCACGCTTGGTTCTACAGTCAAAAACAGCTGCTGTCCTTCTGGATCTGTAAATTTCAAGGTAGGTCTGCCGCCTCTTAAAGAAGCTGTTTCTTTCTTTACACCTTTTTCTTCAAAGCGCTTTTCCCAAAAGGCGAGTGCCTCTTCTGAAGTGACAATCAGACCTGTGCGTGAGATCGCATTTGTTCCGTCCAGCCGGCGGGCGAGCATCGGTATTTCAAAAAACGTCAGCTCTGTACCAGGTGAGGCGACCTCATCTCCATAAAATAGATGATACATCGATGGATCATCTTGATTGACTGTTTTTTTCACCAGTTTTAAGCCAAGGATTTGGCGGTAGAAATCAACGTTTTTCTGAGCATTTGCTGTTAGTGCTGATACGTGGTGAATCCCATTTATTTTCATTGTGTTCACTCCTATTATAAAATATCTCGAATTCAAGATAATATCCTTATGAATAAAATAGGTCATTTTAGAAGAAAAGTCAACCATTCGGCTGCATCTTTATTGGATGTTCGGCTTTCGCCTATTAAATTAACATTAAATCAAAAATATTCTTGTATTGTTCGCTTTTAAGATAACATTCATCCTAATATATCCAATAAACGAACACTTTTAAATACAAATACGAAAATCAGAAAATTTTTTTAATTCTTGTTTTCCTAAAATCGTATTACAATGAACAAAATACATGTCACAGTAACGTATGAAAGTGATGCAGGAGGTCGTGTGTAATGAACAAAGAACAACCAGCGTTAAAACAAGACATCGGCTTATTTTTTGCCCTATCTCTTGTCATCGGAACAATTATTGGATCTGGCGTTTTTATGAAGCCTGGCAACGTCCTTTCTTATTCAGGAAGCTCAGGCATCGCCTTATTCGCATGGCTGTTAGGCGGGATCTTAACCCTTGCAGGCGGACTCACAGTCGCTGAAATTGGTACACAAATCCCACGTACTGGCGGTTTATATGCCTATCTTGAAGAAGTATACGGTGAATTTTGGGGCTACTTATGTGGCTGGGTGCAAATTATTATTTACGGGCCAGCGATTATTGGTGCTCTTGGTCTTTATTTTGGTTCATTATTAGCTAATTTATTTTCTCTTTCTTCTTTATGGGCTACAACCATTGGCATTATCACCGTTCTTTTTTTATGTGTAATCAACATCATGGGAACAAAATACGGTGGTTTTGTCCAAGGACTGACCACGATCGGAAAGCTTGTTCCAATTGCAGCAATTATTGTGTTTGGCTTATGGAAAGGAAATGAACATATTTTCACAGCCGTCAATGAGAGTATCGCACAAATGAACTTCGGTGCAGCAATTTTGGCGACATTATTTGCCTATGATGGCTGGATTTTGCTTGCAGCGCTTGGCGGTGAAATGAAAAATCCAGAGAAACTGCTTCCTCGCGCGATGGCAGGCGGTATTTTAATTGTCACAGCATGTTATCTCTTTATTAACATCGCCCTTTTGCATGTGTTACCAGCTGATCAAATCGTTCAACTAGGTGAAAATGCCACAAGCACAGCTGCTACAATGCTCTTTGGTCCAATTGGCGGTAAAATTATTAGTATCGGAATCATCATTAGTATCTTTGGCTGTTTGAATGGAAAGGTTCTTTCGTTCCCGCGTGTCATTTTTGCGATGGCAGAACGAAAACAAATTCCATTTGCCAAAGCCATTTCACGCATTCATCCTACTTTTCAAACACCTTGGATCGCTGTATTTGTACAGATTTTGATTGCCATTGTGTTTATGATCGTCAGTAATCCCGAGAAGCTGTCAGAGGTTTCGATTTTCATGATTTACATCTTTTATGTGATGGCCTTTTTCGCTGTCTTTAAGCTAAGAAAACAAAACAAGGGAATGAAGCGCGCTTATAGCGTACCACTTTATCCGCTCACACCGATCATTGCGATTATCGGCTCTTTCTTTGTCTTAATCAGCACCATGATCACCGATTGGCAAAGCTGCCTGATCTCCATGCTGATCGGCATTGCCGGACTGCCGATTTATTACTATATGAAAAAAACACAAAATAAAGCAGAGCGCTAAGACAGCCTCTGCTTTATTTTTTATATTGCTTAATGACCTTATAAGATTCGTTTAAATATCTCATCAGCCGGTATGGCTTACTTAAAACCCGGATGGGGAGTCTTGAAATAAATCCATTCAGATTCGCCTTATACTCCTGCGTCATCCGCTTCGGCTTTGTGGCAATTTTTTCATATACTTCTTTGTAAAATTCCTTTATGATGTCGACTTGCACACTGATTTTCTGATGACACTCTGTACACTCAACGCTTTTCATCTGATCATTCACATAAACGATGCTGTGGAGGGTCTCTTCTTGGCACCGAGTACAGTGTAGGTTTGCTTCCATTTCGGTTTTCTTCAAGATACACAGCTCCTTTCTCGTTTGATGTTGCTCTTTTTATACAATACGATAGCTGTCAGCTGTTTATTGGACAGATGCTTCCTTTAAAATAGCTGCCGCAGTTAATTCGTCGGTGACGAGCACCTGAATAAAGCCGCCGTTTAAGGCCCCTAAAATACTTTCAGCTTTATGGGTTCCTTCCACAACTGCGATGACTTTTTTCACGTTCTTTAATTGTTCTAACGATAATCCAATCACCTTTTGGTTCAGCTCATCTTGGACTGGTTTCCCTTCACCATCAAAGAAACGAAAACCAATATCACCAACAGCCCCTGATTGTCTCAACCCAGACAAATCCTCTTCTTTTAAATAACCGACTGTTTTCAATGTAGAGCCTTTATGCGGATTTCCAATACCGATCAGGGCAATATCAACATTTCTGCCTTCTTCAAGCACAGCTTCTATGTCCTGCATCGCCATCAGCCGCTCTTTTAATTCTTCTGTTTCTAAAATCGCAGGTGCATATAAATAGGAACACGTACCATTCATCTTCTTTGCCAGCTCATATGCCAGCTGATTCGCGTGAATGTCGACTGCCTGCCTGCCCATTCCGCCCTCTAAAGGAATGACTTTGACATCGTTTCTTCGCTCAAATGGATATTCCTTCACGAGCTCGGCAAGTGTGGTTCCCCATGAAATACCGATTTTCTCAGCGCCTTTCATGTTTTTAGAAAGATAATAGGCGCCCGCTTGACCGACTGCCCGTTTGACCATCTCAGACATTGTCCCGACACTTGGAACAACGACAGCATCCGTTAATTGAAAGGTCGTTTCCAGCTGCTTTTCAAGTTCCACTGTATGAATACTTTCGTCTTTAATGTACACTTCAACGATTCCCACATCTTTTGCTTTTTGTAAGAGCTTTGAAATGACTGGTCTTGAGACATTGAGTTTTTTTGCAATCTCCTGCTGCGTCCACCCGTCTGTATAATAAAGATGAGCAACCTTGACGAGCTGTCGTCTTTCTTCCCAATTCAGCATGTGACATCATCCTTTTAATATACTATGATTACCAGTATACCAAACATTCGTTTCTAATTGGAACAATTGTTATGAAAATGACAAAAAGAGCGATCAACTCTCCGCTCTTTTTCCCTCGCTATATTTAGGCTGATACGTTCTCCCGCCATCTAATAAGAGTATCTGTCCGTGCAAATAGCTTCCCTCGTCACTTGCGAGAAATAAAGTGACTCCAGCAATATCTTCTGGTTTTCCTAATCTCCCGATAGGAATAAGTGATCGAAGCTGACTTTTCTCAAGCTCAGTCGGATAGAGCGTATCAAGCATCTGAGATTCAATGACGCGTGGTGCAATGACATTGATGCGGACATGATGGGAACCCAATTCCTTTACAAGCGAACGCATGAGACCAAATGCCCCGGCTTTTGACGCGTAATACTGGATGCCGCCGCCAGAGCCTGTTATCGCAGATCCTGATCCAATAATGACGACGCTGCCTTCTTTCCGCTCACATAGATAGGGTGCTAATGCTTTGATGCAGTAGAAAAGACCATATAGATTCACAGCCAGTGTTTTTTTCCAAAGTGAAAAATCAACTTCTAAAAAAGGAAGGGATTTCGTCATTCCTGCTGAATAGACAAGATGCCCAATGCCACCCAGCTCCCTTTCAGCTGCTGACGTCATCTGCTGAACACTTTCCCACGATGAAACATCAGCTTGGAACGTCAGCAGCTGAGGATGCTGTTGTTTTAAAAGCGAAAGTCCCTGTTCATCTATATCTGACACAGCTACACGATGCCCTTCTTTTAAAAAACGCTGAGCAATTTCTTTGCCGATCCCTTGGGCACCACCTACGATGAGAACTGGTTTTTGTTGATTAGCCAGCGCTCTCACCCCCATCAAGCATAATCGCTGCTCCATCTGTAAATGCACCGTACGATGTACTTAAGAAAACCGTCATATGAGCCACCGTCTCCTTGATTTGCTCTTTGTCAGGAAGCAAATGGAGAGGCGGCGGAAGTAGAGCCAATACCCGAATGCCTTTGTCTTTAAATTCGCGCGCTAATCCTTTTGTCATGGCATTCAACATACTATTTGATGTAGCATGTGAGATCCCGCCATCACCTGTTATGCTCCCTGATGAGGAAATATTAATAATGCAGCCCTGCTTCTGATCCACCATATGCCACACAGCGGCTTGACTGGAAAGAAAGACTGTATTTACGGATCTTTCCACTTCATCGACCCATATCTCAGGACTTACGTCATCAATCCCCCCATCTGCTTTTTGCTCGGCTTGGTTGACTAAAATATCAAGCTTGCCGCATGTATCGATGACTTGTCTTAGCATAAGCGTAGCATCACGCGGTGTCTCAAGCGGATTGATGACAACAGTCGATTGGCCGCCTAATTTTTCAATGTCTTTGCTAATCGACTTTGCTTTTGATTCATCACGAAAAGCGTGTATGAAAACATGTGCACCTGCCCGGGCCAAAGCCAGGCAGATGGCTTCTCCAAATCCATCTGTGCTATCTGTCACAAGTGCCACTTTCTGATGAAGCTGGACGTGCACACGGATCTCCTCCCTATCCCTTGTTTGGCATTTATTTTCTCAGCTTACTCACAATATCAAGAGCTGCTTCATAAAAGCCTTCTGAGATGGTAGGATGCGGGTGAATCATTTTGGCCATCTCTTCAGCTGTTCCTTCTAAATACATAAATGAGGAAGCCTCTGATATCATCTCCGTTACATGCGGACCAACCATTGTAGCGCCAATGACTTCACCATAAACGGTATCGTACACGAGTTTAATAAAACCTGTTTGAACACCTGCTGCCAACGCTTTTCCGCTTGCAGCTAAATCAAATCGCTCTGCCCGCACGTTCAGCCCTTTCGCTTTCGCCTCTTTCTCAGTCAGCCCAACACTCGCTACCTCTGGCAATGTATAAATACATCTAGGAACGATGTCGTGATTCATTCTTTCAGGCTCGCCGCATATATTGCTAACTGCAACGGCTGCCTCTGCCATCGCCGCATGAGCGAGCTGATAGCCGCCGGCTACATCGCCAATTGCATATACACCTTCAGCACTTGTCTTCATCTCGTCGTTTACTTTAATAAAAGGGCCATCCAGCTGAAGATCCAGCTGACTGACAGCAGATACATTTGGTCTTCTTCCGACACAAACTAACAGTCTTTCAGCCGTAAAGATGTGCGTCTCTCCTTTATCGTCTGTCGCATGAATCGCTTTGACTCCTTCGCTTTCTGTTACCTCTGTCACCGTCGTTTTCTTTGCGATATGGATGCCTTTTTTCTTCAATTCTTTTTCTAGTAATTTCGACGCTTCTTCATCTTCCTGCGGAATAATCGACGGAGCGGCTTCTATAATGGTGACTTTTGATTGGAGACTCTGGAAGATACAGGCCAGCTCAAGACCAATCACACCCCCGCCAATAATGACGACAGATGCAGGAATATCTGGGATGTCAAAGATCGTATCACTTGTGTCAAATTGAATCTCTTTGAGCCCTGGAATAGGCGGAATAGCAGGTGATGAGCCAGTGGCAATGATCAGCTCTTTTGTTTCAATCGTTTCTGACCCATCTTGTTTTTCAATGTCAATGCGATTTTTTGTCACAGCTGTCCCTCTGCCGTTATATACATCAATCTTTCCTTGCTTTAATAAAAAGGCGATTCCGCCCCTGAGTTTTTCGATGACATCATCTTTACGTTTTCTCATTTTATCGAAAGAAAGAACCATCTCACCTGTTTCGATTCCCCAGCTTTTTGCTTTCTCAATTGATTCAATGACTTCTGCATGTTTGAGCAGTGTCTTTGAAGGGATACAGCCTCGATTTAAACAAGTACCCCCTAGAAAATCCTCTTCAATCAATGCAACCTTGTGTCCACGTTCAGCGGCTTGAAGGGCGGCAGTGTATCCGCCAGGCCCTCCGCCAATGACTGTCAGATCATACGTTTTTGTCATCCGATTCATCTCCTACATTAGCAATTCAAATGGTTGTTCAAGCACTTTTTTAAGGTCTGTTAAAAAGGCCGCTGCTGGTGCACCATCTACCACTCGATGATCAAATGATAAGCTGACACCCATCATTGGCCGCACCTGAATTTCTCCATCGATCACTACAGGTTTTTCTTGAATGCGTCCAACACCTAAAATCGCCACTTCCGGCTGATTAATAATTGGGGTAAACGTATCAATGGCATACATCCCTAAGTTACTAATGGTAAATGTAGACCCTTTCAACTGGTCTGGCAGCAGCTTTTGCTCGCGTGCATTTCGACCAATTTCTTTTGCTTCTTTTGTGAGCTGTTTCAGCCCTTTTTGATTTGCATGAGAAATGACCGGAACCATTAAGCCGTCTTTCACAGCAACCGCGAGGCCAATGTGAACATCCTCATGGAAATGGAGCTCATTTTGTTCAAACGTCATATTGATTTGCGGGTGGCGTGTGAGGACACTGCTGACCGCATGGATGATGATTTCTGTAAATGACAATCTGTAGCCTGTCTCTTTTTCAATCGTTGGGAGCAGCTGTTTGCGCACTTCTTTTGCTTTTGTCATATCAATTTCACTTGTTAATGTGACGTGCGGCGCTGTAAAGGCACTTTGTGACATGCGATCTGCAATCACTTTTCTCATCCCAGCTAGTTTTTGTGTTCTCACTGGAGCAGCGTCTGCTTTTTGTGCGCCTGCTGCTGTCACATCACTCTTCATGATTTTTCCGTGGGCGCCAGAACCAGCAACATTCGCTAAGTCGATTCCTTCACGAGCAGCCATTTTTCCTGCAAGTGGTGATACGCGCTGGCCTTCCTCGTTCGTATGAAGGGCCGCTTCGACATCCCGTTTTTGAATTCTGCCTTTTGGTCCTGTACCAGATACTTCGTGAATGGCTACTTGGTGATCTTTTGCCGTTTTTCTCGCTGCAGGTGTTGCGCGTACTTTCTCACCCACCGCTGTTTCAACTTCAGTTGAAACAGATGGTTCAGATGGTGATGATGTTCCGCTGTCTTCAGAAGATGCTTCATCTGACTGCGCTGGCGGCTCGCTCGGTACCTGCTCATTTGCCTCTCCGATATATCCAATGACAGCATTGACTGGAATCTGATCATCTGCTTCGTAATATTTCTTTAGAAAAACGCCATCATCATAGGCTTCAACCTCGATATTGATTTTGTCTGTCATAATCTCAAATAGAGGCTCACCGATTTCAACCGAATCTCCTTCTTCTTTAAACCATTGAAGCAAGGTACCGATCTCCATCGTACTGCTTAGCTTCGGCATAAATATCTCTTTTGGCATGATCTTCTCCCCTTTACTTAAGAGCGCACGAGCTCTTTTGCTGCTTCAATAATATCTGGCACTTGTGGAATGACTGCTTTTTCCAGCGTTGGGTTGTACGGTATTGGGACGGCAAGACCGCCAAGTCGTTTAATAGGTGCATCTAAATAGTCGAAGGCTTCACTCTCCGCTATCATACTGGCAATCTCTCCGCCGTAGCCGCCGCGTTTCACTGCCTCATGCACAACGATACATTTGCCTGTTTTTTTCACAGATTCAATAATGGTTTCTTCATCTAATGGGACGAGCGTTCTCGGATCAATGATCTCGACATCGATTCCTTCCGCTTCTAGTTCCTTCGCTGCTTCGAGCGCTTTGTGCACCATAATGGCTGTTGCAACAATTGTGACGTCCTTTCCGCTTCTCTTCACATCCGCTTTCCCTAAAGGAATCGAGTACTGCTCTTCTGGTACTTCACCAATTGTTTTATATAAAAGCTTGTGTTCATAGAAAATGACAGGGTTGTCATCATCCATTGCTGCTTTTAAAAGTCCTTTTGCATCATAAGCTGTTGAAGGCTGAACCACCTTTAGTCCAGGAATATGAGCCATCCACGCTTCTAAGCTTTGGGAGTGCTGCGCTGCGGCACCTGTCCCGGAACCTGCTGGTGTTCTGACAACAAGCGGCACCTTCCCTTTTCCGCCAAACATGTAACGTGTTTTTGCTGCTTGGTTCACAAGCTGATCCATTGCAATTGTAATAAAGTCAGAGAATTGAAGTTCTAAAATCGGACGCATACCTGTCAAAGCCGCTCCGACTGCGCCTCCTGCGATGGCAGCCTCTGAAATCGGCGTATTGCGGACGCGTTCTGGACCGAATTCCTCGATCATCCCGCGCGTGACACCAAATGCGCCACCGTATACGCCAATATCTTCACCTAAAATGAAGACATCTTGATTTTTTCTCATTTCCTGACTCATTGCTTCTCGAACGGCTTCTAAATATGAAATCTCTCTCACTGTCGTGTTTGTCACGTGATTCCCCTCCTAATTAGGCGTATACATCCTCTAATAGTGTGTCAATTGATGGTTCTTTACTATTTTTCGCAAATTCAACAGATGCCTCGATCTCTTGCTTCGCTTCTTCTTGTAAATGAGCAGCCTGCTCTTCTGTCAGAACATCTAGCTCCATTAAGAGTGACTTAAAGCGTTTAATTCCGTCTTTTTGTCTCCATTCTGTCTCTTCTTCACGTGTACGATATTTTTTCGCATCACTCTTTGAGTGACCCTTCCAGCGATACGTTTTCATTTCAATGAGTGATGGCCCTTCTCCAGCTCTTGCACGGCTTACCGCTTCATCCACTGTATTCATGATCTCAACCATGTCATTTCCATCAACCGTTTTCCCTGGCATTCCGTAGCTTTCTGCTCTTGTTGAGATGTCTTCAATGTTGATCATTTCTTTCACAGGACCAGACATGCCGTATTGGTTGTTTTCACAAATAAACACAACAGGTAAATCCCAAATGGAAGCAAGGTTCAGCGCTTCATGGAAGCTGCCTTCATTTGTAGCGCCATCTCCGAAGAAACAAAGGACCACAAAGCCTTCCTTTTTCATCTTGGACGTGAGCGCCGCACCTGTTGCAAGCGGAATACCGCCACCAACAATTCCATTTGCCCCAAGGTTTCCTTTTTCTAAGTCGGCAATATGCATGGAACCGCCTTTTCCTTTGCAGTAACCTGTTTCACGTCCGAACAGTTCAGCCATCATTTTATTGACCTCTGCACCTTTTGCAATACAGTGACCATGTCCGCGGTGTGTACTGACAATCTTATCTTCATCCTTTAACACAGCAATAGATCCAACAGCCGATGCTTCCTGTCCAACACATAAATGGGTCGTTCCATGGATTAATCCTTTAGCAAAGAATTGATCGACCTTTTCATCAAAATATCTAACTAACCACATTTGTTTATATAAATCTGCTAATTTCTCATGACTAATCTGTTCAGGCAAAGTGATTTGTTTTTGCATTTCTTCTCTCTCCTTTACATTTGTTCTTATGTGTTACATTTGTAATTATCATACGTTTAACTCTCTTTGAAGTCAAGCATTTCCGTTTATTTTTTAAGCGTTTTCATCCTTTTTCAGAAAAAAAGAGAAAGGCAAAGCCCTTTTCCAAAGACCTTCTCTTTCTCTCCATCTCGTACATTCTCATTCATCTGGATACATCATGATTTTGACGCTTTCACCTTCTGGATGCCTAGCGCATTCTATCGCCTGACGAAGCTGACTTAATGGATATCGATGCGTCACCATTTTTTCTGTATGAACGACCTTTGCTTTTAAGAGCTCTAGCGCTTCACGATAATGATATGGATGCGAGGAATAAGCTCCGACTACTTTCACTTCATCATGGAAAAAACGTTCTGCTGGAATGGAGACATCCCCTTTCGAAAAGTGGGCAAAGACTAAAATCGTTCCGCCCCTTGCAACCACTTGAAATGCTTCTTTTAAAAGCGCACTGCTCCCCACAGAAATAATGACGAGGTCCGCTCCCTTTCCATCTGTTTCTTTCATGACCCGGTTTTCTACTGGCTCAGATGCTGGATGAAAAGCGACGTCCGCACCAAGATTTCTTGCTTGAAGGAGCCTGTTCTCATTTACGTCTGTGATCATCACTTTTCCAGCCAAATAATATTTGGCAAGCTGTAATTGAATGCAGCCAATTTGCCCCGCTCCAAGAATCAAGACCGAATCTCCAGGATGAACGGGCGCCCTTTCAAAGCCGTGAAGACAGCAGGCAACCGGTTCGACCATCGCTCCTTGTTCATATGAGACGCCATGTGGGAGCTTGCCCATTGTATGCTTCACATGTAAAGCAGGAACACGAATATATTCCGAAAAACCGCCCGGCTCTACATTTGTGGCTGAAAATTGCGGGCACATTGTATAAAATCCTCTTTGACAAAAGTCACAAGTAAAACAAGGGACATGATGCGCTACATACACCCTGTCTCCTGTTTGAACATGTGTGACGTGACAGCCTGTTTCGATAATGTCACCAGCGATTTCATGCCCTAGCACTGTGCCAGGAGGTACCGTCTCATGTGTCGCTTTATAAATATCCGTCCCGCATAAGCCGCAGGCACGCATTTTTAATAATACTTCATCATCACCAATGACTGGCCGCTTCCGCTCCTCGTAACGAATGTCCTCTGAAGAATAAAAGACAGCTGATTTCATTTAGCCGCATCCTCCTTTTCATCACATGTCGCAAGACTCTGCAAGGATTGAACAAGCTGTTTGTACTCACTCATCTCACTTGAAATCCAGTAGCGTCCGCCAAATATTCGCGCAGGTCCAACTCTGACATATACTTTCCCGATATGAGGATATGGCTTTAAAAACAATTTTCCTTTAATATCGGACACGGCATATGTGTGCCACCTGCCAAAAGCACCTATTTTCAGCTCATCTTCACTAATCATGATATTCGTTGGCTGATTCAGGCCAGTGATGCTAGAAAGCATAAGGATAGGCAGCGTATACACACCTAACACAGCTAATGGCTCAGGTCCTGCCGACATCAACGTATAAAGAGACCAGAGAAAAAACACACATATTAACAAGGCCGGAAGGAAAATAGAAAACATGGCAGACGTTCGGCTATAAGCATGCTGCTGCATGAGAGCTCCTCCTTTCAAATGACATGGAAGGAGCTTTCACAGCTCCTCCACGCAACCATCGTTCATTTAATATGATCGATAATTTTTTCAATATCCTCTTCAATGCCAAATCCCGTTAAAAAAGATAACGTTTGAATCACAGGCGTTCCTTTTGTATCACTAACAGGCGTTGTCGTCACAATTAAATCAGCACCCTCCGCTTTCTGCGGAACCTCAGATGCCTTACACTGTTCAACGATGACATCGTATCCTTTTTCCTTTAATGTCTCTTCTACCTTTTTTGCCACAACCGTTGACGTAGCAACTGCCGTTCCGCAAGATACTAATATTTTTTTTGCCATGAGAATCCCTCCAGCTCATTTATTGATCTTTCTGATCTAAGCCCATTTCTTTTGCATACTGCTTTTTAATATCATTTCGCACCCAGTACCAAAGAAGCGCATATGCCAGTGCACAGACAATCGCTGCAATGAAGTAAGGATTGCTCGGATCAAGAAGTCTCACCATGATCCAAGGAATGACGTGAGAACCGAGATCAATACCAGAAATCATATTTGCCCCTTCTGGGAAATCGAAACCAACTGCTTTCCCCATTGTTGTGGCGAGTGGTGCAAGGTTCGTTGCAATGAAGAAGACAATCATTAAAGTAAAAATACTGTTAATGAGGCCGCGAATAATATTTCCACGAGCGGCTGCTACTGCCCATACCACTGTAAATGGCAGAACCGATAAGTCTGCAAACGGCAGCATACCATTGTAAGGAAGGACAACAGCGAGCAAAATGGTGATTGGCACCATCAAAAGGGCTACAGCCATATTCGCTGGATGACCAATGACAATCGCTGTATCCAAACCAATATAGACATTTTTTCCAGGGAAACGCTTTTGAATATAAGAACGAGCACCCTCAGAGATTGGAATAAGTCCTTCCATTAATAAAGCAACCATTCTTGGCATTAACACAAGCACTGCAGCCATTTGAATTCCAAGGGTCATGACACCTTTTGCATCATAGCCGCCAAGAAGACCAATAATGATACCAAGTATAAGACCCATCACAAGCGGTTCACCAAAGATGCCAAAACGTTTTTTCAAAGTTTCTGGATCCGCATGAATTTTGTTTAAACCAGGGATTTTATCAATCACGCGGTTTGACGCATACATCAGCGGAGCGAAGTTGACCGTTTCAGCATGAGCCATCGATACGCCTTTTAATCCGAAATGGTGTTCAATCGTCGGTGCCGTCCAATCGGCGAGTTTTAGTGTAATCGCAGAAACGATTAAACCAACGGCAAGGGCTAAGAACATATTATGATAAGCGTAGTAAGTAACAGAAGCAGCGAAAATCAAATGCCAGAAATTCCAAATATCCACATTCAATGTTTTCGTAAAGTTAACAGACAGCAAAATAACATTTAACAAGAGCACAAGAGGAATCATTAAAGGGGCAACAGGTGTACCAAATGAAATGGCGGCTCCAATCGGCCAGCCGACATCTAAAATATCAAGCTTTAATCCAAGAGAATTGACCATGGCTTTGGCTGCTGGTCCAAGACCGCTTACGAGTAAATTAATGACAAGGTTGACCCCGACAAATCCAATTCCGATCGTAATACCTGCACGGAAGGATTTTTTAAATCCTTGCCTTAAAATCATACCGAATAACGTCATAATAATTGGGAGCATAATTGTTGGCCCTAAGTCTAAGATAAAATCGACGGCTTGCTTGATCATACATCCACCTCCTGATTTTAGATAAAGCGCTTACATTATGTCGTGAATAGCTATTGGTTTAATTCTTTTTGAAGTACATCAACGGCTTCTTCATACGATGTCATCTGAGATAAACTTGTCATTACTTCTTCTTTTCTGAAAAGCGTCATCAGTTTCTCTAACATCACGAGCTGCTTACTAGGTTCAGAGATTGCCAGAACGAACACAATTTTGGCTTGAACTGTCTCATGAGGGCTTCCCATCTTATGAAAAATAACAGGTTCCTTTAATGTCGCTACACTGATCGCCGGTTTGTTTACATGTTCAGGATCTGTATGGGGAATGGCCACCCCAAAGGTCGCAAGAGGAAGACCGGTCGGATATGTTTTTTCTCTTTCAAGCACTGCTGGTAAAAAGCTCGATTTGATATATCCTCCAGTTTCTAACCTTTCTGCTAAATAGGCAGTCACCTCCTCACTTGAAGATGCTTCGTATTGCAGCTCAATCAGCTGTTGATCTAACTCAAACAAGCTGTTCAAACAACCACCCCTTTCATTTGGTATAAATATGAACACATGTAACAAAAAGAATGAACATTTTAAAATAGAACCTTTTGTGAAGCGCTTACAAATAGATGTTTTATAAAATGTTCAATACTGTTACCTTTGTAAAGATATTATAATATTCGAAATTATAAGTCAATGTTCCTAGGAAAATTTTTATAAAAAAAGATGCAGCTTTTTGCCGCATCTCTTTCATTACATCACATCAACTTCTTGTTAAATATGGCTTCCTATATCTAAAAATTCAGCTACAAAAAGGTTGTCTGTCTGCTCTGTCATTTCTTTTTTTGTGCCGATTTTTTCGATTCTGCCCTCATTCATCACTACAACACGATCAGCGATATCAAACGCTTCTTCTTGATCATGCGTCACAAAGATGGTCGTCATTTGAAATTCTTGATGAACTTTTTTCAGCCAATGTCTTAATTCTTTTCTCACCTTTGAATCTAGTGCACCAAAAGGTTCATCTAAGAGAAGAGCTTTCGGTTTAACGGCTAGAGCACGTGCGAGTGCTACACGTTGCTTTTGTCCACCTGACAGCTGCTCTGGATAACGGTGTTCATACTGCGTTAATTGAACAACTTTCAGCAGCTCATGCACCCGCTCTTTGATGTCTTTTTTAGGCAGCCTTTCTCCTCTAGGTTTCATCTTCAATCCATAAGCCACATTATCAAATACCGTCATATTTCGAAAAAGCGCATATTGCTGAAAGACAAAACCAATTTGCCGTTTTCGCACTGGAATGTGAGTATAATCTTGTTCTCCAAATAAGATCTGCCCTGTATTCGCATCATCAAGCCCTGCAATAATTCTTAATAAAGTCGTCTTACCTGATCCAGATGGTCCTAGTAAGGATATTAATTCCCCATTTCCGATCGTCAAATCCACGTTTTGCAAAACCTTCGTCTGCCCAAATTGCTTTGATATTTGTTTCGCTGTAATCCCCAAGGCTGATCCCTCCATTTATTTTGAACGCTTGCCAAGCCTGTGATCTCTCTGCTGAATGATCTGCTTGATGATTAATGTGATGACCGCTACAAACGCCATGAGAGAGGCCACGGCAAAAGCCGCTTGGAATTGATACTCGTTGTATAGAATTTCTATATGAAGCGGCATTGTATTTGTCATTCCGCGGATATGACCGGATACAACTGACACTGCACCAAATTCACCAATCGCCCTTGCCCCTGCTAAAATGGCGCCGTAAAAAAGGGCCCATTTTATATTTGGAAGTGTCACAAGGAAAAAGGTCTTCCACCCACTGGCACCAAGCGTAAGCGATGCTTCTTCCTCATGAATGCCTTCATTTTGCATAAACGGAATTAATTCTCTCGCAACAAAAGGAAATGTCACAAAGATGGTCGCAAGAATCATCCCCGGTACAGAGTAAATCACTTTCCATCCATTTGCTAATAGCCACGGTCCTAAAAGTCCATTTGAACCAAATAAAAGTACAAATACAAGTCCTGCAATGACAGGTGACACCGCAAACGGAAGATCAATGACAGTTGTTAACAAACGTTTTCCCGGGAAATGAAATTTTGTGATGAGCCAAGCAGCACTGATCCCAAAAATCATTTGAAGCGGCAATGTGATCATCACAATGAAAACAGTCAATTTAATTGCCGCAAGCGTGTCTGGATGTGAGATGGCAAGAAGATAAGAACTCCATCCTTTCTCAAAAGCCTTTGAAAACACAGCAATCAACGGCATGAGTAAAAACAAAATCAAAAAAGCATACACCACACTAATCAACATACGCTTCACCGCTTTTGATTCCGTCACAGGACTCCTGTACTTGATGCGGTGCTCTTTAAGAAGCTCCCTTTCCAATCGTCTCACCTCACTTCCACTTGTTTTTTCCGCTCGACAAACCACTGCAATCCGTGAATCAATAACAAAATGACAAATGATAAGAGCAGCATGAAACAGGCAATGGCTGCGGCACCTTGATAATCATACTGCTCAAGCTTAGACATGATCATCAGTGGTGTAATCTCTGTTTTAAACGGAATATTTCCCGCTATAAACACAACGGAGCCATATTCACCGAGTGCTCTTGCAAATGCCAGAGAAAATCCAGTCATTACCGCTGGAAACAAGGCAGGCAGCAGTACATGAAAAAAGGTCTGTTTTCTTGTAGCACCAAGTATGGCTGCGGCCTCTTCCACTTCCTGCTCAAGCCCCTCAATGACCGGTTGAACCGTTCTTATGACAAATGGAATGCCAATAAAAATCAGTGCCAAAATAATCCCGAGCGGGGTGTATGCCACCTTCACATGCAAAAATTGCCCAATCCACCCATTCGGAGAATAAAGAGTCGTCAAAGCGATGCCAGCCACTGCCGTTGGAAGAGCAAACGGCAAATCGATGAGGGCATCCAGGATGTTCTTTCCTGGAAACGAGTACCGCGTGAGAACCCATGCGATCAGTACACCGAAACCTGCATTGATGAGTGCAGCTGCAAAAGAAGTCGTAACCGTAAGCTGCAGCGACTTTAGCACCCGCGCATCACTAAAGACATTCCAAATTCCTTCTGCTCCTAATGAAGCCGTCCAAATAAATACCATAGATAAAGGAATCACGACAATCGCACTGACATAAACAAGTGTCACTCCGAGACTCAGCCCGAATCCAGGCAATACACGTTTTCTTTTATTGGCGGCAGCATAGCCTTTCTTCATCACGTCGCCCCCTATTTTTGTCCGCTATATATTTGATCAAATAATCCGCCATCATCAAAAAATCTTTTCTGCGCCTTTCGCCATCCGCCAAATGCCTGATCAATGGTCACCATATCAATCTCTTTAAATTGATCTTTATATTTGTTTAGCACTTCTTGATTTCTTGGTCGATAATAGTTTTTCGCCGCAATTTCCTGTCCTTTTTTAGAATACAAATAATCTAAATAAGCCTTTGCCACTTTCTCTGTTCCTTTTCGTTTCACATTTTGGTCGACAACGGCAACGGGCGGCTCTGCTAGAATACTAATGGAAGGACTGACAATCTCAAATTTGTCTTTGCCTAATTCATGCAGTGTCAAATAGGCTTCATTTTCCCAAGCAATTAACACGTCACCAAGACCGCGCTCGACAAAAGTTGTTGTGGCGCCACGAGCACCTGAATCGAGCACCTCGACATGCTCATATAACTTTTTCACAAAATCCTTCGTTTTTTCTTCATCCCCATGAAAGGTTTTATCGGCATATGCCCATGCGGCTAAATAATTCCATCTTGCACCGCCTGACGTTTTTGGATTTGGTGTGATGATAGATACACCTGGCTGAATCAGGTCATCCCAGTCTTTAATCTTTTTTGGGTTCCCTTTCTTCACAAGAAACACAATCGTAGACGTATAAGGTGTGGACTGATTCGGAAATTCTTTTTGCCAATCCTTTGAAAGTAGCCCTCGATCTGCAATGGCATCAATGTCGTATCCAAGAGCAAGTGTAGCCACGTCTGCTTCGAGTCCATCAATAATCGATCTCCCCTGCTTACCTGACCCTCCATGAGACTGCTGTATTGTCACATCTTCACCGGTTTTTTCTTTCCAATAAGTCTGAAAGGCTTGATTGTATTCCTGATACAATTCACGGGTAGGATCGTATGACACATTCAACAGCTCAACCTTTCCCTTTTGATTTGAGGCTTCATTCGCATTTGAGCATGCAGCACTTGTGATGATGAAAAGTGTGATCGCAATAGAAATCCATATCCATTTTTTCACGTTATTCGCTCCCTTTCACATTGAATAGTGACACCAACCTTGCCGTTTTCAGTTCTATACGCAAAAAAGGCCCTCAGCGATTGAAGTACAAAAAAGTCCTGTACGTCAATGCCAAGAGCCTTCGGTTGTCCGATCAGCTATGTATGATTGATGTTAGTCTATATATTATTCAAACCATTCACAGGTGTCAACTGTGTTTTTATTTTAATGAAAAAAGAAACGCCTTCTTGATGAGGCGCTTCTTTTCCCGAGTAATGCTATTGATCTGCAGCTACCTTTAGATTGACACCAACAGCAGTTCCATTTCTCGTTGAATCAGCTACTCCAGTAAATGTCCCTGCTTTTCGATCAATCAGTAAAGCTTGCACATTCCCTATATCAATAGGTGAACTGCCAAACTGGTGACCCATATCATTTAACTTTGTTCTTACATCTAGAGGGACACCTACTTCATAACGATACGAAGTTAAGCTGTTTGTGTAGATTCTTGGCTCTTCTACCGCATCCTGAAGCTCCATGTCATATTCAAGTAAATTGAGAATCGTCTGTGAAACAGAAGCAATGATCGTCGTTCCACCAGGAGATCCAACAGTCATGACAGGCTCTCCATCTTTAAAAATGATCGTCGGGGTCATACTTGATAATGGACGTTTATTTGGCTGGACTTCATTTGCACCGCCAGGTCGTGCATCAAAATCAGTTAGTTCATTATTTAAGAAAAATCCATACTCTGGAACAAGAATCCCTGTACCAAATAATTGTTCAATGGTAGTGGTGAATGACACAACATTTCCCCACTGATCTGCAACAGTAAAATGGGTCGTCTCACCAATGGTTTTATCTTCCGGCTGAGGAACAATTGGGGATGGATTTTTTTCATCCTCATATGCCCAAGGATCTCCTTCTTTCGGGCTGCGATTCATTTGATCTAATTGAATGAGAGAGGCTCTTTCTGAAATGTAATCATCGTCTAATAGTCCTTTTAGTGGAACATCTACGAATTCGGGGTCGCCGGCATATGCGGCTCGGTCAGCATAGGAGAGGTGCATCGTTTCAGCAAGCAGCTGATATTTTTCGAATGATTTGGGGTCATACTGAGACAGGTTAAAATGGTCAAGTATTTTGAGTATTTGTAGCATAAACACCCCGCCCGAGCTTGGTGGAGGCATGCTTGCAAGCTGATATCCTTTATAGTCTCCCCAGATTGGCTTGTCAGTCTTGACTTCATAACGTTTGATATCTTTTGAAGTCATCGTCCCGCCAAAATCTTGAACTGTATTTGCAAGTGCCTTTGCTACTTTTCCTTCATAAAACGCTTTGCTTCCTTTTTTCGCAATAAGTTTAAATGTTTTTGCAAGACCTGGCTGGACAAGCAGATCTCCTTCTTCGAGCGGCTGATCATTTGGAAGAAAAATTGGCGCTGCGGCCGTTTTTTTCAATTTTGATTGATGATCATCAATCGCTTTTGCCAAGACAGAATCAATTTCAAAACCATCTTCTGCAAGTTGAATGGAGGGCTCAATCAATTCCTTCATAGAACGAGTACCCCACTTATCTAATGCAGCTTCAAGACCTTTTACAGTCCCTGGAACACCTACCGCATTTCCATGTGTAGATCGCTCAGCAAACGGAATCACTTTTCCATCATCTGTTAAAAACATGTCAGGTGTTGCGCCCTGTGGTGCTCGCTCTCTGCTATTGATGATGGATGTTTCCTTTGTCTTCCCATCATAAACCATCATAAATCCGCCGCCGCCAATTCCAGACATCATTGGCTCTGTTACATTCAGTGCGTACTGAATGGCAACAGCAGCATCCACTGCGTTCCCACCTTTTTTCAATACGTCAGCACCAATCTCCGATGCAAGCGGATGTGCAGTAGCCACCATCCCATCTTTGCCAACAGCTACTTTATTCCCATGAGTTTCGTTTGCAGTGACTTGGCTGACCGGCAGAAAAAACGAGAAAACAAACAGACATATGGACAAAACAGTTAGAGAAATGCGTTTCATGAACAACACCCCTTCCATATTCTTACTTTGACCTTACCGACTTCTTGACCAGAATACAATAGATTATTCTAAAATTTCAAAATTTTTAATTCTATCATCCTATATCTGCCAAACAAAACACATGTTTTCAAAACATATGACATGCACATCTTGTAGTAATAAAGACATACGTTTTTCAAGTAGGAAACTTCACGATATAATAAACTCATAACAAAGGGGGAAAAAGGATGAACCACAAAAGCACTTTATTTTGGGAATCTTATTGGGAAGAAAAATCAGGAAAAACTCCTGATCACGCCTCTGTTTCTGCTTGGGCATTTGGCGCAAACCCAGATCACTTGCTTGACCTTGTACAACAAGGAAAAAAAACAGCCACTTGTTCTGGATACCTTTTTTACGAAAAAGAACAAGAGCCTCTTCCAAAACCCGGTCATTATGCGGTCATTTTGGACAGCCGGGAGGAACCAAAAGCCATCATAGAGATCACGCAAGTAGATATCATGCCAATGAATGAGGTTCCTGAATCATTGGCAAAAGCAGAAGGTGAAGGCGATCTTTCATATGACTATTGGTACAAAGAACATGAAGAATTTTTCACAGAAGCACTTAAACCGTACGGATTAACATTTAAGGAAGATATGCTTCTTGTTTGTGAGCGATTTAAGCTTGTTTATTCAGCTTCTTAACTTTTAAGCGGTGCCAAAAATGGTCCGCTTTTTTGCTTTCTTTTCCCCTTTCTGAAAAAGGTGAGTTGAGATCACATCTTTAGGTCAGAATAAGATCAAATAGAAAAAGTGAAGAAATTTTCGACTACACCTGTTTTTTTTCGACAAAAGAATATATAATTATTTGATGTGTGCATTGTCTCATTTATACAATGGAGGGTTTTTACATGTTAAAAAGGAAAAAAGACAAGTTTTCCGTCTTGTTAACGGAAATTGCTAAAAATTTAGATGAAACTGCTGAGTATTTTGTTAGCTATAAAGTAACAAATCAAACCACTCTGAAAGAATTTTCTGACACATTGAAGGAATATGAGACAAAAGGTGATAATCATGTTCATACCATGATTAAAGAGCTGAATAAAGCCTTTATTACACCGATTGAACGTGAAGACATTCTTCAATTGACGAATAGCCTCGACGATGTTTTAGACGGCATTGAGCATTTTTCAGCAACATTAGAAATTTATTCAATTACAAGCTCTGACGAACATATCGACAAATTCAGCCACTACATCAGAGAATGTGCGAAAGAAATTTTAATAACTATTGAATTACTGGCTGAAAATCGCTTAAAAGATATTCATCCGCACGCAATCAAAATTAAAGAGATTGAGCATAATTGTGACAATCTTCACCGCAAATCACTAAAGAACTTGTTTGGAAAAGAAACAGATCCAATTAAGGTCATTCAATACAAAGAAATTTACGAAACACTTGAAGAAATCGCAGATTCCTGTCAAAGTGTTGCCAACAATCTAGAAACAATCATTATGAAGAATGCGTAACGGGGTTAGTTAAACATGGATACATTACTCATCCTTACCATACTTATTGTCATTTGTGCACTTGCTTTTGATTTCATTAACGGATTCCACGATACAGCAAATGCCATTGCCACTTCAGTTTCAACAAAAGCGTTAAAGCCTAGACATGCTATTATTATGGCAGCGTTCATGAACTTCTTAGGAGCAATGACATTTACAGGTGTGGCAAAGTCCATTACAAAAGACATCGCAGATCCTTTTACACTTCAAAACGGATCTGTCGTCATTTTGGCTGCTTTAATTGCAGCCATTACTTGGAACTTGCTTACTTGGTATTACGGGATTCCGAGTAGTTCTTCACATGCACTGATCGGATCAATTGCAGGAGCTGTTATTGCCTCTGCTGGTTTTGGCGCTTTAAACTATTCGGGATTCATTAAAATCATTCAAGCACTTTTGCTTTCACCTATCCTGGCTTTTGTTTTGGGATATATCGTGTATACCATTATCAAAATTGTATTCCGAAACAACAATCTCGCAAAAACAAATAAACAATTCCGACGTGTTCAAATTTTAACGGCTGCATTGCAATCGTATACCCACGGAACAAACGATGCGCAAAAAGCGATGGGAATTATTACGATGGCTTTAATTGCAGGTAATTTGCATACAACAGACGACATTCCTTTCTGGGTACAATTCTCTTGTGCGCTTGCAATGGGACTAGGTACGTCTATCGGCGGCTGGAAGATTATTAAAACAGTCGGCGGTAAAATCATGAAGATTCGTCCAGTAAACGGAGTATCTGCAGACTTAACGGGTGCAGCTATTATCTTCGGTGCGACATTTATTCACTTACCGGTTAGTACCACTCACGTGATCTCATCTTCTATTCTAGGTGTAGGTTCTGCACATAGAGTAAAAGGAGTCAACTGGGGTACGGCAAAACGTATGCTTGTCACTTGGGTGATCACATTACCGATTTCGGGAACTCTAGGGGCACTTATATACTTTGTGTTAAATGCGATTCTCTAATATCAAAGACCTGTCTAACAGGTCTTTTTTTATTTGTGTTTGGATTCTCAAATGCTCTTTTTCTGCAAGCCATTTTTTCATGAAGCAGGGTTTCCAATCATATCCATAGAAATAAATAAGTATCCATCTGTCTATGGGAGAGAAGAACATGCTATTATTTTTTCAATTGACTGTTTGGTTATTGCTAGGTGCTCTTGCTGTATATGTATTTGCGGTATGGCGCTTTGAACAAAAAGTAAAAGAAAAGATGTTTGCAATTCGTAAAACGTGGTATTGGATTTATGTAGCAGGTGCTGTTGTGTACTGGACAAATGACCCTGCTTCAATCTTCACCGATTGGATGCACTACCTGATTATTGCTGTTTTTTTCGCATTAACTGATGCCTTTATTTTCCTCAGCTCCTATATTAAAAAACTCGGAAATCATGAACTTGAAACCGACACCCATCAACTCCTAGAACAAAATAACGACCTGCTTCATTCTTACCTCAATAAACTAAAAACGTACCAATACCTATTGAAAAACGAACCGATCCATGTATATTATGGAAGTATAGAAGCTTATATAGAGGGAATTGAACGACTGATCTATTCTTTTGCAGAAAAAATGAATATTCAAGCAGTTCTTTGTCCTTATGATACGCAGGAGCAAAAAGATGACCTGCTGCGGACACTTGATCAGAGAGCGCTCATTCAAGCAAAGCTTGACAGGCAGGAAGTATATTACGATGATTTCGGCAAATTGGTTCTCATCCCGTTTTCAGTAGCGGATGCACACTTTGTGATTAAGCTGACCTCTGAGGAAATTGTCACTGAATTCGACTATTTATTAATGACTTCACTTACAACGATTTATGATCTAATCTTGCCTGACGAAGAGGAAGGTGATGAAGATGGAACACGCACTTCAAGGGGATAATAACAATCGCAAGAAAAACCCTTTTAAGATTTTAAAGAAAAAGCGCCATATTAGTATGGCTGATTACAAAGTAAGTCCCCATACGGAGCGTATTTTCAAAAAGAATGAACAGCTCCTAGATGAGTATAAAAATAAAAAAGCTTGATTACACTAAAGGACGCGGAACTTCATCCGCGTCCTACTTCCATTTTCACATCTACTTGCATACAATAAAACCAACTGCTGCAACGATTGAGGTGCCAATATGAAAAAGAAACTTAAACAATTGAGATATGTTCAGTTTGCTGAATTTAAGCCATCCCCTTATGTCTGCCGATTACATGAAAAGAGTGAAGCCGTCATTCAAGCGGCCAAAAAGAAAGACTTACTGATTTAATAGTTGAAGCAGCTTCACTTTTGTTTTAGGACCGTATACCCCATCACTTGTTAGACCATTCATTAGTTGAAATCGCGCGACGGCATTGGCTGTTTTTTCCCCATAAACGCCATCAATGCCCTTGTCTACAGCTGTTTTGTCAGGATAAAAATACACAGCAGCAAGCGCTTTTTGGACGAGACGTACATGCTCCCCCTTTGTCAGAGGTGATGTCACCTTTAACACCCCATCCGGCAGTTCATAACTGAGCTTTTCTTCTGTACGATAAATCTTGAGAACTTGTCCAACTCGAATCATGTTCGGGTCACTAATCTGATTCCATGTCTGTAAATCACTCACTGTGACACCATGGGCTTTGGCAATACTCGTTAGCGTATCCCCGCTTTTCACCACATATGTGATCACCGTTTCCGGATCACCTGCAGTCTCAATTCCTCTTTTAAATTCATCCCATGTAGGTAGCAGCAGACGTGGACATGTTTTTCCTGACCAATGCTGATGCGTCACCACATTTGCTAATGGAATGCCATGTTCTTTTAAAAGCTTTTGAATAAGCCACTGGGCATGTTTGACAGCTTGTTGAAAGTTTCCATCCTCATTTTCACAAATTTCAATGCCAATCGATTTTCGGTTGCCATCTCCATGTCCATCCCCAGCATGCCATCCATTTTCATTTAAAGGGAGATGCTGAAAAATTTCCTTGTCATCCACTGTAAAGTGCCAGCTTACCTCTGTTGTTGAGCGTTTGACATATGCCGCGTGACTTTTTGCGTCAGCTCCCTTAGATGTATTGGCTGTGTTATGCACAGTTACATAAAGCGGCGTCATAGCATATCCTGGCCGATTTCCGTTTCCAACTGGAATAAAATCTTGATAAATTTGTACCATGTTTTGCACTCCTTTTTGTTCAATTGATGTTTGATCTTGCTCATCAATCGGTGGCAAACGTAAGACAAATTTGTTTGTTTTCGTCATAAGACTATGGTAAAATTTGAATTCAATCGCCGTTTTATCTTTATAAAAAATAAAAAAACAGAATAAAAAACAGGAAAAACTTCCAATTTCCTTTGATTTTATGTTAAAATTGTTAAAAATAAGCCGATATAAAAAGTAAGCGATAGCTTTATTAGCCATTTAGTCCTATATGGACTTTTCTTTTACGGCAAAAATAGAACATACGTTTGTATGGAGGTTTTGAAATGACTTATTTTTTAACCCATTTAGAAGAAGATATTAAACGGTTATACACTCAACTGCAAATAAGCGGTCCTGCCTATGTAGACATGCATAGGATCGCAGCTGAATTTCATGTATGGGTACACTACGAGGATACTGGCAGCATGATGATCAAACATCAAGGTCTTTACAGTATTATTTTAAACAGAGCCTTATCGTCAGAAGAACAGTGGCAAGATTTCGCCCACGAGCTTTGTCATGTGCTGAAGCATACAGGCAACCACTTTAACATGCACAAGCTCTTTCGAGAACTGCAAGAGTTTCAAGCAAAACAATTCATGTATCACTTTTGTGTTCCGACTTTTATGCTGCTGCAAATGACGCTCCCAAACCTTAGGCAACAAGCCATTTTGCATATTGCTCAGACATTTCATGTCACTCGGGCTTTTGCTGAAAAACGGCTTGCTCTATTTGAACAGCGAAGAGCCGGCATTCAATTTCAAAAAGAATTTACTTCTTATTTAATGAGAGCCGGCAAGGTCGCAGAAAATGAAGCTGCGTATCAAACAAAAGCGTCAGCACACGTGACGTCAGAAGTTTATTCATAAAGGCTTAACACTTGTTTCAGTACATTTGTGTATTGATAAAATTGTTCGGTTTGTGTATCACGCCTACGGCTCCGCCTAAAGTCTTGAAAGAAAGCTCTTCTCTGAGCTTGGCTAATTTCAATTTGAACACTTTTTCCTGTGAGGCACTGATTATTAATATTTTGAGGATGTGTTCCAGCAAATTGATCCGATTCAGATAAAAGTAAGGCATGGAAGCCATTTTGTGTGAGACGCTTCACTGTTTCAGCAGCTTTTTCTCTGTCGGTACCGCCAACTAAAGTTTGTAGGACGTCTGTTTCTCCATAGCCGTGGAGTGCAAACGTATAATGATGTGTATGCACTTGAGAAAGACAAATCGGCTCATCAAAACGTGTGCTCGTAATATGAAGAACATGATTGCCTTTCACTTTAAGGCCCTCGAATAAATACATAGAATAATCGGTTGCTACTTCATGGACCAGCTCGCTCACGCCAGATTCAATTCCTCCCGCATGAGGTGACAGGACGAGAAGCTGATTCCCTTTCCGCTGATGAAGAATCTGATAGTCGATCCCTTTTCTTTCATGAGCGGAAAGCTCTTCATAATTTTGATACGTATCTATGATTTGATTCATTCCATCTGCCCCATTTCTCTATATGAGCATAAGTCTACTGATCGCAAATTCTTTTGTAAAGTGTTTTCGAATGACCAGTGTGATCTGAATGCATCCTTAAATTTTCCTTATCTTTACGGGCTAACTATTGAATGTTGAGGAAAAATGACCGATAATTGAAATGAATAGAACTTTTGAACTATATGAATCTTTTTTTATTCTCTCTCATATATTAGAATATTGCGATCTACACCTGGAGGAATTCATGTTTAAAAAGAAAACCACCATCATCCTTGCCATCTTATGTCTTAGCTTCGCCGGAATTATTTACTGGAAATGCTTCTCTCTTCAAGGCGTGTCTCACGGAACATTCATCCGCTCAATATCATCACCTGATGGAACCTATACCATTAACACGTATCGACATAGCGGAGGAAAGCTAAAAGAGAATGCGGTCAGAGCAGAAATTGAAAACAAACTCACCCATCACAAGAAAACAATCTACTGGAAATACCCTGATAAAGATCCTCTGATTAAATGGGAAAATGCACAGCTCGTACAAATTGGACATGAGTTTTTAAATGTGGTCAAAGGTGAAACATACGATTATCGCTTTGATCAGAAAAATAGAAAATAACGAGCCAGCAAAAAAAACGAACCCTTTTTGGATTCGTTTTTTACGTTGACATCACCTTTTGCATAAATTCTTTCATTTCTTTGCTAACCGTCGTCAACCTGTCTACAATTTCACTAAACTCCGTCACTAATAAAGCTTGTTCTGAAGATGACCCTTTCATATGGCCCATACTCTCAAGTAATGTATGTATATTAGAGGAAATCCCTTGCAATGAGCTTTCTATGTTTTCCGTTGCACGTGAGGTTTCGCTTGAGAGCTTTTGAACCTCGCTCGCTACCACACTAAAACCCGCTCCCTCTTTCCCTGCCCTGGCCGCTTCAATTGAAGCATTCAATCCTAGCAAACTCGTTTGTTTAGAGATACCTTTGATCATTTTTGTAATATCTGAAGTTTTTTTCGAGCTTTCAAGTGTTTGCTGTGTTTGGAATGTCATTTCCTCACTTGTCGCAGAGAGCTCTTCTGAATGAGCCGCCACCACATGTACTTTTTCTTGAATACTTTGAATGATGTCGTTCAATGACTCCATATACGCCTCGAGTTCTATTTGATTTTTAAGCGGAAAACCTAAAGCAATTGCACCAATGACTTGATGATTTTCATCGAAAATCGGCAATCCCATTGCATTTAAAGGCGTCCCATACACCGATTCAGGTACGAATGTACTTGATGTTTCGCCTCTAAGCGCATTTTTCATATTCTGATCATCTGGTTTAATGGGATCTCCTGTCCGTATTTGAAAATCCACATCTTTTGATGGCAAATACAGCAAGAATTTTTCTCGATCAATGACACCCATCGTCACTTCATCTTTTAAAATCTTCATCATATAAGGTGCTGCGGTTACAATACTCTGTAGTATATCCATTCTCTCTACCCCCTTAATGTATTTATCGGTCATTCCTCTTAAATTTGATCATTATTTTTTAAAAATAATGATCAAGATTGAAGTTTTTTTCATATTTACGAGTAAAAAGTATGCCAATTCCTTTCTATATTCAAAAAAACAAGAATTTGCTATACTTAGAAAATCAACATATGATGAAATGGTCATGTAACCATTTTATATATTCACTGGAGGCGCATGTTGTGACACAACCCATGAAGTATGAGCGGGCGATCGTCATCGGAGGCGGAATAACGGGAATGCTCGCTGCAAAGGTTTTATCAAGTTTCTACCTTGAAGTATTGATTATTGAAAAGGACGAATTGCCAGACGCTCCTGAGAATCGTCTTGGCACGCCTCAAGCCTTTCATCCACATAGAATGCTGCCACTAGGCAAACAAATAGTGGAACGTCTATTTCCTGGTTATACAAAAGAATTACTGGAATTGGGCGGGTACAACACATGGCATCAGACATCTCGCTTTATGACAAAAGATGGCGAGTTAGTACTCACCGATACTGAAGAAACAGCTGTCACACGACGTGCCATGCTAGAGTGGGTGCTGATGCAAAGAATGTTACGTGAGGAACGTGTTCAATTTTTGGAAAAACATGAAGCGATCTCTCTTCTTTTTGAGAAAAAAACGACTCAAGTGAGTGGACTACAGGTCAAAGATCGGAGGATAAAGCCAGGAATCATTCACAAATTGAAAGCGGACTTAGTGATCGATACGTCTGGAAGAATGTCTAAATTGCCAAAATGGCTGAAAAGCGCAGGACTGACCTTGCCGCAGACAGATGAGTTAATCGTGTCTCTTGGCTATAGCACAAGATACTACCAAATACCAGCTGAGGCACCGAACCTAGAACCAATGGTCATCGTTGGACAGCCAAATAAGAAAATTCCAACAGGACTGTTTGAACGAGTAGATCATGATTTAGCAGCTGTTCTTCTCTCTGCAGCTGGCGGCTCTCATTATCCAACAACGGACGCTGATCAGTTTGATGTAGAGACCGCTAGGCTGACCAATCCCTCTATAGCAGAAGCCATCACTCATTTAATTCCCTATACGAAACCAAAAGGATTTAGAGTTCCGGCTTGTGTCAGAAACCACTATGAACAAATGGAAGATTGGCCAAGCGGATTATTGGTCATGGGTGATGCCTTGTGCACATTAGATCCAATACATGGTCAGGGAATGACAAAGGCAGCTCTTGAGGTACAGACACTTGAGCGTATGCTCAAACAAGCACAAGAAAATGGGCTTATGTTTTTTGAAAAAAACACCTTACAACAAATGCAGCAAGCCAATGAGCTTGGCTGGTGGCTTTGTGCAATTGCGGATATGGCATGGGAAGGCGTCGAGTTAAAGGGAACCCCCATTCCCCATCTGACATTTGTACAAGAATTTTTAAATTATTATGTACAATATGCCGTTCAAACAAAACAAACTAAATACCTTGAGGCGTATCATCGTATGCATTCATTCTTAATAGAACCGAGAAAAATCATCAACCTAGAGCAGCTGCAAGACATGATTCAAGCTGACTTCACTGGTGATGTCGGCCACTGGTGGCATAGGTGGGATCAAAAGAATGAGGAATTAAATCGAGCTTTCTTCTATGAAGCTGTTCCAGACTTTCAATTACATCAATTGCTAAAATCAAACTAACATAAAAAAAGCCCCTCAACGGGGGCTTTTAATTAACGTAATAACTGAAGTACGTTTTGTGGCTGTTGGTTCGCTTGTGCAAGCATTGCTTGAGAAGCTTGAGAAAGAATGTTGTTCTTTGTGAACTCACTCATTTCTTTCGCCATATCAACGTCACGGATACGAGACTCAGCAGCTGTTAAGTTTTCAGCAGAAGCACCAAGGTTGTTGATTGTGTGCTCTAGACGGTTTTGGACCGCTCCAAGTGCTGAACGTTGTTTAGATACCGCACCGATTGCAGCGTCGATTTTTGCTACTTCAACGTCAAAGTCAAAACCATCTTCATTCACTTTAATATCTTTGACAGTCAATGTTTCAGCGTCCATTTTGCCGATCTTTACGTTGATATTTTGCTCAATGTTCGCTCCAATTTGGAATTGGAATCCATCCTCTACACTACCATCTAATAGATTCTTTCCGTTAAATGCTGTACGCTGAGAAATCCCATCAATTTCATCAACCAAAGCAGTAAGTTCTTCTTGAATCGCCGTTAAATCTTCAGTCTGCTGTGTACCAACGTTACCTGCTTGAACTGTCAATTCACGCATACGTTGAAGAATCGCATGAGTTTCAGTTAATGCACCTTCAGCTGTTTGAATAAGAGAAATACCATCTTGTGCGTTTTTAGATGCCATTTCTAATCCGCGGATTTGTCCACGCATTTTTTCAGAGATTGCAAGACCCGCTGCGTCATCTCCTGCACGGTTGATACGAAGTCCAGAAGAAAGCTTCTCCATGTTCTTTTGTCCTGCCCCATTGTTTGCAGACAAACGGTTCAGTGTGTTAAGTGCTGCGATATTGTGGTTAATTCTCATATTAAATGACCTCCATGTGTTTGAACCAATTAGACATCCATGTCCAAAAGTTCTAAATTAGAATTTTTTTGTAAGCCTTACAATCCATTTATCGAACTTCAATGGAATATGTTTAACAAAAAAGGAATAAATAAGGAAAAAGTCTTATTCATTATGATCGTTTCGCTAGAGTATGCCAAATTTAGAGGTCATTTTTCATGATTTATCAGAGGGATTTAAGAATCATAAGACTGGAGAAAATGCGAAGGAAAAAACAGCATAAAAAAAAGCCCCATCAAGGGGCCTTTCATTAACGTAGTAATTGAAGTACGTTTTGTGGCTGTTGGTTCGCTTGTGCAAGCATTGCTTGAGAAGCTTGAGAAAGAATGTTGTTCTTAGTGAACTCACTCATTTCTTTCGCCATGTCAACGTCACGGATACGAGACTCAGCAGCTGTTAAGTTTTCACCAGAAGCACCAAGGTTGTTGATTGTGTGCTCTAGACGGTTTTGTACTGCACCAAGTTTAGCACGTTGAGAAGATACTTGGTTGATAGCTGAATCAACAATCTTAAGTTGAGTATCAAAACCAACATCTGTTGCATCTGCTGCATTAGTTGCAAAGGCTGTTACATCTAAATCTTTAATGGATTGGTTTGCAGTGATGCCACCAGTACCATTATCAACGCCTAATGCGTCTGCACCCATATCTTGGATATTAACTTTGATTTGTTGTGTTCCGTTAGCGCCAATTTGGAAAACTAAAGATGGATCAGCTGCTACTGGTGGAGTAGAAGCTTTATACGCACCATTCAAAAGTTTTTTACCATTGAACTCTGTACGATCAGAAATACCATCAATCTCTTCAATTAAAGCATCCATTTCATCTTTAATTGCAGTTAAGTCTTCATCTTGCTGTGTACCAGTGTTTCCAGCTTGAACCACTAGTTCACGAACACGTTGAAGGATTGAGTGAGTTTCAGTCAATGCACCTTCAGCTGTTTGGATAAGAGAAATACCGTCTTGTGCGTTTTTAGACGCCATTTCTAATCCGCGGATTTGTCCACGCATTTTTTCAGAGATTGCAAGACCTGCTGCGTCATCTCCTGCACGGTTGATTTTAAGACCAGAAGAAAGTTTCTCCATGTTCTTTTGGCTCGCACCGTTGTTTGCAGACAAACGGTTTAATGTGTTAAGTGCTGCGATATTGTGGTTAATTCTCATTTCCTATTACCTCCATGTATGTGGGACCTGACAGACGTCCTTGTCTGAAAAAAGTCCTTTATTCTAGGGCTTATCAACCCTGACAATTCTATTATCGGACGTAGTTATGGGATGTTTAGCAGATTTTTTAAAAAATATCTTGTTTTTTTATGATGTTCATCCTAATTTTAACAATAATGTAAAATATAAAAAGCTGCTAATCTATTATCAGCAGCTTTCATTTTATCAATATTGCTTGATATCAAACATTAATATATTTTGGTACACCACATAATCTTTCTTACTTGTGAAAGGTCCTTTATTGTGTTCATCATTGATCTCATAAAAGTTCATTCCGATTCCAAAGCTTCTTTCTTTATACCAATTAAGAAAATCGTTGATTTCTTTCATTGAGAGCAGATAATCCTTTTGTAACCCATTGATCATGGTAATGGAAAGTATACCTTTCGCAGTTTCTTCTCCTGGTTTTGTCCCATCTTGGTCTTTCGGTTCTTCTGTTGTACCGTCACCTGGCTTTGTTCCGTCTTGATCCTTTGGTTCTTCTGTTGTACCATCACCTGGCTTTGTTCCGTCCTGATCTTTCGGTTCTTCTGTTGTATCATCACCTGGCTTTGTCCCGTCCTGATCTTTCGGCTCTTCGGTTGTATCATCACCTGGCTTTGTTTCCTCCTGATCCGTTGACACTTTTTGCAGATCTTTTAATGGAATAGAGATAACAGATTTAAAATTGTTTTTGACAGAATGACTACCAATTGATTCAGCATAGTCTCTTCCACCAATAACATATAATTGGTCATCAGCAATTACTGCCACAGATCCAACTCTACCTTCAGGGATTTCATATAAAGAATCTTTAACTTGACTAGTTTTTGGATCAAATATTTGAACTTGTTTTAATAATTTGCTAGATCTATCTCCAATTTGCTGACCACCAATGATAAATAGTTTATGATTATATGTCGCAAATGCAGCTTCATAGGCAAAAGAATTTAATTGAACATCCTTTAAGCGTTGCCACTTCCCTAGCGACAAATCATATTCTAAAATGTCTTTATCTTTCCCTCGGCTAACATTAGCCTCACCACCAGCAATATATATTTTCCCATTTATTTCTGAAATACTTCTACCTTGGTGATTCACTAATAGGGAACTATCTAAAGATTCCCACTCTCCACTTACCGTATCATAAGAATAAAAATTTTCTTTATAGGATGATAAAGAGGATACGATATAAATCTTTTCTCCAACTGTAACAGCTCGTAAGGCACCTGTTGTATAGGATTTATATATAAATTTATCAGGCATCTTAATCGGTTCTTCTGTCCATTGGTCAAGTTCTGTATCATAAACATCCATAGTTCTATGAACTGTTTTAGTCGTTTCATAGAGACCGCCAATGACATAGATTTTTTTATCTACTGTCGCATAAGCAGCACCTGTTCTTGACCTTGGCATAGCTGATTTTTCTGTCCACGAATCAGTTTTAGGATCATACATATATGTTGAATCATTGAACTTAGACTGCTGGCTAGCTCCACCGAATACATATATTTTTCCGTCAACTACACCTACACTTGCTCCGATACGTTCTTCTGGTAAGTCCGCTCGCTTCGTCCAACCATTTGTCTCAGCTGCATGAGCTTTTAACGGATGAATTGTGACCATCATAAAAATGGCTAAAAGCACTAAAAACAATCCTTTTTTCATCGTTTCTTTCCTCCATCTCTTAAATTTCCCTCCTTTTATCGACATATTTGTAATAAAATTTAATTTTTACCGTTGTACTTGTCATAAATTTAGGACGCTCCTATTTCTATTATTATCATTCTATATATATCAATTTTATATGACATTACCTTTTCATAATCGCTTCTTCATCTTTCAACTGAATCATGAGTGAGGATTGAATATATAATAAATTGATAATACGTCGTGCCATTTCTGAGGGAGATGCACTGTAGTCATTTCTGATCCATTCAATGATAAAACCAAAGATGCCGTACGAGCGATACTGGACAAAATAACTGTCGTTGATTTCTGCATACTGATCACTCACAAACGACATTCTATTTTGGAAAATATATTGTATTTTCTTAAGCAATTGTTCTTGTATGTGGGGAATTCGGTCTTCCATCACTAATAAATCATAATAGTCGCGATTTTCAACGATATATTGAAATACATCAGTGCCCTCTGGTTTCATGCGAGTTAAATCCAACAGTGGATTTTCACGAGTCGGCTTACAAAATTCATATTCGAAATCGACCATTTCCCGGTGAATAACATCTGCTGCTAATTCATCTTTACTTTCATAATGCACATAAAACGTCGTCCGATTATAGTTTGCCTTTTCCACAATATCCTTCACTTTTACGTGCGAATATCCTTTTTCTTTTACTAGTATTTTGAATGTTTGACGAAGTGTTTCTTTTGTTCGCTCAACACGGCGATCCTCTTTTTTGATCATGGGCCCCTCCTTTAGACACTTTTTAAAAAATGTTGATTAGAGATACATAAATTCATTTGTGTTGAAAACCTATACAAAAAAGATTTTTTACTGATTGAAACAGAAAATCTTTCGTCCTACAATCAACTTAGTCATAAAGAAATGAATTTTTTGTGACATTTGGTCTAACTTCTTTAGAATATCATACTATATAAAAAGTGAGGGCACATGATATGGAAATTCAAGCGATGGTCACAACAAATGAAAAAGATTTCGAGAAACAAACATTATTATTAGATGACCCAAAAGCAGATGAAGTGCTTGTTAAAATTGTTGCATCTGGCGTTTGTCATACGGATGCCACTGTATTAGATGGCACGCTTCCTGTCCCACGTCCTGCTTTATTAGGACATGAAGGCTCTGGTATTGTCGTGAAAGCAGGTTCTAATGTCACAACCGTCCAAGAAGGAGACCACGTTGTACTAGGTTTCGCTTATTGCGGTCATTGCCATAATTGTCTTGACGGGAACGCTGGTGGATGTGAAAACATGATTCCACTGAATTTTTCTGGTCGTAATAAACATAATGAAACGCCTATCCATACACATGATCATCAAGATGTATCACAATTTTTTGGTCAATCGTCATTTGGTACATATGCAACGGTTGATGAGAAAAATGTGGTGAAAGTAGACAAAGAAACTGATTTACGTTATTTAGGACCATTTGGCTGCGGCTTAATGACTGGGAGCGGTACTGTCTTAAATTCACTTGCTCCAGCTCCAGGTACAAGCTTTGTTGTGTTCGGTACAGGTGCTGTTGGTTTAAGTGGGTTAATGGCAGCAAAAATTGCAGGCTGTGATCCGATTATTGCCGTTGATATCCATGATAGCCGCCTTGAGCTAGCAAAAGAATTAGGTGCAACACATGTCATCAACAGTAAACATGAGAATCCAGCTGAAAAAGTTAAGGAGATCACAGAAGGAAAAGGGGCACATTACTCATTTGAAACAACTGGAGTACCAGAAGTCACGCTAGCTGCCCTTCACTGCCTGCGTGTCAAAGGAACCTGTGCAACAGTAGCAGTAGGAAAGCGCGATTTAACGTTTAATGTGACCAATGATCTCATGCTCAATGCGCTCACGCTAAAAGGTGTGATAGAAGGAGATGCCGTTCCTCAACTATTCATTCCTAAACTAGTCAAGTTCTTTAAAAATGGACAATTCCCAGTTGAAAAACTAGCAAAATTCTACGAATTAGAAGAGATTGAACAAGCCTTTGAAGATTCTAAAAATGGATCTACGATTAAACCAATTCTTATTTTAGATAAAGAGTATCGAGCTTAAGCCGAATAAGACATGAAACTCAAAAGCCCCCTTTCCATATAAAGGGGGCTTTTTGCAATTTCATGCTCTCCTTACCTTTACACATACATCACCGGGGTCGATATTTTAATAATCTTCCCGCCTCGACGATAAAACCTTGGAACACGGCGGCTTAATGTTGCAATGACTTCATAGTTAATCGTATTGAGCATTTCAGCAATTTCATCAACAGAAATTTCTCCGCCCTTTTGACGGCCATAAATGACGACTTCCTCGCCTTGCTTTGCTTTCATCTCTCCTAAGCTGATCATCGTCATATCCATTGTGACTCGGCCAGCAATCGGCATTCGTTTTCCGCGGAAAAGCATAAACCCTCGATTGGATAAAGCACGTGAGTATCCATCTGCATAGCCAATCGGTATGGTCGCAATGACTTCGTCAGGCTTTGCTACATAGGTTGCCCCATAGCTGACGGTTCTTGGTTTTGTCACCATTTTCTTCACGAACGCAATTCTTGCTTTTAAACTAAGAGCGGGCTCTAGCTGAACAGCGTCTAAGCTTTCAATGTATTGCGAAGGATACAGTCCATAAAGTCCGATACCAAGCCGGATCATATCGGCGCTAAATTCAGGAAACGCAATCGAAGCAGCTGTATTGTTCATATGTACGGTCGGCAGTTTGATCCCTTCTTCTTTCAAAAACCGAAGAAAATCAATGAAGATGCTGTGCTGAAGCAACGTAAAATCAGGATCAGGCTCATCCGCAGTGGAGAAATGCGTAAATATTCCATCCCACCTCAGGTTTTCACTATTTTCAAGCGCCTTCACCACCGCTAACAGCTCTTCCTTTGTCCGTACACCTAACCGCCCCATCCCTGTGTCAACATTGACATGAATCCCAAGCCGGCGCTGGCTTTCTTCTTCCGCTAAGATCTCATTTGCTTGAGCAATCCAGTCTTCTCGAAGGCCGGAGAGATCGATTCTCCAGGCTGCGGCCCTTTTCACACAATCGAGCGGTGTAAATCCAAGCACAAGAATAGGTGCTTCTATTTTTGCTCTTCGCAATACAATCCCTTCTTCTAAGCTAGCAACTGCAAGTTCTGTCGCACCGCTTTCTAGTGCCTGCCGCGCTACCTCCACTGAACCGTGTCCATAAGCATTCGCCTTCACGACAGCCATGATCTTACTTTTTCTTGGAATATGCGCTTGAATCGCTTCGATATTCCTTTTTATTGCATCAAGATTGACTTCAATCCAGACTTGCCTGCAAAGTTTTTGCATGTATGCTTCCTCCTCATCACATGAGTCATTTCAATATCAATGTTCGTTTTCGTGTCTAGTCTATCTTTATTCATTTTTGAAAAAAACATTCAACTACAATGACTGGACTGGCTTTAACTTGATTGAGATAAAAAAAGAAACCACATCAAAACTGTGATTTCTTTTTTATGAACAGAAATTTACTTAATACGCAGATTTCATCATTGAATCAATTTGATGATAAATCTCCTCCAGATTTTCTCGTTCAATCAAATATTCAGCGGTGCTCTTACGAACTGGCACATCAAATTGCAGGAAGGTGATCGTGATCGTTGATGCTTCTTGATCATTCATCGTTAATCTTAATTGAAGTGTAGAAATCTCTTCATTATTATCACTCTCAGTAGAATGTTCAATCGGTATACCATCTTCTAACATGTCAACTTGTTTCAACTCTTGCAAGGAAAGTTCAGTGACTTCAAACCTGAATTTCTGAGATGAGCCGCCAGGTTGATATGTAATAAAGCGCATTTTCTTTCGCTCGTCATCAATCGCAAATCCTTTATCAACATTTTGCGAAAAGATGTATGTTGAGGACTGAAATCCGTCTTCGTGAAAGAGCATCATCATCTTATCTAATAAGATGTTTGGATCATTCTTTTCTTTTTGTCTTTGCAGCCTTCCCGCTATGAATAAAATGACCATTCCCCCAATGATGCTAAAAGCCGTTCCCAACCCATTACCTACATCTACGAAAACAGTAAAGCCTAAAATAGCAACAATAAAAGCGATTACAATTCCTATGATGAATATCACACCATGCTCCTCCTGACATGACCTTTTATTGTCATATTGGTTTAGCCATAGTATAGCATCTGGATTAAGTGCTTCAGAAGATATCTTTTATTTGGATGTACCTTCAAATCGGGAAGAAGCATTTCAAGATACGAATAAGGCTCAATATCGTTATTTAAAGAAACGAGTCCTAAATTATTTAAACGTGTAGATTTTACATTCATGAAAACAGACCACAAGAGGTCTGTTTTCATTGAAGTTAGATAAAATGTTTAAAAGATAGGCAGTAAGAATTCACACACCTTATCTTCGCCTTCATCTTCTCTATATCTCTCCATAATAGGTGCATGGCGTATGTTCAATTGATTGTGTTGGATCATTTGAGGTAATTGTCTCCAAAACAAATTCACTTTTTCGGCTGTATGTGTCATCGTAAACACAGCATACTTTCCTCCTTCAACATGACCAGTCTGAACAAGTTGATCTTTGGAGAAATCTCTATTTGTCATGAACATGAGGTCATATCTGCAATTTTCAGGTAAAGTTCTTGCAGGATCATCTTGAGGGACACCGTATATTCCATGCTTCTTTAATTCGTCATTGAATTGATGTTCTTTGATCCATTTTTTAAATTTCTTCATCATTTCCACATTCTCTTTACTGCCATACGGTCCTATATTTCTCATATACACCATTTTCATATTCGTTAACATTTCAATTTTGTAATTCATGATTCCCCTCCAACTCTTATTGGAAGATTGGCCAATCATTCCTTACATCCAACGGTAACACCCTTTAAAATATAATGCATTAGGATATTAAAAATAATGGAATCTCATATTCTCATTCATAAGATGTCCAATTTTTAAGCATAAAAAAGAACGGATTTTAGCCGCTCATTTGTTATAGATTTTCCTTTGAAGGAATGGCTTTCAGAAAACTGACAATCAAAAAGACCCTTTAGAGGGCCTTGTGAATGATTAGATAAAATGATTTCTATTCATAAATAAGCACCCAGTACTTCGCCCCAGGCTCCCCTTCCTCTACAACAGCCTTCCATCCTCTTTTTTGATAAAAAGACAAAGCTTTGTGATTTTCGGAGACACATTTGAGGGTGACTGGTGTTCCCAAAACTTTTATAGCTTGCTTAAGCAGCAGATCGCCAGCCCCTTGACCAGCAGCTTCTGGATGTACAAACAAGAGATGAATAAAACGATCTGGTACATATAATGAGATGAATCCAAGGATTTTATTGCTCTCCTCAGCTAAGAAAATTTGCTCTTCCTGCGTATCTTGATCAAAATCTTGCAGATTGATTTCTTCTGTATTGAGCCAGTGAAAGCTCTGACGTCGGGATTCTAAATAGATTTGTCTTAATTGAGGATAATCTTCTATGCTTGCTTCTCTAATCAACATCGCAACATCCCCTATGTTTGTTCATTGGACTCTAAAATGTGTTTTGCCTGTGTTCTGCCTGCCAATAACAATTGATCACTGAACTGCGAGTCATTGACAGCACGCGCAAGAGCAATTGTACCAATCATGCTGCTTACTAGTGCGTAACTTGTAGAGAGGCTTATGTTTCCCGTATCGGCTATAAACGCCATAAACCGTTTCAATTCATCGGTATAAGCTTCTCGTACCTCTTGCGATAATTGAGAAATCTCCCCTGCCAGCGCAGGCAGTATACAGCCGACTTCCGTCTGATCACGGTGAACGGAACTTAAATAAAATTCAATAATCGTCTGAATTCGAGGCTGATCTGCTTTCTTATCTGCAACACTTTGCAGCAGCTTGATCGTATCAGTAATAGCAAAATAAAAAGTCTCTATCACCAACTGATCCTTGTTCTTAAAGTGAGCGTAAAACCCTCCATGAGTTAGACCTGCCCCTTTCATAATGTATGGCAAACTGATACTACGGACGCCATTTGTTCGAAATGCTCGTGCAGCACTTGCGATGATCTGCTCTCTCACTTTTGACTTATGACCTTTCGGATAAGGCATCCTCTTTTCTCCTTCCTTTTAACTCATCTAAGTGTATTTATTAAAATATTATAATTATCATATTATCTTGTGTCAATTGACTGAAATCCATCTTTCCTCACTCAAATGGGATTGACTCCGACAAAATATGATGGCTATAATATATTATGATCATCATATTTTGAAATTGGAGGTGCAAGAAATGATTCATTTAGAAACAGTAGATACATTAGTGATTGGATCAGGTCCGGGAGGCTATGTGGCGGCGTTACGTTCAGCTCATCTCGGCATGAAGACAGCGATTGTAGAACGTGATCAGTTAGGTGGCGTATGCACCCATGTAGGCTGTATCCCTTCTAAAGCGCTAATAGCAGAAGCAGAGCGGCTCAAACTCCGCACACAATGGGGTGGTTTTCAAGATGGCGGCTCTTTCAATGAAGCTCAAGCGTTCAAAAAAGCTGTTGTGGAAAAACAAGCTGGAGGCGTCCAATTTTTGTTAAAGTCAGCGGGAGTTACGATTTTGGAAGGCGAGGCAAGCTCGTTCGATCAGCATACAGCGGTGATTCAACATGCCGAAAAAGGTGAAAAGCGAATCAACTTCAAACACCTTATATTAGCAACAGGCTCACGTCCAATTGAAATTAAATCACTCCCTTTCGGAGGTCGTATATTATCGTCCACTGAAGCACTCTCCCTTCTCGAGATCCCTAAAAGCCTTGTCGTAGTTGGGGGTGGATATATTGGTGTTGAACTCGGACAGATGTTTGCAAGGTTTGGATCAAAAGTCACCATTCTGGAAGGCGGCAATCAAGTATTGCCTGGCTTTGAAAGTGAACTTGTCTCGCCTGTTGTTCGACAATTGAAAGAAGATGGCATCACCGTGATTACAGGAGCAAACGTCATAGATGCCGAGCAGCATATGAGCGGAATTGATCTTCATTATGAGAAACAGAAAGAAAGCTACACGTTGAAAGCAGATTATGCACTGATTACTGTCGGAAGAAAACCGAATACAGATGGAACATTAGGTCTCCATTCTATCGGTTTGTCCATTACCCCTCACGGACGTATTAAAATTGATGAACAATGCAGAACATCCATTCCGCACATATATGCGATTGGTGATATCACCGAGGGTCCTGCTCTGGCTCATAAAGCTTCCTATGAAGCGAAGGTGGCAGCAGAGGCAATCGCCGGGAAACCTTCGATGATCGATTATAAAGCGATCCCACTTGTTGTGTTTTCTAGCCCAGAATTGACGAGTGTTGGACTGAGCGAAACGGATTGCAAGCAGCAATCCATTCCGACTGTTATTGGAAAAACAATGTTCTCCATTAATGGTCGAGCACTGGCATTAAAAGAACCAGAAGGATTTGTGAAGATTGTGGCCCATGCTGAATCTGGCCTTATTTTAGGAGCACAAATCGTAGGTGCAGAGGCATCTACTCTTATATCAGAACTTTCTCTCTCTATTGAAATTGGTGCTACAGTAGAAGATTTAGCCATGACGATTCATCCTCACCCAACATTAGGTGAAATGATCATGGAAGCTGCAGAAATGGCCACTCGTAAAGTTGAAAAATACCTTTCACGATAATTCATTCAGGTGCATCTTTTAAAGATTGAGCAAAATAATCGCCATAGCCTACTTAGGAATAGGCTATGGCGATTTAAATTGAGTCATGATATAAAAGCAGCGGTATATTGATCTTTAATTGGATACCTCTTCACGTTTTTTTCCTAACTTCATCGATAACTGAACGCCAATCATCAGCATCACGATGGCGAGCATTGCGACAATAGCAGCTTGAAAATGTCCGCTGATATCGAAAATCAAACCGATTAAAAATGGACCAAATCCTCCCATGATGTACCCGCCCATCTGTGACATCGCGGACCATGTACCGGCTTCTTCTGGTGTACGCGTTTCAATAATAGGCAGCATAAGCGCCAAAGGAAATAATCCACCTGCTCCAATCCCTAGAAAAATAACAGCTGGCAGGATCGGCATTGGCAGTAGAAGGAATATGAGGCCAATCAGCTCTGACAAACTGCATAAGATCAGAAATAATTTCGGCTTTCCTAGACGATTAACGATTGCTGGAACAAGTAATGCCACCGGAATCTGAATGAGCGTAAATATCGTAAGCAGCATGGCGGCATACTGCGGACTATTCCCAAAATTAAGCGCAATGGGTGAAATCCACGCTGTTAACGAATAGAACATGCTTGACATAAAGCCAAAGAACAAAGTAAATTGAATGGCTTTTTTGTTTCGTAGTGGTAATCTCAGCGGCACGTCTGCATGATCCACTTGTTGGCTTTTACGAGCTAGGCCGAGCCATAAAATCAGTGCAATAACACCTAAAACCGCCCAGCAGGCTAACGCAAGTGGAAGGTTATGCTCACTGCGAAGGTAAATCGGAATGGTCAAGCCCGAAGCAAGTGCAGCTCCAACTGTCATCGATATAGAGTACACACTGACAATCCCAGGACTTTTCGGAAAATACTTTTTAATAAAACTAGACAACAATGGTCCGGCAAAACTAATTCCAACTCCTCCTGCAAAAGCAGTCATGAGAAGGATGGTAACCGTTTGACTTGTACCACGCAGTCCAGTCGCAATTGTGATAAGAAAAATCGAGAAAAAAAGGGTTCTCTCTAATCCAAACCGGCGGCTTAGTTTCGTTGCTACAGGGGCAAACACTCCCATGCACAAGACCGGCAAAGTGGTTAAAAGACTTGCCGTGAGTGCACTAACGCCAAGGTCTGATTGAATCATGCTCATCATAGAAGCTACGGATGTAATGATTGGGCGCAAGTTTAAGGCAGCTAAAAATAAAGCAGCTAAATAAAATACTTTTTTTATCAATACTCTTCTTCCTCTCTCATCTTGTTGAGGTTACTATGAGTATAAATCCGCTTCATTCATTGATCAATACAATAATTCGTATTATGATGATAGAAAAATACTATCATTAATGAAAGGATGGCATATGGATACTCGTCACATTACCTATTTTATGGCTGTATTCGATCATTTACATTTCACAAAGGCTGCAGAGCAGCTAGGTATATCACAGCCTACATTAAGCCAACAGATTCAGCTGCTTGAAGCTGAAGTTGGGATGCCGCTTTTTGACCGAATCGGTAAAAAAGTAGTTGCAACTGAAGCTGGTTCGCTTCTTTATCAATATGGCATGAAAATGCTTCAGGCTGAACGAGATGCAAAAAATGCCATGAAAGAACTCTTATCTGAACAGCGGGGTACCGTTCGGCTTGCCGTCCTTCCCTCTGATCTTGACTTTCAGCTTGTTCCGCTTTTTGTAGAATTTAAAACGCTGTATCCAGAGATCAATCTAAAGGCTTTTTCGACCATCTTTGTTCGTGACGAGGTGCTCTCACATAAAGTCGATATCGGAATTGGGCTGCGCGGGCCTGCGGATAAACGCCTGATTCAAATTCCACTTGGCGATGAGCCCTACGAATTGTTTGTTCATTCAGACAGTGAACTGGCAAAAAGGCGTGAAGTGACGCTAAAAGAGCTGACAAAGCATGCGCTGGTCATGTATCCAAAAGGCTATTTAGGAAGAGATTTGGTCGATGACGTATGTAAAGAACACGGTTTTGAATTGGACACGGTCATGGATGTTGGGTCTGCCACTTCATTATTGCAGCTGGTTGAAGCTGGGATCGGCGCCACCATCCAGCCAAGAGGGCTGTTAAAGCAACATTCAGCATGGCCTAATATTGTCTCTATCCCTATTTCTGCTCCTGCTCCTGTTCGGCATCTTGAATTAACGTATTATGCCGATCGATTTGTGACCAAAGCGCAAAAACAGCTATCTGAATGGCTAATAGACTTTTTCAAATCAAGAACAAACTAAAAAGTGAGGGTAACACATGAAGAATGCAAACAGCATATTTACAAGAACAAACCGGATTGTGATTCGCCAGTTTGATCAGCAGGATATTGAAGCATTTTATCAATACCGATCAAACCCCTCTATTGCCACATTTCAATCTTGGGAAAACTACACGCACGAAGACGCTGAATTATTTGTTCAACACCAAATGACGCAACAACCTAATCAACCAGGGACGTGGTTTCAATACGCGATTGCCTTATCTGAATCCAATCAGCTGATAGGAGATTGCGCCATTCATACACTCGGCAGCGAGCCTAGAATCGTTGAAATAGGATTTACACTCGCGCCTGAATTTCAAGGAAAGGGCTATATTCACGAAGCCTTGAATTCAATGATCGAATATATTTTCACTACACTGAACAAGCATAAAATCATTGCCTTTACAGATGTACGCAACGAAAAATCCATTCGAGTGCTGGAACGTTTAGACATGAGACGCGAAGGACATTTGCTGCAAAATTATATGTCGAAGGGACATTGGGTCGATGAATATCAATATGCCATTCTTCAATCTGAGTGGGCCGCGAAGCGTCATTAAACATTTATTTCCTATTCAAAATCCCTAAATAAGCGCTCCACGGACCCACATCGGTTCGATATCGTTCCGCCATGACCCGAACAATTTGGGAGATATGGGTGAAATCATGGACAACCCACTCAGAAAGTAATTCGCTCACTTGCACGACGCCGAATTCTGGATGGAGGCCCTTTTTCTCTAGATCAAGACTTGAATGTGTTATACGCTGAATGTATGCCACATTCTCCATCCGCACATGATGAAACTCCGCTAGTGCTTGTTCTATCTGTCTTTCAGTTTGATTCAAATGGGAGTAGCGGTCAAATGCAGGAAATGGGGCATTCTCTCCATCAGCAAGAATGACATTTAATCGAGGAATCCAGTTGAATTTCTCTGCTTCAATCAAATGTTCAATGACTTCAACGGGATTCCACGTTCCCTCCCCTTCACGACTGTGAAGCCAATCCTTCGATAAACCTGACAAAAGACTTTCTAATGTTCGAGGAGTTCGACTCAACATATCTAAAGCTTCATTCAAATTGAAATTCATATGGCTGCTCCTTTAGCAATTTTTCTTTATTCTAATGTTTTTTGATTAGATTGCAACTCATACCTCAAAACAGATAAAGAAGAAAATAAAAGGCGCTTTTGATCAACCTTCTATATACAAATAGAACTTTTCTATAACACTCACCATCCTTTCTTTTTTTATAATAGAAAAAAATGAAATGTGGTGATATTGATGTCTACAACGATTGGGATTATGGGCGGTATGGGCCCTTTAGCGACGATTGATCTGATGAAAAAAATCATCTCTCATACACCAGCTATTAAAGATCAGGATCATCTCCATGTGATTGCTGATAATGATCCGCAAATCCCTGATAGAACCAATGCCATATTTGGGAAAGGCGAAGATCCTACAGAATATATGATTGCATCAGCTAAAAGATTAGAACACGCAGGAGCGGACTTTATTCTGATTGCATGCAATACCGCTCACTTCTTTTTAGAAAACGTACAACAATCCACTCATATCCCTATCATGAATATGCCATTAGAAACCGCGAAGCACCTGAACAAACATCACTATACGTCTGTGGGCTTACTATGTACTGATGGCACATTAAAAACCCAGCTCTATCAAAAGGCTTGTGCCCATCACAAGATTGATGTCATGACTCCTAGTGAAAATCTTCAGAAAAACGTGATGAATGGGATTTATGCCGTGAAAGCAGGGAAATTGAGTAAAGGCGAAAGTGAACTGGCGTTAGCTTCAGAAATTTTAATCAATCAAGGAGCAGAAGCCATCATTGCCGGCTGTACAGAAATCCCTTTAGTTCTAAGGTCAACCAAAGCTGTGAAAGTGATTGACCCTACTGTCATTTTGGCGAAAGAAGCTGTAAAATTAGTGTATGAGCTTGAAAAGCTAAACATTTAAAGAACGTCATATAAGGGGATAACATGAATATTGAGAATATAGAAGCGTTTATTTATGTATGCCAGCTAGGCAGTATCAATAAAGCTGCAGAAGCACTGTATTTAACACAGCCTTCTGTATCGGCACGTATTCAATCGTTAGAAAAAGAATTAGACCTGAAATTATTTGATAGACAGAGAAATAAACTATCTCTGACGGAAAAAGGTGAACAGTTTTACCCGCATGCCAAAAAGATTCTCCATTCGTATCAAGAAGCAAAGCATAGTCTCAAACAAACGATGATCCCTTATGAATTGACGATTGGATGCGCATCCTCTATTTCCAATAATCTATTGCCTAACATATTGCCCGCCCTAAAAGAAAAATACGAAAATCTGAAAGTGAAAATTGTAACAGGACATTCAAAGGATGTTGTCCAAAAAGTGATTAACAACCAAGTAGACTTTGGCATTGTCAGGACTGAAACACATCCTCAAATTGAATCAATCCCGATTTTCAGCGATCCAATCGGGCTGTTCGTCCCAACTCATCACCCGCTTGCCAGCCTAGGCAACATCAATATGAATGAACTAGAAGAACAACCTTTTATTTTCTTTGACTATGGGTCATTTGATTGGTTGATGCTCCACCGATTATTTCAAAAAAACAACATCACACCGAACATTTCCATTGAGGTTGATCATATGGAAACTGCAAAAAATTTAGTGCTACAAGGAATGGGACTATCGTTTCTTCCTCATCATTGTGTTAGAAATGAAGTAAAACAAGGAACATTAAAACAAATTTCAATCGAGCCATCTATCAATTTCAACATCAATATCGAGTTCATTTATAAAAAAGGAAAATCCAAATCCGTTTTCATTGATCAACTCAAACAGTTTTTTCATGAATTAGATTCAGCTACTTAAAAAAGCCCTTTACAGGGCTTTTTTTGATATATTACTTTATTCAATTGTCAATCCAAATAATAACTTTGTTGTTTTATGATGATATTTTATAACAAAAAGAAAATATATAACATAAAAATACATAAAAATCAATAAAAGTAGATAATTTGTCACATTATAAATACATTACAATATAATTACACAAAGTTACAAAATAACATATTTTTGGTTTTAATGTTATTATATGGTTATTACTTCTTTTAATAATGTTTAAATAACCTATTAAAAGTAGTTACAGAGGTTCATAAGTTCTTCATTAACTATATAGAACTTATGAAAAAGGGAGGGGTTAATTAAAAATTTACATATCGAAAGTTTTGTGTTTTCGCTACATTAATCAATCATATCTTAAATTGAATTTTTCGTAAACTTAATTTTAAAACACTCATGTAAATATTTATAGTTTCATTGTCAGACATTGATAGAATAAAATAAATTTTATCAATTTGAGATCTGATTATAATCATGCAATGAATTTAAATCAACATGTCTGTATGTAAATAAGGAAAATTCTTAAAAATTTAAATGGAGGATTTTTTATGAATTTCAAAAAAATTTTTTTAACTACTACAGTCACTTCATCTTTACTATTTACTAGTCTAGGCTTTGAAAGCGTTGTTTCAGCAGAAGAAAAAGTCTCTACTAAAGAGCACATTCTCAATTTCATTTTAGAAAAAAACCCAGGACTTGAAAAAGAGGAATTAATGACAGATATAAATAAAATTGTAGCTAATCAAAAAAAATCAGAAATGGAAATATTAGAGCAGATACAAATTGAATTAAAATCACAAGAAAATACAAATAAAGGAGAAGTCACAACTTTAGGGAATAATAAAGGGACCAAAATAATTGGAAATAGCAAAAAGGGAAATATCTATTATACAAATGCAGACACGTGGGGTCTTAATCACGGCCATGTTGGAATGTACTATAAAAAAACTCATATTGTGGAGTCGGTTCCAAAAGTTGGTGTTCGTTCAATTTCAGCAAAAAAACGAAAAGTGGAAAAAGGTGCAGTGGTTAAGTCAGTAAAAGTGGCTACAAAGAAAAAAAATGCTGCAGTAGACTGGGGAAAAGGACGTATTAAAAAGGACGGTTATTCATATAATTTTGCTACAAATCGAACAACCGGTCACTACGGAAATAAAAATTGTTCAAAGTTAATTTGGTCTGCCTTTAAATTGAAAGCAAAGATTGATATAGACAAAAATGGAGGATTAGGGGTCTACCCTCGAGATGTTCGTGACTCAGGGTATACAAAGTTGGTGAGAAAAGTTAAATAAAGTAAGCTCCCTTTAGAAAGACTTCATACTCTCTAAAGGGAGCAAATTTTTCTAAATCATTCTTTTCATGATACAGTCCTAATTAGAAAGGTTGTTTGACGATGAGATTCAAGAAAAAATTAGTTATTAGCGTTCTTATTGCTTTTGTTTTGTTTTCTTCCTATTATTTACTTAAACATTTATTCATCAAAGAAAATGCTACAGCTGTATCAGAAAATGAATTCAAACCTTCATTTCTAAATGACAAATTAGCTACTATCTACCTTTCAGCATCAATTGATTATCAGCGTGAAGGGAGCTACACAGTATATATAGATAAAAAAGGCGAAATAACTACCTCAAAAGGTGGCGCAATTGAATTAGGTTCTATTGCTCAAGGTGAACAGATGTTAATGAAAGAGAACCCTTCTGAAATAAATATTCTTGGAAAAAAAACTGCCCATTTTAAGTTTAAAAATAAAGTACATACTGGCTATGGCCAAGCTAATGGATATTTAAAGAACAAAAAAATATTTTATACATTAAACAACCAAGGTTTTGGAGAAAAAGATTATCAAAGTTTAATCAGATGGGGCAACATTCAAAAATTTCAAGAGCAGCTTTTAAATGGATACTTTGTTAGTACAGGAAGCGATGATGATAAAATTTACGTGATCAATCAAGATATGGATACTGATCATTCTACATTTCATGAATTGAATTTACAGAACAGACCGACTCTTAAAAAAGGTGGTCATGTTAAGCCCATCAACGAAGACTGGGAAGTTTATTCAAATATCATTATTAAGGACAAATTAGCTTATTTTATCCTCTATCACACTCCTGAAGATTCAAAAGATGTGTCTTTTAAAGTAGCCGTATTTGATATAGAAAAGAACAAATTAAGAGGAGCATATTTACTTGGCAGTTATAAAAGTGAAGATCAACTAATACCACCAAATGAAAAGCACTTCTATATAAAAGACGATATTTTATATCATTTCACTGCACATTCTAAGATTTATACATTTAACACAAAAACAATGAAATCAGAAGGTTCCTTTTCCTTAGAACAAAAAGAAGGACTTGAAGTTAAGTTCGTTCATTTAAATTCTGATCATATATATTCATTAAACCAAAAAAAGACCGGAGAATATGAAATATCTTCTTATTCATACCAAAAGGGAAAAAGATTGAATTCTTTAAAGATAAAAGGTCTCGACAAAATTTTGGATAAGAATCATGTTTCTGAATATGACTTTTTCATGTTAGAACAAAATAGAAATGATGTTCTCAAAATATTTAATAGGTGATTCTAAAAGGAGAATGGTTATGACTCATTTAGAATTCGCATTCGGCTTGCTTCCAGTAAGTATGATCATCGCTTCTTTTATCGTCACATTGTTTGTACAAAAGGTTTATTTCATGCCAGTTGTGAGTTTTATCATTTTGCTCATTCTGACATTTACACTTTTTAATGTCTCTTTCTTTGGCTGGGCTGTTGTTTACACTTTAGGCTCATTTATTGCTTCATATATAGCATTATTCATTATGAAAATTTTAAATAAAAAGAGATCATAAACTACATTCGAAAAGCCCTAGAAAGGGCTTTTCATCTTTCACTATCGTTTTTTCACTGGATGAATGTCCTCTCCCAAAAAGGCGGTATTCGGATCTTCACTATTTTCTAGAAATTCAGCAATTTCTTGCAGCTCTTGATTAATACGGTCATCCCTTGGCATATCTGGGTTTAACAGAAGGTTGGAGTGAATAGCAGTAGCTGTTTCATACAAGACATGTTGATCTTTTATCTGTTTGATGCACTGTTTCATGCGCAAGAAAAACCATGCGATCTCTTCAATGTCTTCCATCGGATAATGTGCCATTTTGAAGAGATTCTGCTGACGAAGGTCTCCTCTATCAAAAATGAGTTCAAGCTCTTCTTTACTGATATATAAATCCGAAGCTTCCTCCTCAATCTCTATTACTTCAACCATGGCGTCGTCAGCTGTATATAACCGCTCAACAAATTCATCGAAACTATCTGCCAGCTTATAATCTACCTCCATCTCTAAATCGAAATAGTGAATAGGAGGATGTTCCTTCGTTTCTCGGTAATCCATGGCGATCCATGTATCTTCTTCCCCGCTGATGAAAACAAGTCCCTCTGGCAGCTCCAATTCATCACTTAACTGAACACTATTCATAATTCCATCATCTTTGGCGATTCCTCTTAGATGGTCGAATTGAACATGATCCTCTGCCCATGAATTCGGCCGTTCGGTTGGAAAAGCATTACGAACTGTAAAACCACCATTCCATTCTAAAATGAGTTTTTTGTATGTATCAGGTAAAGTGACACCAAGCGTTCCCTCTGCTTCACGAATTTGTTCCTCATCTATCTTTTCTAACGTAAAAGGACTCTCTTCTTCTTTCTCCCAGAATGATTTCAAAGTGGATGCCTCCTCGTATCTATCTGAGATAAGTATAACATTGACCAACTGTTGATTTACTCATTCTACTTCATAAAAAAACAGACTCTTAAAGTCTGTTTTAATCTTGTCTATACGTTTTCAGAAGTTGTATTTCGATCAATCATAGTCGTGTTTCGATTTGATTTTTGTTCCTCCATTGTTGTATTCCGAATTGATTTCGTTTCAATGATTTTTAAAGTTTCTGCTGTTGAAACACTTAACAATACAATGGATAAAATGATTAGTAATTTTTTAATAATCATACAGACACTCTCCTTTTTGAATATCATTTTGAGCCTTAAGAGCCTTTCTGTAATATTCGGCAGCTTTTTCAAAGTCCCCTTTTTTTTCATAAAATAACCCGAAACTTTGAGCAAATGCTTCCACATAGACATGTAGTTTCTTTTCTTCAAAAATATCAAACACTTCTTTCAAAGCCTGTTCATCAGTATCCATATAAATAGCTTTTAATGCTTTAAATAACAAGACACTTAGCGAATCATTTACCTTTGAGGAATATATAAGTCCATCTTCAACGAGCAGATCCGCTTCATCAGTTTGATTAGACTTGTACAGCGACCAACACAAACTAAATAGAGTGATTGGCTTTATGTCACTTTTTTCCGAAGAAATGACATCTAACACTTCTTTATAATGCTTTATTGCCTCTGTATACTTTGATTGCCTATCATATGTATTACCAATATTTAATAATGTTTTTGCTACTAAACGTTGATCGTTTGCGCCCACAGCAATTGAATAAGCAGTCTTTAAATGTTGCAACGATTTTTCATATCTCATGAAATCATCATAATTTCCTGCAATGACAATTAGACTTTGAATTTGGCGAACTTTATACTGCTCATGTTCTTTATAAATATCTAGCGCCTTTATGATGTGATGCATAGAAACATGAGTTTGTTTCATAATATAGTAGGCTTCAGCCACCTTGAAGTGAAACTCCGCTTGCTCAATATCATCGACAACCAATGCAAGCTGCCTTTCAGCGATCTTATAATATTGGATAGCCTGTATGTATTCTTTCTTACTAAACTCGTACATTCCTCTAAAAAAGGCATTGTAATATTGCAACATACCGGAAAGTTGATGATTAGAATTCTCAATTTTATCAACCAATTCAGAAACAGATGGCGATCGTTTTTCTGAAGGTTTAATATAATCGAGCATAAGCTGATGGCGAAAACACATCAATTGATAATAAATGAGCAGATCTTGATCCTCTTCCATTCGTTCAATTTCTCGTTCGACCTCAGCTTTCAAAATCTCTGCATCAGGTACACTGAATTGCCGAATCATTTTATACCATTCATTTATTTTCACACCTACATGTGAAGAAAGAACTTTCTCCATCCCTTATTCCCCTTCCACGAAAATCCCTTATATGACATTTATTATCACATGCAGTAATTTACAAAGCACCGAAAAGAAACCGCAAAAAGAACAATTGTTACATCAATAAACCTTTGGCACATGTCTTTATCATCACAAAACAAAAAGGCAGACTCATTTCAGTCTGCCTTCATCTTCTAGATTTCCATGAGAACACCTTTTGTCTTCAGGTAATTTGCATTGAATCATTTAACCACTCTTCACAATGTTCTATAAGCCATCTCAAATATTCAACATATTGACCGACATGATAGCCATCACAAACAGCATGATGTACTTGAATCGCAACGGGCAGAATGATTTTTCCTTCTTCCACCTTAAACTTGCCTATCGTAAATATTGGCAGTAAATAAGTTATATCTGTAGATATATTAAGGTTAAAAGAAGTAAAATCAATCCACGGCAGGCTTGAAATATTGAACATGTTTTCTGGCATATGAGGTTTCGGAAATAGGTTGCTGCTTTTGCTGTAAGTTTCCATGTCCGCTACACAGCTTTTATAAAACCGAGCAAAGTTTTCATCATAAGGCGTCCAAATACTTGAAAATGTCTTTGTTTCTTTATTTAAAATCGTATAACTAGGATAGAGAATATCCCAGTAACCAAGTGCATCGTCCACTTGATCCATCCGAAATTCCGGTATATTTTGCACAGCTCTTGCTAACAAATATATTTGCACAGGATATACTTTTAGCCTTTTTTCTTTTAATATTGCATACAATTTTGTGATGTCTAGATCGATCACCAGACTATATGAGCATCGGGTTACCGTCATATAATGATGAAAGTGCTCTTTTCTCGGATAATTTTCATCTATTTGTTTAAACATTTTTTATCTCCTCCTGAATGTAATTGCTTGTATTCAGGAGGAAGCTTTATCTGTTTTTACCACCACAATCATCCTTTCAACCGGTAGGTTATGTTTCTGTCTACCACTACTCTAAGTTATAACGTTTTCATTCAATGGCTACCATAAGCTTAGCCTACGATAAAGCCTTCACCAATTCTTCTTAAGTGATCTTGACTAACGTGAACTTTTCTAGTGCTCTATATCTTTCTCAGCTTACAAAGAAGATATAAAAACCCTGTAATTATTAACGATATACTGTATTCACTTCTATCTTTTTTTAGAAGCTGTTTATCCTCCTCTTCTTCTTTAATATTCCCCTCTGGTATTTCTTCGTTTTTAAGAGCAAAAAAGATATTCCTTTTTTTATTCTACGAATGATTTAAATTCTTTGTTAGTCATGTCTTTTCGTAATTAATATGTATATTGTACCATTCTATCCTATAACAAATAACCTATTTACTTCATTTATTTCCAAATGATAACATTATTTAGAGAAGGAAGAATATTTCTAACAACTAAAACAATTATTGAATTATTAATTACGTTGAAAGCTTAATCTATAAAATATTCCAAAGTAGGAGCTTATTATGGGAAAATCAAGTACTTCCAAAGGTTTAATATTATCAATGGTTGCAGGAATTTCTGTTTTTATACTCTCACCTTTTGCAGAAGCAAATGCATCTAAAGCTTTTGAGAAAGAACAGTTCTATTCTTATTCATTTGTAAAATCTTCTTTTGATCAAACAAAAGAGCCTACAATAGATGAGATAACACAGTATTGGAATTTAAATGAAGTAGAAACAGAAAAGTTCAAAAAAGCAATTAAAGGAGCTCAATCAAAAACAAATGGAGAAGCTATTACACACGGTAAATTCACATGGGCTATAAAAGCAATAAAAGAAGCTTATGACCAATTACCTACAAAACTGAAAGTAATGATAGGCGGTGTTACAGGGTTAGAAACAATTCTAATAACTATTGAGCATTATACAGGCACTCTTGAACATGGTATTTATTTAGGTGCTCTTAAAGTTACTGGAAGTGAAAATGCAGCATGGTGGGTTGCTAAAACCATAATGTTGTTCGTTTTTTAAAATGTACTAAAACACACCTAGATGCTGAAACAAAAAGGAGGTTCTGGTTAATGACACAGGAAAATAAAGCATCCAAAAGTTTGTTAATTACTTTACCCATCGCTATTATAGCTGTTGTCTTGATTTTAGGGAAAATTGATACACCTGTAACAAATATTTTATTTTATGTAGTAGCTTTCGGTGTAATGGGTTTAACTGTTTCAAGCTTAGTAAAAGACTACAAAAAAAAGAAAGATTGATGACTTGTCCGTAGGTGCTGGTTACAAAAATATGGTTTCATGATCTTAAACAAACTATGAAACTAATCTATTGTTAAGTGGCTCACCTATCGTATCTTAAATTGACCACACTGAAAAATGCAGTGTGGTTTTTAATTTTACTAATGTTTTCTTTTGCTTTAGAAATACAAAAGCCTCTCGACTATCTCAAGAATGGCTCTGTATCAACATCTTTTCATATAATTCCGACTGGGTTCGAACCAGCGTTCTCTCCCCGTCAAGGTGAATGACCTTATCCGAAACTTCCAGATGTTCTCTTAAAAATTTAATAAGATTCTATGCTAAGCCTTTCTAATAAAAAATGTGCACTTCTGAAGAAAACTGAAAGTTGCAAAACAAAAAATTGAACAACCAATTTTAAAGGAAGAATTTAATTGTTTTTCTAAACTAATCTCTCCCATCTTAGGGAATGAAATATAAATTCTTTATGATATAATTCAATATCAGTTTAAAAAAGCCTTTGTTGAACTTTAACAAACGATCCGGATTACGTCACAAGAAGCTTTTATAAAACGTATTTTTAGGAGGTTAACATTAGTGAACAGTTCCCCCCATGAATTGAAACTTACCATTCCAACAGGATGTGACAATGCTCCCAGGAAGCAAATAGTCATTGATTTTACAGTAGCTATATTAACACGGGAGAATGAAGTGATTAATGAATATGCGGATGAATCTATTATATGGTATCAGTTAAAGGATAATGCAAAGCTTGAAGGACGAAATGCCTTAATCTCCACTTTGTACAAAGAGGACAGAGAAATCGTTAGCGCCCTTGAAATTTACCAAGTAATCACACACGGAAAATTTGCTTCAATAAATGGTGTAATGTTATTAGCGAATGGTTTAAAAATTGATTTCTGTGATGTCTATATTTTTAGTAGTGCTGCAAAGTCTGGAAAGATAAAGGAAATCAAATCATATAGGATTTAGACGTTCCTGGTCCATTTATATAGGTGACTCTAACCATCCCCATAAAAAAACAGACCCTGCATGGTCTGTTTTAATTTTGCCTATACGTTTTGAGATGTGTTTCTAATACCTTTTGATCAGCAGCCGTAGCTTCTTCAAATCGACCTTGTTTCCCATACTCATCTGCATATACTATATAGCATGCTTCAGCATAAGCGAAACGCTATTTCTGCTCTAAATACTGAAAGACCTCGGACAACTACTTCTCATTTATATGAATAAAATAAATCGGTTTATACCATTTTAACAAGTAAAAATATCTCATCCTTATTTTAATATTGGATTACGTTAAACTTGTGAAAAAAACATGTTCATGTATAATACAATTAATGTATTATACATGAATTGTAGGAGAGTGACCTTTTTGAAAAGAGAAGATGCCTTAAAACTAAGATCAGATATTAAGAAAATGATTATAATAACTGGGGTTTTTGAATCTCAAAATTTGCCCAATGGACCATTTGAAAAACCTCTACCAACTTCTCAAATGATGGCGTTAGAGGAACTAGAGATGGAAAAATTAACTGTTTGGCAACTATCCAATAAACTTAGATTAGAGACTTCAACTGTAAGTAGATTGGTAGATAAGTTAGTAAAAAAGGGACTTGTTTATCGTGAAGTAAATGAAAAAAACAGAAGAGAACTTTTTCTGCACCTCACAGAAGAAGGTCACATTACTGTTAATCGCTTAAGAGAACAATCCCTTACATTTTATCAACGTATCCTCAATAATTTATCAGAATCAGAACAAAAAATAGTTGTGGATGGTTTTGAATTATTTATTGATTCTATTTCTAAGTCTTTTGATTAGAGTGAGGTAAATCATACCCTTTGGAGGATAAAATGAGTTTGGATTTTGAACGTCCTATTATTGAACTAAAAGAGAAATTTGATGAATTAAAGAAAATGATGAAAGAACATAATGTAGATTTATCATCAGAAATTCAAGAATTAGAAAAACGTTTAAATAAAATGCAAGATGAAATTTATTCTAATCTTACACCTTTTCAACGAGTTCAAATTGCAAGGCTACGTAACCGGCCCACGACATTGGATTATATACCTTTATTGTTTACAAACTTTTTCGAACTTCATGGTGATCGATTATATGGTGATGATCAAGCAATGATAGGTGGTATTGCAAAATTTAAAGGGATGCCCGTTACGGTTATTGGTCATCAAAGAGGGAGAAGTACAAAGGAAAATATAGAAAGAAATTTTGGAATGTCACATCCAGAAGGATATAGAAAAGCGCTAAGACTGATGAAACAAGCTGATAAATTTAATCGCCCTATTATTACATTTATTGATACAATTGGCGCCTATCCAGGCAAAGGGTCTGAAGAACGTGGAATTTCTGAAGCGATAGCTCGAAATCTATTGGAAATGGCTACACTTAAAGTGCCAATTGTTTGTATTGTAATTGGAGAGGCATCAAGTGGTGGAGCTCTTGGCATTAGTGTCGGTAACCATATCCATATGTTAGAGTATTCATGGTACTCGGTCATTTCGCCAGAAGGAGCAGCATCTATCCTATGGAAGGATGCTAAGTATGCTCCAGAAGCTGCTAAACATATGAAAATTTCAGCAAAAGATTTAAAGCATTTAGGAATTATTGATGAAATCATTCCTGAAATTAAGGGTGGAGCACAAAATGATATAAAATCACAGGCAAAATTGATTGAATCTGTGATTGAATCATCTCTAAAAAAATTGATACGATTATCCTCGGAAGAGCTTATACAACAGCGATATGAAAAGTATAGACAAATAGAGAATAATAAATGAAAATAGTGTGTGATCGGTATGGAAAAGGGATTTTTTGATTCTAAAAATCCAATCTGGTGGATAAAGTTCGTCCCCAATTCGTCCCCAACCAAAAGAAACAGAACAAAAATTCGTTGTCAAAAAAACAAAAAACCCTTGCTAGGCAAGGGTTTCAACGATGATTCCGACTGGGCTCGAACCAGCGACCTCTACCCTGTCAAGGTATCCGTGAAGTCTCCGGTAAGTCAGACGGTAAGTCAAACGCATAAGATTACGGTATAAATCGTTCGCTCTCGTTCTATTAACTCGTATTATACATCGCAGCGCCTCTATACTGCAAGAAATATTTTCCTCACGCATCTATTTTACGGCATAAAAAAAATGGCCCCGCCCAATTAAGGACGAGGCTGCGTATTGAATTACGCGTTTGTCTTACGATCTATCATTAACTGAAGTATATACGAAATCGCGATAAGTACCGCCGAATTAAATATAGGCGAAGTTATGTCTCTAACAATTTCCATTAACCGGATCGGCTTCGCAGTCTCGCCCTCCATTACGAACTGAGTCGCATTATAATGCATTGTACTTTCTATATTCGTTAATATACCTACCGCCAGCAATACCCACGCAAGAACGAATAGGACTTTCGGAAACACCTTAATCATGGAATTACCCCCCTTATATGTATTAATTTATCATACGCTGTTCTTTATATCGGCATCAACGTAAATATATAAACGGCCACACAATGTTAGTCGCAATGGCCGTCCGTTTATTTTAGTAGCTGCTTCGATCTATTTCGTCCATTTGCCGTCGGCTTACGTGCGGCTCGACGATACGTCCAACCACTTCGCCCTCCATGACTACCGATAGTCCTTTAAGCGACTCGATAGCAGATGCGAGGTTTGAAAGGTTCGTGTGCATTTGCGGACTGTGGCCGCCGGCTGCTGAAGTTATTCGCGCCGTGTGTCCTGCATCGATGAGTCGGAATAGGTTCGCTTGCTGCGCTTCCGTTAAATACATTTCGTTTCTGAGCGCACGAATATCAACTTCGCGACTCATCGGACGATCGATAAACTTCGATGCCATTCCGCCTGAGTGAAGCTTGCCGGCTGGTTTGCCGACGATGCCTCCGACGTGGTATTCTCCGACCGCACGTCCTCCTCCGCTGTGTACGCTAACGTCTTTACCTCCGCCTCTATTTTGAACCGTAACAAATTCAGTTTTATTAAGCGTGATCTGCTTCGATATGTCTTTCGCCAGTTCTGCGTTCATGTTACGAGCTTCTCCGGTGATCTCTGCGACTTTAGCGCGTACCGCTTCGAGTTTAGCGATCTCTTCTTCAATCTTTTGGACCGCACGTTTGTATTCTTCGTTTTTCTTTTGACCGGCGGCTGTTGTGTCTTCGAGTTTTCTTTTTTCCTCTTCCTGTTTTGCGATTTCTTTATCGATGACACTGACCGCTTGTTCGCGTTTTGCTTTTAGACCGACTTGACGCAGCTCGATGTCGATTAGTTTTTGGTTAACCTGACCAAGTTTAGCTAGTTCTTTTTGGACCTCCGCAAGATTCGCTTTTTTACTCTGAAGAAGCTCCGTGCTTTTAATCAATTCATTACGCATCTGCTCTAGACGTTGCTTCTCCGAAAAAAGAGTGACTTCATGTGACTGCGCTTGCGCCTCGTTCCCGATTCTTTTTGCCTCCGCAATTCTAGCTTCAATATCTTTAACTTTCGCTAGTTGTTCAGTGACCGCCTTTTCTTTCTTGACCCGCTGAGCCGCCGCTTCGTTAATATCTTTCTTTAACTGCGCCTCTTTCGCAAGGTTCCCTTCCATGTTCCGTTCGGCGATCGTCTGCTGTTTTTCGAGTTCCAAACGTAGTTCTTCGTATTTCTCCTTACTCAACGCCTTCATCGCTTCGGTATTCTTCGCAATCGCGTTACCCTGCGCCGAGAAGGCCGCTTCTGTTTCCGGCGACTTCTTGATGATTTGATCGTTTAGACGTAAAAACTCGTCGAACTCAGCGTTCGTCAGACCGGACTTTTTACGTAGTTCTTCCTGCTCTGCGTTGAGCTTCTTGATCGCCTTCGAATCTTTTTCGTTGGCTAATTCGTCTGTAATGTCGAGATATCGCAATAACTCGTCGTTGCTCAACTGAATGCGCGCTTTGAGGTCGTCGTACCCTTTGATCGTTTTGTTGATACCTTCGACTTCTTTTTGCTTCGCGTTTGCGGCTTCTAAGTTGACGGTGTTTAGCGCTTTATAGCCTGCGGAAACCCCGACTAATAAGCCGCCAAGTAACGAAAGACCTGTAATGATCCACCCCGCCGGACCCATTGCTGCGAACAACCCGCGCAATGCAAAGCCGAGTTTTATCGCAGAAGAAGCCGTCAAAGCGATCGCTGCTGACGTTCCCGCCATCGCAAATCCTGTGGCTATTACGCCCGGATTAATTTGACTAATGACGCCGACTAGTTTCGTTCCTTGATCGACGACTGACCGTATGTGCGGCAAGAATTCGTTACCGAGCTTAACGCCTACACCTTCGAGAGCCGACGTAAACTTATCGAATGAGCCGTACAGGTTATCCATCTGCTGATCGGCAACTTTTTGCGCCGTGCCGCCGGATTCTTCGAGTGCTTTCGTGTATCTGCGTATTTCATCCGAACCTACCGCAAGCAACGAAACGAAGCCTGATGCCGCCTCCGTACCGACTAATGACGCAATAGCTGCAGTCTTTTCCGCCTGACCTAGATCGCCAAACTTCGAATTTAAGTGATCGATAATGTCCGGCAACGACTTCATCTTACCATCGGCCGTCTCGACTTCGATTCCGTACCTCTGCATTACTTTGGCTGCGCGCCCTACTGGATTGGCAAGCCGCAACATGCCCGCTCTTAAAGCCGTACCTGCCATCGAACCTTGAATACCTGCGTCAGACATCTTCGCAACGGCGGCCGCTGTTTCTTCGAAGCTGAAGCCGAGGGCCGTCGATACCGGCGCAACGTACTTCATCGCATCGCCTAGTTGCAAAAGATCCGTATTGGCCGTGTTCATTGTCTTAACTAACACGTCAACCGCGTATGTTGAGTCTGACGACGCGATTCCGAAGCCCGTCATGATATTCGATACGATGTCGGCCGATACGCCCATGTCGACGTTGGCCGCTGCCGCCATGTTTAAAACGGCCGGCAGTGAACCGATCTGATCTTTTACGCTGAAGCCCGCCATTGCCAAGTATCGAAGGCCGTCCGCCGCTTCTGTCGCCGTAAATTTCGTCGTTTCGCCGAGCTTTAGCGCGACGTTCTGAAGATCTTGGAAATCCTGTCCGGTAGCGCCCGAAATCGACTTAACCTTCGCCATTGCCTGCTCGAAGTCGGCTGCGGTTTTAACCGATACGCCGATGCCTGCGACGACTGCGCCTCCTACCGCTAAGGCCGCCGTTTGTACAAGGCCCATCTGCTTACTAAGCGACTGCGCCGAATTCCCCATCTGCTGCATTTGGTTCTCTGCCTGAGAGACGCCCGCGCTAAATTGCGCTGAATCAAGTTCAAGGCGTGCGACGATTTCGCCTACTGAAACCGCACTCATGATTCATCGCCTCTAGCTTTTGTTGCCCCTTCGAATAGTATTTCGAGGCCCTTTTGATCAAACTTCGCTAACTCGTCCATAGCGTCATTTATTGCGATAGCCTGCTCCTCGCTGAGCTCGAAATCCCCTTTAATCGCTTCATTCATAGCCCATAAAAAAACACCGACCGCTCTGCCGGTTGCTTCGGCTTCTTGGTCAGTGACAATTAGTTTTGTTTCACTCATTTAATTCGCACCCTCTCTTTATAGAAATAAAAAAGGACGCCCAAAGGCGCCCGCGAAGTCTATTCAGCATGTTTATCCAAGTATTCATCTGGGCTATTTACAAAATCAGCAGCATGATGACCAATTATATTCGAAAGTGTACTATGATGCATTCCGCCTTTTAATAAAAGATCACTCTGTCTTGCTAACTCTACACTTTCCTTAATCTCCAAGGCGCTCTTTTGTTCTTCTGCCATTGCTTTAGAATTAATATTTTTGATAATGGGGTGTAGTTGTTCCTTGCCTACCCCTAAACCCACTAAAGAACTAGCCAGTGACGAGAATTCGTTTCTGATTTCCCTCGCAAAGCTGGGATGATCAATCGCTTCGACAAATTCTTTAAAATTCCTTAAAGCTACTGTTTGGTTTGGTGATAAACCTATTTCTGCTTTGATCTGTTCAAATTTATGCTTAAACATTAGACTATCGTGTTCGCTAGGTTGTTCAATTTTCCCGACGATGATAGATTCGGCATCTCTCACGATTTTATCTTGCACTTTCTTTATGCCAGCTTTTACTTGGCTGAACTCTTTCATAAGTTCTCGCGCGAGAAGATTTTGTGTTTCTTCTATTTTTGCTCCCCTGCCAGCTTCGCTTAGAAAGGGATCTGCATATATGCGACGTCTTTCTTCCTGAAACATGCCCGCTGCTTGGGTACTAAGTGTTTTCGGTTTGTTCATCAATTCGCGCATTTCCCTTAGGTCCTGAGTCATTTTCTCTAATTTTGTCATATGTTTTGCCTCCTATTATTACCGCTATTCTGCGGTTGTTAATTTTTCGATCATATCTTCAGCGTTCTTCATATCCGGCAAGACGTACACTTCGTTAGCTCCTAAAAGGTGGGCGCTAGACACCGCGTTTTTAAGCAGCGCAAGTAAATCACATTCACAATTAGTAGAACTAACGTAAGTTTCGCCGTTGTTATTTGTAACTGCGAAGGCGCCGCGGTCAGTGTCTAGGTTAATATGAGCAGCACCGTCTTTAAAAAGATCGGCCATGCTGCCGTTTGCAGTTTCGCGAACATAATAAGACTCTGCGGCGCCATAATCGCCGTAAAATTCGTTTACTTTTGATACGCAGTACATCCGATCACCCCTTCGCATATATCAATTCTCCGCCTACATCCGCATAACGACATGTCATGACGGCACGGGAAATCCGCATGTCTTTCGATCCTTCTGTTTCTCGAAGCATAATTTCGCCGGTCTCGGAATCTACGAGTAACACCTCGTCACATTTAACGAAAACTATTACGATGATCGCCTCCTTTAAAATCAAACGAAATTAGCGATTTGAGTGCGCTTGACCCCTATTGATTGTCGCTATTGTTTAGACGGCTAATTTTGCGCAGTTTTTAGGGCTAAATCGTCGTTTCTGATTGCAGCAACGTCTTCTTTTCTTTCGGTTCTGTCATAAAACTCCAGTAAAGACTTTATTGTCGTTTCTGTCAGTTTTAAATCGTTTAAAATACATTCTGAAAAACCTTCGCTTAACTCTTGTTCGCCTGACTCGATTCTCGAAACTGTGGCCAGTGATGTGCGGGTAATTTTCGCGACGTCCTCCTGTGTTAAACGATAGAGCTTGCGGATTTTAAAGAGTGATTTTCTATCAAGCATATTTGTCTCCTCCGTTATTGAAAATTTTTTTACATGAAAAACAAAAAAAGCATCAAACATATTTCGTTCGACACTTAACCCCTCTATATATACTTTTTTACTGCGGCTAATTAGTAGTAGTAGTTGATGTTGTTCGTATACTTCTTTTGCCTTCTGCCGAGGTTTTCTTTTTCTTGTTTCTTTGCCGCTATGATAGCGATTTTATCCGTCGGGTACGGCGCCTCGTATTTCCATGACCATTTAATCATCTCTTCTTCGCTGAGCCAGTATGGGTATTCTAACCACCAAACATACCTGAGTTCCGCTTTTTTTGTTGGATTAAGTAGCTCTTGGTCTGCCTTTTTTTTCTTCCTATTAAATGTATCAAGATCGATTTTGCACTCTTTGCAACATGTCTTGCTGTTGTTCGGCTTCGTTTTATCTCGGTAAAAATAACAGCAGTAAGCGCACCTTTTTACCCGCTGATCGCTTTCGTCTAAATAATAGATGCCATCGTTAACTTTTTTGATGATTGAAGCAGCTTCTTCCCTGCTCATCCCGTCTACCAACTCTTTGGCGAATTCTACCGCGCCTTTTCCTGGGTATTTGTAAGTTTGGAAGTTGTTTTTCGGCTGCTCCAACGCATTCACTCCTTTTAGATTTCGTAATTTGCCCATGATAATAATAGATTTCGCATTCGAGCTGAAGGCAAAAACAAGTCGATTGGCTGTCCGTTCCTGATTCGCGATCTCCAAATCCATTGGAGTAAGTCTGAAACCGCCAACAGGTCGTCGTCTACAGTAATATTTCTAGGCGGCGTCTCAAAAAATACTTTTTCGTAAGGGTTTATAAAACGGTTATATATAAAAGCCAAAACTGACCTGTCTGCATAGTCATTAGTAGCGCGAATATTCCACTCTACATAACTTCGGGAAAAACCTGCCCCGCTTAGCACACTTTGTTTATCTTTTAAAGTGGTCCAAAGAATATCGCCGCCCTTTGCTCCCATTATGTTTCTTAGGTAGTTGTTCAAATTATTCTTTATTCTGCTGATTACTTTTGGTGAGTAGGTCTTCAATCTGTTAGTGCTAAGTGCAAAACGTTCTTCTCCGATTGAATTTAAAGGCCCATCGTATATATTTATCAACTTAAAAACCGCTTCACGATTCTCTAGTAACCTGTTGTAATTAACCAATCTATTGTCTGAAATCATAAACTTTTGATAATCGATGCCGAAAAGGTCGAAGTAACAGCGCTGAATCTGAGCGTCAAAAAGATATGTCATAACATAAGTTTCTTCAAATGCGGAAAATGCTTGCGGTGGGAACGTCCAAACAAATAAGTTTTTGAATTTATAAAGATTATCCGAGTCGGCTAACATCTTTATATCGTTAAATCGTCCCGAATCGTAACCGCTATCTATCCAGTGAACTCGCTGATTGTTTTCATCTACACGAATTAAACCGCTAGTCGTAAGAGCATTAATATCAGATTTTCCGAGGTCAACTCTATCGATTACTCCCATAACTTCGTCCAAAATTAACGTATAGTTTCCTTCTTCTATCGCCCCGATCAATTCATCGTCAGCCGACTTAAATAACGCATGAGTCGAAACCACGTCAAACCCCGACGCGATCAACTCTTTAAATGATCGTAGTTTAGTCCCTTCTCCGTTTCTGCTATTCGGTTCTATCATAGTGCGGGAATTGACTTCGCGCTTGATCCTCTGTACTTCGTCTAAGAAGGGCGTGATGTATACAAATTTTTGTGAGGGCGCTGCCGTATTCATTTTATTAATAGCCCATGTTGTTTTCCCGCTCCCCATAATTGAATCAATAATTTTAACGGACATTCTCGATTCCTCCTTTAGTGATTTACAGTAATGACGCGATCCTATATGTACTTATCTATTAATCTTTTTCTTTTACAGAAAACGCAAGAAAACCTAAGCGTACCAAGGCTTTCAAGCGTTATTTATCAAGTTAAAAATGATAAACATAGCAACTCCTATAAAAACAGTCGTTGCAAATAATATTATTAATGATTGCGCGAAGGGTTTTGAACTGAGCGCTAGTCTTTTATCTCGTAAGTAATTTCGCCTTCTCGTACTTATTGAGAAAAGCGATTAACGCTTCGTCAAAGTCTACGTTAGATATGACTGCGTGCTGCGTTTTCTTAGTAATACGCCTATCTCCGCATTCAATAGCCGCGACGGACGACTTACTGATACCGAGAAACGCCCCGTATTCTGCTTGCGTCATGCCTTTCGCCATTCTTATAAGTCCGAAAATTTCTGATGATATAACCACCGAAATGACCTCCTTTTTTCTTTTAGTTACCGAAAGTCCACAACGAGCCTACAAAAGATCATACCCGCGATATTTGAAAGCCGCGCAGAATTCACGAGATTCCCTACGTCCTCATAAATAACTGCGTAACGACTTTTGAAATGGACAATCCGCGTAGAATCTCGGCAACTTTTTCGCTTTCATAAGTACAGTCGCATGTGGCCGACTAAAATCGGGACATTGTTTTTGAAAAAACATGAAATTAAGCCGTTTATGTCTTCCGAGTACATTAAGTACCGCCAGCCGCCAAAACGTCTAATTTCGTGCAATTTCATTGCTTTAAAGATAAGGAACGAAGGCGCGTTCCAATTCGATCAGTTCGCGATGTAACTTACTTCTTTCTTTATGGCGCTTGCTATTCTCGAAGCAAAGGTCGGACAACTTCTTCGCGTATTCAACCAAAACCGCGGCATCCTTTTCGCCGATCTGCGCACGTTTAGTCATAGCGATTTCGAGACTCGTTTGCGCAAAAGTCACTTCGACGTCTGCCCATTGGCTGTAAAGATGATCGTATACCTCTTTCAGTCCGCGAAGAATGGTCGATCTAACTAATTCGCACGCGCTGCGATTGCTCCCAGGTAGCTTTCCGATCTCGTAAACGCCAGTTATTGCGTCGTTTGTTGCGATAATAAAACGCGTATTAGTCAGATAGTGGTCGTAAACTGAGTCAGACCCGTTCGTTGAATCAAACGTATATACTTTGACGGCTTGGTGCGCGCGCCCGATTATTTCGTTAGCTGCGTTCTCTTTTGATAGTCCAAAAATGCGATTTGCCTCTGCGATTGTTTTATTAGTTACATGAAAAATTTTTTTCATTTTTTAACCTCATATTTTCCTTGTCCATATTTACTTTCAATATTTCCTGCAACAATTCAATAACAGTCATTTTCATGATTCTTTCAATATCAATAGGCAGATCCTCCGGAATATTAATCCCAGCTATTTCATGACTCTTAGAACCAATTTCTATAGCTCCATCTTCACGAACATAGGGTTTGATTAATTCAATAAAGCCACCACCAGCACTGAAAACAATACCATTTGCTAAATCTATAACCTCAACTGCTTCTACAAATATTTCCGGATCATACTCATCAGGATGAATAACAAAATCAATTATTTTCTTTTCATAATTATTTTCTTCAAATTTTAACTGCATTGATAACTCCCCTTTTCGTAATTTGTTACGCTAAAGCGTACCACCAATAACTGAATTATATGGTACGCTTATACGTACAGTCAAGAGATTATTTTATTTAAGGAGATTAATTATGAAAATCGTTAAAGTTAAAATTGAGGAGATTTTAGAAAAGGAAAAGTTATCTCTTAGAGCATTTGCAGATAAATGCGGAATTAGACACGCAGCTTTAAGCGAACTAATAAATGGTAAAAGGCAAAATATTAATTTTGGTCATATTGAAAAAATCGCGAATACGTTTGGTATAGAAGATATAAATAAAATTATTACTTTAGAAGAAAATAAGAAAAATACTCTTAAGAATGAGCGTTGATGATAGACAGCAAAAAAATCTACGAACTGTTTGAAATATTGTAACTGTGACTACCTCTTCCGTATGTGTTTAAGTACAGCGCCCTCGGCTCTGCCTCGCCCGCAAATAATAAGCCGCCGTCCTTCTATATGTATTCTATTGCGTTATCTGCGGAACGGAGTGACGCTAGGTCTTTCCCTAAGAATAAGACAACGTTAACGCCTAAAAACGGCTGTATCCCACGTGGCTCTAAGCGCCATGGCGGTTTTAGCGTGTTCTGTTTTCGCCACACTGAAACGTCGACCTCCCGTTTTTAGGCGCAAAAAAAAGAGACGCTCGCCCTGAACGCCCCTACTCTTCGTCGCTACCGTCCTCTATTTCGAACAGATCTTCGTACTTCCATCCGCCTGCTTTCATAAGCGCCAAGATACGTTATAATACGTAGGTTGTGAGGTGAAAGACGTGAATAGACCGCAGCCAGGTGATTATGACGTATCCGTCGTTTATGATATGCGCGAGCTGCCGGACGTTAAGAGCTGACGGTGCGATAATTGCGATACGTCGAAGTTTAACAGTTCGATCAAAGGCGGAGTTTTCCTCCGTAAGTGCTCCAAGTGCGGACTGACTAAGCGAATATAGCGCAAAAATAAAGCCGACTCTAATACAATCAGAGCAGTAAAAAATAGTTACTGATACACAGAAATCAAAATTCCAATGGTGATTTTTTACTAATCTGTCATAGATGTATTGCATCTCAAGACTATTTACTCGAAAATGGAAATTGCTTTACATAATAGTCAAGGAGGATACATAATATGAAAAAGATCGTTTTGGGTTTTGTTACTCTACTACTGATGTCGTCTTTGTTCGGTTATAATGTCAATGCTACAAATAGTGTCAAGAAGGATGATGCTGTGCAGGTTAAAACAATTCAGGATTATAAGGATTACCTATCAGGGATGATCTCTAAAGAAGGGAAAGAAAGCGATGCTGTCGAAGTGCTAAAAAAGTTCAATTCCCTTCCGAAAGATAAGCAGCAAAAATTCGTAGATATTATGAATGATGAGAAAGCTCTAAAGGAAATAATCGAAATGGACGAACCGACTCTATCAACTAGCGCAAAAACTGAGACTACTGCTTTAAATGGTGACTATAAGATAATTTCAGAAGAAGTAAAAGACGAAAAATCTCAAGATGCAGTCACTGCCGCATCTGAAAGAAGATCTGCATGGGCACATACGCATACTTTATTTGCTGTGCCTCTTGTTAAAACGACGATAGAACTTTATTATAACGCTGAGGGAAAAACACTTATTGGTTCCCCTACTAAAGTATCTTCGTTCATAAATTATATCTATTTCCCTCCAGTAAAACTATCTAAGAATGGTACTAGAAAAGGCGGTATGGAAGTATTTTATGGAATGCAAAGATGGGCTTGGCACTTGGTCTCTACAAAGTGGGGGACTCAATACGGAACTAGAGAGCAGTATATCTATGTTGAAGGTGGTACGCTCAAAGTTTGGGGAAAGAATAAGTATATTAATTAAGAGCTGAAAGGATGTTATATCTATGAATAATCCAGACAAAAAAAAGAACGATAAAGAGGTTACAAAAACGAAATTGGCAACAAAAGTCCTTTTATTAATCGGGTTATTCTGCATAGCACTCTTAGCTATATCAATCCATCTCATGGTTAAATAAAAAGTAAAGAGAACAGTCTATACAATTCGGGCGCCCTCCAAGGCGTCCTTTTTCGTTTATTTAGACGCAGAACCGCCCGGCTTTAATTCGCCTGTCTTAGTGATCGCTTTGATCATACGTCTCACCTTCCCGCAGTAAAATCATATCATACTAGCGCGCCTTCTCAACGTTAAATAACGCAATCAACGTTTTGTCCGGCGCTTTAGATTGACGATAGAAAACGTTCGGATTAAACGTGTATCGCTCCGGCTCACTTTCGACTTTTATACGGGCAATAACGTACTCGCTTCCGAATTTCATCGCTTTCAGACGTCGACTGAGCCTATCCGGTACGACACCTATCGCGGCAGCTAGACCGGCTCTGCTGAACCATCGTATGGCTCGCGGATTAGATTCGTTAGGATTCTCGCATAGAGCGTTAGTATCGAAATGGATATACGGAAGCATTCGATAAATAAGGCCGATGTCGGTCGCTTTGACTTCGCTATAAACCCGTTTAATTTTAGCGCTATAGATTTTAACAACGCCGGATTTTCTCATATCAATAATCACCTACCGAACCTCCTTCGAAATCAAACGAAATCAGCGCTTTTCACCGACCGCCCTTACGAATACCCTAGTCAGCTACTAAAACGTCTAATTTCGTGCATTTTACGTGTTAAAATCGTTATGCTAGTCCGTACCGTTCCCGCAATACTTTCATATCGGCGGCTATTTCCGCTTTGAGTGCGTCGATTGATTCCGTCGCCGAGCCGTCCGTAAGCCGTAATTGCTTAAGCGTCTCTATTTTCGTCCTTAACGCATTGTTCGTGATCGCGGTCGGGTAATGAACGCCACAGACGATGCAGTCAAAGTACGTTTCGACGACGCCTTTTCGGACGGACCGTTCTTTTAATACGATGGCAGTCCGTTGGTTACATGCGTCGCAAGTGACGAAGTTGGGTAGCGTGGTCATGTTCGTCCCTCCGTTTCCCAAACGACGAGATACGCGGCTCCGTCTTCCCCAATACAGAAAGGCGCTCGTTGCGTCAGTATTTCCTTATCTTCGGCATTGATCCGATACGTATAAACGACTAATAAGTCGGGGCCCGGCCCTTTTATCACGAGCCTATCCGGTACATATTTCGCGTGCAGGTCCGCTAAAAATTCCGCAGCATTCTCTCCGAAAGATTTCCGAAATGAATCGCTATAAGTGTCCGTTACAAAAACGTTCTCTTCGAGTTGAATACATTCGTCAATATTTGGCGCCATGTGAACGCCTCCTCTCCGATTAATTAGCGTATTAACCCTCTAGCCCTTCCGAGAAACTTCGGATGATTAACGTACGTCTACGTAGGGCCAGACGATCAACACCCCGAGTCTAAAAAATTGTGCGCAAGTTTTGTTCGCCAGATCCGGCGGTTTTGGACGGGGCGCTTGGGGGCGGGCGGCTTTCCTTCGTTTCATCGCGAAAATGAATAAAATATACACAAAAACGCATAATGAACGTAACAGAATCACCTTTTGTTACATTCGAGAACGTACGAAAGCATTGGTATGGCAACGTTTATCACGTTCTTATCTTCGCAATGAACACTACTGTTTTTATGCAACGTATAAACCGCGCCACGCCGGTATGCTCCCCGATGCCCTATGCCGGCCCGACTGTATAAGATCATGCATAAACGGTTCGTTGTCGTATGTTACACGTCGATACGTAACACACACCGTTAAGGCGTCCTATGCCCGTAACCTATCGTCACATAAACGTTGATAGGACGAGGCTTGACGCCTCTTCATGTCGCAGTGTGCCGACCATTATGCGCAGCCCCTACATTCTATATACTGTAACATGGTGCAACACCCCCTGAGTTTTAGGCGGCCTTATCCACGGGCGGCGCTTGCTTGGTGTTTTATATCTCGATAGCCTCGTAAGCTGCGTCGATTTCATCCGCAGTTATGCCAATATACTTTAACGTTTGAGCCTCCGAACTATGGCCGAATACTTTCATAATCCGCGTAATGTTTATGCCTTTCGAATAAAGCTGATACCCGAATGTTTTACGTAGTGTGTGCGTCCCTATATCGATATTTATTCCGGCTCTTACGGCTGCTGCATTTAAGACACGATATGCCTGAACGCGACTGATCGGTTTATTTACACCTTTGCGCGACTGAAATACATACGAATCATCATCTCCGTCTAACTTCTGCGCCAGCTTAACAACCGTAGTTGACAACTTAATATCGCGAGTCTTTCCCGTCTTGCCTTCCTTGATAGTTAGATGCGACTGTCCTCGAAGATCACCGACTCTTATCGTTAGCAAGTCAGATATACGGAGGCCCAACGATACGCCTAGTACGAACATAACTAAGTCCCGACCGTGAAGTGCCTTCTTCATTCGTTCTATATCTCGTTTATTTTTGATTGCGTCAACTGTATTCGCCATTCTCATGCGCCCCTTTCGATTTCCGTGCGGTAAAGATTATCGAACAGATTCGTTAATATTCCGCTATAATATCCGACAATGTTTCGTATATGCTTACGCTTAATGCCGATAAAAGCGATACGAAGCGCATTCAAGCCGATTTCATCTAGCAAAGACTTATCATATACGGATTTAAGGGCGGATGTCTGCGCTAAGTACACGCCGTATAGACGGCTTGTTAGACGACGATCAGTTACAAAACAATCAATGACGTTTCTGAACGCAGCATACGTATTACGTAGTAAATTATTTTTGCTTTTAAGAATAACGGCTTCGTCTTCGGATTTTGGACGATCCGCCTTAGACTCCGTAGGCTTGGCCGCATCTTGGCGGAGTTGCATTTGCGCAGTAGCACTAGAAGGCGTAGGCGCTAGGATGACGTACATATTTGCGCCGTTTCCTCCGCTAACAGGGCGGTATTTTATTTCTTTACGAATAATGCCGAGAGTTTCTAGGCGCTTGATCGCGCGTATAATTGTAGTACGGTGCTTTCCGATAAGTGTCGCTATGGAATCGATCTTCAGCCACGCAACGCCTGGCGTTTTGACTGCGTGACGCGATAGCACCTTCAAGACGTCTATGGCTGACGGTGATAGGTTAGATTTATTGCGGTAGATGTGCGTGCGGATGGCGCCGTTCAGATCGTCAATTGAACGGAATTGGGCCATTTTTGCGGAATCTTTCGTGTACATTTTCGTCGCTTCCTTTAGGAGAACGCAGACCATTTCGAAATTAAGGCGCACTTAAATAAGCGTTTGACTCGTACGCTTTTTTCCGATATAATGGAAGCAGGATAGGGCGTTCCACTTACCGGATTTTATTCGGTTAGTGAGCGTTCTTTTTTTTGTGTTTTATATAAGTATTTTTCTCGACTTTGCTTGCGCTTTTATGACCGAGTTCATAACGGTATTCTTCGCGTGTGCTTTTTTGATAGAATCATCGGATACGTGCGTATATCTTTGAATCATCCGCAAGTCTAAATGACCAAGAAGTTTTTGTAGCATTCGACTATCTCCGCCATTTTCTAAAAATCGAGTAGCCGCTGTATGCCGGAATAAGTGTGGATGTAAGCGTTTATCTATACGGGCTTCTTTTGCATATTCTACAAGTCTCTTTCTAAAATGATCCCGCCCCAAGCGCTCTCCATAGTTTGTAAGGAATACATAATCACTGTCGAACTCTTCAATCTCCTCAATAAGTTCACGTACCAATCGCATCGTGGAAGGCAGTAGCGGCAAGAAGCGCGATTTTCTATTCTTTGCTATAGCGCCTCTAATCACCAAAACATTCGTATTAAAATCGAAGTCACTTTTTTTGACGTGAGTTACTTCCCCTATACGCATCATCCCGTCTAGTAAAACATTCATTAACACATAATCTCGGAAACCTACGTAACTTTCACGACTGGGCGCCTTCAGTAATCTACCGAGCTCGTCCGGTTCTAGTACGACAATAGGCTCTTCGATTTCCTTTACGTTTTTGATTCCTTTCATAACGTTTTCAAATACGATTCCTTCACTTTTCAACGTACTATACATGACACGCAACGTCTTTAGTCTCGTATTAATTGTACTATCCGCGAGCCCGACCTTTCTGTTCTCATCCGGTATGTACTCGTTTCCTTTAAATTGCCGCCAATTCAGTCGCATAAAATTTATGTAATGCCGTATCAAATCACGATCAATTTCTTTATTAGAATGCGGTATTCCAAATTCGTCTAAAAACGTTATTAACGACTTAAAATTATTGCGGTACTGCTGCAAAGTACCAGGCGCACGCCCCTCGGCTTCTTTTATCGTCATAAACGTTTCGAACAGTACGGATAAGTCATCGGAATGACGTGCGCCCCTCTTGCGTTTGTTTTTAACTTTCTTTCCGCTACGAATATTAACCATTAAAAAAACGACCCCCTTTCTTTTCAGAACGAGAGTCGATAACGTGGGGAACTACCCTGTGTAAAAATTACGGGTAAGTCACCGATAAGTCAGCGCAAATAAAAAAGCGGCAGAAATACCGTTATAACAACGATTTTCTACCGCAAGGGTTTCAACGATGATTCCGACTGGGCTCGAACCAGCGACCTCTACCCTGTCAAGGTAGCGCTCTCCCAGCTGAGCTACGGAATCGGGTTATGTATCAGTTCTGGGCTTTCTGTTACTGACAGTCTCTATTATATAACCATCATGATCAGTCGTCAATGGTTTTGTTCAAAAAAGGCAAAAAGCCGGTATCTGCACCGGCTTTTCACTAACTTTTATGATTGGTTCACAAGGACGGGCTTTAGTTGATCTAGTGCTTGTTTGAAGTCCCTTTTGAGGTCTTCTCCGTTTTCTACGCCCACACTTAATCGAAGTAAACCATCCGTGATGCCTCTTTTTTCTCTTTCTTCTTTTGGCATAGCGGCATGGGACATTTTGGCCGGATAGGAAAGAATGGATTCGACTGCTCCGAGGCTGACGGCGAATACAGGTAATGTGACGCCATCGACCAATTCTTTGACAGCCGCTTGGTTTTCTAGTTCAAATGAAAGAACAGCACCTGCACCGCTCGCCTGTTTCCGCTGAATGTCTGCCCCTGGGTGATCATCTAATCCTGGGTAATATACTTTTTTGACCGCAGGATGTTCTTTGAGGAATGAAGCTAGTTCTAATGCGGTTTGACTGGCTTTTTCTAATCTGACTTGAAGGGTCTTTAATCCTCTAAGCACAAGCCAGCAATCCTGTACGCCAAGTACCGCCCCGAAGGAGTTTTGCAGCGAATAGAGTTCTTCTCCCAGCTTCTCATCTTTCACCACGGCTAAGCCTGACAGTACATCACTGTGGCCGCTTAAAAATTTCGTTGCGCTGTGCAGCACAACATCTACACCGAGGTCCAGCGGACGCTGAAGCGCAGGCGTTAAAAACGTATTATCTAAGAAAGTCAGACAGTCATGTTCTTTCGCAATCTGTACGACACCTTCAATATCCGTAATACCGAGTGTAGGGTTTGACGGTGTTTCCATGTAAATGACTTTTGTATTTGATTGAATGCCTTGTTTCACTTCATTCAAATTGGTCATGTCCACAAAGGTATGCTCAATCCCAAATCTTGAAAGAACTTGGGTGATCATTCGGAAAGTCCCGCCGTAAACATCTCTTGTGACAAGGACGTGATCTCCTTTTGATAATAGAAGAAAAGCGGTTGAAATGGCTGCCATACCTGACGCAAAAGCAAGCCCTCTCGTTCCTCCTTCTAGCGCTGCAATGGTATCCTCTAATGCCTGACGTGTAGGGGTGCCTGATCGGGAGTAGTCATATTGACCAAAATCATCGAAGCTGCTTTGGTGAAACGTCGATGCATGTTGAATCGGCACACTGACTGCACCTGTTGAACGGTCTGTTTTAAACGCATTATGAACGAGTTGTGTTTCTAGTGTCCAATCGTGTGTGGTCATTTCGTGTGTACCTCCTCTTTCACATTTGATAGTGCCTGTTTCAGGTCTGCCTTTAGGTCCTCCACATGCTCAATCCCGATTGAGAAACGGAGCAATTTGTTACACACACCGTTTGCAATACGAATCTCTTCAGGGATGTCCATATGAGTTTGCGTTGCAGGATACGTAATGAAGCTTTCGACTCCGCCAAGGCTTTCAGCAAAACAAATCGTTTTGAGCTGCTTCAAAAATGGATTGACCCAGTCCTCTTTGGCTACTCGGAATGACAGCATGCCTCCCTTTCCTGGGTAAAGGACATCTTGAATTTCCGGCTGCTGCTTTAGAAAGTCAGCTAATTCCTTCGCATTTGCCTCGTGCTGGCGCATTCTCAGCGCCAATGTTTTCATTCCTCTCATTAAAAGCCATGAGTCAAATGGAGATAAAACCGCTCCGATGGCGTTTTGATGCTGGAACATGTCTTCAGATAGCTTCTCCCCTTTTGTGACGACAAGTCCGGCAAGAACATCGTTATGTCCGCCTAAATATTTGGTGGCACTATGAATGACAATGTCCGCTCCGAGTGTAATCGGTTTTTGCAAGACGGGCGTATAAAAGGTGTTATCCACAATGACCAATGCACCATACTCTTTAGCGATTTTCGCAACCTTTTGAATATCCGCTTCCTGCATGAGTGGATTTGTTGGCGTTTCAATAAAGACGGCTTTTGTATTTGGCGTCATTTTAGAGCGTAAACAGTCTTCATCTGAAAAATCATCATAAACAAAGCGCAGTCCGTACTTTTTCCATTCGTTTTCAAATAGACGGTATGTACCGCCATATAAATCTGATGAAACAATGAGTTCATCCCCGCTCTCAAACAACGCCATGATCGTTTGGATGGCAGCCATTCCCGAACTGAAGGCAAAACCGGCCGTTCCTTCTTCGAGTGAAGCAATCGCATCTTCTACAAGCTGCCTTGTTGGGTTTTTCGTCCGAATATAATCAAATCCTGTTGATTCCCCAATGCCTCTATGTCTGTAAGCTGTTGAAAGATAAACGGGAGGACTGACAGTACCAGTCGCCTCTTCGCTACGGTTTCCAATTTGCGCTAACTTCGTTTCCACATGTTCTGTCATTTGACACCATCCTAAGTAAAAATCTAATTTCAAAACAGAAAAACCCCTTCTTCATAAGAAGAAGGGGTTTAATCGCTTCCTCTTATCTTCCAAGCAAAAAAGCTGCTTGCTGGATTTAGCACCTTGGTACATCACATGAAGTGATGCATACCGGTTGCTGAGGTTTCAAAGGGCCAGTCCCTCCACCTCTCACGATAAGAATGTGTTGTCTGTCTGTTCTAATTCTTAATACTGTAACGCATTAAACCTCATTTTTCAAGGGGAAATGTAACGATTAATTAAAATTTTCTGTATTTTGCACTAGATTGGATGTCAGCCAATTTGATTGCATGTTAGCATATAGGAACAACGCTGTTTTTCGTGTTACAATGAATGGAAACGTTTCACTTATGATGAATTTGGTTAGCTGGAGGAATGGATTATGGTGAAGAAAACAGGCATCATTCAAGAAGAAACCTTACAGTCAAAAGAACTTGGGGCAGATATGAACATTTTAATTTATTTACCAGTCAATTACTCCCCCCTTTATACATATCATGTCATCATTGCACAAGATGGTCATGATTATTTCCGCTTAGGTAAAATAGGCAGACAAGCGGAAGAATTAATGCAAAACAAAGAAATGGAACGCTCGATTATCATTGGTGTCCCATATGAAAATGTGACTGAAAGGCGAAATACGTATCATCCAGACGGACCAAAGTTCGAGGCGTATAAACGCTTTTTGGCAAATGAACTAGTTCCCTATATTGATGAACACTATCCAACGTATCAAGTTGGATCAGGTCGTACATTTATTGGTGATTCATTAGGTGCTACGATCTCACTTATGACAGCCCTTGATTATCCTTCGTTATTTGGCGGACTGATTTTGCAGTCTCCTTACGTTGATGAGTCGGTCCTGCAAGCAGTCGAACAGTCATCATCCCTTGCTCATTATGCCATTATCCATCAAATCGGGTTAGAAGAAACCGCTGTGAAAACGACAGATGGTCAAGTACTAGACTTTATTCAGCCGAACGAAGAATTAAAGGTCCTTTTGGAGAAGTCCGGTGCGGATTATTTATTTGAGACATTCGAAGGCGATCATAAATGGACGTTTTGGCAGCCGCTCATTTCGCCTTCGTTAAAAAGAATGCTCCCATATTCGTTAATCAACTGAATTTTGTTATAATAAAAAATAATAAATACTTTCTTAATCAGGAGGGAACATGATGAAATACGGAGTTGTTTTATTTCCATCAAAAAAATTGCAAGACATTGCGAACTCTTATCGGAAACGTTATGATCCGAACTATGCACTCATACCACCTCATTTAACATTAAGAACACCTTTTGAATTAACGGATCTAGAAGCAGCTGAGGTCGTCTCCACCTTGCGAGAGTACGCAAAAAATGCTTCTCCTATTACGTTACGTATTAAAAAATTCAGTTCATTCGCTCCTGTAAACAACGTGATTTATATGAAAGTAGAACCGAACGAAGAATTAATGGCTCTCAATGAGAAGTTATACACTGATCCGCTTGCTGGTACACCTGAATATGCATTCGTCCCGCATGTGACAGTGGCTCAAAAGTTATCAGACGATGAGCATTCAGACGTTCTAGGCACATTGAAGCTGAGAAAAATTGACCACGAGGAAACGGTTGACCGCTTCCACCTTTTATATCAATTAGAGAACGGTTCTTGGACCGTTTATGAAACATTTATCTTAGGAGAAGAGGGTTAAAGACATTTGAATACAGTCATCGTAAAAGAACAAACACAACGAGAAGATGCTTATTATGTTCGAAAAGAAGTTTTCGTAAAAGAACAAGAAGTCCCGTTAGAGATCGAAATTGATGAACTTGAGGACGAAGCCATTCACTTTGTCATTTATAATGATGACAACAAACCACAAGCTGCTGCTAGACTGCGCATAATTGAAGGTCATAAGGCAAAGCTTGAACGAATTTGTGTATTAAAAGAGGCGCGCTCTTTCGGCCTTGGCCACCAGCTTTTAGAAGCACTTGAGTCTGAAGCGATGGCAAACGGAGCGAAAGAAGCTGTCATGCATGCACAAGTCCAAGCTCTTCCCTTCTACGAAAAGAAAGGCTACAAAGCCGTTTCAGAACCGTTTGAAGAAGCAGGGATTACACATGTCAAAATGACAAAAACACTATCCGTTTAACGAAAATAAAAAGCCAGGGCATCATGGATGCTCTGGCTTTTTATTGATTCCACCTCGTTCGCTCAGGAAGAAAGCGCAGTCATTTAGACGTAAGTATTGATATGAACGCCCTTACCTTCTTCCATAAACATATCTCGTACAAAGCGTTCCCGCTTTTTTTGCTGTACTTTCGTTTCCGCTTCTGTCACTAAGTCCTCTTTTTTCTCCAGCTCTCTGTATACCTTGTCATGAAAGGTGCGGGTGACCTTCGTCACTTTCGCATAGTCTTCTTTATCCTGAGGAGCAGGACGATTGATATATTGAAAATACAGATCCGGCTGAATCGGGGCTATATATCCCATCAAGAACGCCTCCTTTGCTTCTCTTCTACTCTACTATTCCCTAATTATGACTGTTTGAAACACGCCTCATTTGATATGATTAGATGTGTTTCTTTTTAAGATTGATTGACTATTGGAGGACTAGCTTTGAAATGCGCACGACGACATGATCGAACGATCTCATTACATACATATTCGAGAGAACACTATCAATTCCTCCATGATGAGGGCAAAAAAGGGCATTTATCTTGCCCATATTGCGGACAACCCGTCTTTTTTAGATTAAATATACATGAAGAACCTGCCTTTATCCATAAGCAAATATCTCAGCAAGAGATTTGCGAAAAAAGAGAACAACAAGAGGAAAAGAAACCGGCTGAACGAGAGGAACATGCATCCTACAAAGAACTTGGCGGCTTTCGCTTTCCAACCGGCAAACAGATCATCTCACAAACAGAAGAATCGTGTGACTGGCAGGAACCACGGTCCATTCAATTTGGCGAAACCTTTCATTTAGAAAAGAATGAAGAAGTGCATAGCATTGACCTCTTTCCACACATCACCTTTAGCGCACCGCAGCTTCAAGCAGTCACACACAAAGACGGTCCGATGCTTGTGCTGGCTGGCGCCGGCAGCGGGAAAACAAGGGTACTGACAGCAAGAGCTGCTTATCTGATGTCATACCATCAAATCCCTGCTCACCATATCCTGCTCGTGACCTTCACCACAAAAGCAAGCAGTGAAATGAAAGAAAGATTGCGTATGCAGTATCAGCTTCATCCATCACAGGCGAGCCAAGTTGTGACAGGCACATTCCACAGTCTATTTTATAAAATGCTGCTTCACGATGATCGGGGCAAATGGAACGGACAGCATTTGATTAAATTCGACTGGCAAAAAGAGCAGTATATTCGAAAAGCGATCATGCATGAAGGACTTGATGAAAAAGACTATCCAACCGATCAAGTGCTGCAATCAATCGGCTATTGGAAAAATGCTTTTTTACCAGACGAACTTCCTGAGCTGAAAGATGAAAAAGAAAAGCAAATGTGGACAATCTATCAGTCATACGAACAGCAAAAGTGTGAAAATCAACAATTTGACTTTGATGACATGGCGATTGCCTGCTTACACATGCTGACTAAGCAGCCTGAATTGCTCAAACAATATCAAGAACGATTCAAGTATATTTTAGTAGATGAATTTCAAGATATTAATCCCGTACAATATCAATTAATCCAGCTTTTAGCTGGAGAATCCGAACAGCTATTTTGTGTAGGCGATGATGATCAAGCCATCTATGCATTTAGAGGAAGCAATCCTGCTTTTATTCTTGACTTCAAACAGGACTATCCTTCGGCCGAGATCGTCCATTTACATGCAAATTACCGCTCTCATCATACGATTGTGGCAAGTGCAGACGCCATTATTAAGAAGAACCAGCATCGTTACGAGAAAACGTTAAAAGCCGTTCGCGTGGAGAAAATTCCGCCGACTCTTTTTTATCCATATGACGAGGAAGAGGAAGCGACCATGATCGTAGCAGATATTCAGGAGAAAATTAAAAACGGTGCAAAACCGAATGACTTTTGCGTGCTGTTTAGAACGAATACAGGAGGCCGCGCGATTTATGAACGTCTTCATCAATCGGCGATTCCGTATCAAACCGATGCTGGCGTAAAAGCCTTTTATAGTAGAAGAATTGTTCGGGTGCTGCTCGCTTTTCTTTCGCTAAGTCAGGATGCAGATGATGTCGCCGCAATGAAGCTGCTGCTGCCCGTTTTCTTTTTAAAGCAGCAAACACTGAATACCCTGAAGGCGCTGACCATTACGGAAGATTGTTCTATGGTAGAGGCACTTGGAAAGCTAACAGACATTCAGCCGTTTCAGCGCAAAAAACTGCAATCGATCGTTCCCCTGTTTCGAACGTTAAAATCGTTAAAGCCATCTGAAGCTGTAGCGTTTATTGAACAAAGGATGGGACTTGGTGATTATTTAAAAAAACGTGTGAATGATACGAATGTGCTTGAAAAAGGAACAGATGATGTACGAGATGTGAAAACAGCGGCGAAACGTTTTGAAACAATTGAAGCCTTCCTCGCTCATGCCGAACATATGAAATCTGCTGAAAAGGAAAAATCAGATGAACCAGGCGTTCAGCTCATGACGATCCACCGTGCGAAGGGACTAGAATTCCAAACAGTGTACATCACGAGCGTGGTTGATGGGGCGCTCCCTCATGACTTTGCACTTGATGAGCTGAGAAACGGTGATGAAGAAGCCATTGAAGAGGAGCGGCGCTTATTATACGTTGCCATGACGAGAGCAGAACTATCCCTTTATCTATCCGTTCCATCATATAGAAGAGGAAAAACCGCTCACCGCTCCCGCTTTTTGTACCCTCTTTTAAAGAAAAATCGTGAATTATTCACACAAAAACAACAGGCCCCCCTTTAAATGGAGAGCCTGTTGTTTATTTTTTGTTGTTCATCATTTTAGCGATTGTATTAAAATCAAGCTTTTCTTTTCCACTTGTAATCGATTGAACGATTTTGTCTTCCATTTCTTTAGGTACACGTTTGTTTGCAAGCTGCGCCACTTTTTTAATGACACCTCGAACGGTATTCTCATCTTTAAAGTTCGCGTTTTGCAAAGAACCTGCAAGCTTAAAGACATCATTCATATTTACACCTGTTTTATTTTCCACGCTTTTAAAGAATTTATTATCCATTCCTTTGCCTCCTCTTTGTGGAGTAATCACCTTACTATATGAAAATAGGCGAGATATGTGCCTATCCTGCTGCCTTGTTAGCAAAGAGAAAGGAAAGCAAAAGGCTTCCCTATTGCTTCCCTCACCTTCTTACTGTTTAGTTAAAGAAAGAAGCACCAACGATGATTAGAAGGATGAAAAGCACGACGACAAGAACAAAAGTTGAACCATAACCGCCGCCGTAGCCGCCACCATAACCTCCGCAATAACCGCCACCGTAACCGTAACAACTCATATTTAAGCACCTCCTCTTCTCCCTTACAAAATATGAAAAATACATGAAATGGTTTGGACGATCACATAAAAAAGTGCGGAATTTTTATTTCTGCTGTTTAAAGACGTAATCTGCCTCTCCATGACGGATCATGAATGCTTCTGTTTCTTTCGCAAAAGTATCCATTTTCTCGCCAAATGCTTTTAAGTGCTCTTCAAGATCCTTCGCTTTATTCGCTAGATCCATTTCAGCTTTTTCGTGCGCTTGCTCTTTCCCATCATGGGGTTTAGTGAACAAGGAACCGATTAATTGTTCGAATGCATCCATTCTGGTCACCCCTTCTCTCTTACATATGCATCACCCAAAAAAAGGGCAACAAAAAAACCGGATAAATCCGGCTTTTGTTTTTCCCTATTGAGGTTTCTTTTTCTTCCCGCAGCCGCAGCCAGTCTTCTTGATTTTCTTCGTATATACAGATTGTTGATTTGACTGCGCTGGATACCCTTGAAGCATATGTGACGGTGTTTCAGTTGGTTTCATCGCAACCCTTCCTTTCCTATTCCATGTTAGTATATGCATTTTCTTTAAGCGTGTCTGATCAGAATGCCTGTTTATTTCACAAGCTTCGACACGACTGCTTCAATCAAGCCTGCTGCGGCGGCAATCGCTAATAGTAAATTAAGCCACATGCTGATGACAGGAAAAAATATGTATATCGCAAGTAAAGCAGCAGTGCACCATATACCCGTACACCAATAACAGCTTAACAGCTCTCCTATCCAAGATCGCAGTCCCTTCCCCTTAATGACGATATAGGTCTCGACTTCGCCTTGTTCGTTCACCTCTTCTTGCTCTTCATGAAATAGACGGCGAAAGGGGGCTGTAATCGTATCAAACACGATCAATCTCGTCAGCCTAAAGGATGCGAGGGCAAATATAGCAAATGACAAAGCGCCGCTCATGGAACCTCCACCTCCTTCATTCTTCTTTTTCCGTCCTTTCTTTATATATGCAAAAAGAAAGACCACCATGATGAATCGAGTGCAAATAAAATTGGGTTGTACTTTTTCATGCTTTCCGATTCCACCTTGAGCCTCTGCTGCATTAAATAATGTATAGATAAGAAAGGAGTGAAAGTATTGTCTATTGAAGAAAGTGCTGATTTATTATACACACAACTGTTAAACGAATTAATCAGCAATTATGATGATTTCATCGAGATCAAGGATTCCGAAAATGTCACGATTCATAAAACAGATGTAACAGCCGCACTCTCCCTTCAAGCGACCGTAACGACAATCATTACTCTTTTAATTCAAATTCTTGTACCAGATGATGAATTGGCTGCAGACATCACAGAACAGCTTTTAGCTGCACAACAAGTGACAGTTCAAAAGAAAACAGTGATTCAAATCATCAATTGTTATAACGTCACGATTACATTATCTGATGCATCCATTATGAACTCCGTCCAAATTCTCACTCAAACACTGAATGTACTTTTAGTTGAAGCCGGCATTCTTTGACCCTTTCTTTTTCTAACATCACGTATGAAAGAGGTGAAATAATCGTGGCTGAAGAGAACGAAAAAAAGGAGTTTCAAATCAACACTGATGTTGATCCATTAACAAGCCTTCTTGTGAGTGACATTTTAAACAAAAATAATGTCACAGATGATCAGAAAGCAAACCTTTCAGAAGATCAAAGAAAGATGATTTTGAAGCTGGTTCAGGATTTACAAAAGAAAGCAGATGATTTCGTACAGCAGCAGCAAGAGAAAAAGCGTCAAGCAGAGGCAGCAAAACATGCAGAAGAGGTCGAGCCTGAACCACAAGTGCGCCCTAAACGAAATTCACTTCGAGAACGTATCCAGCAGCGTCGTCAAGCGCAGCAAAATAACGATTAAATAAAAATGGGTTGCCTGCTAGGATAAATGCCCGAGACAAAACCAATCATTCCAGCATTTAATAAAGTAAACGGAAGGAGGAAAAGAAATGGATTCTAAACCATACTCTTGGGTCGCTCTAGATCGCAACTGTACACACCACGGCGATTACCATCATAACTACGAAAGAAAAGCAGTTTGTGACGGCCACTATTATGATGATGAAGATGTTTTACAAGACTTTGATCAAGTGAGTGTCACAAAGCAGACATCTGAGGAAGTCATTATCGTTAGAGATTCTTGTGACATTAACGTCTCTTCTGTTGATGCACAGGTTGCAGCATCTATCCAAGCAGCTGTTCAAACAGCGATCATCACCATTACAAACATCTCAATCGCTGATGGTGACCTAGCTGACCGCGTCACGCAAGATCTATTGCAAGCAGCTAGCCACAAACAAACAAATCGCCAGAAACTTGTCATCGAAAACTCTAGAAACGTTACAGTCTCTACAATCGATGCGGACATCTCTATTGCCATCCAAACGCTTACACAGACACTTGTTGCGACGATCGTTGCAATTGGTATCCTCTAATGTACAAAAGCAGAGCGAAAAGCTCTGCTTTTCCTTTTTCTAAAAATACAACAAAGATAAATAGTCATTTACCCACACCAACTAGAGGGCGCATACATATGTTGTTAAGGACTAAAGTCAAATACCTTGTTAAAGGAGCTGAAATCCATGAGCTGCGGAAAACACCATGGCCGACATGATGAAAACTGTGTATGCGATGCGGTTGATAAGATTTTAGCAGAGCAGGAAGCTGTAGAAGATAAATGTCCTACGAGCTGCTACAGTAATTTATTAAGCCCGACAGTTTCTGGAAAAGATACGATTCCGTTTTTACTTTTTGATAAAAAGGGCGGATTGTTCTCTACTTTCGGAAACATTGGAGGATTTGTTGACGATTGCCAATGCTTCGAATCCATTTTCTTCCGGGTTGAAAAATTGCATGACTGCTGTGCCACATTATCTGTGTTAAGACCTGTTGATGTACACGGACATACGCTAAGCGTTTGTCACCCTTGCGATCCTGACTTCTTTGGTTTAGAAAAAGCGGACTTTTGTATCGAAGTTGATTTGAACTGTTTCTGCGCGATCCAATGTTTAAATCCAGAACTTGTCGACAGAGTCATGCCAACAAAAGATAAAAAGCATCATCACCACGGCTAAACCAATCGCCCGCTCATCTAACTTGTCATGAGTCAAAGCATCCCCTTCCTCACGAATGACAACCAATCATGCGGAGCAGTCAGCAAAAGGCGGCCGCTTCCGCATTGATTGACATTAGATGCATCAACCGGCGAGACACGTAATAAAGCTTATAGATGATGATGACAGTGCTCAAACACTCAAACAAATTTCCTTGTATAGGAGGGTTGAATATGAGCCGCAAACATTCATGGAACTGTGTAGCAGAGGCTGTTGAAAACATAAACGACTTACAAAATGCCGTCGAAGAGGATTGCCCGACCAGCTGTTACAGCAATCTCCTTTCTCCATCACATTCATTAGGTGACACTGTCCCGTTTGTTCTATTTACCTCAAAATCAAAACCATTCGTCGCATTCGGAAACGTCGGAGAAGTAGATGCTGGCCCTTGCTTCAGCACTGCATTTTTCAGAGTCGAACACATCTCTGATCACTGCGCAACACTCAGCTTGCTTATTGCATTTGACAAAGATCGTCATATTTTAGATTTTACAGATAAAGATTCCGTATGTGATGTGTTCCGTTTAGAAAAATCAAAGTATTGCATTGAAGTAGACCTTGACTGCTTCTGCGCAATCGAGTGCTTAAATCCAAGACTCATCAACCGTAGCTGCTAACAAAAAAAGTCCCATTATGGGACTTTTTTTATGTTCATTAAAAACCAAGTGGATGAATAGAAGAAATATCACCAATTGCTAATTCCACTGGATTACCGCCGCCTGCCGTGCGGATGACCACCATATTGTCTTTTCTCTCCATGATGATCCCTCTATATGTTTTTCCATCGGCTTCAATGAGGCAAAGCGCTCTCGGCATATTATGCGGCAGACTTGTAAGAAAATCGACTTTCTCCTCGATATTCATTTGGCTTAACGGCTTCTTCACTCGTTTTCTTCTTGGTTCTTCTTTTGTTTCATGAAATACGCCTTCTGGCTGTTTTTCTTGTTCTTGTACTGGCTCCCGATTTTGTGAACGCTCTTTTTCTTGATTGATCTCCCGCTCTTGCGGTAGCGCAGGCGGCTCTTCTTTTTTCTGCTTTACTTCCTGTGATACAGGTTCTTGCACGCTCTCTTCGATTGCATCCTCTTTGGCGCTTTTTTTGGTTTCTGAAGGTTTTTCTGACTTCTTGCGCTTTCTCACAATATTTTGCATGGCCGGCGCTGATTCATCATAGCTCGGCTGAACAATATACATAAGCGGCTTTTGATTCTCATCACCTTTATTTGACATACTAATCCCTCCCGAATGATTCATTCCTTATATATATGAGAGGACACCCCAAATCAGAAGAAAAATAAAAAACAGCATACCAGTGATTGGTATGCTGCAAATCAATTATTCGTTTAGCGGGCAATGATATGGAAGCCAGAATCAACATGAAGATTCTCACCTGTCATGCCGCGGGATAAATCACTGAATAAGAATAGTGCTGTATCGCCAACTTCTTCAGGAGTCGTTGTACGGCGAAGCGGTGCACGCTCTTCAATATCCTTCAGGATCGTATTAAAGCCGCTGATTCCTTTTGCAGATAACGTACGAATTGGACCAGCAGAAATGCTGTTCACACGGATGCCTTCCGCTCCAAGATCAGCTGCTAAGTATTTCACACTTGCTTCAAGGGCTGCTTTTGCTACACCCATGACATTGTAGTTAGAGACAACGCGCTCTCCGCCTAGATAAGTAAGTGTGACAATGCTTCCGCCTTCTGTCATGAGCGGACGTGCTGCTTTTGCTACAGCTGTTAGTGAATAGGCACTAATGTTGTGCGCTAAAAGGAAACCTTCACGGTTCGTGTTCAAATATTCACCGACAAGCTCTTCTTTGTTCGCAAATGCAATCGCATGTGCAACACCATGGATGACTTGTACTTTTTCTTTAATCGTTGCAAAACATTTTTCGATTTCTTCATCACTTGTCACATCACAAGGAAGAATAATGGAATCATCACGCTCTAGCGTGCTTGCTAGTTCTTTTACTGATTCTGCAAGACGATCTCCAACATAAGTAAAAATCAAACGAGCTCCTGCTTCGTGAAGTGAACGAGCGATCCCCCAAGCGATGCTTCGTTTATTGGCAACACCCATCACCACAATATTACGGCCTTCTAAAGAAAAGTTCATATGTATTAAAGCCTCCTATTTTTTCAAGACATAGTATTAGTACCTGATCATAATCTTATCACATATCATGAGATATTGACAATTTCCGTTGAAAGAAAGTTTTTATTTCAGAAAAAAGACCGTCCTCACAAGTGAAGACAGTCTTCTTTTTATGCTTTGACTCTGTTTTGCTGATAAGCAAAGTGGTTAGTCGGACCGTGCCCAGCGCCAATATTCAGAGGAAATTTGATCGCCTCATGGACAAAGGTTTCTGCCGTTTCAAAGGCTTCCTTCATGGAACGACCTTTTGCTATTTCTGCCGTTAATGCCGCTGCAAATGTACAGCCTGTTCCGTGTGTATGTGGTGTATCAATATGTTCATTACTGAGTTCAAAAAAGCTTTTTCCATCGTACAAAAGGTCTGTAATGAGGCCGCCTGAAGGACTATGACCTCCTTTGATCACAACATAGGACGTGCCAAGCTCATAAAGTCGTTCTGCTGCTCTATGGCGATCTTCTTTTGTCTGAATGCGCATGCCTGTCAGCACTTCTGCCTCAGGGAGATTCGGTGTGACTGCATAACTGACAGGCAGTAACTGTGTTTTCATAGCAGAGACCGCATCTTCATTTAATAAAGAGGCGCCCCCTTTGGCAATCATGACTGGATCGACAATTAGTTTCAAGTCATATTGCTTCGTTTTTTCAGCAACGACACTGATCATGTCAGCACTCCACAGCATCCCTGTTTTAGCGGCATCTGGCAACAAGTCTTCTGCTACTGCATCAATTTGACTTTCGAGTGCCTCGATAGACAGAGGATAAATACCGTGAACGCCAAGTGTGTTTTGCGCTGTAATGGCCGTAATGGCGGACATTCCGTACACACCAAGCTCCTGAAAGGTTTTCAAGTCTGCTTGAATACCTGCTCCACCGCCAGAATCAGTACCTGCGATGGTTAATGCTTTTTTAATCGTCATGTCATCTCACCCTCTCATTAGCCAATCCATTGATGATAAATCGTTCTCGCTTTCGCAATATCATTTGTCCCATGGACAAGCGCTCTGCCATCTTTGAATAAAACAAGCTTGTACTCATCCTTCTGACACGAAAGCAAATAAGGATTTTCCAGCACATCCATTCCTGCTTTCTTTAGCTGACGGGCTACTTCATGCAGCGCTGGGGGTGCCCCTAGTGCACTGCGAATTTGTACAGTATTTCGTCCACATAATACATCTGCTTTTGCTCTTTGATCATATGAGAGAAATGGATATGTCTTAAGACCGCAGCTTGGACATTGTTTCTTTTTTAAAGATGTAACGGATCGAATATCAGATCGCTCGTTTGTCCATAAATCAAACGATCTTAATACCGGCGTGATTTGGTGTCCTGTTAAAAGCTTCAGTGCATCCGCCACTTGATAGGCCGCAACCTGCTGCACAACTGGACTAATAATTCCTGCTGTATCACATGTCATGCCTTGTGCAGGTAAATGCTCAAGCAGGCAGTGTAAACATGGTGTTTCACTAGGAATCACTGTGAATTGAATACCATAGCTTGCTACACAGGCCCCATAAAGGAACGGAATTTGATGTTTGACGGCCGCATCGTTCGCAATCATTCTCACCTCAAAATTATCCGCTGCATCCACGATGATGGATGCCCCGCTGACGTACTCATCAATATTTTGAGCGGTCACGTCAATGACGATTCCTCTCACGTGAACGTCACTGTTCACCTGCTTGAGTCTTTTCTCAGCAGCCACAGCCTTTGGCAGCCGATCAAGAACATCTTGCTCTGTGTATAGCTGCTGACGCTGCAGGTTGCTCCATTCAATATAATCTCTATCCAAAATGGTGACAGATCCTACGCCGGCACGGACGAGCATTTCAGCACTCGCTGTTCCAAGTGCCCCAGCCCCAATAATGACGGCCTTTGAGGCATTTAGCCGTTTTTGTCCTTCTGTACCGATCGGCCTAAAAAGCTCTTGGCGTGAATAACGTGTGCTCAAAATGCTGGCATTCCTTCTTGCGGACTGCTGGCTGTTCCATAGTTTTTGAGTGGAATACGGCCTGCCTCGAAACCGAGTCTTCCAGATTCAATCGCCAGCTTCATCGCTTTAGCCATTTTCACAGGGTCCTTTGCGCCAGACACGGCTGTATTCAGTAATACAGCATCAGCGCCCAATTCCATCGCATAAGCAGCATCCTTCGGCGAACCTACACCCGCATCAATAATAACTGGCACCTTTGCCTGTTCGATAATAAACGATAGATTCAGAGGGTTTAAAAGCCCTTGACCTGAACCGATTGGAGAAGCACCTGGCATAATGGCATGAACACCAAGTTCTTCTAATTTCCTTGCCAGCACCACATCATCTGACGTATATGGCAGCACGATAAAACCTTCTTCTAATAGCATTTCAGATGCTTTTAACGTTTCGACTGGATCTGGCAGAAGAGACCTTGAGCAGCCAATGACTTCTACTTTGATCATGTCACACAGCCCAGAAGCTTTCGCTAAACGGGCAATCCGCACTGCTTCTTCCGCTGTACTTGCCCCGGCAGTATTTGGCAGCAATGTATAGGCTGATAAATCGAGCTGCTCTAAAAAATTGGGCTGTGATGGTTCAAATATGTTCATTCTTCGCACAGCAAAGGTCAAAATTTCAGCTTCTGATACGTTGACCGCCTCTTTTTGAACTTCAAATGATGGATACTTTCCTGTCCCTAGTAATAGTCTTGATGTAAATGTTTTTCCGCCAATGCGCAGCATGGTGTCATCCTCCTCCTACAAAGTGAACGATTTCAATCGTGTCATTTGGTTGAATTTTTACCTGTTGAAAGGCTTCTTTATCTATAATTTCTTGATTTTTTTCAACGATTACCACTCGGTTTTCAAGTTGATAGGCTGATAGCAGATCAAAAATCGTGCCATTTTCCTTATCGAAATCAACCATTCTTCCATTCAATTGAATTTTCATACGAACAATGCCTCCTTTCGCCCAATACGAAACGCATGAAGCCATTCCTTGTGAACAGACTCGCCCGCTATTAAGCCGCGAATGATTTCCCCCGTAATTGGCGCAAGTAAAATGCCATTTCGGTAATGTCCCGTTGCAAAAAGAATACGCTCGTCTTCTGGATGTTTTCCGATATAGGGGTGCCGGTCGCTTGTCGCTGGCCGAAGACCTGCCCAGCATTGATCAATCGGCATCTCTCGAATAGATGGCATGAGCTGAGATGCTTTGTGAATAACTGCTTCAATACCGCCAAGTGTCGGAACGGCCTGCCAGTCATTCGGTTTCATCGTTGCACCAATCACTAGCTTACCGCTATCCCTTTGAACGATATAACAATGATCATGATAGATGGTGTGTGCAAGCGCTGGACCGTTATTCCAAACAGACACGCATTCTCCTTTTACTGGATAGAGAGAATGTGATAACCCCAGTTCTTCTAAAAAACGGCCCGACCATACACCACTTGCTACAGTCAGATGATCACATGTGAAGATGCCTTTAGCTGTACTGACTGTCAATGTTTCTTTTCCCCTCTTCACATCGATAACAGGGGTAAACTCCTTCACATCCGCTCCGTGCCGAACAGCCGCCTGCCAAAAAGCCCTGCATACCGCATATGGCTCGACATGTACATCATCTTCTATCAATCCTGCTCCTAAGATGTCATCTGCAATTTGAGGCATACGTTCTTTTACGCTGCTTGCTTCAAGCCATTCAAATGTGGGCAAATGCTGCATCCGGCAAAGCGCACGCTTTTCTTGTTCTGTAAAAGCCACCTTCATAATCCCGCCCACTGATATCCGAATATCAATGCCCGATTCATGCTGAAGGTCGACTGTTAATTTTTCATATAAAGCCTGACTTTGTCTGCCTACTTGAAAGAAAATATCCTCATCACCTTCTCCTTCAGCATGTGCACCCAGCATGCCAGCAGCCGCACTTGTCGTTTGCTTCCCGATCTCATTTGCCTCAAATAAGACAATCTGCTTTCCTGCTTTTGCAAGGTGATAAGCGATCGACATCCCTATGATTCCACCACCAATGATTGCAACATCATAATGCTTGTTCATAAGGATTCTCCTTTCGCTTTTTAGAAAATGTTTGCGCCATTTTGCGCGGCTGAGGATGAGCAAAAATCCCCGACATGACGGCTATTCCTTTTAACTCAACATGCATCAATTCTGGCAATCGTTCTGGTGTGATTCCACCAATGACAACGACTGGAATGGACAGCGCAGAAGTCATGTCTTCCACAACCTTTATGCCTCTCGCCTGAAGTCCGGGTTTGCATGCGGTATCATACACGTGCCCAAACATGACATACTCTGCCCCGTTCTTCTCTGCTGCTTTGGCTTCTTCTATCGAATGAACCGATACCCCCGCATGGAGGTGAGGAAATTTTTGTCTTAATTCCTTTGGCGAAAAGCTGTGTCCTGGAAGATGAACCCGGTGAATATTGGTCAGCAGCGCAACGTCAACTCGGTCATTGATAATCAGCTTTTCTTTCGGAACACCTTCTGCTAGAAGTTGTTTCACGAGGTGAACCAGCTCACCTGCTGCCTTCGATCGTTCACGAATATGAATAAAGTCTACTTCAGACGCAATGTCTTTTATTTGCTTGATGAGCTCCCTGACAGGAAGCGTATCATTTGTCACTGCATGGAGTTCCATTTGCACCAACCCCATCTAAGCATGCTGTCTGCCACATTTCTTTTTCATACGCCATCTCCCAGAAATGGTATTCGTAATAGCTCGAAATCACGAAATTTTCTTTCATATTAGCCCGCACATGTTCTGGCGCTTTTTCTGCAAGTTCATTAAAACGGTTCACCTGTTCAAAAACAAGCTCTTTAAACCAATCCCCGCCATATGTCAAAATCCATTCTTGATAAATCGGATGGTCAGGAGTTGTTTGTTTCAGTTTTTCTCCTACCTCATAATAAAGCCAGTAGCACGGCAATAATGCGGCTAAAATTTCTTCAAAACGACCGCTTTTCACAGATCGGTACATATGCGAGGTATATGCATAAGCAGTTGGAGAAGGTTTAAAGTTTGCCAGCGCTTCATCAGAGATCTGGAGCAGTTCTGTGAACTTTCTATGCAGTGATAGCTCTGCTTCATACGTACCCTGCGCATGATATGCCATTCTGCCTGTCGTATGTAAGTCCTCACTAATGGCGGCTCCATACGACTGTACTTTTGCAAAATGAGTTAAATAGTACGAATCCTGCATCACATAATAAGTGAAACGATCGAGTGAAAGTGTGCCATCACCAATCCCTTTCACAAAAGGGTGTGTAAAGCTCCCATTCCACCATTTAGCTGCTGCTTCTTTACATTCGTTCGAAAATGTCATGTTCCTCTCCTCCTGTTTTTCCATATAAAAAAACCACTTTCCTCGTGGAAAGTGGTTTGGAATTTGTAAAAAGCATAGTCAAAAACCGCACCACTTCCCTACGCAGGTATGAACCTGTTCAGGTAATGAGGGTCTAAAAGTCTACACTTTTATCTCAGCCCTTTTAAAGGACTCCCCTAGTGGATCAAACATATATTGTTGTACCTCTATCTTAATCAGGAATTGTTCATCGGTCAAGGGTTCATTGCAACTCTAATTGGGCTCTAAGTCCTGCCACATACTCCCGGGAGCCAGACACAAGCACGCGGTCACCGCTTCTAAGCGTCGTATCCCCATGCGGTACTAAGCTGTCAATTCCTCTAAAAATACGGACAAACACCAAATCGCCGGTAAAAGGAAATTCCCTCAGCATGACATTATGATACCGATGATTGTTCATTTGAATTTGATACAAAGAAGAATCCTCATTTGTTAACAAGCGAATCGCATCAGGTGCTTCAATCAATGCCCTCAGCACCGTTTTAGATGATAAGAAGTTAGAAAAGGTATCGATCCCTGCTTCCTTTAATGTCAGCTCGGCTTCCGCTTTGTTAACACTTGCAATGACTTGTTTAGATCCTTCTTCTTTTGCAAATAAAGCAATTTCCTTATTTTTCGTTTCACTGCCTGTAGCCACAACGAGCACATCCTCTTGCCCGATGCCAGCTTGTCTGAGCGTATCATCGTCATATTGTTCAATCGCTTCAACTTCAAAGATGGAGTCAGCAAGCAAGGCTTCTTTATTTTCCTGAAAGACGTGCAAAATACGGATGTCATATTCATCCTGATGCAAATCAAGCGTCACAGGTAACGTCAGCTGATTCGCTCCAATAAACGTCACACGCTTTTTATGATTGGTTTCACGTTCTTGTTTAAATAACGCCTTAAACCAAACAGGCGTTAAAATACTCGTGAGCACAGCGACTAGAATAAGAGCTCCTGACATTTTATGATCAATGACACCAAGCCGCTCACCAATCGTTGCAGCAGCAATGACAAGGGATAACGTCGAGGTTAATAAAAAACCCGAACCGATGACTTTTTTCATGTCATACCATTTTTTTAAATAAAGAATCGGAACGAGTTTACTAAGCAATAATGCGATAAACAGCAGCGGAATCATGATCATGATGGTTGGATCTTTAAAGAGTGACCATATATTCAGGTCCACACCGACCATCACAAAAAAGATCGGAATTAAAAATCCATAGCCAAACGAGTCCAGCTGCTGTACGAGTTCTTTATTAGGCGAAAGAAGAGACACAAGCACACCTGCTAAAAAAGCCCCAAGAATATTTTCAGCACCGAGTGATTCAGATAAGGCAACTAAGACTATAATGAGAGTAAAGATGGCTCTTGTCCCAATTTGCACCGTTCCTTTTGACATGGACTGAAAAATGGACTTTGTCTTAAATACCCGGCCAAATAAATAAAGAAGAATACCTGCCGCAAATAATAATAAGAGCAACCACATGTTCCCTGTTCCATCGCCATAAATGGAGGAAAACACAGCAAGTAAAATCATTGTCACCAAATCAGCAATGACGGCTACAAGCAAAATGATTTGACCAATATTCGTCTGCATCAACTTTTCCTCTTTTAAGGTAGGAACTACCACACCCAATGAGATGGTGGAAATAATAAGCGTCATTAAAAAGGCGTTTTGAATAAATCCTGCAAGGACAAACGCATAAGACAGGATAAAGGACATACAAAATACGCCAACAAAAATAATGGTCGCTGTTTTAAATGTATTCGGTTCTTTTAAACCATTTGGCAGTTCTCGCGCTTTCTTCTTTGATTCAAAAGAAGAAAAATCTATTTCAAGTCCACTTAAAAACATAAGAAAAATAAAACCTAGCATGGATAACGTATCTAGCCATGCGTCGTGTTCAACAACTAGTTGAAGACCGCTTTTTCCAATGATGAGCCCCATGATGATTTCAGCGACAACGACCGGGATGGTCAGCTTAAATCGGTGCAATAAAATGGGGGTGAAAAAGGCTACAATAATAACGACAACGAGTGATGAAACAGATGTATGCTCCATTGGCTAAAGCCTCCTAACATTCATGTTTAATTTTTAAGTTTTACGTTAAAGCATTGATTCTAACAATTGCCCAAATGAAATGAAAGCCATTCGTTATATTTTCTAAAATTCAAACTTCTTTATATCCGATAAATGGATGAAAAAATCAGGAGGAACCTTTATGAAATTCGATATCATAGGCGATATCCATGGCTGCTACGAAGAGCTGCTTACCCTCATACACAAACTAGGATACGAACTCAAACATGGACTACCTGTCCACCCTGATAAGAGAACACTGGCCCTTGTTGGTGATTTAACAGACCGCGGCCCTCGATCAGTTGCCGTCATGCAATTTGTCATACACGCCTATTCTAAGGGCGCAATCCGCTATGTGCCTGGCAACCATTGTTTTAAGCTGTATCGCTATTTGAAAGGAAATCCCGTTAAATTACTGCACGGCATTGAAACAACGGTGAACGAAATCAAAAAACTGCCACATGATGAACAAACCATTTTATCACGTGAATTTAAACATTTATTTGAAAAGGCGCCGCTTTATGATGTACTCATTCCGAATGAACTGATCATTGCACACGCAGCGATGAAGGAAAAGGATATTGGCAAAAAACCGAACAAGCAGATGAGGTCCTATCTATTATTTGGAGCAGTCACCGGAGAAACATGGCCGGATGGTCGACCTGTCAGGAAGGACTGGGCAAAGGAATATCACGGAAAACCATGGATTGTGTACGGGCATACACCCGTAAAAGAACCAAGATTTATCGGTAGAACGGTTAATATTGATACAGGCTGCGTCTTTGGCCACCAGCTCTCTGCTCTTAGATACCCAGAACTTGAGACAGTATCTGTTCCTTCATCTATGCCATATGATGATTCAAGGTTTCAGCATTTCACGCAATAAAAAACCCGGTCCACCATGACAGGTGACCGGGTTTACTTGTTTACTGAAGCAATAATGTCATATCATCCGGCAAAGGAGCCGAAAATGTCATGGACTCCCCTGTTATCGGATGCGGAAAAACAAGGGTCTCACTATGAAGTGCCTGCCTGCCTATTCTCTCGCTTGTTCCACCATATAGCGTATCTCCAACAAGCGGATGACCAAGGAATTGCATGTGAACACGAATTTGATGAGTTCTTCCCGTTTCAAGGGTGAGGGACACATCAGACATATCTAAATGAGTATGTACCGCCAGCACCGTATAATGTGTTACGGCTTCCTGACCAGATTCATCCACCATTCGTTCAATAATGCTGTCCCCTTTTCGAGCAATTTTTGCTCTAATTGTTCCTTCCTTTTGCGTGATCATGCCATGTGTCATGGCTCTATACGTTCGCTTGACTTCCCCTTTTTTCTGCGCCTTTGATAAAAGGCTGTGTGCAAAGCGATGTTTAGCGACTAACATGACACCAGAAGTATCACGATCAAGACGGTTCACCAAATGGACAGTCAGCCGAACGGACTGCTCAGCATAATGGTGAAGCAACCCATTTGCAATACTATGCTCAGGGTGCTCTCGAGAAGGAATCGATGGAATATACGGCTTTTTATTCAGCACAAGCACATGCTCGTCCTCAAATAAAATATCAAGCGGAATGGCCGCAGGTTTTAGCCCTTCACTCACTTTTTCCTCGGGAAATAAAATGGTGAGCCTGTCCCCCTCGCGCAGCTCATATCTCACGGTCACATGCTCTCCATTAATCAGAAGGTCACCGCCATCAAATTTAATATCTGTCAGCATTCGTTTTGAAATGCCAAGATCGATTAAGTAGTCCTTCAGCAGCCTGCCTTCTTCTTTGGCTGATATGGTTTTGTTTATCTTAAAGTATTCCAGCGAGAACAACCTCTTTCTTATTCTCCTTTGCCGATAAAGGAATCTTGCACCCTTTTCCAAAACGGAAATGGTCTAAATCGGGCAAACCGGACATTCTCGTCTGCCACTCGGCATTGAATGGATTTCACATCTTTATGCAGCAGCGACAAATGATCTATCGTCACCTGAAAATCCACATCATTAATCGGTTTGATCACACACGTATGGTGGTCCGGCAAAATGAGCGGCGAACCGACCGTTCTAAACACTCTGTTGTTGATTGAAGCCATTTCTGCCAGCTGGATCGCCCTAATGGATGGGTGAATAATAGCCCCACCAAGTGCCTTATTATAGGCTGTACTGCCAGATGGTGTAGACAAACAAAGACCGTCTCCTCTGAATGTTTCAAAAAGCTGACCCCTAATCTCAACATCTGCCACAAGTGTACCTTCCATACTTTTAATCGTACATTCATTCATTGCTAAATATTTTTCTTCCCTGCCCCCATCGTTGTACCTGACGATGACTTCAAGGATCGGATATTCCACAATATGATAAGGCGTTTTGGCAATGGCTAACACAAGCTTTTCAATTTCACTCGGGACCCAGTCTGCATAAAAACCAAGATGGCCTGTATGTACGCCGACAAAAGCGGTTTCGTTCAGACGGTTGCTATACCGGTGAAAAGCGTATAAAAGGGTTCCGTCTCCGCCAACGGTAATGACGAGATCGGGTTCCTCTTCATTTAATTCCATTCCAAAATCCAATAAGTAGGTCTGTATTTTATTTTTAAGTGTGTCAGATACAGAATTCCCTTTCGAAGAAACTGCAAATTTCATGAATTCTTCTCCTTTTCCACCTTGCTGCGACGAGAAAGCAGCATCATATTTGATCAAGCTTAGGCTCAGCTATCGTTTTTCTTTTTCCGGGAAAATGCCACTTGCGCTTCTTGAATTTCCCCTCTGATTTCAGACATCTCATCATCAAGAAGAGATGCTGCCTCAGAAGCTCTTTGAAGGCGCTGCTTGACCTTCTCCGGGATATTCCCGCTATATTTATAATTCAGAGAATGCTCAATGGTCGCCCAAAAATTCATAGCTAATGTACGGATTTGGATTTCGACGAGGAGCTGCTTCTCTCCATTGATCGTTTGCAGCGGATATAACACAACAAGGTGGTACGAGCGGTATCCGCTTTCTTTATGTTCTGCAATATAGTCGCGTTTATCTACAACCACGAAATCTTTTCGTGACTGAAGCATTTTCTTGACGACTTGTATATCTTCTACAAATTGGCACATAATGCGAAGCCCTGCAATATCCTGCATCGTTTCAATCTCATGCATCGGGATGTTTTTACGCTTTGCCTTTTCCAATATGCTGGCAACGGGTTTCACTCGGCCAGTGACAAATTCTACTGGTGAATGGTCATCCTCAAATTCATACAGTTTTCGGATGCCTTTTAGTTTCACTTTTAATTCTTCGACTGCTTGCTTATATGGTGCGAGGAATTGATCCCATTGTTTTTTGTCCAAGAAACTTCCCCCAATTCCAAATACCTAATTATTTCAGAGGAATGTGCTCTTCACTTTCTCTTCCATATCTCCGTAATTGGCATTGTCTTTAATATTGTCGATTAAATAGTTTAATTCCTGATGAAGTTGAATGAGTTCTAGCGTTTGCTCTTCCGCCGCCAAATAGACAGGGATTTCACGATTCATTGCTTCTTTTAATGGAGCCCATGTATGTTCTCCTAAAATAAGATACGTAAAAGACTCCTCAGTCTCAAGTATGTAAACGAACGCAAAGTGATCAGAATCAACAAGCATTTGTCCTGATGCTTTTGCTTTTTGAATTTGCTCATCTGACTGGACCGTCAAGATCAGCCTGTCTTCTTTTAAAGTTGCTTCTGTGATTTCAATTCTGTTTTGCATCATGATCTCCTTTACAACAAAGTACAGCTTTATTTTATCATATCAAGTTCAATATTGATAAACCGAACTTTTTGAGAAAATTTGATTTCTCCATTTCGTTGTTCATTTTGCCTCATTTAGCATCTATATACGTCTCTTTTTAAGGAATAAATAAGAAAAAAAGAAGCTTTTCATGTACAATAATTATATTTCCTCTAAATGAAAGGTTGATGTCAAAATGGCACAGGAAATTGAGATAGAACTAAAACAATTATTAATGAAAAAAGAATTTGAACAGCTAAAAGAATATTTCCAATTAAAGGACGAGGACTTCCTCACTCAAACCAACTATTATTTTGATACACCTCAATTTGATATAAAATCCAAATTCGCTGCATTACGAATGAGAGAAAAAGGTGGGCAGTGGGTCCTCACATTAAAGGAACCGCATGAGATTGGCCTTTTGGAAACCCACCAAACGATCGATCCTCCCGCTAGTCTTGAACATTTCCAACTGCCAGAAGGTGAAGTGGCAGACAGATTAGTACACCTTCACATTCAAAAGGATCAAATCGTATATTTTGGTTCACTGGAAACGTCAAGAGCAGAAAAAATGATCAAAGAAGGCTTAATTGTTTTGGATCACAGCCGATATTTAACAGTAGAGGACTATGAACTTGAATTTGAAGTGAGTGATTTAGACATTGGACAAGCTGCTTTCACAGCATTGCTTCAGCAATTTCAGATCCCACCAAGACACACGAAAAACAAAGTCGTACGTTTTTATGAAGAAAAAATGAAAACAAAAGAATAGATGAATTCCTTGAAGGAGGAACATGATGAACGTCAATCAACTTCAATCCTTTATGCAGCTTCAAGCACTCAAAACGTTACAATCTGATAATGGACAAACACAACTCACAGCTGGACAAGAATCAAGCGCTGAGACTTCATTCCAGTCGCTGTTGCAAGATTTTTTAGGCGGATCAGAATTATCTCGACTCCCGCTTTCCATTTCTGCTTTCATGGGATCGGACCCATCAACGTCTCCGAACACGCAATATGCACGAATGAATCCATATTTATCTGCGATAGCGGGCAGTGAACAGCTTCAATCTCAGTCTCTTTATGCAAATGACAGCCAATTGAATACCGCAAATGGTATTGGAAACGTCTTAAATAACAGCTACACACCGCCCCTTCAAAAAGCTGTTTCAGGCTCTTCATCAAAAGAGATTAATCAAATCGTCTCACAAATGGCTCAAAAGCACGGAGTTCCAGAAAAACTGATCCATGCAGTGATCAAGCAAGAATCCGGTTATCGCACGAATGCTGTCAGCCATGCAGGTGCACTTGGACTGATGCAGCTTATGCCGTCTACTGCTAAATCACTTGGCGTGAACAATGCCTTTGATGCAGCCCAAAACATTGAAGGCGGAACGAAGTATTTAAAACAAATGCTTCAAAAATATAATGGAAATGTCTCACTCGCCTTAGCCGCTTATAACGCAGGCTCAGGGAATGTAGATAAGTACGGAGGTATTCCTCCATTTAAAGAAACACAAAATTATGTAAAGAAAATCACAGCTCAATATTTCGCCTAAACCGAAGAGAATAACCTCTTCGGTTTTTTGTATGTCGCTTTTCACCCTTTTTTGACTGAATGTGTTATGATATGGTCAATTGAACACGGAACCTGTCTCCCTCACTTTTCCCAAAGGACCAAAGCGGTTTGTTTGTGGAATTGAGTAGAGGTTGTTAAAATAAGTATACAATAATAGAAACAACAAAATAGAACAAACTGAATATCACTTTTGAAATACATGAAATTCGCAATAGGGTGAGCCATCCTATTAGCTACGAGTTAAAGGAGTAGTCAACATGGTACAATCGTTTAACGCACCTTACGAAGCGGTTGGAGAGGAACTTCTATCGCAACTTGTTGATACTTTTTATGAAAATGTAAAGTGTCATCCTTTGCTTCATCCTATTTTCCCGGATGACTTAAAAGAAACAGCAAGAAAACAAAAACAGTTCTTAACTCAATATTTAGGCGGACCGCCGCTTTATACTGAGGAGCATGGTCACCCAATGCTACGGGCGAGACATCTCCCTTTTCCGATTACTGAGGAGCGAGCGGACGCATGGCTTGAATGCATGGAGGATGCAATGGATCAAGTAGGACTAACCGGCGATATTCGTGACTTTTTATTTGAGCGACTGTCTTTGACGGCTCGTCACATGGTCAACCAAATACCTGAAAAGGACGGACGATCTTGAGCTGCAATCCGCATGAGCAATATTTCTCACATTGTCACGGACATCCTCAAAAGCCGATTGAAATCTATGTATTCATTGATCCTCTCAGCCCGGACTGCTGGTTATTAGAGCCATCAATTAAAAAGTTGAAAATGAAATATGGCCGTTTCTTCACTTTACGAACGGTTACAAGTTCTAGTATTAATGCTTTGAACCGGAAACGAAAAAAACATTTACTAACCGAAGCGTGGGGGAAATTTGCCACGAAAACTCAGACCAAAAAAGAACAAATGTTGTCTGAACAAATTGTGACATCACCTTATCTCGCCTCTCTTGCATTAAAAGCAGCTGAACTTCAGGGCAGAAAATGCGGAATGAAATTTTTACGACTCATTCAAGAATCGCTTTTTTGCCATCAGCAGGACGTCACCAGTGAACAAGTCTTGCTAGAAAATGCAAAAACGGCTGGACTGGACATTGAAGAGTTCCAGCGAGATATACATTCTCAAAGTGCTGTCAAAGCGCTCCAATGTGATATGAAAATCGCAGCTGAAATGGATGTGTCTGAGCTTCCCACTTTCGCCTTTTTTAATACGATAAATGGTGAAGAAGGATTAAAGATTTCAGGTGCATATTCTTATGATATTTACGAGGAAATTCTCTTTGAAATGATTGGCGAAAAACCAACACCTTCAGAACGACCGCCAATTGAATGGTTTATCGCTTACTTTCAATTTGCATCAGCAAAAGAAATTGCCGTTGTATATGACCTGACCCTTGAAGAAGTTGAACGCGAGATGAAAAAACTCGCATTTGCTAAAAAGGTAGAACGTGTACAAGTACATCAGGAAATGTTTTGGCGTTATACAGAAGGAGACAATCATTCAGATCTTGATGTCTACCGCTGTGAGAATGAACATGGGTGCTGACCCATGTTTTTTCTTTACCCCAAAAAGAACACTTGTTCTATTTGTAAGTACGAAGAAACCGCGCCGGGATAAGCGCGGTTTCACTATGTCTTAACGACAACAAAGGGGATGGGAGAAATTTTTCACGGTCAAACAAAGGGGTAATGTTTGTATGTGATTAATTTCACATCTGTAGTATATCAAATTTTGTCGACTTATGACAACCGATATACTATATGTTCATATTTTTGTCACAAAACATAAGAGGACTGTCACTTTCATATAGTGAAAGTAACAAAAAAATGGGGGGATCTGCATGCGCAGCACAACCATTGGACTTGTTGCCATTGGCTTATGTTTCTGTTTAAATATATTAGGCTTAATGAAGATGCTGCCTGTTTACCTGACATCTCCACTCCTATTCGCTTCCATTCTCTTTACACTCTATCGAATGAATCACCGGAAAACCTTCAAAGGTTTTAAAGCGTAATCATTGAATGTACAAACCTCGTTCATATAGACGAGGTCTAGCGTGTAGGCAACCCTCGCATTCGGTGTCAGTCCTGCGTGCTAGTGCTCACGAATGTCAAATTCGCTCCGCGCAAGTAACTCGGCCTTCCTAGCCTGCAAAGGTTTTCTATCACGCTAAAAAGAAGTCAAAGGGCTAAAATCAAGTTCATTTTAGCCCCTTGTCAACAATCTGGTCTTTTTATTTCAAGAAAAAACTCCTGCCAAAAGGTGAGTTTCCACTCACACATCTGACAGAAGTCTTCTCGTTACTCACCAGTCTTTGAGATGAGCTCTTCCATTTCCTTTAATTTTTCTTCAAACAATTGACATGCTGCCTCAATTGGTTCTTTTGATGCCATATCTACACCAGCTTTTTTCAGCACGTTGATTGGATAGTCAGAGCTTCCTGCTTTAAGGAAGTCTGTATAGCGCTCCACCGCAGGTTTCCCTTCTTCTAAAATTTGTTTACTTAATGCCTGAGCCGCACTATAGCCTGTTGCATATTGATACACATAATAGTTGTAATAGAAATGCGGAATTCGCGTCCATTCTAATCCGATTTCCTTATCCACAACCATACCGTCGCCAAAATACTTCTTATTCAGGTCGTAATACAGGTTCGTCATAAACTCTGGCGTTAATGCCTCCCCTTCTTGCGCTTTCACATGAATGAGATGCTCGAACTCTGCAAACATCGTTTGTCTGAATACCGTCCCTCTAAATCCTTCTAACAAGTGATTGAGCACATACAAGCGCTGCTTTTTGTCCTCTAAATGATTGAGTAAGTATTCACCTAGTAATGCTTCATTTGTTGTAGAAGCCACTTCTGCTACAAAAATGCTGTAGTTTCCGTACGGATATGGCTGATGCTTTCTTGTATAGTAGCTATGAACAGAGTGACCAAATTCATGAGCCAGCGTAAATAAATTATCAATATTATTTTGCCAGTTCATTAAGATATAAGGGTTCGTGCCATAGCTTCCAGAAGAATACGCGCCGCTTCGTTTCCCTTTATTCTCATAAACGTCTACCCAGCGATTTTCGAGTCCCTCTTTTAATACCGAAACATATTCTTCTCCTAATGGCGCTAACCCTTTCAGCATATAATCCTTTGCTTCATCATAGGTCAGCTTCATGCCAGCATCTTTTACTAATGGTGTATACAAGTCATAATTGTGCACTTCATCAAGCTTTAATACCTTTTTACGCAATTCAATGTAGCGGTGTAATAACGGTAAATATTGATGAACTGTATCAATTAGATTGTCATACACTTCTTCAGGAATACTATTCCGTGATAACGCTGCTTCTCTTGCCGATTTGTAATGACGTACTTTCGCATAAAAATTATCCTTTTTAATCGAGCCGCTGAGTGTAGACGCCAAAGTATTCTTATACTGATCATACGTTTTATAAACGGCTTTAAAAGCATTCTTTCTCACTTCACGATCATCACTGTTTAAAAAGGTAATGAAGTTGCCATGAGTAATTTTCTTTTCTTCTCCATTTTCATCCTTAACAGAAGGGAACGAAATATCTGCATTATTAAACATACTAAACGTAGTGGATGATGTTGATAAAGGTTCAGAGGCTTCAGCTAATAAAGCTTCTTGCTCCTCACTTAAAATATGCGGACGCTCTTTGTTAATTTCTTCGAGAGCGTGAGAATAAAGTTTTAATTCTTCTTTTTCCAAAATAAATTGCTGCAGCTTATCTTCTTGAATAGATAAAATTTCCGGAACAATATAGGCAGATGTACTAGACAGCTGTGTAAATAAATTGGATGCTTTATCATTTAAAGCCTGAAATGATGAATTTGTTGTATCTTCATCGTATTTCATGTGCGCATATGTATAAAGCTTGCCAAGCTTTTCAGAAAGTTGATCCTGAAATGTTAGGGCTTCATACAAGACATCAGCAGAATGGGCCAACTTGCCTTTAAATTGGGCGAGCTTCGGAATTTCTTTTTTTACAGCTTCGAATTCCTTATTCCATGAATCGACACTTTCAAAAATATCTTCAAGGCGCCATTTGTTTTCTTCTTTTACTTCGCTTCTGTCTGGTAAATGATTGTTGTTATTTTGTGAAGTCATATGAATCCCCCTTGCATGAGTTGTGTTGAACCAACCTTTCGGAAAGTGAAAGAAATTGGTGTTGTATTTATCTTCTTTGTTTTGAACTATATTTGTCAAATCATATGCAGAAATAAATACCAAACAAACTAAAAAAATGAGAAAAAAGCGTTTCTTTCTATTCAATAGCAGCACCACCTTTTTCTTATCATGATCAAAGTGGGCATGAAACATGCTAATGAAATAAGAAAGCATCTCGTTTTATCGCTTCATCTGCTGTTCGTATAGGCTTTTGATTCGACGTTACTTGATAATTACCCTCTTTCGTCATGTATAAAAACCCTAGATTCACAAGCGCCCGTACATATGAAATGATCACCTCTTTGATTTCTTCTATTGTGACATTGGCATATCGGAGCTTCACTTCTTTATTCTGTACACATCGCTCAATTTCTTTTAAAAGAAGATGAATGGTCACTTGTTCTTTTCCCGTTCGAACCATCCAATCATAAAGACATCCTTGCCACACATAAACAGGGCTTGAAAAGATATATGCTTCTGTCAGGGGGATAAATAATTCTGTCGGTAGAAATGGCCATGCTGTTTGATGATGCTCATAAAAAATGGTTCTTAAATGCTTGCTTTCATTTGCTAAAATGCGGGGTGGCCGCTCCCTAAATTGCCGAATACATTTGAGCCACTCATTATACAATTGATGATTGTTCGAGGAAACAGATAAGAGTGCTGATAGTTGGCGATAAGCTGAAGGCGGTCTAACGGTCATTGAGGCACATATTTTCGTTGGCTGAAACACGAGAAGTTGATCCAGGTGGATGAATCTATTTTGGATCGGACAATAAAAAATGAGTCTCCTATTCTTTGACTGCCTTAAAATTCCCCAATGAAGGGAGGAGAATGAAAAGAGCTGGCCACCCATTCGTTTTAAACGATTCGCCCCTATGACCCATATAGGATAGAGCCCCGCAGCACGGAGACCTTCCGTTCGTTTATGTAGCTCTTTCCACGAAATATTTGCACATTGAAATTCGATGGCATAGCCTTTATTTTTTATAGCGACGGTCACATCAGGGCGCTGCTGAATGTTTGAAACATATTTCTCTAGTAACGGCTCATATCCAAGCTGCGTGAGCCAATCCTTAAGAGCCATTTTCCCTGCCTGATGATAAGCTGTTTCACCGGTGGACGCTAATGGACATGCCGAGAGCTGTTTATGTGCAAAATGATGGACACGATGCTCACCTAGCTTTAATAGAACCTCCTGCCTACATTCAGGACAGTAAAATTTGCACATAGCTCTTACATGCTCTAGCCGCCTTTTAGTCAGATGTTGTGTGATGCGAATCAGCTTGCCATTCTCCATGATCGCTGCATTCATATCTTTCGCCCCTTGTTCTTTGATGACCGTATTATAGCTTTTTCTCTCATCAGGAAGCGAATATCGAAAATGAATTTTTATCGTATCAAAACACGATTTTAACCTACCTTCCCTTAGTAAAATAAAAAATCCCCCTTTTAGAAAAGGGGGGAAATACAATTTTTATAAAAGAGGTGATAATAATCTTGCTGTTGATTCAAATAGCCTCACCCTTAAAGGCCTCTTCGCAAATTCTTCTGGAACAATTTCATGCGACTGCTCTAAATCACCTAAGAAGTCGTTGACCAGCTTCTCTGTGCTTTTTGTTTTGTAGAGGAAAGCATTCACTTCAAAGTTCAGATGAAAACTTCTCATATCCATATTTGCTGTACCAATTGATGCTAGCTCACTATCCACAATGATAAACTTACTATGCATAAAGCCTTGATCATATTCATATACCTTCGCACCTGCTTCTAAAAGTTCGGGGAAGTATGAACGGGACGCATGAAATACGATGCGTTTATCTGGATTTTTCGGCGCAATGATTCGAACATCGACTCCGCTCAAAGCAGCAATTTTCAGTGCGGACAAAATATCATCATCTGGTACAAAATAAGGTGAAGCAATCCAAATTGATTTTTTGGCGGAGATAATCATGGAGAAAAAGAGATTTTTAATGACTTCCCACTGTTTATCAGGACCACCCGCAATCATTTGTACGCCTTCTGCTCTACTCTCCATATGGCTGAAATCTTTAAAATAATCCACACCCGAGCATCTTTCATTGGTCATGTAATACCAATCCTGCATAAAAATCTGCTGCAAATCACGAACGGCCTCACCTTTAATCATCAGGTGCGTATCACGCCAAAATCCATATTGTCTGCTTCTGCCCATATATTCGTCCCCAATGTTTAGCCCGCCGACAAATCCTACTTCTCCATCAATCACCACGATTTTTCGGTGATTTCGGAAGTTGATTTTATTATTTAATAAGGGCAGTCTCACTGGTAAAAACGGAACGATCTGCACGCCAGCCTTTTCTAAGTCAGCAATATATTGACGGGAGAGTTTTAGGCTGCCTACATCATCATATAAAAAACGGACAATCACACCACTTTTTGCTTTCTCGATTAAAATGTCCTTTAATTCTTGTCCCAGATCATCATGACGGAGAATATAATATTCTAGGTGAATGTGATGTGTTGCTTTTTTGATTTCTTCAAAAATATGAGAGAACGTTTCTTCTCCATTGGTCAGAACTTTAGAGGATGTGCGATATGTAATAGGGGTATGTCCAAGTCTGTGGGCCAGCTTAAATAAGAGCTGCTGATGGTCACCCATATGAGTCATTTTTTCAATCGCTTCTCTGTGGATACGTTCATCTTCCTGGACAAGCTGTTCGTCTAGTACCGCTTTCTTTTCAAAAAGTCTGCGCTTTTTAATATTGCGTCCAAAGAAAATATAAAACAAAAACCCGAAAAGCGGAAAGCTCCCAAGCAGCACAAGCCACGTAATCGTTTGAGAGGGGTTTCTGTTTTCTAAGAAAATGACAAACCCGATGAAGATAATCGATAAAGTGAATAGAACACTGACGGAACTTAATACACTTACCGCTAGATCACCGGCAAAAATTTGGATAATCAAATAAGCAGCTATCGTAATGATAAGAAAAAATAGAACTTTGACTACATTTCTCATTTCATTTTCTCCTTGCCGATCACTTTATTTACTTTTTCATTCAGATAAAAAAGTCGATTCCTCTATAGAAATCGACTTTTTGTTGTTACGAGAAGTGCTGTTGAATCGTTTCAAGCGCATTCTCTTTGACAATCAGCTGACCGTATTCTTGCAGTCTGTAGATGCTGACCACTGATTCATGAGCATATTCAAGCAGAATACTAAGCTTATTCTCCACCTGCTCATCTGACAAATCCTCGTGGAAGTCAACATATAGATAATAACGGTTTTCAAACGAATATAAACTTGTCGTAAAATCCTGCATATTTAATTGAGAAAGTGCAATCAAATCTTCAAAGTCATCCATTTTCAATACGAACTGAAGTTGAAGTTTTTTGTCCTTCTCATTATGATCTTCTTGATCTTGCTCTTCTTTATGAAAATCATCAAGCAGAGCATCTAAACTTTCTTCATCTGTTTGATCTTTTTTATCTTCTGGAATCGGCAATTCGAGCTTTTGTCCATCTTTAGAAAGTTGGGCTTTTGTCACGACAATTTCAAGACCTTTATCAAGTGCCTGTACTTGAATCCAAAGTGGTCCCTCTACTGCAAATTCTTCTTCTTCGTGCACTTCGTCCATCACTTCCCAGAACAGCTCTTCACTGCGCTCACGATTATACCAAATCTCTTCACGGTCAAAACCGCGATCTTCAATATCACCGTAGGAAATATAAAATTTGACTGTATGTTCATTTATTCTTTCGATTTCCATTTTGCCAACCTTCCCTTCTATATAAGATGTTGAAGGGACATACAAGCTCCCAATTAATAGTACTTTACTACACTTTACCCGTTCCGTCTACATGTTAACCATTTAAAGAAATGAGGTATTGCTGTGTACTGTCTATTTTATGATAAAACATGAATAAAAGAAATAAAAACGCATTTTTTGCAGAGAAAACTTGCAGAAACATATATTTGAATTGTCCTCATATATTGGTTGTACGAGCTATTTTAGTGAAATGAGGTGAACTGGATGGAAACAGAGTGGATCGTATCCTTACTGATGATTATTGGCATAGACCTCATATTAGGCGGAGATAATGCATTAATCATTGCGATGGCCAGTCGAAGCTTATCAAATGAAAAACGAAACAAAGCCATATGGATCGGCACACTTTTGGCAGTGCTGATGAGAATTACCATGACTGGTGCTGCCGTTTATTTATTGACCATCCCATATTTGCAATTTATCGGCGGTCTCTTTCTCCTTTATATAGGATACAATTTGTTAATTGAACAAAAGAAAGAATCCATTCGGATTAAAAGCAGCGGCTCCCTTTGGCGTGCTGTTCAGACCATCGTGATTGCAGATCTTTTTATGTCACTTGATAATGTGATCGCTGTTGCAGGGGCAGCTAAGGGGAACATGGTGCTCACTGCCTTTGGCTTAATGATTTCAGTCCCGATTATTATTTGGGGGAGTAAGCTGATTCATGCAGCACTAACCAAGTTTCCGATTCTTTTATACGGAGGGAGTGCCCTTTTAGCTTTTACTGGCGGAGAAATGATTGTCCGTGATGTAAAACTGAATGAATTTATGGCGCAGCATACTACACTTGAATTGTTGCTTCCTTTTTTAACCGTCGCAACCGTTATTTTAGCCAGTCTCTTTTACGAACAAACGGCTGAAAATAAATAAAAAAAGCTGCCAAATGATCGGCAGCTTTTCGTGTTGTCTATTAGTTAGCAAGTCGCTGAGCTTCTCGAAGTTGGAATGTACGAACCGTTCTAGGAAGGAAACGTCTAATTTCATCTTCGTTGTACCCAACTTGCAGTCTTTTTTCATCCAAAATAATTGGACGTCTTAGAAGACCAGGGTGCTCATTGATTAGTTTATACAATTGTTGAAGTGGCATTGTCTCAACATTTACATTTAGTTTTTGGAATACTTTAGAACGTGTTGAGATAATTTCATCTGTACCATCTTCCGTCATACGAAGAATCTCTTTGATTTCATCGATTGAAAGAGGCTCAGAAAAGATATTTCTCTCTTGGTATGGAATATTGTGCTCTTCTAACCACGCTCTTGCTTTTCTACATGATGTACAGCTTGGTGATGTGTATAATGTTACCATAAATCTTCACTCCTCAATTTGTAGAATGAATATTGATCTGTATTCTTAAATTAAAATTGTTCTAAATAAGTAATCTTTATAGTGATTATACTATAAAAAAGTAAGTGTGAACAGATTTTCTTGCAATTTTTGTGACAAAAACTAGACAATTTCATTCTTTTTGTGCCGATGTTTGATGTCTGAACATTCTCATTTAGTCGAGATGATCGAAAATATTTTTTTGTTTTCTATTTTCAACGAGCTTCAGCACATCATCAACATCCTCATACGATTGTCCATACCATTCTTCGTCTTTATACGTATGGATTCTTTCGTACGTCTTTCTCATGGCCTCCATCATTTCTTCCTCATTATCTGTACGAGGCGACCAATAAAGAATTTCCATGCGGTTCACTTCATTCGTTGCAAGTGACCTGCGTTTATAACCAATTGATTCAGCATGCTTGAAGTGCTCTCTCTGATAAAACTTTAGGCGTTTGGCAGTATCTGCATCATCTTCATCTACAGGCTCGACCTCAAGCAAGATCGGTTTTCTTTTTTCCTTCAGCTTATGAATGAGCTTTGAGCCGAGGCCTTCACCTCTTGCATCCTTGGAAACAAATAAATAATCAATAAAGATGAAAGAATCAAATTCAGCGTACATCATCACATGATGAGGCCCTTCTTCTTTATGATAAATATCACTTCTTTCCTTTAATAAAGCTTCCATATGCTCTTTTGACTTCATTTCTTCTATCGGGAAGTATTCACTGAGCTTTTCATACCAATTCATGGATCCGCTCCTTATGATGTAGTTAAGAACCACTTCCTTATCTATTCCCGATTTCTTGCTATTTAAACGCCTGTACTAGTAAGACGCAGCAATGCCATTGGTGGTTTCACTTTTTTTCAAGAGAAAGCAAAAAAAGTTTTATATCGAACGATTCATGAGCATTTGAAAGCAAGCAAACAAAAGAAGTGTCATTGCGACCTGAAACATGATGAAATAAAGGTACTTCATACGCCGGACTTCTTCCTTCTGTTTATTCGTGCGCCGATACACAGCAAATTCAACCGAAAACGAAATGATGCAAATGAACACTAAAAATGCGATCATCCACTTTCCTCCGTTTGGTTCCGTTAAAAAAGATATTGAAAAAAGCATCGTGACGATAAAAAAGTGAAGACATGAATAGCGAAACATCTTCCATAACAACATTTGATTTCCTCCTGGTTTACTCATTTTACATAAAAATTACCATCAACTTGTTTTTTTGTAAAATAAAAAAAGAAGCACTGATATCGCAGTGCTTCTTCTCTGTTCTTATTGTTTTGCTTTGATCTCTTTGAATTCTTCCTCAGTACAGCTGACAAAGTGACCTGGCTTAACTTCACGAAATTCCGTATTTGTTCCTTTATGAACAGATGGATCGTATTTAATCCGTTTGCGGTTACGCTCATAATCAGGATCTGGAAGCGGAATCGCAGATAGTAATGATTTTGTATATGGATGAAGCGGGTTTTCATATAATTCATTCGCTGGTGCCAGCTCAACCAATTTCCCAAAATACATCACGCCGATACGATCGCTGATATATTTCACCATTGAAAGGTCATGGGCAATGAATAAATACGTTAAGCCCTTTTCTTCTTGCAGTTCTTTCATTAAGTTGACGACCTGCGCTTGGATCGACACATCTAGTGCAGAGATTGGCTCATCGGCAATGATGAAATCAGGCTCAACAGCTAACGCACGAGCAATCCCAATACGCTGCCTTTGACCGCCTGAAAATTCATGCGGGTATCTATTCGCATGCTCTTTATTCAAACCAACCGTTTCAAGCAATTGATACACACGGTCTTTACGTGCTTGTGCTGATTTTGCAAGACCATGAATATCGATACCCTCAGCAATAATATCCACAACTTTCATTCTTGGATTGAGGGAGGCATATGGATCCTGAAAGATCATTTGCATTTTTCGGTTAAATTGTTTAAGATCTGTTGTTGATTTTTTATCATGCACATTCTGCCCGTTAAAAATAACTTCGCCACCTGTTGCATTGTATAGACGAATGATGGTTCTCCCAGTAGTGGATTTCCCGCAACCAGATTCACCTACAAGGCCCAATGTTTCACCTCTATAAATGTCAAAGCTGACATCATCAACAGCTTTTACTTCATTAGGTTTACCTACATTAAAATATTGCTTAAGATTTTTCACTTGTAAAATAACATCTTTTTCACTCAATGTGATCCCCCCCTTTTTGCGCATTAAATTGTCGCATTCTTTGCTTAATTGATTCAGGAGGTTCTACTTTTGGTGCGTTAGGATGTAAAAGCCATGTAGCTGCAAAATGAGTTTCTGATACTTGATATAAAGGCGGCTGCTGTTCAAAATCAATTTTCATTGCAAATTGATTTCTAGCCGCAAACGGGTCTCCTTTTGGAGGATTCAACAAATCAGGCGGCGTGCCTGGAATGGCAAACAATTTCTCCTCTTTTGCATCAAGACTTGGCATAGAGCTCAGTAATCCCCAAGTATATGGATGTTTTGGGTTATAGAAAATCTCATCTACGGTGCCAATTTCAACAATTTGACCACCATACATAACCGCTACACGATCTGCTACATTCGCAACGACCCCTAAATCATGTGTGATAAAGATGATAGATGTTTCAATCTTCTTTTGAAGATCTTTCATCAGTTCTAAGATTTGGGCTTGAATGGTTACATCTAAAGCAGTAGTTGGCTCATCTGCAATTAAAATTTTCGGATTACAAGCAAGAGCTATTGCAACGACAACCCTTTGTCGCATCCCACCAGAAAATTGATGAGGGTATTGCTTGAACCTCTGTTCCGGTTTCGGAATACCTACAAGACTCAAAAGCTCAAGTGCTCTTTTTTTAGCTTCTTCTTTACTTGCATTTTGATGTTTTAAGATGGGTTCTATAATTTGCTTGCCAATTGTCATAGTCGGATTCAAAGATGTCATTGGATCTTGAAAGACCATGGCAATATCTTTCCCTCTTATTTTCTGCATCTGTTTGTCAGAAAGTTTTGTTAGGTTTTTACCTTGAAACAAAATCTCTCCTTTTTTCACTTCGGAGTTAGATTTAGGAAGCAGACCCATAATTGATTTAGAAGTTACCGATTTACCAGAGCCTGATTCTCCAACAATGGCAAGCGTCTCACCTTTTTTCAATTCAAAATTCACACCTCGAATTGCCTTAACTTCGCCAGCAAATGTGTGGAATGAAATATTTAAGTCATTTACTTTTAAAATCGTTTCTTGTTTATTCATCAACATCACCGCCCCGTACTAATCTTTCATTTTTGGATCAAGTGCATCTCTCACACCGTCGGCAACAAGGTTAAAGACGATCATGATAACACTAATGATAATTGCTGGATAAACCATCTGATATGGGAAAGCGATCATTGATTTAAACCCATCTTCAATTAATGTCCCTAGTGAAGCTTGCGGCTCTTGCAGACCTAATCCAATAAAGCTTAAGAAAGCTTCAAAGAAGATCGCACTAGGAATAGTGAACATTGTATTAATAATCATCACACCTGTTAAGTTTGGCAACATGTGCTTAAAGATAATTTTAAAGTTACTTAATCCCAAAGTTCTAGCGGCTAGTACATATTCCTGTTCTTTCAGCTTCATGACTTGAGCACGCACGACCCTAGCCATACTGATCCACCCGGTAATACTTAGTGCAATAATAATTGGAATAATCCCTGGTTTTAAGACGAGAATCATTAATATGACAACGATTAAGTTTGGAATCCCCATTAGAACTTCCAAAATACGCTGCATCGCATTATCAATTTTCCCACCGAAATAACCAGAAATAGCGCCGTAGGCAACACCAATAATTAAATCGATCACAGCTGCAACAACAGCAATAAGCAGTGAGATTTGAGTTCCTTTCCACACACGTGTAAATAGATCTCTCCCAAGATTATCGGTACCGAACCAGTAGTAATGTTCAATCCCTTTTTGTTCATATGGATTGACCACATCACCATTTTTTAATGTTCTTTCACCAGTAAAAGGTAAGAAACTAACATGCTCTAACCCTTGGATTCGCGGCGGTAAGTTCGCTTCAGACGTTGTTTGAGTACTAAAGTCTTTGCCACTAATTAATGGTCCGACGAGCGCCATGAATACAATTAAAAATAAAATCACCATACTAACAACAGCGGCTTTATTCTTTTTAATTCTAAGCCATGCATCTTGCCAATAATTTAGACTTGGTTTTTCAATTTTTTCAGCAGATAATGTATCAACACCAGCGGGTTCAAACAGACTTTTATCAATATTTTCTTCTTGCTGTTTCATTATTTGTTACCTCCCGCTACACGAATTCTAGGATCGATAATTCCATATAGAATATCGACAATAAATACAACCACTACAAAAAGAACGGCAAATAAGATAGTTGTACCCATGATGACTGGATAGTCATTTACTGTAATGGCTTTAACAAACTGCTCACCAATTCCAGGAATTGAGAAGATTTTTTCTATTACTAGTGATCCCGTCATTAAACTAACAGTCAATGGACCAAGTACTGTGACAACAGGTATTAAAGCATTTCTCATTGCATGTTTAAATGCGATCTCAAAATAGCCTGCTCCTTTTGCTTTTGCAAGTAAAATGTAATCTGTCTCAAGTACTTCAACCATTTCTGTTCTCATAAAACGAGCACAAATGGAGATAGGGAACATTGCTAACGCTATAGTAGGTAAAATTGTATATTCAAACCCATTCCAAAATTGAGTTGGTAATAACCCCAATTTCACCGCAATATAGTACTGAAGTAATCCAGCGAATACAAAACTCGGAATTGATTTACCGATAACTGCCAAGAAAGTAGCAGAGTAATCCACCCATGTGTTCTGTCTTAAAGCTCCAACTACTCCCAAAAAGATACCAACAATCGTTCCTAAAATAATCGCTTGAAGGCCTAGGACAGCAGATGGTCCTACTCGATATGAAAGAAGTTCTGTTACGGAGGTATTGTTGAATTGGAATGAAACACCTAAATCCCCAGTGAATGTATTAATCATGTAATGAAAATATTGAACAGGAATTGGCTGATCTAGTCCATATTTTGCATTAAGTACAGCTTGTTGAGCTTCTGACAACTTTTGCGCATTAACAAAAGGAGAACCCGGAATAAGTTTCATTAAGAAAAAAGTGATTGAAACAATGATGAAGAGGGTAACAACCATGTAGGCAACCCGTCTAATTAAGTATTTCAGCATACTTGCACCTCCTGATAAAACTGACTTTTCTGTATATTTCGACATATTTCTCTCAGTGAAAAAGAGAGTATATTCAGAGAATACACTCTCTTTTCTATAAGATTGTTAATTATCCTTCAATTTTCATCCATTTGTAGCTGAATTCAGGTCCAACTTTGTGAATGACAAATCCTTTTACTTTGTTATTAATCAGATAGTTAGTTGCTCTCTGATAAATTGGTGAAAGTGCTGCGTCATCTTGTAATAATACTTTTTCAGCTTCTTGTAAAGCTTTCCAGCGTTCTTCAGGTTTTGCAGCTAATTTGCCAGATGCATCTTTTAACAACTGATCATATTTTTTATCTGAGTAACCCATGTGGTTGTTTCCGCCACCTGTGATGAACAAGTCAGAGAACGTGATCGGATCAAGGTAATCTGGACCCCATCCAGCCATCTGAAGATCGTAATCCTCTTTCTTATCACGATCAATACGAGTAGCGAAAGGAACACTTTGAATATTGATATCTAAGCCAGGTAAAGTTTTCTCGAGCTGATCTTTAATGAAAGCACCGATTGTTTTAGCTGTCTCAGAATCATCACCTAAGTAATTAAGCGTTACTTTAGACGTTCCTAATTCTTTCAACCCTTTTTCAAAAAGCTTTTTCGCTTCATCTTTATTAGTTTCTAAGTATTTAGGCATTCCATCACGGAAGTCTTTTCCGCTTTCATCATGTACGAAATCTTTTGGAATTTGATAGTATGCAGCAACTGAACCATTCTGCAACACATCATTTACAAACGCTTCTTTATCAATTGCCGTTGCAATTGCGCGACGAACGTTTTCATTCTTTAAAGATTTATTTCCTTGGTTCATTTTCAACCAGAACACAGTAGGTTCTAGTAATCTTTTCATCCGCTTATCACCTTCGTATTGAGAGATGATGGCAGGTGTTGATAATTTAGGCGTAATATCAGCTTCTCCCGCTTCAAATGCGTTAACAGCTGCTTGTGGATCTTTAGATACTTTAAAAGTAAGTTTTGTCATAGAGACGTTCTTTTTGTCCCAATATTCTTCATTCTTTTTGTATTCCCAAGTAGTTGCTTGTGGGCCATCCCAAGAAGAAAGTTCAAATGGTCCGTTGTATACAAGGTTCTTTGCAGTCTTCGCATATTTGTCACCTTGTTCTTTAACGAACTTTTCATTCACTGGGTAGAATGTTGGGAATGAAAGCAGAGATTGGAAGTAAGGAATTGGTTTTTCAAGTGTAATTTGCAGTTCTTTATCGCTTACAGCTTTAATTCCTAGTTCCTCAGGCTTTGCTTTTTTGTTGTATACTTTATCAGCATTCTTAATTTTACCAACCATCATATATGGGCCATACTCAGACTTTTGTTCTGGATCTAAAGCACGTTGCCATGCATATACGAAGTCTTGAGCTTTAACTGGGTCACCATTAGACCATTTTGCATCTTTAATTTTGATGTTGTAAACTGTTTTATCTTTGTTAGCAACTGGTTCCCCATCAGCCATACCAGGCACTAATTCTTCTTTATCGTTGAAACGATACAAACCTTCAAACACGTTATTCATAGTCGTAAAACTGATTGTATCACTCGCTTGGATTGTATCCATTGCAGGCATTTCCTGTGATTCTAAAATTGTAGCCTCTTGTTTTGAATCTTTGGATGCAGTGCCCTTGTCGCTACTTTGTTTACCTGAACATGCAGATACAAAAATAGTCAGCACCAATAAAAAAACTAAAAGCAGTGAAAATTTAGACTTTTTCATCTAGTTGTTGACCTCCCCTTCATAAATGAACTACAGGAACTATTATACTAGCAAATAAGTAATTGTGCATTCATTTTTTTAAGAAAATTTTCATATTTCCACTGTTTTTTAATATTTTTATTAAAAAATTGAAATAATTTGGTTATTTTTCTGAGATTTTGTGATCTTAAATACCTAATCAGAGGTAATCCTGTCTATACAATTGGCAATCTTCATGATTCATTGTAAACTGATATCAAGAAATTGATTAAAACAACAGCTTCGTTCCTTGTTTCGTTTTTCTTATATAGTGAAAGTCTTGAATTAAATGTTTTTATTGCTATTTTAGTACAGTAAAGTTTTAATGCGCAGGAGTGATTGTTATTAGATTTTTTATTCTTTTACTTAGTTCTAATGGCCTTGTTTTCATTTTAAGCTTCCTCTTTTATGGGCACATATCTTTCTTAAGCATGATTAACATCACATTTTATTTAGCTTCTGGCACTTTGCTAGTGTGGTTATCGTTCATCACTTTAAAAAGTGGATTTTTTGATCAAATATCTTACAGCTTCCGAAAGGTGTTTGATTCTTTAAATAAGCAAAAGGACCATGTTGATGACAGTTTAAACAAACATTTATCATCATCTTTTCAAAGTAACTTTTCAACCTTAAGAACATTAGGTTTGAGTTTACTCATTGAAATGTTAATATTGCTCTTGATTTATTATATGTAGGTTTTGACTTTTGATTTTTGCTTATTTATAATGAATGAAATTACATTTTTGCGATGAAAAAGAAGAGTACATATATTCACCATTTACAGAGAGTCTGCGGTTGGTGCAAGCAGATAATGGCATGTATGGAATGGGCTTTGGAGCAGCTAACCGAACACTTGACAGAGTCAGTAGGCTTAGACGGAGCAGTCTCCGATATCAACGTCTTGAGTGATTTCGGATTGAAATAACAAGGGTGGTACCACGGTTCATTCGTCCCTTTTCTGTTGAAAAGTGATGGGTGGGCCTTTTTATATTGAAGAAAAGAGGTTTTAGTATGACAAAAAAGACGATTTTCTCAGGCATTCAGCCTAGCGGTTCTGTGACATTGGGGAACTACATTGGAGCGATGAAGCAATTTGTCGATCTTCAGCATGATTACAACGGCTACTTTTGTGTGGTCGATCAGCATGCCATTACGGTGAGTCAGGATCGTTTAGCCCTTCGACAAAATATTAGAAGCTTAGCCGCTCTTTATTTGGCAGTGGGGCTTGATCCAGAGAAGGCAACATTGTTTATCCAATCAGAGGTACCTGCCCACGCCCAGGCAGGATGGATGCTGCAATGTGTCGCTTATATTGGGGAATTAGAAAGAATGACTCAATTTAAGGACAAATCTGCTGGTAAGGAAGCAGTCGTTTCAGGACTATTAACGTATCCGCCATTAATGGCTGGCGATATTTTGTTATACGGTACGGACTTAGTTCCTGTAGGAGAAGATCAAAAGCAGCATCTTGAATTAACGAGAACGCTTGCTGAACGCTTTAACCGAAAGTACAATGACATCTTCACTGTACCTGAAGTCAAAATTCCAAAAGAAGGCGCTCGGATTATGTCTTTAACTGACCCAACGAAAAAGATGAGCAAATCTGATCCGAACCAAAAATCCTTCATTACCTTATTAGATGAGCCAAAGCAGCTTGAAAAGAAAATCAAAAGTGCTGTGACTGATTCAGAAGGCATCGTCAAATATGACAAAGAAAACAAACCTGGAATTGCCAACTTGCTGACGATTTATTCTGTATTAGGGAACGTATCGATTGCGGAGCTTGAACAAAAATACGAAGGCAAAGGTTATGGTGAATTTAAGGGAGATCTTGCGAACGTTGTCGTGGATGCTTTAAAACCCATTCAAGATCGCTATTATGAACTCATTGAGTCAGATGAGCTTGACCGCATTTTAGATGAAGGTGCTGAAAAGGCTAACCGTGCGGCAAACAAAATGCTGAAAAAAATGGAGAATGCGATGGGTCTTGGCCGGAAACGCAAATAAAACAAGCTTGCAGCATATTCAGCTGCAAGCTTTTTCTAATTGACTTTCGATTCGTTTTCCATTTCCCAAAGTTTTTCAAAAAATGGCTGTCCTTTAATCATTTTTTCACAAAAGGCTAAATGGTTTTCTGACCATCCATCAATGGTTTCGTTATAAAGCATGTTCCAAATTTCCTCGAAAGACATTCGTTTGATCTGGTTGTACATGCGCGGATTCCATTCTGTATACCAATAGGCAATTTCTGCCCGGTTTTGAAGCCCCTTTAGTTGATCTAACGCCATAAACATCAGCTGCTTCAGCTGTCTTTCTTTTCTCGTTAATCCGCTGATATGCTGCGGTGGTAATGATAGGATGTGATATTCTTTCGTCGATTCAAGGCTATCTGTTGTGAATTCATACTCCTCTGCCTTCACATCTTTCACCATTTCATACACCAATTGCTCCTGTCTTGGAATCAATCGGCTCTTTCTCACAGGGATGGAATAACCAATCGTATCCACAGCAATGATTCTAATCCCGTCCGTGACCACAAAGCAATACTCTAATTTACGGCGTTCATGATTTTTTCGAATATATGATTTCTCAAATACAGACTCTAGCAGCGTCTTCGGCAGCTCTGATAGATCATTCTCTATGTAATCAAACAAAGGACTCTGCACCTTGAGTAAAGGTACTTGATCTAACAGCTCCACGCTGTCCTCCTTGCGCCACTCATGAAAATGGCACACATTATAGCCATTCTCTTCCCCTTCAAACCAATTCACCCATACGTCATGAAGAAATAACATAACCAATCCCTCACTTTTTAAAAACTGTTGTCCACAGTATGGGCAAGGGATAGAGAAATTATTCCAACTTTATTAAAACTTCTCCCTGACGGAAGGACGGCTTTATTTCCTGGGAAAAGGAGAACGTCTCGCAGAGTCCTTTCACGATTTTCTATAAGCAGAACCTTATTTTAGCTTTTTAGGATCAAGGGCATCTCTCAGTCCATCACCTAAGAAGTTAAAGCATAAAACGGTAAGTAGAATCAGTAAACCTGGGAACAGTGGATACCACCATGCTTGCACCATAATGGAGAAATTTTGTGCATCTTGAAGCATGTTTCCCCAGCTCGCCGTTGGAGGCTGGATGCCGAACCCTAGATAGCTAAGTGTCGACTCAGCTAAAATAACAGAACCGACTTTTAATGTAGCAGACACAATAATAGGGCCGATACAGTTCGGTAAAATATGCGAAAAGATGATGACATGGTTTTTCGTTCCGATCGTTCTTGCTGCGAGTACGAATTCTCTTGTGCGAAGTGACAAGAATTCACTGCGGATCAGCCTGGCGGTTGTTGTCCAGCCAGTCAGCGCAAAGATTAAAATCAATTTATCAATACCCGGTTTAAAAATTGTCACTAGCGTGATCAAGAGAAAAATATCTGGAATAGACAATACCACATCCACCATTCTCATGAGCACAGAATCGACAAAGCCTTTAAAGTATCCCGCTACCGCCCCAATGACGGTACCAATGGTGATGGCTCCGACTACTGAGACAAAGCCAACTAATAAAGACACCCTCGCTCCGTATAGCACCCTTGAAAAAATATCTCGGCCAAACTTGTCGGTTCCCATAAAATGCTCTGCACTTGGAGGCTGTAGCCGTTTCAATAAGTCTTGCTGTTCCGGTGCGTAAGGTGCGATCACCGGGGCGAAAATAGCGGAAAAGATAATGACCAATAAAATAGCGGAGCCGGCAACCGCCAATTTATTTTTGAAAAATTTCTCGCAAAATAAACGAAGCATCGTCTCTGGTTTTGGCGGAAGGCCTTCTTTTAATTTGAGATCAACAGAAGGTGTTCCCATATTAGGTTGTGCCAATTGTGCTTCAGCTCCCTTCTAATATTCAATACGCGGATCAACGATCGCATAGAGAATATCCGCTATTAAGTTTCCAACGACCACGAGCACAGCAGAGATAACAGTCATCGCCATAATGACGGGATAATCTCTTGAAAAAGCAGAATCGATAAACAGTTTCCCAAGCCCTGGCCATGTGAAGATTTGTTCCACCACGACTGCGCCGCCAATAAAGGATGGAATCATGAGTCCAAAGATCGTAATAACAGGCATGAGACCGTTTCTCAATCCATGTTTGAAGATGACTTTGTTCTCTCTAAAACCTTTCGCTCGCGCCGTACGAATGTAATCCTGCCGCATCACATCGAGCATACTTGACCTTGTATAACGTGTAAGGCCGGCCATATCAGCCGTTGCTAAAACAAAGGCCGGTAAAATAATATGATGAAGCCGGTCAAATAGATTAAAATCTGCATTTAAGGTAGAGACACCCCCGGTCGGAAACCATCCTAAATTCACTGATAACACCATTATAAGGATCAAGCCAAACCAGAAATTCGGAATAGCCAGTCCGATAAATGATGTAACCGTAATACCATAGTCAAGTTTTGTATACGGACGTTTTGCTGAAAGAACACCAAATGGGATGGCAATGATCAGGGCAACTAATGTAGAAAAGATCATGAGGATGAGGGTATTTGGCAGCCGGGCAAAAATCAAATCAGCCACGGGCGTTCCTTTTTTTACGATGGATGTGCCAAAGTCACCTTGAAGCATATTACCGAGCCATTTCATATATTGCACATATTCAGGATCGTTCAAGCCGTACTTATCAATAAAGGCTTCCCGGTCTGCGGCACTAATGGTCGGGTCCATCATGAGTGACATCGGATCGCCTGGTGCTGCTTTCATAATCGCAAAGGACAAAATCGTAATACCAAACAAAATCGGGATGGAAAGCAATGTCCTTCTAATGATATATGTAACCATGTGCACAACTCCTTTTTCATCGGATGGCCATACTATGATGAAAAAAGGGGAGACACCTCCCCTTCTTCACTTGCAGACTACTGTTCAATCCACCATTTTTCGATTTTGTAATATTCATCTTTCGGGTGGTAAGAGTAGCCTTGTAGATTAGATGGCATCGCGCGATGTGAGTTGGCATAATAAAGGAACGTATACGGCTGGTCTTCTGCAATCAGCTCATAAATTTTTTCATACGCCTTTGAATACTCTTTACGATCACTCAAGTTTTTGGCATCAACTAGCAGCTTATCGACTTCTTCATTTTTATACCAAATGTTATTTAAGCCTTTTTCAGACTGACTTGAATGGAAAATGCTGTATTGGTCAGGGAATGTCGCTAAGCTCCAGCCGAGTAATAACGCATCATAATCCCATTTTGGCGGAGTTGTTTGTTCGATTAATGCACTGAACTCCACAATTTGCGGTTTTGCTTCAATGCCAATTTCTTTGAGCTGCTGCTGGACAACGACAGCAATATCTTCACGGACTTTGTTTCCTTGGTTCGTCTTCAAGACGAAGGAGAACTTCTTACCGTCCTTATCAAGATAACCATCTCCATCTGTATCCTCCCAGCCTTCTTCCTTCAGCATCTTTTTCGCTTTTTCTTGATCAAATTCAAATACTGGGACATTTTCATTTTTAGGGTAGTTCCATGACAGCGGGCTTTCTGGGATGTTGGCTACTTTCCCGTCTCCATCTAACACTTGATCGACAATTGTTTGACGGTCAATGGCATGGGTAAGCGCTTGGCGGACTTTTTTGCTTTTGAACAGTTCGTTTTTCTGATTCCAGCCAATATATGAATAATTAAGCCCTAGATCAGATTCGATTTTGATGTTACTAACTTTTTCAGCTGTTTGCAGTTCTGCTCCAGGCACTGCAAAGAAATCAATATCACCTGCGGATAGCTGAGCCATGGCTGCATTTTGATCAGGAATCGTTTTAATGGTGACTGTATCAAGGTATGGCCGTCCATCCCAATAGTCATCAAATGCTTCAAGTTTGACATAGTCTCCTTCTTTCCACTCGGCAAATTTAAATGGGCCAGAGCCGATTGGATTTTTTCGGTTAAATTCATTTTCGCCAAGATCCTTTATAGGGACATCACCTAAAATATGCTTTGGTAAAATGCCATAGCTTCCTAGCGTGACATTATAAAAATATGGATCTTTTTTATTCAGCTTAAATTCGACCGAATAGTCCCCTGTTTTTTTGACAGACTCTAATACTTCAAAGCCTGATCCACGCTCACCATTATAATCCTTATTGATCGGAATGCTGTATGTAAACACAACATCATCAGCAGTCAGTTCTTCTCCATCATGAAACTTCACGCCTTTTCTAATGGTCACATCAAACTGTTTGCCGTCATCGGATTCTTTAATATCTTCTGCCAACGCCAGCTGTGGGTTAAGCTTTCCATCTGTTTGCAGTAAAAAGCTATAGATTCTCTCTTCAATATCAGAACTTGCCACGTCTGTTGAGTAAAGTGAGTTAAATAATGTAGGCTCTGCAATCGAACCAATGACAAGATCTCCACCTTGTACAGGTTTACCTGTGGATTTCTTTTCACTGTCTCCAGACGTTTTATTTCCACCAGAACAAGCAGCAAGGATCAATGTAAAGATCAGCAGTAAACTGACCAAAATGGACTTTCTCTTTCTATCTTTCATAGACAATTCCCCCTATCTTTTTTAAAAAATGATGACAGAAGCCCGTTTCATCCCCCCTCTCAAAGATGAGATCATACAAGCGTGATCAAGCGTCGTAGAGGTGGCAGGCCACAAAGTGGTTCGTTTTTAATTCTTGAAATTCTGGTACTTTTTCTTTACAGACTTCTTTCGCGTGTGGGCATCTTGTATGAAACACACAACCTTTTGGCGGATTTGCAGGGCTTGGTAAATCCCCTTGCAGCATAATCCGTTCCCTTTTCACCTGACCTTTTTTACGGGTGACTGGAACGGAAGATAAAAGCGCCTGTGTATACGGATGAAGCGGATCATCGTACAGGCTGTGCTTATCTGCAAGTTCCATCATTTTGCCAAGATACATGACGCCCACTCGATCACTAATGTGGCGGACCACACTGAGATCGTGAGAGATAAATAGATAGGTGAGGTCAAACTCTTCTTGAAGCTCTTCCATCAAATTGATGACCTGCGCCTGAATGGAGACGTCAAGCGCTGAAACAGGCTCATCTGCTATGATCATTTCAGGATTCATGGCAAGTGCACGAGCGATACCGATCCGCTGCCTTTGTCCGCCGGAGAATTCGTGCGGGTATCGATTCGCAAAACTTGGGTGAAGGCCGACTTTGGATAAAAGCTGTTCTACTTTTTCATTTCTTTCTTTTAAGGAATATAAGTGATGTGTTTTGTAGGGTTCTTTGATGATACTTCGAAGTGTTTTTCTAGGGTTGAGTGATGCAAAGGGATCTTGAAAAACCATTTGGATGTTTTTCCTTGTTGATTGTCTTAGTTTTGATTCAGATACATGAGAAATATCTTGCCCTTTAAATAGAATTTGTCCTTCTGTTGGTTCATATAAACGAATCATCGTCCGTCCTAATGTGGATTTACCGCATCCAGACTCTCCAACGATGCCTAACGTTTCGCCTTTATAAATGTTTAAGTCGATGCCGTCAACCGCTTTGACTGCTCCTACTTTCTTTTGCAGCACGCCAGCTTTAATCGGAAAGTGTTTTCGTATATTTTTTAATTCCAGGATGGTTTCTTTCTCAGATCGATCTGTCATGTATGGTTGATTTTCAGCAAGTGTCATGTTTGGCTTGCCTCCTCATATAAGAAACACCTGACGCTTCTACCATTTTCAAAGGTTGTCAGTTTGGGCAATTCACCTATGCAGCGTTCCATTACTTTCGGGCATCTAGGCGCAAAACGGCATCCTGCGGGAAGCTGATCTGGCGCAGGGACATTTCCTTTTATCGCCGTTAATGGCTGAATGTCTCCGTCAATGACCGGAATGGATTCAAGCAGTCCTTCTGTGTATGGATGAAGCGGCTGATCAAACAACTCTTCAACGGTTCCATTTTCAACAACCTGTCCGCAGTACATGACAATGACACGGTCTGCTACTTCCGACACAACACCTAAATCGTGCGTAATGAGAAGTATAGATGTACCAAAGGTCGAACATAAATCTTTCATTAAGTTCAGCACCTGGGCTTGTATGGTCACATCGAGAGCAGTAGTCGGCTCATCCGCAATGAGGAGCTTCGGATCACAGCTTAGCGCAATGGCGATCATGACTCGTTGACGCATACCGCCGGATAAACGGTGCGGGTAATCTTTGATGATTTGTTCTGGCCTAGAAAAGCCTACAAGCTTTAGCAAGTCAATCGCTTTTTTGGTCGCTTCTTTTTTTGAAAGTTTTTTGTGGTAAATGAGGATTTCTGTTATTTGTTCCCCGATGGTTAAGACGGGATTAAGTGAGGTCATGGGTTCCTGAAAGATCATGGATACATCATTACCGCGAATACTGCACAATTCCTTTTCACTATATGTAACAAGGTCTTTTCCATCAAGCATAATGGAACCATCCATAATCTTCCCACCAGTCCCATTAATCAGACCCATGATGGATAAAGACGTAATACTTTTACCAGACCCAGACTCACCGACTAATGCGACTGTTTCCCCTTTTTTGATACTAAAATCAACGCCATCAACAGCAGGTATTGGTTCCTTTTTTCGAAAAAAATAGGTTTTTAAGTTTTGCACTTCAAGCAGTGTGCTCATGCATTCGCCCCTTTCTCCATAGATCAAATGAACCGAATCGAAAAATTCCGTCTTTTTAGAATAAAAAGAATTATCAAAATTTATATTTGTATATTATTACATCAGCATGACGAAATCAAGAAGTATTTAGTAAAATTGTAATATGTCACTTTTTTTGTGAATGATTGTCTTTATGATTCTATCGCCTTTAAAAACGTTTCCGCTGGCTCCGCAATCATAGACTCCTCGCTGATTCGGTGCTCATCGAAATACTTTTTCACGATATAAAATCCAGTGGCATAGCCAAGCATTTTGGGGTAGTTCCCTTTTCCATAAAGGAGATTCTGTATCAGCCTTTCGTCGTCCTGCACTTTCTGATAAAGGTGACTGGATACCCATTTCTTGTACATGCGCTGCAGCTGCGATTCGTCATATAAAGTCGTCCACTTTGCTGTATAGCTTTCTCCATATCTATGATACACAGCATATTCAGCGAGCCCCTCCATCATGATTGTATCAAGGAATGTAAAATCTTTTTCTTCTTTCGTGAGAAAATGCAACCTGCATACATGGTGATATTCATGCGTCAGCAACGTACCGATTCGCTCCTTCGGTGTATGCGGGGATAAAAAAAGAAAGATTTTGTCATCAAATGCCATGCCGGATTGAAAGTAAAATTGTTCTCTGATCTCTTTGCTGCTCTCATTAACAGGCAAAATAAAGACAGGGACATCAGGACCTCCCCACTTTTTTTGCAACGCTTTGTATTCTTTCATCACAAGCTTGAAATACCCTTTTTCTTTGAGCTTGTCGATCATTTCCTGGCAAGCGTTCCATGATCGAACCATTCCGTGATGTTGTAAATGGGCGAGAATAGATGATCCTTCTTTTTTCTCCGCTCCTTTAAAATAAGGAACAAAACGTGCCGCCAGCTCCTGAAATGATGATGATTGTTGGATGAGATATTGTGTATTGATCAGACCCATACCGCTGAACACCTCCATTTTCATCATATGCAAAAAGGCGGCGATCTGTTTATAGATCGCCGCCTTCTTAAGACATATTACGCTTCGTATTTTTTGAAGATAATTGTCGCATTGTGCCCGCCAAAACCAAGTGAGTTGCTCAAAGCAACTTGTACTTCTTTTGAACGTGCTTCATTTGCTACATAATCAAGATCACATTCTTCATCTGGTGTTTCAAGGTTAATCGTTGGCGGAATGACACTGTCTTTAATCGCCAGAACAGAGAAAATCGCTTCTACTCCGCCTGCTGCGCCAAGTAAATGGCCTGTCATTGATTTTGTCGAGCTGATCGCAAGCTGATTCGCATGCTCTCCAAACACTTCTTTAATCGCCATTGTTTCAAACTTATCATTATACGGTGTGCTTGTTCCGTGGGCATTGATATAATCAATTTCTTCCACTGTTAAACCTGCATCACGAATGGCTTCTTTCATTGCACGTACGCCGCCTTCTCCGTTTGGAGCAGGTGCTGTGATATGGTATGCATCTCCAGTTGAACCGTAGCCAACGATTTCTGCATAAATGGTCGCACCACGTTTTAACGCATGCTCTAATTCTTCAAGAACAACAATTCCCGCTCCCTCACCCATGACAAATCCGTCACGGTTTTTATCAAATGGACGACTTGCTGTATCTGGATCAGGATTTGTCGAAAGGGCTTTGTTTGCACAGAAGCCAGCAAACGACATTTTTGTTAACGGCGCTTCTGTTCCACCTGTAATCATCGCATCTGCATCTCCGCGCTGAATGACTTTAAAGGCATCACCAATGGAGTTTGTTCCTGTTGCACATGCTGTTACAGTACAAGAGTTAACCCCTTTTGCGCCAAGTGCAATTGAAATTTGGCCTGTTGCCATATCTGGAATCATCATTGGAACGAAGAACGGGCTTACGCGTCTTGCTCCTTTATTCGAATACACTTCGAATTGCTCTTCGAATGTTTCAAGTCCGCCAATACCAGATCCAACCCATACCCCAACACGAGGTGCGTTTTCATCTGTAATTTCGAGGCGTGAATCTTCTAAAGCCTTTTGAGCAGCAACGACTGCATATTGTGTGAAGCGTGCCATCTTTCTCGCTTCTTTTTTCTCCATGTAATCTTCGATGTTAAAATCTTTTAGTTCTGCTGCTACTTTTGCTGTATATTCACTTGAATCAACACGTGTGATCGGGCCAACACCTGATACACCTGCTACAGCATTTTTCCATGTTGTCTCTACATCGTTGCCAAGAGGTGTCAAAGCACCTAATCCTGTAACAACTACTCGTTTCTTATCCATTAATTTGTGCACCCCACTCTTTTATCGGCCCCATCGCATAGCGATTGCGCCCCACGTTAATCCGCCACCAAAACCAACCATTACAATCACATCGCCGTCATGAATTTTTCCGGCTTCGATTTCTTCACATAGTGAAATTGGAATGGATGCTGCTGATGTGTTTCCATATTTATGGACTGTTTTCGACATTTTTTCAACTGGCAGCTCTAAGCGTTCGCGTGCTGCTTCCATAATGCGAATGTTTGCTTGATGCGGAATCAAGAAGTCTACGTCTTCTTTTGATAGTCCAGCTTTTTCTATCACGTTTACGCTTGACTCGCCCATTTGTCTCACAGCAAATTTAAATACTTCTCTTCCATTCATGATTGTATGATCTTTTTCATCTAAGTACAAGTGCTTCCCGCCTCTTCCATCGGCTCCAAGCTCAAATGATAGAATTCCCTTGCCTTCGCTGACTGTTCCTAGTACAGCAGCACCTGCTCCATCTCCAAACAAAACAGCTGTGTTGCGGTCATCCCAGTCGGTAATGCGAGAAAGCTTTTCTACACCAACGACAAGCACATGTTTGTAAGTGCCAGATTCGATAAATTGTTTTCCAGTAACAAGCCCATACATAAAGCCAGCGCATGCAGCGCTAATATCCATTGCACATGCTTTATGTGCACCGAGCTGCTCTTGAATCATACAAGCGACTGTCGGAAATGCTTGATCTGGCGTAACTGTCGCTACAAGAATCATATCAATATCTTCTGCAGCCACATCTGCGTCAGCTAATGCTTTTTTTGCAGCAGCAAGCGCCATATGAGATGTATTGACATCATCAGATGCAATTCTTCTTTCTTCTATACCTGTTCTAGTACGAATCCACTCGTCAGAAGTTTCAACCATTTTTTCTAAATCACGATTTGTTAATACTTTTTCAGGTATATAGCGGCCAAGGCCAATAATTCCAGCATTCATTGAATAAGACTCCTTTTACTCATACGAGCATGTGATATTGTGATCTTATATTAGTATCTGGTACTAATTTTACCTTATTTTTTTCTCCTTGGCAATACAAACGTCTAACCTTTCCTCTCACTTTTTTCATAGATTAATGATATACCAATAGTAGAAAGGAACATGTGATATGGCGCAAAAGGATATTTTCTCAGCAATGATGTTTGGTCAGCCGCTTGAAAAGGAGAAAAGCAAGACAGAAAAAAAGGAGGAGCGTACAGAGACTTCTTCAAGTGATGACTCCATTGACTACATGCATGTCATGAATCAAATTGGAAACATTATGAACTCCATCGATGAGCTGAAGCCTGTGTTTAAAGATGTCGGCCCTATGATCAGTGCCTTTAAGAAAAAATTATCATAAAAAAAAGCCACTATTCTGTGGCTTTTTTTGATTGTTGACAAAGGGCTAAAATATTTTAGCCCTTTGTCTTCTTCTCAGCGTGATAGAAAACCTTTGCAACCCTAGGAAAGACGAGCACTGGCGCGGAGCAAATTTCACATTCGTGAGCACCAGCACGCAGGACTGACAAAGAATGCGAGGGTTTGTCTACAGGCTGAAAGCCACTATTCTGTGGCTTTTTCTGATGCTGCATCTGCTTTTCCAAGCTCATATGCCTCTTGCATGACAGATGTAAACAAAGAGAGAAGCGGCTGAAGTGCTTGTGGATCAAGCTGAATCCCTGCTTTATCTAATTCTTCTTTTGCTTGTGGAAAATACTTCATCGCAATTTGTAAAAACTCCATCGATTTTTCGTGCTGCATGTTCAACGTCCTCACTTTTCATTTGGCAGTTTGCCTGTTTTTTTGTAATTCGCAATATCCTTCTCAATGTCTTTCACAAAAGCGCGGTCTATGGTTGAGCTAAATTTCCCCATTTCGATCACTCCTTCTTTAAAGTCAAAGGAGTACTCACCTTGTTCGTTTAGCTTGCCTTCATTAAACTTCTTCGCAATGATACTGTACGCTTTATCGACATGCTGGACTGTGCTAGTTAACACCGTATGGCTTCCAAGGTTGGATTGATCAGTGACATATCCGATCGCAGATAAATTGTCGTTTTTGATTTGTTCAATGACAGGGATATTATAACCATCACCTGCTGGATACACAACATCTACACCTTGTTTTTTCAATTTTTGATAGAGGTTCACCGCTTTGTCAGCATCATCCCAGTTTTCGACAAATTCCGCTAGGACTTGCACATGTTCGTCCTGATATTTTGCACCTTTGATAAAACCGTCTACTTCACTTTGCCAATCATATGTAGCCAGAATACCAATCTTTTTTGTTTTGGACATATGTGCTGCTGTCATGCCTCCGAAAAAGCCCATTGCTTCTCCTTTAAACGTGACATTTGTGACATTATCAGCTTGAGGCTTGCCTCCATTGACCGTGATAAATTGTGTTTTCGGATAATCTTCACTGATCAAGTTGAAAATTTCGCTGTATTCATTGCCATGGCCAATAATCAAATTGACTCCTTTTTTATGAAATTCTTCAATGGCATCAACGATTTTCTCCTTGTCGACCATCCCTTCCTTATAATAAACATCTACACCAAATGTTGATTGGATATTTAATAAGCCTTTATAACCTTTCGTTCCCCAAACTTGATCATTAATCGTATCGGGGACGAGTAAACCCACCTTCTCAATATGTCCTTTTAACGGCGCCTGCGAGCAGGCAGATAGCATAAGAAGAAGGAACGAAAAGATCATGACAAGCCGCTGGTACTTCATGCCATGTTCAACTCCCTTTGCAACACGCAGGCATGAACCTGTATGTTAAATATAGGTTTATTTTATACTGAAAAAAGATAAGATGGAAGATCATTCTTGCTTTTTGTCGAAAAATGTTGAGTTTTGTCTTTTCCATTCTGCTATGATTTCTTCTGCTTGTTTGTCACCTGTTTGTCTTTCTACCTTTAATTGATGGATCATTTCCTGCCTTTGATCGGTGCGTGCCCACTTTAAAAGCTCCTTTGCGACATCTTCTACAAAAAATGTGTGATCATCCTTTATTCGTCTCTCTTCATGGAGTGTCCACGGACCAAACATGCGTGGAAGGATAACAGCCGAAACGCTTTGTTCATGCGAATGGCTTTCGGGTTCTTCGTAAAACAAGCGGTATTTGCCATGCTTCGCTTCGAGGTCTGTCTCTCTGTTCATTGAATCATCTGATTGAAAAAAGATCAGGTCATATGCCTCTTTCCTATCTTGACCATCAATAACGCGGACAAGATCATTGCGGCCGAGCCACATCATCCGCTCTTCTAATAACATTTTTTGCTCCTCTGACTGCTCCTTAGGATATGTGATATCCACTTGTATGCCCTCTTTCATCATATATTCACAAAGTGTCAGGCCAAAAAATTCATCTGCACCTATGATCAGTCCTGTTTCCATGTTCATGTCCCCTTTTTTAGCATATCGAATAAAAAGAAGAGCCCTTTCCATGAAGGGCTGTTATCATCCTATTCATTACAATTCTCTTTCATGCGATTTATAAAACTTGTGAATGGACTGAAAGATTCTTCTTGGATGATCAAACATATGCAAGGTAAGGTCCATCTGACAATGGTCTGGATTCATCATATGCTGATCAATAAAAGGCTTTGCGTGTAGTTCATAGGCATACGGTGCGCCGTTTAGTCTCTGCCATATATGAATCGGTACATGAGCTGAATGAACGGGGCAAGAAGGAAGTGGATACGTTTCAGCTTCCTTTGCAGAGCACCCATAGCTCTGTGCGAGTTCTTTCATGAACTGTTTGTAGAAGAATTTGTGTTCCTTTTCTCTTTCTCTTTGTGCTTGCAGGTGTAAACATGGATTCATCATGGCTATAGACCTTAGCACTTCTGGCATTTCTTCGGCAAGACTCATGGCGACAAGTGCTCCCATTCCCTCTGCAAGCACATGAATTTCCCGGTTTAATATTTCTTGTTTTAATGTGTGATGAACAAGCTGTTTCGCACTAAAAACAGCATCTTCACATCCCCAGTGATTCCCATGAAGATGACTATTAAACAATGTATATCCTTCATCCTTTAAAGCAGTTAAAAGCTGGTTTCTTCCGTAATGCTGAAGCCAGAATGATGTATTTTCCTGCACAAAGTGATTTCGGTCACCGAGGATTAGAATGCCAAAGCCATTTGGTTTTTGAGGAAGGTGAATGACGTTCCACTGGGAACCAAGCTGGAAAAAACGTTCGCTTACACCCATATGGCCAGCCTCCTTTCAGTGATTCTGCTTTCTATGATATGAACAACAACTCTTGTAGGAATAAGGAAATCCCCTAAAGACAGAAGAATTCTTTTTATTTTTATAGTAGAAGGTCTCAAAATGGTCACATAAAGGCGGAAAACAGTCTTTTCTCTGAACTCGTATCTATGGTATGATAGTCAATAGATTGTTACATAAAGGACGGTGGAATAATGCATTACATTATCACCCTCATTTGGACTTTTCTGCTGACACATATGGCTGGTTACATCGTTGCATCTATGAATGGAGCTGCTTATGATTTTACGTTAACTTCCATTCTTGCCATAGTGTTTACGGTTATTTTATTCATCTTTGCTGAAGTAAGTCCAATGAAAGAAACAGAAAGTTCAACAGAACATTCTTAATATTGCTGAAAAAGAGCTAATGATTTGAGGTTAGCTCTTTTTCTTTTTTTCAGAATGATGACCAGAAGTTGAGAGCGCACGCTAAAACCCCCTGCCGTCAATTACAGGGGGTTTTTGAGTTACACCTCAACCGTTTCGGACTTCTGTTTGTCTGCTGACAAATGGCTTTTCGCAAGCCCTGTGAACAGGAAGATCGCGATGCCCGATAAAATTTCAAGCACACCACCCCCCGCAATGACAGGTCCTGCTCCAAAGCGTTCTGCCAGGACGCCCGATATGACGGCTGCAAGCGGGAGAAAGACATTTGATGACGCATTGATCACGGCATATACTTGCGGCTGATCTTCTTGGTCAACAGACGTTTGAATAATGACCATCTCTGGGACATTGATTGCACTGACGGCTGCACCAAAAATAAAGGAAGCTAGAAGAACGACTGGAAGCCATGTACTCATTCCAGTGATAAAGAATGCAGCTCCTTCAATCATGCCTGCGACAATAAAGAACAAGCCAAACCTTTTGATTTTCACCTTCGCCAGTGCAAAGCCCATCATAAACGCACCGACTGCGGCGACACCTCTTAAAATGGAATACACCATTGAATCACTTTGCAGCGCTTCTGCTACATATACAGCGGATAATGCCTGCCACGGAGCTGCAGCGACATTCATTAAAATACAATAAAGGGTCAGTGCAAATAAAATATGATGATTTTTAACGACTAGAAAGCCTCTTTTTAAGTTATACAGATATGTATTCTTTGCTTGTTTAATGCCTGCTGCTTTTTCTTCGTCAGACTTCTTCAGTTTAACGCCAATAATAAACATGCCCGATATGATGAATAAAGCAGTGGTGATTAGGAGCGTATCTGCAGGTCCAATTAATTTGACCAAAAGACCAGCGACCATCACCGCAGCAAGTGCGACAATTTCAAAAGATGATTGCAGGATCGCATTTGCTTTTTGAATGAGATGCTTTGGAACAATCTGCGGCAGGATGGCCACAGAAGCCGGGTTATATGCTGCACCTGTTGCCGATTGAATAACCATTAATGAGATCAATAACCATAGAGGCAATATGTGCGAAAAATGCAGTAGTGGAATAATGAGTACAATGGTTGCTCGAATGACATCTGAAGCAAACATCCATTTAGATAAATGATGTCTTTTCATAAGAGGTCCTAGTATTGGGGCCAACAATGATGAAGGAAGAACTGTCACTGCTAGAAGAAGTCCGGTACCGAGCGCTCCATCCCCTCTTAAAATCAATAACCAAAGAACGGATGTAAAAGCAAAACTTTCTCCTGTATTTTTTATGAGTCTTGATATGAACAATGAGGTGAAGCGTTTATTCCAAACACTTTCACTGAGATTCATCTTTTCCATCACACAAATCCTTTCAACCTTATACTATTTTTACATATTTTACCTTAATCTTTCTTTTTTTCATACTATTTATTTGAAAATTGGAACTTAATTGTTTTTTATTATAAAGAAAAAAGAGGCATGACACATGCCTCTAAAGACTTATTCATATGGACTCTTAGTCAATTGCTTATGGCTTTCTTTGGTAAGTCCAAACACGGTTATGGTTCGAGTTATCCGGAAAGACGTCTCCTGCTTTAAGCTTTATCTTTAAAGGATCTTTCACCATACTACCGGTCTCACCGATTTCGATATAAACACCATTATTAGGTGCCTTATTACCAGATTTAAACTGATGCTGTTGACCCATTTCCATCCTCCTTTCTCGATTGATGTTATTATGTCCCGTCCATTGCCTCTCCAATCCAATATGTAAAAAGTCCCTGCTCAGTCGAGACAGGGACACTTGTGATTTATTTAGGTTGTTGATACATGAGCTCTTTGATTAACGCTTTTTGCACATGCAGGCGATTTTCTGCTTGCTGGAATACTTTAGAGTGTGGTCCATCAATGATATCAGCCGTCACTTCTTCTCCGCGGTGTGCCGGCAGACAATGAAGGAAGATATAATCTGCTGCTGCATGTTGCATGAGTTCCTCATTGACTTGATATTCTTTAAATTCAGCTAGACGTTTCTCTGTTTCAGCTTCCTGCCCCATGCTTGTAAATACGTCTGAATAAATGACATCTGCATCCTGAACAGCAGCTACTGCATCTGTTGTGACGATGACTTCTGCGCCTGATTGTTTTGCAAACTCCCGGGCAGTGTCTGTCACCTCTTGAAGAGGTTCATAGCCTTTTGGTGATGCAACGGCAATGTCACAGCCTAACTGCGCGCAGCCGACCATTAAGGAATGAGCCACATTATTCCCATCACCGATGTACGCCACTTTCACACCTTTTAGTGTGCCTTTTGCTTCTTTAATCGTCAGTAAATCAGCCAGTGCCTGACATGGATGAGAGTAGTCCGTTAGTCCGTTGATCACTGGAATAGAGGCGTATTTTGCAAGTTCTTCTACCTTCTCATGTTCAAAGGTTCGAATCATAATGCCATCTACATACCCAGACAGCACCTGCGCTGTATCACCAATCGTTTCTCCTCTGCCAATTTGCAGATCATTTGAGCTGAGGAAGAGCGCATGTCCGCCTAGCTGCGTCATGCCCGCTTCAAACGAGACACGGGTTCTAGTTGAAGATTTTTCAAAGATCATCGCTAATGTTTTTCCTTTGAATAAATCTTGATATGGATGTTGTTTCATTTCTTCTGCTTTTTCAATTAAGTACGCAATGTCATTGATCGAAAAGTCTTTTAACGATAAAAAGTCTTTTCCGTATAATGCCGGTTGCACGTCGACTTGGCTCATGCCGTCACTTCCTTTTTATATAATTCGTGGAGTGATACTGGTGATACATCTCCATCTTTTCCTTGCAGGAACGCTTGCGCTGTTTCATATTCGGTTAGAACTTGAACACCATGTGTGAGTGCTTTTACACGCTGTTCTTTTGCCTCTTCATCATCACCTAAATGAATGTGAAGCGATTTATCGTCTTGTTGCAGCCACGATTCAAAGCTGCCAGTCCAGACGTTAAAGCCTGCTCGTGTAGCTTCATCTATGAGTAATTCACTGCCATGAATATAGAGGCTCCCTTTCTGTTGCCAGATCGGCGCAAACACTTTTTTCAAGGCGCTTTCGACGTTCTTTCCAACACACATTCCTTCACCCGTCGCTTTCATTTCAGGTGTCAGCTTTAAATCGATATCTTGAATGGCATGTGAGGAGAAGACTGGGAATTTAACAGCTGTGCCCCCCTTATTCTTCGTTACAGGATTCAATTCTTCAAGCGTTGCACCAGCTAACAGCTGAGTCGCCATTGGGATCATGTCAACACCCATGACTTTACTTACAACTGGAACAGTCCGGCTTGCCCGAGGATTCACCTCTAATACGAGCGCCTGGTTCCCTTTCATCACAAATTGAATATTCATGATGCCTTTAAAAGCTAATTTCTTTGCGATTTGTTCAGAAGCGTTATATACCTGCTCTTTGATGTCTTCACTAATAGAGACACTTGGTAGGATGGCAAAGCTGTCACCTGAGTGTACGCCCGCTTTTTCAATATGCTCAACGATTGTTGGAATGAATGTCGTCTTTCCGTCTGAAATGAGATCCACTTCCACTTCTTTTCCAGTGACGTACTCATCAATTAAGATCGGATAAGGTAAATGATCTGGCTGATCAAGTATTGCTGCCAATTGAGCTTCTGTATGGACAACGATCATGCCCATTCCCCCAATGACATATGATGGACGAATAAGAACAGGGTACCCAATGCTTGCAGCATGCCCCAGTGCTTCTTCTTTTGAATGAGCTGTATCTCCTTTTGCATGAGGAAGATTCAGTTCATCAAGAAGCTGATAGAATAAATCGCGATCTTCTAATGCATCTAGTGTGTCAAAGGACGTGCCTAACAAGGTAACGCCGGCTTTTTCTAAACCTTCCGCCACATTGATTGCTGTCTGCCCGCCAAATTGAACGATGACAAAATCAATTTGCTCCGCTTCAACTACGTTTAAAATATGTTCCAACGTGATAGGCTCAAAGTATAAACGATCTGCAATCTCATAATCGGTACTAACCGTTTCTGGATTGTTGTTCATCATGATGGTTTCAAATCCAAGCTTTTGTAGAGTAAGAACGCCGTGAACGGCACTATAATCAAACTCGACCCCTTGCCCAATTCGAATCGGACCAGATCCAATGATGAGTGCACGCTGCTTTGTTTTCTCTTGATGCTCTCCATCACTTTTGCCAAAGTACGTAGAATAGAAGTAATTCGTTTTTGCATCGAATTCAGCCGCACATGTATCGACAATTTTAAATGAAGCGGCAATGCCATACTCTTGGCGAAGCTGTCTGATATCTTGTTCACTGCGATCCGTCAGAGAAGCGATTGTTTCATCAAGAAAGCCTTTTTCCTTCACTTTTCTTAAGGTGTCTTTGGATAGCGTCCCCTGATGATTCTTCAATTCTTGTTCGAGTGTGATCATATTCTTGAAAACATGTAAGAAAAACAGATCAATCTTCGTCGTTTCATGAATCGTTTCAACGGTTTCTTGTCTGGAAAGCAGCTCCATGACAGCGAAGAAACGGCGATCGTCCGGTGTTTTGATTAATTCAAATAATTGTTCAGTCGAATGTTCTTTCAGTTCAGGCAAGTGGAAGCCCTTTGTTTTGATTTCAAGTGATGCGACTGCTTTTTGAATGGCAGATTCTAAATTACGGTCAATCGCCATGACTTCACCAGTCGCCTTCATTTTTGTGCCTAATTTCCGGTCTGCCTGTTTAAATTTATCGAACGGCCAGCGCGGGAATTTCACCACGACATAATCGAGTGCCGGTTCAAAGCTAGCATACGTTGTTCCTGTAAGCGGATTTTTCAATTCATCTAGTGTATAACCGACCGCAAGTTTTGCCGCCATTTTGGCAATCGGATAGCCTGTTGCTTTCGATGCAAGAGCAGAAGACCGGCTGACCCGAGGGTTGACCTCAATGACAAAATATTCTTTGCTGAGTGGATCGAGAGCGAATTGGATATTACAGCCGCCAACGACATCAAGCGCTGAAATAATTTTTAAGCTCGCTGAGCGGAGCATTTGATAATCCTGATCCGTTAATGTCTGTGACGGCGCAACGACAATCGAGTCACCTGTATGCACACCAACTGGATCGATATTTTCCATGTTACATACAGTGATACACGTATTTTGACGATCTCTCATGACCTCATACTCGACTTCTTTAAAGCCAGCAATGCTTTTTTCAACTAAGCACTGATGAATCGGACTCGCTAGAAGAGCACCTTCAATCAGCGGTTCAAAAGCCTCTTCAGTTAAAGCGATGCCTCCCCCTTTACCACCAAGTGTGTAGGCTGGTCGAAGAATGACAGGAAAGCCCACTTCTTTTGCAAATTGAAGGGCGTCTTTCGCATTATCCACAATTTCACTTTCTGGTACAGGTTCATTCAAATGCTTCATGAGAGCACGGAATTTCTCACGATCTTCACCGTTCTCAATTGTTTCAACTGACGTTCCGAGCAGTTTTACCCCATGCTTTTTCAGCACACCGGCTTTTTCTAGCTCGACAGCAAGGTTTAAAGCTGTCTGTCCGCCAAGATTGGCTAAAAGACCATCTGGTTTCTCTTTTTCAATGATTCTTGTCACTGAATCAACTGAAAGCGGTTCAAAATAAATTTCATCAGCAAATGACTCGTCTGTCATAATAGTTGCTGGGTTGTTATTCACTAAGATGACGTTGTAGCCTTCTTCTTTTAAGGCCATACAACCTTGTGTTCCTGAGTAATCAAATTCTGCTGCCTGACCAATGATGATTGGACCAGACCCGATGACTAGAATGGTTTGTATGCTTTGATCTTTAGGCATGTGCGACTTCTCTCCTTGCTTGTTTCACTTTCTCAATAAAATCATCGAATACCCATTCACTTTCTGCAGGGCCTGGGTGTGCTTCTGGATGAAATTGAACGGACATAATCAGCTTCTCTTTATGAATGAATCCTTCAACAGATCCGTCATTCACGTGGAGGAATTTGACGTCCACTTCTTTGTCATTCATGCTTTTTTCATTGACCACATAGCTATGATTTTGGCTTGTCATAAAGACACGTTTTGATTCTGTATCTTGTACAGGATGATTCGCCCCGCGGTGGCCAAAAGGAAGCTTATACGTATCCCCGCCAAGCGCAAGAGCAATTAATTGATGACCTAAGCAAATGCCTAGTGTCGGGAAGGTCATCATGATGTCATGAATGGTTTTTAAATATGGCTTCATTGTTTTTGGATCTCCAGGTCCATTTGACAAAAGGATCGCATCTGGCTTGATATCAAATACCTTTTCCATTTGTTTGTACGGAATCACTGTGACTTTACAGCCGCGCGCTTCGAGTGAGTCCGCAATTGATTTTTTAAAGCCAAAATCAATGAGCGCTACATGTTCCTCACCGCTGCCTTGTGTGTATACTTCATCTTCTGTGACCTGCTCAACCACATTGTCTTGCTTCATTGCAGGCGGCGTTTCATTTTCGTCTAAACTAAGCACTGCATTCATCGTTCCATTTGCTCGAATGTTCTGCACGACTGCGCGAGTATCTGTATGTGTAAGAAGCGGAATGTTCCACTTCTGTAAATAATCTTTTAAGCTTACAGCTGCAAGGTGATGAGAAAAATGCTCAGCTGCCTCATAGACAACGACCGCTTTTACTTGTGGTTTTTTGCTCTCAAAGTCTTCATGATTGATCCCGTAGTTTCCGATGAGTGGATATGTGAAAACAATGATTTGTCCTTTATAAGAAGGATCTGTGAGCACCTCTTGATAACCTGTCATCCCTGTAAAAAAGACCACTTCACCTGTTATGCCAGCTTCTCCTGTCAGATCTCCTTCAAAAGAGGCTCCATCTTCTAAATTTAAATAACCTTTCATGCTTGTGTCACCCCGTATTGAATAATTAATAATATAAATGCATGTTTATACGTTTTGTTGCAAAAAAATTTAGACCGTTACTGTTTCATTTGCTAACACTTGAATGACCGCTTCTATTGCTTGATCCAATTCAACTTTTTTGACATTCAGTGGAGGTAATAAACGAATGACATTCGGACCAGCTGGAAGCACCAGCAAACCTTGCTCTCGAAGGGCTGTGATGTAATCACCTACTGGCTGGTGACACTCAATCCCTGCCATTAATCCTTTGCCCCGTACTTCTTTCACGATATTCAGCTGTTTGACTTCTTGCAGTCTCTTTAAGAGATACGCACCCTTTTCTTTCACTTCTGAAAGAAAGTCTTCTTTGAATATCACATCAAGAGTTGCGTTCACAGCTGACATAGCGAGCATGTTGCCACCAAATGTTGTGCCATGAGAGCCTGGAGAAAATGCATCCCCTAAAGCTTTTTTCCCTATCACTGCACCGACTGGAAACCCATTTCCTAAACCTTTTGCGACTGAAATAATATCAGGATCAAGTCCCGATTGCTCATAGGCAAATGCTGTCCCTGTGCGCCCAATACCCGTTTGGATTTCATCTACAATCAGCAGCGCTTGATGTTTTTTGCAAAACGTTTGAACGGCTTCTAGAAATTCAGCTGTAGCTAGATTCACTCCACCTTCACCTTGCACCACTTCCAGCATGACCGCTGCGACATCATCGATTTCACACGCTGTGATCGCTTCAGGGTCATTAAACGGTACATAATGAAAGCCTTCCAGCATCGGTCCAAAACCAGTTTTGATTTTATCTTGACCTGTGGCAGCCATACCAGCATACGTGCGCCCATGGAAAGAGTGCAAAAACGTCACAATATTTGTTTTACCTGTTGCTTTTCGGGCCAATTTAATAGCCCCTTCATTCGCTTCAGCCCCGCTGTTGCAGAAAAATACGAGATCTCCTGAACTGTTGGCTGCCAGCTTTTCCGCTGCTTTTTCTTGCAGTCCATTTTCAAATAGATTTGATACGTGCCAGACCTCATCAAGCTGCTTCTTGATGGCTTGATTGACCTTTGGATGATTGTGACCTAAATTCGTGACCGCAATGCCTTGTATAAAGTCTAAATATTTTTTCCCAGTTGTATCAACTGCCCAAGAACCTTCTGCCTCTTTAATTTCAACATTCCACCGTCCGTACGTTTGAAAGAGATGACTCACAGGACCGCCTCCTTTTGTTTTACAATTCGAGTTCCTCTAAAGGTATCTCCTGTAAAAATACTGCCTTTTCCATTCACAATCATGACTTCATCCACATCTCCTGATAAAGCACTTAGCGCAGATTGCACTTTTGGAATCATTCCCCCGGAAATAATACCTTCATCGATGAGCTTGAGAGCTTCTTGTTCGGTGACAACGTCTAACAGCTCACCATTTTTTAAAATTCCTTCCACATCTGTGACAAACATGAGCTTATCAGCTTTCATAGCTCCTGCGACTGCTGATGCTGCAAGATCAGCATTCACATTTAACGTTTGGCATTCTTCGGTCATAGATAGCGGCGCAATGACGGGAATGAATTGTTTCTCCATTAGTGCTTCTGCCATCTCTGGATTGACTTCTTTGATTTCGCCAACGTACCCATATACATCTTGATCGAGAAAATCGGCGACAAGCATCTGTCCATCTTTACCAGATACACCGACAGATGATATATCATGCTTTGCCAACTCTGAAACAAAGTATTTATTCACCGTTCCTGAAAGGACCATTTCGGCTACCTCTAACACCGGCTTTGTTGTTTTGCGCTGTCCATCTACAAATTCCGTTTTCACTTCTAATTTTTGCAGCATGCTCGTGATTTCAGGACCCCCGCCATGTACGATAGCCAGTTTAAATCCAGCAGCTTGAAGTGAGCGGACATTTTCATAAAAGGTATCGGAAAGTTCTCGAATGACACTGCCTCCACACTTGAACACGATCGTTTTATCCATGTCTATCTCCTTCATTATGTGCGATAGCTCGCGTTAATTTTCACATAATCATAGGTAAGGTCACAGCCCCATGCTGCCGCTTCACCATTTCCTTCATTCATTTGAATGAAAATCGTAATCTCATCCTGCTCTAGATACGCTTTTGCTTCCTCTTCTGAGAAAGACTGAGGTTCATTATGTTTAAACAGACATTGCCCGCCTAAGTAAACTTCAACCTCTTCTGGCGTGACAGAAGCTGCGCTATGACCGATTGCTCCGATAATCCGTCCCCAGTTGGCGTCCGTACCGTATACGGCTGTTTTCACAAGACTTGAACCTACGATTTTTTTTGCAATAATACCCGCTTCTAAGTTGTTTTTTGCACCAACAACTTTCGCTTCGATTAATTTGGTTGCGCCTTCTCCGTCTCTTGCAATCTCTTTTGCTAGATCTTCACAGGCTAGTTTTAATCCTTCTTTAAACAATGGCCATTCTGGATGTTCTTCATTCAGTGCCTGGTTTTCTGCCATTCCATTTGCCATCACAAGCACCATATCGTTAGTTGATGTTTCTCCATCGACGGTAATTTGATTAAACGTCACATCTGTAATGTCACGAAGAGCATTTTGCAAAGCTTCTTGTTCGACATTTGCATCGGTTGTGACAAACCCGAGCATTGTTGCCATATTCGGATGAATCATACCAGAGCCCTTTGCTGCACCAGAAATGAGAATCTCTTTCCCGTCTATCGTCAAGGAGTATGTCGTATTTTTAATGACTGTATCTGTTGTTAAAATCGCTTCTTCAAAGTGACCATTTCCTGCTTTTGCTTCTTTTAGCTGAGCGATGCCTGTTTTGATTTTATCCATATCCAGACACTCTCCAATGACACCAGTAGAAGAAACGGCAATGTAATCAGGCTCTGTGCCTAACATGTCTGCACAGGCTGCCTGCATGTCGTATGCATCTTTTAATCCCTGCTCACCTGTACATGCGTTGGCGATGGCACTATTGACAATGACACCTTTTAGTTTGCCCGTCTTTTTCAAGCTTTTTTGTGTGACTTGAAGAGGCGCAGCTTGAAAGTGACTTTGAGTGTATACCGCTGCACTCGCTGCTGGTACTTCACTGATGATCAAGCCAAGGTCTTTTTTTGAATAGCGTAATCCTATATGAATCCCCTTTGCTTCAAAACCTTTTGGTGATGATACGTCCCCGTCTATTTTGACAATACTTTTTTCATTCAATTCGATCATGTTTGTTGTCTCCCCTGTTCTTATGGATAGAGAGGTGTCATTGTGAGGCCCGCCTCTTCATATAAGCCTTTGATGATGTTGAAGTTTTGAACCGCTTGGCCGGCTGCGCCTTTCATGAGATTATCTATGACAGATACAATCGTCAGTCTGCCTGTTCGCTCATCTAAATGAAAACCAATGTCACAGAAGTTACTGCCATATACTTCTTTTGTTTGCGGATATATCCCATGATCTCTCACTCTTACAAAATAGGAATCTTCATAAAAGTCCTTCATCCGTTTCATTAATTCTTCTTTTGTGACATCTGATTTCAATTGTGTATACATCGTCGCCATAATCCCTCTTGTCATCGGGACAAGGTGTGTTGAAAATGTGATGTTCGCCGTTTGCGGGTTCCATTCTCTAAGTACTTGTTCTATTTCAGGTGTGTGCTGATGTTCATTCACCTTATAAATTTTAAAGTTATCGTTCAGCTCTGAAAAATGTGTGCCAAGTGAGGCTGATCGTCCTGCACCGGACACCCCGGTTTTTGCATCTATTATGATCATAGATTCATCGATTAAATTCTGTTTCATCAGCGGTGCTAAACCTAGAAGAACTGCAGTAGGAAAGCAGCCGGGGTTTGCAATGACTTCCGCTTGCTTAATGGTTTCACGATTCAATTCAGATAATCCGTATACAGCTTGTTGAACCGATGCTTCATCCGCTGCCCTTCGTTTATACCACGCTTCATAAACAGTTCCATCTTGAATGCGCAAGTCACCTGATAAATCAATAACTGGCACCCCTTGATTCATGAGCTTCGGTGTGAGTTCACTTGAAACGCCTGCTGGTGTCGCTAAAAACACAGCATCTGTTTCTTGCACAATGGCAGCCGGATCAATGGCTTTTAATGTTTGGTCAGTAATCGTTGTCAGATGCGGATAAGATTGACTGTATAATTGCCCATCACCACTTGATGAATACAATATACATTCCTCCACATGTGGATGCTGCTTAAAGATACGAACTAATTCCGCACCACCGTACCCTGTAGCACCTATAATACCTATTTTCAACGTCAATACACCCTCTTGATCTTTGTGAAATTATTTAACATTATAACATGTATAAAAATTAATTCAATTGTATATTTAATATTTGTTTTCATTTTTTTTCATAAAAAAATCCACATATCTTCGTGAGACATGCGGATTTTATCTATTGTTCTTCATATTGAGGACCAGAAGCGCACTGCATAAATATAATAGGGAACTTGCATAAAAAATCAAATGAATGGTGAAGAAATCAGCAAAAAGGCCGCCAAGCATAATGGCGATGGATGAAAAAAGCGCTGTCCAAAAATGATAGTGCCCAACTTCTTTCATTCGCTTTTTCTCATTTGTGAGTTCGGTGACGAGTAGTTTCTCTCCGTGCTTCTGAACACCACCTAGCACACCTAAGGCAAGCTGAATCATATAAACTTGCTCTACTTCTGTGATATGTGGAAAAAGGAGAAGAAGAAACGCCATACCAAACGAATGAATGATTAAAAAGAGACGCCTGTCGGTCGTTTCAGGAAGTTTTCCTAATAATAAATGAATGAACGCACCGCTCAAACCAAACAGACCATAAGCAAGACCAAATTGAGAGTAGCTCGACCCAACATTTTTAATAAAAAGAATATAAAAAGGGAAAATGAGACTACTGGCGAAAAACAGTAGACTTTGTGAATAGACGAACCATTTCATTGCTTTAGCATTCATTGTGTATTGTACCTTTCATAAAAGTAGTTGATAAATCTGCCATCTGGATCTGCTTGCTTTTTCTTTTGAAAGAATAGATCGGTTTTTGGATACGCTTGTTTCATTTGTGCTTTCGTTTGATACGGCATGTATGGTAAGTAATAGCTTCCATGGTGCCGCAAGGTGATATCTGTCATTTGCCGGATGACCCGCTCCGCTTCTGCCTTCTCTTCTTTCTCAAAACCATAATTCACTAACAAAACAAGTGCAAACATATCTTCTTTCGCATATGAGAGATCCGCTTTTTCATTTTTTTGTACGTAGCGGATCGTGATGTTCATTAAATTCAATTCTTCCTGTTGTAAAAAGCTTCTCATGTCATCGATATACGCACGAAAACGATCAACTGGAACAAAGTATTCTTGAAGCACATCGGTATCTGACTCATTTTCATATTCTAAAAAAGCAGAATCAGACCGCATCACGTTATTTCTTGTGATCAGCTGGTCATTTTGACTTTGAAAATACTTCTTTTGCAAGTTCCATAGCAAATCTTTCCCCATATCAAATCTTCTCGAAAGGCCGAGCATAAATTTCAAAGGGATGACGAGCTGATCTTCTTTGAGCTCGCGGTATGGATCGATCTGTTGATCAAAAGTAAGCGAATAATTCGTCACATACATCTCTTTCAAAAAATTTGTTTTCGCTGTAGAGATTCTTGCGAGATGCATGCGCACTTCTTTATTGTTCTTTACATGCTTTTGAAAATAATCAGTGTATTCATCGAAGTGTAGAGAGGTTGTCTCCATTTTATATAATTCATCCTTTGTTAAGGAAAGCTCAACATCTAAAATGACACCGAATAAGCCGTATCCTCCAATCACAGCAGTGAATAAATCATCGCTAGGCTTTACTGTGATGATCTCTCCATCTGCTTTTAACAGTGTGAAAGAGCGCACAGTGTCAATGAGTGAGCCGTAGCGAATGTCACGTCCATGTGCATTTGCACTTAACGAGCCACCAATCGTAAAGATGTTTTGAGATTGCATCACCTTTACTGCAAGACCATATGGGTTCACATATTTTTGAATATCATCCCATGTGGCGCCGCTTTGGACCCGAATGGTCTTCTTTTTTTCATTAAATGATACGATTTGGCGAAATTTTGTCATGTCTAGTACAATGCCATTTTCATAATACGTGTGGCCGCCCATACTATGCTGCTTTCCGGCGATTGAAATGGGCAGATTTTTCTCTTTTGCTTCTTCTAATACTTCTTTTAAAGATTCTATTTCTTTTCCTTGCACGACTTTTTTTATTTTGACCGGCATGAGGTGACTCACATCTGTAAACGCCTCAAGTCCTTGTCTTTTGTGTGCTTGACCTTCACGTATAGAGACTGATGCAAAAAAGGCAGCGCCATATCCCATCAAAAGAACGATCCATATCCACTTTCGTTTCATTATAGGTACTCCGTTCTATAAAATTACATCCATTATATCAATCTATACTCCTCCTCTACCTTAATTTTTCATAAAAAAACCTGGCATGAGTTCAACTCATACCAGGTCGTATTTACTTATTGAATACCAAGCGCAATTTTAGCGTATCTTGACATTTTGTCACGTGTCCAAGGTGGATTCCATACGATGTGAACTTCTGTTTCTTTCACTTCAGGCAAGTCACTTAATGCTTTTTTCACTTCATCCACGATAACTGGTGCAAGGGGACACCCCATTGATGTTAAAGTCATCGTGATATCCGCTTTTCCATTCTCATCAAGATCGACATCATAGACAAGTCCAAGGTTGACGATGTCTACGTTTAACTCAGGGTCAATCACCTGTTCTAGGGCGCCTAAAATATTTTCTTTCAATGCTTCATCCATGATATCCACTCCTTTTTCAACTAGTATAACGTACTTTTCCTTTTGGCTAAACGTTTGTGCTTTTCAGGTGTGTCACAAACCAATCAATCGTTTCAAACATCGCTTGTCTTGAGACCTTATGGCCAGCCTGTCCATCTGTAATAAAACGAATCAGGTGCGGATCTTCTTTATATTGGGTTTCTGCTAACTCGTCATAAAGAGCTTTTGCATGTCTGTAAGGGACAACCGGATCGTTTTCTGCATGCCAGAATAACAGCGGTCTTTTGTTTAGTCGATCTGTTTGCAGCGTTAAATCATAAGGACGCAGCGCGTCTAATTGCTGATGAACCTCTTCATCTGTAATCTCTTTCATCAACCCTTTGTGCCGCATGTCCATAATTTGTGCTTGTAGGAATGTCGTATATTTCGGACTGCCCATCAAGCTGACTGCCGCTTTAATCCAATCATGTTTTGCGAGTGCACCAAAGGTCGTGATTCCTCCCATAGATGTACCCGCAACACCTATTAGATCGGCTTCAATCAATTGTTTTTCTTGAAAATGTGTCTTAAGTATATCGATTTCACGGATTTCGTTCAGGACGATTTCCCAAAACTTTGATGCCAGTTCCTCTAAGCTGAGGTTTTCTGATCTTACACCATGATAAGCACAGTCAGGCAAAATGACTCTCATGCCTTTTTCCGCCAAATGAAAGGCGAAGTGTAAGTTGTGCTCGCGTGCACTTGTAAATCCATGTATAAAAAATACAAGTGGCAGTGGTTTATCTTTATTTTCAGCTTTTACGATATGTAAAAATGGAATATCGTGCGTCATTTGCTCATCAATGGTGATCACAGCCTATGAATCCTCCTTTATCATTCCCGTCTTTGTTTATTTTAACATGTAGACAACGAAGATGTGATAAAGATACACTATAGGTGGAGGCACCCGCACCAGCTGCCTCCTATTACTTACAGATCAAAGGAGATTTTATGGAGACTAAACCTTATCTAATCGCACTTGACCTGGATGGCACGTTATTAAAAGACGATAAAACGATTTCAGCACGCACACTTGATGTCATTCAAAAAGTGAAAGACAGCGGGCATCATGTCTGTATTTCAACTGGCCGGCCATTTCGTTCCAGCTCTCCTTATTATCAGCAATTGCAGCTCGATTCACCGATTGTGAACTTTAATGGAGCGTTTGTCCATCATCCTCTTGATGAAAAATGGGGCAGATTTCACACATCACTTGATCTTCAAGTCGTGAAACAGCTTGTGGATATTAGTGAGGAATATAAAGTACACAATGTGTTAGCTGAAGTGCTAGACGATTTGTATTTCCATTATCATGATGAAAAGCTCATTGATATATTTAATATGAATGCAAACAAAGTGACCGTTGGAGACCTTCGGGACAATCTTGGAGAGAATGTTACAAGCGTCTTAATTCACGCAAAAGAAGAAGACGTCGGAGCGATCCGGAGCTATTTGACAGATGTTCATGCAGAAGTCATTGATCACAGACGCTGGGCTGCTCCGTGGCACGTCATTGAAATCATTAAAACAGGTATGAATAAAGCCGTTGGACTGCAAAAGATCAGTGATTATTACGGGGTGCCTCAGGATCGGATTGTGGCATTCGGAGATGAAGACAATGATTTAGAAATGCTTGAGTTTGCTGGATGCGGGGTTGCCATGGGCAACGGAATTGATGCAGTGAAACGCGTCTCAAATGAAGTGACAGATACGAATGAACAAGATGGGATTGCAAAATTCCTAACGAATTACTTCTCGCTTTAATTTTTCCATTCATACATAGCAGGTCGAAGCGGGCATACTACCGTTAGACAGGTTGTCCTGTCAGCTTGTGTAAAGGGGCGGATTCCGAATGGGTAAAAGAAGCAAATCGAAACGCTTTATACAACAAGGTAAAGATTCAGTCAGTCTGCATGACGCACGTTTTCCGTATCGTTCCACACTTGAAGAAGCTGCGGAGGACAGGGGAAATATGAAGACTGATGCTTCTGGAGGTTCATTGTGAGAAACGAACTTTTTGATCAAGCCAAATCATTTACTGAAGAAGCCCTTACTTCTTCATTTCCATCTGGTTTAGAGCGTAAACAAGCAGTTCAGCGAGCGAAAAACGCCGTATCATCTGCATTTGCTAATTCGACAGATGCAGAAAGAAACCAGCTGCATACGTTCCAAGACCTGCTTGATGATCTTTAACGGTAAAAAAGCTGTCCATTTTCTGGACAGCTTTTCTTATTCTCTTATTTCACTTGGAACGTTTTCTTCTCAGTGATTTGCTTTAGCCCTTCTGCTTTTCCTTTAAATGTGACGACCGCTTCATACGTTCCCGGCTCCACACCGTTTGACCACGTATCTTGGAAGTCATATGTTTCATCTGCTTTTAGCACAAAGGATTGGATAGCTTGTGTAAACATACGGTCTTTCGAGTAACGGTATTTTTCATTTCCATCTTCATCGTACACACTCAATTCGAATTTCTGGCTTGTGTTAAACGTGAATTCAATATCTCGATCTGATTCATTTTTTAGTGACATATTAAATTGAACCGAAGAACCTTTTTGGACGGGGTCTACTGTGAGTACAACGGTTTTTTCTCCCATTTGACCGGATACCTCCTTGTCTGGTTCATCCTTTTTTTGTTGCCCACAAGCTGTTAAAACCAATAGAACGAGAAAAAGCACTAACCCTTTTTTCATCTTCTACCCACCTTTTAATCTCGTCTGAAAAATCCAAGAATATTGGTTGTTTGAACAATATTTGTAAAGGCTTTTGGATCGACTTCCTTTATAATTTGTTCAAGTTCATACAGCTCATACCTTGTAATGACAATGACCATCATTTCTTTTTGTTCATTGGTAAATGCCCCTTTGGCCGGAACAGTCGTAATACCTCTGACCATTTTTCCATAAATGGCTTCTTTGATTTCATCTGCTTTCTTTGTCACAATCATGGCGGTCAGCTTTTCATGTCTCGTATGGATGGCATCAATTACCCTAGTCGTCACATATAATGTGACAAGGGTATATAAAGCTTTCTCCCAACCTTGTAACAATCCTGCTGTAAAAATGATAATTCCGTTTAAAATGAAGAAATACGTGCCGACTGGTTTGTCTTTCCATTTCGCTAAAATCATCGCAATAATGTCAAGGCCGCCTGTAGATGCCCCATATTTCAGTGTAATCCCAATGCCAAGTGCAGAAATGACTCCGCCAAATACAGCATTTAATAAAATATCTTCAGAAACACTTGTCTCTGGTAAAATGCCGAGGAAAATCGTTGTCAGTGCCACACTAATAATGCTATACAAAGTAAAGGAACGACCAACCTTCATCCAGCCTAAAATGCCGACCGGAATGTTTAAAATAAATAATAGGATCCCTGTTGATAAATAAAACGGTGCATATTGATCGATTAAACTAGATAACAGCTGGGCAACCCCTGTAAAACCACTTGCATATACGTCAGCAGGGATTAAAAATAAATTCAGTCCAATCGCATTGAGTAAGGCACCAATGACGACGACGATGAGTTTTTTTGCTTCTCCAATGAACATGTTGTCATTCCTCCACTTACCATTCTCTCTATGGTTTTCCCTAAAATTTAGAATTTGAACACGAAAAGATGATTTTCTATGATATAGTTAGGCTAAAAAGATGTAAAATATGGTTGATTTTTTTAGAAAGAAGGGATTTTGATGACCGTTCATATCATAGCAGACAGTGCTGCTGATCTGCCTCTTTCTTATTATGATGAACAAAACATGACACTCATTCCGCTGCGTGTGTTACTCGGCGAGCAGGAATTTGAGGATTTGATTACCATTGAACCAAAACAAGTATTTGATGCGATGAGACAAGGTGCAAGTCCAAAAACATCACAAGCTTCACCGAACCGGATAAAGGAAGCCTTTGTTTCTGCAGCACAAACCCATACATCGGCTATTTATGTTGCCTTTTCATCAGAGCTTTCAGGTACATACCAAACCGCTGTGATGATGGCAAACGAAGTGAAGGAAGAATACCCTGATTTCGATTTACGGATCATTGATTCTAAATGTGCTTCACTTGGTTATGGACTAGCTGTCAAACACGCTCAATCACTTGCCATTGACGGAAATACAATACAAGAAATTGAAACGTCTGTAAAGCATTTTTGTGAATCTTTACAACATATTTTTACTGTAGACGATTTATCGTATTTAGCAAGAGGCGGAAGAATCAGTAAAGCGTCCGCATTTGTTGGCGGGTTGTTAAGTATTAAACCCATTTTACACGTTGAGGATGGAAAACTGATACCCCTTGAAAAAATTCGTGGCCGGAAAAAATTGTTGAAACGCATTATCGAGCTAATGAAAGAACGCGGATCTGACTGGTCCAGCCAAACTGTTGGCATTAGTCATGGAGATGACCCTGCACTTGCAGAAGAAATGAGACAATTAATCGAAGCCGAATTTCATCCAAAAGAAATCGACATCCAGGTCATCGGCGCAGCTGTCGGGTCCCACTCAGGCCCTAGCACACTTGCCATCTTCTTTACAGGCAGTCCATCATAAAAAGCACCCTTCCCTGAAACATCACGGGAAGGGTGCTTTTCTTATGATAACTTAAATCGGTGAACGGTTTCGTTTAACCTTGCCGTCATACTCATCAGTTCTTCTACTTGTTTGTTCATTTGATGGAAAGATTGCAGTTGTTCGTTTGCCGAGGCAGAAATTTCTTCGCTGCCCGCTGCCGTTTCTTCTACAACGGCACTAATATTTTCAATCGAGTGCAGCACTTGTCCGCCAAGCTCTGTTGATTGAATAATTTGGTCATTTAAGACCGCCATTTCTTGCTTAATATGTTGTGCTTTTGTTTCTATATCTTCAAAGGAGTGTGAGGTTTTGTCCATTGCATCTTGCTGCTGAAGTGATAGCTTGACCCCTTCTTGTACAGTTTGGCTAATGGATTGAATGCCTTTTTCAATATGACTCACCATGTCAAAAATTTGTCTTGTTGCACGAGACGATTCATCTGCGAGCTTACGAATTTCGTCCGCTACGACGGCAAACCCTTTGCCTGCTTCTCCTGCTCTTGCCGCTTCAATCGCCGCATTGAGTGAGAGGAGGTTTGTCTGGTCCGCAATGTCAGAAACCGTTTTGGCCATTGCGGAGATTCCGCTTGCGTACTGAGTGAATTCTCCTGCTGACTCTTCAATTTGTCTCGTCGCACGTGTATTTTTTTCAATGGCTGCTTTTGTTTCTGTTAACGTGTGCTTTCCGCTTTCTACCGCTTCAATGGCATCCTCTGTACTACGAATGACTGTATGTGATCTTTCGGAATTCTTACGGCCATGTGAATCCATTTTCTCAATCAAACTAACGCCATGCTGAAGGTCTTCTGATATCGCTTGTGAACCATTCGCCATTTCGTCTGTCGATACAGACACTTGATTGGCTGATTCCATAAGCTTTTTGTTTTCATCATCTAGCTGAATCGAAAATGATTCTACTTGGCTTGAGACATGGCTGATTTCTTGAATCAAGCTAATCAGCTGATCCGTCATTTGATTGAACGACTCATTTAATCCGCCGATTTCATCTTTACGCTTGATGTTCATCCGCTCCACAGCGAGGTTTCCTTCGGCAATTTGTTTTGCCCGGTAAGAAAGGGATTTGATTGGTGTCACAATGGATCTCGTTAAACCAATATTTAAAAAGACGGCGATGACAATCAGTGTGAGGGCTGCGACAGATGCGCTTGTGATGATCCATTGCACATTGTCTGCTGTCTCCTCTAAATGGTATTCATACGCTTCTTGTGCTCTTTTATTCATCGTATGCACGTCGTTTAAAACACCGTCAATTCTGGCAGCCACTCGTCTGGCATCAGAGGCATTTTTTTCACCAATGGCATTGTTTGCTTCTTGCGTCCATGTGTCAAACTTTGAATTTAACCGTGTTAGGGCTTCTTTGTTCATATTTCCTGCGTTTTTGTTTAACGTTTGCAGCTGTTTTTTCGCTGTCGATATATCGTTTTGAACGACCTCTAGCTGTTCATCTGAAAGGGTCATGGAATAATTGGTCATGGCTTGTTCGACACTTTCAAAGCTTGCCTTCGTTTTTTGTACGTTCAGTAAGGTTTGAACTTCTGTTTCGCTTGATGACTGAATCTTTGTCATACTCACAATAATAAAGGCAATTACGCCAACCGCTAAAAGAAGTGAAATGAGTGAGTTGAGCAAAATTTTGATGCGTAAGCTCATGATGCTGCCCCCTCTTCTTTCAGAAGTGTCTGCTTCAGTCCATTTAATTTTTTGGTTAATTTCTCAGCATCTTTGAGCACCCGGATTCTTGCCATATCGATTCCGTCATTACTTAAGTCATAAACGATATGCCCGCTTTTGATTTTGCTGCTTTTGACGAGCTGTTCGCTGAATTGATAGACGACTTCATCGACTTTTTTGACCATAGACGAAATAACGGCTTTTTCAGCTGTATAATACTGATCGCTGTCCACACCGATTGCATATTTGCCTTGCGTTTGCGCTTCTTTTAATACACCAACACCCGTATAACCGGCTGCGGCATATAAAACATCTGCTTTCTTTTTGATCATGTCTTTCGCTATTTTACTGCCTTTGCCTGCATCACTAAATGTGCCAGCATACGTGGATACAATCTTGATGTTCGGATTCACTGATTTTGCACCTTTTTGATAGCCTTGTTCAAATCGGTGGATAACCTCTGCATCGACTCCGCCAACAAAACCAATGACATCACTTTTTGTTGTCATGGCAGCAAGTGCTCCCGCTAAATAGCTGCCCTGCTCTTCTTTAAAAGTCACTGATGTGACATTTTTCAGTTCAGACACAGCATCAATGAGTAAAAATTGCTTTTTCGGATATTTTTTCGCTACCTTTTCTAAGTCTTCTTGCATACTGAAACCTACACCGATGATCAGGTCATTTCCATCTTTCACAAGCTCGGTCAGCCCTTTTTCATATGTATCGGTTTCTGCAATTTCTCTATAATCGAATTCAATGCCAAGCTCATCACGTGCTTTTTCTAATCCTTTAAATGATGAATCGTTAAATGATTGATCACCAAGACCATCATCCGTCAGCATGACACCAATATGCTTCGCATTTGATATCGGTGGTCCTCCCTGCTGATTGCTGCATGAGGTGAGTACCATGATCATAGCTGCCATCAGAAGTAATGAAATCTTCACTTTCATCCAAAAACACACTCCTTTTATCATCCTTACCCCTTATTTATCGGATTTGAGAGTCATTGTTTCAATGATAAAGTGAAGGATTTTCAGCTTTTTTCATGACTTTTTTCACTGAAAAAAACCATTATTTATGACAAAAATAAAAAAAGTGAGCAAATGCTCACTTTTTCTCGTATGTCCATCCTTCTTTTTGGTAAACAAGATCATTTTTCATCAGATGACCTAGTGCTCGTTTGAAGGCTGCTTTGCTCATTTGAAATCTTTCCCGGATATCTTCTGGATCACTTTTATCCCCGTAAGGCATTGCACCGTTTCTCGTTCTCATATAAGTTAAGATTTCTTCTGCATCGACTGATAACGCATCCTGCTTTCTCGGAAGCAGTGACACATTGACAGTTCCATCCTCTTTCACTGCAATCACGCGTCCAGTCACGGTCGATCCGAGTCTTGGTTCTTCTTTCCGCTCAGTACGATGGATAAATCCTCTAATCCCTGTATCAGTCAGCATAAAGGAACCTGTCGCAATTAAGCGATAAATTGTCCCCGTGATTTCTTTGTTCATTAACGTTTCTGGCGCCTCAGTAAACAATTCACTGATCACATCTTCAGTTGCTGGTTTTGCGAACATTCTCCCGTAACTTGTCACTTTGAGCATACAGTATAGTTTGTCGCCTTTTTTCGGCCACGCTTCCTCAAAAGGCGGGAGGTGTTCAGTTGCAACAAGTGCATCCTTTGACAAACCTATATCGACAAAAGCACCCATATCTTCTACAACGTCTACGACTTCTACCCAGTCGTATGTATGTGCATTGATTTTAGGAATTTTCATCGTCGCTGCCAGTCTTTCCTCATGATCTACATATAAGTAGACCTCTACTTCATCACGATCTCCAATATCCTCTGTCATCTCACTGCGATGTAGGAGGACAGAATCTTCTCCATCTGTTAAAAAGTAGCCGTATTCCATCTCGTTATCTATTTGCAAGGTCAGTTGCTCACCTGGTCTCATGTTCTCTTCCTTCCTATCTGCCCTTAAAAGAGCGTTCGTTCATCTTTTGATTCACTTTATTCTACTATACTTCTGTCATCATGAACATCTCTAGTTCTGTTAGCTAAAGTGGACAAACTGCACTTGAATTATACCGCATGCATCTGAACTCTCTTCGATAAAGTTTCTTCTTCCCCTATTGGCATGATAAAATAGACGCAATATCTATAGTTGGAGGTCATATGTGATGGCAAAAGAAAGTTCATTTGATATTGTATCGAAGGTGGAGCTGCCAGAGGTGCAAAACGCCATTCAAGCAGCACTGAAAGAAATTAAAAACCGTTATGATTTTAAAGGAAGTAAAAGTGATATTTCACTAGAAAAAGAAGAACTCGTTCTCATTTCTGATGATGACTTCAAGCTGGAGCAGCTAAAGGATGTCCTTGTGACAAAACTGATTAAACGAAACGTACCGACTAAAAACATTGACTACGGAAAAACAGAACATGCCCTGGGTGGAACCGTTCGCCAGCGTGCAAAGCTGATTAGCGGGATTGATAAGGACAATGCCAAAAAGATCAATGCCTTGATCAAACAGTCTGGTATAAAAGTAAAGTCGCAATTTCAAGATGACCAAGTGCGTGTGACAGGAAAAAATAAAGATGATTTACAAGAAGTGATTGCGCTTATGCGCAAGGCAGATTTACCGATTGACGTTCAATTTATAAATTTTCGATAAATTTCAAATTTTCCATTGATTATTTCCGATTTTTTCGATACAGTTGATGGAAGTTCAATTCATTGACATGTTCATATCGCTTTCTTATCAAGAGAGGCAGAGGGACTGGCCCTGTGAAGCCTCAGCAACCGGTGTAGTAGAAATCTATTTTCTATGACCAAGGTGCTAAATCCAGCAAGCAACTGCTTGGAAGATAAGGAGAAGAATTTCAATACAGCCAAAAAGTCTTCTTCTTATCAGAAGGCTTTTTTTGTTACATAGAAATAAGGAGGAAACCAATGGGCCTATTACAAGACTTACAAAATCGCGTACTGATTGCTGATGGAGCAATGGGAACACTTTTATACTCTTATGGCATTGACCGCTGCTTTGAAGAATTAAATTTATCAAAAGAAGATGAAGTCAAAAGAGTGCACGAGGCATATGTGCAAGCTGGAGCGGACATTATTCAAACGAACACATACGGTGCGAATTATATTAAACTATCCCGCTACGGTTTAGAAGAAGAAACAAAACGCATTAACACAAAAGCTGTACAAATTGCCAAAGCAGCCGCTGGCTCAGCTTATGTCCTCGGAACGATCGGCGGCATTCGAACATTTAACAAAAATGCCTACTCTTTAGACGAGATTAAACGGAGCTTTAGAGAACAGCTCTATATCCTTTTAAATGAAGAGCCTGATGGATTACTGCTTGAAACATATTACGATATTGAAGAAGCAAAAGCCGTTCTTGAGATTGCTCGCAAAGAAACAGCGCTTCCGATTGTCATGAACGTCTCCATGCATGAGCAAGGTGTATTGCAGGACGGTACACCGCTAAAAGACGGTTTATCTGAATTATCCTCACTTGGCGCTGATGTCGTCGGCATTAACTGCCGATTAGGCCCTTATCATATGATTCAGGCACTTGAAGGTGTTCCACTTTTGGAAAATTCTCATTTATCTGTCTATCCAAACAGCAGTCTCCCCTCCCTTGAAGAAGGCAGACTCGTCTATGATACAGATAATGATTATTTCCGAAAAAGTGCACTTGAGTTTAGAAATCAGGGCGCACGAATCATTGGAGGCTGCTGTGGAACAACCCCTCAGCATATAAGCGCCATGGCAGAGGCGGTCAAAGATTTAGCACCTATCACCGAAAAAGAAGTGAAAGTATTAAAAGAAGAAATCATTTCGATCCAAGATCAACGGACAGAACCAGGTCTTGACGAGCTGGCTGTGAAAAAACGTTCGATTATCGTCGAGCTGGACCCGCCGAAGAAGCTGAACTTTGAAAAATTCCTTGTCGCAGCGAACGAATTAAAAAGTGCTGGCATTGATGCCCTCACGCTGGCCGATAACTCTCTAGCTACCCCGCGTATTAGCAATGTGGCATGCGGCGCTTTATTAAAACAGCAGCTTGATATGCGTTCACTTGTCCATATCACATGTCGTGATCGCAATTTGATTGGACTCCAATCCCACTTAATGGGACTGGACACACTTGGACTAACCGATATTTTAGCCATCACAGGCGATCCGTCTAAAATTGGAGACTTCCCAGGTGCGACATCTGTGTATGATTTAACCTCCTTTGATTTGATCCGTCTGATCAAACAATTTAACGAGGGACTATCTTTCTCTGGGAAGCCGCTCGGGAAAAAAACCAATTTTTCAGTGGCTGGCGCGTTTAATCCAAATGTCCGTCATATTGATAAAGCGGTCAAACGCCTCGAGAAGAAAATCGAATACGGTGCCGATTATTTTATTTCACAACCTGTATACTCTGAGGAACAGCTTGTGAAGATTCATGAAGAAAGCCGACATTTGGATAAACCGATTTACATCGGTATTATGCCGCTGACAAGCAGCCGAAATGCTGAGTTTATTCATCATGAAATTCCCGGCATTAAATTGTCTGACTCGATTCGTGAGATTATGGCCAAGGCAGGCGAAGATAAAGAAAAGCAGCGGACAGAAGGATTAGCCATTGCCCGTTCTTTATTAGATACAGCCTGTGAATTGTTTAATGGCATCTATTTAATTACCCCTTTCCTTCGATCAGATTTAACAGCAGAACTGACAACTTACATCCATCAGAAAGAAAAGGAGCCAAACATCCATGCCAACTATCACTGAACAGCTCAAAAAACGCATCCTCGTCCTTGACGGTGCAATGGGCACAATGATTCAAAACGCCGATCTCACAGCAGAGGATTTCGGCGGAGAAGAGTATGAGGGCTGTAACGAATATTTGAACGTCACAGCCCCTCATATTATCTCCACGATCCACCGGCAATATCTTGAAGCAAGTGCAGATTTAATCGAAACAAATACATTCGGCGCGACGAAGCTCGTTCTCGATGAATATGGACTTGGCCACCTCGCCTATGAATTGAACGTAAAAGCAGCTCAGCTGGCAAAGCGTGAAACAGACCGTTTGTCCACACCAGAGTGGCCCCGCTTTGTTGTAGGCGCAATGGGGCCCACTACAAAAACATTATCCGTAACAGGCGGCACAACGTTTGAAGAGCTCGTTGCAAATTATGAAGAACAAGCCCGCGCCCTGATTGATGGGAAATGTGATGCTCTTCTTTTAGAAACGAGTCAAGACATGTTGAATGTCAAAGCTGGATTTAAAGGCATTCAAGAAGCCTTTCAAGCGACCGGTATTGAGCTGCCACTGATGGTGTCAGGTACGATTGAGCCGATGGGCACTACCCTTGCAGGCCAAGATATTGAAGCCTTTTATATCTCACTTGAGCATATGAAACCAATCAGCGTCGGCCTAAACTGTGCAACTGGTCCAGAATTTATGACAGACCATATCCGTACACTCTCCTCCATCTCAAAGTCGGCTGTCAGCTGCTATCCAAACGCTGGTCTCCCAGATGAAGAAGGGCAATATCACGAATCCCCTGCTTCGCTTGCTAAAAAAATCGCCGCTTTTGCAAAAGAAGGCTGGTTAAATATCGTCGGCGGCTGCTGCGGTACAACGCCTGCACATATTCAGGCATTGTCAGATGAAGTACGTTCGCTTCAGCCCCGCAGCATGACACATGAGTCATCACCGCATACCGTATCAGGAATCGAGCCCCTCATTTATGAAGAAGCGATGCGCCCCCTCTTTGTTGGTGAGCGCACAAATGTCATTGGTTCACGCAAATTCAAACGGCTCATTGCAGAACAAAAGTTTGAAGAGGCAGCAGAAATTGCTCGTGCTCAAGTAAAAAATGGCGCTCACGTCATTGATGTGTGTCTAGCAGATCCTGATCGTGATGAGACAGCAGACATGGAAGGCTTTTTAAAAGAAGCCATGAAAAAAGTGAAAGCTCCTTTTGTCATTGATTCAACCGATAAACATGTCATCGAAAAAGCACTCATGTATTCTCAAGGAAAAGCCATTATTAATTCTATTAATTTAGAGGATGGAGAAGAGCGCTTTGAAGAGATTCTTCCGCTTGTCAAGCTATATGGCGGCGCACTTGTTGTTGGAACAATCGATGAAACAGGGATGGCCGTCACAGCAGATCGAAAACTTGAGATTGCCGTAAGATCCCATGACCTGCTCACGAAAAAATATGGAATCCCTGCGAGTGATATCATTTTTGATCCTCTTGTCTTTCCAGTAGGTACTGGAGACGAACAGTATATTGGTGCTGCTGAAGAGACGATTAAAGGCATTGAGCGAATCAAATCAGCACTGCCTGAATGTCTCACCATTTTAGGCATTAGTAACGTGTCTTTCGGACTCCCGCCAGTTGGTAGAGAAATATTGAATGCAGTTTATTTGTATCACTGCGTCAAAGCAGGGCTTGATTATGCGATCGTGAATACTGAAAAGCTTGAACGCTTCGCTTCAATTCCAAAGGAAGAAATCAAGCTGGCTGAAACTTTACTTTATGAAACAAATGATCAAACCCTTGCTGAGTTCACACAATTTTATCGCGGGAAAAAGAAAACAGAGAAAAAACCAAAGATCTCCTTATCGCTTGATGAAAGACTGGCACTCTATGTCGTCGAAGGGACGAAAGAAGGACTGATTGATGACCTTGCTCTTGCTTTGGAAAAATTTGAATCACCTCTTCATATCATCAATGGACCATTAATGCAGGGAATGTCAGAGGTTGGCCGGCTTTTTAATCAAAACGAATTGATCGTAGCTGAAGTGCTTCAATCCGCTGAGGTCATGAAAGCATCAGTTTCATACCTTGAGCAATATATGGAAAGGCAGGACGCAAGCGGCAAAGGGAAGATTCTCCTCGCCACCGTCAAAGGAGATGTCCATGATATAGGGAAAAACCTGGTCGACATCATTTTGAGCAATAATGGCTTTCACGTGGTCGATCTCGGAATCAAAGTAACCCCACAAACATTGATTGAAGCGGTGCAAAAAGAAAAGCCAGATATGATTGGACTATCAGGTTTACTTGTCAAATCAGCACAGCAAATGGTCTTGACCGCTCAAGATTTACAAAAGGCAAACATCTCTGTTCCCATTTTGGTGGGCGGCGCGGCGCTTTCACGGAAGTTTACGAAGATGAAAATTTCGCCTCAATATGATGGCCCCGTCCTTTACGCCAAAGATGCAATGGACGGCCTGTCTTTAGCGAATGAATTAAGAGCGAATCCTCTACAATTTCAAACAAAACCCTTAGAGGACCAAGAAGCACTCCATAAGGAAAAAGAAACAACGCAGCCAAAAGCCGTGATTGAATTACTAGAAAAACGCGCTACACTTCCGGAGGCAGCCATTTTCACGCCAGAAAATACGAAACGCCATTATGTACGGGATATTGATTTGCACCACATAATGCCCTATGTCAATGAGCAAATGCTGATCGGCCATCACCTCGGTTTAAAAGGAAAGGTCAAAAAGCTCTTGGCTGAACAGCATCCAAAAGCATTGGAGTTAAAACAGCTGATCACAGATCTTCTTCAAGAAGGCAGAGAGAAAAACTGGTTTGCACCTGCATTTGTCTATCAATTCTTCCCTGCCAGTTCAAATGGGAATGATCTGCATATCTATGATCCAGAAGCGCCTGACCGCGTCATTGAGACATTCCAATTTCCAAGACAGGAAAAACTTCCGTACCGGTCTATTTCTGATTATGTGCGGAAAAGCGGAGAGAACGAGAAAGATTATATCGCCTTATTTGCAGTGACGGCTGGTGCCCGCATACGAGAGGTTGCGCAGCAATTTAAACAAGAGGGTGACTATTTAAAAATGCATGCTGTCCAAGCTTTAGCACTTGAGCTTGCAGAAGGATTGGCTGAACGAACGCACCAAGTAATTCGTGATAAATGGGGATTCCCAGACCCAGTCGATTTCACGATGGAGAAACGATTCCAAGCCAAATATCAAGGTCAGCGCTATTCCTTTGGCTATCCAGCGTGCCCTAATCTAGAAGACCAAGAAAAACTATTCCACCTGCTGCAGCCAGAAAAAATCGGGATTCATCTCACAGAAGGGTTTATGATGGAGCCTGAAGCATCCGTTTCAGCCATTGTCGTTTCTCACCCCGAAGCTCGATATTTTAACGTTCACTAACAAAGAACCTCCATTCCAGGAGGTTCTTTTTATCATTAAAAATGACATAAATATGAAAAATTACGTTTATTTACCGATATTACAAATGAAAGTCATTTACTTAAAAGGAGATGTTTGTCATGTTCAAAAAGAAGATCGGGGTTTTATTGCTTACAGGCCTCTTTATCGCTAGCCCTCTTTTCCAATCACCTGCACAAGCGAGTGAAACTTCTACGAAACAAACAAAATATTATACAGAAGAATTGGAGCATCTGTATCCAGACAGTGATTATGCAAACAATGATACGATGGACAAAGCTCAATTCTTACAGCACTCTCTTCATCTAAACAAGACCTATTTATATCACGAAGGCAGTATCTCTTCTATGAATGACATTGATTTTTATCGGTTCACCAGCTCTAAATTTGATGGAGCAGATGGCCGCTTTTCTATCAAACTCGTCAATGTGAAAGCTGGAAATGATTTCGATCTTTATCTTTACAATCAGAGCGGGTCACTCGTGTCTTCCTCTGTGCGAACAAACAACCAAAATGAAATCATCCATATGCCGAAAATTGCCGCAAGCACTGACTACTACTTAGCCGTCAAACCAAAGCAATTATTAAATGAAGAGGACAACATGTATCGTATTGTCTTTGATAAAAGTATTGAAAAAGGCACAACCAAACGATATGGATCACCTGCCACATTGAATAGTTTCAATGAAGCCGGATCTCCCAATTCTTCTTTTGATTTAAGCAGCTTGCCGCAGGATGCCGTTGTCACTGGCCTGTCATTAGAAGCTGAAAAAGGTAGTACAAATGCATATAATTATGTATTCACGGTCTCTTCCTTAAAAGGCGGAACAGTGAACGTACCTTGGAACGGTCAAAAAGTTGACATCTCTTCTTATAAAACAAGTCAAGTGCCGGCAAAAGACCGCTTTTTTGTTTCTTTTAATGCAACCGAGGTTCCTCAATTAATCGGTGGACGGTTAATCAAAGTAGGCGTTGTCTCAATTAAGAACTTACAGCTCACCTTTGAATATGAATACAATCGTGACCTCAATTATTAAACTATACAAAAGGAAAAGGTGCTCCCTTTTCCTTTTTCTTATGCGTTCTTATGGTACGATACATGTAGAGAAATCATCGAAGAAGGAGTTGCGTGTATTGCCAAACGTTATTCAACGATCTTTAACCCTTGATGACATACCAGACCTTGTCGCATTGTCAAAAGAGGTCGACTGGCCTGATTACAATGCGGAAGAGCTCACATCTCTTTTAACAAATGGACATTTTACCGGTTTTACAACAACTGACGGACAAGTCATTTCATGCGCTGGACTTTTTCAGTATGACAGTGTGGCATCAATTGGAGCGGTCATTGTATCTGAGACACATCGAGGCCTCGGTCTTGCCCGTCAAATGATTGACACACTGCTTCGTCATAGTGATCCAAGTGTCCCTGTCGTTTTAACGGCTACTGTACAAGGACAGCCAGTTTATGAAAAAATCGGCTTTCAGACAGCCGGTTATATTCATACATACAAAGCACAAAAAACAAATCCTAGTGCGCTTCATCCGTCACATCAGATTCATCTTTTTCCCGCTGATGAAACGCACCTCCCGTCTATTGAAAGGCTGGATGAAAAAGGCGCAGGGACCAATCGATCAAACTTCTTAATAAAACGAATGGAGCGAGCAGCATTTAAACTGATCGCAAAGGATGAACACCACGAAATCACCGGCTTCGCGTTTGGTGTGGAAACACCAGCTAATCTGATGATTGGCCCGCTTGCAGCAAACGATGAACAAACGGCGCTATCACTCATTCAATCACTTCTCACGTCTTATTCTGGCGCCTTTCGTATAGATATGCAGGAAGAAACAGCTGAACGGCTGCATGCATCACTTGTAGAAGCAGGATTTACGAAAACAAACGTCGCACATTTTATGATGATTCGCGGGAACGAAAAGCAGAATGATCCGGCGCTTCTCTATTTCCTGGCCTCACAAGCATTTTCTTAAAAAATCAAAAAGCTGTAGACAGATGTTGTCTACAGCTTTTCTTATTTACTTTTCGCCTACGGATGAGAGAACTTGAGCGAGTGCATTTGTGACCTTGCCATGCTCTGATGCATGCGGCCGGTCATCTCCATCTCCATAACCATAATCAATCATGCGATTACGGTTTAAGCAAAGCTTTGTCAGCTGAGGCTGGAATAGATCAAATAAAGCAAAACGATCTTTTAGCTGTGGAAATTGCTTTTGATACTGCTGAATTTCTTCTGCAAGCAAGCGCCAAAGCGTCGTTTCATCTAACAGATTGTGATTGTCTAACACGTTTGACACGTAACGAAGATTGCAAATAAACAGGCCTGTAAAAATAAATTGTACAAGACCCTCAGGCGGCTCACTACGCAGCACTTCCTTTAGATCTTCTTCTAATGAAGCCAATTCAGGCAGCGGTTGATCACTAATGTTCACATCATCAACAAAATCTTTGATGGCCAAACGATGCGGCTTGTGATCTTTTAATACAAGAATTGTATTTTGTCCGTGCGGTGAAAACACCGTGCCATATTGATACATAAAGTGCAGAAGCGGCGGCATGACAACATGGAAGAATGACGCCATCCATTCTTTTGCTGACAGACCCGATTTTTCAATGAGCTGCTTTAGATAAGGCTCGCCTTCATGATCCTCATAAGTCAGTGCCGCCAGCGTAACAGGGCTCTCCCCTTCATCTAAATACGTATAAATGCTTTCTCTAAAAATGACCCCAAGCATTTCAAGGTATTGATATGGCGCACCAGGTAGCTTGCTGTAATAAGGATGATCCACATTGATACTCGCATTCTCACCTGGTAAAATCACGCGGTATACATCGGATAAAAAGGCGTCTTGATCGGCAATTCCTTTAATATGCGCTGTAATACGTGGCGCAATAACCGTACGTTCTGATGGGAGCCCCCGGTACACTAGCGTATTTAAAATACTCATTGGCAGTTTAATATGATGCTTGCCTTTATTTGAGATGTTTGTAAAGGTTCTGATCGATTGCTGTGGAATATATTGATCCAGCCCTTCTCCTAAATACACGATACGGCGCATGGCCAAATCTTCGGGGAAATGCTGGATGATCATATGCGTCCACTGCCATTTATGAACAGGCATCATATAATAATCAGCCGCATTCAGCCCTTCATCTTTTAACACACGTTGGAATTGACGAATCGTGACTTCGTCTAATTCTTTGGCAATGATGTGCTCATAGTTCTCATGATCGACCGCATGGAATGTCGCAAGTTCTCGGTGAACAGCAATCCAAGACAGCTGCACACTTTCCTGCCTTTCAGGTGCATAGGCTAAGTAATCATCGTAGCTGAACCCAATACGCCCTTTGTTATAGACGATCCACGGATGGCCAGTCATCTCACCTTCAATCCATGCGTAATCTGTATCCGTCAGCTCATCTGCACGAAGTGCTTTTTTCGACAGCAAATGAACATCAGCTAACAAGGTATGGTGAAGCTCTTTGATCAGATGGCCAGTTGTTTCAGAAGACATTGGGATGATCGGCTGAATGTCTAGTAAAAACACAATGGCACTAACATCCTTTGTCCACGTTCCGTCTTGACAGCACTCGATCGATTCAGCAATCGTATCAAAACTATCAAACAAACGAGGTTTTGCGAGATAACGATATTTCTTCTGTTCGTGAATGATTAATTCGTATTGGGCGATGCCATCCTGATGATCTAGCTGAACGGGATGAAGCATATCCTCATACATATATTCGGACAGCATTTTTGCCACCATTCGCTGGTTTGCTTTTTTCCAAGCAGCAGGATTGACCGCTTTTTTCAATTCATCTTGTACACTCATCGGTTCATCCTCCTTACCCTTTGATTTCTTCAAATGTATTTGCGTGTTTATGTGTACCGAATGTCTGGAAAACATGCTTTTGATAAAGTGGATACACAGGTCGACGAGCCAGTTCATTGATAATGACACTGTTTCGGTACGCCCCTAGCCCTAAATCTGGTGCGCCTACTCCATGTGTATGAAGCTCTGCATTTTGTACAAAAATATCATTTTCACCTAAAGTATTTGTTTTCAATCGATATTCACGTTCAACCTGGAAGCGTCCTTGATGATCCCACTGAATATGATGGGAAATCGGATCAATAAATGGCGGTAATACAGATTGATAGCCCGTTGCCAAGACGACAATGTCTGTCTCATGCGTAAAGGATTCCTCTTTGACCCATTGATTGCATGAAAGCGATAAGCCGTCCCTCGTTTCCTCAATCAAATTGACCTCCGTCATCGCCTGCAACACGGTGTTCAGCTGCTCTCCGCAAGCAGAACGTTCATAAAGCAAGTGATAAATATCTCGGATCATCGCTGAGCTGATGCCTTTATACAGCAAATCTTGCTGCTTTAATAGCGCATCTTTTTTAGGTTGCGGAAGCTCATAAAAGAAATCAATATAGTCTGGAGAGAAATACTCAAGACCCAAATTTGAATATTCCATTGGGAAAAACCCTTTAGAGCGTGTAAACCAATGAATATCCTTCGCCTCATCGTCTGATAAAATGTCATAGAATACTTCTGCCGCACTTTGACCAGAACCGATGACCGTCACGGATTTTCCTTTAAAACAGCCTTCTTTCTTTCGTTTCAAGTAATCAGCAGAATGAAACACCCGATCCCCTAAAGCTGGCTGAAGAGGTGCTGGTACCGCAGGCTGTGTGCCGATACCTAAAACAAGATGCTTACTTTCAAACACCTCTACCGTTTGATCTTTCACATGACGGACATGCACTTCATATCGTTTTTCTCCAGCTTTTTCAACAATGGAGACAGATTCGACATTCATGCCAAATCGGCAAGAATCTAATTGATCCGCGACCCAGCGGCAATAATGGCTATATTCCTTGCGCGGGATATGGAAGTCTTCTAGAAAGTAAAATGAATACAAACGGTTTTGTTCCTGCAAATAGTTGAGAAAGCTATATTTGCTTTTCACATCCGCCATACTGACAAGATCCGCTAAAAAGGGGACTTGAAGTGTTGTCCCTTCAATGAGCATACCTGGATGCCAGTGGAACGCTTCACTTCTTTCAAAAAACAAAGCGTCAATTTCGTTTACTTCTTCAGATAATGCAGCAAGCCCTAGGTTAAATGGTCCAATGCCAATCCCAATGACATCCACTACATTATTTTGCTTGTTGAACCGCGTCATGGTTATACTTCCTTTCAAATCGATCTCGATGACAAAACATTAAAAGACCTGTTTTATCTGGTAAAGTGACTGGTTTCACACGTTCGAATCCACACTTTTCAAAGACATGAATCATTTTTTCGTTCCGAATATCTGGCTCAGCCACGATTTTTTCTGTTCGTTTGTTCTGCTCAAACTGAAATGCTGTCATGGCTTGAAGCAGCGGAGCCGCAAATCCTTTCCCTACATAATCTGGCTCTCCAATTAACAGGTGAATGCCTTGATCATGCGGAGAAGGCTGATAGTACGATTCAATGATATCCCCTTTCACATTGTATGCTTCAAAATAGCTCATCGGCGTGCCATCAATGGTTCCTAAATAAAGGGTTTGATGCGGATCATGAATGGCCTGATAAAAGTGCTTTTCAAAAGCAGGAAATGGAATATTCAAATGCCAAAATGGGTGGACATACTCTTCTTGCATCCACTTGTGGACAAGCTGGACGTCCCGTTCATATTCAGCGCGAATGAACCCAATTCGATGCCTCATCCAATCAGCGCCTCCTTATGTAAAAAGAGCGGATTCAATACAGACGTGTACCTAGATTGCGTTTCTAAAGAACCTGTCAGTTCATCCATATCCTCAAACCGTGTGAGTAAGTTCGCTTTTGAAGGCAGCTCCTGTGACCGGAGAAGACTGTTCGTCAGCTCAGATGCACCATATGTCTCTTCATGCGCAATCAGTGTGTCTCTAATCAGGGCTAATAAATCTTCTTCTTGTGCAAGCCCCTCTGTACCAAAACCATTCACAAGACCAAACAAATGATTAAAGAAGAAATAGTAACGCAGTCTCTCAACCGCTACATCGTCTGCACAAATGGTTTCACTTCTGACGCTTAAGTTTTGAACAAGCTTCGCAAGCTGATCCTTTTTCGATTCGCTATAATAGTAGCCTTGATTGTCACGATAATAGAATGTGTGCGGATATCCATTCTTTAGCTGTACGACAGCATTTTGCTGATGGGCTTCAAGGGCAAGACCATACGTTTCAAACAACCAAAGCATCGGCTCTAACGCAATCGATAAATATTGTGTGAACCAATCACGGCTAACATCTTCTGTTGATCTGCCTTCAGCGTCTGCTAATTCATGGATAATGCCTGAAAGCCTTGATTTTCCTCCGTATGCATGATCCTGACATAGCCCTGCAATTAAGCTTGCCTCTTTTTCATGATGCAAAAATGGATTTTGACGAATGACGACTTCAAAGCCAGATTCCGCCTCATCCCCTTGAATAGATAGATACGCAGGATCTTCAATCACACGGAATCCAGAGAATTTGTCATATAAAGAAACGCCTAATTCTGTTTTTAAGATACGAGACATCTCAACTCCGCGATCAAGTTCCTTTTGTTTGTTAACGCGTAAAGAGTTTGTGATCTTTACAGGGACAGAGAATTTGAGCATGTACGCAGAGTCTTTTTGATAGACCGTTCTAAAGGAAGATGTCGCTGTGTATTCAGACCCTAGCGGCCCTAAATACGCCAGCTTTCCGTCCTCTATATAACGCTTGACGAACGCTTTCTCCATCACCACTTGGACTTGCAGCGGATGAATCGGAATCAGGACATATTCACCGCCTTCTGTTAACGTCGTCAGTCTCTCTTTTTCTTCTGGCATCTGGCGCATAAGCTCCTCAAACATGAGGCTTGCCGCAGACTGTGAAATTGAAGAATCCTGAAGCACAATTGACGGATGTGCTTTAAAGTAATGAAGCTGGAAAGAGCCTTTCAGCTCAGGAGAATAAATAGCTTCCTCCTCTTCTGTCATTCCTTGTCTGCTTTTTGGTGTAGGATGCGTTAAATGCCCAAGAAGGAGTGACTGCTCCGCTTCGATATATTCAAAATCAGCTGAAGAAAGAGCTGCTCGATCACTTTCTCTCTCTCTGATGAATCGTTCAATATTCCGGCAGCTTAAAATGATGCGAAGCATGAACTCATCCTCTGCATCTGTGCGGCCGTATTCAATGAGAAGTTCCTTTGAACATAAAGCAACAAGTGTGGTGTAATCGACGATCGTTCCCTGTTGCTCACTGCCTTGCGGGCGAAAGCGAACGGGAAAATCAAAGAGATGACGGCCTACAGGCGAAAAATATCGAATCGGAATGACAAGCTCAAGATCTTGTTTTGCTAATGCTGCTACAAATACAAGTGAGCCGTCTGCTTTTGTCTCTTTCTTTGCAGATCGATCAATTCCTGTTTCACGTAAAAAACAGTTTAAAAAGCTTTGCATCGTTGCATTTTCAGCCATTTGTTTATATTGACTCAACGTAGTACCCTCCCGGATTGAATATGAGCGATCCCGATATCAACAATGTCAGAAAGGATTTCCTCAATATGTGTAATAGTCGTTCTCGGATTTAACAAAGTGAATTTTAAGCATGTTTGACCATCGGCTACTGTTTTTGCTACGACAGCCGTTCCTGTTTGGAAAAGTGTGCGATGAATGATTTTATTAATGTCATCTGCTTGATGATCATCCATAAAACGGAACACGACTGCATTGATTTCTGGATCAGGATTGATCACCTCAAGATGCTCATTTTTCTCAATCAACGTAGCCACATCTTTCGCAAAATGGATGGTATGGTCAATGATACTTGCAAATCCTTCTTCTCCAATCATACGCAGAGAGAGAAGGAGTTTTAGCGCATCAAACCGGCGCGTCGTCTGAACAGATTTATTCACGAGATGCAGAATGCCTTCCAGTTCATCTTCCTTTGGATTGAGATAATCTGCATGGTAATCAATCAAACCAAAATGTCTTTTATCCTTTAGTAGAAATGCCCCGCAGGAGATCGGCTGATAAAATTGCTTGTGAAAGTCGATCGTGATCGAATCAGCAAGCTCGATGCCATCTAATTTTCCTCGGAAGGTTTTGCTTAATACAAGCGCTCCTCCATAGGCAGCATCTGCATGAATCCACAAACCGAAAGGCTTCACCATGTCATATATGTCACGTACATGATCAATACTGCCAAAATCAGTTGTCCCGCAAGTCGCCACGACTGCAAATGGAAGCAAATCCTGCTCCTTAAGCTCCATAAGCTTCTTCTGCAAATCATGCAGGTCCATTCGATGATGTTCGTCTGTCTCAACTAACACAACAGCCTGTTCACCTAAACCTAGCTGAGATGCTGATTTTTTCACAGTGAAGTGGGCATTCTTGGAGCAAAGAATCCGCATACGGTTTGCCTCGCTCGGCAACCCTTTCTGCTGTACATTCCATTGCCAAGTGTTTTCGCAAAATGCATCTCTTGCTAAAAGCAGTCCCATGTAGTTAGATTGGGTTCCACCGCTCGTAAAGGTCCCATCTGCTCGTTCTCCATAAGAAAACTTTTCACATAACCACTTGAGAATTTCCTCCTCAACCAAAGATGCAATGCCGCTTTGATCAAAGGAATCCATTGATTGGTTAAAGGAACTTACGATCACCTCTGCTGCCAGAGCAGGGATAAGAGGTGGGCAATGCAAATGTGCCAGGCATTTAGGATGTGACACATCAACCAAATGCGGTAAAAGGTGATTTTTTATATCTTGAAAAACAGACTCAATGGATTCACCAGCCGGTTGAATCTGGAATAACGATTCGACATGAGTCGCTAATTTCCCAGGCAATATTCCGCTATACGGTCCTCTGCTTGTTTGCCACTCTGCCAGTAAACTGTCGATGGATGTGTAGAGAGCCGCTTGGAAGGACTCCCTCCCAAGCTGGCTTTGTTGAATAAATAATGAATCGACAGATGGTTTAGTTGACTGCATCGTAAACTGCCTCTTTAAAAATCGTGATGACTTTTTCAAGCTGTTCTTCTGTCATGATCAAAGGCGGTAAGAATCGAATCACACTTCCAAAACGGCCTCCTGTCTCCACAATTAAGCCTTTATCAAAACAATTCTTTTGAATGAGACTGGCTAGCTCTGGATTTGCTGGATAACTGCCGTCCACATCCTGTTTCTCATCTGGATTCACAACTTCAACACCAATCATTAATCCTCTTCCTCGCACATCACCGAGAGCAGGCACTTGTTTTTGAATGTCTTTTAGATTGGCCTGCATACGCTGACCAAGTGCTTCTACATGATCAAGCAGATTGGTTTCTTTTATATATTTAAGCGTAGCAGTTCCAGCTGCCATCGCCATTTGATTTCCTCTAAACGTGCCAATGTGTGCACCTGGATTCCATTGATCTAAGTCTTTGTCATAAATCACAACGGATAGCGGAAGGCTTCCCCCAATTGCTTTTGATAACACAATGACATCTGGCACAATACCAGCATGTTCAAAGGCAAACATCTTACCAGTTCGGCCGATGCCTGATTGAACCTCGTCAATAATCAGCGGAATTCCTTTTTCTTTTGTGATTCGTCTCATTTCTTGTATCCATTCAATTGATGCCGGGATGGAGCCGCCCTCCCCTTGCACCGCTTCAAAGATCATGCCTGCTGGCGGGAGAATTCCACTCTCAGGGTCATTTAATACACGCTCAATATAAGAGCTGGAAATGCGATGTGAGTCTTTACCGCCAATTCCAAATGGGCAGCGGTATTCATATGGATAAGGCAGGAAGTGAACATCTGGCATTAATCCTTGTACTCTTTCCTTTGGCGATAAGTTGCCGCTTAATGACATCGTGCCATGCGTAGCACCATGATATGCCCCGTGGAATGATAGAATGGAACGATTTCCCGTCGCTGTCTTGACTAATTTAATTGCTGCTTCTATAGCATCACCACCAGTTGGTCCACAAAATTGAATTTTCGCTCTTTTTGCAAACTCCTCTGGCAAGTGAGAAAAAATCTCATTCACAAATTCTTCTTTAATCTCTGAAGTGATGTCCAGCGTATGCAACGGTCTTTTTTCATGAAGCATACGTTCAATAGCATCTATAACAACCGGGTGATTGTGACCAAGGGCAAGTGTTCCTGCACCTGCTAGGCAGTCATAAAATTCTCTACCATCTGCATCTGTCACGATCATACCTTCGGCTTTTTGCATGGCTAATGGGAACCGTCTCGGGTAAGACCTTGCATTAGATTCTCTTTGACTTTGTTGCTCTAAAAATTGCTGATTTTTAGAAACGGTTTTGATGGACATAATAAAACACTCCTCCAATTGATAAAGATTATCATTTTCATTTACTAGCCTAGAGGATGTAAGATACGAAAGTCAATTGTATTCAAAAAGATGATTCTAAAAGCATATGAATGCTATATTCTCTTTTTAACGAGTAATTTCGTGTATTTATTCCAAACATCTACAGCCATAAGGCGATGTAACGTTTGATGATGAAAAATGTTGAAAAAAATTACAAATCAATTTTCCTGGTTCTTTTGCTCTATGCGTTGTAGCTCCCTTGTTTGATACGGGACGGCCGAATGAAATGAATGTAGTAAAACAAAAAATGAACGTCATTTTATCTTGATATAAATGGTTATGATGGTATAATTTCTCTGAAACGAAAGGGAATCGAGGGAGATCTGATGATTTTAACGAAGCATGACCTTCACCACTACTTGGCACAAGATCAGAAAGCACTTGCCATCAATCGAAAAAGACCAAAGTGGCTTGGGGATGATATCTGGAAATATCAAAGATATTTACGAAAATATGAGTACTATACGAATAGCGGTGCTACGTTACGCAAATGGTTTTATCGTTACTTACATAAAAAGAAAGGCATGCAGCTTGGCTTTGATATCCCAATTGGTGTATTTGGACCTGGGCTCAGAATCAACCATACTGGGCTGTTGATTGTGAACAAGCACGCCAAAATCGGCGCGTTTTGTGATATTCATCAAGGCGTGAATATCGGTCAAAACCATCATGAAAAAGATGTGCCCGTCATCGGAGATCATGTATGGATCGGCCCTGGCGCTAAACTGTTTGGAAACATTTATATTGCGAATCATATTTCCATCGGAGCAAATGCAGTAGTGAATCGCTCCTTTCATGAAGAGCGGATTGTCATTGCAGGTGTCCCTGCTCAAAAAATAAAAGAAAAAAGCCCTTCTTTATGAAGGACTTACTTGACCAAAGCAGTGAGCCACATGAGATAAAATAAGATGGATAAACATGGGGATCATCCTGCCCGAGCCCCATCACCATTGATCCTAAGATGCTTTGGCGCAATCAAACCATCAATCGGTAGCAACTTGAAGTGAAACAAATCAACACAGCCGTACTCTCTAATTTGCGTTGGAGTACCCGAAGACCAGCATGAGAAAGTACAAGACAAAGACGAGGATGGCAATCGCATAGATGAAAATGGACACAACCAGTACTGTCCAGCCCAACCCTTTTCTTCCTGTTTGAATGAGATATATTCCAAGTGTGAAGAGCCCGAGTAAAAGGCCTAAGATGGCCCATAACCATTTATTTTTCCCGTGTTTTGGTGCATCAACGAATAGGTAGATTGCGACTAATATGGATACAAACCAACCTGTAATCCATTTCACATTCATCCGCCACCCTTCTTTTTCAATTTATTTAATCTTACTATACTTTTTTCCTAATCTTAAAAATAACTATTCAAATGAATGGTGTGGAAGGCTTTGCCATTCTTCTCTCAGCATCCCATACCGCATCGAATCATAATACTCCCCTTGATAGTAACGAACCTTACGCAGTCTTCCCTCAAGAATAAACCCGCATTTCTCTGCGCAACGCATCATGCGTTCATTTCCAGACCAGGTGGTCAGACCGATGCGTGGGATATCAATGTGTGAAAAGAGTTCATCGATCCATAGACGCAATGCCTTTGTTCCAACGCCCCCATTCCAAAAACGTGAGTCATAAATAAGAATCCCGCACTCCAGCCAGCGTGTGCGTTCATTCTCCCAATAATAAGAAACTGTGCCCTTTAATTCACCTCCTACATCAATGCCAAATAGTTTTGGCAGGACAGATTCATCCTGTAAATAGCGTTTTTTAAATGCAGCAAGCGATATGTCATGTTCAATAAAATACGGTGCATTCCACTTTCGATAGGCCTGGTCTGGTGCTTTAAACCTTAAATGCCATACCACTTCTAAATCGGTTTCGTCTAATGGACGTATGCTCACAATCTCTTCTTTTTTTCCTTTCATCTGTTCACGTTCCTTTACTTTGTCGTTCTTTTAGCAAGATGACGATACTCGATAGGCGTCATTCCTTCATTTTGCCGAAACAGCTTTGAAAAATAAGTAGGGTCATCAATGCCTACATGTTCTGCAATGAGAGCTATTTTTTCATTCGTTGAAGCAAGTAGGCTTTTGGCTTTTTCAATTTTGAGGCGATTGATGTACTGGCTCGGCGTCAGTCCGTACACGGTCTGCATGCACCTTGTCATGTAATCAGGATGATAATGAAGAATCTCTGCCAGCTTCTCCATCTGTAATTTTTGCGTAAAATGACGTTCAAGATAGTGAACCACTTCTGAAGCGACAGTCTCCTTTGCACTTGGAATATGAAATGCTTCTTTTTGTAAATGGATGAGCATTTCCTCAAATTGAAGCTGCTTTTTGAGCTGAAGTTCAGACGCATCATCATTTAAAGCGCGCATCGCTAAAAGATGCTTCTGTAGCACGCTTCCCCCTTTCACTTTTCCTTTTCGGGGCAGACGAAATTCATAGCTTGCTGCTTTTTCAAAAGTGGCTTGATTTTGCTTCATGTCAAACCAGTGTTCTCTCGGCCGATCTGTAAACTCAAATGGATCAATTGAGAAATGCAGCCACTCATAAAGTGTTTCTTCTTTGCATGGCACATGTCCACCATGGGCAAGTCCCGGTGATAAGATGATATATTCTCCCTCTTTTACGTGATGAGGCACCTCGTCTTCTGTGATCCACAGTTCACCTTTCGTGACATAAAGAAGATCAAACACGGTGAAAATTCTGGAGATATGTCGTTCTCCTGGGTGGAATACACCTTTGCCTGAAGCAATATAGACTGGAAATGGCGGTACAGTAAATGTAATAAATGGACCCATATTCATCCCCTTATGAAGTCGGATTTCTCCAATAAGTTTCGGTTTCATCTCTTCTTATTATAGTCGATGCAAGGTACACTATAAATCGGATTTATACGAAAGAAGGTGATGTGATGAAACCACAAGCACTCACAATACAAAAGGTTCAAGCCAAAAGTGAAAAATCCCACCCTTCATTATTTGCATTAACTTGGCCTATTTTTATCGAAATCTCTTTATATATGCTGATGGGCAGCGCAGATACACTGATGCTCAGCCAGTATTCTGACAATAGTGTTGCCGCAGTAGGGGTTAGTAATCAGCTATTAAATCTATTGATTGTGATGTTCAGCTTCATTACGACTGGGACGACGATTGTCATTGCGCAGCTTTTAGGAGCGGGCCGCAAGCAGGAAGCGACCCAAGTTGCCTATGTATCACTAGGCACCAACTTCCTCATTAGCTTTGTGATCAGTCTTCTTATGTTTGTGTTAGCTGTGCCCATCCTGCATATGATGGGATTATCAAGCGAGCTAATGCCAGATGCAACCGTCTTTTTACAGATTGTCGGCCTGCTTTCTTTTATACAGGCGCTCATTATGACCTATAGTGCTATTTTAAAAAGCTATGGATTCACGAGAGATACGATGTATGTCACCATCGGTATGAATCTGTTAAACGTTGCTGGTAATTATTTGGTCATCTTCGGACCATTTGGCTTCCCTGTATTAGGTGTCATGGGTGTTGCTCTTTCCACATCATTTGCACGGTTGATCGGTCTAACTGCCATGATCCTCATTGTTCGACACCGCATTGGATTGCAGTTTTCATTCAAGCAAATGTTTTACATCCAGCGAACGCATTTAAAAAAACTGCTAAAAATCGGCATTCCTTCTGCTGGAGAACAGCTTTCTTATAATGGCTCTCAAATGATTATTACGCTGTTTATCACATTTATGGGCACGCAAGCACTGGCAGCAAAAGTCTATACCCAGAATTTGATGATGTTCATTATGTTATTTGGTGCCGCCATTAGCCAAGGAACGCAAATCTTAATTGGGCGCCTGATCGGGGCGAAAGAATTTGATGCGGCCTATCGAAGATGCATGAAAAGCTTATACTGGGCCATTGCCATCTCGCTTCTTTCTTCTACTGCTTTATCTTTATCATCGACGCATTTACTTACTTTTTTCACTAGCAACAGTGAGATCATTCAAATCGCGAGCCTCCTCCTCATATTGACGATTATTTTAGAGCCTGGACGTTCTTTTAATATGGTCATCATCAACTCCTTGCGGGCAGCTGGTGACGCGAAGTTTCCAGTCTATATGGCGATGATTTCAATGTGGGGCATCGGCCTTCCGATCGCTTATTTATTAGGCATTCAACTTGAGATGGGCCTGATCGGGGTTTGGATTTCTTTTATCGTGGATGAATGGGTAAGAGGTATCTTCATGTATAGGCGGTGGCGTTCAAGAGTGTGGACGGAGTACCGGTTTACTTCCACATAAAAAGGACTGCGGGTGCAGTCCTTTCAGATTGTTGTCAAAGGGCTAAAATGAACTTATTTTAGCCCTTTGTCTTCTTTTCAGCGTGATAGAAAACCTTTGCAGCCCTAGGAAGGACGAGCATCGGCGCGGAGCGAATTTAACATTCGTGAGCACCGAAGCGCAGGACTGACACCGAATGCGAGGGTTTGTCTACACGCTGAAAGGGCTAAAACGAACTTTATTTTACCCCTTTGTCTTCTTTTCATTACGTAATATCTTCTAAAATAAGTGCTTTTTCTTGTGTTGAAATATATGACCGCTCCGTAAAGACGCGGTATTCGTTTTCTCTAGTTTTATCTAGAATAGCCTTATAAAAGTGAGCAGCTGCTTTCACTGGTATCCTTGAATAAAGTGGGAATTCATGGAGATGGTCAAAAAATTCCTCATAGTACGCCTCTGCCTCAAACGCAATATATTCCCATACGTGCTGGAAGGCTTGATTGACGATCCCTTCTTGTAATTCTTGCTCTGTATACCCAAATTGATCCATGACTTGTTTTGGCAAATAAATACGATTCCTTTCCGCCTTATCCTCACCAATGTCTCGAAGTATATTGGTCAACTGCATGCCAATCCCAAGGGAAATCGCTGCTTCTTTTAGCTGTTCTTTTTTACGCGGTGCAATGATCGGAAGCAGCATTAATCCAACTGTACTTGCGACATGATAGGAATAGATGAGCAGTTCATCTAACGTTTCATATCGATGCTGCTCTAAATCCATCTCCTGTCCTCGCAGCAGGTCACGGAATGGGGCTTCATCCATACGAAACTGTTGAAATGTATACTCCAGCGCCACCCACATTGGATCATCACGATCTACTTCTCCTTGCAAGAAACGATCAAATGCCTCCTGAAAAGACGTCAGTTCTTCCTTTGGTGAAGGAGACTCATCTACAATGTCATCCGCTCTCCTACAAAAGGAATAAACAGCCCAAACAGCCTGTCTTTTCTTTTTAGGCAGCATGGAAAAGGCACGATAAAACGTTTTTGAATGGGTTTGAATGGTCTCTTCACATATTTTCAATGCTGTTTGCACATCAACCACTTAGCTTCACTTCCTTTCTGTTGTTCAGATCTTTAAGCAGTACAGAAGCCATGAGCTTTGCACTTTGCATCACGATCGGTACCCCGCCGCCGGGATGGATGGAAGCACCTACCGCATATAGATTGTCTACCTCTGCAACCTTTACTTGCGGGCGGAACACACCTGATTGAAACAAATTAGGAGCGAGGCCAAAGCTGCCGCCTTCAAACAATCCTTCTCGCATTGAATCATTCGGTGTTCTCACCTTTTGCCAGACAACCGCCTCTCGCAGCTGCGGAAAGCCTCTTTTCTCAAGACGCTCCACCATTTTATCCACAAAGTCTGTCTCTTGTTCCCAGTTGATGTGATCTCCTGATGGAACAGGAATGAGCATATATAGGACACTGCTGCCTTCTGGAGCAAGGGATGGATCGATGGTCGATGGATTAAACGTATAAAATGATGGATCTTGAGGTATCGTTTTCGTTTGGAACACCTCTCTCATATGCTGATCAAAGTGTTCTCCCATGAAAAATTGATGAACAGGTGCTTCATCGTATACTTTGTTTAACCCTAGATACACCATCACGCAGCCGGAGGATGGAACGTATTTACGCCGGTCTTGTTCACCTAAACCAAGCTGTTTTAACGCCGCTGGATAATCTCCGTTCATCACAAATGCATCAGCTGCTATGTGTTCATCATTTATTTTTGCCTTGACCACACGTTTCCCCTCAAACTCAAATTGTGCGACTTCTTCACTTTTTCTTATGTGTACACCCGTCTTTAAGAGCTGTCTCTCCAATATATCTACTAAACTCGCATATCCGCCTTTTAAATAGTAAATTCCGTGTGCGTGCTCACTATATGAAACAAGCGAATAAATGGCAGATGCTTCATACGGATTTCCTCCGACATAGAGGGTTTGAAGTGCATATGCATCTCGGAGGCGCTCATCCGAAAAATATTTTTTGAGAGAACTTTGAACGGTTCGATATGCTTTTAATTTCATTAAAATCTTCATGTTCGCTTTTGTAAAAAAGGTTCGTTTTTCATGAAATGATTTTTCTAGAAAAGCTTGCTGCCCTTCTTGAAACCGATCCGTCATTTCTTGCATAAATTTTAAATATCCCTGTTCTTCCTTTGGAAATACACGTTTGATTTCTTCTAGTTGTCGCCGTGTATCAGAGTATTTCGTGTAGGAAGTTCCATCTTGATAGTGGATCGTATACAGCGGATCGAGCTGCAAGAGATCAAGAGATGTTTCATCAATGCCTACGTCATGTAAAATGCCTCTTAACATATCAGGAAGTAGGACAATGGTCGGACCTTCATCTACTTTATATCCTTTCTCACGTACAAAAGCAAGTCTCCCGCCGAGCCGTTCATTTTTTTCAACAAGGGTGACATCATGTCCAGCTTTTTTTAAATAGAGAGCTGAGATCATTCCGCCAATACCGCCGCCAGCAATCAATATATGTTTTTTCATGAGGCGCTCCCCTTTTCTTCATGTGGCACTCTTTTGTGCGTATGTTTCTCTTTTGACAGAATCGCATTTGTCGTGATACGCGCTGATTCTAAAATGGTTGGCAATCCGCTCCCTGGGTGGGTTCCTCCACCAACGAGCCAGCAGTGTTTCAACTCATCAAATTCATTATGCGGCCTGAGTACCATCATCTGCGTCAACTGGTGACCAAGGTTAAATGTAGCTCCTTCATACACGTACAGCTCTTCTTCCCAATGCTTCGGCGTGATCATCCGCTCGACTTCGATATGCTGCCTGATATTCTTAAAGCCCGTTTTCCGCTCCAGTGTATCCAGCACAAGCTCTCTAAATTCTTCTTGATACGCTTCCCAGTCAATACCGCTTTGATTATTGGCAACGGGTGCTAACACATAAAGAGCGGACTTGCCTTTTGGCGCAAGCGAATCATCTGTCACACTTGCATTTTGAATATAAATGGACGGATCATCCGGCAGCTCAAAGGTTTTCGTAATCTCTTTGACGAACTTCGCATAGTCATCGGAAAAAACGATGGTATGATGCGGCTCATCATATATCGTATCTAAACCTAGGTACAGCATAAAGGTGGAGCATGAGAATTTTTTCTTTTTCAGTTTCTTCTCGCTATATTTCTTTAAAAGACCCGGCTCTACAAGCTTTGTCATCACGTGTGCAAAATCACCATTTACGACGACCTCATCTGCCTGTATTTCTTCACCGGTTTCTAAGCGAATGCCCTTCACTTTCCTGCCTTCAGTCAGCAACTTTTCAACTCCAGTTGATAGATGAAGGGTAGCCCCAGATTCAACAGCTGCCTTTGCCATCGCTTCTGACAGCTGATTCACTCCGCCTTTCGGATGATAAACGCCTGTGTCATGCTCCATAAAGGAAAGAATTGAGAACGCTCCTGGACATTCCCAAGGTGACATCCCTAAATATTTTGATTGGAATGTAAAGGCATATTTCACTGATTCATTTGAGAAATAATCCGACAGCACATCATATAAGCTTTTATTTAATGAGAGCTGAGGAAGTGCTTTGATGACTTTTGGACGCAAATAATGATGGAAACGATCCATTTTACTTTGTAGAATCGGCGTTAGGCGGTCCATTTTTCGTTTTGTATCATTCATAAAACGTACATACCCTTCGCCCTCACCAGGTGCAAAGGCTTCTAGTCGTTTGTACATTTCGTCTCGATCTCGAATCATATCAAGCTTCTCATCATGAAAGATTAACCTATACATTTCTTTTAATTCAATCACATCTATATAATCATAGAGATTTTTACCGGCAAAGGTGAATAGTTCCTCTGCAATATGAATCATACTGAGAAAAGTAGGACCTGTATCAAACGTGAAATCACCAAGTTGAAACTTAGAGTTACGTCCGCCAACAAAGGACTGTTTTTCATATATATGAACATCATGTCCTTTGCTTTGCAACATCATAGCTGCTGCAAGCCCCCCTGGTCCTGCTCCGATCACAATGATTTTCATTATCCTTTTTCCTCCAAATTAATTCACTTTAAGTTAATTATACAAATTAAAACTGTTAGTTCAACTTTTGATGTGCTCTAAAAGTCTCATGTTATGTATCAAAAAAGCCGACTTCCTTTCAACAAGTGCAAGAAAGCCGACCCTTTGTTATGCTTCTATATCAATTCGATATGTTTCAAACCAATGATGAATCTGTGCCAAATGGGCAATGAGCTGTGGGCCTTTCATTAACTGACCATACCAAGGGACCTGGAAAGAAGCCCCTTCCGTTTCAATCAGCTGTTTTAATTGATGTGGATCTAAAAATTCATGAAGCACAGAATCCTTTTGCGCGAGACAATCTGTTAACATCTCTTTTACCGCCTGAGTATAAGCAGGATGATGTGTTTTCGGATAAGGGCTCTTCTTGCGATAAAGCACTTCATTCGGTAAAATTCCCTCTAATGCTTTCCTCAAAACCCCTTTTTCCCGATTTCCATACATTTTCATTTCCCAAGGAATATTCCATACATACTCAACAAGACGATGATCTGCGAATGGTACACGTACCTCAAGGCTCGCCCCCATGCTCATACGATCTTTTCGATCCAGTAGCGTGGTCATAAACCAAATCATATTTAAGTAAAAAAGTTCTCTTCGGGCTTTATCTACTCCGGTTTCTCCATCTAAAAGAGGGGTTTCTGCCACGGTTTCTTCATATTTGCTTTGCGCATATTCCTTCAGTGATAATTTCTTTTGCCATGAGTCTTGAAGAAGCTGAATGCGTGCTTCCGTTGATCTCATCCAAGGGAACCCATTGGTTTCGCTTGCCATGTGAAACCATGGGTAACCTCCAAAAATTTCATCTGCACATTCACCTGATAAACCAACAACAAAATCCTTTTTAATTTCTCGACAGAACCATAGTAAGGAAGAATCAATATCTGCCATCCCCGGCAAATCTCGCACTTCAACCGCTTCTTTCAAATAAGAAGCCAGCTCTTTTTGCCCGATGATACAGCTGTGATGATTCGTTTGAAACGCTTTGGTCATTCGATCAATCCACGGCCCGTCAGCATTGGGCTGAAATTGACTTGCTTCAAAGAATTGATCATTTCCGTCGTAATCAACGGAATACGTATGCAGCGGGGCTTTCCCTATTTTCTCAAAGTGCTTGGCGGCAATGGCTGTAATGGCACTAGAATCCACTCCACCCGATAAAAATGTACATACAGGCACATCAGAGACGAGCTGTCTTGTAACGGCATCCGTAAATAGTTCCTTCACGTGCTGAGCGGTGTCATCAAGCGAGTCTGTATGCTGCTTGCTTTTGACATTCCAGTACCTCCACACACGCAAACCATCTTTTGAAAAGGTTAGGGCATGTGCCGGCCTCAGCTCTTTCACCCCTTTAAATACGCCTTGCCCTGGTGTTCTAGACGGCCCTAGGCCAAAAATTTCTGATAAGCCTTCATGATCGACTTTGGCTTTCATCTCAGGATGAGCCAGAAGTGCTTTGATTTCTGAACCAAACAAAAAGGAATGATGACGTTCTGTATAGAAAAATGGCTTGACACCGAGCCGGTCTCTCGCTGCAAATAATAATTCACGCTCACTATCCCAAATGACAAATGCAAAAATTCCATTAAAATGGGTCACACACTCTTCCTTCCATTCTGTATAGGCGTGAAGAAGAACCTCTGTATCAGAATGCCCAAGAAAGCGGTGCCCCCTTTTGAATAATTCTTTTCGTATATCCTCCGTGTTATAGAGTTCTCCATTGTATACCACCGTATAATCATGGTGTTGATGGGTATATGTCATCGGCTGCTTTCCGCCTTCAACATCGACAACGGCTAACCGTTTATGGCCGAAAAGAACGTGCTCACTTTTCCACGTATTTGTATCATCCGGCCCTCGTTTAGATAATGTATCTGTCATTTGATTGATTACATGATCCTGTTGGATGAGCTGCTTTTTAAAGTCTGCCCAGCCTGTTATTCCACACATCATCATCAGCTCCCATCCGTTTTTCATCAAGTGTTCTCATTTAGCCTTTCTTAGTTTATGCATCGTCTCCTTGATAGTTGATTTGTCCTTTTTTGCCCTGTGTATAGGACAAGCTTCATTTGGTAAGAAAAGAAAGAGGAAAGGAGGTTTTGCGAATGGAGAACCGCATGACCTATCTTCAGCAAAACCACCCAAAATGGTGTAACGGGTACTTACTGATGGAAAACGGTCATTGTCTGATTGAAGACGAAGAAGGAGACATCATGCTGCCTGAAAGCCTTCAAAGTTCTATGATCTGTTTGAAAGAAAAGGATCGATGGACAAAAGGAGAATTGCTCGGGTCTGTCGTTCTTTGTGATAATGGGAAGTTGATGGAGGTAAAAGGCGGTGAACGCATTCAATATACAGCGTCTCTTTCTAAAGGGTGGCTTGATTTGCTTATGTTCGTACCAGAAAGCGTCTTTTATCAGATCATTGACCATGTAGAACAGCTTGGCTTTTCCGTCTATAATTGTGTCTTCTCTTCCTTCCATCCTTCTCATCGCGTGTCTTTTTTTCAGTTTTCAGGAGACATGCAATCACTTGCCCTTCAATGCCACCATCATTCGGGTACAAATCAAGTTCAATTGGAATGGACGACGTCTGACGGTCACCGGCTGATGTCTCAGTTTGATCTCACATAAAAAGGGCACTGCTTTTAATAAGCAATGCCCTTTTTATCTTAAAAGATATGGAAACCGATCGGCAGACGTAAGCCTAGAAGAATGGTCACAATGGCAACCACGATAAAACCAATGAATACACCCGTCACCGATTTTCCTTTTTTCTTGCGTACAAGGACCATTTCCATGAAACCAATCACAAGAATACCAAGTATCATTTTTCCAACATACTCGCCCCCGTAACCCGGGATTTTCATTCCTGTGCGAACATACAGCTCTACGCCTGTTGCAATAATAATCAAGTAGAACAGTCGTACGATCATATGCACAATTTTAGCGCCTTTATCGTTTTTACCTGCTAATGCAAAGGCAACGAAAAATAAAATAATACCTAGCACCCACGCTGTAATATGTAAATGTGTTCCCATTTGTGATTTCCCCCTTTATCAGAACAATTACCTTCTCATCGTACCACGAAATAAGTCGAACACAAAGCGACAATCCTGTGTCAACACGCCTTTATTTGACGCGATTTGATAACGTCCCAATTGGTTCAATTGTTACTTCAACCTGATCGCCTGAGGCTAAAAATTTTGGCGGTTCAAAACCTTTGCCGACTCCAGAAGGTGTACCTGTTGCAATGATGTCTCCCGCTTCCAGCGTCATCCCTTTTGAAAGAGTTGACACAATGTCTTCAATTGGGAAGATCATTAATTCCGTACTGGCAGACTGACGAACCTCTCCGTTTACCTTTGTTTCCACATGGAGTGCTCCATGATCCTCGATCACTGACTTGTGAACGATATAAGGTCCCATTGGACAAGTTGTATCTAAGCTTTTTCCTATGAAAAATTGTTTGTGTTTTTTCTGCAAATCTCTTGCCGTTATATCATTTAAAATGGTGTAACCGAAAATGTAATCTTGGACCTCTTCTGGAGCAATATTCTTTCCTGTTTTGCCAATGACAATGGCAAGCTCCCCTTCGTAATCCAATTCACTTGTCACATCTTCATGGAGAAGAATGTCCGCTTCATGCCCTACAACAGAGGTAGGCGCCTTTGTAAAGATCATCACGTCTTTAGGAATATCTGCCGCACTTCCCATTTCCATGACGTGATCTTGATAGTTTTTCCCAACACACATGATGTTTTTCGTTGGTTTTGGAATTGGTGCATGGAGTGTCACGTCCGAAAGCGGATAGACATAAGAGCCGCGGTCTTCTTCTTTTTTCTCCGCCCAATCAAGAAGCTGTTTGACGTGTTCGACAAACTTGTCCCCCATGTTGATGCATTCAAATAAAGAGTTTGGCAATGTTTCTAGCTCAAATAGTTTTGCTTCTGCCTTTTTGACGTCCATCACCCATTCATCATCAATGACGACCCCGATAAACAATCTGTTATGTATCTCACCTGTAAAAAACTTCATGTCTTCCCCTCACAATCTTCATTTCACTACATTATGATGTCTCATTTTTATTTCTCTACGAAATAAAAAAAACCCTTTTTTATCATACTCTCTTTTAAAAAGGGTTTCAAAAATGAAGACCTGACATTTAGCGGTAGCGTCGATACTCCCACATATTCCCTTGATCCCATTTACGATCAACATTTCCTTGATGGCGGGAATGATGTTTTTTCTTTCCGCATCTTCGGCAAGAGTGACTCCGTTTGTGGTGATGAGAACGTTTAGATCGATGGCTGCGGTGTGATTTACGGCAGCTTTTCTTATGATGAGATCTGTATTTGCTGCGGCATGATTTTTTTGGTTTACTCTTTTTACTGCGGTATGACTTTTTGCTTTTATACGACTTTTTGCTACGGCATGACTTTTTGCTTTTATACGACTTTTTGCTGCGGTACGACTTTTTACTTTTGCATGGTTTCTCGCTCTTTACACTTTTCTTTGAACAGCGACTTTTTTTAGAGCGATAGCTTTTATGGCTTTTTTTGCTGCGATGTGACTTACGGCATCCTCCCCCACCAAAGAACCAGTGACGGCGATTTGAATGACGAGAACGAGATGATTTGTGTGAATGTCCCGATTCAGGTTCACGATCTAAGTGATGATCACGCCCCTCACTTCGAAGTGAATCAACTGCATGTTCAATATGCGAATGATCAAATGTGCTCACGAACAATTCCCCTCCCAATCTGTGCTGACAAAACAAACAGACAAAGCTGTTTATCTTCTCTGCTTTATGTTACGAGACTCGATAGACAAGTGTTCTTGGCGAATGCCTCTTTCTTATAAAACTCCATGAATACCTATCAGCAGGTACAGGACATTCCTTCATTTTCATATAGTGGAGGAGATATAGGAGGGTGATGAACGCATGGACACAGAACCTTTAAAACAACTGGATATCTGGATTCATCCAAAAGATCTCATGGAATTAAAAAAGGACGTATGGAACGATGAACCCGTTGAGGCCATTCTGAAAACCGGCCAAACGAAGTCACATATTTATGCCTCATACCGAGGATCACACATTCGAAAGCTCAAGAAAAAATCCTATCAAATTGAATATCGAAAACCAAAGCAAAGACAGGGCGAATCCCTTTTTCACTTAAATGCAGAGTACAATGATCCTTCTTTCATTCGCAACAGGCTGTCTTTTTATTTCTTTGAACAGATGGGTGTGTTCAGCCCGTCCGCTTCTCATGTGTTTCTGACCATTAATGGAAGAAAAGAAGGCATTTATTTAAAAATAGAATCTGTAGATGAGCTGTTCCTCCAAAAACGACAGCTGCATGGAGGCGGCATTTATTATGCTGTAGATGATGACGCCAACTTCTCTCTTTTAAGTTCATTTGATAAAAAGCCAAAAAAACATCTTCTTCTCGGTTATGAGAAAAAAACGGGAACTCCTGAACACGACAAGCAGCTGAGTGAATTTATTTACTTTTTGAACACCGCAAGGGACGACACGTTTGCAAATAAGATTGAGCAGTACCTTGATGTGACACAATATTTTCGCTGGCTCATTGGTGTCGTGTGTACCCAAAATTTTGATGGCTTTGTTCATAACTATGCGCTTTATGTGAATGATCAAGGAAGGTTTCAAGTAATGCCTTGGGATTATGATGCGACTTGGGGTCGTGATATTCACGGAGAAGAAATGGCGTTTGATTATATTCCAGTCAGCGGTTTCAATACATTAACCGCTAGATTACTAGACATCCCTGCATTTAAAAGAGACTATTATGCCCTTTTCCAGCACGTACTAGATACACATTTTTTAGAAAACCGGCTTCTCCCCATCATTGAGACATGGCATGCTTCGATTGATCAGCGAATTGGAGATGATCCATATACGAAAAACCGACAAGACATGCTGCGTTCAGAGCGAGAATTAATCCGACAGTATATCAACAAAAGACGACGTTATTTACAAACTGAGATTAAAAAAGAGACATCGCGCCTGTAAAGACACTTTCGAATTTTGTCACTTTAGTTCTCATATTGACGAAAGAGCTTTTTTTATAGAAAAATAGGGTATACTAACCATATCCTTCTATTTGATAAAAAATGTGAGAGTTGGCGTCCGTTATGATCAATTATGAAATTGAACAAAAAAGATTACATTTAATTGAGACCGCAAAAAAATTCGGAATGAATGCCGAAGAAACCATCAGGTGCAGTCAAGAGCTTGACACACTCTTAAATAAAGGCATCAAAACCACCTCTAAAGAATGCTCGAATAAAGGGTAAACCATACACTTCATTCCTCTCATCAAAGTTCTTCAAAAAGACAATCACATATTAAAAGACCCATCATAAGCTATGGTGAAACGCCCAAAAACGAAGTGCCCTATTTTTCTAAAGGATGTGCACCGCTATGCCGGCTATTGTTGGAGCCTTTAAAGTAAATGCCGTCGGAACGAGCGGAGTCGTTCATGTTGGAGACTGCATCACCATTTCTCCAAATAGTCAGGTTAAAACGTTTGCCGGCGCAGGCAGTTTTAACACTGGTGATCAATTACGCATTAGCAACTATAAAAGTGTGACAAATACGTATGATAGTGATGTCATTGATCAACCGCTTGTTGGTAACTTGTAAGGAGTGAGAATCCGTTGAACTTCTATATTAATCAAGCGATACAAATTAATTACTTACGTGTGGAGTCTGTGAGTAACTCATCCGTTCTGCAAATCGGAAGTGCTGGATCAATCAAGGCACTCTCCAATCTGTATAACACTGGAAGCTATGTAGAATCAGCACCTGCCGCAGCAGGCACACAAGGAATTCAAGAATCTCAAGGCGCAAGCACAGCACCTTTTGTACCGCTTCAGTCACCAACAACATAAGTTCATCTGCAATCCCCGGAGGTGTATGCATATGTATGACTATCAAAACAGCGCTTCACAATTGTATGGCATCATTCAAAAGCAAACACAGCAAATCATGATGCTTGAAAAAAGGCTTAACGAGCTTCAGCAGGAAATGCAAATGATCAAAGATAAACCGACAACAACGATTGAACGGATTGATTATCAATTTGATCAACTGAAAATCGAGCGGCTGGAAGGCACATTAAATATCGGCCTCAATCCATCTGATCCAAATAGTGTTCAAAATTTTGAAGTGGGCCAAACAACAACCCCGGGAATTGGAATGATGCAGCAAGAAATGGCTGATCAATCTTTCAATCAAACACGCCAGCTTGTCGATGCATTCTTAAATGAAGAAGCTCCACAGCTTCTTGAAGAACTAGAGCAGCGATACGAAGGCTCGCTTGATGAAAGCAACAAACACCATATCATTGAGGACATTCGAAAACAAATAGACAGCAGAATCAAATATTATGCGGGGCAGCTGCCACAAAGGGAAGATATGACCCCGCTTCAACGTTCCGAGCAAATTGCTGAATATGTGAAACATGATGTCAAACGGGCAATCGAGCACTTTTTAGCCCATATTCCAAATGAAACGAAAGGAGAGGAAAACGGATGAATTTCACAGTCGTCAACCGCAACATCGAAACCGGAAGCATTAAAGTAGTTGGGGTATCGTCCTCTTCCCTATTTATTATCGGGGACACGGACCATGTACAGCTGTCATCGATTTTCGATACACCGCCAGAATCATTAATTATTGGCCCGTTTGTTCCTCTAGCCCCTCGATAATGATTAAGCGCACATCTCAAGTGAAGTTCTCGAAGGTGAATTCTGTCGGGATTGCGAGTGTTGTTCAAATTGGTGATACACAGGAGCTATGTCCGAACGTGAAGGTGTTAGCTGTTCAGCGAACCATTAGTTTGTTTTATGGAAATGAAGCTAAAAACCTAGATGCAAAAGAATTTGAAGTGTATTATGAACCAATCCCATTGATGCTGCCAGAACGAGCGGTTAGAACGGCCTTTTATCATGAAAAGCCTCTCATTAAAGTTTCGTCCATTCATGTAGAAGGGGTCTCTTCCTCGTCTATCTATCAAATTGGCTCTACGTGTGGAATAAATGCCGTTGCGCGAGTGAAGCATATTCGAGAGTTATTTAGCAACAATGACGAACATCCGCCAAACTCACAATTGGACCTACCTGCGCATATGATGGTGATATGACTTCGAATAAAGGATGTCGATTATGCCAGCAATTGTCGGACCCATTTACATTAACTCGATTTCTGGGGGCGTCGTAAACGTCGGTGACTCATTTTATCTTTCGCCTAAAAGTTCTTCAAAATCTGCTTTAGGCTCTGGAGCGGGGAATACCGGAGATTTCTTGATTTTAAATAATGGCATTAGCGCCACCAACTATGTGGATCCTGACTTAAATGATCAGAATATGGTAGGCAATGCATAAAGCGGCTCCTCTACACTCATTTCATTTAGAGGAGCGCTTTTTTATGCTCATTTCTTTCTACGTTGTCTTGATTTCTTTGTTTTGACCAGCTTGCTTGCCGGCTGCTTTCGAATCCATTTGATGTACGGAACAAGCTTTTCATCTTGTCTTAGTGCATCCAGCGTATTCAAACGTGCGGCAAGCTCCTGGTTTGTATAAAGAGCATGTACTTGTTTATGGCAAGGGATACACAGGAAGGTAGTCGGTAGAAAGGCCCCGCCCTCTTCTTTTGGGGTCAAGTGATGTTCCGTAAGGACGACCTCTTGTCTTCCGCACAGCTCACATAATCCAATCGTTTGCTTTGCCAACCTGAGATCACCTCACTTTACATTAATTCCATCGAGACTGTTGTTCCTTTCCCGCTTGGATCTGCTGGGTGGACAATCAGTTTCTTTGGCAGTCTCATCTTTAATTCTTCCACATGGCTGATCACACCAACAGCCAAATTTTGAGACTGTAGCTTCTCTAATGCTGTAATCACCGTATCTAACAAGTCTTGATCGAGTGTACCAAATCCTTCATCTAAGAAGAAGAATTGCAGCGGGAACTCACCTCTCAGCTGAATTTGTGCAGACAGAGCAAGGGCAAGTGCTAAAGACGTCAGGAAAGTTTCTCCCCCAGACAAGCTGGATACCGGACGTCTGACACCTCCATTGGCATCATCCCGCATCACAAAACCGCCCTCTGAATCGACTTCAATGGCATATCTTTGTCTTGTCAAAATCCCAAGACGATGAGAAGCATCGCGGCTGACACTTTCTAACTGTTCTTCTGCTAGGAACTCAACAAACGTATTCCCTTTAAACACAGTTTGAAGCTTATCCAGCCGGTCAATTTCTTGTTGCAATTCTTCAAGACGTTCATGAATGCTTGCAAAGCGCTGATGGTTTGTTTCAATCACTCGCAGATGCTCTTGTGCAGATCCACTCAGCGCTGTCGCTTCTTCAAGCGCTTTTTCTGCCGCTTCTTTTTTTAGTTGAATGTCTGTCCACTCGTCTTCATCCAGCGACTCACCTTTTAACAGTTCAGAAATTCGCTTTAAGTTTGCTGCACATTGCTTTCTTTTATCCTCAAATTCCTCAATTTCCTGTTTGACTGTAAGACGTACAGATCGATCCATTAAAGCAGGTTCAATCTCCTGCGGCTGATCAAAAGGAGTAGGTCCTGTTTCTTTTTGCCATGCTTCCTCAGCTTCTTGTTTTCGCCGCTTAGCCTCTTGGAGCTGACGTTCACTGCTTGAGAAATGGCTTTGCGCCTCACTAAATAATTGCTGTGCATGCTTTAATTGCTCGTACGAATGCTGTTCTTTTTCATTTAGATGAGCAAGAGATTGTTGAACTTCGTCCAGTTCATCAGAAAGAGAAGCGGCTTTTAAAGGATATCGCTGTAGATCTGTTTCATATTGATCGATCAGGTGCTGCTGGCTTCCCAGTTGATGCGCCAGCTTATCGAGTTCCTTCTCTAGATCGTATATGGCTGTTTGCAGATGCTCTTTTGCCTGCTGTTTTTCCTCTAGAAAAGAAATACTCTTCTCAATACGCTCTTGATAACCTTCCGCTTGTTGATCCTTTTCGTCAATTTGTTGCTGCATTTCCTGCACTTGGTTGATTGTCAGGTGAGGAAAGGTCTGTTCAAATTGCGTCAGTTGTTCGGAAAGCTCAGACCGAAGCTCCTTGATCAGCATGTCTAGTTCTTGTATGCGCTGCTGCTCAAATGTCAGTTGATCTTTTACTTTGCTCATTTCTGCCGCTTGATCATAAGTGACGTCCATTAAACGAGCTCGTTTGCTTTCGATTGCTTGAATATCTTGTTTTACACCTTTCCATTCTTGAATCAGCTGGTACAAAGACTGCGGATTCTGTACTGCTTCTACTGCTGCAGCTACTTCCGAATCGGGGGCTTTTTGAGATAAAAAGGAGAACTGTTTAACTAATTGATTGGCATGCGTTTCAAGCAGCTGCTTTGCAGCAAACATGTCTCTAGCATATTCCTCTGCCAGCTTGAGCTCTTTATCCATTTTTACAATCCATTCATCAATTTGGGCAACCGTTTCTTCATGGTCATTGTCTATCACAGCATTTGGATCATGATGAATCGATCCACAAACAGGACATGGTTCACCGTCTACTAGCTCTGCCGCTAATTCTTTTCTTAATTCTGCCGATCTGACAACATCACGCTGTTTTAATTTTTCTTGTTTTTTGTCCTGCTCTTTATGACTCCATTCTGTAAGACCTCGTTCAAATTCACATACATAAAAATACAATTGTTCTATCGCTTGAAACGATTGATTTATTTTTTCATGATGATCTTTTTGCTGTTTTTGAAGCTTTTCATATGATTGTGTCGCCTGTGCTGAACGCTGTCTTAGCTCCTCAATCTTTTGTTCTTCTTTTTGAATGCTCACATTCATTCTTTGAACATTTTCACTGAAACGAAGTGCGTCTTGTACAAGTTTCCGCTCTTTGACAGAGACTTGTAATTGTTCCAGCTCATGCTTCAACTGTGTTTGTTTCGCAAGCGCACGCTCTAATAAAGATTGCAGGTTTTCGGCTTCCGCTTTTTTTTGAGTCAATTGCTGCGCTTTTTCATTGTTTTGCTGCTCTAGTACGGTCTTTTCCTGAAGAGCTGTTTCTTTTTTTCGTTCAATTTCTTTTAATTGAATCAGCTGCTCTTTCTTTTGAAGAAGCTCTGGCTCATTTTCCATTTTCTTTTGCCGCGTTTGCTCATACTCCTGCGTCATTTGATCATAGATCGTTCGTTGAAGAAGTAAATGTTTTTCTGCTTCCTGCTTCTCTTTTGATGCTTGAGAGAGCTGCTTTTCAGCCTTTGTTAATGCATCCGCATAAGGCTTTAATGTCTCTGCCTGCTCTGCAATGCGAAGTTGATTCTTTTTCTCTTCCATCGTTGGTGCCAGTAGATTGAGTTTGTTTTGTTCCTTCTCGTACGCTTCTTGTTCCTTTTGATACTGCCAGATGGCTTGCGCTTTTGTAAAAGCAGTGAACGCTTCGTCCCGCGTTTGTTTTTTCTCATGAAAAATAGCTTGCGCCTGCGCAGCTGCTTCTTTAGCTTTCGCTAATGCCTCTGGACCAGCTTCTCCTAATCCAGTCAGTTCAGCCAGCAGTTCGTTTTTCTGTCCATAGTGTTTTTGAGCCTTTGCGCGTAAACGTTTGACGAGCTGATCACCATATTTCTCCAAATTAAACAAACGCTGCAGCATTTGGCGTCTATCGGCTCCTTTCAATGAAAGGAATTCCGCAAACTTTCCTTGGGGTAAAACAACCGCTCTCGTAAAATCGTCAATGGTTAAACCAAGTAATTCTTCTATTTTACGATTGACCTCACTTGCTTTATCTGCAAGAACTGTCTGCGTATCACCAATTTCAATCAATCGGCATAACGTCGTTCTAACCTTCATTTCATCTGCCCGTTTAAAGGCACGTTCCACTTTATAAGAAATATGGTGTTCCCTTTGCAAAGCGAACGTAAAGGAGACAGACAGCTTTTCTTCAGCTTGGTTCAAAATACCATGCGTATTATTGAGTGCACGTTCGACCTTGCCATAGAGTGCGAGTGTCATGGCATCTAATATGGACGATTTTCCGCTTCCAGTCGGTCCAAAAATACCAAACACACCTGCATCACATAAGGAGCTAAAGTCAATGGTTTGCTCTTCTCTGAAGCTATGAAGTCCTTTAATGGTTAGCGTGATCGGCTTCAATTCGCTTCCTCCTCTTGCATGTCATTGGCAAGCTCTAAAAATAGCTTGACGGTTTTTTCATCAGGTAGACCTCCACCTGTCTGACGCTCATAAAATTTCACGAACCGCTCTTCAATCGAGAGCTTTTTCACTTGTTTTTGTTCTTCTTTTTGCTGTAACTCTTTAAACTTTGGTCTAATATGGACAAATCCACTATGCTGTTTTCTAAGCTGATGAATTTGTTCGATCGACAGCTGATCTGTTAAGTGAATCTCTAAATCAATCCAGGCTTGAAGATCCCGCTTTTCATCCAGCCAACTGTGTACTTGGCTCAGTCCTTCAGTCGCCTTCCACTTCATAAGTGGTTTACCGCTTGATAAAAACACTTCTTTCCAGCTTGCTGTTTCATTCGGTTTTGCATCCACAATGGTGACTGATTTGGCGTAGCCTGCTTCAGAAAAGCTGTATGCAAGTGGAGATCCAGAATAGCGGGCAATCGTTTTGGCACGTTTAATGGTTTGGGGGCGATGCAAATGCCCCAGTGCGACATAACAAGCCGCCTCAGGCAGACTTTCGGCCGCAACGGTATATGCGCCTCCCACTTCAATCGGCCTTTCCGAATCCGTTTGACTGCCACCTGCCACATAAATATGACTTGTTGCGATATTAACCGTATCCGCCTGAAATTGGCTGCTTAAATGTTGAAACATTTGTTGTATTTTTAAATTGTACTGATCACGAAGCAGTTTCTCTTCAAATGTTTCAGCCAGCACTTCGTTGAGCCTTGCTTCGGACGGGTAAGCGAGTGCTGCAATAGATAGACGTTCACTTGCAGAAGGAACATCGACATGAATTAAATCATTTGTCGGATATCCAATTAAATGAATCCCCTGCTCATTCGTTAAAGGAGATGCGGCTGATAAACGGTCTGGGTTATCATGGTTGCCAGAGATCACAACCACCTGACGCTTTCCTTTATCAGATAATGCAGACAGACTTTCATAAAAAAGCTGTTCTGCGCGAGCAGGAGGGTTCACTGTATCAAAGGCATCTCCAGCCATCACAACGACATCAATGTGTTCATCCTTGACGATTTGATTTAATTCATCTAAAAATTCAGCTTGCTCCTCAAGCCGGCTTCGGCCTTCAAGGGTTTTCCCTAGATGCCAATCCGCTGTATGCAGAATCCTCATGTGATTCACCTCTCATTCATTCCACCTATAAAGAAATTTCTAGATTTCCATCAAAGAAATAAAGGATTTTCTCCTCTAATGTTCTGTTTGTTAAACGTTCTACCGCTGCTGTATACAACGATATTTGCGTTTCATAGCGTTTTTTTAACATCGCTTCAGCTTCCTCTAATCCACCTGAGAATCTGCCAGTCACTCGATCTGTTTTATAATCAAGTAAATAGAGCTTGCCATCTGCTTCAAATAAACAATCAATCATTCCTTGAATGAGCACAGGTTCACCTTCTGCATCAATATGGCTGTATACCTCTTTAACCGGTAAAACCATACTAAACGATACTTCTCGTTTCACCCAGTCCGCTTTACGCAGTTTTTGACCAATAGCAGTAGAAAAGAAGGCCACAATTCCTTCTCGATTGATTGACTGGATTTGTTCATCTGTTAGTAAGTCTTTCTCTTTTAAAGAATGGAGCAGCTCTTCTACACGAGATTCATCGTATGGTTCATTTGAAGGAAGAGGGATATGCTGCATGACTGTATGCATGGCCGTCCCTTGTTCTGCGGCTGTGAGTGTTTTTTTCTTCATAAAAGCCGGTCGTTCGTACAATGTCGCATGAGCTTTTCGAATAGAAGAAGGCACACTGTATTCATCCTGTATTTCTTTCATTCTTTTGATCTCAGAAACTGACTGCTTAGTCCCTACTTGGGAGGCCGCTAAATATGGATATCGCCATGAAAGCCTTTCTTTTACTTCCTCCTCGTAATCGCCATATCCTTGAACAGGCACCCCTTCCATTAATGCTTGTACCACTTCGTCTTGTTTTTGTTTTTCAAGTAACATGTCTTCTTTTAGAAGATCGGACGCTTGATGAAAGGTGATAGAAAATGATGATGGATGAGAGAGAACGACTTCTCTCGATTCTTCTAAAAGAGATGACATCGCTTGATGACGGATAAGAGCAGGGCCAATAAAATCTAAGTATGTTCTCGCTTGATAACGTTCAAAATCAGGGAGGAGCCAGTCGTTTCCGTTTGCGGTATTTTGCCACTTGCTTAAAGCTTTCACTTGATTTTTGACAGAGCCGACTAAAAATAATTTTTCCTTCGCCCTTGTGAGCGCCACATATAGAACCCTCAGTTCTTCAGATAATAACTCTTTTCTCATCTTTTTTTTCATCGCGATCAGCGGTAATGTTGCATAACTAATTCTCAGCTCAGGATGAATATATTTGCTGCCAAAACCTAGTTCTTTATCGAGCAAGTAGGACTGATTTAGATCCATCATATTAAAGTTCCTGCCAAGTCCTGCAGTAAACACAACAGGGAATTCGAGTCCTTTACTGCTATGAATGGTCATCATGCGGACAACATCCTCTGTTTCACTGAACGTTTTTGCCGCTCCAAGATCATCTCCACGCTCTTGCATTCTTTCAATAAATCGAAGAAATCGAAACAGCCCTCTAAAAGCAGCCTTTTCATACTGTTTTGCTCGATCATATAAAGCCCGAAGGTTTGCCTGTCTTTGCTTGCCTCCTGGCATCCCGCCGACATAATCTAGATATTGTGTATCTCGGTACACTTCCCAAATCAGTTCTGCTACCGAATGCTGAATCGAAAAATCACGCCATTTGCGTAATTGAAGGAAGAAACGCTCCAGCTTTCTGCACGTCGGATGATCAGAGTGTGTCACACTCATAAATGCCTTCACAGCATCATAATAAGTGCCTTTTTTATCACTGGTTCTAATCAGTGCCATCTCATTTTCGTCTAAATGAACAATAGGTGACCTTAAAACAGCAGCGAGCGGAATATCTTGATATGGATTATCAATCACTTTTAACAAAGAAAGAATGACAGATACTTCTGTAGCTTCGAAATAACCTGAGGAAAGATTCGCATAAACAGGGATCCCCTGCTTCTTCAACTCTTCCATCATTTGCGGAGCCCACGGCATTGATCGAAGCAAGATCACAATGTCTCGATACTGCAAGTTGCGGGTCAGCTGCTGTTTTGCATCGTACACTTGAAAAGGCTGTTCTACCAATTCTTTTATTTTCTTTGCAATCACTCTCGCCTCAAATTGAACCGTCTCTAGCTCTTCTCGTTCTTCATCGCTTTCTGTGTCGTGCTGATCTAAATGAACAAGAAGCATTTCTGTCGTCGTGTCTTCGCTTTGCGGATAACTCGCTCCAAGCTTTAATTCAGCTTGTTCGTCATATTCAATTTCTCCAACTGTTTCTCCCATCAGCTGTTTGAACAGAAAGTTGGTACTGTCTAATACATCAGCCCGGCTACGGAAGTTTTTATTTAGATCAATTCTTTTACCTGTTTCATTGCTGTCTGCTTTAAATTGTTTATATTTATTTAAAAAGAGCATCGGCTCTGCAAGTCTAAAGCGATAAATGGACTGCTTCACATCACCAACCATAAAGCGGTTGCCTTCGGCAGGATGTTTTCCTTTAGACACGAGCTTTAAAATCGTTTCTTGGACAAGGTTTGTATCCTGGTATTCATCCACGAGTACTTCTTCAAATTGCTGTTGATAGTACTTAGCCGCTTCTGTTTCAATGAGATTTCCTTCTGCGTCCTGCTTCGCTAAAATGCGCAAACAATAATGTTCTAGATCAGAAAAGTCTACGATTGATTTTTCTTGTTTTGCTCTCTCGAAACGCTCTCCATATTGAATCACAAGCTCTACAAGTGTTTCTACAACTGGCTTCATTTCAGCCAAGCTTTTTAAATGCTGATCGGGACTGCGCATAAAGTATTCATCTTTTAGCTTTTCTAATTGTTTTTTGGCTTGATTGCGTGCATCTGTTGCTTTTTCTAACAGAGCCGGGTCATAGTCATCCCCTTTGCAAGTCTTTAACCTTTTAAAATTGATGTTTGGCAAAAGCTCATAAAGTGTCCCAAAATCATCTTGATGCCTTATTAATTCATTTACTTGCTCTAAATCATCTATAAAATTCTCTGCTCTCGGTGCTGGACCGCCCGGCTCTTTTGATAAAGTGAGCGCTTGTTCCAGCAGTTCCTGACAGCTTCTTAAAACGAGAGAAAGGTCCTCTTTGATATATGGATAAAAGGGTAATTCTTCTACCTTTGTCTGTGTATCCACATCATAAAGAGAAAGGAATGCCCGCATCCATTGTTCGGGCGCTGGATGTGACCTAGAAAACTCATAAATTCTTTTGACAAGCCATTGAAGATCTAAATCATGCCGATCAGATGTGTAACGATCAACGAGTTCAAAGAATGACGGCTTTCCAGCCTTATACTCATCCTCAAACAGTTCATCTAACACTTCATCTCCTAATAATTCTCCTTCTGTTTGATCAGCCAAACGAAAACCTGGATCAAGGTCAATCTCATAATAAAAGGTACGGAGAACTTGCAAACAAAAAGAGTGCAAGGTAGAAATATTGGCACGATTCATAAGTGACAGCTGTCTCCGCATATGAAGTGATCCAGGGTTTTTAGATAGTTCTTTTTCAAGTGCTTCAGTGATCCGGTGCTTCATTTCTGCTGCTGAAGCATTGGTAAAAGTCACTACGAGCAGCCTGTCCACATCAACTGGCTGCTCAGTCCGAGTCATTTTTCGAATCAGCCGTTCAACCAAGACCGCTGTTTTCCCTGACCCTGCCGCTGCAGCAACAAGAATATCTTGTCCTTCTGAAACGATGGCGTTCCATTGGTCATCTGTCCAAGTACTGTTATTCGGTTTTGGTATTTGCATACTGATCCCCTTCTTTTTTGATCCGGTCTAACATGACATCATCCTTCTCAGATGTGAGCACCCTAAATTCATTATCTTCTATTGATTCATCAAATTGGCAAATAGACTTAAAAGAGCAAAAGCGGCAAGGGGTTTGATCCTTTAATTTATATGGGTTTATCTCTACCTCACCGCTTGTAATTCTTTCTCCTGCCTCTTCAAAGGTTCGCCGAACGTGTTTAGTGAGAATGTGAAAATGATCTTCACTTAATACCGCAGAGTCAGATCGGAAAGAACCATCCTTTTTCAAACCAGCTTGGATGACTTGTGATCTTCCTGATTCGAGTGTTTGATCCATCAACTTCACTGCTTCCACATCTTCGAGCAATAGACCCTTCATTTTAAATTTCTTCAATATTTCCTGCTCAATTGCATCCTCTGCTAGCGGAATAGGCGCTTGAATCAGCGGGTCATGAATATGGAAGTATAAAATTCCTGCCGGTGTCGCTTCCATGCCAAGCCATTCTTTAGAATACGTAATGGTCAGGTCTAAATAAGTGAGCATTTGCAAGGCTAAACCGTAGTAAACTTCTGCTAGATCAAGCCCCTTCTCACTGGACTTATAGTCGACAATTCTTAAAAGAAGTCCTTTTGATCCTTCTGCTTTATCCACTCGGTCAATCCTTCCAACAAGCTCCATCGTGCAGCCGTTTTTTAATTGAAAAGTAAACGGCGGCAGAGGTCCTTGACCTCCAAAACCTAACTCAAGTCCAACCGGAGAGAATCCGCTCACTTTTGCATGTTCGCTTAATATAGAAGACACCCTGATGAGGATTTTTTGGAGCTTTTCTTTTATATAAGCATGCCGATTAGAGCTTAATAAAATTTCTTTTTGCAGACGTGGAGCCAGCTGTTCGATTGCATGCCTTGAGTAGGTCACACAATCTTCCTTCGTTAAGTTTTTCCAATCCTTTTTTTGTTCAACAAGCGTATCTGAAATCAGTTTTAAAGCCGAGTGAAAGAGCTGGCCGATATCAGGTGCTTCTAATTTGTAAAATTGTCGATCTTTTAGTTTTAGCCCGTGGGAAGCAAAATGAGAAAATGCACATGCATTGAATTTCTCCATTCTTGAAACACTGCCCTGAATATGGTCACCGTAAAGTTCTTTTGTGACATTTGGCTTTAAACGCTTCGCTCTATTTGTAAAGAACAAGCTGGACATGATTTTTTTTGATACGTCGCGGTTGGACGAGGTCATCAAATGATTATATACACTCCACCATACGCCGCTGATCGGATATTGATTGAGCCATTGTTGCAGCTGCGAAACGGTATAGGATAACGAGACATGCTCGTTTGTTACAAATTTTAATTGCTCCTGATCATTCAACTGCTCTGGATCTAACACATAGAGGGCTTGCTGATGGTTTGGCATCAGTTCCTCACAATACTTGATGAGGGTCGAAGGCAAAAGAGATCGCCCTTCCGTATCTGAAGCTGAATAGGATAAATACAGGTAGTGCGATGGACTGGACAGCGCTTGATAAATCAAAAATTGTTCATCCAGCAGCCGTTCCTTCCCTGTCTCTGCCAGCTCTGCTCCTGCACGTTTTAACCATTCCCGGTCGTCCTCAGACAATACACTTTCATCAGAGGGCCGCGCAGGTATAACCCCATCATTTACTCCAATGAGAAACGTACACTTTACTTGATACATTCTGGATAAATCCATACTTCCGATAAAGACTTGGTCAAGTGAAGGGGGAATCAAAGCGAACTTGAGAGAGGACAGTCCTGTATCCATCATCTGTTGAAATAATGGAAATGAGAGCTCCTCCTCGCCCAGCATTTCAACAAATTCATCCATTAATTGAATGACAGCATCCCATACTTGCCCATGCTGCATCGCTTCAGCTAACCTGCCTGCTTCTTCTGCCTCAAGCCTTGCCTTTTCAAGCTTTTCTGGCACTTGGGCTTCTTCTAGAAAGACATACACTGCCTCCACCATGTCTCTTAGCTTTTGCGCTTTTTTCAATCTTTTTTGCAATTGAAAGAGAGGTGGAACAATCCATTCTTTTACATCATTCAGCATTTGCTCCATTTCTATTTCTTGATCGGTTTGTCCAAAATCTTCATCTAGTGATTGGAAGCGGCGATAATGAAATCGTGAACCATTCGTCCAGCGTTCACCTTTTACACCGTAAGCAATACAATAGTTTTCAAGCTGATCTGCCTGTTCTCTTGCTTTGTTTTTGGCGAGTTCAAGCGGAAATAAGAACTCCGTTTTCACACAGCGAAACACCGCCTCATACCGCCAGTTCCCTTTTATGACATCGAGGCTCGAACGAATGAACTCAATGAGCGGATGATACTGCATCGATTCATTTCCATCAATAAAGAAAGGAATATCGTAATCTCGAAACACCTCTTTTAACGTATCTTTATAGTCGTCTACATGTCTTGCAACAATTGAGATATCTCGTAACCTAAGACCTTCCCCTCTTACTAAATCAAGAATATCTCTCGCTACTCCCTCAATTTCAGCTCGTTTATTTGCACTTTTCGATACGGTAAGGTGAGGCGTTTCTTCTTGATACGGCTGCAAAGGTCTCTGTTCATATTGATTTTCTAAATAAGCTAGATCTTGGGTATGAAGATACCGCTTATTTCTCTCCAAAATGTTCTCAGAAATAGCCGCTCCGCACTCTTTTGCCAGCTGATAAAGCTGGGAATATGTCTTACCTGTCATGCGAAATAAATCAAGTTCATTTGGCTGCGTGTCATGATAGGAACGATCCACTGTGAATGCAGCTGTTATTTTTTCTGCATGTAGCAAAAGCTGTTCAATGACAAGAAGCTGTTGGGGGGTAAACTGATAAAAACCATCTATATAAATGTGTGCCCCTCTCAATTCTTCTGATAAAGGAATTTGCTGAGCCAGAAGTGTCAAGTAATCCTCTGAATGCACATACTCATCTTGCAGATGCTGCTCCATCTGCTGATAAAGAACATGAAGATCATGCAATTTTTCCGCCGCACGTCTTTCTTCTGTATACTCTGAATGCATGCTGGATGCCGAGATTTTTTCAATATCCTCTGGCATCATACAGTACCTTTTGAATTCAGCCATCGTCTTTTCTATTTGCTCAACAAATCCCGGTTTATCACTCGCCTTTTTGAATACCTTAAACTTGTCTTTCTGTTCTTCTATTACTTTTCTTAAGAGCATTTGAATCCCTGTGCTTGTGACAAATTGACGGTTCGCACCGCCAGTCTGCTGTAATATAGACCAGGCAAGCCGAGTAAAACTAAAGACTTTGGCCCTGATCATTCCACCAGCTTCAGATGTTTTTGCAAGCTCATATTCCATTAAAAATGTCATTTGATCCGGGACTAAAAAAATGATTGGCGGACCCAGCGGATCAAGCCGAAGTTGTTCTTTGATTTCTTCTAGAATTGCAGTCGTTTTTCCACTCCCCGATCTGCCTGCTAAAAACTGAATCTCCACGTTCCACAACACCTTTCTTATGTACTCATATTCTAGCGAAAATAAAGGTAAATAGCTATTTTCCTATCACCTTCCCTTTCTCCTCCGATTGAAAAGGAAATAGGCACCTTTCCCGACTCTTTTCATATCATAAACCATCATGATCTAAAAGGAGGCTGGCAATATCATGTATTACGGTTATTATGACTACTCACCATATGACATGCGCCAAAACACAAGGATCATTGCAGACCTTGAAAAGGCCATCAATGGCGAATATTCTGCGATCCAATGCTATGAAAAACTTGCACAAAAAGCAAAAAATCCTGAAGCGAAAAAAATCATTCAAGAAATACGTCAGGATGAAGTCAGACATTATCAGCTATTTACAAAGCTATACTATTCTTTGACTGGTAAAAACCACAAACCAAGCATAACAGAGCCTTGTCCAGACCAATTTAGGGAAGGTCTCTTATTTGCCTTTAAAGACGAACAAAAAACAGTCGATTTTTACTTAACGGTATCAGACTATGTCCGTGATCAAGGAACAAAGGAATTAATGAAGCGTATTGCTCAAGATGAACAGCAGCATGCTGTCTGGTTTCTATATCTTTTAACGCACCATGTTTCTTAGATAACCCTATTTTAATAGGAGATCGTATGTTCCGTCAAAAAATGAAATTGCTTTTTTGCTCATTCAATATGTGAAATAAAGGGCTGTCATCATCAAAACGCCTCTTCGCTTTTCCTTTTTTAATGATAAAACGACCTTTTGACCATAAAAAAACTCCTCTGCTACAAATCGCAGAAGGAGTTTTTTGTTATTTAATGAAATTTTGCTTCATTGCTTTGCTGCTGTTGTTTTAACAATCCATCAATCGATAGCATCTTGCTGCCACTAAGTGTCAAGTAAAGCGCCATGACCATTAAAGAAAGTTCAAATTCATAACCGCCCACAAATCCTCTTGAAAAACCAACTGTGATAATGGCTACAGCCATAATTGGCACAAATAAAGCTGCGAAAAGACGTGTGCCTAAACCTAGAATCAGGGCAATTCCACCAACCAGTTCAATTGTTTTGACAATATAGGCCATAAATTCAGGAACACCAATTTGACCAAAAAATGCAGCAGTGCCTCCTAGTCCACCTTGATATGCTTGAAGTCCATGTAAAAAGAAAATAATGCCTAAGATGACGCGTACAAAAAGTGTTCCTATTTCTTGATTTGTTTTCATATAGTGATTTCCTCCTATTTTTACACTACATCATGTAATGTTCATTCGTAAAAAAAATTAGTAATTTAAGTTGAGCATAATCATTAAGACCACCATGAGGATGGTTGATGTCACAATTGGGATAAGTGGTACATTGAAAGGTATGTTGTATGTTGGGTTTAAGATTTTTTGGATTCTTAAATTTAATGCTCGGTCTCCAAAGGACACGGCAAATTTCGTTTGTTTTTGAAACTGGGTTCTATTTTTAATGAGTTTCAAAAGGGCTTGCCCTACTCCAAGCTCAGTCCCTGTCTGCTGAATGGCATAGTCATCTGCAATGACCTCACGAAAAACGGAGTAACTTTGTCTCATATGCTTTAACACAGGAATGTACCAAATCACTTTTGTGAGCATAGAGAAAGTGAAAGTCTTTAAAGGGTCGTAGCTGTATTTGTGATGTAATTCGTGATAGACAACCGCATCGATTTCTCCTTCATCCAGCATGTCTATAAGCGCTGTTGAGAGATACACTTTTGGCCGAAGCATCCCCATTGCGAAAGCAAGCGGTTCATGGCAATGAAACACAATGATCTCATTTCTATACTTGTCTGATAGACTTTGCGTTGAATGTTGATCGACTGCCATCATCATATTTCTTTTGAAATGAAGATACTTTCTGATCTGCTTTGTCATATAGAAAACGGCAAAACCAAGCGTATACAAGACGAACGCATCCAGAAAATACTTTAAAGGAGTGAATCCATAAAATTCGAGAACAGATTGACATACATGGATCAGGTTATATGCTTGATTCCAGCCAAAAAAGCTTGAGAGTACATAATAGCCCATCTGGTAAAAGATCACTAAGCCAATCAATATACCGCCTAAAAACAGCAGACTCGACTTCATTTTAATCATGTCGTTTCTCCTCTTTTTTGGATGCAAGCCTTGCTTCGAGTACCTTCAGTAATTCAGGATCAGCACTTTCAATTGCGTCCACCATATGATTGACTGCAAGGGGGCCGAAATCATCCATCAGTCCTTGAGTAATCCATTTCGTTTGCTCATTTAGAAATTCTTCTTTTGTTAAAACAGGGTTATAGATAGATGAACGCCCTTTTGTTTTCTTTTCCACAATTCCTTTTTCGGTTAATCGATTGAGTACCGTCATGACCGTGTTGAAATTAATTGGCTTCTCATCTGACAGCTTCTGCTGTACCTCTTTAATCGGCATATCCTCACCTTGATAAAGGATCTCCATAATCCTTCCTTCTAAAGGACCGAAAAAGCGGTTCAATCCCTTTTCGTTATATTTAAAAGAAGGAATTTTCATGTCATCACCTCACACTATGTAGTGTAGTGTAATTGAAAATGATAGTCAACTGATAACAAAAATAGGGGAAAATCGTTGTATATTGTATTTGTTTTTGGCAAAAATTATATGTCATTTATATCAAAAACAATCTTTTTTCTAACAGAGTTAACCATAAGATAATCTTATGAAAATACTAAAAAAATTCGTATTTTATTTATAGAGACTTTTGTATTATAGTGAAGATAACAACATTTCACTTACTGAACAAATATACAGGAAGAAGGTTTATATGTGATGAAGCAAGGAAACAGCCTTCGAACCGATCTCATTTTGATTGCGGTAAGCGGTTTAGGTGGATTCCTTTTGTCTCTAACAGGGATGTCTATCGGCTGGATGATTGGCACATTAATGACAGCTGCATTTATTGCCCTGCGCCGTCCCGCCCTGTTTCAGCGTAAAGGAAAGAATACCTTACGTATTCACAGTAGATGGCTACTCCTTGGTCAATTCATTCTCGGAATCGAACTAGGACAAAAAATGAACATGAAAGTCCTTCACATTTTCGCTGAAAATTGGCTTCCCGTGAGTTTCATGCTCGTCTTTTCTATTTTATTAGCCATGCTCTCCGGGTTTGTCTTATGGAAGCTGAGTAAAACAGATATGCTGACCAGCTTTGTCGGCACTGCCCCCGGCGGTCTTTCCGCTATGCCGGGCATCGCCCAAGAGGTTGGAGCAAATACAGCTGTAGTGAGTCTCGTACAAACGATACGTGTGTTAATGGTCGTACTGACCATTCCATTTACGGTATTTTATTTAAATACAAAAAGCCAATCAGATGCGGTAGTCGCCCAAGGCAGCGCCTTCTCATCAGGCGTTTTCACAATATCAAACATTTCTTGGACTGCTGCACTCATTTTAGGGGCATGGCTGATGTCACGCCTAGCTGTGCGTCTTCACTTTCCTGCCCCTTGGCTCATCGGCAGTATGTTAGGTGTGGCAGCTCTCCAAGTAGGGGCAGGCGCCTTGACAGGTCATGATTTGATTCCTTACTGGCCAGCCCAAGCGAACATTGCGTCACAGGTATTTCTAGGGGCAACCATCGGGTCAAAAATGAATAAACAAATGTTTGTCGGGCTAAAAAATACCTTGATTGTGGCCGTCGTCAGCTCAGCCGGATTGATTGCCGCGACCGTTCTCAGTTCAATTGCCATTGCAGAAATAACAGGTATTTCTGTCATTACGGCCATTCTTGCTTTTTCGCCTGGCGGTATTGCAGAAATGGCAACAACAGCTGTTACACTTCATGAGGATTCCACCTTTGTTGTGGCTGTACAAGTCGTTAGAATTATTTTGGTCATCGCCATGCTGCCACCGTTTTTTCGTTTCTTACATCATGTCTGGGCAAAAAGACAGACTGATTATAAAACCGCTAAATAAAAAGAGCCGCTTTGCATAAGCAGAGCGGCTCTTTTTTATTCATCATGATTCCTTTTTACACCGACTACTTGATCCTTTGAGATCGTTCCAAAATGCCGGCTGTCAAAGCTATGTATTCGATTATCTCCGATCACGAAGTAATGATTGTTTTGTATGTTCTGACGACCGGTGATGGCTTTCAGCTGAAAATCACCTGTTAGGACGTTGCCCATTTTATGTTTTTTCTGCTCTTTTAAATACGGCTCTTTCCATTTCACACCATCAACAAACAGTTGATCATCTTCATATTTGATTGTTTCTCCTGGAAGTCCAATGACCCGTTTGATCAAGATTTGATTTTTAGGGCCATGAAATAACACATAGTCAAACCGGCTAATTTTCGTGAGTTTTGGCGAGAACTTGTTAATTAATAATTCTGTTCCATCTGTAAATGTCGGGTCCATACTAACCCCTTCTACTTTGTACGTGACAAACATGAAATTCTTTACTTGGAACAACAAGACGATGCATGTAATAATCATGAACCATAGCAATGGCTTCTTTTTCATTAAGAGCCTCCTTTGTCCTCACGCTGACTCATCCGAATATTCAACCTATTTTCTACTCTCTTTCCAACATACCATAATAAAGCAATGACTAGAACCGCAAAAACACTTCTTAACGGATTCTTTACTAAAGCAGAAATGTCATAGCCGATAAAACTAATAATAAAGAGCATGACACACTTCCCTGATAAAGCAGCTAATGAGAACTGCCAGACGCTGATTCTTGATAGACCTGCTACGACATTAACGGCAGCAGAAGGTGTAAAAGGAAAGCAGAGTAAAATAAACAACGGACCAAATCCCCGCTTTTCAACCCAAAGCATTAGCTTTTGAATAGAAGGGTGTCTGCTAATAAAGTTCAACATCCTCATCTGTCCAAATTTTCTGATCAGTAAAAAGACAAGGATAGAACCTGCACTTGCACCAATCCAGGTCAATAAAAAGCCTTCCCATAGCCCAAAAGCATTTGCATTGGCCACCGCAAATGCCACGAGAGGTAAAAACGGTAGAAATGCTTCTATTAAAGGGAGTAATATAGCCACAATGGGTCCAAAAGCCTTGTAGCTTTCAAAAAATGATGTGATATTTTCATGAGTAAATATAGCAAGAAATGATGGCAACTTGTTTGACTCCTTCAAGGTTTGTCTATCTTTCATTTTACATGGAAAACATAAAAATATACAAATGAATCCCTCTCAGCCCCCCCCTTGAGATTTTTCAACTCATCCGATATAATAAACAAGAACAAGTGTTCTATATATAAAGAAAGCAGGCATGGACATGACGAGATTATCAAGCGTACAACTTCAGATGATGGAACAAGCCATCTTTCTTCCAATGGTCATCTCCATCCTCAATCGTGATTTGACGCACCTTAAAAAACATCAAACATTCAAACTAAATGAACCATATATTCAGCTAGTCACCTCTTCATTAAAAGAAGCACAAAAAGCCCTTTATCAACTGAAACAACAGTTACGTAAAGAAAAAATGAACGTACAGCAAATTGAACACGATGAAGGATTTACGACATATTTATTTCTGATAAATGGCTATGAAGAAAAGCATAAATATTTTAATCCCCGTATACGTCATCGTGTAGAGGAAATGCTCACCCATTATTTTCTCCATTCTGGAAAATAAATTATGGTTATATTTTACATCAAAGGAGGAAATCCCTAATTTTTGTCGAATGGATAAATATACCAAAAAATTAGGAGGTTTTTACCCATGATCAAAAAAATAGCAGCACTCACTTTAGCAGCAGGATTACTTGTGCCAAGTACCGTTTCGGCATTAGAACCACTGCAAACAGGAAAACAAGCCCCAGCAGCATCTGCACAAATAACAAGTGTAGCCTATACAACGGTTTCTATCGTTGGAAAACGAGTGAAGTTTGAAGTGAAAGCACTCGAAAATCCTTTTAACATGAATTACTATAATCGAATTGCTTGGACGAGTACGGACGAAGAGCCAAGTGTATTCAATGACAATATTCTATCGGTCATTGTCGCTAAAAAAACCGGACAGGCTTATCAAGTCTTTTCATACGAAGCGCTCACTTCGGTAAAGGACAAGATTGAATCAGGTCAAAAGGTGTATGGCTGGGCGCTTGCTTTAAATGGTGTGTGGTACCCAACGATGCCTGCAACCCTCTACTATTAAAAAAAAGCCTGCCATAGCGGCAGGCTCTTTCTCCATTATGACAATTCGAGCTGTTTTCTCAGCTCTTGTCTCACTTCTTCTAATCCTGGTCCATCTAACTCAAAGTAATACACATTCCCAGGCTGGTAATCGTGCCCTTTTAATTGGATGGTATCCACTGATTTTAATGAACTCAGTAAAGGGAATAGACCGATCAACTGTTTCATGGATAAATTGGTGGAGACGTTATCCCCAAGTGTATCAATGATGTTGTCATAAGACGGTATGGAAGAAATGGATTTTGATTTTTCAAAGATGGCTTGAAGTGCTTCCATTTGGCGCTTTCCGCGCATGAGATCACTATCTGCCTTTCTCGTTCTCACAAACGCTAATGCTTCTTCACCACTGAGCGTATGCGTGCCTGTTTCCACATGAACTTTTCCTTTTGAATCCTTTTCCATTTGTTTTGCAATGCCTTCATCTTCAATCGTTACGTCAATTCCATTTAGCTCATCGACAATGTCTTGAAACGCCTTAAAGTTTCCTGCAATCACATAGTCTACCGGGATGTTTAACAAATTCTCTACCGTTTTGACTGATAAATCTGCACTCCCAAACGCATGGGCGTGAGCAATTTTATCATATCCTCTCCCCGGTATATCAACATAAGAATCACGAGGAATACTTAGGAGCTTGATCGTTTTGTCTGTTCGATTCACCGTCGCCAGTAAGACCGCATCACTTCTTGCTTCGTCTACCGTTTCACCTGGACGGCTGTCAATCCCTAAGAGCAGCACCGAAAAGCTATCCTTTCCTGGATCAAAAGCTTTCACACGCTTTTGCGAGGTCTCTCCTCTTTCTAAAGATACTTGCGCTTTATTCGACGCTTTTGAAATTTTATAGTATGCATATCCTGTGACAGATACAGCCATAACCATGACAAATGCCATGATAAACAGCACGACTTTCACCCAAGGTCTTAGCCTTCTTTTTGATCTTGTTTTCTCCTTCATCCTTTCCGAACCCTCACTCTATCTTAGTCTCACAATGTAGGTTCCACTATAACATATTTTGATGAAAGTTTCCTGCACGCAACATATTTTTATGTATCCACAATAAAAAAGCTGCTCGATAGGAGCAGCTTTTCATCGATTACTTTTGTTCAATTCCTTTTTTCACTTCATCAATCATCGCATTCAATGATTCAAGGCCGCCGCCTGCTAAATACCACATGTCAGAGTTTAAATACACCACATGATTGTTTTTAACCGCTTTGACTGATTTCACATAATCATTTTCAACAAGCTGTTTCGCAGACGTTTCTTCTCCAATCGCCGCGCCGCGATCCACGACAAATAAGTAATCTGGATTCGTTTTGACCATATACTCATACGAAATGCTTTGTCCGTGTTTATCAGATGGCTCTAGCTTTTGATCTGCTGGTGTAATCCCAAATACATCATGAATCAGACCATATCTTGACTTAGGACCAAATGCCGTCATTTTGCTGTCGTTCGCCATAATGACGAGTCCATTTTTCTTTAACTCTTTGGCTTGTTTCTTTAATGAAGCCACTTTTTGGTCAATGGCAGAAAGTTCTTTTTTGACTTTGTCTTCCTTATCAAAAATCTTTCCTAATGTTTCAGCATTCTTTTTAAATGATTCCATATAGTTTGCGTTATCTACATCCATATAAATCGTCGGAGCAATTTTAGAAAATTCATCAAATGCATCTGCTTGACGGTGCTGAATAATGATCAAGTCAGGCTTCATCTCTGCAATTTTCTCAAAGTTTGGCTCTTTTAACCCGCCGACATTCTCATATTTGTCACTTTCATATTTAGATAAATAGTGAGGAATCACTTGTTTTGGTAAGGCTGTCACGTTGACACCAAGCTTATCAAGTGTATCGAGACTTCCCATATCAAAAACGACGACTTTTTTCGGGTTTTTCTTGATCTTCACACCGTCTTTATTCAACATATCCTTTACTGTTACGGTTTCCTCATTCGTTCCCGCTGTTTTTCCTTGGTTACCACAGGCAGCAAGGACAGCAATCGCTGTTAATACTGTTATCATCCAAATCCATTTTTTCATGATTGATCACCTCTTCATTTTTTCAAGAAAAATATAAGCAAATACGCTCACCACGAATGACTTCGATCGGTATGCGCATGTCATAAATGTGTTCAAGTGCTTCTGTTTGAATCACTTCATCAACGCTTCCTTCTTTGACCACCTGACCCTCTTTTAAGGCGACGATGTGATCTGAATAGACAGATGCAAAGTTAATATCATGGAGAACAACAACAATCGTTTTTCCAAGATCTTTCACGAGCTGCTGAAACAGCTTCATCATTTCAACTGAATGGTTCATATCTAAATTGTTTAAAGGCTCATCTAAGAAAATATAATCCGTATCCTGAGCCAGCACCATGGCAATAAAGGCTCTCTGCCTTTGTCCGCCGCTTAGTTCATCTAAATATTGATGCTGGATTTCGACGAGTCTCATGTATTGAAGCGACACATCAATCATGTTCTCATCTTCTTTTGTCAAGCGGCCTTGAGAGTAAGGAAAGCGGCCAAAGCTGACAAGCTCACGAACGGTCAGACGCACACTCATGTGGTTCGACTGCTTCAAGATGCTCATTTTTTTCGCAAGCTCCTGAGGAGAGTAGGCACGATAAGGTTTGTCCTCTAAACAAGCTTCCCCAGTATCAGGTTGAATCAGGCGGCTCATGATGGACAAAAGCGTACTTTTGCCTGCGCCATTTGGACCAATGAGAGAGGTCAGCTGTCCTTTTTTTACACTGACAGTTGTTTCGTGAAGCACTGTTTTTCCGTTATATGTCTTACTGACTCCCTTCATCACGACCATGAACGACTCTCCTTTAAAAGTAGATAAATAAAATACAGTCCGCCGACTAAATCAATCAGCACACTAAGCGGTGTTTGAAACGTAAAAACCTTTTCCACAAGAAATTCCCCGCCAACAAGCGCAATGACACTAATGAAAAACGAGCCTAATAGCAAGTACGTGTGCCGATATGTACGAAACAGCTCTCTTGCCACATTTACGACGAGTAAGCCAAGAAACGTAATCGGGCCGACGAGCGCCGTCGCAATAGAAACAAGGACAGCAATGACGATCAGCATCTTTTTTGTGATCCTGTCATAGTCAATCCCGAGATTCACAGCCTGTTCCTTTCCTAACGACATGACATCTAATTTCGCGCGGAAGGTCCATATATAAAGACAAAGTGCCGCAAATAAAAGAGAAGCGAAGAGTAAAATATCTGTGTTGATGTGATTAAAGCTGGCAAAGGACTTGTCCTGTACGACTTGGTATTCATTCGGGTCAATGAGCATTTCCATAAAGGAAGAAAGACTTTTGAACAATGTTCCAAACACAATCCCGACAAGCAGGAGTAAGAAAATATGCTTGTTTTTGCGCTTGAACATCACCGTATAGAGCAGCACAGAAAAAAGAATCATCAATCCAACGCAGAGAAAGAAATTCAGGTTCTTATTCGCGATCATCAAATTGGTCGATCCAAAAAGATAAATAATCGCCGTTTGCAAAAACAAGTAAAGCGCGTCTAACCCTAAAATGCTTGGCGTTAAGATTCTGTTATTGGTCAATGTTTGAAACACAACAGAGGAAAAGGCAATCGCGCCTCCTGTCAAAGTCATGGCAAGCACCTTTTTTAAACGGCTCGGCACTGTGTACTCCCAGTACCCCATTTGAAAGGTGACGAAGATGACAACGAATACGGCTGCAATGGCTGCAATGAGAAATAATGTTCGTTTCTTATGCATAGCGCTTCCTCCTTAATAACATGTACAGGAAGATCGCACTTCCAATGATGCCGACCATAAGCCCGACAGATATTTCATATGGATAAATGATCACCCGTCCGAGTACGTCACATATGAGCACAAAAATGGCCCCTAATAAAGCCGTATGCGGCAGGCTCTTTTTCAAGTGATCCCCTCGGTAGATCGATACAATATTCGGAATGATTAAGCCAAGGAATGGCAGCATGCCAACAGTCAAAATCGTTACAGAAGTAATCATCGAAACAATCACCAAACCAACTGCCATGACACGTTTATACGTTAAACCTAAATTGACGGCAAAGCTCTCACCCATACCAGCCACTGTAAAGCGGTCAGCATATAAATACGCGATGATCAATAGAGGAACACTCACATAGAGCAGTTCATAACGTCCCTGAACAATAAGAGAAAAATCCCCTTGTAGCCATGCGGATACGTTTTGGATCAAATCATATTTATAGGCTATAAACGTGGAAATTGAACTGACAATTCCGCCAAACATTAAGCCGACTAACGGTACGTAGATCGTATCGTTCACCTTAATATGGCGTAAAATTTTTAAGAATAATAGATTGCCAGCTAACGTAAATAAAAACGCAATCGCCATTTTCATCAGCGGGCTTGCCTGTGTAAAAACAAGCATGGCGGTTAAAATACCCAGCTTGGCCCAATCCATTGTTCCTGCAGTCGTTGGAGAGACAAACTTATTTCTCGTCATGCTTTGCATGATAAAACCGCATAAGCTCAGGCTCATGCCAGCAAGCACAATACTCATCAGCCGCGGGATGCGACTTGAAAATAAGGTGTTCATTTGTTCATCTGATAGATGAAACAACTGTAAAAGAGACAGGTCCTGTACTCCGACAAACAGCGACGCACATGCCAAACACACAAACAACAAACTTAATTGGTACAACTTCATACAGGGTTCACACTTTCTATCAAGCTCTCTGCCACAAATGATTATCATTATCAATTAAGCGGCAGTTCATATATTATCATATTTAGTGAAATATTCAATAGTAGAATGAGAAAGGGTCAAAACAGCAAAAAAACAGCTTTCAGGATCAGCTGCTTTTTTATGCTTCAATATTCAATTGAAATTGCCCTTGCAGTTCCTCTTCAGCTTCTTGAAATAACTGCCGCAAATTCTCTGCATAATCACCAAGCTCGTCTTTGCTTGCTTGATAATGAATCCATGTGAGCTCTACAGGCAAGCTCACTTCTCCTGTTAAACAGTCCCAAAGGGCATCAAGGTTTTTCCCGTAATGATCAGGAAGTTGTAACACTGTTTTTAGTTGATCATGAAGCTCCTCTTGTGATCTGCACACTGCACCATTTAGCTGTACTTTTTTCATTTCCCTCCCCCTCTCCTGTCTTTATTTTAAACGAATTGGAGAGGAAAGAGAAAGAACCCATTTCACTTTTGCCTCTCTCTGAAACTTAAACTAAGCAAGATCAGACAGGCAGCCAACACGAGCATGAAAAAGAGCGTTAACACTGTCTGAGTACCGTACATATCAGCAAAGAGACCAACGAACACACTTGGTATGCCAAGACCTAGATACGCAAACAAGTAATATCCAGCAACGGCTCTAGCCGCTTCCTTCTTCCCTTTCTCAACAATCAGCTGGAGACCGCCTAAGTAAGTAAATCCATAGCAAGCTGTGCCCGCTAAAAGAGTTCCAGCAAGGACAAGGAATATAGACCCGCTATTAGCACCGAATAACAGCAGGCCATATCCGCACGGAAGACAAATAAAACCGATACGAAGCGCTGCACTGCTATTCATCTTTCGGACAAAGGGCTGCATCAGAACACCTGCCATATTAATAAAAAACAGCGCCGGGCCTACCCACAATTCATAGCCATTTAATTTAAGCTGTGCTGGCAAAATCGAAATGACAAGACCGCACACAGACCATGCGATAGCAATGGCTATGTTCGCTGGCATTGTTCCTTTTGGAAACCTCGGCATGTTCATGAGCGGTTTACTTGCATCCCCTTGTACAGGCGGCACCAAAAAGAATACAGCAACAATCGTCAACATGATCAAGACCAACACAATCCAATAGCTAAGAGGCGTCAGTGACACTCGCTCAAAAGAAAGAATCGCTGTAAAAAGAGCACCTCCTCCAAATCCAATTGAACTGCATAATGCGATAAACGTTGGGATCCAGCCCGATTTCTCTGGATATAAAGCAATCAAGTAGGCAGTACATGTGCCAACACTTAACCCAAGTCCCACTCCTTGCAGCAGCCGGGCGACAAAGAGCATTTGTATGGTCGGCTGCACGATCATGAGCAGGGTGGCACATAATGAAAAGCAAAGAGCGATCAATAAAATCGGTTTTCGTCCAGCCCGGTCAGACATGCCGCCAAGTAACAGTAATACTGGAATCAGTCCGAAAACATACGCAGCAAACACAAGGGCTGTTGACGCCTTTCCGTATCCTGCCTGCTCTGCATATTCCGTATAAAGAGGGACTTGCAGGTTCACTGCTGTTGTAATCATAAAAAGGCTAAATAAAACGAACACAAACGGAATCATAGATAGCTGTGCTGTTTCTTCTTTTGATGCAGGAATCATGGGACTCTCTCCTCTGTGTAAATGATATGAACCAGTGTACACATCATTTGGATTTCTTCCCACATCCAAAAATGAAGCTATTGACCAGTCCATAATTCCATGTCATCATCAATGATGACATGACAAAGGAAAGAAGGTGCACTGTGTACATTCATTTAGACCGTTCCAGCTCTACCCCGCTCTGGCAGCAAATCGTCAATGGCATCATTCAAAAAATTCATACAAACACACTGAATCCTGATGATCAGTTGACCCCGACAAGAGTATTAGCACAAGAGCTCAACGTATCTCGATCCACCGTACAGCTTGCCTATGATGAACTGCTGGCAAGAGGCTATGTCAGCACCTCTAGAAGAGGCGGGACAAAGGTCATTTCAAGTGATCACTATGCTGCTTCTCCCCCACATCAAAACGAACCGCCTTTTGCACTTCCGACAAGACCTCACTTTGACGAGGCTGAAAAACAAATGGATCACTGGCTCTCGGCCAATCAATTTCATGAAACACTTGAGATTGATTTCCGCCATCAAGAACCAGCCATCGACGACCATTTTCAAAACATATGGAAACGCTCGCTTCTAAAAGCACTACAGCGCTTAAATATGAAGGATTGGGGCTATTCTTCTCCGCATGGATTATGGGAAGTGCGTTCAGAAATTCGCCAATACTTATCGGTTGAACGCGGCATTGATATAGAAGAAGACCAAATGGTGTTAACAGGGGGCACACAGCAAGCCATTGACTTAATTTCACAAGTCATGCTCAAAAAAGGAGATACAGTCGCTGTTGAAGATCCTGGTTTTCCTGGAGCTAGGTTGTCCTTTCTACATCGCGAAATGAATATTTACCCCGCACCAGTCGATGAAGAAGGAATGATGGTGAATACATTGCCAGAACGTACAAAGCTGATCGCAGTAACGCCCTCTCATCAGCGGCCAACCGGTGTCTGTATGAGCGTCAATAGAAGACGGGAGCTGCTGCAGTTTGCTGCGAAGGCTCAATCTTACATATTAGAAGATGATTTTGATGGGGATTATCGTTATCATGGCGGACCGCTTCCTTCTTTATTTTCAGAAGCACCCGATCATGTGATCTATATTGTCAGTTTTTCCAAGGTACTTGCTCCAGGCATCCGCCTTGCTGCCATCATCGGCTCCAAAGCAGTCATCAAAGAAATCGCTGCACTGCAATCACTTATTCAAAGACAGCTGCCGATCATGGAGCAAATCACTCTTGCCTCTTTTTTCAGAGAAGGAGAGTTTACGCGATATGTCAGGCGGATGAGACAGGTGTATAAAAAACGGCAGGCAGCGATGATGGATGCTCTTTTGACACATCACTTTGACAAACACTTCCGTTTATATGGAACCGATACAGGCCTTCACGTCTTTTTGGAAGGAACATCAGACTTTGATGAACAAGGCACGATTGAGGCCGCAAAAGCGGCAGGTGTCGGCATTTATCCATTAAGCCCCTATTGTTATGAAAGCAAAAGGAAAGGGTTGCTGCTTGGCTTTGCCTGTACGGATGAAGCCATGATTCAAGAAGGTGTACGCCGATTAAAGCAAACACTGCACATCTAAAAAAGCCTGGAAGTCTCTCTTCCAGGCTTTTCATTGTGATTGCTGAACGTTTCCTACTTCTTCAATGAAAGAGGCTGTCTCTTGCAATCCATCTTGAAAATGTTGAGTTGCTGACATAAACAGCTTTTCTTGATCAGGACGCTTCAACAGCTGCTCTACCTTGCTAATTCCTTTTTCAAATGAAGCAAGACCTGTCTTTAATTGTTTGTCTGCCTTTTGATACACAGCTGGCACTTCTTGATGAGTAAGCCCTTTTTGAATGACACGGTCGAATGCTTTCGTCGCTTTTGTCAATTTTTCATTTACTTGAATTTTTCCATGTCCATCCGAAATAAATTGATCGGTCATGTTTTCATATGCTTCATTTAACTCATCCATATAACGCTGAACCCATTGTTCATACGCAGCTTCTTTTGTGTTTTGTTTTGAAGGCGGCTGACCTGCTTGATTGCAGGCCGTGAGTAGTGTCACTGTCACGGTAAATAGCAGCATCAAATGCCATCGTTTTTTCATACAGGGCCCCCATTTCTCTTTCCCATTTGTTCATATCGGTCAAATATGATCAACTTTTACCTCATACGAACACATTGCAAGAAATGACTTGTTTTTATTGTAACAGACCGCATGTATCACTTCTGTGATTTATGCGGAAATGAATGAAAATCCTTCTAATGGTTCACATTTCCCTGCCATTTCATGATGATACAGTCAATAGACGACGAGAGAGGCACGTTTGGTTTCAATCTATTTCATCGTCGTCATTTTTTCTCAAATAAAAAAGACCCCTTTCGGCGCCTTTTATGACCCTACCAATTTATTGCAGCTTTCCTTTACAAGCAATCTCCAGCTCTTCTACCACTTCACCATCTTGAATGAGGTATGCTTTTTCATGAAGATTCACAGCAGGACAGATGTGGTTCGGAATAATTTGCACCTTCTCACCGATCTGTACACTTTGACGAAAGCCTTCATGATAGATAATGGCATGCTCGTCAAATACGCTTGAAACAAATACATCATCATATTCTTTCACTTTGCCTAAGCCCTCTGTTTTCGTCAGCCCTTTTGTACGTGTTTGTGCCGTCAGCCCCTTGGCCCCTACATCTGTAATCACCCGACGCTCTGTCGGTTTACTAATGACCGTCGTCAGCACAGATGCTGCACAATGTGAATATGTGCCGATTACATTGGACTGGGAAGCATCCATCAAGATGTATGTGCCTGGCCGTATTTCTGTGACTCCTTTTGGAATATCAAATTGAAATAAAAATGGCGGTGTTGATCCAATACTGACGATCTCTATCGGCATACCAGCTTCTTCTGCAATCTGCGCAAAACGGAGCGTTCGATTTACAGCCTCCTTGTATAATGTCCGGCAATGTGCTTTACTTTCCGCTTGATACGTATGGCCATCATGAGAAAAAATCCCCTTTAAATGAACGGCATCACTTGTTTGAATCGCCTCTAATATGTGGCAGAAATCACGTTCTTCAATGACACCAGACCTTCCCTCTCCAACCTCTATCTCAATTAAAACCTCCGCTTTTTTCTCTGATTCACAAAAGACTTGCTCAATCTGCTTCACATGCTCAACACAATCTATACCGAATGAAATCTGTATCGACTCTGCCAGTTTACGAATCCGCTTGAGTTTAGTCTCACCTACAATTTGATTGGCGATAAAAATATCCTTGAGCCCATGGGCTGCCATTACTTCAGCCTCTCCTACTTTCGCCACCGTAATGCCAGATGCACCTTTCTCTTCCTGCAGCTTGGCAAGTGCAGGCGTTTTATGCGTTTTCGTATGAGGGCGCAATTTGACATGCTGACGGTCTGCGTATTGCTGCATCGCCGCTACATTCTCCATCATCACCCTTTTATCAATGAGTAGTGCCGGCGTATCCAGCTCTTCATACATCATCCCCATGACCCCTTTCATTGTATAAAAAATTATACGATATAGATAAATTATATATTTTTTTATACGATAATCAATGGTTTTTTCTGCAAAAAAGTGATGGCAATGAGTAAGCAGTCCAGCGGCTGTCTGCCGCTGATCTCTCACTAATAACGATTACGAAGTTCTCTTAAGATAAAATCATACACAAGGTTGAGCTGCTGTTCCTTTGGATACAGCATAAATTCTTGTTTCTTAGGAAGACCTCCATCAAGTCGATCTTGAAATTTCGTTCGAAGATACGCTGTTCGGTGTACCTGACTCTCAAATGACTTATATGAGACATCTAGTTTGACCGATTGCTCATTTGTAAAAGTAACAACCGTGTCTCCGAGGGATGATTCCTGAAAGATATGAATGTATTTGTGGGAGATCCATCCGCATTGAGGGCGGTTGGATGAATAGGTTGGGAAGAAATACAGATGATTGGATGAGTCAATCACGATGGGAGGCTTGTGGGAAATTCCTGTTACTTCGTATGTTCCCGCTTTTCTGCCTGCATAGCTTGAGCCAAAGAACCTGCAACTGCGTTCTATAATTTGCAGCGGCTTTAATTCAACGTAAAAGCTTGTCTCTCTTTCGATCACTTTTGAATATACTCGTTTTCCTTCTTCAACCGGAAGGACCGCCATTGTTGTTTGATTAATGACGTATGAATCTAATGGTGTTTCACTAATTCCTGACACTTCATTTCCTCCTGTGTTAATTTTTGGTTATTTTAGATACTATTAATCTATCACCAACGTATAAGAAACGACAGGATTTTTTCAATATTTATTTAAAATCATCTTTTTATCATATTTTTTAGTACATTCGATCTATCTAAAAGCCATTTTTAAAGATATATCGTATCTTGTCGACTGGACAAGGGGTGTCGATATGGCTCAAAAATAAATTGTCTAAAAATTATAAATTCTTGTTGATTTTTTCTCCGCCAATCCATATACTATAAAAAAGGCATCGGGGGGATTCTTTATGAAAGAGAAAAAAACGTATGCTGAGCTCATGAAGTCCCGCAACACCCAAAAAACCGAAGAGAATGGCGTTACTATTTTAGACATTTATATTCAAATGGTTTTAGATGAGGCGCTTTATAAACAGCGCTTAACCTTCCTTAGAGAAGAGATTGACAAGGCTCTAGATCAGCGTGATGAAAAGCGTTTTAATGACCTGTCAGCTCAATATGCAGAACATTGCTTACATCAATCATGATGATTTTACTTGCGGCAGAGAGACAGAAACTTGTCTCTTTACCGCAAGTTTTTTGTTTTTATCCATTTAATATGGTTCCGCCATTCACATGAATCATTTGTCCATTCATATAAGAAGAGTCTTCGCTCGCTAAAAATAAATAACTCGGCGCTAACTCTACTGGCTCACCAGGCCGCTCCATTGGGACATCTCCACCAAATTCAGACACTTCCTTTTCCGTAAATGTGGATGGAATCAGCGGTGTCCAAATCGGTCCAGGCGCTACCCCATTTACCCGAATCCCTTGTTTGATAAGAGATAGAGATAATGATCTTGTAAACGTTACAACCGCCCCTTTTGTCGATGAATAATCAATTAAGGTTTCATGACCTTTATAAGCAGTGACCGATGCTGTATTAATAATACTGCTTCCTTTCTTTAAATGAGGGAGCACCGCTTTTGTTAAATAGAACATGGCAAATATATTCGTTTGAAATGTCCGAAGAAGCTGGTGAGAGGTAATCTGTTCAATGCTTTTTTGCGGATGCTGTTCACCTGCGTTGTTGACCAAAATATGAATCGAACCGAAAGCATCTTTTGTTTTTTTGACGACCTCGTTTGAAAAAGCTTCATCCCCTAGGTCACCTGCTATTAAAATGACGCGTCCTCCCATCTTTTCAATATAGTCCTTCGTTTCTTCCGCATCGCGATGTTCATTCAAATAAACAATTGCTACATTGGCTCCTTCTTTCGCAAATAAGACAGATACTGCTCTTCCAATCCCGCTGTCTCCACCTGTGACAATCGCCGTTTTCCCTGTCAGCTTTTTGCCTTGCACCTCTCGATCAAAGATAGGTCTAGGGTTCATTTTATATTCAAGTCCTGGACGTTCGTTCTGATGCTGAGGCGGTAACGTTTTCTTTGGCTGCTTTGTTGACACGTCAGTCCACTCCTTCCTTTTTATCTCGTTTATTTTTATGTGTTGCTCATTTTTTTATGTATTTCGCTCTTGTTTCCATTAAAATGTATGATTTTCAGCATCGTGGAAAAATTATACACAACAAGTGACTGGAGGCGACAACATGGAACAAGAACATAAAGGATCGGAACAAGCAAAGTCGTTATGGCTAGCTGATAGTGAGAAGCCCTCTTTTCCTACTGTCAGCGAAGATCTTACAGCAGATGTCATCATTGTCGGTGCCGGTATTACAGGTATCGCTACTGCATTTGAAATGACAGAACGCGGGCTGGATGTCATCATCATAGATGCTGATCAAGTATTGCAAGGAACCACTGGACATACGACAGCGAAAATTACCTCCCAGCATGATGTTTACTATCATGAGCTGATTCAGCATATTGGTATGCCGAAAGCCCGTTTATATGTAGAAGCAAATGAAAAAGCAAAGGAGCTCATCCAAGCACGTGTGAAAGAGTATGACATTGATTGTCAGCTTGAGGTAAAAGATGCTTACCTTTATACAACAGAAGAAAACGGCGTCAAAAAGTTAAAGAAGGAATTAGATGCGTATAAACAGCTCGGTATCGATCGCGAATGGAAAACAGCGCTCCCGTTTGATGCTGGCATCAAGGCAGCCCTCGCCATGACGCAGCAGGCACAATTTCATCCTCTTCATTATCTTCATGCACTGATCGATCAGCTCATTGACCGAGGCGTGCGCATATTTGAACAGACAACGGCAGTCGATGTAAAAGAAGGAAAACACCCTGCTGTCATCACAAAAAGTGGCCATCATCTGATGGGGCGCTCTATCATTTCATGCTCACACTTTCCTTTTTACGATGGCAAAGGACTGTATTTCACGCGAATCCATCCTGAGCAATCTTATGTCGTCGCAGCCAAAACAAAAAAACCGCTCCCAAACGGCATGTACTTAGGAATTGATCAGCCTGCCCATTCATTAAGAACGGCGAAATTCCATGGAGAAGATGTCGTGCTCATCGGTGGACAAGGCCATAAAACCGGACAAGGCGGAGATGAATCCGCACACTATGAAGCACTAGAAAAGTTTGGTGAAGCCACCCTTGGAATAAAGGAAGTCCTTTACCGCTGGTCCACACATGATATGGTCACAATGGATCAAATTCCTTATATTGGCCGCCTGACAAAACATCATTCGAATATTTTTGTGGCAACAGGATTTAGAAAATGGGGCATGACCACAAGCCACGTGGCAGCGACACTGATCGGAGATTTGATCGAAGGAAAATCGAATCCTTACGAATCCATCTTTACTCCATCAAGACTCGTGTCAGACCCATTCGTAAAAGACTTTATCAAAGAAAACACCAATGTTGCAGCAAAGCTGATCAGCGGTAAATTAAAGCGAGCTGATCAAACAATTGATGATTTAAAACCGGGTGAAGGAGGGATTGTGTCTTATGAGCATAAAAAATGTGGTGCCTTTAAGTCAGAGGACGGCGATCTCTTTCTTGTCGATACAACCTGTACTCACTTAGGCTGTGAAGTCGCTTGGAATAATAGTGACCGCACATGGGACTGTCCTTGTCACGGGTCTCGTTTCTCCATTACGGGAGAAGTAGTAGAAGGCCCGGCTAAAAAACCACTGAAAAGGTCATATAAAGAACAGTAAAATTTCACTGTTCCCCTTTAAAAAATCCAATATTATCCGATAAAAAACATAAAGTCTGATATTTTTGATGATCATGGGGGGACAAACACATTGTTATTTAAAAAAGAGAGTAAAAAGAAAAACACTGCTTTTTTCACACAGCAGGATGATGGGATAAAACGAATCAATTTTTCGGAGAATACGGACATTGTCAAACAAATTAAAATGATTGATTTGACGCAGCAAGACCTTTTTATCTTGAAACAGCTGAATCCAATCGTTCAAGATGAAATTGAACATATCGTCGATAAATTTTATAAAAACCTAGAAGTCGAGTCTTCCTTGATGCACATCATTCAAGATAACAGCTCAGTCGAGCGTCTAAAGAAAACACTACGCATTCATATTAGTGAAATGTTTGCTGGTGTGATTGACGAATCTTATGTGGCCAAAAGAATTAAAATTGCACAAGTTCATTTAAGAATTGGGCTTCAACCTAAATGGTATATGGCAGCCTTCCAAGACCTTTTGCTATCCATTATGGATTTATTTGCCCAGCATATCCAAGATTTCAAAGAATATCAGACGGCAGTGAAAGCGACGACGAAAATTTTAAATCTAGAGCAACAGCTTGTCCTAGATACGTTCCAAAATGAATACTCTAAAGTTCGTGATGAAGCAGAAGTACAGCAAAAAGAGCTTCATACAAAAATTACAGAAACATCTAATTCGCTTGCTTCTCTCTTCTCAAACACAACAAATGCAGTGGACAAACTTGTATCAAAATCTGATGAGATGGCGGACATGTCACAGGCTGGCACAAAGATTTCAGCACAAGTTGAAGAGAAATCAATTGGCGGTAAAAAAGAGTTAGAAATTCAGCAGACGCAAATGAATCAAATTGATGGCAGCATGACAAAGATTGAAACAGAGATTAAGCGCTTAGAAGAAATTGCGAAACAAATTGAACAAATTTTTGGGATTGTCACAGGTATTGCGGAGCAAACGAATTTACTATCTTTAAACGCTTCAATCGAATCAGCTCGAGCAGGTGAACATGGCAAAGGCTTTGCTGTCGTTGCAAACGAGGTTCGCAAATTATCAGAGGATACAAAGAAAACGGTTTCAACTGTATCTGAGCTCGTCAACAACACAAATTCACAAATCGCCATTGTGTCACAGCATATTGCTGACGTGAATTTACTTGTGACAGACAGTAAAGAAAAAATGACCCAAATCAACTCTCTATTCGATGATATCGTCAGCAGCATGAACTTAAGCAAAAACCAAAACGGAAAAATTGAAATAGATTTGCAAACATTCCTAAACGAATTGAAAGAAGTCAAACAAACAGTGTCCCAAGTGGCAAGTTCGGTCGAGTCCTTAACGAGTCTGACAAATCGCTGATCCAGTCATTCTTCTTCTGTTTTAGTATAATAGAAGAAAAGATAGAAAAGGCGGGATTTGATTGACAGCAATTTGCCTAGTCAGACATGGTGAAACCGATTGGAATGCAGCAAAACGAATTCAAGGACGAACAGATATCCCTTTAAATGACACTGGTAAATGGCAAGCGGAACAAACCGGTCTTTACCTAAAAGATGCCCACTGGGATGTTGTCATTTCCAGTCCGCTATCAAGGGCAAAAGAAACAGCTCATTTGATTTTACAGCATGTACATGCACCGCTCGTGATCATGGACGATTTTATTGAACGTGATTATGGCGACGCTGAAGGCATGTCATTTGAGGAACGTCAGAAGCTGTTTCCTAATAAACAGTATCCAAATATGGAACCACTATCGGCACTTCAAGATCGAATGCTAGAAGGTATTGAAAAAGTGAGAGCAACCTACCCAGATAAACGAGTATTAGTCGTGGCACACGGGGCTGCCATCCATGCCTTACTCACCGCACTAGCTGACGAACATATGGGTATTCAGGACACTAGACTTGTCAATGCCTGCTTAAATTATGTGGAATGGACAGATGGTGAATGGAAGGTGAACGATTACAACGTGGTCAGCCATTTAACACAATCTGCCCCTTCTTAAAGAACCTGTTTCCAAAGCAGGTTCTTTTTCATGTCAAAAATAATGATAAAATAATATTTTTTTATATCGAAATTCGAAATAGATGATAGCCTTTTCTACCTATTTTATAGCATTTCGGGTATCGAATGTTTATCCCCAAATAGATCATGAGAAAAAAAGCACGATTCCTTTTTAACAGAAAATCGTTGAAAACACACAATAAACATATTTTACCATCATTTCCAAGCGACTTAATTCCCTATTTTTCGCTAGGACTTCCACAAAAATTCAGGTCTACTCTTATTTGCCTACCTCTATTAAACTGAAAATACAGAATAATCAAACGGATCATTCTTATAGACTACGGATGATTATTCTGAAATAAGAAAAAGGGATGTGGAATGTGCGTGAAAAAGAAAAATGTGATGACAAGTGTTTTATTGGCTGTCCCTCTTCTGTTTTCAGCAGGGTTTGGAGGCTCGATGGCAAATGCCGAGACTGCCTCAAAGTCAGAAAGTGAAAAAAGCTATATCGTTGGCTTTAAAGCTTCTGCCACCACAAACAGCTCTAAGAAACAAGCAGTGACACAAAATGGTGGGAAATTAGAAAAACAATACCGCCTCATTAATGCTGCACAAGTGAAGATGTCTGAACAAGCCGCAAAAAAACTTGAACACGACCCTAGCATTGCTTATGTAGAAGAAGACCACAAAGCAGAAGCATATGCACAAACCGTCCCTTATGGTATCCCTCAAATCAAAGCTCCAGCCGTACACGCTCAAGGTTATAAAGGTGCTAACGTCAAAGTAGCTGTCCTTGATACTGGAATCCACGCCGCACACCCTGACTTAAATGTTGCAGGCGGTGCTAGCTTCGTCCCTTCAGAGCCAAATGCCACACAAGACTTTCAATCACACGGAACTCACGTAGCCGGAACCATTGCTGCCCTTGATAACACGATTGGTGTTCTTGGGGTTGCGCCAAGCGCCTCCTTGTATGCCGTTAAAGTGTTAGATCGAAACGGAGATGGACAATACAGCTGGATTATCAGCGGTATTGAATGGGCTGTTGCCAATAACATGGATGTCATCAATATGAGCTTAGGCGGCCCAAGCGGATCCACAGCGCTTAAAAATGCTGTAGACACAGCGAATAACCGCGGAGTAGTTGTCGTTGCCGCAGCAGGGAATTCAGGTTCAACTGGCTCTACTAGCACCGTTGGCTATCCTGCTAAATACGACTCAACCATTGCTGTTGCCAACGTGAACAGCAACAATGTCAGAAACTCGTCTTCAAGCGCAGGTCCTGAATTAGATGTTTCTGCACCTGGTACATCTATTTTAAGTACAGTACCAAGCAGTGGATATACATCTTATACGGGAACATCGATGGCATCTCCTCATGTAGCAGGAGCAGCAGCGCTTATCCTTTCTAAGTATCCGAATCTATCAACTTCTCAGGTTCGTCAGCGCTTAGAAAATACAGCAACACCGCTTGGTAATTCGTTCTATTATGGAAAAGGATTGATTAACGTTCAAGCAGCTTCTAACTAAAATAAGTGTGACAAAAAAATCCGGCTAACTGAGCCGGATTTTTTATTTATTGCTTTTTCGATGTTTCCTCTTTTTTCGCCGCTTTTTCCATATCGATGATTCTCTCCATCATCGTCGGGTGTCCATAGCGGAATATTTTCACTAAAAGTGGCGGATTGACTTGGGAAAGCCCTGATTTTGCAAGCTTTTGAAATGATGTTACCCCCGCCTCTCCATCTTTCGTCAAGTTCACGGCGTATTCATCAGCTGCACGTTCTTGATGCCTTGACACAGCATTTGTAAAAGGAGAAGCAGCAAATGACAGCATAGATACAATGATCAAAAGAAGCGGAAGAGCAGCAACGTCATGTGGTGCCTTTAGACGAAATGGAGAAGCGCCTTTTTGGTAAAGGGAAAAATAAAGACGGTCAATGGCAAAAAATCCAACCAGAGACAGCACTAAATATCCTGCTAAACCGATATACACATGCTTCATCACGTAATGTCCCATCTCATGCGCCATGATAAATAAGATTTCACGGTCTTTCAGCTTTTGAAGTGTCGTATCCCACAAAACAATACGCTTATTTTCACCAATTCCTGTGACGTAAGCATTCATCGTGTTTGTTTTCTCTGACATGTTGACTTCATATACATGATCTGCTGGAATGTGTGCTTTCTCTGCAAGGGTTAATATCTTTTTCTCAAGCGCCTGATCCTTCAATGGGTAAAAATCATTGTAGAGTGGATCAATAACGACCGGCTGTATAAAGAAGAGAAACAGTGTAACTGGAACGGTTAAACACCAAGCATACAGCCACCAATATTTCCTTTTCTTTTGAATGAGCCAAAAGAACACAATGGCGCATAGAACAAGCAGCGGATATTGAATCCAAAAATCAAGCGTTTGGTCTTTTAGCCAACTTGCCGTGCTTTGTGCTGAAACACCGTAGTGCAAGGACAACTGGTAGCTCACCCACTTGACCGGCAATGTGATCAGCATCGTCAAAAGTGACAGCACAAACACATACACAAGTTTGCTCAAAAGGTGAAAACGAGCTGCTGCCAAGCTCCAATCTGCTAATTTCCTTGAAAACCCAGAAATGAGCAAAAGGAAAAAGACATACCAATCTAAAGGAATTGTCATAAAGTACAACAGGTTACGAATGTTCGAGTAACTTCCACTGATCACAAGCTCATGGCTTGTCATAAATGTATGCGGGTCTGCACTTGTCCCTTTCACACTGTCAGGGACAGATGAATCCCCCATTAGAAATAAGTAAGAATAAATAAAAAGACCGTACAATATGTATGCTACCGTTGCAAGAGCTACCCATTTGCGTACTCGCACTGGTCAGCCTCCTTTCCATTTCTCTCTATTGTAATCACGCACGTTTTTGTTTAGAACCTGTCTCATGTGGCTCAATCATAGCATGCCCTATCTGAAAAAGCTTGAGTGGAAAAAATGATTATGCTGTTCAAAAATCGGAGAAACTAACCATAAAAAAGTGAGTTGGAGGTTCATCATGAAGAAAATCCTTGCAGGAATAGTGATCTTTGGGCTTTTACTGATTACCTTCTTTTATGTGTTCAGCCGGACAAGTGACATCTTCGATGAAAATCGAGCAGAGAAATTATTGCTTTCACCGACGAACCAGTCCATTTCTTATGAAATAGATGATAAAGATACAACTGAAGATCTAATTGAACAATTAAACAAAGGGAAACAAACAAGCAGCCATCTCAAAAAGAATGTAAAAAAGCCAGATTATATCGCCAAGGTCATGTTCGGACGGACAAATGGTACTTCTTTTCAGCTATGGACCAACCGCTCTCAAGTTGTTTTTTTAGTAGACGGCACCTATTATGAATTAAATCAAAAACAGTCAAATTCCTTTCGAAAACAGGTACAAGAAGCGATTCAAAAAGGAGCCTCTTCATAGGAGACTCCCCAGCGTGTAGACAAACCCTCGCATTCTTTGTCAGTCCTGCGTGCTGGTGCTCACGAATGTCAAATTCGCTCCGCGCCAGTACTCGTCCTTCCTAGGGCTGCAAAGGTTTTCTATCACGCTGAAAAGAAGACAAAGGGCTAAAATAAACAACATTTTAGCCCTTTGTCAACAATCTGAGGAGTCTCTTCAAGAGGCTCCCTTTTTATTTACTTGTTTCTGCTTGGTACTTATCCTTTAGCGCTCTTCTTAAAATTTTACCAGTCGTGTTTTTTGGAATATCATCAATGAAATGGATCGTTTGGGGCTGCTTATATTTCGCCAAATAGCGTGAACAATGTGTGATGATGTCTTCTTGATTGATGTGAGCATGTTTCTTAGGGGAAATGTAACAGACAACAGCCTCTCCTGTGTTTGGATCTGGCACACCGATGACAACGGCTTCTGCTACAGCTTCATGTTGATAAAGCACTTCTTCTACTTCTCTTGGATAGACATTATACCCGCCAACGAGAATCATATCCTTTTTTCGATCGACGATATAAATATATCCGTCTTCATCTCTTCTCGCCAAATCTCCTGTGTACAGCCAGCCGTCTTTCAGGGCCGCCTCTGTGTCTTCTGGCATTTGATAATAGCCTTTCATAATGTTTGGCCCTTTTGCGATGAGTTCTCCGACTTCGTTTGGTCCAACTTCCTCTCCAAGTTCATTCACAATCTTATTTTTCACATTCATAATATCAGTGCCGACCGAGCCTGGTTTTCTTTTTCCATCAAGGGGATTGAATGCCGTCACTGGGGAAGCCTCTGATAATCCATAGCCCTCTAGCACCGTGACACCGAACTTTTCTTCAAAACCGTGAAGTAAAGCAACAGGCATGGACGCACCGCCTGATATACAAATCCTCACCGACTTCATCGCTTCCTCATGACCGTCCTGGCGGTATAAATAGTTATACATGGTTGGAACTCCCACAAATAGCGTTGGTTTTTCTTTCTCCATCATTCGTAAAAGCTCTGATGGGCTGAAATGCGGCAGGACATAAATGGTCGCTCCATGCATCAAAGGGGCATTCATACAGACGGTCAAACAAAACACATGGAACATCGGCAAAGCAGCAATCACCTTGTCCTTCTCATCAATTGACAGGTACTCCGCAATGTCTCTTGCATTTGAATAAAGGTTAACATGAGTGAGCATTGCCCCTTTTGGTTTTCCTGTTGTGCCAGATGTAAATAAAATAACGGCCGTATCGTCAGGTTGTATGGAAGGATGCTCAGCTTCTGGTGCATCTCCAGACACAAGCTTTCCGAAGAAAACAAGACGATCAGATACTTCTTTTAAACTTGACCTACACGCAGATTCATTTTGAGCACAAATAATGACTCGTTCAATCGCTGGAAGCTGTTCATACACCTGCTCGTATATCGGCAGAAGCTGATCCGGAGCAACAATCCCTTTTACATCACCAGTGACCAGCATATAGCCAATTTCACTTGGCGTATATGTTGGATTGACAGGTACAACAACAAGCCCTGCCTTTAATGCACCAAAAAATGAAATCACAAAATGCGGTGAATTTCCTAAAATCAGCGCGATATGATCTCCCGCTTGAAACCCTTCGCTCACTAAACCATCTGCAAAACGTTCGATACTTGTCATCAGTTCTCGATAGGTCCACTTGTTCCCTTCAAAGATCAGTGCGACGTTCTCTCCCTTGGTCATCGCAGTCTGCTCAAGATTTTTGATCAAATCCATTCTCCCACCCCTTATACTTCATCAATGAATGAATAGCCATTCATTTTATGACCAAACATTCCTCCTTTCTATTATAATAGACAATCGAAAAAATCCACAAGATCAAATGTAAACCGCTTTCATCCCTTTCATTAGAAAAAGCACCGCTATCTCTAGCCGTGCTTGTCCTTGCTTAATAAATCAAATCCAGAAAATCTTCTTTTGATACGTTACCAAAATAATGGCGCATATCCATGTCTTCTAATACATCACTAATGGTTTTGCGATCATATTGCTGCCCAATGAGTCGTTTCTCAATATCAGCAATATCCCCTACACCGAAGAAGTCACCAAAAATTTTGCAGTCTTGAATGATGCCTTTTTTCACTTCTAATCGAAGATCAATCGATCCAGCTGGAAAACGCTTAGAGTGCTGCAAGTTAAACTTAGGTGAACGGCCGTAGTTCCATTCCCATTTTTGGTATCGATCACGAGAAATCTCATGAATCTTCTCCCAATCCTTTTCTGTCAGCTGATACTCAGGCACGTCTCCGTTCGTGTCAAAAATATAGCTTAAAAGAATTTTTCTAAATTCTTCTGTTGTCATCTTTTGATCCATCAGTTCACTAATATTCGCAACCCTGCTTCTAATGGATTTGATGCCTTTTGATTCGATCTTTTCTTTCTTCACATTTAATGCCGAGACAACATGTTCGATTTCTGAATCAAATAATAGGGTGCCATGACTGAAGATACGTCCTCGTGTAGCAAATTGAGCATTCCCCGAGATTTTACGCCCATCTGCCATGATGTCATTTCTGCCGCTTAATTCCGCTTTGACGCCAAGCTTTTCAAGCGCTTTGATGACTGGCTCGGTGAATTTTTTAAAGTTATGAAAGCTGTCCCCATCGTCTTTTGTAATAAAACTGAAGTTCAAGTTTCCTTTGTCATGGTAAACTGCACCACCGCCAGATAACCGGCGAACGACTTTGATGCCATTGTCTTCCACATATTTTGTGTTGATTTCTTCTATTGTATTTTGGTTCTTTCCAATAATAATAGACGGCTGGTTGATGTAAAACAGCAAATACGTTTCTTCTGGATCTAAATATTTTAAGCAATACTCTTCAATTGCTAAATTAATCATTGGGTCATAATGTTGCTCGTTATCGATAAACAGCATCTCTATCTTCCTTCCTTGTTCCATCTAAGCCCTGAATGGGCAAGCTGTATATTGCCAGTATATAACGCCTGTGCTTCATTGACTAGGTCTTTATGCCGACCGAAATGAGGCAGATGGGTGATGATGAGCTCCCCAACATTTGCTTCACTAGCCAGCTTCCCTACTTCAGTACTGTTCATATGTCCTGCACCCGATCCGTCTTGTCCGGCGTAAAAGTTGCTTTCGGCAATAAGTAAGTCTGCATCCTTGCTAAAAGGGATAAATGCATCCTGATAGCTGGAGTCGGCTGTATACACCACCACAGCCTCATGTGCCTGAATTCTCATCGCATAGCATTCTGCCGGATGAACCGTTTTCAAAAAATCAATTTGAAATGGTCCGATTTGAATGCCCTCTTCCGGCTGATAAGGTTTTGTCTTTGTATGTACATCATCAGAGAGCCGCTGAAATGCTGCTTGATCCCCGGTGTGTCCGTAGATCGTCAGCGGACCACTGCTTTTTCCTAAATGATAACCCACTAGCTTCGCATATTGGAGAGGTCCGATATCTGCAATATGATCGTGATGATAATGAGAAAGGAGTACAGCATCTAGTTCTTCTATATCAATGTATTGCTGAAGCTTTGACAGAACTCCGCTCCCGCAGTCGACAAGCAGACGAAAACCATCTGATTCAAAAAGATAACCTGATGTGGCTTCACCAGCTGCTGGAAATCCTCCGTAGCAGCCAATCACGGTTAATTTCATCGTCATATTTCCTCCTTTTCAAAAAATCCCCTTCTTACAATATACCCATTTTTCATAAAAAAAGCATTCTTCTTGCCTATTGTTACAAAACAGATTGACAATTATTAATCTGTTATAATACAATGATAGCAATAAAACGTATTGGAGGGTGACAAATGCTAGGAAAAATCACTGAGTTTTTTAGAAATTTGCCTTCAAAAAAATGCACAAAATGTGGAAATGATTTAATGGAACAGCACGAGTGTTACGGTAATGAATGTGAGGAATGCTCACAAGTAAGTTATCTTAAATAAGGTAATAAATAGAATAAAAAAGCACTTTTTTCCTCCATCGTCAGTTGGAGTCAAAAGTGCTTTTTATTTTTTCTGAAAAATAGGTAAAAAGGTAAAACCCTTGGTACAGAAGGGTTTTTTAGTATTTTCATATGATGACTTTTAGTTCGGAAGGCACTTTTTATTGACTTAAAACAACGAAGGGGGTTCGAAGTGTCCATTTTTTCAAATAATTTTGTATTTTCTTAATATAATTTAATCGTGGACGAACCTCTTTAATTTTAGTTATACTTTAATTCATATATTAAAACTTAATATAATGGGAATATTCCTTTAATGAATATGTTAGGGAGGAAATCTATGAAAAAATTAAAATTTGGATTAGCTACTCAAATCCTAATCGGTCTTATTCTCGGTGTCGTGGTTGGTGCGATCTTTTTCGGTAACCCTGGTGTTGAGACATATTTAAAACCAATTGGAGACTTCTTCTTACGACTCATTAAGATGATTGTCATTCCGATTGTCGTATCTAGCTTAATTTTAGGTGTTGCAGGTGCGGGTGATGGTAAAAAAGTAGGGAAGCTTGGTTTTAGAACCATTCTTTATTTTGAAATTATCACAACGTTTGCGATCATCCTTGGTCTTGTGCTTGCGAACTTTGTTCAACCAGGTGCAGGCGTTGACTTTGGACATACAGAAAAACAGGATATTAGCCAGTATGTTGAAACGGAAAAAGAACAAAGCAGTAAATCAGTTGCTGATACGTTCCTTCATATCGTTCCGACGAACTTCTTCCAATCATTGGCGGAAGGTGATTTGCTTGCGATTATTTTCTTCACTGTATTATTCGCACTTGGCGTTTCAGCGATTGGTGAACGCGGCAAACCAGTGCTCGCCTTCTTTGAAGGTGTGTCACATGCGATGTTCCATGTCGTCAATGTTGTGATGAAAGCTGCACCATTTGGTGTGTTCGCGCTCATTGGTGTGACAGTATCAAAATTTGGTCTTGAATCTCTAGTTTCATTAGGTAAGCTCGTAGGTCTTGTTTATTTTGCGCTCGCTCTCTTCCTTATCGTTGTATTCGGAATTATTGGAAAGATGATTGGCGTCAATATTTTCAGATTTCTTGCTTACATGAAAGACGAAATGCTTCTCGCCTTTAGTACATCCAGCTCTGAAACAGTTTTACCGAGAGTCATGGATAAAATGGAGCGCATCGGGTGTCCAAAAGGAATTGTTTCTTTTGTTATCCCAATTGGTTATACGTTTAATCTGGACGGCTCCGTCTTGTATCAAGCCATTGCGGCGCTTTTCCTAGCGCAGGTATATGGCATTGACCTCACGATCGTACAGCAGCTCACACTAATCCTTGTACTGATGGTGACATCAAAAGGAATGGCTGCCGTTCCTGGTACATCCTTTGTTGTATTACTTGCAACACTTGGAACGATCGGTGTTCCTGCTGAAGGTCTAGCCTTTATTGCAGGTGTTGATCGTATCATGGATATGGCAAGAACCGTTGTCAACTTAACTGGTAATGCACTTGCAGCTGTCGTGATGTCTAAATGGGAAGGGCAATATGACCCTGAAAAAGGACACCGCGTGATGACTGGACAAGATGTACCTGAGCCAACACAGCTTTCAAGCTAATCAAAAAGAACCCCGCGATCGGGGTTCTTTTTTTATACTGTGATTAATTTGCTTTGAACATAGTGGTACAGTAGATTGGCTGTATGAATCAATGAGTCTTCATGGGTTCTTTCAAAGGCATGCGAAGAGTCAATGCCAGGTCCAATCAGTCCATGAATGATATCATGCCCTGCTCGAATCGCTGCCGACGCATCTGAGCCATAATAAGGGTATATATCAAGGCGGTAATCGATCTTATTTGCCTCAGCTAATGCTGCTAAATGTTTGCGCAGACCATAGTGATAAGGACCGCTAGAATCCTTCACACATATCGACACACTGTATTCATCGGTTGATTGACCATCACCGATGGCTCCCATATCAACAGCCAAATATTCCACCGTTTCTTCCGGGATATTCGAGTTCCCACCGTATCCGATTTCTTCATTATTTGAAATTAAGAAATGTGTCGTATGCGGCAATGTGATGTTCTCTGTTTGAATGCGGTGAATCAATCTCAGCAACAACGCCACACTTGCCTTATCATCAAGGTGTCTTGATTTAATAAAACCTGAAGACGTCACTTCCACTCTAGGATCAAATGAGATAAAGTCTCCTACTTGAATGCCAAGTGCTTGCACATCGTCTGCATTTTTCACTTTCTCATCTAAGCGAATCTCCATATTTTCTTGATTTCGCTTCGCTTTTCCAGCATCCTCATATACGTGAACGGACGTTTGATGCATCAGAATGGTACCTGTGTATGTACGGCCTGTTACTGTTTCAATTTCACAATACTCGCCTTCTATCGAGTTATATTGAAAGCCTCCAATGAGTGCAAGACGCAGCCGGCCATTTGATTTAATTTCTTTGACCATCGCACCGAGCGTATCGACATGTGCTGTCAGCATGCGGTGTTCCTTGTCATCTGTTCCTTTTAGGGTGGCAATTAATCCGCCTTTTCGATTTCGCTTCGTTTCAATATTTAAATCTTGTAAAAAACGTTCGACAAAGCCAATCACTTTCTCAGTATTTCCTGATGGACTTGGGATCGACACAAGCTTTTGAATAAGCTGAATCGTTTCATTTACTTCCGTTGTCATTCGGCATATCCTCCTTCATCTAAAAGAAATTCTTTCCAAGCATGCCTTTTTTCAGCATCCTTCTTAAAATATATCGCTTCGGGTTCCTGATGTCTAATTTCTAATAGAAAAAACCTTTCTCATGAAAGAGAAAGGTTTCAGCGTGTAGACAAACCCTCGCATTCGGTGTCAGTCCTGCGCGCTGGTACTCACGAATGTCAATTCGCTCTGTGCCAGTACTCGTCCTTCCTAGAATTCAAAGGTTTTCTATCACGCTGAGCTGAAAAGAAGACAAAGGGCTAAAATAAAGTTCATTTTAGCCCTTTGTCAACAATCTGAAATGAAAAACCTTTCTCATGAAAGAGAAAGGTTTTTTTGATTAAGCTTCTTCTTGTTTCATTTTTCTTATGTTCCAAGCAAAGTATGCTGTTGTTGCAGCCATCATGATGATGGCTACTGTTCCAAGAATCGCTGCTTGGTGCCATAAATAACTGTTATCACCGCTTGCAATGATCGTTCTAAATCCGTTGATGGTATACGTCATTGGAAGCAGACTATGAATGACTTGGAAGAATTTTGGTACAAGCTCAAGCGGGAATGTACCCGCACTTGCTGCAAGCTGAAGAACCAAGATAATGACGGCAATGAAGCGACCTGGATTCCCCATCGTCGTCGCAAGAAGCTGAATGATCGCTAGGAATGTCAGACTGACGATGATCGCAAAGAGATAGAAGCGCCAGAGGCTTTCCACCTCAAGTCCAAGTCCAAAGATGAGCATAGAGCTTGCAATCACTGCCTGCAAGATACCGACTAAGAGAAGCACACTATATTTGCTGACAAACCATTCAAACGCATTTCTAGGGCGTCCGGCAGGATCTTTCATTGGGAATACAACAGTCAGCATAAGAGCTCCAACAAAGAGTCCCATTGATAAAATATATGGTGTGAGCCCTGTTCCATAGTTATCAATTTTTTTCGCTGTATCATTCTCTGTTTTGACTGGGCTTGCAATCATATTGTAATTGTCCTGCCCCGCATCAATGTCTCCTGTTTCATCTGCAGCGCTTTTTAGCTTATCAGAAAGCTTTCCAGTCCCGCTTTTTAAGTCACCTAATCCTTTATCAAGGGATTTTGACCCTTCAGCCAGTTTAGATGAGTTGCTTTGGATACTCGCTGATCCACTTTCTAGTTTATTCAATGCTGCACTAAGCTGACTTGAACCATTTGCCAGTTTATCCGCACCACTTTTCGCTGTGTCAAGCTTTCCATTTGCTGTTTGCAGGCCATCTTGTAATTTCCCTTGACCCGTTTGAAGCTTCAGTGCACCTTGATACAATTTATTCGTACCGGATGTCATTTGATCAATCGCATTTTGTATGGCGACTGTTGATGTATACAGCTGTTCTGTTTTCTCTGGCAGCTGCTTGACTTGCTGTAGCTGTGCTTTTGCAGATGCAACCGCAGACTGAACTTCACTTGCGTCAGGCAGTTCCTGCAGCGCCGCTAAGCTTTGCTCAAGCCCAGACAAATCAGGCAGTTCGATTGTAGGAAGACTGTCTAGCTGATCCATTGCCGCCTTTTTCTCTTCATCTGTCATCGAGCTGTTTTGAATAATACTTTTTACTTTTGCATCTCGATTAGATAATGCTTCTTTTAAAGAAGCAAGTTTGGTACTAAACGTTTTTGCATCTTCTTTCACCTGATCAATCTTAGGCGCCATCTTTTCAAGGTTCGCTAATTCAGGTGAAGACAATACTTTCTCCACAGCAGCGATTTTTTCTGAAAATGACTGTGCTTTATTGTTCAGCTGCTCAATGCCTGCTGTGAATTGCGGCATTTTAGAAGTAAGCTGCTCATGTCCTTCACGGCTTGTGTTTAACCCTTCGGTCAATGTATCAATGCCTGTGCCAAGTTCACCAAATTTCTGATCAATCGTTTGATAGCCTGTTAAGAGCTGACCAAGACCGCTATCAAGAGATTGAATTCCAGTGTTCAGTTCACCCATTTTTCCTGCAAACTGATGAACACCTTCGCTATACGTTAACGTTCCTTCTGCCAATTTCGCCAGATTGTCTTTTAACTTTTGGCTACCGTCTTTTGCGCTTTTTGTTCCGTCATCAATTTTCTTCGCTCCATCGCTTGCTTGATCTAATCCTTTTGCAATCGTTTTGAAGTTATCAAAGATGACCTCTGCATAATTTTCTGTGACTTCCTTTGAAACCGAATCTTTTAATTTGATAATGGCGTTATTCGCAATTTGAGACGCAGCATAGTTTGCGCCTGGATTCGTATAATATTTCAGATTCGATTTTTTCGGATGTTTGTCTAGTACTGTACTCGCATTTTTCGAGAAATCTTTCGGAATCTCGACGACGAGATAATAGTCTTCGTTATTTAACCCCTTGATGGCCTTTTCTTCACTATCAACAAAATGCCATTTAAAACTATCGTTTTTCTTCAATTCCTTCACTAAATCATCGCCCACTTGAAGGGTTTTGCCGTCATAATGACTGCCTTCATCCAAGTTGACAACCGCTACAGGTAATTGATCAACTGTACCATATGGATCCCAGTAAGCTTTTAAAAATACACCACTATAAATCAGTGGAATAAATAAGACAGCTAAAATCGGGATCAGTAGTTTTTTGCTCGTCACAATGTCTTTCCATTGATTCCGAATTAAATTCATTGCTGTTTTCCTCCCATTGATGAATGACTAAATTAAGAATTCGGTCATTTGAACTTAAAAAAAATTATGTTGTTGCAGACAGTCCTTTTAGTACATAAAGCTCGAGCGATTCAGCGACCTCTTCTTTTGTTAAAGGCTCATATCGCTTTTCCCAGTCAAAAATAAGTGCAATATATAGTTTCACCATCACAAATGCCGTCAATTCAGGATCACAGGGCTTAATGTCGCCTTTTTCAATCGCTTCTTTTACTTTTGTTTTAATATAACGAATGATCATCTGCTCCATTTTTTCAATCATTTCTTTCACTGCTGACGTGCCAAGCTCCGCATTTTCCTGAAAGATTTTAATTGTAAGCTGGTGGTTTTTTCGAAATTCTAATATTGCAAAGAGTGCTAAGTGAAGGTTTTCTGAGAAACTATTCTTCTCATCTATTGCTTCATCTGCAATTTTCTTCATCTCCATTAACAGTGATGTGAAAATTTCATCGAACAGCTCTTCTTTGTTTTTGAAAAAAGTATAAATCGTTCCTTTTCCAACATTGGCAAGCTTTGCTACAAGGTCCATTGTCGTGGCTTTATACCCGAACTGAGTAAATGCCTTTGTTGCTCCATCTAAAATCATTTGTCTCCTATCAACACTCATGATCTCACTCCCAAAATGACTATTTGAACGTTTCGGTCATTAAGTACAGAAAGTAATATACCATATCTTTTTCCTCAGATGCAACAACTTTGTTCAATTTTATTATTCACCACTCTTTTCTAAACATACAAACATGAAAAACTCCCTTTCCATGACAGAAAAGGGAGTTTGTTTTTTATGAAAATAGATAAGATACAGCTTCTGAGATGGCAGCTTTTCCTTGATCAATACAATCAGGAATCCCAACACCTTCGAAAGCAGCACCCGTGATATAAATACCAGGATATGATTGCTTAAACGTTTCTCGCATCGTCGAAATCTGTTTTTGATGACCCACATGATATTGCGGCATGCTTGTTTTCCAGCGAGTCACTGTCGTCAGCTCTGGATCTGCTTTAATATCCATGATTTTCTTCAAATCCTCCAGCACAATGCTCACGATTTGATGATCAGACTGTTCAACAATTGATTCATCACCAGCTTTCCCAACATATGCACGAAGCAATGTTTTTCCTTTAGGTGCAGTGTGAGGCCATTTCTTATTTGTCCACGTACATGCTGTAATGGAGAAATCACTATTTCTTGAGATGACAAAACCAGTGCCATCATATTCATTGTGAACATCCTCTTCTTTAAATCCGAGTGCAACTGTTGCAACAGAAGTCGATGTCATGTCATGCAAGTACTCAAGCCCTGCTTCTTTTGGAAACATGGAATAGATCGATTGGTGAGGAGTTGTCACAATGGAAGAATCTGCAAAAAGCGTTTGACCGCTGTCTAATTGAACGCCATAACCTCCCTCGGCTTTTTCGATCTGGGTCACTTTTGTCCCTTTGTAAATCTTCGTCAGCTTGAGTTTACTTTCGACCGCTTCAACAAGTGCTTGCAGCCCTTGATTGATTGTCTGGAACTGTCCTTGCTTTTTCGCTGTCACTTGTTGCGCTTTTGCATGCTGCTGTGATTTTTTCATCCCAAGAATCAAACTGCGATGCTTCTGTTCTGTTTGATAGAACTGCGGGAAGGTAGACATTAAGCTCAGGCGATCAATGTCACCAGCATAAATGCCTGATAGTAGCGGTTCAATTAAATTCTCCACCACTTCATCACCCACACGTCTTCTAAAAAATTCCCCCAGAGACTGATCTTCTGTCTGTTTGCTTTTTGGCAAAACGAAATCCATCGCTGCACGTGCTTTTCCGGCAACTGAAAAAAGCCCAGTTGTAATGAAAGGACTGATTTGAGTTGGAATGCCCATGACAGCGCCCTTTGGCATCGGATGAAGGGTTTCATTGACTAATACATACGCTTGCCCTGTTTCATTATTGACGAGCTGATCAGATAGGCCAACATCTTTTGCCAGCTGGGGTCCACTGACCTTTCTTTCTAAAAATGAATCGGGTCCACGTTCAATGATATAACCGTCTTTATATAATGTTTGAATTTTTCCACCTAGCCTAGGACTCGCTTCAATAAGAGATATTTGGATAGGAAGGCCTTTTTCTTCAATTTCCTTTTCCAAATAGAAGGCGGCGGCCAAACCCGTGATGCCACCGCCAATGATGACAAGGTGTTTTTGATTGTCATGCATAGGATCGCCTTCTTTTATATGATTACTTGCTTTCATTAAGCTTCTTTAATACGACTGCTGCCAGTGCATCAATAAATGCTGGTTTCGCATTTGGCATTTCTGGACGATAGTAAGCTGCACCAATTTCATCCGTGACGACTTTACATTCATAATCATTGTCGTATAACACTTCAAGGTGATCAGCGACAAATCCAACAGGCACGTATACAAATGTTTTATAGCCTTTTTGCTCAAATAGGTCACGCGTGAGATCCTGTACGTCTGGTCCAAGCCACGGATCAGGCGTATTGCCTTCACTTTGCCAGCCAATTTCATAATGCTCAATTCCTGCACCTTCAGCAATCATTTTTGCAGATTGTGCAAGCTGATCAGGGTATGGGTCCCCTGCTGCAATAATTTTTTCAGGAAGACTGTGTGCAGACACAATCAGCACTGCTGAATCTCTTTCTTCCTGACTCATGGATGCATACGTCTCTTTCACTTGTTTCACCCAATAGTCCACAAACTTCGGTTCATCGTACCAGCTTTCAACAGAAGTAATGTTCAGTTGGCCAAGCTTTTCTGCTTCATCTTGTGCACGTTTGTTATACGATTTCACACTAAATGTGGAGAAGTGCGGTGCAAGGACAATACTCACCGCTTCTGTGATACCATCTCGGTGCATGTCAGCGACAGCATCTTCAATGAAAGGCTCGATGTGTTTTAACCCAATGTATACATGAAATTCAATCTCGTCTTGGATCTCATTCAAATGTTCACACAAACCATTTGCCTGCTGTTCTGTAATTTTTGATAAAGGAGAAATGCCGCCAATTGCCTTGTAGCGGTCCTTTAAATCTTGCAGCATCTCCGGCTCTGGCTTTCTGCCTCTGCGGATATGTGTATAGTAACGTTCAATGTCTTCTTCTTTATATGGGGTGCCATATGCCATGACAAGTAGCCCCATTTTCTTTTTCTCCACAACCAACACTCCTTCAGATCATTTGAAATCATTTAGATGGATGTCTTTTTATGTTTAGCTGAATAATCGTGAATAAAATCTGTCAGCTTCTTTAACGTGTCTGGTGAGACATCAGGAAATACCCCGTGACCTAAGTTAAAGATGAATTGATCTGATTTCATCCCTTGATCTAAAATCGCTTTTGCTCTTTCTTCAATCACTTCCCAAGGAGAAAGTAAAATCGTTGGATCAAGGTTTCCTTGTAACGTTTTTGTTAAGCCTTCTTTTCGCGCTTCGTCTATACTCATACGCCAATCCAGTCCAACGACATCAAGCGGCAAGTCATGCCAATCTTTCGCTAGATGGCTCGCACCGACACCATACATAATCATTGGTACGTTTTCAGACTTCAGCTCTGTGAAAATACGCTGCATGACAGGCTTAATGAAGGTCCGGTAATCTGCTGCGTTTAAAGCGCCAACCCAAGAGTCGAAGATTTGAAATGCTCGGACGCCTGCTTTTACCTGAGCGCGTATGTATGTGATCGTCATATCGGCTAATTTATTCATCAAAAGCATCCATGTCTCTGGCTCACTGTACATGAGCGCCTTTGTTTTATGATAATTTTTAGATGGACCGCCTTCGATCATATAGCTTGCCATCGTAAAAGGTGCACCTGCGAAACCAATCAGCGGAACATTCAACTGCTCCTCTGTTAACAGCTTGATCGTATCAAGCACATACGGCAGGTCTTCTTCAGGATGAAGCTCTCCAAGACGCTGGATATCTGCCTTTGTCCGAATAGGCGAGTCAATCACTGGTCCAATTCCATTTTTAATTTCAACGTCCACTCCAATAGCTGGAAGCGGAGTCATAATATCTTTATATAAAATAGCGGCATCTACACCATATTGTTCTACAGGAAGTCTTGTTACGTAAGCACATAGCTCTGGCTGATGCGTAATTTCAAATAGCCCATATTTTTCTTTAAGGGCACGATATTCAGGCTGCGAGCGTCCTGCCTGTCTCATATACCAAACCGGTACATGGTCTGTTTTTTCCCCTTTGCACGCCTTTAAGAACGTGTCATTAAAAGCCATCGTTTTTCCCATTACCTTTCATTCCACCTTTCGCCTTACACTCTCTTTGTATAAGGCTCAAACACTGCTTTTACTATACCGCTTTTTCAGGGCTCGGTATACTAAAGCGGCTCAATGTTCAAAAAATCGCCGAATATTAACGCCCAAAAGCCTCTGGCTTGATATAAGCACTACCTTCGCCTTCTTCTTGTGTTTGAGTATTGTATGGAACAACCTTATACTGCGCATCTGAAAACACATTTGCATACGGCATTGTGTAGCTGTTTGTTCCTGTTACAGAATCGATCAGGGTCTCGCTTCCATTTCTCTTTTCATAAATACGATATTCAACGCGTTTGTCTTCCTGTTCATCCCATGACAGCTCCAATGTAAAGAGCCCTTTGATTTTAAATGCATACCGTGCTTCAAAGCCTGACAGTCCTTCTAAATGGATTGGCGATTGAAGTTCTTTAATTCCCTCTGGTTTTTGGAATGTTTCATTGGTTATTTGGGCTGTCGTTAAAATATCTTTCATTAACTGCACTGGATACTGACTGCCGCCAGTTAAATAATGACTGTTATCCGTTTTGTCATACCCCATCCAGATTGCCCCTGTTGTACTAGGTGTGTAGCCAGCAAACCAAGCATCTTTCGTTGCTCCTTTGACACCGGAATACGTAGTTGTGCCTGTTTTACCAGCCAAATCTCCAGCGTATGATCCGCTCTGAGCGGTTCCGCCTTTGACGACCTGTTGAAGCATTCTTGTCATATTCCAAGCATTTTGTACGCTAAACACTCGTTCTTCTTTGTTTCGATTTTTTTCAACGGTTTCACCATCATCATTCGTGATTTTCTGAATGAAGAACGGCTTTTTATAGACGCCTTCATTTGCAAATGTATGAAATGCTCCAGCTATCTGCAATGGAGAAACCCCTTTTTCTAACCCGCCAAGCGCTATGGCAAGTCCTTTATCCGAAATATCCATTCCCATTTTCTCAAGATAGGATTTAGAGGTATCGATGCCAAGCTGGCTTAACGTCCATACGGCAGATGTATTTTTACTTTTCATGAGAGCCTCTACCATCGTGACCCTGCCCTCGTACTGTCCATCGTAGTTCTTTGGAGAATAGCCGTCATAGCTTTTTTCCTTGTCCTCAAGCAGTGAATACGGTCTGAATTTTTTCTCCTGCATCGCTGGACCATATACTGCGATCGGCTTAAAGACAGAACCAGGCTGTCTAACAGCTGTGACTCTGTTATAGCCTCTTGCCTGATATTCTCGTCCGCCTATTGCTGCTTTTACACCACCAGATGCGTTGTCAATAAACACAGCGCTGCCTTCAGGTGACCCGCTTTTTCCCGGGAAATAACGATTGTTTTTCATCGCATCATAGGCAACTTTTTGCAAATTCATATCGATTGGTACCGTAATAGTATAGCCGCCTTGAAGCAATTGTTCATGCGAAATCGAATACTGTGATTCTGCTTCTTTAATCATGAGATCTACATAACTGTCCACCCATGGGGTTTCTGATTTCTTTTTTAAATGAATACCAAGTGTTCTTCCTTTTGCTTCAACTGTTTCTGTAGAAGACAAATATCCTTGTTCATTCATTAAATTCAGGATGGTATCCCGTCTTTGTTTATTTTTATCTGGGTGTAGAACAGGGGAATACGTTGAAGGTGCCTTTGGCATGGCAGCAAGTGTAGCTCCTTCACTGACAGTGAGATCTTTTACATCTTTACTAAAATAGTAATTGGCCGCTGCTTGGATTCCATAGACGCCATGACCAAAGTAAAGCTGATTTAAATACATTTCAAGCAGCTTGTCCTTTGAATAATCTCTTTCTAAATTGATCGCAATAATGACTTCTTTTGTTTTTCGAAGAAACGTTTTATCATTTGTGAGAAAGATATTTTTAGCGAGCTGCTGGGTGATGGTACTGCCGCCTTCTACCTTTCCACCTGCTAATATATCTCGATAAACCGCCCTTGAAATCGATTGTGCATCAATTCCGTGGTGCTCATAAAAGCGCTTGTCCTCTACAGCAACAAAAGCTTTCGCCACTTTATCTGGGACCTCTTTTAATGACACAGGGTCCCGATTTTCTGAATACATGCTTGTGAGTTCTTTTCCATTCTGATCAATGATTTTCGAGGAAGCGTGAAAAACGAGCTTCTTCTCATCTATGACATAATGTCCTAAAAATAAAATGGTCAGATAGCCAATAAATGAAAGCACGATTGTACTTCCTGCAATGACTAATGGAATGATTATCTTCTTTTTCTTCAAATTAGGTCACCTCATTCCTTTATACGGATAGTATGGGATGTATTGCTTCATAATATGTTTTATGGATTGACTACCAAAGAATTATATATCATTCTTTTGTTATACTATCAAGCAGGAGGCGGTTTAGATGAATTTCTATATTACATATGGAACAGCAGACTTTTTGCAAAAAATCGCAAAAAAACATCATCTTGAAAATCTGCTTTATACGGTCGGTAAGGAACAAGCGGCTCTTTTTCATGAAACGGAGGGTGAGACAGTCTTTAAAGCCCCCCATGCCTATGATGTGATTTATACAAAAGGTGAGCTCGTCCAATCTGGCTTTGTCACGCTGAATCATATCCCTGTAAAGCTCGAAAGCAGAGCACTTTTTGAATCCACCTTTCAGAAAAAAACAAACATATCAGAACACCAGCGCGGCTTTCAGGCGCTTCGTGTGTTAAGACCAAAAAAGGATGAAGAGGTGTACTTGATTTTGACCCTTTGGGAATCTGAAGACTTATTTCAAGACTTTCAAGAGTCAGAAGCGTTCTTTCAGCCGCACGAGGATACTGGCTCCATCTTCTCTCGTCCTGCCTATCTGACATCCTATCATGCCGTCATAGACCATTAAGGAAGTGCTGCTCTTCGCACTTCTTAGATTGTTGACAAAGGGCTAAAATGAACTTTATTTTAGCCCTTTGTCTTCTTTTCAGCGTGATAGAAAACCTTTGCAGCCCTAGGAAGGACGAGTACTGGCGCGGAGCGAATTTGACATTCGTGAGCACCAGCACGCAGGACTGACAAAGAATGCGAGGGTTTGTCTACACGCTGGGAAGTGCTGCTCTTCGCACTTCTTTTTTTCATTAAAAAAAGCCCTTCTGCTGGGCTTTCAACGCTTATCTCTAAGCTCGTACCGATGAATGATTGGCTGAAGTACATAAAAATTCAGCAAGATCCATCCTAATAAGATGGGCCATTTTAACATAGGTGAAGCACCTTTCATCTGAATAAGTAGTACCAACAGTGGAATCAAACAAATCATTAAAAAGCTCATTTTCGAAACGAACGTTTCTTTGATTTGATGCCGGCAGCTTGGACACAGCATCATTCTCGTATGTGATAAATGAAATTTTTCGACGAAAGAAAATGCTTTTGAACAATTTGGACAGCTTCCCAATGCCACTCCCCCTTTTTCAAGCTTCATACTTAACCTTCGACTTTTATGTAAAATGACCTTTTCTGTCATTCTCGACATCCTCTTCTGTTGAAAGATTCTAACAATTACCATACAATCAGTAAAAGAGCCTAAAGGAGGTTTTCGGATCAATGACAGTATCCACTTTACACAAAAGGATCAATGAACGTCTTGATGAACATTATGAGGAAATGGTTGAAATTAGACGCCATCTCCATATGAATCCAGAACTTTCTTTTCAGGAAGAGGAAACAGCTGCTTACATCGCTCAATATTATGACAGATTACATATCCCAACACGCACACATGTAGGCGGACATGGTGTACTCGCTTTTATTGAAGGAGCTTCCCCTGGACCGACCATTGCACTGAGAGCTGATTTTGATGCACTTCCCATTCATGATGAAAAGGATGTACCTTACCGTTCAACAAAACCTGGCGTCATGCACGCATGCGGTCACGATGGCCACACAGCAACACTTCTCGTCTTAGCGAAGATCTTACATGAGCACCGAGATCAATTAAAAGGAAAAATCGTCCTCATTCATCAACACGCTGAAGAATATGCCCCCGGCGGTGCGAAACCAATGATTGAAGATGGCTGTTTAGACGGTGTTGACGTCATTTTCGGCACCCACCTTTGGTCCTCAGAGCCATGCGGCACTGTTCTTTATAAAAGCGGGAACTTTATGGCAGCCGCCGATCGTTTCTCTATTCAAGTGCAAGGTAAAGGCGGACATGGCGCACAGCCGCACCTGACAAAAGATGCCGTACTCATCGGTTCACAAATTGTAGCCAATCTTCAGCAGGTCGTGGCCCGTAAAGTCAATCCGATTGATTCTGCGGTGGTATCTGTAGGGGGATTTGTCGCTGAAAATGCCTTTAACGTCATTGCAGATTCGGCCGTGCTAACAGGTACTGCACGTTCCTTTGAAGAGAGTGCACGCCATATCATTGAACGTGAAATTGAACAGGTGGTGAAAGGTGTCTGCCACATGCACGATGCCTCTTATACTTATGAATATGTAAGAGGCTATCCTGCAGTCAAAAATCACCCTGCACCGACTGAATATATAGCAGAAATAGCCAAACAGACAGAAGGAGTCACAGAAGTAAAAGAAGCAGAAACCCAAATGGGCGGAGAAGACTTTGCTTACTACCTTCAGCATGTTCCTGGTACTTTCTTCTACACAGGCGCTATGCCAGAAAACAGCCAAGATGTGTATCCACACCACCATCCGAAATTTGATATTAACGAAAACGCAATGCCTGTCGCAGCAAAGGTACTCGCTCATGCCGTCCTTTCCTACGATGAATGAAAAAAAGCCGCTGTTAGGCAGCGGCTTTTCTATTTCAATTCTTTCAACACACGCAAGTGAAACACATGGCGTGCGACTTCACCAAGCTGTCCTGTCAGCTGATGATTTGCCACCCCACCAACAGCGGCACCGACCACAGGCATTAATTGAAACAGCTTCACAAGGTCAATATAATCTCGATATTCCTGTTGAAAGCTATACCAATCCATTTCTTCCCGGGTTGTTTCCCATTCTTCAATGAGTTTCATCATTTTTTGACGGTGTGTACTGCTTGAAAAGGCGAGTTGAAAAATACAAAGCAAAAAGAGCCTTTCCTCTTTTTGAGACAAATCAAATCCATATATACAAGCAAGCTCATAAAGACATTTCATCTTGATACTCAAAAGGAGAGGAAAATCCGCCATTCCGAGAAACAATCCACCCGCACCTGTGCCAATTCCTTCAATCGCAGCGGCCTTTTGATAATATGTCACCTTTTCCTTTGCCAGCTCATTTCGCTCTACAATAGACAATTGTTCATCAATGACTGTAAATGAAGTAAAATGGCTTCCTGATACGGTGGATTCAACCATTGTTTTCACCGCATTTGTGATGACTTGATGAAATCGAGCAGGGATTCGGCGATTCACTTGCTGCTGAACGCCTTTTGAAAACCGCTCGATCTTGGATGGTTTTCTTAAAAAACGCATTTGAAAAAAAATGGCCTCTTCATACAGTTCCCGTTCAGCTGCATTCATCCCAGTTCCCTCCTTGATGACATCATACACACGCTGTAAAAAATGCTTATCTCATCTTTTTTAATCTGCTTTGTACGTAAGGCTTGAAAAGGACAAGCACAAATACCAATGAAATGAGAAGAGCAAGTCCGCTTCCCTTCCATCCACCTGCTGGGAAAACGGCGGAGCTCAGTACAATTGACTGGATGATGAGTACATTTCGAACGAGAACAAAAAAGCTTCGATCTTTTTCTTGCTGAGACACAGGATAAAGTGCCTGTAACGACAGATGAGCAAAGTGCTTTGTTAACGGGACAAGCTGTACACCTGTGATAAAGACTGTAAACAAGACAAGTAATGCCCCCACCCAACCTGCTGCACCTGTATACAAGAGGATGAGCACAAACACGACCGTTAACCTAAACACAAGACCAAAATAGTCATTTGAACGTAAAAACGCCCTCACATACATATAAGAAAAAGCTTTACGCTGTTCATAAGGGACAAACTGCAAGACCCAGTCCATATACGCCCTTCTTTTCACTTGTTTCTTTAAATGAGGGACATCCGTAAATAAGTTTGCCAAGCGGTAAAAACGCTGTTTTCGTTTTAACTCATCAGAAATATGCAATTCCCATTGAAAAGGCTGTTTTTTTACTGCATTTGTTAAGTAAATGAGATAGACAGCATATAAAAGATAAAAAACGATGGCAATGGCATAAGCTGCTTGTAAAACGGTATACATTAACATTGTATTGAGCAGAAAACGAATCACTGCATCAATCCATCTGACATGTTTCCCTTGAAAATAAGTGATTCTCCACTGAATCGCTGTATTCAGACCTTTTATTAAGATCATTTGCGCCAAAATGAGCACATATAGCATCAGATCGCCTGAGGAGACAGCCGAATATAGCGGAAGTGCAATAATGGACACGGCAATCAAAGGAAATAACTGAGAAATGAAGCTAAAGTTAAACGCTTGTTTTAAATAAGGGTCCATCTTAGCTTCCAAAGGAAGCATAAACACAAGATCTGCCTCTTTGATCAACGTTCGCACGTAAGAACTAGTCAGTACCAATGAGAAAACAACTGCCATGACCCAATAGGATGGGAAGTGAGCTGGAATATGCTTCAGCCAATTACTGTACCAGCTCGCCCCGCCTGCAAGGAAAAAAATGAGCACAATCACAAGATGATCATTGAACATATATTTTAAATATTTTCTTGTTTCTTGTACGTGTTCTTCTAATCTTGATTTCCAAATGGTTTGCGTTGTTTTACTCATAGCTTTCTTCCTTTGTTAATTCCAAATAAAGATCATCGAGTGTCGCATCTCTCATGTTGAACTGCTCTCTTAGTTCTGTCAGTGTTCCTTTCGCTCTAATTTCCCCTTCATGCAAAATAATAAAGGAATCACAATAACGTTCCGCTGTGGCTAAAATATGCGTTGACATCAGAACACTTGCGCCATTTTGTTTCGCCGCATTCATACGTTCTAATAGTGCGTTGATCGCAAGCGGATCAAGCCCTAAAAACGGCTCATCGATAATATACAACTCTGGCTCCACAAGAAACGCACACATAATCATCACCTTCTGCTTCATCCCTTTAGAAAAATGAGCAGGGAACCATTTCAATCGCTTCTCCATTCGGAATTCCTTCAGCAAAGACGGCAGACGTTCTTCTAATTGTTCTTTTGAAAGGCCGTAAGCCATCGCTGTCAGCTCTAAATGCTCTTTTAACGTTAATTCTTCATATAAGACAGGTGTCTCTGGAATAAACGTAAATTGTGAACGATACGCCTCTTGATCTTCTTGAAGGGTTCGTCCGTTCAGCTCAATGACCCCTTTATGAGGTTTCATTAATCCAATAATATGACGAATGGTTGTACTTTTTCCCGCCCCGTTTAAGCCAATGAGACCAACGATTTGGTTTCTTTCTAATTCAAATGAAATATTTTTCAGAACGGGATTCTTTGTATATCCACCCGTTACATCTTTTACAGTTAGAAGGGACATCAGTTCGTTCCTTTCTTTCTTTTTTCCTTTATAGTACCAAAAACGAAAGACAATTTGAAATGTTTACCTATAGACAACTCATGAATAAAACATCGGCATACTGGTCATCATAATGTATGTAGAAGAAATGAACTTGATGACCAATACGTAAATGAGGTGTTTGTTAAAGGCAATGACCGCATGACAAATTGGTTTTTCATCTAAAAACCTTAGCTTCTGTTTTGCTTCACTGATTCTTGATTTTTGTGTCCTATACAAATATGTATACGACGAACCAAAACGTCAAATGAGGTGTTTACGGCAGAAATAGCAGGCATATGAATTCTTTATTTCAGTAAATAGAGAATTCAAAAGGCATATCAAATGAAAGCATCAGCATTTCTTCTGCAGGAGCAGGATGAGCGACCAAAGGAGTTCGCTTGTCCTGTTTTCTTTTTTGCTTCTTTTTGTGATACGATAAAGGAAAAATAATGAGGAGTGACATGGCGTGAGCGACTGCATTTTTTGCAAGATCATTGATGGAGACATTCCATGTGCAAAAGTATATGAAGATGAGCATGTATTGGCTTTTCTTGATATTAGCCAAGTAACGAAAGGACATACCCTAGTAATCCCGAAAATACATAAAGAAAACATTTATGACATGACACCAGAAGTGTCTAATCATTACTTCCAAGCGATTCCGAAAATTGCTAGAGCGATTAAGCAAGAATTTGAACCAATTGGTTTAAACCTTCTGAACAACAACGGTGAAAAAGCCGGACAATCTGTGTTCCATTACCATATGCACATTATTCCGCGTTATGGCAAAGGCGACGGCTTTGGTGCCGTATGGAAATCTCACCAAGATCAATATACATCAGAGGATTTAAAAGACATTTCTTCTGCCATTCATACGCGCCTTACCTCATCTTAATGGATGAGGTTTTTCTTTTTTTCACCTCTTTTCTGTGCTTATCCTGTGAATCGTAAGATATTTAGGACGATTCAAATTTTTTGTCCAAATGCTTCAAATTTGTGATAGGATGGTTTTATCTTTTGATCCATTAACGCGAGAAATAGGGAGAGATTGTGATGAAGCGAACGACGAATTTTAATGCTGGTCCGGCGGCGCTGCCGCTAGAAGTGCTTCAAAAAGCACAGGAAGAACTTGTTGATTTTAAACAAACCGGGATGTCTGTGATGGAACTTTCTCATCGCAGCGGTGAGTATGAAGAAGTCCACAATAAAGCGAAAGCACTCTTGGTAGAATTGATGGACATTCCAGAAGATTATGAGGTCCTCTTTTTACAAGGCGGGGCAAGTCTTCAATTTGCAATGATTCCGATGAACTTCTTACATGAAGGCGAAACGGCTCATTTCATCCAAACAGGTGCTTGGTCAGAGAAAGCCTTGTCAGAAGCAAAAGGGTTTGGTGAAACATCAGTGTTTGCCTCAAGTGAAGACGACAACTATTCGTATATTCCAGATGTAGATGCTTCCGTTTTAAATGACGGTGCTTACTTGCACATCACATCGAACAATACCATTTTCGGTACTCAGTGGAAAACGTTCCCGAACACGTCACTCCCGCTTATTGCCGACATGTCCAGTGATATTCTCAGCAAAAAAATAGACGTGTCTTCATTTGATTTCATTTATGCCGGGGCACAAAAAAATCTAGGGCCTTCTGGTATCACGATTGTGATCGCGCGCAAACGTTTATTAGAGAAAGAAAAAAGCGGCACACCTAAAATTTTAAAATATTCAACACATGCCAAAGCCAATTCTCTTTATCACACACCACCGACTTTTGCGATTTATATGCTGTCCCTTGTCCTGGAGCATGTGAAACAGGCGGGCGGCGTAGAAGCAGCAGAAAAACGCAATGAACAAAAAGCAGCGCTTCTGTATGATACGATTGATCAAAGCGGCGGTTTTTACAAAGGGCATGCACGTGCTGACAGCCGTTCGCATATGAATGTCACGTTTACCCTGCGTGATGATGCACTCACTGCGTCCTTTGTGGAGAAAGCAAAACAAGAACAAATGGTTGGACTCGCCGGCCACCGTTCTGTTGGTGGATGCAGAGCCTCGATTTACAACGCCGTTTCTATAGAGGACTGCCAAAAGCTTGCGGACTTTATGAAAAAGTTCCAGCAAGAAAATGAGTAAAAAGGCTTTTCTATCGTGAAATAAATTTGTTATAATAACGAGAAATATAAAGTCATGACTCTTGCAATAAATGATCAGCCATATTATTGGAGAGTCCTATAAGAGCTTAGCAGAGGAGAGCATAGAAATGAAAACAAAAGAATTAGTGATTATGTCATTGTTTGCAGCAATGGGAGCTGTTTTGCATACGATTTTTCCGCCCATCTTTTTCGGAATGAAACCTGATATGATGCTGGTCATGATGTTTTTAAGCATCATCCTTTTTCCGAAGGTACAGCATGTCGTTGTGATCGCCCTAGTCACTGGGGTCATTTCCGCTTTGACAACAGGTTTTCCAGGCGGACAAATTCCAAATATGATTGATAAACCGGTGACAGCCTTTATCTTCTTAGCCCTTTTCTTATCTTGCCAGAAGATCAAGAACAAAGTCGTTCTGACCGCTGTACTCACCGCTGTTGGGACCGTCGTATCAGGCGTGATTTTCCTATCTGCCGCTTTACTGATTACTGGACTACCGGCTGCGTTACCAGCACTTCTTGTAGGTGTTGTCCTGCCAGCAACTGTGATAAATACGATAGCTATGGTATTTGTCTTCCCGATTGCTCAGTCCATATTAAAGCGCGCAAGAATGATTGAAGTCGCTTAACGAATAACTGAACCTCTTCATTGGATGAAGAGGTTTTTTTCATGCTTCTATAAAAGAAAAAGGGTAAGCAGCAAAATGGAGAGCGAAATCCCTGCACCTGCTGCACACACAATTGCTTTTTGTCTTAATACATGTTTTGGCGGATAAGACCCCGCATACCCAAGCTGCCTTACATAATGAATAGAACCACCTGCGAAAATCACACACATACACGTAAAAACGAACAGAAAGACAGACAACCTTCTCCCCTCCCTTTTCTTCAAAAGTATGCTAAAATAAAGCAAGCTATGTATGGAAGTTCAATGAAGCTGATCGTCAGCTCAGAGAGAACATGCGAATGTGTAAAATTTGACTAGAGGTGATTGGAATGGCTAGTGGACGTTCTTTATTAACAGGATTATTTGTAGGCGGTCTCCTCGGAGGTGCGGCAGTGCTCCTGACGACTCCCTCTTCTGGCAGAGATGTACGCGGAAAGATGAAAGACGGCTATGACAAATTCGAAGATACGCTGACAAGATTAAAAAGAGATGGACAAGCTTTAAAAGAGCAGATTGTTGAAACCGCAAAAGAAAGTGCTGAAGTCATTAAAGAGGTCGGAACTGAATTACAAACATCGATACAGCAATGGCGCGAGGAAATCAAACCTCATCAGCAGGACTTACAAAAGGAAATTCAGGAAATTGAGGAAAAGCTCAAACAACTGGAGAAAACCTTACAAAACTAATATACTCACAAAAAAATATTCGTTTACAAAAGTGTGCGGGGTGCGTATCCCGCACTTTTTTTGTTGAAAAAAGGTTATTTTGTCAATGTTTTTCATGACTTTTAAAAATTCTTGAATTTTCAGCTTTATTAATCTTTATTTTATTGGCATAATAGAATTACAAGAAAAAGAGAAGTAGGTGAAATGGATGAATCATTCGGAACAGCCTTTCGATGTAAAAGAAGCACTTTTATTCAGTCAAAGAATGGCCCAATTGAGCAAAGCTCTTTGGAAATCCATTGAAAAGGACTGGCAGCAGTGGATCAAACCGTATAACCTAAATATCAATGAACATCATATTTTGTGGATTGCGTATCAATTAAAAGGAGCTTCAATATCAGAAATTGCAAAGTTTGGCGTCATGCATGTATCAACGGCGTTTAACTTCTCTAAAAAATTAGAGGAAAGAGGATTTTTAAAATTTTCTAAAAAGTTAAACGATAAACGCAATACGTATATTGAACTAACGCCAAAAGGCGAAGAGACATTCCATAAACTACTCGAAGATTACGACCCGGCCCGAACTGGTATTGTCAAAGGCGCACAGCCGCTTCATGACATTTACGGAAAGTTCCCTGAAATTTTAGAAATGATGTGTATTATCCGAAACATTTATGGTGAGGATTTCATGGAGATTTTTGAGAAATCGTTTTCAAACATTGAGAAGGACTTTTTGAATGAACGTGGGAAAGTCACGAAAAAGCCTGAAGAACTTGAAGACTCAGCGGAGGAAAAAGCGGCTAAAGCAAATCAAATTGTTTAATGATCTTTATAAATTCATTCATTAACGGCTGAAACAGCCCTTGATCATGCAAAGCAAAAATCGTCTCATGAACATCCAGCTTTTCAATTAACTGTCCCGCAAACAGCGCAAGGAGATCGTCGAACATGACATAGCCTTGTGCTTTTTGCTTGTCCATTTCATCTGAGAGCTCAGCACAAATACGCTCAATGTCCATTGCCTCTTCTTTCGATACACGCTGCCGGATCAATAGCGCATAATATGGATAACGGCTCATATCTGTCGCCGTCAGTAACAGTTCCATATAATATTCGAGCTGGCTCATTCGTTCCTCAATACTCATGTACGTTCCCTCTTTCTCTTAGTCACTCTATTTTAGCCGAAATTACTCATTGACGAAAGAGACGAACCTCCCTCTTATGTCTTTTTTTCTTGAAAAACCCAAAGTTTCCTCTCTTTATTCCATATGAATGTAACAATTTATTTTTTTTCATGAAAACCATTGATTTTTATCCTCAGGAAGAGTAAATTATCTTGAGATATTCAATTAGTTTTTTTGAGATTGGAAGGATGAAAAATGAATTGTTGGAAGACCATTAATCTTGAAAAGGATTATGGTTATACGAGAATGATGATTTCAGCCATATGTCTTACTGTATTTTTTTTCATTATGGCATTTTTATGTTTTCAACTGACTCATCCTGAAACGAGACTCAGCAGTCACAATGCACCGCTTTTTATCGTGCTTTTACTTGCGACATTGCTTGTCCACCGCGTGGTTCACTTGATCCCAGTCATGAAACATAAGAAAAAAATGACGTTATTTAAACGAAATTGCTGGCAGCGCGTGCCTAAGAGAGTGATGCTTTTCTCACTGCTCAGCCCGTTTTGTGTCATCTCACCTGTTTACTTTGTTTTAGGAATGGCATTTCCAATGTACGCACACTATTTTATCATGATCGCAAGTATTCATGCAGGCTATTGTTTGCCTGACTTTTTATTTGCTTGGAAACTGCTAAAAGCGCCAAAATCATGCATCATTGATCAAGCCCAAGACGAGTTTGATATTTTAGTTGACCCAACTTCCTCATCATGAGGTTTTTAAAGCCAACTTCTATCTTTTTCATAAAAAATTTGGTAATGTAGTATGGGAATAGCATAGAGAGGGGGGATCTCCGATAGTTTTATTTTACTTCATTGTCTTTGCCGCGTTTATTGTGTATTCAATAAACAGGCTTACTAATACATTATGCCTTGTCAGAGAGATTCCTGAAGAACGGCAAGATAAGGTGTTTCGCTTTATCAATGTATCGATACTGATCTTACTGATCTCATCATTTGTTGAAATTACCATATCTATTTAAGATCAAAGCAAAAGCTGCCTGTTTGATGGCAGCTTTTTGTGTATGATGATCTATTAGCAAATCCACGATGCACCGATAATGATCAATAAGATGAATAACACGACGACTAGTGCAAAACCGCCAGCAAAGACTTCTCCTCCCATGTGAAAACACCTCCTGCCAGTTCTTCCTCTGTTCTAAGCTCAGTGTATGCAGAAAATTTTAAAACGTTTAGGCACCTGTCATCGTTTTAAAAAAGAACCGCCCGCACGCATGGCAGGACGGCTCCTTTCTGTTACAGCGATTTAATTAATAAAGATATGCTGCACCAACGATGATCAGCAAAATGAATAGCACGACCAATAAAGCAAACCCATTAGAATATCCTGCTCCCATATAATTCAGCCTCCTTTTTGTGATCAATATATGTGTATGTTGGTCGCAAAAATTTGACTAGACGAATGCCCTCCCATTTGCATTTCTTTTTACAGCATGTCACAATATGTTATGATACAAGCAATGATAAATAAATTGGAAAGATTAGGAGTGTTTTTTGAATGAAAAAAATGGCTTTAGCAGCTGTAACAGCAGTAAGTGTTTTAACTCTTGGCGCATGCAGTAGCGGTGACAAAGAAGTGATCGCAACAACAAAATCAGGAGATGTCACAAAAGAAGAGCTTTACACAACTCTTAAGAAACAAGCAGGTGGAGATGCTTTAAACCTACTTGTTCAACAAAAGGTTCTTGCTGACAAATACAAAGTATCAGATAAAGAAATTGATAAGAAATTGGAAGAATATAAAAAGACACTTGGTGAAGATCGTTTAAAACAACTTCAAGATGAATTCGGAAAAGATTACATCAAAGATCAAGTAAAATATGAGCTGCTGACTCAAAAGGCTGCCAAAGCTAACATCAAAATCACTGACAAAGAAGTAAAAGCGTATTACGATGACCTAAAAGGGAAAATCCGCGCAAGCCACATTTTAGTTGCTGACAAGAAAACAGCAGATGAAGTAGAAAAGAAATTAGATAAGGGCGAAAAATGGGATGACCTTGTATCTGAATATTCAACTGACACTGCTTCAGCAGCACAAGGCGGCGATGTAGGCTGGTTCGCAAAAGAAGGCCAAATGGATGAGAACTTCAGTAAAGCTGCCTTCAAACTAAAAGTAAATGAAATCAGCAAACCAGTAAAATCTCAATTTGGTTACCATATCATTAAAAAGACCGAAGAACGCGGTAAATACGATGACATGAAAGCAGACTTGAAAAAAGAACTGCTTGATCAAAAACAAGCAGATAACAATGAAATTCAAACGATCTTAAACAAATTGGTGAAAGATGCTGATGTGAAAGTAAAAGATAAAGAACTTGAAAATACATTCAAAGAAAAATCTGAGCAAACCACACAACAAACACCAAACCAATAATGAACGAAAAACCCCTCTACATGAACTTGTAGAGGGGTTTTTTTATTCTTATTGATTATGCAATCGAATGGTCCTCATGCTTCGCCGTTTCCTGGGATCGTTTCATTTGCTGTCCTTGACGTCTACGCTCTCTCTCCTGCTCCATTCGTTCAATAAAGATTTCTCCCTCTTTTTCAATAAAGGATTGATCAATCTCTTGCTCCTCTTTGGCTGTCGTCATTAATTTATAGGCACAAAAAATAATGCCAATGATACATGCATATACCCACCATGGAAAAAACAACATCGTCTTCGCCTCCTTTTTTAGGACAAACCTCTCTCCCTTTGTGTTACATGCTTATGCGAAAAGAAGACAAGTTATGAAAAAAAACGCCCGCATCAAACGGGCGTTTTATCATGAGGATTCATTGTGAAAGGTTGGTTTATAAAACGAACGATTCTCTAGTGCAAAAATACGCTCTGTATATTCTCCTGGCTTCACATGCTCAAGCGCACGATCCATCATGTTCATTTTTGCATCTAAATTATCTATATAGTGGAGAATTTCGGCTTCCTTCACCATTGGTGGTTTAGGACTGCCCCACTCCCCTTTTCCATGATGACTCAGCACTAAATGCTGCAGAATCAGAATTTCCTCAGAATCAATGCCAAGCTCCTCTGCGGCTTTCGCAATTTCTGTCACCATAATAGAAATGTGGCCAATTAAGTTCCCTTCTACTGTATATGTGGTGGAGACAGGGCCCGAAAGCTCTTTGACTTTCCCTAAATCATGTAGAATGATCCCTGAATATAAAAGATCTCGATCAAGTGATGGGTATAGATCAACAATGGATTTCGCTAAATGAAGCATCGATACCACGTGATAGGCAAGACCCGAAACAAACTCGTGATGGTTTTTCGTAGCTGCTGGGTAATCAGCGAATTCCTGTCCATATTTCTTCAGCAAATGTCTTGTGACACGCTGAATATTAGGGTTTTTCATATCAAAAATATATTGCATGATGGTATCCATCATATCGTGCTTTGGAATAGGAGCTGTTTCTAGAAAATCATCAATGCGGATTTGCTCGTTTTCAGCAACAGGACGTATATTCCTAAGCTTCAGCTGATTCCTTCCGCGATAATGATGAATATCACCTACTACCTTCACAATGGTTTGTGCGGCATATGTGAGTTCATCATTCTGCTTTGCATCCCATAGCTTCGCCTCAATATCTCCACTTTGATCTTGAAGAATTAACGTTAAAAATGGTTTGCCATTACTCGCAATCCCTTTAGTAGATGATTTAATTAATAAATGCAGGTCAACTTGTTCGCCGACGTCATAGGTCATGATCCCTTTAGCCATTCAATAAATGCTCCTTCCATGTTTCTGCTCATATAAGTATAACATAAGTCATAATTTGTCAATCATTCCACTGCTAAACTCGTAATCTGCCCGTCTTCCGCTGCTTGTTTCATATAATGATGACAAGTGAAATAAAACAGCTGTGTTTCAAAACGAGTGAGTTCATTCATCAGCTCCAGTACCCTTTCTAGACGGACATGATCAAAGTGAACGAAACTGTCATCCATCATAAATGGGAGCTGACAATCTTGCTGGTGGGACAAAGCAAGTGCAAAACGAATCGAGAGATAAATCTGCTCACATGTTGCTTGTGAAAGCTCCTCCGGGCGGAATAGGCGTCCATCCCTCCGTTTCACAATCAGCCGGTCATCTTCGGCAGAAAATAAAATCACTTCATATCGATCATTCGTTAACGGCTGAATAAATCGGGAAGCTGTTTGGAGGAGTGCTGGTAGCCTCGTTTCTTTATGCTCATTGAGTTTCTCTCGAATGACGGAACGAACGAGCTGAATAGCCGCCCATTTTTTCGCTAGGTGCTTTGCCTGCTCCTGCTCTACAGCAAGCTGATGAGTCAAATCAGACACCGTACCTGATGCTTCTATTTGGCGTATTTCTACTGCTAATTCTGCCAAGCGCTTTTTCATATTCGTCACATTCTCTTGCATGTCATTCAGACGTCTTTTTGCTTGTGCACACTGCTCCTCAAGGGTGCGCAAACCTTTACGGACAATGACCTCTTCCTCATCTACATAACCGCTTCTGTGCAGCTCTTGGTTCAGCTGCTGCAAATTGTACAGTCGCTCCCGGTATTCTTTGGATAGATGAGACAGGACATGATAATCTTCTTTTGACTCTGCTTCTACTTTTTGTAAAAGCTCGTCCGTTTGTTTTTTATAATATTGAACTTCTCCTTCTAATGTTGTCAGCTGCTGCTCTACATGTTGAATGGATACGTGCAATGTCTGACGTTCTTTTTCTCTTTTTTCCTCATCTTTCAATATCTCTTGAAAGGCTGAGATATTCTCTTGAATGGTCCCTTCTTTTCTTTGAAGGAGACTCATGAGCGCTGAAACTCTTTGCTCGTAGGTCGATTGCTGCTGTGTGAACATCTCTATTTCCTTGTTAAGCGCCTCATATGCCGCTGTATTCGCTTTTAATTGTTTCAAGATATGGAAAGCTTCCACAAGGAATGAGAGCTCTGAGGACAAACCTAGCTGCCTTCTCATATCTTCTACTTGCTGCTGTACAGGTTCCAGTTCCCGCTCCCAGTCTTCATATTGCTGTATCATTCTTTCGTATAAAAGCTCCTTTTGCTTCACTAGCGTTTCAGCTGAAGCTGTTTGAACTTGAAAGGAATGATAGGCGTTACTGTCGTTTGCTTCCTTCATCTGAGTCTGTTTAAGCACTGGATAAATAGCAATCAAGATAAATACGGAAAATCCTGCAAACAGTAACGTCACCCAGCTCTCTGCTAAAACGAATAAAATCGTGAGAATGACAGCACATAGCACGAACATCAGCGGGAATAACCACACTCTGGAATGATTCTGTTTCACTGTAGCCCTTGTTCCCCTGACATCTTCTGCAACTTGCTGTTTAACGGGCTTTTCCTTTAATCCTTTTAGAGCGGTTTCCGCTTCTTCTAGCTCATGTCTTGCATGATCAAACCGGTCATCGAGCTGCGTTTTCCTATCCATTAAACGAACGTATTGGCTCACAGCCTCTTTTAATTCCCACTCAAAGTCAAGTGAATCATCCAGCTGGTCAAGCTTGATTGGACGCTGCCACTTCAGCTTCGCTGATGCTTCTTCTATTTTTTGTTTCAAAGAATTCTGCCCTGTTTTCCCTTCTGCTAAGCGTTTCTTCACAAGTTCAGCATCAGATGATTCAGCTATGACTCGCTTCATCTCCAATACCGTATCCTTGTCATAGAGTGGCTGAACTTGCGTGAGCGACGTTTGCAAATGATCTAATTTTTGTTTCAGTGCCGTCAATTGCGCCTTTTTTGGGTGAAGGTGTGATTCTAATTTATCAAGTTCATGCGCGGTTTCCGGTCTAAACCGCTTGACTCGTTCTGGATAACTAGCCAAATCTTTTTTTAACTCTATCTTTTTTTCTATCATAGGATAAAGTCGAATATGTTCAGTCAAATGCTGAATCTCTTTTTCATTCTGTCTCATTTCATGCTGAAGCATTTCTACCTTCTCGGTTAATTCAGCTTGTTCTTTTTTCTTTTCGGTATAACGACTTTCTACCAATTTGGCCTGTTTCAACTTACCTGACAGCTCTTTTACATGATCGAGCTGCTGATTTAATTCAGGCTTACGTCCATTCGGTTTAAAAAGCTGCTCCTGCTGTTTTAGCAACCTACTGTCCATTTTGGATGCCGCATCTGAGCCAAACAAACTTGAAAAGAGTAGAAATTCCCCTATTTGATCTTGATTTAATGCTTGTACATTTTGCAGACCAAACACGTCAAAAGAATAGATCGATTGGTATAATCTGCGATCCGTTCCCTTTAACATCGCATGTAGAAAAGCTTCATCTTTCACTTCACCATTTGGCAGCAACACCTGAGCTTGGCCGCCATGATCAGATGTTCTTTCAATATGAATCACACCTAATTCCTCATCTAAACACGTAAGAGAACCACCATAAAACGAGCCATGCTTTGGCTTATACATATGGCTTTTGGAAAAACCAAATAACATCGATTCAATAAACGCCTTCAATGTCGTTTTCCCCGATTCATTCAGGCCATAAACTAACTGAAAACCGTCATCAGAAAAGTGGAAGGTTTGATTGGAAAATTTCCCGAAATTCGCAATATGGAGTGAACGTATTTTCATCATGCCTCTCCTTTTCTCATAATTGCTTCAGCTGTTCTGCCAGCAGCCTTTGTGCCTCTTCTTTAATATCGATCTCGTCCTCTTTTGTAAGAGCTTTTCCTGCTTTTCTATAGGTTGGATGACGCTTGATCGGTAAAAGCAGCTCATCATACGCATCAAACTCGGCAATTTCTGCTGTTAGTTCTGTCAAAAAAGAATCTTCTGGATAGACGGCATCTTCATGTGTCCGGCAGTCAATCGACATCACCCAAACAAACAAGTCTTCTTCTTCCTCCTGTTCATGAAGTACAGCCATCAGCTCCTCAAGCACTTCAAGCTGCGTGAGCTCCATATAAGCAGGAGCATCGCCAGTTAGTACGATTTTCACAAAATGAGGAACACCTCTCTCTTTCAGTCCACTCATCTTTTTGTCCACAAGTGTCACAAGATCGGTCATATGAGCGGTATGTGTGATATCTATTGTCAATGTCTCAAAGATGACATCTGAACAGCTCATAAACTCCGCTCTTTGAGCATCTTCAGATAGGTAAACGACATAACAGCCTTTCTCTCCTGTTTCTTTTATATGTCTTCCTTGCACGTTTCCAGGATAGATCACCATTGGATCTTCATGCAGAAGAGCCCGCTTATGAATATGTCCAAGCGCCCAATAATCAAAATCCCGCGCTAGAAGCTGCTGAAGCTGAAATGGTGCATACGCATCATGCCCTTCTTGACCTGCTAATGTGCCGTGAAGCATGGCAATATGATAGGGGGCATCTGTTTTTTTTTCATAATAAGGTGTCATATTTTCATGGACAGCCCGCTCTTTGTAGCTGAACCCGTAAATACTTGCCACAAGCTGACCTTCTCTATAAAAGGCTTGCTCACTTGGCGTACTGCTCAAAAAAACGTGAACATTCTCTGGCCACTCAATTGGTGTCCATTCACCACCTAAATGATCATGATTACCATAAATAATAAACACTTCAATCCCGTGTGATTGCAGCTGAAGAAACTGATTTCTTAAAAAAAGCTGTGCTTTTAGGCTGCGATTCGATTCGTCAAATAGATCTCCGCTAAGCAGCATAAAGTCTACTTCTCGATCAATTGCAAGTTCAAACATGTTCTTGGCACTTTGAAATGTGCTTTCTTTCAACCTCTTAAAAATTCGGTTCGGTATATTGGACATTCCCGCAAACGGACTATCTAAATGAAGATCTGCGGCATGAATAAAAGTGAGCTTCGTCAAACGTCTATCTCCTTGTACGTTACTGTAGTTGTCCATATTTTATCACGCCGTTTTTACGAATGCACGTTCTATCGCTCTTATTCTAAAAAACACATTTTTAGGGGTAAAAAAAGAGGTTTTAACTTCCTCCTTGTATAATTCATTAAAAAACAAGAAGAAAGGGAAGATCAGAGATGGAGAAAACCTACTTTTTGACTGTATTTGATTCGTCAGGTGAAACCTTATTAAACGAAAAAATCACCACAGATAGTGATGAAAAAGCAAAAGAATTAGGACGTCATCGTTTAATCGAACAACAATACACAAAGCATTCTCACCGGCTCGTAAATGATGCAGGTAAACTTCTTTTATTTGAACGTTAAAAAAGCCGGCATCCGCCGGCCATTCATTCTTCTATTTAATGAAACACAGGACGTCTTTTTTCCAAAAACGCTTGAACACCCTCCTGATGATCACGGCTTTGTCTCAGTCTAGCTTGTGCAGCACGCTCTTTTTGAAGAACGGCTAACAGCTGTGATTCTGACTGCTGAAAATAAATCATCTTTGTTTCAACAAAGGCTTGAAGCGGCATATTTAAAAACGGCTTGACGCACGCTTTCTGATACGTATCCACCTCATCTTGAAACACGCCGTCTGCAAGGCGAAGCTTGAGCGCTTCTTCAGCCGGCAGCTTTTGCCCGCTCCAAATCAATTGTTTAGCGGTTTGTTCACTAACTCTTTTGGTGAGGAAAAAATGCCCTCCGCCATCTGGGATTAACCCGATTCCATTAAAGTTCATGGCAAGTTTAGCATCTTGATGCATAAACAAATAGTCACAGCTAAGGGCAAAGCTAAAAGCAAGACCAGCCGCTGCTCCGTGGACAAGTGCAATCGTCACTTTTTTCATACTGGCTAAAGAAAGTGTAATTCCCTCGATCAGATCCATCACGCGATGAAAATCTTCTTCACGATCTTGCTTTAGCATCATTCCAATATCTCCGCCTGCTGAAAACCCTTTGCCCATCCCCTTGAGTACAACAATTTTCGCACTGCTCTCACTCGCTCTATCACACGCTTCCTTCAATTCAGCAAACATGTCAACATGAAACGAATTATACGCTTCAGGCCTATTGAAAACGATTTCAAAAATATCCCCATCTACCTGACAATTGATATATGTCATCATCCATTCCCCCTCTTTCTTTTCAAGCTCATCACTTACTTCAATTTCCATCAAGTAATTCCTTTTCCTCTACATAAAAAATTTCAAGATCAACTGATACTAAAATAAGCATAATTGTTGAAACGAGAAATATATTTTTATATAGTAAAATAAGAAATAAAACATCATATGAAAGGGGGAGAATGATTGATAAGAAGTTCCATATGTATATTGATTAGCTGCATCGTCATGTTTTCTCCCTTTTCAAATGTCGTTTTTGCTTCACAAGCAGAAGCGAGCACACTCAGCCTGATTTCTCCATCGATTTATGATGAAGAAATCAATGCTGTGAAGACACCTCCATTTTCAAAAAAACATGCCGCATCTCTTCTGTTAAAACAGAGGTTATCAATGGGCGCTTCAAAAGCTTTTCTTGTAAAGATTGCTTCAACCACAGCGTTATCTATTGATTTATGTTTTTTAGAAATGAAGTGTGCGATCCCCGTTATGTACCAATCAAATTACCTCGACTGATTCATTTTATTTCATCCGTACTCACTATATGAAAAACAAAACCTATCATATTCGGAGGGATAAAATGAACATTAAAGAAAATGATCTTCCTGGGATTGGAAAGAAATTTGAAATTGAAACGAGAAATAGAGAAAAGATGACGATTGTGATTCATGATGATGGTAGACGGGAGATTTATCGTTTCGACGATGAAGATCCAGATGAAGTACTGTCCACCATTTCTCTCGATGATGCTGAAGCCCGGCAAATTGCTGCCATTATTGGCGGTATGGTGTATAAGCCGCAAGCACTTGAAACGATTGAAATGGCGTTCAATGATTTGATCATTGAATGGTTTAAGGTAGAAAAAGACGCAAAAGCGGTTGGACATACACTCGGCGATTTAGATGTGAGACAAAATTATGAAGTCACCGTCATTGCGATCATTAAACATACAAATGAAAAATTACTCAACCCCGGTGCCGATTCGATTATTCAAGCAAATGATACGATGGTCATTTCAGGCGAAAGAAAACACTTGAAGCGATTGATACGTGATTTTCTTTCTAGAGGGGGAGAGTGATGAATGGATCATTTAGTCTTTGAAGTTGGAACGGCGCTTATTCTCATCGCCATTGCCAGCTTAATCGCCAATAAAATTAAATTTTCTATCATTCCTTTTCTCATTGTCCTCGGGATGATTGTTGGTCCGCATGCACCAACCATCGGGATCATTGATTTGAAGTTTATCGAGAGCACCGAGATTATTTCGTTTTTTGGTAGAATGGGTGTCCTGTTCCTTCTATTCTATCTGGGGCTTGAGTTCTCTGTCGGCAAACTCATAAAATCGGGTAAATCCATTGCAGTCGGCGGATCTATTTATATTTTGATCAACTTTAGCTTAGGATTGCTTTATGGGTTTATCACAGGCTTTGGATTCCTCGAAGTTCTCATTATGGCAGGCGTTATCACCATTTCATCCAGCGCCATTGTCGCCAAAGTCCTTGTCGATTTAAAACGGACAGCGAACCCTGAAACAGAGTTAATTCTTGGGATTATTATGTTTGAGGATATTTTTCTCGCCGTCTATTTATCTGTCGTATCCGGTCTTGTCCTTGGAGATGCCACGTCCGTTGGCGGTGCCTTATTATCTATTTTAATCGCTTTTGGTTACATGATGATTTTCTTTATCATCGCGCGTAAGCTGCCAAAACTATTAAACAAACTATTCGATATCCGTTCAAATGAAGTATTTATCATTGTCATTTTTGCCGCTTTGTTCTTCGTGGCTGGTTTTTCAGAGACGATTCATGTCGCAGAGGCCATTGGCGCTCTCTTACTCGGTCTGGTGTTTTCAGAAACAGAGCACTCAGACCGCATTGAACATCTCGTTGTTCCTTTTAGAGATTTCTTTGGCGCCATGTTCTTCTTCAGCTTTGGACTAAGTATTGATCCATTTACATTAGGAGATGCCTTCTGGCTTGCGATCGGTGCTGTCATTCTCACCTTGATCGGGAACTTCACCGCTGGGATGTTTGCTGGAAGAAGAGCCGGTTTCTCTCATAAAGCCTCTTCTAATATTGGATTAACCATCGTATCAAGAGGAGAGTTTTCCATCATTGTAGCCGAACTTGGGATTGCAGGCGGGCTTGCCGCTACATTGAAGCCATTTGCTGCATTATATGTATTAATCCTTGCGATTTTAGGACCGCTAGTGACGAAAGAATCAAAGCGTATCTATCAAATCCTAAACAAAATCTTCAAATGGAAAACTGAAAAACCAAAAGTAAAAAGAGAAACAACCATTTAATTGAAAAGGGCCCTGTGCAGAGGCCCTTTTTTATATCTATTCAAATTGCTGAAATGCTGTTTCTTGCTTCACTTGTTCTTTCGTATCCCCGCGAATGGTTCGGATGACTTTCTGATTGCGGTAGATCGATAGTTTTAAATTGGTCGCCGCTGTTCCATGAGAGTGATCGAGGTTCGTGAATGTAAAGAGATGATGAGACCGTTTGTCTTTAAACACAAGCCTGAAGTCGTCTGTCACTTTAAAATGCTCATCGCTTTCCCATTCAATCAATGGTTCATATGCGCTAAACCATTCCGGAATATTAGGCGTATATCCTGTAGCCAATACAACATGATCGACTGTGATTTTCTTTTCTTTCTTCAGCTGCCATTGTGTCAAATGCAGCTCTACCTGCTGCTCATCCTCCATATGTATCGCTTCAAGCTCCGTCATTGGCTGAATGAGTACAGATGGCTCTTCTCCTGAAACGGATCGATGGTACAATTCCTGATAAATGCGAGAAAGCGTCGATGCATCTATGCCATTCCTTAATCCTGCCAGTCTAGGCAATGTGTTCATCCGTTCTTCATAAGGAAGGGAATGAAAATATTCAACATACTTAGGTGTAAATAGCTCCTGACCAAGCTCCGCTGTCTCTAGTTCTCTAAATTCACTTGAACGTGTAAACCATGAAAGCTGCTGTCCTTTCTTCTGATGCTGAAGCAGGTCTAAGAAAATTTCAGCTGCACTCTGACCTGAACCAATCACCGCCACCGTTTCAGCTTCATGAAGTTCTTTTTGTTGATCTACATAACGGCTGCTATGGGTCACATGCGGCAACGCAGCTTCTGGCACATCGACAGGAATCATCGGCTTGCTTCCAGTACCAAGGACGACATGCTTTGCACGATATTCAGAAAGCGCCCCATCTTTCAACCGCCGAACTTTTACAAGATACCCGTCTTCACAGTCGGTCACTTCTTCCACCTTCATCCCGAACTGACAGCTATCTAATTCACCTGCAACCCATGATAAATACTCATTGAATTCTCTCCGGGGGATATCAAATTGTTCAAATGTATAAAAGCGGTGAAGCCTGTTTGATTCATGTAAATAATTTAAAAATGTATACTTGCTCCTTGGATTAGCCATTGTCACAAGGTCCGCTAGAAAGGAAACTTGTAAGTCTGTTCCTTTGATGAGCATACCAGGATGCCAAGCAAATTCGGTTTCCTGTTCAAAAAAACAGCATGTCACATCTTCATACTCCTCTAATAAAGTGGCCAATCCTAAATTTGCTGGCCCAATCCCAATTCCGATCACATCCATCATATGTACACCTGCTTTATCTTTTTACCCCCTATATACCCTTTTACAAATGAAAAAAACACTGCGTCACCGCAGTGTTTACATGTGAGAAACAAATAATGACTCAAGAAACTGAATCTTCTCTTCCGTATAGTGCTCATAACGATCATTATAAGATTTTGGATCTTTTGGATTGGCATATTGCGTAATTTTTCCGGTTCGCGGATCAATGAATTTACTCGCAGCGCCGCATCCAATGCCAATGATCGTCTGCACCTCTTCCATAATGATAATATTATACAAACTTTCCTGTCCATCTAACGAATACCCGACATTTTCGAGATTCCCCAAAATGTTTTTTTGTCTGTATAAATAGTACGGATGATAGTCATGTGCTTTTGTCCAAGCAACCGCTTCATCCATCATACGTGTGATCTCTTCTCGGTCTGCCACTTGATACTTTTCCTTATTGCGGGTCATTTCAGACGCTCTCTTAAAGGAAAGGGTATGCACCGTTAAAGATTCAGGCTTCAGTTCTTCTGTCTTGTTCAAGGAATGCTGGAATTCCTTTAGCCCTTCTCCTGGCAGTCCAATGATTAAGTCCATGTTAATATTATTCATACCATACTGCCTTGATAAATGATACTTTTCAATCGTTTCTTCCACACTATGGTGCCGGCCAATCGCTTTCAATGTTTCATTCTCATATGATTGCGGATTGATACTAATCCGGTCAATATGATAACGGTTGAGCACTTCCAGCTTATCAGGTGAAATCGTATCAGGTCGTCCCGCTTCTACAGTGACTTCCCGAATATGTTTCACATCTGGAAAAGAGCGATACATTTCCTCATACAGCAAATCCATTTCTTCTGCTGTAATACTTGTTGGAGTACCTCCGCCAAAATAAACAGTCGTCACTTTAATCCCATGTTCCTTTAACCATTCGCCCATTTTTTGCATCTCATAATGCAGCCCAAAAAGAAACGTTCCCACTCTTCCAGCTTGTCCTTGAATGGCATAAGCAGGGAACGTGCAATAAGCACATTTTGTTGGACAGAAAGGAATACCGATATAAATACTCACTTCCTCCTGTAGATCGTACAGATCTGGAATGGCTTTGATTTGACGATCAACAATCTCCTGCATCAAATGAATCTTTTCATCATGAATCAAGTAATCGCGCTTTAACGCTGCATGTGCTTCTTCCTTTGTCATGCCTTCTCTTAGCATCTTATGAAGTAATTTCGTAGGGCGTATCCCCGTAAGAATCCCCCATTTTTGCGTCATTCCTGTATATTCCTGAAGCAGATGTAAATAAACAGACAGCACAGTGTTTTTGATTTGCTTCCAGCGCCCTTTTTCATTCAAGCCCTCTGGCATCTCTCTTGTAAAACGACTCGTCATATCTGATCCAGCAATATGGCCAGAAGCCTCCACCCTACCATGGGTTTCTTTCCAATCAAACACCATCACTAGGCCATCATCCACTTCACCGGAATCACACAGCACTTCACTATCTTCTTCAAATAAATTGGCTATATTGACAAGCGGTCGATGAAATCGTTCATCAGACAGCCCTTTAACTAAAATTCGCATCGTATCACCTTTATCTTCAAACTTGTTTCATTTTACAAAATTCATCTAGGAAAAGCAATGAAGAGAACAGACGAAGGCCCTGCCATTTCTTAATAGACAGGGCCTTCACTGTATTATCGTTTAATATCAAATTGATGTAAAAAACCTTCCCTTTGCTGCATTCTAAAGTATTCTTTGATCATATAAGCAACACCCTGTTCATCATGAGAACGTGTCACCCAATCGGCTTTACGTTTGACCGAATGAGGTGCATTCCCCATCGCAACGCCTAAGCCAGCTAACTCAAGCATCGGGATGTCGTCTGTCCCGTGACCGATCACGACCGTATCTTCTAATGTAAAACCTAGTGCTGAGGTTAAAAGAGAAAGTCCTGCTTCTTTCGATACCCCTTTGCATACAATATTCATTTTCTCATCACTGATCTTAATCAGATCAACAGATGGGAATGCTTGTTGAATGGTTGTGTGGATTTCAGGCTGAAGTGCTGCCGTCGAATACACTTCAATGACAGGTGTGCTCACCGGTTCATCCATGAGCATATCACTTAATGATTCAACAAATTGAACGGGATAGAAAATGGGATCAGACGGATGAATCAACGTTTTTCCCATCAGTTGAGACTGTGTTTTTTTCCGATTGCCGATTGAGAATTTTTCATGTAACAAGCGAACATTACAATCAAAGCTTTCAAGGATCTGCACAAGATTAAATGTTTTCTCTTCCGTTAATTTCTTCACATGGAGCGGCTCATCGAGCTTATCAGCGATAAATGCACCACTATGCGTCACAAGAGTTGAAGTCGGTATTTTCAACGCCTTGGCAATTTTTTGCGCGGATCGAAAATGACGGTTGGTGACAATCGTCACGTAAACCCCTTTTTTCTTAACATATTCCACAGCTTCTTTTGTAGCGGAATGGATTTTCCCATTGGAACGAAGTAACGTTCCATCTATATTGAGTGCAAGTAGCTTTTTTGACACTGAGGCATCCCCCTTCTTGATGACTGTACTTACGATGAGGATATGCCCTAGCTTATCGCTTTAGAACATGCAGTTGAAGCAGCCCTTGTTTTATGCCTAATCGCAAATAAAAAAAGCCTACCCCTAGGCTTTTTTTTATGTATGGTTTGGATGCGTAACAATGGCGTGATGAAGCTCCCCATGATCCCCTCATCTTTCACACACCAAAGCATTGCTTATATCATATCCCCTTATGCTTTGCTTTTCTCCCAGAAGCGCTTCTCTCTCATTTGACTCATCGTCGTAAATCCAAAGTGGAACGCACCCAATTCATCACGATAGCGCTTTTTGAAAGCACTTTCAATAAGTATTATCGCAGAATTTACGAGCTTCGACAACCCTTTTTTTAAAGATATACAAGCGGCGATATGAATGAAAAAAAGGGCGAATATGATCGCCCTTTCAATTAATTTTCTTCTGTATTTCCATAAAGCTCTTCAAGAGGCTTCATGATAATTTTATTTAATTCACCGATGAGAACACTTACGCGTTGTTCTGCTTCCATCAACTGAGAGATTTTATCGTGCTGCTGCACAAGTGCAACCGTTTTTTGCGCTTGCTCTACTTCTTCTTGTGTAATCTCTTGACCAGTCATTTGTTTTTGTTGAAGGTTTACTTGAATGTCACGGAAGTTCTCAAACATTCTTTTAGAGGACTCATCCCCGTTTACCTCATCATAAAGATTTCTTAACGCTGAATATTCTTCGCTATGACGCAGTGCTTTTTCAAGGTCATATGCAACATCATAAAGATTTACAGACATGTTATGTCTCCTTTCTATCCGTTATCACCGATATGGATCGGCGGACACCACTCCACTATAACAAACTATGGCTTTCGTTTCACATATATACAATAAATTCATCGAAATTTCTCGATCTTGCCTTAGAATAAGGTGACAAAAATCGCTTGGACAGCACCGATCAATCCACCTAAAAGACCGCCTAAAAATGTGATCATCTTCAGCTCCTTATTAGATATGCTGATCACAAGCTCTTCCATTTTTTCAAGCGGGAAAAGTTCAATTTGTTCACGAATAATTTCTTCAAATTGGAGCTTTGCGAGAAGTCCCTCAAGCGCATTAGATGCGGCTTCAATCCCTTTATCAATGAGAGATGGAGCAAACTTGGTCTTAAGATCATCCGCTACTGCACTGATGTAAACTCCTACTGGTCTATCTAACAGAATCTTTGTAGAAAAATGTGAAAGTAATTGCTTTTTCACACTAAATAGAAGCTCTTTCACATTCCATTTTTTATCAAGCTCATGTAAAGAAAATTGCTTTACCTTGTCCCATTCTTGAACAAGTAAATCTGATAAAAACCTTTTTGTCTCTGCATTCTTTAAGAACTTCATCATTTCAGGATGTACGCGATCAATTAAGCTTGAATTCCCTAAAAACATTTGGACCATACTGCCAAGCATTCCTCGTTCTTTTAAGAAATCATCTATCATATGACCGAGTCTTGCTTTTCCCTCATCACTTTCAAAGTAATGAATGCCTCTCTTTAAAATATAATCTGCGGCATCTGGAATTTTTGATGCAAGCTTATTTTCTACATCCTGTGGCAGCAGCTCAGACAACGTTTGCTGATCATACTTTTCAAGCAGTGAGTGGAGCTTATGATCAGTCCACTGATGAAGCCATGCGTCAGCTTTAACGTCAGCCTGTGAAAAACCGTATCTTTCTAACATGGAGAAAACCGTCATTTCCATATCAGCACCTTTATCAATATATCGGTGCACTGTCTGCAATATCTCTTGCCTTGCCTCCGATGATTCAAATCGTTTTTGAATACCCTGTGGCGTTAGTAAATGCTCCATCACCATGACGCCAACCTGCTTGGCTACTTCATCTCTCCTTTTAGGAATAAGACCTGGTGTAAATGGGAGCTGCTTCCCAAATAAATAATATGGCTTATACGGACGAAAGAGCATTTTAATTGCGAGATGGTTTGTTGCTGCCCCTATCACTGCACCTATCACAATCATAAAGAGAAACGTTGTGAATATATCCAAAGTCGTCATCTACCTTTCAAACAACACCTGAAGTTTATTGTTTTTATCTATACGTATTATAGTTGTTGTCAAGAGTCCAAGCAAATGAAGCATTCAATGTGACATATGAGACAACGATCTGTCGTAATGATATAGGAACGCCAAGTTTATGTAAAATCAACAAAAAGTGTTTTTCAGATGTTAAAAAAAGAATTTGAAAAGTAGGTGTTGTTTCATGACGTCAACGCTCGGCATTGTCACTCTTTCTCCGAAGCATGAAGAGGCATTCACACTTCAGCTTGCCAAAGCTGCCTCTACTTTTGATTTAGAAGTTGTTCGTTTTTCACCTCTAGATTTAAAGCCTGCTTCAAATGTCATTCACGGTCAAAAATTTACGACTGGCAAAGGATTTGAAGCGTCAGAATTTCAGATTCCTGACTTGATTTATGATCGTTGTCTTTATCAGCATGACGCACAATCTAAAAAAGCAAAACCTATCATGAATTGGTTAAAAAAGTATCCAAAAACCGTTTTTTTGAATACTGGAATTTCAAATAAAATGCGGCTATTCGAGCAGCTCCGTCTCCTCCCTTCTTTACAACCATACTTACCTGTCTGCTCTCTATTGACAGAGCCTTCAGACCTTCTCAACTTTGTCAGAAAGGGCGGATATTGTAAAATACAGCCGCTTTCTCAACAGCACGCAGCACCCTCTGGCTTCATTTCTTTAAGAGACAAATCACTCATTACTGTGCAGCTAAACGCTAAGCAAATCATCACCTTTTCAAATTCAGCAGAGGTTGAGCGCTGGTGCAAAAAGTATATCGGCCGATCTTTCCTTCAATTTTTTAACACGAATGATCAAAAAGACGTTTTATTCAATGAAATTAGAATTTCACTTATAAAAAACTTACAAAATCAATGGAATAGCATGGGGATTTATACAAAACCATCAGTAGAAAACAGCCTTTTAAGCAATACACAAAATTCCGGTCATGTGGTAGCCTTTGATCACTATTTAAACTCATTAAAGCCACACATCAAGGAGCTGCTGTTAGATGATATTGCCTCCATTCAGTCATCTCTTCCAGCGTTTATAGACAAAACTTTCTCACCGTGTATTGAATTCGCTGTAGACTTGCTTCATACAAATGAAGGCAGACTTTTTATCTCAAACGTAAGATCAAAGCCAGGACGATCCTCTTTTTTAAAAGCTTACCCTGAGAGGGAGAATCAATTGATTCAGACCATACTTGAACATGCCAAATCGATGATGGCTGAAGAAAAGGAGGTTCCTTATGAAGAGAAAACGCTACATCATCGCTCCTCATTCAGCAAGTGAAAAAACAGTACATCTCCCTGTCCAGTTTAAAGAGCAGGGGGCAATTTTATCTATTGCTTTAGGTTCTTGTTTAGTAGATGATTTCACCATTTCCTATCATCATCAATCACAAAGGATTTTATTATCAGAAGACCTTTATCGCGCTTTACTCATTCCATACAAAACGAAAGCTGATGTCATATTAGTTCAACATACACTCTATATAGGACCTCTCATCGGCATTTTCACTGCAGGATTCGAACAAAATACAGCACCTTTAGGCACTAGGTCTTCCTATTTTATGAAACTGTTGCAATCTTGCAGACAGCATGCTGGTTTTGCATATCTTTTTGGTACTCATTCTATCGATTGGGATAAAGGAATAGTAGAAGGTTTGCTTTACCAAGAGGAGCGATGGGTAAAAAAGAAGATGCCCCTCCCATCCGTTGTTTATGACCGGCTCCCTAATAGAAAGGCTGCTCAGTCGGCATTCATTCAAGAAACAAAACGAAAACTCACTCAAGACTACGATATCCCTTGGTTCAATCCTTATTTTTTTAATAAATTGGACATTCATGAGCAATTATTAACAGATGAAAAAACAAGCTCTTTCTTACCACATTCCATACGGTTAGATCCTGTTGATGCTTTAAATAAAATAGAAACACTCCTTCATCTGCATCATGTCATTTATTTAAAACCAACAAACGGCAGTCACGGAGACGGTATTTATCAGTTAAAGAAGACGGAAAACGGGATCACTGTCTGCTCAAATAAAGGGAAATCCACTTCATATCATTCCGTAGATCATTTCGTGAAAAAACTGCGGGAAGATTGTGCAATTCACGACTTGATTGCACAACAAGGCATTGAGCTTCTTCAAATAGACAATCAACCACTGGATTTTAGAATTCATACGAATAAAAATAAGTATGGTCATTGGACTGTTACAGCCGCTGCTGGAAAAGTTTCAGGAGATCACACTGTCACAACCCATCAACTGCATGGTGGTTCAGTAAAAACACTGTATGATATCTTTCCTGATGCAGAGAAACGTTTGAAGGTTTTGCAAGAGCTCTCTGATACTGCCCTCGCACTTAGTCGTGTGATAGATGAAAAAATGCCCGGTCTGATTGGCGAAATTGGTTTTGACTTAGGTATTGATCACTTAGGTGCTATCTGGATGTTTGAAGCCAATTCTCGTCCAGGCCGCGAGATTTTTCTACATGCACCATTGAAAAACTCAGAATGGCTGATTGGGAAAAGAATCGTTGAATACGCATCTTACCTAACACAAATGGCTCTTACTCCTATAGACCATGCAAACGCCTACTGATGAATTCTTTTCATGTCTCTGAAATCTGTGCTTTCCCTATGCTCTTTTCATCAGATGAGATACAATAAAACCAAGTTCAAGGTTGTTTCCGTATTGTCGTGTGTATTTATTGTTTCATCAATAAAAGCAAGGAGGCAATGATGATATGATTTCTCATTTTCAATGGAAACCTCTCTTTAAAAAAGCGCAATTACCTGGCTGGAAAATATCCTTTTTTCATAATGGTTCACACTATGAAGGCATTTATCACAAAACGGGTGATATTGAATGGGGCTCTCAGCTTCCGCCTCATGAAGTTGAACCAACCTTAAAAGAAGAAATCCACGAATTAATGCTATTCCATGTGTATGATTAAACTGTTTAAGGAGCCTCGCCATGTTAGAAAAGCTAAAACTTGTTTACGGACACCATATCATCAGTTCACCAACAAATGATAAACAAACTCTCTGGTATCAAACAGACGAAGGCGAAATATTCGGAGTAAACAAAACGGAGCTAACAGAAAGGGAAACGCTTCTTCTCAATTCATTCCTCACACCAATCGATGTACCTCATACGCAGGAAACGGAAGAAGAACAGAAATGGTACAGCTATCTCTTTGAAAACAAATCAATCACCATCGATCACTCCGTCCGTGTTCATTTTTTTAAAATGGATCACCAAGCAGAACAAAGGCAGCAAATAAAAGAGGCTGTGAACAGCAGCCTCGAACATATTCATTTCATATGGACAGGCACTGAAACAGCTATGCTCATTCAAACAAACGCCACATCAGAAAATGGTCAACTTGAACAACTACATGATTTGTCTCAAGCCATCACAAGTGATTTTTTAACAGACGTTGTCTTCATGCAAGGACAGCTGCATTTGCCAAATGAAAATTTAAAAAAGAGATTATTGAATGAACATCAGCTCTTTTTATGGCATCTGAAGCAAGGAAAACTTAGGTCAGGGGTTGCAACATTTTATCAATGTCTACCTGCTTTCATTCGCCATGATACAGACATGGTTTCTGCCGCTATATCAGATGCATTTATAGAAACAATCTTTGATCGGGACGTTTACAGAACTCTCATGACCTATATGCAATGTAATTTAAATGCATCGCAGGCAGCAAAAGCTTTATATGTTCATCGAAACAGCCTTCAGTATCGGATTGATAAATTTATTGAACGGACAGGACTAGATATACGGCATTTTCAAGAAGCGTCAGCTGCCTATTTCATGATGAATCTTCTCGATCTTTCTTAAATGATCCTATCATGAGCACCTTGCCTAAAAATGAAAATAAGATGTTGTGCACGTTGTCCATTTACAGACACCCTTCCTTTTTATACACTTTATTTATAAGTAGAGCGCTTTCAAAAAAAGGACTGGGAGGCTACCACCTATGGCTGAAATGATGCTGAATCAAATTTATAAAGTGTACGATAACAAAGTAACAGCAGTAGATAACTTTAATCTACATATTGAGGATAAAGAATTTATTGTGTTTGTTGGTCCATCTGGGTGCGGAAAATCAACAACCCTCCGCATGATTGCAGGCCTTGAAGAAATTTCACAAGGGGATTTTCTATTAGACGGCAAGCGAATGAATGATGTGGCACCAAAAGATCGGGATATTGCGATGGTTTTCCAAAACTATGCCTTATACCCTCATATGAATGTGTACGATAATATGGCTTTTGGATTAAAGCTTCGAAAATTTCCTAAAGCAGAAATTGATGAGCGGGTACGAAACGCTGCGAAAATATTAGGGCTTGAACAATACTTAGATCGAAAACCTAAGGCATTGTCTGGAGGTCAAAGACAGCGTGTTGCACTTGGAAGGGCCATTGTGCGAGATGCAAAAGTCTTTCTTTTGGATGAACCTCTCTCTAATTTAGATGCTAAACTTCGTGTTCAGATGCGTGCCGAAATTTCTAAACTTCATCAGCGGCTGCAGACGACATTCATCTATGTCACACACGATCAAACAGAAGCCATGACAATGGCTACTCGGCTTGTTGTCATGAAAGATGGCTTTATTCAGCAGGTTGGCGCACCAAAGGATGTGTATGAAAACCCAGAGAATGTCTTTGTAGGAGGATTTATTGGCTCTCCAGCGATGAACTTTTTTACAGGAAAACTTTCTGACGGAGCCATTGCCATTGGGAATACGCACATTCGTGTACCAGAAGGAAAAATGAAAGTATTACGCAGTCAGGGCTATATCGGAAAAGATGTGATTCTAGGCATCAGACCAGAAGATTTCCATGATGAGCCTGTGTTTATAGAGGCTTCTGAAGGAACAAAAATTGAAGCAAACGTAGAAGTGGCTGAATTAATGGGAGCCGAAACGATGCTTTATTCTTCTCTCGCTGGTCAAACGTTTATTGCACGAGTTGATTCTCGCACAGATATTCAGGCAGGTCAGACGATCCCTCTTGCCATTGATATGAATAAAGCTCACTTCTTTGATACAGAGACTGAGCTACGCATCCGCTCAGCTGAATAAGAAGACGTTCCACAAACCATCACCATTGGGTGGTGGTTTTTTGTATGTGAAAACAACATTTACCATGTTCTTTTTCCGTATGTTTTTTTCGTAGCGAACCATAATATTTAGTACAAAGCAGTTACCGCATTGGGTTTCGCCAAGTGGCAAATGACTTGGTCATTTCGCTGGTGCGACTCCAGCAAACCCAACCAAAAAAAATCATATATAAAAAGGAGATTCACATCATGGCAAATTCTAATAGTTCAAATCAATTACTAGTTCCTGGAGCAGCGCAAGCAATCGATCAAATGAAATACGAAATCGCTTCTGAGTTTGGTGTAAACCTTGGAGCAGAAACAACAGCTCGTGCTAACGGTTCAGTTGGTGGAGAAATCACTAAACGTCTTGTATCTTACGCTCAGCAAAACCTTGGTGGAACAAAAGCTTAATTTCATATCTGGATCATAGAAGGCACCTCTTATGGTGTCTTCTTTTTTTGGTTTTATCCCTCACCGATTCCTTTTGAATTCATATGATGTATTAGAAAGGAGCGGATCTTCATGGACATTATTTCAGGTGTGAATTTTGAACTTCTACAATTTGTCGGTCTCTCTCTATTATGTGAATATGCTCATAGTATTCGGTCCTTTCATCTTTATAAAAAAAGCATGACATAAAACTGTACCATTTTAAGTTCTTTTCACTTATAGTATGTAGTGGAGGGATCGATCAGATGAAAATAGCTCTTTTCGGTGCTCATGGACGTGTAGGACAAGCATTTCTTCGTTTCGTAAAAGAAGATGATCGTTACATGGTTCGCTCGTTAATTCGGACAAACCGGGAAGAAATGCTTGCGGGTATGTTTCAAGTCACCGGCAATTCCAGAAATCAAGAGGATGTGCTTGAAACGATTAAAGGATCAGATATTGTCGTGAGCTGTCTATCAACAGATGGTGATGATACTTTATCTGTTTCAATGGAGCATATCGTACAAGCCATGAAGCAAACAGGAACATCAAGAATTATAACGATTGGCACTGCGGGGATTTTAAAAGCAAGGCAGCAGCCTGAGCTTTACCGCTTTGAAACAAATGAATCAAGGCGAACCACTTCCCGAGCTGCTAAAGAACATGCCAAAGCATTTGAAATTCTTCAATCAACTGAACTAGATTGGACAATCATTTGCCCAACCTATTTACCAGATGGAGAAGTGACACGGTCATATCGCTATGAAAAGAATTTTCTCCCTATAGATGGACAGAAAATTTCAGTTGAAGATACCGCACACTTTTTGTATCAGCAGTTAAACTCAAAGGAATTTGTGCATCAACGCGTCGGTATCGCTTATTGATGGAAACACACCCAATGTAGCCAGAGAAATTCAAAAAGCCGAGGTGAAAATCACCTCGACTTTTTAATATGAGTATAAAAATAAATTAAATTGAATATTTCAAAAAATCAATTAAAGAGTAATCCAGCCTGATTTTGAATGAACTCTTTTTACTACACCTTTTCCTGTAACAAATCTAATTCTTTTTCCTTTTACTTTGTACTCAATGAAAGGCAATTGAACATCTATAAGATCGTATTTTTTATTCTTAGTTAAAAAGTCTTCTAAATACCCCATTTGCCAATATCCATTATAAACCATATTCTTAAGAGTACCTCGAGCACTAGGAGCTAAGGTAGTTATTAAACCAGACACTCCCGCAACTACTCCTGCAGGTGTACTAGTTACAAATACCAATCCAAGTACAGTCGCACTTGTGCCTAGTGCATCTTTTAGCTTGCTGTAATCTTTTTTATTAAATCCTTTATCAAAAATATTACGCTGAGCAGATGTCATTTTTCTAACTTGGCTTAAATTAAGAGTAACCCTTGCAGCATATTCTGAAGAATCAATATTACCTAAAGCATGAACTTGTCCAACCTGATTAGCAGTCTTAAATGATTGAATTTGTGATGATAAATCAGTTTTTGTCTCGACTACTTGTTTCTTTGGTACTTTTTGTTCAGCTGCTGATGCAGATGATGTAATTTCACTAAATCCAGAAATAATTAATGTTGTTGCAGCAATCAAGATGACGTTCTTAAATAACCTTTTTTTACTCTTCATATTCAATCCTCCTGTTTTTTGATACAAGAATATAATATCACAAATAAGAGAAAATCATATATTTTTGGATAAAAAAACTAAAAAATATGTATAAAAATTCATTAATTAACCATTTTACATATCTTATTTCACATATGTGATATTGATTCATAATTACAAAAATATATCTTCCTATTAATATTAAAGTTACTTGAGTTTCACCACTGAGAAAAGCCTCTTTCAGTTGAAAGAGGCTTTCTATATTAAAATACTTCATTAGCTGCTCGTCACAGCTCCCTTTTGTAATTCGTACATTTGCGCATACAGTCCGCCTTGCTCCATGAGCTCTTCGTGGCTGCCGCGCTCGACAATCTCACCCTTTTCTAACACCAAAATCATGTCAGCTTTCTTAATAGTAGATAATCGGTGTGCAATGACAAAAGTGGTTCGTCCTTCTTTGACGACATCTAGTGCCCGTTGAATGATGGCTTCTGTTTCTGTATCGATGTTAGCCGTCGCTTCATCTAGAATTAAGATCGCTGGATCGTATGCCAGTGCACGGGCAAATGAAATCAATTGACGCTCCCCAGAGGAAAGAGTACTCCCCTTTTCAACAACTGGTTCATCAAAACCTTCAGGCAAATGCTTTAATAGTTCTGCTGCGCCCACTTGCTTTAACGATGTTTCAATCGTTTCTCTTTTAATGTCTTCATTTCCTAAACTGACATTGGATGCGATCGTTCCAGAAAATAAATAAGGATCTTGAAGTACAATGCCCATTTGTTTACGCAACGTTTGGCGCGACTGATCATAGATGCTTTTTCCATCAATGAGGATATCCCCATGCTGAATATCATAAAAACGCAGTAGCAAATTCATGATCGAACTTTTCCCAGAACCGGTATGTCCAACGAGTGCCACCGTCTGACCTTTTTTCGCCTCAAAGGTGATGTTCTTTAATACATTTTTCCCTTCATTATACGCAAAGGTAACATCCTGAAATTGAACGTGCCCCTCGATTTTCTTCTGAACCGGTTCTTCCACTTCAGTACCAGGCTCATCTAATAATCGAAAGACCCGTTCAGATGAAACCCTTGCTAATTCTAATCTAGAAAATTGATTCACAATGCCTGTAATCGGCTGGAACAAACGATTTAAATAATCGACAAATGCATAGAGCACCCCAATCGATACAATGCCCGTGGCACTTAAGGACGCACCGCCAAAATACCAAATGAGTGCGACATATGCTAAGTTCCGAAGCAGATTCACCAAGTTATGTGAGAGCAGTGAATTTAAATGAAGCATCTTTCGCTGATATCGAAAGTGATTGTTATTCAGCTCATCAAATTCTTCTTTTGTTGCTTGTTCATGTCGAAATGCTTGAATAATCGTCATTCCTTGAATGGCTTCATTTAGCTTGGCATTAATTTCACTGATGATGGATCGAATGCGATGATTGTAAACCGACGCAAACTTTCTGTAAGTCATCGACCATAGGAAAATAATCGGAACAGCCACTAAACAAATGAGCGCCAGCTTCACATTTAATAAAAACATGGCGATATAAATGCCAATCATGTAAATGGCACTCGTGACGAAATTCGCTAGTACTGTGACATATAAATCACGAATGGTTTCTGTGTCATTGGTAATCCGCGCGACAACCTTTCCAGCCGGTAAATTATCAAAATACCGAATCGGAAGCGTTTGAATATGTTCAAATACGTCCACTCGCATTTTTTGAATAATGCGATTTGCAATACGCTGGAGTAAATAGTGCTGCCCATATTGAAAGAAAATCGCAATGACGAGCATCCCAAAATAAAATAGAACAAGCTGCACCAAACCACTGATTTCCGGCTGATAAAAAGCGAAGATTTCCTCTTTGGATAAACGCTGTACCTGATACGTCTCACGCTCGCTCCCATTTTCAATGGTGAGCTGATCCCCTTCTATTGTCCGGCTCCCGTCAAAGCGAATCGGTTCATTCACAAAATAGTACCCAAATCCGACTTGCACGACATTGATTTGCTTTCCATCTTCATTTTGATTCTGTAGCCGGTCACTTCTTATATAGTTATTTCCCTGGTAATAAACCGTTTTATCTGTTTTTTCATTTACCTCAACATACGGTTTTTCTACACCTAAAATATGATCATCAATCATTTTTTTCCCAATGAAAGGTCCTGTCAACTCAGCACCAACTGCAATGATCAGAAAGATCAAAGCAACAGACAATACTTTTTTATATAGGAGTGCATAGGCAAGAAGTCTTCTCCCTGTTGTCATGCCTCATCCCCTCCTTCCAGCTGATTTGTCAGCTGCTGACGCAGAAATTGCTCTTTATACCATCCATCTTGCTGAATAAGCGCTTGATGGGTTCCCTTTTGAACAATACGTCCTTCTTCCATGACAAGAATGAGATCCGCATGCTCTACAGCTGATAGACGGTGGGTTGTAATAAATGTCGTTTTTCCATGACGATTTTGTCTTAAATTCTCTAAAATAGCCGTTTCTGTTTTTGCATCAACTGCAGATAACGAGTCATCCAAAATCAAAATGTCTGGATCAATTAATAAAGCACGTGCAATGGAAATCCGCTGCTTCTGTCCTCCTGACAGCGCCACTCCCTTTTCTCCAACCATGGTTTCCAAGCCTTCTGGTAAAAGGCGTAAATCCTTTTCAAAGTAAGCATCTTTAATCGCTTGTGCTAATTCAGCTTCTCTCGCGTCTCTATGACCGAAACGCATATTCTCTTCTACACTTTTAGAGAAAAGGACATGATCTTGCGGAACATAGCCAATCCATTGGAACAGTTGATCCAATTCAATGTCCTCAATTGGAACACCTGAAAACAAGATCTTTCCATCACCTGTCGGATACTGACGAAGAAGCTGTTTGACAATCGTTGTTTTTCCGCTTCCCGTTTTTCCTGTAATACCAATCGTTTGCCCTTTTCGTACAGTAAAGGAGACATCCGTTAGATTATCTTTAGAGGAAGTTGGATACCTAAATGTCACATGTTCAAATCGAATATCGCCAGGCTCTTGTAATGTTTTTGGCTTGGCTACGTCAGTTACATCCGGTTGATAACTGAGTGTATGATTCAACCGGTCTAATGAGGCATTTCCTCTTTGCATGATATTAATCAATTCACCAATGGCAAACATTGGCCAGATCATCATCCCCAGATAGACGTTAAATGCAACAAGCTCACCAATGGTTAAATCACTTTGGAACACAAGATATGCGCCGTAACCGATACCGATTAAATAACTGATCCCCACAAGCAATTTCACCGTCGGCTCAAACAATGAATCAATGATCGCCACTCTCATATTTTTTTGAAAAACATCATCTGTCATTTCTCGAAAGCGATTCACATCTTGTTTTTCCTGTACAAAAGACCGAATCACCCGAACGCCGGCAACTGATTCTAATACACGATCATTCATATCACCAAATGCATCTTGAGCGACTGTAAAGCGTTCATGAATTTTACTGCCATAAAACGCTATCAAAATCGCCATCAGCGGCATCGGAATAATGGCCATTAAAGTTAATTTCCAGCTGATCGTCAGTCCCATCGTAAAAAAGATCATCAGCATGTAAGCAGTGGAATCGACTAATGTTAAAACGCCAAAGCCTGTTGTTAAAGCCACAGCATTCAAATCATTTGTACCTAACGCCATTAAATTTCCGGTTTTTTTCTTTTCATAAAAGGTGGGTGTCATCTTAAGTAAGTGGCGCATTAATTTTCCGCGCATCACACGTTCCATGACATTCGCGCCGCCAAATAACTGGTACATCCAAAAATAAGTGAGCGCATAGACACTGACACCAAGTAAGCAAAAAATGGTTACGTAAAACAGAATACTGGATGTTGTAAATTGACCAGACCGAATGTCATCAACTGCTTGACCTAGATACCTCGGTGGCAGCATTTCAAGTACATTCACAATGAGCAGCAGTGTAATGGCGATTGTATAGCGCCTCCACTCTTGTTTAAAGAACCAGCCTAATTTCACAAATACTGAAAACATGTTTGTCTCTCCTTTTAAAGCTAGCCGCTTTCTATATTTTCCTGATTGTCACCTTGTTTCGTTTTTTGAGCTTTTGTCATTTGTCTTGCCTTTGGCATGTTCACATGCTTTCACTCCTCTTCATTTAGTTGTTGATGCATTCCATTATTTCGATATACGAAATGTATACAACAAAAAAAGAGGCAACCAGCTGACTGGTACGCCTCTTTTATACATGATAAAAAGGCGCATGTTGACAAATACGCAACATACGCCTTGATTCATCCGATCAATTGGAACATACGAGTCCCTTTTCAATGACCAATGAAGGTGTAATTGTCACGTGAATCAACCCATTCATGCAGTTTGATTTCATTCTTCCAATGATGTTGCACATGACATTTCCTCCTTTTGGCTCTTGAATCTTTTTTTATCTTATAGTGGCTGTCACCATTTTGTCAATAAATATTTTTCAATAAATGAAATTTTCTAACAAAAAGTTCACACCCTTTATGTGTATCTTTTTCAGATATCGGGTATACCATGAACGTATAGACTCCTTTTGAAAGGAATGAGGACATTGTTTCAAGCTGATCGGATGGTCGTTGCGTTTGATGGACATGAAGACAGTAAGAAAGCATTAAAGAAGGCAATCGCTTTAGCCAAAACTTTGCATGCCAAGCTGACCATTGCCTACGCTCATGATGGGAAATCCAGCAGACAGGTGTTTGATGCACCTCGCCCAATGACTGGCGGCGCTTATATCGGAGGCGGCATGGCAGACCTTCAAACACCCCCTGTGTATGTACCTCATGATGAACAGCAAAGTCCCTTGATTTTTGAAGACCATACAGAAGAGGTCGTTGCAGAAGCAAGAATGCTGTTAAATGAAGAGCAGTTTGAAGCTGCGATTGAAATTGTTGAAGGGGAGCCTGCAGAAGCGATTATCGAATACGCTGAAGAGATTTCAGCAGACCTCATCGTCATGGGAGCACGTGACCAAAGCAGATTGAAAAAAATGCTCTTTGGCAGTGTGAGTGAAAAGTTATCGTCCAAATCAGATATACCTGTACTGATCGTGAAATAAATGTCATCACAAAAGGCTAAAATGAACTTTATTTTAGCCCTTTGTCTTCTTTTCAGCGTGATAGAAAACCTTTGCAGCCCTAGGAAGGACGAGTACTGGCGCGGAGCGAATTTGACATTCGTGAGCACCAGCACGCAGGACTGACACCGAATGCGAGGGTTTGTCTACACGCTGAAAGGCTGTAAACATTGGTTTACAGCCTTTTTCCTTTTACGAAGAAATAGATGCTTCGCTTTCATGCTTAATTTTTTTCTGGAACCCTTCCTGTACACGCTTCGTGATCTCCCCTGGAACACCTTCCCCAACTGGCTGACCATCTATCTCTACAATTGGAATCACTTCAGCTGTCGTTGAACTAATGAAAATTTCCTGTGCATGCAAAAGTTCGTCTTTACTCATGCGGGTTTCTTCCACACGACATCCTTCTTCCTGACAAACCTCTAGCAGCTTTCTACGTGTAATGCCGTTTAAAATCAGGTTATTTGCTGGGTGTGTACGAATGACACCGTCAATGACGGCATACACATTCGAGGACGTCCCCTCTGTCACAAAGCCGTCTCTTATTAAAATCGCTTCAAACGCACCAGCTTCAGACGCTTTCTGCTTTTCCATGACGTTATATAAAAGGTTTAAGCTTTTAATATCACATCTTAACCAGCGAAGATCTTCAGACAATAGAGCTTTCGCACCAGCTGTCTGCTCTTGAATAGGCTTTTTCACTTGAAATGTATATGCCGTAATCTGAGGGGTAAGTGCACCATATTGATGTTTACGAGGTGCGACGCCTCGCGTGACTTGAATATACACGCCACCATCAATCACTTGATTATCTGCGACTAGCTTCTTCAAATTCTCTTCCATATCGGATACTGTACCTTGCAGATGAATGCCGATTTCCTTTGCACTCTTGAATAGACGCTCAGTATGCTCTTTTAATGTAAACAAAGTTCCATTATATACGCGGATGACCTCATAGACTCCGTCGCCAAATTGATAGCCTCTGTCTTCAATATCAACATGTGCATCTTTTTTTTCAATAAAATCCCCATTGTACAATACTTTCATATGGAATCTCCCCTTCGCTTTGCTTAATGGTTGAATCTGATGCTATCTTAGCGGATAAATGTAAACGTTTCAATGATTATTCAGAATTATTTCATATCCATTTGACTGGATAACCTTCTATTGTAACAAATATAGATTCATAACCAAAAAGATTCCAATTTTTTAGCATCTTCTATATTCATAGGCTCTTTTTTCCTGTATACTTACTCCATATGAGCACGACAAAAAACAGCGAAAAAAGACAGAATCCACTACATGATTCGACACAAACTACTGATTTATTGGAGCGATTGTAATGCAACGGGTTACGAAAAAACAGACACCTTCAAACACGATGCTGCTCTCAAAGGCAATTGGTCTAGTCATTCTGACATTGATCCTTTTTTTCATTTGGGATATATCTAAAACCAATATGCAGGCAGCAGATCAACCGAATGAAGTGTCTGCGAGCAGTCCATTTCGAGACACAAGTACAAGTCTGAAAGCAAAAGATGATTCGCCAAAAACATTAGATGCACATTTTAAGATCAATCCAAACAAACATGTAACGGATCAAACGATCTTTTTGACCTTTGATGATGGCCCTTCTGCTACATCAAATCAGCTGTTAGATGTGCTAAAATCACAGCAAGTGAAGGCCACATTCTTTATGCTCGGGCCGCAAATCAAAGAACACCCAGCAGCTGTGAAAAGACTTCATCAAGAAGGTCATCAATTAGGACTTCATGGCATCACGCATGATGTGAAACGCTTTTATCAAAAAAGTGATTCTCCTGTAAATGAGATGAAAGAAGATCAACGTATATTGGCTTCTGTTACTGGTGAATATACACATCTTGTGAGAACACCTTATGGCAGTTCTCCAAACTTAACAGACCAGCAAAAAACACGTTTAAAACAAAAAGGCTTTGTATACTGGGACTGGACCATTGACAGTCTTGACTGGAAATATAAAAGCTCAAAATATGTACCAGAAGTATTAAATCAGCTGCAAGTGCTTGAAACCAAGTACCCGAAAGAGCCAAAAATCATCTTAATGCATGATCAACCAGCTACCGCAAAATACTTAAACAGTCTGATCACACAATTAAAGGCAAAGGGCTACACGTTTGAAGTCCTTGATGAAACAATGAAGCCACTACAGCAATAAAGAAAACCCGCACCTGTTGGATGCGGGTTTTTTATGATTTATAAAGCATTCACAAGCTCGCCAATTCGTTCGTGAAAGACAAGATCAAACAGCGGATCGAATTCCGTTTCACTTAAATTCATCATGACCTTAAAGATGGAAGGATGATGAGCAGCATCTTCTGGAATATATCGTGCTGGTGCCACTTCCAAGGAAGTTCCCATGACGAGCAGCATGTCCGTTTGCTGGAGCGATTTCTCCACTTGATCAAAGTGCTTCACCATGTCTCCAAAAAGGACAACATCTGTTTTAAGTACTCGTCCACATGTGCGGCCGTCTGATGAAATCCGCTCACAAACCGGCACCTCTTCTTGTAATAAATAAGGCAGTTCGTATGTTGACCCGCATGATGGACATGTAGCTGTTTGAATGGAACCATGCAGTTCATACACATGCTGGCTTCCCGCTTTTTTATGCAGACCATCGATATTTTGCGTGAAAATATCCACGCGTTTTCCTTGCTTTTCTAAATTGGCTAAAAAAGCATGTCCAGCGTTTGGCTCGTACTCTCCACTCATCTTCATTTGAAACAATTCTTTGAATTTCGGCCAAAATTGATGAGGATGTGATAAAAAGTAAGACCGGCTCATTGCCTCCATGCGAGAGGTATCTTCTGTCCATAGTCCACCCGTTGATCTAAAATCGGGAATTCCCGATTCTGTGCTCATCCCAGCACCTGAAAGGACCGTAATATGTGAGACCTTTGATAATCTCTCTCTTAGCGCTGCCACTTTTGTTTGATCCAACCACCATTCCTCCTTTATTCACCGAGCTGTTTCTCACCTTTTTGTTTCATATAAATGGTCTGTCCAGGGAAAGCAAATTCTACCCCTTCTTCATGGAAAATATCAATAATGCGATAGTTAATATCCTGCTTAATATCCAGGTTTTCAGACCAAGCGATTGTGTTTGTATAAAAGTTGAAGAATAAGTTTAAATAGCTGTCTGCCAGCACATCGAGATTCACCATAATCGTTTCCTTATGAACCCCATCATGCTCATAAAGCATTTGTTTCAGACGTTTGATGCACTTATCAATGTTTTCTTTCGGTGTATTGTAAGATACGCGAACGGAGAACGTAATTTGACGTTTATTCATTCTCGTCCAATTTGTGATCGGCTCCTTTGAAAGGGTCGAATTTGGCACGGTCACCACCGCTTCAGCAGGTGTTCTAAATTTTGTGCTTCGGAAGGTAATGTCCTCTACAGTCCCAAGTACACTTGGAGTCTCTACAAAATCGCCCATTGTAAAAGGCTTCTCTGTAATAATCACAATTCCTCCAAAAAAGTTCGCCACTGTATCCTGCGCAGCGAGCGCAAAAGCAAGACCACCTAGACCAAGCCCAGCCACAAGTCCGTTCACATCATAATTAAACTCTTGTGCAATGACGCTAATACTCAGTGCAATAATAATAAAACGAAGAACCTTTGATAAAAATGGCGCTAAAATATCATCCATCTCTAATTCAAATTTTGAATTCACTTTTTGAAATAAGAAGGAAGAAGCTGCGGTTAGATTACAAAGTCCCCACGTCAGCATCAAAATAATAGAGGATCTATACAATTTGACAATGACATCCATATGGTGCTCAAAGTATGGGGCTTGTCTTAACGCAAAATATAAACCTAGTGCCACAAAAAACAGCCTCGCAGGTTTTTCAAACGCCACGACAATTTGATTAATGACTTCGGTTTTAGACCGGTTTGTCAGCTTAAAGAGCAGGTGAAACAAGTATTTCGTAAATACTTTTCGAAGTAATAAAAAAAGCAATAAAATACAAAGGCTAATGCCTATTTGGATCGCAATATCGACTGTAAAATATGTATCCATCCATTTTTGTGTAAACATCTCTGTCTCTCTCCTTTAAAACAATCCTCTCTAGTTTATAATATAACCTTCGTTTATGTCCTCTCTTAAATGTCTGACCTCTATATAAAAAGCCTCGGGACCTATCCCGAGGCATGATGTTCAATTATGAAATTTTGGCTTGAGACATATCGACGGGCAGCAAACTACTTTTTCTTCTGAGCCTGATCAAGGAGAGTCGCTTTAAACATTTCAGCATCCGTTTCGGCCTTAATACGTTCTTCCACTCTAATTCTCCCTTTACCCAATCATCTCGCCTCCTTTTCATCATTATAAAACATCAGAATTTTCAGTCAACATGACGAAAGCACTAATATTTTGACGAACGCTGACGATTTGGACAAAATTGATCGAAGAAAAATTGATGTAATTCAGGTTTACTCAATCAAAGCTTGCTCTATTCCTGTAACTTTTCAAAATGATACATCAAGCTTTTTCGGTACATGAGGTTCCATGATAATACGGCGCTCTTCTTCTCCATATAGTAAAGAAGGAAAACCACCAAAGCATTTGATATGATAAGACCAGAACTTATGTCAGGGAGCTGGAGCAAGTGTATATTATCGCACATAGAGGGTCATCAAGCGCCGCCCCAGAAAATACAATCGCTGCGTTTGATGTAGCTGTCGAGCAAGGAGCAGATTATATTGAATTAGATGTACAAATGACAATGGATCAGCACGTCGTCGTCATCCATGATGATACCGTTGATCGAACGACGAACGGAAACGGCTTAGTCAAAAGTTATACACTTGATCAGTTGAAAAAACTGGACGCAGGAAGCTGGTTTGAACAACAGTATACGAATGAACGAATTCCAACATTACAAGAAATTCTTGAAAGATACAGTCAGCGGATTGGGATATTGATCGAGATCAAACACCCAAAACGGCAGATAGGAATCGAAAAGGCAGTTGCCCGCATCATCAATCGGTTTTCCTATTCTCGTCATATCATCATTCAATCTTTTGATGTTCATGCACTGCAAAGAATCAAAGCATTCGCCCCTTCTCTTCGCACAGCTTTGATTATAAAGCCTGATGCATTTAAACTAACAAAACGAAAGTTAACGACATACAGCTCGTTTGCAAATGGTCTTAATATGAAGAAAACGATGATCAATAGATGGTGGATTGATCGTATTCATTCATTCGGAATGGAAGTATTCATATGGACTGTAAAAGATCAAAAAACAGCGGATCGAATCAAAAAATACCCAATTGATGGTGTGGTAACGGATAACCCGCTATTTTTTCAAAAGGAGAAATGATGCAGATGAAAACTTATTTCGCCGTTTTTATCGGTGGATTGATTGGTACACTTTGCAGATATGAACTAAGCCAAACTGTCATCAGCCAGACATTCCCCTATGCAACGATGATTGAAAACATTTCTGGCAGCCTGCTTCTTGGTTTTGCGACAGGATACTTTCTATTTCAGAAAGGGAAAAAATATCTTGTTGCTTTGATTGGGACAGGGTTTTGCGGCGGGTTTACGACCATGTCCACCTTTTCTAAAGAGACAGTTCTTCTGTTACAGGCAGGGCAGTTCAATTTAAGTATGATGTACATCCTGCTCTCAGTCATTGCTGGAGTAGCCGCTGCTTTAGCTGGCCTGATCCTTGCTGAACGGCTCTTTCATCAAAATAAGCAGCAGAAAGGAAGCAGATAAATGATTCTTTTTTATACAGCTGTAGCTGGAGGGATCGGTAGTGCATGTCGTTTCTTCATCAGCCAAAAAATCCAGAAAACTCCATCCCATGCCCTTTTCCCGTACAGTATTATTTTCATTAATTTATTAGGTGCAGCCGGTTTAGGTTTTCTCACAGGCGCTGTAACGTCCAATCATCCACTGCTAGTGATCATAGGAACTGGTTTTTTTGGCGGCTTTACCACATTCTCTACGTTTAGTGTAGAATCTGCGACGATGCTGATGCAGCGTCAAATAGGAAAGCTTGCTGCCTATTTACTTGTGACAATTATCGGCTCTTTATGCCTTTTTGCGGCGTTTTATCAAATAGGACAACTTCTGTTTTAAATATCTGTGATGGCAGCTAGGCTGATGAGCAGTTGATCCATCAACTGGCGCTTCATTAAAAATAGTGTCTTCTCACTATAGCCGATTTCGATTGCACATTTTGCCATGCGCCAATCTCGAAAATACTTATAATCAATGAGCTGCTGCTCTATTTCATCCAATTCTTTTAAAGCCGTTTCAATACAAGCAACAATCAGTTCATACTGACTTTTCTGCTCTTCTAATTTTTGACGTGCCATATGATGATGTTGGAGAGAACTTCGCTTTTCAAGCTGTCTTTCAATATTTAAAATGGCTGCTTGATAATTCTTGAAATTTTTTAAATGAAACTCAATACGTTTCATTGAGGTTTTTTTCTCCGTGATACTTGCTGTTTCATACCAGAGCATGTCCATCCCCCTTTTACGAACGTTTGTTCTTATTATATACGAACATACATTCTTAAAAAAGAGGCTAAATACCTAAAAAAACCTTGAGCTTATTTTTCGCTCAAGGTCATTTCATTTACTAACAGTGGCTCTTTTATATCAAGCCCTGTTCGTGTATTTTCTTTTTCTGATGATGTGACGCCTTTTTTCAGGTCGATCTTTTTCACATAGCGTCCATCCATCTCCAAGACCTTCATCCGAATATCATCAAGATAAATGGATTGTCCTTCTCGGATATCAATGTTCTCATTTAAGATTAGCCCGCCTATCGTATCAATTTCTTCATCATGATATGACATTTCGATCAAATCTTGAACTTCCTCTAATCTTACTTTTCCATCTAATATATAATGATGCTCCGCTCTCTTTTGAATGACAGGCTGCTCATCTTCATCGAATTCATCTCGAATGTCTCCAACAATCTCTTCTAAAATATCCTCCGTTGTGACAAGTCCAGATGTCCCGCCATATTCATCCGTTAAAATCGCCATATGCATTCGATCGCGCTGCATCTTGACGAGAAGCTCTTGAATTGGAATCGTGTCAATCACTTCAATCACTGGATAAATATAATCTTGAAGCTTCAGTTGATCTTTTTCTCCTTGATACACAATATCTGCAAAGAGCTGCTTTTTGTTGAGCATGCCAATGACATGGTCTTTATCCCCTGAAAACACTGGGAAGCGTGTGTACTTTTCCTTTGTCATGATCACCAGTATTTCGTCTAACGGCATATCTTCTGGAATCGCACAAATTTCTCTTCGCGGTATCATAATTTCTCTTGCGATTCGATTATCAAAATCGAATATCTTGTTCATATAATTATACTCTGATGAGTTGATTTCCCCATTTTTTAAGCTTTCAGATAATAAAATCTTTAATTCCTCTTCGGAATGGGAATGTTCTTTTTCAGACCCCATATCGATACCCATCATTTTCGTTAGTACACGGGCTGACCCGTTCAACACATAAATGAAAGGGTACATAAGGATATAAAATGCATGCAGCGGTCCTGACAGCCAAAGCGTCATTTTTTCTGCCTTTTGTATGGCAAGTGTTTTTGGTGCAAGCTCGCCAACAACTACATGCAAAAAGGTAATAATAGAGAACGCAAGTGTTGCTGAGATCAGGCTGATTGCTGAATCAGGAATGTTTGTCAAACCAAAACCTCGAACTAAAAGTTCTTTTACTGCCGGTTTACCGATCCACCCTAAACCAAGGGATGTCACTGTAATACCGAGCTGGCAGGCTGACAAATATTCATCTAGCCTTGATGTCACCTTTTTCGCCATGATAGCCTTTTTGGACCCTTCGGCAACAAGCTGATTAATTCTTGAACTTCTCACCTTTACAATGGCAAATTCAGATGCAACAAAGAAAGCTGTTAAAGCAATCAAAACTCCGACTATACTCAGATTAACAATATCGTCCATTTAACCTTGCTCTTTCTTAGAAGAACAAGGAGTCACCTCCTGATTGATGATGTTGTCTTTTGCAAAACGGTTAACTGATTAAATAAGACTACTTTGAGGGCCCCACTTAACCACCTCCGGTTCACGTAAAATCCGTCTCTCTACATATATATGAAACGGTATTCATTTTATCTTACCATAAATAATCTGAAAATTCCTGTATCGCTACAGTATTTTAAAGATGACAACCTAAATTGATGGAAATGCCCTTTGTTTCTTCATATTGCCAGGAAATCTGAACAATTATCTTGTATTTCAGACTCGAATTATATTAAACTATTTTCATAAACTATAACGTGACGGTTAGGAGGAGATGTTCAGATGGGGCTGAGAAAAAGTATCGTATTGGTGAACTAGCACAGATTGCACAGGTGACGAAACGAACTGTAGATTATTATACGAATCTAGGGTTGCTTGCGCCTGTTAGATCTTGCTCTAATTATCGTTATTACGATGAACATGCTTTAAAACGATTACAATTAATCGTTCTTTGCAAACAGCAGAGATTGGCTCTTTCTGACATCAAATCCAGATTAGATGAACAATTCCCTTCTCAAAAGGAAGATCCTGATGAACTTGTCCATTTAACCTCTGATATCGATCGGATGAATGAGCATATGGACCGCATTTTGGCACGTTGTAAGCAGCTTCAGCCAGAACAACGTGAAAAACTAAAAGAGCAGCTTACTCCTGAAAAAATGACGGCTGTCCAATCATTTTTACTGCTGTTAAGTTAAAATTTTTACTAAACAGGAGGTGTTACCTTCGTTCTCAAAGTCAGAACGAAGGCCTTAATTGGACATAGTGAATTTACTCATAGTTGCTTTACTTATAGCTTTAACCGCGTTTTTCGTTGCATCGGAGTTTGCGATCATTCGCTTAAGAAGCTCAAGAATTGATCAATTAATTGCAGAAGGTAATAAAACAGCAGTTGCTGTCAAGCATGTCACGACTCACCTTGATGAGTATCTGTCGGCCTGTCAGCTCGGTATTACCATTACCGCCCTTGGGATCGGTTGGTTAGGGGAAGAAACAATTGCGCACATGCTTGCTCCACTATTTGTAGAGCTGTCCATTCCTCAATCAGCCAGTCATATTGTCACTTTTATTATTGCGTTTAGTATTATGACGTTTTTACACGTCGTGGTTGGAGAGCTTGCACCGAAAACACTCGCCATTCAAAAGGCTGAGCAAGTGTCCCTTCTATTTGCTAGACCGCTTATGATATTTTATAAAGTGATGTTTCCGTTCATTTGGGTGTTAAATGGATCTGCTCGTTTATTAACGAAAGCATTTGGTCTTCAACAAGTATCTGAGCATGACATGGCGCACTCTGAAGAAGAATTGCGGATTATTTTATCTGAGAGCTATAAGAGCGGCGAGATTAACCAGTCTGAATTCAAATATGTGAATAAAATTTTTGAATTTGATGACCGTCTGGCGAAAGAAATTATGATTCCTCGTACCGAAGTTGTCAGCTTCCCGCACGATATTACGATTGAGGAAATGCTGAAAGTGACCAAAGTCGAGAAATATACACGTTATCCAATTGAAGATGGCGATAAAGACAACATTATCGGTGTTGTGAATATTAAAGAAGTACTCACTGCATGTATTAGTGGTGAATGTTCCACAAGTGATACGATCGAACATTTTGTAAACCCGATTATTCATGTAATTGAAACAGTTCCTGTTCATGATCTACTGCTTAAAATGCAGCGTGAGCGTGTACACATGGCCATTTTATCAGATGAATATGGCGGTACAGCAGGACTTGTAACAGTTGAAGACATCCTTGAAGAAATCGTCGGTGAAATTCGTGATGAATTCGATATTGATGAAATCAACGAAGTGCGTAAATTGGGAGAAGACCACTACATCTTTGATGGAAAGGTCCTTGTAGATCAAGTTAACCTGCTACTAGGTATTCAGCTTGATAACGAAGAAGTCGACACAATCGGCGGCTGGTTCCTTACACAAAAATATGAAGTCGAGAAAAATGACGCGATTCGTGAACAAGGCTATGAATTTATCATTAATGAAGTCGATGGACACCATGTGGCATACATCGAAGTCAAAAAACTAAACGAACAACTATTAGAAGCAGCTGAAGAAGGCGCTTCTTAAGAAAAAAACGACCCTTGCCTTAGCAAGTGGTCGTTTTCTTTATCCCTTTTCGATTAACTTAGCTTCAAGTTCTTTGATTCTTGTGTTTAATACTTCTGTCATCGCACCTAATCTTTCTTTTGGCGGCAGATGATCAAATTCAGACAGCTCAATCGGTTCACCAATAATTAAGCGCATTTTCCCCTTCTTAAAAAGGCTTTTTGCATTAGAAGGTCCTTTGTACGCTGCTGGTACGATTGGTGATTTGCCGAGCTGCGCAATCGTAACGGCCCCTCTTTTTAAAGGAACATCTTCTGTTGTACGTGTTCCGCTTGGAAAAATCCCAACGATTTTCCCCTCTTTTAATAATTTAATGGGCGTTTTAATACTGCTTGGCCCAGGATTCTCTCGATCAACTGGAAAAGCATGAATCTTCTTTAAAAATCCGCCGATCCATTTATTTGCAAACAATTCTTTTTTCGCCATGTAGTGGATCTCAAACGGAAGAATTCCTGCGCCTAATGCAAGAACATCCACAAAACCCTCATGCGTACAAGCAATGACAAACCCCCGGTCTGTTGGCAGATTCTCTTTTTGATATACTTTGATTCCGCCTCGGAGAGCAAAAAATGCTTTGACGGTATAGCCTGAAAATTTATACATAGTGCACTTCCTTTGTTTGAAGAATGAAGGATTTGTTTCTATTATAACAAATTTTTTATTACCTGGTACTAAAAATTTTCTCCTGCTGATAAAATAGAGACGGTTCACTAAAAATCATCTTTTCACTTAAGAGACCGCTCCTTCTGTATTCAAGTATGTGTTTTTAGGAGAGAATAGAGGAAGAAATGTGTCCGAAATTGTCGTTTTTTGAGTTTTTTTCCTGATTTGTTCTATTGAAAACACTTTATAAATGATGCAAATTTCGCTATGATAAGGAGAAATGATTTTGATTCGGTGAAAGAGATGAGTAATGTACGGCCTATGAGAAGTTTCGTGCAACTTTATGCCTTTCTTATGCGTGTATAACATAGAGGGGAGAAAAATCAGTGACGATCGATGAAATTTATCAAATGTATATGAACGATGTTTACAGGTTTCTGCTCTCCATGACAAAAGACAAACATTTGGCAGAGGACTTATTGCAGGAAACCTTTATGCGTGCTTATATACATATTCATTCCTACGACCATAGCAAAGTGAAACCTTGGTTATTTCAGGTGGCACGAAATGCTTTTATTGATTATGTCAGGAAACATAAAAAAGAAGTGACCATATCGGATGATCTCATTGGCGGCCTTTTACAAACGTCTGTACAAAGTCCTGCTGAACAGATTGAAATAAAAGAAGTCCTCAACATGTATTTGGAGCAGCTTCCAGATAACTACAAGGAAGCGTTGACATTGTATTATTTAAAAGAACTGAATTACAAAGAAGCATCCAAGGTCATGAATATTACTGAAGCAAATTTTAAAAGTGTTTTATTTCGTGCAAGGCAGCGCCTAAAAGCACTATATAACAGAGGTGTTAATGATGAATGAAGAGTTTAATAAGCGATGGGAACAATATAATAATGGCGAGATGAACGAGGAAGAAATGATGGCGTTTGAAGAAGAGCTCGAAGAAAATGAAAAACGCTTAAGCCAAGAACTGAATGACTCAGATTGGACAGACTTCTCCATCAGTCCTGAAAAACAAAAAGCCATTTTACAATACGGAAAAAGAAAGTCCTATTTACGTATTTCTGTGCTTGCTGTCATATCTACACTGATTATTTTACCGCTTTGTACACTAGGTAGTTATCTATACTACGGCGTTGGCGGAGCAGACAGTAAAGGCAATCATTTTATGGAAACGGCCGCTGTAACAGTCGCCCTAACAAAACCGAACGTCGCCATTGATATGAAGGATTTAAAAGGGCAGGTCAAACTGTTTGGTATGAACACAGAACTTAAGCTACAAAAACAAATTGGCAATAAAACAGAAGCCATCGGTAGTGAACAAATCGAAATGTTTTTCGATAAATTAAAGCAGCCTACGATCTCTTATTATGGCGACAGCGCACGTAATACGGAGGATTTCTTTACGCACCCTTCGTCGCAGGCAGATACATCTAAAAAACAAACACTCACCACTTTAGACAAGTTACCTGAAGGAACAGTGAGTGAAGTATATGTATCCTATGACAAAGCATACACACCGAAAGACGTGTATTCATTTGCTAAAAAATATGATATGAAAGTGCTTTGGAATGCGATCAAAACAGAAGATTCATTAAGTGGAAATCAGCGTCCAATCGGTTTTCCCGGGAAAGACTCTGAATTTTTAAAAGAGCTTCAGCACACATCAAAAACAGAGGTTGATCAGTTCAAAGATGCCCTCGCCTATGTCAACCAGCATCCATCCTGGGCAAAAACGATCTCTGGCAGACCTGAACTTGACCTCTCTAACCGAATACGCTACATCAATCAAAATGGTGTCACGGTTTACGGTTCTGTTGTCACAGGTCCTTCTAAAGAAATAGAGAAATTTGTGAAGACAAAACGCATTAAAACGGCCAAAGTGAGCGAGGTGGAATTATGGAATTGGTAAGAATTTTTAAAGAGCATAATGTGTTTGGCTGGATTTCGGTCGGCACCGCTATTTTATCGCTGCTCATGCTGAACCTCGCCATTATTAGCAATGTGACATTTTATTCGTTTCAAATGCTTCCTTTTGCAATGGCCGCAGTTCCATTCGGTGTGATTGAACTGTTCATTAAAAAAGGCCGCACTGGACCAGGTTTCCTAGGCGTCGTTCTCAATATTTTTGTCATCGTTTGTGTCTATGCGATCGTCTCCATTGATGTCGATCTTCAATTAGGTTTTTAAATCTCATGAGATAAAAAGCCCGTGTTACTTGGCTAATGTCAAGCAGCATGGGCTTTTTTATGATATCGTTTTTATTTTCTTTCATTGACTGCAAAGGTTTTCTATCACGCTGAAAAAAAGAAGACAAAGGGCTAAAATAAAGTTCATTTTAGCCCTTTGTCAACAATCTGAGACTGCTTTATAAGCAGTCCCTAGATGATGTTAGTTTACAAATGTCTTTGCGCCAAGGTAAATTGGCTTCCAATAGCTTGAAGTCATATCGCTGATCGTCACACCATCAGAAGCAGCGTGGATAAACTTGTTGTTCCCAAGGTAGACACCCATGTGAGATGGGCCAGATTTATAGGTTGTAAAGAAGACAAAATCTCCAACTTTAGGTGTTGAGACGCTTTTCATTGATCCCCAAAAACCTTCAGTTGTTTGTCTTGAAATCTTTGTTTGTTTGTTAATGATATACCACATAAAACCGCTGCAATCAAAGCCTTTCGGTGTCGTTCCACCCCATTTATATGGTGTACCGTTTTGTGCTTTCGCATCTGCTACGAGTTTAGACGTGTTTAAAGAAGAAGTAGCAACTGTTTTTTCTTTGACAGGTGTTGGTTTCACTTTGGATGTCTTTTTCACTTTCAGCTTTTGTCCAATTTTAATCAGATCTGTTTTGAGTTTATTTAACGATTTCAGCTCTTTCACTGTCATTCCATATTTTTTGCCGATTTTAGATAAAGTATCACCTTTGACAACTTTATGAGTGGCTGTCGCTGAAGACGCTTTTACTTTTGTTGTTGTTTTTGATGTTTTCGTTACCTTTTTTGAAGAAGTACCATTCACTTTTAAAGTTTGTCCAACATAAATCGTGTTAGATTTCAGTTTATTGTCTGATTTAATCTTACTCACGGTTGTTTTGTATTTTTTCGCTAGAACAGAAAGAGAGTCACCTTTTTGAACCTTTACTGATTGTGCTGAGGCAGCTCCGGCAAATAATGTCGTCCCAAGTAGAACTGCACTTGCAGCTGTGATCAATTGTTTTTTCATTTGTTCCTCCTGTATGTATCTATCGTGATCCGAATTTTTATCTACTTTCTATTATAAGGATCGAATACCAGAAGAAATAGTCTTGACTTCCTACGACATTATGCTTATTAATTCGGCAAAAATTATTTTTTTTTAGGGTTCTTTTTATTTCATTTTTATTACACAATCATGACAAAACAAATGCATCTTGTCATAGATAAATCATACATTCATTTCTCTTTTTGGTTCATTCTATGTAAAGTGGACCTTTACAATTTTAAAGTGAACTTTACGGTGTTGTCATTTGGAATCCACACTTCTGCTCTACCATTGTAAACGTAAGAGAGCGATACATAAACAATGAGGAGGCAAAATGAATGAGTGTGTTGAAAAGCTCGAAAACGAAAATAGCTGCAATCGCAGCTGCATCAATGTTATCGATTGGTATTTTTTCAGGAATTGAATTTGGACAGGCTGACAAAGCTGAGGCTAAAAAGAAACCAAAAAATGACGTACAAAATGTGATCGTGCTCATTGGAGATGGCATGGGAACACCTTACCTTTCAACTTACCGCTCATTTAAACATAACGGTGACCTTTCCAAGCAAACAGCGTTTGACCCTTACCTCACTGGCATGCATAAAACATACCCTGATGATTCTAAAAGTAACATTACTGATTCAGCAGCAGCTGGTACAGCCATGGCAACTGGTCAAAAGACATACAACAACGCCATTGGTGTAAACAAAAATGGCAAAAAACTAAAAACAGTATTAGAAGAAGCAAAACGCAAAGGAAAGTCTACTGGTCTCGTCGTCACATCTGAATTAACTAATGCGACACCTGCTGCGTATGCCGCCCACGATGTTTCTAGAAAAAACACAGCAGCCATTGCTGATGATTTCTTCGATGAGAAAATTGGCAAACAGCATACAGTCGATGTCATGCTTGGCGGAGGACTGATCGATTTTGTCCGCAAAGATCGTGATTTGACGAAAGAATTTCAAAAAGCAGGCTATCGTTACGTAACCAATAAAGCTGACTTACAAAAAAACAAACAGCAAAAATTGTTAGGCATTTTTGCTGACGGTGGTCTCGATAAAGCAATTGATCGTGATAAAACGACCCCTTCCTTGCAAGACATGACATCCTCAGCCATCAAACAGCTGTCTAAAAACAAAAAAGGATTTTTCCTCATGGTTGAAGGCAGTCAAATTGACTGGGCTGGACATGACCACGATATTGTCAGTGCGATGAGTGAGATGAAAGATTTTGAAAAAGCATTTGAAGAAGCCATTCGTTTCGCAAAAAAGGATAAAAACACGTTAGTCATCACGACAGCAGATCATTCAACTGGCGGCCTTTCCTTCGGGGCAGACGGCTCGGGCAGCTGGGATTATCAGCCTGTCAAAGCAGCAAAGAAGACACCTGATTTTATTGGAAATAAAATTGCAGGGGGTATGACGGTCGAGACTGCGCTCAAACAATACATCGACCTTGGATTCACAAAAGAGGAAATCGCCTCTATTCAAAAGGCAGCTGAAACAAAAGATCCTGTTCAAATTGATGATGCCATCGAAAAAGTCATCAATACAAGGTCTCATACAGGCTGGACCACATCAGGTCATACAGGGGATGAAGTACCATTTTATGCTTATGGACCAACAAGCGAACAGCTAAAAGGGCTCATGGAAAATACAGATCAAGCGAAACACATTTTCAAACTGCTGAAAAACCAATAAAGTGCTAATCACAAAAAAAGATGTCTAGTCGTAGACATCTTTTTTGATCATTAAGCGAGATACTTCCTATGAACCCCTTTTCCATCGTATGAAAACATCACTTCTTTTCCTTCAAGAACTGACTCGATGTGCACACTTCTTCCCCATAGCTGATACAAATATGGAAGCACCTTTTCTAAGTATTTGAGATCAAGCTCAATGCCTTCATACCAATGTTTAATATAGAGTTCGTTGTTTTTTAAATAGTCGCCATCGATGACTGTCAAATACGGAAAGCCGCCATTGACCCTCATGCTGACTAGCTGATCACGGACTGCCTTCCATTCTTTATCAATGACTTTATAGTCTCTCCCCTGCTTTTGAAACAAGTACAAATCTTCTCTCATCACAAGGTCTTTCGTTAAGTAATTTCGAATAAAAGAAATGTCTGATTCAATTTCTCGCACTTCAAACATTTTGCTGCGACCGGACCCTTCCGTCACTCCGGCTTTTTTTAATTCCTCGCATGGATGATCGTAGCGCTCTTCAATATCTTCAAAAATCTTCAGCCCTAAATAGTAAGGATTGATTCCTGTCTTAGATGGCTGCACGACACCTGCATTTAATTTGGCAAATTCAATCGATTCACTTGAATCTAAATCAAGTTCACGCATAATCCGCTGGTGCCAATACGATGCCCAGCCTTCATTCATGATTTTCGTTTCTAGCTGTGGCCAAAAATAGAGCATTTCCTCTCTCAGCATCGTCAGCACATCCCGCTGCCAAGGCTCTAGCTCCCGGGAGTGTGCCTCGATAAAGAGCAAAATATCTTTTTCTGGCTTTGGGGGGAATTGCTTGATCGTTTTCTTTTTCTCACGTGTTTTCGGTTCATCCATTCCCCACAAATCATCATATGGCGTTTGACGTTTTGGTTTGTCCTCTTCATATTCATCTTCATCGTCAAGATTCCAGCTTAATTTTGAACGAACAAGCGACGGATCAATATGCTCCTGCAATGCCAATACAGCATCTAAAAAGGACTCGACTTCTTTTGTACCGTGGATATGTTCATATTCTTTAATTCGCTCTGCTGCCGCTGACATACTTTCCACCATATCTCGTTTTGTGTTTTGGAAACGGCAGTTGTTTTTAAAGAAATCGCAGTGTGCCAAGACATGAGCCACAATTAGTTTATTTTGAACAAGCGAATTGTTATCAAGGAGAAAGGCATAGCAAGGATTTGAATTAATCACAAGCTCATAAATTTTGCTTAATCCTAAATCATAATGAAGCTTCATTTTGTGAAATTGCTTTCCAAAGCTCCAGTGGCTAAATCGTGTTGGCATGCCATATGCACCGAATGTATAAATAATCTCCGCGGGACAGATTTCATACCTCATCGGATAAAAATCTAGACCAAATCCTTCTGCAATTTCTGTAATTTCATCAATGGCTCGTTGTAAAAGACGCTTTTCAGATACGCTCAAGGAAACCATCCCTCCTCATCGGACTTATCCCTACTATATGAGCGTACTTAATAAAACATGATGTTCAGCCAGTTGTTTAGACGACTTCCATCTCTTTCATGGACTGCCCGCCGAACGATTCATAATGGATATTCTCTTCCGGGATGTCCATCGCTTTTAAACTAAGGATCATCTCTTGTGTAAATGCTGGGGAACCGCAAACATAAAATTGGCCTTTCCCTTCACCAATGACTGATTGGAGGAATGGCTGGTCAATACGGGAAGCCGCCTTCTCAACCAGCTCACTCTTTCCACTCTTTTCAAATTGTTCGTTACAAAGGATAATACGCCCCTCTGGAGATGAAGTGAGAACGTGTTCAAACTCTTGTTCGAAAGCGATTACATCCTCTAGTCTGTCTGCATGAATCATCGTGAATGGCTGATTGTTATGCGACGCTGTTTTCACTAAACCAATCATTGGTGTGACACCAGAACCGGCACTAATCAAATAAACGGGTTCTTTGGTGTCATCTTGCAAGCAGAACATTCCCTGCGGCATACTCACTTGAAGAATATCGCCTTCTCTCATTTCATCATGCAGGAATGTGGAGACATGCCCATCTCGTTTCACTGTGATGCGGTAATAAGATGGGTGATATTGGTCCGATAAGCTGTATTGTCTGCTACATACATAAGCTTCACCCGGCATATTTGCTTGCACCGTGATGTATTGACCAGCATCATACATTGGCAGCTCCGATTCATCCTCTGGTACTAAATAAAAGGAAATGAGTGATGGAGATTCTTGTTTCTTTTTCTTAATCATAAACGGTTTGACATCAGTCCATCCGCCAGGTTGTTTCACATTTTCAGCCTTCATTTCTGCCTCAATGGTGATGAATATATTCGCAATGATGTCATATGCAGCCTTCCAAGCCGACAATGTGTCATCTTCCTCTGATAACCCAAATACCTCTTTCATTGCTTCAAGAAGGTGATATCCGACGATTGGGTACTGCTCTTTTTTCACCATGACACTGACATGCTTATGGGCAATTTGTTTCACAGCAGGAAGCAAGTCTGCCAAGCGATCAATGTGCAGTGCAGCTTGATAGAGTGTTGCGGCAAGCGCCTCTGGCTGACTTCCATTCATGAGATTTGTTTTATTAAACTGATTGAGTAGCTCTGGGTGCTGTCTAATCATATTTTGATAAAAAACAGTCACAAGTTTTGTTCCCTCAGCTTTTAGAAGAGGGGCTGATTGTTTAATGGCATTCATTTGATCTGTGGATAACATCGTTATTCCTTCTTTCAAAAGATGTATTTTAAATACATCTTTATCGTAATGGATGACAGCTTATAAAAGCAATATTTAAAATGCATGTTTTAAATGTTGTCACATTTAGTACTTTCTCGAACAGTTTTTGTCTAAAATGTGTTACGATGATACAAAACTCTATTAGGTTTAGAGGTCGTCCAAATGAAACTTACGAATTATACAGATTTCTCATTAAGGGTACTCATTTATTTAGCTTCGAGAGAAAACAATGAACTGTCAAATATTCAGCAGATTGCCGATATTTATGGCATTTCGAAAAATCACCTGACAAAGGTCATTTACCATCTTGGAAAACGTGGTTATGTAGAAACGATCCGCGGAAGAAATGGTGGGATTAGGCTGGGGAAAAGCCCAGAAAGCATTAATATTGGTGAGGTTGTCCGCTATACAGAGGATGATTTAGTCATGGTTGAATGCTTTGATCCGAAGAAAAACAGCTGTATTATCTCCCCGATTTGTTCATTAAAGCATGTACTTCATGAAGCACTCACTGCTTATTTACGCGTTCTTGACCAATACACATTAAATGATTTAACACAAAACAAAGATGCTCTAAGAGAGCTTCTGCTCTAAGGCGAAAGAATTTATTTCTTTCGTCTTTTTCTTTACCTCCTTGTAATAATAATTTATTTAAAATTATTATAAATAAATATTGACTATCATGTTTGATTCAATATAATTAGGGTATATAGATTGCTAGAAACCATTTTTTGTTTACAGGAGGAGAAAAAGAATGACAAATTCTAATCATAAAAATTTGACAACGAATCAAGGCGTGCCAGTTGGCGATAATCAAAACTCAAGAACTGCTGGTCACAGGGGGCCTTCATTTCTTGATGATTACCATTTGATTGAAAAACTTGCACACTTTGACCGTGAACGTATTCCAGAGCGTGTCGTACATGCAAGAGGCGCCGGCGCTTATGGTGTATTTGAAGTAGAAAATAGCATGGAGAAACATACAAGAGCAGCCTTCTTAAGTGAAGAAGGAAAACAAACAGACGTTTTTGTCCGTTTCTCAACGGTTATTCACCCTAAAGGTTCGCCTGAAACATTACGTGACCCTCGCGGCTTCGCTGTCAAATTTTATACAGAAGAAGGCAACTATGATCTAGTTGGGAACAACTTGCCGATCTTCTTCATTCGTGATGCACTTAAATTCCCTGACATGGTTCACTCTCTCAAGCCAGATCCTGTAACCAACATTCAAGATCCTGACCGTTATTGGGATTTTATGACGTTAACACCTGAATCTACTCACATGCTCACATGGCTCTTCTCTGACGAAGGTATTCCTGCGAACTACGCTGAAATGCGCGGTTCTGGTGTTCATACGTTTAGATGGGTAAACAAATACGGAGAAACAAAATATGTGAAATACCACTGGAGACCATCAGAAGGCATTCGCAATTTATCGATGGAAGAAGCTGCAGAAATTCAAGCAAACGACTTCCAGCATGCGACAAGAGACTTGTATGATCGTATTGAAAAAGGAAATTATCCAGCATGGGATCTTTACGTTCAGCTTATGCCGCTCAGTGATTATGATGAACTAGATTATGATCCATGTGATCCGACGAAGACGTGGAGCGAGGAAGATTATCCGCTGCAAAAAGTGGGCCGCATGACACTGAACCGCAATCCAGAAAATTTCTTTGCTGAAACAGAACAATCTGCTTTCACGCCAAGTGCCCTAGTACCAGGAATTGAAGCATCTGAAGACAAACTGCTTCAAGGTCGTCTGTTCTCTTATCCTGACACGCAGCGTCACCGCCTAGGTGCAAACTACATGCGCATCCCAGTTAACTGTCCTTATGCGCCTGTTCACAATAACCAACAGGATGGCTTTATGACAACAACTCGTCCAAGCGGTCATATTAACTATGAACCAAACCGTTATGACGATCAGCCAAAAGAAAACCCTCACTACAAAGAAAGTGAACCAGTTCTTCATGGTGACCGTATAGTGAGACAAAAAATTGAAAAACCAAATGATTTCAAACAAGCTGGAGAAAAATATCGAAGCTACTCTGAAGAAGAGAAACAAGCATTGATCAAGAACCTGACAGCTGACTTGAAAGACGTAAATGAAAAAACGAAATTACTTGCGATCTGTAACTTCTATCGTGCAGATGAAGATTACGGACAGCGTTTAGCGGATTCACTCGGTGTGGATATTCGCTCATATCTTCAAGGAAGCATGAAATAAATCTTCTTTTCAGCTGGAGCACCTCTTTTTAAAAGAGGTGCTTTTTTATAGCCGAAATACGTTAATACTAATCAAATGCCCCGTCACCGGATGAAAATAAATTTCTGCATGTGCTGCAAATCGTGTGGAGCCTTCCTTCACGGTCACGCGAAACACATCTTTTGTTTGATCTTCATTCACTTGTGTACGTCCAATGTAATGATAATCGTTTAAAGCGGCGCCTTCATATTCATCTTGCAAGGCAGTATACGCAAGTCTTTCCCAATTCTCTGCCGGCTGCACGGCTGCTTGTGAAGATGGATGAACCATGAGACTGCCGAATAAAATAATTCCTGCTGCAAAAAGCATCCATAATTTCGGGTGCATGATATCAATATTCTCACTTTCATGTCTATTTTGTTTAGGTTTTGCTGGTTGGTACTTTTTCATACATGAAGCATTTATTCAGCCTATAATTCCCGGTACCCTGTTTATGCAGACACCAACTTTTCCCCTGAAAAAGTCGACCTGATCCGAGCAAACTAATGAGGACTTCTCAAGGGAAAGGAGAAGGTTTAATGAATGTGGCAGATTATGATAAGGCACTTTATTATACGCATCGCTCGCAATGGGATAATTTACTTATTCTTATGGTCCGTACGCAAGATGATTTGCTCTCGAAACGTATTGAGCATTTCTTACATGCGTATCAATTTAACCGGAACGATGCAGATGTTGAAAAATGTTTATATGGACTCCTGCAGTATATCGACCATGCTTCAGAGGCTGCCGTTGCTGAAGCATATGCTGAACCGATGTACACATAAAGGAAAAGGGTGATTTTCTGCCTTTCAGATTGTTGACATAGGGCTAGAATGAACTTTATTTTAGCTCTTTGTTTTCTTTTCAGCCTTTTACTAACCGTCTTTCATAAAAAAGAAAAGACTTCATGAGAAATACTCATGAAGTCTTTTGGAATGTCCACCATTCATATAGACTGTATATGCTCTTCTTTTACAACAGCTCTTTCGGCTGATTTTTTTGATAATCTACCGCATATAGAGCGGCCTGAGTTCGATCTGCCAGCTCTAACTTTGATAACACATGAGACACATGTGTTTTCACAGTCTTTTCAGAAATAAAAAGCGACGAGGCGATTTCTTTGTTACTTTTCCCTTTTGCGATTTCAAATAAGACATCACGTTCTCTATTGGTCAGTTCGTTCATCAATGCCCATTTCTGCTCTTTAGGTTCAGTTAGATGCTGGATGAGAAACGTCGTAATATGACCGTCTAATTGATACGTACCATTTTGCACCTCAATCATTGTCGTGAGAAGCTTTTCAGGTGCTACATCTTTGAGCTGATAAGCCTTCGCTCCCGCTTGAATAGCAGGGATGACATAGTCCTTATCTGCATAGCTTGTCAGGATAACAATGCGGACTTCCGGCATGTCGAGTGTCATTTGCTTTGTTGCCTCAATTCCATTCATCACAGGCATAGAAAGGTCCATCAAGACAATATCAGGATTCGTTTGCCTGACTACCTGCAGTGCCTCTTCCCCATTGGATGCCTCACCGACGATGTCTACATCTGGCTGAGTTTGCAAGAAAAAGACCAGCCCTTTTCTGACAATATGATGATCATCTGCAATGACTACCCTCATGACAACCCCTTCCTTTCTTGAGAAAATGGGACTTTCACATGAATTGTGGTTCCCTTACCTAGCTCAGAATTGATACAAAATGTACCTCCTGCTCTACGAATACGTTTAGCCATCCCTTTCAATCCAAGTGAAGGAAGACTCATTTGTTCATCATACTGAAATCCCTTTCCCTGATCGATGATTTTCATACCAAACGTATCTCCTGATTGCTCCAGTTTGACCTCTACTTTCTCAACGCCCGCATGCTTTTGGCAATTATTTAGAGCTTCTTGGCATACACGAAATAAGGTTTCGTGCTTTGAATGATCTATTTCCATACAGCCTGATAAAGACAATGAACAATTTAGACCTAAAAGCTGTGCATACTCTTCAATCGCTGTCGTAAATCCTTTTTCAAGCCCTTTTGGTCTTAACTGCCAGATGAGTGATCGCATTTCAATGAGGGCATCTTGTGATAAATGCTGAATAAAATCAATCATTTCACCTAATTTTTGATCACTTGTCATTTGACGCGCTGCCTTTGCAGTCAAACTCACGGAAAACAGCATTTGATTCACAGAATCATGTAAATCCTGCGCAAGCCGGTTTCGTTCTTCTAGCAGTGCATGCTGCTGCTCATTTTGCACAAGCTTCATACGCTGAATAGCCGTACCAATTTGCAGTGCAATACTTTCAAGCAGATTCAGCTCCTCCTGTGTAAATGTGACCTTCCCTTTTGCCGCCACATTTAATAAGCCAAACGTACGCTTACATGCTTGGAGAGGAACGGTTGCATGATGGGTAATTCCTTCTGTATCTCCAAGCTTTTGCTCAATCGCCGTTTCAATCCGTTTACAATTGATGATATTGGTCGCTGATTGCAGTGAGCCTTTTGTGTAGCGGTTGATGCAATAGCAATCGTTTTGACACATCAATTGCTTTCGATCCTTTGCCAGTGCTTCAGGTAAGCATACTTCTGCCATTAGTTCATACGATCCGTCTTCTTCTATAAAATAAATCCATGCTGTTTGAAAGCCTGTCACTTCCATAAGCATATGAAGCACTTCATGAAGCGTTTCCTTCATTTCCATCCCTTCATTTAGCTTTTCAGCAATTTCTTTTAACGTTTTTAATGTTTTGACTTTTTCTTGGTAATCTCCCATCGTGTGTACCCCCGGCTTTTACTGCCTCTCTGATCAATATGTTGATTATACCATGAGCATCTGTGCGGCTCTTTCTCAAAAAGGATGATTTTTTCTCATCCTTTTGACTGAGAAAAAGCCATCATGCATGACATGATGGCTTTGTGATGTTTTATTTAGCTGTTTCTTCCACAATGTCATAGACGACTTTCATGACTTCTTCTGATAAGTGTTTCAGCTTTTCTTCGCTGTCAGTTAACGATGTGCCTTTGACTGCAATATAAAATTTGACTTTAGGCTCCGTACCAGAAGGTCGTAAACAAAACCATGAGCCATCTTCAAGGAAATATTTCAGGACGTTTGATGTCGGCAGATGAATCGTTTCTTCTTTCTTTTCAGCCACAAGGTGCCTTTGACTTGATTGATAATCCTCAATGACCGTAATGCGCTGACCGGCGATAGAAGCTGGTGGGTTTGATCTAAAGGTATGAAGAATAGCAGAAATCTGCTCCGCTCCTACTTTCCCCTTTAAGGTTAATGACTTTAACCCTTCTCTGTAAAATCCAAATTCCTTAAAAATATCAACAAGCGCATCATATAATGACTTCCCTTGTTTCTTATAAAAGGCTGCGACTTCAACTGCTAATAGCGCAGCTTGAACTGCATCTTTATCTCGTGCAAAATCACCGATCAAATAGCCATAGCTTTCTTCATAGCCGAATTGAAACGTGTATTCTCCGCTTTCTTCAAACTGCTTGATTTTTTCTCCGATAAATTTAAAGCCAGTGAGCGTATCAATCGTGTCAGCTCCAAATGCTGAGGCAACAGCACGCCCAAGCTCGCTTGTCACAATCGTTTTCATCACAACGGGGCGAGGCGGCAGTTGACCTAGTTTTTGTTTTTCAGATAATAAATAATGAAGTAGTAAGGCGCCTGTTTGGTTGCCGGTCAAAACGGTAAATTCACCATCATGATTTTTCACAGCGATACCTAATCGATCTGCATCTGGATCTGTCGCAATCAACATATCAGCATTTTGCTTTTCGCCAAGCTTGATGGCGTATTCAAAAGCGGCATGCTCCTCTGGATTTGGAGACGTGACCGTCGAGAATTGTGGATCTGGTTTTTCCTGTTCAGGTACAACCGTCACATGCTCATAACCAAAGGCCTGAAGTCCGTTTCGGACAGGTTTATTCGCCGTTCCATGAAGCGGGGTAAACACCACTTTGACATCGACTTCTTTTGCAAGCTCAGGGTGCACACGAATGGTTTTTAATTTTTCCATATACGCTTGATCGATTTCTTCACCAATCATGCGGATCAAACCATTTTGCTTCAATACTTCTTCTGATTCCACTGAAATGGCTAATTCATTTTCGATGGCATCTACTTCTTTAATGACTTGATCTGCTTCAAATGGGGGCATTTGGCCTCCATCTTCTCCATATACTTTATAGCCATTATATTCCGGCGGATTGTGACTTGCTGTCACAACAATCCCTGCAAAGGCATTCAGTTCTCGAACTGCAAAAGAGAGTTCTGGTGTCGGACGCAGTTCATCAAATACGTATGTTTGAATGCCATGTGAAGCAAGTGTTTTGGCCGCTTCCATCGCAAATTCAGGAGATTTATGGCGTGAATCATAGGCAATGGCGACGCCTCTTTTTTTTGCATCCTCTCCATGTGCTGCAATATACGCAGCAAGACCAGCGGATGCTTTTCGAACAGTGTAAACATTCATTCGGTTCGTTCCAGCACCAATTTCTCCGCGCATTCCTCCAGTACCAAACTCAAGGTTTTTGTAGAAACAGTCTTCAAGTGCTTGATGATCATCTTGATGTGCCTCCAGCCATTCCCTTAGTTCAGTATCCAGGTGCTTCTCATTGATCCAACGCTCATAATTCGTAATCCAACTCATGGTCGTCCTCCCAGTTCTTAACATCAATAAATTAATATCTACTGTTATTTTATATGGAATTATCCTTTATGTCATGTTATATCATGAACATATGAAAAAACGATGAACAAAATAAAAAAAGCCGATACACGATCGGCTTTTTACTTATTCAGCATCAAGCGGTACGACTGCTTCATGGAATAGTCGGTCTAATTCAGTTTGATGTTTCTGTTTTGTCGCTTCATCCCAGCCAAAACGATCTGCCATATAGTCAACAACAGGCTGTGCATACGTTTTTGCCCAATTGATATTAAATAATAGGCTGCCTGTTCTTCTCAAGAAGAAATCAACAGGTGTAACAGCCAATTCTTCTTCGATCGCATAGACAAGTTCAGCCAACACATATGCGGGAATATTTCGTTTGTCTGCTTCCCCTTGAAGCTGCTCTACACGCTTGAAGACATTGCTGACGTTTGAGCCATATTTCTCAGCTAATTTTTGTGCAACCGGTTCTGTCAAACCAACGGATGCTCCTTCTGCCGTTTTCGCTTGAACAAAGGATGCCATATTTTTCGAACCGCCTACATGCCCACCTGAAATTGGCATATGTTTCGTTTTACATGGTCCGAAATCTTTTCCAGTTTCCTCTTTAAGTCCATCACGTACAAGATTCACAATGTGTTCAGCCATTTTACGGTAACCTGTTAATTTACCGCCGGCAATCGTGATTAAGCCTGAAGATGATGTCCATACCTCATCCTTACGAGAAATTTCTGAAGGATCTTTCCCTTCTTCATGAATGAGTGGACGAAGACCAGCCCAGTTAGATTCAACGTCTTTCTCTGTAATATGAAGATCTGGGAACATATATTGAATGGCTTTGATCACGTAATCACGATCTGCTTTTGTCATACGCGGATGTTCCAGCTGTTTTTTGTAAACGGTATCTGTTGTTCCCACGTATGTTTTTCCTTCTCTTGGAATCGCAAAGACCATTCGTTTATCAGGTGTGTCAAAGTAGATTGCTTGTTTTAATGGGAAAACAGATTGATCAAATACTAAGTGAATTCCTTTTGTATGCTGTAAATGTTTCCCCTCTTTTGAGTGATCCTTGTCTCTTAGCTGATCGACCCATGGACCAGTCGCATTGACGATTTTTTTCGCATATACATCGTATGTTTTCTGTTTTGTGACATCTTCAATGACAACACCGACAACTTTGCCTTTATCATAAATAAATTCTTTTACTTTCGCATAGTTGACCGCTTCTGCCCCGAATTTCACAGCCTCTTTCATGACTTCAATTGTCAGGCGTGCATCATCTGTACGGTATTCAACATAGTAGCCCCCGCCTTTTAAGCCATCCTTTTTCACAAGTGGTTCTTTTGCAAGTGTTTCTTTCGCACTTAGCATACTTCTGCGTTCACTATGCTTAACGCCAGCTAAAAAGTCATATACTCTAAGTCCAATTGAAGTTGAAAACTTACCGAATGTCCCACCTTTATGCATCGGAAGAAGCATCCATTCTGGCGTTGTCACATGAGGACCGTTTTCGTATACGATGGCACGCTCTTTACCGACCTCTGCGACCATTTTCACTTCAAATTGTTTTAAATAACGAAGTCCACCGTGCACTAGTTTCGTTGAGCGGCTAGACGTACCTGCTGCGAAATCCTGCATTTCCGCAAGACCGACACGCATTCCGCGTGAAGCCGCATCAAGTGCCGTACCTGCGCCTGTAATACCCCCACCAATGATAAACACATCATATGGTTTTTTTGTCATGTCCTGAAGCATTTGTTCTCTTTCTAAGCTAGAAAAAGTCATCTCTTGTTCCTCCCATGTTGTACGGTAAAGAAAAAGAGACCGCAAACACCCAAAGCGTATTTCTACACTTCGGTGCTTGCGGTCTCTCCAGTTCTCCAACCGTTCTATTAACTTACTTGAAGTATACCATACTTTTTGTTTATTTGAAAGCTTGAGCTGCTTTTACAGCCTTTTTCCACCCGCTGTATAACGAGTCACGGCTGTCTTCTTCCATTTTAGGTTCAAAGCGCTTGTCAAGGTTCCATTGTTTTGCAATGTCTGAACGGTCGTTCCAGAAGCCAACTGCTATTCCCGCAAGATAGGCCGCACCGAGTGCCGTCGTTTCATTAATTTCTGGACGTTCTACTGGTACATCGAGCAAATCACTTTGGAAGCCCATTAAGAAATCATTCTTTACAGCTCCGCCATCGACACGCAATGTTTTAAGTGAGATGTTTGAATCTTTTTCCATCGCATCTAAAACATCTTTCGTTTGATAAGCAAGTGATTCTAACGTTGCACGAACAAAGTGCTCTTTAGAAGTACCGCGTGTTAAACCGAATACAGCGCCTCGGACATCACTATCCCAATATGGTGTACCTAAACCAACGAATGCTGGTACGACATATACGCCGTCTGTTGACTCAACGCGCTCAGCATAAGCTTCACTGTCTTTTGAGTCTTTAAACATTCTAAGTCCATCACGCAGCCACTGGATCGCTGAGCCAGCAACGAAAATACTTCCTTCTAAAGCATATTCAACTTTGCCGTCAATGCCCCATGCAATCGTCGTTAACAATCCATGATCCGACTTAATTGCTTTTTCCCCTGTATTCATCAACATGAAACATCCTGTACCATATGTGTTCTTCGCCATTCCTTCTTCAAAGCAAGCCTGACCGAATAACGCAGACTGCTGATCTCCCGCCGCTCCTGCAATCGGAATATTTTTACCGAAGAAATGATAGTCTGTTGTTTCACCATAAATGTGTGATGATGGTTTGACGTCTGGCAGCATGGAAGCTGGAACACCTAAGATATCAAGGAGTTCTTCATCCCATTTCAGATCGTAAATATTGAACATTAACGTTCTTGATGCATTCGAATAATCTGTCACGTGTGATTGCCCGCCAGTCATTTTCCAAATGAGCCATGTATCGATTGTGCCAAACAGTAAGTCACCATTTTCTGCTTTCTCACGAGCACCTTCGACATTGTCTAAAATCCATTTCACTTTAGTGCCTGAGAAATAAGCATCAATCAGAAGACCGGTTTTATTTCTAAACGTTTCATCGTGCCCTTGCGCTTTTAGCTCATCACATATACCCGATGTTTGTCTAGACTGCCAAACAATTGCATTGTAAACGGGTGCGCCTGTATGTTTATCCCAAACGACAGCTGTCTCACGCTGGTTCGTAATTCCGATACCGGCGATTTGATCTGCTTCAATTCCTGATTCGATTAAAGCAGTTGAAATAACTGATAGAACAGAGCTCCAAATTTCATTTGCATTGTGTTCTACCCAGCCTGGGTTCGGAAAATATTGATTGAATTCCTTCTGAGCTGTATGTGCAATTTTACCTTCTTGATCAAATAAGATCGCTCTTGAGCTTGTTGTCCCTTGATCTAATGCGAGAATATATTTTTCTTTTGCCATGGTGTTTTCCTCCCCTTACATACTTTCATTGACAGCATTTGTCTGGTTTTTCGTAGAGACATAGAGTCCTAACAATACCACAACTAAAATAACGCTTACAATCCAAAAGGCTGGTGTGACGTTCGCTTTAAAGGCTGCATTATAGAAAACACCGCCAAATGCACCGCCCAAAATTGGACCAACAACAGGAACCCAAGCATATTTCCAATTTGATGGACCTTTACCTGGAATCGGCAGAATGGCATGTGCGATTCTTGGACCTAAATCACGTGCAGGGTTAATTGCGTAACCAGTTGTACCACCTAATGAAAGACCAATTGCGACAATTAAGAAACCAACAATCAGCGGATTAACTCCGTCTGCAAATTTATTTGCACCAATCGCTAAAATTCCTACCACCAATACAAATGTACCGATGACTTCACTGAGCACGTTTGCAAAAGTATGCGGAATCGCAGGACCAGTTGAGAATACGCCTAGTTTTGCACCTGGATCGTCTGTCGCTTTCCAGTGTGGTAAGTAATGTAAGAAGACAATAATAGCTCCGAGTAATGCGCCAAGCATTTGACCGACAATATACATTGGAACATCAGCCCAAGGAAAACTTCCTTCTAATGCAAGACCTATTGTCAGCGCCGGGTTTAAATGTGCACCGCTGATTCCTCCAGTGGCATAAGCTGCAATCGCTACTGCAAATCCCCATCCGAAAGCGATTACAATCCAACCGGACTGATAAGCGAGCGATTTCTTTAAACTGACTGCCGCACACACACCGCCTCCAAAAATAATCAGAAGCATTGTACCAACGACTTCACCCCAAAATGGTGTCATGAAAAATTCCTCCTCTGGTTCAGTTGCCATCCCCTATAAATGTGTAGAAAAGATACAGAAAAAAAGATCCACAACAAACATACTTTACATCAGGGTCATTTGTCACCTAGTAAAGTGTCGTTGTGGATCTCCGTTTCTCCATCACATGATATTAACTTAGTGCTATAGTATCAGAGGATGAAAACGTTGTCAATCAATTTTCACATTTTATCTTTTTCACTATTGGAATGCTTTCCAAAGCTCTGTATTCGATGTGGTGACAGCTGTCGCCCCTGCTGCAAGCGCCCGTTCTACATCTTCTTTTGTTCGGATAAATCCTCCTGCAAATATTGGTATTCCAGCTCTTTCGCGCACTTCTGTAATTAAATCTGGCACGACACCCGGCAATACTTCAATAAAATCTGGACGATGTTTCCCAACAAACTCCATGCTTTTTTCCATCGCACTTGTATCAAGTAAAAACATTCGCTGGATGGCATACACCTTTTTCTGCTTGGCTTTTACTATGACAGAAGACCTAGTAGAAATAATACCTGCCGGTTTCATTTCCTGACAAATAAATTCCGTTCCGTACTCATCATGTTTGATTCCGTGAATGAGATCGACATGGACAAACATTTTTTTATGATGCGCATTCGCCTCATTCATGATGCCCTTAAGCCGCCCTAAGTGAACATCAAGTAAGACCCCATATGTAAATGGACTTTTTAAAAATTCCTCAAATTGCTTCATATTGCGAACAGCAGGTAGAATGGGTTGATCATGAAAACTCATATGCCGTCTCCTTCTCGTGTGTATTGGTTCTATCTTCTCCTTACAGTAATAGAATCGCATGTTTTTTTCAATACACCTAGTGTGCCCATTGACCATTCAGCCTAGCAGATCGATTAAAACCTGATCCTTTCAGGGCATAGAAAAAAGCAGAGAAACCTCTCTGCTATAATTGCGCCATGCTTTCTTTTAAAGTATGAATAATGAATGAGGCGTCTTCATCAGTGATATTTAGCGGTGGTGCGAGCTGTGCCACGTTATTATAGCCAGCCACTGTATCGCCATTTTTCCCGATGATCAATCCCCGCTTTTTACATTCTGCAATCAATTGACCGACTACACTTGGATCAGCTGGCTTTTTTGACGCCTGATCCTGCACTAGCTCAATCCCAAACAGCAGACCTTTTCCTCTCACATCACCGACAAATGGATGCTCTTTTAACTCTTGCAAACGTTCGAGCATGTCTTGGCCAAGCTTGCCTGACCGCTCCACTAATTGCTCGTTTTCCATGATCTCTAGGTTAGCAAGCGCAACCGCACAGGAAGCAGGGTGACCGCCAAATGTATTCACATGCCGTAGCCTGTCATACGTATCTTCTCCTGCATACGCTTCATAAATGTCTCGTTTCACGCACGTTGCAGATAGCGGTAAATATCCACTTGTGATCCCTTTTGCCATGGTGATGATATCTGGCTTCACTTCCTCATGCATAAATCCAAACCGCTTTCCTGTCCGGCCAAAGCCGCATATTACTTCATCCACAATGAGGAGCGCCCCATGATCTTCACAGATTTCTTTCACCTTCTTCAAATATCCTTTTGGCGGCATTAAGATACCGCCTCCTGTAATCATCGGCTCCATGATGACGCCAGCAATGGTCTCACTTAATTCCCACGTCATCGCTTGATCGATTGCATCAGCACTTGCCAAGCTCTCTTGATCTTCAGGATGCCGGTACATATCAGGCGGTGCGACATGGATGAACCCCTGACCTAACGGTTCATATTTGTACTTACGCTGCGCTTGACCCGTTGCGGCTAGAGCTGCTGCTGTGTTGCCATGATACGATCGATATCGGGAAATAAATTTTGTGCGTGTACTCTCTCCCTTTTGCGCATGATATTGTTTGGCAATCTTAAATGCCGCTTCATTCGCTTCAGAACCACTGTTAGAAAAGAAGATCACATAGTCCCCGTCTAGCCATTCATTGAGCTTCTCAGCCAGCTGAATCGCTGGCACATGGCTTTGCGTCAGTGGGTAGTAAGGCATCGTATTTAATTGCTGATACGCCGCTTCTGCAAGCTCTTTACGTCCATATCCGGCATTTACACACCATAGTCCTGACATCCCGTCTAAATAGCGATTTCCATGAATATCTGTCACCCATGCGCCTTCTGCCTTATGAATCACCATACTTTCATTTTCTTTGTTTGTCCCTTTCATATGATGCCAAATGAACTGATCATCTTTCGCCTGAAGATCTTGTGCGTTATGTGTTTTCATCTCCCACGCCCCCATGTATCCGTTTTCATCATCAAAGAAGCTTAAACCGGTCCTGCATATGACCTCTCCATTCATTATATGGATAAAAAGTGAGGCATATGAAACTGAAACAAGACCGCCCGTGTCGTTACTCTCATTATAAAAAAGGGGCCAGACACATTACATTAGACAGATCGTCAACTGATTGAAAAGAACCATGAGACACTCTACTTGATCCCTTGGCAAATCTAACATATACCGTTAATGGCGATTCCCCTGTAAAAATTCATAAGCAAGGATCGCAAATTCAAGCGCTTGACGTTTTGGCGCTTGCATCATATCCTCACCAAGTAAAGCATGAAGCTTATCCAATCTGTGATAAAGCGTCTGCCTCACAATATAGAGCTGGCTTGCGGTTTCTTTTTTAGAACCGTTTGTCTGTAAAAAGATATTCAGCGTCTGATAGAGCCTGCCGCTATTTTGTTTATCATATAGAATCACCGGCTCCAAATACTCTTTCACCATGCATTCTAATAACCCGCTTTCTTTCATGACAGGCATCAATCGAAGCATATGTAAATCTTGATAAAATGGGCTTTCTATCCGCTGCGGCATCACTTTCTTTAAATGCAACACTTCTTTCGCTGCTTGAAAACTTTTTCTCATGTGCTGAAATTGCTCACAATATGAACCGATTCCATAATTGATGACTGCCTCGCCGGGCTTCTCACGGTCATATAATTGCGTGATGTCGTTTGCCGCTTTTTCTGCACGCTCTTTCCAGTCCTCAACTTTTCTTGTATTCAATAAAATAAATAAGGTTTGTCCTTGATGCTCGTACACAATCAAATGGAAACCAGCACGCTGAAAAATAGAGCGGCAAGAGACAAGAAAATAAAGATTCCCTGCGATTTCTTCTATTTGGTGGTTTTTTTGAAAGAGCATCACCACACAGCCGGTCGGTTTTTTCAGTCCTTCTGTTTCCTCAAGGTGTTCTATGATTTCTCTTTCTGTATGCTCTTCATGAAACCATTTTTGCAGCCATTCATTCTCTTTTGTCTTCTTCAGCTCTTCTGTATACAGCTCTCTTAATGTTTGCTGGGCAAGGGCATTCGCTCCTTTATCCATCACAAGCAGTTCAAATTCCGAGAGCGTGTTCGATTGATGAATGAGGACGAGGTCTGCAAAGGTTTGTTTGAGTGCAAGGACTTGTTTTTGCGTCACTTCATATCCTTTTGGTAATGAAGCATATTGCAAATAATTCATCACAAGCTCTTCTGTTTGTTTGGAAGAATCACATAAAATAATCGGCTCACCTTGAACAGGGATCAGCAGTAGTATCCCTCTCACGTGCTGATACACTTGATCCAAAATATCCATCTGCGGATGAGGAGTTAGTAAAAGCTCATTCAGCTTTGACGACAAGGCTTCTAAATCTGCCATCATCTGATACTGACGTTCAATCATCATCGTATGGAGATGCTGTGTAATATTGACGAACTTCACTTCTTTTGTAAACAGAATTAGCGGAAAATCACGTTCTTCTGCATAAATAATCAGTTCTTCCGGTACATCAAACCGGAGCGGTACAAATTCAATACATAATCCAGCCGCACCTGAGTCAATCAACTGCCTTAAAAACGCCTGAAAGACTTCCAATTGATCATGGAAGCCTGCGGCCGTCGTTAAGATCAGCTCGCCTCCGTTTAACAAATCCTCTACAGCAGGCACTTCAAGTACATGTACCCATTTTACCTGCCGAAACAATCCCTTTTCCCCAGCTAACACTTTCGCATGCGTAAAATGCTTCGTTTTTAACACATCACTTACTTGAAAATGAACATCTACATTCATTCATAAGTCCCCCTTTGTTTGCCGTCCCCTATCCCAGAGGGTGCATGGATAAAATCCATAATAAAACAGGTAAAGTCACAATACTTAAAATCGTACTGAGAAACGTCGTGCTTGAGACAAACTCAGGCTTCGTTCGAAATTGCACAGCCATCAGCGTGGTATTCGCCGCAGTCGGCATCGCTGCAACTAAAATCATAATTTGTTTCACCAAATCATCTACCGGTAAAATAAGCGTAAAGCCGAATGCGATGAGTGGTGAGATAAACAGCTTCAGCAGCACCGCATAGGAAATATTACGATAATCCACTTGTTTAAAAGAAATCACTGCGAGCTGCATACCTAAAATTAGCATAATCGTTGGTATCGCTGCATCCCCGACAAGCTGAACACCTGTCATAAGCTCTTTAGGTAATGAAAAGTCAATGAGCTGAAATAATAGACCAAGAAGAGCCCCGTAAGCAACTGGCATACGCAGCACTTTTTTTAGAACGACCTTCAAGTCTCCCGCGTCCTCTCCACCTTTTGCTGCATAATACATGCCGATCGTACTCATGACGAGCTGCTGAAGGACCATTAGCACAATCGCAATATCTAAACCAGCTGCTCCAAAAACAAGAAGGACAACAGGCGTGCCGTAATTTCCATTATTCATAAATGCTGATGACAAAATCATGGCACAATACGTTTCATTCGAATACCCGTAAATTCGAGATAAAATGAAGACACATAAAACAAGTGAAAGACAAAGCCCTACGACAAATATAGATAAGTACACATAGTCCATCGATACTTTATTTTGATAAAAGGTTTCAAATGCAAGAAATGGTGACATTAAATATAAAGACATTGATGAAAGCGTATGTATATCAAAACCAATTGTCTTCTGCCCAATATACCCTATAAGGAATATGCCGAACACTGGCATTAAGACAAGTAAAAATTCCATGAAGCACCTACTTTTCTCTAGATGAATTCCTTATTTTTTCTACCCTCTTATCATACCACTGATCATCAATAAAAAAGAAGCTTCCTTATGAAAGGTCGCTTCTCTCCTCATCCATATAAAACACTTCCCATAAATGACCATCACGATCCTGAAAGCTCCAGCCATACATGAAATCATGGTCTTGTTTTTCTTTAAACGGTGAACCACCAGCTGCAATCGCACGCTCCACAAGCTCATCAACCTCTTCCCTCGTCTCGACCTGTAAAGAGATAATGACCTCTGCGCCATTTCTGGCATCTACCAATTCCTTCTCTGAAATGGATTGGAAATGCTTAAGTGATAACAGCATGACTGTGATCGTCTCATTCATCACAAAACAAGCAGCATGTTCATTCGTCAGTTCTTGTTGAAAGTCAAACCCCAGCTGTTCAAAGAAAGCCTTTGACTCATTCACATGCTTAACCGGCAAATTGATATACAGATGTTTAGATTGTCGCCCCATATCCCTCTCCCTTTGTAAAACATCATTTCCATTCAGTATATTCGTCTTTTCATTTGGCATCCCTTTGTCGCATGAAAAAATAAGCGGTAAGTCTCATTACCTTTTTTTAACAAAAATGTATAATGAATATCGTGCACAATACTAAATGAACTAGGAGGTTTTCTTAATGAAAACAATCGCAAAATCTTTGATGCTCTCCACCACTGTCCTTTTATTCGCTTCACCTATTACACAGACAGCTGATGCTGCATCTATTCAAACGAAGCAGGTGACAGCAGAAAGTGATTTTCAGCTTCCTTCAACAACAGACACCATTAAACAAAACATTGAACAATCTTTCCAAAAACAAGAAAAATGGCTACAAAAATTAGAAGTGATTGCCGGACAAGAAAAACGTGAACAATTTGAACAGTTTTTCAACCAGCATGTAGGACCTGATTTAAAAAATCTTTTAGAAGAGTCTGATCTTACATGGAAACAAGTAGAAAAAACGATTTATCAATCTCTTGTTAAATCAGACGTTCCATTTTTAGCTGCCAAAAGCATTGCCCATTTTGCTACAGTGGCATTAAAGAAAATGTAAACATACAGAAAAGCGCCTCGCATAACTGCGGGGCGCTTGTTTTGGTTATTTCTTATATTCAATATGGTACACGTCTCTTCTTCGGTCTTTTAGCTGACGAACCGTCCCATCTTGACGCTGCCTTCTTAATATTTCTAAGTCGACATCACCGACAACTACCATTTCAATATTCGGGTTGCACTCACCTACAATGCCATCTCTTGCGAATTCAAAATCAGATGGTGCAAAGATTGCTGATTGTGCATATTGGACATCCATGTTTTCTGTTTGCGGAAGGTTTCCGACCGTTCCAGAAATGACCGTATATATCTGATTTTCAACCGCTCTCGCCTGCGCACAGTAACGCACTCGTAAATAACCTTGACGGTCTTCTGTACAGAATGGAGTGAAAATAATTTTCGCTCCTTTGTCAGCTGCAATTCGAGCAAGCTCAGGGAATTCAATATCGTAGCAAATTTGGATCGCAATTTTACCGCAGTCCGTATCAAATACCCGGACTTGGTCACCAGCTGAAATCCCCCACCATTTTCTTTCATTCGGCGTGATATGCAGCTTATATTGCTTTTCAATCGTTCCATCACGTCTAAATAAATAGGCAATATTATAGATTTTCCCTTCCTCTTCAACGAAATGAGAACCACCGATGATATTAATGTTGTACTTGACCGAGAGATCTGTAAACAAATTGATGTAGTCCTCAGTATATTCTGTGATCCGCTGCACTGCTAGACTTGGTGATCTCTCTTCTAAATATGACATAAGCTGGGTTGTAAAGATTTCCGGGAAAACGGCAAAGTCAGCTGACGCATCTGATGCCACATCCACGTAATACTCCACTTGATTCATAAACTCTTCGAAGGAATGAATTTGCTTCATTGCATATTGAATGACACAAATTCGCACTGGGAACGCCGATTTATAATATCTTTTCGACTGCGGGCGATAATCGACATTGTTCCATTCCATTAGCGTTGCGTACGTACTGGAAGCTTTATCATCCGGCAAGTAATTCGGATTGATCCGCATCAGGCTAAATTCATTTAACAGCTGAAAAGATAGCACTGGATCATAAATTTGGTGCAGCATGACTTGCTCTACATATTGGCGAGGAGTCATTTCCTCTTGATATTTATGATAATTCGGGATACGTCCGCCAATGATGATGCTTTTTAAATTTAATCTTCTCGCTAAGTCTTTTCTTGCTTCATATAAACGATGACCGATTTTCATCCGGCGGTACTCAGGACTGACCATTACTTCAATTCCGTACATATTCATCCCATCTGGATTATGGTTTGTGATATATCCATCATCTGTGATGTCCTGCCATGTGTGACGATCATCGTATTCATCAAAGTTAATTAATAAACTTGAACATGAGCCGATAATTTCCCCCTCGAATTCCGCACAGAACTGACCTTCTGGGAAATGTTCAAGGTGGCTTTCAAGGTGCTCTTTTTTCCAAGGGTCCATGCCTGGAAAGCATACCTCTTGCAATGCGATGATTCGGTCGATATCTTCTTCTCTAATATTTCGAATCACCATTCTTTTTTCAAATCGCGTTAAATCTAGTTTTTCTGCCATGATGTATTGCCCCCTTACTGATCCTCTTTTTCAAGCTGATGGAATAGCTGGAGCAATTCGATTTCAGCCATGGATTCTAATCTCGCGTCATATTCTTCAAACTGCAGTGTGCTCGTCACTTTATTTGGTACGATGACACATTTCATACCCGCTCGTTTGGCAGCGATTGACCCATTCACAGAGTCTTCAAATGCCACGCAATCTTTTGGCTCAACGCCTAAGCATTGTGCGGTTTGCAAATAAAGTTCTGGGTTAGGCTTCACTTCTTCCACATCGTCTGACGTGCGGATACATTCAAAGTAATCGAAAAGTCCAATTTGTTTCAAGTGATCAGACACCCATTTATAATCTGAGCTGGAAGCAAGTCCAATCTTAATTCCAAGCTCCTTTGCCGCTTCTAAATAAGCTTCTACACCAGGTCTTGCTGCTTCGTCCTTCATTCTCTTTTGAAAACGTGAACGCCGGTCCGCTGTAAGCGCCTCATGATCTAATGTCTTCCCTAACTGCTCTTCCAAATATTTAAAAGGCTTAAAACCTGCCTGCGTTCCAATCACATTTCCCCATACAGACAGAGGCAGCTCCGATTCATGCTCAGCAAACATTTCCTGCAGAACCTCATATTCATGTGTTTCTGTATCTAAAATTAATCCATCAAAATCAAATATAATCGCCTTTACCAAAGAGGCCACTCCTTTTTCCGAAAGTCTGAAATATCTTCCATACTGCTATCATATCGTGAATAAAATTGACTTTCAAAGATGAATGTCTGCTAAAATGATTATGTATAAAAGGAGCCTGCATCGTTTTGTCAGGCTCCTGTCATGTTCGATTCTTTCTGCAAGAGATCCAAGCGCTCCGATTCGTGGAGAATAGACATTGTTGAAAAAGAGCGGAATTGGTATTACAGATCTTGAAGGTTTCTCCGTTCCCTTAAAAATAGTATGTGCGACGACCTTGTAAGTTAACAAGGAAGTTCACACCAACTTTTACGCATTTTGAAGGTGACGGCCTGCAAAATCATCTAAATCAAACGGGAAAGAAAAGCCGCACGCATTAACTTGTTCACGGTTGAGTTCAAATAACTCACGATCTCGTTTTGTGATATGACGCTTCGGCTTTAAAATAATGGTATGTAATAACTGAAGACCTGATAAGATACGAAAAGCATCATCCATTGTCCCGTTATACACACCATCAATAAATGTAAGCGGGAGTTGTTTTTCCTGCTCTTCTCCATTTACGGAATGGGATAAAAGATCTTCAATTTCCTTTGATATTTCTTCAATTTCCTGCTCCTGAAGGTCTGTCGCAGCTTTCATTAATCTCACGTGGCATCTACCTCTCTGTCGTTATTACTCCATTCAGAATAGCACAGAAAAAAAGTCATTCGCTAAGGTAAGTGTTTCCTATATATACCCAAAGAGAGGACGAATATCATGATCATAAAAGGACACACGCTCTCCCTAAAAGTAGGAGAGCAGCAAAATGGCATTTCCTTAAGTCAATTTTTAAAAGACGAAGTGTCTGCCTCTAAGCCGATTATCCATTTTTGGATGGAGCACCAAAAAGTCCGTCTCAATCAAAAAACTGCCCACCATGCTGCAAAAGTGAGTACAGGTGATCAGATCATCATTGATTTATTTGAGACGGAAGAAAGTGATGTGACGCCAGAATACGGTGAATTAGAGGTACTCTTTGAAGACGAGCATTTATTAGTTGTCCAAAAGCCTGCTGGAAGGCCGACCCACCCAAATGAAAAAGGACAAACAGGTACGCTGGCGAACCTAGTCGCTTTCCATTTTCAAGCAAATGGAGAAGAAAAGCGGGTCAGACATATACATAGGCTGGATCAAGATACAAGCGGCACCGTCATTTTTGCCAAACACAGGTTGGCACATGCTGTACTCGATCAAATGCTTTCAAAAAAAGCGATTAACAGAACGTATCTTGCCATCGCACAAGGACTGTTTAAGAAAAAGAAAGGAACGATCCAAGCTGCCATTGGACGTGATAAACACCATGCCGTCAGAAGGAGAGTTTCTCCTACTGGTCAAAGCGCCAAGACTCATTATGAGGTCTTCCATCTCAATAAACGTTTACAGATGACGGCCGTCAAGCTGCAATTAGAAACAGGCAGAACACATCAAATTCGGGTTCATCTTAGCAGTCTCGGGCATCCTTTAGCTGGCGATACATTATATGGCGGGAAGCGTGACCTGATAAACAGATGCGCCCTTCATGCCAAACAAGTAGACATGAACCATCCATTCACAGGTGAAAAGCTGACGATAGAAGCACCGCTCCCACCTGATATGGCTGAATTAATGGACAATATGTAGAAAAAAGAGCCTGATCATACAGGCTCTTTTGACGTTAGACAGATGCTCTTTTCGCATAAATAATGTACCGCTCTGGTGCGTTGCCGACAAAATGAAATGGATAGCAAGTGGTTAACACAAGCTCTTCTTTTTTATTTTGTAAAGTAATAATGGATGTATCATGCTGATCCACAATTTTCGTATGCTTGATTTCATAAACAAACTCACCATACGGTACAGTGATTTTCAGCTGATCCCCAATATCCAGTTCACCAGTCCGGCGGAAGACCGTGTCCCTGTGTCCCGACAAAACGATTTGTCCATTTTGATCAGGATAATAACTGCCTTTATAATGACCGACTCCTTTGGCAAGGTCGTCCGCATCTGTCCCTTCAACAATCGGCAAATCGGCTTTTAATTTCGGAATGGTCAGGATGCCAGAGGCTTTCCCCATTTCAGGTGCAAACTTTTTCTTTGTCATTCCTTGATCAGTTTTTACGACCTTCTTTGCTTCCTCTAATGATTGTGCTGTTTGTAAGTGAGTAGAAGCGATTTGCCAAATTCCCCAGCCAAGCAGCACAATCCCCGCTGACATGACAATCACTGCAAGCCATTTTTTCATGCTTTAACTCCTTCGCCCTTGGTGATGATTCTTTAGCTTGCTGCTGCCTTTTCTTCTTGTTTCGCTTGTTGAATTCGGCCCTCTTTTTGATACACAATAGAAGCTCCCTCGAAGCTCTTTACAAAAGCGACTGTTGCTTCTAAATCTTCTGGACCTGTCTCCGGATTCTTCCCTAGCCGTCCAATCGGCGCATACTTACTTCCAGTGGCAGTCGCCATGAAATTATTCACTGTGAGTGTATACGTTTTGTCGAAAACAACGGAAGAACCATCAGGCAGTTTTAAGTCGACTACTTTATATGTTAACGGATCGTACGAATAAGAAAAGCCTGAAATGCTATAATCCGGTCCAAATTGAGGAGATATTTGAGCTTCAATGATATCAACTAAGTCTTTCCCCTTGATGTCCAGCTTCACTAACACATTTCCGAATGGCTGAATATTAAAGAGATCTCCCCAAGTAATTGGTCCTTTTTCGAGATTTTGTCTGATGCCGCCGCCATTCATCATGGCAAAGTCACTTTTCATTGAATATCTCATGCCATCCGCAATAAGGTTGCCAAGTGGTGTATCACCATCATTGGAATAGCCACCTTCCATCTTGACCCCTGCTTCTCCAACAACCGCACTAATAATCGGCTCCACTTCTTTTCCGTAATGAGCTAAAATGTCCGCTGCTTCCTTATCCTTTTCAATACCAGCCTGGTCTACATACTGGATGTTTGCACTCTTTTTGACAATATCTTTTGTTTTCCTGTCAAGTGTGACATTGACTTCTCCAATCGCCTTTCCATATTCAAAGGCTTGGACAATTAATTTTCCATTCACTTCTCCATTGACCACTTCGTGATTATGGCCAGCGAAAATGACATCAATTTCGTCATCACCTTCTTTGGCGAGCCTTGCGCTTTCTCCAGTAATGGTATCACCATTTTGAGAGGCGGTCATATGAGCCAGAACCGCTATCGCTTTAATCCCTTTTTGCTTTAATTCTTTCGTTGCTTCATTGACAGCTTGGACTTCATCAGTAAATTGAATGTCTTTAATTCCTTCTGGCATGACCATACCTGCCGCTGATGTTGTCACAACCCCGATAAAAGCTACAGGAATTCCTTCGACATCCATGATTTCATAGGCTGGTAAAAGTGGTTTGCCAGTATCCTTGTATTCACAGTTTGCACAAACAAGCGGGAAATTCTGCCCATCGTATCCTTTTGTGCCTTTCGGGTGATCTCCACCTTTTAAGATGCGCAATAGTTCATCCACACCTTCATCAAACTCATGGTTGCCAACTGTCCCAACATCAAAGCCGATGTTCTCCATTAGTTCAACGGTTGGTTCATCTTGTAAAAGAGAAGATATTGGCGAGCTTCCGCCTATCATATCTCCTGCATGAACTGTTATCGTATTTTTTTGCGCAGCCTGCTTTTGTTTCATATAAGCCGCCACATAATCCATCCGTCCATACGTTCCTTTACTGCCATCACCTTTTACATCCAGCTCATATTGCTGATCAATTTTACCATGCAAATCATTCATGCTTAAAATGGTTAATGGGACTTCACTGGATGATTCTGACGCCTGATATCCAGCCTGCTCTGCTTCTTCTTTAGAAGCAAAAAAGATACGTTTATCCACATCGATCTCATTCCAGCTGTCAGATGATACGTAGGTTTTTGCAGATGAATCACCCACATAACGTGTGAGCCCTTTTTTCTGCTCGCGTGCTCTAAATTCAAACGGCTGTTCTAGCAGAGGATCTTCTTCATTCCAAATACCAAGCCCTTTTTCCTTGGCATCTTTCACTGCTTGCTGGAACATCAGATACTCTTTTTCATCTCCAACAGGCCAAATGAAATAAGTAGGGGCATATCCTTTTTTCACAAGCTCTAGGTTCGTATTCAGCCCTTTTTTGGTTTTGACTTGAGCTAAAAGACGTCCATATCCATCCTTTGCTTCCGGGCCAATCTTTAATGTGACTCGATCACCACTTGAAAGAAGGGTTTTTAAATAATCCGTCGCTTTTTGTCCAAAACGTAGCTGGTTTTGATCTAATTCATTTTTTGGATTGTGGTAGGTTTCTGGTGTGTCCATATTCACGAAGCGTACCTTTGTTGTGCCGAGCACAGGCTTCTTCAAATGAATGGTATCTCCATCCACAACACGATCTACCGTTGCCTCATATTCTTTTTTGATTTTTGGCGGCTTTGGCTGGTGCTTCAGCAATTTGACATCGGTTTTGTGTCTTGGAAGTACTTGCAGCGTATCGTATCTGCTTAAAACGCCAGTAAACTCATACCATTTTCCGGTCTTCACTTGATCAATGGCACCCGTATCAACCATGACTCTAAGGACTGTGCTATGATATTTTTTATCGATGATGGCCACATTGTATCCACCGCCAGCCGGCTGATCTGGCGCCTGTTCTACATAGCCTTTTACCTTCACTAATCTTCCTTCATATTTACCTGCCTGATCCGTTTCCAATTGTTTCACTGAAACTTTTTTTGGCGAAGGCAATGGTTGATTCACAGCATCAATCTTCAGATGGTCTTGATCTGGCACAATTTCAATGAGCCCTTTATAAGTCGTGATCTTGCCTGTCACCGTGACCTTCATGCCAGCTTTTAGTTCTGGGAAGTTTTTAGGCTGCGCAGAATAAATATTGAGACCAGCTGTTTTGTCTTGAATATATGTTGATAGTTTCCCATTCCCTATAGCGGATTGATCTGCTGTTACGATACCGCTCACCGTCACCGTTTCTCCTATCAGTTTGCGAGCTTTTTTTATGTTCATCGGCTTTGTTTGTTTCCACAAAGTGTCCTTCTTCTCAGAAACACTAAACGGCTCAGCTGTCATGATACTAGGCAGTAAAGATTGCAGGCTAAATATCACCAAAATCAAACAACAGACCATTCGAATGGATTGTATACGTTTCATTAGATTTCTCCCCTTTGAACTTCATCTCTTCTAGTGTACAAAGCAAATATTGAGACTGGATGGATTTCGTGTAAAACTTATCTCAATTACTTGGAAACGTAATAATCACACGTGTCCCTTCAAAGCTTTTGCTCTCAAAACGAATGGTACCGCCATGGCTTTCAATAATCTTAATGGTCATCATTAATCCAAGACCCGTGCCTTTTTCTTTCGTTGTGTAAAAAGGTTCACCTAATTTCCCAATCTCATCTTCTGGTATGCCCTTTCCTTGGTCTTCAAATATCAGCATCATTTGGTCGTTTTTCAATAATGAAGTCACTTGGATCACACCTGTTACTCCATCCATCGCTTCAATTCCATTTTTAAGAATGTTAAGGAACACTTGTTTTAGTTCATTTGGAATGCCTTGAATATGAGGCAGAGAGGGAGCCAGATTCTTTTGAATCGACACTCCTTTTAAGACCGCCTGAGATTCAACGACCATAATGACTTCTTCGAGCAGAAGATTCACATTCACCGGTTCAAATTTAACAGATTTGCTTCTAGAGAGCACAAGGAACTCGTTAATAATAGACTCAAGCCGATTAAACTCTGACATCATCACATCGGCATAATCCTTCTGATACTTTTTACTTTGAATCATTAGCTGTAAAAAGCCTTTTAACGACGTAAGTGGGTTACGTATCTCATGGGCAATACCAGCTGCCAGCTGTCCAACTGCTGACAGCATTTCAGACTTCATCAGCATTTTCTCAGACTGTTTTTGACTTGTAATATCCTCTGAAATCCGCATGACAGTAGACTGCATTTTGTCAGGGTCATCGATTCGGTGTAAAGAGACTCTTTCCCATCGCTCACGCCCTGATAAGTCCTGAAAATACAACTCACCTGTCCAGCTGCCTTCTCTTAAACACACGTCCCATTGTTTCGCTAGATCATCACATTGACACAACGCATAATAGACAGAAAAAATATCTTTTCCGATCAAGTCATATTCATGCTGCTGTACAAACTGACAAAAGCGCTGGTTGACACACTGAATGACACCTTCTCCTGTTGCAACCACAATATGAATATGGCTGTTATCAAGTGCTGTCACCGCAAGATGAAGAGCCTGCTTCAATTTCGTCATTTCGGTCATCTTGATCCAGGTCATCACTGCTCCCTCGCGATCTTGATCATAGAAAGGCGTCATATGAACCGTGAATTGTTCTCCTTCGTTCGTTTCAATTTCACGTTCGATCACGCGCCTATCTGAAATGACAGATTGAATATCCTGATAGAGCATTTCCTTCGATAGCTTCTTCACCATCGACTGAAAAGTTTGCTGGTGCCGGGTTTGAGCTGAAGTAAATAAAGAGGCAGCTGTAGGAGTGTGATAGCGAATATTCATTTCCCGGTCCACAAACAACGTGGCAAGTTCTGGCTTCACAGACGGCCGGTACAGTTCTTCTCTTGTCACCTTTAAGTTGTTTATGATATTAATAAAATGCTCGTTTGTTTTCTCGCGCACTTCTATTTGCTTGTTTTTTTCTTTTAATTGAGCCCTTGCTTCTTGCTCCTTTTGTTTGACCTCATTGAGCTCATTTTCTAAATCGACAATTCGCTGTTGATAAACCGAATTCTGCTCTGACATCCCTTTGTCCCTGCCGTTCTTTTGATTTTTTCCTCTCTCACTCATCCGAATGAGAATGACGTATACTCCTTTAAAACGGCGATCAAAATGTTTCACTGTAAAATCAGCATACTGCTTTCTTCCATTTTCCGAAATGAGGACATGTTGAAAGTCAACCTCAGTCTCTTCAGTCCACACCTTTTGAAAGCTTTGACTTAGTATCTCTTTCATATAATCAGGGGTTACATATTCACATAATTCATCTGAGACTTCTGCATGCGCTAAGAAAGAATAGGCACCGTTTGATATCGCGAGAATTTGCTCGCAATCGTCTATGATGAAACATGCATCATACTCCTGCTCTACTTCTTTCATATATTGGACAGCTCGTTCTTTTAACTCCGTACGACCTGCATTGTATTTAGGAACGTTTGAGTGGGTGTAAATGTTCCACTTTTCATTTAACAAATGAAATAAACGAGGGATATTGGGTACCTTTTCATTCGGTCCTAATATCAACATCCCTTGATCCTTTAGTGCATATTGGAATCGAGATAAGACTCGTTTTTGTACTTCTGGCTGGAAGTACATCAGAACATTTCGGCAACTGATAAAATCGAGGTGGATAAAAGGTGAATCAATCAATAAATTGTGAGGAGCAAAGACAATATGTTTTCTAAGCGACTGCTTCACAATAAAAGCGTCACCTTTTTTTTCGAAATATCGCGCCCTCCATTTTTCTGGCATCCGTGCCATAGACTCAAGCGAATAAACACCTTTGCTTGCACTTTGGATGGCTTTCCGGTTGATGTCTGTTGCAAACACTTGAAGTTCAATGGACACTTGTCTTCGTTTCATTTCTTCTAAAAATAACATCGCAAAAGAATAGGCTTCTTCACCTGTAGAACATCCTGCAATCCAAATGCGGCATCGAGATTTCCCATTTTTCATTGTGTTTTCAATGATCGACGGAATGATGTGATGTTCACATACTCGAAAGGCTTCCATATCTCTAAAAAAGGAAGTCGTTCCGCTTAAAAGCTGTACATGCAGGCGATCAAGCTCATCTGGTTCTCTCTCTAATAAACGATCGTACTCGGACAATAAGGAGATCGATTGGTTCGCACTCCTCATTCTTTTTTGAATGACAGAGAGCAGCCTGCGCTTCTCATAGGTTGAAAAAGCAATTCCTTTATGCATTTCAAGACGTTCAATCATTCTGATCAAAACAGGGTCTGCAATATCTGTATGCGGAACGTTGATGATGTTGGCTATATATGACGCAAGTGCAGAAGGGTCTTGAAATGTTTGATGATACATACGATCAAACCCACTATTTGTCTCACTGCACGATAAGGCTGTACCGCCTTGCTCAACGATTTGAAGCAAACCACTTCCTACACAATAGCCTTTTTGAAAAAAGATCGCATAGGCCTCTTCCTTTTGCACATTGGCAAGTGACTGAAACAACGAATTCACAGCACACGCCTTGTTCGTAGGATGCTGCTCTGTTATGTGTAGCCGTTTGTCTTCTGTCAATGTCACAGCTGCATGCTGCGGACAAAAATAAATCGTATTTTTCATGACTTTCTCACCATGCTTAATCGGCTTTGCTCGGTAGCCAATCGGTAAAACAAGTGCTTCCAAATCAGTTACACAATCGCCTGTCACATGATTTTGCACAACAATAAAAGAGGCATTTAATTCCTGCGGAAATGATTGAAAAAAAGCCTCAAGATGATGCTGTTCAAACGGCGAAACACCGATGCCAATCACTGGTGCCTGCACATGTTCGTCTTCTATCAAACGATTAATGATTTTGTCCTGCATCTGGTACCCCCATGTTCATTCGTCTGATACATTTTTTCGACAAAAAGGAAGAAAACCCTCTAATTGTAAATAATGTTTTTTGCATGAAAGGAGGAAAACTTCCTCACATTAAAACAGACTGTATAAACAGAAGGAGGATTCTTTATGCAAAACGATCAGCAGACAAACGTTCAAGGACATGCCCAGCAGCCCCAATTCAATCATGGCGGGCATGAGTTATTTGATTTACATGAGGTATTGGCAGGGACCATTAATATTTTGGATCAATACATGATCTTTCGGCAATTTATCCAAGATCCCGCATTATCCGACATTTTAGATCGACAATATCAATTTGTATTGTCCCAGTACAACGTCACGGTAGATTGCTTTTCTACTGGTCAAAAGCCTAGTGAAGAAACATCTACTTATATGATGAAAGAACAGACGCAGGTGACATACGGAATAAAACCATCTCAGCCTAAAAAGCCAAATCAGTCATTACAAGATGTAAAAGATGCGGGAATTACAGGACATATGCTTGGTCTCGTGAAATCTCATGCTGGATTACTCTCAATGACTGCATTAGAGGTCACAAACCCTGTGGTGCGACGTGTGCTTGCAGCGCAAATTCCGAACTTTATTGAAATGGCATATGAAATTTTCTTATATCAAAACAAACATAGCTATTATCAAGTTCCACAGCTTACAGCTCAAGATATGCAGGCGATGACGTCTACATTTGCCCCTATGCAAGGACAAGTGCAGATGCCGCCAAGCAAAGCCAATCAGCAAAAACCGCTTCATTAAATAAAAACAACGGCCGACCTATTTACAGGTCAGCCGTTTTTTCTTTGATAATTCAGTTTAAATTGCTCTTCAAAATCTGTGAGACGTTGTCCTGTCGCTTGTTCAAACCCTCTATCAAAACGACTAGTTTTCGCTGTTTCCTCCATGATCTCATGTATGACATCTCGTCCATAAAGCTGCACAAGCTCATAGATCATATAGTAGCTTTGTAAATAAACATCTGTCTCATACGTCGTGCGAGATTCTTGCCAGTCTTGATCAGAATAAAGAGATTTGAAAGGAATGACGTCAAACCGTTCAGACGTGGCATTCAGCACATCATAGGCCGTCCATTCTGCTGTCCCTTCATGGAACCAAAGGGGAAAGACGACTGGAGATACCTTATATGCATGCACCTTTTCATAGAAAACGAAATGGGCATACTCATGAATGAATAACGTGTTGAAAAAGTATAAAGGCAGTGTCTCTTTCTTCAACAATTCTTCCCGTTTATCTGGGTATAATCCAATCATATGATCAACATCAGAATAAAAACCTGTAATATGCTTGATGCCAGCAAATTGCTCAATCGTCTCTTTATCATCAAAATAAATGATATCTAACGGTTTATCAGCTTCATAATGAAACACTGACATCGTTCTCTTCTTTGCCTGCTCAAGCGCTTCTATGGTCAGATCGACAAAGGCGCCCTCATCCTCTGCATAGTAGATTCGAATATGTTCATAGACTTGCTTATTGAGTCCTTCCGTTAAGACCGTTTTAGGCGAAGAATGCTCCTCTAGATATTGCCCTGCCAGCTGGAACGCTACATAAATCAAGTACGCAGTGAACGCATAAAAAATCAAACCTGCTGCAATCATTCCGCTTACAAGTTTTTTATGAATTAATGACGGTTTTGCTTTCATTTACTCCCCACCTGAATTCATCCTGCAACCTCTTTCTCTTTCTATGAAAAAACAAAGATCAACAAGAGGTGATATATTTTTTACTTTATGCATTCAGGTGCGCAAGGTGCGGTTCCAAACAAAAAAGCCGCATATGACATACGGCTTTTGTCGTAGCTATTTTGATTCAGGGAAGACACGTCGAACCGTTTCAGTAAACTCGTCGAAGAATCCTGAAATTGGCTCTCCACTTCTAATACGTTTTCCGTACCCTGCCATACGATCGACAAAGTCTGGATTAGCAGATACATACACATTATCAATTTGTTGATCCGTCGATTTGACTTTGTCTGAAATTTTCTTTTTCAAATCGTCTGTTACATCTCCGCTTTTATTGCCTTCAAGCACGACAGCAACAAATGCATTTTTCCCTGTGACAAGTACGTTCGCTGTTTTCACTTCAGACATGTTGGCAACAAGCTCTGATGCCTTATCTGCCACTTTCACCTTCTGAGGTGTTTGCACATTTGGTTGATCCTGTCTCATGTTGTCGTTCTTATATGTGACATTTTCATACTGTCGTTTCATTGTTCCTCTTCGTTCATCGCCTTGGTTGTTCATTCCACACCCAGCAGTGATCAATGTTGGAACGAGTAATAAAGATAGCATCCATTTCTTATTCATCAATTGATTCCCTCCTTTTGCTCATAGGTTTTTCATCCAGCAGACTTTTTATGCACACATCCTCTATTTCAGCAATGAATTCATAAATCAGCCTTGATTGGTCATCCTAAACATGATGAAGAAGTATCATCACGATCAAATGGAGGGATTCGTTTGTTTAAAAAGAGAAAAGGTATGAGTACTGGTGCAATGATCGCAGCATCAACAGCCATCATTGCATTATTTTCACCACTATTACGGAGAAGACTAAGCAGCATGACTCAAATGAATTTGTCCTCAATGATGAAAGGCAAAGATCAACACCATCATGAGCCATCTCGCCATGAGTCCCATTCGCATTCACGTAAAGACTCAAAAGGCACGGCTGAAGTAGGTCAAATGATCAAGCAGGCATTCACCGCTGTCCAGCCAAATGAAACAAATCAGCATCAAACATCATCAAAAACATATCAAACTCATCAGCCGCCGAGAGAGTCTTACGCCCAGTCTCTTCACATTGATGAAAGTGTCATGAATGTAATGGATGATGAATCCATTCAGCAAGTGCTCAATGACATCGAGCACAAATAACTAAAACAGGAGCCTTTTTTCAGAAAGGCTCCTGTTTATTCTCCTGAAAAATGCTCTTTCACCATGATGCAGAAGGAAGGTAAGAAGGTGATTTCGATCGTGATAACAAACCGTTCCACACCATCTAATAGTATCAACAGCTCTTTTTCATGCTGCCGATCCTTTTTTATTTCTACATGTCGCACAGTTTTAAAGGCATATACTCCTAAAACGGATGCGTCCTTTTTTCGAACAGCCTTCAAAGAAAATTCTTGTACTCCAAGAGACATCGTCACCACAAATCGCTCTTCCTCATTCTCAAACCGAAACGTTAGATCTTGATATTCAATGGGCATATCTCGTTCAAATCCTTCATCAGGCCACGTCTCAAAAAAAGAAAGCCAGTCCGTTCGATCTGGAAATTGTTTTCTCCTCATTTTAAACCCCTCATAAGTGAAATTTTTATTAATTATCTTGTTTCCCCTTTTCTTTTGCAACAAATTTTAGTAATTTTAAAAAGGTGATTTTATTTTGCTAAGAGACCTCTTTATTAATTTAACAATTCTTGTCACTTTCCATTATTTATTGATGCTTGTGTTTAAAGAGAATTTTTTAAAAAAGGAAGACACCTTGCTCAGACAAATTTTTAAAGGAATCATTTCTGGGTTACTCGGTGTCCTCTTAATGTTTTTCTCTATTAAAGCAGGACCAGCCATCATCGATTTAAGACATATCCCCCTTATTTTAACGGCATTTTATGGAGGCATTGCACAAACGTTCATTGCAGCCTGTGTGATCATTATTGGCAGATTATTAATCGAAGCCAATGTCGCTTCTTTCATTAATATTTTTTCCATGATATTTATCGCCACAGCTTCCTTTTTAATTGCTGAGCGTCATATCAATCACGTCGTAAAAATGCTGTTATCTATTACCATGAGCAACGTCATAGCGACTAGTTTATTTATCTCCATCGTCAATGAAAGATCGTTTGAACTGCATGCTGCCTATTGGATTTTCTCGTATATTGCCGGTTTATTTAACTTTTATGTCATTGAGCATCAAACAAAAGCGTATCAGATGTTAAATTTGTATAAATTCCAAGCTCATTATGACTTTTTAACTGGTGTTTTAAATAAACGGAAATTCGATGAAATATTAAGTGATGCTTTTTCTCTGAACTTAAAGCAACCTATCCATCAAATGTCCTTGATTTACCTAGACATCGATTATTTCAAAACCATCAATGATCAGTATGGACATCATGAGGGAGATATCGTTTTAAAAGAAATCGGAACAAGGCTGATTAAGAACACAAGAAGCTCTGATTATATTGGGCGGATCGGCGGTGAAGAATTTGCTGTGCTTTTACCGAATTGTTCCGTTGAAAAAACATGGCAAATTGCGGAACGTTTACGAAAAAAAATGGCGGATCACCCAATTTATTTACAAAACGGAACATCGATTCACATTACGGTGTCAATTGGCTGTGCTTATGATGCAGGAACAAGTGAAAACATGAAACAATTACCGATTATTGCAGACCAGGAGCTCTATAAAGCGAAGCAGTCAGGCAGAAACCAAGTGAGCTTTTCTGGACGTAAAAGAGAACACTTAACATAGGCTTTTTCCTCAATTTGTTAGCGCTAATTATTTTTAAAAAAGTTTTCGTATAACAGTTGTTTTTTCCCGCAAACACTGGTAAAGTAAAGGTAATTATTTTTGTTCGTATCATCTTTAAGAAGAAAGTTTTGAAAGAGTTTTCGTCTTTGAAGTTTGTGTAAGAGCAAGAATAGTGAATTTAAGCGTTAAGATCGCTTTAGGAGGAAATTTCATGTTAGAAGGTAAAGTAAAATGGTTCAACTCTGAAAAAGGTTTCGGATTCATCGAAGTAGAAGGTCAAGACGATGTATTCGTTCACTTCTCTGCTATCCAAGGCGAAGGCTTCAAAACTTTAGAAGAAGGTCAATCAGTTTCTTTCGAAATCGTTGAAGGTAACCGTGGACCACAAGCTGCTAACGTTAACAAAGCGTAATTTAAGAGCATCTGCTCTTTTAGCACTTTATAGAGTGAAGGAAAACCGCTCGGCTTATGCCGGCGGTTTTTTTGTGTAATAAAAAAAGAGAACCTGACAAGAGGTTCTCTTTTTATTTGTCCTTCTGCTTTAGTTTCTGTAAAGCAGAACGATACATATCATCATTCATTTTCGTCTCTGGTTCTTCTTCTTTGACAGGTGGTTCTGGCTGTTTAAACTTTTGAAGCGCCTGTCTATAGAAATCATCACCTGACGGAGCATCATCTGTCTGAGAAGGCTCTGACGCTTTTTCTTCCACTTCAGGCTCTACAGGTCTCGCCGCAACTTCTGGCTCGCTATGCGGCACGTCAGGATGATTCGATACATCTTCTTTGATCTCTTCCTTCTCGGCCGAAGCGTGTCTGACATTGAACGCTACTAATCCGATAATGACTAGAACAGCAGCTACTAACGCTACAATAATCGTCGCCAAAAGAACCCTCTCCTTATCGCTTAAATGACGCAGTGACTGATGCTACACGTCTTCCTAATGCTTTCCCTAGCTCAATGCCTTCTGCAGAAATCACTTCATCAGAATCAATCGGGCACGTCACACCTGCTCCATAATAAGAGCCGTATAACGCATTTTCTGGAACATTTCCAGGAAGGCCGACCACAAGCATCCCTTGATGGAACATCGGCGTAATCAAATTGTGCATCGTCATTTCTAATCCGCCATGTGTTGTCGCAGTGGTACAGAAAACGGCACCGACTTTATCGATGAGTTTTCCTTCTGCCCATAAATACCCAAGACGGTCAATCCATGTCTTTAATCCAGAACTAATGGTACCAAAGTGACCAGGGCAGCCCCAAATGATTGCATCCATTTGATCAAGCTTGCGGATATCCGCATCTTTCACATGATCAATGAACACTTCAGCTTGCTCTGTTTCACCTGCGCCAGCTGCAATCGCTTCTGCAAGTGCTTTTGTATGGTCACCTTCACTATCGTATACGACATAAATTTTCATGTACGGTCCCTCCACACTTATCTTGCATCTTGGTTTGCTTCCTTAGGTGCTGGAAGCAATGTCATTTCTTGTTTCTTATCCTGCTTTTCTTTTCGCTTTTTATCCTTACGTACATCTCGCAGGAATAAGCTAAGAATCACACCAGCTGCACAGAATAATGTCACCCACATGTAAGCATCATTGATGCCCATCACATTTGAATCAACTTGTGCTTTCGTAAAGAGCTGGGTAGACACATATTTTTGAGCAGCTTCTGCTGTCATGCCCATATGGTGCATCACATTAGAGACAGCCGCCTGGAATGAATTCATAAAGAACGGATCAGCTGTATTCGTTTGATCTGCCATATTGGAATAATGGAATGTCGTGCGATTTGTATAAATCGTCGTGATCAAACTCGTACCGATCGAACCACTGATTTGTCTCAGTGTATTTGACATCGCTGTACCATGACTGTTTAAATGCTGCGGTAATTGGTTCATCCCAGCAGTCATGACTGGCATCATTAAGAGTGACATACCAAAGGCACGTACTGCATACATGAGCACAATGTGACTATAAGATGTATCAATCGTTAGCCTTGTAAACTCGTATGTGGTGACAACCGTAATCAGCATCCCCACAATGGCAAGTGGACGAGGTCCAAATTTATCAAACAAGATCCCTGAAATTGGAGACATAATCAGCATCGCAAGTGCCCCTGGAAGCATTAATAACCCCGATTGCAGTGCAGTAAACCCAACGAGGTTCTGCAAATAGATCGGAAGTAAAAACATCCCAGTGTATAAGGCAACGGTAATAATAATGTTAATAACACTTGATAATGAGAAAATGCTGTATTTAAACACGCGGAAATCAAGCATCGGATTATCCGCTTTTAGCTGTTGGAAAATAAAGAGAATGATCGCAATCGCACCAACAATAATCGTAGATAGAACAATTGGATCTGTCCAGCCATCGCTTCCCGCTTCGCTCACTCCGTATAGAAGCGAAGCAAAACCAACGATCGACAGAATCGCACCAAGGCTGTCCAGCTTGATTTTTTTAGGCTCTACAATATTTTTAAACATAAAGAAAGCCGCGATAATGACAATCGCACCGATTGGTACAAGTCCATAAAACATAATACGCCATGAATAGTGTTCAATAATATAACCAGATAACGTTGGTCCAACAGCTGGCGCAAACATCATCGCAAGACCAAAAATCCCCATTCCTTTCCCTCTGTTTTCTGGAGGGAAAATAAAAAGGATTGTTGTCATGACGAGCGGCTGTAAGATACCGCCACCGACTGCCTGAATCAAACGACCAATCAGCATCGTAGAAAAGTTTGGCGCAATACCGCAAATAAAAGTCCCTAGTGTAAATGAAATCATCGCCACGAGGAATAAGCTGCGCTGGCCAAAACGTGTGATTAAAAACGCAGATAACGGAATGAGCACACCGTTGACAAGCATGTAACCTGTTGTAAGCCACTGAATTGTCGTCGCACTCACATTAAATTCAGTCATTAAATGGGGCATGGCTACGTTCAAAAGCGTTTGGTTTAAAATCGCTACGAACAAACCGGCCATTAAAATGATCAGTAAAGACAAGGAGCCTGCTCCCTGTTTTGTCGCTGCAGGTTGATTTGCCATCTCAGACAACCTCCTTTCATTTTTTGATATCAGTCATCATTAAGATGAAATTTTGACAGAAGCATTCATACCTGGAAGTACTTTGTCAGATGGATTTTTAATTGAAATTTTCACTGCTACTTTTTGTGTCACTTTCGTGTAGTTACCACTTGAGTTTGTTGCTGGCAGCATATTGAATGTTGAGTTTGTTGCATAACCAATTTGTTCAACTGTTCCTTCAAATGTTGTATCAGGATCGCCGTCTACAACGATGTCCACTTTGTCGCCTTTTTCAATGTTCTTAATGTCTGTTTCTTTAATATTCGCTGTAATGTAAAGCTTGCTTAGGTCAATCGTTTCACCAAGAACTGTCCCAGGCTGCACTTGTTGGTTGTTTTGTACTTCTTTTTTGACTAATGTGCCATCAGCCACTGCTTTAATGTTTGTTTTTGCTTCTCCTTCAACTTTTGCAACTGTGCTGTCTTTTTGCACTTCGTCACCTTCATTGATGTCCCAGCCTTTGATTTGTCCAGCTGCTGGCGCTGTAATTTGGTACATGTCACCTGTCACTTTTGCTTCATCTGTTTTTACGAAGTTTGTGCTTTCGTAGTAGTAATAAGCACCTCCGGCAATAATGGCAAGAATCACAATAAGGCCAATAATATTTGTTAGCAATAAACGCCCTCTGTTCATGTTTTGTTTCTCCTTTCATGTATAAAAATATAGTGTCATCTGCTTTAGCAAACTTAGAATGCCCATCATCTGACAGATTATGAAACAAGCTCATAGAGCTGCCTGTTTCCCCTTTTTCTACTCTGCTGAAAATGGTGTGCAGCCCATTTATACTTATTGTTCACTTATGAGCAAAAAGCAGAAAAAGAAGAAAAGACGATCGGCATCTTTTTTTGAAAAACTTATATTTAACAAGATTAAATATTAATAAATGAAAATTGAAATGTCAAAGAGAAAGTTTTACTTTTTTTCTGGTGATCCCTTCCTTCTCCACACAAAAAACCTTTCAGCCCTTATGCTGAAAGGTTTTTTTGAATGTTCTCTTTAAGAAAGAACTTCTTCCTGCTGAAAAAATTTTTTTAATGCGAGAAAAACGTCTGATTTTTGCTTCAAAATATAATGCTTAAATTTCTCATCCTGAATATGTTTATATGCTGACATTAACGTAGAATGCCGATTATATTGATTCACTTCACCATAACAAAATAAATTGGCTTTTTTCATAATTTCAGAAACGAGCTTCACGCACCGTGCATTATCAGAGGTCAAATTGTCACCATCAGAAAAATGGAAAGGATAAATATTATATCGTGACGGAGGATATCGTTCGTCTATGAGCTCTAGTGCCTTTCGATAGACAGAAGAACAAATGGTTCCCCCGCTCTCTCCCCGAGAAAAGAAGTGCTCCTCATCTACGACCTTCGCCTCTGTATGGTGGGCAATGAATTCGATCTCGACTGTCTCATACTTTGTCCGCAAGAAACGTGTCATCCAAAAGAAAAAGCTTCTCGCCATATATTTTTCCCAAAGCCCCATACTTCCGCTCGTATCCATCATCGCTAGGACAACCGCTTTCGATTCTGGTTTGGTGACTTCATTCCACGTCTTATATTTAATATCCTCTGGATAAATGGGATAAAAGGAAGGGCTTCCTGTCATGGCATTTCGTTTAAATGCTGACAGCATTGTTCGTTTTTTATGGATATTACCGGTTAACCCCGTTTTGCGAATATCATTAAACTCAATTTCCTCGACAACGATATCATCAAGTTCCTTTTGTTTAAGATTTGGTAGCTCCAGCTCACGAAACAGCGCTTCCTCTAAATCCATTAATGAGACTTCTGCTTCGTAATAATCATCACCGGCTTGATCTCCAGCACCTTGCCCTTTTCCCTGCCCTTGCTTACTGTCAGATCCATCCCGAGCGACCACATCGCCAACCTGGCTGTCTCCATCCCCCTGACCTACATGCTTATTCTTATCATAGTTGTACCGAATTTTATATTCATCTAAAGAACGGATTGGAATTTTGACCACATCTTTGCCATTAGACATGATGATGCTTTCCTCTGTGACAAGATCCGGCAAATTGTTTTTAATCGCCTCTTTGACTTTTTTCTGATGACGCTGCTGGTCATCAAAGCCTTTTCGATGGAGGGACCAGTCTTCCTGAGACACAATAAACTGACTTTTTTCTTGCCGGGACATCCATCCCCCTCCTCACCTTTTTGGACAATTCTTGTAACCATCGATTCCATTATCGTATGCTGGCCGACGTCGAAATGACGACGATTTCTAAAAAAGACATTACTGGTGTTGGTTTGCTCCAATAATGCCTCCTTCATTTATTAACGATTCAGAAGACTACCTACATATTTTAAGAGTTCATTTGCACTTGTGGAATTATAGCCATGCTCATCAATCAATCGCGCCACTACTTCATTGACCTTCTTCAACTGCTGCTCATCCGGCGTTTTCGTCGATGTCGTAATTTTCACGACATCTTTCAAATCGGCAAAGAGCTTCTTCTGAATGGCTTCTCTTAATCTCTCATGAGAATTATAATCAAAGCGTTTGCCCTTTCTTGCATAAGCTGAAATCCGAATAAGGATTTCTTCTCTGAATGCCTTTTTGGCGTTTTCAGAAATGCCGATCTGTTCCTCAATTGAACGCATGAGCTTTTCGTCAGGATTCATTTCTTCACCTGTTAACGGATCACGCAGTTTGTTTTTATTGCAGTACGCCTCAACATTATCTAAGTAATTATCCATGAGAGTTTTCGCAGACTCCTCATAGGAATACACAAATGCCTTTTGAACTTCCTTCTTCGCCATATCGTCATACTCTTTTCGTGCGACAGAAATAAAATTCAAATAACGTTCCCGATCTTCACTTGAGATCGATGGATGCTGATCGAGTCCTTCTTTTAAGGAACGGAGGACATCCAGTGCATTGATGGATTCCATGTTCTTTCGAATAATGGTGGATGAAATGCGGTTAATGACATATCTCGGGTCAATTCCGCTCATTCCTTCGTCATGAAATTCCTTTTTCATCTCATCAATATCAACAGATTGGAAACCTTCGACACTTTCCCCATCATACAGTCGCATTTTTTTCACCAAATCGATATCAGACCGCTTCGGCTCTTTCAGCCTTGTCAAAATAGAGAACATCGCAGCCACCTTTAGCGTATGCGGTGCAATATGAACATCTGAGACATCACTTTCTGAAATCATCTTATGATAAATACGTTCTTCCTCTGTCACCTTTAAATTATAAGGGATCGGCATCACAATAATTCTTGAGTGTAAAGCCTCGTTCTTTTTATTCGAAATAAATGACCGGTACTCCGTTTCATTCGTATGTGCAACAATCAATTCATCCGCACTAATCAACGCAAAACGCCCCGCCTTAAAATTTCCCTCCTGCGTTAATGAAAGAAGATGCCATAGAAATTTCTCATCACACTTCAACATCTCCTGAAATTCCATCATTCCACGGTTCGCTTTATTGAGCTCTCCATCAAACCGGTACGCACGCGGGTCTGACTCTGAACCAAATTCAGCAATCGTTGAAAAATCAATACTTCCTGTTAAGTCGGCAATGTCCTGAGATTTCGGATCAGACGGGCTGAAGGTACCAATGCCGGTCCGTTTGTCCTCTGAGAAAAAAATTCGTTCCACTCTCACATCCTCAATGCGGCCGCCATATTCCTCTTCGAGCCTCATCAAGTTCAAAGGTGATAAATTCCCCTGCACACGTATGCCGTATTCTCTATAGAAATCCTCCCGCAGATTTTGCGGAATAAGATGAAGCGGATCTTCATGCATTGGGCAGCCTTTAATCGCATAGACTGCGCCATGATCTGTTAGTGAATACTCTTCCAGCCCTCTTTTCAGCCTTGTGACAAGCGTCGATTTCCCGCCGCTGACTGGACCCATTAACAATAAAATACGCTTTCTGACATCTAAACGTTTAGCCGCAGGGTGAAAATACTCTTCCACTAGCCTTTCCAATGATTCCTCTAATCCAAAAAGCTCCTGATCAAAAAATTTGTAGGTTCTGACCCCATTCTCCTCTTCAATCCCGCTGTCCTTAATCATATGATAAACGCGAGAATGAGCAGATTGAGCGACAAGTGGATTTTCTTTAATAATATCTAAATATTCGCTGAATGTGCCTTCCCATTTCAGTCGCTGCTCTTCTTCTCTGTGCTGTTCAATTTTCTTTAAAATATCCATATGAACCTCCTCTTTCAAGATTGAAGCTAGAAATCAGATACTGTTTTACAATCTATGCGGAGGCGTCCTATTACATGCTTTCGTTCTTCAAAATGACGAATTGGCAAACTGAATTGACAACCATCCGCAAGACCCTTCATAATAAAGGAAAAACAGGAGAAAAATGATCTTCATCTCCTGCTTTTCAAGGCGAACTTCGCAACATATGAAACCGGCAGCAAAGGAACAAAGGGATAAGGGGGAGCTTATATGAGAACGGTCATTATGATGGGCGTCATCATTACGTTTTTAGTATCCATTTTCACAGCTGGCTACGAAGGCAAGCCTGGCAAATGAAAAAAAGGATGTTCCATCAGCGGAACATCCTTTTTCATTTCGTTCATATTTTCAGCACTTACATATTCACTGAAAGCGAGATGGGATCTCGGCTTTTATCATGTTCTTATATCAAATCTCGGTATTGTTGCTGGCGAAGCGCCTCATACACAAGAATCGCTGCCGTATTCGATAGATTCAGTGAACGAACATGCTCTGTCATTGGTAAACGTAGACAGCGATCCATATTCCGTTCAATCAAATCTTTTGGCAATCCACTTGTCTCTCTGCCAAATACGAAGAAGTAGTCTTCATCTAGTTGCGAGTAATCGAACGTTGTATGCGGCTTTTGCCCAAACTTTGTGATATAGAAAAATTGCCCCTTCGGATGAGCCTCAAACAATTCATCTAATGATTCATGATAGACGACATTGGCATATTTCCAATAATCGAGTCCTGCACGCTTCAGCATTTTATCATCTGTCGAAAAACCAAGCGGACGAATCAGATGAAGTGTTGTATTTGTTGCTGCACATGTTCGCGCAATATTTCCAGTATTAGCTGGAATTTCTGGTTGATATAAAACGACATGAAGTCCCAAAAAAGTTCACCTCTAATTTTCTTTTCCGCTCAACATTATACCATTAACTATCCTTCGGAGCATCGTCCAAAATGTGAAAAAACGTATAACGAATACTAGGTGTATAAGCCGTTGAATCTTCATACGACCAGTAACGCATACGGCTGTCATACGTTTGTGCATTCACTAGAGGCATTCCGCCTTTATCATGATCAACGACAATGGTTGTATGATTATACCTACCGTCACCCTCAAAATCGTAGCAAATAACATCACCTATTTGAAGCTCTTGCGGCTCCTTGAGCTTCTTCGCTCTCAACCCCGCTTTGGAATTCGCTAAATAATTTTTCATCGAATGTGCCACCGTCCAGCTGTAGCTCCATGTATGTGGACGAACCCACCAGCCAGATCCACGGTTCGGATATCCTCTCGTTGGCGCATTCCCTGCTTTTAGACATTGTGAAATAAAATTCGTACAGTTATCTTCGAAATTTTTATAGGCTGGATTTCGTTTATTCCAATACGTTTCAGCATATTGAACAGCTGCACGCCGGTCATAGTGAAAAGCTCTTCCAAATTGGTCTTCATTTTGGAAGCGCTCATCCTCCTGATCTTCCTTTTGTCGTTCTTCTAACATCATACGATCTTTCACAAGCATGTCATTATAAAGAAACGCTTCTCTTTTCTCAACCTGTTCCTCTAAATAAAAAGAATCGTCTATATCCTTACAGACATAAGTGAGGTGAGCGAGATATTGTACTTGCTGAGCTCCATCATCTTGAATAGCTGAATCGAGAAGTTTTGCTTTTGCTTTCGCCTTGACAATCTCAACTTGTCTTCTTGCAAACAGCTCTTTCTTTCGCTCCACAGCGTCCACATCAGACATCAGCTGCGGCTGTTTGATCGTACTGCCATTTAATAAATATGCCAGCCTGTCTTCTAACGTTTGTTCTAATAATTGTTTCACACAGACACCACCAAACTTTTTTTAACATCTCTGTTTGGTTCATTCTATGTTCAATGGGAGGTTATTTAGTATTTAAAGGTGTTTGTAACAATTCAATCCCTTTGATGATCTCTTGTTTTGCTTCTTCATCACTTTCCCGCCCAAGGGCTTTTTCGAGTTCTGAAAGCTGCTGACCATCGCCAATTTTACCGATTGCCCAAGCAGCCGTGCCTCGAATGACCGGTCTTGGATCTTTATGCATCAGGTCAACCAAATCTGGCAAAGCAGATGTATCTTTAAAGTGAGCAAGTGCCAAAATGGCATTCCGCTGAATAAGCTTTTTCCCTCGCCATGATCCAGAAACATGACCATACTTCTCTTTAAACTCACGATTGCTGATTGTCAGCAGTGGCTTTAAGAGCGGCTTTGCAATTTCAGGGTCCGGCTCCATTTCAGGATGTAGATGAAAGTCTTTCCCTTTATTAATTGGGCAGACCGTTTGGCACGTATCACATCCATACAACCGATTCCCTATTTTCGAGCGAAATTCGTCAGGTAAAAACCCTTTTGTCTGTGTTAAAAACGAAATACACCTTTGAGAATTGAGCTGGCCTGGATTCACAAGAGCACCCGTTGGGCATGAATCCACACATTTATTACAAGTTCCGCACTGGTCTTCTATTTTCTCATCCGGTTCAAATGGAACATTTGTAATCATCTCAGCCAAATAGACATAAGATCCGAACTCTGGTGTGATAATCATACAGTTCTTTGCGCTAAAGCCAATGCCAGCACGTTCGGCTACAGCACGGTCAGACAATTCACCTGTGTCCACCATTGATTTTGTCCGTATATCTTCGTGTTTACTGCGCAAAAATTCTTCAAGCATGTCGAGCTTTTTTTTCAGCACAACATGATAATCAGTTCCCCATGAAGCCCTGCAAAAAATCCCTCTTCTTGCATCCTTTGTACTTCGGGGAGCATCTTTCATTTTGGAAGGGTATGCGAGCGCAATGGCGACAATTGATTTTGCTTTTGGAAGCAGCAAAGCAGGATTTGTTCGTTTTTCGATATCAGGCTCTTCAAAACCGGACAAATACCCTAACGATTCATGTAAGATGAGGCGGTCCTTTAATGAATCAAATGTATCAGCACTTGCAAATCGAATTTTATCGACACCAATTTCGTTCGCATATTGAATTAATTCTTCTTTTAATTGTCCAACATGAATCACCTTGCAAACCTCCTTTCTTTGTTTCTTCAGTTGATTTCAGTATAATACGAGTGTATCATGACCGATTGGAGTGAGTCACTGTGAAGATACAAATGGAAATCTCCCAACCTCAAAGCCCGTCTATCCATGTTGGACAGATTGAATATTCACATATTGAGATAGGGAAATCCCCTCAAATGTTAAAAGGCCGACTGCGCCTGTTTCAAGAATCTTTGTTTTTTGAATATGAAGATCAAACTTTGGAAGAAGTACCAGCGATTAAAGAATGGACGAATCTTCTAGAAGGTATCCCCTTTCTTCCGCTTCTTGCTGATATTCAAAAAGAACAATTTATTGACTCGACCAATTCCGTACAGGATTTGTCGATATTTTTTTCACTAAAATATTTCTTGCCTATCCTTACATTAGATGCCGATCAATTGAAAGGGCCTCTTTCATTATCCAAAAATGAAACTGGTCATATTGAATGGCAGGATGGCGCAGAGCTTAAAGGGTTATTTTCTCAAGCAAGTAAAGCTCAAATTTCTCAAGACACAAAAAGCATTCTTCAAATCATTCTCTTCCCACCATCTATTTCCCGGGAAAAGAGTGAAGCGCTTATACAATCCTTGACGAAGATGTTTATACAAATACATGGTGGAGAAAGTAAATATGAACTCATTGAAAAAGCACTGTAGGTCACAGTGCTTTTTACATTATACTGACATAATAAAAAACGCAACACTTCGTTTATCTATGAAACGAAATACTGCGTTATAAACAAAATTATGTATTGGAGCGGGTGATGAGAATCGAACTCACGACATCAGCTTGGAAGGCTGAGGTTTTACCACTAAACTACACCCGCATCAATCTTTTAAAGACAACGTCATTGCGTTGACTTTTATTATGTTACAACTTTCTTAACAATTCGTCAAGAGAATATGAAGATTTTCCGTCAAAAAATTTCATATTCTCCATATATATTACGATAGTTATTTGTCTAGCTGCAAATACACCAAATAAGCCTGCTTTACATCTTTTAATTCCTCTTTCAGATTCTTTTCAGAACCTGTTAAACCAGAAAACTCATGGTTCATTCCAGTTGTGATGGTAGTAGAAATTAATTTTTTCTCTCCAGGAGACATGTGAAAAAGATCTGAAGCTGATATCGTTGTGTTTCCTCCCACGTCCTGTTTGAAATCCATGCTAGTCGAGAGTTTCGTTAGTTCGCTTTGCTCTTTATCTTTCCATAAGCTATACGTTACTTTTAACAGATCATCTTTTTCATCTTCTAGCTGATAGATAAAATTCACACTGTTATCGACGCCATTTTGATGAAGGTCAATGGTGATTTTTTTTGTATCTTCTTTTAATAATTGTCCATCTTTGTAATGCATACCGATCAAGGATACACTTTTATTACTGCCTTTTAGTCCTTTCACTGTCATCGCTTCAAACGGCTTATCTGATAATGCTTCCAAAAGACTTTTTTCATTTTTTGTTAGTTTCATAGGTTCGACAGTTACTTCATCGTGAGTTGCTGTTTCCTTATTTTTCTCTGTTGCAGGTTTTTCTGAGACCGTTTTCTCTGTCGTTGTTGTTTCTGCAGCCTTCTCGCCGCATCCTGCTAATAGAAAAACAGTAAATAAAAGAATACTCCATTTCTTAATCATTGATATCCCCTTTTATACATTTATTCTTTATTATACTAAAATTTAGTTGATTATACAAAAAAAGATTAGGAAAATTTTCCTAATCTTTCGCTTTTTTCTGTTTCATGGCTGATAGGAATGCCACAATGAGAAAACTGACAGCAAAAATGACAACCATATAAATAAAAAAGTTTGGTTTGATTTGGAACGTAAATGCAGACGAACCTTCCATCTCAAAAGCAAGACTGTTAAATAATAATTCATTATTTGTTTTTGATTGAAATAAGTGATAGAACAGAACACCAATGGTCAGCATCGGAAAACCTAAGAAACCTAGGAAACTACCAACAATTGCACCTTGTTTCATTGCCTGAACGTTCATGATCGTTGTCCTCCCATTCCACCAAGCAATAACTGCTTCATAATAGACTTACCATCCCCCATAAACGGAAGAAGGTAGAGCAATTGAATAAAATACGTGATTGAAAAAATGAAAAACCCTGTCGAAATTGGATTTTCTTTTAGAAATAAAACAGTCACAATGATTCCGGCTGCGCCAATGAGCCCCGGCAAAAGCGGACCAAGCAGTGTAATCCACACCTGTTTTTTCTGAAACGGATCTAAAACAGGCCTCACAAATTTCACAGACATCATATCGCTCGCAAAAAAGCCTTGAGGGCCATCCCGGCCGGCGAACTTCCGATGTGCATACCCATGCGCCGCCTCATGCAAGGCAGTTCCAGTAATTAATCCGAAATAAATAATCGTAAAATAAATCGCAATGGCTGCAATCGATGGATCAGGAATAAATAAAAAGGCGATTCCCGCCATGATCATAAAAAGCACCCAGAAAAAGATGATTTTGCGCGTCACCATCAGCAGAGCCGTACCCAATATGTGAAGAAATGAATGACCCGTGCAGTCAAACCGCTCTTTCATCTTTACTTGATACTGCTTAAAAAATTGACAGAAGGCTGTGACAGTCCGATATGGCGATTGATAATGAATCGACAGCAAGTGATGCTGATTCAACCCCATCATCAGTTGATAAAAATCGCGGGCAATCACAGACTCATCGACCTGAAACAAATCGGCGAGCTCTGCCGTAATACTCGCCTCTGTCCTTTGACCATCCACTTTCGTTAACATATGATATGCACTTTCGTTAATTGGAAGTGAGCTTCCGTACTGCGTATCAGTCAAATGCCTTTTTTGTAAAGTCACATATGGTGCAAGTGCCGGCACCCGCTCAATCTTTAGCTTATTGTTAAGAAGTTGAATCATGTGAATACCTCCATGAAAAACCTTTATATATGGCAAAGATGAGCAGACATTCAAATCCTGCCACAAGCAGCCACTGAAGCATTTGACTCGATTCCCCTATCACATAGTTTCCAATAAAAACAATCGGAATCATGATTAAAATAAGCGCTCCAAACGAGAAAATGCCTGTGTATGGATTATTTCGATCAAGGGGCAATAAAATACCAACCACATAAAAGAGAGCCGTTGCATTACACAAGACAGCAGCGCCAATCAACACGATCCAGATCTGATCCGGGAGCGTCAGTGTTGTGATCATAAATAAAACAATTTGGATCACACCAACGAGCAAAAGCCCAAGGAACTTATAAAGAGCCACTTCCCACGGCCTTAGACCGAACGTTTTATACATCCCAAGCATTCGTTTGTCATTGCCAAATGAATTAAAAGCTGTTAACCCAGCTAGCGCACATAAGACAAAAAAAGCTTCTCCTTCAAAGCGGAAGGCAAACTGATAACGGACAAATAAAATGACAATAAGGAGGATGAGAAAGTTTAAAATATTTTCTTCATTTCTCACTTGTGACTTTATTTCCTTTACAATGAGTGACCACTTTTTCGAAGATGAAAATGGTAGTTTGTGCAGAAAGGTTAACGCTTTTTTCTCAGCCATAATTGGCATTAAAGCAAGAGAAATAAATGCGCCTCCCGCAGATAATAAGATGAAGAGGATCAAAAACGCATAATTCACCCCGTCAGGAGACATCCCTTGTGCCGCTAAGAAAAACGGTGCTGTAAAATACATCAAATGATAATCAAACTGTACATATGATTGCTGTATTTGATTGATGTCGAAATGTGTCATTCCATAGGCTACAACTAGCGCTAATAAAACAAATATCGCTGCAAATTTTTGCAACGGTAATTTTAATTTTAGTACGAGTAAATAAGTCACGTTGTAAATGAGCTGAAGCAGTGTTAAGACAAAGAGCGATTGCAACAGCACCATCAAAAAGAATGTAAGAATAAAGAAAATACCGATCCCTTGTGCAATAAAATTAGGTAAAAGCAAAATCCCGATGAAAAATAAAACAAGCCCTGTTACAACTGTCACCATCGGAATGAAGTAACCAAGACTTTTTTGAAAGGTAGACAGCGGAAACCAGCTGAGCTGCATAGAAAAACGGTCTTGTTCAGGTGTTCTGACTTTGATCAGCACAAATAACAAGCTTGTAAAAATGGATGCATTGATTGCCATCGACACAACCAACAACCCAAGTGAACGTTCATCTCCATTTAAGAAAGCCTTCATAAAGACACCCGTAAAACTGTATCCGATGATGGCTCCCATTGTGACTGCAAACAAAAAGAATAAGACCACAATGATTCGCTTCGTTTGAGTATCAAAGAGCTTATACATCTCCTGCTGCCACATTTTAAGCATCATTTTAGAAATGATTAATGATTTCATCAAAATGTGCACCCCTATCACTTAACATTGAAGCTTTCAGAAACACCTGTTCCAATGTGCTTGATTGATACTTTTCTTTTAAGGCTGAAACCGTCCCTTCATCCATTTTATTTCCTTTAGAAATAATGGCGATCTTGTGGCACAGCTCTTCCGCTGAAAGCATATCATGCGTTGAAAGCAAGATTGCACCATGGTGCTCGGCATAACGTTTCATTAGTTTCTTTGTGTTTATAACCGCTTCAATATCAAGTCCTCTAAAGGGCTCATCCATGATCACTAATTGACTCTCAAGCATAAAGGCAGCAATCAGCTGTGTCTTTTTTTTCATTCCATGGGAATAGGTTTCAATCGGTCTTGATAAAGCTGATTCCATATCAAACAATTCAATTAGTTGATTTCTTCTTTGAATTGTTTTACATTCATACATAGAAGAAACAAAATCTAAATATTCAGCACCAGTCAATGCTTCAGGGAGCAGCAGATCATCTGGAACATAGGCGACTTGTTTTTTAAAGGATGGATCATCATTTGTGACGTCCTTGATATGAATGGTTCCTTCTGTATGCTTAATGATGCCGAGTACACAGTTAATCATCGTTGTTTTACCGGATCCATTTGGTCCAGCAACAGCAACGATTTGATGAGGGGCAATTTTCAAATGAAAATCATTGACAGCAGTCACGTTATTTTTATACGTCTTGGTTAAATTCTCGATCGTAAACATATAACCTCCAAGTGTCTGCATATTCTTTAAAAACAGATCAGGCTAAACCGCCCGCCACAGACGGTTTAGCCCTGGTGTCTTATCTAAGAAGTAAAAAGATGAATCCTAAGTATAGCTACTTACATTCAATTTGGACTTTTAAGCCACTTTCCCACTGAACGGCTCCTGTAAAGCTACCCTTGCCGTTTGCTAAACACCAAACTGCTGCTCCTAGAACAACTGTTGCTCCCAATCCAAGAAGGACAGCAACAAATACTAAGAACCAAGCTTGGTCCATAATAGCAGGTTCCATAGTGGAATAGTCAACTTGCGGCGCTGCATAAGTCATACTTTTCACCTCCCAGCTTATGATGATCGTATCATAGGCGTCACACTCCAAACATCAACAGAAGATCCCATTTTTGACCGAACATATTTTCGTGTAAAATGTGACTTTTTATTCAATTATTCATGTTCAACTGTATAAATTCTCCCTTTTTTACTATTTTTCACCACAACGTAAGAACCACCAAACCCATATAATGTCAATTGAACCATCTTTTTTCTGCCTTTTTTCAAATAGTTCATTTTCATCATCTCTTCTATTTAATCTTTCATTTTTTTGAGATAGAAAGAATTCCCCCGATATATCAGATATAAAAGTCCTAATTATATGTCGTTAACACATCAAATACGACATATTAACTGATAATTCCGACAAAAGAGTGAGCATATTTTCCTTCTTCTCTTGTCTCTTAAAATATGTATATACAAGAAAACCTGTTGGGAAAAAAGCCCTTGCCTTCTTCCACAGCACATATCATTTTACTTGCTTCTCTTTCTATAAAAAAAGCAAAGCAGCCCGACAAGTATGACTGCTTTGCTTTCATTTATGAGGAACTTGCAGCAGAGGCTGTATCAGGAAAGTAATTGTTCCCAATAATTTCACCAGCAGGAACGTGTGGTCCTGCATCACCATTTCTTTTAAATGGGAGAAGCGGGAAAACAAGTTCTGCTAAATAATAAGATTCTTCTAAGTGCGGATAACCAGAAAAGATAAATGTATCAATACCTAGAGACTGATATTCTATTACACGTTCTGCTACTGTATGCGGGTCCCCGACGAGCGCTGTTCCTGCCCCGCCTCTAACTAAGCCAATGCCTGCCCAAAGATTAGGGCTAATTTCAAGCTTCTCTTTATTCCCTTGATGTAATTCAACCATTCGTTTTTGCCCTACTGAGTCCATCCCTTGTAAAGTCTTTTGCGCCTCATCAATAGTCTCTTGATCTAAATGACGAATCAGATGTTCCGCTGCTTGCCAAGCTTCATCTTCCGTTTCCCTCACGATCACATGAAGTCGAATACCAAACCTCACCGTTCTTCCTTCTTTTTCAGCCTGCTTTTTCACTTGTGCGATTTTCTCTTTTACTTGTGCAGGAGGCTCGCCCCAAGTTAAATAAACATCTGTATGTTTTGCAGCGGCTTGAATGCCTGCTTCTGATGATCCTCCAAAAAAAACGGGTGGATGTGGTGTTTGAGCTGGTGGAAATAGCAGACGTCCATTTTGTGCTTGCAGATGCTTCCCTTGAAACTGAACATTCTCTCCTTTCAATAACCGCTTCCAGATGGTCAAAAATTCTTCTGTTGCCTCATAGCGTTCATCATGAGAAATGAATAGCCCGTCTCCTTCAAGTTCTTCTTTACTTCCTCCCGCTACAACATTGATCAGCAGTCTCCCGCCTGAAAGCCGATCAAATGTGGAGGTCATTCTAGCAGCAACAGACGGCTGCATCAACCCTGGCCGAAGAGCCACAAGAAACTTTAAATGAGTTGTCTCTGCAGCTAAAGCGGCCGCTGTCAGCCATGGATCTTCACAAGATCTACCAGTAGGCAGCAAGACCCCTGTGTACCCAAGCTGATCGGCAGCTTGAGCAATTTGTTTAAAATACGGATAGTCTGCCTGTCTTGCCCCTTTCGATGATCCTAAATAACGCCCATCCCCATGCGTTGGAATAAACCATAGAATATTCATCATATCGCCTCCTATTATTTTCCACCTTGATAACTTGTGCGCCATTTGAGCAGTCGCTTTTCTAACAGCCGTACAAATGAATCAGTCATCTTACCAACTACCGCAAAGATGATAATCCCTACAAACACTTTATCAGTTTGCGAGAATTGTCTTGCATCCATAATCATGTAGCCAACTCCACTACTCGACCCCATCAATTCAGCCACCACTAAACCAAGCCAGGCAATGCCTAATGAAAGCCTCACGCCCAGAAGAATATGAGGAAGGGCAGCAGGTAAAATGAGCTTTGTGATATTTTGATACAGATTAAACTCTAAAGCGCGAGCCACATCGAACAGCTTGTTATCTACACTGCGAATTCCTAGAAAGGTATTGATATAGATTGGAAAAAAAGCCCCAAGTGCAATCAATAAAATTTTCGCTGATTCATCAAAACCAAACCAAAGAATAAATAAAGGAGTCACCGCTAAATGAGGAACTGTTCTCAGCATTTGCAAGGTCGGATCTACATACTGCTCGGTTTTCCTAGAAAAACCGACACACAAACCCATCGCAAGTCCTAAACCTCCCCCAAGTAAAAACCCGCATATTGCTCTGTAGAGACTGATGTAAATATGGCCAAACAGCTCACCGGAACGAATCAACTCACGAAAAGATTCCGCAATGACAGTGGGTGCAGGTAGTACAGTAGAAGAAACGATTTGGGAAGCAGCAGCTCCCTGCCAAATCGCAATGAGTAAAGCAGGTAATACAAGTCCTTTTAACATGATGAAGGATGAAGCTTTTCTCCTTTTTTTCTTCATTCGCTCGGTTTTAGTCACAAGGGCTGGGTTAGATGCAGCTTTCATCAATTCTTCTCCTCTTTCAGCATTTTTTCAATAAACGAATTATCTACCACCTGATTGACATCAATCTTCCGCTGTATCGCCTTTGTTTGATATTGAAAATCAGCTGTATGCTGCTGGGCGTTTATGATCTTCTTAGAAATGGGCTCATTGAGCGGCTCTGTATTGTTTAATACTTGTGTCACCACCTTCTGATCTAATTGTTTCAAACGAGCATAAAGTGTAATGGCTTCCTGTTGATGATCTTTCTGCCATTTCACCGCTTTGTCATATACTTTTAAAAATTGCACCACTAGTTCAGGGTACTCATCGGCAAACTTGGTTCTGACAAGTGTGAATCCAGGTGAATATAAATCGGTCGCTTCTCCATTAACCAGTAGCTTTGCTCCCTTTTCTATCGTTTCAAGTGATAAGAACGGCTCCCAGATCGACCAAGCATCAACTGACCCATTTTCAAACGCAGATATTGCCTCATCCGGCTGAAGCTGAATGATCTGGACATCCTTTGCAGATAAACCTGCCTGATCTAATACTTTGTATAAAAAGTCAAAACCACTGCTTCCTTTGGCAACGGCGATTTTTTTCCCTTTTAAATCTTCTACTTTTTGAATCTCACTGTTCTTATTCACTAAAATCCCATTCGCCTTTAACCCATCCTGAGATAAACCAATTTCCTTAAAATCAATACCTGCTGCCTGACCAGCTATAACAGGTGAATTACCAACCTGTGAAAAATCTAATTGATTGGCGGCGAGCCCTTCGAATTGGGGAGGACCACTTTGGAACTCCACCCACTTGACTTTCATACCTTCTTTTTCAAATGATTGCTCAAACCACCCTTTTTCCTTTGCTAAAAGAAGTGGGCTTAGACTTTGCTGAATCCCAATCCGAACCTCTTTCGGCTTGTCTTCTGATCCATTCGCTGCTTGACCACACCCAGCTAATACAAGGAGGATACCCAGAAAGAGAACGATCCTTTTTTGCCTTTTCATTCGATTTGACCTCCTTAAATTCCTGAGCCATTCGTCAGTAACAGCTCATCTGTTTTCTCAAATTCTGAAAGCACCTTTTGTCTTAAGCTCTGAAAAGCTGTTGACGTTCTATTCCTCGGGAATGGTAAGTTCACGGGAAGGATTTTATGAATTCGGCCGGGTCTTGCTTGTAACAGCACAATTTCATTGGCTAAATAAATGGATTCGTCAATATCATGAGTGATAAGCACCATCGTTGTTCTTTTCTCCTGCCAAATATCCAGCAGCACATCCTGTAAGTGTTTCCGTGTAAATGCATCTAGCGCACCAAAAGGTTCATCAAGCAATAAAATCTCCGGATCACGCAGGAGTGCTCTTGCAATAGCAACACGTTGTGACATCCCGCCTGAAAGCTCATGTGGATAGGCGTGTTCAAAGCCTTTTAACCGAACAATGTCAATTAATTCATCCACTTTGCGGCGAACAGCTGCTTGTTTTAAATTGAAATTGGCAGCGATATTTTCTTCGACCGTCAACCATGGAAATAAGCGATGCTCTTGAAAAATAAAGCCCTGTTTCATTCCTGGTTCTGTCACACGCCTTTCTCCTATCACGATCTGCCCATCATAATCTGTATCAAGCCCTCCAATCATCTTCAGCAATGTACTTTTCCCGCAACCGCTCGGACCAATCACCGTCACGAATTCACCAGGAACGATGGTGAGCCTTACGTTTTCAAGCACTTGAATGGTTTGTTTGTCTTTCCAAAAAGACTTATCCACAATATCAATGGAAATAGTCAATGCAAGTTCACTCCTCTTGTCATCAGATAGATACACAGAAAGGCCCTTATCCCAAAAGAGAGATAAGAGCCTTCGTTTTGTCCGATCAGCTTTTCATATTGAGTTGTTAGCACCATCCTAAATCATATTATTCCTATAAATCAACTACATTTTATAAAATGGTTATTTCGACCTTGTATGTTTTTCATCAATACGATCGTAAATGGCTTCTATTCGTTCTTGATTGCTGTAAATCTCATATTTGTTACGCTCAATCAAAATGTCTAATGTGATATCCATATGTTTTCTGTATTTTTTTCGTTTTTTCTTTTTCTCCATCTTCAACTTCCCTCCTGATTAAAATAAAAAAAGGCCCTTCACTCATGCCTGAGTGAACGAGCCTTCGGTTGACCGATCAGCGATTCTTGTTGGTATTTTCAGTATGCTTATGTTAATACATACTATTCCGACATGTCAACTATATTTATTGTTTTTTCAGATTTATCTAAAAAATGATTGACCGGGCACTAAACAAGATTTATAGTCTTATTAAATATTTCTTATTAAAGTAGTTGGTTTTATCTAACAAAAGGAGGATACACACATGTCAGAAGAACTTCAATTTCGTTTAGAAACAAAAGCAATACACGCAGGTCAAGAACTGGATTCAGCCACCTATTCAAGAGCTGTACCTATTTACCAAACAAGCTCTTTCGGTTTTAGAGATAGTGAGCATGCGGCGAATTTATTTGGCCTTCAGGAACCCGGTAATATTTATTCACGTATTATGAACCCGACAAATGATGTGTTTGAAAAACGGATCGCTGAGCTTGAAGGTGGAATTGGTGCACTTGCTGTCTCCTCAGGACAAGCAGCGACCACTTACTCCATTTTAAACATTGCAGGAGCTGGTGACGAAATCGTATCCTCCAGCAGTCTGTATGGCGGCACATATAATTTATTTGCTCATACATTAAAAAAGCTCGGAATTACAGTGAAATTTGTGGATTCCTCAAACCTTGAAGAACTTGAAGCAGCCATTACAGATAAAACAAAAGCAGTGTATGCAGAAAGCATCGGGAATCCAAAAGGCGACATTTTACATATTGAAGCCGTATCAGCCATTGCACACAAGCACCATATCCCTCTAATTGTGGATAACACACTTGCCAGCCCTTATTTGTTAAGACCGATTGAATTTGGCGCAGACATTGTTGTCCATTCAGCGACGAAATTCATCGGCGGCCATGGCACATCCATTGGCGGAGTCATCGTCGACAGCGGCAAGTTTCCTTGGAGTGATAGTGATAAGTTCAAAGGCCTGACGGAACCAGACCCTAGCTATCATGGTCTGACGTATACGGAAGCGATTGGCGAAGCAGCTTATATCACAAAAGCACGTGTACAGCTCTTACGTGATCTAGGGGCGGCTTTATCACCATTCAACTCATTTTTACTCTTGCAAGGCTTAGAAACATTGCATCTTCGCCTTGAACGCCACAGTGAAAATGCATTGAAGACAGCACAATTTTTACAAGATCATCCTCTTGTAGAATGGGTCAGCTATCCAGGTCTTGAAGGCCATGAATCCTTTGAGCTGGCTCAAACTTATTTACCAAAAGGACAAGGCGCCATCCTCACATTCGGCATTAAAGGTGGCAAAGACGCAGGAAAAAAACTCATTGATTCGGTTCAGCTTTTCTCACATCTTGCAAACGTAGGCGACTCTAAGTCACTCATCATCCACCCTGCCAGCACAACGCATCAGCAATTAAGTGAAGCAGAGCAAAAAGCCACAGGGGTGACACCAGAACTTATTCGTTTATCTGTTGGAACAGAAGCGATTGAAGATATTCTGGCAGATCTAGAACAGGCGATTTCAAAAAGCCAGTCTTAACCAAACAAAAAAAGCACACGCCTGTGTGCTTTTTCTTATTGATTAGTGATTGATTAATCGAATATCTTGGAAGGGATAAAACACGAATGATGTTGTCCCTTGAATATCACTCTTTGTAAAAAGACCTAAACCGTTGCGACTGTCCATTGAGTTTTGGCGGTTGTCACCCATGACAAAGTACTTTCCTTTAGGGACTGTAAGAGGACCAAAATCAGGTGTCAGCAAGGTGCCATCTGCGGCAGCTTTCTTTTTGTTTGATGCTAAATAAGGCTCCGCCACTTTTTGACCGTTCACATATAGCTGGTCATTTTTCATTTCGATTTTATCACCAGGTAAACCAATCAATCGTTTCACATAGTGAGTACTGCGGTCTTCCCCATCAAGAACAATGATCTGTCCGCGTTTATAATCGCCGAAGTAATCCACTGTTTTATTCACAAACACCCGCTCTGTATTATGCAGTGTCGGTTCCATAGAAGTCCCCTTTACAATATACGGTGCGAATAAAAAGTTACGAATGATAAAAACAGCAATAAATGCGATTAAGATGGCTTTGATCCAGCCCCATAATTCTGATTTCTTTTTTTGTGTTTTTGTATTTGTTGTCATAAGCTCCTCCTGAAATCCCCTAGGACAAAATGAGTTATCGCCAGCTGACCGCTAGCGCCACGCTTGTTTCTCCCTAAATATAAACATATTTTGCCAACAAATCAAGCTGTAAGAGAGAAAAAGGCAAGCACCTTTCTGTGCTTGCCCAAAACTCAGTTAGTTAGCAGAAGAATCCGCTTCTGTCTCTTTGTTTGTTTTACCATAGAAATAATCAGATGGATTCACTGGTTTAAAATCAGATAGCTTATGGAATCGAAGAAGATCCCTGTACAGCACTTTATCTGAAAGGCTTAACTGATTATCAACACGGGCTTTAATCGCTTCTGTCTTTTTGTTTTGTTTCACAACTTTACCCGTTTTTGTATCGTAGACGGTATTATCTACAAGGGTATATTTTGGTGTCACATAGTTTCCGTTACGGAATGCAACAGTTTGATCATGCTTTTTAGAAAATAGATCTGTCCCAAAATTCACAAACTCGTTTGAATCAATACCCTGCAAATGAAGAAGCGTCGGCATCACGTCTACTTCACCGCCATACGTATGATTCACGCCGCCTTGTTTACCAGGGATCCGAATCATGAGCGGTACACGCTGATTTTGTGCATTTTGATATGGCGTAATTTCTTTCCCTTGAATCTCACTCATTGCACGGTTATGGTTTTCAGAAATACCGTTATGGTCACCATATAATAGAATCACTGAGTCTTTATACAGACCTGATTTTTTCAAGTCCTTAAAGAATTGTTCTAATGACTCATCCAAGTATCTCGCTGTTTGGAAATAATTATCCACTGTTTTATCGCCAGTTGTTGCCTTAGCGATTGTCGCATCTTTCTCATCTAAATTAAATGGATAATGGTTGGTCAATGTCATTAAGTGTGCATAAAATGGCTTTTTCATTGATTCTAACATTGGGATTGATTCTTTAAAGAACGGTTTATCCTTCAGACCCATGTTTACAAGGTTTTCTTCATCCATGTTGTAATAAGATGCATCGAAGAATTGATCAATTCCCATATGTTTATAAATCGTATCACGGTTCCAGAAAGATTTATAATCCCCGTGAAGCACTGCACTCGTATAGCCTGCTTTTTGATCTAAGATGGCAGGAAGTGATTGGAAAGTATTTTCACCTTTTGTCACAAACGCTGCACCCTCTGGCAAGCCAAACATACTATTATCCATCATGAGCTCAGCATCAGAAGTCTTCCCTTGACCAGTCTGGTGGAAGAAGTTATCAAAATACGTAAAATCTTCTTTTCCATGAGCTAGTTTGTTTAAAAACGGCGTCACTTCTTCTCCATTTAACTTGTAGTCAATTAAAAATGACTGGAAGCTTTCTAAATGGATTTTGATGATGTTTTTCCCTTTTGCTTGACCAAAATATTCTGCATTTGGTTTCGCATAGTGAGAGGTTGTATAGTTCACAACATCCGTTAAATCATCACTGCTCGCATTTGCTACCTGCGTTGCATTTTGTGCGGTTTGCACGCCGTCATAAATCGCATAGTTATAAACACCTAAATATTTCACAATATACTTATGATCAAATGTTCTCGTCAATAATTCTGGACGATCTTTTTCAGCTAAGTGTAGGTTAACGAAGAACAGTCCAACACCTGCAGCGACAATCAGCAGTGCGAAAGTTTTTTTCATTTGGAACTTCTTCACTTCTGGTCTCCAAATGACAATGGCAATTAAAATGATGATATCAAGGAAGTACAAAAGGTCATGCGGCTTAATACTTGCTAACACACCGCCAGTCATACCTCCCCCAAGATTACCGGCTTGTTTCATTGTCGGGAATGTTAAAAAATCATCAAAGAAACGATAGTACGCTACATTCGCATATAAAAGTGCGGTCATAATAAAATCAATGACAATTAAAACAATGGCCGATTTACGCCCCTTCAAAAAGAGAGCAAGTCCTAAAAACACGATGGCTGAACTAAATGGATTTAATAAGAGAAGACCCTCTTGAAAAGATCCCTTCACTCCTAAATTAAAATCCATTTTGTAAGCTGTGTACGATTTTGCCCAAAATAGAAGAACAGCCAAAACAAAAAAGCTATATTTGTTCGCAAATATTTTTTTCATAAAACCTCTTCTTTCTTATTTTCGATCTGATATAAATGAAATCATAAAAAATTTACATTGATTTTGCAAATGTAAATCTTCTGCACCAAGCATTCCGATGCTCTTTTCTCCGCAGGTTACATGTGCTCCTTTAATATAACGAATAAGAAGCATCATAAGTTTCAAAAAAAATACGAGTAAATAAAAGGAAAAATATCCATTTACATTAAATTTACTGCCGCTTCATGTTTCAGAGAATGATGAAGGTTTTGTAAATCACTCAGTACTACTTTACTTTTTTCATCTAATCGTGTCAAAGTAATTATAAAGAAAAGGAAGAATCACCTAGGCTTTTTGACTCACTTAGCCAAATTTATACAAAATCCGAACCAATTTGCTTTTTTATTGTGACTCAACCTCCAGCAATCCATGTATCCTCTCTGCTACCACAAACCTAAAAAACAGTTTTAAGCAAAAAAAGCTTGATTTCCCCTGCCAATGTACGGTGTGATAAAGGTATAGCTCCATCAAATAAATCAAGCTGGGGGACATCCTATGAAATCAAACAAACAAATCAACATATTTGAACAAAGATTCTCAGAAGAAGTGATAGACATCATGGCTGTTACAGGACCTTCTGGAGTCGGCGCAGGAAAAGCAGGAAAAGAAACTCTTTGGACTGCTTCAATCCCACTCATTGCATGGAAGGAAAAAGACCGCATCATAACCGAAAAAGTGAGACTGTGCTGGTTAACAGATGACAAGGGATTACGAGAAAAACAAGCGCAATTACATAAAGAATCTATCGTCACACTTCAAGTACGTAAAGGTGAAGATGAATTCATGCTCGTTTCACTTGTTGATACAGATACTGAAGATAAGGAACTTCAACAAATATTAGAAGAAGCTCAACAACCTATCTTTTACCACGATGACAAGCTGGGTACCTTTGAATTAGTGAAAGGACTAGACTTATTTGAAACAACCATCCATTGGGGCAATGAGGAGTGCCTTCTTTACTTCAATCTTGAAGAAGAGGAAGAAATGAATGACTCTCTGAAAACGGCTAGACAACTCGTAGAAGAGCAGACAACATGGGATGCCTCCATGAAGTCATATGCAGCAAATCAGCTGATTGAACTAGCAAAAGATTGGCAGGAACAAGACGACTCCGCTGAAAATTCAGAAGAGATCACACCGGATCAATTTATCAGCCGCATCTCTCTTGAAAGCCTCCATGCTTATCCAAATGGAGAATTCGAAGCCTACTATCATGACGGAGATTTATTTTGGGGACATGTCATCATTGTCTCTGGCAATATGAATGGAACGTTTCAAGATGCACACATTGCTGGCTAAAGAATGGGGGATGGATAAATGAAGATCAAAGCTTTTGACGAATTAAATCAACTAGGAAAAACACCTATTGTAGCCAAAATAGGCGGGTTTCGCCCTGATCCATCTAAGTACAGTTGGTTTGCTGGTCATTTTTTCATCCAACGTGATAAAGGGTGGCCGGCAGATCAAGATGGAGCTATGATTCCCATTTTACAAATGTATTTACCCGAGGTACCAGGGGGAATGAACGGCTTTGATGAATGTAAGATGATTCAAATTTTCATCAACAAGAAAACCCTTCCGATCGATATCGCCAAAAACGGTGAGGGCTGGAAACTCATTGAATATTCATCAATGGAAGGATTAGAAATCGCTGAGACCCCTGAAGAAGTGAAAGGAATGAAACCTTTCCAGATAGAGTGGCTCGAAGGGGAACAACCGGATTATCCATGCTGGGAGGAAGCTTGGTCATACGTTGACTTATCAGAGGTTAATGAAAGTGAAGAAGCGACAGATCATTTCTTCGAGCATTACTCAAATTACTCGTTCACAAAAATCGGTGGATACGGAGCTTACATCCAATCTCCTCCCCACCAGATGTCAGGAGAATTCATGCTACAAATCGCCTCAGAAGAAAAACCTCGGTTCATGATTGGTGATAACGGCACGATGTATTTCTATTACGACAAAGACAATAAAGAATGGTTCATGCACTGGGATTGTTTTTAAAACCAATTGAAAGGAACCATTCCCCTTTCTAAACGTAATAAACGATATGAAGGGGGCTAGTGATATGGGATTCATTTTAGACATCTTCAATCTTGCTCTGTATATCCCTTTTCTACAGGTAGATGAAGATGAGATATCACGAAATGCAGCACAGCTAAAAAAATACAGCTGGTTTCAAGCGTTATTAAATGATCAAGGAGTCCGCCGTGTAATTGGTCAATTTAAGACGAGTAAACTCCATAAGAAGCCATACAACATCAGATGCGAACGAAAGGTACAACAAGCCATACACCGTGCCACGTCAAAACACGGAAAGATCCGCACTTAGCTGTGGCTCTTTCCGTACAAATGTAATAAATCCTTTTGAAGAAAACAATTGACGCTCGGACAACTCTCCCCGTATATTATGTATAAATCCATCTTTTTATAGAAAAGGGGGCCTCACATGCGCTTGTTTAAGAACTGGAGAAAAAAGCAGCACAAACAGCCGATTACTTCAGAAACGCAAGAAGACAGCATCCCAATTAATTTTTCCACCCTTCCCTTTGGCACAGACACCATAGATGATTTTTTGTTCAACTTAGACCTAACCTCCAAACTCATAGATCCATACAAAGAAGCAGACACGAACAAATAGAACCTAAACTTTCGTGAACCCTCATCCAATATTGGATGATTTTTTTATACTTAGAGGAAGGTGTACACCCTATGAAGACATATTATTTCGTCAGACACTGTCAAGCAGATGGACAATCCGAGGATGCGTCTTTAACGACTCAAGGCATCACACAATCGCATGAACTCGCACAGCTTTTTTCCGGCATTCAGCTCAATCAGATCATCTCAAGTCCTTATAAACGAGCGATCCAAACCGCTGAGCCCCTTGCTCATGCCAAACAGATCAAGGTACAAATTGATAAGCGTCTCTCTGAACGTAAGTTAAGCAGAAAACCAATGGAAGATTGGTATGAAAAACTAAAGCTCAGTTTTTCGGACTTGTATATGACCTGTGAAGGCGGAGAATCGAGCCAAGAAGCGATGAATCGTATTGTAGAGGCACTCTATGAACAAATAAAATTAGGAAGAAATCATACTTTATTCGCCACTCATGGCAATATTATGAGCCTGCTTCTAAAACACGCCGATCCCGCAATTGGATTCAAGGAGTGGGAACAACTAAGCAATCCAGATGTCTACATCCTGAAATATTTTAAACCAGACCATGTAGAAATAGAAAGAATATGGCATAAATAAAAAAGGCAGGGTTGACCCCTGCCTTTTTCTTATGAAAAACAACTATTGGTGATAGTAAAATGTCTGTACCCACTCATAGGGCTTCTTACGATCCGCACACCATTTCACAAAGCCTCTTGTCTCCGTCTGCTGAAATTCCTTCCAGTCCGATAAAAGCTGGTTATAGTAGACTGCTAGTTTTTCAACATTGGTTTGAACCTTTTTATCTTCGATCAGTTTCATGACATCTTGAATCCCTTGAATTCGCTCATGATCTTTCTCATAGGTGCTTAAATAAAGATCTTCATGTATATGATGAAACGAATACCACAAAGCCGAGAAATAGGTTTCGCAAATTTGAACAATCACTCGCTGCTCTTTGCTGCCTCCCAGCTCTAGTGCCTTCAATAAATAGGGCAGCCCTTCCCCCTGATGCACAAACAAGCCTTGCCAGCGATACGGTCTCACATCCATTGGATCAATATTTTCCCACTCTTGAAGAACAGGGCGGATCACCCCATTTACCAATGGATACACAAGCAAATGATGACCATCCTCAAAACGTTCAATGTAATCAAACAGCCAAGCAACAAATGAACGCCGTGCTGTAAATTCGTTCTTATTCATCTCTTCAACAAAAGACTGAAGAACCTTTAACGCATCTTTACGCAGACCCTGTTCTTTCCTGACACAGTACTGTCTAAAAAGCGGATAATCATGTGATCGCTCATCTTCAATAATAGTCTGTAGTATCGTCTTCGTTTGCAAGATAACAACTCCGCCTCTTTACATTCATTCTATTGAACTATTATAACCAATTGTAACATCCACATGAAACTAGTAAAAAGATGAGTTGTCCTTTTTCTTTTATAAAACCCTTGGCATCCTCAAATCCATTCTTTTCTGTGTTCATGAATGAATTGTATGTCTTTTTGATAATGTTCAAGGTGCCCCTCATGAATCATTTTTTGAAAGGCTCTATCCCCTTCACTCGCTTTTCGCTTCATGTATTGACATAAACCTTCTAAACGCAGCAGCACCATATCCACATAATCTTCTGCTATGTCCTCACCATAAGCTTCAAAAAACAGTTTGACTCTATACTTTATATGGCCTGCATGTTCTAATGAATGATAATTTACGACCTCCCCTGTTTCAGTACGAAAAAGTCTACTGAGGGGCACACATGTATAAAGGGTATATGCAATATCCCAAAGCCTTGGGCCAGGAGCAGCTACATCAAAATCAATGATCCCCACTGGCTTTTTATTGTTGAAAATGATGTTGTACATCGCAAAATCATTATGGCACACAACCTCTATGTTATTAGGCGTATTGTCCATTCGTTCCCAATCGTCTGAAATGGGAAAATCATTAACAGCATCATGATACAGTCTAAGCATTCTCGCTATTTCTTTTAAAGCATTGTGAGAGCACATGTATTCTTTTAAGGGATCATGACCGGCTACACCTTCAATGAAGGACAAGATCTCTCTACCTTTTTCATCAACCCCTAAAAATGTTGGAGCATAGGAGAAATTCTTTTTTTCTAAATGCTTTAGCAGCTTTTGTATATTCATATTGTCTGACTTTACCTCTCTGCGAACCGTATCTCCCGAACGATATACGTTCGAGACATTTCCACCTGTCAATAACTCCTCATGATCATTTTGTTTTTTCATAAATTCTCCCCTCAAACTGGGTCACAATGATGATGTCAACTAAAGATGTGTATGTACCCACGAATATTCATTTAGTTACACAAAGGTAGCACACTGTTTTATGTGAATGTGCTGCCCCATTTTGTTTCCTTACATGGTTAAATGTATCTTATCAAATGTTGCAAATCATCTAAAGATTATTCTGCTAAAAGAAGTACATGCTATTTATTTTCTAATAGGTTTCTATTTTTATCTAAATAACTCATTTAAACCACAAAAAAACGTTTCACCACGAGGGTGAAACGTTAGGTTTACGGTAAAAACCAATCATGAAACTTTTAATAGATACCGGTGGCCGGGGTCGAACCGGCACTCCGTGAGGAACACGATTTTGAGTCGTGCGCGTCTGCCAATTCCGCCACACCGGCATGATCATTAAAGAGCGCAACTTATAATAAATAAAAAATGGTGCCGAGGGCCGGACTTGAACCGGCACGGTAGTCACCTACCGCAGGATTTTAAGTCCTGTGTGTCTGCCAATTCCACCACCCCGGCAGTCTTTTCAAAAAAGGCGACACCCGGATTTGAACCGGGGATAAAGGTTTTGCAGACCTCTGCCTTACCACTTGGCTATGCCGCCATAATTGGAGCGGAAGACGGGATTCGAACCCGCGACCCCCACCTTGGCAAGGTGGTGTTCTACCACTGAACTACTTCCGCATATCAACTGGGCTAGCTGGATTCGAACCAACGCATGACGGAGTCAAAGTCCGTTGCCTTACCGCTTGGCTATAGCCCAATAATAAAATGGGGCGATTGATGGGAATCGAACCCACGAGTGCCAGAGCCACAATCTGGTGCGTTAACCACTTCGCCACAACCGCCATAGATGTTATGAATCATATAATTGGCAGGGGCAGTAGGAATCGAACCCACACCGGAGGTTTTGGAGACCTCTGTTCTACCGTTAAACTATGCCCCTATGAAAATAAAAATGGTGGAGGGGGGCGGATTCGAACCGCCGAACCCGGAGGGAGCGGATTTACAGTCCGCCGCGTTTAGCCACTTCGCTACCCCTCCACATTTGAAAAACAGTGCCGGCAAGAGGACTTGAACCCCCAACCTACTGATTACAAGTCAGTTGCTCTACCAATTGAGCTACACCGGCAAATAGTGGTGGCTCGGGACGGAATCGAACCGCCGACACACGGATTTTCAGTCCGTTGCTCTACCAACTGAGCTACCGAGCCAAATATTCTTTTTAAAAAATGGCGGTCCGGACGGGACTCGAACCCGCGACCTCCTGCGTGACAGGCAGGCATTCTAACCAACTGAACTACCGGACCATTTTGGTTGCACTCAATGAGCACTCCCTATTGGTGTATAAAATAATTTGGTTGCGGGGGCAGGATTTGAACCTGCGACCTTCGGGTTATGAGCCCGACGAGCTACCGAACTGCTCCACCCCGCGACGATATAAAAAATATGGTGGAGGATGACGGGCTCGAACCGCCGACCCTCTGCTTGTAAGGCAGATGCTCTCCCAGCTGAGCTAATCCTCCGAATAAAATGCTGGTATGTATTTCTATAAAAATGGTGACCCGTACGGGATTCGAACCCGTGTTACCGCCGTGAAAGGGCGGTGTCTTAACCGCTTGACCAACGGGCCCTCTATTATATGTATCTTGTGGCGGAGAGCAAGGGATTCGAACCCTTGAGACGGGGTTACCGCCTACACGATTTCCAATCGTGCTCCTTCGGCCACTCGGACAGCTCTCCAAATTGGCTCCGCAGGTAGGATTCGAACCTACGACCGATCGGTTAACAGCCGATAGCTCTACCACTGAGCTACTGCGGAATGAAGAAAGCCTGGCGATGTCCTACTCTCACAGGGGGAAACCCCCAACTACCATCGGCGCTGAAGAGCTTAACTTCCGTGTTCGGTATGGGAACGGGTGTGACCTCTTCGCCATCATCACCAGACAATTTAGTGACAAAAGATATTATACTATGTATTGCAAATAAATCAAGAGATATTTCAAAAAATGTTCTCTCAAAACTAGATAACAATGTTCATTTTTCACATTAGAATATAGGTTAAGTCCTCGATCTATTAGTATCTGTCAGCTCCACGTGTCACCACGCTTCCACCTCAGACCTATCAACCTGATCATCTTTCAGGGATCTTACTTCCTTGCGGAATGGGAAATCTCATCTTGAGGGGGGCTTCATGCTTAGATGCTTTCAGCACTTATCCCGTCCGCACATAGCTACCCAGCGATGCCCTTGGCAGAACAACTGGTACACCAGCGGTGCGTCCATCCCGGTCCTCTCGTACTAAGGACAGCTCCTCTCAAATTTCCTGCGCCCGCGACGGATAGGGACCGAACTGTCTCACGACGTTCTGAACCCAGCTCGCGTACCGCTTTAATGGGCGAACAGCCCAACCCTTGGGACCGACTACAGCCCCAGGATGCGATGAGCCGACATCGAGGTGCCAAACCTCCCCGTCGATGTGGACTCTTGGGGGAGATAAGCCTGTTATCCCCGGGGTAGCTTTTATCCGTTGAGCGATGGCCCTTCCATGCGGAACCACCGGATCACTAAGCCCGACTTTCGTCCCTGCTCGACTTGTAGGTCTCGCAGTCAAGCTCCCTTGTGCCTTTACACTCTGCGAATGATTTCCAACCATTCTGAGGGAACCTTTGGGCGCCTCCGTTACATTTTAGGAGGCGACCGCCCCAGTCAAACTGCCCACCTGACACTGTCTCCCTGCCCGATAAGGGCAGCGGGTTAGAAGGTCAATACAGCCAGGGTAGTATCCCACCGATGCCTCCACCGAAGCTAGCGCTCCGGTTTCCAAGGCTCCTACCTATCCTGTACAAGCTGTACCAACATTCAATATCAGGCTGCAGTAAAGCTCCACGGGGTCTTTCCGTCCTGTCGCGGGTAACCTGCATCTTCACAGGTACTATAATTTCACCGAGTCTCTCGTTGAGACAGTGCCCAGATCGTTGCGCCTTTCGTGCGGGTCGGAACTTACCCGACAAGGAATTTCGCTACCTTAGGACCGTTATAGTTACGGCCGCCGTTTACTGGGGCTTCAATTCGCACCTTCGCTTACGCTAAGCGCTCCTCTTAACCTTCCAGCACCGGGCAGGCGTCAGCCCCTATACTTCGCCTTACGGCTTCGCAGAGACCTGTGTTTTTGCTAAACAGTCGCCTGGGCCTATTCACTGCGGCTTCTCGGGGCTTTAACACCCTAAGAAGCACCCCTTCTCCCGAAGTTACGGGGTCATTTTGCCGAGTTCCTTAACGAGAGTTCTCTCGATCACCTTAGGATTCTCTCCTCGCCTACCTGTGTCGGTTTGCGGTACGGGCACCTCTCACCTCGCTAGAGGCTTTTCTTGGCAGTGTGGAATCAGGAACTTCGCTACTAAATTTCGCTCGCCATCACAGCTCAGCCTTCACGGGAAACGGATTTGCCTATTTCCCAGCCTAACTGCTTGGACGCGGATATCCAATACCGCGCTTACCCTATCCTCCTGCGTCCCCCCATTGCTCAAATGGTGAGGAGGTGGTACAGGAATATCAACCTGTTGTCCATCGCCTACGCCTTTCGGCCTCGGCTTAGGTCCCGACTAACCCTGAGCGGACGAGCCTTCCTCAGGAAACCTTAGGCATTCGGTGGACGGGATTCTCACCCGTCTTTCGCTACTCATACCGGCATTCTCACTTCTAAGCGCTCCACCAGTCCTTCCGGTCTGACTTCACTGCACTTAGAACGCTCTCCTACCACTGTTCGTAAGAACAGTCCGCAGCTTCGGTGATACGTTTAGCCCCGGTACATTTTCGGCGCAGAGTCACTCGACCAGTGAGCTATTACGCACTCTTTAAATGGTGGCTGCTTCTAAGCCAACATCCTGGTTGTCTAAGCAACTCCACATCCTTTTCCACTTAACGTATACTTTGGGACCTTAGCTGGCGGTCTGGGCTGTTTCCCTTTCGACTACGGATCTTATCACTCGCAGTCTGACTCCCAAGGATAAGTCATCGGCATTCGGAGTTTGACTGAATTCGGTAACCCGGTAGGGGCCCCTAGTCCAATCAGTGCTCTACCTCCGAGACTCTTACCTTGAGGCTAGCCCTAAAGCTATTTCGGAGAGAACCAGCTATCTCCAGGTTCGATTGGCATTTCACCCCTACCCACACCTCATCCCCGCACTTTTCAACGTGCGTGGGTTCGGGCCTCCATTCAGTGTTACCTGAACTTCACCCTGGACATGGGTAGATCACCTGGTTTCGGGTCTACGACCACGTACTCATGCGCCCTATTCAGACTCGCTTTCGCTGCGGCTCCGCATCTTCTGCTTAACCTTGCACGGGATCGTAACTCGCCGGTTCATTCTACAAAAGGCACGCCATCACCCGTTAACGGGCTCTGACTACTTGTAGGCACACGGTTTCAGGATCTATTTCACTCCCCTTCCGGGGTGCTTTTCACCTTTCCCTCACGGTACTGGTTCACTATCGGTCACTAGGGAGTATTTAGCCTTGGGAGATGGTCCTCCCGGATTCCGACGGAATTTCACGTGTTCCGCCGTACTCAGGATCCACTCTGGAGAGAACAACATTTCAGTTACAGGGCTGTTACCTTCTTTGGCGGGCCTTTCCAGACCTCTTCGCTTATATCGTTCCTTTGTAACTCCGTATAGAGTGTCCTACAACCCCAAGAGGCAAGCCTCTTGGTTTGGGCTGTTCCCGTTTCGCTCGCCGCTACTCAGGGAATCGCATTTGCTTTCTCTTCCTCCGGGTACTTAGATGTTTCAGTTCCCCGGGTATGCCTTCTCATACTCTATGTATTCAAGTATGGATACTACTCCATTACGAGCAGTGGGTTTCCCCATTCGGAAATCTCCGGATCAAAGCTTGCTTACAGCTCCCCGAAGCATATCGGTGTTCGTCCCGTCCTTCATCGGCTCCTAGTGCCAAGGCATCCACCGTGCGCCCTTTCTAACTTAACCATTTCTTACTTTAGAAAGAATCACTATGTGTGATGAACTTTGCATTGCATTCAATGTGAATGTATTACTTATTGTTATCTAGTTTTCAAAGAACAATCCTGTCTCGCTAGAGACATGTTTGAAGGAATGATCCTTCAAAACTAAACAAGACGAAAACGCACGCTGCTCCATATATCCTTAGAAAGGAGGTGATCCAGCCGCACCTTCCGATACGGCTACCTTGTTACGACTTCACCCCAATCATCTGCCCCACCTTCGGCGGCTGGCTCCATAAAGGTTACCTCACCGACTTCGGGTGTTGCAAACTCTCGTGGTGTGACGGGCGGTGTGTACAAGGCCCGGGAACGTATTCACCGCGGCATGCTGATCCGCGATTACTAGCGATTCCAGCTTCACGCAGTCGAGTTGCAGACTGCGATCCGAACTGAGAACAGATTTGTGGGATTGGCTAAACCTTGCGGTCTCGCAGCCCTTTGTTCTGTCCATTGTAGCACGTGTGTAGCCCAGGTCATAAGGGGCATGATGATTTGACGTCATCCCCACCTTCCTCCGGTTTGTCACCGGCAGTCACCTTAGAGTGCCCAACTGAATGCTGGCAACTAAGATCAAGGGTTGCGCTCGTTGCGGGACTTAACCCAACATCTCACGACACGAGCTGACGACAACCATGCACCACCTGTCACTCTGTCCCCGAAGGGAAAGCCCTATCTCTAGGGTTGTCAGAGGATGTCAAGACCTGGTAAGGTTCTTCGCGTTGCTTCGAATTAAACCACATGCTCCACCGCTTGTGCGGGCCCCCGTCAATTCCTTTGAGTTTCAGTCTTGCGACCGTACTCCCCAGGCGGAGTGCTTAATGCGTTAGCTGCAGCACTAAGGGGCGGAAACCCCCTAACACTTAGCACTCATCGTTTACGGCGTGGACTACCAGGGTATCTAATCCTGTTCGCTCCCCACGCTTTCGCTCCTCAGCGTCAGTTACAGACCAGAGAGTCGCCTTCGCCACTGGTGTTCCTCCACATCTCTACGCATTTCACCGCTACACGTGGAATTCCACTCTCCTCTTCTGCACTCAAGTTTCCCAGTTTCCAATGACCCTCCCCGGTTGAGCCGGGGGCTTTCACATCAGACTTAAGAAACCGCCTGCGAGCCCTTTACGCCCAATAATTCCGGACAACGCTTGCCACCTACGTATTACCGCGGCTGCTGGCACGTAGTTAGCCGTGGCTTTCTGGTTAGGTACCGTCAAGGTGCAAGCAGTTACTCTTGCACTTGTTCTTCCCTAACAACAGAGCTTTACGATCCGAAAACCTTCATCACTCACGCGGCGTTGCTCCGTCAGACTTTCGTCCATTGCGGAAGATTCCCTACTGCTGCCTCCCGTAGGAGTCTGGGCCGTGTCTCAGTCCCAGTGTGGCCGATCACCCTCTCAGGTCGGCTACGCATCGTCGCCTTGGTGAGCCGTTACCTCACCAACTAGCTAATGCGCCGCGGGTCCATCTGTAAGTGACAGCCGAAACCGTCTTTCATCCTTGAACCATGCGGTTCAAGGAACTATCCGGTATTAGCTCCGGTTTCCCGGAGTTATCCCAGTCTTACAGGCAGGTTACCCACGTGTTACTCACCCGTCCGCCGCTAACATCCGGGAGCAAGCTCCCTTCTGTCCGCTCGACTTGCATGTATTAGGCACGCCGCCAGCGTTCGTCCTGAGCCAGGATCAAACTCTCCGAAAAAGTACAAAACCGAAGTTTTGCTTTTCGCCAGTTTGACTGACTACCTATGATGTATCATAGGATTTTTTTATAAAAACTCGAATTAACAGGTACGTTTTGTCTTGTTTAGTTTTCAAAGATCATCTTCATTGTCGCTCAGAGGCGACTTTCTTAATATAACATTTGAGCACCGTGTGCGTCAAGTGTTTTTTTGAATTTCTTTTTGTCCGCTTTTCTTTCAAAGCAACTCGGTTGCTCATTAGCGACGTTTAATAATATACCATCATAATATTCATGCGTCAATATCTTTTTTAACAAAATATCCTCGGTGATAGATTTTTTGCCCCTTCGTCTCAATTGGCTCTACTAGCACAATTCCTTTTTCCACAAAGAAATCAATCATCACACTAAGATCAGGTGTGAAATGCTTGAGATCAGGATGTGCAAGAAGCTCGCCAAACAGCCAAATTTCCTGCTGTTCCATGACTTGACGCAAATGAGCCGCACCAATTTCTGCTTTTGAATGGATCAAGAAATCATTCGCTAGGAATAAAAGTTCTAACCGCTTATGAAGACTTTCGTGGCTTTCAATCAGCTCTGAATAAAGTTTATATACTTCCGGCTCCATATGACGTACTTGGTTCCAAACGGTCACTTCTGGGTGGAAGCCTTTATCAATCACTTCAATACGCGCCAGATGATGCAGGGCATGCACAATGGAATTATATGCATCGAGGAATTGATTTGATTCAAAAAATGCTTTTCCTTCTATATATCTGCGAATGAGCTTGCCATATTCTAAACCAATTTTGAGCTTGCGGTTAGAAAACGGGAACGTACTCAGTTCATCAATCAAGTTGAAAATATATTCATTTCGATCAAACAGGACTTTTCCGTTTAAAATCCAATCAATAATCCGTCTGTTGGTACCTAAGGTAATCCATTCCTTCAACTGATCATCTGTGACAACATTTAAAGAAGCTGTTTGGTGACCGGATTCATAGTGCTTAATAAATAACGGTTCTTCCGCATCCTTTACGATGACTAGAAGCGCTGCATCAAAGTTATCCGTCTCAGAAGATACTTTATGTCTTCTTTCTACTATAATCACAGCTAATGTATCTGGATGACTTGCTCTCTCTTGATAAATAGGACGGAGAAGATTTTCCATAGTGATTCCTCCAATACTCGGGTGTAAGGTTCTTCTCTAATGCTATGTATTTCTCCTCATAGAATCAAAATTCCTTCAATACATGAAAAAAGATCATTGAATCATTATAAGCAATTTATTCACAAAACTCTATAACTAATTCAAACAGAAAGGTAAAATGTGCTATATTGGAGATAAGGGGGACTAGGGATGGCGAAATACTCCAGTAAGATTAATAAAATCAGAACATTTGCACTTAGTTTGGTTTTTGTTGGTTTTTTGATCATGTATATCGGTGTGTTCTTCAAGGAATCGGTCTGGCTGTCGACCTTCTTTATGCTACTCGGCGTGTTATCGATTGGATTGAGTACAGCCGTTTACTTTTGGATCGGTATGCTTTCTACAAAGGCTGTACGAGTAATTTGTCCAGGCTGTGAGAAGGAAACAAAGGTGCTCGGACGAGTGGATATGTGCATGCATTGCCGAGAACCGCTTACACTTGATCCAGCATTAGAGGGTAAAGAGTTTGATGAATCCTACAATCGAAAAAAGTCATAAAAATAAGCTGACCATTCAACTGGTCAGCTTCAGCGTGTAGACAAACCCTCGCATTCTTTGTCAGTTCTGCGTGCCGGTGCTCACGAATGTCAAATTCGCTCCGCGCCGGTACTCGTCCTTCCTAGAATGCAAAGGTTTTCTATCACGCTGAAAAGAAGACAAAGGGCTAAAATCAAGTTCATTTTAGCCCTTTGTCAACAATCTGAAGCTGACCATTCAACTGGTCAGCTTTTTCATTAATGATTTTCTTTTTTTGCACATTCTTGACAAGTGCCATAGATCTCCAAGCGATGATGACTTACTGTAAAACCTGTCACATGGGATGCAAGCTGTTCTACTTCATCAAGGCCAGGATAGTGAAAGTCAACGATCTTTCCGCAATTTTCACAAATCGCATGGTAATGGTCAGATGTCGCAAAATCAAATCGGCTTGAGGAATCCCCATACGTTAATTCTTTTACTAATCCAGATTCCCGGAAGACTCGTAAATTGTTGTAAACCGTTGCTACACTCATATTAGGAAATTTTCCTTCAAGTGCCTTATATATATCGTCCGCGGTTGGGTGTGTCATAGAATTTACGAGAAACTCCAAGATGGCATGGCGCTGCGGAGTAATTCGAACACCGGTTTCTTTTAGAGCGTCTAAAGCATCTTTTAGTTCGTGAGCAGCCATTTCATCATGCACCTCTCTTTTCAAAAATATTCTTATATTATAATCTTTATAAATAGTGTACCCCCAGAGCCGAAACTTTGTCAATTACAATCCTCTTTTTTACCTATTCTTCTATACAAAAAAGACCGGCACGACTGCCGATCTCATCTCGTCAACATATTAAGCGTGAGCTTTCAGTTCCTCAAGCGCTTCTTCCACATGATCTTTCACCTTTACTTTACGCCACTCTTTCACAAGCTTTCCTTCTTTATTAATAAGAAACGTTGAGCGTTCAATTCCCATGTATTCCTTACCAAAGTTCTTTTTCAGCTTCCATACACCGAAAGCTTCAGACAATTTTTGTTCGTCATCTACAAGAAGCAGGAAAGGTAAGTCATGTTTTTCTTTAAACTTTTGGTGCTTGTCTTGACCGTCTGGGCTTACGCCGATGATGACAGCATCTAATTCGGCAAAGCTTTGATGGCGGTCACGGAAATCACAGGCTTCCGTTGTGCACCCCGGCGTCATATCTTTTGGATAAAAATAAAGGACAATGTGTTTCCCTTTAAAATCAGAGAGCTTTACTTTCTCTCCATTATCACCAAGTAATTCAATATCAGGTACTTGCTGCCCCACTTCGATTGTCATGATACAATCCCTCCAACCTATTTTTTCATTAGCCTATCCAATTTCGAGAAGATATTCAACTAAGGACGCTTGCATCGGCATGTTAAAATAATGATAGACGACGTGATACGTTGAGATAGGAGGCTATTTATGAAATTCACCGAATCAGAAAAATTACATCAAGAGGCGCTGGAGCATATTGTTGGAGGGGTTAACAGCCCATCTCGTTCATATAAAGCAGTGGGCGGCGGGTCACCTGTTGCAATGGAAAAAGGCGAAGGCGCTTATTTTTGGGATGTTGACGGAAACCGTTATATCGACTATTTGGCAGCATACGGTCCAATTATTACGGGACATGCTCATCCTCATATTACAAAAGCCATCACGAAAGCAGCCGAGACAGGTGTCCTTTACGGAACACCAACGAAGCATGAAGTCACTTTTGCTAAGATGCTGAAGGAAGCGATGCCTGCTTTGGATAAAGTTCGTTTTGTCAATTCAGGTACAGAAGCTGTGATGACGACAATCCGTGTCGCTCGCGCTTATACAGGCAGAACAAAGATCATTAAGTTTGCCGGATGTTACCACGGTCATTCTGATCTTGTGCTAGTTGCGGCCGGCTCTGGACCTTCCACTTTAGGAACACCAGATTCAGCGGGCGTGCCTAAAAGTATTGCCAATGAAGTCATTACCGTTCCATTCAACGATATAGACAGCTACAAAGAAGCATTAGACCGCTGGGGTGATGAAGTAGCAGCTGTTCTTGTTGAGCCAATTGTCGGGAACTTTGGCATCGTAGAGCCTAAAGACGGTTTCCTGCAGCAGGTTAATGACCTGACTCATGAAAAAGGGGCTCTAGTCATCTATGATGAAGTCATTACAGCTTTCCGCTTTATGTATGGTGGTGCACAGGACTTGCTTCAAGTAAAACCTGACCTCACTGCATTAGGTAAAATTATCGGCGGCGGTCTTCCAATCGGCGCTTACGGCGGCAAAAAAGAAATTATGGAGCAAGTCGCCCCGCTTGGACCAGCCTACCAAGCTGGTACGATGGCAGGAAATCCCGCCTCCATCCTTTCTGGTATTGCATGCTTGGAAGTGTTAAAAGAAGACGGGGTCTACGAACGTCTGGATCAGCTCGGGGCAATGTTAGAAGAGGGAATTTTAGCCCACGCAAAAAAACACCAAATAGATATTACAGTGAATCGCTTAAAAGGTGCTCTCACCATTTATTTTACAAAGGAAACGATTGTGAACTACGAGCAGGCTGAAAATACGGATGGTGAAATGTTCGCCCGTTTCTTTAAATTCATGCTCGCACAAGGTATTAACCTCGCTCCTTCTAAATATGAAGCGTGGTTCTTAACCATTGCACATACTGAAAATGATATTTCTGAAACGCTCAAAGCAGTAGATCATGCGTTTGAACAGCTGAAACAATCATAATGAAGAGAAAAACAGACGTAAATTCATGCGTCTGTTTTTTTATTTACCAGCTCTTGATTGTCAAAAGCGAGTGAATCTGTTACATTTTTTCTCAATACCTTCTTTTGATGTTTTCATGAACTTTCAAAAATCACTTGAATATTTCGGAAGACCGCTGTATATTACTTAGTTGTTTCATCAAAATATTTATGATATATGACAAGTGGTCATCTATTATCGAAAAGAAAGGAATGCAGGGACAAAACCAATGAAACTTGGAGCCCGTATTTTAAAAACTGGTATTGCCATTGTACTCGCGCTTTACCTGGCAACATGGCTTGGGTTGCCGACACCCGTCTTCGCGGGAATTGCAGCTGTATTTGCTATCCAGCCATCTATTTATCGATCATTTTTAACGATTGTTGATCAAGTGCAAGCCAATATTATTGGAGCAGCACTTGCCATTACGTTCGGTCTGCTTTTTGGCACAGGACCAGTCATCATCGGCTTAACTGCCGTCATGGTCATTGCGATTAATTTAAAGCTGAAGATTGAACACACGATTCCGATTGCACTCGTAACCGTCATCGCGATTTTAGAAAGTGCAGGGGATCATTTCCTTTCCTTTGCCTTAATTCGAACAGCAACTGTGGTGTTAGGCGTACTTTCTTCATTTTTAGTGAATTTGATTTTCCTGCCGCCAAAGTATGAAACAAAGCTTGTTCATCACATTATGGAAAATACGGAGGAGATTTTAAAATGGATCCGTCTGAGCTCCAGACAGTCTACTGATCATTCCACTTTAAAGGATGACATCGATCAAATAAAAGAACGCATGATCAAATTAGATCACATTTACTTGTTATACAAAGAAGAACGAAGCTATTTAAAGAAAACAACTTATGTCAAATCTAGAAAGCTTGTTTTATTCAGACAGGCAATCATGACGTCTAATCGAGCGCTGTACTTGCTGAAAAAGCTTCATAAGTTAGAAAATGAAATTCATTTGATGCCAGAGCATTTCAGAGAGAGCTTAACAGATGAGATTGATTATTTACTTTATTGGCATGAACGTACCTTGATGAAGTTTGTTGGAAAAATGAAACCGCAGGACGATGAATTTCAAAATGAATGCTCTCTTCGTCTTGAAGCATTAACGAAATCATTTATTCAGCACCAGCAAAATCAAGAAAACGACTTGCTGGATTACAATATGCTGAATGTGATGTCGAGTATTATTGAATACCGTGATGAATTGGAGCATCTAGATACTTTGATTACAAGCTTCCAAACGTATCACCCAAAAGATAGTGAGATTGAGACAGAAGAAAAAGAAGCTTAAATACAAAAGCCCGATTCTTAGAATCGGGCTTACATTTTTGACAAAGGGCTAAAATGATCTTTATTTAGCCCTTTGTCTTCTTTTCAGCGTAGTTGAAAACCCTTGAAATCAAGGAAGGACGAGTACCGGAGCGGAGCGAATCTGACATTCGTGAGCACCGGCACGCAGGACTAACAACGAATGCGAGGGTTTGCCTACACGCTGAGACCGATTCTTAGAATCGGTCTTATTTTATTTTCTTCATTTTAGGATCAAGGGTGTCCCTTAATCCATCTCCCATCAAGTTAAAACCAAGAACCGTCAGCATGATCGCAATCCCCGGGAAAAATAAAGTCCATGGCGCTTGTACGAGATAAGGTCTCGCATCTGCAAGCATTTTCCCCCACTCTGGGCTTGGCGCTTGTGCACCTAATCCTAAAAACCCCAAGGCGGCCGCTTCGATAATGGCTGTACCAATCGCAAGCGTCGCCTGAACGATCACCGGCACCATACTATTTGGTAGAATGTGACGAAGAACAATGCGGCGGTGTGACATCCCAACTGCCTTTGCTGCTAAAACATATTCTTCTTGCTTAATGCTCAGCACCTTTGAACGAACCAGCCGCCCAAAAGTCGGGACGTTAATAATCGCTATGGCAATAAGGGCATTTTGTAAGGAAGGGCCTAAGATGGAAACGATCGCAATCGCTAATAGAATGCTAGGAAAAGCGAGTGAAATATCAAATAGTCTTGAGATGACAGCATCCAGCAATCTGCCGCCGTAACCTGCCATCAATCCAAGCAATGTCCCTAAAATAACCGACCCGAGAACGGAGAAGAAACCCACCCATAATGAAATCCGAGCTCCATGCACGACTCTAGAAAATATGTCTCTCCCGAAATCATCCGTACCAAACCAATGTGCAGCCGAAGGGGCACTAAATCGTTCGCCTAGTGACTGCTCGTTGATTCCATAAGGAGCAATGAGCGGTGCAAAGATTGCTAGGATAAGAAATAAAAAGACAATCACAGTGCCAATGACCGCCAGCTTGTGCTGAAAGAACAGTTTCATCGATTCAAGAATCAGTGATTGAGAGCGTTCTTCCTTTTGTTTAGGTGCTTGAAGCTCTTTTTGCGCTTCCATGTCGTCACTCTCCCTTCTCTAGTATTTAATCCTCGGATCAATGACTGCATACAAGATATCCACAATGAAATTGATCAGCACAAATATGAGCGCAACAACAAGAATGCCAGTTTGAATGACAGGATAATCACGATAGCTAATTGCATCGTAAATATACCGCCCAATTCCCGGCCAAGCAAAGATCGTTTCTGTTAAAATGGCTCCGCCTAGCAAGAGACCTGTTTGAAGACCAATAATCGTTAAAATCGGAATGAGCGCATTTTTCAGCCCATGCTGATAAATGATGAAAAATGAACGTACCCCTTTTGCTTTTGCTGTTCGAATAAAATCTGAATGAAGAACTTCCAGCATACTTGCCCTCGTAATCCTTGCAATAATCGCAGCAGGAATCGTTGCGAGAGCGGTACTTGGTAAAATTAAATGCTTGATGCTGTCAAAGAATTGATCAAACCGTCCTTGCAAAAGCGTGTCTAGCGTATGAATATAGGTGATCGACTCTACCGGATTTCTTACGTTTTCTCGTCCTGTAGTCGGCAAAATACCTAATTCAATCGAGAATAGCCACTGTCCCATTAAGCCTAACCAGAAAATCGGCATGGACACCCCAATGAGAGCAATAAACATGGCCACATAATCAAAGAAAGAATGTTTAAACCACGCACTAATGATTCCGGCATTCACACCGACAATAATCGCCAGCAACATAGCGAAGAAAGTCAATTCTAATGTAGCGAATAAGTAAGGCTTCATTTCCTGGGCAATAGCCGCTCCTGTTCGTATGGAAGTCCCTAGATCACCTTTTAAAAGCCCCAGCATGTAGTGACCATATTGTACGTACCACGGCTGGTCTAAACCAAGCTGAATCGTCAATTGCTCTACTGCTTCTTTCGTTGCCCGCTGTCCTAAGATGACCTGCGCCGGATTTCCAGGGATAAACCGAATAATAGAAAATACAACTAAGGTCATTCCGATCAGTACTGGAATGAGCATTCCTGCTCGCTTCATACAATAAGCAAACAAACAGCTTTCACCGCCTTTTCATTGTTTGGATAAGGGAGATCGAACGATCTCCCTTATTTGCTTATTCGAAATATACGTCAGTCAATGCTTCGGAACCAGTCGGATGCGGCTGGTAGCCTTTTAAATCTTTAGATGCGGCAAGCATTGGAATTGAATGGACTAATGGAATCCAAGGTGCTTCATCATGAATGATTTCTTGAGCTTCTTGATATAATTCATTTCGCTTCTTTTGATCCGTATCGGTCTGCGCTTCAATGAGGATGTCATGCATTTTATCGTTTTGGAAGAATGTATAGTTGTTACCGCCAATACTGTCTTTATCTAATAATGTATAGATGAAATTATCAGGATCGCCATTGTCCCCTGTCCATCCTAATAAGAACACATCTGCTTCGCCTTTACTTGCTTTATCTAAATAAGTGGCCCAATCATATGTGACGATTTCGGCTTTGACACCAACTTTTTCAAAGTTTGACTGAATGACTTCAGCTACCTTCATCCCGTCTGGCATATATGGACGCGGCACAGGCATTGCCCAAAGCTTGATGCGAAAACCGTCAGGGAAGCCTGCCTCTTTCAATAGTTCTTTTGCTTTTTCCGGATCATATGGATATGGCTCAATCTCGTCATTGTAGCCTTCTAATGACGGAGGAAGTGGATTTTTTGCTGGTTCAGCAAGCCCTCCATAAAACGACTCGATGATTGATTCTTTATCAACTGCATAATTGAGTGCCTGACGAACCAACTTGTTATCAAGCGGCTTTCTCGTCACTGTCAGCCCGATATAACCTACGTTCATGGATGGTCTTTCAATCAGCTGGAGCGCTTTGTCTGTTTTAATGCCATCTAAATCGGACGGATTGACGCCATCCATTAAGTCGATTTCGCCTGTTTTAAGCGCATTTAAACGAGCAGAGTTTTCAGGAATAGAGCGGAAGATGATTTGTTTCAGTTTTGGTTTATCTTTTTGCCAGTAATCTTCGTTCTTTTCTAAGACAATACGGTCGTTCTGCTTCCATTCTTTAAACTTAAATGGTCCTGTGCCAACTGGGTTTTCTCTAAATGAATCACCGCTTTTTTCAACTGCTGCAGGACTAGCGATACCAAATGGTGACATGGCGATGTTTTTCAGAAATGTTGCTTGCGGGCGTTTGAGTTGAAATTCAATTTCATGCTCTCCTTTGACGATGATGTCTTTAATGACATGCCCTTTATCTTTTTTATAGCCGCCAAACATGCCGTAGTAAGGAAATTTTTCAGCATCTCCATTCATCCAGCGGTCAAAGTTGAATTTTACTGCTTCTGCATTAAAGTCTGTACCATCGTGAAATTTCACACCTTCTCTTAAGTAGAACGTGTACGATTTTCCGTCCTTCGCAACATCCCATTCTGTTGCGAGGCCCGGATGGATGGTCGTGTCTTTTTCACCGTAATTCAAAAGCTTTTCAAACATATTCTCTGTGACCTTGAAGGTTTCGCCTTCTGTTGTTGTAATCGGATCAAGTGACGTAGAGTCTCCTCCTCTACCGAATACGAGAGTATCTTTTGTGGCTTTTTCTTCTGATGTTGATGAAGATGAACAGCCCCCTAAAAATAACGCAAATGCCAGCACAAAAATGAAACTACTGAATAACCATGTCTTCTTCATTGTGTTCCTCCTTTTGATATAAATAGCACGCAGCTGCATGACCTGTTTCCTCCTCATACAAAGGCGGAACAGCTTGCAAGCATTGCGCCCACCTTTTTGGACATCTTTTATAGAAAGGACAGCCATCTTCTGACACCAAGGTGGATTCTTCCGCTGACACATCCTGCGTTTCCAGCACGTGATCCATATGTGGAATGGATTTCAGAAGAAGCGATGTATAAGGATGAAGCGGCTTGTGAAATACGGCCTCCGCAGGACCCATTTCTACAATACGGCCAGCGTACATCACTGCAATTCGGTCGCTCATATACTTGACAACGCCTAGATCGTGAGAAATAAACAAGTACGTCAGAGAAAGCGTCTTTTGCAATTCGAGCATTAAATTCAAAATTTGCGCTTGAACCGATACATCTAAAGCGGAAACTGGCTCATCGGCAATCACAAGACTTGGATGAGTAATTAGCGCCCTAGCAATTCCAATACGCTGCCTCTGACCGCCGCTGAATTGGTGGGCATAACGGTCTCCATAGGATGGGTCAAACCCAACAATGTGCAGCATCTCTTTTACCCGCTTTTGTCTTTCTGCTTTTGTTCCATGTTTATGAACAATGAGCGGTTCTTCTAAAATGTCTTTGATTTTCATTCGTGGATTTAAGGAAGCGTATGGATCTTGGAAAATCATTTGAATGTCTTTTCTGAAGGAACGCATGTCTCGTTCTTTCAGAAGCGTCACTTCTTGTCCTTTCATTTGGATTGAGCCAGAAGTCGGTTCGATTAATCTCATTAAGCTTTTGCCAAGGGTTGATTTCCCGCAGCCAGATTCGCCCACAATGCCGAGCGTCTCTCCTTCTTTCACGTGAAAGGACACTTGATTTAAAGCCAAAGTCGTCTGTTTGTGTTTAGAAAAAAATGCCGATGTGTCATAACGCTTCGTCAGTAGATTCACTTGCAACAGTGGGTGATTCAGTGTCTTCTCCTCCTTCCATTAGAAAACATGCGACGCGGTGATTGTGTGAAATGGATTGTAAAGATGGGTCTTTTTTAAGACATTGCGTCATTTGATATGGACAGCGTGGTGCAAATTGACAGCCGGACCGAATAGCTCCTGGCTTAGGTACATGACCCGCAATAGACATGAGTTTTTCTTTTTTCTCTTTAAATGATGGAACAGAGGCGAAAAGACCTTTCGTGTAGGGATGCAGAGGTTTTTGAAAAATACGGTCAACGGTTCCTTCTTCTACGATTCGACCGGCATACATAATCATGACACGCTGGCATATTTGCCGCACGACGCCTAAATCATGAGTAATAAATAAAATAGCGGTGTCCATCTCTTCATTTAACCTTTTGAGCAAACGAAGAATTTGTGCTTGGATGGTGACATCAAGTGCAGTCGTTGGTTCATCTGCAATCATGAGCTTTGGGTGACACAGCATTGCCATAGCAATCATCACACGCTGACGCATGCCACCCGATAGTTCATGTGGATATTTTTTGAGTAATGACGCTGCTTGTTTCAGGCCTACCGTTTGAAGCAAATCTACTGCCTTCACTTTTGCTTCTTTTTGGCTGATAGCCTGGTGTGTGAAAAGGGCTTCTGTCATTTGCTTGCCGATGGTCATGAGTGGATTGAGAGAAGTCATGGGTTCCTGGAAAATCATTGAGATGTCATTCCCTCTGACCTCTCGCCATTGTTTCTCCGAAAGTGACAGCAGGTTTTGACCTTCAAATTGTATGTGACCTGTTGTTTCTGTTTGGTGATTCAGCCCCATTAAAGACATCGATGTGATGCTTTTCCCGCAGCCAGATTCGCCCACAATACCTAAGGTTTCTCCTTTTTGAATAGAGAATGAGATGTCATGGACGATCGGCACTCTCTGCTTTTTTTGCTGAAAAGCAATAGACAGCTGTTTGACATCTAGCAATACTTCTTGTTCTTTCACATATTCACCACCCCGTCATACTTTTTAAAATTGTATTGAGACAAGCTGGGAAATATGTCATGTTTTTGACAAGCATAAAAAAGCCTATCCGCTAGAATCGGATAGGCTTCTACTAATTTAATGTTTGAATGGTAAATAGATGGCGATAGTGGCTGTCTCGGTTCATTAATTCTTCATGTGTTCCTTTTTCCACAATCTCGCCTTGTTCCATGACCACAATGAGGTCCGCATGTGTAATCGTTGATAAACGGTGTGCAACTATAAAAGTTGTGCGATCTTTTGCCAGCTTTTGCATCGCTTCTTGAATGTAATGTTCACTTTCTAAATCAAGTGCAGACGTTGCTTCGTCTAAAATAAGCAGCGGTGGATTTTTAAGAAATACCCTCGCAATTGAAATTCGTTGTTTTTGACCGCCTGACAGCTTTACGCCACGTTCTCCTACCTTTGTGTCATATCCTTCAGGAAGAGACATGATGAACTCATGGGCATTAGCCGCTTTGGCCGCCGACACAATTTTCTCAAAGGTTGCTTCCGGGTCTCCCACAGCGATATTTTCTTTAATGGTGTCACTGAATAAGAATGTATCTTGGAGCACCATTCCGACTTGATTCCGGAGGCTTCTTGCCTTGTATTCTTTAATATCAATGCCGTCAATTTCGAGTGATCCGCTTGTGACATCATAAAATCTTGGAATTAAGCTGACGAGTGTCGACTTCCCTCCGCCGCTCATTCCTACAAGCGCAACGGTTTGACCTTTTTCTACTTTCAAGGAGATATTGTGTAAAATCTCTTCCTGTGTATGTTCGTAACGGAACGACACATCTTTAAATTCTACCTCTCCTTTTAAGTGATTGGCTTCTTTTGCATTCGGCTTGTCTGTTACTTCATACGGTTCATCAATAAACTCAAAAATACGATCCATTGATGCTACTGACTGAGTTAAAGTCGTCGATGAGTTAATGAGACGACGAATCGGGTTGTACATCCGGTCAATGTAGCCGACAAAGGCAATCATTGTCCCAATTGAAAGCGACCCGTTAATGACGGTATAGCCAGCAAAAGCAATGATGAGCAGCGGCGCAATGTCTGTGATCGTATTGACGACGGCGAATGTTTTGGCATTCCAATTCGTATGATTGATCGCTTTGTTTAAGAAATTTTTATTTTCATCGTGAAAATTCTCTTGTTCGTATTCTTCAATCGCAAAGCTGCGAATGACAGGCATTCCTTGTACTCGCTCATGCAGGTGCCCTTGCACCTCAGCGAGTGCCTGCGACCGCTCTTTTGTCAGCTTGCGAAGCCGTCCGTAAAAATACTTCACTGCTAACGCATACAGCGGAAAAATAATGACAGACACAATGGTGAGTTTAAGATCCAGTGTACACATAATGGCTATCACAATCAGGACGGTCATCAAATCAAGCCAAATGTTCATAAGCCCTGTGATGACAAATTCCTTTGTTTGCTCCACATCGTTGATGACCCTTGAAATAATTTCCCCTGTTCTCGTGTTGGCGTAATAACGAAGGCTTAGCTTTTGAATGTGCGAGAACAGTTTTTCCCGAATATCAAATAATACTTTACTGCCTGTCCACTGCGCATAGTATTGTCTGTAGTACTCAACAGGCGGTCTCATCACTAAAAATAATACAAGCATGATTCCCATAATAATAAAGAGAGTGGATGTTTTTTCTTCAGCCGATCCAGAGCCTTGAATGACATCATCAATGACATACTTTAAAAGCAGAGGCAATGTTAAGGGAATCGAGAACTTAATCATTCCGATCACCATTGTCAATGCAATTTGTTTTTTATACGGTGTTACAAAAGCCATGTAACGTTTTATGACCCCCATGTAAATCTCCTTCCCAATCTATCAGTGCCTCTTATCCGTACGCAATCAAAAACCTGTTGGCTTTGAAAAGCCAAACAGGTTTTAGCTGCTGTTACTTATTTTGTATAACGCAAAAAACGTTCATACCACATATCCACAAATTCTGGAGCAAACGGTCCCTTCCGCTGGTGAATCCAATGCAGTAATGTATTTAGATGCTCTCGTAAGATACTATCGATTTCTTTTGGATAATTCATCTGCCTCTTATGATCTGCATATTCATCCTCATCCAAAATATTATACGTCATGTCCGGAAAGACTTTGACATCTAAGTCGTAATCAATATACTTAATCGCCTCTTCATCTGTCGCAAAAGGAGAGCTGATGTTGCAGTAATAATACACCCCATCATCTCGAAGCATCCCAATGACATTAAACCATTGTTTTGCATGAAAATAGCAAATAGCCGGTTCTCTTGTCATCCATGTTCGGCCATCGGATTCAGTCACCATTGTTCGATCGTTTGCACCAATGATACACAATTCCGTTGCTTTCAGAATGGTGGTTTCATTCCAAATCCTGTGGATCAAGCCATTATGTTTATAGCTTTGAATTTGGATGGTTTCTCCTTCCTTGGGATAGCCCATATTTTCTCCCCTACTTTCTATAACAAACAAACCTAACAGTCCAAAGACCTAATTTCCCAACTAAACATGTCTCTATTATATTATACCGTTACATCATTAAAAAATGAAATGAAAAAGCCATTCAACCCAATTGAACGGCACACTCTTTTACATCACGGTTGAGCTCTTCTCCATTTGTTTATACGAATTGATGACTTGTTCAGTCTGTTTTGTAAATAGTGTCTGGACTTTTTGCAGTTCCTCTCGTTTCTGTTTGATTTGATCATGAAGCTTATGCCGCTCTTCCTTTTTTTCACCTTGCAGCAATCGTTTTTCTGTCTCTAAGTACAGATCGAGTTCTCCTTGTACATCGAGCAGCTGATCCATAAGCTGCATTTGTTCTCTGACAAGCTGATCGAAATCAGACATCTAACTCCTCCCTTTCATTCGTATCGACTTTTTGTATCTATACCATTTCTTGAAAGAAGGAAGAAGTCCTTTGACTGTTTATGTAGAGGTTTTACAGGTTTTGTCGGATGGTGGGGAGAGGCAAAAAGAAAAGCACTTCATTCGTAGATGAAGTGCTTCCCTTTGTTTCAGTGATTAGCTGTTTTGTTGTTTGTTTTGCTCAGCTTTTTGGTTGTATTTTTTTACGTGCTGTGCGTCAGTCTCGCTAGCAAATTCAGTGCCATATTGACCGCCTTGTGCAGCAGCTTGGTTTTGTTTTTTCACTTGTTGTGCGTTTGTTTTGTTTTGTTGTTTATCCATCATTATCACCTCCACGCACATTAATTTGTGCAGAAGGTGTACATCTTATTCATCATTTTTTTAAACAAGCAAAGAACGTCCGCCATCGACGATAATCGTCTGTCCTCTAATCATATCTGCTTTGCCTGATACAAGGAATTCTACACTGTCGACCATGTCTTTAATTTCCACCATACGGCCTGCTGGTGTATTTTTCTTAGCGTCTTCTAATAGCTCTTCACGATTCGGGAAGTGCTTGAGTGCATCTGTATCAATGGCACCGCCTGATACGGCATTTACGACGATATTTTTTTGTGACAGCTCAACGGATAGGTAGCGTGTCAACGCTTCTAGTGCTGCTTTAGATACACCGACCACCGTGTAGTTTTCAAGGTAGCGGATGGAGCCTAGTGAGCTAATGCTGACGATATGTCCGCCGCCGTTTTTCTCCATTAATTTGGCTGCTTCTTGTCCGCAGAATAACAAGGCCTTCGCATTGATATTCATGGTCCAGTCCCAATGATTTTCTTCAAGATCCATGATTGGGCGCTGAACGCCAGATGCCGCATTGTTCACAAATACGTCTAAACGGCCAAACGTTTCGTCAATTTGCTGGAACATGTCTTTGATTTTCTCTGGCTGACCAACGTTGGCTTTGACAACTAATGTTTTAACACCCATCGCTTCAATTTCTTCAGCTGTTTCAAGTGCTGCTTTTTTGCTTCTTGCATAGTTAATGACAATGTCATATCCTTTTTCAGCCAGGCGAAGGGCTACTTCTTTCCCGACACCTCTACTGCTGCCTGTAATTAGTGCACATTTACGCTTGTTCATTATGGTTCATCTCCTGATTTGAATAGTTTTCGTCCATTCGCTTCACACTAATAGGAAAGTTCCTATTAGGAGGTTACATTCATGTATGTCGGACGCGATTTAAGCCAGCTTGGCATGATGTCAAAGGATCAATGGAAAGATACTGAGCTTGCTTTTTTTCATCATGCTTTCCAACAAATTTTACCTTATTTAAACGAAGAAGGGCAATCTAAGTATCGAGAAATCATTTCTGAAATTGAAAACCGCGGGGGTCTGCACCGAAATGAAGCCGATTATACCCATGGTACAACGGTTAAATATGACTAGGCTGTTCAAGTGCCATCTTCCATATTTTTTGATGTGAGACTGGCAAAGCATATGCCTCAAATTCTTCTGTTGTGACTTTTTTCAGCATCGTGTCATCTGATACAGAGGTCACACGTCCAAAGAAAACAGAAATATTCCAGATGAGGTGGGTAAATACATGTTGAATGGTGCCTTCTAAATCACCAAGTTCTGCTTGTACACCCGCTTCCTCTTTTAAGAAATCAATCAGCTGCTCTTTTTCCGTTTTTCTTCCCTTCATTGTTTCCATGTTTGGGAACTCCCATAAATTCGCAAGCAGACCTGTACTTGGACGCTTATGAATATAGAGGTGGCCTTCATCATCAAATAACACCACCGCTGCCATTGATTTCGCAGTCGGCTTTTTCTTTTTACTTTTCACCGGCAGCTCATGCTGAACGCCTTCCTCAAGTGCCGAGCAATGCATGTTTACAGGACAAATGAGGCATGCAGGAGAGGTTGGGGTGCAAATAAGCGCACCTAGCTCCATTAGCCCTTGATTAAATTCTGACGGCTTTTCCCGGGAAATGAGCTGATCAACCGCAAATTCGAAAATGTTTCTCGTTTTTGGTTTTGCAATATCATCCCATATGGACAAGATACGGGAAATGACCCTCATCACGTTGCCGTCTACCGCAGGGTATGGCTTGTTATAGGCGATACTCAGCACTGCGCCGCTCGTATACGGGCCTACACCTTTTAGCTTTGAAAATTGTTCTTTCGTATCAGGGACAACGCCCCCGTAGGATTCATAGACTTCTTTCACAGCTGCCTGTAAATTACGCACTCGTGAGTAGTAGCCAAGACCTTCCCATGCTTTCATGACCTTTTCTTCATCAGCTAAAGCAAGATCCTTCACCGTCGGGAATTGCTCCATAAACCGATTGAAGTACGGAATGACCGTATCCACTCTCGTTTGCTGGAGCATCACTTCTGATACCCAGACGCGGTATGGATCTTGATTTTCACGCCATGGAAGTGTACGTTGTTCTTTTTCATACCAATCGATTAAATCATGCTGAAAGCCCGCAATATCTTTGCGGTCCAGCTTTTCTTGAATGTCTTTCATATCTATACTCCTTCTTATCGAACCGAGGGCTAACGTTCTGAAAAGAACCTTATTTGTTGTATACTGTTTGTAGATACGTTAACATGTTACATTAAATCGGGATAAAGCAAAAGTGATTTTGCACATAGTCTTGATGAGAGACGTATACTTTGTATGATTGTTCCTAAGCATGACAACTAGGAGGTAATCAATTGGACACTGGTACTCATGTAGTAATGGGCATTTCTCTTGGGGGACTTGCGCTTTTAGATCCAGCCGTCAGCGCAGATCCACACATGGCTCATGCCGTGATGATCGCGACTATTGCCGGCTCCCAAGCACCAGACATTGATACTGTGCTAAAACTAAAAAATAATGCAGTTTATATAAGAAATCACCGAGGATTTACTCATTCCATTCCGGCTGTACTGTTCTGGTCATTGCTGATTCCGGCTGTGATTTTCCCATTTGTGCCGGGGGCGGATTTACTCCATCTTTGGTTATGGACACTATTAGCCGTCGTGCTTCATGTGTTTGTCGATATTTTCAATGCTTACGGCACGCAGGCCATTCGTCCATTTTCAAAAAAATGGGTAGCGCTTGGGATCATTAATACGTTTGATCCGTTTATCTTTTTTACACATCTTGTCGCCATTGTCGGTTGGGCGATTGGCGGGCATCCCGGCTATACGTTTATTACGCTGTATGCCGTGATTTTCTGTTATTATATCGTCAGGGTCATCATGCAGCTTCAGATTAAACGCCAGCTGCGTGCACGATTCAATGAAATTGAGGACATTATTATTTCGCCTACGATGAAGTTCAGACAATGGCGCATTGCCGTGAAATGTAAATCCTCTTTCCATGTTGGACGCAGTATGAATGGTGAGATCATCATTTTAGACACCTTTAACCGTGTGCCGGTCCCTGATACAGAGATTATGAAAATTGCCAAACAAGACGAAAACATTTCAGCCTTTCTCTCCTTCTCCCCTGTCTACCGGTGGGAAGTGGATAAATACAAAGATCATTATGAGGTACGGTTCATTGATTTGCGCTACCGCAGCAAAGGTCACTATCCTTTTGTCGCGATCTGCCATATCGACATGGACCACCAAATCAAAAATTCCTATACCGGCTGGATTTTCAGTGAAGAAAAACTGCAAAAAAAATTAAGACTCGGCTCTGTGTGAGCGAGTCTTTTTTTGTGCTTACAACTCTTACAACTTCGTCATATATTCCACAATAAACTCCCAAAAGCCAGGTCCCTCTTGGTAAATCAGCCAGTCTACTTTTTCGATGAGTTTGATGTAGAGTTCTTGTTCGAGGTCTTCTCTTTCTTGATATGCCGTGTTTTGTAGTTTCTTTTTGATCATGGGTGTGAAGGTTTCAATGAGTTCTTCCATTTCTCCATTGGTCATTTTGTCTTCGTGCACGGACATCTCCCCCTGTTTCTTCTTTTAGTTTGTTGAGCGCTTTTTTGTGGATGTTTGAGATGTTTTGTCTCGTTTCGCCTAGCCGGTCGGCTATTTCTTTCATTGTTTGACCTTCAACATAAATATGGGTTAAGACCATTTTTTGTTTGTCTGTGAGCTGCTGGTAGGCCTTGTACAATCTTTGGTCTTGCAGGTGCTCCCCTAAGTCTTGCTGGTTGAAGAGCACGGCTTCATACGTATCTGTTTGAACAGGGTCTTTCACTTCTTGTGTATCAGGATGATCGAGTATGAGTGGAAAACGCTGCTGCTTCTTTTTTACTCGTTTGTCAAAGTCGACTGAAAAGATGCGGATCATTGTGGAGATATACTTGATGATGCGGATTTTCTGATAGAACTGTTTGAACTCGGAATCTAGTTTTTTCGCATTTTCTTCGTTTGGCTCTTCCATGACTTGCCGAAGCAGCTGCTCGTTTTTCGGGTTGCTTAAAAACTGCTGAATGAGCGGGTGATCAATGATTTCTTTCCATTTTGCTTTCAATAACAGCCGATAATCCATGTGCATCCTCCCCTTTGTTCTCTCTACTTGCATTAAGTGGACAAAAGTTAAAAAAAGTAAACTTTGTGAAACGGGTCTAATGGTTCATTTTCTCCCTCTTTGATTTCCTATTTCTTCTTTCATACCACTTATAGAGAAGACGAGCATCCGCTGGGAGGTGAGACAAATGGAGACCTTTTTTTCGGAGGAATGGCTGAAGCAGCTCGGTCAGGCTGGCTTTCCTGCCATTTTGACAGTTTACTTGCTGACACGTTTTGAACGAAAGTTTGATGAATTAAGCAAACTCATCCAACGATTGGTCGCTGTTCAAAAAAATGATGAATCAGATTGACATCTTCTTGATTCGTTTCACCTTATGAAAACGAGGGCGAAATGAAAGGCCTTTTGTCACCTCACACAATACGATGTTGAAAGGGGATTTTATCATGAGTGAAAAGCAAAATGGTGTACCGCAGCCGATTCGAGGAGAAAAAGGAGCAACGGTCAAAATTCCACGTAATCTCGAGCGAGACAGACAAAACCCAGATATGCTCACGCCACCAGAAACCGATCATGGAACGGTTCCCAACATGAAATATTCTTTTTCTGATACGCACAACCGTTTAGAAAAAGGCGGTTACGCAAGAGAAGTCACGGTACGTGAACTGCCAATCTCTAAAAGTCTTGCCTCTGTGAACATGCGGCTAAAGCCTGGTGCGATTCGCGAGCTGCACTGGCATAAGGAAGCGGAGTGGGCGTACATGATTTATGGGGAAGCCCGGATTACATCGGTTGATGCAGAGGGGCGCAATTTTACAGAAGATGTGACTGAGGGAGATTTATGGTACTTCCCTTCTGGCTTGCCGCACTCTATCCAAGCACTTGAACCGGGAGCGGAATTCTTGCTTGTGTTTGATGATGGGTCTTTCTCTGAAAATAGTACGTTCCAAGTGACTGATTGGCTTGCCCATACGCCAGAGGAAGTCGTTCTCCAAAACTTTGGAATGACAAAGGAGCAATTTGAGAAGCTGCCAGAAAAAGAGAAGTATATTTTCCAAAAAGGAATTCCTGGTTCCCTTGAATGTGACAAGGTGCAAACAGAGCAAGGGGAAGTCCCGAATTCCTTTAAATATGAGCTGTTAAAACAAGAGCCAATTACGTCAAGCGGCGGACAAGTGTGGATTGCGGACTCTACCAATTTTAAAGCGTCTAAAACGATTGCATCCGCTCTTGTGAAAGTTGATCCAGGTGCCATCCGTGAGCTGCACTGGCATCCAAATACGGATGAATGGCAATATTTCATTTCTGGAAAAGCTCGAATGACGGTATTTGCTTCTGATGGACATGCAAGAACCTTTAACTATCAGGCGGGAGATGTTGGCTATGTGCCATTTGCGATGGGGCATTATGTAGAAAATACAGGCGACGAACCGCTCTATTTCTTAGAAATCTTTAAGAGCGATCATTATGCAGACATTTCACTCAATCAGTGGCTTGCGGTTACACCGAAACAGCTTGTTCTTGATCATTTAGATCAAGGTGAAGAATTCTTGAAATTGCTTGATACTGAAAAACATCCTGTCATTGCTGCACCCAAAAAAGAGGATTAATTCCACCTTCCTGCAAAAAGGCTGTCCTTTTTGCAGGTATCTTCATGTAAAGGAGTGTTGTTTACCCATGCAGCAATCTGTTCACGCTTTATGGCAAGGGGTGAAATGCCTGATAGCGCTATCAGCTGTCTGTTACATATTTTTGTTGTTTTGTGTACTGTTCTTTCATTTGACGGGTGCTTTTTATCAATCGGTTTTATCGTTGCTTCTGTTTATGGGCATCTACGTTGTACTCGGGATCTCTTTTGAACATCTGGAACACGTGCTCATGTGTTTTGTTCGTAAGTGTCGGTCCAAAAAAAGATCCATCGTTTTCTATGCCGTCTTATTTCACCTTTTGTTTATTTGGGGCGCTGTCTACTTATCAGATGAATTGGTTGACGGCATTTTGCTGACTACTTCTGAAGAAATTCTCTTTGCGCTTAGTCTTTGGCTATTTCATTTTTTGTTTGATTATGCGACGTTTCCATTTGAGAAAGAAGCTTCGTGACGCTCTATCGTCTTTCTGTAGAGAGTACTTTTTTAATCTGCTCCATATGATGGAGATCATGCTTAATCAAGCCTTCAAAATAACTTGATAACGTCAGCTCTGTTTGACCGATCAAAAAGGATGCATTCCAGCGAGATGGTTCGATTTTCTTCATTTCTTGAAGTAATTCTGTTCTGACAGCAATAAATCGCCCAATCGTCTCGCTTCTCTCTTCCTTTCTTGCTCTTTCGGCTGACTGCCGGTTCATTTCATGCACATCAGGTGCCTGAGGTAACGCTTTATTGTTCCAAAATTCCTTTAGGCGATCGTGTAAAATAAATTCATCCCATGGAACGAGATGTGCGATGATCTCAGCAATGCTCCACTTTCCATCAGCGATGGCGCTACGCCATTCTTCTTCTGTTACTTCCGTTAGTGACTGTACCCATTCAAGGGTGTGTTCATAGTGTTTTATCACGGTGTCTTTGTTCATGTTTTGTTATCCCCTTCATGTTTTTAAAAGAAGTTGATCAGAAATTGGTTAGTTTCATTCTTGCGAAATCATTTATAACATATTATCATATACTTTAATTACCAAATGAAGAGGGGGAATTGTGATACGCTGTCCTATATGAGAAAGCTTATTTTTTTGCACCAAAATAAACCGACCGGTCTGTTTATAAAATAGGAGGGAAAATAATGAAATCTCAAAATGTGATCATTATCGGCAGTGGTGTAGCAGGATTGGCTACTTCTTTATTCTTAAAAAAGGCTGGAATGGAAAGTACGATTTATGAAAGCAGGTCAGATGAAGAATTAGAAACAGGAGCAGGTTTTTTACTGTCTCCGAATGGGGTAAAGATCTTGGATGGAATCGGGTGTAAAAATGAAGTGATAGCAAATGCAACCGTGATAAAGAAGATCCAGCAAATAAACAGTGAAAATGAAGTAGAAGCGATCTTTCACAATTATAGTGAAAAATATTATGATGCTCCTTTACTGAACGTCATGAGAGACCAAATCATCAAATCACTTTTAAAAGAAGTTCACCGCCAAGGAATAGAAGTGAAATACAACAAAAAGTTAATCTCAATCACACAGCATCCTCATTCCGTTCAGGTTCTTTTTGAAGATGAAACTGTGATAACAGGTGATATCGTAATAGGAGCAGATGGAACTTTTTCTAAAACAAGAGAGGCTATTGCGTTTAATGCTAAATTAGACTATAGCGGTTTTTGGGGACTACAAGGAGTATCGTTTGTGAAGGATTTTGTATTGGATGAGGCAACAAGTTATTTTTACAATGACGGAAACTTTCAATTCATTTTTGGGAAAGCGCATCCAACAAATAAAATGAATATTTTATGGCAAGCTTTCTCTCAGTGTCCTGAGAAGTTACCTACAAAACATTTTGAGAAAGCCAATAAAGAAACCATCCGACAGTTATTATATAAACAAATGGAACATTGGAACATTCCTAAACATCTTTCTGACATCATCGATCATACAAACATGTTCTTTCCAAGAAGTATCTATGAAATAAAGGATTTTCCTGTGTGGTCAAAAGGACGTGTTGTTCTTGTAGGTGATGCGGTACATACGGCGAACCCTTTTGTTGGTCAAGGAGCATCGTATAGTCTAGAAGATGCCATGCTCATAGCAAAGATGCTAAGGGATCATGATTATCGAGATGCGTTCTATTATTATGAAAAGGATCGAAGAAAGAGGACAGAAGAATTGAATGCGCTATTTCAGCACATGAGTATTCAAAACAATATTGATAAAAAAATGAACGAATACACGATTGAATGGGATGAAGAAACTTACGTATGAGATGAAAGATAAAAAACACCACTTATGCTAAAAAGTGGTGTTTCTTGTGTTGTCTCCGTGCATAGAGGATCGCACCGATCAAACTGACGAGTGAAATCAATGCGAGAATTCTGATATAAGGCGGATAGTAGGTTAGCACAATCTCGTTTTTGCCTTTTTCTATTGGAAAACCGATAAAGGCGTAATTGGCTTGTTCAATATCGGTTTGCTGTCCGTTCACCGTGAGCTCCCAGCCTTTTTCATATGGAACAGGTAGAACCATGTAATTATCGCTGCGCTTGTTATCATATGAAATCGTAAAGCGGTTATTTTTAAGCTTTACTTGCTGGCTACCGTCATCCTGTTTTTCTTTTTCATATGCTCGCTCAAGGATGCGGTATGGCTCATGATACAGCTTTAATTGACTCAGCTCATACGTCCCTTTTGGCACTCGAATGGAAAGGATTTTTTCAGCTGGGACTCGAATCGTCACGTCATTAACGCCTGTTTTGTAGATAGACGTATTGCTTTTGCGTGATGTGACGTAGTCATCCACAGATAACTGAAACCCTTCGTTACGGTCGGTCCGCTTCACATAAAAGCTCACATACACATCCCCCACGCGAGCGATATCATCTGGAAGGGTGATATTCAGCCCGCCCGTTTCTCCGTATACATCAAGCACGCCATTTTCGTATACAGCTTGTTCAGTATGAATGTTTGTATCCTTTATTCGATCAGGCGATTGGTCGATTTCAGCATTTCCTTTTTTGTTTAAGATCACACCTTGCAACATCGCATGTTCTTTATCAAGTGCTGACGCATGCTCTAGTGACTTTTCTGAATAGACGGTACTCGTTGTTCTTGCAAATGGGAGCGGACGTGTATTTTCATACACTTCATAATGCTCGCTTTCCAAGATTGGCTTGAAATAAACCGGCGGTGAGTAAGACATCCTTTTGTCTCTCATATAATACTTCCCGTAGGTCAGGCTGTATAAATTCGCCCTGTCCCCCATTGTTGCATAACGGCTGACACTTTCCCGTCCCATATCAATTTGCAGGTCATTCCAGTAGAAATGGAGCAGATGCTGATTCAATATACTTGAATACGCACTCATGCCTTGAAAGCCTTCAAATAACGGGGTGTTGTTGCGCACGCCGTTCATCCAATCAATCCGGGCAAGCGGATCTTTTGAAGAGCGGCTTTGAATCTGCTGAATGAGCTTCATTTGCTCATGTCCAGCATACGCCTCACTATTCAGATACGTATCTGATACGCTCTTAATATTACTTCTTTCAAATAAGTAGCCCTGCTGATACACGCCTGCTGTCAGTAAGCTCACAACGATGAGCACAGCTGAAAAGAGACGAAGGTGCAGACGTTTCCCAGCATGTATCGAGAGGAAGAACAAGCTGATCACAAGCAGTCCTATTCCGGTAAATACAACAACATCCATGTTTCCCTTTGCTCGTTCTGAAAGGGCGACTGCGAGAAGGAACACGATCCAAGCGCCTAAAACCGCACGTTTTTTCCACTTCCACTCAATTTGCGAGAAATGCTTGATGGTGATGGCTACGACTGCTCCAACTGTAAAAGCAAGAATGTATTCAAATCTGTACTGCGGTGCAGAAAAACCATTAAACACGCTCGCCATCTTTGGACTGTAGTGAAAAATGATCAGCAGAACACTGATCGATGTGAACATGAAAAACCATCTGTTCCGGTAAAGCGGAACGAGAAACAGACAAATCAGAAAGATGACTGGCAATAAATACACCCTGCTTGTAAACAGCAGATGATCATGCAGCTCAAACCAAGGAATTGCCTGTTCATACGGCGGTCTTACATTATTGAGAAAGCCGTAAACAGACGGAATAAAAAAGGCAGCACTGATCCCAAACGATAACAACGTAGAGATCGCAAGGGTCCAGAACACCTTCCAGCCTCGCTCCTCGCTTTGAAGCTTGATCATATATCTAAAGACAAGATAAATGGCTAAAAAGATAAAGTGAATGTAAGCAAAGTAAAAATTATTGATCAGCATGAGACTGCAAGCCGCAATAAACCAAGCCGGCTTGCCTGTTTTAAAGATACGTTCAACCCCAAGCACAAGCAGCGGAAGCCACATCATGCTGTCGGTGAAAAACTCCCAAAATGTTTGATGCCGAAAGTACACAATGGACAGTCCGTAAATACCGGCACCTGTCAGCGCCCCCAGCCTATGTTGCACAATCGAAAGAAGCACACGGTATGCGATGAACAGAATGACCGTCAGCTTGATCACACTAAGCCAAATAACAGCATTTGCCCAAAAGTGAATATCTGTTGACTGTATAAGGTGAAGCGCATTCAACAGCCAGACGACAGCAACTGTGACCATAAAAACAGTCGATGTTGTAAAATAATAACCTAATTGCGTATATGTACCGCCGCCTAGACCAAATTGATAGGAATAAAAGAAGTTTCCTTTGACGTATTCATCATACAGCAGCTTTTTAAACGGGAGCATTTGCGAAATGCCATCCCCATCTCCCGTCATATATCGGCCTTGCGTATATTCATATAAGAAAAAGGAGTGTCCTAATAAAGCGAGAATGAGGCACATTCCAATGAGTATCCATCTACGTTTCATTATCTAAACCCTTTCTACAAAAGATCCACTGTTCATTGAAACAAAACAACCCAGCAAGCGTTTCGTGCTTGCCGGTTATTTGACTCCACGTTATTTAAATAACTGCGTTAACACTCGGTCTTGTTCTTTTGAGCTTGTCTCTTGTTCCATGACATTTGATTCTTGAATTAAGTAATGCGGCCTCTTTTTCGTTTCATAGTAAATCCGGCCAATGTATTCTCCGATCACGCCTAGACTCAAGAGCTGGACACCACCGAGGAAAAGCACAGCTGAGATTAAAGTGAAATAACCCGGTACCATGATGCCCGTTCTGACGATTTGAATAAAGGTCGCCACGATGTAAATCAAAGAGAGAAATAAGATCAAAATACCCGTATAAAAACAAATACGCAGCGGGCGGTTGTTAAAAGAAATAACGCCATCTATGCCATAGTTAAATAATTTCTTCAGTGACCATTTTGTATCACCGTGCTGTCTTTCCACATTTTCATAATAGATGACCTTTTCTTCAAAGCCAATCCAGCAAAAAAGCCCTTTTGAAAAACGATTTCCCTCTTTCAGCTGAAGCAATGCGTCGATCGCTTGACGAGAAATTAAGCGGAAATCTCCTACACCATCACGCAAGTCCACTTCGACCACCTTGTTCATCACTTTATAATACATCGATGATAGGTAAGAACGAAGCTTGCTGTCCCCTTTACGGTTTCGTTTGGCAATGACTTGATGATAACCTTCTTCGTAGCCTCTAACAAAATCCTGAATCAAATACGTTGGGTGCTGTAAGTCGGCGTCCATAATGATCGCAGCTTCCCCTTTTGCATGCTCAAGACCTGCTAAAATTGCAGCTTCTTTCCCAAAGTTACGAGAAAAGGAAATGTATTTGACTTTTGCACTTTTGTGAGAGAGCTCTCTCATGTATTGAAGCGTATTGTCTTTGCTTCCATCATTCACAAAGATGATTTCAAAGTCATAATGAAAATCGCGAAACTCTTCCTCGAGTGCCTCAAAGATTCGTCTGATGTTTTCACCTTCATTGTAAGAAGGAATTATAACAGAGAGCAGTTCCCGTTCCATATCGCACCTTCTCTTCACTTTTTTCACATAGTCTGTTATGTTCATTATTCCTTTTTTGTCAGAAAACGAAACCCTTTTTTATTATCCATAAATTTCATGTATCCTTAATCGTTACATTATATCAAAGTTTTATTTCCATTGATTTTCACCAACATGAATTTAATGTAATTTTAAGTTTATCCATTGTAAAAAGCCTGTAATTTTGATCACAGACTGGGTATTGTTTCATAAAATTGTTTGGTCATTTATATATTTTCCTGTTTGTTGAAAAAGATGAGTGGAAGTGAAAAGGGCAACCCTTTTAATGCAGCAGCCCTTTGTTGTTTTGTTGCAAATGCTCATTTGCCTTCGATTGTTTATTTTGAAATAAATGCAGCTGAGCACCATAGCTTTCGATCCATTCTTGGACAATCCGTTCAGTCGTTTCCTGTCCTTTATATTTGCGGCCAGCCTTTGCATAGGTTGTTTCAAAATCACTCCAAAGGAGCTCTACCCATGTACGTGCTTCTTCATATGTGAGCATATTGTTTTTTTCCATTAGTTGTTCGGTTAATCGCTCAAAATATTGTTCCATACTGGTTCCTCCTTCATCTAGCAGAAAGTGCCTTTTTAAAAAAATCTCTTTTTTCATATACTACCCTTACGTCTTCAAAAGACGCAAATGATTTGTATTGTTTGGAGGGAATCAGTATGCGTAATAAAGCAAAGGGCTTTCCAAATCAAGTGAATCACAAGTTTGAAGGCGAACCAGGGGCCACAGATGCTTATGCATCTAAAAGGCCGAACGGTGAGACGAATACACGTCCACAAGAACGTATGAGGGCATCAGGGAAACGCTAATTTTTCCAAAGGGAGTGCTTGAGATATGAGTTCAAATGGGAAATCGTATATGGAAGACTTTGTTCAATTAAGAACAACCGCTTACCCTCAACCATGGGCGAATGCTAAACATTCTGCCTCTCAGGTCAACGGAGAAACCCAGCAAACGCAGCACGACATCGTACTTCAGAACAACGTCCGTAAACAACGTTCGAAGTAAAGAAAAGGACTGATCTCTAACGATCAGTCCTTTTTCTTCTTACCTCAGCAAATGGCTATTGATCAGTCCTTTTGCGTAAGCATTGAAATCGGCAGGGCGTCTTCTTTATTTGGCGCTGATACTCTGTAGCCCCAAGCAAAAACCCCATTTAAATACTCCACATAAAACTGCTCGTCTGTATCTTTGATGTGATAGGTGGTTTTGGTCTGAATAGCAGCTGGATCTAATAAATAGGCTTTCGCCATGTCAATTTTCCGCTCCAACACGGCATATTCATTCACAATGCCTAGCTGCTCAGCCTTTCTTGCTTTTTCAGAAAGAGCGGCAATCTCCTGCTTTAATTCGTATTCTGTCATTTCACTATAGCGTTTTTCCATCTGTCATTCCCCTTTGTCTAAAACGTGATCAATTGTATCAAGATCAAATCCTTTTCGGTAAAGGAATTGCTTCACTTTCATTCTTTTCTCAAATGATCCGTCATATCCTACCTTGCGTTTTGCCTTCTCAAGCATATAGTGAAGGGCTTCTTCTTCCTTTTCCTCTTCTTGTCCATCATAGGCTTCTTGAAGGGCTTTATCAATGATATCAAATGAAAATCCTTTTCGCTGAAGCTGCAATTTGATACGCTGTTCAATTTCTTTTGCGGACCGGTTTTTCTCTTTCTTAACCAGCTTTAGCACTTGTTTCACTGCTTCCTCTAGCTGCAAATCATTCGGATATTGCGATAGTGCTTGTTCGATGGTGTCATCGTCTATGCCTTTCAATTGTAATTCTTTTTTCAGCACAGACGGGCCTTTGCTATTCGTTTTTCGGTGGGTGCTTACATATGCTTCTGCAAATTCAAGATCATTTACATACTTATAATGTTTTAATTTGTGTATAATTTCACTAATAGCAGGTGCTGGTATGTCTTTCTTCGTCAAATAATCGGTGACTTCTTTCACTGATCTCATCCGATACGATAAATAATCGACGGCCTGCTGAAATCCTTTTTTTACTGAATCACCGAATTGAATCTCTATGATATCGGCTTCGTCCAGCTCTTTTCCCTTTTTCAAATCATGCTGGACGAGCACATCTAGATCAACGCTAAAAGCGTACTTTTCATCAAGAAAGATGTTCACGCGTTCTGTATTGTTTTTCTGAGCAGAGATTTTCGTAATATAGGGCATCCTGTGATCACTCCTTTTTTCCAACAGTCAGGATGTTTCTTCTGATTCAAAATCGTGAAAGATATAGGTATGTATATGAGAGGAGAAGATGTCAATTGAATATCGCCATTACCGGAGGAACCGGGTTTATCGGCCAGCATGTCACAAAGGTGCTCGCAGCTGAAGGACATCATCTATATATTTTAACAAGAAATCCAAAGGAATCCGAACAAAATCATTTACATTACGTCCAGTGGCTGACAGATGGTGCGGCCCCTGAACATGAATTGCCTGCCATCGATGTATGGATTAACCTTGCTGGAAAATCCATTTTCACACGATGGACGGACAAAGCAAAAAAAGGCATTCTCTCCAGCCGTCTTCAATCAACGCAAGAAGTAAAACGCATCATAGAAGCGCAAAAAACGAAACCGTCTGTGCTCATTCAAGCAAGTGCTGTCGGTATCTATGGCACTTCCAAGACAGAGGATTTTACGGAGGAGGCCCCACCAGCCGATACAGATTTCTTAAGTTATACGTCAAAACTTTGGGAAGCTGAAGGTCAAAAAATTGAGGCGCTCGGTATTCGCACGGTTTATACACGCTTTGGGGTAGTGCTAGGAGAAAAAGGCACACTTCCTCTTATGACCTTGCCATACAAGCTGTTTGCCGGTGGAACGATTGGCTCTGGCTCGCAATGGGTATCTTGGGTTCACGTGGAAGATGTAGCACATCTCATTGCGTATGCCATTCACCATGAACACATATCAGGTCCACTCAATGTCACGTCTCCAAATCCTGTTCAAATGAAGCAGCTGGGGCAAACCATTGCATCTGTCCTTCATCGCCCTCACTGGCTGAAGGTGCCGTCCTTTGTCATCAAAACCGCACTTGGCGACATGTCATTGCTTGTTCTAGAAGGCCAGCGCGCCCTGCCGAAAAAGGCACTGCTGTCTTCTTATGAATTTTTACACCCTGAGCTAAAAGAAGCGATTTTGCATTCAGAGGAATAAATGTTGTCAAAAACACCCATCCTATTAAAAATGAGATGAGGGGGCGATTTTGATGAAGAAAAAAGAACACCAGCCGACTTCAAAACTGAAGAAAACCCAGGAAGTTCTGTATCAGCAGGAATTCAAAAAAGCGGAAAGAGCAGCAGAAAAAAGAAACAAATAAAACGGATATTCCTCTTTTACAAGCACATAACTAAAGTGATCTTGTAAAGGAGGGAAAAGCTTTGAAAAAAGACCAACACAAAAAATCCAACCACCAGCTTGCGGCACAAGAGACGGATGGCGAATATGTTGAATTTTCCAAAGAACTTGCAGATCCGAATGACGTAAAAGCGATGGCACGTATGAAAGCAGCCGATCAGCGTGCCAAAAAACAATAAGTAAAAAGAAACAGACCTTATCAAAAGGTCTGTTTTTATTTGATTTCAGTTAGCAGGCTTGATGCCTTCTGACGTGACTTTTCCTCAGGCACCTCTTCTGGATAACCAATGTGAAGAATTGCGGCAAAGCGCTCGTTTTCCTTTAATCCCATATCCTGTTGAAACCCTTTGTCGTATAAAATACGGCCGCTCTTCCATACCATACCGATTCCTTGATCCCAAGCCAGCAGCTGGAAGTTTTGAATGAGCGCACTCACAGCGGCAAAATCATCATTTCTCACAACTGGGTTTTCGTCTTCTTTTAGAACAACAAGTAAAAGTGCTGGTACTTTAGAAAAATAATCTCTGTACTGATTGATCTTTTCTTCTTTTGCGTCTGGGTTGTTGCGTTTAAAGAAAGCAATGAACCGCTCAACAAATACCTCTTTTGCTTCATCCGTCACTGCATATAAAAAACGCCAAGGTTCCGTGATTTTATGATTGGGTGCATAGACTGCATCCTCTAATAATGGCTGAAGCTGCTCAATGCTCACCGGCGTTTCTTTAAATTTTCGAATCGATCGTCTATATCTGACAGCGTCTCGAACCGTTAACGCTTCTGTTTGTTGTTTTGTTTCTGGCATATATGTCATCCTTTCAATCAACCTTAATTGAAATTGATTCTCATTCACATTATAAACATGATCATGTGTTGTTTGCAAATAGGACCTCACCTCTCTGCTAAAAAGTTGTTTGACTTTTTCAAGTAATGTTACAATCATATTACGTTTTAAACAAATTTTGAGAAAAAAGCCAAGATGATGAAATGATTTCAGGTATTTCCACTTTGTCTCATGTGGCTATTTTTTCAAAAAGCTTTCAACCCATGATTGGAAGGGAGGCTTCTGGATGGAATGAAAATCAATATTGGGCAAATCATCAAACTCTATCGTTATAAACAAAATATGACCCAATCGGAGTTGGCAGAAGGAATTTGTTCTGTCTCTCATTTAAGTAAAATTGAAAATGGCTCAAAAGAGGCCAATCAAGATACGATCAATCTTTTGCTTGAACGGCTTGGAATTAGTCAAGAAACGCTGTCGCAAAAGGCGCGTCATCTGCTGTCATTGCTCGATGAGTTTCAAATGAACATGTATTTCTATGCGCTCGATCAAGCAGAGCAAAATGCAGAAATGATCATTCATCACGAGGAACAGTTCTTTTCGCTAGATTTAGGGATTCAGTATCATTTGTCCTTATTTCAATTTTATTTATTAACAGAAAAACAGCAGCTTGCCTTAAAAACGCACCGCGTGCTTAAGAAGTTTGAAAAAACCTTTATTGACACAGAAAAAGAAACGTTTGAATATCTAGATGGCATCCATCTTATTAAAATCGGTCAGCTCGAAGAAGGATTGAAAAGACTTGAAAGCTGCTTTTCTTACGCTTCTGTTGAACAGAGCGACCTGTATTATCACTATGCAAAAGCACTTGGAGCCATGGGGCATCTCGGTGATGCGCTTGAGGCCACACATCAAGCAATGGATTTGTATAGACAAAAAAATAATTTCAAGCGGGTCATTCATTGTACACTCATTCATGGGGTCATCTCACTGGAATTAAAGGCCTTTCAAACAGCTAAAAGATATTTAAAAGAAGTGATTTTACACACGTCGCTTCACCCTGATGCTTATATTAAGATGACAGCTTATTTTTATTACGGGGTTCTCTTAAAACGCCAAGGCGATTTCTCATCCGCTGTGCCTTATTTACTAGATTCACTCAATTATTTTAATCAAGAACAGATAGAAGATCGTTACTGTGAAACGCTCTATGAAATCGCGACATTGTATGCGGAATATGATCGCAAAAAGGCGCTTCCATACATACACGAGCTGCTCAAACAGCCTCGTATTCAACCAAACTGTTTATATATGATTAAAATCTATAAATTGATGATTGAAGAGAATCCTCATGATTTGAAAACTTATTTAGTAGAAGCAGCGATTCCTTACTTTGAACACAATCAGCTCCACAATGAGTACTTGTTTGCTCTTAGAACCTTGCTTTCCTATGCGGCTTCTGAGCTTGATAAGCGTGCATATATGTCTTACACAACGAAGCTGCTTGATCACTTAGCATCATATATCCCGTATTATAAAAAAGCATGACCTTCTGCCGATCGAAGGTCATGCTTTTTCTATGATTAGATGGTTTTTTGTTGATCTGTATCGGGACGGGTGACTTGTTCGACAGAATGAATGTACCGTTTTCTCGCAAAATAATCGTAAGCATGCTGCCCAAAGCCAAGCCAAATGCTGAGTACAATGAATGGGACCGTTCCCCATAATGCAGGGATGTGACAAGCCATTCTCAGCCAAGTATAAATCCCTGAGTTTTTTTGATTTTTCGCTAAGGAAATAGACACGATTCGTTTCTCTGCCTTCTCTTCACTAATTTTATTCAGTCTCAGCAGCTGTGAGTGTCTAAATGATTCAAAGTGAATTCGGTTTTTCCAATCGAGTGATTTCAACAGGTCAATCGCTTTTGCACATGAAGGACTTTGTCCGTCATAAAACACAAGCAGTCTGAGTGATTTGATGGAACGCTGTTCTCTTTTCTTTGATTCAGCGAGCTTCTTTTTTTCTTGATCGAGATAGATGATTTTTTTCATAAATTGATCGCCAGCCCTTTTCCTTCATTTATTTTTTTTTAGTTCGTTCAAAGGAGATTACAACTAGATTACTATAGTTGCTGGGCCTCTTGTATTGGGAAAAAGCCATCCGACGTGCGTTATATGAGCCTTTAGATAAGGGCAAAATAGCTGTTTTCATGGCATATATGAGGTTTTTCAACTAAAAGTGGTTGGGAAAATCGTGATGCTTTGCGGTTTTCTGCGGTATTTGATAGAATTCTGCGGTTTTTCTACATCTTTATGCGGTGTTTTGTAGGTGAAACGCAAAAACAAGATAAAAAAAGACTACTTCCCATTGCGGCGAAGTAGTCTTTTGGTTTATATTTTTGCCAAAACTTCTACTATTTCTTTCTCAATATCTTTCCATAAGTAACGATCTGTCGTATAGTGATGTGCGGCTTCTTTCGCAAACACTTTAAATGCTTCCTCAAAATCGGGTGCATCTTTATCCGGCTTTTTCTCGTCGACAAAGCGCTGAGCTTCTGCTGAGCGAGGTCCCCATTTCCCCACTTCTTTCCCGTCCTGATCAATGATGACGATAATCGGAATCGATCTTGCGGTCCCGTTCGTTAAATACTGATCCATCAGGTCTAGATGCTCGTCCCGAATGAAATAGCGCGCATCAATCAGTGCTTCATTTGCAATACGCATGAAAATAGGTACATTGACCATCGCATCGCCGCACCAATCTGCCGTGATCACAAGCGCTCTCAGTTTTTTCTTTTGAAGTTTTTGAAGCAGCTCTTTTTCCTTTTGATGAATTGCGTACTGGTTGTACACCGTGAGTAAGTTTTCACGATTTTTCTCCATGTTGTGTACATATGTACGTTCAGCTAATCCCTTTGTAAACCATTCATTTAGTGTCATGTGAACATCCCCCTTACCCTTCAACTTTACCACTTTTGCTATTCTTTTGTCTAAAAAAACCTTCACCTAGTGAAAGGTAAAGGTTCTTTGGACTTATGGACGCCGTTTTCGATTTGGGTCCATTCCTATCAGCTTAGTGACGAGCACCATTGTGACAGGCAGTGATGTATTCTTTTTATACGCTAAATATTTTCCGCGCCATTCTGGTTTATATTTCTGTTTAAACGACCGTAAGCCGCTGAAACTATACATATATCTGACGTTATTGAAGATGACACTCGCCAAACGTTCTGTCAGAAAGGACTGATGGAACGTGCCTACATTCGATAATGGCGCCATTCCCATGTTAAAGGATGTGTAGCCTTGTTCTTTCGCCCATTGGAAGAGGTGGATAAACAGCGCATCCATCATCCCGTTCGGTGCATCATGCATATGACGCATGAGGTCGATGGATATCTCTCCTTTTTGGTACATCGGCATTAAGGACACAAAAGATATGATCTGTCCTTGTTCATCCTTTAAAATCGCAATCGGTGCTTTTTGAATGTAGTCTTCATTGAAATAGCCTAATGAAAATCCTTTTTCTTTTTTCTTGCCCAGCCAGCTGTCAGAGATTTGTTTTAAGGTTGAGATCAATTCCTCTGAAAAGGGCGGCTCCAGCATTTCAAACGTATAGCCTTCTCGTTCAAATTTATTTGCGACAGCCCGTAAGTTTGATTTTTTCTTTCCTGACAAAGAGAACGTTTCTAAATCGACCATGGCTTCTTCCCCAAGCTTAAAGAAGTGAAAACCTAGGTCATGATAAAGCGCCATTCCTTCGCGCTCTACTTGATAAAAAGCGACACGATAGCCTGCTTTTTCTGTCTGCTCCAAAAATTCTTCCAGTACAAGCGGATAAGAGGCTTTACGGCCAGAAGGATCTCCAAGCACAATAACGCAGCGGCCAATCCGGCCAAACTGAAGCATCGCCTCTCCATCACTTGAGAAAAACAGCTTTTTGTCTCCCAAAAAACCTAAATGACTTAGAGCATTTCCTCCCTTTTCTTCGAGAAATGTTTTTAACTTTTCTTCATCGGCTTCTTCACCGATTGGAACTGCTTTTTTATTAAAAATCAATTTACTAATGAAAAAGAAAAGAGGGACGCCAATTAAAGCAATCATACTGGTCATCGTGATATGCCGTTCATTATGAACCAAATAGTCCTTGCTTAGGAAATGGCCAATTTTCATCCAAATGAAGTTCCCAATGACATTATAGTTAAACAACACGAGTAAATATCCGGCGGCGGCGGCCACAAACTGATTCAAAGAATAAGGCGCCTGCTGCTTCACAAATTGATTTCGAAGCGAGAAAAATACCACCATGATGACCGGCAATATAAAGATCAAACTCAGGTTAAACCCTTTTAGTAAAGTAAACACAAAGCCGCCTGCTAAGGCAATCATTGTCAATAGATAAGACCGTTTCGTTCTTTTATACACTTCAATGGACAAAATCATTAAAATGATCCCGAACATTAAAGAAAGACCATTAAATCCTGATAACAAAAAGCGTGGAATGGTTGTAATCACACCTAAACGATCAACAGGAAGCACAACGGAAGCCATAATGAGCAAACCGCTTCCAAACGTTAAAATGGACAAAGATCCGTACAATAGACGGATGAGCAGAGCTCGGTGCAAAACAATTAAGACGTTCGTTGTTTCAATAGCAGGCGCCATTCTCGGATTGCCTTCAAGACGCCTGAGTGTTGTTCCAGTTAAATCGTATGCCGCTAGACAAAGTCCAAGAATAAACGGGAAAATGGAGTAAACGAAGCGGTACAATACAAGCGCTGTCAGCACCATCTCTTTATCAAACCCAATGTATTGCATACTGAGTAAAAAGATCAGATCAAACGAACCAAATCCGCCCGGAACCATACTGATTAAACCGCCGATTGACGCAATCGCAAAGACGCCTAATACAATACGGACATCAACGTTCATCCCCATAGAGACAACAGCCATGTACATGACAAGACCAGCTGCCAGCCACTCTAAAAACGATGCACCAATATAAGCATAGATCGGGTGCTTCAGTCCGTTTTCACCGCTCTCAATCGAGCTTTTTCGAATGGACGCCATGATGATGTAAATGGGCACAATACAAGCAAAAATAATGACAAATGCCCATAACCACGGCTCCTGACTAATAATACTTTCAACTGGCAGGACCCTAACTAAAATCAAATCACTGAAAATAGATAAGCCCAGCAGAACAGAGGATGTTAAAAGGGCTATACCTTTCAGCAGTTTTTTCGTATCTGTTATGTATTCCTTGTATAGAAGCGTTCTAAGCCCTGCTCCTGATAAACCACCGAATCCAAGTACACTATTAAAGGAGTTGGCGATCCAAGAAATACGGATCGTTTTCCAGCCGCTGATGGGCATATCTAGGCTTTTTCTTAAAATAAAATCATATAAGGACATGGATAAAACAGCGACAAGTCCAAGAAAGACAAGAATAAACAAGTCCATTCGATTCAAGCTGTCAATAATATAAAACGTCTTTTTAATGGAAAGGCCGCTCAGCTCCTGCTTGGCGACAAAAATTAAGACAAGGATGATCACGATCGGAAACAGCATTTTTAAGATCGTCATACCCGTTTTTTTGTTCCACATGTTTTTCCCAACTTTCTAAGTTGCTTCATTAATTTCAACTGACCATTATTATACAACAAATACCACTTAATTCATGCAGTTTAACATTCAAAAGCTTCATGATACTTTCAATTAGAAGTAAAAATCAGTAATATAAAGAAAAGAGCCGCTTAAAGGAAGTGAACAAGCGTGGAATATAATATTCATGACACCACCGTACTAAAAGAGGAAATCCTATCTCCTGAGGAAAAAAAGACATGGGTGCTGTATATGAAAGTGCTCACTGCTGCAGGACTTGGAGATGTTTCTGAATGGATGAAGCTTGATATGAGTATGCCTCAAATGAAAGTACTCATGCTGCTCAATAACCATGGCTCTCTTAAGGTGTCCGAAATTGCTGAAAAAATGGGGGCTTCTTTGTCCAATATGACAGGGCTGCTTGATCGGTTAGAACAATCGAACTTTGTGGAACGAAAGCATTCTGAGCGTGACCGTCGAATAATTGTCGTAGAATTGACAGAGGAAGCGAAAAATATTTTCAGAAGTATTTATCAAAAAGGGCATGAAAAAATTAAAAATTCCCTGCAACGGCTCAATGACGAGGAAAAAGAAAAAGTCAATGAAGGTCTAGCGATTTTAGAAAAAGCACTTCGTCCCGAACGTGGCTAAAAAATGAAAAAAGACGGTCACTTGAGGTCCGTCTTTTTTCATTCTTCTTTTCCTTGTTTATCTGGGGTGAAAAGATATTGACGAATGACTTCCCGGTCATCCCACAAGAGATAACCTAAACCGATAATGAGAAAAATGATGCTGATCCACGTACCGCCTGGGAGTATATCTTCCAGTTCCTCGATCGTTCTTTCTGCGCCTACATTTCCACCATAACGAATCTCAAACAAAACGTATTTCGCTATATAAAACAATGCCGCCATGCAGATAAACATAGCGCCAACAATTCTTCTACTAGACATGTGTGTTGACTCCTTTACTTCCACTGATTTCTTTTGATTAATTCCGTGATATGGGCAAGATGATGCTGTGAATGCCAGACGTACATTCCTGTTGCATCATATAAGGACACCGTTTGTTGATCGGCTGGATGGTAATATGCAGCGTTGAAATCTTCCTCTGTCATCTCGCGAAGTAATGTGACCCATCGGCGATGCAGACTGCTGATTAACGGCAGTGATAGGCTGATAGGCCCCTTACTGTCAGGAAGTGAAGCAAATGCCTCCTGATCATATGGACGTATGTGCGGTGTTTCTTCTGTCAGCGCAAGCTTAAATCGCAAGTAAGCGTTCAGATGGCTGTCCGCTACGTGGTGAATGAGCTGACGAACAGTCCATCCACCTGGCCGGTATGGGGTATCCAGCTGATCATCTGTCAATGGAACAACTGCCTCTTCATACTTTTGAGGAATGAGTGCCAGCTCATCAATCCATGCCTCCAGCTGCTTTTTCGTTTGTTGGTCCACCCGTTCATATAAGCCAATCGGATATTGTAATGACGTCGTCATTTGCTGCCCCTCCTTAAAATCCTTCTAGAACAAATTTACCTATCATCTTCCCTTGCTCAAGTGTTTGATGTGCCTGCTTCAAATTGGTGGCATTGATGGGGCTGAGCACCTTTGTTAATGTATGTTTTAACTTTTTCTCTTCAAATAATGTACTCGCTTCTTTTAAAAGCTCGTGCTGCTTCATCATATCCGAGGTTTTGTACATCGGCCGTGTGAACATGAATTCCCATACAAATGCAACACTTTTATTTTTGAGTAATTGAATGTCTATATGGTGCTGATTTTCAACAATGGTACAGATCGTACCTTGAGGTTTAATCGCTTCTGCCATGCCTTTGAAATGACCATCTGTATCATTTAAGCATAAAATGTAATCCACTTCGCCAATCCCTTTTTCCTGAAGCTGCGCTAAGAGCGGCTCGTGATGGTCAATGATATGATCAGCCCCTAATGAGAGACACCATTCATTTGTTTCAGGTCTTGAAGCAGTGGCGATCACAGTTGCTTTCGCTAATTTGGCGAGTTGAATGGCAATGGAGCCCACTCCGCCTGCACCACCGATGATCAGCAGGGTCGAGCCTTCTGCATTCCGCTTCATATGCATTCGGTCGAATAGCGCTTCATATGCCGTAATTGTTGTAAGAGGCATGGCAGCTGCTTCGGCAAAAGAGAGATTTGCAGGCTTTTTCGCCACAATTCTCTCATCCACAAGCTGGTATTCACTATTTGAGCCTTGTCGCGTGATATCTCCTGCGTAATAGACGTGGTCACCCGGCTGAAACAACGTACACGCTTCGCCTACTTCCACCACCGTACCGCTTGCATCGTAGCCAAGAATTTTCAGTTCTTCTTCCTTCTGATTCTTCGGTGACCTCACCTTTGTATCCACTGGATTCACCGACACAGCCTCTACTTTCACCAAAATATCCCTGCCAGCTGCTTTGGGCTTTGCCACCTCCTGATCGATCAGGCTTTGTTTATGCTCAATTGGCAAATACTCAAATAATCCAACTGCTTTCACTCGCTCGCACTCCCTTTCTCCATGCTTCTTTTCCACATTTTATCATACATTTCTGATACTGATGGATCAGTCAGCAAGCGATTGCACATTTAGGATTTCTTCAAAGCCTTTCGTTCCCTCACGATGTAAGAAGGACGAGCCTTTTGTAAAGAGAGGACATAGGTGAACCAGCCGCTCGATTTAAAAAAGTACTGAACATAATAAAACTGAATGTGCTGCAAGAAAACGACGATGAACAGAAAAATTGTGAATGATAGCGTCACAATGTCTCCCTGCATCCATCCACTGATCAATAACATCACAAAACCGAGCATCATGAGCTGTTCGAGCCTCTGCACGATCTGGACAACGAGATGTCCCCATTTGGTTAGGTCACCTGATTGACGCTTTCGAATATTTCTCGATTTATAAAACCATACGATACTTGTCACTAGATGATGAATGATAAAAAGAGCGATCATGACCATAAATAAAGGAGTTGATTCAAAAAGGTCTTTTATAATGAATGGGATCACCAAAAAATAAAATGCGGTAAATGCGTGTCTAGCTGATAAGAGAAATAGTTGTTTTTCTATGTATCGCTGCATGTGTCTCACCTCTATATGTAGTACGTCTCATTTGTCATAAGGTTCCTTCTGCCTATCAAAAAAGGATGCCCTGAAAAAGGCATCCTTCATGAATCAAACTTAAAATGCAGCACTCAGTACGACAGGGCCTTGCGGAAGCTTGTTATCCTTTTTTGGTTCAAGGGTGACAGCCACAGTATCCCATGATTCGTTTGCTTCTTTTTCAGATAACGCATAGGTGACGGTGCCCTCCCCTTTGCTATCTGTTTTAAAGGCACCGGCCGGAACAGGCTGATCTCCTTTAATGAGCCATACTTGATAAACAGCTGATGAATCAAGCTGATCTTTTAATCCGTCGGCACTCACGACAAGCTCTTTTTTGCCGTGATGCTCAATCACTGAAAAAGCACCCGTTGTTTTTGCTGATTCGGCAGATGCCAGTGATTTTGTCGCAACAACTTTGATAGATTCTTCTGCTTGATCTGTTCCATTTGTTAAGAAATACACGTTCCCAGCTGCAGAAATGAGAAGCAGTGCGGCAACGAGAGGCAAAAGCCATTGATTTTTTTTCTTCATTGGCGGTTTCATCTCATTTGCATCACGAACTATTTTGAGATCTTGAGGCGGGTTCGATGTTGCAGCGATTGTTGTCTCTCGTATCTCTTCTTCAAATACCCTGGATAAAATGCGGTCTTTCATCCCTGCGGGAGGCGTTTCGTCCTCTGCTAGAAACGGAATATCAGACATGAGCGATGTCAGTTCTTCAAGCTCTTCTTTGCAATCCGAGCAATGTTTGATGTGCTCTTCAAACTGCGCCTTTTCTTCTCCTTGTAAATGCCCGTTAAAGTAATCAATGACTTGATGTTTACACTGAGTCATGCCTCTTCCTCCTTTCCTCCGCGAGACAGTTTCGTTCGTAAATGCTTCAATGACAATCGAACTCTTCCCTTCACCGTTCCAATAGGGATGCCTAGTTTTTCCGCAATGCTCTTTTGTGTCATTCCTTTAAAATAGACATCTTCGATGATGGTTTGCTGTTCTTTCGACAATGTTGATACTGCTTCACGTATGATTTGTTTTTCTTCGTTCCATTCTACTTCTTTTGACACATCTTCTTGATGATCTGCCAAGTATTCAATATGCTCATCTTCAAGAGCTGTTTCATTTCGGTGTTTCCTTAATAGATCGATTGCCGTGTTTCGTGACATCATAAATAACCATGAGGAAAATTTCCCTTTATCTGTATTGTATTCTCCTATGCCGCGCCAGAGCTTGATAAAGACTTCTTGAAGCACTTCCTCCGCTAGCTCACGGTTTCCAGTCATTTTATAAATAAACGAATATAACACACGTTCATAGCGATCGTACAATAATTCAAGCGAGGGCTTATGTCGATCATGTTTGATCTTGTGATAGAGCTCAAAATCCTTCAGTGTGTCCATGGTCATCTCCTTCCTTTTTCATGAGAAAGAGCATTATGCATTCATCATGAAATCTTCACGTATGGCTCATCACTCAAATTGCTGAGATAAGCCTCCTTTGTACTTTACTCTTTTTTCAAGGAGAAAAAAAGAGCGCTGAAAAAGGAAATGTGTTCCTCATGAGAATGTACTTACTAAACGGATGGATTGACCATTTGGATCACCCACCTCAAGGAAAGTCAAGAATGCATGTGTTTCATTCACTGTTCAGTTGATTTTAGCAAACTCTCGTCAGGCTCTCAATTTACATCAGGTAGAACGCATCCTTTCATCATGTCATAATAGAACGAAACAGGAGAACTGGAGTGTCCGAAAATGATTGTAACGATTGTTCTTTTTTTATTAGCTGGTCTGGCTGAAATAGGCGGCGGTTATCTTGTCTGGCTGTGGCTGCGTGAAGCAAAACCCGTCAGCTACGGAATCGCAGGTAGCCTCATCTTGGTCGCTTACGGCGTCATCCCTACATTCCAGCAGTTCCCGACCTTTGGGCGGGTTTATGCAGCCTATGGCGGTGTTTTTGTCGTTCTCGCTGTGTTTTGGGGCTGGTGGGTCGATCGCAAAACCCCTGATATGTACGACTGGATGGGTGCTTTGATCTGTTTAGCTGGTGTCAGTGTGATGTTATTTGCCCCCCGCAGTTAATGGTCGGATGATGATCACACGCTAAAAAGCCGGCAATATGCCGGCTTTTCCTCTTTTACATTCTAAACTGTGTTTCATACAAACGCCGGTACATCCCGTCCATTTCCAGCAGGTCTTCATGCCTGCCTTGCTCCTTGATGCCCTCTTTTGTTAAAACCACAATCCGGTCAGCATGCTGGATGGTCGCTAGGCGATGCGCAATAATAAACGTGGTTCGTCCTTCAGATAGTTCTTCAAGTGAGCCCTGAATAAAGGATTCTGTCTCCGTATCCAGTGAAGATGTGGCTTCATCTAAAATAAAAATTGGTGGATTTTTAAGGAAAATACGTGCAATGGAGATACGCTGTTTTTGTCCACCAGATAACATCATTCCGCGTTCACCGATGATCGTATCAAGCCCATTTGGCAAGCTATTTACAAGATCCTTCAGTTGGGCTTTCTCCACTGCCTGCCACACTTCTTCATCAGATGCATCGAGTTTTCCGTATAAAATGTTTTCTCGGATGGTCCCATGGAATAAATAAATATCTTGCTGCACGACACCAATTTGTCTACGCAGCGAAGGCAGTGTCATCTTTCTTGTCTCTATGCCATCAATTGTAATGGTTCCCTCCTGCCATTCGTAAAAGCGTGGCAGTAAACTGCAAAGCGTCGATTTTCCAGCACCAGAGGGGCCTACGACCGCAATGGTCTCTCCTTGTTTCACCTCAAGATTGATGTCATGAAGAACCGGTTTGTCTAATTCATATTGAAAAGACACGTGCTCAAAAACGATATCCCCTTTCAACTGACCAACTTCAATGGCATCATCCGCGTCCTTTTCATCTGGCGATTGATCGATGAGTGATGCAAATCGTTTAAAGCCCGCTGCACCTTTTGGATACATTTCAATGACTGCATTGATTTGTTGAATGGGTCCTAAGAAGATGCCTGTTAATAGCACAAATGACACAAATTCCCCATACGTCATATTTTTTTGCAGCACAAACCATGCGCCGCATACAAGGCCAAACACTGTCACACTCTTAATAAGAAAATGACTAACAGCGGTATGCACAGCCATCATTTGGTATGTGGTTAGCTTTGTCTTTCTAAATTGCTCGTTATGTTCAATAAATCGGTCCATTTCATGTGATTCATTTCCGAATGCTTTCACAACCCGTATGCCACTAATATTGTTTTCCACACGTGAATGGAATTGACCAATACTCGAGAACATTTTATCAAAAGCAGCAGACATTTTTTTCGTAAAGTAGACGGATAATCCGATCAAGAATGGAACGACAATAAATGTGAGAACCGCCAGCTGCCAATTAATCGACAGCATCAAGCCAAAGGCACCTGTGAGTGTCATCACAGCGATAAATAAATCCTCCGGGCCATGATGCGCGATTTCTCCAATATCCATTAAATCATTTGTCATACGGGACACGAGTTTTCCCGTTTTCTTTTTGTCAAAGAAGCGAAAGGACATTCTTTGTACATGAGAAAATAGCTGATTCCTCATATCCGTTTCTATATTAATGCCTAATTTGTGCCCAAAATAGGTGACGACATAATGCATCGTAGAGCTGATCACGTATAAACTGAGGAGCAGAATGCCCCAAAACCAAATGGCATCCCAATCACCATTTGGCAGCAAATCGTCCATCACTTTACTGATGGCAAGGGGAAAGGATAATTCGAGTAAGGCTGCCAGTACTGCACAGGAAAAATCTAATATAAACAGCCCCATATATGGTTTGTAGTATGAGAAGAAACGCTTTAACAATTGACAGACCTCCTACCGATCAGACATTTCTGTCAATATGTCAGCAAACTCTTCCGCCTGATTTGCTACTGCAATTGGATCGTAAGGCCAGAAGAACTCTGTATCCATTTGATAGGTCTGCTCTTTTTTGACAGATTCTAGACTCTTCCAAATAGAATTGTTTTTATCAAATGTTCCGCCGTTGCTTTCATCAATGAAAATGTAGTCTCCTGCATATTCAGGAAGGGTTTCATAAGAAATGACCTCATACCCTGTCTTACTTTTTAAAATCGTATCTCTGACCTGTTTTGGCGGGTTTACCTGTAATTGCTGATATAATGCCTGCCCGCCTCGGTAAATTCCGTTACCATATACATAGACATCATTTTTAAAAGCGCCCATGATCGAGACCGTTTCATTCTCTTTTAAAGCAGACTTCACTTTTTTTCTAGCAGCCTCGATTCGTTGATCGAAGGCGGTGAGGAATGCTTTTCCTTCCTCTTCTTTATTTAAAACTTTTGCCAGTGTCGTCAATTCTTCATGCGCATCTTTGAAAGAGCCGTAAGGATACACGATGGTAGGGGCTATTTTTTTGTACACATCATAGACTTTTTCATCCTGTACTGCTGTGATAATCAGATCAGGCTTTAAGCTAAGTGCTTTTTCAGCTGAACGCTCGTCACTGATGTCCTCTATTCCTTTTATCTTGTCTTTCAAGTGTACGTTCTTTAAATCCTGCGTGGTCGATCCAACAGGCTGAACGTCAAGTGCAATCACACTCCCTAAATATCCATCTACGAGAATTCGTTTAGGTTCAGCTGGAATCTCTATCTTTCCTTTCACTGTTTCAACCGTTTTCGTTTCTTGCTTTGATTCTGCTGTTTTGGCTTGTTCTTTATTGCCACAGGCCGTCAATATCATTAGAAGAATGACAGCACATATCCAATACGTCTTTTTCATCTCCATATTCCTCCTTCATTTTCGCCACTACAAATGAGAATAGTTATCAATTACTAGTCTCATGTATTCTATCAACCTCACCCGTAGTGGTCTATGGAGGATTCTCGCAACTTACATATGGACAATTGTTGGATAGGCTGGCTGTGTCAATTGAGAGACAAACCGGTCCATCAAAAGAAGTGCACGCTCTCCTTCATCAAATCGAAACTCCTCCAGTTTTACTGGATAAAAGGTACCATTTTTCACAGCCGATAATTGACGAAGAACATCACTTTCTTCCATTCGCTTGTCCATTTGCTTATACCACCCATATTGGTCAGAGACAATAAAAAACATATGATCCGCCTCGTATTCTCCAAGTCTCTCTAAAGGAATGACTGTATGTTGATTAGGAAGAAGAACTTCTTCTAAAATGGCTTTTGGAGGTTTTAAGCCAAGCGTTTCGTAAAGATAGAAGGCCCCTCTTGCCTCATAGGACCACATATACACTTTGTCATGTCCTCTCATTTCATAGATCGCAACGGTCTCGCCTTTTTCTCTAAAGGAAGACAGGGTGTGTCTTGCCTTTTGACTAAGCTGTTCAAATCGTTTCACCCAATCGTTTGCCTCGTGTTCTCTTCCTAAAAGGCGTCCTATAGACAGTACCTCTTGTACAGCATGATGACCGGCGTATGGCAGAACAAGAACTGGTGCGATTTGCTCCAACCGCTTGATCAATGCAGGTTTTGAATAGTAATAGTTAGGGACGATGATGACATCTAATTGAAGTGATTTGAAGACGTCATCAGGCGTGTGTTCATTTATGACGAGCGAACTGGCCAGATGTTCTTTGAGTATATCTGAATGGAGATAGGTTTCTTCGTCAATACAAACAGGCTCAATGCCTATTGCGACCAATGACCCGACAAATTGAAAAGCAGCAATCCGCTCTGGTCTTCGGTTCATTCGAAACTGACTGGGCGTTCTTCCTGTTTTTTGACGGAACTTCCTGCTGAAATATAAACTGTCTGCATACCCGACTTGCCGTGCTATGATTTGAATTTGATCGTCTGTTTGTAAAAGACGTTTTTTGGCTTCGTCTATTCGAATTTGTGCAATGTATTCTGTCACACTCATCCCCATACTTTGTTTGAAAAAGGTAGAAAAGTAACTTTCATGAAACCCCATCTTATGAGCTAAGTCTTTTCTTGTTAGTTTTTGATTATAATGTGCAGTCATATACTGCAAGATCATGTTAATCGAATAATGCACTTTTTCGTTGTATGGCTTGGATTGTTTGCGGAAAATGAACATGATTTCTTCCAGCCATTTCGCCTGTTCTTGTACGATTTGGCTCGTCTGTATTTGTTTGATGTAAGAAAAAAGGACGGCAGAGCCTTTCACCACTTCACCGTTATCAGGGAGGTCATCGTGATTCACCTTATAGACCAATTCATTTTGTGCATCATGTGCCAGAGTGAATTGGTCAAATGTAACAGTATAGATCACCACTTGCTCGCTGGACAAAGATTGAATCATGACATCTATACCTGAGCGGATCAATACACTGTCTTTGGCGTTTAGCTCATATCGAATTCCTTCCATATCAAGTCTCACCGCACCGTCCGTTGTCAAGAACATCAGTGAAGATGTTTGCCATGAGTCCGTTTGTTTCACAGAAAGAGATCGTTTACTGCTTTCTTTCATGCGAAGAATTGTATGAGTATAGGCGGTCATTTTCTCTTTCTCCTTCCATATAAAAAAGTGCTAAAATAAACCATTTTAGCACTTCAATGTCTGACTGAATGGTGATTATCGCGCTCCAGCCGTTTGTAATTCTTTGTTTTTCTCTTTAAAGCGTTCATTATGTGAAGACACGTACGCTACTTTTTCTGCTTCTGGTTCGATGTATAGCTTTGCGCTATTGAGTGCATTAACTCCATCAACAAACGTACCGGCAATTAAACGCACTTTACTTTTATGTGTGCATAAGTCGCCAACTGCATAGACGCCAGGTAAATTGGTTTCCATCTTTTCATTGACCTCGATGAGTCCCCACTCACCTTGCTTGAGTCCCCATTCTGATAGAACACTTAAATCACCTTTCATGCCATGGTTGACGATGACAGCATCGGTTTCGATTCGTTCGATGTCGCCTGTTTCTAAGTGCTGAATGGTGACGGCTTCAATTTTGTCACCTTGACCATGAAGCTCTGTGAGTTCATGCGGTGTGAGAATGCGAGCACTAGATGCTTTCATGTTGGCGACGTTTTTTTCATGTCCGCCAAACATATCACGACGATGCACAACGGTCACACTTTCAGCAATTGGAACGAGGGCATTTGCCCAATCAACAGCTGAATCTCCGCCTCCAGAGATGACTACCCGCTTTCCTGCAAACGTCTTTAGCTCCTGCACGGTGTAATAAAGGTTTGTTACCTCATAACGGTCTGCATGCTCGATTTCAAGTTTTCGCTGAACTGGAATTCCGTGACCCATGGCTAAGATGAGGGTCTTTGTCAAATGACGATCGCCATTTTCAGCCGTCAGCAGGATATGACCATGCTCATCCCGCTCGAATTGCGTGATTTTTTGATTCAACGCAATCTCTGGTTCAAATGTTTTCGCCTGTGTTTCTAGCTGCTGAATCAGCTGTTCACCTCTTGTTGGCGGCAAACCGCCCACATCCCAAATGACTTTTTCAGGATATAGAAGGATTTTTCCGCCAAGACTTTCGTTATACTCCAGTACCTTCGTCTTTAAATCCCGCATCCCACTATAAAAGGCGGTGTACATTCCTGCTGGACCGCCACCAATAATGGTGACGTCAAACAATTCAAGCTGATCTGTCATTTGAGTCCCTCCGTTTTTCATTGAATGATCTATTTATCGTTGATATTGATTCTCATTATCATATGTATCTATTGTAGTCTACTGTAGCGAAGGGAATCAATAGCTTTCTATAAAAAAAGAACAGGACGAGCATTTACTCGTCCTGTCAGCGTGTAGACAAACCCTCGCATCCTTTGTCAGTCCTGCGTTCCGGTGCTCACGAATGTCAAATTCGCTCCGCTCCAGTACTCGTCCTTCCTAGATTGCAAAGGTTTTCTATCACGCTGAAACGAAGACAAAGGGCTAAAATAAAGTTCATTTTAGCCCTTTGTCTTCGTTACACAATCGTTAAACCGAGGTCCTTTAGTTCAAGAGAGACAAGCCTTGCAATCGCATCTGCCCCTTCTTTCGTAAAATGTGTGCGATCCTCAATGCCTGTCGACAACATGAAGAAAGACGTCGTTTTCTCTATGCCGGAAATTTGATAAAACTGGAGACTAACTGTATTTAAATCAACGAGAAGAACTTCTTCTTCATCGGCTAGTTCTTTCATCGCGGCACAGTAATCAGGAAAATCGTTGATATATTCTCCGTCTTTCTCATGAAAACGTCCGACAGGGGTTAACAAAAGCGGTGTTGCCCCTTTTGCCCTTGCTCCATGAATATATTGTGACAAGTAACTTTTATACGTTGTAAAAGGCTCTGTATGACGCTCTGGCTTCTCCTTAGAAGCATCATTGTGTCCCATTTGTGTGAAAAGCCAGTCTCCCGGCTGAATGACGGACAATATCTGATCAAGGCGTCCTTCTTCAATGAATGTCTTTGAACTTCTTCCACCGATCGCCCGATTCTCGACTTTGACATCATGCGCTGTATAACGGTGTAAAAACTCTCCCCATCCTCCTTGAACAGGACGATCCGGATAAGATGAAACGGTTGAATCACCAGCTAAATAGATGGTTGTCATGTTCATACGCCTCCTTTTTCATTGAGCCACCTCTTCAAGAGCGATGCAGACGCTAGTGGCTACTGAAAAGATATGAAACCATTCACATCGCTTATTCAATGATTCTCTTTTTTGTGCTGAAAACCCTGCTTACGAGGAGATATGAGTGTATGAAATATGCGGCGGAAGTTCTATTTTTGTCTCAGTCGCTCTCTTTAATGCCTGAAGCATATAGCCAATGCCTTGATAGGGAGCGAGCGGATAATTCGCCTTTTGGTGAGGCTGTAATAAAGGATCGATCACTTTCCGATATTTCTTTCCGCCTAGTATGACTAACTCATCATATGCGGCGAGATTTTTTTCATCAAATTGATGACTCAGTTCTTCTCGTGTCACCTGTTCTTTATGCGGTTTGCCAAATGCCACATCATAATTTTCATGAATCATGTCCCCCGCCTTTAGGAATCCGTGCTTTGCGGATAAAATCATCCAGTCTGAAAAGAATGTTTGAGCATAGATTTTTGTTCGCTGATGCAGCGGACTCAAGTAGACGAGACCCGCTGGCTGGCTTCCTGCCTCTGAATTCACGTCCCATATTTTCTTGGCGCCGCACGGGATGATACATATTCGCTTCATCTCTTATTCTCCTTTCTTCGCCGGTACGTTACATAGACGATACAGCCTAGTGCCGTTCCAAGTGTATTTAAGATCATATCATCTATATCACTGCTTCTTGTAATCATACCAGATTGTGAGAATATCCATTGAAGGATTTCGATGATCGCTGACAAGATCAACCCAGCCAGCACCGCCTTTTGAAAGCGACATGTCCGAAAGGCTTGATATAGAAAAAAACCAAGCGGCACAAATAAGAGAATGTTCCCTGCCAAATTTAAAAAGACAAGGTTTGGATAGCCATGCTGAAAGGCGTGTAGGTTTTGTTGAATGGAGTGGAAGGGAATCAGATTGACGCTCACTTGATCTTTTGGTGCCGAAAAGCGATTCGGAAAGACCGTTAAATAAAAGAGAACATTCGTATATACAAATAGAAAAGCAAGGACCATTTCTGTTCGTAAATAGATAAAACGTTGCTGTTTTTTTGCCAGTCTATATCTCATATTTAGATAGAACGGGACGAGCAGAAGAAAATAAGCCATTGAAAACATAGCACTGGATGTCATACAAATAGCTGCCCCTTTCTCACGTCATGCTTGACCATATTACAGGTTATTCAAGCTTTCTTGTATCTATTCATCACTTATTCTCACAATCCATGCGATATTGACAAATCGTCATTTTCTCGGTATACTGACTGACATTCAGTCATTTTAAGGTCGGTGATCCTGTGTCAAAACGAGAAAAAATTATGCTTGCTGCGATTGATGCCTTTAAAGAAAAGGGAATTGAAAAGACGACCATATCGGATATTGTGAAAACAGCAGGTGTTGCGCAAGGGACTTTTTATTTATATTTTCCTTCAAAGCTGTCTGTCATGCCTGCCATCGCTGAACATCTGATCGCACAGATGGTACCTGCCATTGAAAAGGAACTCACTCAGCATGCGGATGTACTTGATCAAGCAGATGCGCTAGTTGAATTTATTTTCTCTTTTACAAGACAATACCGTGATGTTCTTGCCCTGACGTATTCAGGTTTAGCTGCCACCGAGCATTTAAAGGAATGGGAAGATATTTATGAACCGATTTACAAATGGGTCGCTTCTTTTTTAGAAAAGGCAAAACAGGACAAAAGAGTACGTGCGAACTTGAACTGTCAATATGCTGCGAAATTCATTATCGGTTTACTTGAATCATCAGCTGAGCAAATGTACTTATTTACAGAAACAGATACAGAAGAGGTTCTGATTCAAAAACGAGAGGTCAAGCAATTCCTTCTTTACGCACTCGGCATAGAGACACCTTAACTTAGTACAGCACTTGCTGTACGCTCTTTTTTGGCTTCAAAATGACGAATCGTCAGTTTTAAGGTTTAGGAGGAAATACGATGAAAAAAAGCTGGATGTATGTCGCACTCACATGTTTATTTGAATTACTTTGGGTGTTTGGTTTAAATAGAGCTGATGCTGTGTGGGAGTGGGCGATCATTATCTGCCTGATCCCGGTTGATTTTTATTTTTTAATGAAAGCTTGCGAGAAGCTGCCGACAGGGACCGTGTACGCCGTGTTTGCCGGAGTTGGAACGATTGGTACGTCTTTAATGGATTATGCGCTGTTCGGCGGTTCGTTTTCATTAGAAAAGCTCTTATTTATGGGCATTTTAATTCTCGGAATTATTGGACTGAAAGTGTCTGATGGAGATGCACATGAGCAGAAAGGAGAAGCGGTATAAATGGGCTGGTTTTTTGTACTGTTGGCCTCTGCCTGCGAAATTGGCGGAACCATTGGCCTCAATATGTTTAGTAAGAAAAAGCAACTCACGACAGGCATGTTATTTGTCGGCGGATTTGCCTTATCCTTTTTGTTTTTATACGCCTCGTTCTCTTCCGTCCAAGTCTCCATTGCCTATACGGTCTGGATTGGACTTGGAACAGCGGGTTCTGTCTTGTTTAATATGATTCTATTTAAAGAACCGAAAAACATGATTCGTATCCTCAGCTTGTTGCTGATTGTGATAGGCGTCGTTGGGCTGAAGTTGTTTGCGTAATAGAAAAAGCAATGGAATAGATTATCCATTGCTTTTTAAGTTAATTTTTATACTTTTCTTGGTACGCTTTAAATTGTTTTTCGTATTTTTTCAACTTTTCCCCATCGACTTTTGAATTTATTTTCGGTTTCCGCTTTCCAATTACCATTACATCTTTATCTACAATAGGACTTGATAAAAAGATGTATGGTGCAAAACGATCACACTTCGTATTTGGAAGGGTGACGGATAATCTAGCATATTCTTCTGTCGGGAATTGGTTTGAAATGTCAAGTTCCTTGAGTCCCTCTAATGCCGATATTGGCTCTAAAGACTCGTCCTTCACTTTTATATTTGATAAGCACAGATATTTTAAATTCTTGAGGTATCTTAAAGGTTGTAGAGTATTTAAGTTTAATGAATTCCAAATCCCACCTGACAATTGCAACCATTCTAAACCAGTGTTTTTTTGCAAAGGGGCTATGTCATTCAACTTTGAAAAATCTGTTATGGATAAAGATTTCAAAAAAGTATTTTTTGATAAATCCCATAAACTTTGTGCCTTTGTATTCCATTCAAGTGACAATACCTCAACATCTTGAAGAGAACTGATGATTGATAAATCTTCTACTCTCAGTTCACGCATATAGAGCATTTTAGGGTTAACTAAGCTCAAGATCGTATTGAATTCCTTTTGGCCCACTTTGTAAATCCACAATTTCGTCAGGTTAGAAAAAGAGTTCAACCTTTCAATATTTTTTGTTTTTCCTGTGATTAACAACTCTGTGGAATTTTCATCTACGTCGGCTAAATCATGAACAGCTTCTGGTCGTGCATCATGACGAAAAATATATTCAGGGTCTTCTTTTAACATTCTTTTACCTCCACACCTACTAATGATGGATATCTAAATGAATTTTATCAGAGTTTTTCCGAAGAAACAGGGAAAGGGATAAAATCGAGATGGTCTTCTTTGGTCCGTTTAACCACAATCCACCGATGATTACGTCTGTTTTCAATCCATTTTATAAAATCTTTTTCATCTAAAATATGGAGCAACAACATATCAACGACTTCGCTTTCACTATACTCCATATATTCTGCACAGGTCTTGACGATAGCTCGTACTCTTTCATATAAACAAATAAAAGAACTCCAATTCATATACGAATTAGAGTCCTCATTATATAACTAATACAATTTTCCCACCTTAAAATCGAACCCGTTCATTAAAGTCTTCCTTTTTTATTTCTCGTTTAATGTGGATCATGCTGCTCAAGCAAGAAATCCATTGCGTAAATCGATTCGCCTTTTTCATCCAATAAAAAGTATACAATCAAAGGCTCTCCAAAGGACCCTGTCTGCTGCGTAAACAAAACACATGTGAATTTTTCAATACCTATCGGAATCTTTCTTCTTAATAAAGGATGAAGAATAGGCGAAGTCCGAATTGTATCTATATCCACATCCCAACGTTCGTTTTTTAAAGTGGGATAATGCTCTACTAACAATTGGTGTAACATGTCGGTCGTGAGCGTTGCTTTTCCATCAAACTCATCATCTATTATGTTGGTGTTATACATCCGACGGTTGCTTATCCTTTGAAGCATTGATTCGTATTCCTTTTAAGACAAATCGTTTCTGGCCATCAAGAGTACAAGTGATCAATGTCAGTTCATTTTTCCCGCGATCCTTTAGTACATCAACATCCGTCGGTTCTATCGTAGCTGAGCTGACAATTTTGTATTCGTATGTTTCTGCTTGATGATGTAAGACGACTTTTTCTCCTTTAGGCACCTCTGGCAGCTGCCGGAAAAGCCGGTCGCCTCTATACCCTCTATGGCCTGCAATCGTGAAATTTCCTTCACCTGGCATTTGATGAGATTTGATTTGAGTCAGTGCAATACTTAAATTTTCTTTTGTTGTAACAGGTAGCACTTTTTCATTTAAATCAATTGACGGGATTTCAAGCTCCATCGTATCTCGCAGGTCTTCTTCTGACACAGTTAAATGTGGAATAGAAGAAAGGGCATCACTGTCATTTTCTTCAATCATTTTCAATGCCTCTTCCATGGCTGCTGCCTCTTGAGACGTTCGCCACTCATATAGAAAAGGAACGGAGATGAGCATTAGTCCTGCGACCACCAAAAAGCTGCCTAATAAGGTTCTTTTTTTCATCAATACACTCGTTCCTTTCTTTTACTGAATGGTTCTTCTTCTGACTACAAGAAGAACAGTTCCAGACACTACTAGTAAAATCCCTGCATACATCAAATAACGAAGCCATTCTTCCCCAGTCTTTGGCAATTCACCGTTTGAGTCATGAGGCGGATGTTGATCCCCTTGATCTGAGGCTGGAGGATTCGTGTGGTCCTCTTCATTCTTCATTGGAGCATTTTTCACAATCAATGTCTTGATCTCCACTTCGCCCATTTGAATTGTAAAAGCGAGTGGTTTTTTTAACGCTACATAACCATTTGGAGCTTTCGTCTCTGTGAGTGTATATTCACCAGGTTTAAGCCCTTTGACAATGGCTTCTCCGTCTTTTCCTGTTGTCACAGATTTTATCGTTTTCCCAGCTTTTGTACGAATGTCGAAGGCTGCACCTTTTAAGGTTCTATCAGTCTGCTGGTCTACCTTTATGATACGCAGACTTCCTAAAATCAAGTGATTCTTCGCTGTTAATTGAAGAGGCTTCTGCTGATTTTTCTCAATCGTAAACCGGATCGGCTGATCATCTAATTCATAGCCGTGAGGCGCTTTCGTTTCAACGAATTGATATTCTCCCGGTTTTAGATCGTTGATGTGAAGCTTTCCTTTTTGATCCGTTACAAGTGATTTCTTCAACGTTTTCCCGTCTTTACTCTGAAGAGCAAACTCTGCGTTTTCCAGCGTGTGTCCTTCAGCATCCACTTTGGTCAGTTCCACTGCTCCCGGCGTCAGTTTGTTGATCATTTCTACTTTTGCTGGTTTGTCTTGACCTAAACGAATCGTAAATGAGACAGGTGTCTGATCCAATTCATAGCCGGCAATGCTTGCTGTTTCGACAAATTGGTAGGTTCCTGGCTTCAGTTGATCGACTGTCAGTTGACCGTTTTTGTCTGTCTTCAAGTCTTTCTTCACACGCTGATCATGCGCATCAATCAGGTCAAAGGTCACGCCAGCGAGCAACTGACCATCCTCCCCTTTTTTTTCAAGCTTCACAGCACTTGTCGTCCGAATATTTTCTTTAGTCACTTTCACCAGTTGATTTGGATTGAAATCAATCTTGAAGTCTACTGGTTCTGCATCAAGTTGATGTCCAAAAGGAGCCTTCGTTTCAACCAATTGGTAAGATCCTGGTTTCAAATCGTTGACAGTGATGATGCCTTTTTCGTTGGTTGTTAAACCTGACAGCAATTCTTTACCATTGTCATTGAAAAGTGTAAATTCTGCGCCTTTCAATCTTTCTTTTTCTTCCCCTATTTTTGTTAGTTCTACAGAACCTTTCTTGAGCTGATTGATCGCCTCCACTTGAATCAAGTCTTTTTGACCTAATTCAACTTCAAAGACAAGTGGTTTCGCACTCAATTCATAGCCTTCAAGACTCTTTCTTTCAACAAATTGATAGGTTCCAGGTTTTAAACCTGTGAAGGTGATCTTTCCATCCTGATTGGTTGTAATCCCTTCTCCTCCTGCCACTATCTTTCCTTTGGCATCAGATAGATCAAAGACAACCCCTTCTAATGATTTCCCATCTTCACCTTTTTTGTGTAACAACACTCCGCCAGTTGTACGGCTATTTTCTTTTGTCACACTGACCAGCTTCTGAGGGTTAAATGGCATAGCGAAAGTGACAGGTGTTTCGTCAAGCTCATGACCGAATGGCGCCTTCGTTTCAACAAACTGATAGGTTCCAGGTTTCAGATCGTTGACGATGATCTTCCCGTTCTCATCTGTGACAAGACCTGTTTTTATCTCTTTTCCATTTGCATCTACTAGCTTGAATTCTGCTCCTTCAAGGACATCATTCTTTTCACCGAGCTTCGTGAGCTGGACAGCTCCAGTTTTGAGATCATTGATCACTTTGATCTCTGCCGGTTTTTTTTGTGCGATTTCGATGGTAAACGGATAAGGTTTATTTTTCTTTTGGTAACCATCAATACTCTCTGTCTCCACAAGCTGATATTTGCCCGGTTTGAGGTCATCGACCAACAGCTTCCCATCTTCATCTGTTGTCAAATCTTTACGCACGACTTTGTCATTTTGATCCAAGACTTCAAATTGAACACCTTGAAGCTTCTTGCCATCTTCCCCTTCTTTCATCACTTCTAATGCACTTGTTTCATAGAGGTTCTTTTGTGAAATGATGACTGGTTCTTTTGGATCGAGTGGTACTTCAAATGTGATGGGTGTTTCATCTAATACATAACCGTCTGGTGCGTTTGTTTCAATGAGCTGATACGTACCCGGTCTTAGTTCGTTGATCGTGATCTTGCCATCTTTTCCTGTGACAAGCGCATCATTTAGCTCATGCCCATCTTGATCTAAGAGCTTGAACTGTGCACCTTCTAGTCTCTCTCCGCCTTCACCTATTTTGCTCAATTCTGCAGAGCCTTTGATGATGTCATTTACTGCGGTGACAACCGTTGTTTCTGTTTGATTTTCTTTAATAGTGAACGGCCATTTTTGCTGATTTAATTGATAGCCTTTCGGTGCGTTTGTCTCAACAAAGTAATAAGAACCTGGCTCAAGATGTTTGAAAAGGATTTCTCCTTTTTCATCCGTTTTCAAATGGGTTTGGACGGTATCTCCAGATTCATTTCTCAGTTCAAATTCTGCATTTTCTAATGCCGTACCCGTCTCTTTGTCTTTTTTCGTGAGCTTCACATGCTGGCGGATTTCTTGGTTTTGCACCGTCATGCTATTTCCTGTTTTCGTTTGATCTCCTGATTCGTAAGGCTGATCAATCGTGACATTGATCTGTTCCTTCGTTTTCAAATAACCATCAGGTGCTTTCTCTTCTGTCACGATATAGTCACCATACAGAAGACGATCAAATCGAAGAGCTCCTTCTTCATCTGTTGTCTTTGTTCCAATGACGATACCGCTCGCAGCATCTGTCAGAGAAAAGCTTGCTCCTTTTAGCGCTTTTCCACTACTCGCATCTACCTTATGAATGGTTAAAGCGCCAATCGCTCCTGTGCCATCTCCCATGCCAGCGGTACGTTTGACCACAATTGAGGCTTCGGATTCCTTTTTGATTTCTTTTACATTTTCACCTCTAAACGTTACTTCGTTTTGAAGTGTACTTCCCACCTTATCTAAAATGAGAGATTGGTATTCTAAAATATAGGGTCTCGTGATTTCTTCTTTAAATTTGATTTGAAAAGAATCTGGATCGAATTCAAGGTCTAGTTCATAATCCTTCCCTTTTTCCAGCTCATCCTTTTTAGTCACTTGCCCCTTTTCATCTATTGTTGTCGAATAGAGATGAAATGAGTTTTCTATTATGGCTTGGTTACTGCTCGGATGGTCTATAATCGTCGCATCTTGGACTGTTGATTGACCAAAGTTGATATTCAGTTTCCAATCAATGACTTTCCCTTGTTGATTTCCTGATTTGCTCGTGTATTTTCCTCCATTTGGAATGGACACCACAGCATTCACGTCTGATTCTTTCGTCTTTCCATCATAAAGGGTCGCTTTATTTTCGTATGTTTTCTGTACTAAATCCATTCCTTCAACACTTGTTTGATACGTGATTTTGTATGGGGAATCAATGGCATGTTTGAAAATGACTTCGAAGCCTGATTCTCCCTTTTCATTTTCAAGGAATTTGATGTCATAATGTTCTTTCGCTAATACCTCTTTTTCTTCCGCACCATTTTCCCCGCCTTGTAAATCAAGCGAGTAGACGATAATTGAATCTTTAAGCAAACGCTGATTTCCTTGAATGAAATCCTCGATTTTCGCCTCTTCTAGATGTTTCAAATTATAGTTCACACCGATATTCCATGTGATCTCTTTTTTCTTTGCATCATATGTTCCGTTCTTGAACCCATTTGACTGCGTGTATGTGTCAGGCGTAAAGACAGATTGGTTTTCCTTCGTCAAATCCTCGCCATCTTCATTTACCCATTCAAGTTTTACATGGTTACGCAGGTTCTTTTGATCTTTATCTGCTCTTTTTTCATAATCAAAAGACGTTGTATATGTGACGGTATGTTCGGTCTTGATTTCTTTCGTAAATTGAATATCAAATCCATTTGCATGTTCAACGATTTGATAATCTGTGCCTTCTTCAAGCACTGTATTACCTGTCGTCACTTTTAAACTATCTTTTTGCAGCGTCAATCCTTCGTTTGTGAACGTATCTTTTAATATTACGTTGTTCATGGTTTGTTGATCTTTGTTGAAGGTGATATGCCATGGAATGGTCTTGTTCTTGTAATTCGGTGTTCCATGATTTTTCGTTAGGATTTGCTGATCAATTCTTTGCTTCCCTTGTTCGCTCTCTTTGCCAGCTGTTACAGTATTGATAATGTCTTCAGCTTCGAAAATTCGCTCGGTTGCTTTTGTTTGATATGTGATCAGGTAAGCCGATTGAATTTCTTGATTGAATTGCAAGGTAAACCCGTTTTGTTCATCCTTTGTTTGAGGTTGAACCACGTAATTTTCAAATGCTTTTGTTCCTGCTTCGTTGCCGTTCTGATCAATTGTGACTTCTTTGACTTGAATTGAGTCAGATATTAGCGCCTGTGTGCCGTTAAAGAAGTCTTCTATCAAAGCATCCTTTTGAGCCAGCTTTTTTTCGTTATAGTTATACCGAATTTCCCAAGTAATCGTTTGTGTGACTGGATCGTAGTGGGCGGCTTTTTTATTTAAAGGGCTGCCTCTTGTCACATTCACGGTTCCTTCTGCTGAACTAATCACTTTATCAGCAGAGACAAGGGACGCTTTATTACGAAACGCAGACTGATCTTGATTCGTAATGTCCGTTTCATACATTAGACGGTAAGCGAGATGCACGTCATCTTTAAATTCGATCGTGAAATCTTGACCATCTGCTGTTTGGCCGATTGTGTAGTGGTTTTCGTCAAGCAGCTGACCAATCGATGTTTCACCATTTAGCTTTGTATCAACACGATAAAGCTTGATTGAATCTTTTTTTAACGCTTGACCTTCTTGAATCGGATCTAACAGTTTCGCTTGTTTCACATCATCTAAGTCCATATTAAAATCGACTGTCCATTGAATGGTTTCAGCATTGTAAGATTGATTGGGTTCTCCCTTTTTAGAGACATTTGGACCATTTGGAATGTATTGAATCGGGATCGATATCGTATCTTTGCCTTCAATCGGGGTAATCACCACTTCTTTTTCTTCAGTGATCACTGTTTTTTTATCTAATTGCGTCCACACTTGAAGTGTTCCTTGGATATTTGAATATTGTTTAATAAAATCTGTGAACTCGATGGAGGCATTTCCGCTTTCATCTACAGAAAAATAACCAATGATCGATTGATTAAATTTCATCTCGAGTCGATCGATTTTTTCGTAAATGACTAATTCCTCTGGAACCTTGAAATGGAATTCATCCCCGCCATTATAGTTATGACCATTCGGGATGGCCCACTTATAGTTAATGGAAATCAGTGAGTTGACGTCAGGCTTATCAACTGAATTACCTTCCTGATCTTCAAAAATTAATTTGGCATCAGTAAGGAGATTTTCTTGTATCTGCATTTGTTTTGAAACACTTTGCAGCCCTACACGCTTAGACACGTTCACTTTGTTTTTTAGTAACTCATCTTCATCGCTTTGTGTCTTTTGAACAGTTTCTTGATTGTTAGCAGCTTTGTCTTTCTCCGATGAGGTTGAATCATCTTTTGAAAGATTTTCTTTATGCTCATTTTGCTTTGTTTTCTCTTTTTTCTCAGCTATACTGGTGACGTCAATATCTATAGATCCTTCTAAATTCGGATCAAGCTCAATATCTTCATAAAATGTAACTGTCACTTCGTTTTGTTTAGAAACGGTATACTCACCAATAGGTATATCATCGACAGTCAATCGTTCTTTCTGCTCCTTCTCTACCTGAACGGCTGAAGGAAGAGAGAGAACATACGGATATTGCTTTTTGAGATCAATTCCTTTGATAGACCAATGCACAATGGCCTTTCTTACTTGCTGAGCTTCTATGCTTGGTAACTTGTTGCCTTCGCTATCAGCAAACTCAATATTTCCATAAATATTCTCTTGAATGTCTTTAGCTTGTGCCCCTGATAAAGGCAAGACTCCTAATATACTAGACTGTATGACTAACACGGTCATCAGTGCCAGCGACAATATTCTTTTCAATACATCCACCCTTTTCTACAATTATTTTTCAACAACAATTAAAAAATCATTTGTATACTGTCTGATCAATCACTCCGCTTCTGATCAAATTTTTCTAAAATTGCATCTTAAGACCCTATGAATAAAATGAGTTGATCAACCATGAGTTTGAAAGGTCATCATGAGTAGTAGATATAGTAGCTGGATAGGGGTCTATAGCAATGGGGAATAGTGAGAGGGAACATGAAAAGAATAAATGTGAATTTTTCTATTTATACTGGAATGAACAACAAATGAATAGTACATGCATATATAAGCATGTATTCACATATAGAACGTTCATATAAAACAAGCATGTATCATATGGTATGTATGGTGAGATAGTTCAGCATCATATAGATCGCATTCCTTCTACTCCCTTCCATATGGTAATCAAAAAGCCGATGCTTTTTATTCTTACATTTACCGTTTCAACAGCAAAAAAATAAACAAAATATCTAAAATGATCCATTTTTATAGGATTCTTGGCATATTTATCACCTTTCAATAGAAAAATATGGAGAATCAGGGCATAACATTTGTTTTCGTCTAATTTTTTTCTCTTTTATCATGAAAAGTGAAGACAAAACGATTTAGCCTAAACATTACAATCATTTCATGCCTATTTTGAGAATCAAATGTTCTTTAAGTGAACTTCATAATATAGAGGCAAGCTAAAGGAAGGAGTTAGTTGTTTGATGGAGCTCATTGATAATAAATCAAAGAGATGGATAAACATTTTAAAATTGCTTGTATCCAAAAATAAGTGGTGGAGCCTTCAAGAGATATCGAATGAACATATCGGTTCGGTTCGTGCCATTCAAAGCGATTTAGAACAAATGAAATCGTTCCAAACCGAGAACGGAGAACCGTTAATCCACATAAAGCCAAGACAAGGTATATCCATTTGTAATACGCAGACGATACGAGTGGATTACTATATCAAAGAAATTCTAAAGGATACGATTGAAATTCGATTGATTGACGGCATTTTTTTTGAAGAAAACAGATCTTTCTATGAATGGATGGAAACGCTTAATATCAGTAGATCCACATTGTATAACACGATTCATAAAATCAACTCGATCCTTACATCCTATGACATCGAGTTACGCCCAGATAGTATGCAGTTCCATGGGAATGAGAAGGAGATTCGTCAATTCTTTGTTGAATTTTTATTTGAAGTGTATGGAAGCCGCCTTTGGCCATTTGATGATATTCAAAAACAAGACGCAGTTCATTTATTACAAGAACTATTTCAGGTGCTCGAAGTCAATGTACCAGATGTCGCGATAGATAAATACTGCCTGTGGTTCGGCGTTTCCATTCACCGAATGCGAAAAGGTTTTACAATCAGCCGTAAATATACGTACTCAATGAATGAAGAAAAACAAACCTCTACAGCTAAAGGGATCTATGATCAAATCAAAAGATGGGAAGAGCACATCTGTCGAATGACCAAAGACGTATTTGATGTGACGCTGGATCACCATGAATTTGTCTTTTTGCTATTGATCGAACCAGCTATTGGGCACTTTAAATCAATTGAAACTGTCGAAGAAAAATTGACGTTCTTTCAGTCACATACACCACGCCTCTATGATGCCATTCATTCATTTATCACCCAGTTGGAGTCGATTTTTCATCAAGAAATAGCGAATCGTAAGGTGATGACACTCGTTCTTCTCCAATATTATGTGTATTCCAATGAAATTACCGTGAGAGATGGATTCCTTTTCAAAAAGAAATCGAGCTATTTATCAGAGGTGAAAAAACAGTTTCCTTACTTCTATTCGAGGATTAGTCATATCATCCAAGAGTTAAAAACAGACGATATCCTCGCTTCTTTTGTGAAAAATGAACGGGAATTGATTCGTATCATTACATCTTCATGGAGAGGACTTGTTCATTTGGAGATGGAACGGAGAAACGCGCTGAACATTTTTGTTACTTCAACATTAGGCTATTATCATAGTTTGTTTATTGCTGATTTAATTAAATTAAGTGTGCCTCCTCTCATTCACATTTTCACAAGTCCAGAAAATACGTTAAATGATGTCACGATGGATCAACTTGGGATTGATATGATTGTGACCGATACTGAGCTTCCTCTTCAGTTCGGGCGATCTACGCTGCTGATCAGCTCTTTTCCAACAAAAAAAGAATTGGACAACTTGCACCGCAGATTGGTTGATATGACAAACTAATGTTCATCATAAAAAAAAGCTGCTGAGACATTCTCAAGCAGCTTTTTGGTTCTGTATTAATGAAGCACGATTTGTTCATTCATCAAATCAATGGCGTAAAGCGATTGCCCATATTCATCTAATAGAAGGTATACTTTGAGCGGGGCAGTGGTTTGATCTGTTTGCTGCGTGAATAGGACACAAGTGAATTTTTCAATCCCATCTGGCAGCTTGCTTTTCAGAAAAGGATGAAGAATAGGAGAGATTCGAAGGGTATCAACATCTTTCAGCCAAAGCTCATCTTGTAACGCAGGATAATGGTCAACCAAAAACTGACGAAACACTTCCAATGTACTCAAGGTAGATATCCTCACTTTCTTCTAACTTGGCTTCAAACTCACCTAAAAACAAACGGAACCAACTCATCATATGATCTCGGTACACGTATTTTCGCATACGGCTTGAGACACGATCACTCACTTTTTAGACACGAACTGTAGATCAACTGTACTGTAACGAATGTTTAATATGTATAACGTTTCCTATGTCATCTCATTGACTCCACCACGAATCCAAACAATGGACCTATGATCATATTCTTACCTGTTTTCTTTCGTGATGAAACGACAACTTCCTGCTACAATATTCCATTTTTCTGCAAAAAAGAGGGAGATGGGACAAAAAAGAACAGCTCCTCACTGTTCTTTTGGAAGTTATGAAAGGTCTGTCAAAGAGAACACTTCGCCGCTCACTGCATCAACGCCATCATGACAATCGAGCTTGCCGCATAAAACATATTGTTTTTGCACATCGTCATAGACATAGATGGGTGTAAGTTCGAGGCGTTCTCTCAATGTTTCAAAGGCTTCTTTCTGAGTTATGGTGATTTCACTAGCTGTTTGAGATGGATTGAGTATCCCACATACTTGAAACATCTCTTTTTTATCTATGTAATTAATGGCTTCAAAAGTGTTGGCATCAATGAAGACCTTGATTTTATCCATAAATCCACTGCCTTCTTGCTCATTCGTTTTTAATATCGCATGGATGTATCCATGATCACGTTGGAGTGTTTTTAGAACCCACTTCCCTGTATCGTTTGAATATTTTTGCGCCAAAAAGGTTCGAACTGCTTTGATACACTCATCCTGGTCTTCTTTTGATATCGGGAAGGAATCTGGTGACGGTTCCAATGAGAAAGCTTGTTCAGCTGAAATGTTCTCATGAATGTCCATTTCCTTTTTTTCAAAGGCATTGTTTATCGGTTCATTCCACTCAATGACTTTATTCATGTGTATACAATGTGTTTCTTCACGCCCAATTTCAAACGGAAGAGTTCCTGTTCCATCGTTCTTCACATAGATTTCTTCTAAAGCATAAATAGAACGGATTTGATTGTGCTCGAAGGAAGGCAATTGAAATAGCTGCACTTGCTGCTCAGCTAAGTTCCTCACCTGATCAAGGGAAAGCACATATTCCTCAGCTTTCAGTAATGTTTTAGCTAAAAATGGACCGTGGTGTGTAAAGTACATGAGCTGTCCATGTTCATTCCATTTCACTTCGATTCTGCCTGAAGGTGTTACTTTCACACCATCTATTGCTTCTTCGAAAGAAAGTTCCCCTTTTTCCTTCTGATGCATATGAAAATGCTCTCCATAGATCAATCCTGTTTCTTGTTCGATCCATTGAATGACATGAGCTGGATAAGGTCTCTTAAACGTGACACCATGCTGCGCATAGGTTTTGTCCATAACAAAAATAACTGATTCGGTCTGTCCTGTATTCAAGTTCACTTCAATGACAGCTGTGCCGTCTGGGTTTAGATCATCGTCCTCGGGTTCCGTTTCATGAGAGGGAAACCATTCCATATTCAATGTATACACCGTTTCATTGAACATATTGACGTAGCGATGAAAACTGTGTCTTTTTAGATAGTAAAGATCTAAGCCAAATGTCACCTTTGTCTGATCGATCAGTTGTCGAAGGTTTGCATTCAATAAATTCACCTCAAAATGATGATGTTTTATGGAAGAATAAAAATAACGATAAAGATGAAAATGACGATTGCCATAAAAAATCCTAAAGCGATTGCCATTATATTTGACTCTTTTGTGTAGCCTGTTAATTCACCTACAGTCGATCGGTCGATTTTTCTAAAACGAAAAAGCATGCTTATATTTAAAATGGCTAGAACCATCAAAAACAAGAAAATGATCAATGCAGGATCGACGTCACTGAATGCATTATCCACATTTTGTAAAGTGAATGATTGAATAAACATAATGACACTCAATATGATTTTCCACACATGATCTAACCGTTTTTCTTTTTCCCACTCTTTCCCTAATTTCTCTTTTTCATAAATAGCTACCTGCTCTAAAATAGGGATGAAAGACTTTGTTGTTCCTTTTCTGATAAAGCCTAAAATGCCTTGGATAAGGATTAAAATTCCTAAACAAAAAAGGAAATGTGTCAGTTGGATTTTAACAATTTGAATCAACATAAAAAAAATGATGATCATAAGTCCGACAAATAAATTAGAGATAGCGATTTGTTTTGTCCTCATCTTTTTTAGTGCAGCTTGTTCCATGTGATAAACTCCTCCTCGTTTCAAATTTTTCTGATAAACGCTCTATCCTTATTACGATTTTAACGAAAAAATGTTTCAATATTTTCCCTTTCAATTGTCAATTCGGCTTTTTCACAAATGAAAAGACGCCCACCATTCAATGAACGTCTTATCCTTCTTGATGAAATCAGCACATCATATTTGAGCTGTTCTGTCTTTTATTTGCTGGGCTGCCAGGTGTTTAAAGTCATCAATAGAGAGCAGCTTTGACATTTTTTCTCCATGTTGTCTGATGTTCAGTGTTTTTTCTTGCATTTCTGTATCTCCAATGACAGCGATATAAGGAATTTTTTGCATTTGCGCTTCTCTCATTTTATAGCCGAGTTTTTCATCCCGTTCATCGATTGTGACTCTAATTCCGATATTTCTTAATTGCTGCTGCACCTCTATGCAGTAATCAAGGTGAACGCTTGAGACAGGTATGATTTGTACTTGGATTGGTGAGAGCCATAATGGGAAGACGCCGGCAAAATGTTCAATGAGAATACCAAGGAACCGGTCAAGTGAACCAAAAATGGCACTATGAATGACAACTGGCCGCACCTTTTCATTTTTCTCGTTGATATATGTTAAATCAAATTTCTCTGGCATTTGAAAATCCAGCTGAATTGTGGCGCACTGGTGGCTCCGCTTTAGTGCATCTTGAATATGAAAGTCGATCTTCGGACCATAAAATGCCCCATCTCCTTCATTTAAATGGTAGTCAATCTTTAACTGATCAAGCACATTTTTTAGCGCTTTTTCGGATATATCCCAAATAGCGTCATCCCCTAATGCTTTTTCTGGACGAGTGGATAGTTCGACTGTATACTCAAAACCAAATGTCCGATACACATAATCAACTAATTGAAAAATCCGTTTGATTTCAGCTTCGATTTGATCTTCTCTTAAAAAAATATGGGCATCATCTTGGCAAAATGTTCTGACCCTGAACAATCCATTTAATGCTCCGCTGAATTCATGACGATGCACCTGACCAAATTCAGACATTCTAATCGGAAGGTCTCTATAGGAATATAAGTTATTTTTGAACATGAGCATATGCCCTGGACAGTTCATCGGCTTTAAAGCAAAACTTGTATCGTCTACTTCTGAGAAATACATATTCTCATGATAATGATCCCAATGGCCTGACTTTTCCCAAAGTTCTTGGTTCATCATAAATGGCGTACTTACTTCTTCATATTGCGCTTGACCTCTCACTTCTCTAGAAAAGGTCATTAATTCATTTCTGACAATCTGACCTTTTGGTAAATAAAACGGCATGCCTGGCGCTTCTTCTGAAAACATAAAGAGGGATAACTGTTTCCCTAATTTCCGGTGATCACGTTTATTTGCTTCTTCCATGAAATGAAGATAATCAGCTAGATGATTTGGATGCTGAAACGCTACACCATACACTCGCTGCAAGACATCCTGATTGCTATCTCCCCGCCAATAAGCCCCTGCCACACGTGTTAATTTAAATGCCTTTAAATACCCTGTAGAAGGTAAATGAGGTCCACGGCACAAATCTATAAATTCTCCTTGCTGATAAATCGTGATGGCTTCTTGTCGAGGAAGACTTTTTAAAATATCCAGTTTATATGGATCATGTGCAAACATCACTTCAGCTTCTTTGTAAGAGACCTCCATTCTTTGAATTAGGTGATTCTCGTTTATGATGTTTTTCATCTCTTTTTCAATCATTGCCAAATCCTCTACGCTTAACGTTTGATTCAGCTTCATATCGTAGTAAAATCCATTCTCAATGACAGGTCCGATCCCCAGTGTCACATTGTCATATAACCTTTTCACAGCTTGGGCTAATACATGTGCAGCTGTATGACGTAATACTTCCAGCCCTTCTTTTGAATCAAGTGTTAGAATCGAGAGCCCCGCATCGTTGTTTAACGGATAACTTAAGTCCACTGTCTGATCATTGATCTTTCCCGCTACTGCTTTTTTTCTTAAACTTGGGCTAATATGGGAGGCAACCTCTGCGACAGTCGTACCTGCGGAGAACTCCTTGATCTTTCCATCTGGAAATTGAATTTTCACCATTTTTTCTCTCATCACTGACACACCTTTCTCTTTTTTGAAATAAAAAAACACACCCATCCCTCATAGAGGGACGAATGTGTAATCCGTGGTTCCACCCAAATTCCCATAACGCGTATTCGCTTTATGGCTCTGGTGCCGTAACGTGGCGTAGACGGTATTGGATACTGTAATGTTCCCCAATACAGCTCAAAGGTGGTAAGATAGCTTTTCTGCGTTAGGAAGATTTCACCGTGACTTCCCTCTCTGTTAACCGATAAAAGCTGCTCATGTCCTTTTCAAAGCAATCATGCTATAAAAGTAAACAAAAAAAACACACCCATCCCTCGTAAAGGGACGAATGTGTGATCCGTGGTTCCACCCAAATTCCCATAATGCGTATTCGCTTTATGGCTCTGGTGCCGTAACGTGGCGTAAACGGTATTGGATACTGTAATTTCCCCAATACAGCTCAAAGGTGGTAAGACCATTTTTCTGTGTTAGGAAGATTTCAGCGTCACTTCCCTCTCTGGTAACCAGTAAAAATGGCTCATGTCCTTTTCTTCGCTTTTAATTTCTCCATATCTTACATGATGATGATGGATCATGTAAAGGATTATTTTGTGCAGTGATAACGAAATTCATTCTTTAAATGTAATATTGTGTGTATTCACTTGGGCTGTATTCAATTTGAAACGCAGGAGATAAGGCTCGTTTCACTTCTTCAGTGATTCGCTCTCCTTCTTGATTGAACTTTCTTTCCATGTCTACACCATTTGGCAGCAAATCATCGGTTTCTTCGTCAAACCAGCGGCCATACTGTATATTCCAATTCCATAACTTTGAGAAAAGGGTATCACTCATTGGTACATCATCTCTTTCTAAATGACATTGACAATGCCCGCAATGAAAAGGTTCACCACCGTAATCTCCTTCAATTTTCACAAAAGGATGATCCTCAAACTCTCGACAGCACACCCATTTTTTGAAGTTCTGACCGAACTCTGTCAGTTTAATCGAGTAATAACGCATGGAAGTTCTTTTTCCTTTCATGTCAAACATCCCTTGATCAATTAATGTCTTCAATCGATATTCAATAAAATCATCGCCGATATACTGATCTAAATGACCAATGACTTCTCCTATTAAGCGTGGAGTGACGATATACTCCTCTTCTGGCGCGGACTGATGAAGCCGCTTAGCCATTTTCACTAAATAAGCATCAAATTCATCTTCTGGTACGCTGATCACTTGTCCTTTTTGCCATATCCGCAGCATATGATTTTCTTTAGCAAGTGAAAGCCATTCGTTTTGTAATCTTTCTCTTTCTTCTTTTGTCACTGGGTGAATATGCTCTTTACTCTCATACAAAATTTTAAATTTTTCAGATGCGATTTCTCCGGAATGTCGAAGGATCATTCTTCTTGTATTCGTATTGAACAGCTGATCAAATGCTGTCGTTATATTGATTACAGACAATTCAATGCTTTTCTCTTTTAATAAATAGATGGCATATCGCAAGGCAATTTGCTCATGTGCATTACTGCCTGTCCAGATGAGTATACGACTGCCAGCTTTTATTTCTTTTATTTGCTGAAGCATTCTATGCTGATCGTTGACCATGTCGTCAAAATAGCCAAATTCATTTGACATCACGTTACGCAGCCATTCTATACGGTTCGCTTGTCCTTCATGTTCGTGTAAATGTAGAAGTGGTCCAATTGAATAGATATCATCAAAAGCGATGACATCATCTATTTGTTTTTGCTTCATTTCACGTATTGCTTGTTTTAAACTACCGGCAGCTGCCGCCCCAAATATGATATGTATCATCATTCGTCTCCCTTTATCTTACATTTTATTTCATCTTCACCTATTCATGGTTCTTTCGTCAATTCTATTGAGTCAATTTCATTCAAAAGTATGACAAGGAGATGATTAGATCTTTACAGAAGTAATCATGGCAGAACAGTGGAAGCTAGACTTTTACGAAAAACAAAAAGCCCCACGAAATGGGGCCATTTGCGTACAACTCTCTGAGACTTTCTTTCCGATTGATTTATCGATAGAAATCTCCTCATAAAAGGAATGTAGATCATGCTCTAATTCACAAATTCCCCTTCACAATCGTTCTTTTGGCTTTCTTAACAATTCTGCTAGTCGCTTTTGTATCAGAATCCATTGACCACTGTTCGCACAGGTTTCGTACCCAATCAGGCTGTGTTTTACTAGCGTCATTCAGCCAGTTTCCTACAGAATCTTGAACATATGTTGATGGATCAGATTTGAGGTGATTTAGAATTGGCAGTGCTCTTTCTGGCTCCTGTTTTAATAACTCAATATGCTTTGTCCATACACCTCTTGGACGGATTGCCTCTACAGAGAATCGACGAATATTTTCATCCTCACTTTTTGCCCATTCTGTTAAATATTCTATACTTTGATCGAGCTGCTGACTTAGACTTTCTCTCACTGACATCCAAGCAATTTCGCGTACACCAAAATGATGATCAGCTGCAAATGGCTGAATGTACGCTAGTTTCTCTTCTAAAGAGGATGAATGCTGTTTGTTCATATAAGCAGCCCAGCAGCGGACGCTATCAGATATGTGACAACTGCATGCCTGTATGACTTCCACTCTTTTTTCCTCATTTTCTTCCTGCAGCATTTCATCTAACAAATGACCGATAAGACGAATCGCTTTCATGCCTGACTCCGCTTTTTGTTTGGCGATTTCTGCTGAAAGATCGATTAAATGTTTGTCTAAACCAATGGACGGCAAAACATGCTGTAATAGAGTCACATGATTGACAGCCAGCCATTCAGTTAAATTGACACTCTCTAACTCTCCCTGATTCAAAAGAATCAAGACGTCATGAGGAATGTCACTCCCCTTTCGAGCGCCTTTACGATTGATGATCTTCTCACTTATTGGCATTATGTATTCTCTCCTGTCTAGTAGTACTTTTGTTTGACATACATTTTTAAAATAATTTATTATTCACCCTTAAAAAGCTAGTGTGAAATTGATCCCTTCATTCTTTGGATATTTACTCCTATTGTAGCAAATAAACTTCTCAACTGGTGCATTCTTCAAATCAAAAAAGGAACTACCGAAATAAGTAGTTCCCTCAATACTAGTAAATCTATGTTACCTTCCTTGCTCCATCACCTTCAAACTCTTATGCTGAGAAATTCGGTCAAATGCCACCATCAGAATGGTCATGAGCAAAGCGAGAAGAACCGTTCCAGCGCTGATCCAGCTGAGGTTCAATATAGATGTCCTGCTCAATACAAGCCCTCCTACCCCCGAGCCTAAAGCAAATCCAAATTGAATAAATGATGTATTGACACTTAATGCGATATCAGGAGATTTCGGTACAAGTGTGACAAGATATAGCTGCTGAGCTGGCGATGTGCTCCATGTAGCGATCATCCATATCATGATAACAGCCACCATGACCACGAGATTCCCTGTGACAAATGCTAGTAGCATGAGCATCATGATTTGCAAGATGATGCCAGAAAAAATCGTGAAGATTGGCCCTTTTTTATCTGCTGCCATCCCTCCAAGGCTTGATCCTAAAAAGCTGCATATTCCCGCTAGTAATAAAATGCCACTGATTTCTGTGATGCTTAGGTTGGCTGATTTTTGGAGGAAGGGCGTTAAATAGGTAAATAACGTGGAATATCCCCCTACATAGAATAACGTGACTGCCACTGCAAGCAATATTCGCTTGTCTTTTAAAATCGATAATTGCATACGAAGCGTCACCGGTTCTTGTTCTTTCATAGAAGGGATTCGCCTGTACACAACAATCAGCGGAATAAGCGTGATCACTCCAATGGCTGCGAATAATGCTTTCCATCCGATCATACTGCTTAGAAATGTCCCGATTGGAACGCCTAAAACCAAGGAGCTGCTTAATCCCATTAAAATGATGCCAATCGCTGTTCCTCTTTTTTCCCGTTCTACAAGACGAGTTGCAACCGCCATCGCCACTACAATCGCCGTTCCCCCACTGATTCCTTGTAAAATTCTTGTGATCATGACCATTTCAAACGAATGGCTGATACTTGTGATAAAGTTACTTAAAATAAAAATGATCAGCGTCCATGTTAATATTTTTCTGCGGTCCATATTGATGGTTAGTGCGATGACAATCGGTGCACCGATTGCGGCCGAAAGTGCTAAAGATGTGACCAATAAGCCAGCAGTAGACGTTGTGATATGTAAATCATGTGCGACCATTTGAATAATGCCAGTAATGATGTATTCGATCGTTCCGATTAAAAAAGCTGCTAAAGCAAGTAAATAGACAACGGTTTTATTTTGCATCGTGACGTTTCTCCTTTGAGCCATGTTTACGATTTGATTTCATTTTTAATAGGAATTTGAATTTCAATGAGTCTGCCTTCTTCATTTTCTGACAATGGGTAATAGATTTCTCGACCCGGCTGATCATCTTTCACGCGGTATCCGTTATGTTCGATCCATGTCGCCAGGTCAACACAAGCAGTTTGTGCGGATGGAGAATGTGAATGAAATAAGAGTGTTGCCATGGTGTCTTCAGCAGGTAACGTGCGAATTGTCATTCCCTGAGGAAGCGAGCACCTTAAAGATTTGACGGAATACCCCACCTCAAATTCGAACTCACTTTCTTTATCCAGTGATTCTCTCCATAGCACCACTTGTGGTCCCGAGATCGATTCTTGTTGATGTTTATGTAATAAATGATGAAACATTTGAAAGAATGATGGAATTTCATCAACAGTTCCGTTGGATTGAAAAGACATGATGCGTTTGCTTTCAACCGATTTGATGATGACCTCCTGTTCTTTTTCAACACACCCCTCTCGTTTGATGAGGTGCATCCGCTCCTTAATACGGGCTAATTTCTGTTGTTCTTTTTCGATCAATTGCTGAATCTCACTCTCTTTCAAGAGAAACATGCCCTGAATTTGCTCTACCGAAATATCTTCACGAAGAAGCTGCCCCATTTGCTTTAACGTAAAGCCTAATTCCTTATAGAGAAAAATTCGATTGACCTCAAGCAGCTGCTCAGCTGAGTAATAACGGTATCCCGAATCTTGATCGATCTGCTTAGGCTTTAATAAATCAATTTGGTCATAATACCTTAAGGTTTTGACAGGCACTTTACTTAACATAGAAAAATCGCCGATCTTGAACATCCTGCATCTCCTCCGATTTGTTGATCTGATCAAAGTATAAACCTTTCAGTAAAGGGGAAAGTCAATAGAAGATTTTCATTTGCATAATCATTTGATGAAGTTGAATAAATTTTTCAAAAGCGCAAAAAGCCTAGATTTCTCTAAAATCTAGGCTTTGCCCATTATCCTAACATTTTTTCTAACAATCCCATCTGCTCAACAATCTTCATATCATTCATAAATCGTTCCAAACTTACTTTATTCTCTTTTTGTAAGTCTGTTGAATAACCTAAGCATATATTAAAAATACGATCTAACCTTTTTCCGTCTCCACTATAAAAATAATTCGTCACTACTCCATTATTTTCACTTGCAAGAACCACAACTGTAGCCATCTCTAATACATACTCAATGTCTTCTTTAGAAATCGTTCGATCCTTTTTATTAGCATTCTTGAATTCATGACTATGAATAGAACGAATCCTACCTTCAAGTAAATTGAGTATAGATTTCTTATAAATGACATACACACTGTGAATATGACTTTTATCAGGACAATAGGGATCTTGTAAAATGAATTTTATACGTTCATCTTCTTTTTCAATTTTTATTGCATCAAGATCATATAATAAAATTTGATCAATTTCTTCTATTTTCATAGTAGGAAAAGTATCGACTGCATCTGTTTTATTTTTCATATGATCACTCCAATAATTGAAATAAACCGCTCTTACTCCAAACAATCCAATCTTTCGAGACACTTCAACATGTTTCCACTTTTAAAGAAATTGAATATGGCTCCCTCACTAAACCGCTCAGCTCTCAAAACCCCCATGATGAGAGCAAGTACACACTGCGCATTTAAATTTGAAATGTCCACATGCTCCATATCGTTCGTTCCCCATTCAATGCCATTTTCTTTGAGGATTTCTCTATAGTGGGTAAGTTCCATTTCTTGATGCTGTTCTGCAAAGGTATAGACATCTTCAATAAAGCGTTGGACCGTTTCTGAATAATTCACAAAAGGCATCTGGATTGGGCGTTTAGCTGTTCCATCATTTTCTTGATCGATCACCCATTCTCCGATATGATCCTCCTGAAGCTTCGGTATGTATTTTGTCAGAATCTCAAATTGACTCATCGTTATCCTCCTCTATTTTTTTAGAATGCTTTCAAGTCCGACAATAATAAAAGGAAACATTTTCAGGCCATGTATCGTGCATACAGGAATGACATTAGTTCAGAATTAAGCTGGAGCCTTCAAATAGATCGAAGGCTCCATTTCCAACTAAATTGCTTTAGCTAAAATCATAAATCGGTGTTGTTTTGCGTCAAAATAACCCTTTTGTTCAATGGTTTTATGAATGGTGTATAATTCATCCTTGAAATTACTTATTTCAAAACCTGGCACTTGCCAAGGAATTGCTTTTAGATAATACACCAATGCTCCGATATCATAAAATCTTAGAATGGGGAACTCTTCAGCACTTTTCAACACCTCAAAATGATTCTCCTGTATCTCTTTTAAAGCTAGCTTTAAGTTCCAATCAATAAATTCTTCATTTATTGGTACCCTTAGATTCTCATTAATCTCTATGCAATCGAGTCCACCGACTTGTTGAGTTAGAAAAATACCTTCTTTCGAGATAATTCTTCTCACCTCTTGAGATGAAAATGACTCATGTTGATTGATGATAAGATTAAATTTTCCAGTCTCAAACGGCAAATTTTCATCATTAGAAATTTGAACTACCTTAACTCCTAAAGGGGTTAATCGTTCTTTTGCGACAGGTACATTAGGTAAGTAACCTTCTGTAGCATAAACTGATGTTGGAAAAGGTCTTAATTTTGATAAAAACTCTCCACCACCTGTTCCCATGTCCAGCATTGATTTTGCACTTTGAACAAGAGAAGTAGCTATACTACCATATGACCATGAAAGCAACTCACTTTTCATTCTTCCAGTTTCAGATATGAATGAGAAATCCCACCCAACAAAAGGTTCATCTGCTTGTTTTATAAATGAAGAAAACTGTTTGTCATTCATCATAATCCCTCCAATTATCATTTTGCAGTTTTAATGATTAAATAATAGGTGGGCCTCTTACGAATATATAAAGTTGTTATATTTCATGTTCTTTTAGTCTCATATTCAATAACTCCCTGTAATAATCTTGATTTTTGACATTCATTCCAAAATTCATTCAACTGATATTTGAGTAAGACATGATTTTGTTTGAGAATCGAGAGTTCATGATGGATGTCTCATTATAGAGGTCTAAGTACAATGATAGAAGAGAATACGAAAAAAGAGCTTAGGAAAAAATAGATTGTTAGTTAAAGTAAAACCCCTCCTGTTGGAAGGGTTTTTTCATTTAGTTACTGCCTTTTCTATTGCTGTTTTCGGTCCACCAATTTCGTCTGCTGTGGGTCCATATATAGTTGGAATCGTTTGAATGCATTTTGGTCTATCATAGCTGTCATTCCCTTTTTATTTAAGAGATAAAGACACTACACACTCCACATGAGCCGTATGCGGGAACATATCAACTGGCTGCATGTATTCGATCTTGTAGTCTTTTGACATATATTCGAGGTCTTTTGCCAGTGTAGATGGATTGCAAGAGACGTAGACAAAGCGTTTTGGTTTGACTTGTTTGACGGTGTCTAAGAAGGTGCGCTCGCAGCCTGTTCTTGGCGGGTCGACGACGATGACGTCAGGACGGAAGCCTTCTTTGACCCATTTTGGCAGCCAATGTTCCGCTGTTCCTGTGACATAGGTCGCGTTTTTCATGCCGTGTTTTTTGGCATTTTTCTTCGCATCATCAATTGATTCTTTGATGACATCCATTCCTCTTACTTCTTTTGCGCCATCTGAGAGCCACATCCCAATGGTTCCAACACCGCAATACGCATCGACAACCTTTTCTTTGCCAGTCAATTTTGCCGCTTTTTTCGCTTCATCGTAAAGTTTTAATGTCTGCTTCGGATTCAATTGGAAGAAAGCACGTGCACTTAGTTCAAAGGAAACGTCACCTAAAAATTCTTGGATGACCATGTTGCCAGCTAGGTGCGATGTTTTATGCCCAAAGATGACTGACGTTTTTTCGCCATTGATATTGTGCATAATAGACGTCACTTCTGGCAGACGTTTTTGAATGGCTTCGGCGATTTCTTTTTTCTTTGGAAACTCAGGCTTTGATGTGACAAGGACGACTTGGACTTCACCTGTTTCAAAGCCGACACGCACAACAATCGAGCGCACGTCGCCTTTTCTTGTCCGCTCGTTGTAGACAGATACGCCGAATTTCTCTAAAATTTTGCGGACGACGCCTGTTGTTTTATTCGTTTTCGGATGCTGGACGATACATTCCTTGATCGGAACAAGTTTATGGGAATTCAGCCCATAAAGCCCCGCGATGATGTCGCCGCTATGTGATCTTCCGACTTGGAACTGACTTTTATTCCGGTAGTGCCATGGATCTTCCATACCGATTGTTGGTCTAATGTCGATCTTTTCAACCGACAGCTTTGTATGACGCTCCATTGATTGAATGACAATATCGCGTTTTTCCTTTAGCTGCTGCTCGTATGCCAAATGCTGAAGCTGACAGCCCCCGCACTCTTCGTATACTGGGCACGGCGGTTTCACTCGATGTTCTGAGCGCTTGCGGACTTTCCTCACCGTACCTTCTGCATATTTTGCTTGTACATTCGTTGCTTCAACTACTACTTCCTCACCTGGAAGTGCACCTGGGACAAAGACCACTTGCTTTTTAAAATAACCGACCCCTTCCCCATTAATGCCAAGGCGTTTAATGGTAAGCGGGAACTGCTGTCCCTTTTGCAGAAGGGCTCCTTGCTGTTTTTCTTTCACGTTTATTCTCTCCGTTCTATTTAAACCTTTATCGGTTGTCCTCATTTTATTCCATCTGATTAGTATATCACGACTTGGACGAAGAGAGAAAATGCCTTTCAATTATTTGTCTGTCTCAATACTTCTCCATAAATAAAGGGAGGCGTAGCTTAAATACGGTGCCCACTCCTTGCTTAAAATTGCCATCTCTTCTTTTGTCGGCTTTTCAGGCAGGTCAAAGTGACGTTTGATCGCATTTTGAATCCCGATATCTGCCATTGGAAAGAGATTTGGTCTTCCAAGTCCATTCATGAGGACATTTTGAACCGTCCAAGGTCCAATCCCTCTAATCGGAAGCAGACGTTCTTCAATTTCAATATCCGTTAAGTCGTGTAATTCTTCTAAATCCAGAGAGCCGCTCACTATTCGCTTTGAGACATCAATCACATATTCCGCTTTTCGCTGACTGAATTGCAGTTTTCTCAAATCATCGGTTTCAAGTGATGCAATGGTTTCCGGTAAAGGGTCAAACCAGACGCCGTCGATTTGCTCACCATACGTATGAACAAACCGTTTTGTCAGCTCATAAGCAAATGCAAGATTGAGCTGTTGATGAATGATGCATTTCATCAAGCAATGATATAGATGGAAATCCAGCATAAGCGGCGTTCCGATATGACGTTCAAAAATGGGCGCAAGATTTGTTTGAGCAAAATGGTCATGCACGGCATGTAATTGATGCTCCATGCCAAATATCCGCTTCACCTCAGAAAGGATCGCTTCCTCCGGTCCGTTAGCCTGTACCCGGAACGAAGGCGCTTCTTTTGTTCCTGTCGCTTGAACGACTGCAACGTACGGTTTATGATTCAGCCTCATCGGTACTTTGATTTCTCTTTTATCCAGATCGACCGCCTTTAATGGATCGCTCGACAAACGTCTCAGCACTTGATCGAAATGATAGGGCGGTTCAACCAATAGGTGTTTTTCCCACATGTTTTTCCTCTTCCTTTCTGCCAACACGCAGATGTGATTGTTTCACTTTGCATGAATGATTCTCTATATTGAATACTTTTAAATATAAAGAGTACAAGAATTTATCAGTTATATCTTCCTTATTTATGGTCATTCTCCTTTTGGATAGATGAAAATTTTTAGTCGAATTTAGCTAAAATTCGACAGCAATCTTCAACATTTTAGGATCATTTTCCTTAAATTAGAAATAGAACCTATGGGTGATATCTTCTATTTCAAAAATATTTGTATAATTATGACATATCAAGGAGGTGAACAAAAGAATTAGCGGATTAGGCAATCATTTGTTTCATCTTGCAGGAACATATTTACCTCATTGATAACCGGCTTCACCTAGTTTCACGTTTTACTAAAAGAAGACCCAAAATTTAAAAACAAAGGAGATCCGACCAATGAAAAAAACAATTCTTTCTGTTGCCCTTGCCACTGCTGTTTCTTCGACACTACCAGTATTCGCTGACGCTGCTGAGAAAACATCATCAGCACCCGTCTCTACTACACTTCAGCAAACTGTTTTAAACAAAGCTGCTGAAGGTAAAGCTGGAACGACAGCTAGTCCTAATGTTAACGTCAATTTCGATGTCCTTGGAATTGCCAATGCAATCATTAACGCAGTAAATGCAAATGCCAACCGTTCTGGATTCGTTAAAGGTGTAATGGAAAGCACATTCTATGCTGCTGGCGGCAGATATAACGTCATGGTCTTTAACCTAAGCCAGAACTATGAAGACCGCTTTAATGGCGTGAAAACTTTCGCTACTGCTAACCTTGGTAATGTTGTTTACGGTATTTGGGTTTTTGAAAGCGGTACATTTAAAAACAACGGCGATGGTGGCTGGGATAACTGGGCATTTAGAGGCTGGTTTGACCGTCAAAATAAATTCGTTACGTTCCATCGTCCTTAATTCTCGCTTTATCCATCAATCATACACGCACATTGGACCGATCTCAGCGATGAGATCGGCTTTTTTATGGTGAAAACGTATAAGTTCACCGCTGCTGCTTCATGATATAATGCAAGTCTGGAGGGGTGCACATGCTGAAAAAACTTGCAGTGACAAAAAACGGCGACTTGATTGAACATGCAACATTGCAGCAGCTTTCAAGCCCCGATATTGCCTGGTATTGGATTGATTTTTATGCGCCAACGGAAAAGGAAGCAGCACTGTTAAAGGAATTTTTTCAGTTCCATCCGCTTGCGATTGAAGATTGCTTCCATTATTTACAGCGGCCGAAGCTTGATTTTTATGAAGGATATTTATTTTTCGTTCTTCATGCCCTCAATCAAAAAACACTTCGATCTGAGGAAGTCGACCTGTTTGTTGGAGAAAACTATATCGTTACTTTTCATTTGAAGGAAGCGCCCTACATTGATCGCGTCATTCGAAAGCTCAAAGGGTCTGATAAAGCACGAGAGAGCGGTCCAGAGCATATGGCTTATATGCTGATTGACCAGCTCGTCGATGATTATTTTCCTATTATTTATCAAATTGAGGACAGGCTCAATGAAATCGAGGATGAAGAAGGGCATAAAACGTATGGTACATTAATGAACGAAGTATTCGGGATTCGATCCGATTTGCTCAAACTGCGCAGAACCATTATCCCGATGAGGGACCTCTTATATCGAATTGTGAACACGAATATGATGAAAAGCGATGCAAACCGGCAAGCATATTTTAATGATATTTATGATCATCTATTGAAACTAACAGAGATCGTTGAGTCAAACCGTGATATGACAGCCGATTTACGAGACAGCTATCAAACACTAAATTCCAATCGAATGAATGCCATCATGATGACACTGACCATTGTCTCGACGATTTTTATTCCACTAACCTTTATTGTTGGGGTATATGGGATGAACTTTGATAACATGCCTGAATTACACTGGAAATATGGCTATTTTGGCGTACTGATTTTCATGGGTTTGCTTGTCTCAGGGATGCTTTTGTGGTTTAAACATAAAGGATGGTTTAGGATTTTCAAATAGTTTTTTGAGAGAAGTGCTTGAAAGGGAGATATACTATGGAAAACTGGATTCCACTGACAGACAAAGAACTAAAGCACGCATGGAAGACATTTGATCAAAGGTTTAAATTTAACCCAAGCATCTCTCGCTTTCCAGGTTTTCAAGCACCATCTCCTTACATCACATATGATATCTCTGCTTATTTCGAGGACCCTTCTCTCCTAAGTGCGGATGAAGACCTTGAAAAGAAGGCACTGCTGTCTTTTCAGGAGAATATCACCGGAACCGGCGAATATATGCAGGTACTTGATTGGCAGCACGAATGCTATTGGATCACACCATACGGCTCATTTGAAAAAGATGAATTTGGAGAATGGAGAGTTCCTGTGCTCCCAAATGGAGATTACTATTTCTTTTTATCAAAAGAGATGACCTGGGTTTTACTAGGACATCCTTGGGAGCAAAGCATCACGATTTTCGGTGAGGGCTTGATTGACTCCTTTACTCGTCATCGTCCCCTTTTGTTCCAGCGTAAAATAAGAGAAGGATAAGTCAAAAAGCTTGCAGATGTCTGCAAGCTTCGGATTGTTGACAAAGGGCTAAAATGTTGTTTATTTTAGCCCTTTGTCTTCTTTTCAGCGTGATAGAAAACCTTTGCAGCCCTAGGAAGGACGAGTACTGGCGCGGAGCGAATTTCACATTCGTGAGCACCAGCACGCAGGACTGACACCGAATGCGAGGGTTTGGCTACACGCTGAAGCTTGCAGATGTCTGCAAGCTTTTTTTATAGCTGAGGGAGATGCCATACTTTTTCAAGCATGAGATCGTCTAAGCTTTTAAAGGTATATCCTTGTTTTTTTAAAGCAGTAATGGCATCATCAAGTGCCTCGGCATTGTCCCTTGAGACGGTATGAAGTAAGTAAATGGCACCTGGATGCGCCTGTTTCATCATTTGATTGTACGCATACTGTTTTCCTTTTTGATGGTGGATATGCCAATCTACAAACGCTACTGACCAGAAAACGGTTTGGTAGCCAAGCTGTTTCGTTTCCTTTAGTACCCTTTCACTGAACACCCCGCGCGGTGGACGAAGGTAGAGGTTATCTTGTTTTCCTGTGATTTTGTATACCGCTTCATTGACACGATCCAGTTCTTCTTTGATTTCTTTCGTACTCTTTGTTGTTAAATCTGGATGGTGATAGGAATGGTTGCCAATAATATGACCTTCCTCTGCCATACGTTTGACGAGCTTGGGCTGGTCCTTTACAAAGTGCCCAGTCACAAAAAAGGTGCCTGGTACTTGATGTTTTTTCAGCACGTCCAAGATTTTGGGTGTGTACCCATTTTCATAGCCATTGTCGAATGTAAAATAAATTTCTTTCTTTTTTGTATTTCCTAAATAGAAAGCATCATATTTCTTTAAGAGTGTCGTCAGTTCCTTGCCGGCATCTGCTGGCTTGTGCTCTTTGCTTTTAGCAAATCCCCAATGAATTGGCTGATTAGACACGGCTTCTAGTTTTGAAAAAGGCATCGATACAAAAAGCGCACATAAACAGATCAGTATGCATTTTTTCATTTACGTCACTTCCCGGTTTTTCTTCTATTGTGCAGATTATACCGGGTACTCATACACTTTTTGACCTGCCAATTTAAAGAAAAAAGCTCGCACTGTGCGAGCTATTCTTCCTTCCAATCGGTTTTAAACCGTTCATATTTCGCTTCTAGGTCGTCAATCATCTGGATCAGTCTGTCTATATCCTCAACGTCTGTGGATTCAGGATCTAATGAATCAATCACATTCATAAACATATCTAATCGGTTCTTTAAATAATCAACCTGCTGCTCTTTGCTGTCTGCTGCCTTGCCCATAGATACACTCCCTTTAGCATTTGTTTATAGCTTATCTTTTTTTCCTTTGTAAATCAATTGGGTCCCCTCTTGCGTATAACGGTGATGGGGCTTAAAATTAACTGTTGGCGGGTCTATGTTTGCCCGAATGAAAAGGAGATAGATACCATGAACCAAAAAACAGCACTTCGTCCGATTACACCTGCATTCGACCCTTGGGAAGCCTATCTCGATGTGCAGGATTACGGAGAAATGAAGCTGACAAATATTGAATTGACGACAACGACGTTGTGTAACATGAGATGTGAGCACTGTGCGGTTGGCTATACTTTGCAGCCAAAAGATCCGAATGCACTTCCACTCGATTTACTGCTTCGCCGTTTAGATGAAGTACCGCTCTTGCGTTCCCTTAGCATTACAGGCGGAGAGCCGATGCTGTCTCTGAAATCTGTACGGGAATATGTCGTTCCTTTATTAAAGTATGCCCATGAACGCGGCGTCCGTACCCAAATTAATTCGAATTTAACGCTTGATTTGGCTCGATATGAAGAAATTATTCCATACTTGGATGTCCTACACATTTCACATAACTGGGGGACGGTCGAAGAGTTTGCTACGGTTGGTTTTGCAATGATGGACCGAAAGCCAACCTTTGAGCAGCGCGAAAAATTGTTTAACCGCATGATCGAGAATAGTCAGGCACTTGTGAAAGCGGGTGTAACCGTATCTGCTGAAACGATGCTGAATAAGCGTACGCTTCCTTATATCGAACACATCCATCGTCAAATCGTGGACGAGATGAAATGCCAGCGTCACGAAGTTCATCCGATGTATCCAAGTGATTTTGCCAGCGCCCTTGAATCATTGTCGCTTCCGCAAATGCGGGATGCGATTCATCAGCTGCTCGATGTTCGTGATGAGAACACATGGATGCTGTTTGGCACATTGCCATTTTATTCATGCAGCACAGATGAAGAAGACCAGCGCCTCTTGTCTCGATTGCGTCAAGCGAAAAATGTGACAGTACGAAATGACCCTGATGGCCGTTCACGGTTGAATGTGAATATTTTTGATGGGAATATTATTGTGACAGACTTTGGCGATACACCGCCATTAGGAAATATTGAAACCGATACGTTGCAATCAGCTTATACACGCTGGATGAACACAAAATTGGCAAAAGAACTGAATTGTCATTGCCCAAGTGTGCAATGCCTTGGTCCGAATGTTCTTGTGAAAAACAGTTATTATCAAGATGTTGATTTTACTTCTCGTACAGCCAGGGGGTAACCGATAGATGGACGAAACATTTCTGACAGTGGTCAAGAACAAATACATTGAAATTCTCCTTGTTGGACTCATTCTTTGGCTTGCCGTCTTTATGATCAACAAAGCGCTTCAGATTTTCTTTAAACGCACTGAATTCATTGAAGATAAAAAGAAAAAAACGATTGAGAGCTTGGTCAAATCGGTTTCAAAGTATACAGCTTCCATATGTTTTGTCTTATATGTGATTTCTCTATTTTTTCATGACTTTGGGAAAATCCTTGCGGGGGCTGGTGTTGCTGGAATTGTCATTGGTTTTGGCGCTCAGACCTTGATTCGTGATATTTTAGCCGGCATCTTCCTCATTTATGAAAGGCAAATTCATAAAGGTGATTATGTGACGGTCAATAATCTTTTTAACGGAACCATTGAAGAAATTGGTCTCCGGTCTTTGCAAATTAGAGAATGGAGCGGCAAGCTGTTAACCATTTCAAACGGAGACATTCGTCAAATCCAAAACTACAATATGCACTACATGCGTATCACAGAGTCAGTCTTGATCAGCGCAAACCAAAATCCTGATATTGCTTTCAAGGCGCTAGAAACAGCATGTGATCAGTTAAATCAAATGCATCATGATTTATTGAAAAAAGATGAATTCCAAAACGCCATTGAACCTTTTCAGGTTCATGGCATTATGGGGCTCAATAAATTGAATCGCGGGATTGAGATCACCGTAAAAGGAATGGTCGAGGATGAAAAATACTTCGAAGCCGCCCTTGCTGTGCGAAAAGAAATGATCACACAACTTCATCAGCATGATGTGAAATTGCTTGAGGATCTCGTCTATTCACAGCCTGCAAAATAACCTCATTTGTGATGGGGTTATTTTTTTGATTGTTTTTAATTAACCAGTTAATTATAATATTATATAGTTAACCAGTTAACTAAAAGAAAGGATGTTTACATTGAGAAAAACTGAAGCGATTTTTTTTATTAAGCAAATGTATCAAGAGGTGTTAATCCAATTAGATATAGAAAAGGTGGAGACTTATTTTTCTTCAGATTATCAGCAAGTCACTGATGGAAAGGTCTCTTCCCTTGAAGAATTTAAAAAGCATCTCTCCACATTAAAAGTCATGACAAAACAGCTCGACATCCCCGCCTTTCATGATATGTTGTTTGATGAAGAGACTCAGCAAGGGTGTTTTCGTTACACTGTACATGTTGAGCTGTCCACAGGAGACCACGGTCTAATAGATGTGATGGCGTTATTTACTTTATTAGATGGTAGAATCATTTGGTGTGATGAGCTGACTAGACCGCATGAGAAAAATAAGACGCTTGAACAACTTGGACACTTCAGCTAAGAAATTCCTTTCATTTCAGCCCTCTTACTTCTATCCTCTTGACTGATTCATGTATAATAGAAAGCAGATTGATTTCATGCAGCATGGGGACCCTCATACTGTGTATTTACTAAGTGAAAGAGAGTGAATAAGATGGGTCGTAAATGGAACAACATTAAAGAAAAGAAAGCATCAAAGGATGCCAATACAAGTCGTATTTATGCAAAATTCGGGCGTGAAATCTATGTGGCTGCCAAGCAAGGTGAGCCAAATCCAGAATCAAACCAAGCACTTCGTTTTGTCCTAGAACGTGCAAAAACATATAGTGTCCCAAAACACATTGTGGACCGTGCGATTGAAAAAGCCAAAGGCGGCGCAGAAGAGAACTTCGATGAGCTGCGTTACGAAGGATTTGGTCCAAACGGATCTATGGTGATCGTTGATGCCCTGACCAATAACGTCAACCGCACAGCGTCTGATGTTCGTGCAGCATTTGGGAAAAACGGCGGAAATATGGGCGTCAGTGGATCTGTTGCTTACATGTTTGACCAAACAGCGGTGATCGGTGTCGAGGGGAAAAGTGAAGAAGAAACGCTTGAACTTTTAATGGAAGCAGACATTGATGTACGTGACATTATGGAAGAAGATGATACGGTGATCGTCTACGCTGAACCAGATCAATTCCATCAAGTTCAAGAAGCGTTCAAACAGGCAGGCGTAGAAGAATTTACTGTAGCCGAAATCACAATGCTGCCTCAAAACGAAGTGACATTAGATGATGAATCGAAAGCACAATTTGAAAAACTCATCGATGTATTAGAAGAGCTTGAAGACGTGCAGCAGGTTTATCATAATGTGGATTTAGGGGAATAATCAGCTAAGCCATCGTAGTTGTTGGATTCATTCAACTTCTGCGTTGGCTTTTTTATTGTCTAGGTAAGGTTTACGTTCTACTCAAGACCATGTAATATGAAGGTAGAGTCGTTTCCACAAATAACCAAGGGGCTGAGTTTCATTTTTAAAACATGGTGGTTTTCGTATTATGGCTTTATGATCCTCCCTTTTATTGGCCTATGCTTTATTTTCAACAATTTGACGATATTCACTAAAGTCTTTCTCTTTCTTTTCTTTGTATGGTTTTTATATAACGCCTTTGATTTTTACATTCATGAAATGAAAAAGAAAAACGATAGGACATCTTAATCAAAAAACAGTCATCTCCCCTTGGTAAGAGGAGATGACTGTTTTTAATTCATCCCTTGAAACCCAAACGTCAGGTGATCTTGAACAGGAATCCAAGCGCCGATTCCTTGTGAGGTCACATTTTTCACGACAAGTTTGCGTTTATTTCCCTTGAGCACAAGGTACACTTCTCCGTAAGTAACCTTTCCTTTTTCGTTAATGGCTGGAGCGTATGCATGCAGGGTTGCTGCTTTTTTCGGAGATACGTGGTAGGACTGATCTCGTTTTGTTCCTGCACCAATCACTGTGTCGAAGGCGAGCGGAAGTTTTGTTTTTTGGATGGCTTTTTGCATCATCAATGTTTTCACATCTTCTGGGTTTGGTACTTTTGCTGTGAGCCCTCCACTTACTTTTACTTGTTGCTTTTGCACATATTTGCCGATGGCTGTTTTGTTTCCGCCTCTATTATCAATGTGATTCGTGTTCACTTTTTTGTATTCCCAATTGGCGACGGTTTCGTTTGAATCATAGCTGAGTGCCCATCTTCCAAGAAAAATCGTTGCCCTGTAGCCAACTGCTAGCGGTGTACCTGAGATGCTGGATTCATTCAGCATTTTAATCAAATGTGTATTTTCAATTGGTACACTTGTTGTTTTAAATAATTCGGCCGTCAGCTCGCTCGGCTGGAGCAGCGGTTGATCCTGTGACGCATTTGGATACGTATTTTCCTTTGAGATACTGGCGACAGACGATGGCACCTTAAACGGCTTTGCTGCCTCGGCTGGAAAGCTGTATAGAAAACTTAAGGATAAGAGAACAACAAACATGATGCGGGGCATCTTTTTCATATCATCACTCTTTCTCATTCATTTTTCCATAGTATTTTCCCGAAAGACGTCCCTTATCCACAAAAGATTATAAAAGGAAAAATCCAATCGCCATAATGAAATAGGCAGCGAGCAATGTAGCACCTTCAAACCAGTTCGTATCCCCATCATTTGAAAGGATGACCGTCAGTAAAACAGAGGATGCCATGGCAATGAGCTCTGGTAATGAGAAGATCAGTGGCATTTGCTTTTCAAAAAACAGAGAGCTGATCACAAGGATCGGTGCGACCATCATGGCGACTTGAAGCGTGGAACCGAAAGCAATTTCCACTGCGACATCCATTTTGTTTTTATACGCCATAATCACAGCAGAGGCGTGTTCTGCTGCATTACCGACAATCGCAACAATGATGACCCCGATAAACAGTTCGCTCCAGCCAAACTGTTCTCCGACCGTGTCAAATGTATGGACGAGCCGCTCTGAAATATACGCCACAGCAATTGTCGCAAGGAGTAAAATCGCCGTGGCAAACTTCCCAGACCATTCTGGTGTCTCTTCTTCCGTCGCGGCTCCCCCTTTCGCAATTTCCTGCTTGGCAACATAAACACCTCTGTGGCTGACCAGTTTGAAATAGAGCGCTGCGACATAAAGCAAAATCATCACGATGCTAATGCCGATACTTAAAACAAATTGACGATCTTCTGCCATCCCCATGGAAAAGACTTCTGGAATGACAAATGCCACAATAATCGCAAACATAAGCAGCCCAGAGTTATGCCTTGCATCGTGGACATTGAACTCTTGTCGTTTAAATTTCAATCCGCCAACGAAAAAAGACAGTCCAGCCACGAGCAGTAAATTGCCGATCACTGAGCCAGTGAGTGAAGCAAGGACAATGGCGGTGAGTCCTTGTTTTAATGCAAAAAATGAAATGATTAATTCCACTGCATTTCCAAAAGTAGCGTTTAACAAACCGCCAATTCTTGGTCCCGCTATAATGGCAAGACTCTCTGTTGCTCTTCCCATATAACTTGCAAGACCGATGATGGCGATACAATAGACGGCGAACATGACAGCCTGCGGAAAATGAAGAAAACTGCCAATTACAGATAATGGTACACCGATTGCGACAATCACTAGAAACAAACGATTCATACAGCCAATCTCCTTTACATCATATCTGACTGTTATTCTTTCGTGAGTGCCGGCATCATATACATTTAGATTCGTTCGTGTGAAAGGGTGATATCGATCGTTCCATTCACGGATTGCACCATGGAGCAATGCTTCAGCGCAAGTTTCATTACTTTTTCCAGCTGTTCATCAGAGGTGCTGATGCTTTCAAAGATCATATGTAAATGAATATGAGTGATTTTGTTTACAGTTCCTTCTCTTGTCGTTTCAGGCGTAATGGTCAGCCCTTGATAGGATATTCGTTTTTTCTCGCATACATGAATGACCATTTCTCCAAAACAGCCCGCAATAGCCGAGGTGAACAATTGATACGGCCTGTATCCCGCTTCTTCATTTCCTGAAATATGCAGCTGCCTTTGATCAGCATTTGCGACCCACCGATCATTTTCATATATCAGCTTCATTCCTTTTCCACCTTTCTATTGAAACCCCTATGGTTCCATTGTACGATGAAAGCATGAACTTGTAAGGAGCTTCTTATGTCGAGAATTCATTTTATGATTTTAATTTTACTTGTATCGGTATCTGGTTTTTCGCAGGGAGCGTTACTGCCAGTTATTTCGATTATTTTCGAACATGCCGGCACTTCCCCGACGTTAAACGGACTGCATGCCACCGGCTTATATCTCGGCGTGCTGCTTGCGTCTCCTTTTATGGAAGCGCCGCTTCGCCGCTTCGGGTTTAAACCACTGATCGTCATTGGGGGCGCTGCTGTCTTTTTAAGTTTGTTTAGCTTTGTCTTTATTGAATCTTATGTCGTCTGGTTCTTCTTGCGGCTGATGATTGGCATCGGTGATCATATGCTTCATTTCTCCACACAGACGTGGGTAACCTATGCCTCATCATCTAGAAATCGCGGGCGAAATATTTCATTGTATGGGTTATCCTTTGGACTCGGTTTTGCCGCTGGCCCTTTTTTAACACCACTCATTGAAATCAATCCATCCTTGCCGTTTATTGTGTCTGGTGCAGTTAGTTTGTGTATTTGGCTACTTGTGTTTGTTTTAAAAAATACATATCCTGATACTGGTGAAATGCAGACGTCAGAGCAGACAAATAGTTTGAAGCGCTTCAAGAAGGCGTTTCAATTTGGCTGGGTAGCGTTTATGATGCCGTTTTGCTACGGCTTTTTAGAAACGACACTCAATAGTAACTTCCCTGTGTATGCGCTGAGAAGCGGGGTGACGATAGATGCTGTTGCGTTTATTTTACCTGCGTTTGCGATTGGGAGTATTGTTTTTCAGCTTCCTCTCGGGATGCTGAGTGATCGTTTCGGCAGACGACGCATGATTTTAGTTGTGACACTCGTCGGTTCATTCTTTTTCCTTTTAGCAGGGATTTTCATTCAGTCCGTTTTGGCTGTTGCGATCTGTTTCTTTATCGCAGGTATGGCTGTAGGTTCGACCTTCTCACTTGGCATCAGTTATATGACGGACTTATTGCCAAAGCATCTGCTGCCTGCTGGGAATTTGATGTGCGGGATGGCGTTTAGTGCAGGAAGTATTCTCGGTCCGGTTCTTGGCGGATTCTTTGTGCAGACGTTCGAGGGAATGAATTTACTTTACCTTGTCAGCATTGTGATTTTATTTGTATTTTGTTGTGTTCGATTTGGGCGTACACAGTCAGTGGTCGACACTCCAAACGAATCCATTTCTCATTAAAAACTCCCCTGCACCTATGCAGAGGAGTTTTTTCATCTAGTGATACCCATTTTGCCCATTCGCACTTCCGCTTGTTTTGTGCTTTGGCTGATGGCCTTTGTTTTGTTTTGTGTTGCTTCCGCCTTTTTTCGATTGTTTAGACATTCGGTATTCCCCCATCCATAAGATTGAACAAGTTCGTTCTTCTTTAGGATGCCCGGTTTTCTTCACACCTTGCCTGGTACGATTTTACGCTTATGTAAAAGCGCATTGAGCTCGCCACCGAGGATGATCATAATGCCGGTTAAATAAAACCAGATCATTAATATAATGATTCCCCCAATGCTTCCGTACATCGCACTATAGTTGGCAAATTCGCCTACATAAAATGAGAACAGCATGCTGACGAGAATCCAGCCAACAGAGGCAAATATGGCGCCAGGCAGCACAAATTTCAATTTCAGCCTGATATTAGGGGCAAAATAATATAGGGATGTAAAAACAATCAGTAAAATCAGTGGACTAATAATCCATCTCATGGCTGTCCAGATGGTGAGAAACGCATCTGACTGCCCTACCAATTTGGCAACGAATAAGCCAAGCTCTTTTCCAAAGACAGGCAGCATCAAGGCAAAAATAATCGTAAGCACCATCGCAATGGTTAAGATGATCGATGTTAAACGTACGAGAATGAAGGAACGATTTTCCTCAACTTCGTAAGCGTGGTTAAATGCTCTGACAACCGCATTAATGCCGTTGGATGCAGACCAGAGGGCCGCAATAATCCCGAATGACAACAATCCGCCGTTACGGTTATTCAGCGTCTCTTCGGCAATGGATTCAATCATCGAAAGCGCTCCCTCTGGCGCATAACCAGAAATGACGCTTAGAACATCCTTTGATGTCAGCGGCAAATAACCAACAAGTGTCAGCACGAAGATGAGAAACGGAAATAATGAAAGCAAAAAGAAATACGCAAGTTCAGCTGATTTTGCCGGTCCTTCATGCAGCAAAAAGCGTCCAATTAACGCTTTAACAAAACCCATACGCCTCATCTCCAATGATCAATCTTTCTGTTTCTTTTGAAAGTGATCCTTTGTTTCTTCAATAATCTCTAATACCTTTGGTGTTGTTTCCTTTAACTGATTCACCTGTTCATTCAGAAAAGACAAATCATCTGAGACCGTTCTCATCAATTGCTTCGTTTCTTCCATTTTTTCCTTCACGCAAGCAGACATCCTGCCAGGCTCGAGGCGGTATTCATCCAGCTTTTGCTGGCAGTGATTCCATTTTTCTTTTAATGCAATCCTTGTTGGGCGATGAAATAATGTCAGCAATATGCCGCAGGCTGCGCCTATAACAGCTCCCCGAAGCACGATTTGATTGTTCTCTTCCATCTCATCTGATCTCCTTTCAGTTAAAGGTGTTTCTCTTTTTTTACATACGTCAAAAAACGATCAATTCCTGTTTCAATTAAATCATGTACTTCCTCAAAGTTCCCAGTGTAATAAGGATCTGGCACATCGTCTCGATCGTCGTCTTCTACAAAGTCAAGAAGACGGCCAATAAAGTGATGTTTTCCATAGCCAGCTAAACTGCGGAGGGCGCCTACATTTTCAGCATCCATCGCAATGATATAGTCGTATGTGGTGATATCCTTATCCATGATTTGTCTTGCAGTCATTCCTTCATAGCTGATACCCTTTTCATCAAGCAGCTTTCGTGTTCCTTCATGCGGAGGACTGCCTTGATGCCAGCCGCCAATGCCTGCTGAATCAATCACAAAGTGTTCACTCAGCCCTTCGTCTTCGACTCGTTTTCTAAACATCGCCTCTGCCATCGGTGACCTGCAAATATTGCCGAGGCACACAAATAATACATGAATCATCCTTCATTCTCCTCCTATCTTTTCCCTAAGAATCCCTTTGGAAAACCTTTTCTCTATCATATCAAGCCCTTTTTCTTTTGGAAACTTTGCAAGAAAAACTCCCATCGGCATTGACAAAATACACAAAAAAAGGAGAAACTTTAGGAGAATTACACAAACAAAGGGGGACATTAGATGGGAATCATTGAGCAGTTTGTCACGACGATGAACAATTTTTTGTGGGGGCCTCCCCTGTTGATTTTAATTGTTGGTACTGGAATCTACCTCACCTTTCGCATCCTCTTCATTCAAATTAGATTACTTCCTTATTCTTTAAAGCTCGCTTTTTCAAAACAAGACAAAACATCAGAGGGAGATATCTCCCATTTCCAAGCATTAATGACGGCTCTTGCTGCAACTGTCGGTACAGGGAATATCGTCGGTGTTGCCTCAGCTGTCATTGCAGGTGGTCCTGGTGCAGTATTTTGGATGTGGTTTGCTGCATTTTTCGGGATGGCCACCAAGTTTGCAGAAGCAGTTCTTGCTGTGAAATACAGGGTCAAAAACGAAAAAGGCGAAATGTCTGGTGGACCTATGTATTATTTAGAGCATGGCTTAAAACAGAAATGGCTAGGGGTGCTATTTGCTGTTTTCGGTGCCAGTGCTGCCTTTGGGATCGGCAACCTGGTACAGTCTAATTCCATCTCAGGCGTCATGAATTCTACTTTTCAAATTCCAACATGGGTAACAGGTATCATCATTACCGCCTTTACGGCGCTCGTGATTTTAGGAGGAATTAAAAGTATCGGCCGAGTGACATCTATTTTTGTACCAGTCATGGCTTTATTTTACGTCATTTGTGGTCTGATCATTCTTGTCATGAATGCTGATCTTGTTCCAGGCGCAGTTGGGCTGATTTTTTCAGATGCCTTTACAGGTCAAGCCGTAGCAGGTGGTGCGATTGGAACCGTCATTCGCTGGGGTGTGGCACGAGGCGTCTTCTCGAACGAAGCAGGTCTTGGTTCCGCACCAATCGCCGCAGCTGCTGCCAAAACGGATTTGCCTGCCCGGCAAGCTCTTGTGTCTATGACACAAGTATTTATTGATACAATCATTGTTTGTTCCATTACTGGCATTACCATTGTCATGGCAGATATGTATTTAACAGAAAAAAGTGATGCGCTCACCTCTTTATCTTTTGCGTATTTCCTTGGACCAATCGGCTCAACCATTGTCGCCATCGGGCTGCTTTTGTTTGCTTATTCCACCATCATTGGGTGGTCCTATTACGGGGAAAAATGCTTTACATATTTGGCGAAGGATTCGTACGTCATGTATTACCGCATCGTGTTTGTGATAGCTGTCTTTTTCGGTGCCGTGTTTAAAAATGACTTTGTCTGGGGCTTGGCAGATATGCTCAATGGGCTGATGGCCATTCCAAACTTAATTGGACTCATCGGTTTATCAGGTGTTGTGGTGTTTGAATCCAAACGAATCATTGATAAGATCAAAGAGGAGAAAAAGGAAAAAAACATTTCAGTGTCGTCATAATAGCCCTTTTATTCTTTTGCTTTTCTGTTAAAATAGACATATTATTCGACACATGCAGGAAAGGACGTGCCGCCCTTGTCACAGCAAAAAGCGGCTGAAGTCAATCAGCTGATTGAAGACATTTCACAAAAGCTCAATATGCTGAATATTGGAGTCATCAAAGCCGAAGACTTCAGTCCAGATAAGTATGAAGATATTGAATTTCTTCACCAAATGGTGATGAAAAAATCTTCATTCAGCCCAAGTGAAATGCAAGCCATTGCAAGCGAGCTGAAAAGCTTAAGAAAATAATCGTGCACCTGATACTGAATTGCGGTTTACGCCGCTTTCTTACATCCATGCACAGAAAAAGCCAGCACCTCGCAAGGTGCTGGCTTTGTTTATCCTGTCAAACTACTTATTTTGCGAGCAGTTTTAATGATTCACGGTTAAATGCTGGAATGTCATCAGGTGTACGGCTTGTGACAAGCTGATCCTGACAAACGACGACTTCTTCATTTTTGAATTTGGCGCCTGCGTTTTCCATATCTACTTGAATGGATGTATAGCCGGTCGCGCCTCTTCCTTCCAGCGTCTTCGCTGTAATAAGCAATTGCGGCCCATGACAGATCGCAAATACTGGTTTTTTCTCGTCCATAAAGGCTTTAGTGAATTGCACGTAGCGATCATCCGCACGCAGAATGTCTGGTGAGAAGCCGCCAGGAATCAGAAGTGCATCGAAGTCTTCTGGTTTCACGTTATCGATAGACGCATCGACTCTTACTTCTGCCTCTCCTTGCTTTCCTTTCACTGTTTTTCCTTTTTCGTTTTCAATCACTGTGATCTCATGGCCTGCGTCTTTAAAGGCTTTTGCAGGCTCGGTGAATTCAACATCCTCAAAGTAATCTGTTAAGACAACTGCAATTTTCTTACCCATGTAGAAACCCTCCTGCTTGATTATCGTTTACACTACACACTATACCCCCGCCAATTGAAATCAAACATCCTATCCCTATGAGAAAACCCCCTTTCAGAAAAATAAGCATTTAGACTCATTCACATTCCCTTAACAAGGTAATTCGTATGATTTATGTTATCTTTACAATAATCTGCAAAAAATAACTACAAAAGTTAACGAAACATTTCTACAATAGGTATTGTGGTCAAAAAAATTAGAAAGGCGGAGATCAGGTGAAGAAGCAAGCACATAGGTCTAAACGAAGGAAAAACCTGTCTATTCTGCTCACTTCCATGATGTTGATTAGTCTCATTCTCCCAGCAGTACCTACTCATGCAGAAACAGAAAGCGGCAGCGCCGTAAAGGTCAGTATCTTAGCCACAACGGATGTTCATGCGAACATGATGAATTATGATTACTACAGCGACAAAGACACAAATGAATTCGGTTTGGCAAAAACAGCCGAGCTGATTGACAAGCACCGTTCACAAAATCCCAATACACTCCTTGTTGATAACGGAGACCTGATTCAAGGAACCCCTCTTGGAGAATACGTTTATAAAAATGAAAAAGACAGCATCATCAATCAAACAAAGGTTCACCCCATTATTCATACACTCAACAAATTAAAATATGATGCAGGTACACTCGGCAATCATGAATTTAACTACGGTTTATCTTTTCTTGACGGTACCATTGCGGGCGCCAACTTCCCGATTGTCAATGCGAACGTCAAAAAGTTAAACGGAGAACACCGATTTACTCCTTATGTCATTCAGGATAAAACCTTTAAAGATGCAAACGGAGCCTCCCAAACTGTGAAAGTCGGTTACATAGGATTCGTACCACCACAAATTATGACGTGGGATAAGAAGCATTTAGATGGACAAGTTCAAGTGCAGGATATTGTGGAGTCTGCCAATGAAACCATTCCAGAAATGAAAGCAAAAGGCGCAGATGTCATCGTCGCTCTTGCTCATACAGGAATTGAAAAAACAGCTTCACCTAAAGGATCAGAAAATATGATCTTTGACCTTGCCACGAAAACAAAAGGCATTGATGCGATTGTGTCTGGCCACCAGCATGGCACATTCCCAAGCGCTGAATATAGCGGCGTAGACAAATTTGATGTCGCAAAGGGAACCATTAATGGCATTCCTGTCGTCATGTCAAAAAACTGGGGAAGCTACCTCGGAGTCATTGATTTAACACTAGAGCCAGACGGCAGCAACTGGAAAGTCACAGACGGAACAGGCAAAATTGAATCCGTTGCCGGGGTGACATCTCAAAACAGTACAGTGAAAAATGCCATTCAAACAACTCACCAAAACACCCTAGATTACGTCAGAAAGCCAGTTGGAAAAACAGAAGCAGACATTAACAGCTTTTTCGCTCAAGTGATGGATGACCCTTCTATTCAAATCGTGACAGATGCCCAGAAATGGTATGCACAAGAAAAAATGAAAGATACTTCGTACAAAAACTTGCCGATTCTCTCTGCAGGTGCACCATTTAAAGCCGGCGGACGCAATGGTGTGAACTATTATACAAATATCGCAAAAGGTGATTTAGCGATTAAAAACATCGGCGATCTCTATCTTTACGATAACACCGTACAGATTGTAAAACTAAAAGGTAGTGAAGTAAAAGACTGGCTTGAAATGTCTGCTGGTCAGTTTAACCAAATCAAACCAAATACTTCAAATGAACAGCCTATTTTAAACGAAGAATACCGCTCATATAATTTTGATGTGATCGATGGTGTGACGTACCAAGTAGATGTCACACAGCCTGCTAAATACAGCACAACAGGCACACTTGTTAACGCTAGTGCGAACCGCATCAAAAACTTGTCTTACAACGGAAAACCCGTTTCTGACAATCAAGAATTTTTAGTCGTGACAAACAACTACCGTGCATCTGGCGGTGGAGGGTTCCCGCACCTCACACAAGATAAAGTCGTGCTCGCCTCAGCAGATGAGAACCGCCAAGTGCTGATGGATTATATTATTGAACAAAAAACCATTAACCCAAGCGCAGATCAAAATTGGTCCATTGCACCAGTAAAAGGCGCAACAGTCACCTTTGAATCTTCTCTACTTGCAAAACCGTTCGCAGAGAAATCAAGCAGCGTCGACTTTATTCGGAATGCCAGCACAGACGGACTTGGCGTGTACAAGCTAGCGTTTAAAGATGATGGTACAACAGAACCACCTGCAACAGACAATTGGCATTTAACGGTGATGCATACAAACGATACACATGCCCATCTGGATGATGCAGCAAGACGCGCAACCAAGATCAAAGAAGTTCGCGCCCAAAGCGAAAACAATATTTTATTAGACGCTGGAGATGTCTTCTCTGGTGATCTCTATTTCACAAAATGGCAAGGACTTGCCGATCTGAAACTGATGAACCTAATGAAATACGATGCCATGACGTTTGGGAATCATGAATTTGACAAAGGTCCATCTGTCCTTCGTCAATTCCTGACAGGTGACGCATCCAGTGTTGATGCTAAAAACCGTCATCAGTTTGAAAAACCGAACTTCCCGATCGTGTCATCAAACGTGAATGTCTCTAAGGAAAAACAGTTAAGCGACTTAGTGAAAAAACCAGCAACATTTAAAGCTGGTGAGAAAAAAGAAGCTGGCATTTACCCTTACATTCTGCTTGATGTAAATGGTGAAAAGGTCGCTGTATTCGGTTTAACCACTGAAGACACAGCCATTACATCCAGCAGTGGTCCAAACATTCAATTTCAAGATGCATACAAAAAAGCAAAAGAAACAGTCAATACCATTCAAACTGAAGAAAAAATCAATAAAATTATTGCGCTCACACATATCGGCTATAACCGTGATCTAGAACTGGCTCAAAAAGTAGATGGCATTGATCTCATCATTGGTGGTCATACCCACACCCTTGTTGAAAAATTAAAGGTCATCAATAAAAAAGAACCAACGATTGTTGCGCAAGTAAAAGACTACGGACAATTTTTAGGAAAAGTAGACGTGGCCTTTGACAAAAAAGGCGTCGTACAGCCAAAAGAATCTACTTTTGACCTCATCACGATCGACGACTCTGTGAAAGAAGATGCGGACGCAAAAGCGATTCTTGATCAGTACAAAGCAGATATCCAAGATTTAAAAACCGAAAAAGTCGGGACGTCAGATGTCTTCTTAGATGGACAGCGTGAACACGTCCGTGCAAAGGAAACGAACCTTGGAAACTTTATTGCAGATGGCATGTTAAAGAAAGCACAAGAATCTGCTGGGGCTGACCTTGCCATTACAAACGGCGGTGGTATTCGAGGCAGCATTGAAAAAGGAGATATCACATTAGGGGATATTTTAACGGTGATGCCTTTTGGAAACACACTATATGTCGCAGATTTAAAAGGCAGTCAAATTAAAAAAGCGCTTGAACAAGGTCTTTCAGGCATTGAAGAAGGCGGAGGCGCATTCCCTCATGTAGCCGGTATTGAATATACGTTTACACTGAGTAAACCGGCTGGCAGTAGACTGATTGATGTCAAATTGAAAGATCAAAATGGCAATCTGACTGACATTGATGATCAGAAAACATACCGCGTGGCGACTAACGCATTTGTCGGCACAGGCGGTGATGGCTACAGCGTCTTTACAGAAGCGTCTCATGGTGAAGACTTAGGCTATGTTGACTATGAAATTTTCAAAGAGCAAATTGAACAGGCAGACGGTCATATTTCTCCAGTTATCGACCATCGAGTGAAAGAAGTATTCCTTCCTCGCTTGAAAGGAAAAGGCGCCTATGACATTCAAGATGATGAGAAATTCCAAACGTATGTGCAGCATACGAACAAAGCATTGCTCTATTTAGACAAAGCAACCGAAGCGAAAAAGGTTCAATTGTCTCTATCAAAAGGGCAAGTAGCTGAACTGAAGAAACGAGAGCAAGATCCAAACGTCACCATCTATCATGACAAAGTCGGTCTAGCATTACCGCTCTCCAATTTGTCAGAGCAACATGCAGATATATCGATGGCAAAAACAAATAAGGTGAAAAACGCATTAACCGACACATACGATTTCCAAATCAAACAAGATCAGAAAAATGTGTCTACCTTTAAAGATCCCGTCACACTGTTCTTTACATTAGATGCGCCTGAAAAAGCGAAAAAACCAGGTGTCTATTATGTCGATCGTGAGAAAAACCGCTATGCCAAAACAAGTAACGGTTCATTCGAAAACGGGATTGTCTCAGGTAAAACGGAGCACTTTAGTGAATACACCGTACTCAATCAAAGTGAAGCTGCTGGAACAGCTCCAGACCAAACTGGCGGAGACGGTGGAACTTCTGCTCCAGGCGGTTCGGATCCAAATCAGGATGGAAACGGCTTACCAGGCGGCACACTGCCGAATACTGCAACAATGATGTATACAGCGGTATTAATTGGCTTGCTCATGCTCGCCTCAGGCGGTATCCTTTATTACTACCAGCGCAAGCGCACACGAGACAAAGTATCATCTTAATAGAAAAGGACAGAGCATTGGCTCTGTCCTTTTTCCATCTCACTATCAATCTTGGGATAAATAAATCCAATGACGGTTATCAAATTCTTTCACATCATCTGACCCTATATGACGCAGCATTCTATTAAAGAACGTGATATCATCTTCATCATCAACGGCATATAAATCCTCTTGAACATATTCTCTCGTAATGAAATTCGTTAAGTTCGTGTTATTCACAAATTCAGCAAAGTACGATTTCACAAGGGTTAAATCTTCTTCATTTAATGTTTCATCACTGATAATTGAAATATGAAACACATTCAAAATCGCTTGAATATCCTCTTTATCCATATAACATAAAGGCTCTAATTTTCTATCTTCTTCTGTAAACGGTTTTCGTGTGTCTTCAATGATGACATAACATAAAATCCTGTGATCTTTCATTACGCTAAAAATTTCTAAATCTCGTAATTTGAGTGGTCTATTCAGTCTGATCATTTTTCCTCCTGAGATGTTGCTCTCGCTATTGTTTAATCCCTTGTTTCTCTACAACCTGAAATAGACAGAGCCTCGGCCCTGTCTACTTCTCTCTTCTAGCAAAATCCACGAACCTGAAACGATCTAGGCGGTGGCGGCTTTCTGTGTATTGGAATAGACTCGTATCCTCCAAGAACACATAATTCTTCACCACCACCACATGATCAAACCCGTTCAAATCGAGATACCTCTCATCTTCTTCAGTACATGGCTCGACCACAAATTCCTTTTGAGCGTAACTAATCGAGACCCCAAGTTCTCCTTCAATATACTCGTAGATCGATCCTTCACAAATGTCCTTAGTTAAGACCTGCACATGTTTTTGCAAAAAGTAATCTTTGTCTAAAATGACTTCTTCTCCGCTAATATTGCGAGAGCGAATGACTTCCCAAACGTCCTCCTGTCCACTGATTTTCAGCTGAGACTGAATATACTGATCTGGCTTGATTAAACCGAACTCATGAACCGTTGTTACCGTCTTTCGCCCAAGCGTTTGGGAAAGCTCTTTAAAGCTGACAAGACCCGAAACTGGGAACTGCATTTTCTCTCGATTCAGCAATACTGAGCCTTTCCCACGAATTTTTTGGATATAGCCATTTTGCACAAGGATGTTTAATGCCTTTCTCACCGTCTCACGGGATGTGTCATACATGACAGACAGCTCATGTTCTGATGGGAGGATGCCTTTATCCTGCCATTCACCTTGTTCAATTCGTCTTGCGAGCTGATCATAGATCACTCGAAACTTATTCTCTTTCATTTTCCTTCCGCCCCATTTACTAGCGTTTGGTTAAATGATAAACGATTGACTCATATGGGCGCAACGTAAATCCCTTGATATCTGTCGGCACATCCTCATAATTGGACAGCAGGACTTGCCCTTCCATTTCATTGACATCCTTTGCAAGCTCATCTGGAAGTGTAAAGTCCGTCTCGCCTGCATAAAAATGGTTGATCACGAGAATCTTCTCATCTTTGCCTTCTCGCACATACGCAAACACCTTTGGATCATCTGAAAGCAGTAAAGTAAAGCTCCCATAGGTGATCACATCAAGTTCTTTTCGAAGCCTGCAAAGGGCTTGATAATGATAAAAAATCGACGTCTCATCTTTTAAGGCAGCTTCTACTGAAATATCGTTTTGAGCTGGTTCAATCCAAGGTGTACCTTTTGAGAACCCCACATTTTTTTCCGACGTCCATTGCATAGGTGTCCTTGCGTTATCTCTTGATTTGACCTGTAAAATTGCCAAAGCTTCTTCCTTTGTTTTCCCTTTTTCAAGCATGACTTCGTACATATTGAGTGATTCGATATCGCGGTATGACGAAATGTCCTCAAAGCGAGGATTCTTCATCCCAATTTCTTCACCTTGATAAATATAAGGAGTGCCTTGCATCAAATGAATGGTGGTCGCCAGCATCTTCGCTGATTGATGATGGTACGTACCATCATCACCGTATCTAGACACGATGCGTGGCTGATCATGGTTGCACCAAAAGAGTGCGTTCCAGCCGCCGCCCTCATGCATTTTCGTCTGCCATTCTGACAGAATTGATTTCAACTTTAGAAAATCAAATGGCGCAATGGCCCACTTTTCACCGTTAGGATAGTCAACTTTTAAATGATGAAAATTAAACGTCATATCCAGCTCCTGCCGATCAGGTCTTGTATACCGAATGCAGTCTGCAATATTCGTTGAAGACATTTCCCCCACGGTCATGCTATCGTATTTCGAAAACACTTCCTGGTTCATTTCATGCAAGAATTCATGAATTCTCGGCCCATCTGTATAGTACATACGTCCATCACCTTGCACTGATTGCCCGGCATCATCTAAAAAACGTTGATCCTTTGAAATGTTATTGATGACATCCAGTCTGAATCCATCGATCCCTTTTTCAAACCAAAAGTGCATGATGTCATATACTTTCCTGCGCACTTCATCATGTTCCCAATTGAGGTCTGCCTGGGTAACATCATATAAATGAAGATAATAGTCACCTGTCGCTTCATCTAATTCCCACGCTGGCCCGCCAAACTTTGACTGCCAATCATTCGGAGGAGAGCCGTCCGCTTTCGGCTCCTTCCAAATATAATAGTCTCGATACGGGTTTTCCTTCGACTCTCGGGAGGCTTGAAACCACTCATGGAAAATCGACGTATGGTTCACGGCGAGATCCATGATGACACGAATTCCTCGTTCATGAGCTTCCTTCAGCATGTGTTCAAAATCAGCCATTGTGCCGTACATGTCATGTATTTTTTGATAATCACTAATATCATAGCCATTGTCATACTGTGGTGACTCATACATAGGGGTCAGCCAAATACAATCCGCCCCTAGCTCTTTGATATAGTCGAGCTTTTTCGTCACGCCATTGATATCACCTGTACCAGAGCCTGTTGTGTCTAAAAAGCTCTTCGGATAGATTTGATAGACCACGGCTTTTTTCCACCACGGTTCGTTTGTTTGTTGATTCAATTTCCTTCACCACCACTAGTTAAGTTCTTGTGATACATCCTTCTTCTTAAGTTTTGCATATAAAAGGGTACCAATGAATGGGACGATCAGCACAATCACCATTCCGATGGCAAATGCCCCCCAATATTTCGGAATGATCGAGAAGATTCCTGGAATGCCTCCAACGCCGACTGAACTTGCCAGTACCCCTTGTGAGGCAATAAACATACCAGCTATCCCTGAACTGATCAGGGCAAAAATAAACGGGAATCTATAGCGCAAGTTCACCCCAAACATCGCCGGTTCAGTAATGCCCAAGTAAGCAGAAATACTTGATGTCAGCGAGAGCCCTTTTTGCTTTTCATCTTTTAAGACAAACATCATCGCAAGTGCCGCGGATCCTTGAGCAATATTAGACAGTGCGAGCATTGGCCACAGGAACGTGCCGTGCAGTTTTGAGTTAATCAGCTGAATATCAACCGCTAGGAACGTATGATGCATGCCTGTAATGACTAATGCTGCATACAATCCGCCATATAAAAGACCGCCAAGTGCTGCGAATTGCTGAAATACGGTGACGAGTCCAGATGTTAAAACGTTTCCGATCGCAAATGTAACGGGACCAATGACGATAAATGATAAAAATCCAATGAGTAGTAATGTAATTGGTGCAACAACTAACAGCTGAATACTTTCAGGTGTCCGCTTTGTAATAAATAATTCGAGCTTTGCGAGTAAATAGGAGGCAACGAGTATCGGCAGAACTTGCCCTTGGTAACCTACCTTTTGTACTTCAAGTCCAAACAAATTCCAAACAGGAATGTCACCTGTCTTTTCTGCCGCTCCATACCCCCACGCATTCAACAGATCTGGATGTACAAGCATCAGTCCAAGGACCATCCCTAAAAGCGGATTACCTCCAAACCGCTTGACAGCCGACCAGCCGATTAATGCAGGCAAGAAGGTAAAGGCAGTACCTGCAATCAAGTTGATCATATTCGCTAAATCCGCCCATACCGGATACACATCCACAATGGATTTTTGATCAAAGAAAATATCAGGAGCTGTTAAAATATTATTAATCCCCATTAATAAACCGGCTGTCACGATAGCTGGAAGGATTGGAATGAAGATATCTGCAAGCGTTTTCACTGCACGCTGCAGTGGATTTAATTTCTGATCAGAGGCACGCTTGACGTCCTCTTTTGTCGCTTCGCCGATTCCCGTCTGTTTGACCATTTCAGCATAAACTCGATTCACCACTCCTTGACCAATGACCACTTGATATTGGCCATTCGCTGAGAAAGATCCTTTCACTTCATCAATTTGTTCTAGTGCTTTCTCATCCACCTTACCTTCATCTTTTAGCACAAAACGAAGTCTTGTCACACAATGTGTGGCTTGATCAATGTTTTCTTTGCCGCCAATGGCTTTTACAATCTGATCTGCCGCTGTCTGATAATCAGCCATGCTATCCCCTCCGAGACCGTTTTTTTATAAGAAAAAAGAATCAAAACTTGTATATACATGTTCACCTCATATTTTATATTTGTATATACATGTAGTCAACAATAAGTTGTAGCGCTTTCATAAAAAAAGCTCCCTCAATGTGCTCAGAGAGGCAGCGTGTCATCATCTTTTTTTATGCTCCGTTAGTTTTTCGTAGACCCTATTCTTATAAAAGGAGGAGGCTGGTCGAGCAAACGTTTGGCGCTTGGATGTGAGTTCATCGAGGCGTTTTTGTTTTTCCTCACATACGAGAGAGAGTTTTTTTCTTTCTTCTCCATCTATACTCGTTTTCAGTAACTCTTTGACCGTCATTAGTTCTTTTTTCAAAGCGGTTTCTTCCCCGGCAAAGCCAGCATTTTTCATGATTCGATAGCCCATCCTCAGCTCTTCTGGTACATGAGCAGCATCATCCTTTGGCAGAGGTTTCCCAAAGCCTGATAGTCCTTCAAAAGCTCCATTGTCCATCGCCTTTTTGATCCGTTCTTCTGACAATCTCTGCGCAAAATCCATGACACGTCTCCTTTCAGATCGTCTGATATTTTGGTTAAGCATAGCAAAAAAGCTGACTCTCTCACAAGAGCCAGCTTTCTCGTTATTTTTTGTCGATTTTAAAAGTAGATACCATTTGTGCCAAGTCCTCTGACATGTCAGAGAGCTGTTCAATCGCACTTGAAATTTGCTGCATGCCAGCACTTTGTTGTTCTGTTGCTGCCGCTACTTCTTGAGAGCTTGCCGCATGTTCTTCTGACACGACCGAAATTTGTTCAATCGATGTAGAAATTGTTTGATATGCTCGTTCTACCTGCTGAATAGATTGAAGCAAATTGTTCGTTCTGCTTGCAAATTGAGACACTCCATCATAAATACCAGCGAAGTTCTGCGAGGTGCCTTTCATTTGCTCCCGGCCTTCTTCCACTGCTTTACTGCTTTCCTCCACGCTTTCAAGGACACGCTGACTATTTTCCTGTGTGCCAATGACTAAGTCTGAGACCGTTTTAGCTGCATCAGCTGACTGTTCAGCTAACTTACGGACTTCATCAGCCACAACAGCAAATCCTTTTCCTTCTTCTCCTACACGTGCTGCTTCAATAGAAGCATTCAGTGCAAGCAGATTCGTTTGCGCTGAAATGTCCGTAATAATGGAGATGACACTTTCAATTTCTGTTGAATGTGATTGCAATTCTTCTGCCGCTTGCTTGGAGCTTGTCATCATGTCGTGTAACATGTTGAGATGTTCAAGCACATGCTGCACCAATTTTTGACCAGATTCTGACTGCTCTTGTACTTCTGATGAAACAGATTTCATTTCATCCACTTCTTTTGTCACGCCTTCGATTTGAGTATCGATTTCCGCAACAGATGTTGTGCAGTCTGTAATGTTTGCGACTGAATCATTGATTCCTTCACTCATATTCGTCATCGCTTCTGACACTTGTTGTGCACTTTGACTAGATTCCGTTGTCACTGTGCGAAGCTGTGAAGACATTTTCGACACTTCACTTGATGAGTTTGAGATCTTTCCAATAAGCTCTTTGATCCGTCCCTGCATTTTCTGGAAGGAAGCCGCTAATTGACCGATCTCATCTTTACTTTGAACTTCTACCATGCCAGTTAAATCACCATCTGCAATTCGATCCGCTGATTCCATTAATGAACGTGCTGGTTTTGCAATTCTTCTTCCCATGAAGAATGAGAAGAGTAATCCGCCGATGAGCACAATCGCAGATGCTACTGTAATATAAATTGTCAGCTTTTTCGTTGTTGCTGGAACAACAGACGCATCTAAGTCAATTCCTAAAATCCCCGTGAGTTCACCGCCTGAATCTTTAATTGGTAAAAAGACGGATTTATGAGTCCCATACGAATCAACATAAATGTCACTTTTGACCATTTTATCTTCAGAAAGAGCTTGTTTCATTTCATCTGAAAAGACATAATCTTGATCAAAATCATTGTCTTCCCCTGTTAGTACGATGATTCTTTCTTTACCGCCCTTATTTGATAACACGTATAAGTTCTCAAGCGTATGATCTTTTTGTAGCTCTGTGAATTTCTTTTTGATCTCCACATAAACGGGATCATCCTTCCCGCTTATGTTAAGGACATTTCCATCAATTTGATCGATTTCTTTTTTAGCCGTATCAATATCTGTTGTTAATCGATAATCAAACTGTTTTAACAATTGGGATGATAAATCCTGGCTAACTAAATAAAATGTTAGAACGAATAATGCAACGGTTGCGAGTAATGTTACGACAACGACTGACATGATTTTGGAGGATATCGTAAGTCCTCCAAACTTCCTTTGTTTCGCCATTTTTTTCTACATCTCCACTCTCAATTTTAATTTAAGCCTCTACACTTTCAAATTGTCCACAAACAGATGCAATGACATCTTTTAAATAAGATACGATATGAGGGATATGCTCCGGTAACGTATAAGGTGAAATCACAAAAAATTTACTCACACTTAGATAGAATTCTTGACCTTCTTTGGCATTGACTTGTAAAAACTTCGTTGTATCGCCAAAGAACATTTCGTCTCTTTTCTCTCCAAGCTTTTCAAAGAGGATTTTGTTCAAATCATTGTTGCGCTCAATTTCCATAGCAGTTGCTTCTCCAGATATTTCTTCCTTAAAACGAGGAGAACCGTCTAGGTAAATTCTAAACAATGTAGCCATTCCGACATTGTCATCATTGACGACTTCTGCTTGTGGAATTTCCTGACGGAGCGCTTCTCTAAATGCAAGGTTCACCTCTAAAAATTGACCGAGCAAGCGCTGGTATCCTTCAATTCCAAACGTTAGCAGCACACTTAGCATGCTGATGGAGCTTCCCATTCTTGAGCATTCAAGCGTATAACCCGTATGGTATTCCCCGTATCCTCTATGTCCAACGTATGGTGTTTCTTGTTCTTCTAGGTCCAAGCGCTTTAAGTCAGCAGCGTTTTTCACTAAGAATAAACTAGATGTGTACGGTGTTTGTCCGAGCTTTTGAAAATCAAAACACATCGTGTCAGCAAGAGAAAGATGCTGAAACTTTGCTTTGATTTCTTTTAACATACGAAGAACACCGTCTGAGAATTGCAGCGGGTTTTCAGATACATCATACTCATTAAAGAAAGCAAAGAATCCACCAAGCGCCGAATCTGCATGAATATGCGGCACCTTGAGACCATACTTCTCAGCAATGGCTTCTGCCGTTTCACGCACCCCTTTTACATCATCAATTGCAATGGCATCTGTTGTTCCGGTTGTTGCCACAATATAAACGGGAATTCCGCCATTTTGTGCAACACGTTCCATTTGACAACGCAAATCTTCCATATCCATCGAATGATCTTTATTCGTCTTAATTCTGATTAAGTTGTCTGTGCCAAGCCCTGTTGCTTCCATTGACTTAAATAAGCTGTAATGTGCAGCATCAGAACAAAACGCATAAAGATTTTGCGGGACACCTTTTCGTAATGACTCCGGTGCAACTTTCGCAATCGCTAAACGAAGCCCCGAGAAAATAGCCCCTTGACCTCCCCATGTTGTGTAACCCCCGCTCACATTTGGATCATATCCGATGAGCTTAGACATCATTGAGACCACTCTGACCTCAGCTTCCGCGCCTGCTGGTCCATACACATCCCAAAGGTTGTTTCCGTTAACCAGCATAGCCGTCAGCATGCCTAGAATTCCTGGTGTACTTGCCATTGGCAAAATGTTCGTGAAGAAATACTTCGTGTGGTATGGATGATTATGTAAAAGCTTCAGTAATTCTTCATTCACAAGTTCCGCTTGTTGTCCGTTCATCGGAATTTGACTTGTTTCAGTGAGCTTTTTGTAAAAGTCCTCCTCACGATTCTTTTCACCTTTTAGGTGAGCACGGTTCGGATCCTTCAGGTCATCGACCCCTGAAATGATCTGTTCCATTAATTTAACGAGTTCTTTCCGCTCTTCTGCATTTCCGTCCTCACTCGGAAACCAGTTCTGAACGAGGTTCTGTGCTCGTACAGTCATATACTATCAATCCTTTCAATGGAAGATTTCCTGTCACTGTCTATATCGACCCCGTTTCAAAAGTTTATAGTGTCGAACTGTTCACTTAAGTATATTTAGATAATTTGTTCACCCATAAAAAAGAATAAAACCCTTACAATACACATCAAAATCATTATGTTTGTGAAACAACAATATATATCAATATACTTTCTTGAAGGAATTATTATCCAGGCAATTCAGCGGTTTATTCATTCATTTTTTTTACTTAACCTGCATAAACATTAATAAACACTGGAAATTCGCCTAAATGCACCATTGTAGAAATCAAATTAATTCTTTAGACTTGTGTCTTTTTACCTGTTTTATTGATATAGCAACAGGAAAAATACAGAATTTTCTGTAATTATTAGGATGAATTTCACAAAAAGTTTTTCGGAGATCGAGTATTTTCGATGTCTTCCCATTTCTAGCTCGGACAGGCTGCCTTAGGTGCTCACCAGTTATGACTTTTCTATTTGTGCATTTCATGGTATATTCTAATGGTTCGTTTTCTTTCGTTCCGCCTCTTCCGTTTATCGGAGAAAAGGAGTGTTTAAATGAAAACATTTATTCAAAAAAGGGGCCTCGGCTTCTTTGTGATTGCAGCCATCTTGTTATGGCTCAAGACGTATACAGCTTATTTAATCGAATTTAAACTTGGTATATCAAATGTGCTTCAGCATATTTTGCTTTTTGTGAATCCTATTAGCTCCAGCTTGTTCTTTCTTGGCTTTGCTTTATTGTTCAAGAAAAAATGGCAGCCTGCCGCTATCATTGTGATTCACTTTTTCATGTCTTTTTTACTTTACGCAAACATTGTGTACTATCGATTCTTCAATGACTTTATCACGCTGCCTACAGTGATGCAGGCAGGAACGAATGGCGGACAATTAGGTGATAGTGCATTTTCACTCATGCGTTGGACTGATATGTTTTACTTTCTCGATACCATCATCTTGATCGTACTCGCAGTCCGCATGAAAAAACAGCAGCAAACAAGTACAGCGACTGTACCTGTTCAAAAAACAAAATCGTTTAGACTCGTTCTTGTGTCCTCTGTTCTGATCTTTGTTGTCAATTTAATCGCAGCAGAAATTGATCGCCCAGAGCTTTTATCAAGATCGTTCGACCGCAATTATTTAGTCAAATACTTGGGTGCTTATAATTTTACGGTGTTTGATGCCATTCAAAATGTGAAATCAAACAGCCAGCGTGCCCTGGCAAATTCAAGTGACGTAACAGATGTAGAGAATTATCTAAAGGCGAACAGCGCTGATCCAAACCCGGCTTATTACGGGAAAGCGAAAGGCATGAACGTCATTACGATTTCTCTTGAATCACTGCAAAACTTTGTCATTGATTACAAGGTGAATGGAAAAGAGGTCACTCCTTTCCTAAATTCATTAGCCCATGACAACAAAACGTTTTATTTTGATAACTTCTTCCATCAAACAGGACAAGGAAAGACATCTGATGCGGAATTTATGATGGATACGGGGCTTTTCCCATTATCACAAGGCTCTGTGTTTATTAACAAAGCTCAAAACACATATCAGGCGCTTCCTGGCATTTTGAAAAAGGACCAATACACGTCCGCTGAATTCCACGGGAATACGAAAACGTTCTGGAACCGAAATGAAATGTTTAAGTCCTTTGGATATGACAGATTTTACGATTCTGAGTACTACGATATGAATGAACAAGATACGAAGAACTATGGATTGAAAGACAAACCGTTCTTCAAAGAATCCATGCCAATGCTTGAAAATCTAAAACAGCCGTTTTATTCAAAATTCATTACGCTGTCAAACCACTTCCCATTTGGTATGGATGAAGGTGATACTGATTTTGAACCTGGCGACTTCGGAGACTCCGTCGTTGATAACTACTTCCAATCTGCTCATTATTTAGATGAAGCCATTGAACAGTTCTTTAATGACTTGAAGAAATCCGGTCTCTATGACAATACCGTCGTCATTATGTACGGTGACCATTACGGCATTTCAGAAAACCATAATGAAGCGATGGAAAAAGTGACTGGCGAAAAAATTGGAGACTATGAAAATGCCCAGCTTATGCGTGTGCCGCTCTTTATCCATGTGCCAGGCGTAAAAGGCGGACAGATTCATAAATACTCTGGTGAAGTGGATGTTGCGCCTACCCTTCTCCACCTGCTCGGAGATGATACGAAGAACTATTTAATGTCTGGTTCTGATATCTTATCGAAGAACTTTAAAGAGCTTGTGCCATTTAGAAATGGAGACTTCGTGTCTAAGGACTACACGAAAGTAGGTAACAATTATTACAGCAACAAAACAGGTGAAAAAATCGAGCCGACTGAAAAGGCATCACAAGAAAACGAAACGGTGAAAAAGATGCTAGAGACATCTGATAAGATTGTCACGGAAGATTTACTCCGTTTCTACAAACCTAAAGGCTTTACACCAATTGAACGAAATGATTATGACTACACAAAGAAAGTACAGGATGAAAAAGATTCTTCTTCCGCCAAAGATGAATCCAGCTCGTCTTCCAAATAACTTTCTCATTTAAAGCCCCAGCCGATCCAAGATCAGCTGGGGCTTTTTACGTTTGATCCGCATGACACCGGGTATAGGTGAAGAAGGAGGGATTATTGATCATGAAAAAAACAGCAGCATTTCTCGTGACCGCTTCACTCGCTTCTTCCACCTTATTTGCTTTCAGCCCGGCGATTTCAGCGCACGCCCTGACCCAAACGCAGGCAGAACAATCCATTCCTCAAGGTCCGAAAGCAGCACTAAACAGCATTTATCAGCTGGCACATAAAGGACAAATGCCATACTATGCAGAAGGACTCAAAATAGGGGTTCAAACAAAAAAAGACGTACGGCATAAATTAGGACAGCCTTATCCAGCAACCGGGCAAAACGGCTTTGATTTGTATCATGCTGAGATGGGCAACCCTGGATTCGCTTTTCACTATGACAAAAAAGGCAAAATAAACGAAATCCGTTATTTTGGAACAAATGTAGAAAAAGAAACGAATATCGGAGGAATGACTCCTTCCCTATTAAAGAAACAGCTTGGACCTGCAGATTCAGTCAGCACCATCCCGCAAACAAAAGAGAAGAAATACGTTTATCAGACCGGTGATTATGAGCTCGAATTTGTCGTCGGACATGATCCAGATATCAGTCAGCACGAGCTGACTGTGGTGCATATTAACCTCATCAAAGCCGGTTCCTAAATAAAAAGCATCCTGAGTTTTCGCTCAGGATGCTTTCTTTTATTAAGATGCCACTTCTAAATGCGGCTTTCTTTTCAGTTTTCTCTTAAGGACTGGACCTGCTACATAATCAAGGCCAAGTTTTCCGGCATTTCCTTTCGCTGCCATAATGAAGACGGCGATCAGAAGAAGAAGCGGGTTAACAGAGACGGTTCCAGCTAGTAAGAAAGAGACATTCATCACGCTTCCAAAAAAGGCTGCCGTTGTTGTAAACAATCCAACAATTAGTCCTAGACCAACTAAGATTTCTCCCCACATGACCATGGCACTGAAGAGTCCGGCATTTGGCAACGCGACATTTTCTAAAAACCAGACATAGAACGGATAAACAAGATGTCCATCTTTCACAACAGGTTCAGCTATGGCAAATTGCAAATATCCTGATGCATCGAATCCGCCTGTTAGTTTTCCAATACCAGATGTCAGCCAAGTCCATCCGATATAAAGTCTTGCTGCCAAGAGAATAACGGCTGCCCATACATTCGTTTGTAAGAATTTTGTAAACATGATGATGCCTCCTTTTAAATTATGTGAAATATTTCACATTCTCTTTATGATCTTATTATACTATGTAAAATATCATTTGTGATCCTTTTCACATATATATTCACAAATTGTTCATGAATATCAAGTAGAGGTAAACTTTTCTCTTGTTATCACCGTCTAAGTTATTTCAGACAGTGAAAAGGGGTTACATTTTGTATGAAAACATTATTTCATTTTGCTTATTTACAGGCCATCTCTTGTCTATTTCCTGTCATGATCTTTACGGCGCTTGCCCTATCAAAGGTCGTGTCTATTCCTTTTCTTCATCGATATGATTTTATTCTTCTGCTTTGCCTTATGGCACAGCTTCTCATGCTGATGCTACGGCTTGAGACGCTGACAGAGTTGAAGGTTATTTGTCTCTTTCATGTGATTGGAATAGGCTTAGAAATCTACAAAGTACATATGGGTTCATGGTCCTATCCTGAAGAAGCTTATACGAAAATTTTGGGGGTTCCGCTCTATAGCGGTTTTATGTATGCGAGCGTGGCAAGCTATATTTATCAGGCACTGACTCGGCTTCTCGTGAAGGTGAAAGCATGGCCTCAGCCGTATCTTTCGATTGGGATCAGTTTATGTATTTACCTCAATTTCTTTACTCATCACTGGATCTATGATTTACGCTGGTGGCTGACATTACTCCTAGTGGTTGTGTTTCGAAAAACAGCCGTTTCCTTTCAGGTCGGTTCATCGACCTTTCGCATGCCGCTTGTCATCTCGTTTCTGCTGATTGGCTTTTTTATTTGGGTTGCAGAAAATGTCACGACCTTTTTAGGAGCATGGCAATATCCAAATCAGCAGCATGCTTGGTCTCTCGTCCACCTTGGTAAAATCAGTTCATGGTTTTTACTTGTTGTCATCAGCATTGTACTGGTGATCGAACAGCGAAAACAAAAAAACGTTCAGCCCATTTGATCTGGCTGAACGCTTTTTTTAGTCCCGAGCGACTTCCTTGCGAAGATCATCGGCTACAAATTCGACATTTGTTCCAATGATGATTTGTACGGAAGTTTTTCCTGACGTCAGTACCCCTTTGGCACCTGCTTTTTTCAATGTACCTTCATTTAATAAATCTGTATCTTCTACTGTTAAACGAAGACGGGTCGCACAATGGTCAATTGTGGTGATATTGTCTTTGCCGCCTAGTCCCTCTACGAGCATACTTGCTCCGGCAGTATGTGTATCATCCCCTGGGATATCTTCGATGTCATCATCTTCCCTGCCCGGTGTTTTTAGCTTTAACAATTTAATCAGGAAATAGAAAACAACAAAGTAAATCACGCCATAGATGACCCCAACCACAAGTAACAGAATTGGTTTTTGCGCAATTCCAAAACTTAAAACGTAATCAATCGCACCGGCTGAAAAAGCGAAACCGCTATGAATGCCTAAGGTGTTGACAATAAAGAGCGAAAGACCAGTTAATATCGCATGAACACCATATAAAAGTGGAGATAAAAACATAAATGAGAATTCAATTGGTTCTGTGATCCCTGTAATAAATGACGTCAGTGCCATTCCAATCATAAGACCGGCTGTTGCTTTTCGTTTTTCAGGCTTTGCGGTCACAATCATCGCGAGACATGCCGCCGGCAGCCCGAACATCATCACTGGGAAGAAACCAGTCATAAAGACACCTGCACTTGGATCGCCTTTGAAGAACCGCGCTAAATCACCTGTCGCTCCGCTGAATTCACCAAATTGAAACCAAAATAAATTATTCAGCACATGGTGAAGTCCTAATGGAATGAGCAAGCGGTTAAAGAAGCCAAACAGCCCGGCACCCGTTGCTCCAAGACTTAAAATCCACTCCCCTAAATCATTGATCACACTTTGAATTGGAGGCCATACATATCCAAAAACGGCTGCTAATAGAATGGTAAAAAGTGCTGTCATAATAGGCACAAGCCGTCTTCCACTAAAGAAACCTAAGTATTCAGGCAGTTTCGTGTCCTTAAATTTATTGTAAACGTAACCTGCCAAAAGTCCGCACAAAATACCACCCAATACCCCCATATTGTTGGTCGAATTGATCGATGTGGTACCAGCTGACAAAATAAAATAAGAGATCGCTCCAGATAACGCCGCTGCTCCGTTACCATCCTTTGAAATACCAATCGCTACACCCATAGCAAAAATTAAAGCCAAATTCGCAAAAATTGCATTTCCTGCCGCATGAATAAACGGGATGTTGAATACATCTTCCCGCCCAATAGCCAAAATGATACCCGCTGCAGGAAGCACAGCGATTGGAAGCATAAATGATTTTCCTAACTTTTGAAAAAACTGAAACACCATCTTATTTCTCCCCCCTTCGTCATCATCATGAACAAATCTCTCATGATGTTCATAAAAAATATATCATATGCACATCTAGTTATCTATACCAATTTGTCCACATCTCACCCAAATCTCAGCCTTTACTCTTTTGGCGTAAAATGTGGTAAGCTATTGAATAGAATGAAGTTATAGAAAGCGGGAATGAACAGTGATTGTCAAACATGATCATGAGTTAGAAGCCTTAAAAAAAGTCGGCCGAATTGTCGCTTTGGCAAGAGAAGAAATGAAAAGCCAAGCGAAACCAGGCATGTCTACAAAAGAATTAGATTTGATTGGGAAAAAAATATTAGAAGAGCATGGAGCCAATTCAGCTCCTGAAAAAGAATATGATTTCCCCGGTACGACTTGCATCAGTGTCAATGATGAAGTCGCACATGGCATTCCAAGTGAAAAAACCATTTTACAAGAGGGCGACCTTATTAATATTGATATCTCAGCAGAGCTTGATGGATATTATTCCGATACTGGGATTTCATTCGTTTTAGGTACAGGAGATGCTCGTCTTGAAGCATTATGCCAGTGTGCAGAGGATGCATTCCTTGAAGGATTAAAGCACGCGAAAGCCGGAAAAAGACAAAATCAAATTGGCCGTGCAGTCTACAATACAGCCAAAGAACAAGGATTTACCGTCATTAAAAACCTGACAGGACACGGCATTGGGAAAAGCCTGCATGAAGCACCTAACCATATTTTGAACTATTATGATCCATTCGATAATGCTTTGTTTAAGAATGGGACAGTGATCGCCTTTGAACCTTTCATTTCAACAAATGCTGAATCGATTTATCAAGCAGATGACGGCTGGACATTTAAAACACCTGATAAGAGCCTGGTCGCACAGATTGAACATACGATTGTGATCACAAAAGACGAACCGATTATTTTAACAAAGCTGTAAGTAAGCGGGTCCCCTCCTTCACTGGAGGGGATTTCAGCGTGTAGACAAACCCTTTCACGAATCTGTCACGACTAAACAAAAATGCCTGTGGTAAAATAGGCAAAGATATGCGAAAGGGGTCTTATTTGTTATGTGGTTCATCATCATCGGTGTTATCTTCTTTATTGAAAGTATTATTTTAACGGTTGTAGGTATTAAGAAAAAACAATCCATGATGACCTACCTCGGTATTGTCATCATGATTATGACAGTCGGCATGATCATCGTTACCCTCAACCCGCCAAATTCATAAATGATTATTTCCAGCATATACATGGATCATAGGCAGATAGAATCAGTTTTCATTTCTAAACACCTGCACACTTTTCACGTCCTTTTTTGAGATGTTACAATGCAGGCAGTTTCCATTGAAAGGAGTTTTCTATCATGCATTATGGTAGCAAAGGCTGGTATGTCGAAGAATTAAAGAAGCTTGGTGTGACCAAGCATGAAGGAAGAAAGCTTCAAAGCTTTAAAACCTATTTCCTTGCAAATCTTCTTAAGCAAAAGAAAACGAGCTCTTAAATGTTGAAAAGCCGTACATCCATATCAGATGTACGGCTTTTTTATATGGGCTGAACACGTTTTTCTAAAGACTTCCTGACCACATCTGCTAAGGCATCTACTTCAAGAACTGCTTTCAGCCTGTTTTGATCTACTTGACGGTATTTAACTTCATTGACTTCGTGGACTGTGATGGAATGGGGCGCTTTTTCGACTAACACAAGAGCTTCATCAGGAGAGACCATTCCTTCTTTCAGCACACGCAAATAAAAACCGGTATATCCCGTTTGCTGCACTTCCTTCACAAGCTTCATGTTTCCATGCTTAAGAGAGAGCTTCACACATGGCTGTCTTGGCTGGCTGACCTCAACAATCGCTTCCCCAAACTGAAATACATCACCAATACGGACTTCTGTCTCTACAAGCTGATGCACGGTCACGTTCTCACCGAAAGCTGCCTCCTGTAACGACACTCCTAAAAATTGCTCAAAGTAAGTATAGTGATCATATGGAAAGACGCAAATGGCTTTATCATCACCTCCGTGATGGACCAAATCACCCTGGCCATCTCCATCAAAATTGAGCTTACTCAAATAAACAGGCTCATGAATACGCTTTTTGTTGATGGCTGTTTTGATTTCTTTACCATTCACATAGGTGGTGATAGGTTGCCCTACTTGAATTCCTTCGATGTCGTACCTTGTCTGCCCCACTCTCGCCATCTCCTTTGATTGTCTGATTGCTTTTATTTTACATGGTTTGACAGTCAAATCATAGTCGGTACATGAAGGAACGAGGCAGGTTATGGTACGATGAGAAAAAAGGAGAGATGACATTGGTTCATTATCACGCTATTGTAAAAGGACGAGTGCAAGGAGTCGGTTTTCGATATTTTGTTCAAGGAGAAGCCGTCAATCGAGGGATGAAAGGCTGGGTACGCAACACAGATGAGGGTCACGTGGAGTTAAAAGTAGAAGGAGAGCAGCAGGAGGTTTTTGACTTTTTAGAGACCGTCCGTAAAGGCAGTCCTTTTTCAAAAGTCACACATTTGGACATGGAGCCGCTCACCACGTTCGCCCATTATCAAGACTTTCGGATTAGAGGATAGTTGATGTGTGTCCTTTATTTCACAACAGTAAATGGGTTTGCAACATAATAACCAATCAAGGTTGTACGTGAAGCATCTTTGTAGAGACTCACATGAACATCATAGTTGGCTGATCCACTGTTAGGAAGTAATAAACGAGTAGGTGCTGCGAAAGCGTTTTGTCCAGAGATAGACCCTTCGTGTGTAAAGACTGGTGTCACTGGGAAAGTAAGTTTTCGAATAGCAGCTGTATAATAAAGTGTTTCATTTGTTGTTGCTGTCATGTTGACGTTGACCTGAGGATGAAGCGAAGTATAAGTTGAACGATCGGTTGTCACCTTTAAATCGATGTCATTCTGAACCATTGCTCCAGTAGTTGCTTTAGCTCTTTCATCACCTAGTGGTAGAAATCCGTTGAAACTGAATACAGCCAAAAATATGAGCAACGTCATTTTTTTCATCTATATTCCCCCTTTTTGATTTCACCGCCATTAAACCATCATTTTCCAAATCAAACAACATTCAAAAGACTCATTTCATACAAAAAAACCTAGCTTTTCGCTAGGCTCTTTCCGTCCCGTGGTAGGGTTTTTCCTGATAAAAATAATTCGGTTTCACGATCGTATTGTCATAGTGACGATGGAAGATATGCGTAGCAGCTGGTGATACTGGCGGAATCAGCCATGTCCAATCACCAGTCAGCTTACGATCAGCCTTTTCTTCCTGTTTTTCAAACTGCTTGAATTGATGGGCTGCTGTATGGTGATCCACAATGGTTACCCCTGCCTCGCGATAAGAGTGCAGAACCGCGACATTCAATTCGACAATGGCTTTGTCTTTCCAAAGTGACGAATTTTTTGTTGTATCGAGCCCTAAAATAGAAGCGACTTTTTTCAACATATTGTAGCGGTTTTCGTCAGCTAGATTACGTGCGCCAATTTCTGTTCCCATATACCATCCATTAAACGGTGCCGCATTGTAATGAATGCCACCAATTTCTAATTTCATATCAGCAATAATCGGAACAGCATACCATTTCAGTCCTAAATCACCGAATCCATCATATTCAGGATGAGTGATCTCTACCTCTTGAACAATCTCTTTCGGAAGATCATACAGAACCGGCGGCTGATCTTTTAGCTGAAACATAAGTGGCAGAAGGTCAAAATGCGTGCCTTCGCCTTTCCAGCCATGCGCTTCACACAACTTGGTTAATTCAAGTGATGCCTCGTCCCCAATGATGCCATATTCCGACTCATATCCCGCATAACGAACGAGCTGATGATTATAAATAACGACTTCCTTCCGTCCCTTATTCTCTGGTGGGAAGATGGTAATGGACGGTTTGATTTTACCGCCATTTGTCGCATACTCAATATGATGAAAGAGTGCCTCTTTCACCTCATCTTCTGTTGTCACGTGCCGGCAGTCATGCACATGCAGTGTTGACCAAAACAAGCGCCCAATGCACCGGTTGCTGTTGCGCCATGCCATTTTTGCCCCGTGAGCTAATTCTTCCTGCGTATGAGTATACATGCCGTCAGACTCAATTTCTTGTTTTATTTCATGCAGACGTGCTGCTTTTTCTTCATTTGACTTGCCTAATTCTTCATAGCATACAGAAATAAAAGCTTCTGCTTCATTCCACAACGCTTCTTGGTTACTCAAACATACTCGCCTCACTTTAATACGAATATATCCATTGTAGCGGTTTCTATTAATAAATTCACTTGTTTCAAACCATTTTTTATCATATCGTGCGACGATCGTCCTTAGACAATGGATGAATCAATGACTTCAAGGGTCTTTTGGAGCCAGCGAACATACCCTTTTTCCCTTTCAATTGCCCTTGTCAGCACTAAATAATGCCCGAATTGTGTTGAATGCAGTGATTGGGCAGATGGATCTTCTTCTGTTAAAATGTTCAGTTTCTGTTTAAGCATCTCTACTTTCTTTGTTCGCTCCAGCAGCTGATGTGCGAACAGACCGGCCGCTTCTTTTTGATCCATAGATGAGATAAAGAACGTTTTTAACATAAATTCATCTTTTGTTGTGTCTGGAATCGGGCCTTTTTCCCTTAACCATTCATGCAGTTCTCTTTTTCCTGCATCAGTGATTTGATAAACCTTCTTCTCTAGCTTCTTTCCTTGTATGTGAATATCAAATTCAATAAAACCCTCTTCTGTTAGCCGCTTTAATTCAGGGTATATTTGACTATGCTTCGCACTCCAAAACTGTCCAAGGGAATCTTCAAAGTGTTTCTTCATATCGTATCCTGTCAGCTCACGCTGATCTAGTAAGCCAAGAATGGCATATTTCAGTACTCTCATGACATGCCTCCAACGCATATTCTTTGACAATAGTATACCATACACCCTAAAATAAACATGTAAATCATGACATGTTTGAAACAACATCATTTTAATTGAAAGAAGGAATAAACATGGATCAATTCGTTGGACTTCATATGATTTATACGTATGAAAATGGCTGGGAATATGAGATTTACATTAAAAACGATCACACCATCGATTACCGCATTCATAGCGGAATGGTTGGAGGCCGCTGGGTTCGTGATCAAGAAGTGAATATTGTGAAACTGACAAAAGGGGTATACAAAGTTTCCTGGACGGAACCGACTGGGACAGACGTGTCTTTGAACTTTATGCCTGAGGAGAAACGCATGCATGGCGTCATTTTCTTCCCAAAATGGGTGCATGAACGTCCAGATATCACCGTTTGCTATCAAAATGACTATATCGACCTCATGAAAGAATCCCGTGAAAAATATGAAACCTATCCGAAGTATGTCGTACCAGAATTCGCAGACATTACGTACATCCACCATGCTGGGGTAAACGATGAAACGATTATCGCAGAAGCACCGTATGAAGGCATGACCGATGAGATCAGAGCTGGACGAAAATAGAAAAAGCGGCACGCACTGTGCCGCTTCTAGATGGTTGACAAAGGGCTAAAAAGTTACTTCATTTTAGCCCTTTTTATTTCATACCTAACGTCTTTTGAGATAACAAGAATCGGTAAACTGGTAGTTCATCGCCTACTTTCGATGCAATAAAACCTGACGACATATAGCTGTCTTTTGATTCTGGTTCAAGGGCAAGCGATAGCAAATTGGTCTCTGGCTGCGCAGTCACATATACCTTTGTTCCTTTTGGCAGCTGACGTTTCTTTTCAACCAGTCTCGTTTCAAGCTGAATATCTGTTTTGCTTGTTTCCACTCGTTTTGTCACCTCATAGGCTTGAACTGGCACTTTCATGCCAACAGGCAGTGTCACACTTTTTAATCCTAAAGTTCTGAGCTTTCTATCTACCCCTTCATGCCCTGGGAGAATGAGATAAGCTGTCGGCCGTTCTCTTGTTAAGACAGGAACCGCATCACTTGCACTATGAAAACGTACCGGGACATTAGTGGTTTGTCCTTTCTCAATATCCACCATTTCAAGTGAATCGTTCACAGGCGCCTTGAAAGCATCTTGAATGACTACTTGATCATCATCATTTGGTTGAAGACCTTTTTTCACAAGTTTCAGCCGCTCCGTCACCATTTGCTGCTTCACCTGCTTGGCATGCTTCGCTGTTGTCTCAATGATTTTTTCATGAGTGGTGACTTGTGCTGCCACGCGCCGGGTAAAGTCCTCTCTGCCAATTCCAATCCCCCTACTTTCTACAAGAAAGGATAAAGCTGGTGAAAGCGCTAGGGCATTTCGGCCAATTCGTGCATCGGTTCCGCCTTCATAAAGATCGATTTTTCCGTCCTTCCCTCTTGTGTTTGTATAATATAAATCGTTGGAAAATCCCTTATTCGTCAATGTTTCACGCACTCCGTTGACGTACAATTCATTTGACGTGAAACGAATACTTTCAGGAATGTTCAAATTCTTACCGGATAATATCAGCAAATCGTGATACTTGAGTGCACCTGATGCACCGATGTCTTCAAACTGCTTTTGACCAACATCATATTCATGGGCATCGATGACGACCTCGGGCGCAAAGCGATTAAATTCTTGATGAAGGGCTGTCAGCTCTGGAGATTCTAGTGTCATGTGGTCACGGTTGCCATCCATTCCGTTTGCAAGCCTGCGGTCAAATGCATAAGAACCATCTGGATTGATTCTTGGAACAATGATGACGTTGACATGGCTCAGTATACGCTCTCCTTCATCACCTGCTAGTCGTTTGGCGATGACAAGGGCAGATTCACCGGAGGCTGGTTCATTTCCGTGTATTTGTGCTTGAAGCCAGATCGTTGGCTTTTTTGACAGTGGAGAGATGTGACGATCCTTTGTAAAATAGAGGGCTGGAATGGACCTTCCTTCAATGGATGTTCCAATCTGTTTCTGCGTGGCGTAAGGACTTTTACTGACAATGTCACGTAAAAAATCTTGAAGCTCTTCTTGTGTGGTAAATGCTTCTCCTTTTTTCTGAAAGGCAGGGGTATCAAACGTTTCGTCAGGCTCAGGATACAGTTTTTGAACCGAGGCTGGCTGCTCATAGCTTTTTCCATAATAAGGGGTCTCTGCATTCGCTGAAGCTGGTGTCACCATCGACAAACTTCCTGCCATGAGGCATACAGCAGCAAAAAGAATGGTACTTTTCTGTTTGGACATGCTATCCTCTCCCTTCGTTGATTTGCATTATAAAGAAAAAAACAGCAAAAGTGTCAGCATTTTTCAAAAATATATCTTTTGGAGGAATCATGCATGTCTTTATATAGGGCAAATGAATGGATGTTGCCCTGCAATAGGACCTAAAAAAGAGCGCCTGCATGAGCAGCAGACACTCTTCTCATTACCAGATCGAAATGGCCCCAATTAGAACCGCCATAACTGTCATGGCGACGACTGCAAGAACCGCCCATTTCATGCCAAATTTCTGATGCTGATCTAGTGATACCCCAACGAGTCCAACAAGTAAATGAGTCGATGGAACAAGTGGGCTTAACATATGAATCGGCTGACCAATGATAGATGCTCTCGCAATCTCAATTTTATCGACACCGTATGCTGCCGCTGTTTCTGATAGGATCGGCAGTACCCCATAAAAGTATGCATCATTCGGCATAAAGAAAGTGAAGATCCCGCTTGTTAGCGCGACAATGACTGGAATAAACCCGCCAAGCTGCTCTGGAATAGCCGAAACAATTGAAATCGCCATTTCATCAACCATTTTCGTCCCAGTTAAGATGCCTGTAAAAACACCTGCCGCAAAAATCATCGAAGCAATCGCCAAAACATTTGTGGAATGAGCCGCAATCCGCTCACGCTGCTGTTCTAAATTCGGATAGTTCACGATAATGGCGACACAGAAGGCAAGAACAAACAGAACCGTTAAGCTTACTTTTCCAGACACAAGCAAGAGAACCAATAGCAAAGTCAGTGTCAGATTAAACCACCAAAGTTTCGGTCGCTTAATATCATCTTGCAGTGCTGCTGCCATTTCATTTGCATGAATCGGCTGTTCTAGCTCAATGACACCAAGACGTTTTCTTTCGGCTTTTCCAAGAAAATAGGAGACTACAATCATACTGAGAACCCCTGCGCCAATGACTGGAATCATCGGGCCAAATAAAAGTGATGGATCAACGCCAAGTGCACTTGCCGCTCTAGGTGTTGCCCCTCCCCATGGTATCGTATTCATAATCCCCATGCCGACTCCGGCAATACCCGCTAAAATAATCGGACGAATGCCAAGCAGTGTAAATAGTGGAAGCATGGCTGTTGTTGTAATCATGTACGTTGTGGTTCCATCACCGTCAAGTGCGACAAGCATCGTCAGGACGGCTGTTCCGACAACAATTTTTAATGGATCGCCTTTGACGATCTTTAAAATTTTCGCCACCATTGGATCGAATAAACCTGCATCAATCATAATTCCGAAGTACAAAATGGCAAACATGATCATGACCGCCGTTGGTGCAACTTGCTGTACACCTTTGACAATCATGTCTGAAATTTCTGTAAAATGAAAACCTGCAATAAGAGCAAATGCAATCGGTGTTAATACCAATGCCGTTAAAACAGACATACGTTTCGTCATAATTAAAACCATAAATACAATCATCATAAGAAATCCTAAGATCGCTAACATTTCGTTCACCCCTTATGTTGTATACGCTTTCATTAAATGTTGGTATCCCATTTCCAACCCTTTCTGTCATGATATCTGACGCCTGAATTGAAGTAAATATTATGAATTTTAATTCTTTTTTGGTCGATAAATGCTTTTTGTTCATTTTGTGCAATCGTTGTTGTTTGTTGGTTCCATGAAAAAAAGCGGTCTCATTTGACCGCTTGTTCTCCTTGTATAAATTGCTCATATCGCCTTAATTGATCTTCCATAAAGACCTTTGCTTCTTTACTATTCATATAACGGCCTGTCCAGCCTTTTTGTTTTAACTGCTTTTTCCATGACTTCGTTTGCGTCATTTTTTGAAGAAGCTGATCCCATGCTCGAATGTCGTGCTGATTCATTTGCTTTGGTCCCATCACACCACGCCAATGAGAGAAGATAAGCGGAATCCCTTGTTCTTTCCAAGTGGGCACGTCTTTGAATCCTTCTAAGCGCTGATTCGTTGTGGTTGCGACGAGCTTCAACCTTTTCTTTTCATAATCATGGCGAACCTCTGTAATGGTTGTAGTCGCCGCATCTACCTCATGGTCAATGAGTGCTTGAAATAAATCATCTGCACTATCAAATTTTAAAAACTGAATGCGGTATGGATCTATCCCTGCCATTTCGGCAGCCCGTGCGAATGAGATTTGATCATCATTTCCAAAGTCCGGGGCAAACCCAATTTTTAAGGAATCCGGTTTCTTTTTTAATGCGTGTAATAGCTCCTTTCCATTTGAGAAAGGAGAATCAACTGGCACTGCGACTACCTGCCACTCTTCCGCAAGAATAGCGAGCGGGGTAACATCATTCATGGTCACGTTACTGCTACCCAGCAAATTACGGCTTAATAATAAGCTTGAATTTAAACTAATATAATTGGCATCTCGCTCCATCATATAGGTCCAGCCTTTATCAACCGTTCCGCCTCTTTGATAAAGAATATGCACAGGCTCTTCCACTAGCTTTTCTTGTTCTAGCACGGTTTTCATCACTTGAGCCGTTTGGTCAAATCCGCCATCAGGTACACCTGATACCACAATATATAATGGGCTGTGCTCCAGGAAAGAATCTTTTGCTGTTTTTTCATTAAAGGTGAGCGTTGTACAAAGACAGACCAAAATGAGTAAGAGTATTCCTTTTTTCATTTTTATGACTCCGTTTGTTTTTTGGCGGGATAATATTTTCGTTCTGGTCTACCAATGATTCCATACGCCAGCTCTGCCCGGCATTCTCCCGTTGTCACAAGATACTCTACGTATCGTCTTGCTGTTGTGCGTGATGCGCCCATTTTTTCTCCGAGTTCTTCCGCTGTAATTCCGTTCATCTCTGCTGCCATGAATGTTTTCACTTTGTCCAAAGTCAGTGAATTAATGCCTGTTGGCAAGTCTCGCTCATCCTTTTGCTGCGATTCTTCCTGTATTTGACCAAAAAACAGATCAATCATCGTTTGATTGACTTCCTCTTTTGAATTGATTAACTCTCTCTTCTCTTTATATTCGGTTAAAACCTGCGTGAATTTTTGGGCGGTCACTGGTTTGATTAAATAATGAACCACTCCATAATGCAGTGCGTCTCTTAACAGCATCGTTTCCGTTGCAGCCGTGATAATGATCACATCCACTTCAGGATGGCGCTCTCTTAACAGCGGTAAAAGGTTCGTGCCGAGCTCATCAGGCATGTAGACATCAAGTAAAATGAGATCCACTTGTTCTTTTTGAAGTGCCCCCCACAGATCCTTTGCACTCTTTGCCTTGCCGGCCACTTGAAAGCCTTGTACCTTTTGTATATAAGATTCATGAATCGCAGCGATTCGAAAATCGTCCTCAGCAATGAGTACCTTGATCACAACCTATTCCCCCTTTGTGCCTTTCGGTATGTAAACAGTGAAGATGGCACCGCCTTCTATTTGGTTCGCAACTTCAATCCAGCCCCCAAGTTCATCTAGCACTTCTTTGACATTGGCAAGTCCATAACCTCGCCCTTCTCCCTTTGATGAATGTCCTCTTGTGAAAAGTTGTGAAATGGCTCCTTCATCTACACCGTCCCCTGAATCAGATACCTCTATGATAATATCAAATCCAATATCTGTGATGAACAAGCTGACTTCTCTTTTCTCCTTATTCAATACAGCCTCAAACGCATTGTCTACGAGATTGCCAATGATGGTGATAAAGTGAGATAAACTCAAATGGGCTGGGAGCGGCTCCAATGAACTATTTTCATCAATGTGAAAATGAACCTTTTTCTCAGATGCCTTTCCTAACTTCCCAAGTAAAATGGCTTGTATCTTCGGAGAGCGAATTTGCTTCATGAGTAAATCATGCTGGCGATTTTGAAGTGTATACTCTTCTTTAATTAACTCAATGGCTTCATCCACTTGTTTCAACTCAAGCAAGCCTAAAATAGCGTACAGCTTATTCGAAAATTCGTGTGTTTGTGCTCTCAAGTCTTCTGAATATTGACTGACCTCTGTCAATGTATCCAGCAGCTTTGTCAGCTCGGTTTTCTCCCTAAAGCTCACAATTCCTCCAAATACTAGATTGTCCTGCACCACTTTTTTGACATTTAGCACGAAGGTTTTATCATTGACGACTGATTCTATGTTAGGTTCAATCGTCTCTACCTTTAGATAGGAAAGAAGATTGGCATTTGGCAACACTTGATCAATATGAAGAGGCAGCGTTGAAGAGACGCGTAGCATCTGTTCAGCTGACGTATTCATCATCGTAATGGCACCTTTACGGTCAAATGCAATGATTCCCTCTTTAATCGCATGCAGCATCGCTTCTCTTTCTCGATATAATGAAGCAATTTCATGCGGTTCAAGCCCTAATATATCTTTTCGAATACTCCTTGTTAAAAAAATCGCTCCAAATACCCCAGGCAAGAGCACAAGAAGGGCAATATAACTTAATTTGAATAGTTGATGGGCTGTCGCTTGGTCGATATCTCTTTTTAAAAATTCGACGCTGACGGTCCCAATAATTTCTTCATGACTGCCAGTTTCTTTCATAATCGGAGCACTTCCTCTGACAACGGTTTCACCATCAGAATCATCCGTTGATATGGAAGTTCCTCCAAATAGCAGTGTACTTCTTCCTTCCGACACACTGATGGTTTTCCCTACATCCTCATGATTCGTATGAAAAAGAACCTTCCCTTTTTGATTGGTGATAAAAATAGCATGCGCTCTTACTTGCTCCTTCATTTGTTCAAGCACAGCCTGTTCTTCATTTTGCGAATCTCCCGTGGCCACCGATGTTTTAATGGGCGGCATATAAGATATCGTTCTAGCAGTTTGCACCGCCAGCTGTTCAGCTTGGCTCTGCCTTTCTGATGTCTGCAAAAAACCAAAACAAATGGTCAATAAGGCAATAACAACAAGTAAAAGACCAATAATTAACCCCAAAATTTTTGTTTGTAAAGTGACTTTCCTTTTGCCCATCCTCACCGCCACAACCCCTAATTCAGTAGATTCACCCGAATAGACTCTAAGAAAATCATATCATTTTTTCTCATGAAGTTAAGAGAAAATTCACATAGATAAAAAAAGGATGACTCAGTATTGAGTCATCCCTGTGTGCCTATTACGTGATGGATAAACCAGCACTTGCATAGCCTGCTACAGTATTCACTAAGGAAAGACCAGTAGCTGTTGCCGAGAATACGACAAGCAATCTTGTTTCTGGTGTGACTGGTACATTTAAACCAGTAGCGATACCGTTTGTAATAGCCCCTATCGTTAAAATACCGGTTAATGCCGGTGCCAATGTAACGCTCGCTACTTGAGTGAAGCTGTTATCTGGTGTTGGTGAAGCAAACAGACTAGCCGTCACAGTAATATTTGTGCCAACTAGAGAAAGGGCTGCTGTCGTACTAAAATAGCCCGCAAATGACGTAATGGTTCCTGCTCTCGGAACTGAGAACGCCATGTTTAACAATGTTCCTGCGGCTCCGGTTAAATCAATGATTCCACCTACGATACTGACACCAGTGGCTGAGTTACCGAATCCTACCAAGCTAGATGTCCCGACCAAACCGCCAGCGATGGTTGTTAAAGCGACAGGTAAACCTGATGCAAATGGGATAATCGCACTCGATCCTGTTGCTCCTGTGGCTCCCGTTGCACCGGTTGCGCCCGTGGCTCCTGTTCCTGTAGCCCCTGTTGCACCCGTATCTCCTGTGACTCCTGTGGCGCCTGTCACACCTGCGGCTGCCAATAACGTATAATCTGGAGACGTATCTGGTGTGCCGGTTGGTGGTGCTGTATTTACGACATAAGTTCCACCTTCATATGTCACCACTTGACCTACTGGATAGGTTGGAGCTGTTGCTGGGTCAAATGCCAAAATACCAGCTAACCCTACTCCGGTTGCTCCGGTATCTCCCGTTGCACCTGTGGCTCCGGTTACTCCAGTCGCTCCCGTATCTCCTGTTGCACCTGTGGCTCCGGTTACTCCAGTCGCTCCCGTATCTCCTGTTGCACCTGTAGCTCCGGTTACTCCGGTCGCTCCCGTGTCTCCCGTTACACCTGTGGCTCCGGTTACTCCGGTCGCTCCTGTATCTCCCGTTACACCTGTGGCTCCGGTTACTCCGGTCGCTCCCGTGTCTCCGGTAGCGCCAGTGGCTCCGGTTACTCCAGTTACTCCAGTCGCTCCCGTATCTCCAGTAGCGCCAGTGGCTCCGGTTACTCCGGTCGCTCCCGTATCTCCAGTAGCGCCAGTGGCTCCGGTTACTCCAGTCGCTCCCGTATCTCCTGTTGCACCTGTAGCTCCGGTTACTCCAGTCGCTCCCGTATCTCCCGTTGCACCCGTGGCTCCGGTTACTCCAGTCGCTCCCGTATCTCCCGTTACACCTGTGGCTCCGGTTACTCCAGTCGCTCCCGTATCTCCTGTTGCACCTGTCGCTCCGGTTACACCTGTGGCTCCGGTTACTCCGGTCGCTCCCGTATCTCCTGTCACTCCGATTGCTCCTGTCGCTCCTGTATCTCCTGTTGCACCCGTGGCTCCTGTTACTCCGGTCGCTCCCGTATCTCCTGTTGCACCCGTGGCTCCGGTCGCTCCTGTATCTCCTGTTGCACCCGTGGCTCCTGTTACTCCGGTCGCTCCCGTATCTCCTGTTGCACCCGTGGCTCCGGTTACTCCGGTCGCTCCTGTATCTCCTGTTGCTCCTGTTACTCCGGTCGCTCCCGTATCTCCCGTTGCACCTGTCGCTCCGGTGGCGCCTGTATCTCCGGTGGCTCCTGTCGCTCCGGTGGCGCCTGTATCTCCAGTAGCGCCGGTCGCTCCGGTTCCTGTTGCTCCCGTGGCACCCGTATCTCCGGTGGCTCCTGTCGCTCCGGTAGCACCTGTATCTCCTGTCGCTCCTGTGGCTCCGGTTCCTGTTGCTCCCGTGGCACCCGTATCTCCGGTGGCTCCTGTCGCTCCAGTTGCGCCGGTATCTCCTGTGGCTCCTGTCGCTCCGGTTCCTGTTGCTCCTGTGGCACCCGTATCTCCGGTGGCTCCTGTCGCTCCGGTAGCACCTGTATCTCCAGTAGCGCCGGTCGCTCCGGTTCCTGTTGCTCCCGTGGCACCCGTATCTCCGGTGGCTCCTGTCGCTCCGGTGGCGCCTGTATCTCCGGTGGCTCCTGTCGCTCCGGTTCCTGTTGCTCCCGTGGCACCCGTATCTCCTGTCGCTCCGGTGGCGCCTGTATCTCCAGTAGCGCCGGTCGCTCCGGTTCCTGTTGCTCCTGTGGCACCCGTATCTCCGGTGGCTCCTGTCGCTCCGGTAGCACCTGTATCTCCAGTAGCACCGGTGGCTCCGGTTCCTGTTGCTCCTGTGGCACCCGTATCTCCCGCAGCTGCTAACAATGTATAATCTGGAGACGTACCTGGCGTACCTGTTGGTGAAGCTGTATTCGCCACATACGTACTTCCATCAAATGTCACCACTTGACCTTCTGGATAGGTTGGGGCATCCGCTGGATCAAATGCCACGATACCGGTTAAGCCTACACCGGTGGCGCCTGTTGCGCCCGTTGCTCCTGCTGGACCCGCTGGGCCCGCTGGGCCTACTGGACCCACTGGACCTGCTGGGCCTCTCCTTCCTCTTCCCCCTGGCGGTCCTTGAATGACACACACACAAGGATCTTTTCCGCAGCATGGATTTTTTACTGGTTTCCTTGGTTTGTCTGATTTACCTTTCTTACAACTATCACATTCCCAGCCATCATCCTTATACGCATCATACCAGCTTCCTTTTTGGTAGTGGTCTGTCGAATGAGTTGGGTATATCTTTCCGCATTGTCTACATTTTCTCATAGAATCACCCCAATCCATCGTATTCATCATGATCGATAAAGGTGTATGTACAATTTTATTTTTATTAAAAAATTTGAAAGGCCTTGCACTCTACGTGCAAGGACCTCTCTCCATCGTTAAAATGTCATCGTCATTTTTAAATCTTTTCCTACCATACTATATTCAATATCCGCTGGACGGATCGCCTTTTTTAGTTTTTTCACACCTTCTCCTTCAAAAAAAGTAGGTGCATCTTTCCCTCCAATCAACAAAGGTGCCATATAGATAACAGCTTCGTTCACAAGGGATGCTTCTAAAAATGATGCACTCACACTGCCCCCTGCCTCTACAAGCACTGACATCACAGAACGCTTCTTCAACATGTGTAACACATCCTGAAGATCTGTCCGGTGTTCTCCGCTTGTGACAAATACTTGATGACCTTTTTGTATCAACTGTTGATACTTTTGATGATCATAATTTTGTGATGTACAAATCATGGTTTCTGCCCTATGATCTGTTAAGCATTTGGCATGAAGCGGTATCCTTAATGTTGAATCTAAAATGACACGAATGGGCTGATGGTTGAATGAATCCTTTACAATTAAGCCGGCATCATCTTGAATAATCGTTTCCACTCCTGTCAGCACCGCATCTGCTTCTTGACGTAAGCGCTGCACTTCTGTTCTCGCTTCTATTCCAGTGATCCATTTGCTTTCTTGATCAGCCGTGGCAATTTTCCCATCTATTGAAATAGCTGATTTTAAGATGACATAAGGAAGGTTTGTTTGCATCAAATGAAAAAAAGGAGCATTTAAACGATCTGCTTCCTGTTTACATATCCCTTGCTCCACTTCAATTCCAGCCTTTTTCAAAAAGGCAATTCCTTTACCTGCAACAACCGGATTCGGATCTTGGGTGGCAATCAGCACTTTCTTCACTCCACTTTTGATGATCGCTTCGGTGCAAGGGCCTGTTTTTCCGTGATGTGTACAAGGTTCGAGTGTCACATACATGTCAGCTCCCTTCGCCTTTTCTCCTGCCATTCGCAGTGCATGAATTTCAGCATGCGGCTCTCCAGCCTTTAGATGAGCACCTATTCCAACGATCTCACCGCTCTGAACAATCACTGCACCAACAAGCGGATTGGGTGAGGTTTGTCCTTTCATCGCCTTCGCGTTGGCAATCGCTAGTTTCATATAAAAAACATCGTCTTTCATCTCGGACTCCTTTCTTCTCTCAAGGGAAAGAACTCCTTCAGAAAATGAAGGAGTTTTATTCTCATGGGCTATATTTTCTCCATCCGTTTCTTTTCAGATCGATCATAGTAAGGCAAGGAATAAAACAGTTTATATGATGCTCGTTGTTTACAAAAACAGCATTTGCGACATTCATATTTATTAATGAGGAGCACATGCGGACAATTGAGTACAGTCAGACCTTTTTTCATATGTTCCTTGCAAACACTTATCATGAGAATCCCCCGCTTACATTCTTTTTCTTAATGAGAGATTACTTCTTTCGGAAATTGTTCAAATAAGCGCAGTACTTCTGTATGTGTACCATCTTCTCGAATATGATAAATACCACCGTCATATGAGCTTGCATACACATCATTTCCTAGTTGTCTAATGGCACTAATACCATTCTTAGCAATTCGAATCGGACCTGTATTGACATCTAGCTCTGGATTCCAGACCACAATATATCCCCAATAGTCTCCGCTCACAATATAGCCAGAGTCTGTCACAGTGATGGATTTAATGGAATATTGATGCTCGTTGTGCTGATTTAAAATTCTGCCTGTATGCAAATCAAACAATCGGACGTTTTTATCCCGGCTGACAATGGCAATACGATCTCTTTTGCTATCAATAAATACATCATTTAACAGCTCTGTCGCCCCGATATATTCTGCTGTTAAGGACAAACTCTTTTTATCGAGAAGACAGATGGTTCCTTCAACTGCCGCTGTGATGATATGATCTCCTTCTACCTTTAATGCTTTGACCGCGCAATCATGTGCTTTAGAACGGCCGATTTCCTTTAAGTGTTCTGTCGAAATGACATGCACATAACCGCCATAAGTGCCGATATAAAATTGACGATCCTCCTCATGGAAATACACACTATTGACAGGACCTGTGTTGAGATCAAAAGAGACCATTTGCTGCAATGACTCGTGTACAATATGCACCTGACTCGCATGATCGCCCCATGCATAATAGCTTCCATCCCGTGCAACAGCCACTCCATTTGTGAGAACACCTGTTGATTTTGCTATTTCGATTCCATTTTTTCTGAATTTTCCGTCATCTGATGCAGTGATAATATCACCCGCTTCAGTCAACGCAATATCATTAATAGAAGGTGTCGCCAATTCCTGCTCATCAGAAATCACTTTTCCTTCTTGAATGGACCATTCACAATACGTTTTCCCAAAGCTGGCTCCTAAAATAGCCTGCTCATCTTCTGTCCAAACAAGCGAGCGCTCCCATTGATATTTATGAGGCAGCAGCGTATCAATTAAATCACCTGTTTCATAATTCCAGAGCTTAATTAAATGGTCATATCCCGCTGTGAGCAAGTAGTTACCGCTCGGCGAAAAGTTTACACGTTTCACACCTTGTAAATGAGCTTTAATGATTTTTTTCTCCTGTAATGTAGCGGCATCATAAATGATGACCGTGCCATCGTCTCTACCAAGGGCGAATACTTCTTTTTGATTGCTGCCGCTGATGGTATCCAGCTCATAATCAAACGGGCCAATTTCACCTACAATTTCTCCTGTTTCATAGAGCCATACAAGGACATAGCCATCGTCACCAGTTGTATAAGCTTTATCCTCATGAATCCATACAGCTAATACATCCTTGCTATGTCCATGAAATTCTCTTAAAATGGCTCCCGTTTCAATATCCCAAACTAAGCATCTTCTGTCTCTGGACACTGATACAAGAAGCGTATCCTGCTTTGCAAATGCGACAGCTTCCACATCATCCGCATGACCATATAGCGTACGAATTCTTGTATGTGTGCTAGTATCATATAATTGAATGGTATAGTCTGACGATGCACTCGCTAAATACGTTCCATTTTCCGAAAGGGATAAAGAGTTGATGATATGCTCGTGACTGCCAATGAATGTTCCTTCTCCCGTGGCACGGTCCCATTTATAAATACAGCGATCATAGCCACCTGTGTAGACAATTTGGTCATGCTGAGTTGATAAAACGGATGTAATCGGTCCTCTATGCATGGTTTTACACTCCCACCTTTATATGTTGTTTTTGACGAGTAACTACACGAAAACCAGTAAATCGAAAAACAGGGTCTGGGTGTTTACCGTGTCTTCTTGCGACTCTGCATAAATCTCCGCCTCTTGCGAAGGAGCCACCTTTTAAAATGTAGTAATCACTGCCGAGTGTCTCGGTTAAATCATCTACAACCTCAATTCCGCCTTCATATATGTGATACTTGGTGTTGACCCATTCTTCGACATTGCCACCCATATCATATAGTCCAAATAGAGATCTTCCTTTTTCGTAATGACGGACAGGTGTCGTTTTTTCAATATTTGATTCGTGTGTATTACAGTAAGAGGGGTGAAACTCATCTCCCCAAGGATATTGATGTCTCGTATTGCCCCGGGCAGCATATTCCCATTCTTCCTCAGTAGGGATCGATACCTCATATCCAAGCTTCCCGCTCAGCCACTGACAAAATGAGAAAGCTTCCTCGATGTCCATGCCCCAAGCTGGATGGTCTTTTCCCCCGCCAAGCTCTAGGTTCGTCAAGCTCTCTGGATAAGGCTTTCCTGTCTCGTCACAATAGCTTTGATACCATTCATTGGTGACGACCGTATCTGAGATGAAAAATTCACTCATATACGGCTGATAAGATGGAAATTCTTTGTACAGCCATTTTTGAAATTTTTTCTCACGGCCATAGGCTGGATTCAGAAGTTTGTCCTTCCAAAATTCTGATGCCTTTTTCATATCTTCTTCATTACTTCCAATCGTCGCATAGCCGCTTGGGATTTGAATCCAATTGATATCAGGTTTCACGCTTTTCTCCCGCCTTCTTTAAATAAACTCATCTACTGATTAATTAATTTCTTCTCATCGACCATATGCCCTGATGCTGCTTTTGCCTTTAAATACGCCTCATTATAGAGAGAGGCTTCTACCGTATGATCAAACCGTAAAACCGGAAGACCGTAAGCAGCAATGGAATCGACTTTATCTGGATTATTGGTTAAGAGATGCAATGGTTTCCCTTTGTTTAAATAGTGCAAGACAGCCGCTGCTTCCTCGTAATGCCGATCATCATCTCCGCAGCCGATCAACCTGTTCGCCTCAAATGTATCCAGTTTCATTTCCTGTAATTTATACGTGAAGGCTTTGGCCATTAGCCCAATAGAGCGCCCTTCTTGATTGGCCATATACACAAGCATGCCTTTTCCGTAATCGGTGATTTTTTTTAGCGATGATGCAAGCTGTGGACCGCAATCACATTTCAGTGACCCAAACACATCCCCTGTTTGGCAGACACTATGAATTCGCACAAGCGGCGGCACTTCATTTTCAAAGTCGCCAAAAAGGAGACAAGAGGAAAATGTTTGCTGCTCGGTACTCATTTGTACAATAGACTCAACCGTTGGCGTTGTATCAGCTTCTACAGACGCAAAGGCATACCATGTAAACTGCACTTCTTCATGTTCAATAGAGATCGGCAGGTTCACTGGCCCCACGAGCAAATAGTGTTTTTCTTGAAATGTAAAATGATGAATCATTGATTGTAGTTCAGCTACAAACTTGTTCATTTGTCTCCCCCTATTCATCACTGCACCCCATTGAACTCTCTCAGCGCAGTGATGGCGTGATGAATATGTGTATGCACTCCCTTTGCATCCTGAGCACCGGTTCCAGCTAGAATCATGGCTCAGGAGAAATTTCCTGTCATACTGGCTGAATAGATGTGCGATGCCAATCATCCATCAGTACCTTTCATAAAAGACTCTTCAGCAGAGCTGGTCACTTTTTAGACTGTCACTTGTCCAGTACAAAGGAGCAGAAATCGAGCTTCATACGCTGTATTCTCTGTAAGAGAGCAACTCCATTTGATGATTCTTGAATGGAAACTGACATGCTCTTTCTCTAAGAGAATATCTCTGCTAGCTTCGAGCTGCTTTCTCCTTTACTAGAAGCTCTGGTCCTTCAAATGCACGTCATCCGGTAGTGCCCTTTGATTGGATGAATAGTCCGTACTTCAATTCAGCTACATTGATTGAAGCATGACACCCGCCTAGGTATGCACCAAGAACCATCACATCAAACATCGCGTTTATCCTCCTTTGCACTAGATTTTGACAGCAATGACATGATGCTGGCTGATCCCAGCCTTCGCTTGTAATGGTGTAATCGAAACGAGCTCAAGTCCTGATGTACAAATCTTTTCTCCAAGCTGAGTATCTGAGAATGAAAAATGGAAGCGTCCATCTTCTCCGATTAAGCCTGTTTTCCACTCTTCTCCCCATACAACAAGGGAAAAGACACCACCTTCATGAAGCAGCGAGGAAATCTGCTTTAAGTATCGTTCATGGTCATCAGGGTGCTGATGGTGAAAGCAGCCATGATCTAAAATCAAATCAAACGTCAGCTCGCGCCCTTGATCAATTGACCAGGACATAAAATCTTGATGATAAAAATGGACAGGAACCTCTTTTCTCTTCTTCAATCCTTGCCATTCCTCATGCTCATAAAGGTCAATGCCGGTATATGCCGACAGTCCTTGTAAATGTTCAAGAGCCCGTCCATTCCCGCATCCGATATCCAGCACAGAAGCAAGTGCATCCTTTTCCCTGGAACGCCATGCCTTGAGAGACATCACAGCAGCGTCTGTTAATGATGGATCAGTGGACCACATATCTGTTCTTTGCTCATAGTGTTCTTGAAAAGCCATGCGCATTTTCTCTAAATACAACCCGCTGTCTTCATGATACAAAGCCTTTTTCATCACGTGACCTCCTTCAATTCACAATCACCTTTCCTAACAAAGGTGGTTTTCAAGCAAAAAGCCTTATGATAAAATGAAAGATGGATTTTTTAGGAAATCTGTTTTCTGAAAAAGGAGAGAAGCATCCCACATGTCACTCTTCTTTTTCAGCACTCATCTTCACATACAACCCCAGCCATTCAACTGTTACAGCGCCTTAGTTTGTTATACATTTTCTTCATATGGGTTCACCTCCTTAACAGCATTTAGAAAGCGTTTTCTTTATGATGATCCTCTGAATACCCTGAATCATATCATTGAGAAATAGGCATAGTAGAAAAACGAATCTACCATTCTAAGCTATCTATCATTCATTTCTTTTTGTCTAATAGATATTTCTTCAGTATCGCTCTGCCTCAGAAGCGCTCTCCCTTAGGTCTTAATGCATCATCATTTACAGAATAGATCCTGAAATCCACCTATCAAAAATTTAACAACTACTTCCATAATGACTTGATTAAGCCAAATATATTGTTTTTAGATTATTTTGTCAACAAATTATTTCCTAAACATTAGAATGATTTTCTAATTGAAAATACAGGTATATTTCGTGGTTTTTTGACCTTAAAACACTTATTTCTACACAAAAATATAACTTAAACCAATAGAACTAAGAAATTTATCTACTAAATTACACAAGATTTTTATTTCATTTTGAGATAAAAATAAAGATATCATAATTATTTCCCGAATGGTTTTTTGTGATATTTTCACTACTTTTTTCATTTTTTTGATGGTATCCTTTGATATTTCTATATTTTCAATTAGACATTTTACTGTTTATCCCAATTTTTTAACCTTCCTTATTATAGTGAAAAAGACAGATGGTAGTTTTTAATTATCGCAGCATGAAAAAAAGCCCCTTACAAAAGTAAGAGGCTTTTTTACGATGGCGTTTATGCCCAATTTTTCACTTTTTCATGGTCAGTCACAAAGAGAAGAACTTTTCCTTCGTCTAAATGTTCTTCAAATGTCTCAGCTTCTTCTTTTGAGAAACCAATTTCGTGAATCTTATTGCGGAGTTCATCTCCCTTTTTGCTAAAGATGTTTCCAACCGCATGCTTGAGTCCAACTTCTTTTGGACCTATCGTATTGGCATCTGCGTTGCTTGCAATACGCTCAGTTCGATCATCGTCATGGGACAGAACATAAATGTCCTCTCTTGCAACACCGAGTTGTTTTAATTGCTCCACATCTCTTTGAAGTGTTTCATCATTTGAATACTCTCTTACAACAGGTTTCATTTATTATTCCTCCTTTAACGTCTTACGAATCTTTTACCCGTCACTTTTGTCATTAAACCTTCCTCCAGCACATCCATTTTTACTCTGTGAACTTCATGCGTCTATGGACTTATTTTTGACAAAAAGACTGTAAAAATGACTAAATTTTCTGAAAAATTGTATTCATTCCTTGTCATTTGTTGTACAATTCTTATACTGGAGGCTAGAAATGGGGTGGAGCTGATGTATTATTTTTCAGCTGAGCAGCAGTTTAATGCATGGGTTGTCAGTGATTTGGTGAAACAGCTTTTTCAAAAATGGAATCCTGAAGAATCAAAAGCAAAGCCGCTTACTTTGTTTGCTGAACAGCACTTTCACATCTGCATCGATTATCTCTTTTCTATTATTATTAACATTGGAGATATCGAGTCAATCGAACAAGATCCACAAGACCTGTTGTCCTCATATTTAAATATCCTTTTTCCTTTTGTGACGCACGATATGATGAAAGCCTCCATGCAAAATGCAAATGAATATTTGTTAAAAGAACGTGATGCGGATGAGTATCAACTGTTTGGTTGTCTCCCGCCGTTCCTTTCTGTCTCTCTTCAAAAAAAGTAGCCCCCTTCTTTTAGATGGTGGCTACTTTTTTGTATGTGCTTGGAAAAGACCGTATGTTTTGAACGAAAAGAAGCATCATGTTAATGTAAATCTAGGTTGCAAGTGAAAGGGAGGATTTGACATGAGTCAACAAAAACAAATTCAATTAGCAAAACGTCCAAAAGGGTTACCTACTAAAGATGTTTTTCATTTTGAAACAGTTGATATACCAACGCCGCAAGATGGCGAAGTCTTGATTCAAACGAAATATGTGTCTGTAGATCCTTACATGAGAGGACGAATGCAAGATACAAAATCCTATACACCTCCGTTTAAACTCAATGAAGTGATCCAGGGTGGTGTGGTCGGAGAAGTCATCGAGTCCAAATCTCCTCAATTTGAGAAAGGTGATTTTGTACTTGGATTCCTTGGCTGGCAGGAATATTCTACTGCCAAAGCAGAGTCTCTGACAAAAATTGATCCATCCATTGCGCCGTTATCTTATTACTTAGGGATTTTGGGCATGCCAGGACAAACCGCCTATTTTGGACTTCTTGCGATTGGTCAGCCAAAAGAAGGCGAAACGGTTGTCATTTCTGGAGCCGCAGGTGCCGTTGGTTCTGTTGTCGGACAGATTGCTAAAATCAAAGGTGCCCACGTCGTTGGAATTGCCGGATCTGATGATAAACTGGCTTATTTAAAAGAACTGGGCTTTGATGAAACCATTAATTATAAAACAACCAATGATTTAGATGACGCCATTGCAAAAGCCTGTCCAAACGGTGTCGATGTGTATTTTGACAATGTGGGCGGCGACATCTCTGATGCTGTAATGAATCATTTGAACCGTTTTGCACGTATTCCAGTCTGCGGCGCCATTTCTTCTTATAACATTAGTGCAAGCGAAGACATTGGCCCTCGTGTGCAAACAAAACTCATTAAAACAAGTGCATTGATGCAGGGCTTCATTGTTGCCAACTACTCTGATCGTTTTGAAGAGGCGGCAAAAGATCTCGCACAATGGGTAAAAGAAGAAAAACTCACATATAAAGAAACAATCATTGAAGGCTTTGACAACATTCCTGATGCATTCCTTGGACTATTCAAAGGGGAAAATGTCGGAAAACAACTTGTCAAAATTTCATAACAAAAAAGGACCCTGCCAATTATGGAGGGTCCTTTTCTTATGCCTGCTTGGGTGCAAGGTGCAGCTGGCCTTGCTTATACACGATTTCTTCAAGCGAAAGATTCAGCTTTTTCGCCATTTTTTTCAGCATTGATTGCTCTTGAGGTGTGACAAGACTGATGACTGCGCCTTCTTTGCCTGCACGGCCGGTTCTGCCTGAACGGTGAATATAGCCTTCTTCATTTGGCAGATCCGCATGAATGACGTACGGTAAGTCGTCGATATCAATGCCTCTAGCCGCTATATCTGTTGCAAGGAGGAGCGGAAATTCACGCTGTTCAAAAGCCTTTAAGATGACAGCACGCTCTGCTTTCTTCGCTTCACTGTGAAGCACACCAAGGTCGACATGGTGATACGCTAATTTTTCTGCATAAATGCTCAAATTCGTAATATCTCGCACAAAGACAAGTGCCTGCATGTCCTCAAGCCGTGATAGCTTTTGCAGTAATTTCACCTTGTCGCGCTGATCACATAACAGGTAATAATGCCCTACCTTCTGCGCTTCTTCTTGGCTTCTGCTAATTTTCAATACCTCTGGTTCAGATGCAATGTCTTTGATCAGCTGAACGGTTTCTTCTTTCAATGTTGCAGAAAAACAAAGGATTTGTCTTTCTTTTAATGTGGACTTAATGATCCCTTGGATCGTTTTCATATGCTCTGGGACAAGAAGCTGGTCTGCCTCGTCTAACACGATCGTTTTCACTTCATGCATTTTCAGTTTCTTGATTTTGATTAACTCTTGTACTCGGCCCGGTGTCGCCACCACGATATTCGGGTGTTTTTTTAGCTTTTCCTGCTGCTTCTTGATATTTGCCCCGCCTATTAAGGAAATAGCTTTGATGTCTGAACCTTGTTTGAATTCTTGCACGACATCAAAAATTTGCATCACAAGCTCTCTTGAAGGTGCCAAGATTAAGACTTGCGGGTGTTTGATACTCACATCAATTTTATTTAAAAGCGGCAGAACATACGCAAGGGTCTTCCCTGTTCCAGTCGGTGATTCTGCGATCACATCGCGTTTTTCCGTAATCCACTCTGCTGTTTGTTCTTGTATCGCTGTTGGCTTCTCAAAGCCAGCCGCTTCAAAGTTCTTTTGAATAAATGGCTTTGCTTCTTTCAAAAATGCCCAATTTTCCGTCATGTTGATCTCCTTTATCCTCATTCAATCTATCCTTAAGTATCTCAAAATCAGCTTTGAAACGCAATTTTTCTTTTGATGCTTTTATCGAGCCGGACAGTTCGATATAATCATGAGAGGCACTAGCCGTTTTGAATCTATTTGAGGTGTAAAAAATGATATTATCTGTTAAAGATTTAAGTCATGGCTTTGGCGACAGAGCCATTTTCCACGAAGTCTCCTTCCGGTTATTAAAAGGCGAGCATGTCGGCTTGATCGGCGCCAACGGTGAAGGAAAGTCAACGTTTATGAATATTATTACTGGCAAGCTTGAGCCAGATGCAGGAAAAGTCGAATGGGCAAAAAATGTCCGTGTCGGCTACCTCGATCAGCATACCGTGCTTGAAAAAGGAAGAACCATTCGTGAAGTCCTTCAAGATGCATTCCATTATTTATTCTCAATGGAAGCCGCAATGAATGACATTTACGAAAAAATGGGTGAAGCAGATCCTGATGAGCTAGAAAAGCTTTTAGAAGAAGTAGGCGTCATTCAGGATGCCCTGACGAACAATGATTTTTATATTATTGATTCCAAGGTAGAGGAAATTGCAAGAGGTCTTGGGTTAACAGATCTCGGGCTGGATCGTGATGTGACAGAGCTGAGCGGCGGACAGCGTACAAAAGTACTGCTTGCGAAATTGCTGTTAGAGAAGCCTGAAATTCTTCTTCTTGACGAGCCGACCAACTATTTAGATGAACAGCATATTGAGTGGCTGAAGCGCTATTTGCAGGAATATGAAAATGCATTTATCCTCATTTCACATGATATCCCGTTCCTAAACAGTGTCATTAACTTGATTTATCATGTCGAAAATCAAGAACTCACGCGATACGTTGGTGATTATGATCAATTTAAACAAGTGTACGAAGTGAAAAAGCAGCAACTAGAGGCAGCGTATAAAAGGCAGCAGCAAGAAGTGGCTGAATTAAAGGATTTTGTCGCGAGAAACAAAGCACGTGTCAGCACTCGAAATATGGCGATGTCTCGTCAAAAGAAACTCGATAAGATGGACATGATTGAATTAGCGGCAGAAAAACCAAAACCAGAATTCCACTTTAAACCTGCACGTACATCAGGGAAATTGATTTTTGAAACGAAGGATTTAGTCATTGGGTATGACGAACCGCTCTCTCGTCCATTGAATTTAAAAATGGAACGCGGGCAGAAAATTGCGTTATACGGTGCCAACGGTATCGGAAAAACGACACTGCTCCGAAGTCTTCTTGGAGAAATATCCCCCATTTCTGGTGAGGTGGAACGCGGAGAATTCCTGCATATAGGCTACTTTGAACAAGAAGTAAAAGAGCAAAACAGCAACACTTGTATCGAAGAGGTGTGGAGCACCTTCCCATCGTACACACAATATGAAGTCAGAGCTGCCCTTGCCAAATGCGGTTTAACGACAAAACATATTGAAAGCCGTGTGTCTGTTTTAAGTGGTGGTGAAAAAGCGAAGGTCCGCCTTTGCAAGCTCATTAACGAAGAAACCAATTTGCTTGTTCTCGATGAGCCGACAAACCACTTGGATGTCGATGCAAAAGAAGAATTAAAGCGCGCGTTAAAAGAATATAAAGGCAGCGTCCTATTGATTTCCCACGAACCTGAATTTTATCAAGATGTGGCTACTGAAACTTGGAATTGCGAATCCTGGACAACCAAAGTATTATAACGACAAAAAAAAGCCTCATATCTTTTCAAAAGATATGAGGCTTTTTTCTATTAATGACCTGCTGGGATATTCACCAGATGCTTACGGCCAAGAAGCAGGATGACCATTCCTAAGAGAACAACTGCCGCCCCTACATAATAAGGGGTGCTTGCTGTGTAAGTTTCAGCGAGAACTCCCGCAATCCAAGGCGCAATCGCACCACCAATAAATCGTACAGCACTGTATGAAGATGATGCAATTGAACGCTCAACAGGAGCTGATCCCATCACAGCCGTCGTCAGCACCGTATTGATCATGCCGAGGATTCCCCCAGCAATGACAATACCGCAAATGACCACGACCACATGTGATGTCCATATTCCAATGCCGAATAAAATCACAGCAAACGAAGCAAAGAGAACAACAAGAGCTGTTAATGTACCCAATTTGCGATGAATGACCGGCGCTGAGAAGACAGATGTCACAGCCAAAAATAATCCCCATCCAAAAAAGACATAACCAAGACCATGCTCATCAAGATGGAGCACAAATGGCGAATAAGCTAGAAGAACAAAGAATCCAAAATTATATAAGAAAGCAGCAGATGCCATCGTTAAAAGCCCTTTGTATTTCAAGGCTCCAACAGCTTCAAATAATTTCACCTTTTTCTGCGGCTTTTGTATAGGTGGAAGCATAAAAATAATAGCTAAAAGAGCAACGAGCATTAACACTGCCACGCCAAAGAATGGCCCGCGCCAAGAGATCGTTCCAAGCTCACCGCCAAGGAGCGGCCCAACAGAAATCCCAAGACCTAGTGCCGCCTCATATAAAATGATGGCTTTCGCACTTCCTCCAACAGACACACCGACAATGACTGATAATGCCGTTGAAATAAATAAGGCATTCCCAATGCCCCATCCGCCTCTAAAACCAATTAATTCATTAATGGTTGAAGAAGTACCGCCTAAAGCAGAAAAGACAATAATAAAGATGAGTCCTAATAATAACGTCCATTTGGCACCAATACGACTAGAAATAAAACCGGTAAAAAACATCACAAAGCCGGTGACAAGCAAATAGCTCGTAAATAAAAGAGACACCTGACTTGGAGATGCATGTAATTGCGATGCAATGGCTGGCAAAATCGGGTCTACAAGCCCTATTCCCATAAATGAAATCACACAAGCAAAGGCCACCGCCCAGACGGCCTTTGGCTGTCTAAGCAGACTCGTACGCTGTTTTAATACTTCTTCTTCCTTCATTCCATCAGAACCTTTCCTACAGTTGTTTAACAAAATAAAATAAACACGCTGAGGTGTTTATTTTATTTTGTTGACAAAGGGCTAAAATGAACTTTATTTTAGCCCTTTGTCTTCTTTTTCAGCGTGATAGAAAACCTTTGCAGTCTAGGAAGGACGAGTACTGGCGCGGAGCGAATTTGTCATTCGTGAGCACCGGCACGCAGGACTGACAAAGAATGCGAGGGTTTGTCTACACGCTGAAATAAACACGCTAAGGTGTTTATTTTTGTAATTGCTCAATGGCATGAGCCGCTCTTTCTTTCATCATTTCAAGATCCTTTTTAAAGGATTGAATCGTTTCTAGCTTTTTTGTAATCAATTGATGCTGCACAGTCAGCTGCGCATCAATATCTAACAGCTTCTCTAATCGTTCCTTCGGGTCAAGAGATAACAGGTAGCCTTCTTTATTCAGCTCAAGCTGTTTTCCGATTTCCATAAACGACTGAAGCTCTTGTAAAGAAAAGCCAAGTACTTCTTTGGCCTGCATCACTTTCTCCAGTTCTTCCATGTCGTCCTCTGAGTAAAGTCTGACACCGCCCTCTGTCCGCTTTGGTGCTGGTAATAAACCAATCTCTTCATAGAAACGAATGGTTCGTTTCGTCAGACCGCTTCTTTTCGCCACTTGATCAATTTTCATCCATTCCATCGCCAGTGCCTCCTGCTCATCATTTCATGTTTTATTATACATCTTTATGACCTTAACGTAAACGTTAATTTTTAATCACTTGATTTCTATTGTGGTTTGATGCAGAATAAATAAGAATCATTACGTTTTAAAGGAGGTACCATATGCGTTCATTTCCATCCAAAAAAGAACGACACGCCCAATTCGGTTCTGTCCCGCCAAGCGCTAGAACAAAACCTTGTCAAAAAGAGGACATGATAGACATCCAACAAACCGAACAGGACTTTTATTTTGATCTGGAACAGGTCGGAATTTGCTGTGTGTCGTACCCTGTACATATTTTGTCTAAAACGGCTCCACAGCAGCAAACCTCTTCCGCTGATTTTACGTTGAGTACATATTTGCCAGCTCATCAAAAAGGCATTCATATGAGCCGTCTCACTGAGCAGCTTCACTCATTTTATGAGAGCGGAAAGCCGGTTGATGTGGATTCCTTAAAAGAATTGACGGCACAGCTTGCCAAGCAAATGAATCAGCCATCTGCCTCGATTCAAGTTTCCTTTCCGTGGTACATGGAAAAAAAGAGTCCCATCAGCAGAAAGTCCGGTTTGATGCATGCAGACGTGCAATATGTCATCCACTTTCATGAAGAAAACGGATGGATTTGTCATATTGGCTGCACTGCTCAAGTGACAACGTTATGTCCTTGTTCAAAAGAAATCAGTGAATACGGCGCACATAATCAGCGTGGCACTGTATCTATTCAGGTAGAGCTGTTTGAACAAGGTCAACTCCCTGACGACATGAAAGCAGATCTACTGCAGATCATCGAGTCTAATGCGAGTGCGCCCCTTTACCCTGTACTCAAAAGACCAGATGAAAAACAAGTGACAGAAGAGGCCTATGAAAATCCACGTTTTGTAGAGGATGTTGCGAGGTTAATTGCAGCAGAGCTATATGAACAAAACTGGATTAAAGGCTTTCAAATTGAGTGTCGAAATGAAGAATCCATTCATCAGCACGATGCTTATGCCAAATGTTCTTATCAAAAAAAACTGTAGATTGTCTCTACAGTTTTTTTGCCAACCTTTATTTTTCATTACTTTCTAATTCCTCAATCATCAGCGACAGTTCTGTCCAGCGGTCCATCGCTTGTTCTAGTTCTTCAGCGACGGCTTTTTGCTTGTCCATCAGCTCTTGAATTTTTCCAAAATCACTGCCAGCCTCTGCAATGCTGGCTTCGAGCTGCTGGTGTTTGTCCTCTAGTGCTTGTATCCGATCTTCAATCCCATCCCATTCAAGCTGGTCCTTATAGGATAGTTTTTTCCTCTTTTTCGGTGCAGCTTCTACTTGTTTTTCAGCTGGTTTTGTCTCTGTCCGCTTCTGTTCTTTTTCTTGCTCCATGTAATCGCTGTAAGCACCCTGGAAGTGTGAAATGCGTCCATTTCCTTCAAACACAAGCAGACGATGGACGACTCGGTCTAAGAAATAACGATCATGCGACACGGTGATGACTACGCCTGGGAACTGCTCCAAATAATCCTCTAAAATGCTGAGCGTCTCTGTATCAAGATCATTCGTCGGCTCATCTAAAAAGAGAACATTCGGCTCTTCCATCAATACCTTCAATAAATACAATCTGCGGCGCTCTCCCCCTGACAGCTTGCGGATAAACGTGCGCTGTATGGATCTAGGGAATAAAAATCTCTCCAACATCTGCTCTGCTGTCACAATGACGCCATCTGCCGTTTTGACAATTTCAGCTGTTTCTTTGATGTAATCAATGATATTCAGCTCTTCATTCATTTCGTTATGGTCCTGCGTGTAATAGCCAATGCGGACTGTTTGTCCAATGGTCAATTGTCCGTTCGTCGGTTCTATTTTACCCGCCAGGCAATTGAGTAGAGTCGTTTTGCCCACTCCATTCGGTCCGATAAATCCGATGCGATCACCTGGCACGACTAAATCGCTGAACTGATCCACAAGGGTTTGACCACCAAATGTGATGCTGATCTCTTCTGCCTCAATCACTTGTTTTCCAAGCCGGTGAGAACCGATCGCAAAATCAAGCTCTCCCTTTGCATCAGGTCCCTTTTGATCCTTCAGCTCTTCCACTCTGCCGATACGTGCTTTTTGCTTTGTCGTTCGAGCCTTTGCCCCTCTTCTCAACCATGCAAGCTCACGTCTAAGCAGGTTTTGACGTTTCGTTTCTTTTACTTGAGCTTCTGCTTCTCGTTCCGCTCTTTTTTCTAAAAAGACTTCATAATTTCCTTTATATGTGTAAAGCTGCCCCTGATTTAATTCATAAATCCGATTGGCGACACGGTTTAAGAAATAACGATCATGGGTGACAAGAATGACAGCCCCGCTGTATTGACTCAAATATCCCTCAAGCCATTCAATGGTTGCGTTGTCTAGATGGTTTGTCGGCTCATCTAAAATCAGCAAACCCGCAGGCTGGATTAAGTTTTTGGCAATCGCCACACGCTTTTTCTGTCCGCCTGATAACGCATGAACAGAACGGCTCACATCTTTGACACCAAGCTTTGTCAAAATCGTTTTCGCCGAAAGGTTCGCATCCCATGCGTCGTCCTGATCCATTTTATTTTGCATACGCATAAGCGCTTCTTGTTTTGCCTCGTTTTGTGGATCATGCTCTAAATCAGCCAGCGCCTGTTCATAGGCTTTCATCGTTTGAATCATTGGTGCTGTTCCTGAAAAAATATAGTCGAGAATCGTTTCATCTCCGCTCATTTCAGGATCTTGCTCAAGAAATTCGATATCAAGTGTCCCTGCCTTTGTAATGTCGCCTTCCTCAAATGATTCAAGTCCTGCAATGACTTTTAAAAGCGTTGACTTCCCTGTTCCATTAGGTCCAATTAACCCGATGCGTTCCTTTGGTTCTATATGAAAAGAGATATGATCAAACAGCGTTTTTTCGCCATAGGTTTTATATAATCCTTCTACATTCAATAAACTCATTTTATCAGCCCTTACATAGATTCTTCCTTTATTTTAAATCAGCCAGTAGCAGAAAACTAGTTTTAAAAAAACCCGCTGCTGAAAAGAATGTTTCCTTTTGATGCTCGATACACTATGAAGAGGTGATCTAAAGATGATAACCATTAGTTTATGTATGATTGTGAAAAATGAAGAAGAGGTTTTGGCTGACTGCCTGTCTTCTGTTCAAGACATTGTAGATGAGATGATCATTGTTGATACAGGATCAACGGATCAAACAAAGGACATTGCTCACTCCTTTTCAGCAAAGGTACTCGACTTTGAATGGGTCCAGCATTTTGCAAAAGCACGCAATTTCGCTTTTTCCCATGCAACAAAAGAGTATATCTTATGGCTGGATGCCGACGATGTCCTGCTTGAAGAGGACCGGCAAAAACTGCTTCAGCTCAAACAGACGCTTGATCCCGCAGTAGATGCCGTCTCGATGTTTTACCACGTTGGATTTAGTGAGGACGGTCAGGTGAATTTTAAATATAGAAGAAATCGGCTCGTCAAGCGTGCCTTGAACTTTCAGTGGTATGGGGCCGTTCATGAATTCCTTCAAGTGTATGGCAACATTTTTCCCGCTGATATCGCCGTCACCCATCAAAAGCGTAAGAAAACAACCGCTGGAGAGCCTGGACGCAATCTGCGCATTTATGAAAACATGCTTGCAAAAGGCGAAGAGATGACACCTCGTGATCTCTTTTACTTCGCCAATGAATTACGAGATAACAAGCAGCATGTGAAGGCGATTCGCTTTTATCACAAATTTTTAGCCACAAAACAATGCTGGATTGAGGATGAAATTCGCACATGCCAAAATTTAGCTGACTGCTATTATGCAGTCGGTTTTGAGGAAGCCGCCTTATCGTCCTTATTGCGATCCTTCTTATATGATCAGCCCCGTCCAGAATTTTGCTGCCGGATTGGGGATCATTTCAAAGCACAAAATAAATACAAAGCGGCCATCTATTGGTATGAGCAGGCACTGAAGGCACCTGAAATCGAAACAGCCTTTACACTGACACAATATAAAACATGGTATCCTCACCTTCAGCTTTGCTATTGTTATTATCAGCTCGGTGATTTGGCTCAAGCCAAAACCCATCATCTTGCATCCTCAGCCCATTACCCAACCCATCCTAGTGTGCTGTACAATGAAAAAATATTTGCTGAAGAAACGTAAATCTCCTGTTATCACATCCGCCTGTCAATGACGGCGGATGTCTTTTGATACACATTAGACTATTGTGACATTTAATACTTTAGTGATTTAAAGCGTTTTTCAACCAATTGACTAAATTGTCATTTACGCATATACTAACATTCGTCTTACGAAAAGATTTATCCATTAGGAGGTCAACATGAGTTCTTTATTTAGAAAAAAGTCTCTCGATCAGCTCATGCTTGAAAGTCAAACGAAGCGGCTGAGCCGTTCTTTGAATACATTTGATTTAATCTTGCTTGGCATTGGCTGTGTGGTCGGGACTGGAATTTTTGTGATAACGGGGGTTGCGGCTGCGAAAGATGCGGGACCTGCGATTATTATATCTTTTATTTTGGCTGCGATCGCATGCGCCCTTGCTGCTTTTTGCTACGCTGAATTTTCCTCGTCCATTCCAGTGTCAGGAAGTGTCTATACGTATTCTTACGCAACACTTGGAGAATTCCTCGCCTTTTTAATGGGCTGGGATTTAATGCTTGAATATGTTGTTGCGCTCTCTGCTGTGGCAAGCGGATGGTCATCCTATTTTCAATCACTGCTCAGTGGATTTGGTCTGCACATACCGAAGGCTTTATCGGCTGCACCCGGAGCCGCTGATGGGGCCATCTTTAACCTGCCAGGCGCACTCATTATTTTACTCATTACCTTTATTGTCTCAAGAGGCGTAAAAGAGAGCACAAAGCTGAATAACATCATTGTGCTCATCAAAATTGCCATTGTCCTCCTCTTTATCATTTCAGGCTTTGCTTACGTTAAACCTGAAAATTGGACACCTTTTATGCCAATGGGCTTCCATGGCGTGATTGCTGGAGCGGCAACTGTCTTTTTTGCTTACCTTGGATTTGATGCAATCGCTAATGCATCAGAAGAAGTCAAAAATCCGCAAAAAGCGATGCCAATTGGAATCATCGGTGCGCTCGGCGTTTGTACGATTTTATACATCGGGGTTTCATTTGTCTTAACAGGCATGGTTCACTACACGAAACTGAATGTCAGTGACCCTGTCGCTTTTGCGCTTCAAGTGGTTGGCCTGAATAGTGTCGCTGGTATTATATCGGCAGGTGCTATTATCGGGATTACGACCGTGTTAATTGCACTTGTCTACGCTCAGGTGCGTTTAACCTTTGCTATGAGCCGAGATGGACTCATGCCGAAAATCTTTTCAAACGTTCATCCAAAATCGAAGACACCGGTTGCCAACACTTGGCTGACAGGCGCTGTTGCGGCATGTATCGTTGGATTCGTCAACTTATCAACACTTGCTAATTTAGTCAGCATCGGTACACTTGCGGCCTTTACGGTGATCTCGATCGCTGTGATCATACTCCGGAAAAAACATCCGAATATGAAGACAGCGTTTAAAGTACCCTTTGTCCCTGTCCTTCCCATCATTAGTGCGGTCATTTGTATGATATTGGCTGCCACACTGAAATGGGAGACATGGCGAGCCTTCCTCATCTGGGTAGCCATTGGTGTCGTTGTGTATTTTACCTATGCAAGACGCAAAAGCCATCTGAATCAAACACAATAGAAAAGAGACACGGGGAATCCCGGTCTCTTTTTTGTTTAAATCACACTGTTTTTCACTGAATTCGAGTCCACCATATCTGGATCTAATACGCTTGAAATTGGAATGACAAGCGGTGAACAATCTCCATTGTCCTCACCAAAACCCTGGTTCAATTTCATCGAGAGAAAATAATCGATCTGCTGATAAGGTCCTAGCGTCAGTGATGCCCCCCGATCCATTGCATTGATTTTAAAAGCACCGACATTGACGACTGAGGGTGAGAATAACATCACACATCACTTCCTTGGAATAGGTTTAGCTGCTGGCGAAAAAGAGGCAGGTGAGTCCACTTGATCTCGATCATCTACATGGCTCTTTGTTCCGACAAAACCGCTAGCATCTCCAAAATTCTGTCCGTACCCCTGATTTTTTTTATCTGAGTTTTGCCACTCTGCTAACAAATTTTGTCCGACATTCACCGCCGACGCATTTTCAAAGGAATTAATTTTTAACATGAAAATATTAATATTGATATACGGAGTTGGTTGAACCACAGATAAACCTCCTTTTTATAGGTATATGCGAGCACCCATCAAGTATGTTAACAGGAGGTCTTCACATGGACTTCGAAAAAATGAAGCAGTGGATGGACATTGCCCAGCAAATGCATGGAGATGATTTTTGGAAAATGATATTCGATGATGAGCAAAGATCTCCCTTTATGGCAAATGGTCCGTCTCCATTTACATTCTCGCAGCAAGATCAGCGAGGAACAGATGCATCGTTTCCACCAGTCGACATTGTGGAAACCCCTACTGAATTTCAGTACTTAATTTATCTGCCTGGCTACCGGAAGGAAGATGTTCAGGTGCTGTCATATGGTGAATATTTGGTTGTAAAAGGACAGCGTTTTTCCTTTTTTAACGAACAGGATTTTCGCCAAAAACAAGGAAAGTATGGTCCGTTTGAAAGAAAAATTCGGCTCCCAGATATGATTCTTGGTCAAATGAATGCGGCCTTTAAAGACGGCGTGCTATACATTCGTCTGCAAAAAGATGAAGGAAAAGCAACTGCGATTATCATAGATGACGAATATTGATACTGACTGCGTCTATTAGATCACGATCATCAATCGTTTCAATCGGCAAGATCGTGATCACGCTATCGGCATTTTGTTCACCAAAACCATTGTTTCTTTTGATCGTCGAGCAGTGATTTCGTACGATCGTTGAACCGAATGTCATCGAGGACCCTGTACCAATCGTATTCGTTTTCATATGGGTAATCTGAATGCGTGTAGGCAGCATGCACTTCTCCCCTTTCATGTATCTCTATAAGTATATACCGGGCAGCTTTTCCATAGACTAGAGCAAGGCGAAAGAAAAGGTTGTGGTCCACTTGAAACATTTCATTCAATCACTCTTTAAAAAAACCGAAGCCAGTCCATCCCCATCTGTCGTCGAGCTGGAAAAAAGACTCACCGCTCTTGAGCAAAAAATGTCTGCACCTGCTCCGCCTGTCTCTGAGGATACGCACATTCACATTGAATCACTGCATGTGGACAAAATTGACTACCATTTAGAGTTTGGTGAGCTTTCCATTGATCAGCTTAAAGGCAGACTCAACATTGGGGCCACCTATTACACGCCAAAGGACCCGCACCTCAAAAAGGCAGCTTCAGTACCGAAGCCAAAAGAAACAAAAACACCAAAAGTCTCCATTCGATCAAAGTCTTCATCTCAGCACGACCGGAAGCCAGAAATAAACCGCAAGCACAATCGCTACAATACTGATCACATTTAGCCAAAAGCCAGCCTTGACCATATCAGATATTTTCAGCACGTCCGCACTAAAGACAGCAGCATTTGGTGGTGTGGAGATTGGCAACATAAACGCACATGAAGATGCTAACGCAGCCGCAGCCATTAAGCCGTACGGCTCCATGCCAATTGCAAGTCCAAGCCCTACTGTAATCGGAATGATCATGTTCGCAACTGCTGTATTAGACATAATTTCGGTCATAAATAAAATAGAAGCCGTTAAAATAATTAGCAGCATGAGGTAAGACAGCCCATTTAAATGCTGTAAATTTTCCCCGATCCATCCTGTTAGATTCGTTTCCGCAAATCCTGTAGCGAGCGAAAGCCCGCCTCCAAACAAAAGCAAAAGCCCCCACGGCAACTGCTTCATATCCTGCCATTCTAGTATTCTCTCTCCATTTGTCGCTGGAATGAGAAATAACAGCATCGCCCCAAAGATTGCGATCGACGTATCCGAGACAGGAAGCCCGCCAAACAAAAAGATTTTAAAGATCCATAAAAAAGCCGTCATAAGAAAAATAGCAAAAACCCATTTTTCTTCTTGTTTCATTTTGCCTAAATCCTCTAAACCCTTCCGTATAAACGCTGCTCCCATTTCCCCTGTGTGCTCTACCTTGAACTGTATCTTGGTCAAATACAGAAATAAGAGAATAAGCAGAACAGCCGCCACCGGAAAACCAAACAAAAACCATTCAAAAAACATAATTTCTCGATCTAACAGCTTTTTTGACATCGCCGCAAAAACAGCATTTGGCACAGACCCAACGAGTGTCGCCAGTCCGCCAATAGAGGCTGAATAAGCGACCGATAATAGGATGCTTTTACTGAATCGGTCAAGAGATGCACCAGACAAAATATCGTTCGCCTTCACCTCTTTAATCACAGCCAGTGCCACCGGCAGCATCATCAGTGCTGTGGCTGCGTTTGAAATCCACATAGATAGAAAAGCCGTTGCCATCATAACCCCTAATACAATGCGGTCACTTCTTGTACCAATGATGTTTAAAATATGTAAGGCCATTCTTCTATGTAAATTCCATTTTTCAATGGCGATGGCAATCATAAATCCGCCCATGTACATAAAAACAATCGGGTCTCCATAAGCTCTTGATGTTTGCTCCATCGATAGCCCGCCAAGTGTTGGCAAAAGGATGATGGGCAATAAAGAGGTAGCCGGTATAGGCAAAGCTTCTGTGACCCACCATGTCGCAGTCCAAGCCGTAACGCCCAGTACGACTCTTGGTGCATAGGTCAATTCACTTTCTGGAATGAGCAAAAAAATAAGCAAAAAGAAGATCGGTCCAAGAACAAGTCCAGTCAGATTCACTTTTTTATAAACGATCACAATTCCTCCTCCATGAGAACGCTTTTAATTTTTTCTAATTTTTCACATTCGATGATCACATAAAAAATCCTTTAAATCATAAGAAAAAATGAAGAGATCCTTAAGCAGCAGCTGTGTCTTGATTCATATTTCCACTTCATGTCTTGGTCTATTTTCATAGGAGAAACTATACAAATCCTACACAGTAACTGTAAACTATAGAGGATCTAATCAAAAATTGAGGTGTTTTCATTGTATACAGATCAACGAAAATCATTTTGGAAACAGAAAAAAGTCATCATTCCCCTTCTTAGCATCATCGCGATTGCTGCTGCTCTCTTTTTCTTAAAAGATACGCTTTTCTCAAAAGAAAAGGAGGCGCTGAAAGCCGCTGAATCCTTTACGAAACATCTGGAGAAAAAAGAATTCACGAAACTGGCAGATGAGGTCACAAGCGGCTCTCTGAAAGCCAATGACTTTTCTAAAAAACAACTTGCCGAAAAATACGATCATATCTTTAGCGGCATCGGTGCGAATGATCTAAACGTCTCAAACGTCAACGTAGAAAAACAGGATAAAGGAAATGGGTATCAATTCACCTATGAAGTCACGATGAAAACGTCACTTGGAAAACTGAACAAACTCTCTTACAAGGGCGTTCTCTCCGAAGAGGATAACAAGTGGAAAGTAGATTGGAAACCAAATCTCATCTTCCCGCAAATGGAAAAGGGTGACACCATCAAAGTGACAACGGATCCTGCGGTACGCGGAAATATTGTAGATCGAAAAGGGCGCACGTTAGCCGAAACAACTGGTGGACACGCACTTGGCATCATCCCTGGAAAGCTCGGGACAGGCAAGGAAAAAGAAAGCAACATCAAAAAAATCAGCAGCGCTTTTGATATAGATGAAGAGCTGATTCAAAATCAGCTGAAACAAGCATGGGTCACAGATGACACATTTGTCCCGCTAAAGTCTATGTTAGAGCAAAAGCCGATTCCAAAAGACATAAATGGCGTCACCTATCAAACGAAGGAAATGCGCTACTATCCATATAACGAAGCCGCTGCTCATCTGACAGGCTATGTCGGAAAAGCAAATGCGGATGATATCAAAAGAAATCCATCTTTAAAGGCGGATCAAATCATCGGCAAAACCGGCCTTGAATTCACATTTGACAAGAACTTAAGAGGACAAGATGGCGGAAGCATCCTCATTATCCATGATGAAACAGGTATTGAAGAAACATTACAAAAAACAGACCGAAAAGACGGAAAAACCGTCAAACTGACCATTGATGCATCTTTACAGAAAAAAGCCTATCAACAGCTGAAAGGTGAAAAAGGGGCTGTCACCATTATGAATCCATCATCAGGTGATTTATTAGCGCTTGTCAGCACCCCTTCTTACGATGTCAATTTAATGACCAACGGGATCACGCCTAAACAATATCAAGCATACAGTGAAAATCCTGATCTCCCATTCCAAGCTCGATATGCGAGCAGATATGCACCAGGATCTACATTCAAAACCATTACAGCAGCGATTGGACTGGAAACAGGTGTCACAAAGCCTAATAAAGTGCGCACCATTCATGGACTGAAATGGCAAAAGGATCAATCATGGGGAAATTATCGCATTACACGGGTTCATGACAAAGAACAAGTCAATATGGTCGATGCCCTCGTGTACTCAGATAATATTTATTTTGGACAGGAAGCCCTTGAAATCGGCAAAGATACTTACGAGAAAAAAGTGAAAACATTTGGATTTGGTGATGATTTAAACATGCCGTTTACAATGAAACCCGCACAAGTGTCTAACGACGGAATCAAATCAGACATCTTACTTGCCGACTCAGCATACGGCCAAGGAGAATTACTCATGTCACCAATTGAACAAGTACATGCCTATTCTCCATTTGCAACAGGAGGAAAGCTTGTGTACCCTCGAGTCATTCAGGATGAAAAAACAGCATCACCAAAACAGATCATCAAAGAAGATACAGCAAATACGGTGAAGGACGCACTCACTCAAGTCGTCACCAATTCAAACGGAACCGCTCACTCGTTGCAAATAAAAGGGGCTGATATAGCCGCTAAAACGGGAACAGCGGAACTAAAGAGCAAACAAGGTGCGACAGACGGTACTGAAAATGGATTTTTACTTGCGTTTAATCCTAAAAAAGAAGATTACGTCCTCGTCGGCATGATTGAAGGTGTAAAAAACCGTGGAGGCAGTGGACTTGTCATTCAAAAAATGAAACCTGTCATCGCTTCTTTCTATAAATAACCCTTTAGAGACACACGCTCCATCAAGCGCATGTGTCTCTTTTTTTCTAAATCATGACAATTTGCTATTGTTTTATAGTTCACCTTATGAATAAAATGAGGAGAATGAAAAAAGAAACAAGTTGAATGAAAGGAGGAAGTCTCATTGGCTCTTGCTGCTCAAACAAAGAATAAACCTCAAAAAGCGGTCACCGGCTCAACGGTTTATCCTATTTTATTGATTATTGGTATTTGCCATATGCTTAACGACACATTGCAAGCCGTGATTCCTGCCATGTTCCCTATTTTAGAACGCTCAATGGGGCTGACCTTTACTCAATTAGGGCTGATCGCCTTTACATTAAATATGGTCTCCTCTGTCATGCAGCCTGCGATCGGGTGGTACACAGATAAACGGCCGATGCCCTATGCACTGCCTATCGCATTATTTTCAAGTGCTGTCGGCATTTTCGGCCTTGCGTTTGCGCCATCATTTGCGACCATCCTGCTGTGCGTCGTCTTTATTGGACTTGGCTCTGCGATTTTCCATCCAGAAGGCTCACGGGTTGCCAACATGGCAGCTGGTCCTAGACGGGGTCTTGCTCAATCCATCTATCAAGTCGGTGGAAATACAGGTCAAGCCTTTGCTCCACTAATCGCTGCATTCATGCTCGTCCCTCTCGGTCAGCCAGGTGTGGCTTGGTTTACGATTGTTGGAATGATTGCTGTCGGTTTCCTTCTTTATATTTCAAGATGGTACGCAGGAAGACTTCAAACCATTCGAGCACAAGCGAAAAAAGCGCCTGCAAAAGCAGCAAGATCTGAACTTCACCGCAAATCAGCGCTCACAGCACTTGGCATTATCGTCTTTCTTATTTTCGCACGTTCTTGGTATGGAAATGCGATCTCGAATTTCTATGCGTTTTATGCGATTGAACAATATGGTTTGACGATTAAAGAATCACAAACTTATATTTTCTTATTTCTTATATTGGGTGCGATTGGGACATTTTTAGGCGGGCCGCTTGCAGACCGCTTCGGCAAGAAAACCGTCATTTTAATTTCTTTATTAGCATCCTTTCCGCTTGCCCTGCTTCTCCCATTTGCCGGACCAGTTGTTGCTTATGTTTTACTTGGACTTATTGGGATCATTCTGACTTCAAGCTTCTCTGTCACCGTGGTCTATGCCCAAGAACTATTTCCCGGGAAAATTGGCACAATGTCTGGTTTAACTGTTGGACTTGCGTTTGGTATGGGAGCGATTGGATCCGTTGCCCTCGGCTCATTAATTGATGCAGTCGGTTTAACGCCTACCATGATCGGTGTCGCCTTTTTACCGATATTAGGCATCCTAGCCTTCTTACTGCCAAGCGATCAGACCATAGCGAAATGGAATGAATCATAAAAGGAAAAAAACCGCTCATTTACTGAGCGGTTTTTTTCATATCTCATAAAAATGCGTGTCGGGAACATGTTTCTTCGCAATAAATCCTTGCTGAAAATCAGGAAAGATTTCCTGCACCTGTTTGATTTTTTTGTGAACCAAATCCGCATACGGAATATACAAGTGATTCACCAGCTTTTGATCTGTCATATAGTAATACCAATTCAGATTAAAGTTCTTTTCATCAATGATCGTAAAGGCAGAAAAATGATAGAACAGCAGTGGACATTCATCGAGATACATATCTCCTTTCACAACGGAGAGCTTATAGTTTTCAATATTCCAAATCGCTGCATTGGCACCTTTAGATGCCACCACATGGACACCCTCAAAATCATCGACCCATCTTTCAACATACCGCTGATCACCATATGTCTTTTTTTCCGTATCCATTTCTACTGTACAGTGCGCAATGCAGTTCTCTTTCCACTGCGTCACAGCCCGTTTGGCCACATCTGTGTTTCGACAGCCTACAAAGCCAGTATTAAAACGTCCGGATAATTCATAAAAGTGATAGAATCGCTTGGAATTCATATGATCTGTCAAAAATACATGAGCGAGTGGATTTTCTGCAAATATCGCCTCTGGATCATGATAAAAATACAAATCCGTATCCAAATGAGCGAGATAATCTGCATCAGAGGACTCAAGAATTTTGAGTAGAAACGCAGGCTTAAGCGTCCAGCAATACTCGTGGAACGTACGATCCGCCTTTGCTTTTCGCAGCGAATCATCTTCCACATCTTCAAGCTGTTCATATTGGACATGTGGATGAGGAAACTGACTTAACACCTTGTAAGCCAAAGGATCAGCACATAAGACAGAAAGTTTGTATGATTGAGCCGTTTGCTCAAGTGAATGAATCAGCGCCAGCAGCTTAAATACATGGGTATTCGACACAATGGTTGTGAAATGATAGGATGCCATCTACAACACATCCACTTGAAACAAGTCAACATGCAGCAGCTCTTTTGTGAGCCCTTGGATGGCTTCTGCCAGCACCGTGCATCCATGTTCCTGCTTGGCACGCTGGACCGCCTCTGACAGCTTTTTCAAAGGGAAATGCTTTGCCGTCAGCACGTCCTTTTGATCACGTTTAATGCCCACATTCCGCTCTGTGATCATATGAAGCAGCTCCAAAAAATAAGCGAGCAGATCATCATATGCTGCATTCTTACGCAGCTGGCGAATGTCTTTCACGATATCGTTTGTCACGGTATGAGAAAATGGTCCAGAGAAAGCCAAATGAACATCAATCGAATCAATATTGTTGTACTTCTCGCACATATACAAAATGTTATATTTGATGTCATCGAATGACGTTAAATTACTTGGATGTTCCTGATGCACACTCAAAATATCCTCACGCAGCTCAAACGAGAGACCAAGCTGATGCAGACGAATGCCTAAATCATAATCCTCAAACCCGTATCGAACGATTTTTTCATCAAACATCCCTAGTTCCATGACATGCTTTCGCTTGACGGAAGAGTTATTTGTGATAAAAAATCGCCACGGCAATTGATAAGAACTTAAATCATAGTCGTACGTGTTTAAAATGTCTTTCAGGATATCAATAAATTCGGACTGCAAGTCGAAGCTTCTCTCTAGAAATGCGCCGTTTTTTATTTCCTCCATCGACACAAGAGGCGTTTTATCTTTCATTTTCCGCTGATACAGCCCTTGTTTTTTTAATCGATTCACATGATCTTTATCAAAACCAGTGTAAAAATAACGATAGATTCGCTTCCAGCAAACACCGCAAATGACACGGTCCTCATGATCATCATGTGCCTCCGCATGCTTTTGAATAAATTGGGGCTCTGCCAACATATCGCTGTCATGAAATATTAAGAGGTCTCCCTCTGCCTCACGAATGGCATGATTGCGCCCCTTGGCAATTCCTTGATTGACAGGAATACGCACCTTTTTGAATGGAAAGTTCACCTCAATGTTTTCGAGCATTTCCATCGTGCCGTCCGTTGACCCATTATCAGCAACAATGACCTCAAATGGAATATCGGTTTCCTGAAGCGTTAAGGAAAAGAGGCTCCCTTCTAAACGCTCTTTCGCATTATAACTCGGAATAATGACGCTGACCTTCGGCTTTTCATTCATGCGCCATCCTCCTCCAGTTTGGCATAGCCGTTAAACATCGGATTGACTTGTTCTACCGATTCAATCACATGACGCAGCACTTCCCGATAGGCTTCTTGGAAAAATGGCAAGTCATCTCTTCCTTTTTCATGGATTTGCTGCATATCATCTTTGCTTAAGATCCGAAATCCGCTGAAATGATAACAAATAAGCGGGCTCCCATCCTCAAGCAAAATACGTCCATTCTCTTCCTGATAAGAATGCTGGCCATAATTCCAGTGACCAATATTCACACCCTTTGTTTGAATATCTTCTACTTTTTCAAACAGCATCGGCATATGATCCAAATACCCTTGATCGCCAAATTTTCCTTCTCCAGGCGCATTTTTGCATTCCTTTAGACATTCTTCTTTCCACCAGCTAAGGCACTTCCGGCCGGCTTCATCTCCTTTAAAATGGAGGAATCCTGAATTATAGCGCCCTAAAAGCTTCTGAAGCATCTTCACTTCCTCTGGATCAAAGCTTGGAATGACAATATCCCCTCTTGATAGCAGCACAGACGCATCAGGCTGATTTTGAAAAATCACTTGTGGACGCTCATAAAAGAACAAATCCGCATCAAGATACGTCACTTCCTCCGCCTGGTCCTGCTTAAATAGCCACTCAATCCAAATCGGTTTTAATGTCCAGCAATATTCCGAATCATTTCGTTCCTTTTTGATCTCTAACAGCTCTGGCGTTTCAAGATCACGTACATGAACAAGATCGACATGCGGGAAATTCATTTGATGAAGCAAATCAAATGCAGCATCATCCATACATAACGTCTTGATGACAGCATCATCTTCTACTTGCTTCAACGATAAGAAAAACGCAATGGCTTGATAAAGTCTTCCACTTGATAGAACCGTACAATATATGCTGTTCATCTGTTTACACCTCTATTTTTGAAAGAATTCGCGGTACCATTCAATTGTCTTTTCTAACCCTTCATCAATGGAGTAATCAGGCTTCCAATCAAGCAGCTTTCTCGCCTTTTCTGCTGATAAATATTGATGCTTAATCTCATGCGTTCCTTGATTCAAAATACACGGCTTCAGTTCACTGCCCATCGCCTTTAAGATTTTATCAACGAGCTCAAGCACAGTCAGCTGAATTTCATTACTAAAGTTAAAGGCTTCTCCTGCAAGCCCTTTTTCCTCCATTTTTTCAGCTAGCAGTAAATAAGCCTTGACCGCATCTTCAATATAGAAATAATCACGGATAAAGGTACCGTCACTTCTAATTTCTGGCGCCTTTCCCTCTAATACCAGCTGGATGGTTTGCGGAATGATTCGGTTAAAATTCAAATCTCCGCCTCCGTATAAATTACCGCAGCGCGTAATACAAACCGGAAGACCATATGTGTTGTAGTACGTGTGAGAAATTAAATCTGCACAGCTTTTTGACACATCATATGGATGCTTGCCGTTAAGCGGCATGTCTTCATCATAAGGAAGCTGCTCTTGATCCCCGTATGCTTTATCACTCGATGCCACAATCACTCGTTTGATGAGCGGCTGCCTTCTGCACGCCTCCAGCACATTCCATGTCCCTAAAATATTGGCTTCAAATGTAGAGACCGGGTGCCGATTTGCGACCCCAACAATCGCTTGGGCAGCCAAATGAAAGACCGTATCAATCTCATATTCTCCTAACGCACGTTCTATCGTCTGCATGTCCTCCAGTGCGCCTTGGACGACATTCATCTTTTCAAATTGACTGCCTTGATATAAGTTCGATCTTGGCACTTGATCACGTACAAGCCCTGTTACGTTTGCTCCTTGATCTATCAATTCCTTGACGAGGTAACTCCCTAACAATCCCGTACACCCAGTCACAAATACGTTTTTTCCCTTCCAAAACCCGCTCATGCTGTCACCAAACCTTCCATGGTTGTTTTCCTTCAGTCCACATGCCGTTGATTTCTTTCAAGTTTTTATACGTATCAATTGCTGTCCAAAATCCGTGGTGCTCATAGACTGCAAGCTCTCCATCATTCGCCAGATTTTGAAGAGGCTCTGCTTCAAAGACGCATTGATCATCATCAGTTAAATAATCAAAAACCTTTGGAGACAACACAAAAAATCCTCCGTTGATCATCCCGATACTGTCTGTCTTCTCAGAGAAGGATTGTGCCATCCCGTTATACACCTTCAGCGTGCCGTACTGTGATTTCTTTTCAATTCCTGTGACAGTGGCAGCTGCTCCAAGCTCTTGATGGCGCTTGAGCAAATGAAACATATTGATATTGGCAAGTCCGTCACCGTACGTCATCATAAATGTCTCATCACCAATATAATCCTGTACCTGCTTTAACCGCCCGCCTGTCATCGTATCCTCACCCGTATCTAAAAAGGTGATTTTCCAATTCTCCGACTTCCCTAAAAGCTTCATTTCCCCTGTCGACATATCCAGCTGCATGCTGTGATGTCGCCAGTCGTAGTTGAGAAAATACTCTTTGATTTTCTCTCCTTTATATCCAAGTAATAAGATAAACTCGTCTACACCGTAATACTGATAGATTTTCATAATATGCCATAGAATAGGCCGGTCTCCGATCATAGCAAGTGGTTTAGGAAGCGCTTGTGTGACCTCACTCATTCTCGTTCCCTTTCCTCCGCAGAGAATGACTGCTTTCATCTTCTCCCCTCATCTCTCTATGAAAATTTTTGATTGAAAACCCTATCTTCATGCGGAAAATCAGTACATGTACCCTTATACTTTGTCCGACATCAGGTTTTGAATCTACTCTATTCATATGTCGGAATAAGAGAGGGTGCCACCTAGCATTTAACTATTTTTACAAACAAAAAAGAGCGAGATTTGCATTCTCGCTCTTTCAAAGTTTAAATTGTATATTTTCAGGGTAGATGGTATGATAAACATGTGCATAAACAGCACAAACAGCCTCTTTCGATAAAGAGACTACTAGATTGGATGAACTCAAGTGGCAGCTTGCTTCATTCTTAATATGAATCACGGAGGTGAATTCCCATGGCACAAAATGTACTTTGTGAAGTGAACTCTTGCCGTTTTTGGGCTGACAACAGCTGTACAGCCTCTACAATTAAAATTGGTAAAAGCACAATGACTGACGTGACTCGCAATGCTGAAACGGATTGCGAAACATTTGAAACAAAATAATACATGATTTTCTGAGATGAAGGAACTGGCAGGTTCCTTCTTTTCTTTTATCATTCTATCAAGAATGATAATTATTATCAAGCGTTTTTCACTAAACATTTCTCGGGAAATAATGACACGAAATTTCTCCATTCGTTGACGATTTTCACTCCTTTTTCTATACTCAACATATCCGAAGAAGAAAAAGTGGTGACCAATCAGTGGATTTTACGATACGTTTCCTATCATTCTATGTGGTTGAAGTAGAAGGCAAAGAGGAACAAGCAAATAAACGGTTTAAACATTACCAAACATTAGACCAAGAGGAATTTGAACAAAGTGAGCTGAAAGACTTTCTAGACGGTGAGCTTAAAAAAATCGTCAAACGAAAAGTGGACAGACACCCTAAGTCTGAGCAAGTACCGACTAAAATCGGCCGATTTATTGTCGAACCCGGCCATGAACTCGATTCAAATCCAAACTACAATTTATTTCATCAGACGAGATTTGCAGATACAAAAGAAGTATTTAACGAATGCAGTGAACAGTTTGTTCGCACCTATTTAGATACAAGTGCTGTAAGAGGCGGCGTGTTTTTGGTTGCATCTGCGGTTCCTAAAAAGTATTTCGATGACTCTTTTGTCTTTATCATGAAATGCGATTTTGAACAGAAAGTCGCTTCTATCGCTGATACATCTACCTTGATCAAAAAAGTAGAAATGGCGATTACAACAAAAAACATGAAATCGATTCAATACCCGTTTATGCCAGAAGAGGGCATGACAGAGGAAGCCGAAGTGAAAATTCATCAATCCTCACACGCTCGTTATTTTGAAGACTTTCTAAAATTCGTCGAATACGGGGAATCGATGCCTGAAATCATGAAATCACAGGTCATGAATATGGTGCAGGAACATGTATTTGAAACATTTCAGGATGAAAGTGAAGAATTAAAACAATTTGAAGAGGACCTTGAAATATGGGAAGCAAGTGAAAAACGGGAGATTCGGGAAACACTTGATACAGAACAGGTCACACTAGCGGCTTCACACATTGTTGAACAAACCCCTGATATCACGATGAAGATGCGTCTAGGCGAAACAGAAATTAAAGGACTTTTAGCCGACTTCGGCCACTCGATTCATATCGCAAAGGTCAACAATCGATATGTCGTGCTCGTTGAAGCAGATCAAATTGTATTTGAAAAAGGAAGCACACCTGTCGAATTCCATAAACCCAATGGCTTGAAAGAGGTCGTCAGCCAGCTGACGCAAAAAGCCTATGATTCAGACTTAGAATAAGAGAATATGACTGCCTCCTGCGATCAGCTGCATGAGGCAGTTTTTTATATAACGCTTTATTTTTTACACTGCACTAGAAGAAACATGCTGCCCGCTTCTTATCCACATGCTGACGAGCATTAAGCTTATGATAAGCATCAGCCAAAAGACGCTGTTTGTTCCGAAAAACTGGATCAACGTATACCCACACAAAGGTCCTAAAGCAGCCCCCATATCTTGAACAAAAGAATAGCTGGCGAGAAAGCGGTTCTTATCTGTTTGAGCAGAAGCTTTTTGAAAGGCAAGTGTATCGGTGAACGTTGTGACAATTGTTGCCATTAGTTGAATCAAAAGCAGCATCAATAGGAACCAGCCGCTTACCTTCAGCATGATCCCAAGAAAACTGAGCCCTCCAAAAGAAAGAAACATCCAGCATAACATTCGTTCCTTCAACACAATTCCATCAAACCACCGGCCTGTTCTTGGAGCAACAAACGGTTCCCATCCCCATCTGATTGCTTGAAGCCCACCACTTAAAGCAGCTGCGCCTATGACATAACCGAATAGAACAAAGCCATGCTGCCCCGTTTTTGCTTCAATCACGTGACTCAGTGTTGAAGCAAATAAACCTTGTATGATCAGTGCAACCATCATTCCTGTCAGAAGAACTTTCACAACACCTCGTGAAAACCACTTCTCTTTCATGCCTTGATACACTTGCGTCTTTTTGCCGTTTTCAATCTCATCTAAAGACACATAAAAAATACAACCCAACAATGTGAGCAACCCAAAGACGAGCGTCATGGACTGAAAACCGATCAAGCTGGCGAATATCCCGCCAAATAACATTCCGAATAAGCTGCCTAGGCGGTAAAGACCATTATAAAGACCCGTCAAATGACCTTGTGCACCTTCATCCATTTCAGCAATCAGTCTCATTCCACTCATCCGAAGTAAAGTCCACGCCAATCCCCAAGCACATCGGCATATGAGCAGCAGCCAAAAGCCACTGACACCATAGAGCATCGTGGTCACTGACGCTAGCAAAATAGCAATCAATACACCAGTCTTCATCGGCACATACCGATATAGCCACCAAACAACTGGCGCTAAAGGGATGCGAATGAATCGGTTGATCGAGAGCAGTAAACCGACCTCCCAAATAGACGATAAACCAATCTCTCGCCAGTAGATTGGAAGAACAATATACAGCATGGAATCCCCAATGAGTGCAAACGCAGTGATGAGTGATATAAACACGACCTGCTTTTGACGATGATCCATTTTTCTTTTCCCCCTTCGCTATCTTTACGATAAGGGAAGACTTATAATAAATCTAATGAATGTTTTTGATTGAATCATCAAAATAATTGATAGGCGGTACAAAGATGAATTTACATGCCCTCCGTATTTTTGCAAAGGTAGCCGAAACAAAAAGTGTCACTCAAACGGCAGACGTTCTGTCTTTGACGCAGCCAGCTGTGACGGCACAATTACGAAGCATTGAACGAGAGATCGGCTTTCGTCTTTTCAAACGAAACGGCCGGGGGATTACACTGACGGAGATGGGGAAAATTCTGTATCCATATGCCCGGCAAGTATTCGAGGCGGAAAAAGAAGTGGAATATCAGATCACCCTTCTGAAAAACGGAAAAAAAGGAAGACTCAGAATTGCTTCTACCTACGTACCACTTAACTTTTTGCTGCCTGATTGGCTTGCCTCTTTTAAAACATCATCGCCACAGACAGACATTGAATTAAAAAGCGGAAACTCCGCTCAAGTGATCGAAAGCCTGCTTCAATATCAATCAGATGTGGCGATTGCTGTAATTGAAGATCTGCACCACGAAGATCTTCACACCTCTCACTTAACTGATTTAAGTTATGACTTTATCGTGCCTGTGGATCACCCGTTAAATGGACAAACCGTCCCCCTAGAACGCCTAAGCCATGAACCCTTTTTAATGCGAGAAGAAGGCAGTTCGACGAGAGACAAGCTTTTTTCCCTTTTTACCGCTAAAGGAATTAAAAAACCGACCGTTGATTTACAATTCAGTGGTGTCCACGAAGCCATTCAAATGATCAAAGCTGGCTATGGCATTACCCTTGTTCCTCGTGACGCTGTTCAGCGAAGCTTAGAACGTGGAGAGATTGGGCGCGTGTATATCGAAGGAATTGACATTATCAGACCTGTTGTGGTCTGCAAACGGGCGAATGACCTTGAGGAAAATAGGACGGTACATGCTTTTTTGCAAATGAAAGACATTGGTCCCTTTACACCACCTGCTTCCAATTAAAAAAGTGCCTGCTTCAGCAACAGGCACTTTTTCTATTCGGATGGCTGAACAAGATCAAATGGGACCGCCTTTGAGGCTATCACTAATTGTTCTGGTGTGATGAGGATTTCATTTCCCCATTCTCCTGCTCCAACGCCTAATATCTCTTCTTCTAATAGCGATGCTTCGATAATCGTGCGGAACCCTTCAGGCTGCCAGCAAAATGGCGGAATCGAGCCAATTCGATAGCCCGTCACTTCAAGCACCGTGTCAGGTGAAGCCATTTTGATATTACGAGAGCCGGCGGCTTTCTTTAGTTTCCCTGATTTGATGTGCTGGTCAGCACCAACCATCACAAGCAGCTGCTCCCCTTCCCCTGTTTCAAAGATCAATGTTTTGATCATTTGTCTTTCTCTAAAACCAAGAGCTGCCGCTACATTCGCTGCGCCCTTCTCTGTGTCGGCAGAAAATGTTTTGATGTCATACGGGATGCCATGCTTGTCCAAAAAGTCATGTGCTGGTAATTTTTTCAATGGATTGAACCCCTTTCCTTACGATGTTCTTTCATTTAGCTTATCACAATCCTCTCAACCTTAAGATGTATTTTTCAATGGAAAACCTCTGCACACTTCGCCAACATGCTATACTGAACTTGTTTTTGAAAAGGAGTCGGTTGGATATGGGAAATAAGTTTTGGTGTTATACAGGCAGTAAAAGCCTTCTCATGCTAAGTGATATTCTATTTTTGATGACAGTCACATTGGTTATTTATCAAGATACACAATCTGTCGCCTATGCGGCTGTATTTCCGCTCATAAGAACACTATGTCAGCTATTGGCTGGGCTCCTCTCTCCTGTTTTGACAGAACTCTTTCAAGCCAAGCGTCTATTGAAATGGGTCCCTCTTTTACGTATTGGAATGCTCGTCGTATTCACGACCCAATTTGATTTCTTTCAGCAACACCTGATCTGGCTGTTTAGTGCATTCGTTTTGATTTCCATCACAGGCGGGTTCATCAGCCCATTATTACAGGCCATCATGCCGATGCTTGTGCCAGAAAATCAGCTTGTGAAAGCGAACAGTACAGCCTCCGTTTTTTATCAATCTGTTCAAATCGCCGGCTATTCGTTTACTGGAATGCTCGTGCTGTTGATTGGTCCATTTTATTTAATGTGGGCCTCTTGTTTCATGATTGTGTTGTCCTATCTATTGATCATCCCTGTTTTTTCTCTACTCAAGCAAGAAGACACGGTTCAAAAAGAAAATAAAATGAACGGGTTCAAGGATGGCTGGAAGATCATTTGGACAAACAAAACGGTTCGCATCCTGACTTTCATGGATGTTTGTGAAAATATTGCAGGTGCTTTGTGGGTCGGACCGGTTACGCTTGCCTTTGTCACACTTGTTTTAAAGGAAGGTGCGGAATGGTGGGGATATATCAATGCCGCATATTATATAGGTGCCATTATAGGCGGACTCATGGCCGCATGGCTAAGTCAGTTTATTCAAAAACAACTTCTCCTCTTTATGGCAGCGGGCTCTTTTATTTATGCAGTGCTGACGATCCTATTTTCGCTAAACAGCCTGCCATGGCTTGCATTGCTACTTTGTATTTTGATGGGGCCTGCCTATCAAATTCGGGATGTTTCGCAACAAACCATTCTCCAAACGGAAACGCCAGTCCATGAGTTATCAAAGGTGTATTCGGCTCAATATGTTCTCTCTTCTATGTCTGTCAGTTTATCTATTTTCTTTGTTGGATTAATTGCGGATACATTCGGAGCGAGATTTGTGTATTTGTTAGGCGGACTGTTTGTACTCATCTGCTCAAGCATTGCCATCACCGCTTTCATGATGCAGAAAAAAAGAGCAGCTGTTTGAAGCAGCGGCTCTTTTACTTTTCTTTTAACATCGCAAACATGTCACGCGCCATTGCCTCTAGGATATACACAACGGGTGTCTGTGTGGTGATGTTGGCTCTATGGACTCGTTCATCTGTGACGTAATAAGCAATATTTAAGTCAGAAATACGAGAAATCGTACAGTGCTGATTGTTTGTAATACTAATGATCGTGCTGCCTTCTCTTTTTAGTTTCGAAATATGATCAATCGTTATGCGGTTCTCTCCTGATACCGACAGCACAATGGTGACACTATTGTCTAAATACTGCATATTCATCGGGAAAAACGGATCGTTGATGTAAAACGAAAATTTCTCCAGACTTGAAAAGTACCTTGCCCCATACTGCGCCAAAATACCAGAACTGCCCGTCCCAATAAACAGCACATTCTTTGCATCCGCAATCAGCTTTGCTGCCTCTTTGATCTTTCCCTCAAAATCTCCTTTAAGTGTCCGTTCGATAAATTCATACAAGAAATGCTGCGTGCTTTTCAAAGAAGGTGTTTGTTCTGCTTCTAAATACATTTTGAGCTTCACCTTAAATTCTGAAAAGCCTTCACAATTCACTTTTCGACAAAAGCGAAGGACAGATGAGGTCGATATATGTGCGGCATCTGCCAAATCACGAATTCTCATATAGACGACTTTTTCACTGTTTTCCATAATGTATCGGTATAAAGCGCTTTCTAGTTCATTAAAGCTGGAAATGACCTCACTTGAAAACATCTGACTTCCCCTTTCTCCAATAACATGACACAACACGTTTCTTTTATGTAACAAATCTCTAAATAGGGCACCCTTGCCTAAAGACGCTGAAACCGTTTACGCACAAGGTACTCTCACGATAAGCTATAGATGTACAAACAAATGATAAAAGATTGATTCACTCTATTATAACATTGTGCGTTACATTATTCGGAGGTGCAGAACATGGCAAAAGGATTAAAGGTTGTCACAATCGGCGGAGGATCAAGCTATACACCAGAGCTAGTCGAAGGATTCATTAAACGGTACGATGAATTTCCAATTAGCGAACTTTGGCTCGTCGATATCGAAGCAGGTAAAGAAAAGCTTGAGATCGTCGGAAATCTTGCAAAACGTATGGTGAAAAAAGCGGGACTTCCAATCGAGGTTCATTTAACTTTAGATCGCCGGAAAGCACTGGTAGACGCTGATTTCGTCACAACACAATTCCGCGTCGGATTACTGGAAGCACGTATGAAGGATGAACGCATTCCTTTAAAATATGATGTCATTGGTCAAGAAACAAACGGTCCAGGCGGTCTATTCAAGGGTCTGCGCACCATCCCTGTCATTCTTGATATTGTGAAAGATATTGAAGAATTATGCCCAGATGCTTGGCTTGTGAATTTCACCAATCCTGCTGGTATGGTCACAGAAGCCGTACTTCGCTATTCAAACCATCGCAAAGTCGTTGGCTTATGTAACGTACCAATCGGCATTCGCATGGGCATCGCCAAAGGACTTGATGTCGACGCAAGCAGAGTCGAAGTCAGCTTTGCTGGATTAAACCATATGGTATTTGGACTGAACGTGTTCTTAGATGGCAAAAGCATCATGGATCAAGTGATCGAAGACATGGCAGATCCAAACTCCACCATGTCCATGAACAACATTCAAGCGATTCCGTGGGATGCAGATTTCTTAAAAGGGCTTGGTGTGATTCCTTGTCCGTACCACCGCTACTATTACAAAACAAGTGATATGTTGGCTGAAGAGAAAAAAGCAGCAGCGAATGAGGGAACTCGTGCAGAAGTCGTCCGTGCACTAGAAAATGACCTGTTCGAGCTTTACAAAGATCCTGATCTTGATATTAAGCCGCCACAGCTTGAAAAACGAGGCGGTGCTTACTACAGTGATGCAGCATGTAACTTGATCGCATCCATTTATAACGACAAGCATGACATTCAGCCTGTAAACACCATCAACAATGGCGCCATCAGTGACATTCCAAATGATTCTGCCGTTGAACTGAACTGTGTCATCACAAAAGACGGCCCAAAACCAATCGCTGTTGGTGAAATGCCGGTTGCTGTCAAAGGACTTATTTCTCAAATTAAATCCTTTGAACGTGTAGCCGCTGAAGCAGCCGTGACAGGCGACTACAACACAGCTCTTGTTGCCATGACCATCAACCCGCTCGTCCCATCAGATGCCATTGCAAAAAGCATCCTAGATGAAATGCTAGAAGCACACAAAGAATATCTGCCACAGTTTTTCAATAAAGTAGAAGCATAAAAAGAAGCCGCACTTGTTAAAAGTGCGGTTTTCTTATTTCCCGGCAAACAACTGATCCATCTGAGCACGGTCATAGTCTAAGAGCCAGTGCTGTAAACCTTCATAAACTGGATGCAGATGTTCTGGATCTGCCGCAATAAGATCACAGCCTCGATCATCATATAAGTGGAAAATCATCTGTTTTGAGAGATTGATGAGATAAATGTCATAACCAAGCTTTCCTTTCATGAGTTGATTCGGTTTGTAGAAATCCTCTTGGCATATGGCTTGTAGAAGCGGGCACAATCGAATATCTTGCAGCTGACACTTGAGTGTAAATCTCTCTATTTTCATTGCTTCTTCTAGTTTTGATTGTACATAAGTCAAACGCTCGTAACGCAATCGGTGACGCACTTGCCGGTCGGCATATTTTTGATAAACTAGGAGCTTTTGCTTCGTTAATTCATGTTCATGCTGCGTATAGACATCCGTGACAAGTAGAATATCGTCTTCTGGATCAAAAGCATATCTGACAATTTTTAAAGCCCGATCGGCTGCTTTTTCTAATACAACCGATTCTTCTCCTAATGACCAATCTGCCACTTCAAAGCGAAGACCAAAAGGCCACCCATAAAAAAGAGGCGGCGTGAGGACAAGATCAGGAAAATAACTTTTTAAAAAACGATTGGTTTGATCGCTCATGTCATGTCCTTCCAGTGGTTTTATTTCTTATTTTACCGTTGAAACTGATGGAAATTCAATTGGAAATAAACTGTCATTTCTTATATGATAGAAAGAGATGGAGGTGTGACCAATTGAAAAAATGGTTTTTACAGGTGTTCCTCACCGCATTGATCACGATGTGGATACAGACTGGACTTGATCAGGCGAACATCATTCATATCACCAATGTATGGGTCGATGTCAGCAGCTGGATCCTGATCTTCTTTGTCATCTACGCACTTTTTGAATGGACAGCTCACGTCTTAGCAAAACGGAAAATCGCTCATCGCTGAACATCTCTTTTTATAGAGGTGTTCTTTGTTGAAACTCTTCCTGCACAAGTTCATGAATGACGCCCATTCCTGCCTGACTTCCAGCTGCTGCTGCAAGAACAAGCTGAGCAGGTCCGCCTAAATTATCACCACATGCAAAAATACCACTGACGGTTGTACGCCCAAGAATATCTGTTTCAATGCCCCCATTTTTCGTCATTTGACAGCCTAGTTTTTCAGCAAAAGGGGTTGACTGCTTGAAATCACTTGCGACAAATCCGCCTTCTCTTTTCACCGTTTCCCCATTCGCAAGGTGAAGAGAGTGAAGCTGCCCATTGTCATGATGGATCGCTACAATTGGTACATCAATGACTTGAATAGAATGCGCTGATAGCAGTGCTTTCTCCTCTTCAGCTAACACTTGCTGTCCATTTGTAAACACAATCAAATCCTTTGTCCAATTGGAAAGAAGTTTCGCCATATGCAAAGCGCGCTGGTTCTCTGCAATCAGGGCAAGTGGCTTGTCCTTCAGCTCCCAGCCATCGCAGAAAGGACAGCTAAACAACGTCTTTCCATACACTTCATGAATCCCCTTCATTTCTGGCAGTATATCCTGAAGTCCTGTTGCCAATATGATTTTCTTCGCTTCGAATCTTTCTCCCTCTTGTGTCAGTAACGCGAAGTTGTCCTCATGATTTTGTATCTCCACAATTCTGCTTCGTTTGATTTGAATATCAGGGTAGTTTTGAAGATCCGCTTCTCCCGCTTGTCTGATCTCAAACGGTGTCATTCCATCGTTTGTAATAAATCCATGTGATTCCTGAGTCACTCGATTTCTTGGCATCTCATCATCGAATACCATGACCTGTTTTCTGCCCCGCCCCACAACAAGAGCTGCATTTAATCCGGCTGGCCCGCCTCCAATAATGGCACAATCTAATAACATATAAATCTCTCCTTTTTATCCAAGACTTTAAAGACTCTTAATATCTATAATTTATTCAAAAAAAATCACATCTTGAAAAATGGATTTTTTTCTGTCTGCTCTATTTGGCTTGCAATATCAACTAACCGCTTTTGACTTAACGTCTTCTGCATTTTCATTTCAACATCCTGCATGACTTGTTCAATCAAACAGTCATCGTGAGGCATGAAAGAATCATGTGCTAAGGAACAACGAAATAAATTGGTTTGTCCTTCTACCGCCTGAATGACGTCTAGAAACGAAATGTCTTCCTTCTTTTTCAGAATGGCGTAACCACCTTTTGCGCCAGGTGTTGATTCAATCAATCCCGCCTTCACAAGCTTTGTTAAAATTTTGGATAAATAAGTGGGTGAAAGATCTTGCATCTTGGCGAGAGGCTCAACGCCTATTGCTTTCCCCTTTGGTGCAAGTGTTAAAAATACCATCGTATGAAGCGCATAGTTGGTCGCTTTAGAATATTTCATAGAAACATTCCTTTCTATCTATTGTAGACCTTTTATATCTGTAATTGATCATAAAAGATTCGAGAAGAAAAAGCAAGTATTGTGGATCTGCTTCTTTTTTCATTCCACATTTCGCATTTCCTTCCGATAATAGAAGTAAGCACGAATAAAAGCTTGATGAAGACTAGAAGGAGTGAAAAAAATGTCAGATCAACAGCACAATGCAGCACACGAAGAAGAAGAGGAATTTAACGTATACGACATGCTTCCACCCGCAGGAACAATCATTGGCGAAGCAACAGAAGAAGAAATGGAAGCTGCGGCAGCATTAGAAGTGAGACATGTCGCGTTCATGCGCCTTCAAGATATGTACATTCAATTTGATGGCTCGTCTTACAAAGACTTATTAAAAGACTTCCAAGAATTCGAATTGGATTCCACAAAATTCTGGAGAGCCATTGCTAGACGTCTTCAAATTCCATACGAATGGCCAATCCGAATCGACCATGCAAACGGTCCTATTTATATTGGTGAAACAGAAGATAGCCGTGAGGTTGAGGAGAGTGCGGAGTAAAGGAATTGGTGACCCCCTTTTGGTTAGGGGGTCTATTTTTAAAATGATAGATCTTATTCCTCTAAATCAAATTCCAATGCGATTGATATATTAAAGGCAATGTGGGGCATTTCATCTATTTCTGATTGATTCAAATGCTTCGCAAAACGACGTGCATGCTCGACAACATCAGTATGCTGCTTAATCAATTCGTCATTCATTATAAAGATCGTATTGATTGCCCAGCCAGCAGTCGTTAACATTTCTTCGTTCTGAAGGCTGTCCATATACGTTTCCACCTCAGAAAAAATCCACTTGATATCATCAATTTGTTCCACTTGGAAATTCGCGATTTTTGAAAGCTGCTCAGGGTCTTTGGTTAAAAAGATATCTTTTACTTCTTCTTTTGATAATGGTTTATTCTGTTTTTCATATTCAGCCAGCAATTCTTCACCTGACATTTCATCTTCTTCACTATCCTCTGCGGTATAATGCCCCGCAATCAATTCATCAAACGAATCCGCTAATTTAAAATCCGTCTCATATTCTAGATCAAAGTAATGAACCGGTGGATGTTCCTTTGTATCTCTATAATCCAAAGCGATCCACGTATGACCATCCCCACAAATCAGTACAAGTCCCTCAGGCAATTCCCATTCTTCTATTAAATAATCACTATCCATAATACCTTCGCCTTTGGCAATTCCTCTTAAATGATCAAATGACACATGATCCTCTGCCCATCCATTCGGCTGGTCTGTTGGAAAAGCATTATGCAAGGTATAACCGCCATTTTGTTCAAGAATCAGTTTCTTATATGTATCAGGCAAGATGACGCCTAGTTTCTTTTCTGCTTTTGCAATGCCTTTTTCATTGATTTTCTTAAATGTCTCTTCACTTTCTCTGTCTGTATCCCAAAATGGCTTCAAATAAAATACCTCCAATTGTTATTTCTATCTCATTTTACCATTTGAGAGAACTAGTTTAATAGTCCTGTTCATAAAAAAAGAGAAGGGTTACCCCTCCTCTTGTTGATTATGATTGTTCTTGATTTCTCGCTTCAAATTCATCTAGCATTGCTCGCACTTCATCTGTTGATGATGTGTTCATTAATTGGTTTCTTAGGAAGCTCGCTCCTCTGACTCCTTTTACATAAATCTTAAAGAAACGATGCAGTGCCTTGAATGGACGCAAGCCTAATGAGGAATATTGATCATGAAGATCAAGATGTAATCTTAAAAGACCTAACAGTTCGTCACTCGTATGCTCTTTCGGCTCTTTTTCAAAGGCAAATGGGTTATGAAAAATCCCACGTCCAATCATCACTCCGTCCACTCCATACTTCTCAGCGAGCTTTAAGCCTGTTTGACGATCAGGAATATCACCATTGATTGTCAAAAGCGTATCAGGGGCTACTTCATCACGCAATTTCTTAATCTCAGGAATGAGCTCCCAATGCGCATCTACCTGGCTCATTTCCTTTCTAGTACGAAGATGAATCGATAAATTCACAATGTCTTGCTCCAAAATGTGTCTGAGCCAACCACGCCATTCATCGACCTCTGTAAACCCTAGTCTTGTTTTCACACTAACAGGTAATCCCCCTGCTTTTGCCGCTTGAATCAGCTCTGCCGCAACGTCTGGGCGAAGAATCAATCCACTCCCCTTCCCGTTTTGCGTGACATTTGGGACAGGACAACCCATATTAATATCAAGCCCCTGAAATCCTAACTCCGCCATTCCAATACTCATTTGTCTGAAGTTCTCAGGCTTATCTCCCCAAATATGAGCAACAATCGGCTGCTCATCCTCTGTAAACGTTAAACGGCCTTTCACACTTTGAATGCCATCAGGGTGGCAGTAGCTCTCACTGTTTGTAAACTCTGTAAAAAACACATCCGGTCTCGCCGCCTCACTCACAACATGACGAAACACAACATCTGTCACTTCTTCCATTGGTGCTAATATAAAAAATGGTCGTGGTAAATCACGCCAAAAATTTTCACTCATCTTTCATCCAATTCCTCTCATGACATAGCGCCTTATAGGGCATGTCCTTCTGTAAAATATCATTATATACATTATTAATCATTATAAGCAAAAGGACCATAAAATGAACATTAATAAATGCTATCCCACTTTAATAAAATATCAAAAATTTGAGGAGACGTAAATGCCGTTCCTACTAGGAAACGTGTCACGCGATGGACAGCAAGTAATCATTTATCAGGATACCAACTTGAAAAGAAGTTTCTCCACACCAAAAACAAACCGCAATTTTCCCATAAAAATAAATTATAATGAAATAGCCACACAAAAATATAGAATAAAATTACTATTTAAACTTAATATGGTTATTGTTACAATTTTATGCATGTTGTGAAAAGGAGTGATTTCTTATATAAAAGACCTATACATGTTTAAGTCATATTTCACTGGATTTTCTTAAGAAGTATTTTATAATTGAGGCTTGAACAACAAGAATTTTCTAACTTATAAACAGCCTCTTCATTAAATTTTCGGAGGCGAAATTAACATGACTTTCAGAAAAAAATTTGTTCCAATACTACTAAGCGCAACTTTATTGACTTCTGGCCTTGGTGCGACTACTGCATTTGCAGCAGAGCCAGCTAAATTAACAGCTCCAGTACATACGAAGGTGTATAAAACTTCTTTACAACAAGCCGCAACAAATAACACTACTAGCAGCCCTATTCAGTCAAATACTTTAGCAACTCAAACAGCCGCAAACGGGGAAGTATCTACTCAAGGGGTTGTTTCGTGGTCATATAAAGCTTTCCGAGGTGCTCTACGTTCTGGAGGATGGTTACTGTCAAAAGCGTTGAAACCTTTTAATCCAAAGGCTGCTGCTTGGATCAGAAAGAATTCTGCCAAAATTGCAAAAATAATGGATAAAGGAGAAAAGTGGACGGAAAAACAATTCACAAAAGCTTTTACTAAAATAGGTGCTCCTAGAGATGTTGCTAAAACTTTGGCAAAGTTCATCATTAATCTTATCTAAATATAAAAATAAGTGCTATTAGTTTTCTAATAGCACTTTTTTATGGAGGGTCTTCATGTCTTTTTCTTACGTTATTTTAATGACTTTTTTAGTGCTCCTTTTAGTGTCTATCATGCTCTATACCTTTTTCAGAAAGAAAAACATTGTAGATGAAGCACCTGGCGCTTTTGCGGCCGTTCTTCTTATTTTACTAATATTTTTTTCCCTTAGTATCGTTATTGCCCTTCCAACTGCCATGCTTTATTTAGTCACATTGGGAGTGAATTTTCTTTTCGGTGAATACATCACTTATGATTCTTTCTTCTCTTTGATCACCTTTTCATTGTTAGTCAGCATCATCGTAGTTTTTTGGTCGTTTATAGTTTTATTTATAGGGAAAGGAATCACTTTTTTGTTGAAGGTCCCAAAATGGATAACCTATATTTTAGAATTTTTTGCTTCGTGGGCTCTTATTTACTTCACGATTAAATATGTACTCAATTTAAAGATAATTGAAGTTTCTATATGGGGGAACGGTGTATTAATTTTATCTTTCTTTGTTAGCTTTTTATACATCGGACTTGATATCATATCCTCTGCGCTTGATCAAAAAAATCAGAACATAGAAGAAGAACCCCCTATCCTATAATGGAGAAGGGGGTTTATTTAATTCATAGCTTTTCTAACGCTACTTTAGCCTTTGGACCATAAATACCATCAGCTTGATTCTGACGCTACTCTCGTTCTTCGTTTGAAATTTCCCTTTTAATGTGTTCGTCATTTGCTTTCTTCTCACCAATACAAATCACCACCTATCAGCAAATCCAACCTATTAATTTTAGGCAAGTAGTGATACAAAAATATCCCGATATCGATGTTTTTCTCGAAATCGGTATGTCTCTCAATACATTACTAATTAATCACAAGACTTGCCACACACTCAACATGACTCGTATGCGGAAACATATCCACAGGCTGTACTTCCTCTGTCACATACCCGCCATCTTCAAGAATACGCAAATCACGAGCAAGCGTACCAGGATTACAGGAAACATAAACAACTCGTTTTGGTTTCATCTTTAAAATGGTGTCAAGCAGTGCTTCGTCACAGCCTTTTCTTGGCGGATCGACGACGAGGGTGTCTGCTTTGATGCCTTCTTTGTACCAGTTTGGGATGACCGTTTCTGCTTCACCGACTGCAAATTCAACATTATTGATTCCGTTTAAGGCAGCGTTGCGTTTTGCATCTTCAATTGCTTCTGGGACAATTTCAACGCCATAGACTCTGCCTGCTTTTTGTGCGAGAAATAAGGAAATTGTACCAATTCCGCAGTAGGCATCAATGACGGTTTCTTCGCCTTGCAGTTCTGCATATTCAAGTGCTTTATCGTAAAGAACTTTTGTTTGAGTTGGATTCACTTGATAAAACGAACGGGCTGAAATAGCAAATTTGATGTCGCCAATCGTGTCATAAATGTATTCTTCTCCCCACAAAACGGTCGTTTCGTCTCCGAAAATGACATTTGTCTTCTTTGAATTCACGTTTTGCACAATTGACCGAACGTATGGGAAGCGTGCTATAATCTGCTCAATCACCTGTTGCTTTTGCGGAAAATCAGCCGTTCTTGTGACAAACACAACCATCATTTCACCTGTTGCAATGCCATAGCGAACCATGACATGACGCAGCCAGCCTTTGTGCCGCTCTTCGTTATATGCTTTGATGCCAAACGCATTGCAGATGTCTTTTACTGCCTGTACCACTTCGTCATTTTCTGATTGCTGGATCAAGCATTTTTCCATATCAATGATTTCATGGGTACGCTGCTGATAAAATCCTGCAACAAGTCCGCCTTCCCGTTCGCCAACTGGTACTTGTGCTTTGTTTCGGTAATTCCAAGGGTCTTCCATGCCGAGTACAGGATGAACTTTTACACGGCTCATATCAAGCTTGCCGATCCGCTCCAATACGTCCTTTACTTGTTTCTGTTTAAAAAGCAGCTGGCCTTCATAGCTCATGTGCTGAATTTGACAGCCTCCGCACTGCTTATAGATAGGACATGGCGCATCTTGCCTGTGCTGACTTTCCTTTGTCAGCTCCATGAGTCGTCCAAAAGCAAATCCTTTTTTGACACGTGTGACTTTGATTTTCCCTTGCTCGTCAGGAAGGGCATTCGGTACAAACACAGGGAAACCCTCAATTTTCGCTACTCCTGCACCTTCGTGCGTTAAATCTTCGAAGGTTACATTGTAGTATTCATTTTTTTGAACAGGCGGTTTCATTTTCACCAATTTTATCACCTCATTTGCAAAGAAAAACTTGGTCGCCATAAGGAACCAAGTTTAGTCTTCACCCTATTTTTTCAGCTGTTGCTTTTGGCACAATAAATTCAATATGGCGATACAGGTTTTCAAATTCACCTGGCAGCATGCCGCCGTATTCACCATCTAAATTCAATTGCATTTTATCTTTTACATCTACCTTCACGCGATTCGCTTTTGCGTAGATGACATTGTTATCATGAATATGCTCGCCTCGAAGTGCAAGGCTGACCACTCGAATGGCTTCTGCTAGGTTGACCTTCTTTAAAATAATCAGGTCAAACATACCGTCATCTAGAATGGAATCTGGTGCGAGCTTTTCAAAGCCGCCTACTGAGTTTGTTAGTGAAACAAGAAACAGCATGATTTCGCCATGAAACAATTTGCCGTCATATTCAATTTCGACTTCTGTCGGGCGAATGGAAGGAAGCATCTCCATGCCTTTCAAATAATACGCAAGTTGTCCTAGCATGGTTTTCAGCTTACTAGGCACTTCATAGGTCAGCTCTGTTAATCGGCCGCCTCCCGCAATATTAATGAAATACTGTCCATTCACTTTACCAATATCAAGCGGCTTTGCTACACCATCAATGATGGCATCTGTCGCTTTTAAAATATCTTCTCTTGGAATGCCAAGTGCTCTTGCGAAGTCATTGGTCGTTCCAACTGGAATGATTCCTAATTTTGGTCTTTTTTCAAGCGGTGCTAATCCATTGACGACCTCATTAATCGTGCCGTCTCCACCAGCTGCTACAATTAAATCAAAATCTCTCTGTGCGGCTTTTTCGGCTGCTTGTGTTGCATCTCCTGCACATGTCGTCGCATGACAAGATGTTTCATAGCCAGCCTGTTCAAATTTTTGCAAAACCTGCGGTAAATTCTTCTTAAAGAGTTCACGTCCAGATGTCGGATTGTATATAATTCGAGCACGTTTCATTCATCATCATCCTATTATCATTATGCAATCTATTTTCACCACTAACAACCTTTAATTATACTATGAGATTTGAAAATGGCAACAGAACAACCCCCTAATATTTGAAATCTCATGGCACGTTTCCCTCAGCAGATCAGCATTCTGATAAGATAAAAGAAAACGATGAAAAGGATGATATGCCATGAAAAAGCCTGTCTATTTCAATCATGACGGCGGTGTTGATGATCTCGTGTCCTTATTTCTACTTCTTCAAATGGAACACCTGAAAGTGATCGGGACGTCTGTGATTCCTGCTGATTGTTATTTAGAGCCTGCGCTGAGCGCTTCTCAGAAAATTATTGATCGTTTTAGCCCATATGAGATTGAAGTAGCCGCTTCCAATTCTAGAGGTGTGAATCCATTTCCAAAGGAATGGCGCATGCATGCTTTTTATGTAGATGCCCTGCCGATTTTAAATGAAAAAGGCGCTATTGATACAAAAGTATCTAAGCTTCCTGCACATCTTCACCTGATTGAAACGATGAAAAAGTCAACCGAACCTGTTACGCTGCTCTTTACAGGACCGCTCACAGACCTTGCACGCGCCTTAGAAGAAGATCCTTCCATCTCAAATAAAATTGAGAAACTGGTGTGGATGGGCGGCACATTCCTTGAAAAAGGCAATGTTGAAGAACCCGAGCATGATGGAACAGCAGAATGGAATGCTTTTTGGGACCCTTATGCTGTGAGCACCGTATTTCAAGAGCGTTTTCCAATTGAAATGGTCGCACTGGAAAGCACGAATCAAGTCCCGCTCACACTCGATGTCCGTCAACGCTGGGCTTCCCTTCGCTCTCACATCGGGATTGACTTTATTGGACAATGTTATGCCTTTTGTCCGCCTCTCATTCATCACGAAACGAACTCGACTTACTACTTATGGGATGTGCTGACAACGATCACTCTTGCTTCCACTTCATTTACTCGTTCAAAGGAAATGAATGCAATTGTTTATACCGAAACACCAAGACAAGGACGTACCGAAGAGCATCCAGATGGAAAGACGATTCATGTCATTGACCACGTTGATCGGGATGCCTTTTTCGATGCATTTGAAGAGCTGATGAGAAAAGCGGTTTGTCAGTTTTCATCTTAAAAAAACCCCGCTTATTAGCGGGGCTTCCTCTTACTCTTCTTCAGCGTACTTTTTCTTACGTCTAAACTTGCTTAAGATTTCATACACGATTGGCACGATGACCAATGTGAGAAGTGTAGAACTTGTTAAACCGCCAATAACGGTGACGCCAAGTCCTTTTGATACGATCTGACTTCCGCCTTCAAAACCTAATGCGAGTGGCAGCAATGCACCAATTGTCGCAAGTGCCGTCATTAAGATTGGGCGTAATCTTGTTGTACCTGCTTCAAGTAAGGCTTCTCTTGTTGAAAGTCCTTCTTTTTCTTTATGAATCACTCGGTCAATCAAGACAATGGCATTTGTTACAACGATTCCGATCAGCATCAGCAATCCAATCATGGCATTTAAGCTGATGGTTTCTTTCGCTACAAACAATCCAACGAGTGCCCCAATAATCGTAAATGGAAGTGAGAACAGAATCGCAAATGGTGCAAGACCTCCGCCAAATGTAATGACGAGAACGAGGTATACAATAGCAATCGCTGCAAGCATTGCGAGTCCTAGCTGTGTAAAGGATTCCTCAATATCCGCACTTACACCGCCTGTATCAATCGTAACGCCAGATTTCAAATCAAGCTTGTCAACTTTCTTCTGGACATCTTGTGTCACACTTGATACGTCGTCTGTTGTCATGTCACCAGATACTTCAGCGTAAATCTTCCCATCACGCTTTGTTACAGTGTTTGCTGTTGTGCCATCTTTCACTTTCACCACATCGCCAATTCGGACTTGTTGTCCTGTTGGTGTTGTGATCTTTTTATTCTCTAGATCTTTTTTACTCTTGTATTCATCTTTTTCCGTTTGAAGCTTCACATCTAGTTCTTTGCCGTCCTCTGTTACTTTCGTCAACGTTGTTTCATTACTTTGAGGAGCGATCGCCTGTGCGATTTGTGAAGCGGTCAAGCCTAGTTTCGCCAGTTTTTCTTGATCTGCATTAAACGTATATTCGTCATACTTCTCAGATAAGCTTGTGCTGACGTTTTTCAAGTTCTTCTCATCTTTTAAAATGTTCTCGACATCTTTGACTGTGCCTTCAATATCACTTGCTTTGTCACCGTACACATAGTACGTCACTGTATTGCTTGCGCCAGCAGATGAGAAGTCTTGTGATTTCCATTCCCCTTTAGACGTTTTGTCTTGAAGGGCTTTAACCACACGATCTTTTTCTTTATCAAAGTTCGGTGTGTCCTCGTCGTATTGTACGAAGAATAATGCACCGTTAGAGTTTCCACCAACACTTGCTGTCAGCGCATTTGAAGAGCCTAATGAATATTGAACCGTATTGACATGATCACGTTTCATTAAGTAATCTTCTGCCTTTTTCGTTTCAGCAATGGCTTGTTCTCTCGTTTGTCCAGGCTCTGGCGTGTATGTCACCATTGCCGTTTTTTCTGCTTCCTGCGGTAAGAAGCTGACACCGACAAGTGGTGCGAGGAATAAGCTGCCGATCAGCATCAAAATCGCAATTCCTGACGTGATCCATTTATGGTTCAATGTCCAATTGAGTACACGTCTATAACCACCAGCAAGTTTGCTTGGTTTGTGTTCTTTTACCTTTTTCGCTTTGCCGTACAGGTTCTTTTTAAATAGGCTGTGAGCCATCATTGGAACGATTGTAATGGCAACAAGTAGTGAAGCCATTAGAGCAAACACAATGGTTAATGCAAATGGGATGAATAGTTCACCAATCATTCCACCCACTAGAGCTAATGGCAAGAATACCGCAATTGTGACAATCGTCGAAGACATAATCGGAATAAACATTTCTTTTGTGGCTTCTCTAACGAGTGCTTTTCCTTTTAACGGTTCATCTTTTAACGCCATTCGTCGATAGATGTTTTCTATGACGACAATCGAGTCATCGACAACACGTCCAATGGCGACTGTCATGGCACCAAGTGTCATGATATTTAATGTGATATCCAGCTGATTTAATAATAAAACAGCAATCAACAGGGATAACGGAATGGAGATGACCGAAATTAATGTTGATTTGATATCTCGAAGGAACAACATAATGATAATGATCGCAAAGATTGCTCCGATGATCGCCTTGTTCAGCATTGTGCTGACAGATTCTTTAATCGGCTCTGCTTGATCATATGTCGTGCTGACTTTGATTCCTTTATTGTCTTTTTTGAATGTTTCAAGTTCTTTTGTGACTGCTTCTGCTACACTCACTGTGTTAGCATCAGAGCCTTTGACAATTTGCAAACCGATACTGTCTTTTCCGTTCGTTCTAGAAATCGATTCTGCATCTTTCACGACTTTAATATCTGCAATCTCAGAAAGTTTGATCGTCGGCAGCTCTACAGATTGACCGCTTGCTGCACCAGTTTGTTGCTGAGCTGCTGCTGCTTGCTGCTGACTTGCACTTCCAGCCTGTTGATCAGCACCTTGAGCTCCTGCATTTCCTGAGCCGCTAGAAGACGCTCCAGCTCCTGCGCTTCCCGCACCGCCGCTTGCACTTGGTGTGACAGGAATTCGCATGTTTTTCAAATCTTTAACACTTAAAATATTGCCATCCACTACGACTGATTTTTGCTTGTTGCCAAATGTGTATAACCCTAAAGGTACATTGACATCAGAGCCTTTGATCATGTTTTGGACAGTTTCTTCATCTAAACCATATTCCTTCAATTTCTTTTGTTTAAAAGAAAATTCTACTTCTTTGATTTGTTGTCCAGAAGCTTCGACAGAAGAGACACCATCTAAACCTTGAAGAGAAGGAATAAGGTCATTTTCCACTTTTTGTGTCAGGTCTTGTAATGACTCTTTATCACCGGAGACACTAAGAGCTAAAATTGGAATCGCATTGATGCTAAAACGTGCGATTTTTGGTTTTTCTGCATTTTCTGGAAAATTGATATTGCTAATGGCATCTTCAATTTCCTTCTTTGCTTCATCCATGTCTTTATTGTAATCGTACTCGATTTGAATCGATGAGGCATTTTCAAAAGAATTAGAAGTGACCACATTCACCCCATTGAGATTTTGTATCGACTTCTCAATTGGGTCTGTCACCTTATCTGATACTTCGTCCGGCGTTGCGCCAGGATACGTTGTAGAAACCGTAATGACTGGAGTGTTGATATTCGGGATTGATTCTTGTTTCATATTCAATCCGGCATATAGACCAGCAACTGTTACGATAATCGTCATGAGCCATACAGCGAACTTGTTCTTTAATACAAAATTGATGATCGAATTCATTATGTCCTCCATTTTCCTTTATGTATTGACTGACTGGTCATTCTATATCATAATAAACGGTGATATACAATGCCGTCAACCATTTCACTTGCGTTTGACGTAACATTCTAAAGCTGAAGGGGCCTTATTTCATGAACGAAAAAAAAGAAAAGATCATTAAAGCAAGCATTCAGTTGTTTGCGAAAAAAGGTTTTTCTTCTACGACCATTCAGGAAATTGCAGATGAATGCGGAATATCTAAAGGTGCATTTTATTTGCATTTCAAATCAAAAGAACAGCTTTTCAACAGAGCGTTTGAATATTATATCGACACGTCTATGCAAAGTATTGAAAAGATTCGAAAAGAAAATCAACATCTTGCGCCTAGAGATATCTTTCAAAAACAAATCGCTGAACAGTTCCAGCACTTTGCTGCGAACAAGGATTTTATCATTTTGATCCTCAGCGAGAACATTATTCCGGAAAACCAGCAAATTAAAAAGTATTCCAAAACGGTTAAAAAGCAGATGAATGATGAAATCCAAATTTCTATTTTGACCACGTATGGACAGGAGATCGAACCATATATAACTGACCTGTCAGTCATGATTCAAGGAATCATCCAATCTTATGTGCAGGTACTGCTTTTGCAAGATCAGATGCAATTATCATGTGAAGAGCTCTCATCCTTTATTCTCGACCGATTTGATGATTTGGTTCATGGGCTTCTTCGTTCTCATGCGAAGCCGATTCTGAAGCAAAACATTTGGGATGATGAAGCGCCAAATGCCGCTACTCTTCAAGAAGAGCTTCGATTGTTAAAATCTGAGCATCTGCTTTCGGATGATACCCTTGTATCCATTGAAGTCATTGAAGAAGAATTGGCCAAAGATGAGCCTCGCAAGCCGGTCATTCAAGGGATGCTGACAAATTTAGAAACGTGTGAGGACTCCGCTGTCCAAAGAGCTGTGGAACAATTGAAGCTATTCCTCCAATGACAATACGTGGCGATGTTCACTTTAATTCACCTTTATCCCCTTCGAATATGTGCTAAAGCTTATGCTTCATTATAAAAAAAGAACCAATGAATTGATATACGGCGGTGGTCTGAATCTGTGATAAGACCCTGTCATGTCAATCAACAAAAAAACCGCCTCTTCCATGAGGCGGTTTTTGCGATTTATCGTTTTTTGATTTCTTCGAGAAGAATCTTGTTGACCATCGGTGGGTTTGCTTGTCCCTTCGATGCTTTCATGATTTGTCCGACTAAGAAACCAATCGCGCGGTCTTTTCCATTTTTGAAGTCTTCAATGGATTGCGGGTTGTTATCAAGTGCTTCTGTGACAAGTTTGAGCAGTGCACCTTCGTCAGAAATTTGGACAAGTCCTTTTTCTTTGACGATTGTTTCTGCATCTCCCCCATTTTCAATGAGCTCTTTGAATACCTTTTTGGCAATCTTAGAAGAAATCGTTCCTTTTTCGATAAGCTTGATCATGCCAGCCAGTCCTTGCGGCGTTAGCTTCGTATCTTCCAGCTCTTTTTGAGCCGAGTTTAAGTAGGCAGATACTTCACCCATGAGCCAGTTTGATGCTTGCTTCGCTTCAGCACCTTCTGAAATGGTTGCTTCAAAGAAATCAGACATTTCTTTTGTCAGCGTCAGTACCATTGCGTCATATGCAGGAAGTCCAAGTTCATCAATGTAGCGTTTGCGGCGCTCGTCTGGAAGCTCTGGAATCGATGCTCTTACACGTTCTTTCCACTCGTCATCAATGTAAAGCTCCACCAAATCTGGTTCTGGGAAGTAGCGATAATCATCAGAGCCTTCTTTGACACGCATCAGGATCGTCTTTTTAGACGCTTCATCATAGCGGCGTGTTTCCTGTTCGATGAGACCGCCAGAAAGCAATACTTGCTCTTGACGTTTTTCTTCGAATTCAAGACCTTTTTGGACGAATGCGAATGAGTTCAAGTTCTTGAGCTCTGTTTTCGTTCCAAACTCTTCACGGCCGATTGGACGAAGAGAAATGTTGGCATCACAACGAAGTGAGCCTTCTTCCATCTTACAGTCAGAGACGCCTGTATATTGAATAATGGATTTTAATTTTTCTAAGTAAGCATACGCTTCTTCTGGCGTACGAATGTCAGGCTCAGATACGATTTCAACAAGTGGTGTACCTTGACGGTTGAAATCGACGAGTGAATAACCGTCGCCTGTGTGCGTCAGTTTTCCTGCATCCTCTTCCAAATGAAGACGTGTAATACCAATTCGTTTTGTTTTGCCGTCTACTTCAATTTCAATCCAGCCGTTTTCACCGATCGGTTTATCAAATTGAGAAATTTGATACGCCTTTGGGTTATCAGGATAGAAATAGTTTTTACGGTCAAATTTTGTATCAGTTGCAATCTCACAGTTCAGTGCCATTGCTGCTTTCATCGCAAAGTTCACCGCTTCTTTGTTCAGCACAGGCAGTACGCCAGGATAACCAAGATCGATGACACTTGTTTGCGTATTGGCAGCCGCACCAAAAGGCGTCGGTGAGCTTGAGAAAATTTTTGATTGTGTTTTGAGCTCTACGTGGACTTCAAGTCCAATTACCGTTTCAAAGTTCATTCTGATTCACCCCTTACAGTTCAGGTTTTGCTTTATGATGATCTGTTGCTTGTTCGAAAGCGTGAGCCACGCGGTAAACGGTTCCTTCATCAAAGTGTTTACCAATGATTTGCAGTCCTAACGGAAGACCATTTGCAAATCCACAAGGCACACTGATTCCTGGAACGCCTGCAAGGTTAACAGGGATCGTTAAAATGTCGTTTGCATACATTGTGAGTGGATCGCTTGTCTTTTCACCAATGTTAAATGCCGGAGTTGGTGTTGTTGGTCCTACAATGACATCATACTTTTCGAAAACATCTTCAAAGTCTTTTTTGATCAGCGTACGGACTTTTTGCGCCTTTTTATAGTATGCATCGTAATATCCTGAGCTTAGAGCGAATGTGCCAAGCATGATGCGACGTTTCACTTCGTCTCCAAAGCCTTCAGAACGGGTATTTTTATATAAATCAATCAGGTTGTCTGCATTGTCTGTACGGTAGCCATAGCGAATACCGTCAAAACGAGCAAGGTTTGCAGATGCTTCTGAAGATGAAAGCAAGTAGTAAGTCGCAAGCGCATATTTAGAATGCGGAAGAGATACTTCTTCCCATGTGGCACCAAGTCCTTCTAATACTTTCAACGCTTTAAGAACAGACTCTTTTGCTTCTTCGCCAACACCTTCGCCAAGATATTCTTTTGGCACAGCGATTTTCAAGCCTTTGATGTCGCCAGTTAATGAAGAAAGAAAATCTGGGACATCGACATTTGCACTCGTTGCGTCCATTTGATCAACACCAGAAATCGCTTGAAGAACATATGCATTGTCCTCAACATTACGCGTAATCGGCCCAATTTGATCTAATGATGAAGCAAATGCGATTAAACCGTATCTAGATACACGGCCATACGTTGGTTTAAGACCAACAACACCACAGAATGATGCCGGCTGGCGAATGGAACCGCCTGTATCTGATCCTAGAGAGAATGGTACTTCTCCAGCTGCAACAGATGCTGCTGAGCCACCACTTGACCCACCTGGAACTGTGTTTAAATTCCACGGGTTTTTCGTTGCTTTGAAGCCAGAGTTCTCCGTAGAAGATCCCATCGCAAATTCGTCCATGTTTAATTTACCGATTGTGACAGCTTCCGCTTCTCTTAAGCGGTTCACAACGGTTGCATCGTAAATAGGATCAAAGTTTTGCAAGATTTTACTTGATGCCGTTGTACGTAAATCTTTCGTCACGATGTTATCTTTGACACCGATCGGCATACCGAACAATAGACCAAGCTCGTCCTTTTCACCAACTGCCTCGTCCAATTCCTTTGCATACGCACGTGCTTTCTCTTCGTCCAGCGCTAGGAATGCTTGTACTTTCCCGTCTACTTCATGGATTCGTTTATAAGACTCGTCCACTAAATCAGAAACAGACAGTTCCTTTTTATGTAAAAGCTCTTTTAATTCAGAAATTTTGTGGTCAAACAGTGACATGCCTCAGGCCTCCTTTAGTCCAAAATTGATGGCACACGAATATAGCCGTCTTTATGATCAGGCGCGTTTTTGATGACTGCCTCAATGGAAAGACCTTTATTCGGAACATCTTCTCTCATGACGTTTTTCATTTTTAATACGTGTGTTGTTGGTTCAACGTTTTCCGTATCTACCTCGTTTAACTGCTCTGCAAATGAAATGATGCTATCAAGCTGTTCTGTAAACATCTCAGCTTCTTCTTCTGTAATCGCAAGCCGTGCCAAATGCGCAACATGCTTTACTTCTTCTATTGAAATTCTTGACATGCAGGTTCACCTCCAAAAATGATACGTGTTCGTGGTCATGATCATAAGTCATATACACTTTATCATATCAAATTTTACTGTTCTAAAGCAACTTTACGAGGACGCCTAGAAAGGCTTTGTCCACTAATATGTCATTGTGGTGTAGCCAGTGTCTAAAATATTCATCAAGCTGACTTTTTATTTTTCAGAAAATTTTTACTTTGATTTAATTTAGTAAACGCTTACATATAGACGCTCATCACGCATACACGTATTTTTTTTGTATGATGAGGATGTTTAAGAAGGTTGATCACTTGGGAATACTCTGATAGGTTAAGTAACCATAGCAGTGAGCAGACAGTTCAATAGGCTGCTTTGTGTATATTTTGATTGAGGTGATGTCAAATTAATACGAAAAAGGTGATATGGAAACATGAGTATTGAGATTGTAATTTCTCTATCTATTTATTTTATTGGAATGCTTGCTATTGGCTGGTATGCATTCAGAAAAACAAATGACTTGAATGACTATATGTTAGGCGGACGCGGGTTAGGTCCTTATGTAACGGCTCTATCTGCTGGTGCAGCTGATATGAGTGGGTGGATGCTGATGGGGCTTCCAGGCGCTATGTATACAACTGGTCTTTCATCTGGATGGCTTGCTGTTGGTTTAATTAGTGGGGCTTACTTAAACTATCTATTCCTAGCGCCACGATTGAGATCGTATACAGAAGTTGCTGATGATGCGATTACCATTCCAGACTTTTTTGACAAACGGTTTAAAGACTCATCTACTTTATTGAAAGCTGTCTCAGCTGTCATCATTATGATTTTCTTTACGCTTTACACCTCATCAGGTATGGTATCAGGCGGACGCTTATTTGAATCAGCGTTTGGTGCTGATTATATGTTTGGTTTAATCTTAACTTCTAGTATCGTGATTTTGTACACACTATTCGGCGGCTTTTTGGCAGTTAGTTTAACTGATTTTGTTCAAGGAGCTATTATGTTTTTAGCATTAGTGCTCGTGCCGATCGTTGCCTTTACTCAATTAGGTGGACCTGTTGCCACATTCAATGATATTCAACAGATTGACCCTAAATTGCTTGATATTTTTAGAGGAACGAGCGTCATTGGCATTATTTCCTTCCTCGCTTGGGGACTCGGTTACTTTGGACAGCCGCACATTATTGTTCGCTTTATGGCGATTACGACTGTAAAAGATTTAAAGCCAGCACGTCGTATCGGTATGAGCTGGATGATTGTGTCTGTCATTGGTTCACTATCTGTCGGTTTAGTCGGCGTGGCGTATGTTCATGAAACAAGCACCACTTTGGCAGACCCAGAAACCATCTTTATTGTGTTTTCTAAAGTGTTATTCCATCCATATATTACTGGATTTTTACTTTCTGCCATTTTAGCTGCAATTATGAGTTCAATTTCTTCTCAGCTGCTTGTCACTGCAAGTGCGATGACAGAGGATTTATACCGTACATTCTTTAGAAGAAAAGCCTCTGACAAAGAACTTGTGATGATTGGACGTATCTCTGTACTAGTCGTAGCGATTGTTGCCATTGGTCTCTCTCTAAACCCAAGTGATACCATTCTTGACCTTGTCGGTTATGCTTGGGCTGGATTTGGATCTTCATTCGGTCCAGTCATCTTGTTATGTCTATACTGGAAACGAATGAATCATCATGGCGCTTTAGCCGGAATGATTGTTGGGGCTGTTGTCGTTCTCGTTTGGATTTCAACAGGCTTAAACAACACGACTGGATTGTACGAAATGGTTCCTGGATTTATTTTAAGTGGTTTGACTGCTATTATTGTCAGCCTCTTAACAAATAAACCGTCTAAAGCTTCTAAAAAGCTGTTTAGCAAAATGGAAGACCATCTCGAAGAAGAAACAAAATAACCAGACATGAGGAGTCATCTGCATTATGCGGATGACTCTCTTTATTTTTAAATAAAATGCTTTTCTTTCTCCCGTTTCTGAATAAAATAGAAGTTGTGCAGCCATATGGGCTGTGAGAAGATCATATACATGATGTGAAACGTACATGAAGTGAAAGGAGCGATACGCATGTTTTGGACAATTGAATGGGATACGGTCTTAAAATTAGCCGTTGCCACCTTAATCGGTTTGATCATCGGTCTTGAACGCGAACTTAAGAAAAAGCCGCTTGGGCTGAAAACGTGTATTGTCATTGCTGTCAGCTCCTGCGTATTAACCATCATCAGCATTGATGCAGCCTACAATTTCCCTCGAGTCTCTAAGCTTCAAATGGACCCACTCAGGTTACCGGCGCAAATTATATCTGGTGTTGGTTTTATTGGAGCAGGTGTGATTCTTCGCAAAAGCAATGACGTCATCTCAGGTCTTACGACATCTGCGATGATTTGGGGAGCAGCAGGACTTGGGGTTGCAACAGGTGCAGGTTTTTATAAAGAAGCCTTCCTCAGTCTTTTCTTTATTCTTGTCAGTGTGGAATTTTTACCTTGGCTCTTCCAGCGGATTGGACCCATTCGCTTACAAGAAAAAGAAATCCGCATTAGAATGTCACTTTCTGATCGAAACCGCATGACAGAGATTTTAAAAGAAATGAAAGCACTCAATATTCGGATTCATTCTGTACGTATTGATGATTTAAAGGAAAAAGACTATCCGATCATGGAAGTACGTGTTCGCGTACATAAAGACCGCTATACAACCGATGTGTACTTTGATATTAAAGATTTAGAAGGCGTTGTTGGTGTGAAGTGTGATACGGTGTAGGATAAAAAGCCCCTTGCTATGTGAAACAGCAAGGGGCTTTCGATTTATGTTGTTAGCTGATGAAAGTCAAAAGGCGTAATTGGGGTTTTGTCCTCAATCTCCTTTCGAAAACGCGCCAGCATGGCACTTTCGTCAGCGCTTAGTGTTCGGAGATCAAATGCTTGATGTAAAAGCCCATAAATAAGCATATGACGCAGCATAAGGAAATCTGGTATTGTCGCCAGCCATGCGTCATCAAGCTCATTCTCCTGTCGATAGCCTTTGAGAAAATGGCTCATAAATTCACCCGTAAATTCAGCTTTATCCTCATACGGAATCACCGGATACCAAAGAACGTTGTATAGCAAAATGCTCATATCGTTGATAAACCAGTGATACCCACAATCATCAAAATCAAATGCAATGATTTCTCCCTGATGATAGTGGAAGTTCCCGTGATGTAAATCCGCATGCACCAGTCCATAGACATCCTTGGATATTCGGAGCTGGTGAAGCTTTTGCATCAGTTCATCTTTTCGCTGCAACACAACCGTTTGATCAGAAGGAATATACGTTTCAAGCTTTAATTGCTCCTCCTCATACCACTCTTGACGCTTATAGCGAGGATCTTTCACTTGATATTGTTTAGTCGTTTGATGCATACGCCCTGTATAGGCTCCTAACGCTTGAAACAACTGTCCATTCCAATCTGCTTCGGTCACTTTTCTGCCGGGCGCCTTTTCGTACACTCTCAGCAAAAAAGCGCCTCCTGCTTGATCGGGAATCGCTTCAACATCTTTTCCTCTTGTGGATAAAACCGGTTTAGCTACTGAGATTCCATGTTGAGATAAATACCGAATCCAGTCCATTTCTCCCAAAATATATGTGCGGGAGCGGCGAATGGTATGGGTGATTTTCAATATATAACTCGACCCTTTTTCATCCGTATATTCATACACATAATTTTCTGCATCGGCTAGAAATGTGACCTGTTCTGGCTGAAAATGATAGAGTAGAGCCGCTTTCTTTAAGACCATTTGTTCATCGTATCGTGCTTTTACTTCTTTATGCATGCTGATTCTCCTTTTATCGTCTTTTTACTTATATATGACGGTAATCAGCATTTATACGAGCATCAACATACCTGCCTTTCCTTTTGGTTTCTTCACATACTTTGACAAAAGTTGAAAGATTCCTCTAATTAGAAATAAAAAACCGCCAAAAGGCGGTTTTTATTTAGTCATATATATGGACAGTTGGTTCTTTGTCTTCAGCATTTTTTGTGATGAGGGCTTCTTGCTGATCAGAAGAGGTGATGTTGATTTCTATATTGGTGCTCTTATAGTAATCCATGACTTCACCTGTTAAGTATTGCGTGAATGCCACGACTTCTGTTTTTCCGTAGAATTGCATTGGAATTTCTACTTTCATTTTTTGCAAGTTCCCGTTTTTATAGAAACCTTTGCCTACCACACCTGTGTAATTCGGGAAGTAGTCTTCTACCTTTGTCTTGAAGCGGTCAAATCGCTCTGAATCATCTTTATAGCTGCTCTTGGCATTATCTGAAGGGAAGAAGACATTCTCTTCTTTAATCGTATCCCAACTGCCAATATCAGCTGATCCTGCTTTTACATCGGTTTTAGCGATGAAGTTTCCTGGAACAATAGATGATTTTGGCGCTTGTTTATAAAGGGCAATCATGACTGGGACTTTTTGCAGTCCGTCCATTTGACGAAGTCGTTTAATGACTTGTTCCGCAATTTTTTCGCCCTCTGCTAAAAGTTTCTTTGAATTTTTCGATGAATCGATGGTCACCTCTTGCTGAGGATCCCCGATATTTTCGCGATAATAATAGACAGAGTTAAGCGCAAGACCAATGACAACCCCGCCAAGCTGTAAGCTATTTTTATCTTTTCTAATTAAGTAATTATGCTCTAGCATGGAAGCTAAGTAGATTGGACTATTTTCATTTTTTGACTTTGTTGAACCTGAGTTTGGAAGAGCAGGGTTTAAACCTAAGTTCTTAAAGTCTTTGTCTTCTTTTTCAGCTTTTTTCAGATCACTGCCTGTTTTTTTGCGGGCAAGCCAGCTGAGAACAGTATCTTCATCTAAATGCTGGCCTTCTTGGAACAGATAGTCGTTTGTATTAAATGATTCTGTTGCCAGGCGCATGAGTCCTGTTTCAAATTCATCAATGTCTAAGCGTGTATTGAGACGCTCTGCTGTTAGTCCTCTTGCCGCTCCTTGTTTAAACGGCAGCACCATTTTGTAATAGGAATCAGAGATGTTGTACATTGGGATGATCGCTGTTTCTTTCGTTTCATCCGTTTTTTGTGTGACCTCTTCCTCATCCTTTCCCCCAAAAGGTGCACACGCTGACAATACCAGTGTGAGCATTGTCAGCAGCAATAGCAACTTTTTCAATAGAAAACACTCCTCTTATTTCTTTAGCTCCTCGAGCATTTTGGCTTCGTCCCAAATTTCAATATTGAGTTCTTCTGCCTTTGTCAGCTTACTTCCAGCTGCTTCGCCGGCAATGACTAAGTCTGTTTTTTTACTTACGCTACCTGCTAACTTGCCGCCTAATGCTTCGATCGCTGCCTTTGCATCATTACGAGACATTTCTTCTAATTTCCCTGTCAGCACAATGGTTTTTCCTGCAAAGTAGGAATCACTTTCTTCTACTTTCACCGGTTTTGGCCCTGTGTAGGTCATATTGACACCAAGTTCTTTTAGTTCATTTAGCAGATCTAGTATTTCTTCTTTCTCAAAGTACGTGACGACTGCATCGGCCATTTTTTCACCAATTTCATCTACTTCAAGTAATTGTTCTTTCGTTGCTTGTTTTAACTGATCGATATCCTCAAAGTGCATGGCCAACGTCTTCGCTGCTTTAGAACCAATAAATCGAATACCGAGTCCAAATAATAACCGTTCAAGAGAGTTTTCTTTCGATTGCTCGATCGAACGCAGTAAATTATCAACTGATTTCTCGCCCATTCGTTCTAGCTGAATCAACTCTTCTTTTGTTAAACGGTACAGGTCTGATACACGAGAGACAAGCTGTTCTTTGAAAAGTTGTGTAATGACTCGCTCGCCTAGCCCATCAATATTCATCGCATTACGAGACACAAAGTGAATGAGTCCTTCACGTATTTGAGCGGGGCATTGTGGATTGATGCACCGAAGCGCAACTTCTCCTTCAATTCTGACCAGCTCACTTTGACACTCTGGACATTCAGTCGGCATGTGAAACGGCTTTTCTTCTCCTGTTCGCTGATCAACAAGGACCCCTGCAACCTCTGGGATAATATCGCCCGCTTTTTTGACAATCACTTGATCAAAAAGGCGGATATCCTTCTCTTTGATCAAATCTTCATTATGAAGAGAAGCACGCTGCACTGTCGTTCCTGCCACTTTTACAGGCTCAAGAATCGCTGTTGGTGTGATGACGCCAGTACGTCCAACACTTAGTTCAATATCAATCAGCTTCGTCACGACTTCTTCGGCCGGAAATTTGTACGCAACAGCCCAGCGTGGACTTTTTGCTGTGAAGCCTAGTTCTTCTTGCTGTGCCAATGAATTGACTTTAATGACAATGCCATCAATTTCGTATGAGAAATCAGCACGCTTTGTTTTCAGTGTTTCAATGAGGTCGATCACCTCTTCAATGGTTTGGCACATCCGTCTTTCTTTGTTCGTTTTAAAGCCAAGCTCATCGAGAAGATCAAGTCCTGCGCTTTGCGTTTCAACACCAATTTCATCAAGCTCCGCTATACTGTAGACGAAGATATCAAGGTTTCGTTTCGCTGCAATTTTCGTATCGAGCTGACGAAGTGAGCCAGCAGCCGCATTACGCGGGTTCGCAAACGGCTCTTCTTCGTTTTGTAATCTTTTTTCGTTAAGGGCTTCAAAAGAAGGTTTTGGCATAAATGCCTCGCCTCTCACTTCAATCGACAGAGGCCGATTGATTTTGAGCGGGATGGAACGAATGGTTTTGAGGTTCTCGGTAATATCCTCACCTGTTGTCCCATCACCCCGCGTGGCACCCCGGACAAACACGCCATTTTCATAACGGAGAGAAACAGCGAGTCCGTCAATTTTCAGCTCGACATTGTAAGCGACGTCGTCACCGACTGCTTGACGAACCCGGCGGTCAAAATCAAGAAGGTCCTGTTCATGAAACGCATTGCCGAGACTGAGCATCGGTGTACCATGACGAACTTTTTGGAAGGCGTCTAAAACAGCACCTCCTACTCTTTGCGAGGGTGAATCCGCTGCTTTTAAATCAGGGTGTTCTTCCTCCAGAGAGATCAGCTCACGCATCCGCGCATCATATTCAGCGTCAGGAACACTTGGACGATCCAGTGTGTGATATTCGTAGTTGTATTGATTCAAAATCTGGTGTAGTTCCTCGATCCGGCGTTTCGCTGCTTCTTTATCCATCTGCTTCTTCCTTTCACTTCATCCGTTTTGTCAGTCCTATCAGTTTATTGCTTTTCGATTGGCGCAAAGGCGGCAAGGAGACGCTTAATGCCTGTAGGGCTTGGGAAGGCAATATCAAGCTCTGTACTATCTCCACTACCTTTTACACTCACAACCGTGCCAACGCCCCATTTTTTATGAGCGGCTTTATCACCGACAGCCCAGCCAATGCTGCCGCCGCCTGTGTTTTGAATGGTTTGCGTTTGTGGACGTGAGACAGGCCCTCGTCTTTGCGGTCTTTCTTTCGTTTGGCCAAATGGTGTTTTCGTTTCTTTTTTCTCATTTAGGTTGTCCAATAAATCAGCTGGTATTTCTCTGATAAATCTTGATTCCAGATTCATATTCGTCCGGCCGAATAACGTTCTCATCTTCGCACTTGATAAATAAAGCTCTTCTTCGGCCCGTGTGATCCCTACATAAGCGAGACGGCGCTCTTCTTCCATCTCGGCATCTTCCATTAATGAACGACTGTGCGGGAAGACACCTTCCTCCATTCCCATTAAGAACACAACGGGGAATTCAAGCCCTTTTGCTGCGTGAAGCGTCATTAAAATGACCGCATCCTGATCTTCTTCCTCAGCCTCATCCAGCTTATCAATGTCTGCGACGAGGGCGAGGTCTGTCAGGAAGGTGACAAGTGATTTATCTTCATTTTGTTCTTCAAAGTTTTTAGTGACCGATAGAAACTCGTCAATATTTTCTAAACGGCTTTGTGCTTCAATCGTTTTTTCGATCTTTAGTGCTTCACGATAGCCTGTTTTCTCTAGGATCTCTTCCGTTAATTCTGTGACAGATAAATAATCCTGCATATTTGTCATTTGATCAATGAGCTGTTTGAACTCATCAAGTGCATTGGCAGCTCTTGCACTGAGTCCAATGAAATCCACCTGACCAAGTGCTTCAAACATAGAAAGATCATTCATTTCTGCATATGCAGCAATTTTATCAACAGAAGTCGCCCCAATTCCACGCTTTGGTACGTTGACAATGCGCGCAAAACTAATATCGTCATCTGGATTTGCCACAAGGCGTAAGTATGCCAAAATGTCCTTGATCTCTTTTCTGTCATAGAACTTCGTGCCGCCGACGATATTGTATTGAATGTTCGCCTTCATTAACGTTTCCTCTATGACACGTGACTGAGCGTTCGTTCGATAGAGGATCGCAAAATCAGATAATTTACGCTTGCCGCTCTGATGAAGCTGACGAATCTTTCCAGCGACAAATTGACCTTCACCGAATTCATTATCCGCACGGTAATAGGCAATCTTCGCTCCTTCGTCATTTTCTGTCCAAAGGTTTTTTGGCTTACGGTTTGAATTGTTTTGAATGACCGTGTTTGCGGCATTCAGAATACGTTTGGTCGATCTGTAATTTTGCTCAAGCAAAATCACTACACTGGACGGATAATCTTTTTCAAAGGAAAGAATGTTTGTAATATCCGCTCCACGCCAGCGATAGATAGACTGATCCGAGTCACCGACCACACATATATTTTGAAAACGCTGCGCGAGCAGTTTCACAAGCATGTACTGCGCTCTGTTTGTATCCTGATACTCATCCACATGAATGTATTGGAATTTCCGCTGGTAATGCTCTAATACTTCAGGAATCCGCTCAAACAGACGAATCGTCATCATAATAAGATCATCAAAATCGAGTGATTGGTTTTTGAGTAATCGTTTTTGATAATCTGTGTAGACGTCGCTGACCACTTGATCATAGAAATCACCAGCAGTTTTAGCGTATTCCTCTGCGTCAATGAGTTCGTTTTTTGCACTACTGATTGAACCTAAAATGCTACGTGGATCAAACTTTTTAGGATCGATATTTCGTTCTTTTAAAATGTTTTTAATGACTGAAAGCTGGTCAGATGTGTCTAATATAGAAAAGTTGCGATTCACACCAATACGGTCAATATCGCGTCGTAAAATGCGTACACACATGCTGTGGAACGTAGAAATCCAAATGTCATCCGCACCAGGCCCTAAAATGGCTTGTACACGCTCACGCATTTCTCTTGCTGCTTTATTTGTAAAAGTAATCGCTAAAATGTTCCACGGCGCCACATGTTTTTCTGCCATTAAATACGCAATTCGATGCGTGAGCACTCGTGTTTTTCCACTACCTGCTCCTGCCATCAGTAGCAGCGGCCCGTCTGTTGCTTTGACCGCTTCTTTCTGCGCGTCATTCAGCCCTTCTAATAGATGATTCGATATTTCATTCATTTCATTCACCGCCAATTCGAACTTATGTTCTATTTTAACCCGTTTCGTCTTGTTTGACTATGATGACTTTTTCACTGCGTCGACTGTCTTTAACGCTTCCTTAAAATTGTCATAAATGACGTTTCCCACGACGACAACGTCTGCATGCTGTGCAAAGTCTTTCGCCTGCTCTTCGCTTTCAATACCGCCGCCATAAAATAGAACCGTTTCATGTAGCACTGCTTTGGTTTCTTTCACAAGCTCTATGTCTCCAAGCGTTCCGCTGTATTCTAAGTAAAAGATGGGCAGTTTCATCAAGTGCTCTGCCACTCTCGCATAAGCCCTTACGTCATCTATATCCAGTGCCGTATTTGCCTCTGTCAGCTTAGCCGCTTTACACTCTTCGTTTAAGATGACATATCCTTCCGGCACAATCTCTTCCATTGACATCAAATCACCGTATTCCTTCATCGCATCCTTATGCAGACCAACAATCCAATCAGGATGAGCGCTGTTTAACACAGTGGGGATAAAATACAGGTCAAAGCCAGGCACAATCATCTCATGTGTCGAGATTTCAAGGACACATGGCACAAGAAAGCGGCGCACCTTTGACATCAGTTGCAGCACGTTGTCTTCTGTCACGTTGTCACTGCCGCCAATTAAAATGGCATCCGTACCGGATTCACAAATCGCTTCAAGTTGTTCATCGGAAATCTCTTTATTTGGATCGAGTTTAAAGACATGCTTCCACTCGGTAACATCATACATGAAAAACGTTCCTCCATTCGTTTCATTCCATTTAAATATTATAACAAAATCAGACACCGCAAAAAATGGGTAACCTCCTTCAGCTAAAAGTTTCATTCTTTTGAAAATAGTCGATTTTCACTTTAGGCGAGGTGAATGGAGACTATATGGAAAATTCCACTTCAAGAGGAGCTAAGGGAGATCAATAGATGGATACTGAACTGAAATGAGAGCTACTTCATCTCATCACATGATATTATACATGAAAGGAACATTTTACTATCGACCAAGCAGGTGAATGATTTGAAAAGAACCATCACATATGATCAAACGATCGACATCGGATACATCTATCTCATCCCGCCTCGAATCGGGACAATTAAAGAAACCATTGAATTAGACGTGAATGAATGTGTGAACGTAGACATCGACAAAGAGGACCGAGTGGCTGGGCTGGAGTTATTTGCAGAAGAAGCCAAGGTGTTGAAGCACACACCCGTTTATGAGGACGAGCTTTCGTTACGTTTTACGGATCAGGAAGTTCTCTCAACCTATCATTTATCGGGCATTGAATTTCAATTCTCAACGCCTGATCACAATGGACTGATTGGTTTTACCATTGTCGATCCTCTTAAATATCATGTCAAAAGAAAGACAAGAAAAAACCGTTTTGATTGATTCAAAACGGTTTTTTAAAGCTATTGTCTCACTTCATTAAAATAATGAACAGATGTCATGGCCCCTTCATCGACCATCTTGTTGTCTTGAATATCTAACGGATCAGGGTGACCAGCTTTTTCAGGAACCTTTTCATCTGATCGGAACATGCTGATCCATTTCTTCAGATGCTGTTTATTTTTAACCGCTAATAACACAGCACCTCCAACTCCTAATCCAGCAAGTACATACGTATTTGGACGCTTATTCATGTTTGTTCCCTCCCCTTTTGATCTTATTTTTAAGTTACCCTGCCTTTTCATTTCTAAACGTCACAGTATGTTGTTCTTGCCATGTGGTTTCTCTTTGACCGAAAAGTGGAATAACAACAACAATTAAAGAGAAAAGAGGGGATATGGATGACAACGACTTTCATTGTCATAGGCGCACTTATTGTGATTTGTTTGATCGTACCTGTCGTGCTATTACTATGGATTTGGATGAGAGATGAAAAACAAGAAGAACACTCTGTCCTGCGGAATTATCCGGTCATTGGAAAATTGCGGTTCATTTTTGAAAAAATAGGACCTGAGCTTCGCCAATATCTCTTTCTCAATGATCGAGAGGAACTTCCTTTTTCAAGAAGAGAATACGAGCAGGCCGTCATGTCTGGAAAATACAACAGCCGGACAATGGGATTTGGTTCAAAACGTGATTTTGACAAGCCAGGTTATTACATTCGAAACGTCCTCTTTCCAAAGCAGCGAGAGGAATTGCGCATCGACCAATCAGAAAACATTCAAACAAAAGTGTATCAAATTGATCAAGATAATTTACTTAGAAGAAGTGAACATACGAAAGAAGTCGAAGCAAAACCTTATTATCTCCATGAAGAAGATGTACAAATCATTGGTGAACATACGTGCCAAAAACCCTTCCGCGTCAAGGGATTGATTGGTCAATCAGCCATGAGCTACGGCTCCTTAGGCGACCGGGCGATTACTGCTCTATCCTCCGGCTTAAAAATGGCGGGCGGCACATGGATGAACACAGGTGAAGGCGGGCTTTCGCCTTACCATCTCAAAGGGGGCGCCGATATCATTTGTCAGATTGGACCTGGTTTATTTGGGGTTCGTACGGAGGATGGCGCATTTTCGTTTGAAGAGTTTAAGAAAAAAAGTGAACATGATGAAGTAAAAGCCTTTGAACTCAAGCTAGCACAAGGAGCGAAAACACGCGGGGGACACATTGACGGTGAAAAAGTCACAGAAGAAATTGCCCAAATCCGTAAACTGCCGCCGCACCAATCCATTGACAGTCCGAACCGATTCGAGATGTTTCACTCCATTCCTGACATGTTTGATTTTATTGAACAACTGCGAAACATCGGCGGAAAACCAGTTGGAATCAAGCTAGTTGTTGGGCATAAAGAAGATATCGAGGAGCTTGCTCTCTATATGAAAAAAAGCGGAAAACATCCTGATTTCATTACAGTGGATGGCGGAGAAGGTGGCACAGGTGCTTCCTTTCATGAACTGGCTGATTCCGCAGGCCTGCCCATTTTCACCGCACTGCCGATGGTCCATCAAATTTTGAAGAAATATGGGGTTCGAGATCAGGTCAAGCTGTTTGCGTCTGGTAAACTTCTCTCCCCTGATAAAATCGCAATTGCCCTTTCCATGGGAGCAGATTTTGTGAATATCGCACGAGGATTGATGTTCTCGGTTGGCTGTATTCGGGCGCAAGTATGCCACACGAATAAATGCCCTGTTGGGGTTGCCACCACAGATCCAAAGCTGCAAAAAGGTTTATCCATTGAAGAAAAGAAATACCGAGTCTGCAATTATATCCTGTCCCTTAGAGAAGGTTTGTTTAATTTATGCGCAGCAGCTGGAATTGAATCACCTATTCATTTTAACGAAAAACATATTATTTTTAGACAAGAAAACGGCCAGACAAGTGAAGTCCCTATGTTCTCAGGCACAGAGCAGTCTGTCTAGCTTAAAAAGGTGCGTTTCCGCACCTTTTTTTGTTGACATTTTTGCTCAATCACGTATAAAGAACTTAATAGATCTATGATAAGGAGAAAGAGTATGCGTGAAAAAAGGTCCGCGGTATGAAACGAAAGACTCAACAGATCATAAAAGAAATGAACGCAAATACGCAGTCGTTTCCGGCGAATGTTTCTGACTACTGGCATCTGCCTCTACCAGCGGCTGATGATTTTATGACGTCCAACAGAACACCGAAAAAGATCAAACGTCTATGCATTCAAACTCTATTGAATAGAGCTGAGCATCTCATTGATTTGAAACAAAACGACAGGGAAATATATCGTGTCGTGGTCGCAGTCGATCTACCTGAATTATGGCATTCACAAATCATTGTGTTTAAAGGGAATTCTTATGTGAAAAATTTCTTCAACAGACAAGATGAGTATCAGACATGGCTTCCCCTTTCCGATCAGAGAAATATTCAAAAAGAATGGGATTTATCTGTTCCGCAAAATATGCGAACCATCGGTTTTAAGGTAGTGATCACTGATGACGATGAAGTGTCCTATGAAGGTGAACGATGGTTTATGGGAGAACTTAATGATATCAAAAAGAGCCATTTCAAATGAAACGGCTCTTTTTGTTCAACTTCAAAACGACAAATCATAAAGAATATTTGCAGTGAAAGCTGCTTTATTTTGTTTCGTCCGTTGCTTGTTGCTCTGCTACGCGGTCAAGTGCCATCGTATAGGCATCATTTCCGTAGTTCAAGCAGCGTTTGACACGTGAGATAGTGGCTGTACTTGCACCAGTTTCCGTTTCAATTTTGTGATACGTATTTCCCTCGCGAAGCATACGCGCTACTTCAAGACGCTGTGATAAAGATTGGATTTCATTGATGGTGCACAAATCATCAAAAAATCGATAACATTCTTCCAGGTCTTTAAGGGACAAGATGGAGTTGAATAGCTGATCTAAGCTTTTTCCCCTTAATTTATCAATTTGCATCTTTATACATCTTCTCCTTTACTATTGGCACACCGCTCCGCACTGACTTTTCCGAGAAAGCGGTATCTTTCCTGACTCATTTTTTTCAACCTCAGCAATGAGCTTTGAACGAATCATGACAGGTTTGGTTCTACGCTGAAAATGCCATCAGGTTCTTTCGTAAGCCGAAGCTTCTTTATCGTAAACAAATTCGACAAGTTTTGTCATATTCCTTGTGCGACAATCTGACAAACTTGTTTGCCTCCGATATCTAGAACACTTCTGCTCTGTTAGGTCTTTCCCTAAAAAAAACAGTATGTGTAGAAAGCTTGGCGAGACGACAAACCTGCGCCCCGCCTTGCTTGATTATTCAAAATATGTTGGTCGGCCAGCGTAACCGACAGATTCATTTTACAATTGGGCACTTCATTCGTCATGTCAAAGCCCTATGCTTTGTCACCATATCTAGCAGCGAAGAGATCTCTTGCTCACTCCTGCCCTATAACAGCGGTCAGAAACCTAGCAAATATGATACAGCTCCACTCTGTTATATTTTAACGCATTATAGACGGAAAGAGTACAGTTTTTTTCATGACATCAAATATTCCTCTTGGTGTCACTCGAATATACGGCAAGTGTGTGCTTTGGAAAAAGACAAGTGTATCAATTGGGCAGTCAAATGGATACCCTCGCTCAATGAGTAGCTCGCGTAACGTTTGCTCCTGCTGAAGAACCGTTTCAAACGGTTCAGCTGATGCACAGCCTGATAATTGCAGCGGGATTTCATGCAAAATCTTTCCGTTTTCTGTGAGCACAATTCCCCCGCCAATTTCCTTCATTCGCTTATGAGCAAGCATCATATCATCTTTATTTTTCCCAATCACTAAAATGTCACCAGTGGTTGAAAATGAGCTGACGAACCCTTGCACCTTGTTTGCAAATCCTTTTAACATTGTGTTCACGCGCCACTCGCCTTTTCGATCAATCAGACTGAAGAAGCTTTGATCATGGTCACAGGACAGCTGATTGACAGAGTTATCAATCTCCACTGTATAAGGCTCCATAATGACAGCATTTCGCATTTTGACACCGAGCGGCATTGAGAATTGCAAGTCACTCATCGTCAGGTCATAGCTTAAATCTAATGGTTCAAGCCCGCCATTTTCCCATTTTGTCTCTTGGAATTGATGCTGGTTCTCCCCCTCTAATTTAAGGATCACCCCTTTAGAAATCACCGTTTCTGGATTTGGATTCATCGGATCATCTAAAATATTCAAAGAAGCCAATCGGCCAGGACCGACCACGCCTAATAAGTCATCAATTTGATAGTATTTCGCAATGTTAAAGGTCGCCATATTGTACGCATCAATAGTAGGCACGCCTTCTTCAAGGGCAATGGAAATGAGACGATTGATCATGCCTTCTTCATAAAAATGAGGTGCTGATCCATCTGTTGTATAGAAAAAGTGATCGTAGTGCCTAAAGTCACGCTCATGCAACTCTCTTAAAATGTTCACTAAATCTGGGCGGATGGAAGAATGACGCAAGGACACATGATAGCCAAGAGACAAGCGTTTGAGCACATCGTCTGCATTCATTGCTTCATGATCACTGTCCGCTCCAAACAGCTTCATTTTTGTTAGCGTTTTCTCAGAAGCCCCAGGGAAATGTCCTTCAATTCGTTTTCTCTGCTTCTTCGTTTCTTGCATGCAATATAAAATGAGATCATCACCGTCCATTAATCTTGGCCAGCTCGTTAATTCGCCGCCTTGAAGGACGTCAGGATGATCAATCCATTCTTTCCGATAGTTAATAGGAAGCATCTCATCTTCATACCTGACCTCTGTTTGAAGATCGTATCTAGACCACCAGAAGTACTGAAATGGCTGCTTTTTTAATTCGCATAGAGTGGAAAGCGCTTTCTTTTCGTTGCTTTGCAAAAGAAGAAATAAGTTATCGCTGACCATTGTTGTTGTGCCAAATTGAGACACATATTCTGCAAGTGATTGGGGATTATAAATATGGAACGGATGCGCGTGAGGTTCAATATACCCCGGCACAATGTATTTACCTTCACAATCAATCACACGTTTAGCTGATTTATTTTGAGGAAGCTCTGCTCCGACATAAACAATTCGATCATCATGTATCCAAATATTTGCCTTCACCCATTGCTTCAAAAACGGGTTTAGCACGAGTCCATTCGTTAAAAGGAGTGTTGGAACTATTTTTGAGTCGACTACATCGATTTGTGTGCGGATGTCATTGTTTCTCCAATTAAAAGTACGTTCGGACATTCACATACTCTCCTTCATTTGTATTAGCCCTATCGTAACATAACGAACCACGTTACGCATTAATGAAACGTTACAATTTCTTGAAATCACACTTAAAATAATTTAAAAAAGGAGAATCACTTGCAATGAAACCTAATCTTGGCTTAATGGAAGCGCTCATGAGAATTGCCTGCGGAATGACGATATGTACTGTAGCTGGATCCTTATATGCTCGAAAACCATGGAGTAAAATGCTGCTTTTTGGCATCATGCTCGGCGGATTAAAATTGGGTTCTGGTATTCTTCGTTTTTGTCCAGTGACCTATATGTGTGAACAGCAGAATACACATAAAGAGAAGGCTGAGTAGACAGCCTTCTTCAGATTGTTGACAAAGGGCTTAAATGAATTTTATTTTAACTCTTTGTCTTCCTTTCAGCGTGACATGAAAACCTTTGAAGTCTAGGAAGGGCGAGCACCGGCGCACAGACCAGCGGGCGAATGCGAGGGTTTATCTGCACGCTGGAGAAGGCTGAGTAGACAGCCTTCTTTTTTTGTGTGTGAATCACTCCGCTGCTTCGCACCATTTGACCAACGTACCAGCAATGATTTCTGCTGCTTCAATCACATGTTTGATCTCAATGGATTCATTCGGGAAATGGGCAAGCTCTGTCGTTCCAGGTCCAAACACAATGATTGGGATATCCGCTGCTTGTGACAGTAATCCGCCGTCTGTCCCCCAAGGGGCGGCTTCCACCTTTGGCGGGTGCTGCATGACCTCTTCATATTGTTCCTTCAATAGACCTAAAAGCGGGTGATCAGAGTCGATTGACCCAGGAAGCCATCTAGCACCAAACCACTCCACCTCAACAGGATGTTCTTGAAACCAATCATCATTTTCAGCGAGTCCAGTCATCCAATTTTCTAATTCCTTCTCTGCCTGCTCAACTGTCTCACCTGGCATCACACCAAGCCTGCCTTCCATTGTGACAAGATCTGCGACAGAGGACGGCCAATCACCGCCTTGAATTTTCCCAATGTTGATAGGAATTGGAATCGGGATATGCTGAAACAGAGGCTCCGTCACTCGCTGATTTCTTTCTTTTTCTAGTGCCGCTATATGAGAAAGGACCACCGTGCTCTTTTCAATAGCAGAAACACCGTGATACCTTGTTCCGCCATGAGCTGCCCTTCCTTTAATATGCAGCCTGAACCACTTTGATCCTTGCTGAATCGGAAAAATGTTCATATGACTTGGCTCTGGAATGATGGCAGCATCCGCTGTGTACCCTTTCAATATCGCTGCAAGTGTGCCTGCTCCACCGCTTTCCTCTTCGACGACACTATGAAACACCACATCTCCTTTCAGGGGAATCTGAAGCGCATGCAGTGCCTCAAGCGCAAAGAGTAAAGAAACGTTTCCACCTTTCATATCTGTTGCCCCGCGTCCATAAAGTCTCCCGTTTATGATATGCCCGCTGTAAGGCGGATATGTCCATTGATTCTTATCTCCTGCCGGAACCACATCTACGTGCCCGTTTAATAAAATCGATTTGCCGCCACCTTTTCCTTTCAATCGCCCAGCAACGTTTGGACTCCCTTGAAAAGATCGGCGCGGGGAATAAAAATAAGGATGCTCTAGTAATTCATCGCCGCCAATTTCCCAAACGTCTACATCAAAGCCAATGGCGGACAGTTTATTGGCCACGATCTGCTGCACGTCTTCTTCATTTCCTTGGGTGCTGTCACATTGCACCATTTGTTGAAGAAGCGTAATGGCTTCATTCTGATGCTCTTTCATCCAGTTTCTGATACGTGTCATTGGCTGCAAGTCGTTCATCCTTTCTACACAACAGATTTGATATCAGGCGCTAAAATTAATGGCGCTTCAGTCGCCCTGATGACATCTTCCGGCTGAAATGGCGGCATGACTTCACGTAAAATGAGCAGCTGAGACTTGACCTCAATGACCGCCATATCCGTAATAATCAAATCGACACACGCTTTAGCGGTTAATGGCAATGTACAAGCCGTTTTCACTTTAGATCGACCGTGTTTATCAAGATGGCTCATCACCACCACCACTTTTTTCGCTTTTTGCGCCAGCTCAATCGCTCCGCCCATACCCGGTACTCTTTTCCCCGGTACAATCCAATTGGCAAGATCCCCTTTACTGCTTACTTCAAGTGCACCCAAAATCGTCATATCCAGCATGCCTTTTCGGATGATGCCAAAAGCAGTCGTACTGTCCATGTACGAGCCGCCCTTTGTCAACGTAATGGGAAAACCACCGGCATTGCACAAATTCGGATCTTCTTCCCCTTGCAGCGGCGAGGCTCCTGCCCCCATAATGCCGTTTTCTGCATGCAGCCACACCTCGTAATGTGATGGAATGTAATCTGCCGCAAGGGTCGGAATGCCGATCCCAAGATTCACAATCATGCCGTCTTCAATTTCTTGTGCTGCTCTTTTGGCAATGCGGTGTCTTAAATCGATGTCTCCCATGCCCATGTCCAGTTCACTCCTTTTGATTGCACGATTTGATTCACAAATACGCCTGGCGTCACGATTTCTTCTGGATCGAGCTGCCCCGCTGCCACAATTTCTTCTGCCTCCGCAATGGTCCAGTCTCCTGCCATCGCCACAATCGGGTTTGTATTCCGTGCGCTTTTATCAAAAATGAGGTTTCCCACTTCATCTGCTTTGTAGGCATTGACGATGGCAATATCCGCTGTGAGCGCAGGCTCTAACATATAATTCTTCCCATTCAGCTCAACCAATTGTTTCTCATCGAGATTCAGGCTATCCATCCCAACATCTGTCACAATGCCCGCCAGCCCCATTCCGCCTGCTCTGATTTTTTCTGCAAGAATGCCCTGCGGATAAAAATGAACGTCTAATGTACCAGCCTGCATTTTCTGTCCGGCAATGGGATTTGAGCCGATATGAGAGGCGATGATTTTTTTCACTCTTCCTTCTGTGATGAGCCTGCCCACACCAATTTGCGGGAAACCTGCATCATTTCCGATCAATGTCAGATCTTGAATATTTGCTTCCAAAATGGCATCAATCAACGATGGTGGTGAACCCACGCCGCCAAATCCGCCAAACATGATGGTCATGCCATCTTTTAATCGCGTCATCACTTCATCCAAACCCACAGTTTTGTTCATGTTCGTTCCTCCTTACATAGCAGATGGGAAAAACCCTCGATTGATTACTTCTTGTTCGACTTGTGTGATGGTCTGCCCGAATAAATCAATGAGTTCATCCATTTCCTGCTGTGTGATGGAAAGCGGCGGTGCGATCATAACCGCTGCGCCTCCGACTCCATCCTCTCCAGCGCTTGCTGGATACACCAGCAGTCCCTTTTGTTTTGCCGTTTCAACGACGAGGTTGGTTATCTGAGCATGTGCAGGAAATGGCGTTTTGGATAAACGATCTGCGACAAACTCAATGCCAATCAGCAATCCCTTCCCTCTCACATCTCCTATGATGGAATGATTGACTTGCAGATCTTTTAAAGCATTCATTAGATATCGCCCAGAAAGGTCAGCCCGATCGGGAAGCTGATGCTTTTTCATATATCGAATGACCGCTAATGAAACAGCTGCTGAAAGCGGATTGGCACTATATGTGTGCCCTGCCATGACAGAGCCGGACCCACTGATAATCGGTGCCATCACACGATCCGTTGAGACAACTGCTGCGATTGGAGAATAACCTGCGCTCATGCCCTTTCCAAGAACCATGATATCTGGTACCGTGCCCCAGTGTTCCATCGCAAACATTTTCCCAGTTCGTCCAAAGCCCGTCATGACTTCATCTGCGATCATTAAAATGTCGTTTTCTTCACAGACACGCTTCATCGCTTCGTAATATCCGTCTGGCGGCAGGAGCGCCGCTCCCGCTGCGCCAACAATCGGTTCAGCAATCAATGCGGCGATCCTCTCTTTTCCTATACGCTGGATGACGGTTTTAAATTCCTGGACATACCACTCGACCTGCTTGCTGTCTTCCTTTGGCAGCCATGACCTGTAGCTATAGGGCGGTGACAGCACTGGATGCTTTTCAAGCAGTGGTTCAAAACGCTCTCTCCTTGCAATATGACCTGACATTGACAACGCCCCTAATGTAATACCGTGGTAACTCATCCATCTTGAGATGATATGATTTTTTTCCGTCTTCCCCTGCTCTTGCCAATGCTGAATCGCCATTTTCATAGCGGTCTCCGTTGCCTCTGAACCGCTCCCTACAAAAAAAGACCAGTTCAGATCACCTGGGCAAAGTGTACTCAATTCATACGCTAGTTCTTCCGCTGGTTCATTCGTAAATTGTGACCTGTACGTAAAGCTCACCTTTTTCGCTTGCTCCGTCATCGCATCAATAATCTCTTGTATGCCATGTCCAATACTTGCCGTGACTGCCCCTGATGAGCCATCTATATATTTTTTTCCGTCCCGATCATATAAATAAATCCCCTCTCCTCTCACAGCCACAGGATATTGCTGATTTAACATCGGTTTGATTAAGTAATCCCGGGTCTCCACTTTGTCATTCCTCCCTCTCTTGTCAGCAGCTGCACTTTTCTTTTTACATGAATCGCAAGAAAATTTTGTATACTTGGTATAAGATTAGCTTAATCAAGAGGGCAGTCATCCTCCATTCGCCATATGCCCGAATTTCACACGTGTTTTTTATACATGGTGTATAAGAGTGTTCAAAAGGAGGTCATGAGTCTATGGCGATTCTCGTCAAAGATGCACTCTCGCTCGATATGATGAAAGAAACCAAACTGCTTGCTGGAGAAAATGGACTGGATCGTCTTATCCAGTGGGTGACCATTGTGGAAATTATTGAGGACACGTCTAGACTTTCCGAAGGAGAATTACTTGTTACAACTGGATTTGGGCTGACAGAAAATAAAGAAAGACGCATCCGGCTTGAACAATTGATTCAATCTCATCGTCTTTCAGCCATTGCCATTTATAAAGGCGTGTACTTAACGGAAATTCCCGCATCACTCATTGAAGCCGCCGAAAATAGCGGTATTCCGCTCATCGAGATTCCGCCCCATGTCAATTTTTCAGACATCACAAAAGCCGTTCTAGAACAAATCGTCAGCAGTCAGCTCCATCAGCTCAAATATTCTTCCGCGATTCATCAAAGACTGACCCATTTAAATGTGAGCAATAAAAATGTCACGCAAATTACAGATGAACTGGCACATCTCACAGCGGCAAATATCGTCGTACTGGATGTGTTTTTGCACCAAACAGCAGCTCATCTCGAAACAGACGAAGTGACCTATTCTCATGCTTTTGGCTTTCTAACAGATGACGAACCGATTGAAACCTCTTCTCTGCTCAAGCAGGCAGAGGAAAAAGGCCGGCTCGTCTATGACACATATGGTGCGTTTGTTCTAGCCGCATGCCCTGTGATTGCAATGGGGGATATTTTCGGGTTCATTGTGGCGTTAAAGAAAAAAGAGACGTGGCACCATCTCGATGCCATCGCCATTGAGCATGCTGGTGCGGTGTATGCGATTGAATGGTTGAAACAAAAAGCCATTCAAGATACAGAAAACCAAATGCAGGGGCATTTATTGGATGATATGTTGCAGCAGCAATACACAGAAGAAAGCTATGTCATCGAACAAGCAAGAAAGCTGCAATATGATATGAGCGAAGAACAAGTCGTCATCTACTTTCAATTTCAGCATCAGCACACACAGCTCGATCATCAAATGGTGCAGCGCCTATCCCAATTACTCACATCCATTTTTGAACGCAGACAAATTCCTTTTTTATTAAAGGCAAGGCTTGATTCCATTTTCGTCCTGACACCAGCGGGGAAAAGCACTTTCCAAGAAACAAATTGGTATCGCGCATCAGAAGAATGCCGCAGTACTTGGTCTTATTTTTTCCCCGTCCATCCCATTGTGATTGGCATTGGAAGAGCCTACGACCAGATCAGTCTCTTTGCCAAAAGTGCAAAAGAAGCCCAGTATGCAGCAAGGCTTCTTCCTCTTTTGAAAACAGATGACAGCATCATTCATTATCAGAAGCTCGGTCTATATGGTATGCTGCTTGAAATGAACGAAGCCGGAATGAATTTGCATGACTTTTACGTGGAGCTGTTAAGCCCGCTGCTTTATACAAAAAAACAAGGAGCTGACCTCATTCATACACTCGAAGTGTATTTGGCACACAATGAAAATATTCAAAAGTCAGCGGGGGAATTGTTTATTCACCGGCATACGTTAAGCTACCGGTTGAAACAAATTGAAACGAGAACAGGCTGCAGCCTCAAATCCACTGATGATCGGATGAAGCTGCAGCTCAGTATTATGGCGTACCGCCTATCTGGTCTGCTTGATCAGATGAGAACCATTTCATGATTCATTTGGCGTTTTGACCCATAGATTCATATCTTCAATTTTGTCAAAAATATAGCAGTTGTTTTGAAAGCGTCCGGTGTATGTATACCCGAGCTGATAAAATACTTGATTCATTCCATAGGACAGTGCACGGGCAAGAGAATAAAAGACATAAATGTGCATGGATTGAAGCTCTTGTTCGAGGGCTAGAATCAAATGATGCATGAATCCTAGTTTTCTGTATGTGGGAAGGGTTGCACAATCTGTTAGTTCTGCATGACCATACGGTACATTGATTTCAGCAGAAGCGGCACTTACAAGTTGACCGTCATGTTCAACGGCATAAAAAACCGTCCCTTCCTCCATTACCTTTCGGATGTAATCTGGCTCATTCATTGGCGTGGGGTATGTTTCAAAGACCGTATCATAGAGCGCTGCCAGCTTGTGCACATCCTCTGGACCGGCTTTCCTCATCACATACTCATCTTGCCACACGCCTTGGTCTTTTTTAATTGGCTTTTCTTGAATAGACGCAACGATTTCATCTTCCTTCAGCCAAAATGGGCTGTTCATTCGATCTTCGGTCAGAAAGAGCGACATGCCGCATGCATCACTTCCGAGAAAATAATGAGAAAACACCCCTTCAAGCCGAAAGCCTTTTTCTAAAAAAAGAGGCATATGCTCACGCCTTACTTTTACAATGACCTTAGACGCCTTGCAGTCCGCCGCTTCCTGAAGCACGGACTGAATCACATCACGCACACTGCCGCTATAATCATCCAAACGAATTCGCTCATTGAATGGATCCATACAGATCAAGGCAGAAAAACGATCGTTTGCAAGCTTCTTCAATTGCACCATACACTCATTCCCCTCTTAGCTAATAAAAAACTTCCAAATTAAAAATGAAGAAATAGCAATGCCAGAAAAAATGGATAGGATCATATAACTAATGGCTACGCCTTTTTTCAATTTATTCTGCTTAATGGCAATCAAAAAGACGTTATTTATGGCTATGAGAAATAAAATAAGCATGACTAATACACCAATGATATATGTTTTAATAACCATGTTTTAACCACCTTTCATTGAATTTATGTTTGATTCGATATGTTCATTAAATGTTTTTAAAGAATACGATGGATGATTTTTAAAATCGTCCATTTTTTTGATTTTCCCACCATGGATTATATAAATATGTTCCGCAAGTTGCATAACAAATGCCATATCATGAGATGTGATCAGGAGCGTTTTACCCTCTTTTTTGAATTCTAAAATTTTAGATGTTAAATATTGAATGCTCATGACATCTAGTCCAATTGTAGGCTCATCCATATAGATAATCTCTGGGTTAATAATATCTAAGAAGCATAGATTTAATTTTGTACGCATTCCTCGAGAAAAATTCTTTACTAATTTATCATCCATCTCAGTTAATCCATATTTTTGTAAAATTCCATTGAAATCATTTCGGGAAAATTTAATATTATATATACAACTAATATATTCCAAATTTTCTAAGGCTGTTAAATACTCAATTAATAAAGGTTGATCTGAAATATAACCAATTTTCTTTTTAAATTCATTAGATAAAGGATAGCTTAAATTGTTACCTTGATATAAAATATCACCTTCCTGCTTTTGAATTAACCCTAAAAGGATCTGTAATAATGTGGTCTTACCCGCTCCATTTGACCCCAATATAAATGTGATGTCATTCTCTTTTAAATCCATAGATATATGATCTAAAACAACTTTATTTCCATCAAATATTTTAGTTAAATTTCTAACACTTAATAAACTCAAAATAAATCACCGAACCTTATTATGCATTGAATTGAAATTAAAACGACAAAGAAAATAGCAGGAGAATATAGAATATTATATTTCTTTTTAAAAAATGTTAGAATCAACGAAGTTTGGATTAAAGTAAAGTATAGCCAATATAAAGAGGACCATGAATTTTGATAGAAATCTAAAGAAGTATTAGAACTTAACATAATGATAGATTGTACTAAGAGATCGATTACTTGAATATACAGACCTAAATAAAGTATATCGACAATCCCCGAATAAGTAACTTCAACCTTCTCAACTTTAAAAATATTTACAATTTTATTAAAAATATAATATAAGATACCAATCGCATATAAGTTTATTAAGCTTGTAATAAATTGCATAGGTAATTGAAAATAAACACTAGTGAGTATTAACTCAATTTTTCTTAACCCTTCAGATTCTAATGAATTCATATCCGCCCCTGAAGCTTTGAGAATATCATTAACTACGGAATTTATACCTGTATCAACATGTTGATAAATTAGAGAATACGTCAAAATACTACTAAATAGAAACAAAAGTATATATTTTTTTTGATTAAGTACGTTTGTTGAGTACATATAATCCTCCCTTTAAAATGTCTTACTCTCTATTAGGGCTGCCAATGCATTTAAAATAATCACCAATATCATAACTACTACTGAATACTTCAGATATTTACTTATTCTTATTTTTTTTCTTGAATGCGCACTAAATATCACCAATACCAGAGGTACAAAACCTAATGAAGAACTTAAAATTAATGAAGGTACTTCTAATAATCCATGCCAGAAAACAAGTTCCATTGTTTGTTGAAGGCCTTCACTAGAAATTTTATATGCAAATGTTGTCCCAATATAGTAACCATTTATAAAAAGATATATAAAACTTAACAAACCAAAGGTGATAGCTCCTAAAAAAAATAGAACAGACACTACAGAGTTATTTATAAAAATATCCCAAAAACTTAGTTCTAGATGATTCTCAACAAAACTATCTTTCATATTAAGTCCTGTAAAAAAAGAAATCCCTAGTGTAATAATAGAGAGCATGATGCTAAATAGCATTACCTTATCTATTTTCTTTATATACTGAATAAGAATATTCCCCATACAAAACCTCACGTTTCTTTCTTAAGATTAAAGAAAAACTGATTATGACTATTAATGTTTGTACAATTAAAATAACCGTACTAAGCAAAATTCTAAACCATCCACTAAACAGCAGTTCGAAAAAAATAATAATGATTAAATTTGAGTATAAAATCATAGTATTGAATGCCATTTTTTTATATGGAGCATATCTGTGCGGGATTGCCAGTTTATTCACAAATGAAGTTTTAGCACTATTAAAATAAACACTTATTATTGAAAAACTAATTGTATTTAGTATTAGACATACTAGGGCTAAAAGAAAAAACGCTAATGTGAATTTAAATACAATAGTAAATAAAATTAAAATTGGAAGCATACTAACCAAAATAATAATGTTGTTCAATACAATTTTATTTATTAACAAATTAGTTAAATCAAACCCGGAAAAAATATAATTTTCTACGTATCTTTTTTCATTTCCTAAATAATTTTTTGATAACTCCTCAACTGCTCTCAAACTTTCACCAATCAATAGCAACAATACTAAATTATTAGGGATTATTATTTCAACTTTCATTATAAAATTAAGTATTAATAACAGTATACTTGCTACGAAATAAACAAAAGAGTTAGTTAGAACCTTCTCTAATATACCTTGTGATGCAAGATATTTAATTTCTTTATTTAAAATCGGCGACTTGAAAAATCTTCTATTAAATAACAACCCTCTTTTATTTTCTATATTATTCACTAAATTTAATCGAGAATATAGTAACACTTTTAATAAAACAACTATCAAAAATATCATAAAACTGAGCATTATAAAAACAAAATTAAATATATCTAACGAGAAAAAGTATCTAAGACTATCAAAATGGGTAACTAGATCTATTTTCTTGTCATTATACAAATACCCTATTATTTTTTCTAATTCACTAATAGCTATTGAAACAATATAAAAGAAGAAGACTAACATCAATGATTTAAAAAAGATTGTAATCACTGGTTTTACTAACTTCATTTTTAAAAATTTCACTACTGAAACTACATTATTTGTTATCAAATAAATAAGAAGTGCCGTAATGATGAAAAAAATAGCGTTATATAATGATGAGTAACCAGCTAACCAAAAAGCTATTCCTATTGGTATGAATATAATTAAACTTTCCATCAGCACAATAAAATCATACTTTATTGCTTTGATGTAAAAGAACTTTTCTCTGTTTAATGGGAAAACCTCAGGATATTCAATTCTTTTATTTTTTACGTATTCGTAAAGGAAATTTTTATGAATACTTATTGATAAAAAAATAGAAAAAACATAAATAATTTTTTGTACATTTAATAACTTAATATCAAATAAACTGAGTATGTAGAATAAAAGTATGGTCAACATAAAAAAAAGAAGATACATAAAGGCCTCTTTAGAACTGATCTTATATATATCTTTATATTGTCTTGTAATCGCTTTAATTTCTAATATGATTATTTTAAACATTTTACCTCCTATTAAAATAAATCCGATATCGTAATATCGGATTTATCACCGTTACCAAGCTACAGTTGCTGCTCTGCCGGCCTTTAATTTTTTCATAATAAAAGTACCACCAACAGCAAAGATACTAATGATTAAGAGTGCACCAACTCCTGTGCCAGCCATTAAAAGCACAACTCTTCCCACTGATAGCGCTCCGCTTTTTAAAGCAGTATTTAAAGCTACATAAATGGCACCAGCAGTAGCTGATGAAATACCGAAAGTTCCAGTTAGCATAATTAATAATTTCATAGTATTCACCTCCCTATTTATTGGACTCAAAACCATATTAACACATTATATACATATTTCAACATTTTTGTTATTATCATATCATTCTATGAATCAAAAGATCCGTTAACTACCTATCATCTGTACTAGCTGAAATTCAGTGCTTAGTTTTCCCCGCAGCCTTCAGCGCACGGGCGCCAATGTCACGGCGATAAAATAAACCTGGCTGAATGATTTCTTCAACCGCTTCATACACTCTTGATCTTGCCGCTTCAAATGTGTCGTCAAATGCGGTCACATTTGCTACTCGGCCGCCATTTGTGACGAATTGATCGTTTTCCTTTTTTGTTCCTGCGTGGAAGGTGACGACATTAGAGACCGTTGTTTGCAAAGCACCGATTGGCATGCCTTTTGCGTAGTCTTCCGGGTATCCTTCTGATGCAAGAACGACACTGACAGCGGCTGTGTCTTTCCACTGCAAGTCCACATCTTTTCCATCTAGAATGTCTAGGAATACTTGGACTAGATCTGATTCAAGACGAGGGAGTACTACTTGCGTTTCAGGGTCGCCAAAGCGTGCATTGAACTCAATGACCTTAGAGCCTTCTGGTGTTAGCATTAAACCTGCATATAAAATGCCTGTAAACGAACGCTCTTCCTGCACCATCGCGCGAGCTGCTGGTTTAACGACGTCTTCCACCGCTTTTTGTACGACTTCATCTGAAATTTGTGGAACCGGTGAATAAGCGCCCATCCCGCCGGTGTTTGGTCCTTTGTCATCTTCAAATGCCCGTTTATGATCCTGTGCGATCACCATCGGATACACCTTTTCTCCATTGACAAAGGCCATCAGAGAAAACTCTTCACCTGTTAAAAATTCTTCAATGACAACCGATGCACTCGCATCGCCAAACTTTTCATCCTCTAAAAAGTCATGCAGGCAGTTGATTGCCTCTTCAAGCGTCATTGCCACTGTCACGCCTTTTCCGGCAGCAAGCCCATCTGCTTTAATGACAATTGGGGCACCCTTTTCTTCCACATATGCCTTCGCTTCTTCAAACGATGTAAAAGTGGCGTAAGCGGCTGTCGGGATATCATAATTTTTCATTAAGTCTTTTGCAAATTCTTTTGAGCCTTCAATGACTGCGGCTTTTGCATTCGGTCCAAATACCTTTAGACCTGCTTCTTCAAATGCATCGACGACACCTGCAATTAAAGGAACCTCTGGACCGACAATTGTTAAGCCGATGTTATTGTCTTTTGCAAAACGAATTAACGCCTCATGATCACCTTCGTCGATTGGGACAAGCTTCGCAACATCTGTCATTCCATCATTGCCGGGTGCGACAAATACTTGGCTGACAAGTTCGCTTTGATTCACTTTCCATGCGATGGTATGCTCTCTTCCACCTCTGCCGATAATTAATACGTTCACACTGTCATCCCCTTAATGTTTGAAATGTCTAACGCCAGTGAAGACCATGGCGATGCCGTATTCATCTGCTTTTTGGATCGATTCTTCATCACGAATGGAACCACCTGGCTGGATGATCGCTGTGACGCCTGCCTTTGCAGCAGCTTCTACTGTATCGCCCATTGGGAAGAACGCATCAGAACCTAGTGCACTCCCTTTTGCCTTTTCACCTGCTTGCTCAATCGCAATGTTAGCCGAGCCAACACGGTTCATTTGACCAGCACCAATACCTGCTGTCATTTGATCCTTCGCTAGAACGATGGCATTTGATTTCACATGCTTGACGACTTTCCAAGCGAGCTTTAAGTCTTTCCATTCGTCTTCAGTCGGCTCTCTTTTCGTTGGGATAGAGATCGTTGCTTCCTCTAAGCCGTATGTGTCGATATCCTGAACGAGCAATCCACCATGAACACTTGTGAGCTGCTTTTCTTTTTTCCCAAGATCTGCTTCTACATCTAATGTTAGTAGACGAAGGTTCTTTTTCGCTGTTAGCACATCAAGTGCTTCTTGGCTGAACGATGGTGCGATGACGATTTCTAAGAAAATCGTATGGAGCACCTCAGCCGTTTGCTTATCTACTTCACGATTAAGCGCCACAATGCCGCCGAAAATAGACGTTTCATCTGCTTTAAATGCACGATCAAATGCTTCTGCAATCGTTTCTCCTGTCCCAACACCACATGGGTTCATATGCTTTACAGCCACAGCCGCTGGCTCCGTAAATTCACGTACAATTTGAAGAGCTGCATCTGCATCTTTGATGTTGTTGTAGGAAAGTTCTTTTCCATGTAATTGCGTTGCAGTAGCTAAAGAGCCTTTGCTTGGAAGTGCATTTTCATAGAACGTCGCCGCTTGGTGCGGGTTTTCTCCATAACGAAGAGATTGTTTTTTCTCAAATGTGACTGTGAACTGTTCTGGCTCTGTTTCGCCAACAAAGTTCGTTAAATAATCCGCAATCAGGGCATCGTAAGCAGCTGTATGACGGAATACTTTTGCTGCAAGCTCACGTTTTTTCTCAAGTGACACGCCGCCTTCTTTGATTTGCTGAACGACTGAATCATAATCACGAGGATCGACAATCACTGTGACGTCTTGGTGGTTTTTTGATGCCGCACGAAGCATTCCTGGTCCGCCAATATCAATGTTTTCAATTGCTTCTTCATACGTCACATCGTCTTTTGAAATCGTTTCTTTGAATGGATAGAGATTCACGACAACAAGATCAATCGGCTGAATGCCGTGCTTTTCAATCTGTGCCATATGCTCCTCGTTTTCTCTCACTGCTAACAGTCCACCGTGAATGTTCGGATGAAGCGTTTTGAGTCGTCCGTCCATGATTTCTGGGAAGCCAGTCACTTCAGAAATACCAATGACATCAATTCCGTTCTCTTGAAGAAGTTTGTGTGTACCACCAGTTGAAATCACTTCAACGCCAAGTTCTGTTAGTTCTTTCACAAAAGGTACAAGATTTGTTTTATCGGAAACACTGATTAATGCGCGTTTGATCGTCATGCCTTTGTCACCTCATTAAGATAATTCTAAAAGTGATTTGATCACTTTTGGATATAGTGTGTGTTCTAATTCATGCATTCTTTTTTCAATGGATTCAAGGTCTTCCCCTTGTTCAATATGAATGGCTGCTTGATCAATAATCGGGCCGGTATCCATGCCTTCGTCGACATAATGAACCGTGATACCAGCCACTTTGACTCCTGCTTGATAGGCTTGTCCAATCGCATCGAGTCCAGGAAATGCTGGCAGTAAAGAAGGGTGGATATTCACGATTTTCCCTCTAAATGCATCAAGCAATGTCGGACCGATCAGTCGCATATACCCAGCGAGGAAAATCCATTCCACTTCATGCAGCTTCAGCTGTTCAATGATGGTTTGCTCAAAAGCGGCTTTACTCGGGAAAGCCTTCGGCGTAAAAGAAAAGGACGGAATGCCCTCTTTCTCTGCCCGCTCCAGCACCTTCGCACCCGGTTTATCACAGATCACAATGGCGGCTTTTGCCGGCCACTGTTCTTCTTTTAACGTATCAATAATGGCTTGAAAATTTGTCCCGCTTCCAGAGGCGAAGATCGCAAACTTTTTCATGAGAGGCTTCCACCACCGAAAGTGACGCCTTCTCCTTTTTGAACTCGTCCGATAAGAAAGGCTTTCTCTCCGTCTTGTTCAAGTCCACTGATCACATCCACAAGATCATCCTCTTTGACGGCTAGGACAAAGCCGATGCCCATATTAAATACATTGAACATGTCTTCTGCTTTCAATTGCCCTTTTTCTTGAATAAAGGAGAAAATAGGCGGGACCGGCCATGAGCCATTATCAATCTCAACACCAAGTCCTTCAGGTAGCATACGTGGTAAGTTCTCAATAAAGCCACCGCCTGTCACATGTGCCATACCGTCAACCTTGCCAGCTTTCACTTGTTTAAGAACAGGCTTGACATAAATCTTCGTCGGTTCCAGCAGCTCTTCTCCAAGCGGTCTTGTAAAAGGTTCATACGTTTGGTGAAGGTCTAGACCTGCGTCTTCCAGCAATACTTTTCGTACAAGAGAATAGCCATTGCTATGAATTCCGCTAGAGCTGAGTCCAATCAGCAAATGCCCTTCCTGGATGTTCTCTCCTGTGACGATTTCATCCTTTTCAACGACACCTACAGAAAATCCGGCAATATCATATTCTTCTTCTGTGTAAAGACCCGGCATTTCTGCTGTCTCTCCGCCGACAAGCGCTGAACCAGACTGCTCGCATCCGTCAGCTACACCTTTGACGATGGATTCAATTTTCAAAGGATCTGCTTTTCCAACTGCTAAGTAATCTAAGAAAAAGAGCGGCTCTGCCCCTTGTGCAAGTACATCGTTCACACACATAGCAACAGCATCTACACCGATCGTATCGTGTTGATCCATTAAAAAAGCGAGTTTTAATTTCGTACCAACACCATCTGTTCCTGAGACAAGAACGGGCTTTTTGTATGGCAGTTCAGATAAATCAAACATACCGCCAAATCCGCCTAGAGCCCCCATGACACCTGCTCTTTTTGTACGTTCTACGTGTGTTTTCATTCGTTTAACGGCTTCGTATCCTGCTTCGATGTCGACACCGGCGTTTTTATATGCTTCTGACATCCCATTCACTCCTTTTATCTGCTTGTCTTTCATGTATTTTCGGCAGAATGAAAGAGCAGCATATCAAATCACGTTGACTGCTGCTCCATTATTCGATTATTTCGTCAGGACTGTTTCCTTCACATGAGGAAGGACAGTATCTTCATAAATTTCGGTCGGGTATTTTCCAGTAAAGCATGCTAAACACTGACCGCGCTGCGGATCATCATACTTTCTGCCAATCCCGTCCATTAAACCGTCTACAGATAAAAATGCAATGGAGTCTGCACCGATTTCCTGTCTAATTTCTTCCACTGAATGAGATGACGCAATCAGCTCTTCGTGTGTAGACGTATCAATTCCATAAAAACATGGATGAGCGATTGGCGGTGAACTAATGCGCACATGCACTTCCGTCGCACCCGCTTCTCTTAGCATCGTTACAATTCGGCGGCTTGTTGTTCCTCGTACGATGGAATCATCCACCATGACGACACGTTTGCCTTCGACCACCCCGCGCACAGCAGACAGCTTCATTCGCACGCCCTGCTCACGCAATGCTTGAGACGGCTGAATAAATGTCCGGCCGACATAACGGTTTTTAATTAAACCTAGCTCATATGGAATACCTGTTGCTTCGGCATAACCAATCGCTGCAGAAATACTGGAGTCTGGCACACCTGTCACGACATCTGCTTCGACATGTGCTTCTTCTGCAAGCTTCTTGCCAAGATTCTTTCTCGCACTATGCACGTTGATGCCATTGATATTGCTGTCCGGTCTTGAGAAATAAATGTATTCCATGCTGCACATGCTACGGTTAATGTTCATCGAAAAGCGCTCAGATTTTAAGCCTTCATCATTAATGATCAGCATTTCGCCAGGCTCTACATCTCGTAAATAGGTAGCACCGACGACATCAAAAGCACATGTTTCAGAAGCGACAACATAAGCATCCCCAAGCATACCAAGTGAAAGTGGGCGTAATCCGTTCGGATCAAGCGCTACGATCATTTCTGTTTCCGTCATGATTAAGAAAGCATAAGCTCCTTTTAACATAGACAGAGCATTTTTGATTTGATCCTTCAAATCCATATATCCGCTGCGCTTAATTAAGTGAGCAAGCACTTCGGTATCAGAAGACGTTTGAAAAATACTTCCTTGGTTCTCTAGCTGCTGTTTTAATTGCGTTGCATTGACCAAGTTTCCATTATGAGCAAGGGCAAGACTGCCATTGTTTTGCGAGCGGAAGAAGAGGGGCTGCACATTCTCAAAGCCGCCTCCGCCTGCTGTCGCATACCGAACGTGTCCGATCGCACCTTTTCCCTTTAAATCCTTAAGCTCACCGTTTTGGAACACTTCCGTAATCAGTCCAAGGCCTTTGTGTGACGTCAGGTTTTCACCGTCTGTTGCAATAATTCCCGCACCTTCTTGTCCTCGGTGCTGAAGGCTATGCAATCCGTAATATGTGATTTGCGGGGCTTCTTCGTGTCCCCAAACCCCAAAGACGCCACATTCTTCGTTTAAGCCTCTGATTTCAGCAAGCATGGGATCGCTCCTTTCCATGCGCGTTCAAGCTCGTTGACTGCCGCATGAATCCATTGTTGTCCTTCTTGATTTTTGACAGTGAATACACCATCATTTGTGACCGTTCCGACTTCTTTTGCATCTTGCACAGCCGCAGCAAACGCTTCGCGATTTTCTGGTTTCACTGTGACGACAAAACGTGACTGTGATTCACTGAATAGTGATGCTGCGCTGTTTAGATCGATCTGGATATCAGCGCCAAGACCATCTGTTCCAAATGTACTTTCAGCTAGTGCTACACCAAGACCGCCTTCAGACACATCATGTGCTGACTGAACAAGTCCGTTTTGAATCGCTGCTAATAGGGCTTCTTGACGCGCCAGCTCTACATCCAAATCAATTTCTGGTGCTTTTCCGTAGATACGACCTTCTGTCATTTTTTGAAGCTCACTGCCTGCAAATTCTTCCTTCGTTTCACCAATGACGAAAATCACATCGCCTGCCTGCTGGAACGATTGAGTCGTAATATGAGCTGTATCTTCAATCAAACCAACCATGCCAATGACTGGCGTTGGGTAAATGGCTGTTCCATTTGATTCGTTATATAAAGAGACGTTACCGCCGATGACCGGTGTACTTAATGTACGGCAAGCTTCGCTAATGCCGTCAGCAGATTTTTCAATCTGCCAGAAGATTTCTGGTTTCTCCGGGTTACCGAAGTTCAAGTTATCTGTTACTGCAAGCGGACGAGCGCCTGAGCAGACAATGTTACGTGCGGCTTCTGCAACGGCGATCTTCCCGCCGACCTCTGGATCAAGGTAGAGATAACGTGCGTTACAATCAGTTGTCATCGCAAGAGCTTTTTTCGTCCCACGGATTCTGAGCACACCCGCATCAGAGCCAGGTGCAACGACTGTGTTTGTTCGAACCATATAGTCGTATTGATCGTAAACCCATTCTTTACTCGCAATCGTTGGCTGCTTTAACAGCTGTTTCAATGTATCTGCTGCATCTGTGATCGCTGGAGCTTCCACTTTTGTTTCTAAAAACTCACGATAGTATGCAGGCTCACTTGACGGCTTGTGATAAACCGGTGCTTCTTCTGCAAGTGCATCAACTGGAAGCTCACACACTACTTCTCCTTGATGGAGTAAACGAAGCATTTTATCGTCTGTCACATGACCGACTGAGACTGCTTCAAGGTCATATTTTTCAAAAATATCAATGATTTCTTGCTCACGGCCTTTTTCAATGACCAACAGCATTCTCTCTTGGGATTCAGACAGCATCATTTCATACGCTGACATGCCTGTTTCACGCTGAGGGATCAGGTCTAGGTTCATTTCGATACCTGAACCGGCTTTACTTGCCATCTCTGCACTTGAGCTAGTTAAGCCAGCCGCTCCCATATCTTGAATGCCCACAAGCGCATCATTTTTGATGACTTCAAGACATGCTTCAAGCAAAAGCTTTTCCATGAACGGATCGCCGACTTGAACCGCTGAACGTTTTTCTTCTGATTCATCAGAAAATTCTTCAGACGCAAATGTTGCACCGTGAATTCCGTCACGTCCCGTTTTAGCACCAACGTACATGACCGTATTGCCAACACCTTTTGCCTGCCCTTTCTTGATGTCTTCATGGTTGATTAACCCTACACACATCGCATTAACGAGCGGGTTGCCTTCATAGCTTTGATCAAAATGAACTTCTCCGCCGACTGTTGGAATACCGATACAGTTTCCATAGCCTGCAATCCCTGCCACTACTTCTTCAAACAAGTACTTCACGCGCGGTGAAGTCAGTTCACCAAAACGAAGAGAGTTTAATACCGCAATTGGACGAGCACCCATGGAGAATACATCACGGATGATTCCGCCAACACCTGTTGCCGCTCCTTGATACGGTTCAATTGCAGATGGATGGTTATGTGATTCGATTTTAAATACAACCGCTTGGTTGTCTCCAATATCAACGATTCCAGCGCCTTCCCCAGGACCTTGCAGAACATGCTCTCCTTTTGTCGGGAATTTGCTTAAAACAGGCTTTGAGTTTTTATAACTACAATGCTCTGACCACATGACAGAAAAGATACCCGTTTCTGTGTAGTTTGGCAGCCTGCCAATAATGGATTCGATTAAAGCGAATTCTTCATCACTCAATCCCATTTGCTGATACAATTTCTCTTCTTTAATTTGCTTGTGACTTGGTTCAAGCAGTAGTGACATGAGTGTCCCTCCAATTTTTCACGATAGATTGAAACAATTTAAGTCCGTCTGCGCTGCCTAGTAATGAGTCAACCGCGCGCTCAGGGTGCGGCATCATGCCGAGTACATTGCCCTGTTCATTCGTTACACCTGCAATTCGATTGACACTGCCGTTAATATCGTCACCGTAAGTGAAAGCGATTTGGCCTCGTTCAATCAGCTTCGCTAACGTGTCTTCGTCACAGTAGAAGTTGCCTTCTCCGTGTGCTACAGGAATCGTAATCGATTCACCTTTTTGATAACCGCTTGTAAATTGCGTTTCGTTGTTCTCTACAATGAGTTCAACTGGACGACAGATAAATTTTAGATCTTTATTCCGTCTCATTGCGCCTGGCAGAATGCCAAGCTCTTGAAGAATTTGGAACCCGTTACAAACACCAAGAACAGGTTTTCCTTCCGCAGCTGCTTTTTTCACAGCCGGCATGATGTTAGAAAAACGAGCAATCGCACCGCATCTTAAGTAATCCCCATAAGAAAAACCGCCTGGTACGAGTACACCGTCAAAACCATCAAGACTCGTTTCGTCGTGCCATACATATTCAACTTGTTCACCTAACTCATCTTGAATCGCATGGTACATATCGATATCACAGTTAGAGCCAGGCAAGACGATCACTGCAAACTTCACTGTGCGACAACCTCCTCCACCTCATAGCGGTAATCTTCAATCACCGTGTTGGCAAGCAATTTTTCACACATTTCTTTGACCACTGTGTCTAAGTCACGATCTGATTTCTCAATGACTAGCTCCATATATTTCCCGATACGGACATCCTTTACTTCCTGATAAGACATGCTGTGCAAAGCGTGCTGCACGGCACTTCCTTGTGGATCAAGAACGCTCTCTTTTAAGCTGACAAAAATTTTCACTTTATACATGTTTATGGCCTCCAAGTCTTTTGAAAATTTCTTCGTATGCATTTGTTAAGCCGCCCAGGTTTCGTCTGAACACGTCTTTATCAAGCTTTTCGTTTGTGTCTTTGTCCCAAAGCCTGCACGTATCAGGTGAAATCTCATCAGCTAGCAAAATACGATTCTCGTGATCTATTCCGAATTCAAGCTTGAAATCAATTAAATTCACATGGCAATCTGAGAAGATTTGCTTCAATTCTTCATTCACTTGTCTTGTGATCTGTTTCATTTCCTCGACCTGCTCAGGTGTCGCTGCATGTAAAATGCGAATATGATCTTCTGTAATGAGTGGATCGCCGAGTGCATCATCTTTGTAGTAAAACTCGATCAAAGGTGTGTCCAGTTTCGTTCCCTCTGGAATCCCAAGACGTTTTGACATACTGCCTGCCACCACGTTTCGCACAACGACTTCAAGCGGTACGATGTCTACCTTTTGAATGAGCTGTTCTGTTTCAGATAGGCGTTTCACAAAGTGATTGTTGATCCCTTTCTCATGTAGCATTTGAAAAATCAAGCTAGAAATTTCATTATTCAGTCTGCCTTTGCCTTCAATTTCCGCTTTCTTTTCACCGTTAAATGCTGTAGCTGAGTCTTTATATTCAACATATAAAATATGCTCGTCATCGGTCTGATAGATTCTTTTCGCTTTGCCTTCGTAGAGAAGTTCTTGTTTCACAGTCATTCAGATTGGCCTCCTAATTTGAATGTTGGCAATTTTCAGGATTAGGCGCCTGACTAGCAGGCGGCCCATTTCTTACGCAAGACCTAGACGTTCGAAAATCATATCGACATTTTTCAAGTGATAGTTGTAATCGAAGCAGTCAGCGATTTGTTCAGGTGTTAAGCGTGAAGTGATTTTCTCTTCTGCTTCTACTAATGAACGGAATGGTACTTGTTTTTCCCAAGCTTCCATCGCTTTTGGCTGAACCGTGTCATATGCTTCTTCACGTGCCATACCTGTATCAATAAGTGCAAGAAGAACACGCTGAGAGTAGATCAAGCCAAGTGTGCGGTCCATGTTGCGTTTCATATTCTCAGGGAACACCGTCAAGTTCTTCACAATGTTAGAGAAACGGTTCAACATATAGTTCAGTGCAATCGTTGCATCTGGTAAAATGATGCGTTCAGCAGATGAATGAGAAATATCACGCTCATGCCAAAGTGGTACATTTTCATAAGCAGTCAGCATATAACCACGGATGACGCGGGCAATCCCCGTCATATTTTCAGAACCGATCGGGTTTCGTTTATGCGGCATCGCTGATGATCCCTTTTGTCCTTTTGCAAAGAACTCTTCTACTTCACGCGTTTCACTCTTTTGAAGACCACGAATTTCAACAGCAAATTTCTCAATGCTTGTTGCAACTAAAGCAAGGGTTGCCATGTAATCTGCATGACGGTCACGCTGCAAGGTTTGGGTTGAAATTGGTGCAGCTTTGATGCCAAGTTTCTCACATACATATTGCTCAACAAACGGGTCGATGTTCGCATATGTGCCAACAGCACCAGAGATTTTGCCGTATTCGATGCCGGCTTTTGCTTGTTTAAAACGTTCTAAGTTACGCTTCATTTCCTCGTACCAAAGACCAAGCTTTAGGCCAAATGTTGTCGGTTCAGCGTGTACACCGTGCGTACGACCCATCATGACTGTATATTTGTGCTCTTTTGCTTTTTCTTTTAGTATGTCAACAAATCTCTCAATGTCCTTGAGCAAAATATCGTTCGCCTGTTTTAATAGATATGAAAGCGCCGTATCCACTACGTCTGTAGATGTTAACCCGTAATGAACCCACTTTCTTTCTTCTCCTAGAGATTCAGATACAGCACGCGTAAAGGCAACCACGTCGTGGCGCGTGTCTTGTTCAATCTCCAAAATACGTCCAATATCAAAGCTTGCATTCTTGCGCATTGTCACAACGTCTTCTTTCGGAATGATGCCAAGTTCTGCCCAAGCTTCACAAGCGAGAATTTCTACTTCAAGCCATGCATTAAATTTGTTTTCCTCTGTCCAGATTGCTGACATTTCTGGTCGTGCGTAACGTTCGATCATTTCCCGTTTCCTCCATCTCTTTCAGTCCATATCTTTGTGATGTTTGCCATCCATTCATCATCAAGCTGTTTCATAAATGTCATATGCCCCATTTTGCGGCCGGCTTTTACTTCATGTTTGCCATATAGATAAAGCTTCGCTTCCTTTAAAAGCTCAGGATGTTCTTTTGGGATGTCCACTTCATCGCCCAGCAAATTCACCATCATTCCCTCTGATAAAAGAGCTGTTCCGCCAAGAGGCAAACCGCATATGGCGCGAATGTGCTGTTCAAACTGACTCGTCTCACATAAATCCAATGTGTAATGTCCAGAGTTATGCGGGCGCGGTGCCAGTTCATTGACGAGCAGCTTCCCTTCATTTGTCAAGAACAGTTCAACAGCAAGCGTACCGACTAGCCCTAGCTTTTCAGCAAGCGTTGTTGCCAGTTCTTTTGCTTTCTCCTGAATGCTGCCATCTACCCGTGCAGGCACGATGCTTTGGAATAAAATATTGTGCTTATGAATGTTCTCAGCGACTGGGAATGTCGCAATTTCCCCATGAACAGAACGCGTCACAATCACGGACAGTTCCATTTGGAAAGGAACCCAGCTTTCTAAAATACATGTTCCATGAGTGAGAAGTGCAGCAGCTTCATGAAGCTGATCCTTCTCTTTGATGACGTACTGTCCTTTACCGTCGTAACCACCTCTGCATGTTTTCAGCACAGCTGGCAAACCAAGCGCATTTACTGCGTCTTCCAGCTCCTTCTCATCATGAACGATGCGATAAGGGGCGACTTCACAGCCTGCATCTACAATCCCTTTTTTCTCGGTTTCACGGTTTTGGGTTAAAAGAAGGAGTTCGCTTCCTTGCGGTAAATACGCCTCTTCCTTCAGTTGATTGAGTGCATCATAATCAATGTTTTCAAATTCATATGTGACCACATCACTGATGTCCGCCAGCTGCCTGATCGCATTAAGGTCACTGTATGCGGCTGTAATTTCTTTATCAGCAACCTGTCCACAAGGTGAATGTGTGACGGGGTCAAGAACTGCTGCACGGTAACCCATTTGCTTTGCACTGACGGCCATGTATCTGCCAAGCTGTCCGCCGCCTATGATACCAATGGTTGCGTTTGGAAAAATGGTCTGCTTAGCCAAGCTGATCACTGCTTTCTAATACAGTTTGTTTTATTTGCTCTCTTCTTTCTTCAAGGCGTGCTGCAACGGCTTCATCGAATGCTGAAATCATTTGTGCAGCTAAAAGGCCTGCATTTGTTGCACCGGCTTTGCCGATTGCCACTGTGGCAACAGGTACACCGCCTGGCATTTGAACGATGGATAATAAGGAATCCAGCCCGTTTAATGCTTTTGATTGTACGGGCACACCAATGACCGGCAGTGTCGTTTTTGCTGCGACCATCCCCGGTAAATGTGCTGCGCCTCCAGCACCGGCAATAATGACCTTGAGTCCTTTACCTCTTGCTTCAGTCGCATATTCAAACATCAAATCAGGTGTCCGATGTGCGGATACAACCTGTTTTTCATACGGAATGTTCAATTCCTCTAAGATATCGCACGCATGTTTCATTGTTTCCCAATCAGATGTACTTCCCATGATGACACCTACAAGCGGCTTCATTTTGTCCCCACCTTTAAGCTATTATTCGATTTTGTATCGTTTGACACGCTTCCCAAACCTAAGTAGCTTGTCAAACGCCGAACAAAAAGGCCCGGTTTGTATTGCATTGTTAGGAAGCAACACAAACCGGGCCATGGTAAGCGCTGTTCGCTTTTAAAACGCCATGTCAGTTTTGTTCACTATCCTGCATAGTCCAGTCATTTACGGTAACTGGGTAGAAACTTATGGGCCATATTCCCAAGATTATATGAGGCTCGTGTTTTGATTTCATGTTTATCTTAACAACGGATGTTCATGATGTCAACGGATTTATCGAACAATCTATGAAGTCGTCGTTTTAATGTTCGGATTTAGAGTATTTTTCCCTCAAATACGATTTTTTTCCCAATCGGAATGATCTGAATCGACCCATTTTCCTTCTTTTCCTGAAAGATGGGCTCCTCCATTCGTCGGACAGGTGAGTAGCCTTCCTCCGCCATCTGGGACAACACTTGATCAATCGTCATGTTGTCTTCCACGTAGAATTTCTTTTTCTTTGGTTTTGCGGTCATTCTTTAATTCTCCTTTTCTTCACAGCCTTCACCCAGAAGCCGCCATGAATCGTTTTGGGCTCATACGAAATGATAAACGCCTTTGAATCAAGCGTTTTAATCGTTTCATATAATTGCAGTTCATATTTTCTCGGTGTTAAAATTTGCATCGCTGACCGGTCTCCTTCAAGACCTCCTACTACCCAGTTGGTGACGCCATATCCTTTTTCTCTCAATTGTTTTGGGAGATCTAGATCGATTTCTTTTGTAATCACGTTCACAGTAATGTAGCCAAGTGCCAGCTTCTCTTCAATTTTCATCCCGACAATGATTCCAATTCCATAACCTAGCGCATACGCAATGACATTTTGTACTTGATCTAAGTTATCTAATACGATACTCAAACCAATGACATAAATCAGCATCTCGACAGTACCAGCAAAAGCGGCTGCATACCTTCTGCCTTTCATTGTTAAAATTAAACGCATAGTGGAAAAAGAGACATAAACAATGTTAATCACTAAAATAATCAAAACCATGGTGAACGCATTGGATAAAAGTTGTTGAAGCACGATTCGAACCCCCTGCACTAAAAATCAAATAAAGCACCCCATATTCTACTAGAGAACAAACCTTGATACAATCAAATTTGCGCGAGAAAAACACATATATCTTTCGACAACAAGGGGTGGTCTTTGTTACCAAGAGTTTACCCGTTTTTTCCTCTTCTCAACATGAAAAACCTCCTTTTTCAAAAGGAGGCTTTAGATGGTTGATAAAGGGCTAAAATATACTTTATTTTAACCCTTTGTCTTTTTTCAGCGTGATAGAAGGCCTTTGAATTTTAAAAAGACCGAGTACACGCTGAAACGTGTTTTATCCAAACCGAACTGGAACAAGTGATGGGATCAAATACTCTCCGACAATGCCCCATAAAAGGGCAATGATGACGAGCTCAATCAACAAAAAGACCCAGCCGGCATACATCAAGTCTCCCCGCACAGCTTCTTGCTCTGATTGAATGGAGCGGAAGAGCACAATGGCAATCAGCTGAAGACCGAAAAACATCATGACGGATAAAATCACCGTTACATATGGAATATTCAGCATGGCAAATACAAGCCAAAGGATAGATAAAACCAAAACCGGCACAAGCACGGCACCGAACTTCATGATCACTTCTTTCAGCGATATGTTTCCTTTCAGCATGTACTTACCGAGCACCCAAACCGTCAGCATCATCAGTGTCAACAAAATGAGTGTAAAGACCGCTACCTTCAAAAAGGCGTCACCAAAAGAATAATGAATACCAAAACCTAATAAACGGGTCTTTGACGCCTTTAATTGAACGTAGTTGCCTAAAGCAAAAAACACACTGAATAACACAATTGAAATCCAGGCGTACTTCATGCGTAAAGTGTCCGCTTGATGGATCGCACGACTCGGTGATTTTAACATCGCAAACCCATATGAGCCGTAGCGCTTAAACGCACCTCCAACACCTCTTGCGATGCGCTGAATGGCTGAACCCTCTTCATCAGCTGGCTTAGCCGTTCTTCCTCGTTTTGCAGCACTGCGGCTGAGGCGGGACTGCCTTGTTTCTTGATCTATTGATGGCTCTTCGTTTTTCGTTTCAGATGTGACCTGCTCTTGATCTTTCTCTAACATCCCATATCAACTCCTATCTCAGACAATCCGCACAGGCTCAAGTGACCTGTCCGAATGACTCCTATTAAAGTAGCGGAGTCTCTCTATTCAGTCAAGATTCCTTGACGTTCATACGAATAGACGGATAAAAGAATGAAGAGGTTTTAAATGGAGAGAAAATAAGACAAAACAAAAAAGCTGATGACTGGATCAGCTTTTCATCATCTTTCATAACTTTTCATGAACGATAGCGCCCCTGCTTTGCTTTCTGAATCCGAAGATTCTCCTGGTGTGCCGCGAAACGAGTCTTTTCTGTCGTATCGACTTGTGTAATTTGTCCATTATGAATGGTGATCACCACCGACCCGTATTCAATCCCTTTTAAGGCAGATAAAATAAAATTCAGCTTTTGTTCATCCATCGCTCATCCCCCATCCCACTAATTTTGCTTGCGCTCTTTTAAATAGAGAACCTCATTTTCCAGCTCATGAATCGTATAGTGCATGAGCGCTTCATGTTTTTCTTCATGCCCCCATAAAAGGAGCTGCTCAATCAATACCTGCTTTTTCCGCTCAATCACCTGCCTAAGCCAGCGTGACAAGTCATCCCCTCCCGTTATGATGAATGCAAGAAAAAAGGCACTCTGAACCCTTCTATAGAAAAAAGGAAATCAAAGCGCCTTTGGTGATCCAATCAGCGAATTATGTCTTTTTATCATAAACACATAATTCCTATAAGTCAACTATGTTTTTGAAATTTCCCTACAAAAAACAGCAGCCTCCATGAGCTGCTGTTTCAGACAAACCATTAATGATTTAAGAAAGCAAAATATAGAATAAAGATGACAAACAGTCCGTACATAATTGGATGCACTTCTTTTGCTTTTCCTTTAAAGATCATGGTGATCGGGTAGAAAATGAAACCAATCGCAATCCCTGTCGCAATACTATATGTCAGTGGCATCATAATCATGGTTAAGAAGGCCGGTACCGCAATTTCAAAACGATCCCATGCGATCTTTGCAAGAGGTGCTACCATCAGTGCACCGACAATGATTAAAGCAGGTGCTGTTACATTCGGTGTCACGACAGATAAAAGCGGCGAGAAGAACATCGCAAGTAAGAAGAAAATACCTGTCACGACAGCTGCAAAACCAGAACGGGCACCCGCAGCAACACCTGAACTAGATTCAACATAAGACGTCGTCGTTGATGTACCAAGAACAGAACCGACTACGATAGAAGAAGAATCCGCCAGAAGCGCTTTTCCTGCACGCGGCAGCTCATTATTTTTCATTAAACCAGCCTGCGTTGCCACAGCCACAAGTGTACCAGCTGTATCAAAGAATCCAACGAATAGGAACGTTAAAATAACCACAAGCATTTGAATGGAGAAGATGTCTGGCAAGTGAATCAAGGCTTGACCAAAAGTTGGAGACAAGCTTGGAATGCTATCTACAATTTGAGATGGAACTGGCACAAGACCAAGGATCATCCCAGCAATAGCTGTCACAAGCATCCCAATGAAGACACCTGCATTCACACGAAGAACCATTAAAATGACAGTCACAATGATCCCAAATACCGTTAACAGGACAGGACCACTATGAATATTCCCAATCGATACAAGCGTATTATCGTTATTGGCAATAATGCCAGAGCCTTGAAGACCTACGAATGTAATGAACAAACCAATCCCTGCACCAACTGCCAGCTTCAGCTCAGCCGGAATGGCATTGATGATTTTTTCACGGAAACCTGTTAAAGAAAGAGCAACGAAAATCAATCCTGACACAAACACACCGGAAAGTGCTGCCTGCCATGAGATCCCCATACCAAGAACCACCGAGAAAGCAAAGAACGCATTCAGACCCATACCTGGTGCAATTGCAATCGGGTACCTGGCGATCAATCCCATCAGGAAACAACCTGCCGCAGAAGCTAACGCTGTAGCTGTAAAGACAGCCCCCTGATCAATTCGTAATTTATCTGGAAAATCCGGTACTGCTACTAAAGCAAGTGTGATCGGATTAACAAACAAGATGTAAGCCATCGACAAAAATGTCGTTAAACCGCCGATGATCTCTCTGCGATAATTCGTCCCTAACTCATCAAACTGAAAAAACTGTTTCAAAGCCAACTGACTCCCTTCATGTCCTTTTGCTTTAGTCTGTCCCATTCACAAGTCAAATAAAAAACGCCCCAACAGTTTTTGGGACGCTTGACTACAATGTGAATTCAGACCGTGACATCAAACAAGAACAATGCATGATTTATATCAAACGAGTGTGAATTGACGTAGTCAAGCCATTTACGGTAGCTTGGTAGAAACTTGCGGGCCATATCCCCGCCATTATACGACTTCTATCTATTTGATTTCTGTGTCTATTGTACCAACTTCATTTTTAAAACACAATACAAAAAGCGAACATTTTTCAAAGAAATGTCCGCTTCATTCGTCTTATTACACGAATTTGGAAAATCACCTCTAGTTCTTTATACACCCATCACTGAATTCTGGCAAAAACCGTTTCTGCTACATCGAAAAATGCCTTCACAGCAGGAGAAGCTTGCGTGAGCGATGGACAGGCAAGCGCCACCTCACGATGATGCGATACATTCAGATGACTGATCTGCACAAGTTGCTGCGTTTTTAGGAATAACTCAGGACCTATCGTCACACCAAGTCCTTCCCCAACCATGCGGCCAATGGTCGTACAATCATGCACTTCAAATAAAATAGACGGCTTGATTTGCGCCTCTGAAAAAATATCCTCTACATGGGATTGATACATGCCAGTTGGCATAATAAATGGTTCATCTGCTAATTCTTCCATGTCTACAATTGGCTGCTGCTTAAAACGATGATTTTCGTGATAGGCGACCACCATTTTATCTTTCATAAGTGGCAATAGATCAAACGATTCATCCGCTTTACCTTTTACAACAAACCCAACATCAATAATGCCAGAATCGAGCCACTCCAATATTTCTTCATATGTCCCCTCATAGAACTTAAATTCAATCTTTGGATGCTTTTTCTGATAGCTCACAAGCAGTTTTGGCAATAAACAAGCGGATGCACTGGCAAAAGTTCCAATTCGAATCAAGCCAGATTCAATATTTTTGGTGAGCGCAATTTCCTGTTGAATTTTCTCTACTCGATTTAGCACTTCTCTTATATGCGGAAGAAGGGTTTCACCGGTATCTGTCAGCGTAATGCCCTTTTTTCGGTCACGCACGAATAAAGACACGCCCCATTCCGTCTCTAAACTTGCCACCGCATGACTCACGGCAGACTGTGTCATATTTAATGCTTCAGCTGCAGCTGTAAAACTGCCTAGCTCGACCACCTTAGCCATCGTCTCGAATCGAACAAAGCTCATGAGTATTCACTCATCCCTTTCATGAAAAACATCAATTTTACTTATGTTAGCACGGAATTTAAAATGAATACAACGTTTCAACATAAAGGAAGGGTTCAAAATGAAAAGTACATCATATCCATTGCTCATATTTCTTTTAGCCGTCGGTTCTTTCGTCACAGGTACTTCAGAATTCGTCGTATCAGGCATACTGGACATCATTTCTGACGATCTGCGCATCTCCATCCCGGTTGCGGGACAGCTCATCACCATCTATTCTCTTTTTTATGCCGTGGGTGCCCTCTTTTTAGTCATGGCCACATCGAAATTGAATCGAAAAAAGGTTCTTTTATCGGCGATTTCCATGTTTATAGCAGGTAATGTGCTTGCCTTTTTTAGCCATCACTTTATGCTGCTCATGCTCTCGCGAGTCATCATGGCCATGAGTGGCGGCTTATATATTGTGCTCGCAACAAATTACGCAGCGCAGCTCGCCCCGCCAGAAAAAAAGGGGAGTGCGATGGCAACAGTAATCACTGGATTTACTGTTTCACTAGTACTCGGTGTACCGATTGGAACATTTTTAGCAGGATATGTAGATTGGCATGCCATTTTTCTCATCATTGCAATAGGGACCACATGTCTCTTGTTTCTTCTGTATCGATTATTACCGCCTATGGAGGGACATTCCTATGTGCCATTTAAGCAGCAAATGCAAATTCTTCAAGACCGCAGGGTGTTAAGCGGATTAGCCACGACAGCCTTTTGGATCTTAGGTTACACGATGGTATTTGCTTACATTTCGCCATTATTGCGGCAAACATCCGGATTTACGCTTGAACTGACAAGCATTGCCTTGCTTGTCTTAGGCATCTCCGCTTTTATTGGCTCGCGCTTTGGTGGATACGCTGTCGATCAATGGGGACCAAACCGAACCATTTCAATCAGCATCACGGTTCAGATGCTCATGCTCTTTGCATTATCCTTTACACAATTTTCGGTAGTTGGCGTCTTCATCACGCTCGCCATTTGGGGCACCGCCACATGGACAACAACACCAGCGAAGCAATTTTATCTCATCTCCCTAAAACCCGAAACATCTGAAACCGTGCTGAGCTTTAATACAGCGATTATGAATATCGGCATGATGCTCGGATCGTCAATGGGTGGTCTGATTATTCAATATACAAATGTAACGAATTTAAGTTGGATAGGCGGGCTAGCCAGTTTTGTTGCATTGATGTTGATTCGGTACTCGTTCAATCGTCATCGACTGCTGCATCAACAGATAAAAAGCGAACATGTGTAATCATGTTCGCTTTCTTACTTATTGACTAGCTTTTGATGTTTCTTTTTTGACTGGAATGGTTACCGTTATCGCCTTCTGTGGTGCCAACATATTCAGCTCTGACAAATCAATATAAAGCCCATATTCTTTAAATGAAAAATGGTTTAATGATAAAGTATCTAACTCCTTATTATCAAATTCAAAGGTGGATTGCATGGAAGCTGTCTTTAAATTCGTCATCTTCGCATGGTTCCCTTTCAAGTAATATCCGCTTTCATAGTCTGCTTGTGGATCGGGCCATGATTTCATCTTTTCAACATCGCCTAATCCAATGAATTCACCTATATTCTCCATCACATCCTGATCTAATTCTTTTTGATCTACTCCAGTAAATTGATAATCAACAATCACAGAACGGTCTTTTTGCTCTATCTTATTGATTTTGATTCCGATGCCATGGTGTTTTGTTTTGAACTGAACAGGCAGCTTTGTCTGAAGAGGAATGATTTTGCTTTCTTCCCGTTCGATATTCACATATGTGTCAAATGTCAATTCAGTCGCCTTTGGATTGATCGGCTGATTCAAAATCGTTAAATGATCTTTTCTAGTTTTGTCAGAAGACATTTGTTTTTTTCTTAAAACGGTTCCAATCTCAAGCTGATACTCATTCCCTAAATTATCCTTCATTCCATCTATACTGACTTTATCATCTTTGGCAAAACCATTGTAATCAATGGCATATTGAATTGCAGAGCCATTCACTCCGTTTTCTACCTTTACATTTCTTATTTGATAACGTCCATTTAAAATAGACACGTCTTTTTGTCCCGCTAATAAAGTGGTTTTTTGCTTGACCACAGGTAACTTGAAGCGCCAATTCCCTACAATATCCCCAATCTTCGAAATAACAAGCGGTACTTGCTGACCTTGTTTGATCGTTTGTCCATTTGTATAGACTTCCGTCTGCCCAACATAGCGGCCATCTTTCATTTTTTTCAATCCCTGATTGTCGTAACTCGGTTGGAAAGTGTCATTTATACGATCGAAGTTGTTGACTATGAATGGTACAGAATCTTCCTTTGTATTCAAATTCTCCACAGTAAACGTATAAACAAGCCGCCCTGCATCATAATACACACTGTTTACTTTCACAGTAACCCCTCTTGATTCAGCCCCCTCATTGACATGCTTCACCAACTCACTCTGAAAAAGAGACATTCCTACTTTATCGTGAAACATCATATATAACTGTCCAACAAACGGCACTCGAGCCATCGCTGTATTAAGAGAAGGAAAAATGAAGCCTGATGAAAAGTAAAGGACAACAAGGGCGATAACTGAATAGATTGGCGTTCTCCAATTCCATGTGAACCAACGTCTTTTCTTTTCCGCTTTCACATCTCCCATTGCTTGACGAATTGCAGAGGTCAATTCAACTTTTGGTACATCAATCTCTTCATAAAGCTTTTTCATTTCTTTTCGTTCCATCGACACTCTCCTCCTTCTCCAATGTTTGCTTTAATAACTTTCTTGCTCGATACAAATGCGTTTTGACTGTTCCTTCGGGCACACCCATCTGTTCAGAAATCATTGAAATCGAATAATCTTGAAAATAAAATAGCTGAATCACGAGCTGATATTGCTCATCTAATACATCTAGTGCATTTTTTAAATCGAGCTTGTCTTCCAAAAAATCATGACGCTCAACGCTCTCATGATGCTGTTCAAACGGAACAACATCTTGCTGCTTTTTCTTCATCGCAAAAACCGTATGAATCAAAATCCTAGTCAGCCATGTAGAAAAATAAGCCGGTTCTTTTAATCCAGATAAATGTTTAAATGCTTTAATGACCGTCTCCTGAACAGCATCTAAGGAATCCTCTTTATTTCTTGTGTAGAGAAAAGCCGTTTTATATAAACGCTCTTGATACATCAGCATTAATGTCTCAAATGCCGGGACATTCCCTTTTTGTGCTTTTTTAATTAGACGCACTTGCTTCATCTCATCCACACCTCCTACACCTGTTAGAGCAAGGTTTCTCTCAAACGGTTTCAACAATCGGAAATTTCTTTTACTTAGCATATGTCGGACAAAAACAGAGAAAGTGAAGAATAGGCCGCATAGATCGTATTGAACTTTTGATATAATGGAAGAAATATCTACAAAAAGGAGGATATTGATTGTTTCTATTTGAAGAACCTGCTTGTGCTAGCTGCCAAAAGAAGATAGAAGGTAACGAAGAAGTGTACGTTAAGCTGGTCTATCCAAAGAGACGAGGAATGACAGAAGTAAAGGCTTGGCTAAGAAATGAAGGGGTATTTTATTGTAAGGCATGTACAGAACAAAAGACATCACATGGGGGATAAATGCATGAACAAAATTACTTTTCCACAATCATTTCCAACGATACAGACCGAAAGACTGATCTTAAAACAAGCAACGATCGCAGATGCTGAGGATATGCACGTCTATTTATCTAATGAAACCGTGTGCCGCTATATGGGCATTGATGCACATGAAACCATCGAAGACACAAAAGGAGAAATCAAATGGTATGACAATATCTTCAAAGAACAAACAGGCATCCGCTGGGGCATTTCTCTAAAAGAAAATCCAGCCATCATCGGCAGCTGCGGCTTTCTCAATCTAGAAAAACAGCACCTCCGTACGGAAATTGGCTATGAATTACACCACGATCATTGGAGAAAAGGCATCATGAAGGAAGCGATTACTGCGGTATTGCGATATGGATTTCAGGAGATGAATCTGAATCGGATTGAAGCGATTATTGATCCAGCAAATACGTCTTCTGTTCAATTATTAGAGAAGGTTGATTTTGTGAGAGAGGGTTTATTAAGAGAGTATGAATTGGGTCAAAAGGGATTCGATGATGTGTATATGTATTCAATTTTGAAGAGAGATTATGAAAAATCTTAAATAGACAGAGGAGAAACAAATGAAAACGGATATTCATTTCATCCAAAAGCCGCAACCAGAGTATGTTTCTTTTCATATTTATGAACTCAATCCGGCGGTTGAAAAACTTGTCCAGCAAGTGGAGCAGTCAGCCCCCTATTTCTTAGCACAAGAACCCACGAAAGAAAGAGTGAAAAAGGTCTATTATCACGACATTTTATATATAGAAAGCGTTGATAAAAGATCGTTCTTGTATACGTCAGATGGAGTGTTTCTCTTAAAGGAAAAGTTATTTGAACTTGAAAAACAGCTTGAAGCGCACGATTATGTCAGGATTTCAAAATCGATGATACTAAATATAGATTCTATTGCCGCTATTTCTCCTAAAACGAGTGGCCGTTTTGAAGCAAGCCTCACAAATAAAGAAAAAGTAATGATTTCACGTTTTTATATCCAAGCATTAAAAGAGAAGCTTGGATTACGAAGGAAGTGAACAGGATGAAACGTTATATCACAAATCTTTTGATCACATTTTGTATGGTCTTTACTGCACTCGTATTGATTTACTGTTTCACGTTTGGAACGATGCCTATCTATATTTTACAAGCCATCATATTCAATTCCTTTTTTTCAAGCGCCCTGACCTTCTTGCTCTACCCAAAACAAACGTACAGCCATAAACAGATTCTTTTTCAACAAATTCTATATATCGTCCTTGTGATGTGTATGATTATGACCACCATCATCATCGTCAACGGTGAAATCAGCCCCCTTTCGTTTATCGTGAATTTCCTTGTGGTTATGGCTTTATTCTTTGTGATCAAGTACCTATTGTATAAAAAAGATCAAGCAACCGCTGAGGAAATCAACGATCTTTTACAGCAGCGTAAAAAACGAACCACTTAATATGCATCTTGGGGCGATAAATTGACATGTTAGGAAGATTTCATTGTGACTTCTGCATGATTCCACTACTCTGACGTTAGAGGAGGAATCAACATATGAAACCAATTACAATCATTCGAAAATCAGTACTTCTACTGCTGTTTTCTTTAATCATTCCAACAAGTGCAGGTGTCTATTTATCCATCAAAGAAGTAACCGACCCGATGACCATCTATCTCATCAATGGCTGTGCCATGCTGACTGGGTGTCTTTTACTTCTATTCATTATTCAAAAAAGTCGTTTTCACATGAAAGAAGTAGGTTTTCGAAAAGGATCTCTTGGTATATGGATATTTCCGATCCTGATCATCGAGGCCATTCCGTTTATTACTGGATTCAACAAGGATTTAACTGTTTCTTCCTTTCTGGCACTTTGTTTCTTCATGGTGTGTGTCGGTCTTTTTGAAGAAGGAATTTTTCGCGGCATTCTGTTCCAATATTTAAAACAAATCAACTTGAGCACTGCCATATGGGGCTCCGCCGTACTATTCGGTCTTGGGCATGCTGCGAATCTACTAAGCGGAAAAAGCCTCACCTTAACCGTCGCACAAATCCTATTCGCCTTCTTATTTGGATTCGTCGCAGCCGAAATCGTCGCACTCACGAACAGCCTGCAATGGGTGATCTTATGGCATGCCGTTCATAATATCGTGGATCAGACGACAAATGGAAATACGCCTGTCGCAATGCAAATGCTTTTGCTTTCGATTCAATGTGTCATTTTGCTTGTTTTTGCGGTGATGTTGTGGAGAAGATTAAGAACGAAAAAAGTGTTCGATAGATAATGAAAAAAGGAGGAAAGAAATGAAGGAGAACACATGGATAGAAGGCTGGTTTGAAAAGTGTGAAGAACTTGAAATCAAGCCTTGGGAATGGGATTTTAAACAAAGTTATATCAAAGAGCCGATACCAGAAAACACGTCCCCTATCAGACTTATGTTAGAGTATAAGATTGGCAAACTAAAAGAAGTTGGAATCTCTAACAATACAGGGAAAACTGGTAGTAAAGCTGATTGCGATAAAGAACCTTTTCGCATTTATAATGCTCTATGGGGTACAGGTAAAGTGATCCGTGGAGAAACAATGAATTCATTTATCACAACTTTTAACCATAGTATTTTGAAATCATCGTATTCCGTTGAGGAATTTGAAAAGATCGGAATATTAATAGATAAATCCCTTTCAAAGCAATATGCAAAATTAATTTCTAATGATTTCAATAAATTCGATTGGATTGCTGACAGAATGGAGGAGTTTAAAAAATTCGCTACTTCCACTCACAGCATTGGGAATTTCACTGTATTACCACATTGGATGAATTCAGGCCGCTATTTATTTTCTCAAGATTATTGGGATGTTACGATGTATTCACTATTTGAATTCTTTCAACCATTAGGCTGTTGGAAACAGTTCGTCGAACGATATTTCCTTCAACCTTATGTGAACGATGATGAGGAATGGACAGTGAGTGAATTTTGGGAAGGTCATTTTGCAGGTATAGGAAATTACAATCAATTAAAACCTCAAAATGAACAAGAATTAAGTGAGTACCTACATAAAGTCAATATTAGGATTGAAGAACGGGGCAAATGGATGATCAAAAAAGTCTGTGAAGAATTGAAGTTACAACACTTCACATTTTATGATGAACTAAAAGATAGGCAGATTCGATTTTCCAACGAATTGAAATAAACCATAATGAGCGAGCTCAGTGCTCGCTTTTTTATTTTCTAAAAGGGTTCCGATAAAAGAAAAATCAGATCATAAAAAGCTGATATCTTAAACGCCATATCAGCATCATGTTATCAAGCTTATTCATCATGCATATAATCCTCTTTCAGCATGCTGTATATTTCTACATCAACAACTCCTTTGCCTGACCATAAAACAGCTTGTCTAAGCAGTCCTTCTTTGATAAAACCATTTTTCAATAGGACTTTTTTTGATACTTCATTTGCCGGCATGACCTCCGCTTGAATTCTATTAATATCAATCTCTTCAAACAGAAATTTCAATAGTGTAGAGACAGCTTCTGTTGCAATGCCTTTTCCCCAATGTTCCTCTGCAAAGAAATAACCAATCGTCACCGCATTCACTTTTTGATTGATGTCCATTGTTTCGATGATACCAACTAGCGTATGAGGATTATCCTTTTGAAAGATTCCCCATTTCACTCTGCTTTTCTTCGTATAATCTCGTTCAAAATGTCCAATCATTTTTTTTACCGTTTGGAGATTATGTTTGGGAATGATCCCACAATACTGAAAGACTGTGTCATTGTCGTAAATTGAAAATAACTCTGGCAAATGACGCTCTTCCACCCTTTTTAACAATAGATTCTTTGACGCAACTACAGGAAAAGTACCAAAAAGACTTTCTATTTTCATCTCTTAATCCCCCTTATTCCTCGATAGGAATATAGATTTTCATTTTGATATCGTTCGGGCCATTCGAATGTAAGACATCTGTTATTTCAAAATCTGGTCCACTCGTTCTTTCATAATTAGAATTTGGGAGCCAGCTACCATAGATATATCTTCTAGTGTTTTGCACCATTTCATGAGAGCCACTCACTTTAAATTCTGCATATCTCCCCTCAGGAATCACTATTTTTACAAACCCTTCATTTAAATCTATATCGGATTCCTCCACTTCCTCCCCTACCACAAACGAAAAACGGCCATCATCATGAAAAGAAGTAGATACACCATAAGCCATATGAGGTGCTTTTTTCTTTGGAATCTGTTGATAATACTCCTTTTTTCCAAAATCCATATAAAACAAAGGAATGTCCGTGAAATATTCCTCACTTTGAAGGTTCGTTTGATACTCGTAACCAATGATATAAAAATTGCTTAATTGAGTCATGACAGGTTTATTCATATTGAATTCACTGTCTAACATAGATTGGTATGCTAAAAAATCCATTTTGTTTTGTTGCTTTAACACCATTTCCTCTTTTCTAAACCTAGCTGGTGTCACCCCAAAGAATTGTAAAAAAGCACGAGTAAACGCTTCTTGAGAACCATACTGGAAAGCAATCGCTATGTGTAAAATATTTTGATTTGTTTCTTTCAGTAACCTAGCAGCTTCAGAGAGCCTTCTATTTCTGATATACTCTTGCACAGAAAAACCTGTAATGGCTTGAAACAGTCGTTGAAAATGAAACGCTGAAAAGCAGGATTTCGAGGAAATATCTTTTATACTTATATTGTTTTGAAGATTCTCCTCAATAAATTCAATCGAAAGCTGTATTCTCTTATAGTAATCCATTGTTTCTCCCTCCTCTACCTTTTATTTTATTACTTCCCTCCTCTTATTTTTTGATCATTTGTGCTATTTTTAAATAACCTTCCACAAAATATTCATTCAATTTCCATAGCACAAAAAGTCAAGTTTCTTAAAAATGATTTCCGTTATACTAAACTCGTAAGGTAAAGATGTGCTCGGTTGTCCTATCAAGAACATGAGAAAACGATTCAAGGACCATTAACATCTGAAAGATAAATTACCGCTTCAAACTCTAGCAAAAAACGCTAGTTATTCTACCATTAAAACAGAAGTAAAATAAAATTAAAAATGAAGACAAGACACCCACATGACAAAAAAAATCAATTAAAAAAGATATCCCTATCCCTATCTCTTTTTTGTAATCTTGGTATAATAGAAAAAATCAGAAAAATGAGAATGCGATGATAAGGAATAGTACTTGCCGAAATGTTTTCAGAAAGTTGCTGGTTGATGAGAAGCAATAACATAAAGGTAGGGAACTCACCTTAGAGTAGCCTTAGTGAAATGAAAAGGATTGATGTAGTTAAGGTCGGCACCCCACCGTTATATGGGAAGGATATAAGATCAAACAATCTATATCCGAATAAGGGCATGATAATGTTTGTTTATCATGAAACAGGGGTGGTACCGCGTAAGAAGAAGTCTTTCGTCTCCAAGTTCAATCTTGGAGATGATAGGCTTTTTTTATTTCCAATTACAGGAGGAATCGATGATGTTTAACCACAAAAAATACGAAAAGAAATACTTTTTGCCACCGAACCTTACTTATGATTGGGTGAAAAAAGAAACATTAGAACGTGCTCCGATATGGTGCAGTGTGGACTTACGGGATGGAAATCAAGCATTACCTATTCCTATGAACTTAGAAGAAAAATTGGACATGTTTCAGTTACTAGTAGAGATCGGTTTTAAAGAAATTGAAATCGCATTTCCAGCTGCTAATGATACGGAGTTTAAGCTATTACGGACACTGATTGATCATCATATGATTCCAGAAGATGTCACGATTATGGTGATCACGCAAGCGAGAGAGCATATTATCCGCCGAACCTTCGAAGCCATTAAGGGGGTACCGAAAGCGATTGTTCATTTATATAATTCGACGTCAGAAACGCAGCGCAGACAAGTATTTAAGAAATCAAAAGATGAAATTAAACAAATTGCAATTGATGGCGCTATTTTAGTAAAAGAACTGGCCGAAAAAACAGAAAGTGATATTTATTTTCAATATAGTCCTGAAAGCTTTCCAGGAACAGAAGTTGATTATGCGTTAGATATTTGTAATAGTGTTTTAGATATTTGGAAACCGACCCCAAATCATAAAGCGATCATCAATATTCCGACAACAGTTGAATATTCAATGCCTCATATCTTTGCAAGTCAAATTGAGTATATACACAAAAATCTATCTTACCGAGACAGTGTGACATTATCTGTTCATCCTCATAATGACCGCGGGTCTGGGGTGAGTGATGCAGAATTTGGTGTGCTAGCTGGCGCCGAAAGAGTCGAAGGTACATTATTTGGTATCGGTGAACGTACAGGGAACGTAGACTTGATTACCTTGGCGATGAATATGTATTCACAAGGTTATGATCCAAAATTGAATTTCAATAACCTAGAAGCGATTCGTAAAAAATATGAAAAACTAACCAACATTACTGTTCATGAGAGACAGCCATATTCTGGTGAGATGGTTTTCACCGCATTCTCTGGGTCACATCAAGATGCGATATCTAAAGGTATGAAATATAGAAAGGAACATCATGTTGATAAATGGGACGTTCCGTATATCCCAGTAGATCCAGTTGACTTGGGGAGGAATTATCAAACGGATGTGATTCGAATCAATAGCCAGTCTGGAAAAGGCGGCATAGGCTATATATTAGAAACAAATTATGGCATTCAACTTCCTTATCAAATGAATGAAGCCATGGGATATGCAGCGAAGAAAGTATCTGATCAGACAAATAGGGAATTGTCTGTCGAAGAAATATATCATGTTTTTGAAAAGCAGTATGTTGATTTTCACCCTCATTTCCAGCTGCTTGATTATCAATTTCATAAAGGAGAGAAGCAAGAAGTCACCTTAACTTTGCTGAGAGATCATCAACAAATAGACATACAAGGAACTGGCACTGGAAGTTTAGATGCAATCAGTAATGCGTTAAAAGCACATTTTCATCTCGAGTATGATTTGGAAGTCTATGAACAGAATTCTTTGGGCAAGGATTCTCAAGCAAAAGCCTGTGCACAGATTGGTATTTCATATCAAGGAAAAATGCATTGGGGTGCTGGAATTGATAAAGATATTATTGAAGCAACAGTGAAAGCCCTGGTGGTTGCAGTAAATAAACTAGAGGTTTGGATGTAGATGGAAACAGATACACTTGAAAAACATGAAGCAATGCAATTTTTAAGAGAATATAACGAACAAGAAATCTTTTATCAACAATACCAACAGAAAAAGCACGACAATCGATCATTGCAATTATTTTTGAAGGATTATGATCAAAACAATTTCATGCAAAAGCAAATATATATAGAAGAATTTTTGCTAAGAGGGCAGAACGAATTTGAAAAAGAGGATACCATGTGGTTAGGTCAGGAGAAAGATATTGAAGTGAGAAAGTATAGCCGGTTTATGCCTCAATTGGCGGCTATCCATGATTTCTTTGAGATGATCTATGTTCTGGAAAATGAGATGTATGTAGAAGTGGAAGATAAAAAAATCGTTTTAAAATCAGGAGATATTGCCTTTATTCCACCTGACACAATACACAAGCCACTTGTAATGGAGAATACAATCGCAATTCAAATCATGATCCGTAAAAGTACTTTTCAAAAAGTGTTTTTTAAAATGTTAAAAGGAAATCATGTCATTTCAGAGTTCTTTTTGAATGCATTGTATATAAAAGAAAATAAAAATATTCTTATTTTCCATAGTCACTTGGATAAAAATTTGCTAGACTGCTCTCTGCATCTATTTACAGAAAATCACAATCGGTTTCCTGGATACCAGTTGATTATGAATAATTTGTTTGAGATATTATTATGTCTCTTATTAAGATTCAAACCAAATCATATGAACGTCATTCAGGTCAAACCATATAGTGATATACGTATGATTCAAATGCTTCAATATATTCAGCAATGTTGTGAGCATATAACACTCCAGAAGATGGCAGAGAAATTTAACCTTTCACAATCTTATCTGTCAAAATATATAGATCGTACACTCGGCAAATCATTTAGTGAGATTCGACAAGAAATAAGATTGGAAAAAGCCTGCGAAATGATAACCAGTAGTGAATTACAAATAGATGATATTGCGGGAGTCGTTGGTTATCAAAATGTAGAGCATTTCATTCGTTTATTTAAGAAAAAGTATCATCTAACACCACATCAATATCGTTTAAAAAATAGATCATTACAAGCAGAATGACGCTTTACTTAAAAGTACAATTTTAAATGTCAAATCAATACGAATAAAAAGGAGAAATCATCATGTCAATCAAGAAAGTAAAAGATTATTTTAAACAATATGAGATGGATACTCGAATTCAGGAATTTTCAGTATCTAGCGCAACCGTAGACTTGGCTGCTTCTGCATTGGGCTGCGAACCTGAAAGAATCGCAAAAACACTCTCCTTTCTAGTAAATGGACAAGCTATTTTAGTTGTGACCTCTGGCGATGCAAAGGTTGATAACAAAAAATTCAAGGAATATTTTAAAACAAAAGCGAAAATGCTGCCTCCTCATGAGGTCGTTGACTTGGTCGGTCATGAAATTGGCGGAGTATGTCCTTTTGCTATAAAGAATGGCGTTACTGTTTATTTAGATAGGTCACTCAAACGTTTTGAGACAGTCTATCCAGCCTGCGGGAGCAGTAACAGTGCTATTGAACTCACAATAAAACAATTAGAAAAACACTCCGGTTATTCACAATGGATTGATGTGTGTAAGGGATGGAATGATGAATGAACACATGAAGACGGAAGGAAAAAGTGCAATTAAACATAAAAAAGAGCTAGAAACCCTTGATACACAAAGGTTTCTAGCTCTATTATATCTATTCCCACTCGATCGTAGCAGGCGGCTTACTCGTAATATCATACACCACGCGGTTAATATGCTTCACTTCATTCACGATACGAGTCGAGATCTTCTCAAGTACATCCCAAGGGATTCTTGCCCAGTCACTCGTCATACCGTCAATAGACGTAACAGCACGGATACCGATTGTGTAATCGTATGTTCTTGCGTCACCCATGACACCTACGCTGCGGATGTCTGGGAGGACAGTGAAGTATTGCCAGATGTCGCGCTCAAGGCCGAAGTTGGCAATTTCTTCGCGTAGAATCGCATCCGATTCACGGACGATTTCTAGTTTTTCTTCAGAAATTTCACCTAGTACACGGATTCCTAGTCCTGGGCCTGGGAATGGCTGTCTCCATACGATGTCGTCTGGAATACCTAGCTCTGACCCTAGAGCACGGACTTCATCCTTGAATAGCGTATTAAGTGGCTCAATCAATTCAAACTGCATGTCTTCTGGAAGACCGCCTACGTTGTGGTGAGATTTGATTGTTTGTGCCGTTGCAGTTCCACTCTCAATGATGTCTGTGTAAAGAGTTCCTTGTGCTAAGTAGTCGATTCCTTTTAGCTTGTCCGCCTCGTCATCGAATACATAGATGAATTCGTTACCGATGATTTTACGTTTTTGCTCAGGATCAGACACACCTTTTAGCTTGTTTAAGAAGCGATCTTTCGCATCTACTTTAATCACGTTCATGTTGAAACCTTCGCTAAATGTTTTCATTACCCCTTCTGCTTCGCCTTTGCGAAGAAGACCGTGGTCAACGAAAATACATGTCAGCTGATCGCCGATGGCTTTGTGGATCAATACCGCCACAACAGATGAATCTACACCGCCGCTTAGTGCGCACAATACTTGTTTGTCGCCTACTGTTTGACGGATTTTCTGCATTTCGATTTCAATGAAGTTCTCCATTGACCATTTGCCATCGCAGTCACATACGCCGAAGACAAAGTTCTTCAATAGATCATTTCCGTACTCAGAGTGACGTACCTCTGGGTGGAACTGAACGCCATAGAAATTCTTCTCAGCTAAGCTCATCGCTGAGTTTGGACAATGTGCACTTGTTGCATCAACTGTAAAGCCTTCTGGTACTTCAACGACAAGGTCACCATGGCTCATCCAAACGACTTGATCCGTTGGAAGGTCTTTGAATAAAGCAGGTGTTCCGTTAATATGGATGTCTGCTTTCCCATATTCACGCTGGCTAGCCGCTTCTACTTTCCCGCCTAAATAGTGAGTCATCAGCTGCATGCCGTAGCAAATGCCTAGAACTGGAATGCCTAGATCAAAAATCTTTTCGTCACAGCGGAAAGATCCTTCATCATATACACTGTTCGGTCCACCAGAAAGGATGATTCCTTTCGGCGCCATTTCTTTAATTTCTTCAGCAGTTAAAGTGTGCGGATGAAGCTCACTGTACACACCAAATTCACGAATACGGCGAGTGATCAGCTGATTGTACTGACTACCGAAATCGAGAACCAAAATCATTTCATTTACTAAATTTGTCATGGTGTCACCTCTATGTCCAATATAGTTTTTATAAACGCACAGAAAAAATGAGAGGAGAAAACCTGCTCTCAGTGTAAATCACGCTTTTGAAGCGCCCAGACTCACATCCGAACGCTTCAATTTCATGTATTTTAGAAGGTTTTAATATTCACCTATTCTAACAACAGGAAGGTACGGGGTCAAGACTATCTCCTGTTTATTAAATTTTCCCATAACTTCGCCGACTGCTGCCAAAGCGCCGACGCATCTTCTCGCCTGTAGAGCGCCCGCTCATAGAACTGCGTTAGCTCAGACATGTGATGATCTCCTTCCTTGTCATCGATCAAAGAAGCGAATTCTCTTAGCGTCATGCCTGGCTTTTTCTCGATCCCTCTGCGCCTTAGCTGTTTTAATAGAGCAGCATATGCGTAAAAAAAAGCTTCCTCATCTGGCAAACGTTTTACCTTTCTCACAATAAAGATTGGCAGCCATCTTGCTCTGAACCGGTAAAGCATCCAGCCTATGAAACCAAGAAAGACAATTACACCTGCTGCGTAGCCCAAGATTGAACCAACATGAACCATACTTGGCTTTGCTTTAGCTGCTTGTTCCTCTTGTTTTGCCGCCTGTTCTGGTTCTTGTTGCTGCGGCTGCTGTGTCTGCTCGTTTTCTTGTTGATCAGATGCGGGCTGATCTTTTTCATCCTCTTGATCATCTGTTTGGTCGTTGTTAGCCGTGGTTTCATTCGTAAATGTCTCTGGGTTCGTGAACCCTTTTGTCGGTTCAAAAGTCACCCAACCACGGTTTGGAAAATACACCTCTACCCATGAATGGGCATTGTTATTGGTCACTTCATACACATTGCTTCCATCCATCTGTGTTTCATATAACTGACCAGACGTATATCCTTTCACCCATCTCGCCGGAATTCCAATCGAGCGAAGCATGACAATCATCGAGGTTGAAAAGTTATCACAATAGCCAATCATCGTATCAAATAAGAACTGATCCACATAGTCTTCGTTACGCCCAGGTACAGCGACATTTTGGGTTTCATATGAAAACTTCGCAGATCCTAAATAATCCTCAATCGCTTTTGCTTTATCATACATATTATCCTTCGTTTCCGTTAAGCTGTTCGCCAATGTTTTCACACGCTCTGGCAGCGAGGATGGGAGCTGCAAGTATTCACGTCCGACCTGCTGGTTCACTTGCTGCTTGGTCGGTACTTTGATCCGCTGTAAATCCTCTAGGATAAATGTAGGTGATAAGAAGCTGACTCGATAGTTCCCTAAATTTTTAGGCGGGTTTTGAGTAGACGGTACAATTTTCTCCGTTTTGCCCATCATTTGCAGTGGAATGTTTTCCATTGGCGTCAGCATAACCGTACCAATCGGATAAACAGCATGATTAAATCGATAATCTGATTCCATATCGACTCTCATTTCATGCTCCTCTGTTTTCACGCGATTGGTAAACCACCGGTTCGGCACATCACTCCCTTTTAACCGAGTAGGTTTCGTATCATTTGAAGCATCCTCCCAGCCTTTCCCCGTGTAAATACTTTTTGTTTCTACACGAAAATAAGACGGCTCTTTTCCGCTCCATTTAAATACCGGTGTACGGTCCTCACTAAACGGTCCCCCAAGCGACGAATCATCCGCACTATATCCCACCTTATTCTGTCCAGCGGAACCATCTTGATTCGTGACCGCTTTAAAAAACGGGACTGGGTCAGGCCATTTCGGATCAGATTTTGGCAAAGACGCACCGAGTGATGCTGATACAAGAACAAGCGCCAGCATGGGTAAGAACCAATTGAGACGCGCTTTCTGTGACACCCGCACACCTTCAGCCGAACGAAGCCGGTCGAAATAGAGCAGGCCAAGCAAACAAAAGCCAAATACCATAATTCGAACGATCGCAAAAGTCGCATCATAAGGCGTAAACGTATCAAGAATCGTGACATATACAATCGTCATCAGTAAAAAGAAAAAGATACGCTGCTGATACACAACCCAATAATGAAGCAAATAAACAAGCAGCCAAAGCAAAATATAGAACAACAATGTGCGGAAAGACGGATACATGTCACTCCACATGCCCATGCTCATCAAAGAAATATTATCTTGTATATCAGCAAACAGCGCAGGCAGATAACTTGGCTCTGATTGATAAAAAATCAAGTATAATGCGAGCAAGATCAATCCAGCACAAATAGGAAACGTCACATACCACTTCAATCGAAAGAACGTAAACAAACACGTAAGCCCTATAAAAATGATGAAATAAGACGTATGACTCGTCTCTGTAAAATCTTGAAGCGGACGAAGCCACTCCCAAAGTAGCAGAAATGCGACAGCATAATAGATGAACAACTCAAAACGGCTTTGCCGCTGATGCATATGCAGCATAAATGTTTGTCACCTCACAGTTCTTTCATGCAGCCGGTCCTCAAATAAAAGGGTCGTGTGTATCCCAGAAGCTTTAAGCCGGTCCACAAGCTGTTTTTCTTTTGCCGTCAATCGATCAACGGCTCTCTTCACTAAAAGAACGGTGATGTTCTTTCTGTTTCGATTCCCAAGTAAAATGGCAGCAAGCTCTTCTTGCAGATGACCTGTCACCACATACTTTCCTGTCTGCTGGTGCTCACTCGCTGTTAATGATTGATAATCAGGTGAACGAGAAGGCTGATACTGCACCTTTGTTAAATAGTAGAGCATGTCCTGTAAGTGCCACTCTCCTTGATCCACTCGAAATAAGTGCTGATCCCCAAGCGGGACAAGGCCTACCGGCACCCCTTTTTTCATAGCCGTTTGCAGAACCGATGCGGCCATAGACACAATCATTTCAAAAGCGGCTTCATCTGTAAAATCAGCAAACACCACCAAATCCTTTGTCTGATTCTGTTCAAACTCCTTCGTCATAAGCTGACCTCTTCTAGCTGTTGTCTTCCAGTCCACCCAAGCGAAACGGTCTCCTTGCTGGTATTCACGCACACCTGTCGTCACATTTGTCGGTTCATTTAACCAAGAGTGCACCGCTTTGCCTCCATTTTCATTCACCGATGCAGCAGATTCAACCGGAATATCCAACATTTTCGGATACACAAGCAATTTTTTCTCTAGTGGAAGAATCACTTCTTTTTCAACAAACCCAAACATATCACCCGTTTTGATTCTAATCGCCGTCAACTGATGCTCTCCCCGCACAATGTCATTGAATTGATACGAAAATCGCCACGTTTTCCGAAACCATGGAAAGATCATTCGCTTCATTTCAATCTGTTCCTGTAAATGGAAGGTATCCGGCGGTTCATCCTCAAGTATGGCGTACACGTACGGAAATAAATTCGTCCGCTTGATTTCAAGGTCAACAGACAGCACTTCCCCTGCCTTTAACCGGGTATGCTGTAATGTCCTTTTGGCTGTTGCACGAAGTGGAACAAGGGCAAACAGCAAAGCATACAAAGCATATGGTGAAAATGCATAAAAAAGGAACCAGCTCACAAAGCCGCCCTGAAACATGGCATAGCAAAAGGCTGCTGCCGTGAGGAGAAAGAGCATAAACACCCGTAACCATAGTGAAAAAGCGAAACGGTCACGTGACTTCATTGAGTCATCGACTTTTGAACTGGTACGCCAATATGCTCAATCATCTGTCGTAGCAGTGTCTCCGCCTTCTTCCCTTCATACGTTGCTTCTGATGTCAAAATCATGCGATGCGGCAATGTGTAAGGCGCCAAATACTGTACATCATCAGGAATCACATAATCCCGCCTGTTCAACAGCGCATACGCCTGAGCCGCTTTCATCAATGCAATTGAACCCCTTGGGCTCACGCCTAAATAGACAGACGGATGATTTCTCGTCGCTTGGGCGATTTCGACAATATATTCTTTAATCGACGCATCCACATGTACGGTCTGAACCGCTTGCTGCAAAGCATGGATATGATCTTTTGTCATGACTGCCTGAAGCGTGTCAATTGGCGATTGCTTCTCCTGCAAATTCAGCACCTCAAGCTCCTCCAGCATGGTTGGATACCCCATCTGTAGCTTAAATAAGAAGCGGTCCATTTGCGCTTCTGGAAGTGGATAGGTTCCCTCATACTCCACTGGATTTTGCGTAGCCATCACAAAGAAAGGATCTGCCAGCGGCATCGTTTCTCCGTCTACTGTGACACTGCCTTCTTCCATCGCTTCAAGAAGGGCTGATTGTGTTTTAGGAGAGGTTCGGTTGATTTCATCAGCCAAAATAATCTGCCCCATAATCGGTCCTTGTCTAAATTCAAACTCGTTTGTCTTTTTATTATAAATCGACACACCTGTTACATCTGAAGGCAAAAGGTCAGGCGTAAATTGAATTCGCTTAAACTCACACCCAATGGATTTTGCCAGAGCACGAACCATCATGGTCTTCCCAACGCCAGGCACATCCTCTAATAGCACATGCCCCTTCGCCAAAATCGCAACAAGGCTTAATATCGCAATATCTTTTTTCCCCACCATCACTTTATTGATGTTATCTACGATTTTTTGTAAATCTGAATGCATTGGTTCATCAAATGCCATCCTGATCCTCCTATCACGTTTCCGTCAATTTTCATATAGTCTAACTTTACCATACAACACGCATTTGCATGAAACATCAACACGTAGAAAAAAGAAGCCTTCTCACGACGGAAAAGACTTCTGCTCCTCTTTAGGTTCACTTGCTGGTTCCATATGAACATGAGAGTGTAGAATATCATGTTCCTGCTTCATTCTGCGTTCAATTTCATCTGCAATATCATGGCTTTCTGCGATGTTTAAATGCGGTTCTACTTCAACGACCACATCCACATGGACGGTGCTTCCAAGATAACGAGCTTTAATGTCTTTCAAATCGCCCACTCCTGGTGTCGCTTCAATCGTCTCTTTATATTTAGACATATCTTTTATATGAAAACCGTCCGTTAACGAATGAGACGCATCTCTGAAAATCTCCCACGCCGTTTTACAGATAATTAAGCCAATCACAAACGCAGCAAGCGTATCAACCCACGCCAGCTGAAATTGAGAGGCGATAATTCCGACAAACGTCCCGATACTCACATAAGCATCTGATTTATTATCAGCCGCTGCCGCATATAGCGCCTGGCTATTAATTCGTTTAGACAGTTTACGGTTATACATATACACGCCATACATCACAACAGCACTTCCTGCTGCCGTCCAAGCTGCAATCATATCAGGCGTTTGATGCTCTGATGAGAAAAGCGATTGGCCTGCACTCAGCAAAACCTGAAGCCCGACAAGCATCATAATAAAGGAAGCTACAAGTGAGGCAATATTTTCAGCTCTAAAATGACCGTATGGATGATCCTCATCAGGTGGCTTCTGAGAAATACGCAGCCCAATTAATACGGCAAGCGAAGCAATGATATCTGTCGTATTATTCAAGCCATCTGCGGAAAGGGCTTCTGAATGAAACACATACCCAATGATCAGTTTGACAGCAGATAAGATCACATAGGCTATAATGCTGACCCAAGCACCTGTTTCACCTTGTCTTAATTCGTTGTAGCGCTCCATACCGAACAGCGCCTCCTCACACATTACTTTTCTATATTTATCTTACAAAGCCAAGCCCGTGTGGGTCTACAGCAACATGATTCGCTTGAATCAGCAAAATAGGATACATAGAAATGTGTTGACCTAAGCAAACTTATTTTTATAAGGTCAATTGACCTCAAGACCTACTCCCATCAACGTTTTTCAAAACCACCCCGAAAAATGAAAAAGAACAAAATCACTCTACTGTACAATTGTCAGAATAGTTTTATTTTAAAACACAACTTTTCTTTCTTCCTTCTTATGCTATTTTTAAGAATGGGCAGAGGAAAATGAGGGAACATAATCTCTCAAATCCTTTATACTTTTTAACATCATGTTAAGAGGTTTGAAATGTCAGTTTGATAACCTGTCCAATGCTGAATGACAATTCAGTATGATAAAATTTAAAATATTCTAAAAACAAACTCTCGAATAAAAGAGAAATGTTTGGAGGTAAAGAAATGTCCAACATGACAAACGGTCTTCAAAAAAACCTTAAGACAAGACATATTTCAATGATCTCCATTGCCGGGGTCATTGGGGCAGGGCTATTTGTTGGTAGTGGTGCTGTCATTCATTCTGCAGGGCCTGGATCGATTCTTTCCTATTCATTTGCCGGACTTCTGGTCATCTTTATTATGAGAATGCTTGGAGAAATGGCATGTGCCTATCCGACAAGCGGCTCTTTCTCACAATATGCGAGCGACGCCATCGGCCCGTGGGCTGGGTTTACAATCGGCTGGCTTTACTGGTTCTTCTGGGTCATCGTCATCGCCATTGAAGCCATTGCCGGTGCTGCCATTATTCAATATTGGTATGGAGATGCACCTGTTTGGCTCACAAGTCTTATCCTCACAATCCTCTTAACTTTGACAAATATCTTTTCTGTTAAATCTTTTGGCGAATTTGAATATTGGTTTTCATTGATTAAAGTCGTCAGCATTATTCTATTCCTACTCATTGGTTTTGCATTTATCTTTGGTTTTGGCGGTCATCATACTGCAGGTCTTGCCAATTTAACGGGGAATGGCGGTTTCCTTCCAAACGGGTTCGGCTCTGTGCTCCTCGGGATTGTCGTTGTCATCTTTTCATTCATGGGAACCGAGATTGTAGCAATTGCCGCAGGTGAGTCAGCAGACCCTGTCAAATCTGTGACAACAGCTACTCGTTCAGTTGTATGGCGTATTATTGTTTTCTACGTCGGGTCGATCGCTGTCGTTGTCACGTTACTCCCATGGAATTCAGCGAGTATTTTAACAAGTCCGTTCGTTGCAGTATTAGAATACATCGGTGTCCCATCAGCCGCTCAAGTCATGAACGTCATTGTTTTAACAGCCGTTCTTTCTTGTTTAAACTCCGGCCTATACACAACGTCCAGAATGCTTTATTCATTAGCTGAAAGAGGCGAAGCACCAAAACGTTTTATGAAAATCAGCAAACGCGGTGTCCCTGTAGCAGCTACAGTCGCTGGTACCTTCTTTTCCTATATTGCCGTCATGATGAACTACTTTTACCCTGAAACCATCTTTCTATTTCTAGTCAATGCCTCTGGTGCCATTGCACTTCTTGTCTACTTGGTCATTGCCGTTTCACAATTAAGAATGCGTCGTAAAATTGAAAAAGAAAATCCAGAACAACTCAAAATCAAAATGTGGCTGTTCCCATACCTTACGTACTTTACCATTTTGGTCATCTGCGCCATCTTGGCCTCTATGCTGTTTATCGAATCAATGAGACCTCAGCTCATACTGACAAGCATCATTACCATCAGTGTACTAGTCGCCTACTTCATCTTTAAACCAAACAAAAAAGTGCCTGCAAGTGCAGCGCTTGAAAATAAACACCCTTAATTCTCCCGCTGAAAAGCGGGTTTTTTTATTTTATTCACCTATTTGGATGTCCGCACTTATAATGTATCAAATTGATTTTAAGTGAGGATTAGTCAACATGAACCTAGAAAAGTTTGTTGACGAGCTGCCAATTCCAGAAGTCGCAGAGCCCGTCAAAAAAAACCCAAAACAAACGTATTATGAAATCGCTATGGAGGAGGTGTTCCTAAAAGTTCATAGAGATCTGCCCCCAACCAAGCTATGGACCTATAATGGCAGTTTGCCTGGTCCAACCATTAAAGCGAATCGAAATGAAAAGGTCAAAGTGAAATGGATGAACAAATTGCCGCTGAAACACTTCCTGCCTGTCGATCATACCATTCACGCTGGACATCATGATGAACCCGAAGTCAAAACAGTCGTTCACCTGCATGGGGGCGTGACACCTGCAAGCAGTGACGGTTATCCAGAGGCTTGGTTTTCGCGAGACTTTGAAGCGACCGGCCCCTTCTTTGAACGAGAGGTTTACGAATACCCTAATCACCAGCAAGCATGCACATTGTGGTATCACGATCATGCCATGGCATTGACACGATTAAATGTATACGCCGGATTAGCTGGCTTTTATTTGATCTCAGATGCATTTGAAAAATCGCTCGAATTACCAAAAGATGAATATGATATCCCTTTAATGATCATGGACCGGACGTTTCAGGAGGATGGCGCACTGTTTTACCCAAGTAGACCAAATAACACACCAGAAGATAGTGACCTTCCAGATCCCTCCATCGTGCCATTTTTTTGCGGGGAAACGATTTTAGTCAATGGAAAAGTATGGCCATATTTAGAAGTAGAGCCGCGAAAATATCGTTTTCGTATCTTAAACGCGTCCAATACAAGAACTTACGAGCTTCATCTAGATAACGACGCCACAATCTTACAAATTGGATCTGATGGCGGCTTTTTGCCAAGACCTGTTCATCACCAATCTTTTAGCATTGCACCTGCTGAACGTTTTGATGTCATCATCGACTTCTCAGCTTACGAAAACAAAACGATTGTTTTAAAAAATACGGCAGGCTGCGGTCAGGATGTCAATCCAGAAACAGATGCGAACATTATGCAATTTAAAGTCACTCGTCCGCTCAAAGGAAGAGCAGCTAAAACGTTACGTCCGATATTCAAACCACTGCCACCGCTCCGGCCGAGCCGAGCTGATAACGAGCGAACGCTGACCCTTACTGGCACACAAGATAAATATGGGCGCCCGATTTTATTACTAGATAACCAGTTTTGGAATGATCCTGTCACAGAAAATCCTCGACTTGGCAGTGTAGAGGTATGGAACATCGTTAATCCAACAAGAGGTACACACCCTATTCATTTACATCTTGTTCAATTTCGAGTGATTGATAGAAGACCATTCGATACAGACATCTATCAATCGACAGGTGAAATCGTGTACACGGGACCAAATGAAGCGCCTCCTTTGCATGAACAAGGTTACAAGGATACGATTCAGGCGCATGCCGGTGAAGTCATTCGAATCATCGCTCGGTTTGTCCCATATAGCGGACGATATGTGTGGCATTGTCACATTTTAGAACATGAGGATTATGACATGATGCGGCCGATGGATATCATTTAGTAAATATGAAACCTCCTCTCTGTTAATTGCGTAATATGAAAAAGGGCTAACAGCTTCTATATATTAGCCCTCTATTTTCTTTTCAATCTCCATGAGAAAAAACGAACAATGTATCGCATGAATGGCATTTATTTGAACATTCCACACTTAAAAAGTTGACGAAGTAAACCGATAATACTACTATATACCCATTACCTCTATCAAAAGGCACTTAAGAAACCATGCACAAACAAATAGAAAATCGTCATAAAAAACGGAGGAGTTCAATTTGAATGAAGAAAAAGAGACTTGCCAGGTCAAGCAAGAAACAGTGGCAGGTAACAGGGAGAAGCTTTCAATTCATGAAAATGAGAGCATTCGATCAAACATTGAACAACTAACAATTGAACTCGGTGAACAAAAAGAATTCAATCACTTCATATTAGATGAAAAACAGAAGGCCATCAGCACATTATCGGCTCTCATTGCAAAAGGTGATTGTGATGAAGAGTTAAAAGCTCATTTTGTACAAGCATTACATATCGGGCTCTCTGTTATAGAGATTATGGAGATCATTAAGCACTGTACAAAGGTTGCAGGATTCCCTCATTCCATTAATGCCTTGTTTATTTTTCAAAACTTACTAGATGAAAACAATAAATAAATAAGAGAAAACGAGAAGTCTTCTGTCCTCTCGTTTTTTTATTTCCACTTACTTTACTCTCTTACGCTGATTCTGTCACAGCAGCAAAATATCAAAATACCACTCATTTCCTTATTTAAAAAGTGCTGTTCATTTCACAAATCCGCATTTTTCACCGACACATCCCATAACAAAATAAAAAAACGTCCAGTTATATGAAATAACTGAACGCGCATCTTTTACCGATTGACAGTGAAATTGTTAACAATCCCGCCTTCTTTCTCCCAAGCGGTTTCTACTGTTTTCTTCTTAATATCGTATTCAAAAATGGTTCTGACCTTCGCCTTTCGTCCTGTGTCATCCTTTAATTCCTTTGCGTTCTTTGCAACACCTAAGAAATAAACAGATGTACCATCCGCAGAAAATTGCGGCTGGGCAGCACTTAAAATACGCACATCTTGGCTGTTTTTAACGAGTGTCTTCGTTTTTCCTGTATCTACATCCATCACCTTAATAGATGATACTTCTTTTTCATTTCGAACCTTCACTTCTGTATAAATGAGTTTTTTATGATCTGGCGAAAAAGAAATATCATTGATGGTTTGAGAAATACGTGCAATTCGCTTACCCTTCTCACCTGTTTGAAGGGTAATTTTCATGGTCGTTGGTTCAGGATCCATTCCTTTTTCATTTGCCTCATCCGTCTTTTTATAATCCTCTTTTAACGAATAATGCTGAATGGCCAACAGATTTGATGCTGGATCATAAGCAAAAGAACTCACCGTATCATCATCACTTTTTTCTGGATATAACACTTTCACTTTCTGTGTTTTCAAATCAAAAGACGCTACATAAAATTGCTCACCTGAATCCTTGTTATACCTTAGATATAACTGTTTTCCGTCACCAGAAAGTCTCATACTGTCGATTGAATCGTCACTCGTAAAGAGCGTTTTTTCTTTATCCGTTTTCACATTCAATTCCCGTATACTTACTTTTTGTGTGTCTTCATTTGTATACGTGTAGTATAAAAGCTGTTTCGCCTGATCATAAGCAATTGAAGGATATGCTGTCAGTTTCTCTGTATGAAGCGCCTTGTCATGCAAGTAATAAGTATTGTTTAACTTTTGATCCGTAAAAGAAACAAGCAATTCGTCTTTTGCATCTTGATTTGTTTTCACATTTCCTTCCTGTTTCGCCTCTTGCCCAGGCTTCATCATGAAGAAAATAACGGCCGCAATCACTGCGACTCCAATCACTGTGATGATCCACCATGTTGATTTTTTCATTGACTTTCAGACCCTCTCCACAAGAAAAGAAGCCAGAAAATGAACTTTTCCCGCTTCTTTGCATGCCTATGTATTAATAAGTGTAATGCCCTTTGACGACACCTTTACTTGTTGAATACCCAAGTGCTTTGAATGCTTTCGGACTTACGTCTAATACTGCGTTTGGCATTCTACCTACATCATATTTATATACTGTAATCACTTTATGTGGTTTCGCTTTTGTTGTCACTCTTAGTTTTGTACCTTTTTTCGGTACGTCAAATCCCATTTTTGTTGCTGCATCCCAATGACCGAGTTTTTTTCCATCTGCGCCTTTTTTACCGACACCATTATACCAAGTAATATTGCCGCTTACTTTTTTTGCACTTGCTCCATGTGAGAAACTAAACGCTAAAAATAAACTAGCTACTGTTACGATTGTCGCGATAAGCTTTTTATTCATTAAAAAATCCTCCGTATTTGGTTTCTGACCCTATTATACATGAAGATGCACCCAGTTATTTTACAGTCACATTACAATTCGAATACAAGTTGACCACTTAATGACCGATTTTGTTCATAAATTTCACCAAAAACAGCCAGAACATCGTAAGTAGACCTCCCCTTTCGTTTTATATAATAGAAATGAATCAAAGATAAGGAGGAATTTTCATGAAAAAGTGGTTCATCGTTTTGAGTGTAAGTTTGATCTTTGTTTTGATGCTTTCAAGTATTCCTGCCTCTGCGGCTGGTCCTCGTCACGGCGCCATCGTGACACAAACGGATGAAGCCAAATGGTCAGGTATCTCGGCTGATATTGTGCTGCCAAAAACAGCCACTATTAAAAATGGCTATGCCGACTGGTATCTTGGTCTCGGTTCTGCCGTTGTTGAAAGCGGGATTTCAAAAACATCTTCTGGCTATAAGGTCTTCCTGGGCACCGGCTCCCAAGGCGGCAGTCAATATTGGAACAGCGAATACGATTCAAGTATTAAAGATGGTGCACGTGTCAACTTAAAGCTCATCAACAATGGTGATGGCACAGTGTCACTATACGTCAACGGGAAACTGCGTTATAAACAGCCTGTTTTCAATCCTAGTCGTCTGAAAGACCTCGATGTCGTCAAAATGGTTCACGGCGTACAAGATAATGGAACAAACAGCTACTCGCAAGCAAGCTTCTCTAATGTACAGCTCCGTGCAAATACATCTGGAAGTGTCTATAAAAAATGGGACGGCACCGTCAAATCATCTCTTTTACGCAAAAATCTAGAATCTGGTGCTCCGGCTCCAAAATTCACGGTCATTTCGTCTATCCCACTTAGTACAACCCTTTCAGCACAATAAAACACGAGCACCCAGCTTTGGGTGCTTCAAAATTGCTGACAAAGAGCTAAAATGATTTTATTTTAGATCTTTGTCTTCTTTTCAGCGTGCAAGAAAACCTTTGCAGTCTAGGAAGGGCGAGCACCGGCGCGCAGGCCTGACACCGAATGCGAGGGTTTGTCTACACGCGGAGCACCCAACTTTGGGTGCTTTTGATTGTTCACAGCTTATCAACACTTCTCTTTTAATCAAAACATCAATTCATGGTAACATAAGCATACATACTTTGAAGAACAAAGGAGAAAGAACGTGAGAAAAAGTCTACTTGTTTTCATGAGTCTTGTTGCAACCTTCTCTATCCTAGCAGCTTGCTCAAATACGGCAAAAGAAGAAAAAACAGAATCTACGGCACTTCCAACGATTAATGAACGCATTCAAAATGAAACGAAAGAGGTCATGGAGCAGTCTAAGCTCGTAAAAGACACAGCGATCACCGTTGATCAAAAGAAAAAAGTCATTTCCTTAAACGTGACGGCTTCATCTGAGACCAATAGTGATTACGCTGAAGTCATTGGTTTGAACTATGCCAAAACACTAGCTATTGGTGCATCCACTGAAAAGGAAAACAACCTGCATAAACCGGAAAATGACAGCCTCGGCGCCCTCTACTCCTTTTATGACCTAAACATTACCGTGAAACAGGAAAATGGAAAAATACTGTCAAAAGGGAAGAAAACAACAAATGAAACAAAGATTACCTGGGAGAGAGCCCAGTAATTGGACAAGAAAATTCTTTATGGATTTTCTTGTTTTTTTTAACAAAACTATTAACATTGTGAAAAGAATGCCGATGAGTAAGATTGTGTTGGTTCTTAAGTACCAATAATTCTTATTTACATATCGGGGGAAAGTACCATGAAAAGAACAACGGAATTTGTTTTAGGCTTAATTGGAGGTATTTTTGGATTTTTCGGTGCAATGTTTGCCATTGCCTTTGGAGGACTCGATGCCGCATTTAGTGAATCAGGTACGAGTCAAATCACAGGATTAGGCTGGGCAGCGATGCTTTTCTCTATTCTTGCGATTGTGGCATCTGTTATCGTGAAGAAAAAAGCAAAGCTTGGCGGGATTTTATTATTAGTATCTGCTGTTGGTGGTATTATTTCTATTTCTATGTTCTTTATCCTTCCAGCTGTATTAATCCTCATCGCAGGATGCATGGGTGTGTTTAGAAAAGAGCCTGTCAAAACAGTTCCTGCTGAATAACGTTCACATAAAAGAAGCTTGTAGAGGATCGCTCTACAAGCTTCTTTTATTGTATATTTTCATTTAAATCTTCTCTTATGATATCAATCAGCGTGTCAATATCCGAGTGAGCTCTAGATGCTAATCGTACCAGCAAATGATCGATATCCTCATACAAATGACGATCTTTCAACATATACTTCCCATAATACGGAATGACAAAGAAATAGAGCAAATCAGCTACTTCTAGTGCAACGTCATCACCAACTTCATTCTTTAGCGCCTCCCCAACACATTGGATCAGCCAATTCAAATCTTCTTTCTTTTCAATCGGAACGTACATCAGCTGATGAATACGGTCCGTATCTCCCGTTTGTAAAATCTGCTCCGCTACTCCCTTTGATAGAGCACCAATCTCTTTAGAAGATATATTAAGAACCGTGAATTCATTCTCTGATCTGTCTTGATCCATTTGCAGCACGTTTTGGTCCATCTCGACTCACTCCCCGTTCTCAGATACTTTTATTATAAGGAATTCATCTGATTTTTTATGGAGATAGTGGATTTTTTTATGTAATTTTAAACAAAAAAAGAACCTATGATATGATTCAATCTCAATTGGCATAAAAAAACCATTGCACTTTATTTCAATCTATCTCAATATATGTATGTTAGTAGATTGAAAGGGATGAGAGAAATGAAGATGAAATACCCGTGGATCAAAGGAATTATTGTCAGTGTGGTTCTCGTACTTGGGCTTGGACTCTTTCCTGTCCAGCTGCCCTTTTTACACATGACTCATGCGACACCAGTCGCAAAAGCAGCCGCACCGAAATACGTGACAACAGCGAATGTTCATCTTCGCAAGGGACCTGGAACAAAATATTCAGTGATATTGACCATTCCAAAAGGGAAAAGGATTCCTTATCTTAAAAAGAATGGTTCATGGATTCAAACAAAGTATAAAGGAAAGACGGGTTACGTCAGCTCTCAATATATCAAAAAAGCAGGCAAAAGCTCACCAGCTTCATATGCTGCTCCTTCCACTAAAACGCCAGGTACGTATGTAAAAGGGATATTGGTTGTGAATAAGAAACATAGACTCCCGTCTTCATACAATCCCGGAGAAAACAAACAAGCGAGAAAAGCAGTAAACGCTATGATCGCGAAAGCAAAAAAAGCAAACATCCGACTCACCGCTTTTAGCACCTTCCGTTCATACGACCGTCAGCGTGTCTTGTACAACAATTACGTCGCCTCTCATGGCAAAAAACAAGCAGATCGATTTAGCGCAAGACCAGGCTATTCCGAACATCAAACCGGCCTTGCTTTTGATATAGGCGGTGCCAATTCAAAACATTGGGCTGAAGATTCTTTTGCCAATACAAAAGAAGCGAAATGGCTGACCAAACATGCCCATGAATTTGGTTTTATCATCCGCTATCCGAAAGGTAAAGAAAAAGTGACAGGCTATCAATATGAACCATGGCACCTCAGATACCTCGGATCAACCAATGCGAAAAAAGTGAAAAAGAGCGGCAAAACCCTCGAAGAATATTTGAACATAAAAGGATAACAACAAAAGCACTCTTTTTATTCAGAGTGCTTTTTCATATATTCTCTTCTCTTTTTTTCATCGCAGCCGCCATTTCCACTTCACCCTCTGCTTCCAGCTGTTCAATAATGCGAGCATAATCTCTTTCATGGCGATTTTGACTTAACTTAAAAGCAGCTTGAACTTCATCAATGATGATTTTGAAGCCAACAATCCCTTTCATTTGTTTCTCTAGCAGTTCCTCAGACAACGTATCCCATAACACTGGCTGATCTCTATGACTTTCATATGTCTCCAGCATCGCTGTTAATTCCTTGACCAGTTCTGATTTTTCGAGCAGTGCAGCCTTTCCATATACATGTACAGCTTGATAATTCCACGTCGGTACGGCTTCTTTCTCATACCATGAAGAGGATATGTAGGCATGCGGCCCTTGAAAAATGACGAGCACCTTCTCATTTTCTTCAAATGTTTTCCACTGAGGATTTCCAATCGCCATATGCCCTGAGATCACATACAAATCGCCAATTTGATGAAAACTCACTGGAATATGGGTCGCAATGGGCTTTTCATTCGTTGTCGTCACAACTGTAGCAAATGAATGTGATTGAATAAATATTTTCTCCATATCTTTCACTTGAAAAAATGATGGCATATGCAAGTACCCTTTACCCTTTTTGATCAGCTCAATGTTTTGGTCATAATGAAGTCCATTTGCTCCTCGTCCCCCATTTGGAAAGCATGCACTCCTGTTTGAACAAACCCAAGCTTTTGATAAAATGCCATGGCGGCTTTGTTATGCTCCCATACCCCAAGCCAAACATCACGTTTATGGTGTTTCTCTGCAATTTCAAAGGCTTGATTCATTAAATATCGACCTAATCCTAGTTTTTGAAAGGACTGTTTGATATAAATGCGTTCAATTTCTAATGTGTCATCACCCATCTCTTCTGACTGTGCATCGTCCATATTGACCTTCAAATAACCAGCAAGGCGTCCATTCACTTGAACAAAATAAAATTGTGAAAAGGGATGTTGTAATTCTTTTAACAGCTGGTTCGAATGAAAAGCTGTCTTCACATATGCGTCGATATGCTCCGCCTTGTTTTGGTCATGAAACGTTTCTATAAAAGTATCGATTCCGATTTTTTGCAGCTCTTTTATATGTTGTTCATTACACCGAATGAGCGTGACGGTCATGAAGTAACCCCTCCTTAGTCATTAGTAGCTTCTCTTTTTGCCTTTTTTCACATCTTCCCAATCTTTTTCGATATTCTTTCGCACCCTTAGAAGATACTCATAAATCTGTTCCGCTTCCTCTTCAGAAAACCCATCCAGCGCTACCCGATTTGAATGATCATGTTCTCGTTTGATCATTGGATAGACGGCTTTCCCTTTCTCAGTTGGAAACAGCTTTTTGATTTTTTTATTCGCTGAGTCATCTTTCTTCTCAATAAATTCATGCAGCTCTAATTTTTGAATAGCCCGGGCAGCCGTTGTTCGATCCACCTTAATCATTTCCGCCAACTTTTCCTGAATGATGCCCGGCTCCTCACAAATACGCACAAGATACAAATACTGCCCCTTCGTTAAATCGTACTCTTTAAATTCAATGTTACTAATCGAATCAAGCGCGCGAGCAATCACGCCGATCTCCCGCAAAATTTCTTTCATGTACCTCGACTCCTTTTATTGCATTTACAACAAATAACTAAAGTTAGTATAATTGATTAATGTTGTATTTGCAATAAAAAAACCACTTCTTAATTGAAAGTGGGTTTTCAACTCTTTCTCTATTTATCACGCCTCTTCGATCCAAACAATCCAAACACGACAGCCAGTGCAACAATAATCGCCACCCAAGTCGTAAAGCCCATATGATCACCGCTTTTCTTTTTAAAATCATCTCATCTCTTTATGTTAGATAAAACCAAAAAATCACTGTCTCTTTAGTTAACGGATGTAAAGCGGTGAAAGTTTCAATTCATTTAACGCTCTTAACCAAAAAATAGACAAAACAAAAACCCCTATATTTCAAGGGGTTATCGTAATATCGCCATAGAAGTTCAAAACCTTTTAAATCAAGCTTTATGATTTCTTATTTCTCATAGAGTTCCATAAGAAATGAAAAATAAGTTAGCAAATTCAAGGAGGAATTTTTATGAAGAACCCTTATTTACCTATATTAATAACAGCATTATATAAATTGTTGGAGTCCCCTGATAATGCATCCATGCTACAACTTATAGGAGTCCCATCGTAAGTTATAATTTGGAAATCCAATGGGTGGGGATTCCAGTTTGGATAGACTCGATAATTATCTAGTCCTTCTGAAGTAAGCATTGCATCTTCTGCTTTTTGTTGGTTGTTTGCAACAAATGGACAATTAAACGCCCATATAAACTCACCTTTATTTTTTTGAAATTGAAGAGCGACTGACAGCCCTTCTAGCCATTTATTAACATTTGTCCATATTACCGTTGCATACGAACATGTACAGTCTAAAGGTTCTATCGGAGTGAATCCGGGAGGTGGTATCACTTCATTCAATTTCTTCAATTTAATACTAAGATTCTTAGTATCCTCATCTGGTTTATCTGATGGAATCGTCGCATTTCCTTCAGACTGCCTTATAATATCCCAATCATTCTTAGCATCCCAGTTGTAAATTTGCAAATTAACATAATATTCTTTGTGAATAAAATTGTATAATTGAATTATACCAATAAACACAACGACAACAATTATAGATAATATTACTAATGTTACAGCAGAGGCTACCCCTACAGGGACCATGAATGCGGCTTCCTCTATACCTAATTTTGCTGCTGCCTCGACTAACAATAAAGATAAGACAGATATAGTATAACCAACTGCTGAATTTACCAATCCAGCCATTGCTATAGCTACTAGTAACGAGATTGCAGAAGCCTCAAGTAGTACATCCGCTTCTAAATTGTACGCTTGAATACCTGCAATTCCTGTTGAAGCCGAATAGGTGCCAAACTGTACTACATGCAGGTATTTGGTCTCTCCATTCGGAGTTGAGATTTTTTTAACATTTTCCGGAAATGCCCACATGGATGCTTTTTGAGTCCAACACATATAGAATTGTTTACCATCTTTTTCAACTTTTATCCAAGCTTGATCCCCATGTTGTTTTAAATTTTCACGTAAAGGTAATATGTCTGCTGCAGCAATTTTTTGCATTTCTTTTATTTTCTTGTAATCGCTTGTTTGGTAAGTTTTTCTCACTTCCTTAGTCGCTAATAAACCTGGACTGTCTTTTGCAGTGTAATCAAAATTCACTTTACCCTCTGTAATGTTAGCATGCGATTCTCGATACTTTGGTATTTCAAGGTGAGCAGGTCCGATAATTTCAACATCTTTAAAGAAACTTGGTAAGACACCCGGGTTTACATACTGTTTTTGATCGTTTATTTCTATCATCGAAATCCTCCTTTTTTAGTTGTTCTGAGTTATTTTTCCTTAATAAAATACAAAAATACTCACTACAATTTGTTAAAAAAGTGAAGAATAACTAGTGAAAGACAAGCCTTAAATAAGATAATTAAAACCAATGAATTTACACAAATGATATATATAACAACTTTTTGGAAAAGACCTAACAGAAAGCAGAAAGTCTTTATCTGGATTATTTATGTTTTGTAACATTGGCTTACACAGGCATGCGTGTAAGTGAGTTACTTGCATTAAAGTGGACAGATATTGATTTTACAAAAAAAGCAATACGGATTACAAAAACCTACTACAATCCGAACAATGTAAAGACTGGATACGAATTAAAACCCATAAAGATGAAACAACGATTGTTATATCAGGTTTTATCTTTGCAGACAACATTGGTTATCCCAGAGTCATGAAACTGGTACCGATCCCACTCCAGAGCTTACTTAGAAAACATGAGATTAATAAACATATTACACCTCATAGCTTCCGACACACGCATACCTTTCTCCTTATCGAGGCAAGAGCTGGCTTGAAAGAGATTCAAGAACGACTTGGTCATTCTGACATTAATTCAACCATGAATATCTACACTCAGATGACCAATAATATAGAAAAGAAGACCTTTTGTAAGTTCACTGAACTTACAAAAAGTCTTCTCTAATGAGTTATATTCAGTTATAAAAACTAACCGAAGTTAGCAATTCATGTTTCACAACCTCATAAACCCTCTACTATCAAGGGTTCTGGGCGATGATTACATCATGCCACCCATACCGCCCATGCCGCCCATATCCGGCATTCCGCCGCCTGAGCCGCCTTCTTCTGGTTTGTCAGCTACGACTGCTTCAGTTGTAAGAAGCATAGCTGCTACAGAAGCTGCGTTTTGAAGTGCAGAGCGAGTTACTTTTGTTGGGTCAACGATTCCTTTTTCGATCATGTTTACCCATTCGTTTGTTGCTGCGTTGAAGCCTACGCCAATTTCTTCGTTTTTCAAGCGCTCAACGATGACTGATCCTTCAAGACCTGCGTTGTGAGCGATTTGACGAATTGGCTCTTCAAGAGAACGTAGCACGATGTTGACACCTGTTTGAACGTCACCATCAGCTTCGATGGAAGCGACTTTGTTGTATACATTCACAAGTGCTGTACCACCACCGGATACGATACCTTCTTCAACTGCTGCACGAGTTGAGTTCAGTGCATCCTCGATGCGTAGTTTACGTTCTTTTAGTTCTGTTTCAGTTGCAGCACCAACTTTGATGACAGCAACGCCGCCAGCTAGTTTTGCAAGGCGTTCTTGTAATTTTTCTTTATCGAATTCAGAAGTGGTTTCTTCTACTTGAGCACGGATTTGGTTCACGCGTGCTGCGATTTGAGCAGAATCTCCTGAGCCTTCTACGATCGTTGTGTTCTCTTTTGTGACAACCACTTTAGACGCACGGCCAAGCTGACCAATTTCAGTTGATTTCAGGTCAAGTCCTAGGTCTTCTGTGATTAATTCTCCGCCAGTTAGAACAGAGATGTCTTCAAGCATTGCTTTACGACGGTCACCGAATCCAGGTGCTTTTACTGCCACTGCGTTGAATGTTCCACGAAGTTTGTTCACAACAAGTGTTGCAAGTGCTTCGCCTTCTACATCTTCAGCAATGATCAATAATGGTTTTCCTTGTTGTACGACTTGCTCAAGTACAGGAAGGATTTCTTGAATGTTTGTGATCTTTTTATCAGTGATTAAGATGTAAGGATTTTCAAGAACCGCTTCCATCTTATCAGAATCAGTGACCATGTATGGTGAAGCGTATCCACGGTCAAACTGCATTCCTTCAACCACTTCAAGCTCAGTTGTGAAACCTTTAGATTCTTCAATTGTGATGACGCCGTCGTTTCCTACACGCTCCATCGCTTCAGCAATGAGGCTGCCGACTTCTTCATCTGCTGCAGAAATAGACGCAACTTGAGCAATTGATTCTTTACCTTCGATTGGTTTAGAAATCTCGTGCAAGCCTTCAAGTGCTACTTTCACTGCTTCTTCGATGCCTTTACGCACGCCAACAGGGTTTGCACCAGCTGTTACGTTTTTAAGACCTTCACGGATCATCGCTTGAGCTAGAACTGTTGCAGTAGTAGTACCGTCACCAGCTACATCGTTTGTTTTGCTTGCAACTTCAGCCACAAGTTTTGCACCCATGTTTTCAAATGCATCTTCTAATTCGATTTCTTTTGCAATCGTTACACCATCATTTGTGATAAGTGGAGAACCGAATTTTTTCTCAAGAACCACGTTACGTCCTTTAGGTCCTAAAGTTACTTTTACAGCATCTGCAAGTGCATCTACACCACGTAACATCGCACGACGTGCTTCTTCACTGAACTTAATATCTTTTGCCATAATAACGAAACCTCCTCAGTCTTTTTAGAAATATATCTCAATCTTTGTTTATGTGATTAACCAATAACAGCTAAAATGTCGCTTTCACGAAGGATTAAATATTCTTTTCCTTCATATTTCACTTCAGTGCCTGCATATTTTGAGAAGATAATGCGGTCGCCTGTGTTTACTTCTAACGCAACGCGCTCACCACTTTCAAGTACACGACCTGAACCTGCTGCAACAATTTTACCTTCTTGCGGTTTTTCTTTTGCAGAATCCGGTAAGACAATACCGCTAGCGGTTTTTTCCTCAGATTCAACGAGTTCAATGATTACGCGATCGCCTAATGGCTTTAACATAAGAAACAACCTCCTCAATTTTTATATGTAGTCTTTTTTAGCACTCATCATCAACGAGTGCTAACACATTTATTATAATAAAGAATGTCTTCTGCAATTTCAAGTAAAAACCTTTAAAAATTTTTACGCTTTCATGATCTTTTTTCAACTCAAATTCTTTCCTTTTCAACGAAAAAGAAGACTTGTGTTACAATAAATCTAGTTCTTTTAGTAAAGGGGTTTTCGTTACTTGAAAAAACAATATTGGTACATCATCTTAACGTATATATTGGTGCAGGTTTCTGCGTTTCCGTATGTGTTCATCATGAAGTGGTTAGGTTACATTCAGACACCGATGACACAAGCAGAGCTCTCCAAATTGTCAGGAACATGGACAATCATCAGCTTCTGTATTGGACTAATCATTATTCTGCTCATCCTTCGGACTGTACCAAAAGCTTCACTTCGAAATGAAGCACCGGCATCAGTCGGCGTGGCAATCGCTTGGATCATTGGCGGTTTCTTTCTTTCCCTCTTTGCACAATCCATTGCGGGGGCGATTGAACAATATGCATTTGGCATTAGCCGAGAATCCGAAAATACTCAAAACATTTTAGCCATTATGGATGCAGTTCCATGGCTTGTCATCGTCATCGCTCTGATTGGACCGATATTAGAAGAAATCATTTTTCGAAAAATCATTTTTGGTGTCGTTTATGAAAAAACGAATTTTTTCATTGGCGCTCTTGTCAGTTCAGTGGTTTTTGCTGCTGTACACAATGATTTCCCACATATCTTGCTCTATACCGCAATGGGCTTTACATTTGCCTTTTTGTATGCGAAAACAAAACGAATCATTGTGCCAATCGGTGCTCATATGCTGATGAATTCGCTCGTGATCCTTGTGCAGATTGAGCCAGTAAGAAAAATGATTGAAGAACAATCTCAAACAATGCAAATGATTATTGGAGGCTTTTTCTCATGAGAAACCCTGTCGTATGGGGCATTATTTATTTTGCCGTAGGTGTGGCGTTCACCTATATGGCCATTCAAAATCCAGGTGACATGTGGTCATTTTACAGCATTTTGCTGATGGTGTTTGCGGCCTATAATATTAATATCGCGTTAAAAATGTTTGCTTTTTCTGTCAAAATGAAAAAACAGCAGCAAAAATAAAGCAAAAACCATTTTCCGCCGTTTGGAAAATGGTTTTTTTATGGAGGTCATGTTTTGATGGAACACGAAAAACTGAACATCATGAACAATCAGCATGAAACGATTGGTACAGCCGCTCGATCTGATATCCATGCTGAGGGCCTTTGGCATGAAACCTTTCATTTCTGGCTTTTAAAAAAGGAAGATGACACAGTGTTTCTCTATTTTCAGCTGAGGAGTCCCTCCAAAAAGGATTTCCCTTCTCTATTTGATATCACAGCAGCAGGCCACCTTCTCGCAGATGAACAGCCTCCTGATGGCATCAGAGAAGTCGAAGAAGAGCTTGGTCTCTCCATCTCGTTTGAGAACCTTACCTTTGCTGGTGTCATTAAAGATGAAATCCATATGCCTTCGTTTACCGATCGTGAGTTTTGCCATGTGTATCTTTATATGCATCAAAAAGAGCACATGGATGTCCATCTACAGAAAGAAGAAGTTGCTGGACTTTATAGAGCAAGGCTGATGGATGCACAGCAGCTTTTAAATAGAGAATGCGAAAAAATGAATATCGAGGGCTTTGAAGTGGATGCAGACGGCAAGCGACGTGAGGAAAAGAGAGAGGTCCGTATACATGATTTTGTCCCGCATGAACCTGCCTATTATGAGCATCTCTTTCAAGCAATCAATCAATTTCTTTCACAATAGAAAAAGCATCGTGACCCCTATTTGGATCACGATGCTTTTTTATGAGACAACATCATTTTCTTTCTCCTCTGTCTCTGTTTGCTGCATTTTGCGATAGGTCACTCTTGAAATGACAATACTCACTTCATACAAAACGAGCATTGGCAAGGTAACCATGAGGTGAGAAACGAGCTCTGGCGGTGTAATAAGTGCGGCAATGACAAGGAGGACAAAATAGGCATACTTCCGTATTTTCGATAAAAACATCGGTGTAATGACGCCAAGTCTAGTGAGAAACATCAACACGACAGGCATCTGAAACAAAAAGCCAAATGGAAGTGTTAACTGCATCAGAAATGTAAAATACTCATGAATCCCAATCACTTGCTCCACATGTAAATCATTTGACATCCGCATCATAAAGTCGACGACAAACGGAAACAAAATAAAATAAGAGAAAGCCACACCGCTCAAAAATAAAAGCAGTGCAATCGGAATATAAGCAAGTGTCACCTTTCTTTCTTTTTCATATAAGCCAGGACTCACAAACGCCCAAAGCTGATATAAAATTACGGGACACGTCAAAACAAGAGCAATGACAAAAGCGAACTGCATAAACACGTACAGTGGATCTGTGAGCTTAAATGCGTTCAATGTCAGTGTAGCCGCTTCATCGGTATTTTGTAAATACACAATGACCGGCTTAGCGAGAAAAAAACCTGCCACCATAAAGGTGACAAAAAACATCGCAATGATCACTAAACGTTTTCGCAGTTCCACAATATGCTCCATAAGCGGCATATCTTTGACATTCATGAAGCTCATCCTATTCTACTGATCTTCTTTTTTCTTTTTTTCTTCCTGATCATCAGCTAAACCTTTTGTGGCATTTTTGAATTCACGTAATGTATCTCCTGCTGCTCTTCCTAATTCAGGAAGCTTTTTCGGCCCAAAAATAATGAGCGCAACAACCGCAATCAGAACCAAACTTCCAGGACCGATCGGACCCATTTGCTCCACCCCCTTTACCCCTTTTCGTCAGTCCTCCTGTGTAACAGAGTAATGCTTTAAGAAATACACAAGAGACTGAAGTTCAACCGCCAAATCTATATGATGAATTCGAATGTGTTCCGGCACATTCAATCGAGCCGGCGTAAAGTTAAGGATTCCTTTGATGCCAAGGGCAATCAAACGATCTGTAATGGATTGAGCTGCTACGGCAGGCACTGTCAAAATCGCAACAGGAATATCTCCTACCTCTTTCACATGCTCTTCAAGCTTATCCAAATCATAGACAGGCACGCCGCCTATCTCACTTCCTATTTTACTCTCATTGACGTCAAAAGCCATTGAAATTTTTGTATTATTATTTTTAATGAAATTATAATGTAAAAAAGCAGTCCCTAAGTTCCCGACACCGATGAGCATGACATTCGTCATTTCATCTTGGTCAAGCGTCTTTCTAAAGAAGGTCAAGAGGTAATCGACGTTATAGCCATACCCTTTCTTCCCAAGTGCACCAAAGTAAGAAAAATCTCGGCGAATGGTGGCAGAATCCACTTTGACTGCATCACTAAGCTCTGCTGATGACACCCTTTGTTTTCCTGATGCATGCAGATTTTTTAAAAAACGGTAGTAAAGCGGCAAACGTTTGGCTGTCGCTTGTGGAATTTTTGACTGGTCTATATTCATATAAGATCCTCCAACTTAAATATCAGATGCTCTGTGAAAATCACCGTTTTTCCCGCCTGTTTTTTCTACTAGATAGGTCGGGCCGATGATCATCCCTTTGTCTATTGCTTTGCACATGTCATAAACGGTCAGTGCACATACTGAGGCAGAAGTGAGCGCTTCCATCTCCACACCCGTACTTCCTTTTGTTTTCACTTGTACTTGTATGTTCAGAATGTACGCATTTCCGTCTTCCTCCCAATCAAAGGAGATATCGACACCTTTTAATGCAAGCGGATGACACATTGGAATGATGCTGGACGTTTGCTTTGCTGCCATGATGCCAGCTACTTGTGCGACAGACAGCACATCCCCTTTTCCAATATCATGCTTTTGTATTTGATGAAATACTTCTTTTATCATACGAACGCTTGAAACAGCAACTGCAGTTCTCACTGTAGACGATTTGTCACTAATGTCGACCATCTTTGCTCTTCCTTGTTCGTTAAAGTGGCTAAATTGACTCATCTTTCAACGCTCCCTCACACAAATCATACACTATTTTTTCCTATCTGTCTTTCATTTGACCATCGCAGCCGTATGTAAGATTTGCCGGTTTACTGCTGATAAGCTACACTTAACATATTATAGCAGAGGTGAAGTTACATGATGATTCTACAAGTGAATCAGCTGTCCAAATCGTTTGGCGCTGATACCGTTTTAACGAATATAAAATTGGAAGTCAAAGCGAGGGATCGTATTGCCATTGTTGGTCGTAACGGTGCAGGAAAATCCACGCTTTTAAAAATCATTGCCGGTCAAATGTCTTACGAACAAGGTGAGATCATCAAACCGAAAGACCTATCCATTGGATATCTCGCACAGCATACAGATGTGACGTCTACACGTACGCTAAAAGACGAACTACTATCCGTTTTCGATCATTTAAAAGAAATGGAACAAGAGATGAGAACCATAGAAGAGAAAATGGCTTCTTCCACAGGAACAGAATTAGATTCTCTAATGAAAACCTATGACAGGCTGCAGCAAGCATTTAAAGATCAAGGCGGCTACCAATATGAAGCAGATGTCCGCTCCATTTTACACGGACTCGGCTTTAGTCATTTTGAAGATCATACAACCGTCCAATCCTTAAGCGGCGGTCAGAAAACTCGTCTAGCGCTTGGAAAGCTATTATTGATGAAACCAGAACTCTTGATTTTGGATGAGCCAACCAACCATCTAGATATTGATACCTTATCATGGCTTGAGCAGTATTTGCAAAATTATACAGGAGCCATTCTCATCGTTTCCCATGACCGATACTTCTTAGACAAAGTCGTAAACCATGTATATGAAGTGTCAAGAACAGCGATGAAAAAGTTCGCTGGGAACTATAGTAAGTATCTTGATCAAAAAGCTGAGCAGCTAGAGCGTGATATGAAGCTGTATGAAAAACAGCAAGAAGAAATTTCGAAGCTTCAAGATTTCGTGGATCGCAACTTAGCAAGAGCCTCCACCACAAAGCGTGCTCAAAGCAGGCGGAAACAGCTGGAACGGATGGATCGTTTAGATAAGCCGTTAGGAGATGAAAAATCCGCAAACTTCCATTTCGATATTATGAGGCAAAGCGGAAATGACGTGCTGAAGGTGCATGATCTCGATATTAGTTACGATGAAAAAACGCCGCTCCTCTCCTCCCTCTCTTTTCATATTAAACGGGAGGATAGCGTGGCACTCATCGGTCCTAACGGTATCGGGAAATCAACTCTTTTAAAAACCTTAACGGATACGTTAAAACCAGTAAAAGGCGATATCAGCTTTGGTTCTCATGTGACGATTGGCTACTATGATCAGGAACAAGCCAAGCTGACATCCTCCAAGAAAGTGTTAAATGAACTTTGGGATGATTATCCCCATATGACTGAAAAAGACATTCGGACTTGTTTAGGAAACTTCCTTTTTTCAGGTGATGACGTCTTAAAGCCTGTACATGCTTTAAGTGGTGGAGAAAAAGCACGACTTGCACTGGCAAAGCTGATGCTCCAAAAAGCCAATTTCCTCATTCTCGATGAGCCGACGAACCATCTTGATTTGGACAGTAAGGAAATATTAGAGAATGCACTAATAGATTATCCAGGCACCATCTTGTTTGTTTCACATGACCGTTACTTTATCAATCGCTTGGCAACAAAAGTACTTGAGCTTTCGCCAGATGAAACAAAAGAATACCTCGGTGACTACGACTACTATCTTGAAAAGAAAAACGAACAATTAGAGCTTGAAGCACTCCAAACTCAGGAGACGCATAAAAAACAAGCAGAAAAACCATTAGAAACAGCAAAACTTTCCTATGCAGAAGAGAAAGAACTCAAAAAGAAAGAAAGACAAAAGCAGCGCCGAATTGAAGAAATTGAAGAGCGTATCGCTGTCATCGAAGACAAGCTCGGTGAAAACGAAGAGCTTCTATGTGATCCTGCTATTTTCCAAGATCACGAGAAGGTACAAGCCATTCAAACAGAAAATGATGCGCTCAATCAAGAGATGGAATCACTTTTTGCGGAATGGGAAGATCTATCAGATGCATAAAGAGTGCCCTAACGGGTGCTCTTTTTTAAGGTGAGAATCTTTATCCACAATGATACCCACAATAACATCTTGATTATTCTTAAATATTTTGAAGTTATCCACTTTATCCACAGTATTTTAATCACATATCCACATAAAAGATCACATTTATACACATTCTCTTCATTTTAAAACGAATTTTCTAACAATTGTGGATATATAACGTTTACATGTGAATAAATCGCTTTCATTTCAAGAGAAAAAACTCCTGTATATCCACAGGAGTTCCAAATTGTTGACAAAGGATTAAAATGAACTTTATTTTAGTCCTTTGTCTTCTTTTCAGCGTGATAGAAAACCTTTGCAGTCTAGGAAGGACGAGTACTGGCGCGGAGCGAATTTGATAGTCGTGAGCACCAGCACGCAGGACTGACACCGAATGCGAGGGTTTGTCTACACGCTGAAACTCCTGTATATCCACAGGAGTTCTTATTTATAGGAGACAAGCGGCAGTCCAGGTTGACCGTTCATTGCCATGTCGCCTCTTATTCCCTTTTCAAATGCAATGGTTCCCGCAGCAGCAATCATGGCTGCATTGTCTGTACAAAGAGACAATGGCGGAATCATGACATTCACTTCAGGTAGCTTCGCAAATGCTGAAGTAAGGGCTTCTCTAAGACCTTTATTGGCAGCAACCCCGCCAGCTAGAACGACTTGTTTCACACCATACGATTCAGCCGCTTTTAATGTCTTTCCAACCAGCACCTCAATCACGCTTTCTTGGAAACTTGCAGCCAAATCCTCTGGCGCAATGGTTTCACCCTTTTGAGACGCATTGTGTAATGTGTTGATGACCGCTGATTTTAAACCGCTAAAGCTAAAATGATAGGATCCTTCTTCAAGCCATGCTCGAGGAAGCTTAATCGTTGGCTCCCCTTCATGTGCCAATCGATCAATGTGAGGTCCCCCTGGATATGGCAGACCCATTGTCCGAGCTACTTTGTCATACGCTTCTCCAGCCGCATCATCCAACGTTTCACCAATAACCTCAAAAGACCCATGCTCTTTCATCAAAACAAGCTCAGTATGCCCACCAGAGACGACTAGAGCTAAACAAGGAAACACCAGTTCACCAACGAGCTGGTTCGCATAAATGTGTCCAGCAATATGATGAACACCTACAAGCGGAATTTGATGTGCGAAACTCAGTGCTTTGGCTGCATTGACACCTATCAAAAGTGCACCAACTAAGCCTGGACCTTCTGTCACAGCAATGGCATCTAAATCCTGAAAGGTCATATTGGCCTGCGTCATGACTTCTTCTAATACGATCGTCATTTGTTCCACATGATGCCTTGAAGCGATTTCTGGTACCACGCCGCCAAATCGTTTATGGCTTTCTATTTGTGAGGCGACAACATTCGCTACGATCTCTTTCCCATTTTTCACAATGGACGCAGCTGTTTCGTCACAGCTTGTTTCTATACCTAATATGAATCGATCTTTTTTTTCACTCATTTATCTTCACCCACATGACTAATGCATCTTCCCCGTTATCCGTATAATAATTCTTTCGAATAGAAGCTGGTTTAAAACCTAGCTTTTCATAAAGGGATTGTGCTGGCGTATTTGATACCCGCACTTCTAGTGAAAGATGATCTGTCTTTTTTTCTTTGCAAAATTCCATGACATATCGAAGCAGCGCTTCCCCGTATCCTTTTCCCCGGTGCTCAGGGAGAATCGCAATATTCGTAATTTGTGCATCATCCATGACAATCCAAACGCCGCAATACCCAACAGGCTGACCATCTTCTTCAATGAGGAAATAATGGCTGTATTGGTTATGGAGAATTTCATAGACAAACGACTCTTTTTTCCAAGGCGCTGTAAACGAATGCACTTCAATCGTATATACCTCTGGGATGTCCTCTACTGTCATTCTTCGCATCTCTACTGTGTTGAGATTATTTTTGTCCTTCAAGCCATTTCACTTCCGCTTCTGCCAAACGAATATAATTAGGAACAAGCTGATGGACATCTTCAGCTGGGCGGTCTGCCCCCAAAAATGCGAGCACTGAAGGTCTTGGGTTGTGAAATGCCTCGTCTGCTAAAACGGCGGTTTCTCCAAGTATGGAGAGTATATTCTCTTGATGAAGATGCACATCATGTCCAAGAAATAAAACAGGGTTCCCTTCCTTTTTCAGCTCTTGAAGCCAATCAGTGAGCAGGATATTTTGATCAGGTTTCACTTCTTTTATCTTTCCACCTTCAAATGTATATAACCCTGTATAAACTTGTCCTCTTCTTGCATCAAATATAGGAGAAATCATTCCATCAAAATATCGAGCATTTGCCGCCAGCGTTTCTAAACTTGAAATAGCAGCTATCGGAATAGACAGCGTCCAAGCAAGTGTTTTTGCAATGGTCACACCGATTCTAACGCCAGTGTAAGAACCGGGTCCTTTGGCTACAACAATTTTGCTTAATTCGTTCGGTGCTACGCCGCATTCTTTCATCAGTGCTTCAACTGTCGGCATTGCACGTACTGAATGATTCTTCTTTAAGTACGTAATACTTTCCCCAACCACAGTGTCATCACGGACAAGAGCTATTCCGAGTGTATGGTTTGACGTATCAATTGCCAGTATGGTCAATGTCTTTCATCTCCTTACAAAGGGCCTCATAGCGCTCCCCTTTTGCATAAAACGTGAGATGACGTTCTTCTTCACGTTCTGTTCTCAGCATTTCAATTTTTAAATACGATGAAGGCAATTGAGGTTCAATGAGATGTGCCCATTCAACCAAACACACACCTTCCCCCTCAAAATATTCGCCCAGTCCAATATCTTCTTCCGCATCTTCCATACGATACACATCCATATGATAAAGTGGCAGTCTGCCATCCGTATATTCTTTAATAATTGTAAAAGTAGGGCTGTTGACGATACGGGTAATACCTAAGCCTTCTGCAAAACCTTTTGAAAAAGTCGTTTTACCTGCGCCTAAGTCTCCTTCTAATGTTAAGACATCGCCGGGCATCACAAGTGTAGCCAAGGCAGCAGCAATTCGTTTCGTCTCATCCGCACCTTTTGTTGTCCACGTTAACTTCATGGTGGAGTCACCTCATTTCTTAAAATGATTATATCCTTTTTTCATTAAAATTGTTTGTTGATCATGGTCTTTTAAAATAACGCTGGACGCTCGGTCATCTTTGACTTGTCCAATACGCGTGACCTGAATGTGTTCTTTTTTACATTGCGTCTCAAATCGCTTCCAATCCGTTTCAGGGATCGTACCAGTTAAGACAAAATCCTCTCCACCGAACAAGACCCATTCAAGCCACTCTTTATGTAACAACGGTAGATGTGGATGTTTTGGGAGCTGATCAGTTTCAATTTCAATCGTCACACGACTGGCTTCCGCTATTTCGTTTAACTCACTCGCTAATCCGTCACTCACATCATTCAAGGTCACCCGGGGGAAGCTTGAACAAATAAGGCCAGCAGCAATATGCGGCTGCGGCATTTTGTGTCGCTCTAGAAAAAAAGCAGTGTCAATCGAATGTGCAGCATTTACTTCATTCATTAAAAGGGATAGCCCAGCAGCTGATGAACCTAGTTCACCTGTGACAAAGACAACGTCTCCTGTCTGAGCACTATGACGGTAACAGGCTGTTCCCTTTGGAATCTCACCAATGACCGTTACTGTGATGACAAAGTCACTGCGGGTGGCTACTGTATCTCCACCGATTAAATCCATATGATATGTGTCAGCCAATGCTTTCATTCCCTCGTAAAAAGCTGCGACAATTGCTTTATCCCCATGAGGCGGGATCGCGATTGATACAAGATAATACTTAGGGGTTCCTCCCATGGCTGCGATATCACTGATATTCACTGCCAGCGCTTTAAATCCAACCTCAAAGGGTGTGGAAAAATCAAATCGAAAATGGACATGCTCTACCATTGTATCAACACAAACGACCTCTTCACAATGTGAATGAGGTTGATAAACACTAGCATCATCACCGATGCCCATGACCAAAGAACGCTGATGCGTTTCTTTTGGTGTAATTCGGCGAATAAGATCAAATTCATCCATAAAAGACAGCCCCTTCATACAATCAACTGATTGAGCAAACATGATGTCAGACACAGTTAGTATTAGTGTAGCGAATATGAGCCTCGGTTCCAACTAAAAATGATATAAAGAAAGCCTGGTATAAAAAAACCAGGCGTTGTTTGTTGAAGTCATGATCTTTTCTTATCACATTTAGTGTAGCCAAACACAAGGAGTTTCATTGCATCTAGGATACTTATTGAAAGAAAAAGACATAAAAAAAAACGAAACTATACGTTTTCGTTTACAAGTTATAAAAATGGCGGTCCGGACGGGACTCGAACCCGCGACCTCCTGCGTGACAGGCAGGCATTCTAACCAACTGAACTACCGGACCATTTTGGCTGTACTCAATGAGTACTCCCTATTTAATAGGTAAAATAATTTGGTTGCGGGGGCAGGATTTGAACCTGCGACCTTCGGGTTATGAGCCCGACGAGCTACCGAACTGCTCCACCCCGCGACGATATAAAATAACAAGCTTGGCGGCGTCCTACTCTCACAGGGGGAAACCCCCAACTACCATCGGCGCTGAAGAGCTTAACTTCCGTGTTCGGTATGGGAACGGGTGTGACCTCTTCGCTATCGCCACCAAACCTGATGGAGAGAATGTTCTCTCAAAACTAGATAACAATGTTCATTTTTCACATTAGAATATAGGTTAAGTCCTCGATCTATTAGTATCTGTCAGCTCCACGTGTCACCACGCTTCCACCTCAGACCTATCAACCTGATCATCTTTCAGGGATCTTACTTCCTTGCGGAATGGGAAATCTCATCTTGAGGGGGGCTTCATGCTTAGATGCTTTCAGCACTTATCCCGTCCGCACATAGCTACCCAGCGATGCCCTTGGCAGAACAACTGGTACACCAGCGGTGCGTCCATCCCGGTCCTCTCGTACTAAGGACAGCTCCTCTCAAATTTCCTGCGCCCGCGACGGATAGGGACCGAACTGTCTCACGACGTTCTGAACCCAGCTCGCGTACCGCTTTAATGGGCGAACAGCCCAACCCTTGGGACCGACTACAGCCCCAGGATGCGATGAGCCGACATCGAGGTGCCAAACCTCCCCGTCGATGTGGACTCTTGGGGGAGATAAGCCTGTTATCCCCGGGGTAGCTTTTATCCGTTGAGCGATGGCCCTTCCATGCGGAACCACCGGATCACTAAGCCCGACTTTCGTCCCTGCTCGACTTGTAGGTCTCGCAGTCAAGCTCCCTTGTGCCTTTACACTCTGCGAATGATTTCCAACCATTCTGAGGGAACCTTTGGGCGCCTCCGTTACATTTTAGGAGGCGACCGCCCCAGTCAAACTGCCCACCTGACACTGTCTCCCTGCCCGATAAGGGCAGCGGGTTAGAAGGTCAATACAGCCAGGGTAGTATCCCACCGATGCCTCCACCGAAGCTAGCGCTCCGGTTTCCAAGGCTCCTACCTATCCTGTACAAGCTGTACCAACATTCAATATCAGGCTGCAGTAAAGCTCCACGGGGTCTTTCCGTCCTGTCGCGGGTAACCTGCATCTTCACAGGTACTATAATTTCACCGAGTCTCTCGTTGAGACAGTGCCCAGATCGTTGCGCCTTTCGTGCGGGTCGGAACTTACCCGACAAGGAATTTCGCTACCTTAGGACCGTTATAGTTACGGCCGCCGTTTACTGGGGCTTCAATTCGCACCTTCGCTTACGCTAAGCGCTCCTCTTAACCTTCCAGCACCGGGCAGGCGTCAGCCCCTATACTTCGCCTTACGGCTTCGCAGAGACCTGTGTTTTTGCTAAACAGTCGCCTGGGCCTATTCACTGCGGCTTCTCGGGGCTTTAACACCCTAAGAAGCACCCCTTCTCCCGAAGTTACGGGGTCATTTTGCCGAGTTCCTTAACGAGAGTTCTCTCGATCACCTTAGGATTCTCTCCTCGCCTACCTGTGTCGGTTTGCGGTACGGGCACCTCTCACCTCGCTAGAGGCTTTTCTTGGCAGTGTGGAATCAGGAACTTCGCTACTAAATTTCGCTCGCCATCACAGCTCAGCCTTCACGGGAAACGGATTTGCCTATTTCCCAGCCTAACTGCTTGGACGCGGATATCCAATACCGCGCTTACCCTATCCTCCTGCGTCCCCCCATTGCTCAAATGGTGAGGAGGTGGTACAGGAATATCAACCTGTTGTCCATCGCCTACGCCTTTCGGCCTCGGCTTAGGTCCCGACTAACCCTGAGCGGACGAGCCTTCCTCAGGAAACCTTAGGCATTCGGTGGACGGGATTCTCACCCGTCTTTCGCTACTCATACCGGCATTCTCACTTCTAAGCGCTCCACCAGTCCTTCCGGTCTGACTTCACTGCACTTAGAACGCTCTCCTACCACTGTTCGTAAGAACAGTCCGCAGCTTCGGTGATACGTTTAGCCCCGGTACATTTTCGGCGCAGAGTCACTCGACCAGTGAGCTATTACGCACTCTTTAAATGGTGGCTGCTTCTAAGCCAACATCCTGGTTGTCTAAGCAACTCCACATCCTTTTCCACTTAACGTATACTTTGGGACCTTAGCTGGCGGTCTGGGCTGTTTCCCTTTCGACTACGGATCTTATCACTCGCAGTCTGACTCCCAAGGATAAGTCATCGGCATTCGGAGTTTGACTGAATTCGGTAACCCGGTAGGGGCCCCTAGTCCAATCAGTGCTCTACCTCCGAGACTCTTACCTTGAGGCTAGCCCTAAAGCTATTTCGGAGAGAACCAGCTATCTCCAGGTTCGATTGGCATTTCACCCCTACCCACACCTCATCCCCGCACTTTTCAACGTGCGTGGGTTCGGGCCTCCATTCAGTGTTACCTGAACTTCACCCTGGACATGGGTAGATCACCTGGTTTCGGGTCTACGACCACGTACTCATGCGCCCTATTCAGACTCGCTTTCGCTGCGGCTCCGCATCTTCTGCTTAACCTTGCACGGGATCGTAACTCGCCGGTTCATTCTACAAAAGGCACGCCATCACCCGTTAACGGGCTCTGACTACTTGTAGGCACACGGTTTCAGGATCTATTTCACTCCCCTTCCGGGGTGCTTTTCACCTTTCCCTCACGGTACTGGTTCACTATCGGTCACTAGGGAGTATTTAGCCTTGGGAGATGGTCCTCCCGGATTCCGACGGAATTTCACGTGTTCCGCCGTACTCAGGATCCACTCTGGAGAGAACAACATTTCAGTTACAGGGCTGTTACCTTCTTTGGCGGGCCTTTCCAGACCTCTTCGCTTATATCGTTCCTTTGTAACTCCGTATAGAGTGTCCTACAACCCCAAGAGGCAAGCCTCTTGGTTTGGGCTGTTCCCGTTTCGCTCGCCGCTACTCAGGGAATCGCATTTGCTTTCTCTTCCTCCGGGTACTTAGATGTTTCAGTTCCCCGGGTATGCCTTCTCATACTCTATGTATTCAAGTATGGATACTACTCCATTACGAGCAGTGGGTTTCCCCATTCGGAAATCTCCGGATCAAAGCTTGCTTACAGCTCCCCGAAGCATATCGGTGTTCGTCCCGTCCTTCATCGGCTCCTAGTGCCAAGGCATCCACCGTGCGCCCTTTCTAACTTAACCATTTCTTACTTTAGAAAGAATCACTATGTGTGATGAACTTTGCATTGCATTCAATGTGAATGTATTACTTATTGTTATCTAGTTTTCAAAGAACAATCCTGTCTCGCTAGAGACATGTTTGAAGGAATGATCCTTCAAAACTAAACAAGACGAAAACGCACGCTGCTCCATATATCCTTAGAAAGGAGGTGATCCAGCCGCACCTTCCGATACGGCTACCTTGTTACGACTTCACCCCAATCATCTGCCCCACCTTCGGCGGCTGGCTCCATAAAGGTTACCTCACCGACTTCGGGTGTTGCAAACTCTCGTGGTGTGACGGGCGGTGTGTACAAGGCCCGGGAACGTATTCACCGCGGCATGCTGATCCGCGATTACTAGCGATTCCAGCTTCACGCAGTCGAGTTGCAGACTGCGATCCGAACTGAGAACAGATTTGTGGGATTGGCTAAACCTTGCGGTCTCGCAGCCCTTTGTTCTGTCCATTGTAGCACGTGTGTAGCCCAGGTCATAAGGGGCATGATGATTTGACGTCATCCCCACCTTCCTCCGGTTTGTCACCGGCAGTCACCTTAGAGTGCCCAACTGAATGCTGGCAACTAAGATCAAGGGTTGCGCTCGTTGCGGGACTTAACCCAACATCTCACGACACGAGCTGACGACAACCATGCACCACCTGTCACTCTGTCCCCGAAGGGAAAGCCCTATCTCTAGGGTTGTCAGAGGATGTCAAGACCTGGTAAGGTTCTTCGCGTTGCTTCGAATTAAACCACATGCTCCACCGCTTGTGCGGGCCCCCGTCAATTCCTTTGAGTTTCAGTCTTGCGACCGTACTCCCCAGGCGGAGTGCTTAATGCGTTAGCTGCAGCACTAAGGGGCGGAAACCCCCTAACACTTAGCACTCATCGTTTACGGCGTGGACTACCAGGGTATCTAATCCTGTTCGCTCCCCACGCTTTCGCTCCTCAGCGTCAGTTACAGACCAGAGAGTCGCCTTCGCCACTGGTGTTCCTCCACATCTCTACGCATTTCACCGCTACACGTGGAATTCCACTCTCCTCTTCTGCACTCAAGTTTCCCAGTTTCCAATGACCCTCCCCGGTTGAGCCGGGGGCTTTCACATCAGACTTAAGAAACCGCCTGCGAGCCCTTTACGCCCAATAATTCCGGACAACGCTTGCCACCTACGTATTACCGCGGCTGCTGGCACGTAGTTAGCCGTGGCTTTCTGGTTAGGTACCGTCAAGGTGCAAGCAGTTACTCTTGCACTTGTTCTTCCCTAACAACAGAGCTTTACGATCCGAAAACCTTCATCACTCACGCGGCGTTGCTCCGTCAGACTTTCGTCCATTGCGGAAGATTCCCTACTGCTGCCTCCCGTAGGAGTCTGGGCCGTGTCTCAGTCCCAGTGTGGCCGATCACCCTCTCAGGTCGGCTACGCATCGTCGCCTTGGTGAGCCGTTACCTCACCAACTAGCTAATGCGCCGCGGGTCCATCTGTAAGTGACAGCCGAAACCGTCTTTCATCCTTGAACCATGCGGTTCAAGGAACTATCCGGTATTAGCTCCGGTTTCCCGGAGTTATCCCAGTCTTACAGGCAGGTTACCCACGTGTTACTCACCCGTCCGCCGCTAACATCCGGGAGCAAGCTCCCTTCTGTCCGCTCGACTTGCATGTATTAGGCACGCCGCCAGCGTTCGTCCTGAGCCAGGATCAAACTCTCCGAAAAGTTCAAAACCGAAGTTTTGTTTTTCGCCAGTTTGACTGACTACCTATGATGTATCATAGGATTTTTTTATAAAAACTCGAATTAACAGGTACGTTTTGTCTTGTTTAGTTTTCAAAGATCATTTTTAAAAATGGAGCGGGTGATGAGAATCGAACTCACGACATCAGCTTGGAAGGCTGAGGTTTTACCACTAAACTACACCCGCGTGGTTAAATGTTATTGGCGCGCCCGAGAGGAGTCGAACCCCTAACCTTTTGATCCGTAGTCAAACGCTCTATCCAATTGAGCTACGGGCGCTTAATCAGGCGACTTAATTATCTTAACATATCGTTTTTATTAAGTCAACATCTTTTTGAAGTTTGTTTGTCGTATCTGTCTGAGCATCAGTGTTTCAGATGCGTCATCAGCGACGAATAAAAATATACCATGGATCATACAAAAGGGTCAATACATTTTTCTAAAAAAGTTTAATGTTTTTTAAGAAGTGCTCTTTTGTTAGATAAATAGAGTTTCAATCGCCCTATTTTCATTTCTTTCTTCATAATTCTAATGATTCTTAAATAAAATCTTTCTAAATCCAAAGGAGGACAAAACATGGTCACCTAGAATTTTTATTTATTGGAAAATTCTTAATATTTTCCATGCATTTAAAGGAGGTAGGAGATGATGAAAAAGTTTGTCGCTTTTCAAATCATGATCGCTTTGGTGATAGGAGCTCTTATCGGCCACTTCTTCCCTGATTTCGGAATGGCACTTCGGCCCATTGGGGATGGCTTTATCCGATTGATTAAAATGATTGTAGTCCCTATTGTTTTCTCTACGATTGTCATCGGCGCAGCTGGCAGCGGTGGAATGAAGAAAATGGGCAGTCTCGGATTAAAGACAATCATTTGGTTTGAGGTCATTACGACCATCGTTCTTGGAATCGGACTTTTATTGGCCAACGTGTTAAAGCCAGGCGTTGGACTCGATTTCTCTCAATTAGCTAAGAAAGATATTGGGGAACTCGATGGTTATACTCAAAAGGTCGTCGATTTTAAACAGATGGTTTTAGACATCATTCCAACCAATATCATCGATGTCATGGCTCAGAATGATTTACTAGCAGTGATTTTCTTCGCTATTTTATTCGGTGTAGCCGCAAGCGGAATTGGGAAAGCTTCCGCTCCTGTCCTTACCTTCTTTGAATCAGTAGCACAAATTATGTTTAAGCTCACACAAATGGTCATGGTGACAGCTCCTATTGGAGTTTTAGCATTAATGGCAGCTTCTGTCGGACAATACGGCATTGTTTTACTAATTCCTATGATGAAACTTGTTGGCACTGTCTTCTTAGGATTGTTTATTATTCTATTTGTTTTGTTCCCTCTTGTCGCACTGATCTTCCGTTTTAACTACTTCGAAGTGTTGAAAATGATTTGGGATTTGTTTTTGGTTGCCTTTTCTACTACAAGTACAGAAACTGTTCTTCCACAGCTCATGTCACGGATGGAGAAATACGGCTGTCCAAAAAGAATCGTTTCCTTCGTCATCCCGTCAGGTCTTTCTCTTAATTGCGATGGTTCAAGTTTATATTTATCGGTTTCCTGTGTGTTTCTTGCACAAGCGTTTGGTGTCGATATGAGTTTATCACAGCAGCTCCTCATGATGCTTGTCCTTGTTTTAACAAGTAAAGGCATTGCAGCTGTCCCGTCTGGCTCACTTGTCGTTCTTTTGGCAACAGCTCATGCAGTAGGTCTGCCAGCAGAAGGTGTCGCTATTATCGCCGGGGTCGACCGGATTATGGATATGGCTCGAACAGGCGTGAATGTTCCTGGACATGCGGTTGCCTGTATTGTCGTCTCTAAATGGGAAAAAGTATTCCGAGAGTCTGCATGGGAAGTTCCAAAAGCAGGTGAAGAAACAAAAGGAATGTAATGTTTTTTATGAAGGAAAGGGGTCGCCCTTTCCTTTTTTCATGGCAAAAATGTCTGCTTCAGCACGGCTTTACCTTCTTGTTGCAACTGCACCTCCGCATATGCTCCGTTAATGAGGGTCATTTGAGGCGGTACGTGTCCACAATCAATATCGTAAACAATCGGTATTTGTAATTCCTTATGCAATTCTTCATATAGATCCGTATATTCATATCCTTCCACAGGAGTGTCCACTGCACTCCTGCCAAACATGATGCCAGAGCACTGATCAAACCAGCCTGCTAGTTTTAATTGAACAAGAGACCTCTTCATGCTCGCAGCATTTAATTCACAGTTTTCAAAATACCATAGAATGGGTTCACCTTTCAGGTATGTTTCTTGAAAAGCTTTGACATCTCCAAAAGGCGTGCCAGCTAAGTGCCGGATCACATCAATACAGCCACCCATCAGCCTTCCCTTCATCGTCGTCTCTAAGTGATCAACAGTACGCCATGCGGTTGGTTCGGTTAAATGAAAGACATGTATACTTGGATGGTCATACTGCCATTCCTTTTGATACATATCAGAAGAAAATTGAGTAACGTCCTTTTTCTCTGGAGTGGAAAGTATTTGTTCCCACATAGCCGTCACCTGATCAAGCTCTTCCCCCTGAAGATCCACAAGGTTCGGTCCATGCGCTGTCGCAATGCCTGTGTTTAATGTCAAAGCTAATAGAAGGAGACTTGTATCTGAGTAACCAAGAATCCACTTTTTTTGCATCACTGAGAAATCAAGATGCTCTAACACTTCAATAAGCAGCTGTCCGCCCCATGGCGGGATGATGTGGTCAATCTCATGACAAGTCATCATCCGCTGTAACTCATTTGCTCGCTTGATTGCAGGGGCTGATTTCGCTTTTTCCTGCTGCCATACTGTCTCTCCACATATGACTTCATAGCCTCTTTTTTTCATCCGATCGCAAGACAGTTGAAACATCTCATGCAAAGAGGGTTGCACACCTGAGGACGGTGCTGTCACCCCAATCGTTTGTCCTTTTTGCAAAAATGGATACTGGATCATCCTGCTCACCTCCACCTTCTATGAATCTCTCATCTATTCATTGTAAAGAAAATTCCCCTTCTTCAAGGGGAATCTCATCTTACTCTCTCTGACGCAGGACAGTATATACACCTGCGAAAATACACAAAATCCCAACAAACGAACGTAAGCCCATCTCTTCACCTAGAAGCAGCCATCCAAGGACCGTACCAACGATTGGTTGAAAGAAGAAAAACAGACCACCGCTTGAAGCGTCCATCAGTTGAAGCCCTCTATTCCACAAAAAGAAAGCAAGGGCCGTTGAGATGATACCTAGATACAGAATGCCGCCCCATATTTCCGGTCTTGCCATTTGATGCACATCCAGATGAGGCAAACGAAACAAGACAGGTGGTGTTAATACGATAAAGGCCACAATGATCGCATATGTTGTCGTCACTACTTGAGGATACTTTCCTGGAACTCGTTTCAAAAGAACAGACATGAGTGCCCATGTTAATGCAGCAATAACCAGTGAAAGACCACCAACAAACTCATCCGTTTGAACAGCGACAGGCCCAATCATCGTCAGCACACCTACTGTAGCAAGCAGAATGGAGACACACTTTCTCATTGTGAAAGATTCTTTTAATAGAAAGAAAGCGAAAAGCACCATAAAAGCAGGTGTGGCCGATGTGATGACGGCACCCATTTGTGCAGACGTATACATTGTGCCAATTTCTTGGGTCACGATCGAAAGAAAGTTGCCAATCAATCCAATCGACACAATCAGCGGGATATCCTTTTTGTCTAACCGAAAAGAGTAGCCCAAACGCCAAATCGTGAACACAAGAACGACTCCAGCTACTGCATATCTCATCCAGACGAGCTCAAGTGGCGGGACAACCGCAACTGTTACTTTGACCACTACATACATACCGCCCCAAATACTAGCAGCTAACGCTAAGTAGAGGGCTCCTATATATTTTCCATTCATTTTTTCCCCTCCGTTACTGGATATATTCACTGCGATATCCACAAACGGAGATCACTCTCCGTTATGGACGGAGGTGATTTGGTACATCATGTTCAAATAAAGGCTTCCATTGCATATCAGTCACCCCAATTGTGTTTATTTTCTGATTACTTTATAACAAAATCTGGTTCACTTCAATCCTTTTTATCGCCATGTTTCTTCATATAATAGAAGTTCAATAGGATTGACATGATGAATTCGTTTTCTTATAGTAAGTAAAACAATTGATGTTTACATAGAAAAGGAGTAGAGGTATTTGGATGTTGAAGCTAGGAAACACATTCCCACTGCCGGAAACGAACCGTTTCTTGAGGGAATAAAAGATTGTGTGCCAACCTTGCTTGGTTATATGAGCATTGGGTTTGCCTTTGGAATTGTTGGCATTAGTTCGCAGTTAAGTATATGGGAAATCGCGCTGTTATCTATCTTTATTTATGCTGGCGCTTCACAGTTTATCATCTGTGCATTACTTGTGACAGGAAGCCCTCTTTCCGCTATTATTTTCACCACGTTCATTGTCAATTTACGGCATTTGTTACTCAGCCTTACGCTTGCCCCCCATTTTACACGCTACTCTGTAAAGCAGAACATCGGATTTGGTCTTCTGCTTACTGATGAATCCTTTGGCGTAGCGATGAATAAATTAGCACAGCAAGGAAAATTGAATAACAGATGGATGCATGGACTGAACATTACAGCTTATTTATGCTGGATTGCTGCGTGTACACTTGGCGGAATATTCGGACACTGGATTTCAAATCCAGAGGCGCTTGGTCTTGATTTTGCCCTATCCGCGATGTTTGCTGCGCTGCTCATTCTTTCTTTACAGACGGTGCCAAAAAATAAGCTCACCCATCGCTTATCACTTGTTTTATATATGTTTGTTGCGATGTTTGTGCTGCTTCATTTTGTTCCTTCACACGTGGCTGTTTTGTTGGCAACTGTGCTTGTTGCCACTATTGGGGTGGTGACAGATAAATGATTAGCAGTTTTATGTTATGGCTCATTCTTGGCTGTATGATTGTGACCATCATCCCAAGAGTCGTTCCATTTTTATTTGTAAGGAGTATACAGATGCCAGAAGTGGTGCTCAAATGGTTATCATTTATCCCCATTTGTATATTTACCGCTTTGATTGCAGAGCATCTATTCATACATACTACAGCAGGCGTCACCATTCACTGGATGTACCTTGCTGTCTTGGTTCCAACTGTGTTAATCGCTGTTTGGACAAAAAGCTTGTCCCTCACCGTTCTAGTAGGCGTCATGCTGATGGGCACAGCTAGATGGTTTTTCTAATAGAAAAAGCTTAACCGGATGCGGTTAAGCTTTTTTCATTTTACGATACCGTATACAAAGCCGTCATAGCCTTTTTCGCCAACAGTTTGAATAGCGGTTGCCTCAATTCTCGACTCTTGTTTGAGTAAATCGAAGAATTCACGAGTTCCCTTCACTCGCTCATCTTGATCAGAGGCATGAAGAACTGCTCCATTTCTGACCACATTGTCTGCAATAATGACTGTTCCCTTTTTTGAGAAGTGTAACGCCCACTTCAGATATTGCGGGTTGTTTGGTTTGTCTGCATCAATGAAAATCAAATCGAACGGGAGCGTATCCTGCTCTTTTAACTGAGATAAAGTATCTAACGCTTTTCCTTGTAAAATGGTGACACGTTCTGCTAGGCCTGCTCTGTCTATGTTTTGCTGTGCTGTTTCTGCATGATGACTGACAGCCTCTAATGTCATGAGTTCTCCATCCGCTTCAAGTGCACGGGCAAGCCAAATGGTACTATAACCGCCAAGTGTACCGATTTCTAAAATGCGCTTTGCACCCTTGGTTTTTGCTAACAAATAAAGCAGTTTTCCTTGGGCCGGCGACACATCTATTTCTGGTAATCCGGCTTGCTTATTCTTGATAAGAGTTTGCTCCAATACGTCATCTTTAGCAATCAATTTGTCTTTGATATACTCGTCAACTTTCCCCCATACTTGCTCCAAGTCATCCATCTCCCTTGTTCATGTCTTCTATTTAAAGTCTACATGACGGAAGCGAGAATTTATAATCAATTCTTTTCACACACCTATTCATTTTATTGATGAAAGGAATGGGATGATGGATACATGGGGCAAGTACCTGTAAGTATGTGCAAACTACTGATTCAGCTTATTTTTCACGTCACCTTTTTTATCTTGAAGCTTTCCTTTTACTTGATCTTTCTTTCCTTCTGCTTTCAGGTTTTCATGATCTGTCGCTTCGCCCAGTTTTTCTTTCACTTGACCTTTGACTTGATTTGTTTTTCCTTTCGCTTTATCCATATGTCCATTTTGTTCACTCATTTGTTCCACCTCCACGTTTCATACTGTTTATTTAGCCTTTTTGCACATGACAAAACATCTGAGTGTGCTGTGTGTGCGTTTCAGGTATGATAGACATAGTCGAATGAAAGGTTGGTGGTCTGTTCAATGATCATTTCTGAAAGTACGTTCACTGTACGTGGTGTGACTTATCGTATTCGCTCTGCTGCATTAGCAGATGCCAAACAGTTATCAGCTCTCAGACTGAAAATCGATGGTGAAACCGAATATTTAGATCGTGAACCGGGTGAAGCTTTTATTGATGAGAAAGGGTTCGAGGCGTTGATTCAAGAGGATTCCAAGGAATGCCGTCATCTCTTTTTAGTTGCAGATAGTGAAGGAGACATTGTCGGTTTTTCAAGATGCGAAGGGCATTCTCTTAAGCGCTCTGCTCACAAAGTAACGTTTGGCGTCGCCGTACAGAAGGCCGCTTGGGGCTATCACATCGGGAAAGAACTTTTAGCTACATCGATTGACTGGGCAGATCAGCAAGGCATTCAAAAGATGTCACTTCAAGTAATGGAAACCAATCAAAAAGCCATTCGTTTATATAAACACTATGGCTTTGAGATTGAAGGCTTGTTAAAAAAAGATAAACGACTGGCGGACGGCATGTATTATGATACGGTTGTGATGGGCAGGCAGCGACCAGTCTCCTGACCGCTTACATGACATAACCCCAGATCATCGAAATCGCACTATAGATAAGTAGAAGTCCCATGACGAACTGGAACGGCCGCTGATAAAGAGTCAAAAAACGCTTGAATAACGAGCCAAATAGACTCCAGCTAAATGTGCCTAAAAAACCGATGATGGCAAGAATCAGTGTCAATAACATGTATTGCATATTGGACTGTCCATACGGCAGAACAAAAGTGGAAATGACGGTTAATCCATACAAGATGGCTTTCGGATTAATAAATTGCAGTAGCATACCTGGGATAAAATGATTATATCGGTCTAGGGTTTCGTCATCTCCGCCTTTACTTTTCATGATTTTAACAGCCAAATAGATCATGTAACTGGCTCCAATGAAAGCCATGACCCAGCCTATTTTCGGCATGACTTGATAAAGAATCATATTGAAGAAACCGCTCAAACATAAAATGACCAAAAATCCGATCCCAACCCCTAAACAAAATCGAAATGTTTGCTTGACCCCATATTTATTCGTAAAGACCATCGCCATGATATTATTCGGTCCAGGGGTAAAGCTGGTAACAAAAGCATAAATCAACATGGAAACAATCAAACTGTTACCTCCTTTTTCATACGTTATTTAGACTTAAAAGTCTTTATTGCGTATATATTACGTTTTATTGTACTATTCAGTCGTTATAAAGTAAATGCAGAAAGGAGTTTTTTTGATGGAGGATGTACAATCGATTATTGCTAGAAATGTAAAACTGCTAAGAGAGCAAAAGAAATTAAGCCTAGAAAAGATGGCTGAGGTAACAAATGTGAGTAAAACGATGATCGGACAAATCGAAAGAGGAGAATCCACACCGACCATCACCACTCTGTGGAAAATCGCCAATGGGTTGAAGGTGTCTTTTAGTGAACTTATTTACGCACCGCAGCCTGAGATTAAGTTTGTGCGAAAAGAAGAAGGACAAGTTTTAACAGAGGACGAGGGAAGGTATCGGGTATATACGACGTTCCCATTTGATGACCTGAGAAAATTTGAAGTCTATCAGGTAGAAATTGATCCTCATGGGTCGTTAAGTGCGGAAGAACATATCGGCGGTACAGAGGAATTGATTACCGTGTTTGAGGGAGCACTTGATTTATCGATCGGTGATGAGCAATACACATTACAAGCTGGCGACTCGATTCGGTTTAAAGCTGACCGTGCCCATGAGTATAAACAATCAGGAGAACAGATGGTCCGGCTGCAAATGATTCTTTATTATCCCCATTAAAAAAAGCTGACAGGCTTGTCCACCTGTCAGCTTTACATTTTATTTAATTAAATCCTGGATCGCGTACAACCGTTCCAGTAAAGGTAACTCTATATTTTCCTAAACCTAACTCTTCAATTGACGATTGATAGAGAATACCGACCCATCCATCCTTTGCATATGTAATACTTGATGGGATGTTTGACGTCGTATATGTTCTCGTTTCCGAGACGGTTCGACTTGCTTGTACCGTAACTTCACTGTTTACTTTCCCCTTCGCTTCTACCGGGACAGCGGTGACACCCGCACCCGTTAAAACAATTGCTCCAACCAAAACAGAAGTTATGACCTTTTTCATACAAAAATCCCTCCCTTTTTTTGTTGAACATATTAACCATACCATAATTTAGAACTTTCGTAAGTTATTTTTTCATTTTTTTGAAAATTATGATATGATTGTCTTATGCTGGATAGAGGGTGTTACATACTTCTATGCTTTTATCCTCATCTCGTTTCTAGTGAAACAATTGATAACGGAGGTGATTTCATGAAAAAATGGCTTATCTGTTTTCAACTTGTTTTCCTCTTCACCTTGACGGCCACACCATTTGCTTCTGCTGCTTCATGCCCTACAGTGAAACCATGTGTTATTGATCCTTAAGCATAAGAAAAAGTCGATCAAGCCTATTCCCTTGATCGACTTTTTTGTTATGCTTGTTCGGCTTCCCAGCGGGCAACCTCTTCTCTTACTTTAGGAGCCACTTCTTTTCCAAATAACTCAATAGCTTTCAGCACTTGATCATGCGGCATCGAACCGACCGGTACGTGCAGCATGAAGCGCGTAATGCCTACATTTTTTCGCAGATGAATCACTTTCTCTGCCACGGCATCTGGATCTCCTACATACAATGCACCTTCTAATGTTCTTGCTGCATCGAATGTAGAACGGGTATAAGGTCCCCAGCCTCGTTCTCTTGCTAATGTATTCATGACATGCTGTGTAGAAGGGAAGAATTGATCTGCTGCCAATTCTGTTTCCTCCGCAACAAATCCATGTGAGTGGGATGCCACCGTTAATTTCTCAGGGTCATGTCCAGCGTGAATCGCAGCTTGCTTGTAGAGCTGCACTAGCGGTGCGAACTGTCTAGGGCTGCCGCCAATAATGGCAAGGACAAGTGGTAATCCTAATAATCCAGCACGTACGACAGATTCTCTGTTTCCTCCACTGCCAATCCAGATGGGAAGCGGATCTTGAACAGGTCTTGGGTATACGCCGACATCCTGAATGGCTGGACGGTGCTTACCGCTCCACGTCACACGCTCTGACTGCTGTAATTTCAACAGTAAATCTAGTTTTTCTTCAAATAATTCTTCATAATCATCTAAGTCATAGCCAAAAAGCGGGAACGATTCAATAAATGATCCGCGGCCAGCCATGATCTCTGCACGCCCATTAGAAAGGCCATCTAATGTCGCAAAATCTTGAAACACACGAACAGGATCTGCCGATGAAAGAACAGTTACGGCACTTGTCAGACGAATATTCTTTGTTTGCGTTGCCGCAGCTGCTAATACGACTGCTGGATTTGATGCGGCGAAATCTTCACGATGATGCTCCCCTACACCAAAAACGTCGAGACCCACTTGATCTGCTAATATAATTTCTTCTACTACTTCACGAATACGCTGTGCGTGGCTGACTGTTTTTCCTGTTTGAAAATCAGGTGTTGTTTCTACAAATGTACTAATTCCTAGTTCCATGAATGGAACCCCCTATCTTATAAATATGTCACAAATTCAGAGACCGGCTTGCGATAGCCTCTCGCTTGTCTGCTCTCTACTTTTTCTTTTCCGAGTGTAATCATTAATACAGGAACCAAATCTGATTCGATGTTTAACACCTTTTTCATTGCTTCGGGGTCAAAGCCAATCATCGGGCAAGTATCCCATCCCTTGTTTTTGGCGGCAAGCATCAATAGCATGGCAGATAATGAAGCATTGCGAATCGCCTCTTCTTTCTGAAAGTCTGATCCTCTCTGCTCATAAAAACTCATCGTCTCTCTGACCATTTCCTCATATTGTTGCGCATTTAAGATGCCGAGCATTTTTAGGCCTTCATAAATGTTTCCTGCTTGCTCATAAGCTTTCGGATCGCCGAGCACAATGATCGCTGCTGAAGCGGAATGCACCTTATATTGTCCAAATGCAGCATCTCTTACTTGCTCTTTAAGCGCTTCTGATTGAACGACGACATATTGCGTATGCTGTAAATTAAAGGCTGAAGGTGCCAACTTCACTTCTTCAAAGATACTATTAAGCTCTTCTCTCGAAATCGAGATATTTGGCAAAAAATTTGATGCTGATCGTCTTTCACGTACCAATGTATCAAAGCTGTGTGTCATCTTGTTTCCCCTTTTCGTGAAGTTGTTTTGCACCTAAACCGATTTTTTTCAACCATTCAATGAGCTGCTCTTTTTCCTCTGTTTCGATAAAGGACAGATTTTGTGAAATGACATCTGTATGTTTTGGAAAAATATCGTCAAATAGCTGCTTCCCTTTATCTGTCAGTAATACATGGAATACACGTTTATCAGAAGGTGCACATTGTCTTTTGACTAATTCTTGTTTTTCTAATTTGTTGACCACATAGGTGATGCTCCCACTTGGAATGGATAAAATCTCACTAATTTTTTGAACGGGATGTGGTCCCTTACTATACAGTAATTCAAGAATTTGAAAGTTTTCAAATCCGATATCATAACGTTCAATGTCTTTTTGGATATTTGCAAAAAGGGCATGGTAGGCTTTCATCCATACTCGGAAAAGCCTTAAGTCTAATTCCTGTTCTTGCTGCACCATGGCAACTACTCCTTTTTCAATAAATCCTAAAACTAGGATAAATTTATCCTAACACTAGGATATTTTCTTGTCAATGTGTTTGTTTGATCAAAAAAAGACCCCTGTGATTCAGTGGTCTTCTTTTAACACAAAATGCATTTCAGCAATTTGCTTGTATTGATGCACTTGTTGTAATGAAAATCTAGATTCCTGTTCAGTTGGAGGGAAAAGAGGGATTCCTTTTCCAATCATGACAGGTGCGATTTGGAGATACAGCTCATCGACTAATCTTTCTTTTAATAATGCTTGAAGCAGTTCCCCGCCTCCTACTATCCAGATATGCTGCCCCTTTTCATTTTTTAAGTTGTGGATAAACGAGAGAACATCTTCACGAATGATATGGGTCCCTGTATGACTGTCTTGTAAAGTGCGAGAAACGATATAACATGTCTTGTCTTCATAAGGAAACTCATCAGGTGAAAGTTTGAGAACCTGCTCATATGTGTTCCGTCCCATGATCAGCGTATCGACTGATGCATAAAATTCCTCATATCTCGTATCCTCTTCGCCCTCTGTTCCTATGAGCCAATCTAGACGGTGATCATCCCTTGCTAAATATCCATCAATGCTCATTGCCCCATAAAATAGTAATTTCCTTTTCAATCTCACCACTCCCCACCTTGAATAAGAACATATATTCCCATTTTAACAGAAAGAATAGAAAAAGGATATATGATCAATTCGTTTCTTGCGATTCTTGTTCTACCTTCATGAGAAGCTCGTACAATATGTGCGCAAGCTTTGCCGCTTCGATTGTCATGCCTTCATGAATCCATTCTTCCAGTACACCAACAGCACCAGATACGACAAAAGAGGCCTCAATCTGTTCACGCTCCGTAATCTGACGCTGATCAAGCTGCCACTCTTTCATGATTTTTTCTTTAAAAAACGCTTTAAATTGATTCGTCGTTGGGCTATTCGGTTTGACAAATAACGTCATCATGAATTGTTTTTCTTTTAAATACTCAGTTGTTTTGTTTAAAAAGGACAGCATATCAAGCGGGTCCTGACTAGGAAACGATTCATCGTATAGTCCGCCAAGCTGATCGAATAGTTCCTTCTCAAGCTGTTCATGCAAATCAAACACATCTTGATAGTGCAAATAAAAGGTCCCTCTTCCTAAATCCGCTCTTCTAGATAGCTCTGATACTGTAATTTGTTGAACATCTTTTTCCATTAAAAGCTCAAGAAAGCTTTCTCGTATCGCCTTTTTGGTTTTGATTGTTCGTCTGTCCTTCATGAAACACCCTCCGTTTTTGAACAATATGGCTTTACCTGTCTATTTATGAACACGAGATCATTCATTGCCGATGTTCGGTTTGTTTTCCTCTTATTATAATAGACACATGTCCAATAATCTATATCTGTTCAAAAAAGGAGGACCATCATATGCTTCATTTCAGACTTGCCAGAGAGGATGAACTGCCTCAAGTGGCAGCGTTGTTAGATGATTCGTTTCAGAACTATTCATTTTTTGATTTATTATGCGAAAAGGTGACCAAGCGTTCTGCTTTCGCCCGTCAGCTGCATTTGGTCAACACAAAGGTATATTTTCAGCATCAAATCTGTTTGGTCGGGGTTGAGAATGAGAAAATTGTGTCTGCCGCCCTGTTAAAACATCCACGCCTTCCTGAACCAGGACTCATGGATTATGTGTTGTCAGGTGGGTTAAAGCTGCTCTTTACTGGTGGCTTATCGGCGATTCAGCATGTGTTCCGTATGTTAAAGGAGGCAAAAAAAGCGTGTTCTTCCTTAAAGAAACCTTACTGGTATTTAGAAGCTCTTGTCGTTGCAAAAGACCAACAAGGAAAAAAACTTGGAAGCCGTATGTTAAAGCAATGTCTTTTCCCTTTTATCGCCCGGCAAGGCGGTGGACTGTTCACACTGATTACACACAACGAGGCCAATCGTCATTTCTATCGAAAAAATGGGTGGACGGAGTTTGATGAGAGAGTACTGCACGGAGAAGACATGTCCCTAGCAAGCTGGAGTTATAAAACCGTGATCAAATAAGGTATCTTCTTCAAGGGATGATATAATAGAAGCAGTTCAAACAATGATCATACTTGGAGGAGAGACTGATGATACGACGACTTGATCATATCGTGTTGACTGTTCAACATATGGAGGAAACCATTCGCTTTTATACAAACGTATTAGGAATGAAGGAAGAAACTTTTGGAGAAGGCCGTAAAGCCCTTCGTTTTGGCTTACAAAAGATCAACCTTCATGAAGCGGGTCATGAATTTGAACCAAAAGCTGCTCATCCCCAGCCTGGATCTGCTGACTTATGTTTTATCACCGATTTAGATATAGACAGTTTATTGCTTCATCTTCGAAAGCAGGTTGTTCCAATTGAAGAAGGTCCGGTCAGACGGTCTGGTGCATTAGGTCCGATTGAATCCATTTATATCCGTGATCCTGATATGAACTTAATTGAAATCTCCCGATATATAGAGGAGGCTGATCCATCATGACTCGATTATTTTTGAGACCGATTGAAGAGCAAGATTATCCTGGTATTCATAGAGGATGCCAGCATGCAGAAACACTTTATATGACTGGCACACGAAAAACGTTCACACTAGAAGAAATTCGTTCAGCCTATACCCGTTTTCTGCAGGATGACAGTAGACGAGACTTTGCTATTTGTCTGCTAGACACGAAAGAAATGATCGGGGATGCGGCGATTGTGGATATTGATCCGATGAACCATACGGCAAGTTTCCGCATTGCGCTGCATGGTCCAGAGCATTTTCACAAAGGGTATGGCACTGAGGCTGTTCGGATGGTTCAAACATTTGCCTTTGAGACGTTAGAACTTAATCGGCTTGAGCTTGAAGTTTTTTCCCATAACCCACGAGCCTTTCGAAGCTATGAGAAAGCCGGATTTCAATATGAAGGAAAAAGACGTCAAGCGCTCTATTTCAACGGTGCTTATTCGGATGTCATCATGATGGGCATCCTTCGTGAGGAATACGATAGAATCAAATCATAAAGATGTCCCAGCCTACGAAGGGTCATCTTTTTTTAACAAATGAAGCCCTGTAACGATGATCAAACAAATGATAGAAGAGAGAACGATAGAGACGCTTGATATGCTGAGCGCCATCCCTTCCCATCTGCCAATGAAGAAACTGCCGATCAATAAGAGCAATCCAAACATAGTGATACATATCGGGACAATCAGCCTGGCATGGCGATGCCTACGTCTTTTTCCCGCCCACCACGAGAGACAGAGCACAATGACAGTAAAAATAGCGGTTTGCAGCCAGAACATATCGCATCAACTCCTTTTCTTTTTTATCCTATGACAACGGAGGTTTTTCCAATGAATATTAGACCGATTCAAAAGCAGGACAATCCTTTTATTGCGGCCATTATCCGCCAGTCATTAGAATCAGCGAATCTTGCGATTGAAGGTACAGCCTACACAGACCCACACCTTGATCAGCTTTTCGAATACTATCAATCATTGACTCATGCAGCCTATTGGATTGCCGAAGAACATGGTGAAATTGTTGGTGGCGTTGGCATTGCCCCTTTCACAGATGGCATTTGTGAGCTGCAAAAGCTTTATTTAAGCCCAAAAGCACAAGGCAAAGGTGCGGGCAAGAAACTGATGGATATGGCCCTCCAATATGCTGCTACATACTACGATGCTTGTTATTTAGAAACCCGCAGTGAATTAACAGCTGCTACTGGCCTTTATCAACGGTATGACTTTTCTCTTCTTCCTGCACCGATTGAAGGCTCAGAGCATTCTGCCATGGATGCTTGGTATCTCAAAACCTTTTCAGCGTGAGGCATAAAATAAGCGATACGTCTTTGTCCACTGAAAACCTAGCTTCTCTGCCAATTTGGCCGAGGTTGCGTGATGGACATCGCAATCCCAATGCGGTGTCCTCCCTTTTTCAACACAGATGCTGATCATTTGCTGAGCTGCTAATAAAGCCAACCCTCTTCCACGGCAGGCTTCATCTGTCCAAATATCGATTTCCACACGTTTTTCACTTGAAAAAATAGAGATACATTCACTGACCACGTCTTCACCATTTAAGATGGCAACTCCGACGCCATTAGATAAAAAGTGATCTACTCCTCCCCAATATGCTTCATAATAGCTGGATGGGAATACTTTGCTAGCGGCAATGACTTGTTCATTCGTGGGTTTAATCATTTCATCTTGATCAGGCACAATCAGATCAGGAGAGGTCAAGTCATAAGAATACGCATGTCTTTGCATTTCATTCAGTTGGGAACCAAAGCATTTTTTCATCATCTCATCTGAGGGTGGATTTGCTGAAAACAAAGTGAAACGTCCGTTCTCTCTTTTCTGCTTTTTATAAACATCCACAATGAACGTTGAACATAATGAGAGTGCTGCTTCTGTCCTGCCTGCGACATAATAAATGCCGGTTGTCGTCCCTGCAAAATAGACACACGGGTGATCTCGGTGATCCACATATAAATCTCCTTGTATCACGCCATCGAGTATCGCATCTACGAACACTGGATAGGCAGGATCAATCCGCAGAATTTCCTCTTTCACCGCTCCTGTCCTTTGTTGATCTACCAGATACAACATCATTCCTCCATTCACGAACGAGTATCTTTTCATTATAAAGGAAAGCCGTAGACACGCGGTGAATCTTTGCAACAAAAAGAATTCTTCTGCATCAAAGCAACATTCCATCGCATTCGCTTTCATCTATTGCTATGCTCATTGTGAGAGGAGGTTTATGGATGAAATTTCGTTTGATCTGGAATCAAGAAAAGGATGTGACGGAAGTAGACGTCATCAGCCATCCACATAATCAAGAACGTTTACAAAAAATTGTATCAATGCTGGAGACTAGTACATCTCTAACGGTCAAAGATCCAAAAAATGATCGGCAGTCTCTTTTACCATTAGAACAAATTGAAGCGATCTCTGCGCTTGGACATATGTCAAAGGTGATCACAACCGGAGGAATGACGTATTTTCTGAGCAAACGGCTGAAGGATCTGAAGTCGTTAGAGCGTGAACATTTCTATCGTATCAACAATGCAGTCATTCTCAATTTAGCGCAAGTCGACAGCTTTGTCGCTGGTACGTACGCTCGCTTAGAGGTCGAAACCATCTCGAAAAACAGTTACACCGTCAGTCGTCATTACGCCAAATATATAAAGGAGCGATTCAAATGATCAAGGAACTAAAACATCAATTTATGCAAACAGCTTTTGTCTCTATCGTATGGCTGACACTCATCCTGTCCATCACTCAATGGTCATCCTCTATCCCTTTTCATTACGTGTGGCACATCATTGCCATCGGTACTCTGGCAGGCATCGTCTTTGGGGTCATGTATCCTTTACTATGGAACTACTTTACCTTTCCAGCACCCATCAACATTCTGATCTCCACTGTCGTCAATTTAGGATTTCAAGTAGGAGCCGTCGCTTTATATTCGACTGCACTGCTCGAATGGATCATGCCTTATTTTATCGGTATTGCCTTTCTCACATTAGTAGGCCATATCATCGCCTTTCTATTTTACAAAAAGCAGCAAAATCAAAAAATGGCGCAGGCACTGAATCACCTGAAGCCGCAGCCTTAAAAAAAGAGACCTTATTTGAAAGGTCTCTTTTCTATTATTCTGCTGATGCCTCTTCTGTCCCCTTCCCCTTCCAAATAAGGGTTAAGCCCAATCCAAGAAATAAGACAACACCTGCAAACAGGAATGGGAAATGAATATTTTGATCGAATAATATACCGCCAAGTGCCGGGCCAAAAATCGTACCAAGGCTTGTGTAGGTAGAGTTCATCCCTGCGACAAATCCTTGCTGATTGCCAGCGATTTTTGATAAGAAGGTCGTGAGTGCAGGGCGCAATAAATCGAACGCAAGGAAAATCACACACGTCACGATCAGCACAACCATAAAGCCTGACACGACCGTGGAAACAAAAGCGAGAACTGCTCCAACAATCAAGCATAGTTGAATAACTCGTTTCTCCCCAAGCGCATTCACCATTTTACCAAACACGAGTACTTGGATGATGACGGCTACAATTGAACTGACGGTAATGATAATCGCAATATCCTTTGGACCAAATCCAAACTTGTGATTTGTAAACAAGCTAAAGACCGTTTCATATGCAGATAGTCCAAACGCCAGCACAAACACAATGATGAAGGCGATGAGATAGCTTGGATGGATTGATTTTTTCAAGTCTTTAAAGAAGGTCGAATCCTTCACTTGATCCATTTGTTTCTCTCGCTCTTCTTTTGTTAATGGTTCCTTCAGCATAAACATAGACGAAATCACGGCAATAAATGCAATCCCTGCTGCAAAGAAAAACGGCAGACGAACGCCATATTCTGCAATAAATCCGCCAATTCCCGGGCCGATGATAAATCCGGTACTAATAGCAGCGGATACATACCCCATTGCCTTTGATCTTTCTTGAACGGTTGTGATATCAGCGACATAGGCAGTGACAGCCGGCATGATAAATGCTGCACTAATACCGCCAAGAACCCTTGCAAAATACAGAACATATACGTGTGTTCCTAAGCCAAAAACGAGTTCTGATAACGCAAATAGAAAAAGGCCTGACACAATCATGATCTTTCTTCCGTATCGGTCTACCCATCTTCCCGCAATAGGTGATGCGATGAGCTGTGCAACGGCAAACGCCGCCACAAGATATCCCATCGTACTGCCCGTTAAGTGCATGACATTCATAAAGAGCGGCATGACAGGTATGATCAGACCGATGCCTAAAAACGCAATAAATATATTACTTAATAAAATAACAAGTACCGCTTTTTGCTCACGAATCGGTTTTTGCATGATGTTTGTTTCCCCTTTACTGACTCACTTGTTACTCATGATGGTTGATTCCGTGAATAAACAATGAGATCGCCTCTTTTTGTAATTCCTTTTTCTGCTGCATCGTGTCATTTTTATATAACACGTCTAATCCATAGAATACAGAAAGTAATATTTTCACTTTTGATTCAACATGCTGAATCGACCAGCTACCATCTTCGTTTCCTTCAAGCAGGATGTCTCTCATCACATCATCAAAGTCTACATCAATCTTGTTCAGACGCTCCATGACTTCATCTGATGTAAATGCACTGGCGCAAAATTCTTCACTCGCTCTCATTAGAGGATAGTTAATCCCCATTTGACTAAGCAGCTCTGCAAACCCTGCGAGCTTATCAATGGCCCGGTGCAGCGTTTGTTTCTCTTCATGCCACGTCTCCATCATGAATCGATGATCCTCTTCCATAATATGAAGGAACAAAAACTCTTTTCCTTTAAAATGATGATAAAGGTTGCCTTTACTAATCTCAGCCGCCTCTAGAATATCTCGTACGGATGTTTCAGAATATCCTTTTTTTGCAAATAAATCACGTGAAGCGGTGACAATTTTTTGCTTCGTCTTTTCACTTTTTCCAGCCCCGCTCTGTGCACTTGTCATCTATGAACAATCCCTTCTACCTTGCTTTTCTTCACATGGACAAATAAAACCGACCAGTTGGTTTATTTTTTTATTATAAATGGAGATCGCCCGTAATACAATGAAAAAGTCCTCTACTTCCAAAGGAGTGAATCTAAGTGAAAACAAACAAAACGATCATTTTTGCCATCACCAAAAAGGACGTATACTTGTTTTTCTTTTATGACCTGTTCATTGCCACCTTGGTCTATTACCTGTTTAAAATCAAACCAACTATGTTTTATGAATGCTTAGGGATGACAGGAAGTATTCTTTGTCCATTGTTGATGAAAAAGTGGAGATAGAGGTCATTTTCTCATCAAGTTTATTCTCTTTTTTATTTAATTTTTCTTAACATTTAACTTCACTTAAATATTAAGATCACATATAATATAGGAGAAAAGAGGTGATGTCATTGGATGAGGATATCATTCATTACAGCAAAAAAATCATTGAGTACTCAAATGCACTAGGTTCTATCTATGTAGAAGAGTATCAACGATTCTTAAAAAATGAGTATGCAGATTTAACAAGCAAACAAGAACTGACACTTGAATTGCTGCGGTCGAAGACGAGAACAATCAATGAACTAGCTGATTATTTCTCCATTTCATCTAGTGCCGCTAGCCAGCTCATATCAAAGCTTGAACAGCTTGGATATGTGAAAAGAGAGATTAACCCACATAACCGTAGAGAAATCATTGTTGATTTTGCTCAAAAGGGCCATGACTATCATAAAGATATTGAAAAAATTCAGCTGCATCTTATTCAAAAATACTATGCCAAGCTTTCAAAAGAAGATCTAAAAACATTATTATCGCTTTACGAAAAAATCTATCAAATTGCGAAAGAAACGCCTTAACTCGGCGTTTCATGCATGAATATGTAAGTTAGATAAACGATGAAAGGGATGATCAAATGGACAGGATTCATTTGCAAGATGGACGTCATATTGGTTTGTCTCAATACGGTGATCTTGAAGGATTCCCAGTATTCTTTTTTCATGGGACACCTGGATCGAGAGTGATGTTTTTAGATGATGATCCAATCTCAAAAGAGCTTGGCATTCGTCTCATTTCTTTAGACAGACCTGGTTTTGGTTTATCTGATCCGCAACCTGACCGTACCATTTTAGACTGGGCAAAAGACGTACAGGAAGTGGCCGATCATCTTGACATCTCCCATTTTTCAGTGATTGGTGTCTCTGGAGGCGGGGCATTCGCTGCTGGTTGTGCCTATCAATTGCCAGACCGCATTCTTTCAGCTGCTCTCGTCTCAAGTACCACCCCATTTCAGGATGGTAAACCGCCTAAAAGTATGCTAAAGGAGAACAAGATTGCCTTTTTCCTCAGTAAAAGAATGCCTTGGCTCTTAAAGGCAAGTTATCGCGCTCAAAAAAAACTAATTGAAAAGAAACCAGAGAAATTCAAGAAACTAACGAAAAAAGGGAACAAACATTTACATCCATCGGATCGGCAATTTCTTCAAACCGATGAGCAACTGGAGCTGATGATGCGGCATTTATACGAAGCTACTCGTCAATCGGTTGATGAATGTATTCATGAACCAGATTTACTCTCACGGTCATGGGCATTCGATATGAAAGATATACAAATCCCTGTGGATGTCTGGCATGGAAAAGAGGATCAGATGGCCCCTTTTGCAGAGATAGAAAGAATGGCTCCCAACATTCCAAACGCCAAAACGCACTATATCGAGCAAGCAGGACATTTTCTGACTGATATAGATGATGTTTGGAGAGACATTTTACTCTCTTTAAAAAAACGGGCTGAACATCAGGTACACATATAAAAAAGACCCAATGATACGTCGGGTCTTTTTCTTTTTAATACTGCTCGTAATAGGATTGAATTTTATCTGGATCTTTTGTTTTCGTCAGAGCCAGCATGAGTAGAATGCGTGCTTTTTGTGGATTTAATGAATCCGATGAGACAAAATGATGTTCATCATCCATTTTTTCATGTGTGACAATGCCATTTCCTGCACGGCTTGACCTCACAATCACCACGTCTTTTTTCACAGCATCTGTTGCCCCATTGATCGCTTCTGTTGACATCGTTCCATTTCCTGCGGCGGCAACGACAATACCCTTCGCTCCTGCTTTAACGGCAGCATCATACACATACTTTTGATCATTTTGATAGCCGTATAAGATATCCACTTGCGGCAGCTCTTTTAGCTTTGAAATATCGAATTCACTGTCAGCTGTATGTTTTCTTGTCGGTTCGTTATAAAAAGAGACAACTTCACCCGCCACTTCTCCAATGTACCCTTGCTCAAGAGACTTGAACGAATCGGTTGTGGTGGTATTTGTCTTCGTAATAAAACGAGCAGAGGCAATTCGGTCATTTAATGTCACCATTACACCTTTGCCTTTGGCTTCTTTTGTCGAAGCAATTTTCACTGCATGATACAAGTTAAGCGGGCCATCCGCACTAATGGCAGATGCCGGCCTCATGGAACCCACGACCACCACTGGCTTATTACTTTTTACAACCAAATGTAAAAAATAGGCCGTTTCTTCTAACGTATCTGTACCATGTGTCACCACAATGCCATCCACTTGATCATCATTTAAAAGCTGATTGACTCGTTTCGCTAATTTTAAAAGGAGAGCGTTATCCACATTTTCACTGCCGACGTTCGCTACTTGCTCACCCGTGACATTTGCAATATCCTTCAGCTGTGGTACGGAAGCAATGACTTTATCGATTCCAAGTGCACCAGATTTATATCCAGTCGTATCCGTATTACTGTCTGAACTACCGGCAATCGTTCCGCCTGTTGCCAGCACCTTAATATTGGATAAAGACTTGTTCCCTGTCTCAACAGCCGTGTTTTTTTCTTTTGTTTCACTGGTAGTGCTTTCTTGATTACTTTGATTCTTCTCTTGAGTGCTATCGTTCGCACAAGCTGCGGTCACCAATAGTGAAACAGTAAGAAGGGCAGCACCAAACCATTTTGTTACGTTCATAAGATCATCTCTTTTCTTAAATGTGATGAATAATTATCTGTCTATAGGGTTTACTTTATACCATTCCTTCATTCATCAGCATGAGGTGAAAGTCACAGAACCAAATAAAGGAAAAAGGACACTATTATCAAAATTTATTTATATCTTAATACCTAAATTGACTTCAGAAATTGTTCTCGACCCATTTATGATAAAATATAGGAAATCTTACAAAAAAGGAGTACATACAGTGCGTTCCGTTCAACCATTTTACAAAATCCTACTCACACTATTCTTCAGTTCCATTTTACTCAGCTTGTTCGTATGTTTATATCCACCGATTCAGGGCGAGCCTGCGTTTATGATGCTTTACACTCCCATCTTTTTTGTTTATTATTTCATCTTTGCGGTACCTTTACAGTTGTTGTTTTCTTTACAGCCCAAGGCTTTTCATCCTCTTTATTTAGCGGCTTACTTACTGATAGCAATGATTGTCATGCTTTTTGTTATGGATGGAATTGAGAGCTCAACATCCCTTCCGATCATGATTGTCAGCAGTCTCATCTACTGGACCTGCGATTCTTTCATTCATCAAAGAATGCATAAAAAAACACCTAATGTGTAGGTGTTTTTATCGATTCTAGTATGTGTTGACAGTGCTCCACATTATCCAAGACATTTTTCGGCGCGGTGACCTACTGATGTGATCATGGGTTTTGAATGATGAATAAGAGTCGCTAAGAGAATCTATCCTCAGTGATTGGAACTTTTTATTTCATGCTTGTGCCAGCGTGTGAAAAAATGGGGTCCTTCAATTCAAAATCAAATGTCTTCCCATCAACGATACCAACTGTTTTTGAACTGGCGTAAAGCTCAAGCAAGCACGCTGCCATTTCTTTTGATGTGTGATATTTCTTGATAGTGCCTTCATATTCGAATTGATCGACATCTAATGAACGCTTTGCAAATTCCGATTCTGTCGCAGCAGGCGCTAATACTTTTGCCTGTAATTTGGCTCCTTTTTCTTTCAATTCTAGGGCCAGCCCTTCAGTAAAGGCGCTCACATAAAATTTCGTGGCTGAATAAGTGACAGCATTTCCGACGACGGTATAACCCGCTCTTGAAGAGATATTGATTAGCTGCGTCCCCTCTTTTTGCTCATAATCACGGACAAATAGAGTGGATAAAATTGTTAACGCTTCAATATTGAGATGAAGCATGTCCCCAATTTTTTTCACATCCTGCTCTCCTATTGAACCAAAATGGCCAAACCCGGCATTATTAATGAACGTATCCAGCTCATCACCAGCTAATGACTCATAGAAAGAATACACTTGCTCTCTGTCTGTTAAATCAACAGACTGGACTTTCACTTGAATATCGGGATATTTTTCTAGAATCTTTTCTTTCAGTTCTTGGAGTTTATCAAGCCGGCGTGCAGCTAAGATCAGATTTTTTCCTCTTGCTGCAAAGGCCAAAGCCGTTTCATACCCAATACCTGAACTTGCCCCTGTAATGACTGTATAGCCCATTGTATATCCCCCTATTCGTATCTTCTAGCTGTTTAAAGTATAGCGAGAGCATGTGACTCTAGTCAATTTTGAAGAGATTCAAAGAGTCATGAACAACTGAACGTTCAGCTTTTAATCGGTTTCTTTTGAATCATGTTGGAGGATAGCCTGCTGAGCTTTTTTTGTTAATTTGTGAAAAACCAGTTGATAGGAATGTTCAATTAGCTCTTCGACAAATGAAGATGGAATATCTGCATCAAGATAAATAGAATTCCAATGCGTCTTATTCATGTAATAGCCGGGAATAATTCCTTCATGCATTTCTCTTAATTCTTCAGCGCGTTGCGGATCACATTTTAAAGTGATGACTGGCTTGCGATCGACATCTCCCCCCATCATGGCGAACATCTTTCCACCTATATGATAACGATCTGCCTGCCACTCAGGTTGATAGTCGTGGGTTGCTCCTTGTAAAGAAAGACAAAATGCCTGTAGTGTCTCTTTTTTCATTCTATTAGCTCCTTTTTAGATGTCTTCTATCTTTCTATTATATCGACAGCTGCGATTGTTGTATCTATACTTCTTTTCAAGACGTCAGCAAGAACACAAAAAAAGCACAGAAATAAAGGTCTGTGCTTTTTACTGATATCCGAATATTTCTTATTCAAACGCCTTCTTAAGCTGATCGCTCATCAAATGCCAAGCCTCTTCAGCTATCTCTAAATCTCCGGCATGAGTGAACGCATGAGGGACTCCTTTAAATTGTTTGTATGTGACATCTACCCCTGCTTCTTTTAACTTGTCCGCATAATGCTCAGCTTCTTCAGCTAGTGAATCCTTCTCAGCTGTGATAACAAGAGCTGGGGGCATTTGTGCTAACACTTCTCTCTCTGCAAAGACTGGAGAAACGAGCGGATTGTGCGGATCTTGACCTTGCAGGTAGAAGGCATTAAACAGTCTCGCCATTTCAACTGGAATTGCTTCTTCAAACGCTGGCTTTTGTGCTGGATCAGTAGCTAAATCAAGCGGCGGATAGTCAAGCACTTGATAGACAATCGGAAGTTTGTTCCCTTTTTGGATATCAAGCAGACAAACCGCTGTTGCCAAATTCCCACCTGCACTATGTCCACCAATGGCTAATCGATTTGGGTCTATTTGTAGTTCATCAGGATGTTCATATAACCATTTCAGCACATCGTAGCATTCATGAAGAGCGGCCGGGAAAGGGTGTTCCGGTGCCAGTTGATACTCCACATTGACGACGATACACTCCGCACGATCTGCTATGACCGGACACCAGTGATTATCCATTTCAGCACTTCCAAGTATAAAACCGCCCCCATGCAAATTCACGAAAACAGGTAGGGGTTGTTTCAATGTTTTCACAGGTTTAAATACCCACACCTTTGTTTCACCAGCACCCGTTGGGATATCATATTCCATTTTGTTCACTTCAGGAGGGTGGACTGGCTTTAGTTCTGATTGACCAGCTAATGAATCTTCAGGCGGTTGGCGTAATGACTCAGCCATTTTGATTTGTTCGTCTAAGTTCATGATCTCAGCTCCTATCTTATTCTTTTATCTCTATCCATTCGTTACGAATTTCGCCTTTTCCTTCAATGTCGTCAGAGAGTCGTTGCTTTTTATCTATCTCCCCATTTTCAGCTCCTTTGAAACAAGCATTCACCCCTATGAATAAAAAAAGCACTGCGGCGCTAAGTCCTCAGTGCTTTTCATATATTATGATACTTGTTGTTCTACTTTCACTCGTTTAATAAAGAAAGCAATCACCAAGCCAATCACTGTCATAATGACAGCAAAGATAAAGGCATGCTGGACGCCATTTGTAAAGGCGAGCAGCTGATTGACTGGATTTGCGGGATCAGCCACATTTTGCATAAAACTGCGAGCTCCTGATGAAAGGATCGAGATACCAACCGCAGTCCCAATCGCTCCTGACACTTGCTGCAATGTATTCATAATCGCTGTACCGTGCGGATATAGCTCTGGCGGCAGCTGATTCAAACCGTTTGTTTGGGCAGGCATCATGATCATCGCAATCCCAACCATTAACGTAATATGAAGCGTCACGATATAACCGATTGACGTATTCATACTTAAGTTCGTGAAGCCAAACATGGTCGCTGCAACGATGACAAGACCTGGGATGACAAGCCATTTCGGCCCAAATTTATCAAAAAGCCCACCCATGATTGGCGATAGCAGTCCATTGATAATTCCACCTGGCAATAGCATTAAACCAGCTGTAAATGTAGACAGTGCCAAGGACGTTTGCAGATATAATGGCAAAATCATCATAGCAGACAGCATCACCATCATACACACTAAGATCAGAAGTAACCCGATCACAAACATTGGATATTTAAATGGGCTTAAATTCAACATCGGTTCTTTCATATTTAACTGTCTTAGGGAGAACACAAGAATGCCAATGACACCTACAACAATCGCCACAATCACATGCATACTGCTCCAGCCGCCGCCTTCACCGGCACTGCTAAAGCCATACACAATTCCACCGAAACCGATGGTTGATAGCACAATCGATAAAATGTCGATTTTCGGTCTTGTGGGTTCCGTAATATTTTGCATAAAAATATACCCAAATACGAGTGCAGCAACTAATAACGGAAGCGAAATCCAAAAAATCCAATGCCATGTTAACGATTTAAGAATGAGACCAGAGACCGTTGGACCAACTGCTGGGGCAAACATAATGACAAGACCAATAATCCCCATTGATCTACCTCTTTTATGAGGCGGAATGATGACCAAAATCGTATTAAACATCAATGGAAGGAGCAAGGCTGTTCCTACTGCCTGCACCACACGTGCCACCATTAAAATACTGAAGACTGGTGCAACTGCGGCAATAAATGTACCGATGATCGAAAAGACCAGTGAGGTTATGAAAAGCTGTCTTGTTGTAAACCATTGAAGAATGAGGCCAGAAATCGGAACGAGAATCCCCAGTGTTAATAAATAGCCGGTGGTCAGCCACTGAGCAGTCGTTGCTTCAATACCAAAGTCTAATGTTAAACTTCTCAGCGCCATGTTTAATGCCGTTTCACTGAACAGTCCAATAAATCCAGCTGTGATAAATGAAATAATAATGGGCAGCGTTCGAATGTCGGAAGCTGCTGTTTGCTGTTTATTCATATTAAGTTGGCTCCTTTTCTTTTTCAATTTTGATGAACCATAAGTAGTTAGACTGGACAGAAATGAGCCACTTCAATGTCTAGGAAAAGACAGACAAAACCTGTCTTTCTGCAGCGAATTGTGCAATTTTTTCGATTGAGTAGCCGGATTCATGAATATAAAACATGAGTTCAGGCGTCATTGGAGAGGACATACATAATGTCGTCAACTCAATGTCTTGTATGTTCGCTTCTCCTTTTTCTTTCGCTTCCTCGAGCAAATCACGAATGATTTGTTTGAGTGATTGACTGTAATGAGAATCATACACCTTACTTGTCTGCTCTAAATTTCCAGAGATCGTCAGCATCCGAATCCAGTCTAAGTGATGACCAACGATGAGATGGATCTCCTCGAGAACATATTGCAAACGATCTTGAACTGGCTGATCACTTATTTTATTTAAGTAAAGATGCAAAGCAGGGATCAGCTGTTCAAATCTCTCACCAAGAATAGAGAGACACAAATCACTTTTATTTGCATAGCGGCGGTAAAGGGTCCCTTGACCAACACCAGCTGTTTTTGCGATTTTATGCATGCTGACATTCTCTACACCAAACTCTTGAAACAAAGAGAAAGCGACCTCTTCAATTTCCTTTCCAATATCCTTTTCCATGCTATCTCACCTTCTCTAGCTTCATCCACATCACATCTATTTGTATGTTTTGAATCAAGGCTCTTTAGGTTTCATTTAGGACAATTGTCCCGGTATTATCTTACGGACAACTGTCCGCTTTGTCAATCATTCTTTTCTGGCGATTTTTACTATCATTTGACTGATCCACCTGTTGTAACTATAATGGTTACAAAAAGTGATTGAGGTGATTGGATTGAATACATTCCTATTCGTTCATGGTGCATTCCAAGGAAGCTGGTGCTGGGACCAAATAAAACCTTCTCTTCAACAGAAAGGTCATACAGTGATAGCAATTGATTTACCTGGCAGTGGCGAAGACGCCACGCCTCCACAGGACGTATCATTAGAGAGCTATGTAAACAAAGTCGTCACAACGATTGAAAAAATAGACGAACCCGTCATTTTAGTTGGACACAGTATGAGCGGGATGGTGATCTCACAAGTAGCTGAGAACATTCCAGACAAGATCAAAAAACTAGTATATGTCTGTGCATTTGTTCCTGAAAACGGACAAGCTATTAGTGATATCGCATCAGGCGGTCCTAAAGCAACGTTTGACGAAAAGAATCAGACCATCACATTAATGGAAGAATTCATTGCGAAGGATATGCTCAACGAAAGTTCGGAGGAAGATCTGCAATTGTTTAAAAAGAAAATACGTCCACAGCCTGTTCAGCCTTTTGAAGATCAAGTTTCATTAACCAATGAAAGATTTGGAAGAGTGCCCAGTGTCTATATTGAAACAACAAATGATCGCTCCATTCCGATTGACTTGCAAAGACAAATGTATGCCACTAAACCTTTTGAGCGCATCTATACCCTTGATGCCGATCATTTCCCTTTCTATTCTAGAAAAAAAGAGCTTGTGGACTGTTTATTAGATATCGCAGTTACAGAAAGATAGTAAACAGCATAAGATAAATATTTTGGGATGAAAAAGAGAAAACATATGTAAAGGATGAAAAACCCAATCAACACTACTGGCGTTTTTGATCCTTTTCTATTGATACCTCAATTCCCATGAAATAAGAGAAGATTCTATCAAACTCAACTGCTTAATATCAGAAATTAGACCGATTTTCCATTTTACAAGAATCATGTATGATCAATAAAGAAAGCGCTTCCAAAAAAGGAGAGGAGAATGCTTATATGTCTTATCGTGTAAAACGGATGCTGATGCTGCTTGTCGCTGGGTTATGCTTGAGCTTGTCCACATTTACAGCTGGCGCCTCGGCACAAACTGGTGGATCATTCTATGAACCCTTTAACAATTACAATACCGGGTTATGGCAAAAAGCTGATGGGTACTCGAATGGAAATATGTTTAACTGTACGTGGCGCGCAAACAATGTCTCCATGACGTCGTTAGGGGAAATGCGATTATCGCTCACTAGTCCTTCGTATAATAAGTTTGACTGTGGGGAAAACCGCTCCGTTCAAACATATGGCTATGGACTTTATGAAGTCAGCATGAAACCAGCCAAAAATATTGGGATCGTATCTTCGTTCTTTACTTATACTGGACCGACGGATGGTACACCTTGGGATGAGATTGACATTGAGTTTCTCGGAAAAGATACCACGAAGGTACAATTTAACTATTATACCAATGGTGTCGGAAATCATGAAAAAATCGTCAACCTTGGTTTTGATGCAGCAAACTCTTATCACACATATGCGTTCGACTGGCAGCCTAACTCGATTAAATGGTATGTGGACGGTCAATTAAAACATACGGCTACTACTCAAATCCCTCAAACACCAGGAAAGATTATGATGAACTTATGGAATGGTGCAGGTGTCGATGAATGGCTCGGCTCCTACAACGGTGTTACTCCACTTTACGCTCATTACAATTGGGTACGTTACACAAAAAGATAACCACATCACAAAACCTGTGACAAGTCACAGGTTTTTCTTCATTTAAATAGAGCTCGTTTTTAATTGATGAACTAGTTTTTGTTCGTAACTGTGGATAATATCTTCATAACTTTCAATCTTGTAATCTAACCGTTTAATCGTTTCTTCGATTTCCTTTTGTTTGTCTACGAGTCTTTCTCTCTCATTGACCAAAATACGCTTCCTTGAGGACAATGTACGATCCTCTCCCTCGATAAATAAAGCCGTATATTCTCTAAGAGCATCAATTGACAGACCCGCATTTCTCATACATTTAATAAATTCTATCCATTGAATATCTTCTTCTGTATAATCACGAACACCATTTTCATCACGCCTGATCGGTCTAATTAAACCTATATTCTCATAATACCTGAGCGTAGCAGTAGATAAATCGAGCTGCTTGGCGGCTTGTGCTATTTTCATTGTTTTCACCCTTCTCTTCTTTCTCTTACTTGACGATCTCCCTTTTCCCATCATCTCCATTTTAATCGAGAAGACAAGATACTTTTGGCTCAAATCTTGATTCAAGGCTGATACTAAAGCCTGAATTCAGGCGATCAGAAGGTTCCATGTTGACTTAAAGTTCACTTTAAGACGTACAGTATAGAGGAAGGACCGAATCTTACTTTTGAAAGGATGATCAAGAATGTGTCAGACGCACCAATCAAACGTTTTAAGTGTTTCCCATGCAAAAGCAAACTTTGAACGGACAACCATTGAACGAAGAGCACTTCGTCCACATGATATTTTAATTGATATTCAGTTTAGCGGGATCTGTCATTCAGATATCCACAGTGCCTTTGATGAATGGGGCGGCGGTATTTTCCCAATGGTTCCGGGTCATGAGATTACTGGAGTTGTTTCAGCTGTAGGGGATGCTGTCACGAAATTCAACATTGGTGATCGTGTAGGCGTCGGTTGTTTTGTCGATTCTTGCGGTACATGTGAATATTGCCAAAATGGAGATGAGCAATATTGCAAGAAAGGAGTCGTTCAAACTTATAATAACCTCGATTATGATGGAGAACCAACTTACGGCGGCTACAGTCAGAAAATTGTTGTGACAGAACGATTTGTTGTCAATATTCCTGACCAGCTCTCCCTCGATGTCGCCAGCCCTCTTCTCTGTGCCGGCATCACAACGTATTCTCCGTTAAAACACTGGAAGGCTGGGCCTGGCAAAAAAGTGGCGATTGTCGGAATGGGCGGTCTAGGTCATGTCGCCATTCAATTTGCACGCGCACTTGGCGCTGAAGTGACTGTATTAAGCCGCTCTTTGAATAAAAAAGAAGAGGCCCTGTCATTTGGTGCAAAAGACTATTTTGCTACAAGTGACCCTGATACGTTTAAGACACTAGCCGGTCAATATGATCTCATTCTCAATACCGTCTCTGCCAATATCAACGTGGATGCCTATTTGTCCTTACTTCGTGTTGACGGAACATTAGTGAACGTCGGTGCACCACCAAAGCCAGACAACTTCCATGTGTTTTCATTAATTACGGGGCGTCGCAGCATCGCCGGCTCACTCGTTGGTGGCATCCAAGAAACACAAGAAATGCTCGATTTCGCAGCTGCTCACAATATCGCACCACAAATTGAAGTGATCAACGCAAACCAAGTCGATGAAGCATATGAACGTGTGCTAAATAGTGATGTGCGTTATCGATTTGTGATTGATATTTCAACATTATGATCGGATTCTATTTGGAAAGACCAGCTCAATGTCTGGTCTTTTTTTAATGATGGATATTCTGTTTTTCTTGTAGCAAGGATTCTTGAGGATATGATCAAAAACCACCCGAAATTTTCATGAAAAAATCTCACTTTTTTAGAACCAAATTTATTGACAGAAAATAAATAAACATGTTATTATTAAAAATTTGATTATTTTACCTCTAAATGTGGTACCCTTAAAGTAGATACATGATATGGAGGCGGATGATATGTTTCAAATTGGTGATAATATTGTTTATCCAATGCACGGAGCAGGTATAATTGAAGCCATAGAAGAAAAAGAATTCTCTGATGAAAAACAATCGTATTATGTCATTAAGATGGCCGTTAGCCATATGAAAGTGATGATTCCTACAAGGAAGATGTCAAGGTCAAAGATAAGACCTGTTACAGATATACTTGCCTTAAAGAACATCATACACACTTTCCAAAATGGAACATCAGATAAGTTATTGCCATGGAAAGAGAGATATAAAATCAACACAGACAAAATAAAAACGGGCCACATACTAGAAGGCGCTGAAGTGGTACGTGATCTCATGCGGATGAAGAAAGAAAAAAAACTGAATGCCAGCGAAAAGAAAATGCTTGACGATGCTCATGGTTATTTGCTTAGTGAGCTAGAAGTCATCAAAGGAATCACTGAAAAACAAATCAAGAGTTTCTGCTAATATTGTCTACCTGCTTCCCCATTTTTTGAATACATTTTCTCTACGAACAAATCCCTCTATCTTCGACCAGTAAAGAAAAAAGAATTTATTTAGGCAAATTCCGCATATTGTAAATCCAATATGCTATACTGTTGATAAACCTTTGAAGCATGAATTTTTTTACGATTACCTTGTAACATCTCCCTACTTGTACGTTGAGTAGGGTTTTTTATTGCAGAAATAAATGAAAACACAAAAAAACAGGCTCTCTACAGAGAACCTGTTTTAAAAATGAAGATTAAGCAGTTTTTTGAACGTTAGCAGCTTGAGCTCCACGAGAACCTTGCTCTACGTCAAAAGTTACTTTTTGACCTTCGTCTAAAGATTTAAATCCGTCACCTTGGATAGCTGAGAAATGTACGAATACATCGTCGCCTTCTTCACGTTCGATAAATCCAAAACCTTTTTCTGCGTTAAACCATTTTACTGTACCTTGTTCCATGTTTGTTGCCTCCTAGTGCGTTACCACACAATGTATTATACTATCCTTGCCCAAAGTATCCTCAAGACGAAAAGTCTTTCTTCATGCTATCCTTTACGCCGAACAAAAATAATTATTCTTATTGTAACATGAATCGGAAATTATTGCAATTTTTTAATATGTTAACTCGAAATTCATTACACAAAACGTTTATTTCAATTATATAAAAATCAGACTTCCTATTAGTTTTAAAAATATTTAAGTATATTAAAGAACGATAACATAAATATCAATAATAAATATTTAACAAAGTTGAATTTAAACATTATATTATTTGTTATATAATGTTTTTTTACCCATATTTTATTAAAAATCACATTATTTATATATACAATAGAAAATCATGTATTTTTAATTTGGAGTGATAGTTGGTGATAAAAAAATATATATTGATCTGTTTATGTCTTTTATACATTGTAGGTTGTGAAAAACATGAGACCACGAAATTTAAATTATCAAAAGAACATCGTGATAATAATTGGGCAATTTGTATGACTTTACCTAATAAGAAAATAGAAATAACAAAAACCCAACCAGTAAAAATTACAGTACTGGATAGTGGAATTGAACAAAACATACCCCAAATAAAAAAACATATTAAAAATACATACAATGCAATTGATCGCACTTCAGAAACTAAGCCATTTTTTCCACATGGAACAATGATTGCAAGCATACTTACTAATACTCAAATTAAAAATACAAAAATAGGAATTACCGAGAATACCAATTTATATGATATTCAAGTTTTGGATGAACACGGAAAAGGCGAGCCTTCTGATACTATAGAAGGCATAGAATGGAGTATTAAACAGGGTGTAGATATAATTAATTTAAGCTTTGGTTTTGCTAAAGATGATTCGCGTTTAAAAGCTGCTATTGAAAAAGCACATTTAAAAGGAATTCTTATTGTTGCTTCAGCTGGTAATAACTTAGGACTGTCAACAGACTATCCTGCAAAATATGAAAATGTTTTATCTATTTCTGCCGTTGATAAAAACAAAAAAATTTTTGCTTATGCTGGGCAAGGTAAAATTGATTTTGTCGCCCCTGGTGTTAATGTACCAGTAATTAACACAGAAGGTTCTATTGAAATACAAAGTGGAACTTCCTTTGCAACTGCTTATGCTTCTGGAGTGATTTCATTATTCATACAGAATGGTCTTAAAAACAAGGAGGAGATCATAAATAGCGCTGAAAAGTTAGGGGAAATTTCTATATACGGAAACGGTCTTATTCAATACAAAAATTAGGAGGAATTACAATGAAAAAATATTTTATCTCTCTTATTGTTTTAGCTTTATTTACAGCTTATATTCCAACAGGTTTCGTAATTGCACATGATTTAGAAAAAATGTCAGATAACATAGCGGGAACACATAAAAATACAGATCAAATTTATTTAGAGAAAGATGAAAGCAAAGATTTTTCTAACGATAATGTAGCAACTAAACAATTCACAGAAGACAATATCGATACTTTTGTTTCAACATTAGATACTAAAGAAATTTATTTAAAAAGTGTTATCGATTATAATAATGAAACAGGTTTGATTACTGCTAATGCATTATTGAAAGATAAATATGGTAACGATATAGAGAAAGATTTCTCTATTATTATATTAAGTGCGAATAGTTCTGATTTAAAAGCGATTTTTATTGATCAAGAAACTGGTGAACAATATACTGTCGATACTGATCAAATGACTGCTTCAATCTTACCTCTTGTCGGAGTACTTGTAGGTTTTATTGCAAAGCAAGGACTAAAACAAGCAATAAAAAAATGGGGACCTAACGTTATCCGAACTATGGTAAAAAGTTCAGAAACAGTAGCTAAGGTTGTTGCAAAACAATTGGGTTACTCTGCAACAAATTATATTTCTAAAGGTGCCAAAGTTTATAAACGTGGAAAAGGAAAAGGACCTAAATATATTACTAGAGATAATGATGGGCATAATGGTGGTACTTGGAAAGGCGCTTCAACAGTAAAGAATTTAGCAAGTAAAAAGACTAGATCAGGGACTTATGATGCTGAATTAAGAAGAATAGGAGATTAAATATCATGGATAAAATCAAAAAATTCCACATAAATTTTACAAAAAATATGGAAATTCCTTTTTTTCAAGTTTCACCCCAATTAAGAGTTCGATTTGGAGTTGAACTTTTTGACAATGGGAAACTTAGTTTACTAAAAGATATATTATCCGAGACACTGGATCATCAACAAGAAATTAATGTTACCTTTATTTCGGGTTATATTAAAAATGATCGCAGGTATCGAGAAAAAACAAATATAGGCAAGTATATAAAGATCAAAAATTGGTCTGAAACCATTACTTATCACGATGAAATAGATGCTAATGTCATATTTACAACTATTAAAAACATTCGTTTTGAGGAAGTGTATCAATATATTAAAAGTGTTGTGAAAGGAATGCGTTCATCCTATATTGTTATTTATAATGAGAACTATCTTGTCTATATTAGCGAAGATGTGATCGACTTTATCTCTTATGACCAAAATCTAATACAAAATTTAAAAAACCACTATCAAGGATTGTATGACACATATTATGAAAAGTAAAATTAAACAATGCTCTTTATATTAAGCTTCTGATACAAAAATGCAAAGAAGCCATCGATAAGAAGAAACCAAGGGTTCATAAACCTTTGGTTTCTTTAAATACGGTTGAGAAGAATTTAACATCTATAGGTTATTCATCCACTCACTAGACCTTCAACCTAGAAATTATGTATTGTACCAAACCTCCCAAAAGTTGATTTTATACAAATAAAAAAGCCGCTCAATTATGAACGAAATTTTAAAAATACATCTCTTCAACATAGGCCACTTCACTTTTATTGGTCTCGAAAGTCCCCATCCACTCTTCAAACAGGCATTCAATTAAGATTTTAGAGGTACGCCCGTAAATATCTTTAATCAGGCATTGGCTTTGAAACATTGATCCAAGCATCTTTTGATCTTCTTCACTTGGTTCAAGATTCATCTATTTCAAGCATCTTCCCTTTCACCCGGTTCGTCAAATGTAAAAACGACACCAAAGTTTCCTTTCTCATCATCATGTAAAGCATCCATTATTGATTGTGAGATGGAGAACTTAGCATTAATGTAAGAACGCACCTAATACGCCCTCATTCATTTGATACTCTATTTTTTGCTTTTGGTGAAGCTTGAGCTATCCTGCCAGCTACATTTAGATAATACAAAAAAACCAAAGGTCTACAACCTTTGGTTTCTTAGATGCGGCCGAGAGGACTTGAACCTCCACGGGTTATTCACCCACTAGGCCCTCAACCTAGCGCGTCTGCCATTCCGCCACGACCGCGTGTATGATGTGCTCATATATTCATAAGTGCACTGTTTGAAAAAACAATGCGGGTGAAGGGACTTGAACCCCCACGTCATAAAGACACTAGATCCTAAGTCTAGCGCGTCTGCCAATTCCGCCACACCCGCGTGACAATGGTGAGCCATGAAGGACTCGAACCTTCGACCCTCTGATTAAAAGTCAGATGCTCTACCAACTGAGCTAATGGCTCATCTGCTATGCAGAAAAACATATATAAAAAAATGGCTGGGCTAGCTGGATTCGAACCAACGCATGACGGAGTCAAAGTCCGTTGCCTTACCGCTTGGCTATAGCCCAACGAATCAACATAAAAAATAAAACATGACCCGTACGGGATTCGAACCCGTGTTACCGCCGTGAAAGGGCGGTGTCTTAACCGCTTGACCAACGGGCCATATCATAATGGCGGAGAAGGAGGGATTTGAACCCTCGCGCCGCTCGCGCGACCTACACCCTTAGCAGGGGCGCCTCTTCAGCCACTTGAGTACTTCTCCATTATGGCTCCGCAGGTAGGACTCGAACCTACGACCGATCGGTTAACAGCCGATAGCTCTACCACTGAGCTACTGCGGAATAATAAGACATGTTTCATTATATCTATGCCAGAAAAATGTGTCAAGAATTTTTAAACGTTTCATTCCTGCTCCATTTGCGACGGCTTTTATAATTTAACATATACTAATATAACAGTCAAGCCTTTTCCCCTTCCTTTTTTAACTTCCCATGACAAATCCCGCAGACATATCGCGTGGTGTCAAATCGGCGCTTCCTCGTATAACGTCTTCCGCATCCTGTGCACACATAATAATGAAGCGTCACCACTCTTTTTTTCTTTTGAACGGTCTTCAGCGGGGTACAAAAGCGCGGGGCTCCTACTTGCTGCAAGAGTTCACGAAAATCCCTGTCCCGATGCTGATAGCCCTTCCCTTCAAGGTGCAGGTGATAATGACATAGTTCATGCTTAATGATACCGATCAATTCGTTTCTGCCATGCTCCTCAAGATATCGGCGATTTAGCTCAATATGGTGTGTTGTAAGTAAATATCTCCCGCCTGTCGTTTTTAAACGGGGGTTGAAAACCGCTTGATGACGGAATGCCTTACCAAAGAACTGCTTTGAAATGTCTTCTGTTAACTGCTGTAACTCTCTTTCGTTCAATCAAGATCGTTCCTTTCTATAAAAACCTCGAACGGGACAATTTCCCCTTTGCATACATTGAAGGTACACCCACTGTTTTGATCAAAGGAGGAATGGGCGATGCCCAACTGGCTGAAAAATCAGATGCAGAAAGCATTTTATGAGAAAAATCATTATCAAATCAAATTGCTTAATCAATGCTGGTACTTCTATAGAAAAAAACATTCAGTCACATCAAGGCACACCCCATCCTAAGGTGCGCCTCGTTTTTTGTTTACTCTGGTTTTAGCATCGAAAGAGCCACTCGGCCTTTTGCCTGGTCAACGGAGTCTACCCATACGGTCACAATGTCACCAACTGACACGACGTCAAGTGGGTGCTTCACAAAGCGGTTGCTCAGCTTCGAAATGTGGACAAGTCCATCCTGCTTGACACCAATATCAACGAATGCGCCGAAGTCTACGACGTTTCTTACCGTTCCTTGCAGCTCCATTCCTTGCTTTAAATCCTCTAATTTCAACACATCCGTTTTCAAAAGAGGTTTCGGTACTTCATCGCGCGGATCACGCTCAGGTCTTGTCAGCTGATCGATGATATCCTGGAGTGTAATTGGACCAATGTCAAGCTGCTGTGCGGCTTCGTCTAGCTTGACCTCTGCGATTTTCTCTTTTAACTGCTCTGTACCAAGATCGTCTGGCGTCATCTTAATCATGCGTAAAAACTGTTTTGTTTCTTTATAGCTTTCAGGGTGAATACCTGTGCGGTCAAGTGGATCTTGTCCATCTGTGATGCGCAGGAAGCCGATACACTGCTCATAAGTCTTTGCACCAAGCCTTGGGATATCCTTCAGCTCTTTTCTGCTTGTGAATCTGCCAATCTCTTCGCGGCGATTGACGATGTTCCCTGCGACGGCTTTTGAAAGACCTGACACATATTGCAGCAGTGCCTGTGAAGCTGTATTAACGTTCACACCGACCTGGTTGACTACCGTTTCTACCACAAAAGTTAACGAGCTGTTTAATTGCTTTTGACTCACATCGTGCTGGTATTGTCCCACACCGACAGATTTTGGATCTATTTTGACAAGCTCTGCTAATGGGTCCTGCAACCTTCTGGCGATGGAAATGGCACTTCTTTCTTCCACTTGCAAGTCTGGAAACTCTTCTCTTGCCAGTGCAGATGCAGAGTATACACTTGCCCCTGCTTCATTCACGATCAAATATGAAACTGGCTGGTCCAGCTCTTGGATCAAGTCTGCGATGAATTGTTCGGTCTCTCTTGAAGCTGTTCCGTTTCCGATCGCAATGACTTCAATGTTGGATGATTGAATGATTTCTTTCACTTTTTGTTTGGCTTCCGCTTTTTTCTGCACAGGCGGGTGCGGATAAATGACGCCAATATGATGGACTTTTCCTGTATCATCCACGACGGCTAATTTACAGCCTGTACGAAACGCAGGGTCCACCCCAAGTACACGTTTCCCTTTCATCGGCGGTTGAAGCAGGAGCTTTCTTAAGTTTTCAGCGAAAATATGAATGGCTTGTTCCTCTGCTTTTTCTGTCAGCTCTTTTCGTATTTCTCGTTCGATTGATGGCTGAATCAGGCGTTTATATGCATCATCAATGGCCGCTTCAATGTAAGGTCTCGCCGTCGTTTGCTTGCCTTTTAAGACTTGTTTATCGAGGTAGAAACGAATATTTTCAGCAGGTGGTTCGATGGCTGCTTTCAAAATCCCTTCTTTCTCGCCTCGGTTGACCGCGAGCACACGATGAGGCACAATTTTTTTAATCGGCTCCTGATAGTCGTAATACATTTCATAGACGTTTTTCTCATCGTTTTCAACGTCTTTTCCTGCTGTGACAAGACTTCCCTTTTGGTACGTCTCACTGCGAATCCATTTCCGCATATCAGGATCATCCGCAAGCTGTTCAGCAATGATGTGCTGGGCGCCCTCCAGTGCTTCTTCTGCTGTTGTGACTTCTTTTTCTTCATTGATAAAAGCCGATGCTTTCTTTTCGATCTCATCGTTTGGCAGCTTCAGTAAATACTCTGCCAGCGGCTCAAGTCCTTTTGCTTTGGCTACATTTGCCTTTGTTTTACGCTTTTGTTTAAATGGACGGTATAAATCTTCGACCTCTTGCAACTTATGCGCCTGCTCGATCTTCTGTTTTAATTCATCAGTTAATTTGTCTTGTTCAGCGATTAAGCGAATCACTTCTTCTTTTCGATTCATCACATTTTGGATATATGTATAGCGTTCAGAAATGGTTTGAATTTGCACCTCATCTAGTGAGCCTGTCTGCTCTTTCCGGTAACGTGCAATAAACGGGACGGTGTTGCCATCCTCTAATAGCTGGATCACACTTCCAATTTGTTTTGTTGAAAGCTTTAATTCTGTCGCAATTTGTTTCAATAAAAAGTCAGATGTCTTCATACTTTGCATCCCCTCACTGTGTCTTCTCTTTTAGTGTATCAAAAAAACCGGCAAAACAGAAAAAAGGTCAGCTATTTCATGTAAGCTGACCAAGTACATAGGTGAGATCGTCCTTCTTGTCTTGTGTGTATGTTTCAAGTTGTTTGGCGATGTCTGCAACTGAATGGCTATGCTTTAAACACATTCGCATGTTTGGCACATTCAGTCCGTCGGAATACATAATGAATGTCGATCCTTTTTCGTAGGAATAGGTGTATGTTTTATATTTTCTAGGTTTACCTGATAGATATCCTGATGTCGGAAGTGGATAAATATAGTCGCCAGAAGGTGCATTCAAGATAAATCGGATATTGCCAACCGAACAATAGGTAAACTGCTGCTGGGAAAAATTCACCTTTAATATGGCTACAGTGGCCCCGCGTTTATTTTTCATGGCCTGATTGCATCTATCGATGAGGGTTGTTACATCCTCATGTCCATATTCTTCGACAATTTCGCTGACTAAAGAAGATGATTCATTGGCGAACTGGCCGCTGCCTAATCCGTCTGCTACAGCACAAATTAGTTCTTCATCATCTGCTTTAATAAAAAAACTGTCCCCGCAGCATGATTTTCCTTCTTTGTTCGATTGATAGATAATGGCGTTTACATGCTCATGCTGTTCAATCTGCTTCATTACCCTAGCTCCATAGACGCATCTTCTGACAATGCATCTCGTAGCTTTTTAACTGCCTTCCGCTGCAGCCTTGATACATGCATTTGAGATATGCCGAGTAAATCGCCTGTTTCTTTCTGGCTTTTATTTTGCAAATACGTGAGATTGATAATTTCTTTTTCTCTATCTGTCAGAACGTGAAGCACACTTTCAAGCATCATTTTTTGGTTTACACGTTCGTACCCTTCTTCTTGTGAGCCGACGACGTCTAAAATCGTCACAGTGCTTCCTTCAGAATCAGCCTCTACGCCTTGGTCAACAGACAGCGCTTGATAGCTTTTGCCCATCTCCATTGTTTCAAGAACTTCTTCTTCTGTTACATCTAGATATTCTGCAATTTCTTGTACTTTAGGTGACTTTTGCGTTTCCGTTGTCAGGTGATCAACTGCCATCTTGATTCTTGGTCCAAGCTCTTTAATTCGTCTTGGTACATGGACACTCCATGTTTTATCACGTAAAAAGCGTTTGATTTCCCCGATAATGGTTGGAATGGCAAATGCCTCAAATGATTTACCGACAAGTGGATCATAACGCTTAATTGCGCCGAGTAGACCAATCATTCCAACTTGTCTTAAATCCTCATGAAAGCTTTTTCCTTTGGAGTATTTCTTCGCGAGCATATCCACAAGGTTTGTATAACACTCAACTAGTGTCAGCTGCGCCTGCTCGTCTTGGTTGGATTGATAGCTTTGAATGAGGCGATCCACTTCATCTTTAGTTAGTTTCATAGTTTTGGATGGTTGTGTCATGGTCAACTCGCTCCCTGTTTAAAAACTTTGTCATTGCCACGGTAACTCCGGAGTTTGCTTGCACCTCGACTTCATCCATCAATGTTTGCATTAAGTATAAACCAAGACCTCCTTCTGCCAATTGATCCACCGTATGAGCAGATGTGTACGGCCCTAGGTCTTCCTGCTTTTGCTTAAAGTCAAAGCTACCGCCTTTATCAGCGACAATGATTTCTAGACGATCTTCATAGACAAGAAAGCGAACCGCTACCTCTCCATCTTCGCCATCTGCACCTTTATAGGCATGCTGAACTGCATTGGTACACGCCTCACTGACGGCAATTTTCAAGTCCTCAATCTCTTCGTAGGCATAGCCCATCCGGCTTGCAACGCCTGAAAGAGTCAGACGAATGATGCCTACGTATTCTGGTTTCGCCGGTATTTTCATCTCGATTAGATCTACTGATTCGTTCATTGTACCCCACCCTCTGACTTTGCAGAAATGTCAATGATGTCCTTTAGTCCAGTGATTTCAAACAATCTGACAAGCCGATCCGACAAGTTCTCAAGCTTTAATGATCCTCCTGCTTTTTGAGCCGCTTTGAACAGCCCAACAAACACACCTAAACCTGTACTATCCATGTAAGTAACATCCTTCAGACAAATGTCAAGATGCTCTCCTTGCTCTGCTTTGGGCATAAGGGTTTCTCTCAGCTCAGGAGCAGAGTACACATCGATTTCTCCGCTGACACTAATTTTCGTCTTATGATCTATTTGATGCTCTTTTACAGACATATTCATTATGCATTCACCTCGAAATTCTTGTTTCCTAAAGTTTTATATACCCGCATATTCACTTTCTAAACCTTTCTTTTAAGGACAAGTAAAGTAAAGTCATCGTGAAGCTGAAAATCTTGTAATTTGAGTAAGCTTGCATAGATAGCGTCGACCATTTCCTGCGCTGAATAGGAAAGATGCTCTGCTATGAGCGCTTTGATATCTTCGCGCTCTAAGAAGCCGTCCTCTGACTTGGATTCGGTGACCCCATCTGAAAATAAGATCACCATATCTCCTACGTCCAAATGCTGCTCATATTCCCTGTAATCAAAGTCTGGTGCGATTCCAAGGACAAGACCCTTTGCATCTAAATCGTAAAATTGATTCTCTTTTTTGCAATAGAAAAAGCCCGGCTCATGTCCAGCCGATGCGTACTTAAATTCATGTGTTTCTTTATTATAGCTGCCATAAAACATGGTGATAAACATGCTTGGGTCTACGTTTTGCTCGACCACACGATTAAGGGTTTTGAGCACTTTTGTTGGGCCGCTGCCTGACTCTGGCAAGGAATCCATCGCATACTTAATCATCGACATACAGAGCGCAGCTGGAATTCCTTTCCCAATGACGTCTGCAATCGCGATATTGATTGTATCGTGATCTGTTACGAAATGGTAATAATCCCCACTCATCTGTTTTGCCGGCACACTGATGGCTCCGATATCAAATGTGTCTCCTTCTGGAATTTTCGTTTCCAGAAGGGTTTGCTGAACATTTGCAGCAATTTCAATTTCCGACTTAATTTCTTGCTGGATGCCTCTTAGTGTTAAATGCTCCTGGTAGGCAAGGCCATATCCAATCATCACTTCAATTAAGAAGTCTAGTGAATGAAAGACATCTTCCGGCAAATCAGGGTAAAGCTCCTGAATCACTTTTCGGTGAACACTCACTATTTCTTCAGGAGGTATTTGATGCTCAATGGTTTTTCGGCTAAATTTTTGAGCTTGATAAAGCGATGTTTCAGTTAAATCACTGATATAACGACTGAGCAGCTGATGATACCGCTGCTCCATTACCTCCTTAAAATCCATGGTTTCCCTCCTAGCGAAGCCACTTGACAGCTTGTATCTCAGTTCCTTGTTCTGGTGCAGAATCTAATGTGAAATCATCCATCAGCCTTCTGACTCCCGGAAGACCTGCTCCGAGTCCGCCTGATGTTGAGAATCCATCTTCCATCACTTTGCGTATATCCGTAATACCAGGCCCCTCATCGGCTGCGATGACTTTGAGTCCACGCTTTCCGCGCTCCATTACTTCTTCTATACAAATCTGACCTTTACCAGCGTATAAATAGATGTTACGAGCTAATTCTGAAATGGCCGTCGTAATTCTTGCTTGGTCAACTGTTCCAAAACCAAGTTCTTTTGCAACATTGCGCCCCAATTGTCTTGCTGCGACTATGTCCCATTCCGTCAATATTTTTACACAGGATTGGTCTTTCATATCTATTCCCCCAATTCCCGCTTCAGTGTCTCAAGCCCTTGTTCAAGATCTAGTGCTGTCTGAATTTCTTCCAGCGAAATGCCAAGTTCAATGAGCGTCACAGCAACTGCCGGCTGTATTCCTGTTAATACAACTTTTGCCCCCATGAGCTTAGACATGGTAATGACATCACCTAATACCTTGGCGATAAATGAATCAATCATATCGACGGACGTTAGATCGATGACAACACCGTTTGCTCCTGTTTCATGAATTTTATTCAGCAAGTCTTCTTGAAAGTGAAGAGCTGTTTGATCATCAAGCTCCCACTGAATCGAAATCAGAAGACAGTTATATAGTTTTAAGATTGGAATCTTCGGGTGATTTCTCACTAGGTTATCCCTCCAATGAAACAATTTTTCGATTTGTCATTTCCAAAGCAGTTTGAATTCCTTTTTGAAGGGTATTCTTTGTTGTAACCTGAGATAAATCAATTCCGAGGTTAACGATCGTTTGAGCAATTTCGGGGCGAATACCGACCAGCAAACATTTCGCACCTACTAATCTCACAGCCTCGGACGCTTGAATGATGTGGTGCGCAACCATCGTATCAACAACAGGAACACCCGTGATATCGATCAAGACAACCTGTGAACGATGCTTTACGACACCATTCAGTAAATTCTCCATAATTTTTTTCGCACGTTCTGTATCAATTGTTCCAACAAGCGGCATGACGGTGATATGCTCAAATACTGGGATCAGCGGGGCAGACAGTTCCTGCAGCGCGATTTTTTGAAGGTTCACGGTTTTTTCCCATGAGATGGAATATTGATTCAAAATTTCATTATGAATCGGTGTGATGAATCGATCAATTTGCCAGATGAGGTCATTGCTCTCTTCTGCTGTATCTTTGTCGTTGTTCATTTTTTGATATAAATGAGTACGGATTTCTGTTAGACCATTTGCCAGTAACTTAAGTGATATACCCATTTGAACAATTTTTAAAGCAAAAGTTTGCATTTTTTCTTCAAAATCTTCGGCATATCCCTCAGAAAGAGAGGCAATAATGAGCTGAACATATTCCGAACAGATGGTTTCATACATTTTGTCGTTCAGCATCATGTCCGTTTCTTCTTCACCGAGTCGTTTAAAAATGTCCGTCCACTCTTTTTCTAATTCCTTTTGATGCTCTCTTGCGAATGCTAACACGATATGATTCGACATGTTTTACCCCCTGCGTACATAAAAAGCACTTCTTTTAGTCTTTCTTCATTATAACGTTAATAAAAATTGAACACAAAAAAAAGTTGCTCACAAGAGAGCAACCAAATCTCACCATATTAAAAATCAATAAGAGCCAAACTAACTTGTAAGGCTTCATCAACCTTCTCCATCATCTCATCATCAAGATGTGTGATTTTATCTGTCAATCTTTGTTTATCGATCGTACGAATCTGTTCCAAAAGAATGACAGAATCTCGTTCAAAGCCGTATCGCTTTGCATTAATTTCGACGTGAGTCGGTAATTTCGCTTTTTGTATTTGGGCTGTTATGGCTGCAACGATAGCAGTCGGGCTGAAGCGATTTCCAATGTCATTTTGAATCACCAATACCGGGCGAACCCCGCCCTGCTCGGAGCCAACAACAGGAGATAAATCAGCAAAGTAAACATCACCGCGTTTAACAATCAAATGTTTAACCCCCGCTGACTAATCGCTCAACTGTATTCTCAGCCTCAAATTCTGCGTATTGTGCCTCTGAAGAGATATTCAGATTAATTTTCGCCATCTCCATGTAGCCGCGTCTCATCGATTCACGATTTTGTCGAATATTACGTTCACGAATATACGTTTTTGTCGCTCGGTAGATCAATTCATTTCTTGTTACCTTATCCTGCTCTGCTACTCGTTCGATTTCAGACATCAAAGCCTCCGGCAGTCGAATCTTCATTTCGTTTGTTGCGCTGGATTCAGACAAAAAACATACACCTCCACAAAACTTACGGATACCGTTTCGATCCATTCCAAGACTAATCATACCATTATTCAATGCACAAGCAAAGCTGTTTTTTCATGATTTCTTATTAGAACATGAAGCGGCTCGCCACCCGTAAATCAAGATGATAATGGAGTTCCTCTTTCCCATTATACGCTTTTTTCCGAAAATCATACGGTATTTCCAAAATCTCTAAAAAAGGGAGAATGTTTATGATGCCTTTGTAGAATAAAAGAGAACGATGTCAGTTTGAACATCGTTCCCGTGGATGCTGTTTATAAAAAGCTTGGACCGCCTTGAAGCAGCGGATTTCGTACATGAACCCTTTCGCCGTCCTCTATATAGACTCTTGGGACGCGATAGCCAACAGAACATGTGACTTCGTAGTTAATGGTTTCAAGCCGCTTGGCTATTTCATCGACGGATATCTTGTCTTCGCCTTGTGTCCCGATGAGCACGACTGGCTCCCCTGCCGGAATGTCCTTTTTCAAATCAACCATGAATTGATCCATACACACCCTTCCAGCAATCTTTCGGCGTTTTCCGCCAACTAGCACTTCTGTTCCGGCAAGCTTCCTAATCCAGCCGTCTGCATACCCGATTGGAATCGTACCAATCCATGTATCTTGATTCGCTGTATAAGTTGCACCATAGCTCACGCTCTCACCCTTTTGAATGGGCTTTACATGTGCAAGTTTTGTATGAAGAGATAATGCTTCTTCCAGTTTAAACGGCAATTCATCTTTGATTTCTTCCGACGGCGACAGCCCGTACATACTGATGCCAAAACGAACCATATTAAATAAAGTGTCTTTAAACCTTAGACCTGCTGCACTGTTGGCGCAATGAATGAGCAGTTTGTCCGTATGAAGCGGTTGAAGCAATGTTTTAAACGTATCAACCTGCATACCGAAGTAGTTTTCATCTTTTTCATCCGCTGTGGCAAAGTGAGTAAATACTCCTTCCAGCTGTAAAAAAGAATGATCGTGGACAAGCTCTTTTACTTCGCTCACCTGCTCGATTGTTTTCACACCTAACCGATTCATGCCGCTGTCGATTTTCAAGTGGAAACGAATAGGTTGTCCCATCTGCCCGTTCATCACTTTGACGACTTCTCTCAGCCACTGGATAGAGTAAGCAGTCATGATGACGTTGTATCTAACGGCGACTTTGACATACTCTGACGGTACTGCGCCGAGCACAAGAATCGGGGCTTTGATGCCTTTATTTCTTAAAGAAATGGCTTCATCTAAAAAAGCGACGGCTAACAGGTCTGCTCCTGCTTCGAGGGCAGCTCTTGCCACTTCTATATCTCCATGTCCATATGCATTGGCTTTCACAACAGCCATTAGTTGAACGTTTTGACCAATATGGTCTTTCATATGTGAAACATTATGCTTGATTGCTGTTAAATCAATTTCTGCCCATGTGTCTCTATAAAAGGCATTTGTGTCCATTCATCACACTTCCCTATTGAATGATTCAATACTTCATTATGATACTAAAAATCCAGAATAATGTGAAACAACTCAAAGAAAATCAGCCCCTGCACAGGGCTGATTTGTTGTTATGTTAAGAATTTCGCCTATTTCGCTGACTGTCCTTCTACACTTTTGGCGACCATTAAGAGTTCTTCTTTCGATAAATCACTTGAAGAAATTAAGTAGTCAACCCCATCAGATGTCCAAGAAAGAGATTTGTCTGTCAGAACACCCACTGTCATGCCAAGATCGACTGGCTCGCCATTCATCGTCACAGGCGTAGACGCTTCTGCTACCCGCGCTTTTTCCTGAATGAGCGTGAAGGATTTCTTTCCGCCATACGTCATCACATACCGTTTCCCAGCATCTGTTGTCATTTCTTTCTCTTCCATTTTCTTCACGCCCTCTGGCATATCCACAGGCGTTTTCACAGCAAAGCTGTCAGATGGATCTGCACTTGTGGCAACATCCATTTGAGAAAGTGTCATATTTTTCTTCTCATCAAAGGCGTCTTTGTCAAAGGATTTGTTGAATTCAAAGTGAGAGAATTCTACTTTCACCATTGGCTTTTTGTCGCTGTCCAGTACTTTCACACTGGCAGGCGCCATTGTTTTTTTATGAAAGGTAATCTCTTGGGTCGGCAGCATTTGGTTGTGCTGATAGTTGGTTTTTGTCTCAAAAACGTACTTCGACTCTTTTGCTTTGAACTGAGCTGCACTGTCATTTTTAATGTCTTTCACAAGTGATTCAAATAAATACACCTGACTGCTGTTGTTCGGCCAATCGCTATGGAAGCGGAAGCTTTTGTTTAATGAAGGTGTCAGCACAAATACACCATTGCCATTTCTTAAAATGACTTGACTCTGATCCTTCTTCGGATTTTCTAAATAGACACGGTAAAGCTCCGGCTTCTTGTACCAAATTTCCACGTGGTATTCCTGCGGATCATTTCCTGTCTCAATGGTCATTTTTGCTTTGGCTTTGTATGATGTCATTTCCTCTGCCTTTTTGTTTAAATCTCCAACGATATCTTGTTGAGATTTTTGACCGCATGCGGAGAGAATCAGTACAAAAAGGATCCCCGTTACAAGCAAAACAAAGCTTTTTCTCACCCTTTTCAACCCCTTCGTTAATTGTGTTAAAAGGAAGAAACCGCTTGTTTGACTTTAACAGTACGCCTCAAGAGTTAACTGCGTACCGCGAACCATCAAAGCCTGTTAGCAACTCGCCCTTCCTTATCGCACTACCCAATATATGAAGGGGGGACAAACAATATGCAGACTAGCTTGACAACCTTTCAATTAAAACTTGTGCTGCAGCATATTCCTTTGTATGGGTAATGGACACATGAACGTAGTCTTCTTTTGTTTTCTCACTTTTGATGAGAGGTTTTCCGTTTGCATCTTTTTGTATCTCGATGTCGTGAAAGCTTACATACTGACCAATTCCCGTACCGTATGCTTTTGCGAATGCTTCCTTCGCCGCAAAACGCCCTGCCAGAAACTCCAGCTGTCTCTTTTCACTTAGTGTGTGAAAGACTTCCTGTTCACGTAAAGTCAAAATTCGTTCTGGTAAACGGGGCTGTCTGCTAAGAACTCGTGACAGCCGGCCGATCTCTACAATATCCATACCGATTCCTTTAATCATGAGGTACCTCCTATAATACTCGTACTAATTTGGATGTTCGCTTCATAAACGTGTTACTATAAACTTACCATTATCTAGTCAAAAGGGGTTTGTTATGTTTATTCGAACGGAGAGCTTTCAACAATTTATTAGATCGTATCCAATCGTAACAGCGATCCTTGCTTTGCAAATCGGCCTATGGCTTTTATTTGCGATCCCTATTCCAATGATCCAGCTTGGGCAGGACCATCTCGTTGGTTTTAATTATGGTGTTGCAGCAGGAGAATGGTGGCGGCTTTTAACGCCTATTTTTCTTCACGGAAGTCTGACACATATTCTGTTCAATTCCATGTCGCTCTTCCTATTCGCTCCAGCACTTGAATATTTGCTTGGGAAGATTCGATTTCTTGTGATTTATCTGGGTGCAGGATTCATTGGCAATCTCGGAACCTATTGGGTGGAGCCTTTAGAGTACGTACATGTCGGGGCTTCTGGTGCGATATTTGGTTTATTTGGCGTCTATCTTTATCTTGTCCTATTTAAACCGCATATGATGGACCGTGGTAATTCTCAGGTGATCTTAACGATTCTCGGCGTCTCTGTTATTATGACGTTCGTCAACTCGAACATCAACATCATGGCCCACTTATTTGGATTGATAGGCGGCATGATCCTAGCACCGATCACTCTATTCTTCCATTCAAAAAAACGACGCTATTAAGCTCATAAAAAATGTCGATCACTCCGTTTAACGGGAGCTGATCGACATTTTTTGGTTTAAGATGATTGATTCGTTTCATAGGAATACCAATCGCATACACGTGCAGCATCTTCCTCTTCAAGGTGATGCACACCAAAAGAATCAAGCAAGGCAGAGGACTTCACAAAGGTGTGAATACTTGCCACCCGCCCTTTCTTTTGAAAATAGGATTGGGTCATCGTATAGTTTTGCATTCGTTTTCTTAAAACAATTCCGGTGGTCTTGCCGATACCTCTTGTCGTTAACTGAATCAGCTGATCTTTGATCACATATCCTGATTGTTTATAGGCTAAATACCCAAAGAACAAGGCAAATGGTAATGGAATCAGCGCCAAATATCCCCATGGTGGAAAACGTACAGAAAGGATTATACCTACAAGTAATGGAACAAATCCGTAAGATATCAGATAACGTTTCAGTGAACGCTTCGGCACTTTTTTCAATTCACTTTCTGGTGCCAGCTGATATTGATCTGTAAATTGAGTTAACAATTCATTGATTTTTTTCTTCCGTATGAGTGGAAATAAGACAGAAGAGGTCTCTTTTTCTGTAATTGAACCTCCTGCGCTGACAAGCATGACCGTCGCAAAACCAAATGGTTCACGCAGAATATTTTCTTTGATTTTCACTGCTTGAATTCTCGCAAGCGGAATGGTCATTTGATGCCTTTCGATGAGTCCTCTTGTGATGATGATGTCTTTCCCTTTTCGTTTTGCGTTAAAATTCGCATATTGAAGGGCTGTTACCCCAACACTAAGAATCCACGCAAGCAATACGGCAATAAATATGAGAATCGCATAAATCTCAACACTCGCATGACTTAAAAAAGAGAATTGCTTGACGAAGCCGTCCAAAGGCAGAATTTCATCTATTTGTGTGTAGATGGCAAGACACCCAGAAATAATGACTCCGATTCCGCTTGAAGTGGTCGCAGCCAAAAGCAGCTCTGGTATACCCATTCGGTAGGAAACACTGATTTCTTTTTCTACAGGCTGTTGCGCTGTCAGAGGATCAGGGAGATCTAAATTTTCATCATTCATTTCTTCTTGTTGCAAGCTTTTCTTCCGGTTGAAAATCGATTGCTTTAATTGTTCCGCTTCTGCTTTTGTAATGGCCGTCAGACTCACTTCCGGGCCGTCTGTTCCGCCAGCTGTTTCGATTTGAACCCGCACTAAACCAAAGATCCGCTGGAAGATGCCTTCACTTGTATTCACCGTTTGAATTCGTTCTAACGAGATATACTTTTTCTTTTTGGTGATGACACCTGATTCCACTCGAAATTCATCGTCTTCCATTCGGTAGGTGAATCGTCTCCATGCTAAAACGGTTAATATCGCTTTCAATAATAGAAGTACACCAAGAATGATGAACGCATAAAAACGAATACTTGAATTCGAGTTCACAAAAATAAGCACGAAAAAAGGGATGATGAAGTTTTTGATCATGGATACGGCATCTGATATAAAATCAATGAACATCGAGATTGGATGTACACGTTTTGGTTCAGACATCATCTTCCGTCACCCTTGCTAATCGAGATATGTAATCACGAAGCTCATCTGCCTCTTCTAATTCCAGTGCCGGAATATCATGTACTGTCGCAGCAGTAGAAATTTGAACAGATGCCAACCGGTAGCGCCTTAAAAGCGGTCCTTGAGATGTATCCACATGCTGAACACGTACCATTGGTACAATGACACGTGTGACACGAATCAGTCCGTGCTGTATTTCGATTTCGTTCTCAAATACTTCGTAGCGCCAGATGTGATGGCGGATTTTCGGTATGAGCCAGATTCCGAAGATGACCTGTAAAATCCACAAACCGATGAGGATGGCTCCAATCCAATATGGCCATTGAAAATAATAACTAGCAACAAATACCCCAATGATGATGAATAAGAAAATCAATGAGATAATTCCATTTTGAAGACGCCATACTTTTAATCCATTTAAGCTAATTTGACGTTGCGGCTGTTTTCTCACATTCTTCCCCCATTCTCTTACTTTTCTATCAATATATTACGAAAGAAAGCCTAAAAAGTTTCATTAAGCCTGTTAAAAAAAGCGAACCCTGCAAAGGATTCGCTCTTGTATGTTAGCTGTTATAAGATTTCTTTTGACGACGATCGTTAGAAGAACGATTGCGGTCATTTGAAGAACGCTTTTTATCACCATAAGATGAACGAGTGCTCTTGCCTTTTCCACGGTAGCCTCCGCCACCGCCGCCGTCTCTACGTTTAGAAGAGCTGCGGTTGTTACGATTGCGTTTTGAAATCATTGGTGCTTCATCTGTCAAACGAACAGGCGTTGCATCCGGCTCTTTTGTCATCATTTTGATAGCAGCCGCAACCACTGTGACAGAGTCATGATCTTCTAACAATTCAGCTGCTGCTGTCATGTAGAAGTTCAAGTTGTTTTCACTGATGATTGTGCGCAGACGATCAATGGTTACTTGCTGTTGTCCTTCGATTGCCTCATCTAGTGTTGGTTCTTTCATACGATCCATTTTACGTTTAGTTGTTTGTTCGATCGCACGAAGCATATCTTTTTCACGTGGTGTGATGAATGTCATCGCCATACCTGTACGTCCAGCACGTCCAGTACGTCCGATACGGTGTACGTAGCTTTCTGGATCTTGTGGTACGTCAAAGTTATACACGTGTGTAACACCTGAGATATCAAGTCCACGTGCTGCAACGTCTGTTGCTACAAGCACATCGATTGAACCTTCTTTGAATTTACGAAGCGCAACCATACGTTTCGCTTGAGTCAAGTCACCATGAATTCCTTCAGCTGTATAACCTCTAAGGTTAAGTGCTTCAGTCAATTCGTCAACGCGGCGCTTTGTACGACCGAAGACAATTGAAAGCTCAGGTGATTGAATGTCAAGAAGACGAGTCAAAGTATCAAACTTCTTACGCTCATGGATATCCAAGTAGAACTGCTGGATGTTAGAGACAGTCATTTCTTTCGCTTTTACTTTTACGTGTTCTGGGTTTGTCATGAAACGTTCTGCAATGCGCTTAATTGGTGCAGGCATTGTCGCAGAGAATAAAAGTGTTTGGTGTTCACTTGGTACATTTGAAAGGATCGATTCAATGTCTTCGATGAAACCCATGTTTAGCATTTCGTCTGCTTCATCAAGCACGACTGTTTCAACATTTTGAAGACGCATTGTACGACGGTTAATGTGATCGAGTAAACGTCCTGGAGTCCCTACGATGATATGAGGATTTTTCTTGAGCGAACGGATTTGGCGACCGATATCTTGTCCACCGTAAATCGGAAGTACACGCGCACGCTTGTCTTGGCCAATTTTGTATAGCTCTTCAGATACTTGAATCGCTAATTCTCTTGTTGGCGCAATGATAATCGCTTGGATATTTGGAGACGCTGGGTCGATTTTTTCTACAAGAGGAATACCAAACGCTGCAGTTTTTCCTGTTCCTGTTTGTGCTTGTCCAATGACATCTTTATTCTGAAGACCGAGAGGAATTGTTTCCGCTTGAATCGGTGTTGCTTCTTCAAATCCCATGCGGTTAATAGCTTTCATGAGACTTTCGCTTAATTGAAAATCTTGAAACGTTATAGTCAAATTATTCAAACTCCTTCTAATTGCTGTTTCAGTAATCTCGTGAATGATCATTAAAAACTGCCCTTTGTATGAAAGGACAGGTCCATTATATACAAAGCCCGAATTACCCTACCTTATATCTTACCATTACACTATTTGTTTTTCAACAAGACAGAAATGGATATATCTACTGCTCGACAATGACAGATTCACCTTCACTTTGATCTCCGTCCATCCATTTCCACTTTTCGAACAGTTGGATTTTCCCGTTATCCAGCTGCTTAGGAGTGGAATGACATGAACCGCTTCTCATGCTGCCATCCTTGCTTACATGGTGATATCTAAAATGAAGTGCTCCGTCTTTATACACAGTTCCTACAAGTACGCCAGATTGAATACTGCCGCCTTGATATGTGCCCGTTAAAATATTCCCGTCCTGACGATATTGAAAAATGGTTCCTTCCGATACTTCCCCATTGCTCGAATTAGACTGCGGGACAAAGGTTTTTCCGTCATATTGAAACAACCGAATCGACCACCTTTTCTTACCTATTGTAACATAGGCCTGTCACTCATTCGACAAAAATGATGCAATTTTTAACAAGTGGGATTCAATTTATATTAGTTTAGCCACATTTTAGCTTTTCTATAGATTAAATTGTTTTTTTTAGAAATTGTTCGACTTTCTCAAACAATTGCTGTGCACAAGGCTCATGACAAACGTGATGTTTACAATCAGGTAAATAGAACATTTCTTTCTGACGGGACGGGATTTTATGATAAATGAATTCCGCACTAGAAGCGGGTACGATCCCATCACTTTCACCTTGAACGATTAAGACAGGTAAATGCAGCTTTTCAAGAGAGCCTTTCGTTTGCTTCACCAATTTCATAAATTCTACAGCAGCTGATAGCGGTGTACTCGTCAGCTTATGACGATATCGATCATACAATGGGTTTGTATCAATCAAACCAGACAAGGATTCCTTCACCATCTGCCTTGTGTCTTGAATCATTTGTTTTGGGTTTACATATTTAGCAGCAGCACTTAACAGAACAAGACGGGCCACTGGATACTTCGCTGCTAAATATGAGGCAATCATCCCGCCCATAGAAAAGCCGACCAAATAAATGGTGTCACATGTTCGGTAAAGGGATAAGAGTTCTAATTCAGCGGTGGCAATCCACTCCTGATAGAGAATGCCTTTGAGCTGAAGTTCCTCCCCATGCCCCGGAAGCGTGACAGATTGTACCGTCCAATCTGTCGTCTGCTTTAAATATTCTGCAAGTGGCTCTACTTCATACGGGGCACCAGTAAAACCGTGTATACATAGACAGCCAATCACCCTGTCACCTTCTTTGCCGATCTGATTTATAGTGCAGTAATCACGTCTTCCAATCTCATGCCACGGGAAGCTTTGACAAGAACGACATCGTCAGGTCCTGCCACATCCGCTAGTTTTTTCTTCAGTTCTTCTTTGTCCATATAAGAAGACACGCGGTCGTCTCCAAATGCTTTCTTCGCTCCTTCAGCAATGAATGCGCCAAGACGGCCAAACGTTAAAACATGATCAATAAACTCAGGCTTAATGTATTCCCCTACTTCAAAATGATAGGTCTCTTCTTCACTGCCCATCTCCAGCATATCTCCGAGAACGAGTATGCGGTTAGCAAAGCCATCCATATCTCCTACAAGATCAATCGCTGCTTTCATCGACGTAGGACTCGCATTATACGCATCGTTGATAACCGTGATGCCCTTATCTGTTTTAAACAGTTCTAAACGCATGCCTGTCAATTTCGTTTGCATCAGCCCTTGGGCAATTTGTCTTTCATTCAGATTGAAATGCTGGCCGATTGCAATAGCTGCAAGAGCATTCTTTACATTGTGTTTCCCTAATACAGGAATGAGAAACCCTTGAGCGTATCCCTCCACTTGAAATTCAGTGCCTTCAGCGAGTTGGTGGATGTGAATCACCTTGATATCACAGTCCTCTGATTCCCCAAATGTTTTTACGCTACGTGCCAGGGCATTTGCTCTTTGGCGGAGTAAAGGCTCGTCTCCTAAATAATAAAAAGTCCCATCTTCTTTTAACCCTTTTGTGATCTCACATTTTGCATCTGCAATGGCTTCTCTTGATCCTAGATCCTGCATATGAGATTCTCCAATATTGGTGATGACAGCTGCATCAGGTTCAGCGAGATTAGATAAAAATTCGATTTCTCCTTTTGCACTCATGCCCATCTCTAATACAGCAATCTCTGTTCCTTCTGGCATTGCAAGGATGGTCAGCGGAAGTCCAATATGATTATTAAAGTTGCCATCTGTTTTATGGACTCTGTATGTCGTTTGTAGGACAGAATGGATCATGTCTTTCGTCGTTGTTTTGCCATTACTTCCAGTAATACCGACAACTTGAGGGTTTTCCTCTTTTAAGTATGATTTTGCAAGCTGTTGGAGTGCTGTCAGAGTATCCTCTACAAGAATGACAGGTACACCGAACGGTGGGTTCGCTTCTGTTTCATTCCAAAGAACAGCTGCCGCTCCAAGCTCCACTGCTTTTGAAGCAAAAGTGTGACCGTTAAAATGTTCCCCGATAAGTGGGATAAATAGTGCGCCTTTTGATACTTTTCGTGTATCTGTTGTCACTCCGTGTATCTGTTCTTCGCCAAAAGCTTCATTCGATAATGTGCCACCAGCCATTTGGGCGACTTGTTTCACTGTACGTTTGATCATGTTTTTTCGCCTCTCTTTCTCATTTCACGTTTGAAGGAAAAGAGACACTACCTGTAGGATAGTGTCTGCTTGCTTCTTACATTAAAAAGTGGTTTTAATGGTTTGTTTTTCTTGATGGCGTTCAATTGCAAGTGACACCAGCTTCTCAATCAGCTCAGGATACTCTACACCAGTATGTTTCCAAAGCAGCGGGAACATGCTAAAAGGTGTGAACCCTGGCATTGTATTCACTTCATTGATCAGCACTTCGCCTTCTTCTGTTAGGAAGAAATCTGCACGTACGAGGCCAGATCCATCAATGGCTTTAAATGCCTTAATCGCCATATCGTGAATCGTCTTGTACTCTTCCTCTGACACACTCGCAGGAATGATCAAATCTGTATCGCCATCTTCATATTTTGCTTTGTAGTCATAAAAATCTGTTTTAGGTGCAATTTCACCAACGACTGAGCATTTCGGCTCGTCATTTCCTAATACACCAATTTCAATTTCTCGTCCTACAACGCCTTCTTCCACAACAACACGACGATCATATTGGAAAGCCAAATCAAATGCTGTTTGAAGCTCTTCTTTGCTGCGGCATTTACTAATTCCGACACTTGATCCCATGTTGGCAGGTTTCACAAAACAAGGATACCCGAGTACTGCTTCTACCTGTTCTAGACTGTCTGATATGGCTTTCTCATAATCCTTTTTATTAAAGGAAAGATGCTTTGCCTGCGCAAGCCCAGCTTGAGCAAACACATCTTTCATCATGACTTTATCCATACCCGCAGCAGACGCGAGAACGCCGTTACCGACATACGGGATATTCAATAGTTCAAGTAACCCTTGCATGGTCCCATCTTCACCATTTGGCCCATGTAGCAATGGAAAGACAACATCAATCTTTTCATCAGCAGATGCAGGCTGTGGAAACATGCTTTCATTTAAAGAAGTTGGTAAAAACGTCTTTGCATTTTGTTCAAATTGAAGCATTTTGACGTTTGATACTGGTTCAGTGAGTTTTTCTCCTCTTAGCCATTCGCCCTCTTCTGTAATATAAATTGGATGTATATCGAACTTCTCAGTGTTAAGTGCTTTTGTAACTGCAAGGGCTGTTTGCAGTGATACATTATGTTCGGCTGACTTTCCGCCGTAAACCAATCCTAAACTTATTTTCAATGGATACTCCCCCCACTAAAATTCATCTTTACTATCTTATCACTTTCAAGCAAAAATGCTCTAATTAATTTTTGTTGTTACGGAATTGAAATGATTTGTAAAGGTTGTAAGCGCCCCCCGAGCATTTGTATGTCATTCGCCTTTATTTTATATTAAAATGACATTGAAAAGGAGTTGTGACAAATTGAAAAAAATTACAAGCACTGAACAATTCAACGAAATCATTCAATCAGACAAAGAGGTCATCGTTAAATTCTTTGCGACATGGTGCCCTGATTGCACTAGAATGGACATGTTCATTCCAGACATCTTAGAGGCTTATGCTCAGAATGAATGGTTTGAAATAAATAAAGACGACTTTCCTGAGTTAGCGGAAACGTATCAGGTCATGGGAATTCCTAGCCTGTTAATTTTCAAAAATGGCGAAAAAACAGGTCATTTACACAGCGCCAACGCTAAATCACCTGAAGAAGTAACAGAGTTTCTTCAAGAACACGTTTCATAACTCATTTGAATGGAGACATCAGCCAACTCATGCTGGTGTCTTTTTTATATCCTTTTAAATCAAATCTCTTCATAAGACGAGATGTGCGGCTAAAACGTTTCAACATAGGCAGGAATGTTTGATCTGATTTTATGACAAGGTTTGACAGCGGATTATTTCCTGGGAAAGAATTCATCGTCGATATGGATGGGAATATGTCGGTTACGTGAATTTTCTGAATTGAATCTTTACTTATGACATTCTGCTTTGTATAATGGAGTTGCTAATTGAAAATGATTATCAATTTCATCTGTGTGAAATCTTATAGAGTCCATTCTACCAAAGGAGCGTTGAGTTACATGTCTAAGAAGAAAATCAAAACGTATCAGCAATTGATCGAAGAAAACAAGGAAGCAATCATGCAAGACCCTAAAATGATGGAAAGTATATACGAAACCATCGACAAAAAGCACCAGAAGCAGCTTGCCGCTGCTGGACGTGAATCATAAACACAAGAAGAGCAGTCAAACAGATGGCTGCTTTTTTATTTGCCCGAAGAAAAGAAAAAGCCGATAAAATCTATTCTTCGATTTTATCGGCTTTTGTTTTAATGTGATTTCGCTACACGGTCTTGCTTCATTCCTAAATAGATGAGCATATATGTTAGATAACCCATTGTCATCGTTAAACCACCGAAGAAGAATTGTGAAAACACGGGTTCTTCAAATGTCGTAACGGCAGCAAGCACGATCCAGCTCGCATATAAATAGACCATGAACCATTTCATGTTTCTTTTAAGTGTATACAGAAAGAAAAGACCCGCTAATGAAAAGATCCCTAGCGCTAGTCTGAAATAAACAAGATGATCAAACTGGAAGGCAAAAGACACAAACGAAAACGACAACAGCAACAAAATGGGTAAAGCCGTAATAAAATTTTTCACGATAGTGCCACCTCCATGACTCTGTCTTATTATAAGACAAAATCAGCCGGATATCGTGAAATACAGATTCGTTTTCACAAAGATGTCACGAATTTTTCTCGTTATTTGACACAATTTTTACACATTTACATCACGCTTCCAAAAAAGGAGCCAAGCAGCACCAACAAAGAAAACAAAATGCGCCCCTACAATGAATAGCGAAAACAGAGGGCTCATGCCCTGAAAGAGCGGCGGACCTTGAAAACTGTATTGTGTGAAGTCCGTATTAGCGAAAAGTAGAATCTTCCCCCACTGATTTTCTAACAGAGACATGATCGACACTAGTGATTTCGCCGCGTATAAGACGAAAAATGAAGTCACAAGTGCAATCAGACTGTTTCTAAACAAACTTGAGCACAGAAAAGCAAAGCTTGCCATCATGACCACTTCCACCCACTGTGATCCAATCACAGCAAATGTGTGCAGAAATAACCGCCCAGTGCTTTCATCAAAATCAGTACCAAAGAAAATAAGGCCAAAAAGAAAAGCGAACACATAATAAAAAACAAACAGGTAAAGGACCATCAGCACAAGAGTGATGTATTTTGACAAAAAAATATGAAGCCTTGTCTTCGGCCGGATCAACAAGAACTTGATGGTTCTTTTTTGAAACTCTGTTGAGATCAATGTGGCGCCAATCACGACAGCGAACACTTGTAAAATAAACACAACATTCGTGGAATAAGCAAAATAGTTCGCAACTGTATCTTGCCCGCCAAGCCCAGAAATGACTCGTTTCAATGCTAGAGCCATCGTCAATTGAAAGACAACAATCAGTCCAAGTGCAATGAATGTGATCTTTTGTCTCGTGATTTTTTTATGTTCATTCTTGATGAGTTGAAGCATCTGCCGTCCCGCCTTCCGTCCATTTCATAAAGGCCTCTTCAATTGATTGTTTTTGAGGCGTCATTTCAAGTACATCAAATTCTGCTAAGACAAGCTGTTTATTCAGCTCCGGCACACGGTCTTTTTTCAGTTGAACCAGCACATGCTGATCCCTTTGTTCATATGTATATCCTTGCGTATCTAGCCATGAAACTGCCTTTTCTACTGGCTGAATATTCATCAGCACCTGCTCTTTTCCTTCCATGTCACGAAGGTTTGTATTGGCTTTGATCTGTCCTTTTTGGATGATGATCATGCGGTCACAAAGCTCTTCTACTTCATGCAAAAGATGTGTAGCAAATAACACAGAGACACCTTCTTCTTGTACAAGCAGTTGCAAGTGCTCTCGAAACTCCTTCATTCCTGCGGGATCAAGCCCATTTGTTGGTTCATCTAAAATGAGCAGATTGGGCTTATGCAAAATGGCTTGTGCAATCCCGAGCCTTTGTTTCATCCCTAGTGAATACGTTTTGACCTTCTGATGAATGGCGTGCTCCAGACGAACTCTTTTTACCACTTCAAAAATGCGTTCTTCTGAAACTCCATCATGCATAGATGCATACAGCTCAAGGTTTTCAAAACCTGTTAAATATGAATAAAATTCCGGATTTTCTATGATCGCCCCAACAGATGACATCGCCTTTTGATGATCATCATCTTGAGAATATCCATTCATGATGATCCGGCCGTTGTTTTTTTTCATCAAGCCAACGATCAATCGAATCAAGGTCGTTTTTCCAGACCCATTTGGTCCAAGTAAACCGACAATTTCCCCTTGCCTAATGTCCAACGAAATATGTTGCAAAATTTGATGCCGGCCAATTTGTTTATCGACGTTCTCTATGTGTAAAACAGCAGACTGCAAAGTGGTTCCTCCTTCTATGTAAAACCTATGGCGGCAGTTACGGCCGCTCATCCTGTAAAAAGTATATCACGCTAGACAAGCCGTTCCACGAAAAAAAGGGCTGATCCAGTCAGCCCTTTTAAACATTACATTGATACATGAGGTGATGATGCATCTTTCTCATGTTTTTTCTCAGTTTCTGCGACAATCACTGCACACGCTGCGTCACCTGTAATATTGACAACCGTTCTTGCCATGTCTAATAAACGGTCTATCCCAAGGATCAGCGCAATGCCTTCAACAGGAAGACCGACAGAATTCAGTACCATGGCCAGCATAATTAAGCCAACTCCCGGTACGCCAGCAGTCCCGATACTGGCTAATACAGCGGTTAATACAACGGTGAGCATTTGCATGAGCGTTAGCTCCACACCAAACACTTGTGCAATAAAAATAGTTGCAACCCCTTGCATAATCGCTGTCCCATCCATATTGATCGTCGCGCCTAACGGCTGCACGAAACTAGAGATCGGCTCAGGTACTTTCAATTTCTTTTGAGCGGTTTCCATTGATACGGGAAGAACAGCATTACTGCTTGATGTACTAAATGCCACGACCATTGCAGGTGAAAAGTCTTTAAAGAATGTAAAAGGATTCCGTTTTGCAAATATCGCCAATGTGGAACCATAGGTGAGAAAGAAATGAACCAGCAGCGCTACTAGAACGACTGTAAAGTACAGCCCCATGGCTTTAATGGCAGCAAGACCTTGGCTTCCAATAGCCGTTACAATTAAGCCAAATGTTCCATACGGAGCAAATTTCATGACCACGCCCACAAGGTACATCATGAGTTCATTGCCTTGTTCTAATATTTTGAGTAATCCTTCTGTTTTTTTACCTAGCACTGCAATTCCTAGTCCTAAGAAAACACAGAATACAATGATTTGTAGCATATTGCCTTCGACTAAAGATTGAACTGGATTTGATGGAATGATGTTTAGTAATGTTTCTGCTGTAGATGGTGCTTCTTGAGGTTTGTATTCTGCCCCTTTTGTATCGAATGAACCAAAGGAACCTGGTTTAATCAATAAGGCTAAAGCCATTGCAATGATAATAGCGAATGTTGTTGTCAGTAGAAAATAAGAGATGCTTTTTGCGCCGATTCTGCCAAGTTTTTTCGGATCGCCAAGGCCTGCTACACCAAGTGTGATCGAAAAGAAGACAATCGGCACAACTAACATTTTAATCAGGTTTAAGAAGATTTGACCTAGAGGTGTAAATAGATAAGGGTCTAACACTTTGAATACATTTGGAGCAAAAATGTTGAGTAGTAGTCCTGTGATTGCACCTACAATTAAAGCAATAATAATTTTCGTCGCAAGCTTCAATAAAATCTCCCCTTCCTCGTCAAAAAGGCCCACGAGAGAGTCTTCTCGTGGGCCTGCGTGTCCATACGTGTACCACTGTCTACTCTCTTCACGCTGATGAGGTTAGCTGACGGGTTAGGACGAAGAGATGTCCTTTTTTCTTAAAATAAGAAAAATTCACCCCAAAAACTTGGGTCCCCCATTCCTTTAGAAGGATTAAGCGTGTGGTAATATGATATTTTCATACTATTTATACCTTATTTTTAGAAAATTGTAAACAGGTTCATATGAACTTTTTAATTACTTTCTTCCTTATTCGTGACCTCCAAGATATCTAAGATAAACACAAAGATTGGGATGCCGATAATCAGTCCCCAAATGCCAATATAGTGTTCAGAGAAGATCAGGACAATAAACGTGAAGAAAATAGGGAGCTCTGTTTTAGCTGACATGAGCTTCGGATTTAAGAAGTAGGCTTCAATGGCATGGATGATCACGATCACCAGCACAATATATAGGACGTACATTCCGCCTCCAAGTGTATACGCAATGATGCTGAGTGGAACGAGGGAGATGACCACACCCGCTACCGGAATTAAACCTAACAAGAAGACCATGACCGCTAATCCAAATAATTGCGGGAAGCCCATAATGCCAAGCGCAATTGTCGTTAACACACAGTTAACTGTTGCAATGATGAACTGTGCTTCAAGTACCTTACCAAATGTTCTGGAAAACTTACGTCCAAAGAAGGCAATTTCATGATAGAACACGGAGATTTTACTCGTTTTGAACTTATTCATGAATTGAATGAGGCGTTCCTTTTCGAACAGGAAGAACATGCTTAATATTAAGGACATAATGACCTGGATACTGAACGTGCTGAAATCTGTTAAGTATGTATAGAGGAAATTAAACCCTTTCTCGAAGAAAGAAGATATTTTGAAATCTCCGAACACATTGGTGACGACGTCAAAGAAGGGTAAATCTTGTGGATGATCTGCAATCTTTTTCCCTAAATGAAATAACTGTTCCACCTGTTTCGCGATGATGGGCACAAACACAAAGCCGCCAAACGTCAATCCACCAGCTAGAAGGATGTACAAAATGGTGATGACTGATTTCTGTCCTATTTTCAGGAAGCGATTTAAAAAGCCTCTTATGACCTCTTCTAACCGATTCATTAAAAAGGTGAAAATGAAGGTCAAAAGGATTAAATTCATCATTCCTCTTAATAGATATAATGCTGTGGCTAATACTACAAATACTGAAAACCTCTTGACACCAGGTTTTTCGAACAATTTAAAAAATGCCGCCATACGTTACACACCTGCCAGGACTAAAGTCTATTTTTCGTTGGATCTCATATTCATTATATCGGATCTTTCTGTAAATTATATAACAAAAGGTCAATGAGGTCTTACGATTCGTCCTAAATTTATCAAGCTTTTATGTTTTTTCTTTTTTACACAAGAAAAAACCGAACCCCATGTAGAACATAAGGTTTCGGTTTTTGGATGTTTTTATACTAAACAGCCTGCTTGATATTTCGCATTTCCTGTAGCGCTGTTTTACTCTTCGCTTCGTCAAATTCCCCTTCACTTTTCGCTACAACAATTGTAGCAATTCCATTTCCAATCAGGTTCGTAATCGCTCTTCCTTCACTCATGAAACGGTCGACCCCTAATAGCAGTGCAAGACCTTCTAGCGGGATAACCTGAAGTGCAGCAAGTGTAGAAGCCAGCACGATAAATCCGCTTCCTGTGACTCCAGCTGCTCCCTTTGATGTGAGCATCAGAACAAGGATGATCGTGATTTGCTGTCCGATGGATAGGTCCACCCCAAACACTTGCGCTAAGAAGACCACGGCCATGGACAAGTAGATTGAGGTTCCATCTAAGTTAAAGGAATAGCCTGTCGGAATGACAAGTCCAACGACTGACTTAGAGCACCCGTAGCGTTCCATTTTATCCATCATTCTTGGCAGGACAGATTCTGAAGAACTTGTGCCAAGAACAATTAAAATTTCATCTTTGATAAAACGGAGGTAACCGAACAGGCTGAAGCCATACATTTTACAAATGATGTTCAGCACGACGAAAATAAACAGGAACATCGTCATATAAACGGAAAGCATCAGACTAGCCAGTGGTTTAATTGAAGCTAAACCGAAATGTCCGATTGTATAAGCCATTGCTCCAAATGCCCCTAATGGCGCGGCACGCATGATGTAACCAATGATTTTAAAGAAGACAAGCGACAGCTTATCAAGCCATTCGATGATGCCTTTCCCCTTCTCGCCAAGTGCAGCGAGCGCAACACCGAATAAAATAGAGAAGAATAAGACCTGTAAAATATCTCCCTTTGCAAAGGCATCTACCATGTTAGATGGCACAATGTGTGTGACAAACTCCATCCAGTCGATACCCTGTCCCCCATTTTGGGTATATTGCGAGACATCCCCTTTTTCAAGCTTACTATAGTCAAGACCCGCTCCTGGCTTCATGATATTGACCACAAACAGTCCGATGACAAGCGCAAGCGTCGTCACAACTTCAAAATAGATAAAAGCTTTTCCCCCAACTTTTCCAACCTTTTTCATATCCCCCATCTTGGCAATTCCAAGAACAATGGTTAAGAAAATAATGGGTGCAATGACCATTTTCACTGCATTAATAAATGTGTCACCAAGCGGCTTCATTTCTTTCCCGACGTTTGGCCAAACCATCCCAACAATGATCCCGATAATGACAGCTGCAACGACCTGAAATGTCAGGTTCTTCAATAGCCTCTTCATAAAAAATCAACTCCCTCACCCTTTGATGTAAACGCTTAACTGTTATCTGTAGATAAATGATAGCGATTTCATCAAAGGCTGTGAAGCTTATGGACATATCGTACATTTTGGTCTTTTTGGTCTCTTAGTCAGAATGTACGATATATTTGTTCACAGGGCGTCCGACCCCGCCATATTGCATATCTAATTTCAGCTCGCCTTCTTTTACAAGGAAGTCTAAATAACGGCGTGCCGTGACACGTGCAATCCCAAGTGCATTGGCGACTTCCTCTGCAGACTGCGCTCCTTCTTGCAGACGCATATAGGCTTTAATTTCATTCATCGTATGCACATTCAGCCCCTTAGGAAGCCATGTCTCTTCCTGCTTAACTGCAGGCTTTCGTATGATATCATCGAGCATCTCTTGAGAAAATTCTGCTGCGGTACGAATTTTTGATTTGAACGCTTTATAGCTTTCAAGAGATTCTTTCATCCGTTCGAACTTAAATGGCTTAATGATATAATCTCGGGCACCATTTTGAAGCATGGTGCCGATCGTCTCTTTGTCCTTTGCTGCCGAAATCACAATCACATCCACCTGCATCTTTTGCTTTCTGATGTCTTGCAGTGTTTTGACGCCATCTTTTTTAGGCATATACACATCGAGCACCACAAGATCTGGGCGAATGTCTTTGATCAGCTGGATGCCCTGCTCGCCATTTCCTGCTACAGCCGCAACTTGAAAGCCAGGGACACTCTTAATGAACTCTTTATTGACTTCTTGCACCATCGGATCATCTTCAATTAATAGCACCTTAATCTGAGTCATCTGTCTCTCTCCTCTATTGTCATTGGGAATTCGATTGAGAAGGTGGTACCAATGCCGATGCTTGATGTGACTTCTACATTTCCCATTCCTTTGTCGATAATCGTTTTTACAATATACAGCCCGTAGCCTGTTCCGCCTTCTTTACCGTGAGTAAAGCCTTTGTCGAAAATATGAGGAATCATGTCCTCTTCTATTCCAGATCCATAATCTTCAATTAAGATCGCGAGGACATCCTCTGTTTGATCAATACTAATAGAAATGAGTTTTGTGTCTCTTTCTACAGTATCATACGCGGCAAAGGCGTTCTCGATCAGGTTGCCAAGTAGCTTCGTCATATCATGCTGATCCAGCCGCTCTGGGAAATCGCGCAGACTGCTATTTTCATCTACTTCAACCTTTATGCCTAGCTCCTTGCCCCTTCTTATCTTGCTCATCAATAAACCGGCAACTGCATCATGCTGTATCACACGGTGGAGAAAGTCCGTCACATGCTCCTGCTCTTCGGTCGTTTGAAACGCTAAATCGAGTGCTTGATCGGCTTTCCCCAGCTGAATTAATCCCGCAATTGTATGAAGCTTATTCATATGTTCATGATTTTGCACCCGCAGGCCATCAACGAAGTTCTTCACCCCGGTTAATTCCTCCGCCAATTTGGCCGCCTCTGTCCGGTCCTGAAAAATCGCAACCGCTCCGATGATTTTCTTTTTCATCACAATTGGAATTCGGCTGCTCATGATCCGCTTTCCGCTCATATGAATTTCTTCATTGTAGACGGGTTCTGCGCGGTCAATGATTTCTGGAAGCCTTGTATCTGACAGCACATCCCAAATATTTCGACCCACTACATCACCTGTCACGCTGAAAATTTGCTTCGCTTTTTCATTAAAAATGGTGATCATGTGCTGGTTATCAATGGCAATGACCCCTTCATTAATTGAATGAAAGGTAGCGGTGCGTTCCTCTAGCATTCTGACAATCTCATGCGGCTCCAGCTTAAACATTTGCTGTTTAATATGGCGGGCAAGCAAAAATGAACCGACAAGCCCGAAGCTGAGCGTGAGCAGAAGGATCATAAGGATATCCTGCTTCATTTCTCCTAATATATCTGCCATACTCGGCAGTGTTCTTCCGACTAGTACAACCCCTGTTTGGTTAAATTTTTCATCCTTTACTGGATAAAAGGCTCTAATGGCTGTGCCAAGCTCTCCCTGTGCTTCTGAGAAATAGATATGCTCTGCAAAGGCAGGTTCTTCATCTGTCCCCTCAGAGCGCTGGCCAATCCTTGTTTTCACTGGATGTGTCAATCTCACGTGATCCATATCCATGACAACAATGTAGTCAGCATCTTGGATAATCCGAATCTCTTCAATGGCATGCTGCAACCGCGCACGCTCCTTTGTCTGATCATCCAACGCCTGCTTTACCTCATTCATCTCAGCTACTGTTCTTGCCGTGTTCATGAGCCTTTTTCGAAGTTCTCGTTCCTCTGTTTGCTGAATCCCCCCGACCAGAACAATTCCTCCGATTAAAAGGGCAAAAATGACAACGAAATATGTGAGGATGGTGAGCTTCCATCTAATAGATAATTGTTGTAATTTCAGTCGATTTCTCATCATTTTTTCACCTGTATCTTTACGAATTCTTCCTCTGTCAAGTATCCTTGACATAAGGGGGATCTGACGCATGAAGAATTTACTCGCCTATACGCTATTGCTCATCATCGGTTTTATAACCGCTTTATACTTTGGTTTTTATCATATGATGCCTAAATCAGCGACCACCTTCGACGATGAACAGACTGGGCTGAAGGATCAGCTTGTGTTCAAATTCAGCCATGTTGTCGCAGATAATACCCCAAAAGGGCTGGCTGCAAAGAAATTTGCTGAGCTTGTTCACGAAAAATCCGACGGCAGGATCAGCATTCAAATCTTTTCAAACGGGAGTCTTTATTCTGATATCGAAGAAATTAATGCACTAAAAGAGAATCAAGTTCAATTTATTGCTCCGTCTACGTCAAAGCTCGGCATGCTGTCTCCTGAATGGCTGGCTCTTGATCTGCCCTTTGCCTTTTCTAACTACGATGCTGTCCAAGAAGGGTTACATGGTGCGATTGGACAGAGACTGTTCGGCACACTGCAAAAAGACGGACTAAAGGGAATGGCCTACTGGACAAATGGCTTTAAGCAAATCACTTCGAATAAAGGCCCAATCAAGCAGCCTAGTGATTTAAAAAAACAATCTCTCCGTATTATGCAAAGTGACATGATTGAAAAGCAATTCAAGCTTCTTGGCGCAAAACCCTATCAGGAATCGTTTAATTCAACATTTCAACTGCTAGAAACAAAAAAAGTAGACGGTGAAGAAAATACAATTTCAAATATTTATTCAAAAAAATTCTATCATATACAAGACTATATGACGATCAGTAATCACGGGTATTTAGGGTATGTCGTCTTAACAGATCAATCCTTTTTTGATCGTCAAACACCTGAGACGAAGCGAATTTTACTCGAAGCGATGGAAGAAACAACGGCATGGAACGAAAAACATGCCGAACAAATGAACAAGGATCAGCTGGAGGATATTAAACGCGAATCTCCAATTGCCATACACGAATTAACACCAGCAGAGCGGCAAAAATGGATGAAGGCGCTCGATCCTTTATATGATGAAGCAGAAAGGATCATAGGTTCCACCTTGATCAAACAAATCCGCGAGCTCCGGGCACGCTATGAATATTCTCCGATTCAAGCGTTTGAAGAAGATGCTGAGACCAAATAAAAAATCCCTTTAGAAAGGGATTTTTTTATGCGCCGGAGTCACGCTGTTCTTGCTGAGCGAGCTCCTCTAATCTTGATAATATTCTGCGCTTTCGATATTGCATGATGCCTGTTTCGGCAATTCCTTTTAACTGTGAGCGGTTGGACGCTGCACCAAACAAAATCCCCGCAATTGGGACAAGTTGAAACAGCTTCTTCCAGCCAAACGAATCACGGTAGTTATATACGACCTCACGCCATCCTTGAATTTGAGAGATCATGTTTTCGTGCTTCCCTTCTGATGCATGATAGCTCTTCAGCTCTTTTAATATTGATTTTTTCCCAACAACGTCAGCAGAATTCAGCTGTAAACATTTAATGATAAAAACTCGTTCTTCTTTATTTTTCGGATCATAGCCATAGGTGACGGCGATATCCTGTAATGTTTTTAAAGAGAGACCGAGGACAGCCGGAATATCTGCCGCTAATGTAAACATACCTCCGACACCTGTTGTCGCACCTTGCACAGTGGCGAGGTTTGTTCGGTTTTTCCCCATCTGATCACTAATGGCATCCATGACCTCGATCGGAGCCGCCTCAATATCTTCAATACGCTGAATCGATTCATCGGCACATTTCTTTTGAAATTGATGAATAATGCCTTTCTCTGACGTCAAATAGACACCGCCTGATTGAATGTAGTGCCCCATCTCATCTAATAACACACCGATTTTCTTTTGAATAAAGGCAGGGGTCAGCTTGTCCAGCATTTGAAATGGAAGCCGGCTAAGTTTCTCCCAAAACCATACCTTTTGCTGGTCTTTCTCCCATTTTTCAATCTCTTTTAATTGTGCTTTTAGCCACTCTCTTTCCTCCATGCCATTTGCCTCCTTAGATGCCGTTCAAGTATATGTCTGTTATTATACACAATCCTTGTCCATCATACGTATCGAACATTGAAGCGGTTCCGAAAGGTTTTAATCTCTTTTAAAACGGTTATTGCTTAGTAAACAAACAAAAGAGGAGTGATCAACATGTTAGGATTTCTGATTTCATTAGTTGTGGCGATTGTCATTGGTCTCATTGGGAGTGCACTCGCTGGAGGCAGTGTACCAGGAGGCTGGATCGGTTCAATGATTGCCGGGCTTGCAGGTGCTTGGATTGGTCATGGATTACTTGGAACGTGGGGTCCTAGTCTGGCAGGATTTGCGATCATTCCAGCGATCTTAGGAGCAGCCATTTTTGTCATTATTTTAAGCCTGATCTTCCGCAGCGTTGGATCAAGGGTTTCTTAAAAAACGATACAAAAGAAGAGGAAGTAGAGGATGCACCGCCTAAGATCAGAGGCGGTGTTTTTTATGTGTTGATTGACAAGGTATCTATTTTTTTCACTTACATATGATAAACAAACCTATTAGTTCAGATAGTTGACTTTTCATGTAGATGGGCATATGATGATTAAAAATTGCATCGAGGAAACTTTTTGTGCCAAAGCAAAACTTTGTAGAATCTAGGTGATGACATATGACAAACAAATACATCGAGGCACAAGCCCACATGTCAGTGGCAGCGGAGCGTGCACTTGAAGGAAAGGTGAAAGGATTTAGAAGGCTCCTTCCTTTTCTCGGGCCTGCTTTTATCGCAGCCATTGCCTATATTGATCCAGGAAACTTTGCGACGAACATTGCGGCTGGCTCGAAATATGGCTACCTTCTGTTATGGGTCATTCTCATATCCAATCTCATGGCCTTACTCATCCAGTCTTTGTCTGCAAAGCTTGGGATCGCAACAGGGAAAAATTTACCTGAAATTGCTCGAGAAGAGTTTCCAAAACCAGTCTCGATTGGTTTATGGATTCAGGGCGAACTCGTCATTATCGCCACAGATTTAGCCGAATTTATCGGAGCTGCCCTTGGTTTATACTTACTCTTTCGTATCCCGCTGCTTGAAGCATCGATTATTGCAGCGATCGGTTCTTTTGCCATTTTAGAGCTCCAAAGACGAGGTTATCGAGCGTTAGAAGCAGGAATTACCGGCATGCTGTTTGTTGTCGTGATTGCTTTCGCTGTACAAACCTTTGTGGCTAAACCTGATCTTGCAAGTGTCGCCGGTGGACTGTTCATTCCAAGGTTTGAAGGGACAGACAGCGTACTGCTTGCCGCTGGTATTTTAGGCGCTACGGTGATGCCGCATGCGATCTATCTCCATTCAGCCTTAACGCAAAGAAGAGTCGTCGGCAGAACGGAAAAAGAGAAAAAGCTGATTTTTCGTTTTGAGTTTTTAGACATCCTCATTGCGATGGTAGTTGCTGGCGCCATCAATGCCAGCATGTTGATTGTAGCAGCTGCTTTATTTTTTAAAAATGGTCTTTTTGTTGAGGATTTAGATGTAGCATTTCAGCATTTTGGAACTCTCGCAGGTCCTGTATCAGCGATCTTATTTGGTGTAGGTCTGCTTGTAGCCGGACTTTCCAGTTCTTCTGTCGGTACACTGTCAGGCGATATTATTATGCAGGGTTTTATTCAATACCGCATTCCGCTTTATGTCCGCCGGCTGATTACCATCATTCCTCCTATTGCGATCATTGCATCTGGGGTCAATCCGACTTCTGCGCTTGTGATGAGTCAAGTGGTCTTATCATTTGGCATTGCGTTTGCTTTAATTCCGCTCATTTTGTTTACAAGTAAAAAACGAATTATGGGCGATTTGACGAATGCTCGCTGGGTGACAGGAATATCTTGGGTGATAGCAGCTCTTGTTGTCGCACTTAATCTGTTTTTAATTGTGGATACGTTTATGTAAAAGACAGTGATCATGCTGTCTTTTATATCGGGTTGTGGTAGAATTTCCCTTGAGAGGATGTGATCACATGTTTTTTTATCAGGATCAAGATCTATCCATGCGGCTGCTTGAACCAAGAGACGCGAGAAGTCTGTATCTGCTCATCCAACGCTCAAGAGAGCACTTACGTGAATGGATGCTATGGGTCGATTCGACGCAGACAGAAGAAGATAGCATGGCGTTTATTCAAGGTGCCATGCAGCAAGCTTTGCAAAACAATGGTTTTCAGGCTGGAATCTGGTCACATGGAGAACTCGTTGGTATCATTGGCACCCACCAAATTCATTGGATTAACCGGACGGTTTCCATTGGCTATTGGCTCGGGGAAGGCTATCAAGGAAAAGGCATCATGACAAAAGCATGTAAAGCAGTCATTCACTATTTATTTGAAGAGTGCGGTCTGCACCGCATTGAAATCAGGGCCGCTGTCGATAATCAAAAAAGCAGACGCATTGCAGAGCGTTTATCTTTTTCACTTGAAGGCATTTTAAGACAATGTGAATGGCTGGGCGACCACTTTGCCGATCACTGTGTGTATGCACTTTTACAGCCTGAGTATATGAAACAAAAAACGAATTCGATCAATCAGCCCACTTAATTGTGTCGATTGCATGAACTATTTTACAAAGTGAAGCTTTGTAGTATCCGTTGTGATTGGCATCTGATAAAATAGAAGGAAAAAATCGAGGTATGATGTATGTCTCTTATTATTTTATTTTACTTATGGATTGTCCCTTTATTATTTGGCATTTTCTTCTCATTCCTAACAAAGAAAGCCACATACAAACGCCGCTTTGTCCCATCATATAGCATGGCAGGACTCAGCATCGTATTTCTCATTCTGGCACTCGTCTTTTCAGCCAGTCATTTTCTATTCATTTGCGGTATGTTCCTTTTTGCCACAACACTTGTCGGCACAGGCATTCCGTTATTTTTAGCCTTTACCAAAACACCTTCATAAACAAAACCACCTTTTCGCGATGGAAAGGTGGTTTCTTTTTTACTGCTGAGGCATTCGATAGGTCATCGTACCATTTGGGTTTTTTTCAATTACTTTCACAATGTCTTGAAGGATCTCTGACGCTCGATCATTTGAGTCATACTTGCCGAGCGTCTTGACCCAAGAATCACTGCCAGCAATAGACCCTTCAATCTTTTTACCGGTTACTGTGACTTCGTGAACATTAACGAAACTTTGTTCGTTTTGTGTGAAAATCCATAGCATGGTTTATTCCCCTTTTTTTTGGTGATTGGGTTTCGATAGTTTCATTTTCTAAATCTTAAAAAATGAGCACTTCACATTTCACCCTTTTTTGTTCATAACTCATTTCGAATAATGTGTGTCTCGATATCTGCATATCTCACAGGGATTGGTAGTCAAGATTAATAAATTTTATCACATTTTATGTATAAGCCTTCTCTTTATTTTGAGACAGATTAATATTACTCCAATTATTTCAATCATTATTCGAATTTATTTTTCCTTACTAACCATTGAATTTTTCGACGTATTTTAAATCAGATTCATCAGGCTCTGTTTTTTGATCTACAATACTTCCGTTTTCATCGTACTTTATATAAGTCATTTTCCGACCAGCTATATATTCAGATTCATACTTTTTATTTCCATTTTCAAAAAACTCGACTTGATATCCGTCTGCAGCACTTTTATTCATATTACCTATTTTTTTCACATTTCCATTTGAGTAAAATTCAACATACTTTCCCTGCTTAACACCTTGCTCTACATAGAAATAACTTTCTACATTTCCATTTTCATACAAATCATAGGCTAGTCCTGTAAAAAGTTTTTCTTCTCCTTCTTTAGTAAATTCTACAATTGCTAGCTCGTAGGACCCTCCATATTCTAGAGATTTTTCAAACTCCGTACCACTTTCTGTAATTATTTTTTTTGTCAGAATATCATCCATCATGTAAACCCCTTTCATTTTATAACTTTCATATTTATTATTTTAGAGCGTTCTGATAAAATATTCTGTTTGCTTTAAGCACAGAGACCCTTCATTATGCCTATTTTAATTAGGAATTTCTTAAAATCTTCAGTTTTCCAATATATCGTTGGCTCTTTTGATATATTCCAACTACCGAACTCTATATTAATCGGTGTATAAAGATCATTTTCAATATTTATAGGCTGACTGTCTTTATATTCTGTTACTCTTAACATCATCATGTCTCCTTTCAAGGCATATACACAGCATTCTTTATTAATGGTAGTAAGCTGTCTCCACGGAGTCATCTAAAATTATTTCCCATAAATCGAGTGCTTTTTCATACCAAAAACGGTAGACTGAGCTTCTTGTTATTCTTTTTGGGATCATTTTTGGCAACTTCTTTTTTAGACAATTATCTAAAGTTTTATTTCATAACAAAAAGCACTTTTTGCCTTGAATAACAATAAAGTGCTTTTTATTTTTCAGTCTCGACAATGATGTTTAACCTTCGAATATTTCCGGTATTTTCTCTCTCCAAATTAACAACAATTCTATGAATTCCTTCGTTTCAATTTTATTTTCAAGAGGTTCTTCAATCCTATAATGATGTTCAACTACTGTCTCATCTTTTTTAATATTTACACTGGTAGCATTCAATGTAATTTCAAATTTCTCATATACTCCATCTATAACATTTTGAATATATCCTATATATTCATCCACTTCTTCTATCGATGAAATATCTTGTATAAAATCTGAGAAAATACTTATTTCTTCGGGAAGTATGATTGCTAAATCACCAAATTGGTCTTCCTTAAATTCATATGGATATCTCATATAAGTTAATCACCTTCATATTATTTTTTATATAATGGATATGCTGTAGCTATTGATCCATCTTTTTTCAAATACATTTCTATTTTAATTCCTGATGATGTTATACCTTTAAATTTATTAGGACCTATCTGTTGTTTATTTTGGTAAGCTTCATCGATAGCTTTTAACACATCAATGCGGTTCCATTCCTTAGGAAAGAAACTTGATTTAGCTACTTTTTCAACTCCTTCAATTTCAACTTTAGCTCTATAAATACCGTTTTTATCAGGTAAACTTTCACTTCCTGGAATAATCTTACCACCTTGCATACTTTCATGATGATAACCAACTGCTTTTCCTCTTTTATTAATTTCACCATGATAAATGTGTTTCATCGTATGGGTATTATATTTTTCAGCACCCTTAATCCCCATCTTCCCTTGAAACCCTTTCGCCCCAAACGGCAAAAGCATCCCCAGAGCCGCATTCATACTGGCTTCTTGCTGTTCTTTCGAGACTTTATTTCCAAACATGTCTCGACCCGTAATCGCTTCGCTGAAGCCGTTTGTTGCGGTGAGGCCATATAAGCCTTTTTGTGATGTTTTCAGGGCGTCAAAGGATATTTGTGATGTCTTGTAAATGTCGACTGCTCTGACTGCGGCTGACGTGGCTTGAGTCGTTTTACAAACGGCTTTTCCGCCTTTGAAAATGCGTCCTGCCCAGCCGACAATCGGGATGTAGCCTGCTGCTGCCATGCCACCTGCGGCGACTCGCTGTCCTGCGGTGAGTTCTTCACCTGTGATCGGATCAACGCCCGTTGCGGCACGTTTTGCATCGTTCACGCCTGTCAGTTCATTGACGATATTTCCTCCGTAATCAAGAGCTTTTTCATACCAAGGACGGTTGGCGAGCGCTTCTTGTTCCTTTGCGATCTCGCGGGCTTCTTCTTGATCTTTTTTGATTTTTAGATATTCAGAAGTTTGCTTCTCAATATCGCTTTTTGCCTTGTAGATTTCGCTATTTTGATACGCTTTCTTGTCAAAATTCATAGGCGAAATGGATTTTCCGTCATTTGTCGCATTCTTCATTTCAGCGTACAATGCCATTGTAGCTTGCTGCTCCGTTTCTGACAAAGCATATTCATCTTTTAGATTTTGATCAAGTTCTATTAAATCTTTAACCGTTTTCTTCCGTTCATCTTCCGCATCTGCAATCTTTTCGTCAAAGGTTTTACTATCAAATACCTCCAGAGAAATGAGGTCATCAATATCTTGAAAAATTGTTTTGAGTGCCTTTTTTTGATCCTTCACGATGCTTTTGGCATTCTTGATTCCCATATGTACAGTGTTGTCTAAAAAGTGTTCTTCTACAAAGGTGTCACCGCCAAAGTTTGTATCATCAAGCGTTCCAGAAACACCTTCATGAAAGGCTTTTTGTTTATCAATGAAGCTAATAAACATGTCCACATTTCCTGCGAGCTCTTTGTAGAAGCTTTTAATATTATCGGCACCTTTTCCAGTGAAGTCATCACCTAGATTCGCCACGCCCTGTAGCGCTTTTTTTAAATCAAACATTTCTTCACGGAGTGCCTGATAGTGTTTCGCCCTTGTATCCATGGCACTGGTTAGTGCTTTTGCATCAAGTATCTTACCCAGAAAAATCCACTCCCTCCATTATTGATCATAAAGTCTATTTTACCTTTCTCATCGAATTGGAAAAATAGGCTTTAAGTTACAAAAATCCAGTATGGATATTTTTATACAAAAGAAAACAAGTGACAATTGAAATGTTTTTCCTTGTTCAACAAAAAAGTCAGTCCCCCTAATTGGAGGACCGACTACCTGCTGTTTAGAAAAAGCGTTTGAGGCTTTTCTTGAGTGGAGGGATATCCAGCTCACCTTTTTCAAAGAATTTTTTCAATAAATATTTACTAAAGCCTGCTGCTTGTGTGTATGTGATTTTCCCAGGTAACGGTGGTTCATTGGTCACCGCAACATCAATGATCACAGGTTTCTCAGCTTGAAGTGCTTGATCAAAGGCTGGTGCTAGTTCTTCATGTGATGACACCGAGATTCCTTTACCACCGCATGCTTCTGCAAATTTTGCAAAATCAATATCTTCCAGCTCTATACCATAGTTGAGGTTGCCTTTTACCTGTTGTTCATATTCAATCATACCAAGGTTGTTGTTGTTTAAGATCACAACGACAATTGGCAGTTTATATTTTACCGCCGTCACAAAATCTTGCATCACCATTGTGAAGCCTCCATCACCACAGACAGCAATGGCTTGGCGGTTTGGTTCGTTTAATTTAGCTGATATTGCGCCAGGTAAACCACAGCCCATTGTGGCAAGCCAGCTGGAAATAATGAAATCCTGCTGTTTCATTTCGAAATGACGTGCCATCCATACCGTCACATTACCGACATCAACTGAAAGAATGGCATCATCATCTACCGCTTCTTCTAATCTAGCGATGACTTGCTGCGGTTTAAGCGGTGATGTGGCAATAGATTTTTCCTTATCCATTTCTTCTCGCCACTTCATCATATGCTCTGTACAAGCTTCAAGGAAACCGCGCTGCTCTTTATATTCAATATAAGAGGTTAGTTCATGAAGACCATTTTTACTGTCACTTACAATCCCCACTTCTACTGGATATCTTTTACCGATCTGATCCGGTTTGATATCCAATTGAATGGCAGGTGTGTCTTCCGGTAAGTAATCCCTATATGGGAAGGAGGTTCCAAGCATGATTAATAAATCGCACTCTTCCATCGCTTCATATGCAGGCTTCGTCCCGATCTGACCTAGGTTCCCTAAAAAGTATGGATGCCTGTCTGGAACAACACCTTTTGCAGGAAGTGTAATGACGATAGGCGCAGCTGACTTTTCTGCAAACGAAAGAAGCTCTTCTTTTGCATTTCTTAATCCTTTTCCTGCTAAGATGACTGGCTTCTTCGCATTGTTAATGAGTTGAGCAGCCTTTAGCAGTTGATCTTTCTTGGGCCGCACGTCTCCCTCTACGTAAAGAGGAGATGTATAAACGGGACTCCGCTTAATTTTCTGAGAAAATAAATCATCTGAGACAGTGAGAACCGCCACCCCTTTATGGGTATAAGCAGCTTTGATGGCTTGATTCAATAAGTCAGGCAGAGCTTCTGCTGTTTGTACTTGCTGATTAAAGACAGCAACATCGTCAAACATCCGCTCTAATTTGATTTCTTGAAATGCATCTCTACCTACTTCAGTTGAGGCAACCTGCCCTGCTATCGCTAATACAGGTGCACCATCCGCTTTTGCATCGTATAGTCCATTTAATAAGTGGACAGCACCTGGCCCAGCAATTGATAAACAAACACCAAGTTTGCCTGTTAGTTTCGCATCTGCTGCTGCTGAAAGTGCTGCCACTTCTTCATGTCTTGTTTGTATAAATTGAATTTTGCTTGATTCATGCCTTAGTTCTTCGATTAATTCGTTAATACTGTCGCCGGGCATTCCATAAATATGTTTCACGCCCCACTCTTCCAGTAGCGCTGTTACTTCTTTTCCTGCGGTTCTTTGCGGCATGTGAGAAAACTCCTTTTTTCTTACTCCATACCACCGCACCCTTTTGATCAAACGTTTCAACTTGCTCTTGCTACTTTTTAAAGTGATATGGAAGAGTGGCGACAACAATATCCCGTTTCCATAATAAACGGAATCTTAATAAGAAAGCAGATTGATTGTGCAAAATGGTATGCCATCTTTTTTTCGGAATAAATTGAGGGACGAGCACCATCACTCTATATTGATGTGCATTTGCTTTCGCTTCAATCGTTTCAAGAAATTTATCAAGCGGGTGAATGAGACTTCGATAAGACGAATGTAAAATCACAAGACGCACATCACTATTCAGCTTTTCCCAATCAGCTTCAATTTTCTTGTCTTTCTCTTTATCAAACGATACATGAACCGCTATGACCTGGTCTGATAAGGATTTTGCATATTGCACAGATTGTTCGACGACACGTGTGACACCTGCTATTGGGACGATGACCACATTTCCTTTGATTTCGACAGGCTCGGTTTCATTCAATAAACGTAATTGTTCTCCAACAGACAGATAATGTTTCTTAATAGAATGAAAAATAAATAGAACAATTGGCATGAAAACAAATACTGGCCATACAAGATGGAACTTGGTCAAAATGAGAATCATGAAAACCGTAAATGAAATAAGTGCTCCCACGATATTGATAGGCATTTTCACTTTCCATCCCTGTGGTTTTTCACGAATCCACTTTACACACATACCTGTCTGAGACAAGGTAAATGGAATAAACACACCGACAGCATAAAGTGGAATGAGGTGTTCCGTTTTCCCATCAAATAGCCAAATGAGCAGCATAGAAGCTACACCTAAAAAGATAATGCCATTGGAATAACCGAGCCGATCTCCTCTCACTGTAAACATGCGCGGCATATATTTATCTTTTGCTAAGTTGACAGCCAATAATGGAAAAGCTGAAAAGCCTGTGTTTGCCGCTAATATTAAAATTAAAGCTGTGACAGCCTGAATGACATAGTAGAAAAACGTCCGTCCAAATGTGTCTGATGCAATTTGTGACACAACCGTTTCTTCTGGCTTTGGCGAGATGCCAAAACCAAACGCAAGCAATGTCACTCCTACAAATAGAACGGCCAGTAATCCCCCCATCATCAATAAAGTTCTCGCTGCATTTTGTGCAGCTGGTTTTTTAAAGGATGGAATTGTATTAGAAATCGCTTCAACACCAGTTAAAGCAGAACAGCCAGACGAAAATGCCTTTAATAAAAGAAATAACGTGATGCCTGATACATGTGTGCCAAATGCTGTATGTTCAGGTGCTGGCGGCACTTGCCCTGTTAATAGTTTAAACCCGCCCACTCCAATTAAAATAAGCAATGAAAAGACAAATAGGTACACAGGATAAGCCAAAATAGATGCCGACTCTGTCAGTCCACGAAGGTTTAACACCATAATCACTAGAACTAATACGATTGAAATCATGACATGATATGGATATAGAGCTGGAAAAGCCGATGTGATCGCATCGGTCCCAGCAGAAATGCTCACTGCTACGGTTAAAATGTAATCGACGAGTAATGATCCACCAGCAACCAGCCCTGGTTTTTCACCTAAGTTTCTGCTGGAGACGACATACGCCCCGCCGCCTTCTGGATAAGCATAAATAATCTGGCGGTAAGATAGAATTAACGCCATTAAAAGGATTAATACACAACCTGCAATCGGGAGTGAGTACCAAAACGCTGCCGCACTGACAACTGATAGAACAATCAAGATTTGTTCTGTACCGTATGCGACTGACGACAATGCGTCTGATGACAATAATGCCAAAGCTTTGATTTTTGATAGTTTTTGTTCTCCTGCTGCCTGTGATTTTAATGGTTTACCAATTAAAATACGCTTCATCAAACTGTACATGTGTTGCCCGCTCCTTTAGTGTCAAACGATTTGAGTTACAAAATTTTGGATCGCCAAAAAGACACAGAGGCAATAGAATGCCCCTGTGCCTATTGTTTAGATCACAGGTTGGTCTTTGCTCTCTTTAACGCTTACGAGGTTAGCTGACGGATTCGGGCGCATGAGATTTTGCCCTACCTTAAAAGGATTCACCCCACGTGGTGTTTTATACCACCACAATTGGTTCCCCCGCTCATCGAAATGATTCAGCGATTGGTCTTTTATAAAAGAGATCATACTCCCGTTTGACACCAAAGTAAAGAGATTTTTTCAAGGTCTTTTGATCGTTTAGAACTCAGTCTTTTTACGGTTTTTTCGTACGAAATAGACAATCATCACAAGCACAAAAAGGATGAGTGCAGCGATACACGCAAAGTAAATCCAAGACTCGCTGCTGCTTTGTTTTTCACTTGTTTTCAGACTGCTCGATGTGCTGCTGACGGATTGATGATTAGAAAACACGCCTTTGTTTTTACTCTCTATTGCAACTGTTGCTTTTTCTGTATTTGTTTGAAGAAATTGCATCACTTCATTTGACACGTTAGCTTCAGCTGCAGTCATTCCTGAAAAGACTGTCATTGTCTGTTCTTTATTCCAAACAGATGGCTGCGTCCATACAATTCGAGCCGTTGTTTCGTTGATCATGCCGAAAGAAGATACATCATACTGATCCTTTTTCACCGGAACAACGAGATCGGCTGCGTTTTCTTTCAGAAGAGAGAATGTTTGAATGCCTCCGATGAAAATGAGAGGGTGATTTTTCAATTGTTCATTTGTGACTTGAGAAGCTTTCATTAAATGATATTGAGCTACTTCTGGCTGACTAAAAGATTCCGTCAACATGGTCATTTGATTGATTGTTTCACGTTTGATTTGATCTGGTATGATGATCAATGTATTTTTCGAACTGAACGGGAGCGGCCAAGCGGCTAAATCTGGCTTTTCACTCATTGTTCCTTCTGGTATTTGAAGAGAGCTATTTTTGTCAATGAATATCCAGCCTTCTTCATCCGTATGTCTGCAGGATTCCATGTTTTTAAAACCACTTGTGACAAATTGCAAATCAATATATTCATTTTTTTGAAGTATCTTTGAATCTACTGGAATCGAGACATGATAGAATCCATTCGCATCTTTGTTGCCTAGTTTTGTTAATGGTACGTCGTGCGGTTCGTCATTGATCATAACAGTTAACCGTTCTGTTTTGCTTGCTGCTGTATCAGATTTTTTGAATGAAAGATTGAGCTTTGCACCAGATTTTTGGTTAGCCAGTAGCGCTTTCGGATAATAGTAGTGGTCGGATGCCGTCTTGTTGGTCCCAACCGTGACATCATCTCCGCCAAAATCTTTCAAACGAATCTTGTGAGATGGTTTAGACGTTTGAGCTGCAGTCTTTTGAATCAGTAAGTCCGTTCCAGTCAGTTGACCCGTTAATGCTGACTGAGTTAGAACGTTGATTTTTTCAGCAATTGTCACAGGTTTTTCCGCTGTCACAAATAAAATGGGCTGTTCTGTTTTCTTTGCTGTCAAAGTTCTCATCGCTAACGTAAGATGACTGCTTTTCGTTTTAATTCCTGCACCTTGTTCAATCGTTTTCATCCGTCCATCCCAGCTTCCTTTAGCTCCCACAGCAATCGTTGGGTGCGTCACTTGCTTGATGTCCTTTTCTTGGATAAGTTTGATCTCTTTTTGGCGATCTTTGTTTTTCAACGTACGGTATACTTTGATGGCTGCTTCTAATTCAGCTCCATCCGGTGAATTAGGAATGACAATGTCTGTCTGTTCTTTCTGATCACCCGTTTGAATAAAAGGTGATGGAAAATTGTCTAATGTGAGGCCTTCCGTCTGAATTCCTTTGAATACAAGTTCACTTTCAGGATACACTTTTAGCCAATTGGCAGGTGTCTCTTGGTTGATACACACGCCGTCTTTTAAAACACCATAAAATATGACCTGAATGCGGTGAGTACCTTTTTTCAATTGTGCTTTGTTCAACTTGATTTGAATCGACTTCTTCTGGTTTTTCCCTGATACAGGGATGGTCTTTTCGATCTCTCCATCAATCATAACAGTGAATGAAGAAGGTGAAATCAATAATGGTGAAGCCTCTATATTTAACGTCAATGTGCTTGACTCTGTTTTTTCCTGATCCACTTGATAGGTAAATTCAGTGCGGTCTTCTTGTCCATATAAGGTCACTACGTCTTCTGATAGATGCTGCGTTTTTGTTTTGCTTTCTTTTGAAGAATGAACCCAATCATCTTTGACTTGAACTCGGTTGGATTGCGCCATTGCTTGACCTGCCATGAAAAAAGGCTGGATCGCTAAGGATAATCCTAATATATAAATCAACCATTTTAACGATTTCAATATGTCACCCGCTTTTCTTTTGTTGTTGATTGTAACGCTCGGTTTTGTACCATTTCACTTCTTGTTTCAATAATCGGCTTTTCGCCTCTACACATAAGGAGTACACAACAAGCGCAATCCATACTTGGGAATAGGTAAAGTACATGAGAATCACAATGAGAATGTTTTGTTTGGTCAGCTCTGTTTTCTCTATGCTTAACGTAATCATCACTTCTGTTAAAAAGAGGAAGAAGGCTAAGCCCCATAGAATGAGTGCCACAGCTCCCACAGATAAGTGAAGATCAACGAATAAGTTTACGATAAAAATGCCATTGGAGAGCAGTACACCAAAGAAAAATAAGAAATACGTAAAGAAAAAATAAAATAAATCGAAAATCATTCGTTTTCGTTTTAATTTCATAAACTGCCTTAAAAATTTAAGCACAACATATTGGTTGCCTCTAGCCCAGCGTGTTCGTTGCCGCCACCAGACTTTCCATGTTTCAGGCTCTTGTTCCCATGTAATCGCAGCAGGAAAGAATCGAATCACATAGCCCAGATTATACACACGAATTGTTAATTCAGTGTCTTCAGCTAGTGCATGGACATCCCAGCCGCCAAGCTCTTCTAAAATGTGCCGACGGATCGCAAAGTTGGTGCCTGGTATTGTCACAATGCCAAACCATTTCCATCTCCCGCCTTGCGCCATCCACTGGAAGCAGATCGTTTCTATGTTAATGAATTTTGTCAGGAGGTTTTTGGCTGCATTGATGACCCTGAATTTCCCGACAACAGCACCTGCTTTAGGATCATTCAATAATCCAAGAACCAAATGGTAGACGGCTTTCTTTTCAGGCATATTATCTGCATCGTATACACAAATAACGTCTCCTGTCGAAGCCTTCAAGCCTTCATTCAGTGCAGTAGATTTCCCCTTCCCTGCAAATGGCGGCTTTGTTTCAATCATATGGACATGATCGTATTGCTCACTAAATGATTGCACAATCTCCCCTGTACAATCAGAGGAATTGTCATTAATCACAATGATTTCAAGAAGGTGTTTGGGATAGGATAACTGGACCATGGCTTTTAGCGTCTGCCGAATGACCACTTCTTCATTATGTGCTGGAATGAGAATGCTGACGGTCGGCAGATCTTTCCCTTGTTTCGTCCATTTAGGCAGCACTTTTTCGTAAGTTAAATAGTGCTGAAAGCCTCCCTGCATCAGAAACATATGATATAGGAGCATGATCCAAATCAGTATTAATGATAGGTAAAATAAGATATCAGCCACCTGATTTTCTCTCCTTAAAGATCCGTTTTTTCATCGTCAGCCTTAAATACAATGTGTAAAAAGCAAATGCCACAATAAAGAGCAGCACCACCATTGTGAGCATTCGAAGCATATTTTCCATCCCGCTTCGTTTGTGTGTTTTTGGTTCAGCTATATTGGATTGCTCTATTTGAATATGTCCATTTCCTGTTGTTTTGATCTGGACATTCTGAGTTTGAACAGTCTGTTTTGTTTTCTTTAAATCTAGCCATTCACTAGAAGGGATCGCATCCATTTGTGTGATTAAATCTTGCAGCCCATCTATCCCCGCTTCCACATCATAGGACAACCCAATGGCGGCGGATTGGATATGCTGCATGGATTGAATTGTCTGCTCAGCCAGTATGTTTGCACCTTCTTGGTCAGACGCTGTATCTATAGACTGTTCAGGATATAAAGTCATGCCATGAAGCATGGCGGGTGTCGACAAAAACGGTGATGCACTTCTTGTTTTCCATGTACGGTCTGAGAGCTGCACCTGTCCAAATAGACTGGACACATGGCGGGAAATCACTTCATAGCCTTGCAGGGATATGGCGTCATTCGGCACTTCAAATGCAAGTGGATATAACCCCTGCTGCGTGAGCAGTTCAATGCCTTTTGTCAGCTTTTCTTCTGTATAGATGGCTTCTTGATGTTGATTGGATTTGATATACACATTAAAATCTTTTTCATTCGGAAAAAAGCTTTTGTTCAGCTGCTGATCAGCTTTCTCTGGTTCATTTGACGTAACGGGCTGATCGTACTTTACATCCCAAAATTCAAAGCCTTTACCCGACTCCTCCGTTCGATACGTACGGCTAAACCCATGAAGAACGACACTAGCTCCATTGCTTTGCAATTGTTTTAACACGTGGACAAGTTTAGCCCGGTCACTGAGCGTCACTTCATCCCCTGTTGCTGGATCAATCCATATAGGGGTCACCGCCAGCAGAAAAGGGATATGGCGAGCTGTTACGTATCGCCCAAGTTCAAGTAACTTCTTCTCATCCGTGACGGGGTTAATCTTCCCAATTTGTAAGTACTTTGTCGTCGTTTGATTAGAAGCCGGCAGGAGACTTTCCATCACCTCTGCAAGCAGCTTGTCGTGCTGAAGGATATTTAGCATTCCGACATATGCCGCACCTTCTTTTGTTTGAATCACAAATGGCTGCTCAGCTTGATTTTTCTTCATTAAGAATTTACTTTGCAGATCTGTCCCTTGAACCGCCTGAGCTGTGATTCCTCTCTCTAGCTGACGGTATTCTTGATCATCGGTCTCTTTGATTTGACTGATGTGATCTTGTTTGTGAAAAGTAAGCTTAGAGAATGGGCGAAGCTGTTCCGCATTGTATCCTATTGCGATTAAACGTTTTGATTCGTTTATGAGACGTACGGTTTGTGCTTTCAACGTTCTCTTTTCTTCACCTATATAGATAACTTGCTGAAAGTCATTGAGGTTCTTTTCAGTTATTTGTTCATCAGATAAAATGGTCGTTCGTGTGGAAAAATGCCCCACAAGTACATCAAGCATATGAACAGTTGGAGTTGCCTCACCTGATTGTGTGGAATAGACGATGAGGGTCCTGGACTCTTTCTCAAGTGCACCGGCTGATGTACTGTCTTTGATCGAAAGCATAGAGAAAAGAACGAATAACAAACAACATTTCGTCAAAACATTAAAGTTCATTCATCATCATCTCGTTTTCTAGTTCTTCTAAAAATTGCTCTGGTGTCCGATAATCCGCGCTGCTTGTTAAATGACAGACATGAAAAGTTAAGGTCACTTCACGACCATTTAGCAGAACATGCGTTTTCAGTTTATCCTTTAGCTTTTCAAGAACGATCGAGACGTTTTCTGCAGGTGTGTGAGTGAGCAGCAGCCCGATTCGTTCTTCGGATAATCGAAATTTCTTATCGGTTTCTCTCACACTTTCGCGAATCTTCATACTGAGTTGCTGGAAAAGATGCTGCATTTCTTTTTCTCCATATAATGTTTTGAATTCCGCTGAGTAGTGCATATGAAGAAGGATAAAGACGAATGGCTGTTTGTATCGTTCTGCTCGTTTCATTTCCTCAGACAATTCGAGCCTCATCCGCTCTGCATTGTCAAAGCCTGTGGTTGAGTCAATCGCTACAAATTGTTTGATGGCCCTCTTTTGTTGTTCAATGGTGTAACGCATCGTTTTTATTCGCTCATGCACGTTTCCAGCAGAAATAGCAAAAAAGAGAAGCGCCACGCCCCATATCACGACATCTTGCAACGTTTGATTAGAAAAGAGTGAATTTGTGTGACCAAGCTCTGTAAAGAACATCCCGCTTCCTATAAAGAACAAAATCAACAAAGTAAAAACCAATGCTGGCAAAATACCAAATAAAATGCCGCATCCTATCACGACAAATGTGAGTGTGATGATCATGACACTCTCCGCATCACGTCCATTCAAGTAGCCCATAAATAAAATGAGTCCCGCAAACGTGAGGAGCAGCGTAAAATACGTGCGATAGGTGTTACTGAATAACCTTTTCATTTAGAAGCTCCCTTTCTGCAATTAGAGGCAATAAATTATCAAATGAGTGTGTATCTTTTTCGTTCATATAGCCTCCGTAATAAGGCTTGAGAGGATCTTGGATTTGCAGCTCTTTCATTCGGTGATAGACGTCTTTTGCAAAATCATCTTCTCCTTGTTTGAGTGCATATAAGATCACCAGTGCATAGACTGAAGGCGATTCATACGTCACTGCTGGCTGCAATGTGCTCAGCTTATATCGTCCGTACAGTTTTCCTTCCTTTTGGAAGTTGGTTTTCAGCCATTTCATGATGACTGATGTATCAACCTGTGCACGTTCAGCATAAAGAGCCGTATAAAGCTGGTCGATCAAGTTGATTTCCTGATCAAATGAGTAGACTTTCTTCGCTATGTCATAGAATTTTGGAAAAAACCCTTTTTGTCTCGGTGCATTTTTTAGAATGGCCAATTGGTTGTTCATCATTTGTTCTGTGAATAGGTGGAGGGATACTAGTTCTTTGATTGCTTTTGGGTCAAGATATGAAAGTGTGATTGTATGTGAAGTTTGCTTTGTCGATGCATCATAATAGTCGGTCAACATACCCTTGAACATGTTTTTGTCTTTTAACGCTTTTGCGATTTTTTTGGCTGTGGTTTGATACACTGACTTCTGCCACAATTGATCTGCTTTTTGAAGCGCTGTTACTACACGTAAATCATCAACTAAAGCATTGACTTTGCTTTTTTGATGAGATTCGATTTGCCAGCTAAGAAGATCATGTTCCAGTAAGAATTGAGTGCGCAGGACGTCTACCTGTTGATCAAAAGATGTTTGATCTTTTTTTCTAACAAGATAATCCATCCAAAGTCCGAGCGATTCTGATAAGTAAGTAGGCTGTTCCGCAAGCGAGGTCTGAATCATGCCTTGGTTTGTCATTAAGTGGTGAGTCATAAAGTACTCTCCTGACAATACTGGCTTTGCAGGTTCTGGTTGAGCTGAATGTTGCTGCTGTTTCCAGGTACATCCGCCTAGTAGAATGACAATGAGTATAGCGATAGCTGTACGATGTATGGGTTTATCCATTCGTGTCCCCTTTCAATCCCTGTTCTCTCTAAGCATCTAACGATTTATTATAGAGCGTTTCTGTTTAAATGAAAATAAATATTTTATACCAAATTACGAGTCTTTTCGCTTACATATTCCCATTTACAGAAAAACAACATGTCAAAATACTCGAACAAACAAAAAACCCATGCGAATTTACATGGGTTTTTACACAACTATTGATCTAATTTTAGTTTCTTTAATTGTTCTGCAAGTGCGTTATTGATTGGTTCTTCCACTTTCTTTTGTTTCTTCATATATTTAGACACATCGTGCTTACTGGCTCGTTTTTGATTGGATTGTGATTTACGTTTTTCGAAGACAGACAGTTTCTCTCTATGACCACAAACACAGGCAAATATTTTGCCATCGCCTTCCCCGCGCAGCTCAAGCTTTTTATGACAGTTCGGGCAGCGTGCATTTGTTTTCTTTGCCACATTTTTTCGATGTCCGCATTCTCTATCCTGACAAACAAGCATGGTGCCGTTTTTCCCGTTCACTTTTAACATGAGTTTTCCGCAGTCAGGACAATGTGTGCCTGTCATGTTGTCATGCTTAAAGGTTTGGTTCGTTTGTTTGATTTCAGATACGGCTTGTTTTGCATATGACTTCATTTCACTCATGAATTGAGAAGCTTTCAATTGGCCTTTCGCAATTTTAGAAAGCTTTTGTTCCCATTCCGCTGTTAACGCAGGTGACTTTAAATCTTCAGGTACTAAAGAAAGCAGCTGCTTCCCTTTCGATGTGATGAAGATGTCTTTGCCTTTTTTCTCAATTAAGAAGCTGTTAAACAGTTTCTCAATGATATCAGCTCGAGTTGCCACTGTCCCCAATCCACCCGTTTCGCCAAGGGTTTTCACTAAGTCCTTTTCCTTGTTCTGCATAAATGCAGACGGGTTCTCCATGGCAGATAAAAGGGTCGCTTCGTTAAAACGAGCAGGAGGTTTCGTTTCGCCTTTTGTCTCTTTTAATTGGCGTACGTCAAGTGACTGCCCCTCTGTTAATGCCGGCAAGTGCTGATCTGCTTCGGCTGATTCCTCGTCTTCATAGGACTCATCGTACACGGCTTTCCAGCCGGCTGATTGCACAATTTTTCCTTTCGCTGTGAATGTCTCACTGCCGATCTTGGCGATCACTGTGGTTTCCTCATATTCAAAAGGGGTCATCAGTACAGCGAGGAATCGCTTGGCAATGAGGTCATATAATTTACGCTCTTTATCACTTAATGCACCCGGATACAGCTCTTCCTCGGTTGGAATGATCGCATGGTGATCTGACACTTTGGCATCGTTGACAAAACCTTTATGTGCTTTAATGCCTGATTGTAGAATGCGATTCACATGCTGCGCGTAAGGTCTAACGTTCATTCCTTTGAGTCGATCTTTTAATGTGGGAACGATATCTGCCGAAATAAAACGTGAATCTGTACGCGGGTACGTCACAAGCTTATGCTGTTCATACAGACGCTGAAGTGTAGACAGTGTTTCTTTTGCTGAAAAACCGTAGCGTTTATGGGCATCACGCTGCAATTCTGTCAGGTCATACAATCCTGGAGCAAAGGATTTTTTCGCTGTTTTTTTCAGTGCATCAATCACTGCAGGTTTTCCTTTACAGGCTGCCAAGCGCTCCTTCACTACATCCTCTTGGAATGTACGGTTTTGTTTTGTCTTTGCATCCTGCCAAGTCAGCGTCAGTCCGTCTACTTGTGCAGTCAGCCCAAAGAACGGCTTCGGCTGGAATTGCTGAATGTCTTCCTCTCGCTTGGCGATCATAGCAATCGTTGGCGTTTGCACACGTCCACAGGATAACTGCGCATTGAACTTCGTTGTCAGCGCTCTTGTTGCGTTGATCCCTACAATCCAGTCGGCCTCTGCACGCGCAACCGCCGAGCGATACAGGTTATCATACTCTCTGCCGTCTTTTAATCGTTTGAATCCTTCTTGAATGGCTTTGTCTGTAACAGACGAAATCCATAGACGTTTTAGAGGCTTTTTCACATGTGCTTTTTCAAGAATCCACCTTGCCACAAGCTCCCCTTCGCGTCCTGCATCTGTTGCAATGACAATGTCTTTTACATCTTTTCTCGCCAGCTGCGCTTTAACCGCTTGAAACTGTTTCCCTGTCTTTTTCATCACGACAAGCTTGAGTGGTTCTGGAATAATTGGTAAATCCTCTAGACGCCATGATTGAAATTCTTTCCCGTAGCCTTCTGGATCAGCCAGTGTCACCAAGTGGCCAAGCGCCCACGTGACGATGTATTGATCTCCTTCTAAGAAACCATTTCCTTTTTTATGACACTTCAGCACACGTGCAAGGTCACGTCCTACCGAAGGTTTCTCTGCTAATACAACTGTTTTTGACACTAGATTTCACATCTCTTTCTTCTATCCATCCTTTTATTATAGCAGACGTGGAGATGCGGTTCTAATGACGGATTATTTCTTCAATCGTTTAATGATTTCGTTTGTGACCTCTTGTGTTTGATAAGCCCCGCCGATGTCTGCCGTTAAAAAGCCGTCTGCTGTGACAAATTCAATCGTATCGAGAAGATGTGTGCCTAATTCTTCCTCTCCGAAATGATCAAGCATGAGTTTAGCGGTCCAGATTTGTCCGATAGGGTTTGCGATCCCTTTTCCAGCGATATCTGGTGCTGATCCATGTACTGGCTCAAACATGGATGGATATTTGCCATTTACATTGATATTGGCTGCTGGTGCGACACCAATACTACCCATTATAGCGGCACCAAGATCCGTCAAAATGTCACCAAATAAATTGCTGGCAACAATCACATCGAATTTCTCTGGTCTTGTGACAAAGAAGGCTGAGAGCGCATCAATGTGCTGAGAATCTGCCGCCACATTAGGGTAGTCCTTTGAGACGTCTTGAAACACTTCATCCCAAAATGGCATGGTATGCACGATGCCGTTTGACTTTGTTGCACTTGTTACATGGTTTCGTCTCTTTTCTGCTAATTGAAAAGCAAAACGCATCGCACGTTCTGTCCCTTTTCTAGAGAAGACGGCATTTTGAATCGCAAGCTGATCCTCCCCTTGATAAATCCGACCCCCAATTTCACTATATTCGCCTTCTCCATTTTCTCTTACAACTAGTAGATCGAAATCTTTTGGCTGAGCAAGCGGAGAACGGATGCCCTTTAGCTGTTTTGCCGGTCTTACGTTAATCACCTGTTCAAATTCCCGTCTAATTTTAATGAGCAGTCCCCAAAGCGAGATATGATCAGGCACTAAGTTGGCATCACCGACAGCCCCTAAGAAAATACTGTCAAAGGCTTTCAGTTGTTCCAATCCATCCTTTGGCATCATCTCGCCATGCTCTAAATAATATTCACAGCTCCACGGAAAATCCTGAAAAGAAAAAGTCAGACCGCCATGCACCTCTGATATCGCTTTCAAAACACGTACTGCTTCTGGTACAACTTCTTTTCCTACCCCATCACCAGGTATCGTCGCAATCGAAAAGTGTTTCATTGTATTCTCCCCCTTATGAATGGTCGACCGTCGACCGATTAAGTTGAGTTTACTAAAGAGTTCATGTTCTTTCAATAAACAAAAAGACGCTTTTTGATCAAAGCGCCTTTTTGTTCTGCAACTGTAATGGGACTGGCTGTTTTTTTCTACCTGCTCCTTTTTTATCTGAAAGAAGCAATCCTCCCAAAGTCAGAGCTGTTCCGAGCAGTGACATGAAGGTCAATCTCTCATGGAGAACGATCATTGAAATGACCATCGTGATGATTGGAACGCCATAAATGTAGATACTCGATTTCACCACACCGATCGTCTTCACGGAAAAGCTCCATGTCAGAAAACAAATAGCAGATGCAAAGACGCCTAAAAACAGCAAGTGGAAGGCAAACGATGGATTCGTCAACCGCTCCCAGTCTAAACGAATCTTAAAATGCCAGATCAGTGGAATCATCCATAACAGCCCGTAAAAGAAGACACGTCTTGTCACCTGAATAATATGGTAGCCATATTGATTGATCATTTTCGATAAAATGGAATAAAATGCCCAGACAATGGTAGCCATAAATGCTAAAGCATCGCCGAGTGGATTCAATTGGAATGTCGTCATCCCGTTCAAGCTAATCAGCACAATTCCCGTCATCGCAATGAAAAAACCGATAAAAAACCGGCTATGTAGCGGCTCATCTTTTAATAAAAAATAAGACAATAGAAAAGAGAAAAATGGGACAACGGAGCTGATAACACCTGCATTCGAAGCGAACGTATAGGTAAGTGCAACATTTTCTAAAAAATAGTATAAGACCACACCGCATAACCCTGCGAGCGCAAACATCCCTTCATGCTTTCTATGCTGCACCTTCATGGTGACTGGATAAATGATCATCAGGGCAAGGTACCCAAGGAAAAAACGAAAAAATAAAATCTCTGTTGGAGAAAAAGCCGTTAATAATATTTTGGTTGATATAAAGGTAGATCCCCATAAAAAAATGGTGAGCATGGCTGCTAGATGACCAAGAAGCTGTTTATTTTTCATTTTGCTGTTACCTGCTTTGCAAAAATTTGCTGATACTGCCCTGGCGTAAGCCCAATAAATTCCGAAAAGAAATGAGTCAAATGACTTTGATCAGAAAATCCAGCGGCAGCAGCTACATCTATTGGCTTCATTCCTTGGGCGAGAAGTTCCTTCGCATAGTTCACCCTGATTGTCTGTAAATAACGATACGGCGTAATTCCTCTGAACTTTGTAAAAGCACGCAGCAATGAATATTTGTTCATGGACACAAGCTCACCTAAGTCATCTAACGATATATTTTCCGTGAGATGTGTTTCAATATATTGCTGTACGTCTTGGACTTTTTGTTCATTGGCATTGGCTGCTGATGCTTTTTCCTCTGGTGTATCAGAATAGGTTTCGATCAACTGCTTCATCAAAAAGTAAAAGGCTTCCTGTTTATTCAAAGCAGGAGCTTCTTCTGTGATCATTTGATGAAGATCATATAATTGCTTTGCTAGTTCACTTTGTGAAACCACAGGGGCTTTAAAATGCGGCTTGTGCTGAAAGACCTTCTCCAGCACCTCTGGTTCAATATTTAAGCTGCGATAATCTAGCGGCATGTGATCAAATTGTTCACATGCGTGGTTATCGTACGGATTGAAAAGAAGGATATCTCCTTTTTCAATGATGTATTCTTGATTTTGGCAGAACATACGTCTTTGACCGCCTTCAATAAATCCAATCACATAGTATGGATGAAAATGTTTTGGGAACTTTTTGATGATGGCATGAAAGCGATACGCCTCTATTTGCAAGTCCTGGTCAAAATGGACTGTTCGTTCCTCTAGTATTCTCATGTCGATCCCCTCTTTTCACTGAGCTGATCATTAGTGTAGCACACCCTTTTTCTCTTGGATTGTACGATATTGACTTTTCGATGCAGGCTTGCCTAGAGGGAAGAACTTGGATAACATGAGACAAAAGATGATGTACAAAAGAGGGAATGATGGGATGAATTCATTCGAGATGGAAAGACCAGCACCGTATCACATGCAATTTTATGAACAGCTGAAGCAAATGATTTTTGATGGCCAGTTTCAGCCAGGAGAGCGCATCAATGAAACACAGCTTGCCAAACAATTTGGCGTAAGCCGATCACCGGTCAGAGAGGCGATGAGGCTGTTAGAAAAAGACGAGCTTTTAATCGCGGATCATCGATCAGGCTATTCCGTCTATACGTTAACAGAGCGGGATGTCGAGGAACTCTATCAAGTCCGAATGGCTTTAGAAACGCTTGCCGTTAAGCTTGCCTGCAAAGAAGCCACAGATAGAGAAATAGATGACATTGGACAGGTGCTCACGAAGGCAGACGAAGCGATCAAACAGCAGCTGCCATCTCAGGATATCGTTCAGTTACACGAAGCGTTTCATCAAACAATCATTCAAGCCAGTCACAATCACCGTTTATCTAAACAATTAAATCACGTGAATGCGCTCATTCATTATTGCCGCATCTTTCATTTTAGCGGCGGGCCTCGGGCCGAGACGATTCAAAAAGAGCATACGGCCATTTTCACTCAAATAAAAGAACGCCGGGCTGCTGAAGCCGTTCAGGCGATGACAGACCACCTCATACATGATGTGGCGCATTTAAAGCAAGTACTCTCTGAAACAACCGAAAAGTAACGCGTGTCATTTCCCATTTTTTAAGCATTCGTTGAACATATTTTGAATTTTTCGTAGATTATCGCATGTTCAGGCGATCTTTCGTTTATATTAGAAGATGAGAAACTAGCTTTTATACAGGAGGATTTGTATATGCATACAAGTATCAGCCGTCTGAGACAGGCGGGTTTTATTGAGGGTATGTCTCTTTTAACCCTTCTTTTAATTGCCATGCCTCTAAAATATTTTGCGGATATTCCGATGGCGGTCACCATTGTGGGCTCTCTTCATGGCGCATTGTTTGTGATCTATATGCTCATTTTGGCATATGTGACATTTAAAGTTCGCTGGCATTTGAAATGGTCCATCGCCGGATTCTTTGCGGCATTCATTCCTTTCGGCAACTTCGCCTATGACAAGGTGCTTCGCCAGTATGATACAAAAGCTTAATCAAAAGGGCTAAAACGAATGTCGTTTTAGCCCTTTGTCTTTATGTTGAAGCGTTCTGATAATGGAACGCTTTTTTATATCGATGCATATTTCACAATGGCTGCTTGACGTGTCATATCGTTAAACGCTATCCATAATTCATCATCAGGCAATACGCTAGTAATTGGATCGATTGGCTGCTTGATCTCATACTGCACACCATTTCTTTCGACTTGAATGATCGCTAACGGAAGGTTGCCGATGACCCCGACAAACGACACTTCGGTCACTTTTGCACTTCCTTGTTTCTCTTGCATGAGTCCCATTTCTCTATTCAACTCTTCTTTTTTTGTCTGCATCGTGATTTGAGTTCCTGGCGCGACCTCCATATGATCAGGGATGAATTGGCTGACCGTTTTTGTGATGGATTGATCTCCGCTAGAAACCGTCACATCCAGCATAATAGACTTCTGATCATGAATTGTGACTGGATATTGCTTCACCCGTTGGATCGTTCCTGTTAATGTCACGTCTTTACCCGAACGATTCCGCACTTCATGCCCATAGGCTGCCATTTTCAACTGACCGCTGATGTCAACGAGATCGGCTTTTTCTCCTGTTCTAAACTCAAAACCAGCGGCTTGAATCATCGGAATGGTATACCTTTTCTGATCTGCTTCAAATGTAAGTGATAAGACGGTGCCTCGTCCTACGGTTCCATATGATTCTATGTTTCTTAAAATAGCGCCTTTGATGAACTTTGGCTCGCTTGGCTGCGAGAAGTCACCTTCTTTTAAGAGCATCGCTTTTTTCTTTTTCGGATTGTAGAGAATGGCGATACGCTGACCCGGTTGCGGTATCTGAGTATAGGATACAACCGTTTTAACCGCCTTCTCGATATTTCTCCCATCATATTGAAATTGAAGCTGCATGTTGACCAGCGGCTGTTCGTTGATGTAGGTACCCGTTTCTTTGACTGATACAATATCGGCTTCTAATGTGACACTGTCTTTTATCTTGTTCTTTCTCACCAGTCTCAAAATCGGTGGCAGGAAGATCGCTAGCACAAATAACAGCAGTGGGATAAAGAGCCATATCGCCCAGTTGAGAATGAGTGGTCCGCCCTTCATGACATATTGCATAAAGGTGTCAACAGACGTTTGGTGGGCTGGACTGGCATTTTCGATTGAGATGACCTTTTGCAAAGGAAATTCCTTTAGCTGTTTGCTTTTCGTCTCAAATGCCCCCGTTAATTGGTTGCCAAGTGAATAATAGAGCCAATTGCTCTTCACATTTTTATGAAAAGAGAGATCTTCTTTTTGTAAAGATTCATATGACAACGACTGAGACAGCTTGCTGGCAGACGTCGCCTTATTCGTGCGATGATTATAAATATAACCAGTCAGCTTGCCTTTTGCTTCGTCCTTTGCTGTAGAGCCTAAAAGAAGAATTTCTTCTTCATTCAGCTGGTAGATAAAAGTTTGGTACATCGGTTTTGGTGTTGGGACGACTTCCCCAAGCCTTCCCTCTGCATCCACTTTCCTTGGTCTTTTTGGATAGTTGGATTCGACAGCGACAGCCACGTTTTGTGATGATCCGATCGTTTTTTGCAGCTGCTGCACGACTTTATCTTCGATGAGGCTGAACGGTTCTGCACTTTTGGAGACATAGACCCCAAGCTGATGTTTCTCATTTGAGATTCCGCTGACATACGCCTTTTGGTCATTTTTCAAAGTCAATTCAAACATAGGGAATGGGGTCTGCCCTCTAAAAGAATTCATGACGACATCGATGGAAACAGGTCTTGCTGGCAGCTTCAGCTCGTTGAGATTGTGGACATGAAACTGACCATTCTTTAGCTCACCGAGGACCGCAGCAGCGCCTTCCATTTCTCCTGTAAACACAAGACGTCCATTCCATTGATATGTATTCGTTTTTAAAAATGAGGGAATCTGTAAGTTTTGCTTGACGAGTTCTTTCTTTGCTCCGCTTGGAGACAGTTTTTCGATCAACAACTGCTCGTCTTTATTTTTTAAAGCAACTAAGAGATGGTTCCCTTGAATGGATGGCAGCATTTCATTAAACGAATCGCTTGCTGTGGTCCATTCACTGATTCTTTTTCCTGATTGAGGATCATACATTGCAAAATGGAGCTGCTGGTTTTTTGATACAGCACTCACCACTCGTTTTCCTTCATCGAATGTAAACATTCGTTTGATGTCATACTCTGTTACTTTCCCTGCGGACAAATCATCTTGGTAATGGTTCCACACCAAGACACTAAGAATGATCGCTGGAATAAAGAAGACTATATACCTGAGGAAAATCACTGGTATTCTTTTCACTTGATCGCTTCCTTTCATGGAGTTCCTTTTTCTTATACGTCAGTGCAGCGAGAATGTTTCATGCTAGAAGAATACCATTCCAACTTTCTAAATCCATATTTTACATATTTGATTGTTTACGATAAAATCCAATCAGATTCAAAAAAAAGGATGTTATCTCAATGGATAAGCTATCATCGATCATTCTAGCGGCTTGGCTGCGTGTTCCCCGTTGGTTCAAGCAAGGGGTGCTCGTATCTATTACCATTTTCTTTTTTTATATGTGCTTTGTAAAGGGGCTGACTGGCTGGTACACCTTGCCGCCTGTCACTTTGCTCGCATGCGCCATTTGTTCCTTTCTCATCTGGATGGTGTGGCTAAACAGTCAAAAAAACAAGTAAAAAGGAGAATTTCATGAAAGAATCCATCTTTTATTTTGCTATCTCTTTTGTTCTTCAATGGGTTTGGTTTGGGGTTGTGCATCCAGATAGAGGCGTGACACTGCTGGACATGTTGATCTTCTCTATTTTGTTTACGGTGATGTTCTTTTTTATTGGCCGGATTTGGAGGTATCAGAAGAAAGGGCGAAGTGAGTGATGATGAAGCATTTCCTCTTTCTGTCGATGAGTGTTCGTTGTTCTATTGTTAGCGGCGAATCTTTTTGAAGGGGATGTCATGCGGATGGTGTCCGCTTTTTTTCTTCCTTTTTCCTATTTTATTGTTTAAAACGTAAAAAGGCTGCCAAATAGATGGCAGCCCGTTTCTTACTCTTTTCATGCAAATAAATAATCAATGTTTAATCTCCGTCACGGAGTGTATGAATTAAGATTCGATCATATCAGTGTGTCATATGTGTTCCGAGTGAACCTACGTTTGAAAGTAAACGCCATGGAAGTTCTGGATAACAAGACAACGAAAGCCCTACCTCTCATTCGTCCTTACGGCTCCGAAGCCGTGCCAGTGTGAATTGTAAATCAAAACGTCTTTTTTCCATTCTTCCGCTTTTATAGGGGGGCGGTTGCAGAAGGAAAAGAATAAGTTTGTTCGCTTTGACAGCGTCTCGTTCTTATCAAGTAGAAGCTCTATTGCTTCTCATTATGTCATAGAAAAAAGAAAGTTTACTTTCTTTATTTATTTGCTATTTCAACACTTAATATAAAACTATAACACGTTCCCCCAACTTACGCAAGTGTTAAAGTGATAATTCTGCTGGTGTCCGGTTTCCTTCGTTCATATAACGAATGGAGGTTGGGTCAATCTTAAGGATTACTAGGTTTGGATCATCTTTTCCTTTAAACCATTTCTCCATCTCATCAGACCAAAGGCGGTCGATCAGTTCTGGATCATCAGTTAATGTGGCTTTACCTGCAATTTCTGCATATGTGTCCCCAAATCCTTCACCTGAATAACCAATGAGAATATGAACATTCGGATTTTTTTCAATCTCATCAGCTTTATGTGTTTCTTTGCTTGTTGGTGTATATAATGTCAGCCCTTCATGAAAAAAAGTCATATAGCGGGTATGCGGCTTATCTTGTTCAACAGTCGCCAATGTTCCAACTTTTTGTTCGTCTAATAAGTTCATTACCTTTTGCTTTAACTCTTCTTGTGACATGTATCTTCACTCCTTCAAAATGTCATCCGTACTCTTAGGTTTCCACGACAATCCATTCATTAAACAAAGAAATGTGTTTTTCATAAAAAGACATCTTCTAGCTGATGCTATAAAAAACGGACACATTGAAAGGGGAAGTTGAACATGCATCATGAAACGATGTTCCATTTGAGTTCACTTGTTATTGCAGCGGTTGTTGTGGGCATTATCATATGGTCTGTCTCATCTGTACAGAAGAATCGGAAGAAATACTAAATACACCGCCCAATCAAAGCTGGGCGGCGTGTTTATTGATCATGTATTCATAAAGGAACCGCCGTTGACGTGAAGTGTCTGTCCCGTCATATAAGACGATTCGTCCGAAGCAAGCAGTACATAGCAGCCTACATGCTCCACAGGCTGTCCTGGTCTTCCCATTGGCGTCTCGGCCCCGAAGCTTTCGACACTGTCTTCATCAAATGTAGATGGAATGAGCGGCGTCCAAATTGGGCCGGGCGCTACACCGTTTACCCGAATACCATCTTTCACAAGCGACTGTGCCATAGAACGAGTAAAGCCGTTGATGGCCCCTTTTGTCGCCGTATAATCAATGAGCACTTTGTTGCCTCGATACGGGTTAATAGATGTTGTATTAATAATGGAACTTCCCGGTTTTAAGTAATCGAGTGCCTTCTTCGTAAAATAAAAATAAGAATAGAAATTGGTTCTAAAGGTTTGGTGAAGCTGTTCACTAGAAATATCTTGAATACGTTCTTTCGGATGCTGTTCGGCCGCATTATTGACTAATATGTCCAGCTTCCCAAAGGCTTCAACTGTCTTTTCTACCGCTTTCTCGCAAAAGGCTTCGTCCCCGACATCCCCTGCAATCGTTAAACATTTAACGCCTTCCTGTTCTACACGTTTTTGCGTATCCTCTGCATCCTCATGTTCATTTAAGTATACGATCGCGACATGAGCTCCTTCTTTGGCATACGCGACAGAAACGGCACGTCCAATTCCGCTGTCTCCACCTGTAATCAGCGCTACTTTTCCTTTTAGCTTACCAGACCCTTTATACGATTCATCCTCATAGATCGGCGCAGGATTCATTTCTCTTTCACTGCCCGGCTGCTGATCCTGCGTTTGGCGCGGAATGCCATTTGTTAAGTATTCACGTAAATCCATGTGTAAGCTCCTCCTTGATTTGTTGATGTATCCTTTCATTACCACTTCATTTTTTTACTCAAACATCCCTATGCGTCATCAATGCGTTTTGAAAACTGACAGGTTTCAGGGTGGGAAAAATCGGTTACATAAACATGAAAAAGGAGCGTTCTCACATGCTATCAACCATTTCTAAAACCTTTAGCAGACCAAAAGGCTGGCTCGGAAGCATCGCAGGTTTTATTATGGCAAATGAAAACAAGGCACTGAATCAATGGGCGATCCAGCATTTAGATTTATCAGATGGTGAAAACATTTTGGAAATAGGCTACGGCCCCGGCTATAGCATCAAACATATGCTCAAGCATTATGACGATCTTCACATTGATGGACTAGATGCTTCTTCAACTATGAAGGAACAGGCGCATTCGCGTATAAAGAAACGATCCAAAGAGAAGCAGGTCCGGCTGTATGTCGGGAAAATTGAAAAAACGCGCCTCCCGGCAGATCAGTATGACAAAGTACTTTCTGTTAACAATTATACGATTTGGGATGACCCAAAGGCTGGCGCACTCAACCTTTATCACACCTTGAAACCTGGCGGAAAACTCGTCATTGTGATGCAGCCAAGAGAAAAAGGAGCGGACGCCAATCGAACAAAAGAAATGGGCGAAAGCATCCTCAATGACTTAGAATTTGCTGGATTTGATCAGTTTTCTGTTGAATATGAGGAGATTCGTCCCACCCTCGCTGTCTGTGTCACAGCAAAAAAGCCGAGAAGCGAATAAGCTCTCGGCTTTTTCTTACCATTTTGCCTCTTTGACAAATTGATAAAAAAGTTGATGTAATTTCTGTTCAATCTCTTCCTTTGTTCCTTGTCCATAAAGTGCCATGCTTTCTTCGCTTTCAATGATGGATGAACTGATCAGGCTAAACATTTCAGACCCTTCTTTGCCAAGCTCTAGCGGGGCCAGCATGAGGAGCATTCTGGACATGAGCTGCTGCCCGCCATCCATGCTTTTGATCTCGTATGCCTCATCAAGATCATAGATATGAAAGACCGGTTTCTTAATGAGATCATGCTTTAAGTGAAAAAGAGCAAACTCGGTTCCTGGAATGCCTAAACCACCTTGCTGCTCACGCTCAAGTAAACCGGCTGTCACTTCGTCTGCACGTTCTAAATAGCCTTGACTTTCAACCTGACGCATCAGCTCTCTCATTGTTGACTCATGCTGCTCCGTCGTCTTCTTATTTTCTATTGTAAAATGGGACAAGATGCTGCGAATCACTGACATATAATTCGTGATTTGCTCTGCCATTCCTATCATATCAACCGTTTCCTCCACCGATTCTTTTGCAGATTCCTGCGCTCTTTTTTTCTCAATCAGATAAGGAATTTTTCGTTTAATATGAGACTTGACCCGCACCGCGTCATCCTCGTTTAAGAGCGGGCTGACCATAATGTAATCAATATGCTCATAGGGGATCGGAACGGTTGATACGATCATGTCATAGCTCGCAGCGTCGATTTCCTTTAACTCCATTAAGGAAGATAGATCGAATTTGGCGATCTCAGGCAATTCTTTTTTCAATCGTGATGCGAGCATTTTGGACGAACCGATGCCGCTTGAGCAAACGACCAATGCATGAATCTTTGTTTCTTCTTTTTTAATTTCAAGCACCGAACCAAAATGAAGCACGATAAAGGCAATTTCATCCTCTGGAAATTCGATCTCAGGAAAGAAGCGCTCCACACCTTCTTCAATCGCCATGAACAGCAAGAAGTAGTCTTTTTTTATTTGTTGTGTGAGCGGATTGTAAATCCGCATCTTTTCTTTTAATCGGTTCATAGCTGGTTCAAGATGAGACACGAGTCCCTCATACAATGAATCGTTTTCATTTAAATGATAGCCTGTTTTATGAGAAATAAAGTCAATGAGTTTCTTCGTTCTCAGCGCGATATCTAACTCAATCTCATCAATGCGGTATTCTGCCGTAAAGCTTCGATTTGCACTGCGCAAATGGATGGTCATGTATCCAACCTCAGCTTCAGGAATCTCTACATTAAACATGCGTTCTAATGCTCGTGCGATTCTGAGTGAAGATTCAAATTCCTTCGTCCGCTTTAATTCAAGCAATTCTTCCTCTTCCATCCGAATGGTTTCACCGATTTGAATGCGTTCAATGGCATAGGTTAAGTGAACGACAAGTGCAATATAGGCACTATCTGACAACGAGAGAGAGAGTCTGTTTTTCAAATGAAAGAGCAGCCTTTCTACCTTGAGCAGCTGTCCTCGACTGACTACCCCAAACACCTTTTCAGTCGCTTTCGTTCGATGTTTAATATTCATCTCAATCGTTTCGAGAAATAATTGAATGTCGAGACGGTCGACGATCAGGTTCCCGACAATTTTCCGCTTGGCTTCCTCCGGTCCTTTTAATTCAATGCCGTACCCGCGCTTGCGGATGAGCAGTAAACCGTAAGGAGCGATCCAGTCCGTCAGTTCATCTAAGTCGTAGCTGATGGTCGCATTTGTAACCTGCAAGTCGGCTGCAAGTGTATATAATTTCACCGGTTCCTTTGCTTCGAGCAGGGCACACAGGATTAAGAGCTTCCGTTCATCAGAACTATATTCAATTTGATCTTCATTTGAAATATGAGACAGAAGCCGCTGTTTGTCTTCCTGTTCACCGACCGCCTTCAAGCCCTTCCCCGGCTGTTTATCAAGTGATAGGTTGTAATTCTTTAAAATAGGTTTAATGGATTTAAGTTCTCTATGAATGGTTCTTGTACTTACCTGAACAGAATCGGCGATCTCACGAATGGTGACATAACGATTTTGCTGAATCATATATTTGATCACTTTCTGTTCTCGTGCCGTTATGTACATGAAATGCCTCCTTCTGCTTAAATAGGTCTATTGTCACACTTTAATATAAAACGCTTTCACTAATTGATGCAACCTGAAGTTGATCTAAATTTGGCACACAGGCTGTGACAAAATGAAAGACTCACACGTTTCTCCAAAATGATGGTCCATAATCCTTTTGATGAAATTGAATCGTTTGTTCATGAAATGGCAGTGTGCCCCCGACCTTTAATGAATAGGTAGGATTATAGATGGGAGAGCCAAAGCAATACTCCATCGTCCCTTCCTCCGGCCGAAACATGACGGTTCGCATCGTCCCAAACAGCTCTTCATAATTGTGCACAGTCAGACCAGCAGGGTATTCTGCCTGAAATAGTTCCGTAAGAGACTCGCTTGACGGCTGTTCTTCTAAAGCTTGAATTAACATGTCGTACCTGACAACAGAATGATGTTTCGTCAACCCTTTTGCCGTGTGATCAGCAAGCGGATGGTTCGTAGCCGCAATAAATCCACGCTCCGGCCTTCTCACCTTTTTTTGCCCATCAATCATTTCAATCACAGCCGCCTCTCCCTGCCGGTCGGCAAGCATTAGGTGAACATTTGACGCGACGGGCATTTCCTGTACAAAACGTACGGCATCCTCCACCATTTTACAGGACTCTAGCACAGCACGAATGACATGATATACTTGCAAGCCAGCAACAGCCGGCGGCTTTAAGCCTGGTTCGTTGCCAATAGGCGGACCGCATGCAGAAAATGTGACCGATAGACCATGCTCATTCATCCCATCAGATCTGCCAAATAAGATTAATGATGAGCCTGTATGGACTGCTGAGCCCTTCACATGTGTAGATACAAGACGCATATCATCAAACAGCGGAGAAAAATCATAGTTGCGTAGCATCACCGTTTGTTGATTGGCAGCCTCATTTCCCTGCATCACACAATGGGAACAGCCTGGCTGAAGATGCGAAGAATAGAAAAAGGTCAAATTGCTTTCATCCATTTGCATTTCATCACAAAATCCCGTGAGTTCTTCCTCTAACTGAGGAAGAAACGGTCGAATTAGCTGCTTTGTTTCCTTCACAGCCTCTTTTGATAACGGTTCTGATTGAATGTATTGTTTCTTAAGCAAAGGGCGCTCCTTCAGCCAAATAGCCTGCTGCTTTCCTACCTCATAAGCTGTTCCTTTCAATTCATGAAAATACGCACTCATCTCCTGCATGCATCCACCTCTTTTGTCTTGTTTCTTTTATCATATCGAAACAGCCCTTCATTTAAAAGAATGAAAAAACTGCAATCCCGAGGGATCACAGTTGCTTAGCGGATTGTTGAAACAGCGCTTCTGCCATTGCTTCATATCCTTTGTGGTTTGGATGAAATTGATCAATCGATAAGTATGCGCTTTGATGTCCTTCAAATACACCGTAAATATCCACCACTTCTACATGTGGATTCGCAGCAAGCTGGCGAAGGTGATGGTTGTATTGCTTCAGCCATCTCTCGGCGATCGGAATCTCAGGAAAAGGATTATATAAATTCAATAAATATACGCAGTATGGATGATGCTGCCCTCTTTTTATCAGAGCGATTTCTTGAACCATTTTGCTAAAATTCGCCTGACAATGCATAGACGCTTGCAGCAGTGTCTTTTCATCTTCCCCTTTTTCATACTGCAGAACAGCTTGAACAAGATCATTCCCGCAGCCTGTGATGGTGATGATGTCAGCATGAGCAATCGCCCGTCTTACATCAGACCGCTGAAAAAGCTGCAAGATCTCTTCCGTTGTTAACCCTGATTTCGCAAATACGGACAGTTTCACCGGTATATGCAGCTTCTTTTCAAGCTTCGCCGCATATCGCTCCGTAAAACCGCCGCCAAATAAACGTGCCCCCACCCCAACCGTTAAGGAATCTCCAATCGCAACATAGGATCGTCCCACTCTTATCCCTCACTCTCTCCTGCCTTCTCTTATATATACGAAAAAGAAGAACAAATGCTTGTAGCAGATGGCTTAAAGGCATCCACCTTTTTTTCAAAAACGCAGGATGGGCGCATTTACAAACACTTTACTTGCGATATCGATCCATTTTTTGTTCAATGGGAGTAGGGTTTTTTTGCTTAAATCGCAGCTTTGAAGCGTTTCAGAAAAATTTACAAACTTTTTATCTTGATTTCAAGACTTTATACCTTGACTTCAAACTATATAGTGATTACAATGAAAATATCAGTTTTTATGTAACTGTGCTTGTTACATCTTTTTCATAGCATTCCAATATGATTAAAGATGCCACATATTCAGTGTATCTTTGGGATACGCTAAAAAAATCATTGAAACAGGAAGGATTGAATGAACATGGCAAAAGTTTTATACATCACTGCACATCCGCATGATGAAACAGTTTCTTACAGTATGGCTACTGCTAAAGCATTTATCGAATCTTATAAGGAAGCAAATCCAAGTGACGAGGTTGTACATATCGATTTGTACAAAGAAAACATTCCTCACATTGATGCAGATGTATTCGCTGGATGGGGCAAGCTTCAATCTGGTGCTGGCTTCGATACACTTTCAGCTGAAGAGCAAGCGAAAGTTGCTCGCCTAAACGAATTAAGCGATCAATTCGTTTCTGCTGACAAATACGTATTTGTTTCACCACTTTGGAACTTCTCATTCCCACCAGTTCTTAAAGCATACATCGACTCTGTTGCTGTAGCTGGTAAAACATTCAAATACACTGAGCAAGGTCCTGTTGGATTACTAACAGACAAAAAAGCGCTACACATCCAAGCACGTGGCGGATACTACACTGAAGGTCCTGCTGCTGAACTAGAAGCAGGTCACCGTTACCTTGGAACAATTGCAAACTTCTTCGGTATTCCTTCTTTCGAAGGTCTTATTGTTGAAGGTCACAATGCTGAGCCTGCAAAAGCAGAACAAATTAAAGCAGATGCGATCGAACGTGCAAAAGCTTTAGGTAAAACTTTCTAATCATGAACACGCAAAAAGCCAATGATCTTTAACGGTCATTGGCTTTTTATTTGTTCAGATGCAAAACCTAATTCTTTTGAAATGCCGCTGGCCGCTTTTTTGACCTGCTCAATTAAATAAGGAAGCCGTTCCTTTTGATAGCCTGCCTCAAACCCCGCAATACTAATGCCTGCTGCCACTTCTCCGTGATGATTGAAAATGGGCGCTCCAATAGCCGCAGTATAGTTTTCAAGCTCTGAATAGCTTAACGTATATCCGCGCCTGTTTGATTCTTCGATCATGTTTCGCAGGACATCTTTATCGGTAATGGTTCCGATCCCGATTTTCCCGAGCTCTACCGAATCAATATAGGCAAGTCTCTCTTCCTCTGGCAAAAAGGAAAGAATACTTCTCGCACAAGCTCCCGCATATAATGGGGATCTTCTTCCGACAGCGGTATAGAGCCGGACAGGCTGCGTTCCTTCCATTTTCTCCACATAAATGGCTTCATCTCCTTCACGAATAATGAGCTGAACAGCCTCACCTACCTCATCACGCAAGTTTTCCATAAAGGGCCTTGCAATTCTACGGATATCGAGGCGATCGGCGACAAGCTGACCGTATTCAAGGAACATCAATCCTAATCGGTAAACACCTGAAGGATGCTTTTCTAATAATCCCATATCGGCTAACGAGTTGGCCATTCGGTGTACAGATGTTTTGGGCATGCTCGAGAGCTCAATCATGTCATTTAACGTTAATTGTTCGTGTGTGATAAAAAGCCGTAATATCTCCATTGATTTCACAACGGTTTTATTTGTGTTCTGCATGTTTCTCACCTTTTCTAAAACGAAAATGCTTCGAGTTTTAATCTTGCCGTCAGGTCCTTCATTTCTGCTTCTTGTGTGAATAAGGCTTGCTCTGCTTCTTGGCGGTCAATTTGTTGAAACGTGAGATTCGCTCCAGGCATCGCCTGCGCAATGAGCGGCAAATCGACTGTTGCCACCTCACCAATACGGGGATATCCACCTGTCGTCTGGCGATCTGCGAGCAGAATAATCGGCTGGCCGTCAGGAGGAATTTGAATAGAGCCAAAAGCAACCGCTTCTGAAATCAATTCAAGCTTTTGCTTTAAACGTATCGGTTCTCCTTTCAATCTGCATCCCATACGATCAGATTGGGGAGTGACCTGATAAGACCGTTCGAAAAAAGCTTGCTGCGATTCTTCCTGAAAATGAGATAGATGTCTGCCTGCCAGCACCCGAATGACTGGTGATTTCCCGAGAGGCAAAAAATGAGCATGATTGACTGTCCAGTCTGGCGCACGTTCCCCTTTGCTTTTTAACATGTGAACGAGGCTCACCGCCAGTGGTGACGGTTCTCCAATCGGCAGGACGTCTCCTTTTTCTAGCGGACGCCCTTCTACCCCGCCTATCTTCGCTCTGACGTACGTACTTTTACTTTTCATCACCGGCTCAACATCAAATCCACCGGCTACAGCGAGGTAGGAGCGGCATCCCCTCTTACAAGGGCCAAAGGTGATCGTGCTTCCTGCTCGAATGAAGAGCGGTTTCCATAGAGGCACTTGTTCCCCGTCAATCTCAACCTCCACATCAGCACCGGTCACGGCGATCAGCTGATCCTTCTGACATGTCAACACTGGACCGGGCCCCATTAATGTGATTTCCAGCACCGCTTCGTTTTCTTGATTCCCAGTGAGGATGTTGGCGATTCGGAGCGAGAGCGGGTCCATGCCGCCGCTCGTTAAAACACCGTACTTCTGATAGCCTATTCTCCCTTTATCTTGAATGGTGGTGAACATTCCTGGCTTGATGACATGCATACTCAACGATCTTCCTCCTTCATGCTGAAAAATTCCTTTTCAGACAGTTGAACAAATCGAACCTCGTCCCCTGCCTTTAGTAGACTAGGTCTCTCAGCATTCGGCCGAAATAAGGATAAAGGGGTTTGTCCAATGAGCTGCCAGCCTCCGGGTGTAGATATCGGATAAACCCCTGTCTGCTTCCCCGCAATACCCACAGACCCTTTCGGAATCGACATTCTTGGTGTTTCTCTACGCGGAGCTGCAATTTTTTCAGAAAGTCCGCCTAAAAACGGGAACCCAGGAGCAAACCCAATCATATAGACAAGATACGTCCCGGATGTGTGAATACGTACAACTTCTTCAGGCGTCAAACCATTGATACGGGCGACTTCTTCTAAGTCAGGACCGAGCTCTCCTCCATAACATACAGGAATGTCGACGATCCGGCGCTTTGCCTGATTCCCCTCCTGCCAGTTGTCTTCAAGGAGGTTTTCAATATAGTCTTTGACCCATTCATACGGAGAGATTGCACGTTGCTTAAGCTGAGCAGATTGATACACCTTATAGGGCTCATAAAAGACGGTCACGTTTGTAAAGGCTTGAACAGCTTCCACATATCCGTCAAATGGATGCTGTTCAATACATGAAAACAGCTGCTTCACACGCTCATGAATGTCTTCACTTATGTCAGTCCCGGCTTGGATGACAATGGCTGCGTCTCCTAGCGGGTGGAACGTGATCGTATCTTTTATCGTTGAAAATGCCACTCTTATGACACCTCTCTTTCTACAGGACACCGAGCTTTTGATCTCTTACATCTGTGATAAACATATGACCGGGTGCATGGGTGATCGCAATGTCTGGCTTAGTGTGCATGACAATGGCTTGCGGCGTCACACCACATGCCCAAAACACCGGGACTTCACCTTCTTTGATCACAGATGGTTCTCCAAAGTCTGGTTGATCTACATGTTCAATGCCAATCACAGCTGGATCACCTATATGGATAGGACCGCCATGTACCGATGGGAATCTAGACGTCACCTGAACACTTCTTGTGACTTGATGCGCTGGGATCGGCCTCATACTGACAACCATCGGACCATGGAATACACCTGCCCTTTCACATGGAATGTTCGTTTGATACATTGGTACATTATGACCGTCTTCAATATGGCGGACAGGAATGTCATTCAGCATCAGTGCATGCTCAAACGTAAAGCTGCATCCGATGAGAAAGCCCACCATATCATCCTCCCAATAGGAAGAAATATCTGTTACCTCTTCTTGAAGAACCCCTTTTTTGTAAACACGATATTTAGGGAAATCCGTTCGAATATCCGCATCAGGTGCTGAACGCCTTGGCACTGGATCACCTGGGTCGAGCACATCAAGCAAAGGGCACGAAGCCGGATTCCGCTGACAAAATAAAAGAAAATCGAAGGCCAGCTCTTTTTTGACGATCATTAAGTTGGCTTGCGCAAATCCCTCAGCAAAGCCAGCCGTTGGTCCTGTGATCTTCTGCTTACGAATCAATTCCCTTATTTGTGACGGCTTATAGGTTTGATATGCTTTCATGTGATCAGCTCCATAGTTTTGGAATTTCATTCATGATGGTATATCCGCCCATGATTGCCATGATGACAACAACAAACGCACCTGTTGCTGTCAAAAAGAATGGATGGCGATAATCACCGACAATTTCTTTTTTATAGGCAGCAATCAGCAATGTTCCGAGTGCAAGCGGCAAGATCAATGCATTGATGGCCCCAACCAAAATCAATATGTTCACAGGTCTTCCAATCGTGATAAAACAAATGGTCGAGAGCGCAATGAATCCAACGATAATGCCTCGTTGATTTTTCTCGATTTTTGGTGAGAAGGTTTTAAAGAAGGAAACGGAGGTGTATGCTGCTCCAATGACTGAGGTAATGGCGGCAGCCCACATAATAATCCCGAACATTTTATATCCAACATTTCCAGATGCTAATTGAAAAACAGACGCAGGCGGGTTCGATGGATCAATCTGTAAGCCTTTTGAGACAACTCCTAGAACGGCTAAAAATAAAGCCACACGCATCACGGATGTGATCAAAATACCGAAAATGGAACTTTTCGTCACTTGCGGCAATGCATCCTTCCCCTTAATGCCAGCATCCAGCAGACGATGACCACCAGCAAAAACGATATAGCCACCAACTGTCCCGCCGACAAGTGTGACAATTGATAACATGTCAATTTTCTCTGGCACGAAAGTTCTCATGACCGCTTCTCCAACTGGCGGTGCTGTGGAAATAGCCACATACAGCATCAGACCAATCATGACAAAACCAGCGATTTGTGTGAATCGGTCCATCGCTTTTCCTGCCTCTTTGATGACAAAAATGAGAATGGCAATGACTGCACTGACCCCAGCCCCTATGCGGGGATCGACGCCGAATATGACCTGAAAACCGAGACCCGCACCAGCGATATTTCCAATATTAAAGGCAAGACCCCCAATGACAATCAAACAGGCTAACACATATCCGAGACCCGGCAGAACCATATTGGCAATGTCCTGTCCTCTTTTTTCCGAGACGGCAATGATACGCCATACATTTGTTTGCGCAAAAATGTCTAGCAAAATAGAAATCAAGATGACAAACCCAAAGCTAGCTGCGAGCTGCTGTGTGAACACCGTTGTTTGTGTTAAAAATCCCGGTCCAATGGCGGACGTTGCCATTAAAAAGGCTGCGCCCATCAGCATAGAACGGTTCCCTTTTGGAGCTTTCATCTGTTTGGCTTTCTCTCTTTTCATGCTGTTTCCCCCTTTGATGACGATTTATCGAAAGGCCTTGAGTTGAATAGTGGCTTCTTTTAGCTTCGCTGTAATGGTTTTTGCAAATTGAAGCGCGTGACTGCCATCTCCGTGGATGCACACCGTATCTGCTTTGAGCTGAACATCTTCCCCTTGCACTGTCCGCACTTTCCCCTCTCTTACCATACGGATGACCTGCTGAACTGCCCTTTCATCCTCTTCAATGAGTGCATGAGGTTCACGGCGGGATGTCAATGTCCCGTCTGGTTGATACGTCCGATCAGAAAAAACTTCATGTGCCACTTGAAGACCGATTCTTTCCCCTGCTGACGCAAGTTCACTGCCTGACAGCGCAAATAACACAAGGTTAGGATCAATATCATACACAGCCTTCGCAATTGATTCAGATAATTCAGTATTTTTAGCCGCCATGTTGTAAAGGGCGCCGTGTGGTTTGACGTGCTGCATCGTACCGCCTTCTGCTTTCAGAAAGGCTGATAGTGCACCAATTTGATAGATCACAAGATCATAGGCCTCCTCTGCTGAGATCGCGATTGGACGTCTGCCAAAACCGACTAAATCTTGCAGACCTGGATGTGCACCAATTTGGACCCCTTTATCCAGTGCCATTTTAACCGTCTTTCTCATCACAGTTGGATCTCCCGCATGAAAACCGCATGCAATATTGGCTGAGGTAACATATTCAAGAATTTGTTCATCTGAACCGATCGTGTATTGACCAAAACTTTCTCCCAAATCACAGTTAATATCCACTTGATACATAGAACCCCTCCTTGTCGTTCCGAATTGCGGAATAGAAAGTCCGAATATTCGAATTTATATTGATTATACCAACTTTGGATAGACTGCACATGAAATTGTCAGAAAATATAACAATAGAACTAGTAGAAAACAAAAAAAGTGAGAGGTCATATCCTCTCACTTTTTCTACTCATTTATTTAGACAGCACCCAATGCTGGATGGCTTTTGCTACCCCATGCTCTGTATTAGGAGCCGTAATCCAATCAGCCGCTTCTTTCACAACTTCTTGTGCATTGCCCATTGCGATGCCTAATCCGGCTTCTTGAATCATCGCCATATCATTCAGGCTGTCGCCAAGTGACATGACGTTGTCCATTGTACAGCCAATGCGTTCTGCAACTTTTGCAAGAGCTGCCGCTTTGTTAATGCCTGCTGCATTGACTTCGATATTGGTTGGACTGGAATTCGTGATTTCTAGCTGTCCATTTGTTTTCAATGTATGGAGGACTTCCTCACGAACAGCATCGTCATGAATATCAAAACCAAATTTCAGCCATTCGTGGTCATGAATGCGTTCTGGGAATTCTCCTCTCCACACTTTATCCACAGTAGATGCCCAGTAATCGGTTTCGTATCTGTTTTTTAGATCCCACATCATCTGAACGTGATCGGGATGCAGTAGTTCTCGTTCGATCAACTGGAAGTTTGAATCCCAAATTTCACTTCCGTTCGCTGTGACAAGATAGGAAGAGAGTTTCAGCGGCTCGACCAGCTCTCGGCATGTCATCAGCGTACGTCCTGTGCTAATCACCACATGGACCCCTTTGGCTTCTGCTTCTTTAATGGCTTGTTTATTTTCCTCAGGAATGACGTGCTCACTGTTTAACAGCGTGCCATCCATATCAATGGCAATCAATCGGATGTCTTTCTTATCAGCTTGTGTTGACAAATTGAGTACCCCACTTTGTATCATTTTTTGAATCTATCTTTATTTTAATATAAAGATGAAGATGGCACAAAGGGACGAGTTTGATCCCATAGAAAAAAGACCTTGTGACAGGTCTTTTTAACGTTCACACGCAATGCCGTCTTTATCACGGTCAAGGTGTTTATTTTTTAAGTAAAGTGCTTTTGATGCATAAGGCTTGTACTTCGTTTTTCCACCTTTGTTTTTCGTATTTTTGCTTTTTGCCACGCCGCCTTTATATACTTTGTTGAGTGCTTTGCAGTTTTTGTACTTGACTGTCTTTGCATCCGCTGTGTGTGTGTCAACTTGTGTAAAGCTAAGTAAAAGACCGAAAGACAAGACAGTGACCATGATTTTTTTTAACATGTAAGTTCCCCCTATTTTTTCTCATTTTACATTTTTATCATATGTCACCACATTTTGTTTTTCAAGACGATTGAGGTGAAAATATTGGTTTTTTTGGAATTCAATGAATCTTATGACCTATGTGGTAAAATGAGTGGGAAACCTTTCCGGTTTTGACACGTATATGAAGAGAGGAGCTTTCCACATGAAAATGAAATATACCATTCTATATGTAAACGATGTTGAAGCAAGTATTCAGTTCTACCATCATATCCTCGGTTTCCCGATTAAATTGAGGGTTGAATCCTATGTTGAGTTTGATACAGGAGAAGTCACCCTATCGATTAATTCACGCCAAGATGTGAAAGAGGCACTTGGGCTGCCTGTTCCAGAGGCAGTCAGCTCATCACAAACGTTTGAGATTGGCTTTGTTGTGGATGATGTGAATGAAACCATTGCGTCTTTGAAGGAAAAAGGGGTACCTGTCATCAAGGAACCTGCTAAGAAGCCGTGGGGACAAACGGTCAGTTATGTGTCTGATCCTGATGGACATTTCATTGAAATATGTGATGCGGTCTCCTAATAGCTGTCCGAAGGAGTGAAGCGTAATGAGAAAGAAACATGCTTTTTTTGTTGGTGTTTGCTCCATGCTGGTGATTTGCAGTGCGGCGCTCATATTACAGCACCATGAATGGATTGGGTTTGTCAGTGGTGGAATCTCTATTATTGCATTCGTCGTGTCTGGATTTCTTATGGGTGCATGGACCAACGGGGACGAGGCACGAGCGGCCTATCACTCTGAAACAAAAGAACACCGGATGTTTCGTCTTGATACGGCGTTTCTTTTCATCATCTTTGCCCTTCCGCATATGGGTGCTGCACTATTATATGTTTTTATGTAAATAGTTGATTTGGTTCAAAGGAGTGATCAACATGGCTGTTTTTGTCTTATTCGTTATATTTGGTTTACCTATGATCTCTGTGCTGATTGGCATTTTCGGCACATTGTTTTTAAAGAACATTTGGTTTCCTACATTGATTGTGCTGGTAGCGAGTGTGATTCTAATGTTCACCTCTATTGGTGGAAATAAAACCTTTCTCATTTGGGTCATCATCTACACAGCCTGTGCATTTCTCGGTGCATTCATTACAAAGCGATTCCAAGTTGTTTCATAAATACTCATCAAAAAAAGAACAGTTTGCACTGTTCTTTTTTTGATTAAATATCTGCACACCATAGCTCTATTTCGATTTTCAGCTCTGGCCACCCTAATGCAGTCACATAGGCAACGGTCATTGATGGATATGCCGTTTTGAAGATTGCATCCCACTGTGGATATAGATGATCCCAATCAATTTCTTCTGTTGCCCAAATATTGACTTTGATGACGTGTTCTTCATTCAATCCTTCTGATGCAAGGATTCTCTTTATATTTTCAAACGTATTGGTGACTTGGTCGTTTAAGCTTGATGGGATCTGTCCATCCGCTCCTGTCCCTACTTGACCTGATGTCACAAATAACCCCGCACCCTTTGGCACCCTTGTGATATGACTGTAGTTGCCAACGGGTTTCGGCATACTTTCCGGGTTTTTTCTCGTGATTTTTTCCATGTAAATCCCTCACTCACTATGATTTTTCTGCGTGTTTTTCCTCCTGTAGACAGACTTCACCAATTTTTGTCTATTCTAAAAGAAAACAGCAGTGGAGTATCCGTAGCCACAAGGTAAGAACATCAATATTTTCTTTTTCATGGCCGAAACACTCCTTTTGATTGCGTGAGCAAGGTTTAGATTTATTTCATCCTACCTGATAAATGAACCACAGTCAAAAATAAATGATAACGTGTAATATCTTGATTCTTATTGCCTATTATCTAAAATCGTTCTTTTCTTGTTCATGGTTTGTTCAAATTTCTTCTATATAGTAGATCGTAATAGGAGGTAGGATACATCATGGCAAAAATAAATAAGAAAATGATTAGTCTTTGCACCGCAGCCATCAGCAGCTTATACATCACTGGTTATGCAACTACCCATCACGCGCAAGCCGTTCAGACAGCACAATCAAATACACAAGCAGACGCTTCTTCAAACGATACATCTCTCACATCAGATACTACCGCCACTCAAACAGAAGATACCACTTCAGAAACTGAACTCAAGGATGGTACTTTCTCTGGTACTGGATCAAATGAGATTGGCTCTATCAGTGTATCTGTTACCATCAAACAAGGAAATATCACTTCTGTCGAGATTACGAGTGATAACACTAGATACGGACAAAGCTCCATTTCATCATTACCCAATGAAGTGGTCATTAGACAAAGTGCTGATGTAGATACGGTGAGCGGCGCAACATTAAGTACTCAGGATTTTGAAACAGCCGTTGCTCAGGCTTTAGAGCAGGCAAAGGCATAGAGAGGAGACACTATGATGAAATGGTTAGGACAACAAAAACTCATTACTTTTCAAAAATCCATGCTGGCTATGGGAACTGTTATCAATATTCAAGTGGTTGCCTATGAAGAAGATCGACGGGCTGTTTTAGAAGACATCAACCGTGCCTTTTCCATTTTTTACGATATCGAGCATCGTTTTAGCCGTTTCCGCTCTGATTCTGAAGTCATGAAGTTAGCCAATCGTTCAAAGCAAGAGGTAGTTGTCAGTGAAATGCTTTTCGATTTAACAGCCTATGCGTTAGAGTTAGCCGAGTTAACAAATGGCAAGTATGATCCAACCATCGGAAAAATCATGGAACAAAAAGGATTCGATCGTTTATATACGACAGGAAAAACTTTTTCATCACATGACGTACCACATACAGCTGTTCATTACCGTGACGTCCAGTTAAACGAGATGAATCGGACGATTTATTTGAACAAACCGCTTATTTTGGATTTTGGTTCTATTGCAAAGGGATTCGCATGCGATCTTGCAGCAAAAGAACTTGAAGCATGGGAAGGCTTTATGATGAATGCTGGCGGAGATGTGTTGGTATCTGGATTTAACGAACAACAAGAAGAGTGGACAATTGGGATTCGGCATCCCATTCACAAACAGACCAACATCTCGGTCATTCAAACGACTAATTGTGCGATTTGTACATCTGGCAGCTATGAACGGATCAGCCGTTATGATCCTCATACGCACCATTTGATTCACCCTCAAACGAAACAGTCTGAACAAAGTTTGTTAAGCTGTACCGTCATTGCACCACTCGGTATGCTCGCCGATAGTCTATCGACAGCTGCTTTTTTATTAGGTCGAGAAGAGGGTTATTCATTTTTAGCCGAACATGAAATACCTGCCGTAATGGTGGATCAAGATGCTGATATGACCCTAACACCGGAGATGAAGGAGGTTCAATCATGGAATTACAGCCAGCATCAACCACAGACCAAACACTGTTGAAATCATCGCCTTCACTAAAAACTTACATTCGGACGCCGAAACGGTATGCCATCGCCATTCTTTTGATTCTTCTAGCCGCCGGGAGTCTGCACACTGGATTTCTTAGTGGTCTCACTACAGTTGCCACTAGCATTGGGACAGCACTGATTCTTGACGTTTTTATTTCAAGAGTGATTTTGAAAAACAATAAACACACATTCCCTGATGGAGCTCTGCTCACAGGGCTGATTATTGGCATTGTTCTAAGTCCAGCCACTTCTTTTGCTGTATCTGTTTTCACAGCCACAGCGGCCATTTTATCTAAGCATGTCATCACTTATCAAAAGAAACCAATTTTGAATCCAGCCGCATTTGGTTTATGGCTCTCAGTCATTTTATTTTCTTCCAATCAAAGCTGGTGGGGCGGTATGTCTCTTCTACCTTGGTGGACCATAATCCTTGTGATGGTCGGCGGTTATTTGGTGACAAGCCGCGTACAAAAGTTCCCGCAAGTTTTCGCCTTTCTAGCCGCATACGGCCTTATTCACCTCATATTGGGGTTCATTGGCTTAACGGATGCTTCATCTGCTTTTATGACGCCCTACTTGAATGCCGTCTTGTTCCTTGCGTTCTTTATGTTGACTGATCCACCTACTTCACCCGCAAAGAATCGTGATCAAATCATCTTTGGTATCCTGTGTGCTGTCGTTTCATGTGTGGACTTCTATTTATTTAACAGCTTATCTTACTTACTCACAGGGCTTTTATGTGCCAATGCTTGGAAAGCCTATCGAACGTACCAAACAAATCAAAAGCGACGGGCAATACGGACGAAAGTCGTCTAAATAAAAAACGGACATCGACTTTTCGACGTCCGTTTGACCATACCTTATAAACGATAACGTGCAATATCTTGATTCAATCGCATGCTTAGCTCATTGAGCCTTTCTGCTGCCTTCGCCACATTGGAGATGGCGGTGACTTGTTCGTCAGTAGATGCAGTGATTTCTTCAATCGCAGCGGCATTTTCTTGAGAAATATGCGCTGCACCATGCATCGCTTTTGTGATGAGGTCGTTTTGTTCCAGTAATGTGTTCAGCTCTTTTGCCATCGTATTCGTTTCAACGATGGTTTGTGAAATCGATGTAGAGATGGAATTGAATTCTTGTTCTGTTGCGTGAACCGCTTCATCAAGCTCGGCAAAACGATCCATTGTTTTGGACATCATGCCAGCTGTAGACGTCGTTTCTTCTTTAATGCCTTGAATCATCTGCTGGATTTGAACAGCTGATTGCTTTGTCTGTTCAGCTAAATTCCGCACTTCACTCGCCACAACCGAGAATCCTTTGCCATGCTCTCCTGCACGAGCTGCTTCAATGCTCGCATTCAGGGCCAGTAAGTTCGTTTCATTTGAAATGCTTTCAATGGTATCTGTGATTTGTGAAATATCTTGTACTTTTGTACTTAATTGCTCAATCCCTGATCGAATGCCTTGAGATGCCTGAATGGATTGCTCATTTGATTGTTTTAATTGCTGGACAATTTGCTGACCCTGCTGGGAAGATTGGTTCGACTGGTCTGAAATTCGTTTGATCTGGTCGCTTTGTTCTTTGACGTTTTCAATGGATTGATTGAACTGAGTCATTTGTTGATTGGCTACCTCAAGGTCTGATGCCTGATGAAGGGTCCCAGTTGAGATATCTCCAATTGCTCGGCCAATTTCTTCACTGCTGGCGGATGTTTCTTCAGAGATGGCGGATAGATCTGTCGCAGATTCGACGAGCTGGCTGCTCGTTTCCTGCAAACCGCTCACAAGTGCTCTAAGCTCTCCTGACATATGATTAAAGCCTTTTGCCAACTGCCCAATTTCATCCGAGGTTTCTTTTAAGCTGGTGCGTTCAAGATTGCCCGCCGCAATTTCTTTTGAAGCAGCCGTGACTTGCTTAAGCAGTCTCACTTTACCTCGGGCTGCCAAATAAAAGACACCCATACTTAAAAGAGCGACACCTGCTGTAATGAGAATAATATAGAGCTTCATCTGCTCTAGTTCTTTATAAAATTCATCCTGAAATACGGCGATTCCTATACTCCAATTCCACGGTGTAAACTGGTTCATATAAGCGAGTTTTTGCTTTTCTTCCCCCGTGGCATCGTCTTTATCCATATAGGTGATATAGTGTGCATCCTCGCCTTTTGCTGTGGCTCCAGCGACCATTTTTTGACGGTTTGTCGTATCATCTGGGATGACGCCAATGTCGTTAACCGGATGAACCTGTGATGAATAATCGGCTCCATATGCGACAAGGTAGCCTTTATTTTTATAGATAAAATCTGATTTTTGAAATTGGTACCCTTTGCCGTTGTCATTTTTAGGCCCGCTCAAGTAAATACGGGCTTGTTCCTGCGCCTGTTCAAGCGTCAGTTCTTTGTTCTCCACACGGTCGTTCAATTGTTCAAGAGTGGCCATCGCTCCATTTACGATGTGTTTTAAATCTGCTTTCCCTGCATCAATTAAGACATTTTTCGCTAAAAAATACCCCGTTGTTCCTACAAGTCCGCCTGTTAAAATTGTAATAACGATAATGGCTGACATCAATTGAAAAAAGACACTTCTCGAAGCAAACGCTTTCTTTTTCATGTTCTAATTCCCCCTTACTACATATATCGTCATGCAGGGGAAAGTATTAAAAAAGTCATAGAAAAATCCCTTTCACGTTAGAAAGGGATTTTTTGATTATCGCTCGGTTTCTTTGAGGATGTCTTGATAGAGATCGTCTTCAGGTTTGAGTCCACATACCTCTTGAAGCACACCTTCAATGCCTTTTTCTTTCCTTAATGCCTGCAAGCGAACCGCTTCTTCGTCTTCTGCAAAGTCGTAAGCCAAAGCAGCAGCGATCCCTTTGATTAAGTACACTGGCTGCTTGATCTTTTTCGCTGGACCGATTAAACGGTCATCTGCTCCCAGCTTTCTAATCGGAGAGCGTGCGACACGAGTCACTTCATCGGAAATAAAAGCATTTTCAAATCGCTTGATGATTTTTTGAATATACGCATCATGTTCTTCTTCTCGGAAGCCATATGCGTCAATTAAATAACTGCCCGTTTCATGAAGGGCACCTTCGACTACCTGACGAATGTCTGGTGTATCAACAGCTTCTTTAATGGTTTTTACGCCTTGCTGATACCCGACATAAGCCGCTAGTGCATGTCCTGTATTGACGGTGAAGAGCTTCCGTTCAATATACGGCGTCAAATCTTGGACAAAATTCGCTCCGTCAATTTGAGGAACATCTCCAATAAAGCCCGTCTCATCAATGACCCACTCGAAAAATGGTTCAACCGACACTTTGAGAATGTCCTCATGGTGCTGAATCGGAACAATGCGGTCAACCGCAGCGTTCGGAAAGCCAACGGTTTGTGATATCGCTGCTTGCTCATCTGCTGTTAAATGAGAGAACACCGCTTCTTTTAAATGAGCACTTCCCCCAATCATATTTTCACATGCCACGATGTTGATGATATGGTCCGGCTTTTTTTGTTTTAATCCTTCAGCAATCGATGAGGCAATGATCTTCAATACGGCTGGTCCAACAGCTGTTGTAATCAAATTGGCTGTGGCAACGGCCTCTGTTAATGCCGCTGGGTTTTGCGAAGAATTGATCGCTGATACTGGCCCGACTACTTCTTGCTTCTGCCCTGGTGCTGCGAGTTCAACCGTGTATTCTCCTCTTTCATTCAGCTCATTGATGACCTCTTCATTCACATCGGTAAAGACAAGCTCAAAGCCTGATGTCTTTAACAAAGATCCGATAAACCCTCTGCCAATATTCCCTGCTCCAAAATGAAGTGCCTTCATGTTAGTTCACCTCGTTAAAGATGGCGATCAGTTCATCCTGATCCTTTGCATGAATGATCCGTTCTACATTTTCTTCTTCTGAACAGACAATCGCAATTTGAGAAAGAATATCAAGATGCTCGTTGTTTTTCCCAGCGATCCCAAAGACGACTTTCGCCACATTTCCTTCACCATATTCCACACCATTTGGAATTTGGATAATGGAAATCCCTGAATGAAGGACAGCCGCTTTCGCATCCTCTGTTCCATGAGGGATCGCAATACCGTTCCCCATAAATGTAGAAGAGATGTTTTCTCTTTCAAACATTTTGTCGACATAATCACTTGTGACATAGCCGTTTGCTACGAGGACTTCGCCTGCTTTTTTGATGGCTTCTTCTTTAGAACCTGCTTGTTCGTTTAGAAAAATATTGTCTTTAGAAAGTACTTGTTTCATACATGATCACACACCTTTTTTAGAATAAAAATCAGGAAAACAACCAAAACGGGGAGTTCAATTAGGAAAAATTGGACTCAACCCGTTTCGTCATGTTATTTTTTCAATTTCTCAATCAGCTCATCATATTTCGGGCTGTTTAAGAAATTATCCACTGAGATATGCACAGCGCCTGGCAGCTTTGCCTTTGCTCTGTCTGTTAAATCTTTATGAGTAAAGACCACATCCGCATCGTCTGGGATGTTGCTGATCGATGTGTTTGTCACATCGATATCAAGCTCTGCCTTTTTCACTTTGTTTTTCAGAATGGACGCACCCATTGCACTTGAACCCATCCCTGCATCGCAGGCAAAGATGATTTTATTCACGTCATCTGGATTGACATCACTTGGAGATGCTGCTTGCTCGTTTGCTTGAGAGTCTTCTTTTTGTGCCGTAAGAGCAGCGGCTGCTGCACTTTTCTTGCCTTTCATGTCCTGCATCTTTTCTGTTGCTGCTGTTAAATCTTCGTCAACTTCTTTAGACGCTTTCAAAATGACAGATGCAACAAGGAACGATACGATAGCTGCTACGACAACCCCTGCTAAAACGGCAAGGTGACCGCCTTTTGGAGACATCAGCATAAGCGCAATAATACTTCCTGGTGACGGCACAGCTTTTAATCCTGCATTTAATAATGTGAACGTCAGGACACCACTTGCTCCCCCTGCAATGACAGCCAAAATGAGTTTTGGTTTCATTAAGATGTACGGGAAGTAAATTTCATGGATTCCTCCTAAGAACTGAATGACAATGGCACCTGGTGCAGACTGTTTCGCATTTCCTCTTCCAAAGAACATATACGCAAGAAGAACACCTAAGCCTGGCCCTGGGTTTGTTTCAAGCAAGAACAGAACAGATTGCCCTGTCTTCGCTGCTTGCTCGACCCCTAACGGACCTAAAATACCTTGGTTAATCGCGTTGTTTAAGAATAATACTTTTGCAGGTTCAATGAAGATACTTGCCAGCGGTAGTAAATGAGCATTGACAATGATATCTACACCTGCCGCAAGGGCTTTATTCAGACCTAGTACCACTGGGCCGATAGCATAGAATGCAATGGCAACAAGAATGGCACCGAGGATACCTGCCGTAAAGTTATTCACAAGCATTTCAAAGCCAGATTTGATTCGGTCTTTGAACAGCTGGTCGATTTTCTTAATAAGATAACCGCCCAGCGGCCCCATGATCATGGCACCTAAAAACATTGGAATGTCTGAGCCAACAATGACCCCAATCGTAGCCGTAGCACCGAGCACTCCGCCTCGATGGTCATAGACGAGTTTACCGCCTGTGTAACCAATTAAGAGCGGCAGTAAGTAGTTAATCATCGGTCCAACGAGTGTAGCTAATTGCTCATTCGGAAGATAACCACTTGGAATGAACAAAGCTGTAATAAGTCCCCATGCAATAAATGCACCAATATTCGGCATAATCATGCCGCTTAAATAGCTTCCAAAGCGCTGTACTTTCACGCGGAATCCGCTTTTTTCCTGCATCTGTGAAAACCCCTTTCTTCTCTCCCTTTATTTCGGGCTTTATAGGTCAAAAGATATAAGAACAAGAGTCAGTGAAGCCCTTATACCTATCGTAAAACGCTTTCACTTTTCCTTCAATTGAAACTAAATGTCACTTTGTCACTTAGTGTGTGACAAAATTGAAAAATAATGTGACACCTCTCGGCATACCATAGATGATAGCGGGGTAAAAGTTGAATCTACTGTTGTTTTGGCGCAAAATTCATTGGAATTTCACAACTTTTAAATGGTCACTTCTTGTTTCCTCTACTTAAATCGAATAGGCTTATATTGATCAAACATTCAAGAAACGTCTGCGCAGACATGACACAGAAAAAGTGAACCATCTTGCTATTTGTTTCGTTTACCTTTTAGAGTGGGCGGTACAATAGAAAGAGCGGTTTTTCTGTGACTCACAGTTTACTGCCGCTTTCTTTCTGATACATGAGACATTTTCATAGGTAGAAAGGCGGTTATTCACATTGTTGAAATATAGTAAGTGGCTTCTGCTGCTCATCTTCATGTTCTCCTTTTTCATGCCAAAAGAAGCATTTGCTCATGCATATGTGGTGAGCTCAAATCCAGTAGCAAATGAAGAGCTGGATCAGCAGCCTTCTGCAGTCTCGATCACCTTTAGTGAAGGAATCGAAAGCGGATTTCATGCCATTAAGGTGTTTAATGCAAAAGGGGATCGTGTGGATCAAGGAGATACGGTCATCAAAGAGCAAAAGATCATGGAAGCAGCTTTAAAAAAGAATTTACCAAAAGGCATTTACACCATTCAGTGGAATGCGGTATCAGCCGATGGGCACTCTGTGTCTGGCATGATTCCATTTAGTATCGGAAAAGCGGATGGAGGATTTGATCAATTAGATCAAGGACAATCAAGTGAATCCATTGATATGGCTTCAACCATTGACAAAGCCTTTCTGTATACGTCATTTAGCTTATTTCTTGGAACCATTTTATTTGGGCTTCTATGGTTTAAAGCGCCCATAACCGACGTTTTAGCCCGGCGAATGAAGCGACTTTTGACTGTTTCACTGATCATGATGGGCGGAGCACTCTTGTTCCAGCTGCCGATTCAAACAAAATCAGCGGCAGACGTGTCCTTTTTAGGGGCATTTCAACCATCGCTTTTACAAGAAACCATTGCGTCGACTTCGGGTGGGAGTCTGTGGATGATGCTAATGGCGTCATTTGTTCTACTGACGATCTGGACAATTGTGGCGATGAAAAAAGGAAACTTCACTTCCTTCCGGGTATGGCTGTTTCCACTGCTCATTTTCATCGTGCTTCTTTGGCTGAAAGCACAAATCGGTCATCCAGCCGCTACAGATAATAAAATACTGACAACGTCACTTGATTTCATTCATCTCATTTCTGCATCTATTTGGGTCGGCGGCTTAACAGCCATTGTCCTTCTTTTGATGAAGAAACTGCCGAATGAAGATCAGCCGCTCATACGCAGCACCCTGACAGCTTTTCATCCGTGGGCACTGCTCTCAGTTGGACTGATTGTGTTTTCTGGGTTTGTGAATGCGATTTTTATTCTGCAATCATTTGATGCCCTTTTCCAATCAGCTTATGGACGCACCTTCTTAATCAAACTTGGTTTATTTATCATCATGGGTCTCCTTGGGCTCGTCCATTATTTGATGCTGAGATGGGAAAAGAAGCAGAAACGAAACGTATCTTTACGAGCAGAGTGGATCATTGGGATCGCTATTTTACTATTAACAGCCGTATTCACCAATATCCCAAGCCCTCCGCCGCCTGCACCAGAGCCATTCTTTGGAGCCAATCAGGTGGAGCATCGTGACCTTGTGTCTTTGAGCATTACCCCGAATGCTCCAGGTAAAAACACGTTCGAGGTGGCATTTACGAAGAAGGATGGACAAACGATCACAGACATTCAATCTGTGACAGCTAAGATCCACAAAGTCTCCTTGTTCGGTGATGAAACGCCAAACGAATTTCAGCTGCAGCGATTAAAGAATGGACACTTCTCGGCTGAAAACCTCTTACTAAATGAAAAAGGCACTTGGAAAATTGAGATTCATGCATTAACTGGTTCTTTTGACAACATCGATACGACATTCATTAGAAGAAACTAAAAGGAGTTCATATCATATGAAAAAATACGTTAAAGCTTTATTACCAATGCTTCTCGCTTCATTTTTACTGGCGATTCCTGTGAGTGCACACGTGACAGTCAAACCTGATACATCTGCAACGAATGCTTGGGAAACCTATACGTTAAAAGTACCTTCTGAAAGCGACAGTCCGACAACAAAGGTTGTCATCACGATGCCTAAAGGCGTAGAATTCCAGCAATACGAGCCAGTGCCTGGCTGGAAAACAACAACTGAAGAGAAAAACGGAAAAGTCACAAGAGTCACTTGGGAAGCAACTGGCGATGGTGTCCTTGCTGGCCAGTTCCAGCAATTCGTGTTTGTCGCAAAAAACCCTGAAAAAGCCAGCGAAGCGGCATGGGATGCCTATCAATATTACAAGGATGGAACAGTAGTTGAATGGACTGGCGACAAGGACGCTGATAAGCCTCATTCGATCACAAACATTGTTGCGTCTAATACCGTAACGGATTCACATGGTCAAGAAAAACCAAAAGAAGAAAAGGCATCTGAAACAGCCTCTGCTTCTTCTTCACCACTTGTTCTTGGTCTGTCCATTGCAGGCTTAGTTGTGGCATTGATTGCACTTGGACTTACTTTTAGAAAGAAATAAACCTTACATGAGCGATCGTTTTTTCAAGCGGTCGCTTTTTATTTTCCCAACCTATCATTTCCAATATAGGATTGAATAGGATACTTGTGCGTGCCATAATGAGACACATGACCACCTAGGAGGCTATGAGATGAACCATCTAATCATATTTGCTCATCCCCAGCAAAGCTTAAATCAAACCCTATTAGATCTTGTTGTAAGCACTCTTTTGAACAATGGTCATCATGTGACGGTTCGTGATGTGTATAGCATTGGCTTTCCGCCAGAGCTGACAACAGCAGAAAAGGTTGCCATGAGAAACGGACATGTGCCGGCACCGATTCAAAGAGAGCAAAAGCTGATTCAACAAGCTGATGTCCTCACGTTTATCTTTCCAATATGGTGGACAGGCTTGCCGGCGATGCTAAAGGGTTATGTGGAGCGCGTTTTTTCAGAGGGGTTTGCGTATGAGATCAATGAAAACGGAGTGGTGAAAAATCTGCTTCGAGACAAAAAAGGGGTCATTATTAATACGCATGATGCACCGAGGACCTTTCTTGATTCAAATATGATCATCACCCCCAGCCATCACATGACGACAGATACAGCCGCCTTCGATCTGATCGGCGTTGAGCCAGTCGAACGGCTCTTGTTCAGCAGCATGGAACAAGCATCTGCAGACGACATCCACGAGATTCTCAAAGAAACAAAAGAAACGGTGGATCAACTTTTCCCACCGGCTGTTTAACATAAAAAAGACTGCCGAGGCTTCTCGGACAGTCTTTTTCACATGTTATTCGTCTAAACCAATTGACACATATTTTGTTTCTAAATAAGGCTCGATGCCTTCGATGCCGCCTTCACGGCCAATACCGCTCTCTTTCATACCGCCGAAAGGTGCCTGCACAGCGGATGGTCCCCCGTCATTCCAGCCAATAATCCCGTAATCTAGATTCTCAGATATATAGAGACCATTGCGGTAATTCTCTGTAAAGAAATAAGCCGCAAGTCCAAAAGGTGTATCATTTGCTAATTCAATGGCTTCATCTAAAGTGCTAAATGTCGTAATTGGTGCAACTGGACCAAACGTCTCTTCATGCATAATGTTCATGGAAGGGTCGACATGAGTTAGCACCGTCGGCTGAACAAAATAATACGACTTCTCATCGTCAAAATGTGTATCGCCGCCGACAAGAACTTTCGCCCCTTTATCCACAGCATCTTGAATTTGGTCGACAATTTTATTAAAACCTCGCTTATTAATAATCGGTCCGATGGACGTTCCTTCCTCAAACCCATTTCCTACTTTCAGCTTTTCCACTTCTTTGCTAAAGCTTTGCGCAAATGCTTCATGAATTTCTTCATGGACGATTAAGCGATTGGCACAAACACACGTCTGACCTGCATTACGGAATTTAGATGCCACTGCTTGTTTCACAGCCAATTCAAGGTTGGCGTCCTTATCTACGATCAGCGGGGCATGACCGCCAAGTTCCATAGAAACGTGTTTAACCGTGCTCGCACTGTTTTTGATGAGATGTTTTCCAACTGGTGTTGAGCCAGTAAATGTGATCTTGCGGATCAATGGACTATCTGTGAAGATTTCCCCCACTTCTTTTCCATCTCCAATCACCCATTGCAAGGCATCCTCTGGAATTCCGGCTTCATGGCCTAATTTCACAAGCTCAATGGCCGTAAGCGGCGTGTCTTCAGCAGGTTTCACGATAAACGTACAGCCCGCCGCAAGCGCTGGTGCCGCCTTCCTTGTAATCATCGCCGCAGGGAAATTCCACGGTGTAATGGCCGCAACAGGACCGACTGGCTGCTTTGTGACAAATAGGCGTTTGTTTGTCGTATGAGACGGGATCGTTCTGCCGTAAATCCGCTTTGCTTCCTCTGCGTACCACTCAATATATCCAGCGGCATAGACGATTTCCCCTAATGCTTCTTGATACGGCTTCCCGTTTTCTTCTGTGATGATTTTTGCAAGTCTTTCTTTATGCTCGATCATGAGATCAAACCACTTGCGAATGATATTTGCACGTTCATGGGCTGACGTTTTTGCCCATGTTTTGAATGCTTTGTGTGAGCGAGTGATCGCATCTTCAATCTGTTCTTTTGTATGCTGAGCAACTGAGGCAATTTCTTCTCCGGTTGCAGGATTATACACTTTGAGTTCGTTTGTCATGCTCTACCTTCTCCTTCGTTCTTGGATTCATTACATATAGTATATACCCAATGAGTGCCCAACCTAAAAGCAATATCCATTCAGCTGGCCATGATAAGGAAGCCGGCATCCCTGGAAAATAAAATGAAAGAAAAAGGAAACTAAGGCCAATGGCTAAAACGCCGGTCGTCCGCCAATATTTAATGCGGTATGGACGCTCAAGCTCAGGTTCTGTCTTGCGAAGTTTCATAAAGGCAATGGACACAATCAAATACCCAACGATGATGCCCACACCGCCTGCATTGACAATCCACACGAGGGCAGGGCGGCCAAGTAATGGTGCAAAAAAGGCCAATGCACCTAAGAACAAAATGGCATTTGTCGGTGTTTTATACTTCGGATGAATATACGCAAACCATTTGGAAATCATGCCTCTTTCCGCCATTGCGTATAGGATACGGCTTGCACCAATGATAAATGCATTCCAGCTCGTCACAATGCCTGCTACACCACCAATGACAAGCACAGTCCCAAACGCCTGATGACCAAGAAGCTGTACCATGGCATCTGCTGTTGCTAGTGATGAAGCCTCAAGCTGACCTTTTGACAACCCTGCCGCTACTCCAAAGACAATGAGCAGATAAAATACAACCGCACTCACAATGGAGATAATCAAAATTCTCCCGATGATCTTCTTCGGTGCGTTAATCTCCGCCGCTACCTGCGGGATGACATCAAACCCAACGAATAAAAAGGGAATCATCACTAACACAGCCATCAGACCGCCAACCCCGCCTTGAAACATCGGCTCAAGGTTTGCAAAATCTCCATTAAATGTAGCTCCGCCTAATAGAAGAAAACCTGTCAGGATAATGGCCACTGTGAACACCGATTGAAAAATAGCAGCAGGCTTTGCGCCAATGTAGTTGAGAGCTGTTAAAAACAACGCACCGCCAGATCCAATCAATACCCATGTAAAGTAAACATCCCATCCTCCTATATTCCATAGGAAACCAACATGCTGTGTTGGAATGACATAGTCAATGACTGTCGGAAGTGCGACAGCTTCAAACGTAATCACGGACACATAACCGAACAATACGCCCCATGCGGAGACAAACGCTGATTTGATCCCAAATGCCCGCTGGACAAAGACGAGTCCTCCGCCTGTTTCTGGAATCGCAGAGGAAAGCTCTGCATACGTTAGTCCAATAAAGATGACGAGAATGCCCCCTATGACAAAGGCAATCACACTTCCTAAAAATCCAGCTGTTAAAATCCAATCTCCCGAAAGTACAACCCAGCCCCAGCCAAGCATTGCACCAATGGATAAAAACAGTACGTCTGACTGCGACATGGTTTTAGCCATTTGTTGTTTTTGCATACAACCATCCCCCTTTGTTGTTTAGCGTGCTGTGAAGGCGTCTTCGATGATCCCTAGTCCTTCTTGCAGCAGCTCATCTGTGATGACAAGTGGTGTTAAAAAGCGAATAATATTCCCATTGATCCCTGCCGTTAATAAGAGTAGTCCGTGCTTGTTTGCATAGGCTGCAATCGCTGCGGCTGTCTTCTTATCTGGTGTACGCGTTTTTTGATCTTCCACAATTTCAATGGCCGCCATTGCCCCTAATCGCCGGACTTCCCCGATGAATGAGTACTTACTTCTCCACTCATTCGCTTTGTCCTCAATGACTTGTCCAATGTGTTCAGATCGTTCATTCAGTTGTTCTGTTTCAATAATATCTAGTACAGCCAAAGCTGCAACACAGCCTAATGGACTGCCAGCATACGTTCCCCCTAGCTCCCCTGGGTCCGCTGCATCCAGTAATTCTTTTCTGCCAACGACACCGCTCAGCGGCAGGCCAGCTGCAAGTGATTTTGACACAGTGATTAAGTCTGGCACCACATCGAAGTGTTCAATCGCAAAGTATTTCCCTGTTCTTGCGAATCCTGTTTGGATCTCATCTGCCACGAATACGATCCCATGCTGCTGGCAGAATGAAGCGACGTGTTGTACAAAACGCTTCGATGGTACAATGAATCCGCCCTCCCCTTGGACTGGCTCCATGACCACACAAGCGACCGTTTCTGGTGCAACGGTTGCGACAAAGAATTGATTGAACTGATCAATGATGTATTCGTCGTAGGCTGCATCGCTTAATCCTTCAGGTTTTTGATAGTAATAAGGATACGGCGCTTGATAGACCTCTGATGCAAATGGGCCGAATCCAAATTTATAAGGCTTGACCTTGCTTGTCATGCTCATCGTCATATTCGTTCTTCCGTGGAACCCTCTTGTAAATGAGACAACCGCTTGTCTTTTCGTATATTTACGGGCAATTTTCACTGCATTTTCAACTGCTTCTGCACCTGAATTTAAGAAAATGGCTTTTTTGTCGTGGTCGCCTGGTGTGAGGTGGCATAGCTTTTCTGCTAATTCGATATAGGATTCGTACATCATGACATTAAATCCTGGGTGAATCAGGCTGTCTGCCTGCGCTTTGACTGCTTCCACAACCTTTGGATGGGAGTGTCCTACATTTAATGTACCGATGGCCCCTGCAAAATCGATAAAACGATTGCCGTCGATATCGAAAAGCTCGGCTCCCTTCCCTTTCGCTGCAAGATGACGGTTGCCATTACTTACGCCTCTTGCGACGTATTGATCTCTTTTCCCCTGCCATTCCTCTGTTGAAAAACGGTTTGTTGTCGTTTGACTCATTGTCATCCATCCCCTTTATGTCTTTTTTATTATTCTGAATATTTTTTGGTATGATAGAAAGTACCAATATCATTTTTTTCATGGTATCAGAGAGGATGACATGGCGAGATGCTGACAATTCAACTAGATCAATCAGGGGAAAACGGATTTATTTATCATCAAATTTATACAAAAATTAAAGAGGAAATTTTAAACCGCAACCTGCAGCCGCACGATCAATTACCGTCTAAACGAGAGTTAGCCGATACCTTAAATGTCAGCGTCAATTCAGTGAATGGCGCCTATCAACAACTGCTTGCCGAAGGATATTTATATTCAGTTGAACGGAAAGGTTTTTTTGTGGAATCACTTGAAACATTTCATGAATCAGGTCAACTGAAACCCTCTTCCCTTCCAGCGGATTTAAAAGAGAATTCGATTGAGCGAAATGACTGGTATTCCTTTTCACATATTTCTGTTGATACAGCCAATTTTCCTTTTAAAAGTTGGCTGAAAAGTGAACAAAAAGCGATTCATCTCCACCAAGAAGCCTTTGGTGAGCTGCCGCACCCACAAGGCGTCTATGAGCTGCGGGAAACGATTGCCCGGCTAATTGGACTTGCACGAGGGGTCAAATGCTACCCTGAGCAGCTCATTTTAAGTGCGGGTACACAGTCGCTCATTCATTCGTTATCAAGCATTCTTCCAGCTGATCAAATATACGGATTAGAAAACCCCGGCTACCGCAGACTGTATCAAATGCTGAAAAACAATCATCACCGCATTGAAACGATTGGCATTGATCGAAAAGGGGTGCGGATGAGCGACATTCACAAAAAAAAGCCGAATGTCTTGATCATTACACCTTCTCATCAGTTTCCAACAGGTGTGATCATGCCAATTTCCCGGCGGATACAACTGTTAAACTGGGCAGCTGATCAGCCAGACCGCTATATCATTGAGGACGATTATGACAGTGAATTTAAGTACGGCACAGACAGCATACCGGCGCTACAAAGCCTTGATCGATATGACAAAGTCATTTATATGGGGACCTTTTCGAAATCATTGCTGCCCGGCTTAAGGATAAGCTACATGGTGCTGCCACAGCATTTATTAAGACGCTATAAGGAAGAACAGCACTTTTTCATCCAAACGGCCAACCTTTTTACACAATACACCCTTCTTTATTTTATAAAAGATGGCGCCTATCAGCGGCATATTAAAAGAATGAATGGGCTATATGAGGAAAAACGAAAACAGCTCATTGGGGAGCTCGAAACTGTCTTTCGTGACAACGTACGGATTATCGGGGAAAATGCAGGGCTGCATTTTATTGCAGAATTCCGCTCAGATCGGACGCAGCATGAGATTTTACAGCGTGCCAAAGACCGAAAGCTGAAAATGTATGGGATGGACCGTTTTACCCTTGATGAGCATGTGCCTGGTCACAAAGAAGGCTTTGTCCCGCTTGTCCTCGGTTTCTCTCATATGCGGCCAGAGGATATTAAGCCAGCGGTGAAACGTCTGTATGACTCGATTTATGGGAAATAAAACAGCTCATGTAGATGAATCGTGGCACTCCTTTGACGGAACTATACCCATAGAGGAGTGTTACGATCACATTCTTTCATAAACGTAATAGTTGATGTGAATATTTTTTTCTAGCAATTTCACGAGTGTTTGAAGGCTTTTTAAGTTTGTTGGCAGTAACGCAATACCATCTCCCTGTTCAACAATTTTGATCATTCCTTCAAACGAATCTAACTCAAATAGGGTTCGATCACCCAGCATACGCGTGGCCTCATGTCTTAATGGGCAAAGCTGATCACGATTCACGACCAATGAAATATCATCATCGTATATCTCTTTGGATTTTCCATATACGTTCAATGCCAAGCTCTTTACCTCTTTTAATTGATATTCCGCTTTTTCCATTTGATTAAAAGAAATAATTTGATCATACACATCCTCTGTTAACTTTTTGTTGATCGTACTTGATGAAGCAATGATAAAATCAGTGGCTTGAATATCCTCTAAAACATGTTGCTCATATAAAACGTTAAATAGAAGTTCGGAGCATAAAACGGTCTTTTTCTTTGAAGTCAATTTTTGTTGAATGGACTTCGTTTCTTTTACGATTTTTTGAGCGTATTGATAAAATAAATCCCCCTGTCCTGTTGAACTGATTCCATGATGATGCCGGATAAAAAATGTTGAATCATATAAAGTTTCAAGCGCTTTGATTCTTTGAGAAATATTGGATTGCGCATACCCTAAAGCTTTAGCCGCTTGATTAATCGATTCTTTTTGATACACCTCTATAAAAATAATCAAATCATTTATATTCATCATGATCACCTATCACTTTTTGTGATAACAATAACACAAATATGTATTATTCAACTGGTTTGAAGTCCATTATGATGGCTATTGAAAGGGAGTGTTTCAATGCATGCCATGCAATATCATGTGGATCTGCCTGCGGATTATGATATGAATATCATTAGAAAAAGAGTACGAAACAATGGATGGAAAACAGATGGATATCAGGATTTATTATTTAAAGCTTATTTGATCACTGAAAAAGACAAACATAGGAGTTTACACAACAGCTATTGCCCATTGTATATTTGGAAACAATCTGAGGGGATGACGGATTTTGTGTTTAAGGGGTCATTTGATCATATTTTACGTTCTTTTGGCTGGAAACAAATTAATATTGGCATCACGTATTCCGTTCATTTAACAGATGATTTTCATCGTAGCACATTCGTTCTTGAAGAGTATGTGACGATTCATCCTACTGATTGCCTGGAAAACCTAGATATCTCCCATCTCTTTTCCCATTTTAACGACAATAAGGGTGAAGTCATCGTATATAACCCCGATAAATGGAAATGCGTCAAATATTCTTTTCTGGACTCATTACCAGAGAATATAGAGCAGCAGATTCACATTTATGACATTGTCCATCTGTCTATGGCTCATTCAATGGCCTAATTCCGTTTTACACGAGACGCATCACAAATCCCCAAGGTTACAATGCCTTGGGGATTTGTCATTTGTTGATGCAAGATTCTCTTACCACCGCTCCTTGTCTACAGCTAATACGGATGACAAGAGGCCTGGAAAAGCGGTATCAATGTCATCCTTTCTGAGAGAGTAGTAACGGTGCTTCCCGTCAATTCTCACTTTCACGATGCCTGCCTCTCTTAGTACTTTAAAGTGATGCGACAGCGTGGACTTGGCAATGTTCATATGATACGTACCGCATGTTCTCTCACCCGCTTCCGCTAAGCAGCGGACAATCTCCAGCCGAACAGGGTCAGCCAATGCTTGCAGCACAGAAATGAGTCTCATGTTTTCTTGGGTTGGATGGTTTGGATTATTCATACGATAAATGTATCGTATTTTGTTCTAACATACAATCTCGTTACTCGCCTATGACAAAAAAGACACAGGGCTAAAATCAAGTTCATTTTAGCCCTGTGTCAACAATCGGATACATGTCATTGAGACATGTATTTTTTTAAGTTCATTTTCTTGTCATGTGCCATTGGTTTTGTTATCATAGCAAAAGTGACCACTCGGTTTCCATTGTGACCATATGGTTTTGCCGATTCGGAAAGGACTTATGAAGATGAACGAAAAGCAAGAAGAGATTTTGCGGGTGTCGAAGAAATTATTTTCTCAAAAAGGCTATATGAGTGTCTCCATGCAGTCAATTGCTGATGCCTGTAAAATATCAAAAGCGTCTATTTATAAACTGTTTGATTCAAAGGAAGCTCTTCTATTGGAACTGATTAAATACAATCAGCGCAAAATGAGAGAGATTTCTCAGATCATTCATTCCGAAACGACGCTGTCCAAAAAGGAAAAATTCACAAAAAAGATTAAGCTTGAGCTTGAAGAGTTTAAAGAGAATCATAAATTTTTGAATATGCTGTCCTTTGAAGCTTTTTCACAGCATTCGCCCATCGTCATTAAGCATTTACGTGAGACACGCTCCATTATCATGCAGCGGCACAGAGACATGATTTTAAGCACATATGGTGAATCTGTTGCGCCTTATGTGTGGGATCTTGTGATTGTCCTCAACGGATTAATGAGAGAATTCATCTTGATGTTGGCGATTGAGCACAAGAACATCCAATTAGAAAATGCCGCCGAAATGATCATCGGTGTAATGGACCGTGTATCAATAAAGCCTTGCTCCATTAAGCCTGTGCTAACAGATCAGCTGATGGACTCTTATTTGCTTTCCACACAGGAAGAATATGATGAAGAAAAGCTTGTCATCTCGTACTTAACAAAGATGAAACAAGAGCTTCACACACTCTCAAACGGAGAAGAAAAGGACGATCTCCTCTCTGCGTTTGAGCTGCTGAGTCAAGAACTGTCAAAGGACCAACCGAGAACCTTTTTAATCAGCTCATTGCTTGATTATTTAGGCAAACACAGCGTTTTATCACAAAACGTGTCACAGCTGAAAAGCATTATTTTATAGATAAAGAAGGGATAATATGAACCAATCAACAACATCGTATAACCGGTCTGTGATTGTTGGGATTTTCCTCGTTGGGGCGTTCGTTGCAATCTTAAACCAAACGCTTCTCATTCCAGCGATCCCACATATCATGGAAGAGTTCAATATTGATGTCAGTAAAGGCCAATGGCTGACCACAGCCTTTATGCTGACAAACGGGATTCTCATCCCAATTACGGCCTTTTTAATTGAGAAATTTTCAAGCCGTTCCTTAGTCTTAACGGCTCTCAGCATTTTTACAGCAGGTACCATTCTTGCTTCGTTCGCCACGAATTTCCCGGTGCTACTTGCAGCACGTATCGTGCAGGCAGCTGGCGCAGGGATTTTGATGCCGCTCATGCAAACGATCTTTTTAACCATTTTCCCAAAAGAAAAACGCGGGCAAGCCATGGGTATGGTCGGACTAGTGATTTCATTCGCACCGGCGCTTGGACCAACACTTGGCGGCTGGATTGTCGATTCCTTTAGCTGGAAGTTCTTATTCTATATTGTTCTACCAATCGGTATCATTGATCTCATTCTTGCTTTCTTCTTAATGAAAAATGTCACACAGCAAAGAGACACTCGTATCGATGTCTTATCGGTTATCCTGTCTTCCTTCGGATTTGGCGGACTGCTGTACGGATTTTCAAGTGTTGGAACGTATGGCTGGACGAGTGCGACCGTTCTTATTTCACTCATTGTCGGCGCTGTGAGCTTGTTCTTCTTTATCCTGCGTCAGTCGAATTTGAAAAGACCGATGCTTGAGTTTGGCGTCTTTAAGTTTGCGATCTTTAGCTTAACGACCTTCCTCGGTATGCTCGTCTTTGCTTTACTCATTGGAACAGAGACGATTCTGCCGCTCTATACGCAGAATGTCAGAGGGTTATCTGCCCTTGATACAGGGCTGATCTTATTGCCAGGGGCTCTCTTTATGGGATTCCTATCACCGATTATCGGACGAATTTTTGACAAAGTAGGCGGTAAAGGGCTGGCTCTAGGCGGGTTTACGATATTAGCTGTCACTTCCCTGCCATTTATGATGCTCAGTCTTGATTCATCGATTACCCTCATTACAGTGGCCTACACGCTTCGCTTAATCGGGGTTGGGATGATCATGATGCCGCTGACAACAGCCGGTATTAACTCTTTACCACCGCATCTGATTCCGCATGGGACAGCAATGAATAATACGATGAGACAAATGGGCGGCTCTATCGGGACGGCTGTGCTTGTCTCCATTATGAGCAGCTCTGCTGCCAATGCAGCATTATCCGATCCAATGAAGTCAGCCGTTCATGGCATGAATACGTCATTTATCGTGTCTGGTGCTATTGCGGTGATTGGACTTGTCCTCTCATTCTTCTTAAAAGAAAAACGTGAAAACAAAGTGATGAAGCAGGAGCTATCTTCTTCGTCCTCTTCTTCATAAAGATAAAGAGCTCGGCATATCGCCGGCTCTTTTTTCATATATTCACACATAACGTCCTCCCTAAAAACACATTTGTTCATATAGAGAAGAAAAACCTTGATAATTTGAAGAAAAGAGTTGATAATAGAAACTATTCAATTTGTGAGAAAATTTTTACTATAGGAGATGTATGCATTGAAGGTCGTTAAATTTGGTGGCAGTTCTCTTGCTTCTGGCAAGCAGCTGCAAAAGGTATTTGACATTGTCACAGCAGATCCAGCTCGAAAAGCAGTCGTTGTTTCCGCACCAGGAAAACGGCATTCAACGGATACGAAGGTCACCGATCTATTAATTAGCTGCGGTGAACAATATTTACGTTTAGGTGAAGCACACGATTTACAAGAAGCTGTCATCGAGCGATATGCCTCGATTGCGGATGAGCTGGGGTTAGGTGATGACATTATTGACACCATCCGGCAAGATGTAAACACGTTATTACAGGCTGATTCTTCTCATCCTGAGCGTTATCTTGATGCGATCAAAGCAAGCGGTGAAGATAATAACGCAAAGCTGATTGCAGCCTACTTTCAGCATCAAGGCGTCGAAGCGCACTATGTGAATCCAAAAGAAGCCGGTCTATTTGTCAGCGACGAGCCTGGTCAAGCGCAAGTCCTCCCAGAATCGTATGATCATTTGTACAAATTAAGAGAACGCTCTGGCATCATTGTGTTCCCTGGGTTTTTCGGTTTTAGTCTAGCGGGTGATATCGTCACTTTTTCCCGCAGTGGATCAGACATTACCGGTTCCATTTTGGCAAATGGACTGAAGGCAGATGTGTATGAAAACTTTACGGATGTGGATGCAGTCTACGCCGTCAATCCAACAATCGTTCATGAGCCAAAGGAAATCACAGAGCTGACGTATCGTGAAATGCGTGAATTGTCCTATGCGGGTTTTTCTGTATTTCATGATGAAGCACTTATTCCAGCCTTTCGGGCAGGTATTCCTGTTCAGATTAAGAACACCAATAATCCAGCGGCCAAAGGCACGAAAATTGTGAATCAACGGGATCATACGAATGGCCCTGTTGTGGGAATCGCATCAGACAATGGATTTTGCAGTATTTATATCAGTAAGTATTTGATGAACCGAGAAGTAGGCTTTGGACGTAAGGTGCTGCAAACGTTAGAGGAATATGGACTTACGTATGAACACGTGCCTTCTGGCATTGATGATATGACCATTATTTTAAGGCAGGATCAGCTGGAGGCGCAGCAGATTGAACAAGAGCTTTTAGACCGATTAAAGCTTGTACTTGATGCAGATGAAGTGGTTTTAGAGCGGAACCTCTCGCTTATTATGGTCGTAGGAGAAGCGATGCGTCATAATGTTGGTACAACAGCAAGAGCGGCAAAAGCGCTGTCAAAAGCCAAAGTGAATATTGAAATGATCAATCAAGGATCTTCAGAGGTGAGCATGATGTTTGGCGTCAAAGCAGCTCAAGAAAAAGAAGCCGTTCAAGCCTTATATGAGGAATTTTTCTCTATGTCCACGGTGCCCGTCTCCATTTAATCAGCAGACTGTCAGATCTCCGGATCGGCAGTCTTTTTGATCTCGCATGATTCGAGCTGATTTGCGCATTAAAGTATATCTATTTCTCGTTTGATTTTGTATGATAGAGACAAATCAACTATTGTTCCGGACATTGATCGGAGCTACAAGGAGTCCTAATCCATGCCTCGTCAACAACTATTAAAACAGTTTCGCAATTTTCATGATGCTTCTACAAGTATTTTAAACATGATGAGTCAATTCATTCATGTGAATACACTGTTTATTGCTAAAAATGATCAAAACACCAATCAGATTGTGAAGGTGCTAAATCACGACGAGCAGCTTCTTGAAGAAGGGGAAGAAAATCCTTACGAGAAGACATTTTGCAAGCTGGCGGTCGATCATCGCGATACGCTGTTGATCCCTGATATCCGCTTGGACGAGCGTTCAAAAAACTTAGACGTCACGAAACAGCTGCAAGGCGGATCATTTATTGGGGTTCCCATCGATTTTACTGATGGTACGAACTATGGAACCATTTGTGGACTTGATCTAAGGCCGCAGCAATTTACAGAAGAGCATGTTCATATGTTTGAAACGATGGCATCTTTGTTGAGTTACGTCTTAGAACTCGACCAGGCCAATCGGCAGATTCAGCAATTATCTGTACCGATCGTACCTGTTGTTGACGGTGTCGCTGTGCTCCCTCTTCTTGGTGATATCGAAGAGACACGTGCGCAGCATATTTTAGAAACCATTTTACAGGAAAGCTACAGGCTGTCGCTCTCTCATTTGGTCATTGATGTTTCAGGGACAAAACGACTCAATGAACAAAGCATTCAATACTTGGTCAGCTATGCGCAAACGTTAAGACTTTTAGGCATTTCAGCTGTTTTAACAGGAATTAAGCAAGACCTTGCGCTGAGTGCGATTCAATCGAATATTTCATTTAAAGACATCACCATTCGTAAGGATTTACCGCAGGCACTTGCTCATATCGGCTTAACGTTCTCCAAAACAGAATAAGTGATGATACACCAAAAAGGGCTAAACCGAGTTTAGCCCTTTTTCTTCTTTTCAGCGTGATAGAAAACCTTTGCAGTTTAGGAAAGACGAGTACCGGCGCGGAGCGAATTTCGCATTCGTGAGCACCGGCACGCAGGACTGACACCGAATGCGAGGGTTTGTCTACACGCTGAGGCTAAACGGAGTTTAGCCCTTTTCTTGTGGTAGCGGTAAACGAATAATAAATGTTGTTCCCTTATGTTTTTCGCTTTTTAAATCGATATGTCCTTCATGCAAGTCCACAAGCTGCTTGACAATAGACAAGCCAAGTCCGTATTCTCCATATGGTGTATTCGTTCTCGAAATATCCGCTTTATAAAAACGTTCCCAAATGTGTTTGACTTCTTCAGGTGCAATGCCGATTCCCGTGTCTTCTACTTCAATGATCGTTTCCCCATTCTCTTCTTTCCCTCTCAAAGAAATACGGCCGCCTTCTGTAAATTGAATGGCGTTCTTTGTGATGTTGACGAGGATTTGAATGAGCCGGTCATAATCTGCGTATACCTTTTGTTCAGGGTGAACCTCTACAATGAGCTGATTGTTTTTCTCTTCAGCCATTCGGCTCAGCTGCTCCTTAATCACTTCAAACGTATCAATGAGTGGATAGTGAAATTTTTGAAGGGTGATTTGATTCGACCTGATTTTCTCATAATCCATATTTTCATTGACGAGGCGCAGCATTCGTTTTGTCTCATCAGTGATGAGCGCATAGCATTTCTCTTTCTCTTCTGCCGGCACATCGGCAGTATTCAGCCATTCGACCAATCCTCGAATGGTCGTCAGCGGTGTTTTCAATTCGTGAGACACATCCGCAATGAATTGTCGCCTACGCTTTTCGAGCCGGTCAATTTCCTCTCTTGATCGTTGGAGGCGTTTGGCCATCATATTAAAATCCTCACTGAGTGTACCAATTTCATCAAGGTGTTTGTTTTCAAGATTGATGTTGTAATCGCCTTGAGCGATCTTCTCTGTTGCCTCTCTCAGTTTTTTGATTCGGTTCACGTGAAATTTAGACAAAAACAGACTGAGAATAAAGGTAATTGTCAGTGCCACAAACACAATGATATACAGATAACGATTCATCTGAGCAACCAGCTCTTCCGCTCCTTGGATAGGGGCAATGAGAACGACACCGCCTTTTAGCTCTCCGTCCTCCATCACAGGAAGTGCCACAAGCGATGCTTCTTGATCAAGACGGCGTGAATCACTCCGCTTGACAATGATTTGCTCTCCTTTTGAGAGCTTGGCCCATAAATCTTTTGTCAACAAAGCTTCATGCGGTGGCATCCCTTGCTGCTGAGACAAAACATCCCCTTTCTCATCAAACACGAAAAAGCGAATTTGTCTTGTCGAGAGAATATCTTCAAATGGACGCAGGCGGAAAACCATCTCGGTTTTTGGCAGCTGTTTAAAATTCTGCAAAATTTCATTCCCATAAGAACTCATTTCATCTACTCTGTTTTGATAGGCAATATCTTTTACAAAATGAGACATGAGGGTGCTGATAATAATGATGGCAATGAGCAATAACCCAAGGTGACTAATCAGCAACTGGTAAAAATATTTAATCTTCATCGAACTTATACCCTACGCCCCATACCGTATACAGAAAGGGCTTAGGCCCGTCTCCGATTTTTTGGCGCAACCGCTTAATATGAACATCAACCGTTCGTTCATCACCATAAAATTGGTATCCCCAAATTTGCTCAAGCAATTGTTCTCGTGAAAATACTTGCCGAGGATGCTGTATAAAAAAGCACAGCAAATCGTATTCCTTTGGCGTTAAATTTTCGATCCGTTTCCCCTCTAGAAACACTTCTCTCGTTTTTTTATCTAACTGAAAATGTTCGGTCTCCAGCCGTTTATCCTCTTTCGCTCCTTCTTGAGTAGATGTTGTTTGAGCAAAACGTCGTTTCACTGCTTTGATTCTTGCCATTAAGGTGAGCGGACTAAAGGGTTTTGTCACATAATCATCAGCCCCAAGATCGAAGCCCAGCACCTGATCAGATTCCGTTTCCTTTGCTGTCAGCATGATAATTGGAACATCACTGATCTGGCGGACTTTTTGACAAATGGTCAGACCATCCATTGAAGGAAGCATGACATCTAAGATGAGCAGATCCCAATCCTCCTCTTGCTTAAATCGATTCAATCCTTCTAATCCATCATGGACGAATTCCGCTTGAAATCCTTCTCGTTGAAAAAACATATCCGTCATTGTACAAACACTCTGGTTATCTTCAATCATTAATATTTTCATCATCAGCCTCCGCTGTTGCCTTTGTTTTTCTTTATGTAGCTTTATTTTACATGTTCCTTCTCAAATCTCAATTGGATTGATACGATTTCATGAACTTATCATGCTTTGGTCATCTTTTATTCATACTTTTTGATGGAGCTGGGTGTCGAGGTGAACCTCATTGATTTTTGTTATGAAAAAAAGCTCATCTTATTGATGAGCCCAAATTGTTGACAAAGGGCTAAAATGAACTTGATTTTAGCCCTTTGTCTTCTTTTCAGCGTGATAGAAAACCTTTGCAGTCTAGGAAGGACGAGTACTGGCGCGGAGCGAATTTGACATTCGTGAGCACCAGCACGCAGGACTGCGGGCGAATGCGAGGGTTTGTCTACACGCTGAGCTCATCTGATTGATGAGCCCTTTTCCTTGTCATGCCAGCAGTTGCAAGTAAGCAGCGTCATTCCCCTCTTCAACCGCCTGTAAAAGCTGCTTTGCCTGAGATGTGCTGGTGACGCTGCTTAACTTTTGTATGATGTCTTCTGTCGATAACGCACAGCCTGGTGCTCCCCGAGGGATATCGACCCGTTTGCTGATGGTGGACCCGTCAGATAAGTTGAGCTTTACAATCGTAAATCGCCCTTTTGGCACTGCGTCTGGATGGGGTTTTATCGTTTGATCATATACTCTATTTACCCGCTTCATCCATGTCCGCAGCTCTGGTGAAATGGCTTTTTTCGTAAAAGCATCCAGTGATAAAGGTTGTCCAAACACCGCTAGTGCGATGACATACTCGACACTAAATCGTCCCTCTTCTCCCGTCAAAGGTGCCCGCTCCGTGAGTGCGGCATCACCGCCAGGCGGAAACATGACGTCGACCTGTTCGATCTTCTCCTGTAAGGAATTGTATTCTTGTACTAATGACTCGATCGCATCGGCTGCATGATGTGCCGCTGAACAGAACGGATACACTTTAAACCATAGACCTGGCGACACGATACGCCACGCAGTGCCATAGTCTTCTAGCAAACGTCTTTCCGCTAGTTTCTGATCCCCATAGAGAGAAAAGAAGCCCAGCTCTCCATCCAGAAGCGATTCACTCCCGCCAAAACCTGAGCAAGCTAAATCCATGGACCATACGGCGGTTTGAGCGGCGAGGCCAGCTTGTAATGGTTTCATATCAGCCCCAAACTGCTTTCGCATTCCAGCTGATTGCGCACCTGCAAAGCCGATCGCTTTCGCCAGCTCTTTCTGTGAAACTTGTTTCAAATAACCAATCGCACAGACCGCTGCAATGGCTCCGAGAGTTCCGGTATTATGCCAGCCCCGCTCATAATGCGATTTGCCGATGGATTCACCTAGCCTTGCCATCACTTCGACGCCAGTAATGTAGGCTGCTAGAAATCGATCACCGTACGCCTCCCCGTTGGTCAGCTGGGAAAGCAAGGCCGGAATGATCACCGCACTTGGGTGTCCTCTCACATCAGAATGCACATCATCATAATCAAGGGCGTGAATCAAGTAGCCATTTAGCATGGCTGCGGATTGACGGCTGACCTTCTTCCCTTGTCCAATGACGGGAATTTGAGCCGCGCCGCCTTCTTGTTCCACCAGCGCCATGAGCTTCTGAATCCCTTCATCCTCTTTTGCAGCAAGCGCTGCTGCCGCAGCGTCTAACAGACCGTTTCGAGCCATTTGAACGGCCTGTTGATCTTGCAGCGGATCAGCAAAGAGCACTGCCTCTGCGAGCTGTTTCGTTAGTTCCATGTTCTTGACTCCAACGCCCGAACCGCAAGCTCGGAGAAGAAAGCAGCAGCGACTGGGATTGCCTCTTCATTTAACGTAAAGGCAGGATGATGCCACTCCTCGGTACCGCTCGTCCCCATCCAGACGAAAAAGCCTGGAATGCGTTCTTGGTAAAGAGCAAAGTCTTCTCCGCCTGGTGACTGCTCTGCCTCTACTACTGCGAGATCAAGCGCTCCTGCCGTTTCTTCCACAACCTTTGTCAAACGCTCGTCATTCATCACAGAAGGCAAATACGGATGCCATTTCACTTCTGCCTTTGCGCCAAACCCTTCTGCGATACCGCTCACGATTTGTTTCATGAGATCTGGAATCATCGCTCTCACTTCAGGTTCAAACGTCCGAACGGTCCCTTCCATCTCGACGCGATCAGGTATCACATTCCATGATGTGCCGCCTTGAATACGTGTGATGCTGACAACCGCATGATGCAAAGAACTAATGCGGCGGCTGACAATTTGCTGTAGGGCGCTTGTGATCTGACCGCTGATGGCAATCGGATCAATTGTGTGATTTGGAATTCCAGCATGACCACCCGTCCCTTTAATGTCAATTTCAAACCGATCGACGCTCGCCATTAATGCTTTTTCTCTTATCCCGATGGTGCCAACTGGCAGGTTAGGTTTATTGTGCATACCAAATATCGCATCCACTCCATTTAAGACGCCCGCCTCTATGACGTGTTTCGCTCCTTGCGCCACTTCCTCAGCCGGCTGGAACAAAATGCGCACTGTTCCCTTGAGCTCATGTTTCCGTTCGTTTAATAGGACGGCCGCACCAAAAATCGAAGCGGTATGGAAATCATGGCCGCATGCATGCATTTTCCCTTGTATCTTTGAAGAAAATGGTTCGCCAGATGCTTCTTCAATTGGAAGTGCGTCAATATCGGCTCTCAGAGCAATCGTTGGTCCCTCTTGTTCTCCTTTGATTTCACAAACGACCCCTGTTTGAAGATCTGGAAAATCGAGTACAGTGATCCCTTCCTCTTGTAACCAGCCTCGTAGTTTTTTTGTCGTTTCATATTCTTCAAATGCCAGCTCTGGATGCTCATGAAGCGCTCGGCGTATGTTAATTAAACGTTTGTTTAAAGCTTGATTTCCTAATGATTTCACTGATACTCACCCCTCTAAAGAGTAAAAAGCAGCTTATGCTTCTTCAGCCGCTGCTTCTTTTTGGATAAATCGTTTTGTTCGTTCATTCTTCGTTTCGTCAAATAGTTCGGTTGGCGTTCCCTGCTCAATGATATGACCATCTGCCATAAAAATCACATGATCTGCTACTTCTCTTGCAAACGCCATTTCATGTGTCACGATGATCATCGTTGTTTCTTGAATGGCAATGGATTTAATGACTTGAAGCACACCTGAGACAAGCTCTGGATCTAGTGCTGACGTTGGTTCATCCAGCAAAATCGCATGTGGATCGACCGCTAACGCACGGGCAATCCCGATTCGCTGCTGCTGACCGCCGGATAGTGTAACCGGATAGCTGTCAGCTTTTTGTTCTAGCCCTACTTGTTTCAATAGCTCCATGCCGATCTCATTTGCCTGCTGTTTTGTCATTTTTTTCGTCACAAGCAGTGACTCTGTAATGTTTTGCAGGGCTGTTTTGTTTTTGAATAAATTATAGTTTTGAAACACCATGGCCGTTTGCTGACGCAGGTGATGGGCTTCTTTACGTGTATATTTAGACGCATTCAGCTTCGCATCGCCAATTTCAATCGTGCCTTCATCTGGCGTTTCTAATAGATTTAGACAGCGCAGCAATGTTGATTTACCGGAGCCAGAAGGTCCGATAATGGCCACAACCTGCCCTTTTTGCACGTCAAGATTAATTCCGTCTAAGACGACAAGGTCGCCGAATGATTTTTTCAAATTAGTGAGCTTGATCATGTCCACACCTCCTTAATTCCGGTAAGGTTTGCTGATTTTTCGTTCAAATAGGTCTTGCAGGAAACTATAAATGATGGTGAGCACCCAATACACAATTCCAACCGCTAAATACGTTTCAAAGTACTTATAGTTGGCCGATGCAATCATTTTTCCTTGGGCAAACATTTCTGCCACCCCAATGGTAAAGGCAAGCGATGTTTCTTTTAAAAGACCAATAAAGGTATTCCCCGTCGCTGGAATGGCATTTCTGACGGCCTGCGGGAAAATAATTCTGACGTAAGACTGCCATCTTGTCATGCCGACAGATAAACAGGCCTCAAGCTGCCCTTCATCCACTGAATTAAGAGCCGCTCTAAAAATTTCTGCTAAGTACGCTGAGTTTTTAATACTTAAACCGATAATGACCGCTGTTAAGGCATCCATTGAGGTCATCGCAGGGAATAGCTGCGGAAGACCAAAATAAATGAGAAAGAGCTGAACCAAAGTTGGAACCGCTCTGAAAAAAGAAATATACAGCTTGGCAAATTGGTATAAGACAGGTATCCGGTTTTTCGTTATAAGAGCGAATACCACACCAATGATAATGGCAAATACCATGGAGACAATCGCCATGAAGATCGTTATCGGCAAGTATTGAATCAAGGTTGGAAAAACCGTCACCATATACTGCCAATCAATGTGATTCATGTCTGCTTTTCACCGCCGCTGTTGTTATTTTTTAATTGGCACTGTGACATCGTCTTTGAAATATTTCTCAGACAATTTCTTCAGTGTTCCGTCTTCTCTTAATTCTTTGATCGCTTGATTGAATTCTTCTCTTAGCTTGTCGTGCTTTTCATCTTTGGCAAATGGGTAGCCGACTTCTTCATATACGATTGGGTTGCCGACGATTTTGAGTGGAAGTCCTGTTTTTTCAATTTGAGCTAACAAGACACTGCGTCCGTTGACGTAAGCATCTACACGGCCATTTGCGACTTCATTTAATACACCGTCTTGTGTTTCATATGTTTTGATGTTGATTTTCTTGTCTGGGTCTTTGCTCTCTAGGTTTTTGGCATGGTTTGAGCCAAGAACAGCCGCCACCGTTTTTCCTTTTAAGTCATCAAGTCCTTTAATGTCCTTGTTGTCCTTCTTGACAATGATTTGTGTTCCTGCGTATGCATACGTATCTGTAAAATTGAACGTTTGTTTACGCTCATCTGTAATCGCAACTTGGTTTGATACGGTATCCAGCTTCCCAGATGTCAGCTGACCCATGAGTCCGCTGAATTCACTCAGCTGCCAGTCTAGTTTGTAGCCTAGTTTTTTCGCAATGGCTTCTGTGACTTCGACATCAAATCCTACTAGTTTGCCGTTTTCTTTATAAGCAAATGGATAGCTTTGGCCTGTAGCGCCCACTTTAAGCACTTTTTCGTCTTTGCCTTCACTCTGATTGCCCCCGCCGCATGCTGCTAACACCGCAAGCATTGCCGCAAATAAAACAACTAGCCACTTTTTGTTTTTCATGTTCGTACACCCTTCTTTCCTATTATGGTTGTGTAATATCTGATCTTAATTGTTTTTTAAAGTAAATGGTGATATGACCTTTGCCTAAATCCTTTTCACCTGCTCTGACATAGCCTTTACGCTCATACATGTCCATGAGCCACGGATGCTTATCAGCTGTACCGAGAGAGACATACGGTACCTTTAGTGTGTCCCTTAGCACTTCAGTTTCAACCCACTCAAGCAAGGCTGAGCCTGTGCCTTTTTTTGCCGCTGGTTCTGAAGCAAACCACCATATATGCGGAACGCCGAATGGTCCTGGCTGTTCTCCCCACGGCATACGGAGTGATAAGGTCGAGAGAAGCTCTCCGTTTTCTTCCATTACATAGCAAAGGTTCTTTTGTACATTTTTCTGAACGAGGGCGATATCTGCATGTGCTGCTTGGAACTGGATGCCGAGCTCACGAATTGGCTCGTAGGCTCTTGTTGTCAGTTCAAGCAGCGCTTCTATATCTTCCTCAGTTGCCAGACGAAACGTATATCCCAACGTTAGTCACCTCACCTTTATGTCGTGTAGCGATTTTTTGGCTGTTTTAATCCGAGATTTTCTCGTAAAGTTTGTCCTGTGTATTCTGTTTTGAACAGGCCTCTTTCCTGAAGGATCGGAACGACGCGATCTACGAAGGCATCAAGTCCTTCTGGCAATAATGGCGGCATCACGTTAAAACCGTCGGCTGCTTCCTCAACGAGCCATGTCTCCATCACATCTGCTAGCTGCTCTGGTGTTCCAATGAAGATATGGTGCCCACGGGAACCTGCAACAGATTGGTAGAGCTGGCGAATGGTCAGGTTGTCCTTTCTCGCCATATTCATCACAAGGTCAAAGCGGCTTTTCACGGCATTTGATGCGCTTGGATCAATCTCTGGAAGCGGTCCGTCTAGTGGATACTGCGAAAGATCAATACCCCCTAAGTAGTTTTGTAAAATGCTAAGGCCGATCTCTGGAACAATCAGCTCTTGTAATTCTTCATACTTCGCTTTTGCCTCTTCTACTGTATCGGCAATGATTGGGAAGATGCCCGGCATGATGCTGACATCCTCTCTAGCTCGTCCAGCAGCCTCTACTTTTCCCTTCAAGCTTTGGTAAAATTCCTTCGCTTTGTCGAGATCGTTTTGTGCCGTAAAAATAAGCTCAGCCGTTTTAGCTGCAAGCTTTTGACCATCTTCAGAAGACCCTGCTTGAATGATCACCGGCTGTCCTTGAGGGGTGCGTGATACGTTAAGCGGACCCCTTACGGAGAAGAATTCACCTTTGTGCTGCAGCTCATGAAGCTTACTAGACTCAAAGAATTCTCCTGTTTCTTGGTTTCTGACAAGTGCGTCCTCTTCCCAAGAATCCCACAGACCTTTGACGACATCGACGAATTCTTCAGCTCGCTCGTATCGTTTGTGGTGCGCTAAATGCTCTTCTCCGCTAAAATTTTTCGCTGTTTCTTCAATAGAAGATGTGACCACATTCCATGCCGCTCGTCCGCCTGATAAATGATCGAGTGAGGCAAACTGTCTCGCAATATGGAATGGCTCACTGTATGTAGTTGATGCTGTTGCTGCTAAACCAATTGTTGAGGTAGACTCTGCAATCGAAGAAAGCAGGGTGAGCGGTTCAAATCTCGTTAATACATTTGGATGAGATGTATGATTAATTGATAAGCTGTCGGCTAAAAAGAGCAAATCCAGCTTCCCTTCCTCGGCCTTTTTCGCTAATTGTTTAAAGTAATCAAGATTCATGGCTGCGTCTGGTACTGCTTTCGGATGTCTCCAAGAGGCGACATGATGTCCAGTTCCTGCGATGAATACGCCTAGCTTGAGCTTCCGTTTCGGCTGTGACACTTGTTCTTCATCCTTTCTATATCTTCCTGTATCAAGCAGTTCTTTTTACAAGATACATTTTTCTGATTGAATTAATCGGTTTTATCCATAAAAAAAGGGCAAATGTTGTGAAAAATGAAAAATAATTATTACTATATGCCCTTTTTACATGATTGTCAACCGCCTTCTGAACCTCCAAAAAAAGGGATTTACAGGCGTTTACGGCGGATCAATTTCAATATTTCCGATGAGCCGGTCCGTGGAGTGTGTCATCAATTGACTGCGCTCCAGTACATTATGGGCAATCACCGAATGAGTGGAAGATACGGTGCGGACGGCAATCGCTTTTTGAGGAGAGAGATTAATGATGTTATTCCGCAGCACACGTGCTGAGACAACCTCATCAAGAAAAACGGCTGTCGGCTGTCCGATCGAACGATTTAAATAAAAGCGGTTATCTCCAATTTGAGGTGAGCCATTTTTAATATACATCACCACATATAAGGACGTTTCTTCAAAGGAATTGTCTTTAATCTCTAAAGGAGCGGTCGAATTGCTGTAGACAGCGTAGTTTTGATAATGCTTAAAACGATTCTGCCATATGAAAGCCTTTGCATTTCCTGTCACGCTGATCGTATACGAAGATGCGAGCTGTGAATGTCCTTCTTGAATAAAGTGATTGCCGTTGATCCCCGCTTCTCCTTCCTGCACCCATATCCCTCGGCTGAATTCCTTGAATTGATTATGTTGAATTAAGATATTCGTTCCTCTGACCATCGCCGCATCGATGACAGAGTAGACGGTATTGTTTGAAAAAACAATGCTGTCTGATTGATAAATACGCAGCGATGTACTTCTAAGCCGTGTGTTTGTCCCTGACTCAATATGATTTCCTTCTATTAAAATACGATTGGCCATATAGACAGACACAGCCGCATCTTCAAAAAGACTGATTTTATTACCTGTGATGTGCACGCTGTCTCCCCTCACATCAATCCCCTTTTCAAATCCTTCAATCATATTGCCAATAATGATCACATTGTTTTCCGATTGATCAAGCGGCACTCCTAAACTCGTAATCCCTGCTTTTGTCACGCCCCCTCCCACTGCACGAATCAAATTATTTGCAATGATCGTTTCAGTGGCGAAGCCATAGGAGATACTGCTGTCCGTTTGATTGCCTTCAATGATCACACCATAGCCGTTGAAATTATAGATAGAGCTTGCTGCGCCGCCTCTGACAATGTTGTTTCGAATCTGAATATTTAGCGGCTCTTCCAGGTTGGTCGTATTCTCCCCGTATCCTTCAATATCAATGCCCATTTTTGGCTCGACCCCGTTTACCCCTGCCCTTTCAAGCAAACAGTCTTCCACAATGACACCATCACAGCCTGTAATAGACATATTGTTTCGCCTTGAGTCAGTGATGGTGCAGCCAGAAATATGAATAGACGAAGCAGGCGAGTACGATTCGATATGGGTCAATAAACCGTGAGGACTGACAATGATACCGTCTCCCGTACAATTGATTATTTGAACACGATCGATATTCACATGGGAAGCACCTTCAATACACACCCCGAAGCCCCATTCATGTGTTTTTCTTTCTGGCGGGAGTGACTTGTACACATGCTCATCACGGTCGCCTTCAATCCGTCCACCCCGAATGGTCACATGCTCTACCTCTCCTATATAAAAGGCTGCATATCCCCACGAATCATTTGGTTTCACTTTGATGACGGCATCTGATGCCATCTCAATACAAATATGACTTGGCACTCGTATACCGGCATTACGAAAAGGGAAAAATCGATCTCCCCTATACACCGCATCTATGACATACGTTCCACTCGGCAGCCAGACGTGGGAGTAGCCCTGTGCTTTTGTCCATTCCAGGCATTCGTTCAGTTTCGCTGTACAGTCCGTTTTCCCGTCAGCAATCACGCCAAAGTCTAATACATTGACAATGGGTTTCTTCAGATCAGATTCATTTACATCCCCCAATGAAAACCCCTCCTTTTTACACATGTCCTCTTGTCATCCTATGCATGTGGAAAAGGTTTGCTTGTACGATATTTCAAATTTTATATAAATTCTTCTGGAATAACTTTCCGATGATTTTCACTTGAGCGAATTTTTCATTTTTTTGAGTCTTTACGCCTATTGAACTAACATTTTCCTGTTTTAGAATAGTTTTATATTGACACAAGAACTATACAAGAATATCATTTTTCTCATATCTCTTTTTTTAAGAAAGGATCTATGCCATGTCTACAATTGACCACGATAAAATTGTTAAAAGTGTTCCTCAAAAAGGGTTTTTTGGACATCCTAAAGGACTTTACACACTGTTTTTCACTGAATTTTGGGAGCGTTTTTCTTATTATGGCATGCGTGCACTGCTTATTTATTATATGTACACAGAGGTGACAAAAGGCGGTCTTGGCTTCGACCAGACAACCGCTAATTCGATCATGTCTGTCTATGGTGCGCTTGTCTATATGTCAGGCATTATTGGCGGATGGCTTGCCGACCGAGTATTTGGTTCGTCCAATACGGTCTTTTATGGCGGGGTATTCATTATGCTTGGTCATGTCATTTTGGCACTACCTAGCGGAGCAACAGCGCTCTTTATTAGTATGGGGCTGATTATTATTGGGACAGGCCTCCTAAAGCCGAACGTATCAAACATAGTCGGTGACCTGTATACAAAAACAGACCCTCGCAGGGATTCTGGATTCAGTATTTTCTATATGGGGATCAATATGGGTGGTTTTATCGCCCCATTAATTGTCGGAACACTCGGTCAAAAAGTGAATTTCCACCTTGGTTTCTCACTCGCTGCCGTTGGTATGCTTGTTGGACTGATTACGTTTGTCATCACGAAAAAGCCGAATCTTGGACTTGCCGGCACTTATGTCACAAATCCACTATCAGCTGCTGAACGCAAGAACTTCAAAATTTTCGGTACATTGATCGTGATTGTACTTGCTGTTTTTGCTGTCATCGGCATTCAAACAGGAGCGCTCACGATTAATCTATTCACTTGGTTTGTCAGTGTCCTTGGTGTGCTGATTCCAATTGTTTATTTTATTGTGATGTATTTTAGTAAAAAAACGAGTGCAGTGGAGCAGTCGAGGGTCCTCGCTTATATTCCATTGTTCCTAGCTGCGGTGATGTTCTGGGCCATTCAAGAACAAGGCTCAAATATTTTAGCCACATATGCAGATCAGCGAACAAACTTGAATTTCCTTGGCATGACATTAGCCTCTTCTTGGTTCCAATCATTGAACCCAATCTTTATTGTGCTCCTATCACCAGTATTTGCTTGGTTATGGGTCAGACTCGGTAAGAAACAGCCGTCTACCCCGATTAAATTCTCACTTGGCCTTCTGTTCGCAGGATTATCCTTCATCATCATGATCATTCCTGCCTACATGTCTGGTCCGAATACACTTGTGAGTCCATTATGGCTCGTTCTAAGCTTCTTCCTTGTCGTCATCGGAGAGCTTTGCTTATCACCAGTTGGGCTTTCAGCGACAACAAAACTGGCACCTGCTGCCTTCTCAGCGCAAACGATGAGCCTTTGGTTCCTTTCGAATGCAATGGCACAGGCGATTAATGCGCAAGTGGTCAAGCTGTTTGATAAAGTGCCAGAAACCGTCTATTTCGGGATCATCGGCATGCTCGCCATCGTTTTATGTGGCGTTATGCTTCTGCTTACACCGGTGATTAAGAAAGCGATGAAAGGCGTGCATTAATTTGAAAAAGAAGCCTCCCAAATGGGAAGGCTTCTTTTTTTGAATTAAAACCGAATCTCATCATCTCCGTGGATTTGCAACTGGAGCGGTTCACTTTTCACCTGATGTTTTTTCACATAGCGGTGATAGACAACATATCCAATGATCATGAGCGGTACGCCGACATACAGCCCAATCCGCTGCTCCGCATCAAAGGCAAGACTGATTAGCACAATCGAGTTCAGCGTGATCGCAATGATCGGCAGTACCGGATAAAGAGGGGTTTTAAATTTTAGGTTTTCCAGCTTCCCGCCTGCTTTCAAATATCTTCTGCGGAAAAGCAGTTGTGATAATGTAATCGTAATCCAGCCGGTTTGGGCGCTCATGCCTGCAATAGACACGATCCAAGCAAAAACGGTTTTCTCTGCAAAGAAGCCTGATAATAATGAAATACCTGTAAACAGGAAAGTGAGCAGTAAGGCATTCATCGGGATGCCCCGCTGATTGACTCGTCTAAACGCCTTGCCTGCCATTCCTTCCTTCGACAAAGAGTACAGCATTCTCGTAGAGGCATATAGGCCAGAGTTCGCCACAGATAATAAAGCAATGATAATGACAAAGTTCATGATATCTGCCGCATAAGGAATGCCCGTTCTCTCAAACACAGTGACAAATGGGCTTTGCAGCACACTCGCTTCTTTCCAAGGCACCATACCCGCTAAGACAAAAATAGATAAAACAAAAAAGACAAGTGTGCGCCAAACCGTCTGATGAATCGAGCGAGGCACGGTTTTCTCTGGATTTTCACTTTCTCCTGCCGCAATCCCGATCAGCTCCGTTCCTTGAAACGAAAAATTCACCGTGATCATCGTGACGACTACTGCGAGCAAGCCATTCGGAAACAGACCGTCACTCACAAAATGACTAAAGTAAGGAGCTGGTTCCCCGCTCGTCGTTTGAATAAAACCAAACATCGCCGCTCCGCCTACGCCAATAAATAGTAAGATGGCGACAATCTTAATGGTTGAAAAGAAAAACTCCGACTCCCCGAACGCTTTCGCTGACCTGGCATTTAATAAGAACAAACACAGCCCAAATATGAGACACCATATCCACACATCCACTTGTGGAAGCCAGCGTCTCATCAGCTGCCCTGCTGATAAAAATTCCAGCGCCACGGTGGCTGCCCAGCCAAGCCAATAAATCCAGCCAACAGCAAATCCTGCTGCAGGACTCACAAATTTCGTCGCATACGTATGAAACGACCCCGACACAGGAAGCGCGACTGACAACTCTCCAAGACACAGCATGGTTAAATACATGATCAATCCGCCCACTATATAGGAAAGAACGGCTCCAACTGGCCCTGCTTGTCCAATCGTATAGCCTGTTCCAAGGAAAAAGCCTGTCCCAATGACACCGCCAAGAGAAATCATAAATAAATGGCGGGAGGTCATCGCCCTTTTCAATTGTTCGGGCTGATTTTGTCCAACATCCACAATGATGCCCTCCTTCTTCTAAGATGTTCTGTTATCAAAACATGTCTCCATGTGATTATTCCATTTTCAAAACAACCTACTAATTATACATCTTTTATAATAAATATGCTTCCTTCTATGGTCACTGTCTCAAAGTCTTTATTTTAGTAATGTTCGCACAAATAAGATGAATGACTTTTTAGGTTTGAAAGAAATGGGTTGCGGGCATAAAGTTGGTGAGATTCGCTCAAGCTAGTTTCAAATGCTTTACTTTTAGGTTGCTTCTCTGTAAGATCATATGTTGTAAATACCAACAAGAAAAGTGGGGAATAAAATGAAAAAAATGTTCTTTGCCATTATTTTAGGCGCTTGTGTTGCATTGATCACGGCATGCGGATCAGCTGCAAACGACAGCGCAAATAAACAATCTGGGTCTAAGGAATCAGGTGACCTTTGGAAATCCATTCAGGATAAAGGCGTATTAACCATCGGTACAGAAGGTACATATGCTCCTTTCACCTTCCATGACAAAAAGACAGATAAACTAACTGGCTATGATGTCGAGGTCATCACAGAAGTCGCAAAACGTCTTGACTTAAAACCAGAATTCAAAGAAACACAATGGGACAGCATGTTTGCTGGTCTGAATTCTAAACGTTTTGATGTGGTAGCGAACCAAGTTGGTAAAACTGGACGTGAAAATCAATATGATTTCTCTGATAAATACACGACATCTCAAGCTATTGTTGTGACAAAATCAGATAACAACGACATCAAGAAACTATCTGATGTCAAAGGCAAAAAAGCAGCACAATCGTTAACAAGTAACTACAATAAACTAGCAACAGATGCTGGCGCTAAGATTGAAGGCGTTGAAGGTCTTGCACAATCTATTCAATTGATTCAGCAAGGACGTGCTGATTTGACGTTCAATGATAAATTGGCTGTCTTGAATTACTTGAAAACAAGCGGTAACAAAAACCTAAAAGTTGCATTTGAAACAGGAGATCCACAAGAAACGTATTTTGCCTTCAGAAAAGGCAGCGGCGAAGTCGTTGACAAAGTGAATGGCGCACTAAAAGAAATGAAGAAAGACGGTACACTTGCTAAGATTTCTAAGAAATGGTTTGGTGAAGATGTTACAAAGTAATACCCTAGGAGTCGTCATTCCTTGGGATCTTCTTCAGCAATCTTTTTGGCCAATGGTGATGCAGGGGATTTATTATACAATCCCCCTTGCCATCATTGCCTTCATTATTGGTCTTTTTATCGCGCTTGTGACAGCTCTTGCTAGAATGTCTAAAATCAAAGCCCTCAGATGGATTTTCTCCATCTATGTGTCGGCCGTTCGCGGAACGCCGCTTTTTGTGCAATTGTTTATTATTTTCTATTTCTTTCCGACATTTAATATCACACTTGATCCATATCCAAGTGCTATCATCGCTTTTTCTTTAAACGTAGGTGCGTATGCTTCGGAAATTATCCGTGCATCCGTCCTATCTGTTCCAAAAGGACAATGGGAAGCGGGGTATTCGATTGGGATGACCCATCGCAAAACGCTCGTCCGCGTGATTTTACCGCAGGCAGTGCGTGTATCGATTCCGCCGCTGTCTAATTCTTTCATTAGTTTGGTGAAAGATACATCGCTTGCTTCCCAAATCCTTGTGGCAGAGATGTTCCGTAAATCACAGGAAATTGCTGCGGCGAACTTGGATCAAATTTTATTTATTTATATGGAAGCAGCCCTGATCTATTGGGTATTCTGCTTCATTCTATCGCTCGTTCAACACCAAATTGAAAAACGACTTGATCGATATGTCGCAAGGTAAGGAGGGAACGACATGCTAACAGTCAAAGGCTTAAACAAATCCTTTGGTGAAAATGAGATTTTAAAGTCGATTGATTTTACGATCAACAAAGGGCAGGTTGTGGCGATTCTTGGTCCATCAGGTTCAGGGAAAACAACGATGCTTCGCTGTTTAAATGCACTTGAAATTCCAAATGCCGGCTCCTTTACCTTCGATGATTTCTCGATTGATTTTTCTAAAAAAAATAAACAAGCTGATTTGCTCAAGCTTCGCCGGAAGTCAGGCATGGTGTTTCAAGATTATCATCTGTTCCCGCATCGTACTGTTCTTGAGAATGTGATGGAAGGTCCAGTCCAAGTCCAGCGCCGGCCAAAAGTAGAGGTGCGAAAAGAAGCGATTCAGCTCCTGCAAAAGGTAGGACTTGAGGATAAAAAAGATTTGTATCCCTTCCAGCTGTCAGGCGGTCAAAAGCAGCGTGTCGGCATTGCCCGTGCACTTGCCATTCAGCCAGAGCTTATGCTTTTTGATGAACCAACCTCTGCGCTTGATCCTGAGCTTGTCGGGGAAGTCTTAAAGGTCATGAAAGATTTAGCGAAAGAAGGCTGGACGATGGCGGTTGTCACACATGAAATCAAGTTTGCCCAAGAAGTGGCGGACGAAGTGATTTTTATTGATGGCGGCGTGATCGTCGAACAAGGTCCTCCTGAAGAAATCTTCAAACGACCAAAGGAAGAACGAACAAAGCAATTTTTAAACCGGATTTTGAATCCAGTATGATCAAAAAGGCTGTTCTCACTTGATGAGAACAGCCTTTTTTTATATCTCTTTTTTCAGGCGAAGCGCCAATAAGTCTTGAAGGAGCAGTCTCGCTCCCTCTGGACTGATGACCACTCCACCCGATAGCACTTTGTTGGAGTTTGTCACTTCTCCTGTGACGATACAGGGCTTGTCCTGCCAATACGGCTTCATCACAATGTGACCTTCTTCTTGATAGATCTCCACCATATCTCGGGGATGAATTTTCAACCTTTTTCTTATATCTGTTGGCAGGACAATTCTTCCGACGTTATCTATATACTTTACATAGTCTTTACTTAACAAATTGACCCCCCCTGCATCTCTAGATATGATATAGACGATTCCCTGTTTATCCAGGGATTAAGCGCTCTAATCGGTTAATGAAAGAAGGAGCTGCAGGCTGATCCAATGGCTAAACACGCTTCCCATATATGATATATCTGTTTGGTGCAGGACCAATGAAAGAAAAAGGATAACATGTGGTGAGGATAAGTTCTTCCTTTTCCTGTTGTAGTGTAATAATACTTTGATCATCTTTTTTCACAATCTTTGTTTTCTCAATTTCATAGGTAAATCGACCGTATGAAAGCTCAATAACGAGTTGATCCCCTTTCACAAGTTCTCCTGTTCGTCTAAACACAGTATCACGATGCCCAGATAAAACGATTTGTCCCTGTTCATTAGGAAAATAGCTCTCGTGATAATGACCAACTCCCTTTGCCAAATCCTCCGCCGCTGTTCCTTCTACAATTGGTAACTCAGCTTTTAACTTTGGAATGTGCAAGAGCCCAATGGTTTCACCAGCCTTCGGCACAAAAGGGGAATCCGCTTTCCCCTTTTGCTGGATGGCTGCTTGTGCAGACTGGAATGACTGATCTACTTGTCTTTGTCCATCAACGATTTTCATATATCCTACAATCACAAGACAAATACCTGCTGTAATCAATAGAGCTGAGATGATTTTTTGAAACATGGACGATTATCCGTTTCTTTTTCTTCTTTTCCATACAATAAGGGATGCACCTATTAGTACAAGTGCAAATCCTGCTAGTAAAAGGTTGTACATCTCTGTTGCAGTGTTCGGAAGATGATGACCAGGTGTATCCGGTTCTGAATGAGAAGGCTGCTCTGGATTTGCTGGCACCCCTGGCACATGCGGCGGCGGTACTACCGCTGTTGAGTTTTCAGGTTTGTCTGGTTCGTCAACATTATCACCCTTCACAACTGCGATATTTTGAATGGTTTTACCTTCAGATCCTTTCGTGACCTTCGCTTCAAAAGTAACCGTATGCCAGTCCGTGTCTTTGATATCACCAAATTGACCGGTCACTGTGCCTTTTGTGTAGTCTCCGTTGTCGTCATCTTTTGCGTCTGTGACAGCTTGTCCATCTACTTTTAGTGACCCTTCGACGTATTCAAGACCTTCTGGCAGTTGATCTGCGATGACTAAATCTTTGATGATACTGTCTTCTACACTATTTTTTGTTTTGATGGTGTAAAGAAGGGTGTCGCCTACCTGAACTTGTTTTTCATTTGTATTGCCTTCTGCTTTTTGAGAGATCTCAGATGTTTTTTCTGATTCAAGCTTTGGATCTCTTGGATCAATGTTTGTTTCCGTTGTCGGCTCATCTGGTGGCGTGTTTTCGCCTGTTACTTTCGCTGTGTTTTGAATGCTTTTACCTGATTGGCCTTTAGCAACCTTCGCTTCAAAAGTAACCGTATGCCAGTCTGTGTCTTTAATATCACCAAATTGACCGGTGACTGTGCCTTTTGTGTAGTCTCCGTTGTCATCATCTTTTGCATCTGTGACAGCTTGTCCATCTACTTTTAGTGACCCTTCGACGTATTCAAGACCTTCTGGCAGTTGATCTGCGATGACTAAATCTTTGATGATACTGTCTTCTACACTATTTTTTGTTTTGATGGTGTAAAGAAGGGTGTCGCCTACCTGAACTTGTTTTTCATTTGTATTGCCTTCTGCTTTTTGAGAGATCTCAGATGTTTTTTCTGATTCAAGCTTTGGATCTCTTGGATCAATATTTGTTTCGGTTGTCGGCTCATCTGGCGGCGTGTTTTCGCCTGTTACTTTCGCTGTGTTTTGAATGGTTTTACCTGCTTGTCCTTTGGCTACTTTCGCCTCAAACGTCACAGTATGCCAGTCCGTGTCTTTGATATCACCAAATTGTCCGGTGACTGTACCTTTTGTGTAATCTCCGTTATCGGCATCTTTTGCGTCTGTGACGGCTTGGTCATCTACTTTTAATGACCCTTCGACGTATTCAAGACCTTCTGGCAGTTTATCTGAAATCACGAGATTTTCGACGATGCTGTCCTCTTCAAGATTCTTTGTTTTGATCGTATAAAGAAGGGTATCGCCTACCTGTGGTGTTTTTTCATCTGTGTTCCCTTCTGCTTTTTTCTGAATGCTCGCTGTCTTTTCTGATGCTAGTTTTGGATCACGAGGATAAATTTCTGTCTTCGTTGTTGGATCATCTGGCGGCGTGTTTTCACCAGTTACTTCGGCAGTGTTTTGAATGTCTTGACCAGCCTGTCCCTTTTCAACTGTCACTTCAAACGTCACGGTATGCCAGTCTGTGTCCTTCACATTACCAAAATAACCGGTGACCTTTCCATCTGTGTAGTCACCGCTATCGTCGTCTTTCACATCTGTAACGGATTCTCCATCAATTTCAAGAGACCCAGCGACATACTTCAGCCCTTTTGGTAATTGATCTGAGATCACTAGATTTTCCACAAGGCTGTCTTCTATCGTGTTCTTTGTTTTAATTGTATAAAGCAGGGTATCTCCCACTTCTGGATGCTTCTCATCTTTGTTACCTTCTGCTTTTTTCTGCAAGACGGCTGATTTTTCAGAAGTCAGCTTCGGGTCACGAGGATAGATTTCTGTTTTTGTTGTCGGATCATCTGGAGGTGTGTTGTCACCTGTGACACTGGCTGTATTTTGAATATCTTTACCAGATTGTCCTTTTTCAACCGTGACCTCAAAGGTCACTGTATGCCAGTCTGTATCTTTAATGTCACCGAATTGTCCTGAGACGGTTCTGTTTGTGACATCACCATTGTCTTGATCTTTCTCATCTGTGACCGCTTGTCCGTCTACCTCAAGGGAATTCGGCACATACGCTAATCCTTCCGGCAGTTCGTCTGAGATCACTAAATTTTCAACGAGACTGTCTTCTATCGTATTCTTTGTTTTAATCGTATAAAGAAGGGTATCACCGACCTCTGGATGCTTCTCATCTGTATTGCCATCTGCTTTTTTCTGCAAGACGGCTGATTTTTCAGAAGTCAGCTTCGGGTCACGAGGATAGATTTCTATATTCGTTGTCGGCTTGTCTGGCGGTGTATTGCCGGTTGTGACATTGGCTGTATTTTGAATGTCTTTGCCTGCCTGACCTTTTTCAACTGTGACTTCAAACGTCACGGTATGCCATTTCACATCTTTCACTTCACCGAACGTTCCAGTGACAGTTCCATCTGTCATATCACCGTTGTCGTCATCTTTTGTATCTGTGACTGGATTCCCATCTACCTGTAGAGAATTTGGTACATAAGATAATCCTTGAGGTAACTTATCAGAAATCACAAGGTCTTCTATTACACTATCTTCAACAGCGTTACGGGCTTGAATGGTATACAGCAATGTGTCGCCTACTTCTGGATGCTTCTCATCTGTATTACCATCTGCTTTTTTCTGTAAGACCGCTGATTTTTCTGATTCAAGCTTTGGATCACGAGGATAAATTTCTATGTTTGTTGTTGGTTTGTCTGGTGGTGTATTATCCCCTTCGACATTCGCTGTATTTTGAATATCCTTGCCAGCTTGACCTTTTGCTACTTTCGCTTCAAATGTCACGGTGTGCCAATCAGTGTCTTTCACATCACCTATTTGACCTGTCACAGTGCCGTTTGTATAATCACCTTTGTCTTGATCTTTGGCATCAGTTACGCTTGTACCGTCTACCTTAAGAGATCCAGAAACATAGGTTAAACTACTCGGAAGATTATCTGATATGGTCAGATTCTTAAGAACGCCGTATTGCACCGTATTTTTTGCTCTAATTGTATAAAGCAAAGTGTCGCCTACTTCTGGATTCTTTTCATCTGTGTTGCCTTCTGCTTTTTTCTGTAAAGCAACCGATTTTTCTGATTCAAGGTTAGGCGGATATGGATCGAATTCGGGCTTCACACGTGAAGCTAAGTCGTAAGATAATGAATCACCTGCAATGCCTAAATATGTTGTACTTAATGTTTTCGCATCAAGTGTAAAAAGAGTGGAATGACCAATAGAGTCATCTTTTCCTGATTGTAATAGCATTTGCCCATTTGGCAAAAAGCTAATTCCTCGTACTCCTCCCTCAATAGGTTTACCATCTGCATTTGTGATTGGAATCACTCGAATGACTTCAGCTGTTTCAGGATTCATTTGCGCAATGGACCCACTGGTATTAGATGCGAACCAAAGATAGCCATCCTTATCGACTACAAGGTCTCCGCCAATGTCTCCGCCAATGCCAGGGCCAACGTCATAACCAACAATTTTCTTGGCCGTTTTTTGACCAGTTGCTAAGTCGTACGTTGCAAGGTAGGGTTCTCCACCAACCTCATACGAATGAATATATTTACCGTTATAAACAACGGCATTAGGCGCTCTTCCGCCTAAAACACCTACACGCTCTGCTTGTCCAGTGGTCGCATTTATTTTATAAAGAACTGGCTCTCCACTTGCTGTCGTAGTTGCATACACAGTGTTTTCTTGGTCATTCACAGCAACACCGTTCACTACAGTCGAATTAATTCCCTTCACCTGTACACTAGCCTTTACGTTTGTTGGATTTTGCCCATCAAGCTGATAAAGAACTAACTTCCCATTTCCAATCATGTAGGAATCTGCGTTATTGACAACCACCGTCCCAGCGGCTTTCGTAACAGGTGGCGAAACTGTTAATAAATTCCCAGCAATCAGCACCAATATAAGAAATAATTGACTCGTTCTTTTTATTATGTTCATTTTTTTTAACATCCCCTTTTCCCTGCTCTAAATCATAATGGTATGTACCAGTTCACCTCCCACACTTTGGTAAAGAATATCAGTAACATTTCAGAACCCTCAACATGACCAAAAGACTATTTTCGACAAAAATAGCCCTTTGGTCATATACAGCTTTCGACATCTGATCCATCTATGTTTTTTCCAATAAAACAAGTTTTTTTATCGTGTATCAAATATTTTATCTATCAATAAAAACAGGCCTAACGACGCAATTTACATACAATCTATTCTATTTTATCTTGAATATTCTTTAATTGGATAAGGGTTGTTTTTTTGTCATTTTATATTGAATTTTTTTCTTATTTTCATAAAAATTGTTAATTATTGGTTCGCTTTGTTAAAAAAAACAATTCAAAAGTCTTGCTCCAACATTTGATGTTTTCTGCTCTTTTTATGGAAAAAATTCTTTTTATCGAGTAAGCGATTACAATTGAGCAAAGCCATTTAAAGGGGCGTGCGAGTATGTTACGATTGAAATCGAGTGTTTAAGAAAGAAGGGAAAGCTTTTGAAGCGGGAACATCTTTTACGTTGGTTTTTTTATTTTGTTGGATTGATTGTACTTGCTTTTGGACTATCGCTGACAGTGAAAGGAAAGATCCTTGGCATTGGTCCTTGGGACGCTTTTCATTATGGACTGTTTCAGCATTTTGGTTTAACCATTGGACAATGGTCCATCATTATTGGTGCACTCATTGTGACACTGACATCTGTTTTCACGAAATCTTTTCCAAAGATCGGCGCACTGCTCAATATGGTGCTGATCGGCGTGTTTATTGATTTCTTTAATGCAGTATTACCTGCACCACATGGGTATTTACCTGCTTTATATGTGTTTATTACGGGCGTGATTGTGTCTGGGTATGGCGTTGGCATTTATGTCTCAGCTAATCTTGGCGCTGGGCCAAGGGATTCATTAATGCTGCTCATCTCAGCAAAAACGGGGCTGAACGTACAGTGGGTTCGAAATGGTATTGAGTTAACCGTGCTTCTATTTGCATGGATGCTCGGCGGACCGATTGGCATTGGAACGATTCTGACCGCCATCTTTACAGGACTCGTCCTTCGCTTTTCCTTGCCGCAATCAACTCGGCTTCTGCAGCTGCTCATTACAAAAACAGCGGAGAAACCTGTTCAAACCCTTACCCGATAAGAACAAGCCATTCTATGAAAAGAATGGCTTTTCTTGTGCAGACCAACTTTACCCTTCTATTGAAAAGGATGCTTCGCAAGGTGTTCATCCAATGGTACAATAAATGTAAAAAATTGAGGTCCGTTATGAAGATTTTCGCTATTCAATTACAACCTTTAGATGATAAAAATGCACGAAAACAAATAGAACAGCTGAAGCCTTTTGTGTCATTTGAAAAACGCGCCGCCGCTGAGCGCTTTCGTTTTTTGATCGATGCAAGAAGAACGCTGTTAGGTGAGGTACTGATTCGTCACATCATTCATGAGATGTACGCACTGCCAATGGAACAGATCATTTTTGAAACAGAAGGGAACGGAAAGCCTGTTGTCCGGCAAATTCCTTCTTTTCATTTTAATCTTTCTCATTCTGGTGATTGGGTCGTGGGCGCAGTAGATGATGCGCCTGTTGGCATTGATATTGAAGAGATCAAACCGATTGATTTAGCCATTGCCAAACGATTTTTTTCAGCTGACGAATATCAAGATTTACTCTCACAGCCGGTAGAACGGCAGGAAGCCTATTTCTTTCATCTATGGTCCATGAAGGAGGCTTTTATCAAGCTGACAGGGAAGGGAATATCCTATGGTCTTTCATCCTTTACCGCTCGCTTGTCAGAGGATGGACAGGCTACTTTGAGATTACCTGATCACGAAGACCCTTGCGTTGTCCAAACATATTCACTTGATCCTGCCTACCAAATGGCAGTTTGTACAAGAAAACCCGCTGCGGCTGAGCACGTCGAGATACTCACTTGTGAGAACATGCTGTCTCGCCTTAATAACGTGTGATTTGTTGAAGTGATGACTTTAGCAAATCGACGCCTCGTGCGATTTCCTCTTCTTTTACATGCCAAATGTTCAGCTGAAGTATAGGCTCCTTTTGATAAGTAGAAATGAAATGGCGGTCAATCGGCTGAACCATCACAGAAGCCTTTTTTAGCTGCTGAATGAGCTGATTCATCGGAATGGACCGGTCGACACGAATGTGGGTATGGGTCGCTGGCTCCTCTTCTCCCAGCTCATAAGCGCCTTCATCATGTTTCAAACAGGCCACAAGTTGTTTGGATCGAGCTCTATAGGTCGCCTGCATCCTTTCTCTATGACGCTCAAACATCCCGCTTTTCAAATAAATTTCTAAAGCAGCCTGCGACAGCATCGAGCTGTCGATATCAATCAGCCGTTTATGTTCACTAAAGGGGCCAATCAGCTCGTTTGGTAAGACGACAGCACCTGTTCTAAGCCCTGGAAAAATGATTTTTGAGAAGCTTTTTAAATAAATGACCTTCCCCGCCTGATCATATGAATAGATCGGGTCTCTTTTTGTATCGAATTCTAAATCAGCCAAATAATCATCTTCAACGATATAGACATCATATGCTTCGGCAAGGGCTGCAATCGCTATTTTTTCTTGTTTCGACAGACTCGTTCCAAGCGGGTTTTGAAACCTTGGCATCGTATAGAAAAAGCGAATATCCTCCTCTCGGAAGATACGCTCCAATTCCTGAAGATCGAGTCCTTTTTCCGTACGCTGAATCCCCCGGACAGGCAGCTGGTTTTTCTCTAAGTATTGGAGGAATAGGTGATAGCCTGGCTGTTCGACCAATATGGTCTGTTTTCCATTTGGAAACGGGATGGTGCTTAAAATCGATAAAGCCAGCTGAATACCAGAGGTCATAACGATCTGTTCTGGAGAGGCAAACACTTGATAATCCGTTAAACGCTTTGAAATGATTGGCAGTAAAGATGGTAATCCATTGGTGGTGCCATAGATAAATAAATCATTTTGATACAGATCAATCGCTTGATTGATGCAGTGCTGAAAATCGACATACGGAAACACAATGGGATCAGGCGCAGAGGAAGCAAAATCAATCCATGTGCTGCCCTTCTTAACGGCTGACTGATTGGTTTTTACGACAAAATAGCCACTTCTTTCTACAGAGTACAGCAAGTGTTCACGCTCTAACGTGTCTAGTGCTTTTATGACAGTGCTTTTGCTCACAGCATATTGAGCCGCTAAGTGACGAATGGATGGGATTTTCATTCCAGCATTGTATTCACCGCTCTCGATTTTGTTTTTTATATTCAACACAAGCTGATCATATTTCCTCACAGTACTACCCTCCTTGTACCGGTACAGATATCAATAACTCTTATTGTACACTTTACTTGATCCGTTTACGATAAAAAGACAGAACCGGTCAATTCAACTGAAGCATGCATGCTCTTGTAAGGAGAATTCTGATGGATATGTCAAAACAAAAAGCGTATGCTGCCTCGATCGCATACGCCTGTATAATTGGTTTTTCATTCTTGTTTGTCAAAGTGGCTTTAGCATCAGCGAATCCGATTGATGTATTGGCACACCGATTTACCGTTTCTTTCGCAGCCGCTCTTTTGTTATTTCCATTTTTACGAAAAAAGTACCGTTTTTCCATTCAATGGCGTGATCTTATTTACATTGTGCCATTTTCCTTGCTTTATCCTGTGTTGTTTTTTGCATTTCAAGTGTGGGGGCTGATGTTCACCTCTTCATCAGAGGCTGGCATTATTCAGGCGACCATCCCCATTTTGACAATGGTGCTTGCAGCATGGTGTTTAAAAGAACGTCCTACCTCGATTCAGGTGCTGTTTACCATTCTTTCTGTGTCCGGGGTGATGCTCCTCTTTGTGGTGAAGGGAATTGATGTGAAACATTCTCATCTCATTGGTTATGTGCTAATCTTACTTTCAGCCTTATCATCCAGTGCCTATAGCGTATTTGCCAGGGTGATGACACGGCGATTCCATGTCATTGAACTGACTTTCGTGATGACATTCTTTGGATTTGTCTTCTTTAATGCTGCTGCTCTCATTCGGCACTCGGTACATGCTACACTACCGCAGTTTTTCAGTCCGTTTACGCAGCCATCCTTTGTATGGTCTATGCTCTTTTTAGGCATTCTCTCATCACTGCTCACAGCGTATTTATCAAACTATGCTCTTTCCCACCTTGAAGCAGCAAAGGTGAGTATCTTTAACAATCTTTCTGCTTTCATTACCATTGCCGCTGGCGTGCTTATTTTACATGAAACGATTGATATGGTTCACCTCATCGGAGCTGTGCTCGTCATTGGCGGAGTGATTGGCGGGAATGTGGTGAGGAAGGGGAATTCATAAAGAAAACGGCCCTCGTTTGACGGGGCCGTTGTTTTCTTTTATTGGCTGATGAATTGCCTTTTTGTTGTCTGCTCAATGACATGCCTCATATGTTCTGCGAACTGCTCGAGGTGTGTGTTGATATACATGTGGCCTCCTTCGAAATCAGTGCGTTCGATGGCGTTTGCCCATGTTAGCCAGCCGGCTGCGTCTTCCATACATTTTTTATCTTGCTTTCCGTTCAATAAATAAACGGGTGATTCAATGATTGTTTTGTCTGTATGCTGGAAGGATTCTAATGCTTGATAGTCGGCACGTAAGGATGGTGTAAAGTAATCCATCATTGGCTTGTTCTCTAACAATTCCTTTGGAATCCCGCCCATTTCAGCGATATGCTGAACAAATGCTTCATTCGATAAATGGGTCAATATTTGTCTTTTTGTTTGTGGCGGCTGAATGGCAGAAATGACAACTGCTGCCGGATCGATGCCTTCCTTTTCTAGTAGCTGAGTTAGTCTGTACACCACAAGTCCGCCCATGGAATGTCCGAACAAAATAAATGGACGGTTTAATTTACCTGTCAGCCCTTCTTTATACAATTCAGCCAACCGGTCAATGCTTGACTCAAGCGGCATGAGGTTCGTTCCATGACCCGGAGGCTCTGCTGCTGTCACTTCGGCCGTGTCCTTCAGCTTTTCAAAGAGCGGACGGTAAGAGGCGGAATATCCGCCTGCAAAAGGAAAACAAATAAGCTGAATCATATCTGATTTTTTTTCAAAGGTTTTAAATAATTGGTTCATACGTCCTTACCCCTTTACGATCGTTTCAAGAATCTGCGCAAGTTGATCTGCCTGCGGTCTTTTCATCATGGTCACATGGTCGCCTTTTATCTGAAAATACGAGCACGTTTCTCTCGTGTAAGCTTCCCAATCGGCAAATTTCTTCTGGAAATCTGTGGCGTGATCGCTGCTTTGTATAATATAAAACGGCACAGAGAATGGGTCTTTTTCTAATTCAATGGCTTGAGACATGATGGTATTATGTGTCTGCATTTGCAAGTATTTATCTAAATAGTGATCATTCATAAATTGATGAACGACTTCATCCTTTTCTGCTTCTTTGAGGATTTTCTGCTTCACTTCTTGGAAGCTGAGCCCTTGTAATGCTTCTGGTTTGATGCCGACGAGGTTCCCCATACCCAGAACGAGGGCAAGCATTTTCACTTCTTCTTCGTTCATATCGGCATGAAGCGCTTGATCTGCCTCATCTCTTAATACCGGAACCGTATCTAAAATGATCAATCCTTTTGGCGCTTTTCCTGCATGACAGAGTCTCTGATTCATTCCGTAAGCAAGATGTCCGCCCATGGAATGCCCTGCCAAATAATCAATGCCTGGTCGATAGAATGTTTCAATGGCTTCAATAAAAATGGTGACAAGCTCTGTATAATGAAGGAATTGTGGTTCTTCATCCTCATACAAGCCTGGAGACTGCAAGGCGTAAACAGCTCCTTCATGTGTCATGAGCTTGGCCACATCGATATACCCCATCACCGTTCCACCAGCAGGCGGTGCAAAGAAAATTCTCGGTTCAGCCGGATCCCCTTTTTTCAACTCGATCACATAGTCTTTCGGCGCTCTTTCGACAGGCTCGCCTGTTTCTGGCACGGTGTCCAAATATGCCGCTAACTGCACTGGCGCTGGGTGCATGAAAATCCATTTCGGATCAACACGGACACCCTTTTCTTTTAATTTGGCAACGGCTTGAATACTCATAATCGAATCTCCGCCTAAATCAAAGAATGAATCATGAATTCCTACTCGTTTGACACCAAGCACTTCACTGAAAGCTGTCACAATCAGCTGCTGTGTTTCTGTTACCGGTTGATCGTCTTCATGTGAGGATGAGACTGCGTCTGTCGGCTCCGGCAATGCTTTTTGATCGACCTTCCCATTCGTTGTGACGGGAATTGCGTCAAGTACGATAAAGTAACTTGGAATCATATAGCCTGGCAGGCTTTCCTGTAAAAATGCTTTCCATCCGGGAACAGGCTCTCCTCCATCTGTGACAAGGTAGGCTGCCAGCCGTTTTGAGCTGCCGTACGTTTTGGCAATGACGGTACATTCTTTTACTTGTGGGTGTTTGAGCAGGGCTGTCTCAATTTCTCCACATTCAATTCGGTAGCCTCTAATTTTCACCAAGTTGTCTTTTCGGCCAAGGTATTCAATACTGCCATCAGACCGCCATTTCCCTAGGTCACCGGAACGATACAGTTTGTCGCCTTTTAATGCCGGGAATGGATTGTCAATAAACCGCTCCTCCGTACGCTCTGGGTCATGCAGATACCCTTTCGCCAGCCCTGTTCCGCCGATATAGATTTCTCCTTTTACGCCTGTTGGTACTGGATTGAGATGATCATCTAGTATGACAACCGTTGAGTTGGCGACTGGCACACCGATTGGCACTGATCTAGCATCCTCCGGTACGTGTGTGACTTGATAAGTGGTCGCTAATGTTGTGTTTTCTGTTGGACCGTAAGCATTGATCAGCACACCCTTCATATGCGGCAATGCCTTTCGTGCATGCTCACTAGACATGGCTTCTCCGCCAACAAGTAATGTACGGTATCCAGCTACACTTTTTGGATCATGCTCAATCAGCCGGTTGAATAATGCAGTTGGCAAACAGTTGGCTGTGACTTGATGCGTTTTGATTAACCGAGTTAATTCGTCCATATTCAGAGCAGCATATTTCGGGATCAGAACCAGCTGACCGCCATTGAGCAGCATTCCCCATAATTCAAAGGTAAAGGCATCAAATGCATAGTTAGACAGCTGAAGCATTTTATCTTCTGAACCAAGCTCAATATAGTTTGTTTCTTTCACTAAGCGGACCACACCTGCATGAGGAAGCATCACGCCTTTTGGTGTGCCTGTTGAGCCTGAAGTGTAGTTAACATAGGCAAGCTGGTCTTCTCCTACAATCGATTTTTCCCTTTGATACACTGCGTCTGTTTCTGGTAACGGCTTGTCCATTTCAATCTTTGTGCCGCTCAGACCGTCTAAACGATTGATCAGATGCGACTGGGTTAAGATGATATCGCTTTGTGTATCGCGAACGATCAGACCGATGCGGGCATCTGGATACTCAGGTGACATCGGTACATAAGCAGCACCCGACTTGACGATCCCTAGAACTGAGACCATCATGTCAAACGAACGATCAAACAGCATCGGGACAAGTGAACCGGGTCCAACGCCCTTTGATTGTAAATAGGCAGCCAGTTTTGTCGCCTTCTCGTCTAAATCTTGATACGTCATATGCTCTTCCATATAAAATACAGCAATCCGGTGCGGGTCACGCTCCACTTGTTCTTCAAATAATTCTTGCAGCGTACGCTTTGGATAAGGCGTGTCAGTTTGATTTTTCCCTATGATCATGGCATCCTGTTCTGTTTTGTCCATGACGCAAAAGTCAGCGAATGTCCGTTCAGGCTGAGCCGTCATGCCATCTAACAGATTGAGATAATAATTCATCATACGGTGGATCGTTTCTTGCTCAAATAAATCCGTATTATATTCCACATGGATAGACAGCTTGTCCTCCTGCTCAAATACATGCAAGGTGAGATCAAATTTAGAGACGGTATGATGGACCATCACTTGTTCCGATGTCAGTCCTTTTAGGTTGATATCCAGCGAATCAGTGACATACCCCATGGCGACTTGGAAAATTGGTGAACGACTTAGGTCTCTATCAATTGAAAGGTCATCCACAAGCTTGTCGAATGGATAATGCTGATGCTCAAAGGCTTTTAACGTCATTTCTTTCACCTTTGCCAGTAAATCGGCAAAGGTATCGGCTTTTGAAACGTCCTGTCTCAGCGCCAACGTATTGACAAACATGCCGACGAGCTTCTCTGATTGTTCGACATCACGGCCAGCGATCGGCGATCCAACAATGACATCTGTTTGTCCAGACAACTTGTGAAGCAGGACATAATAGGCTGACAACATCGTCATAAATAGTGTTGTCCCCTGCTGCCTCGACAAGGCATGTAAACGACGAACAAGCGGTTCATCTATCACGATTTGCTCTGTAGCCCCATTAAATGTTTGAACCGGCGGACGAGGACGGTCAAACGGGAGCTCTAATACCGGCAACTCTCCTTGTAACGTTTCAAGCCAATAGCTCTGAGCCTTCTGGTGGTTCTTTAATTGCTCATTCTCCCAATGAACATAATCGGTCCATTCAACCTCAAGTGCAGGTAGCTCAGGCGTTTCCTCTGATAATAGCGCACCATACACGACTTCTAATTCTTGAATAAGCAGGCTGAGCGACCATGCATCGGAAATGATATGATGCTGCGCACAAAGCAAGTAATATTCCTCTTTCCCCATATCAACAATTGTCCACTGTGCAAGCGGTCCCCGTTCTAAGTCATAGATGCGGTTCGCCTCTTGCTGAATCAGCTGTTCCAATCTTCTCGCTCTTGTTTTTTCATTAAATAATGAGAAATTCGCAACGGTTACTGATGGCGGAAGGTCTTCACGGATGACTTGAACCGGCTTGCCGCCAATGGTTTGAAATGTTGCGCGCAGTGCTTCATGACGTTTTGTTAAGAGACCGATCGCCTTTGTTAACGTTTGGATGTGTAATTGGCCCATCAGCTTCCAAGCACCTAATATATTGTAATGATGGCTCTTTTCTAATGTAGATAAGAACCAAATCCGCTTTTGAGCGTGTGACAGCTCATAGCTTGTTCGTTTTTCCATCTTTGGAATGCTGGCTTCCTGAATGGCTGGTGCTTCATTGATGTCATCGACCATTTGTGCCAAGTGTGCTAGATTCTTGCTTTCAAACAATATTTTTAGCGGCGCCTTTAGTGAAAACTCATGATTAATACGTGAAATCGTTTGAGTGGCCTTTAATGAATGTCCACCAAGGTCAAAGAATTGATCCTCTTTGTACACACGATCGACTTCTAAAATATCCTCCCATATGGCCGCAAGCACCTGCTCTGTCTTCGTTTCTGGCAATTGCTTTTCAAACGGCTGTGCGTGTTTGTGATGGAACTGTTTGAGGGCTTCGTGATCAATAGAGCCATCTTGTTTTTTCGGTATATCTTCCACTTGCCTGATGTCCCATTTCCCCTCTATGATGCCTGTGATCTTGTCAGCATCCACTTCTTTGCCTGATTGCACCGTATAGTACAGTTTCTTTTCAAAATGTGGGATTGGTGCTGGTTGAAGATGTTCAGCAATTTCTTGATTGGCCCCATCTAGGCCGATAAATAGATGCGCTTCATTCAGCCGAACACCTAGACATAATGAATGGAGTCCTTGTTTTTTTCCAATCAATTGAAAGCCCTTGCGAACGGTTAGCGCAGCCCCAGTATGTCCCTTAGACAAACCAAGATTATCCCACATACTGAAATTCAACGAAATCGCTCTTCTTCCCTCATGATAGGTAAGGGCATGTGCGAGTCCATCTAAAAAGCTGTTCGCCGCAGAATATGCGCCAAATGTGGTACCACCAAAAAAGCCATTCACTGATCCAAAAAAGACGAGTGGCACTGACGGATCATGCTTGAAAGCTTCCTGCAGCACCCAAGCACCGTCTGCCTTCCCTGAAAGTTCTTTGACGAAATCTTCTTCTGTTGTATGAGCCAGTGTGTACGTATCCACATGCTGAAAGTGCTCAGATACATTGCCAGCACCGGCTAAATGAAGCGCTCCTCGGATCGACTGTCCGAAATGCTTTTCTGCTTCATAAATCGCCTGCTCGACGTCACATAAATTCGTCACATCGGCTTGTACATAAAGGACGTCTCCCAGATCTTTAAGTTGTGAGAATGACGCCTCTTTTTCTCTGTCTTCTTCAAGGGATGTCCGTCCAATTAACACGAGCTTCAAGCCAAATTGGAGCATTTGCTTAGACAGTTCAAATCCAATACCGCCAAGCCCGCCAGTCAGCAAGTACAAGCCTTCATATTCTAAAAACCCTTCTGTCTGAGGTGCCGTCATCATATTCACTTTTTCCAGCTTTGGTACGAGGCGCTGGCCATGCCGGTAAGACACTTCTGCTTTTAAATGAATCGCACCTAGTTCGTCCGCAATATGCTTGGCATCCTGTTCCACATTCTCCGCTTCAATATCAAGGTGAGACACTTCTGCCCCTTCCCATTCTTGCGGGATGGTTTTTAATAATCCAGCAAGAGACGTTTTCTCCACATGAAGCTCATCTTGCGGTTTTACAAATTGACCACCTTTTGTGACAACAACGAGACGCATCGGCTCTTTATTTTCTTGTCTCAATGCTTGATACAAATACAAAATGGATTGGCTGGTGCTTGCATTCAGTTCTTTGAACTGCGCAGGGCTGGCAATCATCTCCTTGTCTGACACATTCCACAAGTGGAGCATACGGTCAATTTTTAATTCATCGGCTTCAAGCGCCGCCACAAGCCTGACGTAATCCCCCTTGATTCGAGGGTTCATCTGATACATCCCTTTTGACAGGCGTAAAAATTCATGACCCTTTTTCACAGAAACATAAGGCAGGTTCATTTGTTCAAATTGGGCATAAAGCGATGGATAAAGCCCTTTTTCATCCTCAAATACGAGTACATGATCAGTGGATATCGGCTGAGATGGACCGATATTCTCTTTTACCCAAATACGTTTAAAGAACCAATCTGGGAGGGTTTGTTCATTTTCCGAAGCAAGATCAAGTGCACGTTCAATGTCATGAAATACCCCATCTTTCAGTGCCGCACCTAGTTGGGCACGTTGGATTTTTCCGCTTTCTGTTTTCGGAAATTGGTCTTTTTTCACCGGAATGATATGATCAGGTTCGATTCCCATTTTGCGAATGATGCTCTCTCTAATCTGCTGAATCATTGTGATTTGATCCTCTATCGAATCCTTCTGCGTAACAAAAAAGACGGCGAGTGTGTCATTACTTGATTCGGGATTGTAAATGCCGTACGCAGCGGCAAATGTGACTTCAACCCCCTCAACCTCTTCCACAACGGCTTCAATTTCGTAATTCAAATAGTTCGCTCCGTTGATGACGATGATATCCTTTTCTCGCCCTGTGAGGACTAGGCGCCCTTCATGAATAAATCCTAAATCTCCTGTATGAAACCAGCCGTTTTCCGCAAATACTTCTTCATTCGCTTCCTCATTTTGATAGTAGCCCATCATAATCGTTGGACTCTTCACCTGCAAGCGGCCGACTTGATCTTCTGGCAGCACATGGTGATGCTCATCTACAATCCGAATCCATACAGAAGGGATGGGTGCACCGACTTCTGTAAAGGTCATCTTGTGCGGATGATCGTGCGTCACATATTGAATCTCACTTGTTAATGAGGTCTGATCAATGGTCAATTGTCCACCCTGATCATCATGACGCATGAATTCTTTTGACTGGACAATGGCTGATGATGTTTCTGACATGCCATAAGCCGGCACCATCGCATGGCGGCTTAATCCGTGCTCACCCATGATGTGCATGAAACGCTGCGTCACTTTAGGAACAACTGCTTCGGCGGCGTTCATGATATAGGTCAAGGTGGAGAGATCCCAGCTCCCTTTGCGAATGTCGTCTTCATATTCATTCATCATCGCAAAGGCAAAGTTTGGCGCCCACGTCCTTGTGACACCGTATCTTTCTACCCAATCCAGCCACACCATCGGCCGTTCGATAAATTGATCAATGGATGGACTAATTTGCTGGCAGCCGAGGTAGACATCATGTACATGAAACATGACAATGCCCCCTACATGATCAAGCGGCATCCAGTTCATGGATACATCCTCATGCGTGAAACCATTTGCCTGCTCAAAGGAAATGATTCTAGATAAAATGCTTTGATGGTTGTGCCGGATACACTTTGGCACACCCGTACTTCCTGAGGACAGCAGCTGAAGCACAGGCTCATCCGGCTCTGGCTCATAATGCTGTTCATCTGGATCACAGGCAAGTAATGTTTCGATTGTTAAAATCGGAATCGCTTTTGATTCAAATGTTTTACGCAGTCCTGCAATGTCCTCAGCACTCGCTTCGTTTGTAATAATGAATGGCTCATTTTGCAGCTGAAACACGCCCTTGAGCTTGTTCACGCCTTGATTCATTTCATCATACACAGGCGGTACAGAGACTGGGGTTGGAATGATTCCACCGAGAATACAGCCCCAGAATACTGTGATAAAATCTTGATGATCTTTCAATTGAAGCAGCACTTGATCGCCGTTTGAAAGTCCGGCTGCCCTTAATCCAGATAGGACACGTTCCGCTCCTGTGAGCAATTCCGGGTAAGTCTGGATCACCTCATGACCGCCTTCTTTGAGATACGTGACTCCGCGATTTGGTGACATAAAGGCGGCTCGGATCAGTACCTCTGTCAATGTGACTGGTGTACCAGGTTTTCTGATCACATCACCTCCATAAACAAGAGCTGGTGGTTTTTCTTGTGCGGAGGATTGTATGGTTTGGCTGACTTCATCTTTTGAAAACGATTCGTTTCCATTTGTACGCTGTCTATCTGGGAAGAGGTCATCTAAATGATAGGGTGTTTGTTTTTCTGTCTGACTCTCTATCAAAACGGCTGCTTCCTCTACTCCATCTATGGCTTTCGTGCGCTCTTCTATCTTTCTTCGTTCCTCTTCATCTAGTACATCAATGGCAAGCAGTGCCTCGGTATCGACCGCTCCACTTTCTTTTCGCGGCAAGGAAGGGACTAGGACGAGTGTGGCTGGCACTTCATCAGGATGAAGCGGGCCTTTCATCAAATCCTCTCTTGTGAGCGAAGGGTCCTTCGCCTGTGCAAAAAGCACAAGCGATAGGCCTCCTTCTTGATTTTTCTTCGGGATGAGCGCACATTCCTTTAGTGGAAAGTGAAGCATGAAGACTTTCTCTAATGCTTTGAGATCGATTCGTTTTCCATTGATCCTGACAATATGATTTGCTGCATTTCCTTTTCGTCTACTAACTAGCATTCTTCTTCTCCTCCTACATCCAATCCAAAATCTGAATCTTGCTTTCTTCCGTCCAAACGCCGACATCCCCTGTCGGATAAAGGTATTCGCCTGTTTGATGTTTGAATGGATGCGGAATTTTATGCGCCTCCATCCAATCGGCTAGCTCTCCAAAAAGTGCTTTGATCTCTTTTGCGCCGATAAAAATATCTCCAGGAAATCCAACCGACATGAGCTGATGTTCTTCATTCAGGACATATATTTCCGTTTCATAGGTAGAATCATGTACGCCTGCATATATTTCTTCTTGGTCTGGGTATAGCACGCTGACATGTGCGTTTTTCGCCCAATCACTGATCATCCGCTCTTTTTCCTCATTTGTCACAATTGTGAAGGAAGATAGCGGCGTATCCACTTGTTCTGTCATGGCTTCAAGTGTGTGAATCAGCTGTTGCATCAGCGTTTGTATTTGCTTTTCTGTATATTGATGTAAGTTGTATGTGATCCGAAGCTCCAGCGTATCTCCCGGCACTGCGACAAGGGTTAAGTCATAATTTGTTTCTTCATGACTGGCGATGTCTAAAATGCGTACGCCATACGGCTCAATGGATTCAATCGGATAGTTTTCAAACACGACAATGCTGTGAAACAATGCCTCTCCATTTGGAATTTCCGTCATCTGCTGAATATCTGGCAGTACAGTATACTCGTATTCTCTCATCTGAAAAACGGTTTCCTGTGTATAGGCGAGCAATCGCGCAATCGTCCAGTCCGAATGGATCGGCAGACGAAGCGGCAATGTGTTAATAAAGAGCCCTGTCATGCTTTCCACTTCTGGTAAGTCGGCTGGCCGGCCAGATACGGTCACCCCAAATATGACATCCTCTGCGCCTGAATGAAGGTGCAAGAGCAGTCCCCACGCTGATTGAATCAGTGTGCTCAACGTGACCTTCTGCTTGCCTGTCATCTTCTCCAGCTTCAGTTGCATCTCTGGCGTCAATTTGACGCTGGACTGCGCCATGCTTGCTTCTTGGTCTGAAGCATGTCCGTCGCCGTCTCCTGGAAGCGGTGTCGCTTCCTCTACGCCTGACATATAACGTTGCCAGAATTCTTGCGCCTTCTCTTGATCCTGCTTTTGCAGCCATTCGATAAAATCTTTATATGGACGGACTGTAGAAAGACTGATCTCTCGTTCGTCCACAAGAGAGCGATACAGCGCAAAGGATTCCTGAATAAAGCTGAACAAACTCCAGCCATCGATTAAAATGTGATGAAAACTAAAGACAAACGTGCATCTTTCCTCATCACAACGGAATAAAGCAATCCGAATCAGCGGTTCATCTATATGGTCTAAATTGAAATCCTTTGAACGATCAGATACTAAAAAGTGTTCGATTGTCTCTTCTTGCTCCTCGTCACTCAGGTGGCGCACATCGTGCTGAGTGAGGTGGATGCTTCCTTCTGATTGAATGAACTGAACAGGCTCCTTCAGCCCTTCCCAAGCGAATTTTGTTCTCAAAATGGAATGACGTTCTACAAGAAGATTCCAAGCTTGTTCATAGGCATCGCCGTTTGTTAAGCCTTCGAGTGTCATATGCACCTGACCAAAATAAGCTTGTGAGGCTTGATCTAGCAGTGCATGAAACAGCATTCCTTGCTGCATTGGAGACAGCGGATACACATCGACTACATTGTCTGGAAGTTCATCTATTTGCTTTTGCGTGAGCTGAACCATCGGAAAATCAGATGGTGTAAAGCCGCCGCTCGTTTCAACACAATGCGTCAAGATGATCTCCATTTTTTCTTTAAAACGCTCAGGTAACAACCGCACCTCTTGATCTTGCAGCAGTTCTCGATTGATCATAAAATTCATCTGCAACTGACCATCTGTCACATATCCATACACATCGATCAAATGCTGTCTTTCTGCTTTCGGATCGTGAACATGTCCATTTCGTTCGTCTGCTATATAAAGCTTGGCTTCGCCATCTGCCTGATCTAACTGACCAAGGTAATTAAAGCTCATCTGCGGCGTTACCGTTTTGAGTAAACGAGATTCTGTCATATATTGAAGCAAACCGTAGCCGATTCCCTTTTGCGGCACAGCTCGTAAGGTTTCTTTGACGTCTTTGATTTGTCTTGCAACATCGGTTTGAATAAAAGGAATAAAAATAGGATAAGAGCTTGTAAACCAGCCGACTGTCCGTGACAAATCCATCTGTTCAAATAAATCCTCGCGTCCATGCCCTTCTAACGTGATGAGCATTGGCTTTCCAATGGCTTGCGTGAGTCCTGATAACAGTAAATCGTTAATCTCTGTTCGGTATGCTTGTGAGGCCTGTCTAAGTAACCTATCTGTTTGTTCCTTTGTGAGCTGAACCGACAGGATCTCTGCATGTTCTTCTATATTAGAAAGCTCAGGCAGTTGGAAAGGAGAACCTTCTTCCTCTTGATCCTTGATTTTTTGCCAAAAAGAGGCCTGCGCTTGTAATTGATCGGTTTGTGCATATTCATATAAGGCATCTGCCCACTGCTTATAGGAGGCGGTTTTTTTCGCAAATATGATGTCCTGCCCCGTAGCAAGCTGTTTCAATCCATTTAGTACATCTTCTTGTATCATGCGCCATGATATGCCATCCATGACGAGATGGTGTGCAGCAATAAAGAGCTCAGACGTGTCTTCACCTGTATGGAAAAGAATCGCTTTGATCACTTCTCCTCGCTCTAATGACAATGTTCCTTGACAGGCACTTGTCTCCAAGCGGATTTGTTCCCGTGCTTCCTCTTGAGACACATCCGTCACATCAAAGAATGTGACACAAGGTGTGACACCAGGCTCACGAATGGTTTGAATCCATGTGCCATCTGCCTCTTTTGTATATATAGCTCTCAGCATATCGTGATGATCGACCAGTTTTGAAAGAACCTGTGTTAACTGTTCATGTGGAACAGATCGCTTCATTTCAATATGCGCCGATAGATTCCAATAATCTTGATTGGTCATCGATTGCTCAAAGAACCATGATTGAATCGGGAGAAGACGAACCTCTCCTGTCACAGGTGATTGATCATAGACCGTAGAGACCTCTGCCTTTCTCATCGCTTGTGCGAGTTGTGAGATGGTCTGTTTTTCAAATACATCTCTCGGCTGGATGACGTAGCCTTCCTGTGCTAAGCGTGCCACCATTTGTATGACAATAATGGAATCTCCGCCAAGCTCAAAGTAGTTATCATGGACGCCAATAGAAGGAGCGCCTAGCAGCTGAGACCACACTTTTTCTAACACACGTTCTTCCTCAGTAGCTGCTTTATCAATGGCTGTTTCTACTTCTTCTTGTCTCCACTCTGGCGGCGGAAGACGCTTTTGGTCTACCTTTCCATTTGGCGTGAGCGGTAATTCATCCAGCTCTATTAATAGGCTTGGCACCATATAATCTGGCAGGATGTCTTTTAAGTTTTGGCGAATGTCTTGCGAAGTCATGCCGCCTTTTTGGACAAAATAACCGATCAATCGCTTATGACCACTCTCATGCTGATGCGGGATAACGGCACATTCTGTGATGTCATCAAATGTCAGCATAGCGGCTTCAATTTCTCCACATTCCACGCGGTGTCCACGAATTTTCACTTGATGATCGATTCTTCCAAGACAGTCAATGATGCCATTTGACAGCCAGCGGCCCATATCGCCTGTTTTATATAAACGCGCTCCTTCTTGGAAAGGATGCGGGATAAATGATGATGCTGTTTTTTCTTCATCTCCAAGGTAACCAAGTGCTAGCCCTGTGCCGCCAACATAAATTTCGCCGATGACGCCTTGCGGAACTGGCTGCATTTGGTCATCTAATACATAAGCTTGTGAATAAGCAATAGGCTGTCCAATCGGGACCGTCGCCTGATCTTCTTCCAGTGCTCGAATGTGATGCACACAGGAGAATGTTGTATTCTCTGTTGGTCCATAACCATTTAAAAGCCCTTCAGGCAAATACGGTAGTGCTTTTCGGATATGAGCAGCTGATAAGGCATCTCCGCCGACCAATAATGCATGAAGTCCAGATAAAGCTTCTGGATGTTCTTCTGTTAAACGGTTGAACAGCGGCACAGTCAGGAACCCTGTTGTAATCTGATAAGTTTTTAGTGCTTCCGCTAATGTATCCATTGATAAAATGGTATTTCGATCCGTCAGTATGAGCCTTCCCCCGTTTAAAAGGGCTCCCCATATTTCATACGTAAAAGCATCAAAAGAGAAGCTGGCGATTTGTAAAATGCGCGTTTGTTCATCAAGGGTGACATAGTCTGTTTCACACACAAGCCGGACGACCGCTTGATGCGGGATCAGTACTCCTTTTGGCTGTCCAGTTGACCCCGATGTGTAATTGATATAAGCAAGTCCATCAGGTCTTAGTACAGCGGGCATGACTTCTGCTTCTGGTAAAAATTCTTCATACCCTTGATCAAGACAAATGAGTTCCGTTTGATTGATGGATACTTTTTTCAGCCATTCATTTTTTGTCAGTAAAAGCTGAATACCTGTATCTCTCAGCATATAATCAATGCGGGCATCTGGATATTCAGGATCAATTGGCACATAAGCCCCGCCTGCTTCCACAATGGCCAGCACCCCAAGAATCATTTCAGGCGATCTGTCGATGAGCAGTCCAACTGGTTCATGCGGCGTCACGCCTCGCTGCTGCAAATAGCCTGCTAGACGATTGACTTTCTCGTGTAACTCCTGGTACGTCCACTCATCTCCTTGAAACTCAAGCGCCACTGCATGAGGTGTCTTTTTCACTTGCGCTTCAAATCGTTCCGTCATGAGTAGCGGACCTTTTGGTTGATCAGTCTTTCCGCTCCATTCATAGAGCAATTGATGCTTTTCTTTCTCTGGCAGGAAATTCACTTGTCTGATCGGCTGCGCTGGATTTTCACAAATTCCTTCAAGCAGGTGCTCGTAGTATGCGAGGAATCGCTCCATCGTGTCATCAGAAAACAAATCCGCATGATACTCAAGTTTTAACTGAAGACCTTCAGCTCCTTCAAACACAAACAGGGATAGATCAAATTTCGCTGTATCATTATCTTCAATGGCTAAAACCGACGTCGCCTCTCCCATTGGAGAAGCTTCAAGCGGTAGGTTTTGCAGAACAAACATGACCTGAAACAGCGGCTGCTTACTGGCATCACGCACAATATTCAATTCATCGACCACCATCTCAAACGGCACATCCTGATGTGCATAAGCACCGACGGTTGTCTCCTTCACTCGCTCTAATAATTCCGTAAAGGCTGGATTCCCGCTATGGTCGATCCGAAGCGCCAATGTATTCACGAAAAATCCGATTAAATGCTCCATTTCCGTTCGATTTCTCCCAGCAATGACCGAGCCAATGACAAACTCGTCCTGTGAAGACAATCGATGTAATAGAGTAGAGAAAGCCGACAGCAAGGTCATATACAGTGTGCTGTCTGTTTTCTTGGATAGCGCCTCAATCTTTTTAGACAGTGACTTCGACAGCTGATATGTTTTCGTCTTCCCTTTGTAGCATTGAACGGCCGGCCGCGGATGATCATACGGCAATACCAAATCTTCAACAGGTGCCGCAAATTGCTCCTTCCAATAGGCAAGCTGCTTACCTAGTGGTTCTCCTGTCAAATACTCCTTCTGCCACAGTGCGTAATCCGCATATTGAATTGGCAGTGCCGGCAAGTGAGGCTCCCGCCCTTCGATCGCCGCTGTATACCACTCGGATAATTCTCTTGCAACAATGCCGATCGACCAGCCATCTGACACGATGTGGTGAATGGACATAAGCAAGATATGCTCTGCGGGTGAAAGTCGAATCAGCTTTACTCGAAAGAGCGCTTCGTGTTCTAATTGAAAAGGTGTGGATGCCTCTTCTTTCGCCCATTCAGCCGCTTTTTGTTCTTTCTCTTCCTGTGACGCTATGCCTGAAAGGTCCATCACCTCAAGCTCTGGAAGGGCCATCTGTTCATGAATGACCTGTACCGGTTCATCCCCGCTCATCGTAAAGGACGTTCTGAGCGATTCATGTCTTTCCACCATATGATGTAGACTTTCCTGAAGCACCTTGATATCTAAAGGCCCGTTCATCCGAAAAGAAATCGTATTATTGTAAAATGGCAGATCCGGCTCTAATTGATAGAGGAACCACTGTCTTTGCTGGGCATAAGACATCGGAATTTCCTGACCCTTCTCCATTTTTCTCATCGGAATCACTTCATCTGCTTTGGCATTTGAATCGATCCAGTCTGCTAATTCTCCGAGTCTCGTATGTTCAAACAACACAGCAAGCGGTACGTCAAACCCTGTTTTTTGTCTAACCGCAGACAGCATTTGCGTCGCCTTCAGCGAATGACCTCCTAGTAAAAAGAAATGATCGCCGCAGCTGACATCCGAGACATCGAGCAACTCTGACCAAATGTGTGCGAGCAGTTTCTCCGTTTCTGTGTGAGGTGCTCTGTTGTCTGAATCCATTCCGCTTTCCTCTATTAATTCATGAAAATATGCCTCATCTGGCGTTCCATCTTCTGTTTCTTTCCAATATTCCTCAGGAAACAAATGCACGGCATATTCACCAGATAGACGGGACTGTAAACATGTATGAATCGATTGATAAAGCCGCTCTTCCACCGCCTTTGTTTGATCAGTTTTGAAAAAGACGTAAAAGGTCTGCTCTGTTTGCATCTCCGCATCCGCATGGACCATCTCGTGAATCTCTTTCTTCGATCGATCCAATCCCGTATAAATGAGCGGAGCATCTGTCATCAGACATGCGAGCATCGTTTGGAAGCCTGCCTGCTTTGAAATTGGGAGATAACCTCTTTCTTTTAACATGCCTTTTATCATGGAGCCTTCACTCATTCCAATCTCGTCCCACATGCTGAAACTAAAGCAATATGGCTTCACTGTAGATGTCAGCTTCTGATAATGAGCAAATTGTTCCACGAACTCATTGGCAGCGCAATAGGCGCCGACAGTCATACCGCCCTTTAGCGTTCGGGCTGACGAGCTGGAAAGAAATAAAACATTCCTGCGTTTGGAGGCAGCTTCATGAAGCGCAATCGTTCCATATACCTTCGCTTCGTACATGTCATTCAGAGACACAGATGTCATATCAGCAAGCAGTTCTTCTTGAATGATACCTGCGAAATGAATGATGCCATCCAGCCTTCGATTTCCAGCGACCTCATGTCTAGAGATGATCGCTTCCACCTCTTTTTCAGCCGTGATGTCTGCTTTCTCATAAAGAACCTTGCCGCCATGCAATTTTGCCTGCTTTTCTAGCAAAGACAATGTCTCTTGCTGGTCACTAGAAAGTGCCTCTCTCTCTTTTCTTCCAAGCAGCACGAGATGTGCTTGATAAGATGTCAGCAGGTGTTCACTAACTAAACGGCCAATTCCGCCTAGCCCGCCTGTTATGACATAAAGCCCAGATGATTCAAATGGCGGCTCTTTCCTTTTCTGTTCCTTTTCCAAATGAAGAGGTGCTAAAAAGGGAATATAACGAACACCTTGACGATAAGCAGCGACATGACGGTTTTGGTCATGTGTGAGTTCTGCCATTATCGCCATTGCATGGGAATGACTAGATACCGATTCTGCTAGAGAAAAATCAAGACATTGCACCTTGATAAACGGCCATTCATGCTGAATTGCTGTCATCAGTCCTACTGTCGTTGCTTTTTCTACATCGTGGATTTGATCCTCCGGCACATTCATCGCATGGGCTGAGACAAAAGTGATGGCCACCTGCTCCTCATAGACGGAAATGGCTTTTGTTAAAAATAATGCACTCATGCTGCCCGTTTTCTGCGCTTGTTTTGCCTTGTCCACATAAAGCTTGTCTTCTTGGTTTGTATAGTTCCAAAGGTGAATGATGTGTTTCACCGAAACGCCATACGAACGGAGCGTCTCAAAGAGTTGTTCGTAGTCAGACGGCCGATTCGGGTGGATGATGAAGTGAGTGTGTGTGAGTTGTTTGAACGCTTGACCCGGTTCAACCGTAATGTATGTTTGTTCACTGTTTGCAAAAGATTTCAATTGATCTGCCAGTCCTAATGGATCTGCAAAGATCACAACGTCCCCTATGATCTGCTTGTCAGCTGCATCAAGTGGAGCAGGTATCCACTTCTTTTGATAACTCCAATCAGGCAAGGTATGTTCATTTTCAAGTCTCATGTCCATTTCCATGATCATTTCATCAAATTCGCCTTCTTGCCATCTTGTCTTGAGCTGTGCCCTTTCTATTTTTCCAGAGCTTGTTTTGGGAAATGCATGCTTCTGGACAGGAATGATTCGAGATGCAGACAAGCCCATTTTTGTTGCAATATGGGATTTAATGTGTTGACTTGCCCTCATAATATAAGCCGGCTCATACAGCTTCGGTGTAAAAAAGAGAATCAGTTCATCGGATGCAGAAGCCTCCATTCGGACAGAACAAGCAGCCACAAAGCTCGTTTCTACTCCCGGTACTTCCTCTGCTATGGCTTCAATTTCATAGTTGTGATAGTTTTTCCCGTTGATGATAATCATGTCTTTTTCTCTACCGGTTAGTGTCAGCCTTCCTTCGTGCAGGAAACCTAAATCACCCGTGTGAAACCAGCCATCCGCTTGAAATACTTCTTGATTCGCTTCGTCATTCCGGTAATAACCCTTCATGGTGGTTGGACCTTTTATTTGCACACGGCCAATATGATCTTCTGGAAGAAGCTCATGCTGATGATTGACGATGCGTATCGTGATACCTGGAATCGGTTTGCCCAGCTCTGTAAAGCTGACGGTTCCTGTCTCACGTGCTTCTGCTGGTCTTAGCTGCTCTGTCAGCGACGTTTCCTCAAAAGTCAGAACCCCGCTGTTTTCATCTCCACGCTCAATCGCAAAGGAAAACACAACCGCTGATGAGATTTCAGACATGCCGAAAGCCGGTCTGATCACATCTCCCTTTAAGCCGTGCGGAGCAAGCAAATGTAGAAATCGGTGGATGGTTTTTGGAACGACCGCCTCTGCCCCATTGATCATGCAGGTCACCGCCGACAGATCCCAAGACCCTGATGAAATCTCTTTCTCATAATCATTGATCATCGCAAATGCAAAGTTAGGTGCCCACGTCTTCGTTGCACGGTAGCGGTCCATCCAGTCAAGCCACCGCAACGGCTGAGCGATAAAGTCATCTGTTCTTGCCCGAATCTGCTCGCAGCCTGTGTACACATTGACAAGGTGGAACATCACGATGCCGCCAATATGATCTAAAGGCATCCAGTCTAACGAGACATCCTCTTGTGTAAATTGATTCGCTGCCACTGTTCCTTTGACGTTCGCCAGCACACTTCTATGGGAATGCTCTACACACTTTGGCATCCCTGTACTTCCAGACGTTAAGATAAAGAAGACGGAATCATCCGGCGCGGCAGGGTGAGCGGCTGTATCTCTTTCTAATGTCAGCATCGGCTCAACTGCTGCGACACGTAATTGGTCTGTATGCCACAGGAAGGCTAACCCTTGCACCTCCTCGATCAGTGAGTCATCTGTTAGGATGAGCGGATGCTCGAGCAGCTTCCAAGCGTGATGAAGCTTCTTCACTGCAGCATTCATCTCCCGATAGGTTGGGGCAGCCGACACAAGCGTTGGAACAAATCCGCCTAATACACATGCCCAAAAGGCAGTGACCATGGCATGATTCGATGAGAATTGAAAGAAAACAGGATCGCCTGCCTTAAGCCCCAGTGCCCTTAACCCAGTCAGAACCCTCTCGGCGTCTCCTTTCAACTGCGCATAAGATTGTGTGAGTTCGTTCTTGCTATTCACGATATACGTAAGCCCATTTGTCGTTTTTGCAGCCTCTGTTAAGACGTCCTGTAAGGTCTGTGCGCCTTGTGTGACGTCGAGATCCCCTCCATAGGAAAGAGCGGGCGGCATGTCGGCCAAAGCAGGTACAGCCGTTTTCGTCTGTATCGTTTCCGCTGCGGCCTCCTGCTCAATGTGCTTGTCGAGAAATAAATGAGAGAGGTGATACGGCCGCGGTCGAATGGTTTTTTCACGTGAAAAAACAGCGAAGCGTTCGATTTCGTTGGTTTGTAAAATGGTTGTTTTTACATCTTGTAAAATCGCATCCATTGATTCATGTATACTCGTTTGGTTAATGGTTGATGGTTTCATATGAGTTCCTTTCCTTTTTTGTTAGGCAGGACTGCAAGGCTGCATCCTGCCTAATCTAAAGTTTACAAGACTCGTTCTCTATTTGTTTGATTGACAATATGTTTGATCAGCTGTGCATTTTGAGCTGCACATTCTTTATGTTTGAACATATCAGCATGCCGGCCATAGCCTTGGTATTGGGTAAAAGATCCGGCCGTTGCCTGTGTCCACTCTTCCATCCAGTCCGGGATCGCTATTTGTTCTTCAGATTGGATGAACGTAATATCTGCCTGTATTTTGCCTTGATTCACCCCCTTAACAAACGTTTCATAGTAGGCGCGCGTCTTTTGGGCAAGCGCTTCTTGAACGATCTCCCCTTGAGCAAGTTCGCTTTGTTTCGTTTGATGAACAATCGCTTCAATATCATCATCAATGGATCGTCCTTCTAAATCACTTTCTCCAATTTTCTTATAGGAATCGATCATGATGACCTTCTCGACTGTCCGCCCTACTTGTTCAAGCGCTTGAACAAGCTCAAAGGCGAGGTAACATCCGCCTGAGTACCCCATCAACGTCAGCGGCCCTTTTGGCTGAAGGTGCTGAATATGCTGAACGTACTGCGCCATTCGGTTATTCGTTTCAATAAAATCAAAGGCGATCAACCGAACATCATCAAGCGTTTTTGCTGCTTCCTGATAGATAAAGCCGTAGCCTGGTAATGGCGGAAGAGCAAAGACTGTTGATGTTTGAGATTCATTGAATACAAGATAGCCAGCGGTTTCCCCGTCCTGATGCTGAATATAACGACTAAGCGCTTCAATCGTCGGGGTCTCAAACAACAAATGGATCGGCACCTGAACCTCAAACTCTTTTGATACTTTGGACAATAGAGACATCGCTTTTAAAGAATGTCCGCCAAGCTCAAAGAAATGGTCATCTGTGCTAATATCCTCTCGTTCAAGTACTTCCCGCCACATCAAAAGCAGCTTTTGTTCCACTTCATTTGCGGGCAGTTTCACACGGCGGTTTCCTTGCGGCGCCTCTGGTTTTGGTAGCTGGCGTTTATCAACCTTCCCGTTTGGCGTAAGTGGGAGGTTCTCCAGTTCAATCAGCTCATGAGGCAGCATATAAGCTGGAAGACGCTCTTTCAGCCCTGATTTGATGTCATCGAGTTTCCCTTTCCATGCATCATCACACGTGATGTAGGCAAGCAGTCTTGTATGATTTGTTTCATCATGATCCGCTAGGAGTACAGCTTGTTTTACACCTTGATGCATGAGAAGGTTGGCTTCAATTTCTGTCAATTCAATTCGGTGCCCGCGAATTTTCACCTGATCATCGACTCTGCCTGCATACTCAATCAGACCGTCTTCTCGAAAGTAAGCTAAATCCCCCGTGCGATACAGGCGCTCACCCGCAGCGAATGGATGGGCGATAAAGACTTGTTTTGTCAAATCAGGACGATTCAAATACCCTTTTGCCAGTCCTTTGCCGCTCAGACAAAGCTCTCCAACCATTCCAATCGGCTGAAGCTGTCTGTGCTCACTCAATATATAAGCGCCCGTCTGGTTGAGCGGCTTCCCAATTGGAATAGAATGTGCCTCTAAAGGGATCGCTTCATCTATCGGATAATACGTGGCAAAAACCGTTGATTCGGTTGGTCCGTATACATTCAACAATCTGCCTTTTCCCATCACATCAAAGGCTTTTCTCACATGCTGAACCGATGCCCTCTCTCCCCCAAACAGCACCTTACGCACACTGCGCATCCAGTCTGTTCCTTCATCAACGAGAAGATGGAATAAAGCGGTTGGAACAAACATGACAGAAATATGCTCTCCTTTTATCAGCTCAGTGAGCTTCCCCATATCTAAAATGGTTTCTTTTTGCGGCAGGACAAGCTTTGCTCCGTTTAAAAGCGCACCATATACATCAAATGTAAAGCCATCAAATACGCTATTTGATAACGACAGCAATGTATCTGTTTCTAAAATGGTTAAGTAATTCGTATTTTTGACCACCCGGGCAATATTGGAATGGGTCGTCATGATGCCTTTTGGCTGTCCGGTTGTTCCTGATGTATACATGATGTATGCCGTATCATTTAAACCTGCTTCAAGTGGCAGATTCTCTGAGCTCATCAGTAAAATTTCTTGATCATCTGCAAAAAGATACGTGCCATCAAATGCGAGTGACCTCGTCTGACTGATAAAGGATGAATGAGTCAGAAGATGCGTCGCTCCGCTGTCTTTCAGCATATATTGGATACGGCTTTCTGGATAATCTGGATCAATCGGCACATAGGTGGCACCTGCTTTTAAGACAGCGAGTAAGCTAACAATGAGTTCAGGTGTCCGCTCTGCTAAAATGGCGGTCACCGTTTGATGACCCACCCCATTTTTTTGTAAATGCCTTGCCAGTCGATTTGCTTGTTCGTTCAGCTCCGCATATGTCATCGTGTGATCACCTGCTGATAATGCCACTGCATTCGGCTGTTTTCGGACATTATGCTCAAACCACTTTGTCAAATAAAGCTGATCATGCTCCAGCTCAGGTGCATTCCATTCCTCTAACATTCGCTGTTTTTCCTGCTTTGTCACAAGTGTCAGTGTATGAACTGACTGATCTGGATGTTTGATGGCCCCTTTGATCAAAAGGGTCAGCTGATCCTTTAATTTATGAACAAATGCAGGATCAAATGCACGCTGATTAAAGGCCAGCTTCAGCTGCAATTGTTCCCCGGGCGACGCCAGTAAATTGAGATCATAGTTCGATTTCTCATAGACATTCATGTCTTCTACTGTAAAGCCAAGCAGTGACTCCTGCTCGTCTTTCTTTGCAGCAGGGACATTCTCAAACACCACAATATGATCAATGAGCTGCTGCTGACCCGCCTTAGCCTGAATATCATAAATCGGGATATATTGGTGCGGTTCAGCCGCTAAAGACTGCTGCTGCGTCTCTGATAATAGAGAACGGAACGTCATTTGGTCTGTCAGCTGGATTCGTCTTGGAATGACATTGATGAACAACCCCACCATCCGGTCCACACCAGCCAAATCTGCCGGACGTCCTGACACAACTGTTCCAAACAACACATCGTTTGAGCGCTGATACCTGCTTAGTAAAATGGACCAAGCCGATTGAAGCGCACTGCTTAACGTGGCATTCTGCTGCAAGGCTAACTCTGATAAAGCAGCTGTTTCTTCTTTACTCATGGCCCATTCGATTTCGCCTAATTCATGCTCATTTGTTTGCTTTCGCTGTTCTTTAAAAGTCGATTGCCCCTCAAAGCCAGCCAAAGATTGCGTCCAATATTCAAGTGAGGCTTGTTTATCTTGTTTTTCCAGCCAATGAATATATTCTTTATATGGCTTGACTGGCTCCAGCCTGTAAGGGATGTCATGCAAAAGTGCATGATAAATCGCAAACAATTCCTGCACAACTAGACCAAAACACCAGCCATCTAGAAGGATATGGTGATAGCTCCATATCCAGCGATAGCTTGAAGGACCCGTTTGAAAAACAGAGGCCCGCATGAGCAGATCCTTTGAGAGATCAAATCCTCTCAGCTGATCCTTTTGTTTAAAACGATCAATACGTTCAAGCTGTTCACTTTCAGAAAGGTCCTGTATGTCCACAACATCAAGCTGGAAAGGTCGATTCTTTAATACAACTTGGACAGGGCGCTTCACTTTTTCGTGGAGGAACACGGTACGAAAAATATCGTACCGTTCCACGATGATATTCATGCTTTTCTCAAGCAAATCATGCCGAAGTGTGCCCTTCACGTTCATATCCAGTTGTTCTACATAAAAGCCTTTTTCTTGATGATGGAGGGTATGAAACAGCATTCCTTCTTGCATCGGTGACAGATAGTACATATCTTGAACTTGATCCCTTTTAAATTGACTCATCTATTTCATTCCTCCTTTCCCTTTTTCATGACTGATCTAGTGGTGTTAGGTCAATTTCTCCTCGAGCATGTCAAAGATATCGTCCATTTCATCCATTTCAAGGTCTACAGCCGAGAAGTCACTTGGCGTAAATTCTCGCTCTTGATGCGCTAAGCAATGGGTGATGATGGATCTGATTTTCTCCTTCAACAATGCGATGAACTGCTGTATCGTTTGTTCTTCATATTCACTTGCACAATATGAGCACGACAGAATGAATTGATTGTGCTGAACAAGACCGCTGAGGTTCAGCTTATAAACAGCTTCAGATTCAGGGCTTGCTTGACGGCCCATATCATAGGTTGAGGGCCCAAAGAGTTCTGTCGTCACTTCCTGATCAATCTGCCCGAGATAGTTCAAGCTGATTTCAGGCTGCACGTGTTTGACTGACGGTTCGGATGGTGTCATGTATCTTAAAATACCGTAACCAATCCCTTTATTCGGTACACGCCGCAGCATCTCTTTCGTTCCTTTGATAGCGTCTGCAATGGTCTGATTTGGTTTCGCTTCAAGAACGACTGGATACATGCTCGTAAACCAGCCAACTGTGCGGGATATATCTAATCCTGATAAAATGTCCTCTCTTCCATGACCTTCAAGCTGTACATGTACATGAGATTGACCTGTCCATTCCTGAACGGCCAGCCCGAGCGCACATAAAAGAATATCATTCATTTCTGTTGTGTACGGAAGATGGATATTCGTTAACAGATGCTCGGTTTCTGCTTCTGTCAGCTGCATTTTGACCGCTTTCGTATCCGCGACTTTTCTTTCTTTTACTTCATGGTCAACAGGTAAAGTCGTAAACGGTCTATTTTCAATCGCTGCCCAATACTCCTTTTGGTTTTTTAGCAGCTGTGACTGCGCGTATCGTTCAACCGCTTCTGCCCATTCTTTGAAAGAGTGCGTTTTTGGCGGCAGAACCATCGCTTCTCCTTTTTCTGCCTGATGATAAAGAGACATAAAGTCTTCTAGTAAAATCCGGCATGAAACGCCGTCAATCACTAGATGATGTGTGATCATGAGTAAGTGATCACCGTTTTCTGTATGGAAACAAATCACTTTCATCAACGGACCTTTTTCAAGATTCAGTTGACGCTGATACTCATTGGCGTATGTGGAAATCGCCTGTTTCACATCTTGCGCTTTTGAAACATCACAAGAAATAATTGAAAATGGTTCTGTCAGCTCCCGCTGATTGTATTGCAGAATGTCATCGTGCTCCTGTCTGAACACCATGCGCAGTGCATCATGATGTGAGAGCAGCCTTTGCAGAACTTGTTCTGTGACAGCCAAGTCAAACCCTTTTGGTGCATGAAGCATCATTGAGAGATTCCAGTGGTGCTGGTGATCAAAGTTCCGTTCAAAGAACCAGCGCTGAATCGGTGTTAAAATCACCTCTCCTTCGACAGCTGACTGATCGGCTGTGAGAAGATCCGCTTCTTCGATATATGGGCGGAGCTCCGCAATCGTTGGATATTGGAAAAGCAGTTTCATATCGAGCTTCCAGCCCGCTTGCGTAAGTCTGCTTGCCATTTGAATGCCTTTAATCGAATCTCCGCCAAGGAAGAAGAAATGGTCGTGAATACCAACTTGGCTGACGCCAAGCACATCTTCCCAAATGCCGCAAAGCAGTGTTTCCACTTCATCTCTTGGCGCTTCGTATGCTGTTTGATTCGCTTCCATATCAGGTGCTGGCAGTGCTTTGAGATCCACTTTTCCATTTGCCGTCATCGGCAGTTGGTCTAGCTTAATGATCCATGATGGCACCATATATTCTGGCAAGGTGCGCTTTAAGCTTTCTTTCAAAGTGCCCGTTTCTTTATCTGTGATGACGTAAGCGACAAGAGCGTCTTGATCACTTGCGTCTTTGACCGTTGTCACGACGGCTTCTTGGACTGAATCCAGCGCAAGGAGCTGCGCTTCAATTTCTGACAGCTCAATACGGAATCCGCGGATGCTCACTTGATGGTCTTTTCTGCCGAGGTAGATCAGCTCGCCATCCTCTGTCCATTTCACCAAATCACCTGTACGGTACATGCGCTCTCCTGGATAAAACGGATCTGGGACAAACCGTTTGTCCGTTTCCTCTGGGAGATTCCAGTAGCCTCTTGCCAGTCCTTTCCCCGCAATCACAAGTTCACCCGGTACGCCTTGCGGCGAGAGGTCATATAACGAACCCATAATGTAAAAACGAGTATTGGCAATCGCTGTTCCGATAGGAAGCGTGCCTTGATCTGGATCAATGATCCCGCTTGTCGCCACGACCGTATTTTCTGTTGGGCCGTAGTTATTGACGAGTTTGTATGGAACGGGCTTCACCTGTTTCAGCTTGTCCCCGCCTGTCAGTAAGTAACGGAGAGAATGATTGTCCATCGACATAAACTGCTCACATAGCTGTGTTGGCAGGAACGCAATGGTGATGCCTTCGTGATTAAAATACGAATTGAGCTTGATCATATCGAGGCGAATCGCTTCGTCGATGATATGGAGCTCTGCGCCGGCGATCCACGTCGGGAACATCTCCCAAATGGAGGCATCAAAGCCAAAGCCGGCATATTTGGCGGTTCGGTCTTGTTTCGTCACCTGGAAGGCATCATTGTGCCAGTAGGCCAGATTGACAAGAGACTGGTGCTCGACCATGACACCCTTCGGCTGTCCAGTCGTTCCAGATGTGTAAATCATATAAGCGAGATCCGTTGGTTTGATAGGAACCTGAATCTCGTGCGCTTCTCCTTCTACTGCCTCTTCTATGAAGAGGGTATGACCTGTGAAAGAAGGTGGTGCAGTGAGCTCTTTCTGAATCAGAAGGACCTCTGCCCCGCAATCTTCCAGCATGTAGGCAATGCGCTGCGCTGGATAATCGGCATCAATCGGCACGAATGCCGCACCTGCCTTGAGCACACCGAGAACAGCGGCTGTCATCTCGAGCGATGGACGCGTGAGAATGCCGATGCGGTCTCCCGGTTTTGTGCCGCTGGAAATGAGTCTTGCGGCGACTGTATTCGCCCGGTTGTTCAGCTCTTCATACGTCCAGCTTGTGCCGCAGAAAGTTGCAGCTTTTTGATGAGGTACTTCCTGTGACTTCGCCTTAATCAATGCATGAACCGTTTGATCTGTCGGGACATTTAGGACAGGTCCGGACCATTCATCAAGCAGATGTCGCTGCTGCGCTGGTGATAATAATTGCATCTGATCTAATAATTGATCTGGTGCTGACACCATTTGTTCGATCAAGTAAAGGAAATACTCCTTCCACTTCTCAATCGACGACCGTTCAAAGATAGAAGAATTATAATCAAACACAAGCTCGATTTGATCGTCAGATTCGTTTCCAGTTAAGGTTAAGTCAAATTTGGCTATGTTCTCATTGAACGGCTGTGGAATGATATCAAGTCCATCCATCGACAGGTCACGAATATCTGCATTTTCCATCGAGAACACCACATCAAAGATTGGATGGCGGCTTGTGTCGCGAACCGTTTGTACTTGGTCCACCAATTCTTCAAATGGGTAAAGTTGATGTTCATTTGCCGCTAACACAAGCTCATGAACTGTTGACGCAAATTGAGAAAATGTCTGGTGTCCTTCTGGTTTTGTTCTGAGTGCCAGCGTATTCACAAACATGCCGATGACTGATTGAATATCAGGATGGGTTCTGCCCACCACTGGAGAACCGATCATGATGTCTTCTTGTCTCGAAAGTTTGCTTAAAAGCGTACTGTAGCAAGCAAGCAGTACTGTATACGTTGTACTGTTGAGTGATCTAACCAGCTCATCCAATTGCGATTTAAGCGCACCGTCTATAGAGAATTCGACGCGGCCCCCTTCAAACGTCTGAACCTTTGGTCTCGGAAGATCCTCAGGCAACGCCAAAACAGGCAGTTCTCCTTGTAATTGTTCCAACCAAAACGCCGCTTCAGCCTCTTTTTTCGCAAGAGATTCTTCACTGTTTAACCAGACCGCATAATCCTTATATTGAATAGGCAATTCATCAAGTTCGTCTCCTCGATACAAGATCGATAGCTCTTCAATTAAAATACCGACAGACGCACCATCTGAAATGATGTGGTGCATATCAATCAACAGATAATGAACACTCTCCGATTCAGACACAAGTCCCACTCTAAGCAGCGGCGCTTTTTCTACATCAAATGGACGGATAAAATCATTCATTAATTGCTGAATGTCTCGGCCTTCCCCTTCGATGTTTTCAATGTTCACAGAAACATTCGTTTCAATTCGCTGAACAGGTTCACCCTGAACGAAGTCAAAACTCGTACGGAATGCTTCATGGCGATGAACAAGCTGGTCAATGGCTTTTTTAAATCGTTTTTCATCAAATACACCTTCAAGCTTTAAAGCAGCTGGCATATGATAGCTCTGCTCGGCATCTGTCATTTTTTGCAGAACAAACAATCTTTTCTGGGCAGATGTCACAGGATAAAAAGCCGCTTCTTCCGCTTTTTCCACTCGTCTGATTTCAGTTCGATCTGTTTGATCCACCGCATGGGCAAACGCCTCTAAAGTGGGTGATTCAAATAAAGTTTTCAACGTACATTCCACATGCATCTCTTCATAGAGCCTGTTCAACATTTTCATGCTACGCAGTGAATGACCTCCGCATTCAAAGAAATGATCACGTCTGCCGATTTTCGGCACTTCAAGAACTTCCTCCCAAATGTGTGCCAATATACGCTCTGTATCTGATTGAGGAGGGACGTATTCATTTGCCGCCTGCTCACTTACATCAGGTACCGGTAATGCCCGTCTATCTACCTTGCCATTCCCCGTTAGTGGCAGCTCGTCTAATTGCATGAAGAAAGCTGGCATCATATAAACAGGGAGTTCTCGTCCTGCTTGCTCACGTAAATCCGACAGTGGAACAGCACCTTCTGCTGTGAAATATGCACACAATGTATCATTTGATATCGCAATGACAACGGCTTCCTTCACTTGCGGATGCTGCAATAGCTGGTGTTCAATTTCGCCAAGCTCTATACGCTGACCTCGAATCTTGACTTGATGATCTATTCGCCCAATAAATTCAATATCTCCATTTGACAGCCATCGTGCGAGATCGCCCGTTTTGTACATGACTTCACCAGATCGGAAAGGATTTTCAACAAACTTTTCGCTCGTTAATTCTGGCTGGCGATAATACCCCTTGACCAGTCCGTCACCTGCGACACAAAGCTCTCCAGCTACTCCCGGCGGCTGCACATGTCCAAACTCATCGACAATATAAACAGCCGTTTGACTCACCGGCTTTCCGATCGGAATCGACAGTGCTTGTTCTTCAATGTGATTGACCGGATAATACGTTGTAAAAATCGTGCTTTCAGAAGGTCCATACATATGAATAAGTTTGTCTTCTCCAACCGTTTCAAGGGCTGCCACAACATGCGGCACAGAAGCACGTTCCCCGCCAAACAGCACTTTTCTGACGTTTTTCAGGCTGCCTTTTTTCATATCAATCAGTAAGTGAAATAGAGCGGTCGTGATCATTAAAATACTGACTTTTTCCTTCTCAATCGCGCCAGAAAGCTCATTCATATTTAAGATGTTATCCTTTGGCAAAACAATGAGTTTCGCTCCGTTCAATAAAGCGCCAAACACATCAAACATAAATGCATCAAATACATAGTTTGAAAGGCTCATCACCGTGTCTTCATGATGAATGGTAAGATAATTCGACTGCTTCACTGTTCTCAAAATGTTCCGATGCGTCACCATGTTCCCTTTAGGTTTGCCTGTCGTACCAGATGTATAGGTTAAATTCGCCAAGTCCAAAGGCGAAACACATACAACTGGATTGCTCTCTGACTGCTGATCAACGGCTTGATCTTCTGTTTCTATGATTTTCCCTTCAAACGCAGTAAGCACAGAACGATGACGCAGCACCTGATGGGTCAGGACAAACTGTGCACCACTGTCTGTCAAAAAGTGCTTGATGCGCTCATCAGGGAAGTCAGGATCGATTGGCACATATACACCGCCAGCCTTTAGCACAGCTAAAACCGACAACACCATCTCATTGGAACGTTCAAAGAATAAAGCCGCTGTCATCCCTTTTCCAAAACCATGTTCACGTAAATAATGAGCCAGCTGGTTCGCTCTGTGATTCAGCTCTTGATAAGAAAGAACCACGTCTTTATATTGCAAAGCAGGCTGATGACCGTGCTGCTCTACTTGCGATTCAAATTGCGTCACAATGGTTTCTTCCACAGGATAAGGCGTAGGTAACGGGTTCCACATCTTCAATTGAGCCTCTGCCTCTTGTTCAGACAGTAAGCGGTATGATTGAATCGCTTGCTCCGGCACTTCGACCATCTGCTCCAGAAGATAAACATAATGCTTGAGCAGCTGCTCGGCTGTACTTCGTTTAAATAACGCCGTACTATAATCGAGGACGAAGGAAAGACCATGACTTGACTCCATCGCTTGAAGTGTGAGATCAAACTTTGCAATATGGAAATTGGTTTCCTCAACTTCGACTTTCATCTCTCCAATATGCTGGGCTGTTGAATGATCTGGCGTTAGAGTAAAGACCGTATCAAATAATGGATGGCGGCTAAAATCTCTTTGCACATTTAGCTTTTCAAGCAGCCGCTCGAATGGATATTGCTGATGCTCAAACGCCCTCATCGTCTTTTCCTTTACTTGCTCAATCAACTGCGTCATTGAACCGTTCGGATCTACCTCTGAACGTAAAGCAAGTGTTTGGACAAACATGCCGATCATGTCATTCAAATCTGCATGCACCCTGCCTGCTGTTGGCGTCCCCACCACAAACTCCTTTTGACCTGTGTATTTCGCAAGCAATGTATAGTAAGCAGAAAGCAACACGGTATACAGCGTCGTATGATGATTCGCTGCAAGCTCCTGCAAACGGCCTGTTAACGTCTCATCGATGTTCCTGAGAACGCGATCTCCAGCAAAAGACTGGACAGCCGGACGCTGATAATCAGTTAGCAGCTGCAAAGCAGGGATATCTCCTGAAAATTCTTTCAGCCAGAATGCTTCATCGATTTGACCGCCTTGCTCTGCCTGTTGTTCTTGCCAAACAGCATAATCTTGATATTGAAGCTTCAATGGCGCTTTCACTAATCCCTCATATGCGTCAGACAGCTCACGCAGCATCAAATCAATTGAAAGACCATCTGAAATCAGATGATGCATATCGAAATAGAGAAGATGCTCCTGGTCATGTAAAGACTGTAGCCCAACACGCAAAAGCGGAGCCTGCTCAAGATGAAAAGGTCGGACGAATTGACGCATGTTCTCTTCCATCGTGCTGCCTGTCACCTGTTCTATTTGAAATGGGACGGATGAAGCTACCCGCTGACGAGGGACTCCTTTGACTGTATGAAAAGAAGTGCGCAGCACATCATGACGTGCGATCAGTTTTTCAAAAGCTCCCTCCAACTTCTCTCGTTGCAGCGTTCCTCTTAATTTCACAACGGCAGGCATATGATAGGCGATGCTCTGCTCCAGTTGAGTCACCATATAAACACGCTGCTGCGCTGGTGACAGTGGATAATCGGCGGCAGTCGGTGCTTTCGGTATGACCACTTGTGAAGACTTTTCCGCTTGTTCAATATAAACAGCAAGTGCTGCAATCGTTTGCTGTTCAAATAAAACAGATAAAGGGACCTCCACTTGAAAAACCCGCTGAACGAGTGTAAGAACTTTCATCGCTTTGAGTGAATGCCCGCCTATGTCAAAGAATGAGTCGTACACACCTATGTTCTCTTGATGAAGAACGTCTTCCCACAAACGAACAAGCTTCGTTTCTACATCGTTTCTAGGCGCTACATAAACAGCACTGACAGCCTTATCTCCTTTTAATGCAGCAAGCGCACGCCGGTCGACTTTTCCGCTAACTGTCAGTGGAAATGCCTCAAGCTGCTTGAAATAAAGCGGCATCATATAAGCTGGCAGCTGATGTTTGATAGCGGCTTGCAGGGTGTCCACGGAAAGAAATTCTTGTCGTGCTTGATAGTAAGCACTTAAAGCCTTTCCACCGTCCGGTTCATCCACGACAAGGACGACAGCCTGATCGACTCCGTCTACCTGCTCCATGACTGCCTCAATTTCACCTGTTTCGATGCGGTAACCTCTTATTTTTACTTGGTCATCTATTCTTCCAAGGTAATCAATTGTGCCGTCTGGAAGCCATCTCACTACATCACCTGTGCGATACATCCGGTCTTCAGGAAAAAATGGATCTCGTCTGAATGCCTTCTCCGTCAATTCAGGCTGATTCACATAGCCCCGACCAACTCCTATTCCCGCAATGCATAGTTCTCCCACAGCTCCCTGCACCTGTAGTTGTTCATGTTCATTTAAAATATAAATCCGGTGATGGCCCAGTGGCTTTCCAATTGACACATAGCGCTGTTCTGTTGACTTCTGCAGCTCACTGAGATCTAGACGGTGAACCGCCGCATCAACACACGTTTCTGTCGGACCATACACATTCCACAATGCAAAATCGGGCTGGCTGACACGCACAGCTTCAATCAGCGCCTGCGCTGCTTTCGCAGGGAGTGCTTCTCCCCCAATCAGCATGTGAGTCAGTGCAAGCCCATCCAACTCCGCTGCAAGTAAAAGCTGCACATGTGCTGGCGTTCCATCTGTTGCTTTGATTTGATGTTCTTTGTAATAAGTCGCTAGCTGTACACCGTTTCGTGTCGTTTCTCTTGGCACAATATGAAGCGTATGTCCAAATAAAAGAGCAGCAAAGATTTGTTTAACAGATGCATCGAAATGGAATGGTGCAAGAAGTGCCACTTGAAGCTGATTTGCCCCCTCATACACTTCGTGATGCAGGGCATGAACCAAATGATGCAGCTGAAGATGCTCGATCATCACTCCCTTCGGCTTTCCAGTCGTACCCGATGTATAAATGAGATAAGCCAAATCCTGTGATGTCGTCTGATCGATCAGCTCAGGCAGCGGACGATCTTCTAATTCCATATGCTGCTGGACAATCATTTTTTCCGCAATGGATGAATATCGCTGAACAAACGATTCTTCTGTTAAAACGATAGAAGCACCAGAATCTTCTACAATAAATTGAATGCGTTCCTCAGGTAATGCCGGATCGATCGGTACATATGCACCGCCAGCTTTTAATATCCCAAAAATGGCAGCCATCGCATCTGCCGTCCGTTCCATTAAAACGGCAACTGGTACATCACGCGAGACACCTTTCATCTGTAAAAATCGTGCCAGTTTGTCCGCTTTTTGATACAGCTCTCCATAAGTGAACGTTCCATTTTCCGCTACCACAGCTGCCCGTTCTGAATACGTTTTAGCTACCTCATCAAATAAGTGGTGAACTGGTTTCGCTTCTGGTAAATCAAATGCTTTTCCCTTAGATAATTGAAGCAGTTGCTTTTGTTCATCTGCTGGCAGTAAAGAGAGAGCCCCAATCAGCTGATCTGGCTGAGAGACTGCCGCCTCCAGCAAAATAATCAATCGATCAAACAGCTTACTCATATCGTCTTCACTAAATAGATCTGTACGGTAATCCAAATCAATGGTCAATGTATCTGTATCCCAGCGGTCTTTCACATGAATCGATATATCATTCATACCGCTTCCACTAAAAATCGGCTCCGTAATGAACGAAAGATTCTCTTTTTTCTGCCACTGCATGACCTGATACTCTAAAGAAATATCAAACAGGCGTCCTGTAAATCCATCTCTTTCCCTTAAATCATTCATGAGCACATTGTAAGGATATTTTTGATGACGCAAGATCTTCATCTGATCCGCCATGACCTGCTTCACGAAATCAAGAAACGTGAGGGATCCTTGCACAGATGCGCGCATCGGAATGGTCGACACAAACATCCCAATCATCTTTTTTTCCTTTGCATTTGTCCGATTGCCCATAAAAGTTCCAAGGACCACATCCTCCATGCCGCTAAATCGGTGCAAGTAAATATAGACAGCGGACATAAACATAGAAAGCATACTGACTTTCTCTTCTTCACAAAAGACTCGAAGCTTCTCCTTTAAAGAATCAGGAATATCCCCTGAAAATCTCTCCGCATGTAAGCTCATCTCGTAACCTTTATGCGGTGTTAAAGAAGCGAAATCTGGAATATTGGAAAATTGCTCGTTCCAAAAAGCTTGGTCTTTCTGAAAACGTTTAGAAGATTCATACGTTTGCTCACTCATGATGTGATCAACGAAGGAAATGTCTTCAATTGGGGAGATGTCTGTCCCCTGCAGCATGTCATGGTATAGATCAATGATTCGGTTTCCCATCAAGATAATTGAAATACCATCAGCCACAATATGATGTGCTTTACAGAACAGCCAGCACTCTTGATCACTGATTTGAAAGACCGTAAATTCAATTAAGGAACGATCAATCAGTTCCATCGGCTCACGAATCTCCTCGTTCGCCCACGCTCTGACTTCCTTTTCACTCCAGCCTTTCACCAAACGAATCGGCTGTTTTTCATATGGTTTGATATATTGAACGGGCTCCTCCTGCTCATGTCGATACACCAGCCTTAAACGAAGAGAATCAGTTTCACGAATGTACGCTTGAAGCACATCGACGATCAAAGAAGGATTTAGACCTGATACCGATCTTAACTTGGCAAACCCACCCAAATTAGAAATACTTGTGCCTGGATAAAATCTTTCCGTGTAGAATACTCGCTTTTGCGCATGTGTTAAGGGGTAATAAACTGTACTCATTCTCATCCTCCGCTCTTCTATGTTTTCTCCACCAACTGTGATACCCTGCACCCTCTATATCAAAAGAACCAAGTCTATTTCATTAAAATAGACGGAATAACAAAAAAGGAGCCCACCCCGAATAAAACGGAGGGACTCCCATTTTGATTCGGTAACCTGCCGACCATAGTAAAAAAGCAACTTTTACCTTAGGACATGGCTTTGCGTCTCTATGTTTCCATAGATTTGCCTTTTTCTTCTTTTCTTTTAGATATTTTCTATTTACGTCCACTTTATATGAAATTATTGTTTTTTTCACCGAAAAATGGGTGTAAAGATTCATGCGTTATGCCGAAGGGATCACATCATAATTTACGATATTTACCGAAAATAACTAATAATAGTTGCGTTCCACCGAAAATAAATGACCAATTACCGCAAAAATTTCATGTTTTTCCTTAAATTTTTCAAATATGACCGAAAATGTAGGAGAGAGGTCTCCTATCACGCCTCGCATTTTCTTAAACCTTAAGAACTATATTCCATAAAACTTTGAATATTTTTACCATAAAAAACAATACAAAAAGAGCTGTCATTTCAAATGACAGCTCCTTGTTTCTTCATTATATTTACATCACCTTAGACAGACCAATCGTTTTCTCAATAATGAGCAACGCAATGATAGAAATGATAATAAATATGACAGATATCGCATTGACACTCGGATCAAAAGTTTGCTCAATGTAATTAAACGTCCTCACGGGAATCGTAATGGTTTGAGGTGAAGAAACGAACAAACTAATCGAGATTTCACCAAATGATGTCACAGCAGAAAACACCCCACCTGCGATAATACCAGGCTTGATCAAGGGCAGTGTCACACGAAAGAAAGTACGTATGGGCCCTGCACCAAGATTCATGGAAGCTAGCTCAAGACGTGGATCAAGATTTGAAACACTGACACCCACGGTTCGTACCACATAAGGAAAACCAATGATGACATGCCCAATGACTAATGCCCACAAAGACCCTGTAAAGCCCATAGCTGTAAACAAATACAGCATCGCAATCCCTAATACCACTTGAGGAATCATAAGAGGTGACAAAATAAAGGCTTGAACAGCTTCCTTTCCCTTAAAGGAAAGCCTTGCTAAAGCATAAGAAGCCATCGTTCCTAAAAGAACAGTAAGTGGCGTCACAATCAATAACAGAATCACGCTGATACGCAAAGATTCCATCCATTCTGGATTCGACACGACCTCATGAAACCAGCGAACGGAAAACGAAGTCGGCGGGAATTCAGGAAAAGCATTCGGACTAAAAGCAGAAAGAACAATGACAAGAACAGGTACGGTTAAAAAGAGATAAACGAGTGAGCCTGCGGTCCATATCAGAACCGAAAGCAAACGGTCACCTATTGATTTTTTACGCATGCATCCTCGCCTCCCAACGCTTCAATAAATAGCTTAATAGACTGACGACCGCTAGCACACAAATCAATAAAGTAAAGGACATCGCAGCGGCAAGAGGCAAATTATACACCTGCATGACCTGCTGATAAATGGACAGTGGCAAGAGCGGTTGCATCCGTCCGCCGACTAGCAAAGGAGTAATATAGCTTCCTGCTGCAAGTGAGAAGACAATAATTGCTCCGGTGATCATGCCTGGAATCGTAAGCGGCAAGGTCACATGAAAAAATGTCCGAATACGACCAGCACCAAGACTCATAGAAGCCGGTCTTAAGTGACGGTCCATATCAGTTAAGCTCGTTGCAATAGGCAGCACTGCAAAAGGCAGCATCACTTGAACATAAGCAATAATGACCGCATTCATATTCCACAGCATCGATAGCGGTTTCTCAATCAGATGTAAATCGATCAGCATGCCATTGATCAAGCCATTTTGCGAAAGAAGCACGATCCATGCAAATGTCCGAATGACGACACTCGTCAAAAGCGGCGATACAAGTAAGATATAGAAAAAAGCCCGCAACCTTGGGTGAGGTGCTTTCACTAGCACATAAGCTGCTGGATATGCCATCAATAAACAAATCACCGTTGTCTGTAAGGCCACCCACACAGTACTTCCAATTGCTTTCACATATGCATCTGTCGTAAATACATGTAAATATTGAGACAAACTATAGGATTGTAACGTATTCATCATCGAATCCACATCACGAAAACTGAGGACAAACATCATCACAAGCGGAGCAAGAAGGAATACAACTAGAAACAAACAAGCTGGCAGCAGCATAAACCAATGAAAGCGCTGATTCTTTTTTTTGATTCGCATCACACATGCACCTTCGAATCTAAGAACACAATATCTTCAGGCTGCCAATGAATATGCACAGTTTCTCCAACTTGAGGCAGCTCGGGAAACGCTGCGTCTGATGCATGGACAATGATTTCACCTTGATTAAGCCCAACGACCAAACGTAAAGAGTGCCCAATATAACTGACATCTGCCAACACGCCTGTGACATGATTTGGCTGAACTTCCTCCCCGACAGAAGATAACTTGATTCTCTCAGGACGCAGCATGAGTAAATGCTTCTCGCTCTTCTCTTTAAATGCGGCAACTTTTAGCTGAACTTGCTTCCCGTTTGATTGAATGAAATGTGGAACAGTGTATGTGGAAGTAACTTCATCATATTCCGCTTCAAATAGATTGACCTGTCCGATAAATTCAGCAACAAAACGATTATTTGGCTGACGATATACTTCTAAAGGTGTCCCAATCTGCTGAATTTTCCCCTCACCTAATATCCCAATTCGGTCGGAAAGACTTAAGGCTTCCTCCTGATCATGCGTCACAAGAATAGTCGTAATCCCGACATTCCGTTGAATATTTCGCAGCTCCGTCTGCATATTTTTTCTTAGTTTTGCATCTAGGTTACTGAGTGGTTCATCCAGAAGAAGAACGGCAGGCTGGATGGCAAGTGCCCGTGCAATGGCGACCCGTTGCTGCTGACCTCCACTTAATTGGTGCGGCATACGTTTGGCAAATGACTCTAATTGAACAAGAGACAAACTCTCCATCACCTTTTGCTTGATTTCCGCTTTCTTTTTCTTTTGAACCTTTAACCCATATGCAACATTATCAAATACGGTGAGATGTGGGAAAAGTGCATAGCTTTGAAAGACCATCCCCGTTTTTCTTTGATAAGGAGGTAAAGTCGTCACATCCTGATCACCAATATAGACGACTCCTTTTGTCGGTTCTAAAAAACCACCAATGATATTGAGTAAAGTTGATTTTCCGCAGCCACTAGGGCCAAGAAGGGAGAAAAACTCTCCCTCTTTTACCGTAAGACTGACATTATCAAGAGCAATCTGCTCGCCAAAATGCTGGCTGATATGTTCTAAATTGATTCCACTCATGCGATCACCTATTTTCCTCCGCCTAATACTTCATTCCATCGATTTGTCCATTGACCGAGCTCCGAAGTCGCTGTTTCGTAATCTACCCAAGTCAGCTTGCTATAATAATTTTCGCCAACCTTCACTTTCCCCTTAATTTTGTCTCCGTATTTCACATCAGAATTCGACATGCCATAGTAAGATTTTTCTGAGAAGGCTTCTTGAGCTTCTTTCCCGCTAAGGTAGTTTAATAGCTTATAAGCCGCTTCCTCATGCTGACTTCCCTTTGTTAACGCCCAGCTCGCAACTGCTGCCACAGCGCCTTCTTTCGGATATGAGAATCCAATATCCATCCCTTCTTCTTCAAGTGCAAATGCTCGGCCATCCCAATATGGAACTGCCGTCACGTCACCACGTTCTAACAGCGTTTGAATAGACCCTGGGTTATCAGGAAAAGCAGCTACACGCCCTTTTAATTGTGCGAGGCTTTTAAATGCTTTATCAATATCCTTAGGATTTGATTCTGTCCCTCCTTGAGCATGGACAAGTGCAGAGAAAAATTGTAAGCCCGCTGAATAAGTTGGGGAAGAAATCGCCACTTTCCCTTTCAGCTGATCGCTCCATAAATCTGTCCAGCTGTTTGGCTCCTGTTTGACAAGATCTTTTCTATAAGCAATTCCAAGCTGTCCCATACTAAAGCCTGCTGCATATTGTTTTCCATCAACAGTGAGTTTCTTTTGAACAGAACGATAAAGCTTTTTCACATTCGGTGCTTGATCTTCATCAATAGGCGCAAGAACGTTTGCCGCAATACCTCTTTGAATCGTATCAGGCTGTAAAATAAGCAAATCATACGGTGGATTTTTACCATTAGATGCTTTTAATTTTGTAAACCATTCAGAATCTGCCCCAGAGACCGTTTGTACTTTAATGCCTGTATCCTTTTCAAACTTTTCGAGGATTGGCTTAATATTCTTTTCCCAATCCCCTCCGTAGACACCAACGATCACAGTCTGCTGCTGTTTACTTTGGTCCTGCCCATTTCCACCGCATGCAGACAGCAGTAACATGATGGATAGGACACCTGCAAATATGGTCATTAATCTTCTTTTCATAATTCGTTTCCCCCTTTTTGTTGATTCAACTGATGAAGTGCTTGAATAATATCCATCTTTGTTAATGGTTCCTGTCTATGACTAAAATGAGAATGAACCGCATGTTTATAGTGCGTACGCTCATTTGCTGGGTATGAACGAAGCTGCACAGCAAGCTCACTGCTGGCTTCGTCCGTCCACACTTTCTCATAAGCTGCTCTTTGTTTTCCAAAATCCCAAGCGACAGCATCAGCATCATTCATCTTTTCACGAAGCCTGCTCGTCTGTTCGTCATCAATTTTCCATTCATTATGATCTCGATAGACTTTGACGCCATATTGCTGAAGTGCTCTTTCTTCACTTAATAGCCCTGCTTCCACTTCATGAAGGACTTTTTCTTTCGTTCTAGAAAATGGATTCCCCCATCCTCCTCCACTTGGTGAAACCAATTGAACAATATCGCCTTTTTCAAGACGCATGACATCAATTTTCGGCTGGTTTTGTGTCTCCCCATTTGGTTTGGTCAATTTCACCTCACCAATTGCTCCTGCACGTCCGCCCATTAACCCCCAAGGTTGAAACTTCATTCGTTCCATTCCTCGTGCCGTCACCATCGATTCTGGCTTGATCATTTCAAATTCTAAACCAATTGCATGTCCCCCTCTATGTTCCCCTGCTCCACCTGTGTTTGGCAGCAGTTCATATCGGTGTACATGAATATCAATATGCTGTTCCAAGCTCTCAATGGGTGTATTTTTTAAAAATCCTGACGAATGATCAATTCCATCTACTCCATCAGTCCCTTTTTGAGCACCGCCGCCTCCGCCTAACGGTTCGACCACAGACATTTTTCTGCCTCCTGTTTGATCATCAGGAACAGAGAGAACGACGATAGCAGATTGACCTGCACCTGCCGCCGGCACTGCTTCAGGCAACAGCTTACCAATAGCACCTAGCACGACATTATACAGTCTCATTGTAATGGAATGCCGAATACCGACAGAAGCCGGATATTCTGGATGGACAAGCGTTCCTTTAGGTGAAATCACGTCTATCGGATACGTAATCCCACCATTAATCGGAATAAAAGGATCTTTACTAATGATGTAATTGATCAACCCTTGATACAAGAAGGAGTGCTTTTGACCATTGGTGACAAGATTAAAAGCTGTCTTAACTTGCGGGTCACACTCAGAGAAGTCCAGTGTCAGCTGTTTCCCTTTGACCGTCAGCTTTATCTTTAATCGGATCGGCACGTCCGAAATCATATCATCATCCAAGTAATCAGCGAATTCACTCGTTCCATCAGGGATGGCTTCAATTACTTTGCCTGCGCGATCCTCTGCTTGCTTCAGCAGATCAATCATTCCTTGCTTCACTTCGTTTTTTCCAAATTTCTCGATCATTTCTTTTAGTCTGATTTCTGCTGTATTAACAGCGGCAATCATCGCATTAATATCGCCATCATTTAAATGACTCGCCCGGCTATTAGCTCTTAAAAAGGTACGAACAACCTGATTCTCTTTTCCACCTTCATAGATTTTCACTGGTGGAATTCTTAATCCTTCCTGATGAACATCTGTTGCAGTTGGAGAAATGCTTGAAGGGACAAGACCTCCCACATCACTTACATGAACAAAAGACCAGGCATAGCTGACAATTTCATCTTCTATAAAAATGGGTTTGATGATATGGACATCTGGCAAATGAGTCGCTAAACCGTCTGTCGTATAAGGATCATTTGTGATGATAATGTCACCCGGCTGCATCGGTCCGCTTTCTTCAATCGCTTTTTTGAGACTCAGCCCTAAAAAGATCGTGACACCGACTGTTTTTGGGTAAACAAAGAAATCCCCAGAAGGCGTGGCTAATGCTGTGGCAAAATCCGCCGATTCTTTTACGAATGTTGTAAAGGATGTCCGCTCAATGACATGTCCCATGCCTGATGCAATCGCATTAAAATAACTCCTCATCATCTCAAGCTTTGCTGGATCAGTTCCCATGTAAAGCCGCCTCCCTTGAAATCACCAAGTTTCCTGAATGGTCTATGCTGCCTGCCCAGTTTGGCAAAATCAATGTTGTCGTATCATCTTGCTCAATGATGGCAGGTCCTTTCACAACAGCACCTAATGACAAAGTACTCCGATTGTAAACAGATGCTTCGTACTCTTTTTCTTCTATAAAGATTCGTCTGTATGATTGTGGTATTAAAGGCTGTCCGCTGCTTTCATCAACAGGAGAGAAAGGCAGTGGAGGCGTTTCACCTATAACCCGAACTCGCAAATGAGTAAATTCAATGTTCGCCTGATCATCTCTATGGCCATATTGACGCTCATGCAGGTTGTGGAAAGCTTCAATCAGGTGATAGACGTCTTGTTCCTGCTTTAGCCAATCCACCGATAATGGCAATTCAATCTCAAATGCCTGTCCTTGATAGCGGGCATCTGCTAATAACAAAATGGACGTTTGTTTGATATGTTGAATGTTTTGCTGGCTGAACCAATCCGTTGCTTTGCGAGAAAGCATTTCATAATCTAGTTTTAATTCGCCAATCGTATAGTCTTGTAAGCAGATTTTCTTAGACAACACAGCATCATGGATAAAATCGGCTGTAAGTGCACCTAGCGCACATAATGTTCCTGGACTTGGAGGGACGACCACATTTTTTGCATGAATTTCTCTCGCAAGGAAATTCGCAACAACAGGCCCTGCCCCGCCAAATGCCAACAAACTAAAATCTCTAGGATCAAACCCTTGCTGCTCCATGACATTGCTTAGTTCTGTGTACATATTGGCAACAGCCACTTGAATCAACTGGTCAGCCGCCTGTTCGACCGTTTTATGAAGCTGATCAGCAATTGGCTGAAAGGCTATTTCCGCTGCAGACCGCTGCAATTGTAAATGTCCTCCGGCAAACCGATCTTGATTGAGGTAACCGCATATGAGAAATGCATCGGTTAAAGCAGCCTTTTTTCCCTTTCCATACGAAGCAGGTCCAGGCTGCGAGCCAACTGATTCCGGTCCTGCTTTAAGAAGCCCGCCTTGATCAAGCCATGCGACAGAACCTCCGCCAGCCCCTATCGAATACATTGCAACAGATGGAAGAATGATCGGAAATCCTGAAAGCTGATTCGATTGAGCCATTGTAGGCTGCCCATTTTGAATGATCGAGATATCTGCACTTGTGCCACCAACATCAAACGTAATTAAATTGGGTTCTTTTGCAGAAGTTGCAATTCTTGCCGCACCAATTACACCAGCTGCCGGGCCAGAAAAAAGTGTTTTAACGGGTGAAGTGGCTGCACTTTCTGCATCCATTAAACCACCATTTGATTGGGTAATGTATGGAGAAATTGGTACACCTTCTTCTTTCAAGCGGCTTTTCAACGTTTGTAAATATTGTTTCACCTTTGGTTGAATGTACAAATTGACAACAGACATCACTGTCCGTTCATATTCCCTCATTTGGGGCCATAATTCAGAAGACGTCAGGACTTCTAACTGTGGGTAATGGTGATGAATATAGGCTTTAGCTTGTAATTCATGAACTGGATTTTGATAGCTATGTAAAAAAGAAATGACAATGCCTGCTAGTTTTTTAGACATGACCTGCTGGACAGCATCATCTAATTGCTGCAGTTGGAGAGGTTTTTTGATCGAACCATCATGTATGAGCCTTTCAGAGATTGGATATACATGTTTTCGTGGTATCAATGGTTCTGGCAATTGAGAATTGAAGTCATAAGGGATGGGTAGACGTAAACGCTGTAATGACAAAATGTCTTGAAAACCTTCTGTTACAAAAAGGGCTAAATCTGCTCCCTTTCTCTGCAATAATGTATTAAGACCGATTGTCATCCCGTGTACGAGATATTGTATTTTGGATAAATCGACACCTCTTTCTTTTAGAAGTTTCAGCCCATTGATAATTCCTTGAGCTGGGTCATCTGTCACTGTAGGTGTCTTGAGTTCAGTCAGCTCCCCTGTCGCTTCATTCATCAGCGATAAATCAGTAAATGTTCCACCTATGTCTATTCCGAGCCGATAAGAGACATCCGCCATTTGTACTTCCCTCCTGCAATGTAATTAGAATCATATTTTGATAAATTACGACATTTTTTGATATTTGACTCCATATTATTAAAGCATATCGGTCTAGTCAATTTTATTTTTTTGAAATTTCTGTGTGTTAAAATCTTGAAATTAGCCCAAAAACCAATCATAAAGCCATTTTGCATCAGCATATATGTTTTTTGAGCAGCAAAATTAAATTTTTATGAGTTTGTACAACGATGAAAAGAGCATAAACAGGTAAAAACCGTTTTTCGAACTTTAAAAGACGTTTTTTCAAAACGAGGAGAAATTGGTAAGTAATTCTGCTATACTTCTGTTTACAAAATACGCTAAAGAGAAAGAGAGCTAGCATCTATGAAACTTCTTAAAACCATTCTCTTGCTTTTATTGATTGTCATTGGTATAGCGACAGGCTATGTCCAACTAGGGCAACATAAACAAGAGACGACAAACTCTTCTTATGACAAAACCATTCACTTTCCATCAGATCGATATCCAGAAACCGCGAAGCACATAGAAGAAGCTATTGACGAAGGTCATTCTTCCATTTGCACCATTGATCGAAAAAATAGTGATGAGCAAAGAGACAAATCACTTCATGGCATTCCAACAAAGCGTGGTTATGATCGTGATGAATGGCCAATGGCGATGTGTAAAGAAGGTGGAGCAGGGGCTTCTGTCAAATATGTACGTCCTTCGGATAATAGGGGGGCAGGCTCTTGGGTAAGTCATCAATTATCAGATGATCCTGATGGCACAAGAATCCAATTTATTATCGAGTAGCACTATCTTTCCTTTTTTCACAACAAAAATTTCTGTGTAAGTGCATTCACGTATATCAAACATTTTTTTCATGCCGATAATCCTTAAGGAGGGATACCCCTACCTTATACCTAAAGGAGTAAAAAGCATGAAGAAAAAAGGAAAACTGAGGCTTGGCGCCAAAATAATGCTGATCTTTTTAAGTGTCCTCATCGTATTTTCAGCAGTTGTTGGTTATGTAGTGAACCGCGAAATGACAGAGAACATTAAGCAAATGGCCACCGAAAAAGCAAAAGGCGATCTAAAGCTAGGATACGCTTACCTAACTGAAAAGGTTGCTGGCTCGTGGCAGATAAAAGATGGCAAGCTTTACAAAGGAAATACTCAAATCAATAACCATGACACATTGGTTGATCAATTAGCCGAATATACTGGTGATACAATCACGATTTTCCAAGGAAATACCCGTGTTGCCACAAATGTCATGTTAAACGGGAAACGAGCTGTAGGAACCGAAGTCTCACCTGAAGTAAAGGCCGCTGTTTTGGATAAAGGCGAGAATTATTACGGAACAGCCAATGTTGCCGGGAAAGACTACCAAACGGCTTATATGCCCATCAAAAATGATACAGGGGAAACGATTGGTATTTTCTATACCGGTGCAAATCAAAGCATGATTTCACAAATGCTTCAGTCTTTCTTTATTCAATTTGTCACGGTTCTACTGTTAAGTTTAATTGTTTCTGTTATCATTATTTCTATTTTCACAAAGCGGATTCAGACACGTCTCAAACATATGGCATCTGCTATTAAGAGTGCAGGCGAAGGAAATTTAACCATCAACGTGACAGATCACACAGGCGATGAACTTTCTGAGCTGGCAGGTCACTTTAATAAGATGCGTGAGAAATTAAATCACACCATTTTGAATGTAATCAAAACATCTGAATTAGTAGCCACCTCTTCTGAGGAGCTGTCAGCTAGCGCAGAAGAAACGAGTGCAGCATCAGAAAAAATTACCCATACCATTCAAGAAGTCGCTCAATCGTCTGAACAGCAATCAGCCCAAATGACAGCTAGTGAGCACACGATGAGACAAGTATCTAACGAGCTGGTAAACATCACTGAAAATGCGGGACAAATGGCAACAAGAAGCCAGTCCGCACAAGAAATGGCCCAAAAAGGTGTACAAAATATCGGTGAAGTCAATTCACAAATGACATCTATTGCAAAATCAATTGAAGAGAATGGTACAGCAATTCAAGCACTGGAAACACGTTCAGCCGAGATTGATCAAATTTCCAAAGTGATTACAGATATCGCTAACCAAACAAATCTACTTGCTCTTAATGCGGCCATTGAGGCAGCACGCGCAGGTGAACATGGAAAAGGTTTTGCCGTTGTGGCAGACGAAGTGAGGAAGCTCGCAGAAGAATCGCAAACATCATCCAACATGATTTCACATCTCATTTCCGAAATACAAAAAGAGATGAATCATTCGACGAGTGCCATTAAACGAGTACGAGAGGAAGCGGCTCAAGGGGCTGTTCTTATTTCTCATACAGAGGATTCATTTATTGACATTCAGCAGTCAATGAAGGAAATGGCAGATGGCATTAAACATTTATCAGATGCATCCAAAAAAATCGCAGCTTATACAAATGATGCGAAGCAGACCTTTGCCTCTATCACAGAAGGCGTTAAACTGGCGAGTGAACATTCACAACAAGTAGCAGGTTTAACAGAAGAACAATTTGCAGCAATGGAAGAAGTAACAGCTTCATCAGAGGCTCTTGCCCATTTAGCAGGAGACCTAAAAGAAATGGTTTCACAATTTCACATCTAGATCCCTCAAACAGTAGCGCAAGACGGCGACAATCGTCTTGCTGCCTAACATTCTCTTCAATTATCTTACTTTCAAACATTCACTTTTCAACATGATCGCGAGCTGGACAAATTTTATGAATAAAGGAGTTATCTATATGAATGATTTAAATCAAACGTATCCCCTATCTATCTCCTATCACCAAATCACCGTATACACTGGAAGCACGACGCCACCTGTGATTGATTGGACAGATGACGATATTCTTCAAGGATTCGCAACTGGGGATCGAGGTATTTCTTTTGAAGGTATCAATAACGGAAAGGCTTCTATTATCGTGACATTAAACAGCCATGAGCCTCCATCATCCGTTAATAGAGTCATCACAGTGCCATTTACTCATTCAAGTGATCAGGTTTATCTGACAAGCGTCATGGCACAGGTACTGTCTTTCTCCATTCCAAAAGGAGACTATCAGCTCACCTGCTATATATCTGAGCACCCTGATCAAGATCTCTATTATTTTGATTTTCAGACTGCTTAGATCACGCCTGGTCGTACTGCTCAAGCCATTTTTCTGCAAAATCGACTGATTCTCTCATCGGCAATAAATACGAATTGGCTAGCCCGATTTGACTGTGGTTATAACTACATTCTGATTGTAAAAAGTCACGACCAATCTGTTCAAATAGTTCTTCTCTTGTGATGATATCTTGATACTCTTTCCACACCCTCCAACCATCCTCTAAAATGGGGGCCCCTCGTGTCATGAGGTCTTGCTGTGAGATTCGATATTCAGCTAAGTGAAAAGCTGTAACACTCTCGAATGACGTGCCAATTAGCAGCACTTTTGCATCAAGATCGTACATACGTCCAAGAGGTGAATTTTCTCCTAAACCATAAGGAAGCGCATGGTGGTTCAACACTTCATGTTTCCTTTTCCCCCAGGCGGTGAATGAGAAATGAGGATGATTGCTTCTTTCTACGCCTGGGTATTTCCAAAAGGTCTCCGCTACCTTTCCCATTGCTGTTGGAGCTGTGTAAGCCGGATCAAATGCAGGCATCGTGTCTTTGATCGGTTTCCACCAAGAATAAGGAACAGGCGGATTGATCCAATCAGCAGGATCAGACAGCTCTAATGTTTGTGCCGGCATTATCAGTGTTCCTTCATCTGTTAAAATATCCATCATAGCTTGGATAACTGCTATGGCCCCTCCATTCACCCAGCCAATAGATGACAAGGATGAGTGGACACATAAGGTCATGCCCTGCCTCACACCGAGTTGAACCAAATCCGCTTTGATTCTTTCCTTTGTGATCGGTTCAGCCTGATGTTCGATTAATTTTTTCATCGTTTATTTCCTCCTGCGCCTCATCTATTCTTGATGAGTGAGACGTTTTACAGCGATAGACAATTTATAATTTGCATGCTTTGTTAGCTCCGTTAAAAATTGATCAAGCTCATCATGACTGGAGAAATGTCCTTCAGCCATATAACAGCCCTCTCCACTAATTTTAAACAGGTTTTTGATTTCTTCCTTTTGATGGAGAAACGATAAAAGCGGTTCATGATCATGACTTCGGGTAAAGAGCTGCAAAAATGTTTGGATGTTCTGCTGTGTCCGCCAGTTAATTGAAATGGTATAGGCTTCAATAATCCCCTCTTCTTCAAGCTTTAAAACTCTATTTTTAGCAGCTTGACCGGTTAAATGGACTTTTTCACCAAGTGCTTTCATCGTCAATCGGCTATTCTTTGAGAGTTCTTTTAATATATCCATATCTGTTTTGTCTAGCATTGGCTCACCTCTTTCAAAAATCAAGTCGTTCCGCTGAAAGACTTTCATGATCCTCTGTCACATGAGGCTCTTTTAATATACTGTAAACTTAATGAGAAAAAAAGGAGGCCTTTCTAATGAAAATAACACTCATTCGTAATGCTACTTTATACCTTCAATATGGTTCGTCAACATTTTTAATCGATCCCTTTTTAGCAGCAAAAGGAACCTATCCACCATTCCCGCATACTGCCAATCAACATGCAAACAATCCAATTGTTGAGCTGCCTGCAAACATTGATTTGGACAAGATATTACAGCCGGATGCTGTCCTGCTCACTCATTTACATGTAGATCACTTTGACGACGAGGCAAAAAAGAGATTAGCTCAAACTTTGCCGATCTATACTCAATCAGAGAAAGATCGCACGGAAGTAAAAGAAGCTGGATTTCAGCATGTTACATGCATTGAAGATGAAATGGATGTTTGCGGTGTTCATATCAAACGAACTGGCGGGCAGCACGGGACAGGAGAAACCGCTAAACGGATGGGACAAGTGAGCGGTTTTGTTTTCTCTCATCCTGATGAGCCTACTCTTTATATTGCAGGAGATACCATTTGGTGTGATGAGCCGAAAGAGGTTGTGAATACATGCCAGCCAGATATTATTGTGGTCAATAGTGGGGCTGCCCAATTTTTAGAGGGCGATCCAATTACGATGACAAAGGAAGAGATTGTAGACATTCACCATACTCAACCACAAGCTCAAATCATCGCCTGTCACCTTGAAGCCGTGAATCATTGTTTATTAACAAGAGCCGCATTAAAATCTTACATTCAAGAGAATCATGCAGATCAGGCCATTTTTGTCCCTCAAGATGGTGAGACGCTGACCTTTTAACACATAAACAATAAAAACCGGCACCTTGCTGCCGGTTTTCTTAAACTTATGGTCGATGGTGCTGTGGTTTTTTTAGTAATGGAACAAACCCGTTATTTTTTAAGTGATTGTAATGTTCATCCATTCGTTTTGTGATGTGCGTGCCTTGTTCCTTCGTTAACACACCATACTGAACGTATTTTTCGATCACTTCTTTTCGTTTAGACAAAATTTGCTGTTCAAGTACTTCAATTTGTTTTTGTTGCTCTGTCGTTAATTTTACTTGATGCGTGACGGGGCGCTTTTCCATTTGGGGTGTTTCTCCATGAGCCGTATTCACCTGAAAACCAAATAATAGCACCATCGTTAGTATGATCAAACCACTTGTTTTTTTCATCTCTGTCGTTCCCTCCTTTATTCGATTTTAATTTGCGCACTCTTTCCTTTTTTATACATTATTCATCCCATCAAATTGCACATAATATTCTTACTTTTTCGCTTTTCATCTGAAAACGTTGTCCTAACTGAAAAAGCGTGCTATGTTTTGTTTTGTATAAAAAATAGAGGAGGATTCTTAAATGAGTCGTTTTTATCATAGAAAACCTATATGGGTGCTGCTTGTTGTGTCTGCTCTCATGCTTGTCATGTCTGCTTGCAATCAATCAGGCTCATCTCAGTCTGGAGAATCAAAGTGGGATCAGATTCAAAAGAAAGGGAAAATCGTGGTCGCTACTTCAGGCACCTTGTATCCTACGTCTTACCATGATACATCAAACGGCAAGGATCAATTGACTGGCTATGAAGTGGAAGTCGTCAAAGAAGCATTTAAGCGCCTTGACGTAAAAGTAGAATTTAAAGAAATGGGTTATGACGGTATGCTCAGTGCCATTAATTCAGGTCAGGTGGATGCCGCTGCAAACGATATCGACATCACAGATGACAGGAAAGATAAGTTCGCCTTTTCAACACCTTATAAATACTCATATGGAACCGCTATCGTCAGAAAAGATGATCTGTCAGGTATTAAAACGCTAAAGGATTTAAAAGGAAAGAAAGCAGCAGGTGCTGCAACGACCATTTATATGGATGTTGCCCGTAAGTATGGTGCAAAAGAAGTCATCTATGATAATGCCACAAACGAGCAATATTTAAAGGATGTTGCAAACGGCCGTACAGATGTCATTTTAAATGACTACTACTTGCAAACACTGGCGCTTGCTGCATTCCCTAAGCTAAATATTACGATCCATCCAGACTTAAAATACATGCCGAATGAACAAGGGTTTGTGATGAAAAAAGACAATACAGAGCTTCAAAAAGAATTAAATCGTGTATTAAAAGAGATGAAAAAAGACGGAACCATGAAAAAGATTTCGGAGAAATTCTTTAATCATGCTGACGTCTCAAAGAAAATTGATGTTGATGTCGAAGATGTCGACATTTCTAAATAAGGAGCCGCAGCCGTGGGAGATATTCATTTAGAATATATCTTTAATCCTGCACTGGCAAAAGCGTCATTTCCATTTGTGATGAAAGGCATCTGGCTGACGCTGCTCATTTCTTTTGTGAGCATGTTTTTTGGTACGATTCTAGGCTTTTTTATTGCCCTTGCTAGAATGGCAAATACATGGTTCCTTCGGCTGCCTGCACGGCTGTATATTTCATTCATGCGAGGGGTTCCCATTCTGGTCATTTTGTTTATCCTTTATTTCGGATTCCCTTACATCGGCATTGAATTTACAGCTGTCACTGCTGCTATTATTGGATTCAGCTTCAATAGTGCTGCATACATTGCCGAAATTAACCGGGCGGCCCTCTCCTCTGTTCCAAGTGGTCAAGTGGAAGCCGCCAAATCACTTGGTCTCAGCTATTGGCAAACGATGCGCGGAGTCATTTTGCCTCAATCCGTGCGCATTGCACTGCCGCCCCTGACCAACGTCATGCTTGATTTAATCAAAGCTTCCTCACTAGCGGCAATGATTACTGTGCCAGAACTCTTCCAGCAAGCAAAAATTGTGGGCGGAAGAGAATTCGATTATATGACCATGTATATATTGGTTGCCTTGATTTACTGGGGCATATGCAGTGTGGTCTCATTGCTCCAAGACTTTTTGGAAAAACGCTATGCAAAATATCTATAACAACAAAAAACAGATCCGTGGGATCTGCTCAGATTGTTAACAAAGGGCTAAAATGAACTTGATTTTAGCCCTTTGTTTTCTTTTCAGCGTGATAGAAAACCTTTGCAGTCTAGGAAGGACGAGTACTGGCGCGGAGCGAATTTGACATTCGTGAGCACCAGCACGCAGGACTGACAAAGAATGCGAGGGTTTGTCTATGCGCTGAGATCCATGGGATCTGCTTTTTAATGTATCAGCCATAACCACACATACAACCCCAATAACGTGATGATCAGAGTCGGTATGGTTAGAATGATTCCAGCTTTCATGTATGCCCCCCAAGAAATATGCACACCTTTTTTCTTCAAGACATGAAGCCACAGCAATGTCGCCAATGAACCGATTGGGGTCATTTTCGGGCCAAGGTTTGAGCCGATGACGTTGGCATAAATCAGTGCATCTCTCATCACACCTGCTGTATCTGTGTGACCGATGGCAATCGCATCAATTAAAACGGTTGGGAGATTGTTCATGACAGAAGATAGCACTGCTGCCAGGACCCCCATAAACATCGTTCCCGCAAGTAAACCGTGTGACGCCCCCTGTTCAATCCACGCCGCTAAAATTTCTGTCAGGCCGACATTTTTCAACCCATACACCACGACATACATGCCGATAGAGAAAAACACAATCGACCAAGGTGCTTCTTTGACGACTCGTTTTGTCGCTACTTGTGGACTCCGTTTCGCCAGCCATAAGAAAGCAATGGCAATGCCTCCTACAATGATTGACACCGGAATGCCTGCCAATTCCCCAGCAAAATATCCAATAAGCAAGCATCCTAACACATACCAAGATAACCGGAACATGCGCAGATCACGAATGGCCGAAGCTGGTTCCTTCGCCTGCGAAACATCGTACGTTTTCGGGATGAGTTTGCGGTAAAACACATACAGCACAAGCATACTAGCGCCAAGCGATACAAGGTTTGGAACGAACATGTTTGCTGTATATTCAAGAAAGCCAATATGAAAATAATCGGCTGATACGATATTGACCAAGTTACTAATGACAAATGGCAAAGAAGTCGTATCTGCAATAAAGCCGCTTGCCATGACAAATGGCAGGATCATACGCTCATCCAGCTTCAACGCTCTGACCACAGATAAAACGATCGGGGTTAAGATAAGTGCCGCTCCATCGTTGGCAAAAAAAGCTGCTACCACAGCGCCGAGCAATGTTAAATAAATAAACATGCGGACCCCGTTCCCTCTTGCGGCTTTTGCCATATGAAGTGCCGCCCATTCAAAAAAACCAATCTCATCTAAAATCAATGAAATGATGATAATTCCAATAAATGCAAAGGTGGCGTTCCAGACAATTTGGGTAACTTCCCATACATCGCCCAAATGAACGACCCCAAAAGCAAGAGCAAGAATCGCTCCCCCGCACGCTGACCATCCAATGGTTAAACGTCCTGGCTGCCAAATGACAAGGACGAGGGTCATGATGAAAATCAAAATGGCCAAGGTGACTGATCCCAAAGGTGGCCCTCCTTTCACTTTCCTCATAAAATCTTTATCTATCATACAACGAAATAAGGCAATTGTATGCCATTTTATGATCTCGCATAAAAATCCGCAGGTCATCCTTTGCACCTGCGGAGTCCACGCCTATTGATCTTTTTTCATCAGCATCAATTCAATAAATAACTCACATCGCTGGCTAAAATGACTTAAATCAATAGACGTCATTTCAAAAATTTGTTTCATTCGATAGTTTAGTGTATTTTGATGAATAAACAACTGCTCTGCAGCTGGTTTCAACTTGCAATTATTCAATAAGTAGACCTCTAAGGTTTTTAAAAATGATGTTTGGCTGTCACGGTCTTTTTCCTTTAGGCGCAACAAATCTGGATTAAAGTCGTTTTTCTTTTTTTGGTGACTGTAAATAGAATCTAAAAACCGGAAGACCCCCAAATGCTCGTAATCGTATGGAATCAATTCCTGCCCCCCGACAATCTTCACTGCTTTCACGACTTCTATCGCTTCAAATCGACTGGTGCTCATTTTCATGACATCTCGATATTCTCTTCCCATCCCAATATATAAAGGAGATGGGTGTGTATGCGTTTTCGATTGAAGATGGGCGACGACATCCGCAGCGGTCGCTTTTGGTGAGTGTCGATCTGACAAACTGCCTAATATCACGACGATGTCTGCTTGCACAGAGTAGACGTGATTGACCTTGTCTTCTAGCTGTAAATAGGTTCTAATCACATCCTTCACATCTTCTGCCGTCTCACTTTTATTATCGGCGGCATGAACAACCATCACAGTAAAGACAGCTGGCAGTGGAATGCTTAAATTCTCAGCTTCCCATTTCAGCTCTTCTTCTGTATAAAAATGATCATCCATGACCTTTTTGAAGAACTCTTCAATCTTGCCTTCCTTTTTCTCCAGCTGTTTCTTATTTTTATAAATGACTTTTCCAACCTGAAACGATGCCTCGTGTAAAAATTGCAGCTCCTCTTGAGAGAGAGAATCTTCAATGTCCTGCACCCAAATAAAGCCGACAACCTCTTGTTTGTGCTTGGCGCTCACAGCCACTCGTCGATTAAACCCGAGCTCCTCATGACCATTCACATAAAAAGGATTTGAATCTGTGTATAGTTGCTCAATGACCCCTGTTTTTTTTAACCAATCCACCACAGCTCCCGGACATTCCTTTGAGAAAATGGTTTGCTGATTGACTGGGTCGAACTGCTGGATGCTGTAAGAATTATAAGCAAGCAGCTGACATTCAGTACTTTCTAAAATGACTGGTTTTTTTAAATAACCACTAATAAATGCAATTAATTTATCGACATCAAAAAATGTATGAAGCTTTTCTAATATCTCTTCCATCCCGATTGCTCCCTGATTAAGTGATACATTTATCATACTTCTTTCCAGTCAGATTTGTATAGAAACAAGTCGTAGACAGGTAAAAAAAGCATGAACTCGCCGGCACGAGTTCATGCTTTTCCATATTAAAACATTTCGCTGATCGTTTTGGCCTGCATGTGCAGAGCAAGGTAATCTGGACCGCCTGCTTTTGAATCAGTTCCTGACATTTTAAAGCCGCCAAATGGGTGGTAACCCACAATCGCTCCCGTACAGTTACGGTTAAAGTAAAGGTTCCCGACATGGAACTCCTGCTTCGCACGGTTGATATGATCACGATTATTTGTAATGACCGCACCGGTTAACCCGTATTCTGTGTTGTTGGCTACTTCAAGCGCCTCATCAAAGCTTGAGACTTTTGAGAAAGCTAGGACAGGTCCAAAGATTTCTTCTTGCATTAAACGAGATGTTGGCTCTAGATCTGCAAACACGGTTGGATGAATGAAGTACCCTTCTGAATCATCACTTGTTCCGCCAGTGACTAGACGGCCTTCTTGCTTGCCAATTTCGATATATTCCGTGATTTTGTCAAAGGAAGCTTGATCAATGACAGGTCCCATGTACACATCAGCTGATAACGGATTCGCTGTTGTTTTCGTTTCTGTGATTTCCTTCACTCGCTCAACGACTTGGTCATACAGCTTCTCGTGGACGACCGCACGAGACCCAGCTGAACATTTTTGACCTGAGAATCCGAAGGCTGATGTGAAAATGGCGTTAGCGGCTAATTCGACATCTGCATCCTCATCTACAACCACGGTATCTTTACCGCCCATTTCAGCAATGACACGCTTTAAATGCTGTTGTCCTGGCTGCACTTTTGCCGCACGTTCAAAAATACGTGTGCCCACTTCTCTTGATCCAGTGAATGTAATAAGGCTTGTTTTCGGATGATCTACTAAGTAATCTCCTACTTCTGCTCCGCTACCTGGCACGAAGTTGACAACACCTTTCGGCAGACCTGCTTGCTCCAGTTCTTCTACAAAGCGGGCAGCAATGACAGGCGTCGCACTTGCTGGCTTTAATACGACTGTATTCCCTGTGACGATTGGTGCAACGGTTGTTCCTGCCATGATCGCAAACAAGAAGTTCCATGGTGGAATGACAAGCGTCACGCCAGTTGGTGTGTACACATATTGATTGCGTTCCCCTTCGCGGCTGTTCACCGGTTTGCCTTTCGCAAGCTCTAGCATTTGACGGGCATAATACTCTAGGAAGTCAATGGCTTCTGCTGTATCTGCATCCGCTTCATTCCAAGGCTTCCCTGCTTCTTTTACGAGAAGGGCTGAATACTCATGCTTTTTACGGCGAATGCTTGCCGCAGCGCGGAATAAGACGCCGGCTCTTTCTTCTGGAGACGTGTAGCGCCATGTTTCAAACGCTTTTGCCGCAGCTTGAATCGCTTGCTCTGCCTCTTCTTTCCCAGCTTTTGATACGGTACCCACGACTTCTTCCTTCTTCGCCGGATTGATCGAGACAATCTTGTCTGTTGTTTCGATTCTTTCTCCATTAATCACAAGCGGATAGGTTTGCCCAAGCGATTCTGTTACTTTGGCTAATGCTTGTTCAAACGCTTGGCGATTTTCTTCCTGGCTAAAATCCGTGAATGGTTCATGCTTGTAAGGTGTTGTCATCTTTGTCACGCTCCCGTTTCAAATTATTTTCTCGTCATCCCTTTTAAAGCAAATGCAATGTTTGCCGGTCGTTCTGCAAGACGTCTCATGTAGTAGCCATACCACTCTCGTCCATACGGGGTGTAGACCCTCATTTGATAGCCTTCCTTCACGAGTGCTTGCTGCGTTTCTGATCTCATGCCATACAGCATTTGAAATTCGAACTGATCTGTCTGTATATTGTGTTTTTTCACAATATGTTTCGTAAATTCGATCATTTGATCGTCATGTGTCGCAATGGCTGTATAATTCCCTGAGAGTAACTGCTTTTCGATCAGCTTCTTGTAATTCTGATCGACGTCTTTTTTGTTTGGATACGCCACTTCGGCGGATTCCTTATAGGCACCCTTTACAAGTCTTAAAAATGGCTGCAACTCATTTAGGTCATCAAGATCTTGTTCTGTTCTGTACAAATACGCCTGCAAAACCGTACTGACATACTCATATTGAGATTTCATTTCTTTAAAAATGTCCAGCGTTTTTTGACAGCGCTGTTCATCCTCCATATCAATTGTCACCATAATACGGTGTTTCTCTGCCGTATCTAAAATGCTTTTCATATTGCGATACACAAGGTCATCGTCAATATCTAAGCCAAGCGATGTCATTTTAAGTGACACGTGGGAATTGAGTCCCGCCTCTGCAATTCGCTGAATGGTTTGAATACACTCATTCGTCCGCTCATTTGCAATCTCTGCCTTTGTGACAAACTCACCGAGGTGATCAACCGTTACGACCATACCTTGATCGTTTAATCGTTTGATGACAGGGATAGCGCTCTCAAAATCCTTCCCACCGATGATTTTCTTTGATGCAACAGCACTTCCCCAATTACGAGCAATATGGTTCAAGAGACTGCTCTTTGACAAAAACAAGAAGAAATTTCTTGTGACCGACTCCATAAAGGGCACCTCCCACTCTTTGTAAGCTATGTCTTTATTGTAAGGCTCATGAGCTGTCCGCTACAATATTTGAAGATGACAAAAATTCTGACTTTTTTTGTGGTTTTATCACAATAAGAGATAAAAAAAGAGTCTGCCGCTATCCGGCTGACTCTCCCCTCCTACGCCCACACCTCATCAAGGGTAGACTGCAAAAGCTCATTTAATTCTTGCATCAGATTGTCTTTCGGCTGATTGTAGCTTTTCACCAATTCATCAAAACGCACCAGCTCTTGATCAATAAATGGATGGACATGAGCGAGACGGTTCTCTACATCCATTTCTTCTCCGTCCATTTTACGTTTGAGCAGTTCGTGAATTTCTGCTAACAGCGGGCCTTCCTCCACTAGCTCCTTGAGTAATTCATGAAAGTCCATGGGTGGAACCGTCCGGTAGCGTTCGATCCACTGGCAGGCAAGCAGTGGACGGAGCACATAGAAATACTTCTTGATTCGCACCTGCTCTCCTCTTAAATGCCGGCTTTCATTCCGCTTCGCCATATTGAGGTAATGATACATCAATGCTGCGGGATAAAACGCTCGATCCTTTAATTCTCTCAGCTGCTTGGCTAGAGAGAAGGATTCAGCATAAATGATGTCAGAAGACAGCCATTCCATAATGGATGGATTCGATTTATTGAATAAACGCAGCGCCTTTCGCAGCTCCCAGCCGCTGATATCAAGCATGTCATCAATCGGTCGTTCTATGACATCTCGATGTTCTTCCATCGCCCAGTACCATTCCTTCCGTGGAACGTATAAAAAGCGAACATCATAATCACTGTCAGTTGAAGGAAATCCCCATGCCCTGCTGCCCGATTCAACGGCGAGGCAAATCTTGACGTCATACGTTTCTTCGATGATTTTCAGCTCTTCCTTAATTCTTTCTCTCAAGTGTCCATCAACTCTTTCTATAGAATTCTGCATGACTTCTTCACCTTTTGGGAAAATACGAATAAGACATATATGAAAAAGGAGTTGGATCTGATGTCTATATCTCGCATTATGAAATGGATCACTGGGATTTTTGAAGCTTGCCTTGCTATCCCTGTGATCGGAGGTCTATTCGTTATCAGCAATGGCTATTCACCGCTCATGGTCATGCTTATTCTGCATATTATCACACTCGTCTTATCGAAGCGAGACCAGGGACCAATGATCGGAAGTATCATTGGAATTGTCACATCCTGCCTTGCATGGATTCCGATTCTAGGATTCATCCTTCACATCATCACAGCCCTTACCCTCATCGTTACAGCATTAGTACCTGATGAAAAAACAAGACAGAACACCAGTTATTAAGCTGATCGCTCCAATAGCTGAAAAAAGACAAAGAGCTAAAATGAATGTCATTTTAGCTCTTTGTCATGCTCTTATGTCGATAGAAGCAAATGCTTTTGTAAAAAGGACAGCTTCTCTGTTTGAAAAGCAGGAATAAACTCGTGCCCAAAATATCGGTACACTTTCAGCTCTTTATCTGTTTCTAAATGATTGTATGCCGCAAACACGGTGGATGGCGGTGTCACTTGATCAATCAGACCGATCGCCATCAATGTTGGCTGTTTCACCCAGCCGGCTAAATTGATTAAATCAAAGTAACTTAATGTTTCAAATACCTTTTCTTCAGCTTCAGGATCACTGTTTCTGCGAAAGTATGAATTGATTTCTAAATAAGGCTGCTCCAAGGCAACATCAACTGCACGCTCAAAATTTGATAAGTAAGGATAGTCTGACACAACGACTTTTGGAATGTCTGAAAGGGCTGCGGCCGCAATCGCTAATGCACCCCCCTGACTTCCACCGATCACGCCGATACGGTGTTCATCTACTTCGGGGAAAGACTGAATGACTTCGAGTGCACGAACAGCATCTAGATAAACACCTCGATAATAGTACGTATCCTTCGATAAAATGCCTTTTGTCATCCACCCTAATGCATGTCCGCCTGGCGTCACTGATGTGTCTTCACTGCCACCTTGACCACGGACAAGCATTCCAAACGTCGCATAGCCATGCAGCGCCCAGTTGACGATGTCGTGAATGCCGCCGTCATAGCTGGCATTATAGCCATGAAAACGAACGAGCGCTGGATGCGGACCAGTTTGATCAGGCACAGCATAAAAGCCTTCAATTTTAGAATGTCCAAAGCTTTGATACGTCAGGCGGTACACCTTGACGCCTTTCACTGGATAGTCATAAGATTCAAGTGTTGGCTCTGCCTCCACTTGGTGCAGTTCTTCGAGCGATTTCTTCCAAAAGTCTGAGAAATCAGGACGTGCTGTTTTCTTTGGTTTATATTTTTTTAGCTCTTCTAGTGATAAATCGAACAATTGCATATCATACTATTCCCCTTTGTTTTATTAGTTATGAGTATCATACCACTCATTTCTTGATTGAGAAAGTCATTTAACAAAACCTTCTGACATTTCTATTGGCAAAGATGACTGAAAGCTTTATGATAAAGAAACTGGCTTGAAGACTAGATGCTTCAGGCAATATCACCGAACCATTCATTGCATGAAACGAATAAAGGAGGACGACCGACATGAACATCGCCCTGATTCAAATGGACGTACAAATAGGAGAACCTGATGTAAACTTTCAGAAAGCAGAAGCATTTTTAGAAGAAGCCATCCGTCAACAGCCTGATTTGATTATTCTACCTGAAATGTGGAATACCGGCTATGCGCTGGAACAAGCGGATGAGCTTGCCGATGCAGATGGTGAGCGGACAAAACAACTCTTCTCTTCCTTTGCTCGTAAACACCAAGTATATCTCATCGCAGGGAGTGTCTTGAATAAGCGGACAACAAATGAAGATATCACCAACACGATGTATGTGTTTGACCGTCAAGGTGAGCTTTTGTTAGATTATGATAAAATTCATTTATTCCGCTTAATGGATGAACACAACTATTTAACCGCCGGTCATCAGCTTGGTTTATTTAACTATGATGAAGATGTCAAGATTGGCACCATGATCTGCTATGACCTCCGCTTCCCTCAGCTTTCTAGGACGCTCGTGAACAAAGGGGCGAAGGTGCTTATCAATACCGCTCAATGGCCGTCAGCAAGAGTGGACCATTGGCGCAGTCTGCTCATCGCAAGAGCCATTGAGAATCAGTCATTTGTGATTGCGGTGAACCGGACGGGCACAAGCAGAGACACTGAATTCCCTGGTCACTCCATGGTAATTGACCCGCTCGGACGCATTCTGCTTGAGACAAATGATGAAGAAGACATTTATTATGCAGACATTGATCTTCAGCTCGTAGATGAAGTGAGACAACAAATCCCCGTCATGACAGATCAGCGTCTGGATTTATATTAGAAAGCAGGGGGCTCCCCTGCTTTTTACGTTTGATTAAACGTTTGTTTAAGCTTTTCCTTGATTCTGTTGAAGGTCCATGAAGGCTTGAGCGGCTTTCGTTAAATATCTTTCTTCCACATATGCAAACACAAGTGTGCGGGTTGGGCATGAATCAATGTGTAAATAAGTGACTGCTTTCCTTTCCTCTTGTGCCACCATTTTCGGCACCACTGTCACCCCTAGCTCATTTTCAACCAATGCCTGAGCTGTTTGAATATGACTCGTTTCAAATGCAATCCTCGGCCGAAAGCCATGATGACGGCACAGTTCCGTGACCACTTGCCGAAAGCCATATCCCTCTTTCAGCATAATAAATGGGGCATCTTCCAGAAGACGAAACGGGACAGACCCTTCTTGATCCGCTTGATTGATGATTTCATTCAGTTCATCTGTCAACCACGGTTGAGCCGTTTGCGGAATGGCGAGAAGAAGCGGCTCGGTCAGCATTTGTTTTGTTTTCAATGATTCATGCTCGACAGGCAAAGAAAGAATCGCCAGATCCAGTTTCCCAGTGAGTAAACGTCTTTCTAGCTCACGAGGCGATTCTTCTATCAAATGAACGTGAACATGCGGATACGTTTGACAATAGGTTTTTAATAAACTTGGCAGGACATATCCCCCTGTAACAGCTGGCGCACCGATCATCAGTTCTTTCCCCACCTCATAAGCAGCTTCCCCCATCTCACGCAATAAATCATCTCGTTCCTTCAAAATGGTTTCTGCTCTTTTGATCAATCGGTTTCCCTGAGGTGTAGGAGTGACTTGTCCATACTTCCGAATAAACAGGGGAGTATCTAATTCTTCCTCAAGTTTTTTAATTTGCTGACTTAATGAGGGCTGTGCAATGTGAAGTTTTTCCGCTGCTTTTGTAAAGCTTTGCTGCCGGTACACTTCCATGACATATTCCATCATTCGTATATCCACTTCTCTCACCTCATAGGTTTTAACTATTCATATCATATCTTTTATGTCTTAGACAAATCACAAGAAGAACCCTACGATAAAGAAACAACAAAAAGGGGGTAAAGAAATGAATCCATATTCAAAAGCAGAGAAACAATTCTCACAAAATGCAGAGAACTACCGAGATTCACCCATCTTTGCAGCTGGAAAAGAGCTTGAATGGATGAAAACGGCGACGAAACCAAAGGGCGATGAGCACCTACTTGATATCGGCTGCGCGGCAGGTCATACCGTTTTTTCCTTTTCAGACGTCATCTCTAAAGGAATCGGGATTGATGTCACGCACAAAATGATTGAGGTTGCTACAGCACTTGCAAAAGAGCGACAGCTGAACCACATTACGTTTGAGCAGGCATCCGCAGACGCATTGCCCTTTTCTGATGCATCATTTGATCTCGTCACATGCCGATTTGCTGCTCATCACTTCCCACATCTCCCGGCAGCCATGTCTGAAATCAGCCGAGTCTTAAAGAAAGGCGGCAAATTTCTACTTGTCGATCATTATGCACCCGAAAACCCTGTACAGGATTCATTTATTAATCATTTAAATAGACTGAGAGATCCTTCCCATGTGCGAGAAAGCTCGTTATCAGAATGGAAAGAGCTTTTCGCTGACAACCATCTGACGAAAGAAGATATCCGTTACTGGGATCTGCATATTGAATATCAGGACTGGATCATACGTGGACGTACACCAGAGAATGTTCAAAAGGAGATCGTTGCCCACCTTCATGCTGCAGACGATGAAACGAAACAGCTGTTTCAACTGCAATTCGACGAACATCGTCAGCCAACATCCTTTTGCCTAAAAGCTGCACTGCTTCAAGGGATTAAACACTGATCCTATAGAAAAAAGTCTACCCTAAAGCGGTAGACTTTTTTATTTCGAATATAAATCCCAGCCAAGCTTGAGTGTGTCGACAATATAATTGGCGACTTCTTCAGCTTCTAGATGATCTGTTTCCACTCTTGAGTTATGAAGGGAATAAATTTCCCGGCGCTCTTCAAACAGTTCTTTCATCTCGTCAAGCGTACGGTTATGAAGAACAGGACGGTTTTCAATTAAAATATCCAGCCGCTGTTTCCAATTCTCCCAAGATAGGTCAAGGAAAAGAACCGTACAATGCTTTAAGCAAGATCGTTTGATTTCTTCCTGTTTAAACGCACCGCCTCCAAGAGACACGATCTTTAGCTGAGTATGTTCACATAAATCGACGATATAGTCCTTTTCAGCCTGTCTGAAGAAATCTTCTCCTTTTTGCTGAAACATTTCTGGAATCGTCATGTTGTACTTTTTCTCAATCTCCTGATCAACATCAATAAAATCTCTATATAACTTTTTGGCAACCAGCTGCCCAATGGTTGTTTTCCCAACGCCCATAAAGCCAATGAGGACAATATTTCGCTGTCTCACAGGAATCTCTCTATTGTTTTTCATGTTCGTGACACGTCCTCCTTACGACAAGGAATGCTACATAATGTTTCTATTATATGATAAATGGACTGAGAAAAGATAGGCATTCTTAAAAATTGTGTTTGACGACGTAACCGAGCTGTTCGGAGAGCTTCTCGGCATGCTCTTTCACTTTTTGCTGCAGCTGAGAGATGACATCTTCAGTAAATCGTTGGGTCGGTCCAGATATGGATAAACATGCCTGCACCTCCCCATGAATGTTAAAGATCGGTGCCGCCACTGCCGCCGATCCGACTTCCCGTTCATCAATACTGCAAGCGGTGTGCGTTTCAAGAATATGACGACATTCTTTTCGCCATTCCTCCATCGTCATGTGATCAGCCTCAGACGCGAAAACTTGCTGTTGAAACTCTTCGCTTTGGAAAGCAAGCAGCACCTTTCCACCAGCACCAGCGTATAACGGCAGCTTCTCACCGATTTTCACAAGATGCCGAATCGATTGCAGCCCTTCGGCTTGTTCAATACATACCCTGCTTTTGTGATCCAGCACATACAGGTTGACGGTTTCCTTTGTTTCATCACGAAGTGTGTACATGAGCGGTTTTGCCAGTTCCCTCAATTTGATGGACTTCCCAGCAATATAACCGAGAAGATAAAGTCTTTGACCGAGCCGGTACTTCATTGTCTCTTGGTTCTTTTCCACAAAATGATTCATTTCAAGTGCCTTGAGCAGTCTCGTTGTGGTAGACATTGCTAAGTTCATCTCTTTTGAAATGTCTGTTAGCGTCAACTCTTGACGTTCTTCGCTAAAGCAAGAAAGAATATCCAAAGCGCGCTGAACGGTACGCAATCCTGATTCTTCTTTTGACTTCTTATCAGCCATGTTCACTTTCTCCTTTTCCCCTTTGATTTCTTATCGACATGATTGACCAATTTTGCTATAATCCATTTTAAATGTTCCACTAAAAGAAAACAAATTCCACTGTACGGAATAAAACCAATAGATGTTTTGATGGAGGAGATATCATGATCTACCTGCTACTTTTCACACTTCTTATTAGCTTATACATCGTTCATCAACTATTCCCTGCTCCCATTCTCTCCTATTTGGTTGGTCTGCTGGCGGCTGCTTCGCTTACCATTTCCTTTAAGAAGGCTAATGGGCTTTATTTGAAAACGGGTGCTATGTTTCTCTTGATTGGATTGGTGTTATTTTTCTGGTCAGAACAGCCTTTGCATACGCTTTTTCTTCATTTTCATTCCATGCTAGGCTTGCTTTCTTTATTTTTCATGCTGCCATTTATTCATTCTCTCATACACGTTGGACATTTCGATACTCAATTAAATAAACTGCTTACCTTACATACAACGAGCACAAATCAGCTTTATCGCAAGAGTTCATTTGTCACTCATGTTCTTGGCATGTTTTTAAATATCGCAACGATTCCCTTATTATATACATCCTTGAAACCATCGCTGAACGCCCTTCAGGAACAAGTCAAACAGCACCTTTATACGCGCAATCTTTTAAGGTCATATGCGCTATGTCTTAGCTGGAGTCCTGTCGAAGTACTGGTGAGTGTCACCATTGATGCAACCAAATTGAAATATTATCAGATTGCACCCGTTACGTTTTGTTTAATGGTGCTTGTGCTGTTGACGGATTGGTTGCTGTTTTCTCGTCAAAGCAAACGATTGCCGCATATCATCCAGCCGGCGGAAGCTCACTCCAACCCTCATCGCATCAAGAGAAAAACCCTTCAGCTTGCTTTCATGCTGCTCAGTTTTATGACAGTCGTTTCACTTGTTGACGCCTGGGTTGGGAAAGGTTATCTGTTCGCTGTTGTGCTGACGATTATTCCTTTCGCTCTATTATTCTCGTCTATCATCAAAAAACGAAAACAATATGTAGCCGTCTCTATTCCCCATTGGAAAGAACGAACCCGTCAGCTCTCCAATTATATGTGTCTATTTTTAAGTGCGGGCTTCTTTGTCGATATGCTGCTTGTCACAAACAGCCTGCAGCCGATTCAAGCATTTATCGTCAGTATATCAGATCATGCCATTTGGGTTTATGGGGTCATCGGGCTGTATTTTCTCATCACCGCTCTTTGCGGTTTTCACCCGCTCGTTTCGCTTGCTCTATTAGTGAGCTTGATGGCACCTGTCATTCATGAACTGCCTGCCCTTCCCATCGCAATCATGTTCATTATCGCTGGAACCTCAACGGTCATGTTTAGCCCATATAATGTATCTGTCTCCCTATTAGCCGATTTGATGAAGGTCAACCCTTACCGAATCACTCGATGGAATATCTGGTTTGCTGGTTTTTATATCAGCATGGGTATCGCATGTGCAACGATCATCACCGTCATCTTTTATTCATAGAAAAAGAGAACCCAATGAGTTCTCTTTCAAGATTGTTGACAAAGGGCTAAAATGAACTTGATTTTAGCCCTTTGTCTTTTTTCAGTGTGATAGAAAACCTTTGCAGTCAAGGAAGGACGAGTACCGGCGCGGAGCGAATTTGACATTCGTGAGCACCGGCACACAGAACTGACACCGAATGCGAGGGTTTGTCTACACGCTGAAAGAGAACCCAATGAGTTCTCTTTTTCTTGCTCTCTATTATTTTAATTGAATCCGCTCAATCTTACCTACAATAAAGATATACGACAACGCTCCGCCTAATGCCACTAAGCTGACGAATAAAATACCGCCGTTGTAAGAGCCTGTCGCCGATACAATGAATCCGATAATCAGCGGGGTGATGATGCCGGATAAGTTAGCAAAAAAGTTGAATACGCCGCCAGCCAGACCGACCATTTCTCTTGGTGCCACCTCAGACAGCATGGTCCAGGAGATATTAGACAGTCCTTGCGCAAAGGAGGCGATGGATAAAATAGTCAGCACAAGCGGGATATTCGTTGTAAAATTCGCTAAAACAATGGTACTTGTCAGAAGCAGACCGACCACAACCGGCAGCTTTCTCGCTACATTGACCGATACACCCTTTTTAAGCAGCCAGTCAGACACATATCCTCCAAACAGCACCCCAAAGAATGCAGCGATGTATGGCAGGGATGCCGCAAAACCTACTTTGAGAAAGGCCATATTTTTCGCCTCTGCTAAATAGGTCGGAAACCATGTTAAAAAGAAAAAGAGGGTAGACGCAACAGAAAATTGACCAATATAGAGTCCAATCAATTTACGATATTTTAAAAGTGCGGCAAAGTCTGCCCATTTCAGTTTCTCCTGTGATGCCACTGTCAGTCCTTCGCCTTGACGGATCAATTCTAGCTCATCTTCATTGATCTTTGGATGCTCTTTCGGTTCGTGATAATACTTGTACCAAAAGAAAGCAAATATAATACCGAGCGCACCTGCCGTGATAAAGACGGTTCTCCAATCGAAAGTTGTCATGATCCAAAAAAGAAGAGGTGTCGCAAATGCAAGCCCCACATACTCTCCAGCGGTATAAACCCCTGTTGCAAATGCGCGTTCCCGCCTTGGAAACCAAGTGGTCACAATGCGGTTATTCGCAGGAAATGCGGGAGATTCTGTAATTCCGATAAACAAACGGCAGCCAAATAAGAAGGCAAAGCTGTTCGCAAACGCCTGTAAACCGGTGAAAATAGACCAAGTAATGAGTGATATTCCATACGTTACCTTTGATCCAAACTTATCAAGAATAAAGCCGCCAGGGATCTGCATGGCTGTATAGGTCCAGCTAAATGCTGAAAAGATGAGGCCTAATAAGGCAGGGTTTAATTGCAATGAAGACTGAATCGCAGGTGCAACAATGGATACACTGGCTCGATCAATATAATTAATAGCGGTAATAAAAAACAACAGAATCAAGATGCCGAAACGAGCTTTTGTTGGTTTCGCATAAGTAGGCCGCAAGTCGTTCCCCTTCAGTTCTGAATGCACTTTCATAACCATCCTCCTTTGTTTCCGCAGCGTGCGGATCGGTTGAGTGTCTTAAATGACCCCTTTTTCTTCTAACTGTTTACACTCTTCTTCTGTGAAGCCAAGCATTTTCGTTAAAATTTCATAATTATGTTCACCTAAATCAGGCGCAATATGGCGAATACGGCCGGGGGTTTTTTCAAACTTCGGAATGATCCCAGGCACCTTCACTTTTCCAAGACGCGGATGATGCACCTCGACAATATTTTCTCGTGCTTTAAATTGCGGATGCTCAAAGATATCCCGAATGCTTAGAATCGGACTCACAGGCACACCATGTGTATCTAGAATGTCTAGGACGTCATCTCTTGTTTTGGACGCAATCCACTGCGAGACGATCGCATCCATTTCATCGTTATGCTTCAGCCTGGCTGCATTCACAGAGAATTTCTCGTTCTCAAGTAAATCTAAGCGATTCATCGCCTCTGCCAATCGATTAAAGGTCGAATCTGTACTCGTCACAAGAACCAAATAATGGCCGTCCTTTGTCTCATAGGTGCCGGCAGGGCTTGAATGACCGCTTAACCCTGGTGAACGCTCACGCACCTTCCCTAGCTTGTCATATTCAGCAACCAAAAATTCTAACATGCGGAACACAGATTCATAGAGAGCCAAATCCACCATTTGCCCAGTTCCTTCTGAATGTGTGTCACGGTAATACATCGCTGTCACAGTGGCAAACGCCACATAAATTCCTGCGATATAATCCGTAAGGGAAAAGGAAGGGCTGACTGGATGCCGATCTGGAAACCCTTGAATATATGTAAAGCCGCTAAACGCCGTCGCAGGTGTACCAAATCCCGCCTTGTCCTTAAACGGACCGGTTTGCCCATAACCCGAAACACGAATCATAATTAAACGAGGGTTGATTTCTTTTAATACATCGTACCCAACGTCCCATTTTTCTAGTGTTCCTGGACGAAAATTTTCAATGATCACATCAACCTGCGCTGCAAGCTTTTTAAAAATGTCTTTTGCTTCTTCTTTGTGCAAATCGAGTGTAAGAGATTTCTTATTCCTTGAAAGCCCTGACCACCTCAAAGGTTCACCATCTGCAAAAGGACCAACATGCCGCAGTGTATCCCCTTTTCCAGGAATCTCGACTTTAATGACCTCTGCACCAAAATCCCCTAGAAGCACCGCGCCGTATGGTGCAGCAATCATCGTAGAAACATCTAATATTTTGATTCCTTCAAGCGGTGTATTCTTATTCATTGCTTGACTCCCTTTCATTCAATTGATAAAGGGCTAAAATGCTTTCTATTTTAGCCCCTTTTCTTCTTTCTCTCGTGCAAGGTTTTTTTAGTCCTTCGGAAGCTGCCCTTGCGGTGTATAGAGCCAAATCAGCCATAAAGGTTCGTCCCCTGTGTTCACATGCTGATGTGAGACACCATCTGGAATAAACATAAAGTCATTTTGTTTAAATGATTGTCTTTCTCCATCGCAAATGACTTCGCCAGACCCTTTAATCACATAATCAAATTCCTCTGAACCCGGATGATTGTGTACCGAGCTTGCTTCGCCCGGCTCAAAAATAGTGAGACCTGCCATCATATGCTCTGACCCTACGGTATCTGGTGTTATCGTTTGAAACACTTTCCGAATCATTTTCTCTTCTGGATGATCTAAACCTAACCATAATGGATGACCGTCTTGAAATGGATTTAATACTTTAATTTTCATTGTTTATTCCTCCCTAGTAATGTTTAGTTCACACTGACATGTGAGCGTTTTGTATTTGGTGAATAAATATCATTAATGTTCCAATGTCCATCAGTAGGCACTGGATCATTTTTCATCGCTACATCAATGACACATGGTTCCTGAGAGGCGATCGCTTCAGCCAAAGCTTCTTTGAATTCAGAAGCCGCCGTAATTTTGATTCCCTTCATCCCATAACCTCTCGCAATGGCTGCAAAATCAGGTGAATAGCTTTCTCCATCTTTTCTAAAAACAGTGCCGTATGTCGTTTCATAGTGTGCCATTTGCAAGCCGGCGATCGTCCCAAACGCACTATTGTTCATCACAATCCACACGACAGGAATGTTTTCTTCCATGGCTGTTGCGAGAACAGATGGATTTTGACCGAATCCGCCGTCCCCAACAAGTGATACAACGACACGGTCAGGCTGGGCAATCTTTGCTCCAAGTGCAGCGGGAGCGCCAAATCCCATCGTCGCAAAACCACCTGGGGTTAAAATAGTGCCTGGCGTGTATACAGGAAATTGCTGTCCGACCCCATTTTTATTCCAGCCAACATCGGTTGTAATGAAAGCATCCGGCGGCAATACTTCTCGCACTTCCTGCAAAATACGCTGTGGTTTCATTGGGAAAGACTCGTCTTGAATATTCGTCAAATTGCTCTTCTGAAATTCCTCACGATATGCCGCAATGTCTTTTTTCAATTGAGGGCGATCCAGACCTTCTGGCAGCCTTTCTTTCGCCACACGATTGAGTACAGTCAACGCCTGCTTGAGATCTGCTACCGCTCCAATTTCAACAGGATAGTTCCGGCCAATTTCATTCGGATCAATGTCAATATGAATGAGCTTGGTTGATTGGAAATTGAACGTATACTCCGATTCCCACGAACTCGCATCTGCTTCAGCAAAACGGGTGCCTAATGCCAATATATAATCCGCTTCTTTACACTGATCATTGATAAATTTCGTTCCCCAAAATCCTGTCATGCCAAGGGTCATTGGATGATCATCCGGCATCGCCCCTTTCCCCATCAGAGAATGGGCAACAGGGATGCTCAAATGGTCAGAAAATGCCTTTAACTCTTCTGCTGCATCGGCTAGTAAAATGCCTCCCCCTACATATAAGAGCGGTTTGTCTGCCTGCAGCAATCGATCTAATATCCGATTCGCTGTTTGATCATCAATAGATGGTTTTTCAACGGTGTTTGTATGATGAGCGATTTGTTCAAATAACGACACATCTAGGTCTTTTGAGAACACATCCATCGGAACTGAAATCAGGACTGGCCCAGGGCGGCCGCTTTCAGCTAACTGAAACGCTTTTGATAAAATTTCTGGAAATAATTCTGGAATGTCGACTCGCCATGCTCTTTTCACAAATGGGCGATAAATTTCGTATTGAGAAGCATCGGAATGAAGATTGATTTCTTGGTGTGGGTGCTTTCCGTAGTAATGACTTGGAACATCTCCTGCAATGACAACCATTGGAATGGAATCGAGTGCGGCATTCGCTACGCCTGTTGCCGCATTGGTGAGTCCAGGACCTAAGTGACTGAGCACAACAGCCGTCTGTTTTTTCGCTCGTGCATAACCGTCTGCTGCATGCGCCGCTATCTGTTCATGTCTAACATTCACAAATTGAATACGGCTTTTTTCTAGGGCTGATAAAAAAGCAATATTCGTATGACCGCACAGACCGAAGATATGCTCAACTCCTCGATTTTCTAAATACTGAATGACCTGTGTAGATATATTCTTCTTCATGTTTCTCTCCTCTCACGGTGCAGCTATGAATCTGCTACTCACTGATTCTTTGAAAACACAATCGATAGAACGGCATTCAAATCCTGTATTGCAACTTGTCCAGGTGCCGAGCTTTCTTTCCCTACAGCAAAGGTCATGACAGACCCAAAGAGTCCACCTACCATTCTTGTGAAGGCACCATATTCCCCCATCGCCATCGAAATAACGGGGATGGACAGATGCTTTTTCGCCTTGCCTGTCGCAAAGAGCAGTGTCAGTGCATCCTCATAGGAATGCGGCATGACGGCGATCTTTGCGATATCGGCGCCAACCGATTCTGCATTGGTGAATAGCTCCACAAGCCGATCTGCCTCCGGGGTACGCTGGAAATCGTGGTACGACACAATCAAGATGACCCCGTTTCTCTTAGCCGCCTGACTGACTTGCTGCATATGCGAGACATCATGCATTAATTCAAAATCAACGGCAGCCACAAGCTGAGTGGCACAAAGCTCGACAAGCAGGGAAACCTTTTCATCCTCTGAGAGTGAGATGCATTCGCCGCCCTCTTTTTCAGAACGAATGGTGAATAAAAATGGGATGTTATCTGCCTTTTCAATCATCCCTTTCAGGGTGGTGATGACTTGTTCCTTGTCATTGAGGTGATTGAAAAAATCCGCTCGCCACTCTATCACATCAGGCTTCTTCTCAGCTAACACCTCAACTTCAAGAAACAATTCTTCCTTTGTTTGTCCAATGAGCGGCGTACAAATCATCGGCTGACCGCCTGTCTGCGCACTCTTTACCTTTTGCTGAAAGACATTCACATCCATCTTCCCCCTTTATAGCCCATTTGGCAGCACAACCATTTTGGTTTCGGTCATCTCCTCGATGGCGAAACGCGGGCCTTCCCTTCCAATACCGCTTCGTTTAATCCCGCCATATGGCCAGTGATCTAGTCTGAAATTCGATGTCCCATTGATGACTACGCCGCCAGTTTCAAGCTCTTTTGCTGCGTGTAACGCAACATCTAGCTGATTCGTAAAGACGCCTGCCTGCAGACCGTATCGACTATCGTTTGCTTCTTTGATTGCCTCATCCAGCTCCTCATATGGAAGGACACTGACAACTGGACCGAACACTTCTTCACAGACAACCTTGGCTTGTTTTGGAGGGTTTAGCAAAATAGCCGGTGTGATGCTTGCGCCATTTCGTTGTCCTCCAGATAGAAGCTCGGCACCCATTTTCTCTGCCTCATGTATCCATGCCTCCACACGTTTTGCTGCCTGTACATCAACCATACAGCCGATATCACTTTCACTAGACAGCGGATCTCCAACGACGAGCTGTTCTACTTTTTGTTTAAGTGTCTCAGTAAATGTCGACAAAATTTGCTTGTGAACATAAATTCTTTGAACAGAAATACAGCTTTGACCAGAGTTGCTAAAGCCCGTTTTAGCGCAAAGAGATGCGGCTTGCTCGATATCTGCATCATGATGAACAATCGTCGCTCCATTTCCTCCGAGTTCCAGCAGTACCTTTTTTAATCCAGCAGAGTTTGAAATATGTTCTCCGCCCACCGCACCGCCAGTAAAAGAAACAAGATTGGTTCTTTCATCAGTGACTAACTGTCTGCCGGCGTCTACTCCTCCAATCACAAGCTGCAGGCTCTTTTCAGGAAACCCTGCTTCAAGCAGGAGCTTAACAAACGCTGTAGCAACAGCTGATGTTTGCGGTGCTGGTTTTAAAATAATGGCATTCCCTGCCGCAAAAGCTGGACCGATTTTGTGACAAATTAAGTTGAGAGGCGCATTAAAAGGCGTAATCGCCAGCACAACCCCAACCGGCACTTTAAATGTCATCGCCATTGCTCTCTGTCCACGGGAAGATACATTGCCAGGAATGGTCTCACCGATTAGTCGATTGGCTTCTTCGGCTGACTGCGCCAGCGTTTCAATTGATCGTGAGACTTCATCTCTTGTATTTTTAAGCGGTTTGCCTAATTCTAAAGAAATGAGTTTTGCAAAATGCTCTTTTTGTTCTTCCAATAAGGCGGCTGCCTTTGTTAGAAGCGTTGAGCGTTCTAATGCTGATATTGCCGCTATTTGTTTTTTAGCTTGCTGCGCAATAGAAAGCGCCTGTTCTATATCTTCTGAGGATGCAAGATAGGATGTACCGATCATTTCCCCAGAGTATGGATTGATGATATCTTCTTTGCCATGGTTTGCATCCAGCCATTCGCCGTTTATATATGACAACGCTTTCAATTCACTCAAATTTTCTCACCCTCCTTCAAGTGACGCGTCCCGACCCCCGCATAACGAACCAGTCTTTCTTCATTCGGACAAGGGCCTTTCACTAGGGCACCTTTTGTCAGCTCTTCATATGCATGCGCCACGATGCCCATTCCTCTGGATAAGGAAAAGATGCCTTTTGCCGCTTCAGCTGGAATGCTTAATTCACATTGGATCGCAGCAGATACACCATCTATGTTCATCGTAATTTTTTTCCCTTTTAATTGTTCTAGTTCATGTCTAATCGCCTCAGCTAACCGTAAGTACGTTCCGCTGATATCACCTTGCTGCACATATGTTTGACTCAGCTCATACAGCCGTCTCACTCTCGGATCATCATCATGCAGCTGATGGCCGATTCCCGGAATTTTTTCCTTGCGAGCTAACCACGTCTGACATACTTGCTTTGCAGCAGACTTCATATCTTTTTGTGCATCATAAACCGCTTTGGCTTCGTATAACATACGCATCGCCTTTTCTCCGGCTCCGCCATGAATATCACCTAATAGATTCACCCCTGTTGCAACAGAGGAATTAAACGAAATGCCGCATGTAACCGCCATTCTTGCCGCTGCAATAGACGGTGCCCTTGGCCCATGATCCGCACCTGCGACCAGAACACTTTCAAAAAGAGTTGCCTTCGAATCATCTAGTAATTCACCAACAAGCAGTAAATAAAGCATTTGTGGATACGATAATTGACCAATAAGCTCTTCAATTGGATAGCCCCGAAGTTCAATTGAATTTTTTTGAATATGACTAATCTCAGTCTCCCACCAAGCGCCTCCTTCTTTGTATATTTCCAGTGCACTTCGATTTTTCATCGTGTGAATCATTCCTTTAGCCTCTTATTTGGAGATGAACGACTCCTTTAATTCCGTCTAGTGGAATTCAATTTCACTTTTTGGAATGTGTTTTCATTGTAAGCGCATTCGTTTTTATCGTCAATCATTTTTTCTGAAAATACTGTCTTTTGATGAGAAATTAAGTGAATCGAACTAATTATTTCACCACTTATTCTTCAATATATCCTTTATTTAGTCAAACAGACTTATGTAGATCGTTCTACTAATTAATGAACCATTTCCGATTCATTCTGTCAAATTCAGCTGAAATTTGACATAAAAAGACCCCTCCATCTTCTGGAGAGGTCACTTATTTTATTTCCACCAGTCATCAAACATAGAAGCTGGTACTTGACGTTTATGTTCTGATTGAACATAGCGTTTTTCAATCGCTTCTGCTGCTTGATCTGAAACTGGTTTTCCTTCTAAGTAATCATCAATTTCATTGTACGTAATACCAAGTTCTGTTTCATCCGTTTGCTGAGGCTTGTCATCCAGCAGATCGGCTGTCGGTTTCTTTAAGTATAATCGCTCCGGCGCCTGAAGGGTCTCAAGCAGCAACCGTCCTTGGCGTTTCGTTAAACCTGTGAGCGGAAGGACATCTGCACCGCCATCCCCATACTTCGTGAAAAAGCCCGTCACAGCTTCGGCTGCATGATCCGTTCCAATGACAAGTAAGCCTTCCTGTCCACCGACGGCATACTGTGCGATCATTCTCATGCGTGCTTTGACGTTCCCTTTATTAAAATCAGACAGCGCACCGCCTGTTTCCTTTTGGTATTGTTCACTGAATGCCGTCACGGCAGGCGCGATATCATATTTCCAAGACTTGTCCGGCTGAATAAATGATAGAGCCAGCTGCGCATCGTCTTCATCCTGCTGCGTGCCATGCGGAAGACGGACTGCAATAAAGACAGCATCCTCTTTTCCTTCTTGACGAAGCTCACTTACAGCGAGCTGAGCGAGACGGCCGGCAAGCGTTGAATCCTGTCCGCCGCTAATACCGAGAACGAATCCTTTTGCACCGGTCTTTTTCAAGTAAGCCTTTAGAAATCCAACCCGTTTTTCGATCTCCTGCTTTGGGTCAATTGAGGGCTGCACATGCAACTCTTGGCTGATTTTTTTCTGCAAACTCATACACTTTTCCTCCTAAGCATCCTCTACATGAAGAGAACAGGTTTTACTTCCATTTCAATTGATTTACCTACGATTTTAGCCACTTTATTATATCATGTTTTGATAAAGGATATTTTTTAGACGTTCCCCTTTTTCATAAATGATCAAACATTCACAAACGAAATAGACCAAGCCGCTTTGACTGGTCTCTCCTTTTCAATCGATCTCCACTCGGATGGATGTACAGCTTGAGCCATTGCATTTTCCAATGTCGGCAGGACATGCAGACACCGCGACAATGAGGTCCATTTCTGCACGCAGGCGGATGTAATCACCGGAGAGCGATTTTGGCAGCTCGACAGACAACTTTCCTTTATCATCAATGACTGTATTCATAAAGACATTAAAAGGATAATACATATCCTCTTTTGGAATCCCGAATGGCTCAAAGGCCGTCCTGAGATTATCGTAGCATGTATGCATGACCTCTAGGTGCGTACGCCCATATAAGAGCTGATACATTTCTTGCCGGCACGCAGGCATATATAAATCATGACATTCGACTGTATCTTCGATGACCGTAAACATTGGTTTATATAAATTAGAATAAAGCTGATCTCCCTTTTTCACCTTGGAAGAGAACAGGCTATCCATTGTAGCGCCTTGATCAAATTTTTCATAAAAATCCTTTTCATGATAGGCCATCACATCTGCTACTTGCTGCCCTTCGACATCAACCACTCGCATACATTGTCCTTTTCCTAACCGAAAACCAAGCCCATCCTTTGGTAAAATCACGTATTCTCCGTTCATCACATGCACTCCTTTCCATGTTGACAGTATGCCCAAAACGTCCTCTTGATCATGTATAAAAAAAAGAGGCGGTCACAAGCTAATGCTATTGAATCAGAAAGGTGTTGCACATGCATTGAAAGAAGAACAATCTTTATCTTGGTGGCAGCTTTCTCTTATCGGAGTCGGCTGTACAATCGGCACTGGTTTCTTCCTTGGTTCCAGCATCGCCATTACAAAGTCCGGTTATTCCGTCTGCATTTCATTTTTGCTTGCGGCAGTCGGCACATATCTCGTCTTTAAACACCTGGCTGCGATGACAGCCGAAAACCCAGATAAGGGATCATTTTGTTCCTATGCCCGAAAAGCCTATGGGCGCTGGGCGGGTTTTAGTAATGGCTGGGTGTATTGGTTTTCAGAAATGCTCATCACAGGGAGTCAGCTGACGGCGATTTCTCTTTTTACTCGTCACTGGTTTCCATCCATTCCACTATGGGTGTTTTCAGCGATTTATTCCGCTCTTGCCCTGCTTGTGATTATCATTGGGCTTTCTTCTTTTCAAAAGACGGAAAATGTCCTTGCCGTGCTGAAGACCGGGGCGATTCTGCTGTTTATGATTCTTGCCGTTCTTGTTTTATGCGGCATTCTCACAGAGCATAGGCCCACCCTACACCTGCCAAATAAAGACCACGAATGGATGCCGCTCGGTCCGCTCGGTTTATGGAATGGGCTAATTTATGCGTTTTATGCTTTCGGGGGGATTGAAGTCATGGGGCTGATGGCGGTTCATTTAAAAGACCCGAAGGACGCCGCAAAATCTGGACGTGTGATGCTGATCATTCTTGCTGTCATTTATATCGTCTCCATCGGACTTGCGCTTTTGCTTGTTCCAGTGACAGCCTTTAACGAGAATAGCAGTCCATTTATTACATCACTGGAGCCATTTCATTTATCCATTTTTCTTCATATCTTTAATGGCATTTTCATTATTGCCGGGTTTTCCACATTGGTTGCCTCCCTCTATGCGGTCACGACGCTGCTTGGCACGATGTCGGAGCATCAGGATGCACCTGCTTGTTTTAAACAAAAAGAACCATCTCATGTCAGATGGTCTTCAATTCTTTTAACTGCTGCAGGGTTGATTGTCTCGATTTTGCTGGCACTCTTTTTGTCCAAACACATTTACGAGCATCTCACAACAGCAGCCGGTTTAACTCTTTTGTACACATGGGTGTTTATTCTGCTTTCAAGCAAAAAGCTGTCAAAGCCATCCACTCGCCAAACGTGCGAAATGGTTCTTGCCCTGATCTTAATTGGTGCAGCTGTTTCAGGCACTCTGACAGAGGCAAGCGGACGACCTGGCTTTTTTATTAGCCTTGGAATCATTGCTGTAATTGGCATCATGGTACTCTTTATGAGAAAAAAGTGGAAACAGGATCAGGCCGCATCATAATTTCATCATGTTTTTTAAAGCAGTAAATGGACATTTGGCGGAGGCTGGTTTCTCCGCCTCATCATCTGAGAGAAAATATTGTTTCCATTCTAAATTTTTCTGATCCCCATACCATTTTAATGCTGGATGTACATCAACTTGATCATACGCCTTCAGCCTCTTCCGAACGAGTTTACTCATTTTTTGACCAAATGTGGTGGAACCGTTCATCTTTTCAAACACCCACCTTGGTTGAAAGGCCCACATCACATAAGGAAAATGACGGCTTTTTCTTAGCTTATGCGCTGGTGTCGCGCATAAAATAAAATAAGGCTCCCCATGAAAACAAAACTCCCATTCATGATTTTCAGGATCTGATGGAATTTCCTCTGGCCATTTCATTTCATCCTTTTGATGTAATTGCTGAACCATCGACCAAAACTGCTCCTCATACTCTTCGAGCGAATACTCCTTCATATCCTGCGGTGTTTCAAAAAAGCAAATGAACGAAGCATATTGACCGGTTTCCCTAGAGCAGCTTTGGTATTCCCTTAAAAGCTCTGCTAATTCATTCACGGCCTCTTCTCCCCGCGGATCACCGACAAATCCATAACGCAAATGATCGAGAAAAAATCCTTGTCTGCCTGGTACACACGGAAATGTATCTGCCTCATCCCCGACCATTTCTCCAAACTGTGTGAAAGCATCCTGCTTCCATTCATCTAGTGATCGTAGATTTTGATCAAGGCAACTTTTTGCATACAGCTGGGCCATTTTTTTCCACCTCGTTTTAGCGTCTTCTCCATAGCCTATGAGGAGGAAAAAGCTGTGGTGACTGTCCTTCAACGACTTTCACTGGACATTCACAAGGTGGTTTATTTGAAAGAATGAAGCAGGAATTCACTTCCATTTATCTAATCATGTATGAGTATGCTTCTGCATATCATCATTTAGCCGCCTCTATCTAATAGAGTCGGTCATCATAAAAGAAATGGGTGAATGACATGCGTCTTCTTTTTCTCCATCCGATGTATCTGATCTTATTTACACTACCAGTGATGGCTTTCCTTTGGGGATTTGTTGGTTATCTGCTATTTAAACGGATATGGCCTGTCCTCATATTAACGTCCGTGATCTCGATGATTTTCATCTTCGTTTATACTGGATTTGACCTTAGCAATCTATACTGGGTCCTTCTGATGACGGCTCTTGCTTTTGTATCAAGCGGATTCTCGAAGGTCATACACGTTCATTTTCAGGAGAAAAAACGGGAAAAACCTTTATGATTGATTCTTCTTCTTTAAAAAGACTGAATCAAGCAGCCAATAAATAAAGGCCGCGCAAAAGCTAAATAGATAAACTTTGTAGCTAATAAAGACGACAACACCATAATCAATCCATAAAGCAAGCGCCGAACAAACCACCCACGCCCCGATAAAATAAACCAATAAATCACGGCGCCGAAACTTCTCAGGATGACGGTGTAAAACCATTTGGATAGGTGCAGCAAATAGGACATACGCGATCAAAATAAAAAGACTGGTGACCTCCACATAACTGAATCTGGATTCAGGTGGGGCAAACAACATGGTATAAACGAATGTCGCTGTGATCACAGACAAAATCAGCATACACACATAGTTGAATGCTGGCAGGAACATACGCATGGCAAAAACTCCTTCAATTTTATGTATCTTCCATCATTATTGAAGAGTGTCCTATTATTGTCAAATATGAAAAAGGGCTAAAATGATTTAGATTTTAGCCCTTTTTCTTATCAACCATTCTATCCAATGAGCGCCATGATCCCTTGATATCCAAAGTAAGCACCGAAGCCGAGTAAAGAGAGACCTGCCAGAACGGATAAGCCGTGCAAAATCCGTTCATTTAAATATCGTCTAAACGTACTGGCGAGCAGCGCCATACAGAAATCCCATAAGAGCATGCCGATGAAAATAGCGATGCTGTACATCAGCATTTGAGATGCCCCGTACTTTTCAATCGTATTGGCTAAAATACTGCCATAGATCCCAAGCCAAAATAATATACTAAGCGGATTGGAAAGGGAAATGAAAAATCCCGTCATGAACGAATGCCCGATCGACGTGTTTCCTCCGTCCTTCTTTGGGCTTTCATGCAAATTGATTTTACGAAGGCTTTCAATACCGGTATAGGTCAGAACGAAAAAGCCGAACAGCCACAAAAAGGTTTTCACAAGAGGTGCAGTCAAAAGCTGGGCGACACCAAAATAGATGAGGATCATATAGACAATATCCGCAGCCATAGCCCCCACACCAAAAATCCAAGCGTGCCAAAATCCACTTTTAATCCCTCTGTCGATTTGGGCTGCATTGACTGGCCCAACAGGCGCTGAAAGTGACAACCCTAAAAAGATATAACCAAAAAACACCGCCACATAGACGTCCTCCTTTTGATGCTGACTTGTACATGTTATTCACGCTTTCGTTGTTTTAGTACAAGTCCTTCGTCACCTTTTCTGAAGATAAGCTATACAAAAGGAGGAGCCACCAGATCAGCTGCTTATCGATCGGCTTTCATCGCCGGCGGCTGTGTGGGTATGGTTTCTTTTTTCCGAGATCGATTCATTTGAATGGCAGCCGCAAAAAGGAGAACAGCTAAAAAGGCGAAAACAAAGACGGCGCTTGCCGCACCTGCCCACTCAAGGCTAAACCCAATCAAAAAGGACAAACAGGCTCCACCTAAACTAGCGGCGGCAATAAAATAACTCGTTGCCTCGTCGATGGCATTTTCAATCATTAATGCAGAAGCCGTCAAGGCAATGGGGAACATGCCAGCTGCGCACAGACCGATGAAAAAGATAAGAATCAGCTGCGCAGCGATGTGGGTGGCTAGAGCAAATACGGCGAGCAGCACAATCATAAGTGCTGCACTTAGTTTTAAAAAACGCAGCGGATGCAGCTGATCGGCTTTTCTCGCAATGACAGTTCTGCCAATGACGATCGCTGTCCAAAAAGTAGAGACCGCAAAAAGACCCCAGTTGTCTCCCCCTTTTTCCAGCATGATCGACGGTAAAAAGTTCGCAAAGTTCGTTTCAATTCCTGCGTAGAAAAACGCAAAACAGATCATAAGCACCACAATCATTCGATTCCCTCGATCAAACAGCAAGGACGGTTTCTTCATGTCTTGAACAGGAGCCGCCATCTGCCCACGAGGGAGTTTATTCATAAAAGTAAGCCACAGCATAAGGAAAAAAGTCAGTGCACCGACTTGAAATAAAAACACATAATGCCACGTTTCCTCTGTTACAGTCAGCAGAATCAATAGAGGAAATAATAGCGCACCTAATCCAAAAAAGACCTCCATGATGCTGATTCGCTTTGCACTGTTTGCCATTGAAATGACATACGCCCCGGCCGTCGTCTCAAGACTGCCTGCACCGCTCCCAAGGAAAAAACCTGCCACCACAAGAATCGTCCAACCTGGTACCAAAAGGCCAAGAAGAAGCGCTCCGATCATCAGCAGCAATCCCATCGTCAGAACAGCGCCGTAGCCTTTTTTCCTCACAAGAATGGGCGACAAAAGAACGCCTGTCAAAAAGCCAATAAACTGAAAGAAGATTAAAGAAGATAATTCCCCAGGACCCTTATCATAACTAGACAGCAAATAAGGCGTTAAACTGCCAAAAAACACATGAATGGTCCCAATAAAAAAATAAAAGATACAGCCAAAATAAAACACCTTTTTCATCTTTTCACTTCCTCTAAAAAGGAGCGGAGTCATGATATCCTCCGCTCCACCTCTTCATTAATATGCGCGGGCAGAGACGGCAGCCTCTTCCCTCTCGAAGCACGTATTCAGCGCAGCCTGCGCGCGATAACCATCTGCAAAATCGGCCACCTTCATATGAGATGGATAAGGATCTGTATTCACCCAATGCATCAGCTGATCACGGAATGTATCAGACCATCCATAAAATTCATTCGGCGGATCTGTCAGCAATGTTTGCGGCATTTGATGACGCTCTACACACAAGCCATCACTGATCTCATATTCGTTTTTCATGTTTGTATGGTATTTGAAAACCTTGTCATGCCCCACCACTTCTACACTAAATCCACATTCCTCGGGCTGCGTACTTTTGGACGTCACCAAATGAAAGAACACTTGATTCTCCATTTGCCCAAAAATTTCGGTATGGTCATCGACCTGTACCTTTTTCTCTTCCTTTTCCTTTACATGTGTCAGCATCTTCGTATTAAGGGATTCTTTTTTCATTTCACTGCCAAATAAGTACCACAGCATATCAATCAAATGAATCCCTAAATCTCCTAATGCACCACTTGTACGCAGACTTTCGCCGCTGTCTCTCCACGAAAATGTCTTTCTTCTAAGGGCACTATTTTTTTTAAAATGTGTCCGTACTGTCAAAACGCGTCCTAATTCACCATTGGCAATCAAGTTCTTCAAAATATTCACAAAGGATAAATAGCGATAGTTAAAGCCCATACTGGCTTGAACCTGGAACTGTTTGGCTGTCTCCACCATTTCCTTCGCTTCTTTTAACGATACAGCCATCGGTTTTTCACATAAAATCGGCTGTCCCGCTCTAAGCGCCTGAAGGGCATGGTCCTTGTGACAGAAGTTAGGGGAAGCAATGATCAATCCATCTGATGCATCCGCTAGTGTTTCGATACTGGAATACACCCGTCCGCCGTACTGTTTAATAAATCCTTGTGCAACGGATTCGTGCAAGTCATAGACCCCAGATAATTCTGCACCTTTGATCGTTGATAATGCTCTAGCATGTGCTTTTGCAATATTCCCTGCTCCAACAATTCCAATTTTCTTCATGAATGTGCCTCCTCATGTTTATACATCACTGTTTTCAATGTTTCATAGATTCCTTTTGCATACCCATGATGACAAATTTGATGATGGTGCCGTTTGGCTTCGGCTGTTGCATTTTGGACAAGAAAGCCGTGCGTGACGGATTGAAGCATCCGCAGGTCATTCCCACTATCACCAAAAGCAAAGCCCTTATCTTTTGACAGGTTATATTGATTCAGCATAAACCGAACGATTTCATCCTTCCCTGTTGCCACTGGTAAAAAATCAACGTCATAGCAATCCGCCGGGTCTCCCGCAAGCGGGTTGCATTTGTTGATGTTCACCGCCACTCCCCGCTCCTTCGCAAGTGTTTGGATGAATGATAGATGATGAAGGTCTGTCCGTTCATCCTGCTCCTGATAATAGAAATTCTTTTTATACCCAGAGCTGCCCAGCTGCGTTTGCGGCCTAAGAGTGATCCCCTTTTCACGTACGCTTTGCAGAATATCTTCGATTTTTTCGTCTGAAAAGCCCTGTGCATCAAGCCGTTTCATCCATTCTGCATCCGGCTGTCCAAATTTCCCATCTGATGTATACACAATTTCAGTTCCTAAATTCGACGCAATAAAATGCGGGAATTGATAGAAACCGCCTTTCTCCATTTTGCTCGTAACAGAATCGAGGCTGCTTCCCGTCACCCAGCCCAGCATGAGCTGTCCGGCTTCGCTCTTTTCTGCCACAAAAGCTTCCAGGCGCTTTACATCCTCTCTCTGCTCCTCGGTCATTCCGTGAGAATAATAGGTTTCATCGAAATCACAGAAGACGATCCATTGCGGATGTTGCGGTTGATGCAGCAGCTTTTTATTGAATGGAAGATTTGATAACATGATGGACCCCCTCGATGACTTTCTCCTGATCTTGCAGCGGCATTCCTGGGTAAAGCGGCAAGTGAAGTAATTGCTGTACGGCTTTTTCCGTATGTGGTAGTTCCGTTTGTCTATACTTTTGAGAAACAAGATTCGTTTGATGCTGATGCGATAAAATCGGGTAATAGACGTCTGTTTCTATGCCCATTTCCAGTAATTGCTCTGCCAGCTCATCTCGGCTTCCCTTCACCACTCTCATCGGGAATAGATGCCATACGTGATCCTCTGTCAGCTTCGGAAGCTTTATGTAGCCTTCGTCTTCCAGCGTTTGCAGCTGATCTATGTATCTCTTTGCCAAGTAAAAGCGTTTAAAGTTTTGTAAACCTAAATATTTCATTCGTTCTAGCCCGATTGCGGCCTGTAAGTTATCAATCTTGGAATTAAAGCCATAGTCACTGCGCTTGACATTTTTCTTTCCTGGTTCAAAACCGTGATAGCTGATTTCCATGCATTTTTCGGCTAAGGCTTCATCATTTGTTGCGATGGCTCCAGCCTTCCCGCAAACTCCAAGGTTTTTGTACGGGTTAAAGCTGAGAACAAGTCCATCCCCAAATGCCCCAAGCCCGCTGCTGCCAATCGCCTGACATCCATCCTCAATGATGGATAGACCATGCCGTTTCGCAATCGTCGAAATGGCCTTCATATCCGCTTGCTTTCCATACAAATGAACCGGGAGAATACATACTGTCTTATCTGTGATATGCTTTTCTATTTCATTCGGCGCTAGGCAGTAGGTGTCTGGATCAATATCGGCATAGACTGGAACCGCACCAATCGCAAGCACTGCATTTTCTGTTGCAGCAAAGCTGTTGGCAGGTAGGATGACCTCATCTCCAGGGTGGACGCCTGCTGATATTAAACTGATCATCAAGGCATCTGTTCCACTTGATGTGGCAATGACATATTTTTTCCCTAAGTACGCTGCGAGCGTCTTTTCAAACTTTGGAATATAAGGGCCTGATGTAAAACGGCCTGAACTTAATACTTCTTTCAGCACCTGCATAATATCATCGATCTCATCCTCCGAAATCAGTTTATCGACCGGCAGGAACGGTATCTTTTTTTCCTTATTTTGTTTATAATGGAAGAGAATTTTTTCCAAACCCGTACGCGCAATATCTTGCTCAAGGAACGCAGCAAGCTTATCATTCGCTAGATTCTTTTCAACTGAATCAGCCTTTACTTGAACACCTTGATTGATCATATCCAGCAACGGTAGATAATCCTTGCTTTTACCTGATATCTTCGTCAATAATTGCATTCCATTCCCTCCAATTAATCAATTCCATTTGTTAATATTTAACTTGTTTCACATTGTAAATGATGTTATCGATTTCAGAACAATAACTTTGTGTAAAGGATTTGTTAATATGTGTACAATTTATGAAATTGCCAAACGCTGCGGGGTTTCAACGACCACTGTTTCTCGGGTGCTGAACAACCATCCATATGTATCAGAAGAAAAGCGACAGCACATTTTACAGGTGATGAAGGAAATGGAGTATACACCAAGCTCAGCAGCCCGCACCCTTCGGTCACATCAGACAAAAACCATTGCTGTGTCTGTTCCAGCTGTGGACCATCCTTTTTTTGCACAATTGATTAAAGGCATTTCAAAGGAAGCACTGGATCAAGGGTATAAAGCCATCGTGCTCCAGACGTTTTATCAAGAATCAGTAGAACTTGAAGGGCTTCAATTATTAAAAAGAAAAGAAGTAGATGGTGTCATATTGGGGGCGTTAGAAAATAAGTGGGAAACAATCGATCCATTTTTAGCAAACGGCCCGATCGTCATGGCAAATGAGTATCATCAAACAGCAGACATTCCGATTATCGGATATGATGAGCGGGAAGCTGCCTATAAAGCGGTTGACTACTTGATTCAATCAGGGCGTACGTCCATTGGATTTTGCTTTGATACAGAAAGCAGTGAAGCGCAAAAACAAAGAAAGCAAGGCTATCTTGATGCGCTTTCTGATCACGGTTTGCCGCTTAAAGAAGATTGGCTGTTCGGCGAGGCTTTTACCATTGAAGACGGCTTTCGTTTGATGGACTTAATCCACCGGATGCCGGATGCGCCGGATGCGATTTTCACCGGCAATGATCAAGTGGCAGCAGGCCTCATTAAACAAGCCATTTCATATGGATATCACATTCCTAAGGATTTAGCGGTGATCGGTTATGACAACCAAGACATTTGCGAGGTGACAGCTCCAACGATCACGACCATCGACATCCCCATCGTCGAGCTTGGCCAGCAGTCTGTCAAACAAATGATTCAGCTGCTGCAAGATCAAAAACCATTACAACGTGAACATATTCAGCTGCCTACTCGGCTTGTCACACGAGAATCCACATAAAAAAAGACTGAGAAATCTCTCAGTCTTTCATTTTTCAATCAATCGATCAACCTATACAAATTGAGCAAGAATGAATGTCCATATACATACGATGCCGAGCAAAATGAAGCTGTACTTCACTGTTTTTTGGAAGAGCTCAGATTCTTTACCTGTTTCTCCAACAGCTGCTGTTGCAATGGCAATAGATTGTGGAGAAATTAATTTCGCCATCACACCGCCGGTCGTATTTGCCCCGATTAACAAACCTGCCTGAGAGCCGATTTGAGAAGCGGTGACTGCTTGAAGGTTACCGAATAAGGCATTGTTACTCACAACAGATCCCGTAATAAACACGCCGATCCAGCCAAGCACTGGGCTGACAAGCGGGAATAAATCGCCTGTTTTAGCAAGCGCTAGTCCGATAGCAGAACTTAGGCCTGCAAAGTTCGCCAAATTGGCAAAGCCCATGACAAAACAAATCGTAAGAACAGGAACCCAAAGCTCTTTGACCGCTGCATTCAAGCAGGCAGACCCTTCTTTTAATGTAATATGTCTGCTGAACAATCCTGTCAGCATCACCGCAATTAGAATGGCGGTACCTGTTGCACTAATAACATCAATTTTAAAGATCGCATCAATCGGTGTTTCTGTTTGAGCAATTGGCGGTAATTTCACAATTTGCTGATGCAGAAACGGCATTTTCACTAAAATGGTTGTCCAATTAAGCGGGCCTCCCTCAGCAAACAATGCTTTAAATGCAGGCAGACTCCATACTGTAATGACAGCCGTTAAGATATAAAACGGAGACCAAGCCTTCAGCACCTCAACTCCGCTAAACGTTTGTTTTTGTTCAATGGCCGGCGCGCCTTCTTCACGGTAAATGTGTTTTGGCTGCCATTTTCGAAGAAATAGTGCCAGAATTCCCATACTCGCTAAAGCTGAAATAATATTGGCAAGCTCAGGACCCATGGTGACCATTGTAACAGCCTGCAGAATCGCGTAGCTTCCACTCACAACAAGCAAGGCTGGAAGCGTTTCTTTGATCCCTTTAAAGCCGTCTACAATGAGAATCAGCAGAAACGGGATACAGAAAGAAATAAACGGAATGGTGTACACAAGGGTTTGAGACAGCTCAAGCGGCGTCATATTTCCCATTTGCGCCCCTGTAATAACCGGGATACCTACTGCACCAAAAGCGCCAGACGCAGCATTTGCAATCAAGCAGAGCATGGCGGCTTTTAGTGGTTTAAACCCAAGCTCTGTTAAAAGAGCGGCACTAATCGCAATCGGTACACCGAATCCAGCGGCTCCCTCTAAAAATGCGTTAAAACTAAAACCAATTAATAAGAGCTGTAACCGTTGATCTTGAGAAATTCCTGCAATACTAGAACGAATGACATCGAACTTTCCAGACTTCACAGCAATTTTATAGAGCCATACGGCCATGATGACGATATATCCAATTGGCCACAGCCCATTAGATACACCGAGCACCACAGCAGATAATGCTTTTTCAATTGGCATATGAAAGAAGAAAACAGCTGTTACAAAACTGACAATCAAGGTAAAACAAGCGGCTAATACCCCTTTTAACTTAAATACAGTCAATGCAAGTAGGAAAAACAAGATTGGAAGCATGGCCACCAATGCACTAACGAACTCATTACCAAACGGATCATATATTTGCTGCCACATAGTGATTCATCCTTTTCTGCTCAGATAGGTTGCCTTTGATTGATTAAAAATGAGGAGCTAAAATCTCTTTTAACACATTCACACTGCGCGTGAATTTTTCTTTTTCTGTGTCATTCAGTGCGAGCTCCATCACTTCAGTTGCACCATTTCGATTCACGAGGGCAGGTACACCAATGTAGACATCTTCTGCTCCGTATTCTCCATCTAAATAAGTGCTGACAGTCAAAATGCTGTTTTCATTGTGCAAAATGGCTCTAGTAATACGGGCTAAACTCATCGCTACGCCGTAATAAGTCGCGCCTTTTTTCTCAATGATTTGGTAAGCGGCATGACGGACATTTTCCATGATGTCGTCTAAATCTTCTTGTTTGTATTGGTCATTTCTCTTCATTAATTCTGTGATCGGTACACTTCCGATATTCGCATGGCTCCAAACAGCAAGCTCTGTATCCCCATGCTCTCCAATGATGTACGCATGCACATTGTGCGCCGCTGCTTCAAAGTACTCACTAAGCATGTATCTGAATCTTGCCGTATCAAGCGTTGTTCCACTGCCAATCACTCGTTCTTTTGGTAGTCCGCTGAATTTCCAAGTCGCATAAGTCAAAATATCAACTGGGTTCGTAGCAACTAAGAAAATACCATCGAATCCACTTTTCATCACATTGTCTACAATGCCTTTAAATATATTTAAATTTTTCTCAACAAGGTCAAGTCTCGTTTCACCTGGCTTTTGGTTTGCACCAGCACAGATACATACAATGTCAGCATCCTGACAATCCTCATAATCTCCATACCAAGTATTCACAGGATGCGGGGCGAATGCTTTCCCGTGGTTTAAATCCATGACGTCACCCATTGCTTTATCTTGATTCAAATCGATGACTACCAATTCATCTGTGATTGCTTGATTTATTAATGTAAAGGCATAACTGCTGCCGACAAAACCTGCTCCAATAAGTGCTACTTTGTTTACTTTTTCGTTTGTCATTTATCTCATCCTCCTGAGTAAAACTAGGTTGTTTTTCTTATGTGAAGTATTTCACATTCTTATTGTGCAACACTTCACAAACTTTTGCAAGGGGATTGCTCAAAAAAATAATGTAGCCATTTTGTGAACACTCTTATTGTGGTTTTAAACCGCTGTCCCCATACATTTTCTCATAAGAAAAAAGCTGCCAAACACTCTTTGGCAGCTTCTTTCTTATTTAATAAGGTCCCCAATTGATCATGACACCGATACAAATAAAGACAAGGCCGATGACGAACCAAATGAGCGCAAGCGGCACCATAAAACGCAGCCATTTCACGTAAGGAATCCCACTTGCAGCCAAGACAGCCATCAACACACCTGAAGTCGGATTCACGCAGTTGACCACCCCTTCACCGAGCATCACTGCTTCTACCGCTACTTGTCTCGTGATACCCATTAAATCAGCAAGCGGCGCAAGAATCGGTATAAAGACAACCGCTTCCCCTGACCCTGATGAAATCAAAAAGTGAAGGAGCGCACTGGCGATATACATGCCGATCGCACCAGCGATTGGACTAAACCCTGTCAGCATACTCGCAAGCCCATTCACCACAGTATCAAGCAGCTTGCCGTTTTCCAAAATGACTGAAATGCAGCGTGCCATGCCGACAATGAGTGCGCCGTATACAAGGCTTTGACAGCCGACAATAAACGTTTTTGCAATATCATTGGCAGCTAATCCGCCAAGCAGGCCAGCAGCAATTGCCATGAAAATAAACACACCAGCCATTTCCTTATCGGTCCAGCCAAGCTGAAGCGCACCATACAAAAAACCCCCAAGCGACAAACCACACACCGCTAAAATCAGCTTATGTCTGCCGGTGAATTCAGGCTTGTCCACAGATTCCGCATCAGCTCCTCCAAGCCCTTTAGCAGGAAACCACTCGTCACCAAGCAGGCTCCCCTTTTCTTTATTTTTCAGGCGTTTTGTATATAAATAGATGTACACAATACTAGATAGAAGAAAACAAAGATAAATGATGACACGCAGACCAATACCAGAAAAAATCGGCAGTTCTGCAATCGTTTGTGATAAGCCTAATGGAGATGGAGACAAAATGGTTGCGTTAAAACCTGCATAACAGCCGATGTAAATAACCGCCGCTCCCGCCACTGCATCCCACTTTAAAGAACGTGCCACAATGATTCCAATAGGAATAAAGCCAATGACCGAGTTCACCACAATTCCGGTCGTCCCAAGTACAGAAAACAATCCGCCAACAATACAAATAAACAATAGCTGTTTCGTTTGGAACCGGCTGATGACATTGTGAATCATCCCGTTAATGGCACCTGTCTTTTCCAAAATTGCAATGGTTCCGCCAGTAAAAAGAATCAGAAAAATAATAGAGGATGAACCAACCATCCCTTCTTGAATCGCTGTAAAAAAACCAACCGGACTAACTGGTGATTGATCAATACGGTGATAACTGCCAGGAACAGCTGTTGTGATCTCTCCTGACGTTTTCCGATCAAATTCACCGGCTGGTACAAAATACGTTGCGATCGTACAAATTAAAGCAATCATAAATAAGAGTACATACGCATCCGGCATCTGAAGTTTTCTTTTTTGTTTCTCAGGTGCTGATACTGTCGCTGTTTTCATCTGTCAAAACCCCTTTGTCCCGATCGGAATTTCACTTAATTTTCTGAATAATCAAATGATGTGTTATATTATAAACACTGATGATATTTAAGATCAATATTATTTCACTAAAAGAATGTTTTGGCAGATTATCTGTCAGCAAGGAGGCTTCTCATGACAACTTTGACAAACGAGATGAAACAAACCGTGACAGACATCTTTGAACATCTGCACGCCCATCCAGAAATCAGCTGGGAAGAGACAAATACGACGGCTTATATTGAAGATCTATTAAAGAAAGCAGGCTGTAAAACGAGAACATTTGAAGACTGTACAGGGGTAATCGGTGAAATTGGGGAAGGCGCACCAGTAGTCGCTGTGAGAGCCGATATTGACGCATTGTGGCAGGAAGTAGATGGCGTATTTCAAGCCAACCATTCATGCGGACACGATGCTCATATGACGATGGCACTTGGGACATTCATGGCATTGAAAGAAAAAGAACTCCCAAGTGGCACGATCCGATTCATTTTTCAGCCTGCCGAAGAAAGAGGCGGCGGCGCTTTAAAGATGATCGAAAAAGGTGTGTTAGCTGACGTCGATTATTTATACGGGGTGCATGTGCGCCCAATTCAAGAAACCTTAAACGGACGCTGCGCTCCTGCCATTTTGCACGGATCAAGTAATCATTACGTCGGAACCATTCTAGGGGAGGAAGCACACGGTGCACGCCCGCACCTTGGGGTCAACGTCATCGAAGTTGCATCTACGCTTGTGCAGAGACTGGCACATATCCATGTCGATCCACGAGTCGCCCATTCTGTGAAAATGACCAATTTAAATGCAGGTGGCGGCAGCTCCAACATCATCCCTGGCAAGGCCTCTTTTACACTCGACGTTCGGGCACAGACAAACGAAGTGATGGATGAATTAGAAAAGGAAATTGAAAGAGCATGCCATTCTGTAGCGGATGCTTTTGGCGCCTCTATCACACTTTCAACTGATCATCGTCTTCCAGCTGCGACATTAAATGAAGAAGCTGTGGAGATCATGTCACATGCCATAGAGCAAGTGCTAGGCAAAGAACAGCTCGATCCACCGATCGTAACGACAGGCGGAGAGGACTTTCATTTTTATGCAGCAAAGCTTCCTCATATTAAATCGACGATGCTCGGTTTAGGCTGTGATTTAAAACCTGGGCTTCATCACCCTTATATGACATTCGATCGCTCTGCGATTTTTACCGGCATTGAGATTTTGACGGAAGCTGTATACAAAACACTTCAGCAGCATTCATCGTAAAATAAAAAAACCACCCGTCTTTCCTGAAGCGGGTGGTCTCCTTTATTTTACGCATTCACATCTGTCATTGCCGGGACATTGATTTCTTTGACACAGGACACCCTGGATAGATGAATAACACATCTCGCCAGCTCGACAATATCTTGTACAGGTATTCTCGTTTCATCATACAGAGCAATGGCTTTTTCAGCGCCATCTTCGTACGGAACTTCTGCCGCCAGCTCCCCTGGATTGATACAGGTAACGGATATTTTATCTTTCCTTACGTGCTCTCTTAGTGCGTTCACAATACCACGAAGCCCAAATTTAGAAGCAACAAAAGAAACCTGAGACAAATTCGTATGGTCAAGTCCCGCAGTAGAACCAATGACGATGATCTTTCCATTCTCAGATGTCCTTACGTGCGGGAGCAGAGCTTGGATGTAGGTAATCGTTGAGGTAACGTTCACATTGATTAAATGAGCGATATCCTCCGGTTGATCATGATCGAAAGAATAATCATCTTCAAAGCCGCGTTTCTCCCATAAACCGACGTTATAAATGAGTACATCAATTGTCTGATCCTTCAATGCTTCGAGCATAAAAGGGATATGGGTTTGGCTTGATAAATCGATCTTCAGCCAGATTCTACGCACCCCATCGTCTATGTTCAAACTGCTTGGTTCACTTCGTGACACAATCCATACTGTATCTCCACTTGAAGGAAGACCTTTTACAAAGGCATCCCCTAATCCTTGACTCGCACCAAATATGATATAGTTTTTACTCATGCTTCCTCCTTCATGGCTCACTTACCAGCTTCCATCCATACACCAATTCATCTGTAAGCGTTTTATACCTATATCATACAATGTCTTATACATGCCTGCCCCTTTTATGCTCATCTTCACTTTCTAAATGGCCTAGCTTCCTTATTTCCTTTAATTCCGCTGGTAACGCACGCTCTTCTATAAAGCTTTTGATCATGTCGACAAAAAGTTCTTTCTTTTCAAAAGTAAACGTATGTCCAATGTCAGGAACGATGACCCCCACTGCATTCGGGTGTGCATTCGTGATTTTTTCTGCTGACCTAGTCATAATGCCCTTTTCCTTTTCTCCCACTGTCAAAAGAATCCGTGCCTTCGCTTGTTGAAACGTGTCAGGGAGCTTGTAATGAAGGTTTTCTTGAAACATCGTAAGCAGCGTCTTCTTCTGCAATTGTTTGGAATCCGCTGCATAATGATCCAGTACATCGTTTGGAAGTCCCATCTTTTCTGCTTGCAGCTGGATGAACCAATCTTTCTTTAATAACGGATATGTAAGAGGTAAAATGGGTCTTACCATCAAATAGAGCCATGGTAATGGCAACACAAGGGCGCTATTGATGATGGCGATGTCTGCGATGTCTGGCTCTCTCGATAACACATCAACGGCTACCTGTGCACCTAGAGAGAAGCCAATTAGAATGACTGTACGACCATGTGCATGCTCCTTTATCCATGAAATGATTTCAAGAGCACTTTCTCGCATGGAAAACGACTTTTCATTTGCTCTTGTCCCGTGTCCGATAAAATCAGGGGTATAGCATTCATACGTTTCCTTGAATATTTCCATATGCTCCTGCCACATCCAGCTGCTTACGCCTCCACCGTGCAGGAAAATCATCATTGGTTTTTCCACCATCGACAACTCATCCACCATCCTTATATATAAGAAAAAGCAGTCGCTTTTTGAGCAGACTGTTTTTTCCATATGCTCCCTTCTATTATAAGGGAACTGTTATACAATTGGCTATTTTTTCAAATCTTCGATCGAGTTGACGTTTTTCATATAAGTCGGAACAACGAGACCCATGCGAAGACCCTTCATACTTGTACCGAGATCATCATATTTTCCTTTAAACTTCGCTGCATACGTTTTATGCGTATTTGGAAGCCATGCAGATAATGATGCATCAGCACTTCCGGTTGCAATTGCAGTCCACATTGGGCCCGCTTCAACCTGAGTCAAGGTCACTTTAAAGCCAAGTTCACGCAATACCTCTGCGGCCACATTGGTACTTGCAATCTCACTATCCCACGCAACGTAGGCAAGATTGATTTTGTCACCGTTTGACTTTTTCACGCCTTTTGTCCATTTCGCTACTTGATCTTTATGCTTTTTCACATATTTAACAGCAGCATCCTTTGGTTTGACGCCATCCTGAATATCAAGCATCACTTCACCCATGTCATCTTGAGACCATTTAAACTGACTGAGCATTTTGGCTGCTTCCGGCTGATCCTTCGCAAATCCTTTACGAGAAATGGTGTGAATTTCTTCTTCGTCACCATATGATTTTTTCGGATCATCTAAATATTTCAAATCGTAGCGGGAAAACATCCAGTGAGGATTCCAGCCAGTGATGATAATCGGTTTTTTACGGTCATACGATTTCTTCAATGTCGCTGTCATCGCTGCACTTGAGGCAGATACAACCGTCCAATCCTCTAAACCGTAATCCTTTTTCGCTTGATCGGTTAAGGCCATAATACCTGAACCCGGATCAATCCCGATAATCGTTTTATTGACCTGCTGTGCTGCACTTGCATTTGAATCTGATTGTGCACCACAAGCCGCTAGTAAAAAGACGAGCAGGGCGGTCATCCCAATGTAGAGAGACTTTTTCCACATTAAGCATTCCCCCTGGTTTTTTTCGTTTTAATGTTTTGTGTAATACGATCTAGTGTGATCGCTACGATAACAATGGCAATACCAGCTTCAAAACCAATCCCTGTTTTCAGCTGAGTTACTGCACTATATACTTCCGAACCAAGTCCTGGTGCACCTACCATTGCCGCAATGACGACCATGGATAGAGCAAGCATGATACTTTGGTTAATCCCAGCTAAGATGGTTTTTGTAGCAAGTGGAAGCTGAACTTTGAACAAACGCTGGAATGTCGTAGAACCAAAAGCCTCTGTTGCTTCAATCAAATCCGCTGGTACTTGTTTAATACCGAGAATGGTCATACGAATCGTTGGCGGCATAGAGAAAATAACCGATGCCACAACGCCAGGAACAACTCCAATATTAAAGAAGAAGATCGCTGGTAAAAGGTATACGAATGCAGGCATTGTCTGCATTAAGTCTAAAATAGGTGTGACAATTTTACGCACCGTTTCCTTCTGTGATGCCCAAATACCGATCGGAACCCCGATCACGATAGAAATGACCACAGCTGTCAGAACGAGCGCAAGTGTTTGCAGCATTGGCTGCCAGTAGCCTAAATAGTCGATCAGTAAGAATCCAATAAGTGTGAAAAGAGCAACTCCTCTTGTACTGATCCACCAAGCAATGCCGGCAAAGATAAGCGTTAAAATAATAGATGGAATCACGCCAAGTGCAGCTACAATACCATTTACTGTTCCAGCTAATCCATTTGTGATGCCATCAAAGAAACCACCAAAGGTTAATGTTAACCAGTCAACAAATTGATCGATATAATCCGCGAACGGAATTCTAGGTAAATCACTCATACTAAACATCTTATTCTACCTCCTGTGCAGAAGGCTCTTGTGCTTTAATTTCCTCTAGCTCGTTAGAAGACATGTTGATATATTCATCATTACCTGATAATGCACCAATCAATGCACCTCTGACCACAATACCCTTCATTCTGTTTTTCTCATCTACAACGGCAATTGGAATGTTCGCATCAGACACCGCGTCAAAGATCTCTGTTAAATACGTTGATTCCAATACTGTCGTAAATTCTTTATCAAGAACAGTTTCTAGCGACGCACCCGTTTCTGCCGCTTTTTTCGCTGCTTGTGCAGAAATAACACCTAATAAATGCTTTTTCTTATCTACTGCATAGATAGACGAAATACCAAGGTTCTTCATGAGCGTGAGCGCAACACGTGCCCCTTTATCAAGCTGAACTGTTTCTGCACGTTTCATAATATGACCAGCGGTTAATACTTTAGAAAGGTCTACATCTTCAACGAAACGTTCAACATACTCGTTCGATGGGTTCATCAGAATTTCTTCTGGTGTTCCGATTTGAACGATATTCCCGTCTTTCATGAGGACAATGCGGTCGCCAATACGAAGCGCTTCATCTAAATCATGCGTGATGAAAATAATTGTTTTTCCTACAGACGTATGAAGCTCAAGCAATTCATCCTGCATGTCTTTACGAATTAATGGATCTAGTGCGCTGAATGCTTCATCCATTAACAAAATATCAGGGTCATTAGCTAGTGCACGTGCCAATCCAACACGCTGCTGCATACCGCCACTTAATTGATTTGGATACTGCTCTTCAAAACCTTCAAGTCCAACAAGCTTTAAAGATTCAAGCGCTTTAGAGCGGCGCTGTTCTTTCTCTACACCTTGCAATTCAAGCCCGTATTCTGTATTCTCCAGAATGGTACGATGCGGGAACAATGCGAAGTTTTGGAAGACCATGCTGATCTTTTTCCGTCTGACTTCACGCAATTGATCCTTTGACATATTTGTTATCATATCCCCATCAATATAAATTTCTCCGGAGGTTGGTTCGATTAACCTATTTAGCAGCCGCACAAGTGTGGACTTTCCGCTCCCTGATAGCCCCATGATGACAAATATCTCGCCGTCATAAACATCAAAATTTGCTCGATTGACACCAACTGTTGCGCCGGTCTCTTTTAGGATTTCTCTTTTTGTCTTCCCTTTTTCAAGCATTTGAGATGCTTTTTTAGCATTTTTACCGAAAATTTTAGATACATTATTTATCTTGATTTTGATCTTTCTCTCTTCAGAATTCATTTTTTCCCTCCAAATTAGCATCTTTATAACCGTAACATAAGCGTTATGATGCGAACAATCTTTAGAATTCGCTTATTTCCGTACAATATGTATGAATTCCATATAGAGGTCTGGTGATTACAGTTTATACGCCGTATTACTCGTAAATCCTATAGAATGCTTCATAAACTACATATTTTACGGGGTATTTTCTCTCACCAGACAATATTTTACTGGAAATTCCTTATTGTGCTAAAAAATAAGTCGAATCCTTGTGATAGCGGACTTTTTCTTTCATGGGTGAACCATGCCCCTGAACAGGATTTACCCGAAAAAGGTCACATAAAAACCTTTTTCCTCAAATTTTAATCAAATTCATGAAAAAACTGCCTGCAACTTTAGTTACAGACAGCCTGTTTTTTTAGGACTCTAGGGCAGCTTTCTTAATATTATCTTGAAGCTCAAGCATACGTTTTGTTCCGTCCTCACGTAATCGTTTGTTTTCTTCTTCAATCTGCTTCGTCTCTTTCATCCCTTGTACAATCGTATTGAAGGATGATTCGATCGTTTCAATGTCGATGCTTGGACGACCTGATAATTTAGCAATCTCAACACTTTGACTTGAGATATTTTCAGCATTTCGTTTCAGCATTTCATTCGTTCTTCTGTCCAGTTCACTCATGGAATCAGCCACAAGCTTTTGTCTCTTCGCTGTTACCGCTTGAATGATTCCATTTTTGAAAATCGGAATCGTAATGATGAAGGCAGAGTTAATTTTCCCGATTAATTTCGTATTACCACGCTGCAGCAAACGGATTTGCGGTGCCGTTTGAAGTGCCACCATCCGTGCCATATCAAGATCATATACACGCTCTTCAAGCGCTTGAATCCCATTACGAAGCGTATCCAGCTCCATTTGTGCCAGCTGGTTTCCCCCCGCCGCTTTTTCTTCATAAGAAGGAACCAATTGTTTTAATTCTTCGATCTTCATTTGCCCTGCGACGACATACTTTTCAAGCTCCATATAGTATTGAATGTTATGCTCATACATTTCTTCAAGCGTAACCGTCGATTTGGTCATTTCATCTTTGTATTTACTGATTTCCACATTGATTTTTTCAATTTCTGCACCGAGCGTTTGATATTTGCTGAAAATCTTTTCGATCATGCTACCGCCGCGTTTAAAGATTTTTGACAACAAACCGCCCTTCGGCTCGTCAAAATCATTTTTATCAAAACGATCCATAATCTTTCCAAGCTGTGTAAGCATCGTTCCTGAGTCTGTGACACTTGTTGAACGCATCATAGAGAGGATACGATCAGAAAACTTAGAGATTTCGACAGCCGGCTGTTTCCCGTATTCAAGCAGTTCAAGCTGATTTTTGGCATCAATCTGTCTCGCAATGTTTTGGACTTCTGGTTCATTGCGCAGCTGAACGCGAATATCGTCTGCCTTTTCAATCGTGATTTCCTCTTTATCAATTGAAATGATGTCATTTCCGTTTGTATTTGTCATAAGCTTTGATCTCCTTATCGGTTTTTAATGGATTGAAATAACTTTCTCACAATAGACGGCTCTTTAAACTCTTGGTTCATGACCATTTCATCAAGCCAATGTGTATCAAATAATTGATCGTCAATATACCGCTCTATACACTGATAGCCGGCGGGATGATACACGAAGAGATCCACACCCATTTCATTTAGGAAAATCAGGGCAGCCGCATCAGAACGAGTCAGCTCACCATTATATTCCGTATGGTATAAAATCACTTTCGGTACAGTCTGGGCATAATCAAAGGTTTGAATGAGTTCAATTACATCTTGGTTCATATGCAGAAGCTGCTTGAATAAATAAATACGCACATCTAATTCGGTCTCATGCCCTTCTTTTAACAGCTTCGGATGCTGACATATGCGAGAAATGGCCTCTGCGATCGCACGTTGCGTGCCCTCATATAAATGCGAGAACTGCCACACATTGCTTTTCATTAACAAATCAGGGTCAACCTCTCCTGCTTTAGAAAGTGCATGCTGATAATGAAATTGATAATTCGAAGACACTTCTTGTGTGAAAGGGAAATGACGGATCGTTTTCGTTTCTTTCCCCTCCATTAGCGTATGGATACGGTCCCAATATTCTCGCTTGTCTCTCGTCACCCCCATCATCTTCGCAAAAAGATTCGGAATCTGTATGGTGTCACGGTCTGCTTTGAAATTCGGGCGGATAAACGACCGTTCCTTTGCAATTAAAAACAGCTCATCATACGTTGTCTTTAGCGTAATGGAATGAGGAGTATGATCTCTGAATTGCCATGGCTTATACAGCATGGAATCTTCTGTGTGAAGTACCTCTTCAAGCTCTCTTGTCGAACGGTACGCCACCGTTGATTTCCTCTCAGGCTTTTCAGTAGGGAACGGTTCAAGCTTTGACGTCCCTGGATACTGATCAATAAAAGTCAGCTTTTCTTCTGGATCTAATTCACGAAATTGATCCTTGCCTTCTGGATGAAACAGCACCACATCACAGCCAATCAGCATGACATAGTAAAGAAAATAAAGCTGACTTTTATTCGCCTCTCCATACCAAATGACAGCTGGCATTTTTTCTTCCAAATTTCCTTCCTTCAGCCATGGTCCTAGATGATTATTTGAAAACTTCACCACATCTAGCAGCACGCGGCGGAAATCAGGATGCTGGAATCCCCCTTCATGCAGCTGCTTGAAATGTTCAAACACCTGGATTAACGAAAGGCGGATATGCCGGTTCATCACTGGGTTTGGATGACGGACAATGAGCTGTTCACCATCTAAGAAAGCCACAAATCGATTCACGGACAATCCCTTTTCTTCCTGATTAATCATATGAATCCGCTGGAGCGCTTGAAAGTGCTCCGGCTCAATATGCCGGTTGAGGGTTTCACTTAAAATATGCATGCCGTCAGTTTCGTATAATTCATGTAAATAAATAAAATAATCGGTTGCATCATGCGGAGTTCCAAGGACGCGGGCGGCGAGACGCGGCAAGGATAAGGTGTGCTCGTCCTTGACGTAGCCGTCTCGTTCAGGGAGCGGCTTTTTCAGCAGGTTTTTCCAGGCTTCCTGTTTCGCCCGTGTCTGGGTTACGTTGATTTCTTTATAACTCACGCCGCTCCTTCCTTTCTCCTATATTTTCTCGAAAGCTACTACTATCATATCATTCAGCCTTCTACTTCTGCTATCGAATCGAAGGCTTTTTTGCCGTGTTCATCTTCTTTGCGACAGAAGCGGCGATTTCGTCTGCCGCCGCCATGCCAGAGGCTGTCGTCGGTTCAAGCGATAGATCAACATCTAAGACTTCCCCATGACTCGGAGCGAAGCCTTTATCCGCTTGACGTATGAGATCAACATCTAACAAGGAGTCGCCCGCACCATATACATATTCAAGGTGTAGCCTTTCTTTTAGAAAAGCAACAGCAGCCCACTTATTGAGCGGCTTTGGAATAAAATATAGCTTCCGGCCCTGAAGGGAAACCTGCCAGCCTCTCTCCTCACCCCACAGCCTTAATTCAGCAAGCGGAATATGAGAAAGAAACTCGTCTTTCATAATTAAATAAAGAAATCTTCCCTCAGCTGTTCGAGTACGTTTAACCCAAGCGGCAACCGGAAGTTCAGAGATCGCCCGCAGCATATCTCTCACCGGCATACACTCTTGCAGTCTCTCATCTACAATCGCCTGCCACTCCTCAAACGGCTTGCCGTGATGAAGGATACAGCCCCCGTTTGTCGTGACGGCATACTCTGGTTTGATCTCTTGCTGAAAGAGAGTGATTCGTTCAAATTGTGCTGTCGTTCTTGTCGTCACTGGGATAAACCAACCTGCTTGATGAATTGCCTGTAAGGATGCTTTCGTTTCAATCGACACATAGGAAAGCGGCCGGTCATCCAGCACCTCAATTAATTCGTATGCTCCCTTGTATGCATACTGCTCCAGCATTCGATGTGAGTATATCAGTGTCCGGTCTAAATCACTGGCAAATGCGATATTCTTCATGACGATTGCTCCAACGGGCGGATGAGCCCACAGCATGTGTAGGACATGTTGGCATATTCAATCACGGGCACGCCTCTGTCCTCTGCGAGTAGTAAAATGTGCTTGAGCTTTTCCCGAGATCCTGGCTGAATGAGTATTTTCCAAGGAACTCTTCTGAGCAGCACACGGGTCGTCTCACCGACGCCCGGCTTAATCAAATGCGTATTGTCAATTTGGAACTCCTGACCAATTTCTTCAATGGAGGTCATCCCCCGCCAGTCAGGAGGCGTTCCTTGTGCGAGCAGGGTCTCTGCTTTCTCTTGTACATTTGCATTAAGTTCAGAAAATGCTTCTTCAATTGTATTAACGTACAGATTGGAGACATCCTCATCAATGAGCTCTTCATAATACTTGGCCCCATGGAAATCATCGGCATGGATCCAGCGGTTGTTTAGCACCGTTCGACTAACTAGGCCAGATACCGTTGAATTCAAGCAGGCACTTGGAATGAGGAAATCCTCTCTCGTTCCGTAAACACTCGTACAATAACCAGGATCAGCAAGCACAGCCAGCTCACTCGAAAGACGAATTCCATATTTCTGTTCAAAATCAAGCACCGCTTGTTGAAGCTCTTTGGAAATAGCACCCTTTCCGGTCCAACCGTCAATAAAGGCAATCTCAAAACCTGGATGTTCTTTGAGTATATAATGCAGCGCATTCTCATCTATTCCGCGGTCACGAATAATAGAGATGCTATAATGCGGCAAATCGAGACCATACGTCTTTCTGATATACCGTTTAATGAGCACCCCGATTGGTGTCCCAGCCCGTGCCAAGCTGCAAAGAACGGTTTGAAAGCCTCGCTTTTTCACAATTTGTTCTGCGACAACCGCTACGGCTTCCGCTACCTTTTGCTTACTTTCTTCAAGAGATTGATAGAATAAGTCCATATAAGATGCCGTCGGCTTATATTCAATTGGCAGCATTTCTGAGTAATGGGCACCGCTTTGAATAGAGCGCTCCCGCTCTTCTGTACTTTTCTCCATCTCAATCGATGATAAATCCTTGAGTAAGAAGGTTACGTCCTGCTCTGGATAGCTTCCCATCTTTGTATACACGTTAGCCATTCACCTTCACCTCATCTGATAAAGTCACAATATGCACATGCTTCACATGCCGCTCAGCAAATAAGTGGATCAGCGGCATCAAAGCTTCTTGAGACACCTTTTTCTCAAAAAACAAAAAGACATCATCGTACTGATCTTTAGGGATATTGTACACGTAGTGCTGAATGCGGGCATCCTCTGGACTCAAAAATGCGAATCCGTTTTGAACAGCGTACCCTTCCTTTTCAACCGGATGAATCGGACTTCTTGTCGTCGAATGAAAAAGGACACCTTCGCCCATATGAGCTGCAAGCCTCATCGGCACATACATCAATTCTCCTGTCCCTAAGCAAAGGGTCTGTTTCCCTTTTCGCTCTTGCTGGAGCTTCAGCCCAGCCTTAGCAGCTGCTTGATCAATGGCGACCGTATCCACTGCGCTTAAACCGAAACGACCTGTTTCATGTATATACGGCGAATGCCCCGCCGGATTGACTGCATGGGAAAGTGAATATGGCACTTGCTTAAAGAAGGATTGAAGAGAATGAAAAGAGAGTTCAGGTCTTTTCTCTTGCGCAGCAATCTCATATGAATAAGTAGGCTCATCCAGTGTTGTCCCCCGAAACATCATCTGCCCTTTTAATAAAGATAATGATGTGATATTTACCCCTAGCTCCTCTTGAAGCTGGAGCATCGCTTCCTCGTGCTCCTCTGTTCTCCAATCTAAAATGGATAGAATCGTATAAGAGGATCTAGGGTGCTTTGCGTGCAGATCCCGAATAATATTCATATTTGTTCGGCCTGTCGTGACCTCATCATCTACTAGCACAATTGGACGATCCGTACGAAGTAAGACGTCGTCTGCATAGCAAAGCTGATCCGTGGCATGAGAATGTTCTTCTTCAAATACGAGTGAAGGATCAAGATCCAACAGCTGTTCACGTGTTGTATGGATATAAGATGCTCCTTCTATGACGTCATACACACCATGACCAAGCGCTGTTGCCGTTTCAGCAAAACCAATTACTATCGGCTCGTTACTTGCCGGCAGCTTCTCTTGTTTGAGCGCTGCATAGGCTTCGATTAACTTAGCATGATCATCCGTTTTTAGAGCATCTACTACACAGTCTTGGTGCGGGGGCGTCTTGCCTGTTTGTTCTTTTGCATAAGCCATTGCCAAAAGACCTGAGACGAGGAGTGGTTTCAACGGGTGAACAGGCATATGTTTCCCGAGCACCTTACTAACAAATAAAAAGGCTCTCTTTTTGTTCACCCGTGCGGCCATGTCAAAAAGATGTTCTTTTTCAAGCTGAAGCGTACCTTCTTTGAGGTTAAGCTCCACCTCCATATGTTCCAAGATGTTCAGCGTATGCGGCTTCTGCTTCTGTGAGTATGTCGATATAGCTTCTATTTTCATGAAACACCCCGTAAATGTCTGACTTCATTAAAATGTTTTCCGCCCAGCGATAGTGCGGCTTCGTTTCGTTCATTTTATTAGAAAAGGTACTCTTCATCACGCCGACTGTACCATCTGCATGCTCTAAAATACTTAATGCATCCATGTACTCTTCCTTTGTGACAACGTACATGCTTTGAACTGGCTTGAGATGCGTTGGATGGATGACTGTCTTGCCATGAATACCGTTTACCACATCCAGCCTTGTCTCTTTGAGCAGACCTTGCATATGATCGAGCTCAGATGATAAAGACTCACCGCTCTTAGAAATTGCACGGATGAATGGATTTTGTTCTTTTCGTGCCGGTCCAAAATGCTCCCATACAGCTCCTGATATCACAAATGAACGACCAAAATAATTGATGATATCTGTGATCAACTCAGCAATGACTCTGATCTCATAAATGGTGGTCTCGCGATCACGGCGAATGCCGTACAATCCACACAGATCCGTTGCCCCAATGCGAATATTCAAAATATATTCCTCATCATTCAGCATGATCTGCTTTAACTCAGACAACACCTGATATCTCGTTTCTTTTTCTAATAAATCTGGTGTTTCTAAAATGGGCATTCCGTATAGTGTTTTCTGAGTTTGTGCTGAAGCTCGTTTCAAACTGTCTACATATTCCTTTGCATTGTGAACGGAGCACTTTGGAAACACAAAACCAGTCAGTAAATGAAGAGAGGAACCGAGCAAATCTGCCATTTTGAGCAGCTGTTTGGGCGAACGAACCCGAATAAATAAAAGCGGCAAATGCTCAGCCATTTCTGGAGATTGATGAATTGTCTCAGAAAGGCAGGTCAATTGTGCCACTATATTCTGTTCAGCCATGTCCACTTCCTGATCACCAATGGCGTCCTCCAAGCAAAACACAACAGAGCAAAGCGCTTCATATTTCTGCGAAAGCAGCATGTCTGCTACATCCTGTCTTGTCGCAGGCATATACAAAGTAGCACCTAATGCATGCGCAAGTACATGCCTTGGCGTCAATGAATGAACTGCCGCCGGCCGCTTAAAAAAAATATCGTGCTGCCTCGTCTCTGATAAAAAACGAAAATATCGCATGCAGTGCCACCTCCTGTTGTAATGACTTGATGATTCAAAAAAGGATGGAGCCGCTAGTCAACTCCATTCCTTTTTGATCGTCCTATTCTTCTTTTGAAGCCGCAGCTTCGTTTGTTACACCTTGATGCTTCTTCTTATTGATTTTATGAACAATAAACGTTCCGATAAACGCTAGGATAATAATCGCAAAGAATGCGAGATGCGGGATTTCAATATGAGCAGCACTTAAGCCCATTTTGATGGCAATAATTCCAATGAGAATAAATGCAGTATTCTCAAGCTCAGGTATACGGTCGATGAGTACAAGGAATAATTGTGCCACTGTACGCATCATGAGAATTCCAAGCATTCCACCTAAAAGAAGAATCCATACTTCCTCAGATACAGCGAATGCAGCAAGAATACTGTCTACCGAGAAGGCAAGGTCCATAATTTCTACAGAAATAACAGTTGCCCAGAAGACGCCAAATACACGAATCATCCAGCCTTCTTTTTTCAATTCCTTCGCTTCGTCATCTCCGTCACCTAACCAGAAGTGCTTAATGACCAGCCAAGCTAAGTATGCAGCGCCTAGAACCTTAATCCACCAAAACTTAATAAGCAGCATCCCTACGCCAATGAATAGAAAACGGAAGAAATAAGCGCCAATTAATCCGTAGGTTAATGCCTTTTTACGCTGTTTTTCAGGTAAATGTTTCACCATAACAGCTAATACAAGTGCGTTATCCGCTGACAACAAACCTTCAAGCACGACAAGGGTCCCAATAAGCCCCCAAGAGACAGGGTCTGTTAATACCTCTGCCCACATATGCCAATCAAAAAACGAGGCATACGTGTCCAACATATGTTTCAAAATGTCCAACTGGTTTTCCTCCTATAAGCGTAGAAGCATCAGCAGGCTTTCGCCTGCTGTTATTCTTGATCGCTGTTTCTTTCTCACTTTGGAAAATACCCTCATATGAGTCATTGGCAGCGCCTCTTGAATGAAGTTGTTTCTTCTCTTTACACTTCTAACCCATAATTTTGACAAAGAGCTGCAAGTCCGCCAGAGAATCCGCTTCCGATTGCGTTAAACTTCCAATCGCTGCCGTGTCTATATAGTTCGCATACGACGACAGCTGTTTCAATTGAGAAGTCCTCCCCTAAATCAAAACGAATCAATTCTTCCCCGCCCTCTTCATTTACAACACGAACAAACGCATTAGAGACTTGTCCAAAATTCTGGCTGCGCGCCTCTGCATCATGAATCGTAACTGTAATTCCGATACGATCAATGTTAGCAGGAATTTTCGAGAAATCAACGAGAATTTGCTCGTCATCTCCATCTCCTTCACCCGTACGGTTATCACCGGTATGAGTGACACTGCCGCTTGGATGCTGCAGATTATTATAGAACACAAAGTCTGTGTCTTGTTGACAACGATTGTTTGCATCTACTAAGAAAGCCGAAGCGTCCAAATCAAATTCGGCTCCGCCTGAATATTTATTCGTATCCCAGCCAAGTCCGATCATCACTTTTGTCAGCCCTGGGTTGGTTTTCGTTAAATCGACACGTTGTCCTTTTGAAAGCTGAATCGCCATATTCGTATCTCTCCTATCTTCTGAAAATATGAAAACGTGCGTTACCCGATATCTAAGCCGAAGTCTGTTGCAATGCGGGCAAGTCCGCCTTGATAGCCTGATCCAACAGCTGAGAATTTCCACTCTCCGCCATGACGGTATAATTCACCTACAATAATCGCTGTTTCAATTGAAAAGTCTTCTGCCAAATCATAGCGAATGAGCTCTTCATTTGATGCCGCATTTAAAATACGGACGTAAGCGTTAGACACCTGTCCAAAGTTTTGGCTGCGTGCTTCTGCATCATGGATTGTAATGACGAAGGAGATTTTCTCAATACTTGCTGGTACAGTTGAAAGATCAACATTGACCTGCTCGTCATCTCCGTCTCCTTCACCTGTACGGTTATCGCCTGTATGTACGATACTTCCGCCACCGCCAGTTGTTTGATTGTAGAAGACAAAGTCAGATGGAGAGTTTGCTTTCCCTGCTGCATCTAAAAGGAATACGCTTGCGTCTAGATCAAAGTCATGTCCGCCATCATACTTGTTTACATCCCAGCCAAGACCTACGACTACTTTTGTTAAACCTGGATTCGTTTTTGTTAAATCAATTTTTTGACCTTTTGCTAAAGAAATTCCCACTAGGAACCTCTCCCTTCTAATTAAATGTAGTTTCTCGTAATATCGGCAAGCTTCGCATCGTTTGTACCATTTCCTACAGCTGCAAACTTCCACTCATTCTCGTGGCGATAAAGCTCTCCAACGATTAATGATGTTTTACCTGCATATTCATCTTTTAAATTATATTTCACTAATTCTTGATTGTTTGAACGGTCAACAATTCGGATGTAAGCATTTTGAATCATACCAAAGTGTTGGTTTCTTCTAAGTGCATCATAAATGTTCACAACGAACACCAATTTATTCACATTGCCTGGCACCTTGCTTAAGTTGACGAGGACTTGTTCATCATCTCCGTCTCCTTCACCTGTCAGGTTGTCACCTGTATGCTCAACACTGCCGCATTTGCTTTTCAAGTTGCCAAAGTAAATCAAATCTTTATTTTCAACAAACTTATCATTTTTCAGCATCAGCACTGAAGCGTCACAATCAATATCAGCGCCGCCTCCGCCGCCAAACAGCTTTCCAAGAAAACCGCCACCTTGTGACACAGGGTCCCAGCCAAGTCCAACTAGAATATTGGTTAGTCCTGCTTTTCCTTTTGTTAAATCAATACGTTGACCTTTTTCTAATGTAATCGCCAAATCAATCACTCCTCCAGCATAATAAAAATCTATTTATTAAGCGATGGACCCTATTAAAATCATCATACATGAAAATTCGACAAAATTCATGAAATGACATTGGAGCCTCTTACTCTTTTTTCTATTTACTAGTATATACGATCTATGTATAAAAGAGGTTTCAATATGATGATATTTTTTTAAAGAAAGATCCATGGCAAAAATGATTCATGTCGTAAAAGAAGTGTTTCATGTGAAACATTGTCGAATGTTCCCGTTACACAGCCTCTCGCTTAAAAACAGGGCTCGCATCCACTTCATATGTTGATATAGAAAATTCATGTACATAGCTGTGATAAACCCTTTCATTTCCTTCCGTTCATGTCTTTCTTTATACTTATGAATAGAATTCAACGTATTGATGAAAGGGTGTTGATGATGCCATCACTTCATATATTAGATCAAGTCGCCATCCCTAAAGGCCAGTCCGCACAAGAAACATTGGTTCATACGACAGAGCTGGCCAAGCTTGCGGAAACACTAGGGTATGAGCGGTATTGGTTTGCTGAACACCACAGCACGAGAGGACTCGCGAGTACAGCGCCTGAAATATTAATGGCACATATTGCTTCACATACATCGACTTTGCGCACAGGCTCCGGGGGTATTTTACTCCCGCAGTACAGCCCTTTTAAAGTAGCAGAAGTCACCCGCCAGCTTGAAGCCCTTTACCCTGGGCGGATTGAGATCGGGGTTGGTAAATCCCCAGGCGGAATTGAACGGACGAGACTCGCTTTGACAGACGGCGTGAAGAAAGAACTGTCTCAATTTGACCGCCAGCTGGAGGACCTTCTTTTTTACTTATCTGACAGCCTGCCTTCTGGTCATCGGCATGCAGGAGTGAAAGCGGCTCCGCTCATTGATTCTTATCCGCCAGTCTGGCTGCTTGGACTCGGGGAAAACAGTGCCATCCAGGCAGCATCACTTGGAATCAACTATATTTTCGGACATTTTATTCATCCTGCACGAGGCAGGCAAGCTTTTGAAGCGTATCGGTCACACTTTTCTCCATCCGTTTTCTCACGTCAGCCTCAGTCTATGTTTGCTGCCTTTGTGATCTGCGCAGACACAGACGAGGAAGCAAGCCGCATTGCCACCAGTACAGATTTATGGCTGCTTCGGGTTGAAAAAGGGCTGGACAGTCGCGTTCCTTCTATAGAAGAAGCAGAGAACTATCATTACACTGAGCAAGAAAAGAAAAAAGTGTTACAAAACCGCCAGCGAATGATTGTTGGCTCAAAGCAAACAGTGAAAGAACAGCTGCAAATCTTAATGGACCGCTATCAAACAGGCGAGATCATGATATTAAACAATTCATTTGATCCAATGGAAAAGCAGCGTTCCTTTGAACGAATCGCAGAACTATTTTGAAGCCAATCTTTCGTTGGCTTCTTTTTTACATTGTCATAAAAAATGGGAAATGTAACATCGAGATGTCAAAAAGCTTCCTTCTGTCATCTGATCGCAAATGTGTCTTCTAATCGTTAGCGAACTGTAAATGCATTGTAGGTGTACCTTTTATATAGTAGAGGTACATATGAAGTAATGGTTTACAATGCTGAGAAGGAAGGAGATGACTGGCCATGAAAAAGCGACTCGACTGGGTGGATGCGGCTAAAGGAATCGGCATTCTGCTCGTCGTTATGGCACATGTACCCATTCCTGATTCATTCAAGCAATTTATATATTCTTTTCATATGCCACTCTTCTTTTTACTATCAGGTATGATGTTTCGATCATCCTCACAACCTGCTATGTCATTTATACAGAAAAAAGCGAAAAGCTTGCTCTTACCTTATCTCTATTTCTCCATTATTACGTACGTTTTCTGGTTCACGGTGACCCGATTTTTCGCCTTTAAAGGGCAAACAGATATTGATCCCTTCGTTCCATTTACGGGAATTTTCATTTCAAATGCCGATGAAGCAAGACTGACACATAACCCAGCCATCTGGTTTTTAACGACGCTCTTTTTAGTGGAAATGTTGTTTTTCTTGATGCATCGTCTGACAAAAGGAAAACCAGCTGTATTGATGTTACTGACCGTCCTTTGCGGCGGAGCCGGATATGCTTCCACGCTATTGTTAAACCAGAGTCTCCCTTGGAACGCCAACGTTGCGTTAACGGCTGTTGTGTTTTATTCAATTGGATTTTTAGCAAAACAATGGTTTGTGGAATTAAAAACAGATCCTACCCTTCTGTTATGTACAGGTCTGCTTGTACTGACTGCATATATGCAAAGCTTTAATTCACGAATTGATATGCGGGTGAATGACTATGGGGATCTATTCATTTTTTATGCTTGTGCACTGCTCGGTTCATCTGCTGTCATTTATTTAAGCTTCAAATTGAAAACGTCCACGATATTGACGTATCTCGGACGTCATTCCATTGTGATTCTCGTCCTGCAATTTGCCGGTATCGATATCATGAAGGCATTTGTTTATTATGGGCTAGGCATCAATATCTCTGATACAGCGCAGCTTTCTTGGACGCTCTTTTATACGATCGGTACATTGCTGCTCATGGTGCCATGTATCTCTTTCTTGAGCAAGTATCCTATGCTGCTCGGCAAACCAGCAAAGTCAGCACACCGCTACAAAGAAAAAACATCCGCCGGCTAATGGGGCGGATGTTTTTCTATTATTCATCATTTAATTGAGAAGGATAAAGCGTCATTCCTCCATCAACGAATAATGTAGTACCTGTAATATAGGCAGCTTCTTTCGATACGAGAAATGCAGCGGCGGACCCAATCTCCTTTGGATCGCCAAACGTTCTCATTGGAATTTTCTCAAGCTGCTTTTGTTTTTTCTGTTCATCTTGAAGGTCGTCATTTGATTCCGTTGCCATTGTACCTGGTGCAATCGCATTGACCCGAATACCCGCTTCGGCATAATCAAGAGCCAGCGTCTTCGTCATCATATTCATTCCTCCTTTAGAAGTAGAGTAATGAACATTGAACGGACGCGGGATCTCTTGATGGACACTGGATATATTCAAGATTGATCCTTTCACATCATGCTCCATCATATAGGCGATCGCTGCCTTTGCTCCTAAAAATGAGCCTGTGATATTCACATCAATGACCTTTTGCCATTGTTCCAACGTCATTTCATGCGGCATTGCTTCTTCACCATTAAATCCTGAATTATTGACGAACACATCTAGTGCGTTAAAATTCTCCAGCGCGGCATCCATTAACGCCTGAATTCCTTCCTCTTTGGAGACATCTGCGTGTACTTTCACCGCCCTACCTCCATGCTGCTGAATGGCTTGTACCGTTTCTTCAGCACCCTCTTCATCGCCTTTATAATTCACAACCACGTTCATTTGTTCTTGTCCAAATCTCAAGGCGATGGCTTGTCCTATGCCTTTAGAAGAACCTGTCACAATGGCTGTTTTCCCTTTTAAGTCTTGATACATCTTCATTTCCTCCAATCACGTGCTTCATCTTGTTGATACACAATGGTTACCCATTTTGAAAAAAAGAAAAACACAATCCTCTTGAATACAAAGGATTGTGCTGTTCATCAAGCTAAAAGGTGTTATAAACATTCTCGCAAGTTTCAGCTGTGGGCTGGTAAAAGCAATGTGACTTATACCTTGCCACAAACGGCTGATTGTACCAAGTGGATGGACAATTTCCAGGCGGTTTGAAATACCAAAGACTGAATTTCGCAGGCCAAAATCGTTCACCATTAATGTTCCTCCGTGCAAGTGTCTTTTCACTTTCTCGTGCTCGCTGATAAAAATAGCCATGTGTGACTGCCTCAAACGCATGCTCCTGATAAATCATTTGTGGAATCGTACGCAGCCCTTTAAAGTCAGAACAGTTGGCACGCAAACGATTGATGCCTACATTTCCTACAAGCAGCATCCCTTGTTTCCCTTCACCTTCCGCTTCGGCTCTCAGCAGTCTGGCCATTAAATCAATATCAGAGCTTGTCGCTCTTACCACTGCCATACATCCACCTCCCATTCATTTCTCTTTTATTTTATGTAGGGTTTCTGTGTAGATGACTGCCATTTTGAAGGGAAAAGACACATTCCGTGTCGAGAGCCTGTCTAAATACCTCAACATTTCGCTGGACAAGTGTCTCTATGTCAACAACACACAAACCTAGTGATCATACACATCACAGGAAAAAATATTCATTACTAACGACTCATTTACAAGTCATAAAAATCCTTCTATTTGCTACATCTTCTTCAAAAACAGTCATTTGAACCTATTCAATAATCCGACTCAAAACCTTAAAATATAAAATGTTGAGTTTTTACAGGAGATTTCAAACAATAAAATACACATTTCTCCTCTCAACTTAGTGTCATTTTTACTACTTGAAGTGGATGAACCTTTCGAACGCACTGAGGTATTGACAGTACTTTCGCTTCATTCTACAGTAAAAAACATACAGTATTTTTCTTTTTGTGCAAAAAGAATGATATGAACTAAAGATTTCCAATGAAATTCACCATAAAACCCGAGGAGGAAAACATCTCATGTTTAAAAAGAAATTATCCCTGTTTCTTCTGATTTTGTGTGTAACTGTTGTCGCTGCTGCTTGTAGTGGTGGAAAAGACAAAACTGCTGCGAAAGAAAGCGATACAAAAAAATCTCTTGATGCAGCTGAAGTAAAAGTAGAAAGTGCTGAGTACACTTTACCACCTCAATACGATACATCTGTTCAGGATGATCAATATGTCCTAAAAGTGAATGTATCTGTAAAAAACATCAGCAAAGAACCATTGAATGTGGATAAAAGCAACTTTACGCTTTACCAAGATGACGCTCAGGTGTCTACCATCTCTCCTGATGACTACAACGAAGTATTATCTTCAAGCTCTCTAAATGCGGGTAAAGTATCAAAAGGCGGTCTTTTCTTTGTGGTTGATAAAGAAAAAGACTATCAATTGGTTTACACAGAGCCTGGTTCTGGATCGAAAAAAGATGACAAAACACTAGAATTCGATATTAAAGGAAAAGACTTGATGAAAAAGGCAGATACACTTCAAGCGTCTGCAAAAGCCCTTTCTTCTTATATTGATGTCATGATTTTTGGTAAGAAAAATGACGATTTCGAAAAACTAACAGGTGATAACAAATCAACTGTCGTAAACGAATTTGATAAATCATTCAAACAAGGCTACATTTCTTCTTCTGGTATTTCATCTAGCTCAGCAAAAGACGAAAACCTTGATAAGCTTCTAAAAGCTGTAAAAGAAACATTAGCTGAAAAATCAAAAGTATCAACGAAAACAAAATCAATCAGCGGTGATAAAGCTGTCGTGACTGTGACACTTACACCAATTGATGCAAGCCCGCTTGTCGATCGTTTAAAAGAAAAAGCAACTGAATTCTACAGCAAAAACCGTACAGCATCTTATGATGATGCACAGAAATATCTACTTTCTATCTATCCAGATGAATTTAAAAAATTAGGACCATCATCTTCTGAAGAAACAGTAGAAGTGAACATGAAGAAAAACGATATCGACCAATGGAAACTTGATTTGAACGACTACAAAACAAGCTCATTGGTTGAAAAGTTCATCAAGAACTAAAGAAAAACCCCCGTTTCCCGGGGGTTTTTTTAGTCTTTTTTCGATTGATGTCTATATTTGGTTCCAACATATATACAAGTAAAGAAGAAAAGCGTGACCCATATCCACAAGACGTTCACCATCAATAATATGATGGCTACTATGATCAAAATCGTCAGATCAAGTTTCTTTTCTAGTTTTTTATGGGTAAGAACGAAAGTGATTAATAGAAAAGCGATGAAGCAGGCGATTCCATAACTGAAGACTGTTGGCAATTCTCGCATCTCCTTATCGGGAAGGCTTATACTGACAAAAGGAAGCATATTATGAAGAGGAATTCCCTTTTTCAGCATCATATTCTCTTATGATGTCAATTGGATCAATAGCATCGTCTTCTTGCATGTATTCCTCTACATAAGGAGTGATTAATTTCTCGAACCTTTGCTCATCGTTTACTAAAGCAATATAAGTTTCATAGCCTTCAAAATCAGATGGGAATACATGTGCAACAGAACTACCTGTTTCTAAAGCTCTATCAATTGCATTTCTCAATTCTATCAGTCCTTTTTTATTCCCTAAAATGAAAGCTTCAAAATGATGTGTTTGCTGAGCATATATATTACATAATCCCAAAACATCATCGTCTTCTACTTGATAACTCATATACAAAACCCCTTTTAAGTAAAATCAAGTAAAATTTTACACGACTGAGCATTTTTATTCTATAACCTCCTTCACATTGTGACCCAATTTTTATCACTCATTTAAACATACAAAACAAAAAACTTGTAGAAAAAATCTACAAGTTCTTCATCTTTATCAATGAAATGATCTTTCTATTTCGCCAGCATCCATTTCTCTTTCATAAACAAACTTCTCACGATGACAAACAAGATCATCACTGTCAGCGCCGAGGAGCCGAGCGTCAGGGCAATTGACATTGGGTCAACGATGCCAAACATCAATTGCTTACATAGTGCATGAATATTAAGGAATGGGATAGCAAAGTAATACGTATCTAGCTGCGTAGCGCCTGCTCTCATGGTGAAAAACATCGGAATCACACCTAGTGTAATGATCATGGACATGTACGATTGTGCTTCTTTCACTGAGCTTGAAACGACACTGAGCAGCAGTTCAATCATTGATACCATGAATGAGAAAATAATTAATGCCGCTAACATAACGCCGATGATGCTCCACACTTGATCTCCGAAGTTCAGCGCTTGTTTCAGCTTTTCTGTAAAGAGCAATGTAGAGAGCAGCAGCATGCCAATCGCCACAATGCCACTTAATATACCAAACATAGAAACAGCTAGCCATTTTCCAATTAAAAGCTGAAGTCTGCTGGCCGGTGTCAGGAATAAAGCTTCAATTGACTTTCTATCCTTTTCACCTGCTACGATATCAAGCGCAGCTGGCAAAGCACCTGAGATCACGGACGTCACTAAAATCATTGGAAGGAGAATCGACAGCAGCATGGTGGTCACCCCGTTTTCTCCATCCCCGTCCTCTCCTTCTTGCACATCAACCGATTGCACCTCAAACGGATGAATCACTGACGATTTGATCTGATCCTGTGCTAAACGCTTTTCTACGACTTGATTTTGATATTGTTCAAGCAATGATTGCAGCATTTGAACCGCAATCACTGAATCATCATCTGTTGGATACCCATGGACTTTAATGGCAAACGATGTTTGATGCTGAAGCATATCGCCTGCATCTTTTGGCATTTCTAGATAAGCATTTGCCTCACCGTCTTTAACGGCTTGCTGCGGGTCATCAAATGTTTCAAGTTTCAGGTTTTTCACTTCTTTGATCATGTCATTCATATCGGACGGAAGCTTTTCATTGATTGCGACTGTATATGTTTTATCGCCTGGATCAGCGATCATGCTTTCGTAGAAAAACACGAGTCCTAGCATCGTCAAAAGAGGGATCAACACTGTTAAGAGCAGCGTTTTTCTATCTCTGAGCGAATCTGTCATTTCTTTTAAAAAGACGGTTTTCCACATTATGCATTCCCCCTTGCGAGCTTCGACATAAAGATGTAATTCAAGTCTTCACTTTGTTCCTGTGCATATAATTCTGGAAGCGTTCCTTTGTACACGAGCTCCCCTTGATGGATCATCATGACACTGTCACAAAGCAGGCTGACTTCTTCCATGATGTGGCTTGAAAATAGAATCGTTTTATTTTGCTGTTTCAACTGATGAATAAACTCTCTGAAAATATTACTCGATGTGATATCTAAACCTGTTGTCGGTTCGTCAAACAAAATAATGTCAGGGTCATGAATCAATGTTCTGGCAATCGCCACCTTTTGTTTCATCCCTCTTGAAAATCCTTTTACCTTGCGATCCATGTACTGCCTCATCCCGAAGCGCTTTGCTAAATCCTCAATTCTTGCTTTGATTTCATGCTGATCTAAGCCATATAATTTCCCAAAGTATTCAAGGTTTTCACGAGCCGTCAAACGGTCATAAAGTCCCGTCTCGCCGCCAAATAAGACCCCAATCCGCTTCTTCACTTCAGTTGCTTCTTTGACTGTATCAAAGCCTGCAACATTGACTGTTCCATGAGTAGGCTCCAATAATGTCGCAACGGCGCGTAATAATGTGGTTTTCCCCGCACCATTTTCTCCTAAGATGCCGACGACTTCTCCTTCCTTCACGGAGAACGTCATATGTTTCATCGCCTTTACGACTTTTTTCTTATCTGTAAACCAGCAGCTGCAATCGCTGAGAGTAATCATTTGGTTCGCCCCTTTCGACTATCTACGTCTATGATAGAAAAAATACCGCCTGTCTGACATAAAAATGTCGCGAAACGTCCTTTTTCTGTCTTGAAATGATCCATTTTAAAAAACAAATGGTAAAATAGACAAATAATAAGAAGAGTCATAGGTGATTTTTATGATAAAAGTAGGTCTTGTCGATGATTACCGAGTGGATTTAGAAAAGCTGCATGCCATTGTCGGCAGAATGGATGCCGTTGACATCGTTTTTGTGACGCAGTCAGCGGAGGATGCATATGAGAAGGTCAAACAGGGCGACATTGATCTATTGTTTGCAGACATTGAGATGCCTGGCATGTCAGGCTATGAATTAGCAGACCTTATTCACTCTCACGCACTGAATGTGGATGTTGTTTTTGTGACGGGAAACAGTGGGTATGCTGTCCATGCCTTTGATTTGAATGTCCATGATTATATTATGAAGCCTTATCAAGCTGATCGAATTGCCAAATCTTTAGAGCGCTACATGTCCACCAAGCAGGAGAAAAGCATTCACGGACGGCTTCTCATCAAGCAGCAATCAGATATCCATGTACTGCAAAAAAAGGATGTCATCTTTGTTGAACGTACTGGCAGGTCGACGACCATTGTCACAACAACAGGAGATATTCAAACATACCAAACTCTCAACGAGTTAAAAGGTGATTTAGCTGAGAAAGACTTTATCCGCTCCCACCGGTCGTTTATCATCAATATTCATTACATTAAGAACTTTTCGGCGTATGCCAAAAATTCATTTATCGTGTCTTTTGAAGGAACTGATAAAAAAGCTATGATGACGAAGCAGCAATTAGAATACTTTAAGAAATACTACTTTTAAGGAGAACGAACGTGAACGCTTTTTATCTTGGATTTCGCATATATACGCTCATCTGGCTGGGTCTTGCAGTTCATGCTGCTGCTAAAGCTGTTCTGCCTTTGTCATCAAGCATGGTGTGGCTTCTGACCTTTTGCATCATGTGCCTTTACACCTTTTTCATTTACAAAAGGTTTTGGCTAGGTATGAGTGGTTACGTGATATTAGGCGCTTTTGTGCTCATCACCTGTTCAGGAATTTCACTTTTTCTCACGCACGGAAATGGACTAAGCCATCTTTTAACTGTCATCATCATTTTGACAGCCGATCTCCTTTCCTTCAAGATGATGCAAACGGAGCAACGATTAAATGGACGGCTTCAAGAGCTGATTCATGCTGAGTCGAGAACCAATGACTTGCTGCTTGAGCTGCGAAGTAAACACCATGAAACAGCTAGACATTTAAATGCCTTTTCCGCATCGAATGACGAGCATGAGATCAAAGATTTGATTCAGCAATATGTGAAACATTTCCCTTGGATCAAAGGGGAAAATGCTTATTTGGCCTCAACCCTTCATTCCTTTTTCCAGCGGGCTGAAAAAGAGGACATCGCCCTTTCACTAGATCTTCAAGCACCCTTTTCTTCTCTGCCTTTTTCTAAGGCAGATCAGGTGAGTTTTACTGGCAACCTGCTTGATAACGCATTAGATGCAGCCATTGAAGCGAAGCAAGCTGGGAACGAAGGAAGCATCTCGGTCACGACTTCCATACGGAGCGGGCTCTTTTTGATTCATTGTGAAAACAGTACGAAGGGAATGGAAAAACACGTATTAGATCATCTGTTTAAGACGTTTGGCCGCTCGACAAAAGGCGGTGATCATCAAGGTATGGGTACTTATATCATTCATCAGCTTGTTGAAAAGGCAGACGGCACGCTTGATTTTACGTATCGTTCTCCAAACCTGAGGCTCGTGATCAAGATTCCTCTCACAATGGCATAAAAAAATAAGGTGCTGCTTGGCACCTTATTTTTTATATTATGAAAAGATCTGATCGATTTCGTTGATTTCTTCTTTTGTTAACTGAACATCGTTTGTTTTCAAGTTTTGTAAGACTTGCTCGGCTCGTTTTGCACCCGGAATTATGGCATCAATGCCATCCTGCGCCAATAGCCACGCCAGCGCTACATGTGCTGTTTCGGCATGTTTTGATTGCGCAATGGCCTTCAGCTTGTCTACTTTTTCGAGGTTTTGAAGGAAAGCATCACCTTGGAAAAGCGGGTCCTTTGCTCGAATATCATCAAATGTCGCATCCTTTGTAAACTTCCCGGTCAACAGGCCTGACGCCAATGGAAAATAAGGGATAAAGGAAATCCCATGCTCCACGCAGTATGGGAGAAGGTCTTGCTCGGCCTGACGTTTCAGCAGAGAATACTCTGATTGAAGCACGTCTAGGTATCCATCTCGATTAAAGGTTTGAAGCTGTTCAAAATCAAGGTTTGATGCCCCAATTGCCCGGATTTTCCCCTCATCCTTCAATTCCTTTAAAGTACCGGCTACTTCATCCAGCGGCGTGCGACCGTCTGGGAAATGCATATAGTACAAATCAATATAATCAGTTTGCAGCCTCTTCAGGCTGTCTTCGACCTGCTGTCTTAAGAAATCTCGGCTATTATCCAGTTCAATTTGTCCGTTTACTTCTTTATGAGCCCCTTTTGTCGCAAGAACCAGTTCTTTTCTGCCGCCTCTTTTGGCAATGATCTCGCCAATCAATTCTTCTGAACGGCCCAGCCCATAAATAAAAGCAGAATCTAAGAAATTGACACCATGATCAAGAGCTGTTTCTACTAGCTCCCGCCCTGCATCTTCACTCAGATTCGGGAATAAATTATGCCCGCCTACTGCATTTGTTCCAAGCCCTATCGGATTCACCTGTAAATCAGTTCGTCCAAGCGTTACTTTTTTCAAAAGCTCATCTCCCTTATCTGCTTAATCATCCTTATTTTCCCATGAATCATTTTCAACATTCAAGTATTCTGCTCTCTGAAAATCAATCTGGAGGTGGACGCTTTGAAAGAAAAAAGTTTTGCGATGTGAATTCTAACACATCTTTTGAAATGAAAACTACCTCCATTTCAAGAATTTTATACAAAAAACATTTAAAACCCATGATAAATAGATAAATTAATTCTTATTAACTAGTATATTTTACTTATTAAATTCCGTTTTTTATAGGTATTTGTGTAAAAATCTATTAAAGATAGGGACTAAAACCTATTCCTCATCACGAATGAAATTCGATAGAATGAATAGTGCAAATCGTCATTAGGAGATTTTCCCCTTTAACACCCGAATATACCATTCTATCTGTTTCTTTTTTCTTAGTCAGATAGCGGGAAGAAAATGACGAAAGAAAAGCAAAGGAGCATCAACTGTGAATCTTAAAAAAATAAGTGCACTCCTCATGATTTCATTCGTGATGATCATCTCTGCAGCCTGCCAGAGCTCAGCAAAATCAACAAAGGCTGACCAAAAATCAACAAAAACAGCAGAGGTAAAAGTGAATAGCTACGAATATACGTTACCAGAAGACTCAACAACTACCCTGCGGGACAATGAATTGGTGTTAAAAGTCAACCTGACGATCACGAACAAAGGTGACAAAGCCCTTTCATTATATAACTCTGATTTCACCCTTTATCAGGACGATGCCAAAGTCTCTGATTTAAAATTCTACGGCAGTAAAGACCGCCTTGATCTTGGGTCATTGAACAAAGGGAAATCACTATCAGGAGCTCTTTATTTCCTAGTAGATAAAGGCAAAAAATATCAGTTCGTGTACCAAGATAGCATCAAGAAAAACAGCGATTCGATCGAAATTGAACTAGATGGCGAAAAGATACTGGATACAGCGAAAAAGCTAGATAACCCAGCAAAAGCACTATCTGCTTATACAGATATCATTGTTTTTGACAAAAAGAATGATCAATTCTCAGAATTAACAGGTGACAATCAATCAGATGTCGTTAATAAATATCACGAAATGTTTGTGAAAGACTTCAAGAGAAGTGCAGGCATATACGGAAACGAAGTCAGTGACCGCGATATTTTATCCATGTACAAACGCATGCAAAATACAATGAAGGATAAAGCGAAAGTGGAAACAAGTGTGAAAACCATCTCAGATGACGAAGCGAAGGTTGTCGCTCAAGTAACCGGTATTGATGCTTCTAACTTAAAAGACAAACTAGACAAACAAAGAGATGAGTTTTACAACGGCAAAATCCGTTCGAAAGAAGAATTGTATAAGAAAAGCTTGAATATGTACGCATCTGAGTTTGAAAAGCTTCCTCCAGTCTCAAGCCCTGCTGAGTATGAAGTGAAAATGAAACGTAACGGAGATGGTCAGTGGAAAATTGACCTCAATGATTATAATACAGAGCAATACATGAGTGGTTTTATTAAAACAAGATGATGAAAAAAAGACGCTGGCTCCTTGAAAGGTGCCGCGTCTTTTTTCATGCTATGATACAGTCGTCTCTTGCTCTTCTTTGACCGCTTTTTCAATGTCTTTAAATCGGCTCGATACAGTGGACGCACTAATTCCATACTTTTTAGCAACTTGTGCTTGAGAAAGCGGGGCATCGCTTGCAAGTGAATGAATATAATATTCGATTCCTGCAGCAAATGACGCCGCTTTACGGATCACAGGTGCTTTCTGATCACAGTAAGCTTTCCAAACCGTTAAAGCGCCATCTGTCAGGCTTTGGTCACCGTGCTCTTTCATCCCGTCTTCAATCAGCTTGGCTGTTTCCAGCTGAACGTCACTAGCCCATTCCATACGATCTGCTGATAGTCCTACTGTATTTCCTTCTGTTTGAGCAGGCGCTTCTGTTTCTTCAACTTCTTGCTTCGCAAACATACACTTCAGCACTTCAGGGAAGGCTTCTCTCATAAATGTACTACGTGCTCCTCCGTTTGCCTCATGTGCTTCAACGAGCTGGCGAACTTGAAGAAGAAGCGTATCAGTAAACTCTTTCGCGAACATTGTATATTGAATGAAAAACTCTGCTTTTTCTTCAAACTGAACAGGGAAACCAAGAACAAGGCTACCTTTCTCTGGCAGCACGGTTTGATCCGGCTTCACATCAACTTCAACCTTCTCAGCTGTCACCATATTCTCAAAGTAAAGAGACTCGTCCGTTTTTTCATTTAATAAAAGCAAAGATGGCTCCATGTCTGTCCAAGATTCAACCACTTGTCTTGTTTTAGGCCGGGTAATATCTTCTGCTTTTTTTGTCAGGAATTCTTGGAAGATGGTCTCTTTCTTATCTGTTAATGGGCGGAAGAAGATGCCCCATACACTCAAATGAAAGACTGAGATTTGTTGCGTTTCTTTATCCATATCTGCTAGGAAAGAAAACTCATTAATGAATTGATTGATCGCTCTCTGATGCTTAGAGAACGCATAATTCATTAAATCCTTTTGAACTTGTACAGCTTCCTTAAACACAAGCTCAGACGTTTGTTCTCCGCCTGACTTTTGACCACAGCAATGTTTATATTTTTTTCCGCTTCCGCATGGGCAGAGCGCATTTCGTTTAATTTTTCCCAAAATAAAACCTCCGACATTCTAGTCTAACCTCACTATTTTAACAAACGATTGCACAGGAGAGTTTTATTTTCAAGAAAAAAGAAAAATCAGAATGATCAGATAAATAACAAAGACGTCTAAAAGAGCAAGGCGGCTCATAGTCAAAAGCACTCTGTCTCTGTTTATTTTCTCCAATCATTCCAATAGATTTCCCTCAGCTCATTCCTTCGAATAGCTGCTTTGCTTCAAAATAAAAGATTTGCACGAACTTTTTCGTATTGACTCTGCCTGTTGACCCTGCGGATGAAGAAGTCTTCTGCATTTCTTTCATTCTTTGGCTGACATCAGTGAAATCAAAAAACTTCGACGCATAGTGCTCAAATTTAGGGTTTGAAAAATCTGTAAGCCCTAGTGATGCGAAATGATTTAAGGAATGATGGATGGCTCGTCTAATTCGCTGCTCTGCTGCTTTCACTTCCCGCATCACTTCCACATCCGACGCACCACGACCAAGCTTTCGTTCCGCCGTTTTGATAAATAGCTGCTTTAATGGCGGAAAATTCACCTCATGAGAATTGGCTGTCTGCGTTTCATGTAAGTAGATCAATATCTCTAGTAAATCCTTAGAGCCACTCTCTCCGACAATTCCTAATTCAGATAGGAGGAATTCTCCTGCCTCTTTCATCGTTCTTCGCTTTGATCCAGTACCTGTCTCATGAGAAATCACTGGCTCTAATGGCAGCACATGCCGAAGAGAAGCTTGAATATCGTAAATTGATTTTTCCAGCTTGATCCGCTCCATGACCTTTCGAATGACACTGACAATTTCAATTCGATTGACAGGTTTATGAATATAATATTCAATTCCAAGTTCATAGGCTTCTGCCATCATCTCTTTTGCTTCTACTTGAGATATCATGATGACCTTGCCTTTGAATTCAGGGTGAATATGACGTATGGTTTGAATGCCGTCTCTAGCTGGCATTAAAAGATCAATCAGAAGGATGTCTACTTTTTTCAGGTTCAATGAATGCGCCTCTAATCCAACGCCGTCATCAGCCTCATCCACGACCTCTCCCAAATCCTCATCCTCGATGATTTGACCTAAAATCGAGCGTATTGCACGATCATCATCTGCAATGAAAAATCGCATACACTCACCCTCTCTGTATTAAATTTTTTATCGGAAGGACAAGCTGAAAAGCTGTTCCTTTCGTTTCTTTTTGCTCAATCTGGATTTGACCGTCCAGCTCTTGAACCAGCTCTCTCACATAGGATAAGCCAATCCCAGTTGACGGTGTTCCATATGCATCAAATTTTGAGGTATATCCAGGATCAAATACAATCTCTCTCAATTTCTCAGGAATACCCGGTCCATCATCCTCGACCCGAACCTCTATTTTATCATGACTGCCTTTTAATACGAGTGAGATGGCTCCATCATGCTTAATTGCTTCAACTGCATTTGCCATTAAATTATTAATCAGCGATAAGAAAATGAACACATGATACTCATGCAAGTGAATGCCTTTTATATCAGATGTAAAGGAAATGTTCTTCCCGAGAGATAGCGCATATTTCTCTTGAATGCGAATCACGATTTGAACAAGATCCTCTGCCCTCATATAATCTTGCATATTTTCCTTTGAAATCAGCTTTGAAAGCCCGGCGTAAATACGCTGATTATCCTTTTTGACTTCATGTATTTCCCCTGCAAGCTTGAGCAGCTCCTGACTCACTTTCTTTCCTGCCTCATGTTCATTCAGCAGACGATAGAGCCGATAGGATTCTTGCGTTATGTGCTCTGTATGATTTAACGTTTTCTTTAAATGAACTGTTTCCTCATATAAATTTGAAATGACCATCATCATATGCTCATTTTGCTTCATGATTTGTTTCTCTCTTGATTGTGCCTCATACAGCCTCATCATATTAAAAAAGCTGATGACCACGAAGCTGTGAGCAAATGCAATGAGGATCATATCACTCAGCTTTGAGAAAGTCATGGTTGTATCAAACACTAAAAATTGTACAAACAGCTCAACAAAATCAGCAAGCAGTTCAATCATCAGTCCGATCAGCCCAATAAAAATGGAACGCTGCTTAAAACGTCCTGTACGGACAACAAAGAAAAGAAAAGCATAAGTAAAGTAAAAAAAGAAGCTTGGAAACTGCTGATAAAATGACAGAGCCAGATCAGCTTTTTGCTGAATAAGATCTAAACCTACCCGAAATAGGACAATGGCTGCGCCTGTTAAAAACCCCGGCAGCAATGGTCTTGATTTTCTTAAAAGTAATAAGCAAAAGAAAAACGCAGGTGCCCCAAAACTAATACGAAATGTTTCATTCACAGGATAAAACTTCAGCTCTCCCGCAAGCGGCACAATGACGATCATAAAAATCAAAATAAATGCGTCTTTTTTGACAAGCTGGTTTAAACTCAAATGACTGACATCCCTTCCCCTGTTTACATAGCCACAGTATACAAGGAGACTCTTTGCTTCACAATGAGCAAAAAAATTATTTTCACGGCTTCTTCTCTCTTCAAAATCATTTTTTATGACTATTCTCCGAGGAGGCATGGTGACCTTTCAGCTATCCTACGATTTGGAGATTGTCTACAATAATGGGAATTGTTTAGACAATTGCATGTAGACTGATTTTTATTTGTAAGTTTTTCTGTAGATTTTCGTCAGATTGTGTAGTTTCCAAGATAAATTGAATGAACAATTTTAGTGAAACTATATGTAAGCGTTTTCTGAATTTTCACTAAAAACCCTTTTTGTTGTTTCGCCGCCAAAGCCTTCATTTGAACATATATTTAGGTGTAAAGGAGTGGTACAAGCAGCGCATGACAAGTTCTTTGAAGATGTGTAACATGTTTTCGTGCCTATTTGATCGCATTTTTTGTCATCCGCCAATTCAATAGGGTACTTTTTGATTTTTGATTGGAGGAATCGTATGAAAACAGCAATTTCTAATAATACACAACACGCATGCCAGTCTTCTGTTGATCAATGGGCAGAAGAAATACGTCCGTATTACAAAAACGGGCAGAACGCTGGCTACATTCCAGCACTCGGAAAAGTAAATTCCTCTCAACTTGGTATCAGCGTGATAGGCCCAGATGGATCATCTGTACGTTATGGTGATTGGGACGTTCCCTTTACCCTGCAAAGTATCTCAAAAGTCATCAGCTTTATAGCTGCCTGTTTAGGAAGAGGCGTTCCGTACGTCTTGGATCGGGTAGATGTAGAGCCAACTGGTGATGCATTTAATTCCATCTACCGCCTTGAGATGCATAAACCAGGGAAGCCCTTTAATCCAATGATTAATGCTGGAGCTATTACCGTATCCTCCATCCTTCCTGGAAAGACTTCTACAGAAAAGCTAGCATATATTTTCGATTTAATCGAAAACTTAATAGGTAAGCGTCCTTCTGTTAATGAAGAGGTTTATCAATCAGAATGGGCAACTGCACACCGCAACCGGGCACTTGCTTATTATTTAAAAGAAACCAATTACTTAGAATCAGATGTCGAGGACACGTTAGAAGTGTATTTAAAGCAATGTTCCATTGAGGTCACAACAGAGGACATCGCCTTGATTGGACTGATTATTTCAAGTGATGGCTACCATCCCTTTAAACAAGTCCAAGTCATCCCAAAAGATATCGCAAGACTAACAAAGGCATTGATGCTGACATGCGGCATGTACAATGCGTCTGGTAATTTTGCTGCTTTCGTAGGCGTTCCAGCAAAAAGTGGTGTGTCTGGAGGAATCATGGCTTGCGTTCCGCCAAGCGCAAGAAGGGAATTCCCATTTCAGACAGGCTGCGGTATCGGCATTTATGGTCCTGCCATTGACGATTGTGGAAATAGTATTACCGGTGTCATGATGCTGAAGAAACTCGCCAAAGAGTGGGATCTCAGTATTTTTTAAAAAGAACAGTGATGAAATCGAAGAGGTGATGTTATGAACGAAAAAGCTTTGCTATCTTATTTAACAACTACAAATGATTTTATTTGGACTTATCTTATCATTGCTCTGTTACTTGGAGTAGGGGTCTACTTCACATATAGATCACGCTTCTTGCAAGTCAGAATGCTGAAAGAAATGCTGCGTGTTCTAAAAGAAGGAAGAAAAGAAAAAGAGGGAATCTCACCGTTCCAAGCATTTGCCATCAGTATGGCAGCACGTGTAGGAACAGGGAATATCACAGGGATTGCCATCGCTATTGCGATCGGTGGACCTGGCGCAATCTTCTGGATGTGGATCGTAGCGATTATCGGTTCTGCTTCAAGCTTTGTTGAAAGTACACTAGCTCAGGTGTATAAAGTAAAAGATAAAACAGGATTCCGCGGTGGACCTGCTTATTACATGGAAAAAGGGTTAAATAAGCGCTGGATGGGGATTTTATTTGCCATCCTGATCACGATCTCTTTTGGGATTGTCTTTAACGCAGTGCAATCAAATACAATCACCGTCGCTTTTAAAAACTCTTTTGGCCTAGATCGTTTAACTGTCGGAATCGTTATGGCTGTTATTTTTGCGTTCATTATTTTCAAAGGGATCAAAGCGATTGCAAAAGCATCTGAATATATTGTCGTTTTTCTTGCCGTTGCTTACATCGGGATTGCTTTCTTTGTCATTATCACAAATATCACTGAACTACCAGGCGTCATCAGTACGATTGTGAAACACGCTTTCGGATTTGAACAGTTTGCCGGCGGTACATTAGGTGGAGCATTGTTACAAGGGATTAAACGCGGTCTCTTCTCAAACGAAGCCGGTATGGGTAGTGCGCCTAATGCAGCAGCAACTGCTGTCACGAGCCACCCTGTCAAACAAGGGTTAATCCAAGCATTTGGTGTGTTAACAGATACGTTAATTATTTGTACAAGCACAGCCTTTCTTGTTCTGTTCTCTGATGCGTATAAAACAACCAATCTGGAAGGAATTGAGCTAACTCAGGCTTCATTAAGCCAGCACATTGGGCCTTGGGCTTCTGGATTCCTAGCCATCATGATTTTCTTATTCGCTTTTAGTACGTTAATCGGTAACTATTACTATGGTGAAACGAACATTGAATTCTTGGGAGCGAATAAAATTTGGCTCAACATCTATCGTGTGGCTGTCATTGGCATGGTTCTATTCGGAGCCATTGCCACTGTTCCTCTCGTTTGGGGTCTGGCCGACTTATTCATGGGTCTCATGGTCATCGTCAACCTCATTGCCATTACCATGCTGTCTAAAGTCGCCTTTGCAGCACTAAAGGATTACATGCGACAGAAAAAAGAAGGCAAAGATCCTGTTTTCTATAAAAACGCCGTTCCGAACAATGAACAGATTGAATGCTGGGACGACGAACCTGTTTCCTTGAAAAAGAATCAAATCGGATAAAACAAATAAGCTCTGGTCATATGATCAGAGCTTATTTCTTTATGTTAAAAATTCGAGTATGAGCTTATTCACGACATCTGGTTTTTCATGATTGATCCAATGAGTGGCATCATCGACAAAAATCAGCTGTCCATTTGGGCAAATCTTGATCGTTTCTTTTGCGAGCTTTCTGCTTAGAAATTTGTCCTCCATTCCCCAGATCATGCGGACAGGAACGAGAATTCGTTTGGAAATCGGTTTTTCAAAGCCGCCTTTTTTAATGCCTCGATACCAATTCAACATGGACGTAATGGCTCCCGGCTGCGTCCATGCCAACTTATAGCTTGAGACATCTTCCTTCGTGAACAGATGAGGTCTAGCAGACAGTCCAATGGCTTCATCCAGTCTTTGAAAGTGATTTTCTTGAAGGGCTGCCTCCGGTACATTTGGAAGCTGAAAGAACGCGATATAAGAGCTCTTCTTCCACTGCGGCGGATAAAACGGAAGGACCTTCATCATCACACGAGGATGCGGCATGTTGACGATGATTAATTTTTCTACATATTGAGAACGGGTTGAAGCAAGATGCCAAGCAACAGCTCCACCCCAATCATGTCCGCCGACAATAGCCTTTTGATTTGGGCTCAGCGCCTTAATTAATCCCACGATATCATCTCTTAATTTGTCTAAGACGTATGATTCGACTCCTTCTGGTTTGTCACTCAGATGGTATCCCCTTTGATCAGGAACAACGACACGATACCCCGCCTCAGCTAGGAGGAGGATTTGATTTTTCCAACCATACCAAAACTCAGGAAATCCATGCAGCAGGACCAGCAGCGGACCATCTTCAGGACCAGCCATTGCTGTATGGAGCTTTATGCCGTTTGTTTGAATATATTGAAACTCAACTTGATCCATTCCTTTTCCACCCTTTCCCCATGTCTTATCATTCTTCCAACATAGCATATTTTCCATTTTTCAGAAAATAAAAACACTCGCAAAAAAACCTTCACAAGGGTGAAGGTCTCAGATTGTTGACAAAGGGCTAAAATGAACTTGATTTTAGCCCTTTGTCTTCTTTTCAGCGTGATAGAAAACCTTTGAAGTCTAGGAAGGACGAGTACTGGCGCGGAGCGAATTTCACATTCGTGAGCACCAGCACGCAGGACTGACACCGAATGCGAGGGTTTGTCTACACGCTGAAACCTTCACAAGAGTGAAGGTCTTTATTTATTTCATATAATTCAGCACCCATATCAGACCATTCTTCCGATCTTGTACTTGTCCATGAAGTGCGCCAAAGAACGTATCCTGTAATTCCACAAGGACATCTCCATCAGCTTCAAGCGCCTCGTATACAGCCTTTAACTCTTCCTCATTGTCAAACTGCATGATCAATCGAAGATTCTCCGGTTTTGGTGTGCGACCAAATGTATCTGAAAAGTGGAGCAGTGATTCTCCAAGGTGCAGCTCAGCATGCAATACACGGTCTTGATGTTCATTTAAGATACGAATATCTCCGCCAAAAATTCCTTGATAATATTGAAGAGATTCTTTGACATCTTCTACGACAATATAAGGACTAACGCTGATCATTTCCCTCATCCTCCTCTTGTTCCGTTCATTATCTCTTATATAGCTTATCCCAAATCGTATGAAAAAAGGCACAAATCGTCAACGGATTTGCACCTTTTTCTCAAGCAGATTTCGCTAATTCACTGTGTTTGTTAGAATACGCTGCATACATGACGACACCGATCATCAGCCAAACCCCGAAGTACAGCCATGTCCGGCCTGGTAAATTGAGCATCAGAAACACACAACAGCCCATCGAGATAATTGGCAAAACCGGTACAAACGGAACCCGGAATCCCCTTTCCAGCTGTTTATGTGTCTTTCTCAAAATGAGTACGGATAAACTCACCATCGCAAACGTTAATAATGCACCGATATTGGCTAGGTTGGACAGATCCTTCAAATCAATAAACCCTGAAATAACAGCTGTCATTCCGCCAATCACCCATATACTTGCAACAGGTGTATCACTTTTGTTTGTTTTTGAAAACACTTTAGGCAAAAGCCCGTCCCGCCCCATCGCAAAAGCAATTCGAGTTGCCGCATAATTATTGGCGAAAATCACAGCCATCAATCCAATCACAGCACCGACAGAAATAATACCAGCCACGCTATGTTGATGGACACTTTGCAGTACATAAGACATTGCCTCTGTCACATTCAACTTCGTATAGTGCACCATGCCTGTCATGACCAAACAAACGACAATATAAATGATCGTACAAATGAGCAATGAACCAATAATGCCAATTGGCAGGTTCCGCTGTGGATTTTTCACCTCTTCTGCAGAAGCCGAAATGGCATCGAATCCTAAAAAGGCAAAAAACACAGCAGCGGCTCCAGCAATAATCCCTTCCGTACCAAACGGCATGAACGGCTGCCAATTGGCTGGCTCTACATAAAAACCACCTACTACAATGAAAAGAACAATAATGCCAAGTTTCACAAACACCATGATATTATTGAATTTTTTACTTTCTTTCGTTCCTCTAGATAGGATCCACGCAATGAGTAAAGCAATGATAATTGCTGGCAAATTCATATATCCGCCTTGTTCTGGACCAGCTAAAAATTGATGTGGAATTGAGATTCCAAACCCCTCCAGCAGGCTGTTAAAATAACTCGACCAGCCACTCGCTACAGCTGAAGCAGTCAGCATATAAACAGATAATAACGTCCATCCCATGAGATGACCTACGAGTTCACCCATTGTGGTATATGAATAAATGTACGCACTGCCGAACACAGGCAGCGCGGAAGCCATTTCTGCATAACAGAGTGCTGCTAAACTGCACACAATCGCTGCGATCGCAAAGGAGAAAATAACAGCCGGTCCTGCATCCTTAGCTGCTGTAATTCCGGTTAACACCATGACCCCCGTCCCAATCACAGCCCCTATGCCAAGGAGCGTGAGATCGAGCCCGCCCAGTGTTTTCTTTACCTTTTGCTGTCTGCTCTGTTCTAACAAATCGTGAATGTGTTTCTTACGAAGTATATGTCGCAAACCCTTTCCCTCCAAAACGTTAGAAAAACAAAAAATCATTCAAATTTCATTATAGCAGAATAGGTCCTACGCATTCACAACCAATTCACGTAAATCTTTCTTCATGATTTTACCAAGTTTATTTTTTGGCAGATCCTGCGTGAAATGAATGGATGGCACTTTGTAATCTGCTAAACGTTCCTTGCAGTAATTCAACACATCTTCTTCGCAGAAATCGACAGATTCGTCTTTTACGATATACGCACTTGGTACTTCACCATATAAGTCATCTGGTACCCCAATGACAGCAGATTCAATTACACCTGGAATTTGATCAATGACTTCTTCCACTTGGTCAGGATAAATATTATCCCCACCGTATAGAATCACATCTTTGTATCTCCCTGTGATGTAAAGAAAACCGTCTTCATCCAGATAGCCTGCATCCCCCATATGGAACCAGCCATCTTTGAGCACTTTCTCTGTCGCTTCAGGTTGATGATAGTAGCCTAAGAAATAAAATGGGCTTCTCATGACGACCTCGCCAATTTCTCCAGCTGGCAGCGCCTCCTCTGTCTCAGGGTGCACGATTTTGACTTCTACATCCGGATCCACTTTACCAGCAGAGCCCATTTTATCCTCGCCCATCGCTGGATGCCACGCACTCACAACCCACGCTTCCGTACTTCCATAGCCATGCATCATCTGAATGCCTACTTCTTTGTAATCTTTAATTAAGCGTACCGGTACCTTCGTACCGCCAGAAATTGCAATTTCAAAAGATGAGAGATCATAAGAACCGCGCTTCATTTCTTCTAGCATGTACGTGTAAGCTGATGGGAAAGCCATCATAAACGTAATTCTTTCTTTCTCAATTGTTTCTAAAATGCGTTTCGGCGTTGCATCATGTAAGAAGACTAACGTATACCCTTCAATTGCAGCTGCAATCAGGTGATTAATTGAACTCATATGATACAGCGGATGACTTGCCAAGTATCGTTTTCCTTTCAGATCAAATCCTCGGTTCCCATGTCTTGTTAAAAATTGATAGATTCGCCCATGTCCGACCATACAACCTTTTGGATTGCCTGTTGTACCTGAAGTGAATAAAATCATGGCCAAATCCTCTTCTGATACCTCTTCAGCAAGATCACTTCCATCATTAGACGCCAATATGTCTTCAAACAGCTGTGTTGTTTTCGCATTGACACCAGATTCCACCATGAGACAATCTTCTAAAGACACATTCACTGCCGCAATGATGTCACGGAATTCACGGTCAAAAAATAAAGCTTTTGGCTCTGCTTTTTTCAAGATACCTTCTAGCTCAAAAGAGGTAAGCTGCCAGCTAAGCGGTACGGCGACTGCACCTGCTTTAATGGCTGCCAGCATAATCGTAGAAAAGTGATGATGGTTTTGACAAATAAAACAAACCCGGTCACCTTTTCGAATTCCTTTACGATGTAAGTAATGCGCCAGCTGATCAATGCGTTTTGCATATTCTTCAAATGTATAAGACACACCTCCGCCAGTTACCGCTTCAATTTGTGAAGAGCGTTCCATTCTGTCGTTTAGTAATGCCTGTAAAGTATTCAATATCTTCATCTCCAAACGTTTGATGTCCAATAGCCAATTTCCAGTGAATTGGATTGGCAGATTTTATCTCATTCACATTCTAAAATAAAAAGAGGTGAAAGTAAAATCATTTCATTTTGGAATTGTTCCTTTTATTAATTGATAATATAGGTAATTTTATATCCGTCTTCCATTTTGGTTTAAATGATGATGCTTATTATGATAAGATAGACCTAGTAATTGATCGGAAAATGCGAATGCAATAGGAAAAGAGGTATGGAGAATGCAACATTTCGAGCTAGAGGCAAGTTTGTTAGACCATGCACTGACAAAGTATTTAAAGGCGACGAAACGAATAGATGAAGAGAATATCCCCAAAAACGTCACGAATGTAAAAGGGTTTATTTTACGCATCATCTACCGCCATCAATCATGTACTGTGAAAAATATTCTGCAGGAAGTTTCATTATCTCCCTCCGCAACAACAACCGCTCTCAATCACTTAGAAGATGAAGGGCTGATTATCCGCTCTAGAAATAACAATGACCGCCGTACGGTATGGATTACACTCTCTGAATCAGGTGAACAAATCGCCAGACAAATGATCGACAATCGTCAGCTGCTTGTCAATCAACTGTTCAATCACCTATCAGAAGAAGATAAAAAAACATTTTTTGAATTAATCGAAAAAATGATGGACGAGCGCACATTAAAGGCTTAGGAATTATCCTAAGCCTCAGATTTTTGACAAAGGGCTAAAATGAACTTTATTTTAGCCCTTTGTTTTCTTTTAGCGTGATAGAAAACCTTTGCAGTCTAGGAAGGACACGTACTGGCGCGGAGTGAATGTGACATTAATGAGCACCAGCACGCAGGACTGACACCGAATGCGAGGGTTCATGCATGTAAATAGGGATGCTGTTCCTAAGGGAAATAAAATAACCCGCCGATTGATTCGACAGGCTGTTTATTCAAAGCTGTGTAACGCGTTACACAGCTATTTATCTTCGACAAACACCAAATCATACTGAGTAGAGGTCTCCCCACCCTCCATCATGTTCCCTTCCTGTATAAAATAAGGGCACATTCCTGGACTTTGTGCTTCTTCAAATTGTTCAAACACTTGCTCAATATAGCCAGGCAGCAGCAAAACCAACATTTTATTTGAATGAGACACGAATTCATACGAGTGAACGGTATTCGGAGGAATATAGGCAAAATCCCCCGGCATCAAGCAAATATTTTCTCCGTTTAACTGAAGATTTATTCTGCCTTCAACACAATAAAGTGCTTCTGTATGCATTTCATGATAATGCGAACGTAACCCTTTTCCCTTTGTCCCTTCAATCACAAAATAACTAAATCCGTCTCCTGTTGTTTCCGTTGTCGCAATCAGCTCATGAAGCTGACCTTCGACCATGTATTGCTTTCCTTCACCAGCCTCCAGCACATATGGCTGCACTGCGCGCGGGAGCTGACTATGAAACAAAACAGCTGGCTTGGTTGTATTGGATAGCTCCCTAATGCCGTGCATCAATATGATATCGCTTTCTTTTTCAGCCTGATGAAAGCTGTCTGCATCAAATGGGTGATCAGTCATCGGCCATTCATTCTGCAACAGCCTCTTTCCGATTTGCTGATAGACATCTGTCATTTGCCCGCCCAGTGTATAAGAAATAAACCGTGTTTTGTGACTATGCATTCTATAGCCATGAATTGTTTTGGGCGGAATATGAATATAATCACAGGCCGTCACCATATACTTTTTACCGTCCAGTATCACTTCCAGCTTCCCTTCCAGCACAAAGATGGTTTCAAATAGCGTCTCATGACAATGCAGCGGAAAGTAAGCACCTTTCCCACCTGTGATTAAGACAAGCTCAAACAGTTGATTTGTTTGATTTGCTTCTGCCAGCACATGTACAAGCTGATTCTCCAGGCCATACAGCTCCCCCGAACCAGACACGGTATAAAAAGAGGTACCTTCGGATTGCTTGATCGATTGTGGTTGCTCCGACATCCCATCACTCCTCATGACTAATTGACTATCTTTATTATATAGACCAATTGATATAATAGATAGGCAATATGCGAGAGATTTTACTCTTCTCGCATAAATAAGTGTCTAAGGTAACATTTTACGTGCTCTAAAGGAGTCGTTTGCTTTAATGCAGTGGTCATTGATAATCCGCCGATAACCATTGAATGAAGGAGAGATGCCCGCTCATCTGCTTTTGTATCATCATATCCGCTATTCATCAGCTTTTCTTTGACAAGCTCTTGCCAGCGGATCATTTCTTGTTTGCATGCAGCATGAAGTTTTGTATGTTCAGGTTTTGACTCAGCCGCCAGTAAGACAATCGGTATCCCTCTTTCACTTTCTTGCTCCATAAAACCCCGAATAATATTTGTCATAAAATGATCGACGGCGACATATGGGTCATCAGAATAGGCAAAGCTTGCTTCAATTTGATCGATGACCCTTTGACTCATATATTCAACGGCTGCTATGGCCAGCTCTTCTTTTCCATTTGGAAAGTAATAATATAGAGATCCTTTCGGCGTGCCGCTCTCTCTAATGATTTGATTCAACCCTGTCGCATGATACCCCTGTTTACGTAAAAGAAGTGCGGCCGTTTGAATGATTTTGTCCTTCGTACTCACGTGTGACACTCCTTTCCTCCATAGACCAACGTCGATGCCATTGTATTATTGATTCAGTAATGGATGCGTTCCTTTCCATAATGAGGATGGTTCTATTTCTGACGCCAGTCTGAGCAGCCAGTCCTCTTTTCCTTTCGGTGCTGTCACCTGTACGCCTAAAGGCATGCCTGCTTCTGTGAGATGAACTGGCACACTCATAGATGGCTGGCCGGTTAGGTTAGCCAGCTGTGTAAATGGTGTGTAGGTCAAACTCTTGAGGAACATTTCATAAATCAGATCCTGCTGTGCTTGCATTGAAAGGGATGACACACGTAACAATGCAGCGATTTCTTGATCGTTATGCATCAGCTCGCCAACCTTTGGAGCCGAATAGGCAGTAGCTGGGGTCACATATAGATCGTAGGTTTGATGAAATGCAGCCATTTTTGCAGCGGCCATATCCCATGCATCAAGACTTTCTGTATAAGCAGCAGCTGTCACATTTTTTCCTGCTTCCGCCAGTACCCATGCCACAATATCTGTCTCCTCCGGCTTCACCGGACGCCCGAATGAACGAGCCAGAGAGGTAAATAAGGCAGACATTTCACCGCTGTTCATGACATAATATTGCTGCATCAGATGGACACCATCAATGTCCGGCTTCGCTTCCTCTATTTGATGCCCTTGTTCACTCAGCCATTTCACAGTGTTCAAGACTGCCTGCTTTGCTTCCTCACTCACCTTCGTGCCTACTGGAGAGTCTACACTGTAAGCAATTCGCATCGAAGAGGTTCGTTTCACTAAATCCTCCTGATAGCTGCCGTCATATAATGGCGTTTGGAACGCAGCCTCTGGCTGAATGACTTGAAGCAAATCAAGCAGGGCTGCACTGTCTCGAACTGTTTTTGTGAGCGTAAAGTCAATGGAAGCTCCTTGCCACTGCCTTCCTGCACCCGGGCCGACCGGTGTTCTCCCCCTTGTTGGCTTGAGTCCAAATAAACCAGTAAAGGATGCCGGAATCCGAATAGACCCTCCGCCATCACTCGCTCCACCCGCCGGTACGATGCCGCTTGCCACAGCTGCTGCCGTCCCGCCGCTTGAACCGCCCGGAGAATAGTCAGCATTCCAAGGGTTTCTCGTCGGACCATATAAAAAGGGTTCTGTCACATTTCGCAATCCGAATTCAGGTGTGTTCGTATGACCGATCATGAGGAGCCCAGCCTGCTTCAATCGACGGACAAAGTGGGAATCTGTTTGCGCCTTTACATCCTTTAACAGCAAAGCACCCGCCGTCAAAGGTTCATGTTCCAGCCCCTGCGATATATTTTTCAACACAAACGGAACACCAGCAAACGGCTGATCCGCATCTAGTGACTTCATGTCTTTGAACACTTGATCTCGCCTTGTCTGAATCACCGCATTTAGTACTGGATTCACTTCTTCCAATCTAGTAAATGCAGCTTGTACAAGCTCTTCGGGCGTGACCTGCTTTTTCTGCACAAGTGACGCCAGTCCCGTCGCATCATACGTCATATACTCTTTTACATTCATCGGCATGTCCTTCTTTCTCATATTATGATCTCTCTATTGTCTACTAGAATTCTATGAAATTCAATTTCGGGATACGTGTGAAAAAAACTTTCTTTCTAGACTATGATTCTTCTAACCATCCATCTTATTTCTCCGATATAATAAAGAAAAAAAGACGGAGGTCACCTCATATGCAAGGAGCCATTGCCTTGAAAAAGAAAATCGTCGTGGTCATCGCGTTTCTTCTTGCTTTGACAACTGCTTTGCCCTTCCATTCGCAGGCAGCTGCACCACCAAAAGAAACAGATGTCATCATCGTCTATAAAAATCAAAAAGGAAAACAGACGGCTATTCAAGAAAGTGAAAAAGTGAACGCTCAATACATACATCTTCCAGCTGTAGCAGTGACAGCAGATGAGCAAGCTGTCACCTCACTTAAAAAAGACCCGAACATCGCTTATGTTTCAAAAAACGTTAGGGTCAAACTCGCTGCTTCTACCGTGAAAAAAACGGCTGCTGCTACTGGTCAGGATGCTTTGGTACAAAAATCTTATAACCTGCAGAAGCTCAATGTAAAGCAAGCAATCAAAGAAGGTGTGACAGGGAAAAATGTGAAAGTAGCCGTTCTCGATACTGGTATTTTCCCACATGAAGATTTAAAGGTAGCCGGTGGTAAATCATTCGTCGATTACACGTCTTCTTACAAAGACGATGAAGGACATGGAACACATGTCGCCGGTACAATTGGGGCGCTTAACAATGATTACGGTACGGTCGGTGTTGCTTCTGGTGTGAAGCTGTATGCTGTAAAAGTATTAGATAAAAAAGGAGAGGGCGACTTATACAGTCTGCTCCGAGGCATTGATTGGGCGATTAGCAATAAGATGGACATCATCAATCTAAGTCTAGGTTTTGAAGATAACATTCCGATTTTACGTTCAGCAGTTGATGAAGCATACAAAAAAGGACTGCTGGTCGTTGCTGCAAGTGGAAATGATGGAAAGAAGAATGGGATTAGTTATCCTGCCGCATACAATAGCGTCATTGCTGTTTCCGCAACGACTGACAAAGACAAACTCGCCTCCATCTCTAATACGGGGAAAGGAATTGAATTTTCCGCTCCCGGCGAGAACGTCATCAGTACCTATTTGAAAAATGAATATTGGTATGCTACGGGTACATCACAAGCGGCACCACATGTCACAGGGATGCTGGCGCTGTTAAAACAGCTACATCCTAAGAAAACAAATGTTCAGCTCCGCACTTTATTGCGTAGCTATACAGTGGATCTTGGCGCAAAAGGAAAAGATCCACAATTCGGCTATGGCCGCGTGCAATATGTGCCGCAGTCAACCTTTTTAAAGGCTGCGACAAGCGCAGTCAAGACAGCCGAAACATCTAAAAAACAAACAGATGTTGATCAAGCCAAAACGAAAATTGGCAGACTCACTGCCAGCAAGCAAAAAACCGCACTCACTGACCGAGTCAAAAAAGTCCAAACAGCCATTGATATTCGTGACGCGCGAGCGAAGGTCAAATCAGCTGAAAAAAGTAAAACCCAAGGCTCGATTAAAAGTGCTCAAACGGCCATTAAAAAGCTATCCAAAGGCAAAGAAAAAACAAGCCTGCAAAACCGGCTCGACAAAGTCAAAAAACAAGTCGCCTATCAAAAGAAAGTGACAGATGCCAAACAAAAAGTCAAAAAAGCCGAAGCCAAACGAACAAAGAAAACAAAAGCAACCGCTCAAAGTGCGGTCAAACAACTAAAAGCATCTAAAACAAAAACTGATTTACAAAAACGAATAAACCGGATCAAGGTTTGATAAAAAACGATTCCTTGCTGAAAGGAATCGTTTTTTCTATTTCAACATCTTCTGAAACAAGGTGTGAGGATATTTCCCTTTCGCATCCAGCCTCACTTGATCGAGAATGTGCGCTAACGAATGGATGACATCATGTAGTGCTCGTTGAACAGAGCCGTGTTCAAAGGAAGCTAAACTCTCCGGCAGTTCATCTTCATCCAAAACAAAGAAATCACCATTCGGAAGAACGAGTAGATCAATCAATAAATCTTCAAAAACAACCGCCCGTTCTTCAAATCGCGTATGTCTGACGATATTCAAATAAGAGCCAAGTTCATTGCCTTGATCATCCCGCCAAAAATAGACATTATAAGGCCGGTCCCTCCAATAATAGGCGGTCGTATAACTCCCTTTTGGAATCGTGACAGTGCCATCACCAGCAACCATTGTAAATGGTTCTTGAATTTTATGAAACAACACGACTTGCTGCTCCTGTGCGTCTAACAGCTGACACGTATGTTCCACAACCTGATCATCGTATTTGATTTTTCTCTCGATTACGTCATCCCAAGAATTTGCATATAGCGGAAACAATCGGTCACAACCCCTTCTGCATCTACTTCTTATTCTAGTATACACTGCTTTCTTTTGAAGAAATAAAGGTTCACTGCTGCTGCCTATGGAAGACATATGGTGAGGTGAAAACAAATGAACGGAATCACAATCATCGAAACCGTAGCAGAACTCGGACAAATCATCTTGGTTTTTTGTGGTTATGCCCTTTACTGGCGGCTTGTGAAAACGAAAAGAGATCGAAAGCTAACCCCTTATGAACATGTGTTGAAATTCTTTGTCATGTTTGGGTTAATCTCTTGGTGCTTTTCATATATGGCACTGAACGTATGGGTGTCATGAGAAAAAGGAAGAGTCCCGTCCATGCAGGACATACTCTTCCTCTTCTTATTCGGTGTATATTATGAGCCAGCCGGCTGTTCTTTTTTGATCACATACTGATAGCTCTTCACATGCGTCCCATTTTGATTCACAAATTCTTTATCAAGTGCCCGTTCAAAGCCCATTCTTTCATATAAACGAATGGCGGCCTGCATTTTATCCGATGTATGAAGATACAGGACGTTCTCGCCCCACGATTGCGTCAGTTCTATACTTTTACGCAACAAGGACTCTGCAATGCCTTTTCCTCTCACATCAGGATCTACCCCTAAAAACCGGACAATCGCTGAAGTAATGCCCATCTCTGGCTTGTCATATGCCTGTTCTGATGATCGAAACATTTGAAGGGTTCCCACGACCTTGCCCTCAAGCTCGGCCACAAGCATCAACTCCATGTTTGGGTTATCTACAGCCGCTCGCAGGGCTGCAGAATAATTTTGCCAGCCTTCCTCTGTAAATTGAGGCTCATACTGTGCGTATGATTTGATCAGCACATGTGTGATCGCCTCATGATCTTCACTCACCGCTTGACGAATGATCAACTCTTGCTGCTCCATGCCAGCACCTCCTGTTTGTCTATGAATGGATATACGAATCATGCAATCATTGCATGCCGATGATCTGATTCTTTTCTCTACTCATTCAATGTAAAGAGTCTCCTTCGAAAGATCAATGATTTTGCACGAAAACTTCTTTGAAAATTTTGATTGAAATGGAAAGCTTGATTCATTATGCTGATTTGAGGACGTATACGAGGAGTGGCATCATATGAATTCTTTATCTTATCCCCAAGAATCGAAAAAAAATCGATTCCTCCTTGCCGCGCTTCTTGGCTCTTTAACAGCCCTGGCACCGCTGGCAATGGATATGTATTTACCTGCTTTACCTAATATCGCCCGTGACTTTGAAGCAAGCACGGCACTGTCTCAGTTAAGTCTCATGGCTTGTTTAATTGGACTTGCGCTTGGACAGCTCATTGCAGGTCCAATCAGTGATACAGTTGGCAGAAGAAAGCCGCTGATGGTTGGATTGATCATTTTTATTGCGGCATCTCTTTTATGTACAGTTGTCACATCAATTTGGACATTCATTCTTTTAAGGCTGATTCAAGGACTTGCTGGTTCAGCAGGCATTGTCATTGCACGAGCCATCGTACGAGATCATTATGAAGGCTCAGAAATGACGAAATTCTTTGCTTTGCTCATGTTAGTCAACGGAGTGGCTCCAGCAGCGGCACCGATCGTGGGCGGACAAATGTTACGGTTCACGACGTGGCAGGGTGTGTTTGTTCTGCTAGGAATCCTCGGGGCACTCATGCTCCTAAGATCGATGTTTTCATTGAAAGAAAGCTTACCTGTGGAACGTAGACAGACTGGAGGCTTCAAACAGATCCTAGGTGCGATGAAAATTCTAGCGAGCGATCGACTCTTTGTCGGATATGCTCTCTCACAAGGGCTTGTCTTCGCCGCTATGTTTGCGTATATCTCTGGGTCACCGTTTGTGCTGCAGGAGATTTTCAACCTTTCTCCGCAGGGCTTTAGCGCTGCCTTTGCGGTGAATAGTCTTGGCATCATCACAGCCGGACAAGTATTTGCCCGCGTTGCTGCGAAAATTGGTGAGGAGAAAGTCCTTCGCATCGGGCTGCTGACAGCTGCTTTAGGAGGCGTCACCTTGTGTGTGATGATCTCTATTGATGCAGGATTGTATGGCATTCTCATTCCGCTGTTTTTTGTGGTCTCAAGCGTTGGGATTGTCGGCACCTCTGCACCATCTCTTGCGATGCAGCATCACGGCGCACATGCTGGAAGTGCAGCTGCCCTCATCGGTGTGGCGCAAATGCTGCTAGGCGCTTGCATGACACCACTTGTTGGCTTAGCTGGTAGCCAGACTGCCTTTCCAATGGGGCTGATTATTATGCTCTGTGACCTTGGCGCACTTTGCTGTTATTTCTTCTTTGTGGTTCGAGCGAAAAAAAGACCCGCATAAGCGGGTCTTTCATTTATGGCTTGCTCCAATTGATCGTGCGGAAGATATTGTTCTGGTCATTGTTTTGATATGCGTCTAGGTCAAAGCCTGAAAGTCCAAAACCAATTGCCATGACAATTCCTCCGGCAACGGTGAAGATGATCCCCCATTTGATGCATTGTTTTTTTAAATCATTCACGTTCATACTCTCACGACCTTCTTTTTAAACATTCCCATGAATGCCTTAGTGGTTTGAACAGTCCCTTGCACAAATAGTTTTGTCAAATACGCCGTGGCTATGCCGCTTAATAATCCGACACCTAATAGAAGAATACCAACTCCGATCTGCGTCACCACCACATGCAAACCGTCTTGAAAGATAAACGGAGAACCAATGATGCTCCAAAAACCGCCGAGCAGACCAACTAGCGTCATTGTACCTGTCACGAGTGGAATGCACCAAATCACCATATACACAGAAAGAAACAGCAGGAAGACTGTTGCTAGAATACTGCCCCATAACGGAAAGCCCAAAATGAGGATGGAGAGCCTTGTGGCTTTTTCTCCAAACGTCGGCACCTGAACGGTTTTGATTCCTTGTTCCTTCATAATCCCTTCAGCGATGATGGCAGGCTGACCGACTTGATGAACTGCCTCCTGTTCACTGTAGCCATCTTCCTGATAATCCTCGATTATTTCATCGTAATACTCGATGAACCGATCACTTTCTTTTTCGCCTAGACGATGCAGATGCTTCTCCAAGCTGGCTAAAAATTCTTTTTTATTCATTGCTCTGTCCTCCAGAAATAAAGTCGTAAATCGCCATCACTTGATCCCATTCCGCTAAAAACTGTGCCATATGCTCACGGCCACTTGTTGTCATCCGGTAGTATTTTCTTAATCGACTGTTATGTTCCTGTGAATAGGTCTCCACATAATTGTTTTGCTCTAACCGCTTTAATATCGGATATAATGTCGATTCTGAAATCTCAATACAATGGGACATATCTTTAATCATTTGATAACCATAGGAATCGCCTTTCTTTAATACCGCCAGTACACAGAATTCAAGTAAACCTTTTTTTAATTGTGCATTCATGATTACAACTCCTAACCATTTATACTATACAATACATAGTATGATGTGACAAGAGGTATGAAATAGAAAAAAAGACCCTTTTGGGGTCTTTTCGTTTTTATATATTCACAAATCCTTCTCCAAACACATCACGCACGTCATGGACAACAACGAATGCGTCTCGATCAATTTTCTTAATGATTTTCTTTAAACGCATCAGCTCCTGTTTTTGAATGACTGCATAGAGAATTTCCTTCGATTCCTTCGAATAATGACCGCGACCGTTTAAAATGGTCACGCCTCGATCCAAGGTGTGATTGATTTCTTCTGCAATATCATCTTTGCATGAAGAAATAATCGTCACTGCTTTTTTCGTGTTAAGCCCTTCTATGACGAAATCCATCACCTTAGTCGCCACATACAGCATCACAATCGTAAACATTAATTTTTCCGCACCAATAATAAAGTAAGAAGCAAAAACAACGATCAGATCAAAGAACAAGATGGCGTAGCTCACGTTCCAGTCTAGATACTTATTCGCAATTCGCCCAAGAATGGCAGATCCCGCTGTTGTACCGCCCGCTCTTAAAACAAGACCAATGCCAATCCCAATGATGATCCCAGCGAAAATAGAACCAATGATCAATTCATGGACATTCACCACCCATGTAGTGGTCAAATGTAAAAATAGAGAGTTACTTGCGACAGCTACCACTGTGTAGATCGTGGTCTTCTTGTCCAAGTATTTATACCCCACAAGTAATAAAATCGCATTCAACACAAGGTTTGTCAGCCACGGCGCAATCTCAAACATATAGTAGAAAATGATGGACAGCCCCGTTACGCCACCTTCACCAAACTCAAGTGGAATGACAAACATGTTCACAGCTGCAGCAAATAAAAAAGAACCAACTAGAATCATTGCAATATCTTTTACACATTTTTTCAATTTCTTCTTTCCTCCTTTTTTAAGCATATAAAAAACCCTCTTTCTACACGAAAGAAGACAGTCGTTGGACAAAATAAAAATCAAAAGACGGCGCCTTTTGATGAAGCTTTCTGAAATGAACCTTTCCATAATATATATCTCTTTTTAGAGGCTGTCAATGACTTGGTTTTCTATTATTTCAACTGTATGTTTATGCACTCAAACCCGCATGTTTTCAGGGTTTTTCCGTCATAAGGTGCTTATTCCTCTCCTTGACAAAAACACTTTAGTCATTTAAACTACTGCCTCATATCATATCCATTATTTCCGATCGACAAAGGAGGCTGTTTGATTTATATGAATCCTATTCAAAGCCGATTACAGGCTCACGCACCTTTGATTTTAGATGGTGCACTTGCAACGGAGCTTGAACGAAAGGGCTGTGATTTAAACGACAGTTTATGGTCAGCCAAAATCCTCATTGAACAGCCAGAATTGATTCAGCAAGTACACTTGGACTACTTCCAAGCAGGTGCTGACTGTGCAACAACAGCCAGCTACCAAACGACAATTGATGGCTTTGCTGAAAAAGGCTATACAAAAGAAGAAGCCATCGAATTAATGAAACGATCTGTCATTTTAGCAAAAGAAGCATGTGAGCAGTTTTGGCAGGATGAGACACAACGTAAAGAGCGGACAAAACCATTTGTCGCTGGATCTGTGGGGCCTTTCGGCGCTTATTTGTCTGATGGTTCAGAATATAAGGGAAATTACGGTCTCACGGAGCAGGCACTCATTGATTTTCACAGACCAAGAATTCAAGCTTTAGTAGAGGCTGGTGCAGACATTCTCGCTTGTGAAACCATCCCTTGTCTCATTGAAGCAATCGCCATCGCTAAACTGCTGGAGGATGAATTCAGCGGTGTGTATGCGTGGATCACGTTTAGCGCAAAGGATGGCAAGCACATTAGTGAAGGGGATCTGCTGAGAGACTGTGTACAAGCGCTCGAGCCATATGAGCAGATCGCTGCTGTTGGCGTAAACTGTACACCGCCGCAATATATGTCTTCTCTTATTCAGGAGATGAAAAAAGGGACGAGCAAACCGATTGTCGTGTATCCGAACTCAGGGGAATTATATGATCCTGAAGAAAAGGTTTGGAGCGGAGATACGTCTCACCATACATTTGGTGAATGTGCGCAGCAATGGTATAAAGACGGCGCACAAATCATCGGCGGCTGCTGCCGGACGACACCAGAGGATATTACCGATATCTTAAAACAGGCAACATCGTAGCATCATGACTCAACACACATACTTCTAAGCAAAAGGGCGGGAAGACATGGAACAAGCAAAAGATCAGTCACAACAATATCAACGAAAAATGACAAGCCGTCACCTGTTCATGCTTTCTTTAGGCGGCGTGATTGGCACAGGACTCTTTTTAAGCTCAGGATATACGATCAATCAGGCCGGACCTGCAGGAACGATTTTGGCTTATCTGGTCGGGGCATTAATTGTGTACCTCGTGATGCTCTGTTTAGGTGAACTGTCTGTAGCAATGCCGGTTACAGGCGCTTTTCACACATATGCAACAAAATACATTGGGCCCGGCACTGGCTATACAGTGGCTTGGCTTTATTGGCTGACATGGACCGTGGCACTTGGTTCAGAATTTACAGCGGCAGGTCTTTTAATGCAGCGCTGGTTCCCGGACACATCGGTTTGGATGTGGAGCGGTGTTTTTGCGCTTCTCATCTTTTTACTCAATGCTTTTACAGTCAAGTTTTTTGCAGAATCGGAATTTTGGTTTTCTAGCATTAAAGTCATGGCTATTATTCTCTTTATTATCCTTGGCGGAGCCGCGATGTTTGGATTGATTCCACTAAAAGGCGGTGAGGCCGCTCCGTTCTTTTCTAACTTCACTGGAGATGGGGGTCTCTTCCCAAACGGCTTTTTACCGATTTTAATGACCATGTTGGCTGTTAATTTTGCTTTTTCGGGTACTGAGCTGATCGGGATTGCTGCGGGCGAAAGCGTCAATCCAGATGAGACCATTCCCCGGGCGATTCGCACGACTGTGCTACGTCTTGTCCTGTTTTTCGTCGGAACGATCGTGGTCTTAGCCGGCTTAATTCCAGTAGAAGAAGCCGGGGTGATCAAAAGTCCTTTCGTTGTGGTATTTGACCGCATCGGTATTCCTTATGCGGCAGATTTCATGAATTTTGTCATTCTGACAGCGATTTTATCTGCGGCAAACTCAGGGCTATACGCCTCATCTCGCATGCTATGGTCCCTTTCTGAAGAACGAACATTACCTAAAAAGCTGGCAAAATTGACGTCAAAGGGAATTCCTTTGAATGCACTCATTTTGAGTATGATTGGGGGCATTCTCTCTTTGCTATCGAGTGTCATCGCACCTGAAACAGTGTATCTGGTTCTTGTTTCAATCTCTGGACTCGCCGTTGTTGTTGTATGGATGGGAATTGCAGCTTCACAGTTCATGTTTCGCAAAAAATTCTTACAGGATGGCGGACAGCTTCATGATTTATCTTTCCGAACCCCACTCTATCCGGTGGTTCCGATTGCTGCCTTCCTCCTATGCCTTGCATCTGTGATCGGCATTGCTTTTGATCCAAATCAGCGCATCGCTCTCATCTGCGGTATCCCTTTTATCGCACTTTGCTACGCTGCCTATTACGTGACAACATGGATTCAGAAAAAACGAGAAAACCCTGGTGTATAGCACCAGGGTTTTTGTTTGTCCCAAAAAAGGATATCACTAGCAAAACAAAGACATTTTGGTATATGATAGGAATCTATGATTTTCAGGATGAATCAAGGGAGCTGTCGTTAATATGGAAATGACCATTACAAGAGCATTAAGTGAACTGAAAATGTTAGATAAAAGAATCAACCGAACGATTGATGAAGCTGTACTCGGTGGCTTGGTCATCGGGAAACATATACAGAACGGATTTCAAGATCAAGAAGAAGTAGAAAAAAAGGCAAAAGCAGATGACCAATCGATTCAAGCATTAATCAAACGCCGAAATGCCATTAAATCAGCCATCGTTGTGTCGAATGCTACGACAACGATTGAGGTGGCGGGTGTTAGCATGACCGTAGCAGAAGCCATTGAACGCAAGACATCCATAGATTACGATATTCGTTATTTACGAAAATTAAAAAAGGTCTACACAGAGCTCGTTGACCGGTCAGAACAAATCAATGAAGATGTGAAAAAGAGACTGGATCAGCATTTAGAAACACTATTTGGAAAAGACGGGAAAACACAAGCCGCTGCCAACCAAGAGATCGTCAAGTCATTCCTAGCTGAAAATGAGGCGGCGATCATTGACCCTCTTCGTCTTCGAGTGAAGATTGAACAGCTTTCGAAAGAGATTGAAGATTTCCAAATGGAAGTGGATTTCTCCTTGTCAGAAAGCAATACCTTGACAAAAATACAGATCGACTAGTCGATTTTGTTAGTGAGCCGAAAATCGATAGGACTAAACACCTCCGAGGGAAAGGTCATTCCCTCCTCATCTGATGATCATCTTAGGATGATCCATGATAAAAGCTCAAAGCTGAACGTTCAAAGCTGAAAGCTCAAGTATTCAAAGTTCTTATCCATCAAAGCTCAAGATGTAAAGCTCAATGCTCGATCGAATCTGGGAGAAACGGCTCATGAGTGTTTGTTTATCGACTCTTTCGGTTGCCGCCCAGCAGGTTTGCTAACAAAAAGAAAAGGATGTCACTAGCTGACATCCTTTTTTTCTATGAAAACGACAGAGCTTGCGCCAAGTCGCCTCTTCTAGCAGATTAGTAACGTGATGTATATGCCAAATGGTACACACTTGTCACATTTGAAGATAGCGTGATGTCGTTTGAAGTAAAAGTCACTGGAACGATATCGTAGTAATGTGTAGACCAGCCTGCATTATTGTATGTACGGTAGCCTGCACCTGCAGGAACTTGAATCGTTAGTGAAAATTGTCCATTCTCGTCTGTTGTACCTGTCGCTGTTTGAGCATATGATTTGATCGCTGCTTCAAAATAAAGCTGAATTGGCTGATTCGCCATGAGTTGACCACTTGTATCCTTTAATGTTCCTTTAAAAGTAGCTGGATAATATGAGCCTACACGATATTTACTGCCAGAACCGTAATTGACCATACCACCGTCTGCTGCTGTGACGCCTGTTACTTGTACGGATGCTGGTACTGCTCCTGTTTCCTCTGCATGTGCAAAGCTTGGGAAAACGAGAAGCAATGATAGAAAGAAAGCAAACATGATTTTTTTCATCGATAAATCCTCCTTTTTTTTCCTACTATATTACTATCGACAGTTATTGTCATTTTTCCAGTAAAAAACAAAAACTTCCCTTTTTATTCAAAAGGGAAGCTGCAAAACTATTTTTTCACAACAACTTTCACTGCTTTACTTTCTCTTTTTCTTACATCTGAAGCCGTCACATACAAGACGGTTTTGGCTTTTTGCGGCTTGATTTTAGCCGTAAATGCGCCTTTGCTATTGGTTTTGACCGTTTGAATGACTTTCTTTGATTTGTTCTTCACCTTGATTGTCAAGCCTGCACCCGCAGTTCCTTTGACCGTTTTACTTTTCACTGTTACTCGATTCACCTTTGGCTTAGCTGGTGCTTTGCCCTTTTTCACGACCGTTTTGAGCGAAGTCGCAGCCTTTCCTTTTGACATCTTGATGTGAAGCACTTTATTTTTGTTTTGATGCTTGATCTTCACACTAAAGGTTCCCTTTTTGCTTGCCGTGCCTTTTCCAAGCAGGGTTTTGCCTCTATATACAGAAATGGCAGCGCCTGCTTTCGCCTTTCCTGTCACCTTTTGATGCTGATCTTCTACTTTGTTGACTGATGCGTTTAATTCAACAGCACTTAATGCGGCAAAAGCATTGAGTCTGCCATGTCCAGTCATCCAATCGATACCCGGAATCTTCGGATCAACAACAGGCTCGTCATTTTCATCATAGAAAACGTCATCTGTTCCATCAACAGCTTTAAATGAAATATCATCCGCTGTATTTTGTAAAATATTTCTCACTTGATTTGGTTTCAGGGTTGGATTTTTAGAAAGCAGTAATCCTGCTGCTGCTGCAACATACGGTGTAGCCATTGATGTCCCGCTCAAGTATGAAACATTCCCATCAGGCATTAAGCTTGGGATATCGGACCCTGGTGCAGACATGCTTAATCCTTTCCCATAGCTTGAGAATTCAGCGGCAATATCCATGCGATTGCTTGCACCAACTGCCATGGCATATTTGGAAGTCGCAGGATAACCCATTTCTGGAATGCCATCGTTTCCGCTCGCCACTACCACTAATACATTTTTTTGTGCAGCATAGTTCATCGCATATTCAATGACCTTGCTATAGTAGCCACCAAGGCTCATGTTGATGACCTTTGCACCTTTGTCCACTGCATGTTTAATGCCAAGAGCAATATGCTCTGTATCTCCATTTCCATACGCATCCAGCACTTTGACTGGGATGATTCCTGTATGTTGATTCAGCCCTGCCATGGAGTAATGATTATCGGCTTTTGCTGCAATGATACCTGCCACATGGGTGCCGTGGCCATTGTCATCAATTGCATCTTTATTTCGGCCGATGAGATTGGCACCTAAGTCTGTGCGAACCGTTCCGCTTAAATCGGACAAACGGCTGTCGACACCTGTATCCACAACAGCGATTAACGTTTGCTTCATTTTGCTTGTGCCAATCAATGTATTCATTTGTTCAAACTTCACATCAGCGCCTTTTTTCCCACTGTTCTGCGCACTGTTTTTCAGCGGCCACTGGTAACCATACTGCGCGTCATTGCTGAGCGCACGATACGTTTGTACAGGCTCTGCAAATTCAACATTCGGCATACTAGAAAGCTTTCTCGCCGTGCTTTTGATCACAGCTTTGCCTGCTTTAAGAGTTTTGCCAGCTGATTCTTTCCCTGCCGGTACATCGTAAACATACATTCCTTTAAATAAAGGATTTACTGACTGAGATGTCACACGGTTTTCTTGAATTCCGTAGCCTTTCATCTTCTTTTTTGCGGATTGAAGCGTTTGTCCATCCTTTAATTTAAAGATGATTTTGTTTGTGTTGACCTTTTCTTCTGGAACAAGCTTTTGTTTCTCTAATACATAACCGATCGATTTTCCTTCAAGCTGATCGATTCCTACTTTTTGTCCCACTGTTTCTAATTCCTTTTTTAGATAGGCTGGACTTGCCTCTTTGAGCATATCAAAAAGGGAACGGATCGCCTGTTGCTCTTTCTCTGTGACGATATGACCGCTGAATGCACCATTTTTCTCTACGTCATTCAGCAATGATTTTAATGTAAGCAAATGATTGTACACCGTTTGCTGCTTTTTTTGATTGTTGATGAGTTTAGATTTAAGAAACGGCTTTGTTTTTTGTAGCAGACGTGTAAGCTTCTGACCATCGGCTGTTTCATTGAATCGTTTGTCTTCGATCGTACGAATGGATTGAAGAATTTGACGTCCATGCTTTTTCTCAATAATGATGATCCCTGGCTCTTCTTCTTCAGGGAAAATCGGTTCAGATGGCGGAAGATTCGCGCCTTTATACCCGATTGTATATGCTGCATCCTCTTCCTCATCACGGCTGTCTTCCTCTGAACCTAAATACAGCACTTTGACATAGTAAGGACCTGACCATGCATGCGGGAAGTTGATTTCTGTCTCTCCACTTGCTGTGTCCACACGATATCTCGAATAAGTGTCATCCTTTATCGCTCTATCCTTACTTGGGTAGACCGATACAGATAACACTTGTTTGCTTTTGACAGCAATTTGCATATGTGTATGTTTTGCCACATCTTGTGCAGATGGCGTGATTTGGTACCATGACTCTTCTTTTTCATTCTGTAATGTACCTGAGATGACTTCACCATTTTTTAACCCAATGGCTTCATTGACACTTGTGCCCTTACTAACTGCTGATGCCTCGTACCCAGGTAATGCAGCCATACATAGAATGATGGCCATGAGTACAACCACACAGGATTTGACCTGCTTTTTAAACATGAAAAGACCCCCTTATCTTTTACAATACCTTGGAAGAATATCACAGAATCCCTTTTAGTAGAATCTGTTTTTGACATAATTAAACTCGTTTTAAGCTAGGATTTGAAATATTCAGATGGCTAGTCTGATCGCTTCATAAACTTTTTGCCATTTCAAACGGAAAATGATGCTATTTAACCATGTCGAAAAGTACATTACAATCAAATTGTAAGCGCTTAACAAACAAGAGAGAAGGGATCAGCTTGTTCCAAAAAGATCATGTTTTTACACAAGTAAACGGTCGATCAAAGAATGAGATTTTACAATACATTTCCGAGAAAGCTGAAGACCTTCACATTACAAACGATCAGTCAGGGTTATTAACAGATTTGTTGAAACGCGAAGACGAAGTCTCAACAGGACTTCAGCAAGGTTTTGCGATTCCTCATACAAAAAGCTCTGCTGTTCAAACGGCTTCACTTCTCTTTTTAGAACTTGAACAACCCATAGAATGGGGAAGCTTCGACGATTTGCCAACAAGCTATTTATTTACACTGCTCGTTCCACTAGAAGAGGCCAATGTCACACACCTCAAATTACTGTCTGGCATTGCCACAAGTTTAATGGAGCCTGCTTTCATCGAAAAGATTCAACCCGGTCAAACAGCAGACTATTATTACGAAGTCATTGAACAACAATTGAAAGAGGGGATTACACAATGAAAATTGTCGGTGTCACTTCATGCCCAGCAGGGTTAGCTCATACACCAATGGCAGCAAAAGCATTAGAGAATGCGGGTAAACAGCTTGGACACGAGATTAAAATCGAACAACAAGGAATTATGGGACAGGTGAATGGCATTACAGCAGAGGAAGCCAAGCAGGCAGACCTTTGCATCATTGCCTCCAATCAGCACATTAACGACGCTGAACGCTTCTCAGGTATTCCTACTGTTCGTGTCGAAATCGGACGCGCCCTAAAAAATGCCGAGCAAATCATCACAAAAGCCGTTGCGCTGGTTGAAAAGAAAAAATCTGAATCCCAATAAACAAGAGCAATGCCATATAGAAAGGAGCAAAGCAGAATGAAAGCAAAATTAAAAGTCATTGAAGGCCACCTCATGACCGGTATTTCTTATATTCTTCCGGTGATCATCGGAGCTTCACTTATCGTTGGTTTAGCCAAACTAGTCGGGTTAGGTTTTGGTGTGTCAGATTTAAACGCCTATAAAGATGCAGGCGGCATTTTACATGGTGCCTATTTGATGGAACAGGTTGGCTGGACAGGCATTGGCTTAATGAACGTACTGCTCGCTGGCTTTATTGCCTATTCGATTGCGGATAAATCTGGTCTTGCGGCCGGCTTTATCGGCGGAGCTCTTGCCAGCTCAACAAATGCTGGTTTTATTGGCGCCGTCATTGCAGGTTTCTTTGCCGGATATGTCGCTCTCTTTGTGAAAAGAAAAATTCAAATTCAAGGCTCCGCAGCTGGACTCGTCCCTTTGCTCATCTTACCGCTCATTACTGTTGGCTTAACCGGACTTCTCATGTCCGTTCTGCTAGGCGGTCCATTAGGGGCTTTGAACACCGCATTAATTGAATGGATCAAAGGCATGGTCGCAGATGGAACAAGTACACTCGCACTTGCTCTCATTCTAGGTGCAATGATTGGCTTTGATCTTGGCGGCCCAGTGAATAAATCAGCTTGGATGGCTGGTAACGCGCTCTTCCTATCAGGTGTCTATCTTCCTGCCATTCTCGTCAATATTGCGATTGTCATTCCTCCGCTTGGATACGGGCTTGCGACATTGATTCGAAAACGCAACTTCTCTCCTACGTTTAGAGAAGCCGGACGAGGCGGTCTTGTGATGGGGATTATCGGGATTACAGAAGGAGCCATTCCCTTTACACTCGTCAATCCTTTGAAATTGATTCCGCTGAATGTCGTCGCTTGTGCTGCTGGAAGCGGGGTCGCTGCCTTATTAGGTGTCCATGACATCATGCCGCCAATTGGCGGACTATACGGATTCTTCTCAGTAGGAAACTGGTGGGCGTATTTAATCGGCGCACTAACTGGCGCACTTGTTATTGGAATTGGTGCCAACCTACTTGTGAACTTCTCTGAGAAAAAAGAACCCCAAAAGCCAGAACATGATCAGAAGCAGAAAGAAGAAGATGATTTTGACCTTGTGCTAGAAGGATAATTTGAACAAAGAAAGGTGTCGTTACACAATGACTGTCAATGTACATGTGATTCCACATACTCACTGGGACCGGGAATGGTATTTTACCACCTCCCGCTCCCGTATCTACTTAATGAAAAGCGTAATGGACATATTGGACACCCTCGAAACAGATGAACGATTCCATTACTTCATGCTCGATGCACAAGCATCCTTGCTAGATGATTACTTGAAATGGCGCCCAGAGGATGAGGATCGAATTAAACAGCTCGTCACAGCAAAACGCCTCATCATCGGTCCGTGGTATACACAAACGGATCAGCTCGTGATTTCTGGGGAATCGATTGTACGAAACCTGCAATATGGGATTGAGCGCTGTCAGCAGTTCGGACATGTCATGAAGGTCGGTTATGTCCCTGATTCCTTCGGTCAATCTGCACAAATGCCTCAAATTTATCAAGGCTTTGGTATTGTCGACACAGCCTTTTGGCGCGGCGTTTCTGATCATATGACGAATCACACAGAATTTAATTGGCGCGGGGCTGATGGCAGTGAAGTGTTTGCAGTGAATCTGCCATTTGGCTACTACTACGGAGGAAATATTCCTGAAAAGGATGAAGACCTGCAAGCCTTTCTTTCTGAAAAAATCGGGGCGCTGCAAGCAAAAGCCACGACAAAGAATGTCTATTTCCCAAATGGCTTTGATCAGGCGCCTATTCGTAAAAAACTGCCTGACTTATTAGAAAAAGCCAATGAAATAGACGAGCACCACTATCAAATCAGCAGTTTAGAAGACTACATTGCAGCAGTGAAAAAAGAGCGAACTTCTTTTGAGACATTAGAAGGAGAGCTCATTCATGCCAAGCATATGCGAATTCATAAGTCCATTTTTTCAACAAGAGCAGATTTGAAAATCTTAAACAATCAAATTGAAAACTATCTTGTCAATGTAATGGAGCCGATCCTTACAATCAGCTATTCACTCGGACACGATTACCCGCATGACACGGTGCGTGATATTTGGTACCTCATGTTTGAAAATGCAGCGCATGATAGCATTGGCGGCTGTAATAGTGATACGACGAATCAAGATGTCTTCTTCCGCTATAAACAGGCAAAGGAAATCGCCGAGAATCTTGTGGACTTACACATGCGTCTCATCGCCATCCGGCTGCAAACTGAGCAAGAAATCACGTTCACTTTATTTAATACACTGCCTTCAAAGCGCTCTGAAGTCATTGAAGTCGAAACCTTTATCACAGAACGTCCATTTACGCTAAAAGACGCTGATGGACGAACTCTTCACTACACAGTCAAAAGCAAAACCGATGTGACAGATTATGTCTTAGCACAGCAGATTTCACTTAACCCAAGCAAAGAGGTGTACATGCCAAAGCAAGTCTGGAAAGCTGTTTTACTCATTGAAGCAGTCGACTTGCCATCCGTTGGTTATACACAAGTCAGCATGGTTTTCGATGAATCTAGTGAATCCATTTTGGAAAAAACAGAAGGTCGTGTCATTGAAAATACGTTTTATCGCATTGCAGCAAATGACAATGGGTCATTAGAAATTACGGATAAACAGACCGGACGAACGTTCTCTGAGCAAATGATCTTTGAAGACAACGGAGATGATGGGGATTCTTATAACTATTCACCACCGCGTGAGGATCTTTATGTATCATCTAAAGATATCTCATCAGCTGACATCACCGTATCTAAAAGCAGTTTACAGGAAGAGCTCATCATCAAGCTTCAATTGACTGTCCCATATGATTTAGAGGAACGTTCGGAGCAAAAGGTGACGACTTCCCTCCCGATCACAGCGAAGGTGGCTTTAAATAAAGATGAAGCGGTCATCCGTTTTCATGTAAATGTTGACAACCATGCGCTAGACCACCGTCTACGGGTACTCTTTGATACAGGTATTGCATCAAACGTATCACTCAGCGATCAACAGTTTGGCACCATCGAACGTCCAACGGAGCTGACGCAAGAGCTAGAATGGTGGAACAATGAACATTGGGAAGAAAAACCGATTACCATTGAACCCATGCAATCATTTGTTGCACTTCGCGATGAAGCATATGGTGTCTCTCTTTTGACGGACTGCGTCAGAGAATACCAAATCACAGGCGCGGGCTACACAACCATTGCTTACACACTCTTCCGCTGTTTCGGAAAAATGGGGAAAGAAAACCTTCTTTATCGTCCTGGCCGGGCTTCTGGAGAAAAAATCGTAGAAACACCTGACGCCCAGCTTCAAGGATCGCTATCATTCTCCTTTGGCATGCACTATAGCCAAGAAGCGGTGAATGAAGGACACTTGGCTCAGCTTGCTAAACGTTACACCACCCCGGTTCAGTGCTACGAGCGGGCAGACTTTTTAAACGGTCGTTTAATTTTCTCTTTCCGAGATGAAAAAGAAGACTTACAATCTACTTATAGCCTGCTTGACATTGAAACAGACGGGGCCGTTCTAAGCGCTTTGAAAAAAGAAGAGCATGGAACAGGCATTGTCATTCGTCTCTTCAATCCATATTTAACACGTCAAACAGCCGCTTCAATCAATAGTTCATCTCTACAACATGGAGAAACAGCGAATTTAGGCGAAACACCTGAAGGACATATACTGAAAGCACAACATGGATCATTACACATTGAACCGCTCACACCTTGTCAGGTACAAACCTACATTGTAAAGAAAAAATGAACATGTAGGGGCGGGATCCATTTGGATTCCGCCTCTCTTTAATGGAGGGCATTGATCATGCGAATTGGAGGCATTGAAGCAGGCGGTACAAAATTTGTCTGCGGCTACGGAACAACAGACGGAACGATTGAACATATGACTTCCTTTGCAACAGGGAATCCAGAAGAAACATGCCGGCAAGTGATCGAATACTTTACAGAGCATCCAGTCGATGCGATTGGCATAGGCGCATTCGGGCCTGTCGATGTAAAAGAGCACAGCCCCAGCTATGGAACGATTCTCGAAACACCCAAAACAGCTTGGCGCCAATTTCCATTACTCTCAACCTTAAAACAAGCACTCGGTCTCCCTATGAAGCTTGATACGGATGTGAACTGTGCGGCGCTCGGTGAAGCTCGTTTTTCAACTGACACAGACAGACCAAATTCCTTGGTCTACATCACGGTTGGGACGGGAATCGGCGGCGGTGCCTATATTGAAAACCGCCTCATTCACGGACTGCTTCATCCAGAAATGGGACATATCACCGTTCAGCGCCACCCTCATGACACCTATGGGGGCTGCTGCCCTATCCACCATGATTGTTTAGAGGGACTAGCATCTGGACCTGCCATAGAAGGCCGCTATCATACATTGGCACAAATGCTGCCAGAGGAGCACCCTGCCTGGTCACTTCAAGCTTATTATCTCGGGCAAATGACCGCAAATTTATTACTCACCCTTTCACCAGAACGCATTATATTTGGTGGAGGTGTCATGAAACAACCGGCTTTGCTGCCGCTCATCCATGAAGAAACAGACAAGCGGCTTCATGGTTACTTACAATTACCAAAGCCATTAAATGAAATCGTCACAAAGCCTTCCTTTGACGGATTATCTGGTTTAATGGGAGCCATCGCCCTTGGAGCTGATGCCTTAAAGGAACAAGGAGCGGCGCAATGATGATGACGGCAGATACTCGAACCTACCAGCTCATTCAGCGGCTATTTGAAACGAAAGGGTTCGTGAAGCTTGAGGAGCTCACTGCCTCTTTTCGCTTATCTGACCGCTCCATCCGCAATTTAATCAAAGAAGCAAACGAGCTGTTAACACAAGCTGGAGCTATGATCAAGACCATCCGCGGGAAAGGATATACGCTCTTAACAAGTGACCAAGACGCTTTCCTGCTTTGGCTTCATCAGCAAAAGCTTCCTGCCCGCTCTCTCGTACCCGTCATGCCAGAAGAGCGCATACGATTTATGATGAGAAAACTATTGCTTCAATCAGACTACTTAAAAATTGATCAATTAGCAGAAGAATTGTTCATCAGCCGTATGACGGTCAGCAGTGATTTAAAAAAAGGACGGGAGCTGTTAGCCCGTTACGGTATGACCCTTGTCTCAAAGCCTGGATTTGGCTTAAAAGTAGACGGAGACGAATTGCAAAAAAGGACGTGCTACGCAGACTTACTGCTTGAAGAAGAACCCGCCCTATCTCATATAACTGAGCGGGAACAGCTTCATTTCCCTGACATTTCACTTGAAACCATTCGATCCATTGTGCTGACAAATCTATATCAAGAATCACTGCTCATTAAAGATATTGCCCTAAAGAATTTAGTGATTCACTTAGCGATTGCCATTCAGCAAACGCAAAAAAAACAGCGGATACCCGCCAGTACCACTCACACACAAAGACCGCCAGTGTTAACAAGAATCGCTCAAAAGATCACTCATCAAATAAGTGACACGTTTCACGTCACCTTATCAGAGGATGAAACAGATTACTTGGTGATGCATCTCTTAGCGAATCAAACGTGGAAAGAAATCGATGAGCACCAAACGACAGAAGAAGTGCGTCAGGCGGTGACACAATTTCTCCAGCACATTGAAAAAACAAGCGGTCATCGTTTTGTAGATGACGATATCCTGCGTCAAGATTTGATGCTGCATATGAAGCCATTATTAAATCGAATTCAATACGGCGTGTCTTTACAAAATCCGCTTTTGCATGAGATCAAAACTTCTTATCCTTATCCGTTTGATTTGGCTGTCAGCGGACTCAATGCCTTACAGCTGGTGCGGACGCCAAATGAAGATGAGGCGGCATATGTTGCCTTACATATTGCTGCTTCATTTGAAAGAAGTCATCTTGACACCTCGCAAAAAAAGAGGGCCATTATTGTATGCGGGTCTGGACTAGGAACGGCACGGCTGCTTGAAATTAAATTGAAGGCGGCCTTTCAACATGAGCTTGAGATTGTTGAGCTTTATTCTTATCAGGATTACGCTTTTAGCACGACTTTGCCATGTGATGTGATTATTACAACCGTACCTCTCGCACCAAAGGGGAAACCAATCATTCAAGTGAATGCTTTTTTTGAACATCATGATGTCCAGCGTGTGAGTGAGGTCATTCACCTGTTAAACGGACATGGTTCCCCTTCGCAGGAGCTGATGGCTTTTTTCCAAGAACGATTGACCTTGTTGGATGTGAACCTTTCAAGCAAAGAAGAGGTATTAGATACGCTTTGCAGCCGGCTGGAGGCGCATCAGCTTGTTTCATCTTCTTTTCGTTCCTCCGTGCTGGAGCGGGAGCAAATGTCATCGACCTATCTTGGTAAGGGGATTGCAATGCCTCACCCGCTCATCACAAATGAAGGCACCTCCTGCGTGGCAATTGCACGATTGAAACAGCCGATTGATTGGCAGGGCGATCAAGTATCTCTTATTTTCTTGTTAGCCATTCAGAAAGATGACGCTGCTTGCATGAATCAATTTTTTGAACAAGCTGTCGATTTATTAGACAGTCCTGACCGCCTTCACTCCTTGAAACATGCAAGGACATTTGATGAGCTGATGCATGTCCTGTTTCAATAGCACTAAAGGCCGCCCAAGTGAAATCGGGCGGCCTTTTATTCATCTATTCCTCACATACGAATCAATCGTATATGACATTTTTTCCTTCTTCCCTTAACTTTTTTAACGACGTCAGCATATGATTGATTTCTTCATCGGAATGTCTTTCCCACGCACCTAATTCTGCGACTATTTTCAAGGGAGATGTCGACCGGTAAGAACGGGTCGGGTTCCCCGGATACCTTTGATCCGTCAAATTCGGATCATCTTCAAACTCGCCTGTCGGTTCCACAACATAAATTCTCTCTTTGGAATCAGATCGAGCTAATTCAGCTCCCCATTTGGCTGCGTTTAATGTTCCAGTAAAATAGATGTGGTTCGATTGTTTATCCTGATAATTGGATAAATGCAACGGTTCAAGCAGGTCCCCAATCTTCAATTCCGCTTTCGTCCCATGAAAAAACGGCCCAGGATCTAAAACATCTTTCTTGTCATTCATACACCCACACCCCTTATCGTTTTTGACTTGCGTATAACAGTATACGGGCTGATGCGGGCGGAAAACAGTCTATAAATGAGATTAAATTCGGGGTATAATAATAGTAGAGAGTAAGGTGTGATTTGTAAAATCCAGCAAGTTGAAAAAACAGCAAGCATACATACAAAGCAGTCTTCTTGAAAGAGATAAAGAAACTAAAAAATTAATTGCGGCAACGGAGCAAGAGGAAAAGGAAGGAAGAAATTTTGGTGGCAGTTTTGGAAATAGCGTATTGAAGGATATCTGATCAGGATTGAAGAAGATGAGGATAAAGTAGCCAAAGAGACGTTTTGATGTTTTATCTGGTTGGCGTGTTGGCACATAATCAATTAAATTCTTCAGGAAGGGTGTAATGAGATAATGAAAGATAGAGAAAAGATTTGTCATATATATGCTCAAAAAAGTTGGCATATGGATTCTTATATTATTGGTAATCGTGAGGGTTTAATAGAATTAAAGAGTGCTATTGACCAAGCATTGAAAAGTAATGTTGGTCAAGCTGAATTGTTTCCATCAGATTTAGAGGATTATACAACTTACGTTGCTTTAGTTGATGATAAAGAAGAATTGGATTCACTTATTATGCCTTACACTGATGAGGATAATGATGATGAAAACTTGATACATCCAGTTGATATAGTTACAAGTCATGAAGAGAAAAAAACCCCTAAAAATTAGGGGTTTTTTAGTGTAATATTGTTTCTCCTGGACTTGCTTTGTATTTCTTTGGTACTGATGCTCTGAGAGCATGGTGTATTTTATCTTTTGGAGCTACATGAAAATGCCAATACCAAGTTGAGGTTTTTGGTATTAAAGGGATTTTTCCATTGTCTACAGCAAATACTCTTGTTGTTCTTTTCTTTCCTTTGTGTAGGACGACAACTAAACTTCTAAGTTGTCCTTTATCATTTCTTACATCCCATTTAATTTTGTAATTTTTACCAAATCCTTTTATCCGATTTTTTAGATATTTAAGTGCAGTTCTTGCGCCTTTTGATCTGATAGCCATTAAAGCAACTCTTCCTACGGTCATTGCGATAGGTATGAAGAATACTGGTAGTGCTTGTGTTGTTATTTCACTCTGATTACTTTTGGAGTCAAGTTGTTTCATTCGGTTTTCTAAAGCTAAAAATTCTTCATTGTTGAAATATTGATCGATCACTTTATTTTGTTCTGACTCTGTCATGTTTTCAAATTCTTTTTCTGTAAATGGAAGGTTTTCTATGTATTCCCCCATTTTCTTTTCAAGTTCGTCTAATTCTTTGTTAGCTTGTTCATTTTGTAGAACCGTCGGTGTTACTAATGCTTTTAACTCTTGTGAATTGATAGAGTGTGTTTCTGCTGATGCTTCTGATGAAAATGGAGTCCATATTGATATGACAAGAGCTAGGGTAATTAGGGTTAAAAGTGTTTTTTTGAACATTTTGATTATATTCCTCCTTTTGTATTAAATTCCAAAATAAAGGTTATCAAATCAAAATGAGTGTATCAATGGATTTAAGATAGATTTAAGGAAACTTCTATGGTAGACAAATGACACAAGCCGATAAAGTGAACGAACAAAAAAGCCAGCCACCCGCTAATAAGGTGACTGGCTTTTTCCTGTTACTTCCCGATGTTCTCCCCATTTTGCTCGATCAATGTTTCATACCAATAAGAGCTCTTTTTCCGAATTCTCTTCAGGTCTTTTAGGTCAAATTCATCACGGTTGACGTAGATAAAACCGTAGCGTTTTGAGCAGCCTTGGTGTGTACTGATTAAGTCGATGGCTGACCATGGGCAGTACCCGAATACCTCAACACCGTCAGTGATCGCCCATTTGATTTGTTCAATATGTTTTTCTAAATAATCAATTCGGTAATCATCCTGAATCGATCCATCCTCTTCTAACTTGTCAAAAGCGCCCAGCCCGTTTTCCGTAATAATCAGAGGTAGCTGATAGCGGTCGTAAATCTCACGCATCGTTGATCGGAAACCGGTAGGGTCAATCTCCCAGCCAAATGCATTTTTACTTAAGAACGGGTTGTTCCCGCCTTTGTAGACGCCATCTTCACCGGATTTTAAATGCTGATCTCCACCGCGGGCAAATTCATCATTGCCATCTCCTTTACTCGCTTCAACCGTTTGAGATGTGTAGTAGTTAAAGGCAATGAAGTCTGGTTTTGCACTTTTCAAAATATCCATATCTCCCTCTTCAATCACAGGAAGAATGTCTTTTTCCTTCATGTATGCCCATGCAAGGTTGTTATAACGGCCGAATACCGCCATATCAAGATACAGCCAGTTGCGGATCGCATTGTAATTGGCCGCAGCAATGACATCCTCAGGTTTTGGAGATGCCGGGTAAATAAGGGCGATGTTTGGCGCTGGTCCGATTTTCGCCTCAGGCAGCAAACGATGACAAAGCGTCATGGCTTTCGCCTGTGCCACAAGCATATGGTGGTTCTGCTGATATAGTTCTTTTTTCGGATTTTCTAAATTTGGATCCAGTGTACCTAGAGCTGATCCATGTAAGATCATCATGTTTTGTTCATTAATGGTCAGCCAATATTTTACCTTCTCACCATACTCTTGGAACAAAACCTCCGCATAACGTTCAAACGCATCGACTGTTGAACGATTTGACCAGCCGCCTTTCACTTGAAGCGCATGAGGTAAATCAAAGTGATACATCGTCACAATTGGTTCAATGTCATAGCGTCGCAATTCATCAATGAGAGAATGGTAGAAGTCAATTCCCTTTTGATTGATCTCCCCATCTCCATCTGGCATGATGCGTGTCCATGCAATGGAGAAACGATAAGCCTTCAAGCCCATTTCTGCAAACATCTTCACGTCCTCTTTATATCGATGATAGTGATCGCTGGCTACCTTAAAATCAGTTGTTCCTTCAGGATAGCTTTCTCTCATATCAATGACTGAAGGTCCCTTGCCATCCTCGTTCCATGCACCTTCTACTTGATAGGCGGAAGTCGATCCGCCCCAGAAAAAGTCTTTTGGAAATGGTGCTAGTGTTGAATATCTCATGATTATGTCCTCCCTTTTCTTAAACTAAGTGTAAAAATGATTGTCCTGGTGTCACTTGTTTTTCTTCTGTCTCAATGATATCGCTAAATTCACCGGAATTGGTAATAATCACAGGTGTTGTGACAGACAGTCCTGCTGCTTGAATGGCCTCAATATCAAACTCCGCAAGTAGTTCACCTTCTGTAATGGCTTGGCCCTGCTCAACCTTCGGCGTAAAATGACGGCCTCCAAGTTGTACAGTATCCAGTCCAATATGAATGAGTACTTCTGCTCCACTTTCAGAGGTGAGACCGTATGCATGTCCTGTTGGAAATACCGTTGTCACGACTCCAGTTACTGGTGCAAACAGCTTGCCTTCTGATGGAATAATGGCTGCGCCCTTACCTAAAGCGCCAGATGAGAAGGCCTTATCCTGCACCTCTTCTAGCTTGATGACTTCGCCAGATAAAGGACTTTTCACATGAGCTGCTTTGACACCATGTTCATTTTCAGATGCTGGTGCAGAACTAGCTGCAGGTGCATCTTCTTCATCCACAGGATCTTTGAATCCAATCAAATAGGTTAAGACGATTGAAAGGACAAATGAAACGGAAATTCCGATTAAGAACCCTGTAAATCCTTGACCATAGAAGATCGGAAGTGTCAGTAAACTCGGAAGACCTGACGCGATCGCAATACTTTGTGAATAACCGATAATGGCACCACCCACACCGGCAGAGATAACCGCTGCAATAAATGGTTTTTTCAAACGAAGTGTGACGCCGTATACAGCAGGTTCTGTAATTCCAAATACAGCAGAAACCGCTGTCGATCCAGCTAATGATTTCAGTTTTTTGTTCTTTGTTTTCAGCATAACACCGATTGAAGCACCGGCTTGTGAAAATACAGCTGGCGCAGTGGCCGGCTTAATATGATCTTTTCCATGAACCGCAATATTATTTAAAATGACTGGCACAAGCCCCCAATGGATACCGAAGATGACAAGAACCTGCCATGCCATCGCAATTAAAGCACCGGCAAGTGTAGGGCTAAAGGAGAATACTTTCAGCAGGACGGCTGCAATTCCATTCCCTGCATACACACCAAATGGTCCAAATACGATCAGTGTCAGTGGAACGACCGTGACCAGTAAAATCAGTGGTGTAATAAAGTTTTTCACACTTTCATGAATGACTTTGTTAAAGAAACGTTCGATATATCCCATCACAAACACTGCCAAAATAATTGGGATAACCGTTGATGTATAAGACATTAAGACAACCGGAATGCCGAAGAACGACACATCTCCGCCGCCTTTTGTGAGCTCTTGAATAGTCGGGTAGATCAGTGCACCTGCAATCGTCACAGCGACAAATGGATTCGCTTTAAACTTCCTAGCAGAAGTGAATGCGAGCAGCAGCGGCAGGAAGTAGAACAAGCTGTCTGATGCGGCAAATAAAATTTGATACGACGTATCTTCAGGAGATAACCATTTTGCATTGATACAGATGCCTAGAAGTCCTTTTAAAATACCGGCACCCGCCATGACACCTAGAAGCGGTGTGAAAATTCCAGAAACAATGTCGACGAATTTTCCAAAAAGACTTGTACTCTCTTCACTTGATCTAGCAGATGAAGAAGTGGAATCCTCTAATAGATTCGTAAACTCCCCAATCTCTCGATATACCTCTGGTACGGTGTTGCCAATGACCACCTGAAACTGGCCGCCGCTTTCCATGACAGTCACCACACCATTTAATTTTTCAATGGCTGCTTTATCTGCTTTTGACCTGTCATTTAATGTGAAGCGAAGTCTTGTCGCACAATGGACCAATGAATGAACGTTTTTCTCTGTCCCGATATGTTTGATAATGTCTTCTGCTAATTGACGATGACTCATACAAAAACCCCCTTTTTTTCAAAAAAATACGTTTTTAGGCAAAATAAAAACCTAAACGGGCACCAAAAATAGTCGCAACTTGCTATTGCGCTTTTTCAGTGAACGTTTAGGTTTTGCCTGCCGAACAGTCACAATCCTCTAAGACGATCATTGTGAAACCGTATTCTTTTATGTTTATGAGCAAATAGTACCACTCACTTTTTATGATGTCAACGCTTTCTTTTAAAATTCTATCTTTATTTTTCTCGTTTGATGAGTCGATTCAAATGAATCGATAGATAGAGCATCTCCTCTGATGTCAGGTCGCGATGATACGTTTGATACACATATTCCGCGATTTTCTTTGCGCAATCGTACGCCTTCGGATATTTTACTTTAATCAGCTGATATAAATCTTGATCTTCACTGACGAGTAACGTTTCGTTGATGAGACGCTGTACGAAAAAGCGTAAATGTGTGAGAAAACGATAAAAGTTGAGCGAGTCTTCATCAAATTCCATGTTCAGATGATATTTCACAATGGTCAGTATGGCATTCACTTCTTTCGTGATATTGACTGTTGTATTCATGTCTTCATTGAGCTCTGCATTAATAATATGCATGGCAATAAAGCCCGCTTCATCTTCAGGCAGTTCAATATGAAGACGATCTTCAATCATCTCAAGGCATTCCTTCGCCACGAGAAACTCATCTTTGTATAAACGTTTAATCTCCCAAATCAGCGAATTCTCAATCAAGTGGTTTTTCTTTAATCGTTCGATGGCGTAATGAATATGGTCTGCCAGCGATACATGCAGACTTTCGTTTAATCTTCGGTTCAGCTTTGTATGTGCGTATTGAATCATTTCCTCGGTCACCTTGACGACATCATACGGAACCTCTTGAAGCAGCATTTTCATTCGCTCATGTACGGAATGATCCTCTAGGCGGAACACTTTATCAATTAACGCCTCGTCCACCGGGTCTCCGGGACGTCTTTGAAAAGCGATGCCTCTGCCCATGACGACGATTTCTTTTCCTTGTTCATCTATCACACTAATGACATTATTGTTTAGAACCTTTTGAATCTGCATCTCCAAACACCTCCGTCTATAACCAGCCATCTACACTCAAAATATGCTCTCATCTTAACACAACTGTCAAATCACTTGGCGTTTTTATCTGACTTTTGAAATAGATTTCACGATATTTTCACTTCTTTCTTGCTGGTCTGATCCTCTCTCGGCCTGCATACAATACCCCGAGGAGGTGACCTTCGATGAAGGCTTTTTTCTGGTCAGCATCTTTTTTATTCATGTTCATTCTGACTCTCTTTATTCTAGGTATTGTTTTTTGGCTTAGTGGACAAGGCTTAGATCAGCTATGGAGATATGCGCTTATCTGTCTTGTGACAGCCACCGTTCTACACGGCGTTACCACTTGGCTAAAGCAGCATGTCATGGATCATCCATCCAAATAAAAAGGCTGCCCTCAGTATTCAGGCAGCCCTTACGTTATTCCTTAGATGAGGCGGCTTCTTTCTGAGAAGCACGCAGTTCATCGTTGATTTTTTTCGCATCTTCTAAAAACTCTGTTTCAAATCCACTTTTGAGTGCCCACATATAAAATAACAACGCCACAACTGCAATGAGCGCCATATCCCAGCCATAATGAATGACGTTATACCCGCCAAATTTATCACTACCGAGACAGGAAATCGTCATCATCACAAGCAAATACACAACCATCCAAGCACCTGCTTTAAAGTGACGGCCAAAGCCCTTCCACTTCGCTTTTGCTTGATAGTAAAAATAGATTGGCAGACCGATGAGAATAATGAACAGCACCTGACCCGTCAGCGGCCATCTCGCCCAGTACAGTGTCAATGATGCAAAGACAAAACCAAGCGGGGCAATGATGCTGAGCCCTTTAATCCGCAATGGACGATATAAATCTGTTCCCGTCTTTCTCAGCGTCATCACTGTCACAGGTCCTGTCAAATAGGAAATCAGGGTCGCTACAGAGATAATTTCAGCGAGAACCCCCCATCCTCTAAACAAAAACAGAAAGATAAACGATACACCCAAATTAAAAAACATCGCTGGACGAGGCACACCGTAAATTGGGTGCAGACGGCCAAGTACACTCGGCATGTACTTGTTTTTTTCCATCCCATAAATCATACGAGACGTCGTCGCCGTATACGTAATCCCTGTGCCAGAAGGGGAAACAAACGCATCTGCATATAAAATGAGGACAAGCCAGTTAATCCCTAGCGCAATAGCAAGATCAGCAAATGGCGAGTTGAAATTTAAATGCCCCCAGCCATTCACAATCATTGATGGATCGACAGCGCCAATAAAAGCGATTTGCAGCAGCACATAAATGACCGTTGCAATCAAAATCGATCCAACAATGGCAATTGGAATCGAACGCCCTGGATTTTTCGCTTCTCCTGCCATATTAATCGGGCTTTGGAAGCCATTAAAAGCAAACACAATCCCCGATGTTGCCACAGCTGTGAGCACACTCGCCCAGCCGTTCGGCGCAATACTTGTTCCAGAAGTAAAATTCTCACTATGAAAACCTACGAATAAGAGCGCACCAATTGTTAATCCTGGAATGACGATTTTAAAAACCGTAATGAATGTATTCGCCTTTGAAAACAACCCAACTGTCCAATAATTGAGCAGAAAATAAATCACCAGCAGCACACTTGCCACCATGAGCCCCTCAGTCGTCAAAACCCCTTTTGTGACCAAATGGCTTGTCCACTTTGCCCACTCCCAAGGCCATGAGCTCATGTATTGAACGGAGGCAACTGCCTCAACAGGAATCACTGAGACAATGGCAATCCAGTTTGCCCAAGCGGCGATAAATCCAATAAAAGAGCCATGTGAATATTGCGTATATTTGACCATTCCGCCTGCCTCTGGAAACATCGACCCGAGTTCACTATAAGACAATGCGATAAATAAAATAACAACCATCCCGATCAACCATGACAAAATAGCAGCAGGGCCGGCGATTTGAGCAGCCCGCCACGCACCAAAGAGCCATCCTGAACCAATGATTGAGCCAAGACCTACCATCATTAAAGCGAAAGTTCCCATCCTACGATGCAAATGATTCATGTTCATAACACCTTTCGATTAAAATACAGAGCATGTGTCGAGCAAGCGCCTTTCTTTTATAGCAGCTCACCTTTCATTCCATTGGCAAATACTTTCTGATCTGAACTTTTATCTTTGTTCATTTTTTTGCCTGTTATATTATCTCTCAATTCTCCATTTTCTGAAATAGTCGAACATGCTTATTTCAAAAGAAAGCGCTTTTTCAACTGTTCAATCTATTAGACTGATTAACTACCTTTACCCTTATTTTGAAAAAAACAAAACAAAAAAGAAAGAGGAAATGACTTCCTCTTCCCTCTGAACACGTATCATCCAAAGAAAAAAGGATAAAAGGGAAACCCTCTTATCCTTGTGAGATTGCTTGTTCTTTTTCAATGACAGCTAGTCTTTCTTGAACTTCTTCTTCAGATAAATTGTGCTGTTTCACATAAAGGTTACGTTCGCTTGTGCGGCATTCATGGCTGCAGCTGCGCATATATTTATGCTCGCTTTCTTCTGTTGCAATCATTTTGCGGTTACATGCAGGGTTCGCACAGTTCACATAACGCTCGCAAGGTTCGCCAGTGAAGAAATCTTTTCCTACCACAACGTGCTCTGTTTGATTGACTGGAACCGTTAGGCGGTTATCAAACACATAACATTGACCGTCCCATAGCTTTCCTTGAACTTCTGGGTCTTTTCCGTACGTGACAATTCCACCGTCAAGCTGGGATACATCTTCAAAGCCTTCACGCTTTAACCATCCTGAGAATTTCTCACAGCGTACGCCGCCTGTGCAATACGTCAGAATTTTTTTCCCTTCAAGAATCTCTTTATTGTCACGAATCCACTCAGGCAATTCACGAAATGTCTCAATGTCAGGGCGCACAGCACCTCTGAAGTGACCGACATCAAACTCATAATCATTACGTGCATCAATCACGACCGTATCAGGTGATTGCATTTGCTCGTAAAATTCAACTGGGCTGAGATGTTTCCCCGTTAATTCTAGCGGATTCACATCATCTTCAAGACTTAAATTCACCAATTCATTTCGATGACGGACGTGCATTTTCTTAAACGCATGACCATCTGCTTCGTCAATTTTAATTGGCATGGACGCAAAGCGTGGATCTTCTTTCAATGCTTGCATGTACTTGTCCGTTTGCTCAATGGTACCAGAAACAGTTCCGTTTATGCCTTCAGATGAAACAAGAATACGACCTAACAAACCAAGTTCCTTACAGAATGCTAGATGCTCTGCTGTAAACGTTTCTGGATCCTCAATGGGGGCATATTGATAGTAAAGTAATACACGATATTGTTTTTCCATATATATAAACACCTCTTAAATTTAATCAAAACATACCATTTTATATCATACAGGAAATACATACCTTAAGGCAATGTCAGCAGTTCAATTCCATAAAACGGAAGGGTCTATGGTCTCATATTGTTCGATTATTTGACAGAACTTTCTGTAAAATGAGATGATTTAAGAACTATATGATTTCGTAAAGGAGCATAAGTCAATGATCCAGCCAGAAGAGATCGTCAGAAGCGGTCCTAACCAGTTTATTTCTCAAAAGGGAATTTATCACGAACTCGAGTCACTTGCATCTCCTTTTCATTCACCTGCTATAGTGACAGGATATGACTCATATCAAGCCTTTTCACAGTACACAAAGCTTCCATCCGAGTGGCCTATTGTTCAGCATAAAGGTTACAGTTCACCAAATGCGATCACACGAATTGCGGAAGAACTCAAGAGTTCAGACGTCATCATCGGGATCGGTGGAGGCACGATTTTAGATACAGCGAAGTCTGTTGCCGACGCTCTCCAAATTGAAGTGATCATGGTGCCGACGATTCCTGGGACATGTGCGGCTTCTACACCGCTCAGTGTCATTTATGATGACAAGGGAAATTTCATGAGGGTCGACTATCATAAGCGGTCCAGCTATCTCACGTTAATTGATCATACTTTTTTGCTTTCATCTCCTCTTTCCTATCTCCAAAGTGGAATTGGGGATACGCTGGCAAAATGGTATGAAGCGGAAGCCATTATTCGTAACACAAAAGGCACCTTGCCGCTCATGGTACATGCTGCATTAAAGCAGGCAGTGTACGTTCGTGACATTCTTCTGACTCATAGTGAAGAAGCCGTTAGCAGTTTAAAAACAGGTCAGTTTTCTCAAGCCTTTGCAGATGTAACAGATACGATCATTACGTTAGCCGGAACAGTCGGCGGCTATGGAGGACGTTATGGCAGAATGGCAGGAGCCCATGCTGTTCATAATGGATTAACATTTATTGATGAAACACATCATGTGTTACATGGACAAAAAGTGGCCTATGGCATTCTCGTCCAGCTTGCCGCAGAAAACCGTATGACGGAAGTAGAAGAATTACTTGAGCTCTATCAAACACTCGGATTACCTAGAACGATGCGTGATCTTGGCATCACAGCTCAGCTAGAGGAAGCAGCACATACAGTGGCAAACCATGCTGCACGTAAAGATGAAACCTTTTGTTTGATTGGAGACTATACGATAGAGCAAATTGTCGACGCCATTCAAATCATTGAGACCTATCAGCCTCAAAAGACGGTCTGAACATAGGGGCAAATAAAAAAGCACAGGCATCCCGCCTGTGCTTTTCTTATATTAAAAATCGAAGTTATCTGGGTCTGGACCCGTGCGCTCATCTTCATTGAGCTGATCAATGACACTCATTTCATGGGCGGACAACTCGAAATCAAATACGTTTGTGTTTTCGATGATTCGGCTCTTCGTCACAGATTTCGGAATGGTGATAATGCCATGCTGCAAGTCCCAGCGAAGAATGACTTGCGCCACTGACTTCTCATGCTTTTTCGCAATATCTTGAAGCACCGGATGGTTAAGAAGTTTTCCGCTGCCTAATGGCGACCATGCTTCTACATGAATGCCTTTTGCCTTGCAGTAGTCACGTAAAGGCTCCTGCGTCAGCTTCGGATGCAGCTCAATTTGATTGACCATTGGTACCACTTCTGCCTCTTCTAATAAATCTTCTAAATGGTGCTGATGGAAGTTACACACGCCAATGGCTTTCACACGGCCATCCTTATAAAGCTTTTCTAGCGCCTTCCACGTTTCTTTATATTTGCCTTCAACCGGCCAATGGATTAAATAAAGATCCAATACATCCAGACCTAGTTTGTTCATACTCGTTTCAAAGGCTTCAAGCGTTGACTCATATCCTTGATCACTATTCCACACTTTTGTCGTAATGAACAGATCATCGCGAGAGATGCCTGATTGCTGAATGGCTTTGCCAACACCTTCTTCATTTTGATAGGCCGCTGCTGTATCTATACTGCGATAACCAGCTTCAAGTGCGTCTTTGACTGCATTTACAGCCTCATCCCCATCTTTTACTTGCCATACACCAAAGCCAAGCTTCGGCATTTTCACTCCGTTTGCTAATGTGACTGTATCTGTTAATCCACTCATCAAACAAACCTCCGCTTCATTTTTGCTTACCATGCACTATACCCGATTGTGCGAAAGATCATGCATGAAAATAGACCATGCAAGGGCTACTATGATCTAATTTCATTTTGTCCCATACTAACAATACAAAATTTTTATGTGAATATATTTGTTTTTATATTAAATAGATTTCTACTTATCCCTATACAAACAGCGAGGTCCAATCATCCTCCTCAGAGAATACTTGAATCCCATGCTGTTTCAGCAAGGCAGACGTCACACCGTCCCCAGCCTTTGTCTTCCCGTTAAACTCTCCCCGATAGATCATCCGGCTTCCGCAAGAAGGACTGTACTCTTTTAACACGACGGATGTTGCGCCAAGAGTCTGAACCTGCTTAAGCGTGTCTTGTGCACCTTTTACATACATCTCTGTCACATCTGTTCCATGAACATCAACAACAGAAGCCTGCCTTCGTAAGACATCATGACCATCTCCACCAATAATTTCTGCGGGAGGTCTTGGTGTAGAGAAACCACCAAGCAGCTCAGGGCAAACTGTTACCGCCTTTCCTTCCTGCACAAGCTCCTCGATACGTTGATCTAATCGATGGCTGCCATTATAACGGACCTTTAATCCCGCAAGACAAGCACTGACAACGATCATGTATGTTCCTCATTTCTATGTATTGAACGTTTTTTGCTGACTTTAAAATAAATCCATAAAGGCAAACAGAGTATCGTGTACATCAGAAAGGGCAGAGCACAATACAAAACAGCCGCCCACATGGACCCTTCAACTCCTGTCACTCCAAAAAAATAAACAAATAATAGCAAGCTGACAAACAATCCGACGAACGGCATGATAAAAACATACTTTTTAAAATTTTCCATCATCTCTTTCACCAACACGGCACCCTCCCTCAATCATCATCACGAACAACGTCAATATATGTTAATTTTACCATAAAAAACCGAAAGCATCTAGTTTATAGAAAGCTTTCGGTTCGTTTTTTATATCTTTTCCTTCCAAGTCTTTAAGAAGCGCTCGATAACCTGTAGCTCGTCTTCATTAAATTCATGGAGGAATTCTAAGTAGGAGGAGACTGCCTGTTCATGAAGCTCATCATGCAGTGCCGCCAGCTGTGTACCTTCCTCTGTCAGTGAATAATAGACGGATTTCTTGTCACCTTGCCGGTGGCAATAGTCGACCATGCCTTTTTCGATGAGCTTTTTCACAGCCTTTGTAATAGCTGGTTTTGATAGTTTTAGTTGTTGTGAAAGAAATGTATTATTGGATTCGTTAGGGTTTGCTTGAATCATAGATAAAATATGAAGCTGTGTAAGTGTCCAATCTTGCTTGAGTGTATCAGTCGTGGTAATCAGTGGATCTGTTGGATCGTTCCGTTTCTTTTCCCTATGCATAATCAAATCTTGAATCGCTTTTAAGACAATCTGCTCTTTTGTTTCCATCTGAACCTCCACTCTTAACTGGTTAATAAAATGGTACTAATAATCAATAAAGGAGTCAAAAGAAATGTGGGGATGAGGAAAAGAATGGGTCATCAGACCTGATAAATAAAAGAACTTTTTTACTAGATTACAAGAGACGGCACAATTTCCTTTTCTTTGCTATCATTTATGATAGGTAACCCTCAATCAAAAAAAGAAGGTGAGAGAATGAAAACAGAGCAGCAAATGGCCATTCGCCAGTTAGAAGAAAAAATAAATTTGTTTTCTTCTGTTGTAAACGGATCGTTCCTATCAACAGAAGATTTCGTTCTATCAAACACGCATATATCAACTGACACGTTCAATTTGTTATTACCCATTTCAGCGCACATACAAGATCAACAAAAAGTGGAAGCTGCCATCGAACAAATGCAGCAACAGCAGCTAGCATTCAGCACATGGATCACTCAAAGCCTGCTCCACCCAGATTGGTCGAATATCATGCAGAAATATGGGCTTCAAGAAGTGGAACGCAATACCATCATGATGCTTGAACATACAAACGACATCGATCAAAGGACCTCTCAATCGCTTACGATCAAGGAAGTGACTGACGATCAAACTTTTCTCGATTATCAACATTTATTTATCGAACTTTTCGAAGGATCACCTGAGGCAATCGCTTTAAACAGCTATTTCCAGCGCTTTTCGATTGAACGATTACACCCGAGTACCCGCATGTTCGTTGGATATGAACTCAACAAACCGGTCACAACGGGCTTATTGATTGAAACAGCAGACAGCTACGGTATTTATGATGTCATCACAAAGGCAGAACACCGCGGAAGAGGACTTGGCAGTGACATGTTTCATTACCTTCTGACCCAGACAGATAACAAACAAAAGTGTGTGATGTTACAAGCCTCAAATGACGGCAAACATATCTATCAGCGTGCCGGATTTCATCCAATTGGAGAAATGGTTATTTTTGAATAGAAGATGACATTTTTTCTGAGGTATCAAAGGCAAAGAAAGGCATCCTGTCTCTTCTTTGCCTCTAACATCTCACCACAAAAATGAATGTACATTCATTCACTCCTTTGGTACATTTAAAAAAAGGAGCTGAAGAACAGATGGTTCGACCAGGCGATCAATTTCAAACAAGCAAAACCTATACGCATGAAGATGTGATTCAATTTGGCGAGATGACAGGTGATCTTGGCAAACATCATACCGAGCTAGATCATCAAGGCAGGCTCATGGTACACGGCTTTCTCACAGCAAGTCTAGCCACGAAACTTGGCGGGCAGTTTCATTTTATCGGTCAAGAGATGACATGTACCTTCATACGCCCTGTTTATACAGGTGACACCATTACCTGCCAGATGGCCGTCACCAAGGTAGAACCCCTTGAAAAATACCATCGTGTCCACCTTTTTTCCCGGTATATCAATCAGCATGGAGAAGAAGTCATTACTGGTAAAAGTGAAGGTGTGGTTTTCAAAAAATAAAAAGCTGCCTATGATGAGGCAGCTAAACGATCTAATTCTCTTCTATTCAGCGTGATGCTGACGATCCATATAAAGCGGCGGTCTCTTTAATGAAATCACTGCACAGCTAAAGGCAATCAGCACAAAAACAGCACCGAATTTAGCCAAATCAACAGATGAACCGGTCATTGTAAACATGACGCCACCCACTGCTGATCCAATGGAAATCCCAATTTGCAAAGCGGATGTATTTAAACTTTGCTGAATATCAGATGTCACAGGGTCTGTTTGAATCAAATAGCTCTGCAAAGCAGGTGTCAGTGCCCAGCTAAGAGCACCCCATAGGACAACCATCACCATAAAGAGCATAAACACTCCTGCTGTATAAGGAAGGATAAACATCACAATGGCAAACGCCATGGTCACAAGCAAAATGGCTTTTCCTGATCCTAATTTGTCACTAAGCCAGCCGCCAAATCCATTCCCGCCAATCGACGCAAGCCCGAAGACCAAATAACAAATACTAATCCAAAACGGAGTCATATGCAGAACTTCCATGAGAAATGGCGTGAAATAAGAATACAGCATATAATGACCAGCAAGCATGAACAAACTAATCAAATGTGCACTGAAAATTTTCGGATGCCCTAAAGAACGAATTTGTTCTTTAAGCGGTGTGACTTTTTCAACAGGCATTTTCTCCAATAGAAAATAAATGAGTACCATGGATATGGCTGACAGAATACTGATTCCTAAAAACATCACTCTCCAGCCAAAGCTCTCTGTAATAAAAATACCGATCGGTACACCGAGAACAAGTGATGAGCTAATCCCAATAAAAATCAGACCTAATGCTTTCGCTCGATGCGCCGGTTCCACCAGCTTGGCCGTAATCGTTAGTGATAACACCACAACAAGCGCCGTACTCATGGCAATCAAGACCCTAGAGATCATCACAAGGGCAAAGGTGGAACTAAAATATGTGAATACATTGCCTAATGTAAATACCAATAATGCGATTAAATACAGACGCTTTCGTTCGATTTTGGCTGTGACAGTCAGCAGCACCGGTGCTGAAATAGCATACACAATCGCAAATACCGTAATAAGCTGCCCAGCTGTCGCAAGAGACACATTGAGATCCTCTGCTAAACTTGGCAAAATGCCCCCGACCACAAGCTCAACTAATCCAACCGCAAAAGTAGAAACAGCTAATAAATAAACTCTCCAGTTCATGTCTAACATCCCTTCTCTATATCATGGCTTTCACTTTTGATACAGGGTGTAGACAAACAAAAAAACCCTGATTACAAAAAAGGAAAGCGCACTTTTGTAATCAGGATTTATCGGATCCTGGTAGAAACCCTCAAACCATATTATTGAGGTTATACAAGTCTATTTTTTTCTTCAAATATATTAGCATAGCCTTACATAACGTGCAAGCTGCAAAAACAGAAAATGTCTGCCAATGGCTCAGCGACATAAACGACCTCAGAAGGGCATGAAATGAACTTGCGGACCAACTTGCTTTCTCCCCCATTTACAGGTAAACTGATGAAAAATCAACGAACAAGGATCAACGTAGATCTGGAATAGTAGCTTGAATTGATCTTTACCAGAGAGGGAACGGTGCTGAGAAGTTCCTACTGACATCTTCAAGTGAACCTGCCGATTTAGTTCTGTTTCATACAGCGGTTCATACCGTTATCATGATCGAGTGTAAAGCTGTGCTTTAAATTAGGGTGGTACCACCAGGAATGGTCCCTAACTTAAAGCACAGCTTTTTTGTTTTTAAAAGGAGGAAAAAGACGATGTCAAAGAAACAATTTGTTGAGAAAATTACAAGCATGGAAGACGACTTTGCCCAGTGGTATACAGATGTTGTCACAAAGGCGCGTCTCGTCGATTATTCAAGCGTTAGAGGCAGTATGATCATTCAGCCATACGGTTTTAAAATTTGGGAGAATATTCGCGACGAACTTGATCGTCAAATCAAAGAAACGGGTCACGAGAATGTCTATATGCCGCTCTTTATCCCAGAAAGTCTGCTCCAGCAAGAAAAGGATCATATCGAAGGCTTTGCTCCTGAAGTGGCGTGGGTGACACATGGCGGTGATTCGGAATTACAAGAAAGACTCTGCGTCAGACCAACGTCTGAGGTGCTGTTCGCTGAGCATTATAAAAACATCATTCACTCCTATCGTGATTTACCGAAGCTATATAACCAATGGGCCAATGTCGTCCGCTGGGAAAAGACAACACGTCCATTCCTTAGAACCCTTGAATTCCTCTGGCAGGAAGGGCACACTTGTCACGAGACTGAGCAAGAAGCGATTGAAGAAACAGAAAGAATGCTCCATATCTATGCGTCTATTTGTGAAGAGCTTCTAGCGATCCCTGTCATTAAAGGCAGGAAAACAGAGAAAGAAAAATTCGCTGGCGCCCGCTTCACCTATACGGTTGAAAGCTTGATGCATGACGGAAAAGCCCTGCAAACCGCCACTTCTCACTTCTTGGGCAACGGATTTGCCAAGGCGTTTGGCATTGAATTTTTAAATCGCGAAGGAAAACTAGAGCATGTCCAGCAAACATCATGGGGCTTCACCACAAGAATCATTGGCGCTATGATCATGGTGCATGGCGATGACAGAGGACTAGTCCTGCCGCCAAACATTGCGCCAACCCAAGTACGTGTTGTGCCAATTGCTTCCCATAAAGAAGGTGTCCTCGATCATGCCTATGAATTAAAGGATCGACTCGCACGCATCGCACGCGCTGACATCGATGCAAGTGATAAACAGCCTGGCTGGAAATTCAACGAATGCGAAATGCAGGGCATCCCATTACGCGTAGAAGTAGGACCAAAGGATATGGAAAAAGGCCAGGTGATGCTTGCAAGACGAGACACAGGTGAAAAGCAAGCCGTCACGTTAGATGCACTTGAACAAACCATCACGTCCACGCTTGAAGACATTCAGCAGACGATGTACGAAAAAGCAAAAGAACGATTACATGAAAAAACATCAACCGCCCACACAATCGAAGACATCGAGCAGCTTCTTGCCGAAGAAAACAGGTTGATCAAAGCCATGTGGTGCGGTGATGAAGACTGCGAAAACGACATCAAAGAGAGAACAGGAGCGACATCACGCTGTATCCCGTTTGAACAAGAATCCGTTTCTGACACATGTGTCTGCTGCGGGAAACCTGCTTCTGATATGGTGTTCTGGGCAAAAGCCTACTAATCATATTTCAAATTGTTGACAAAGAATGCGAGGGTTTGTCTATACGCTGAAGCATCTTATACGATGCTTCTTTTTTGTTAAAAAGAGCCAAATATCCATTGACCTCCTTCACACAATCCCCTATAATTCATATTAATATAATCGGTTTTTAAGACTTTAACTGGAGTGGTGATCTATGAAGCGCTGGCTCTCAATATTTAACGAACGCTGTCCAAAATGTAAAACAGCATTAGACGTCTCGAAATCTAATGCCCTGCAAGGCAAAGTCGTGAAAACATGCCCCAATCTTCATTATCAAAAAGAGTACCACCCTGCACTTGAAACGTATATCGAGCACGATGACATGAAATAAAAAAGACCAACACATGGAAAAGAGCCCTTGCTCTCAGTTGTTGGTCTTTTTCTTATAATAAATCCAGCCAGATTTTAATTGCTGTGGCTGTAATCATCACGGCAAGTGCCCATTGCAAATAAACGGCATTGATCTTCTGACCAATCTTCGCCCCAATCGGCGCAGCAATCAAACTGGCCGCCATTAAGACAAGAGCAGGCATGAACATGACTTGACCCGTCAGCACTTTCCCAGCAGATGCGCCGATCGCAGAGAGAAACGTAATCGCCAGAGACGAGGCAATCGTCATCCGCACAGGGATTTTGAGAATCGATAGCATCACCGGTACTAAAATAAAGGCACCGCCTGCACCTAATACGCCCGATACACTTCCGATCACAAAAGCAATTCCAGCCGCCAGTCCTTTATGAAAGGTCACTTCTTCATTCGCCTCTGCCCGCTGTCCTTTTTTCGGAACAAGCATTAAAATGACAGCGACAATGGCAAGCAGACCATAGACTACATTGATGCCTTTCTCTGAAAGGAAATGTGATAAATAGCTGCCTAATAAACTCCCTGCCAATATACTGCTCCCCATATATAAAATTAATGGTCGATGTAAAAATCCGCTTTTTCGATACGCCAGCACACCGCCGAGTGTCGAAAATAGGACTTGAATGGCACCAATCCCTGAAACCTCGTGTGCCGATAATGCCAGCACTCCGACAAGAGGCGGGATATAAAGCAGCATGGGATAGTTGATCACCGATCCTCCTATTCCGACCATTCCTGATAAGAAGGAACCAATAAATCCGATGATAAATAAAGTAATGAAAAATGCAAAATCCACGCTGGTCTCCTCCTTTGCAAAAGGAAAAGGGGCTCCCTCATAGATACCCCTCTCCCCTTTAGGACCCTTTTCTCACCCAGAACTTCAGCACATGCCCTTCATCTGTCTGCGTGATCAATTCATGTCCGCTTGACTTAGCCCATGCAGCCAAATCAGCTTTGGCCCCTTTATCTGTTGCATGTATTTCTAATACTTGACCTTCTGCCAAGTCGTTCATTTTTTTCTTCGTCCGAATAATCGGCATTGGGCATGCAAGCCCGGTTACGTCTAAAATGTGATCTGATGTCATCTGATCATCCCTCGCTTCTTTATTTTATTGAACATTATCGAATCGCACAACGGTTTGGACCAATTTCCATGTCTCGCTGCGCTTCCTCGTCTGGATTCAGCTTCCCCATATTGGTAGACCGAATGTCTTGATAAGCGTTTGGCTGTGCAGGGAGATCCTGCGTGACCATTTGTCTAAATACGTCTTCATCTTCAATGTTCAGCCCGTGATTTTCTTCAAACAAAGCGCCTAGCTCCTTCCAAACGCTTCCGTCTTCATTAAGCTCATCCACGATCATAAAATGTGCAGGCAGCACAATCAATTCTGCCGAAAGCGCCGTATATCGTGTATAAAGGGTTTCTCTCAAATCACCTACCCAGTCCTCCGCCATACCGGCTAGGTCAGGTCGTCCGATCGAATCAATGAACAAAATATCACCTGAAAGGAGGTAACGGCCGTCTACGATAAAAGAGGTTGAACCAATCGTATGGCCCGGTGAATAAAGGGCATGAATATCAATCTCCGTCGCTCCAATCGTCACACGCTGTCCTTCTTCAAGGTGTTTGTAATCAAATGTCACCTCTTCGGCGTCTTTTGGCGGTAGCCAATAGATAGCACCAGTCAGTTCAGACAGCTTTTTCCCGCCAGATATATGGTCCGCATGGAGGTGCGTATCAAACACATGCGTCACTGTGACATGATGCTTTTTAGCAAATTGCGTATAGACCTCCGTCATTCTAGCTGCATCAATAATCGCAGCTTCCCCATTCGACATGATCATATAGGACAAGCACCCCTTGCCCATTCGCACAAATTGGTACAACTCTCCACCGCCAGTTAAATCACCGATCTTCACTGGCTCTAAATGCTCACTCCATGCCTTCATGCCGCCTTGCAAATAACGGGCCGCTCTGCCTGCCTCTGACAGCATCTCTGCCACCATAATAGAGGAGCCTTCTTTCGCACAAACGACCAGTACATCTAGGTCATCCGGTATGTTCTCCACCATATCCTCTACGCCATCAAGAAGCTCAAAGTAAGGCACATTTAAATATTCAACGGCTTTCCCTTCAATTTTCCAGTCCTGCACATCTGATTCGTTTCGTACATCCAACAAAAAGATCGGCTCTTTGTTGATGATCTTTTTTGTTAACTGTTCTGCTGTCATTGCTTTTACAGTCATCGTTTCATTCAGCTCCTATTTTTCAATCTCTCCTGTCCAGCTGTTCATACCTGGCACTACATTGATCAATTGATGAAATCCTTTTTCTTTTAACTTTTGTGCGGCTAATTCACTCCTTCTGCCTGAATGACAGATGAGGTAAATGAGCGTCTCTCGGTTCAATTCTTCAGCACGTTGTTCCACCTCGCCAAGAGGGATGTGAACAGCTCCTGGAATATGACCCGCTTCATATTCATCCGGCTCTCGTACATCTAAAATAAACAATGGCTGATCTTCTTTTACCTTCTGTTGAAACATGTTCAACGACATTTCCGAAATCATTGACTGCTCCTCCTCCTCCTGTTTCGCTCCGCCTTTACGAATCAAATGATGAAGCACCGGTCCTTCTACTTTCGTTCCTAAAAATTCATGACCGGCGCTTTTTGACCAAGCTGCTAAATCCGCTGTAGACCCTTTATCGGTTGCTTGCACTTCAAGCACATCTCCTGGCAAGAGCTCATTCATTTGTTTTTTCGTTTTGACAATGGGCATTGGGCATGCCAATCCTTTTGCATCTAGAATTGCTGTTGGTTGCTGCATTGTTTTTCCTCCTTTTTATAGGGGTGGGGGTATATTTTAAAGCCTATTTATACCTATAATCGCCAAGCATTCATGCCACCCTTGATATTCGTAATGTGGGTAAATCCCTGTTTTTTTAATAATTTAGCCGCCTGCATACTTCTCATCCCGCTTTGGCAGATCACATAAATTTCTTTGTTTTTCTCAAGCTCATGCGCTCGATTCCTTAACTGTGGTAAGGGGATATTTTGAAATCCTTTTATATGATTTGTTTGAAACTCTAAAGGTGATCGCACGTCTATCAGCTGTTGATGCCGACTATGCAATTTAGGTTTCAGATGAGCTGCGTCCATTTGTTTCACACCCCGTACAGGAAGAAAACGGCTCACAAGCAAAGCGAGCACAATGATGAGCAAAAGCGTTTGAATCATGTATGAACACCTCCCTAGATAAATAAGTTCACATTCCCGATTTCTGCCTCTGCTAAATACGCTGCCACACCTGCATATTGAATGTCTGCTAGTAACTCGTTCTCCTGTAGCCCTAAAAGATCCATCGTCATCGTACATGCCACGAGGTTGATGTCTTGTTCCTTGGCCATATCAATGAGCTGCGGCAGGGTCATGGCATTGTGTTTGTTGATCACATGCTTGATCATCTTCGGTCCCATTCCTGCAAAATTCATCTTTGACAGCCCCATTCGATCAGCGCCGCGCGGCATCATTTTGCCAAACATTTTTTCTAAAAATCCCTTCTTCAGTGGCACCATCTCTTCCTGACGCAAGGCATTCAGCCCCCAAAAAGTATGAAAAATAGTCACCTCGTGATCATAAGCTGCTGCGCCATTTGCAATAATATAAGCGGCCATCGCTTTATCATAATCTCCACTAAATAAAACAATTGTTGTTCGTTTTTTCTGTTCCTCCATCATGATCCTCCTTATATAAATTACCCGTGGGGGTATATTGAAAACAAAAAATATATACACATACCGGTAAGGGTATATTATAACAAGTAAAAAAATTCGTCAACCTCCAAAGGCTGAGGAATTTCTTACCGGCTTTTCACCAAGAGCTCAACCGCTTCTTTGACAAGCCCCTCTGTATCCTTGCCCTGCTCAAGACTTTCACGGACACACTGTTCAAGGTTTGTACTCACAATCACACCCATTGCCCGATCAATGGCATTGCGTGATGCAGACAGCTGCGTCACCACCTCGCGGCAATCCTTTCCCTGCTCCATCATCGCAAGAACCCCTTTAATCTGCCCTTCAATCCGGCGAAGACGATTCTTCATCTGCTGATTATACTCCACGTTTAACACTCCTTTCTCTTTTCCCTATGATCAGATAGTATACCCTGATAGGTATTTAGTCAAACATGATGAATCAGTATAAAAGAGCTGCTGAGAGCAAATGTCACAGCAGCCCGTTCTCTTTAAGCACTCGCTTCCTCTCTAGAGCGCTTATTTCCTTTGTAAATAAAATAAAGAGCGATCAGCATAAAAAATAAGGCCAATATGCGTTTGAGATCAAGTGAAATCATTAGGCTATGGAACCAGCCAAAATGATCGATGACCATTCCAATGACAAGCTGCCCAGCAATCCCCGCAATATTTGCAGCAATGACACCGATTTTCGGAACAGCGACCACTGTCAGGATTAAATAAGCCGTTCCAAGAAAAGCCGCACTCAACTGCCACTTTGGTGCATGCAAGAGATTCAACAGATGTCCGCTCCCAAAGAATAAAATCAGAATGGTCAAAAACATCGTACCCGTTAAAAAGGTCAAAAAGGTCGTTTCAATCGTACCTGCTCTCCTGCTAAACGTACCGTTTATGGAAGATTGCGCACTTAACGTAATGCCTCCGATGAAAGTAAATAAAATTAACAATAATGCCATATCGACTTTCCTCCTAATGAATAAGAATAAGGGCAATGATCATCGAAATGACCGCAAATACCTTCTCTTTGTTTACTCTCGTTCTCTGACTCCCTAGCCAGCCAAAATGCTCAATCACCATACTCATCAGCAGCTGACCAATAATGACAGCAACCATCGTTACCCCCACACCAACAAATGGAACACTCACCACAATAGACGTTAAATACACAACCCCCATCGCTCCGCCAAGTAGCGACCATTTCGGTGCCTTCAACGTATAGGAAAGGTCACCTTTGCCAAAAAAGAGCCACAATAGCCCCATGATAATTGAACCGACAAAAAAGTTATAAAAACTCGTTTCTAACTGTCCGATCGACTTCCCAAGTTCCGCATAGATGGCTCCTTCAAAACTAAGTGCCGCACCCGCTAATAGCGCAAGTACATAAAAAATCAAACGCATCATCAAATCTCCTTCAATTCATATATTTATATATCTAGATAAACAGATATATAGAATAGAAAAAAACAGAAATCACACATCCTTTAGATCTCTGTTTTCATATATTGTCCGATCTGTTGGATAAATTCTTCATTTCGTCTATAGTATGTCCATTGCCCATGCCGTACCGATTCGAGCAGACCAGCCTTTTGCATCAAATGTAAGTAGCTAGAGACCGTTGATTGAGAAATTTGCGCCTTTTCTTGAATATCCCCAACACAAACGCCCCCCTTATAACTAACCTCCTTCGGTAAATGAGCGCCTTGCTTAGGAAAATGCTTCTCTGGTTCCTTAAGCCACTTTAAAATATTCAACCTTGTTTCATTCGATAATGCCTTAAACACATCAATAGGTTCCATGGCAGACATTGTATATCTAGAAATACCGATATGTCAAGTTGTGCTGTTTTGGAAGAAAATAAATCAGAAAATTATTAATAAGAGCTTTATGTTAAAATTCTCGCTATTAGTTTATATGAAATTTTTGGGAATAATTGAAATACTTCTGTTACAATAATAATAAAATTGGCTCCAAAGAAGAGGAGAGTTATCGATGATTGAAAGCTTTCAAGATTTATACGAAACTAAAAGAATAAAAACTGATCACTTACTTATTGGGAATGGTTTTTCAATAGGCATTTGGCAGGACTTTAATTATAAATCACTATATGATAACCAAAAGGAGTCACTCAAAAAACAAGATAGATTATTATTTAGTGAATTAGAAACAACAAACTTTGAGTATGTCTTAGAGAACTTAAAGCGAGCTATAAGTATAAATAAAATATTCAATCATAATAATGAAGAACTTTCGTACAGTTATGAAAATGTTAAACAGGCATTAATAAATGGAGTTGCAAATGTTCACCCCAATAATTTTGATAGACAGTTATATAGTAAAATAGGAGCTAATCATACGTTTAATATATTTAAAAAGAGTATCTTCACAACTAATTATGATCTTATACCTTATTGGTTACATATTAAATTGTCTAAAAAAGAAAGGGCAATCAATGATTTTTTCAGATTGAATGGATTAGATTTCTTAAATTTTGCACCTTCAAAAAATACCAAGTCCTTAAACTTATATTATTTACATGGCGGACTACACATATTTGTTAATAAGGTAGACTTAATTGAAAAAGTTAAAAAAAATAATCAGAACTACCTAATTGATGCAGTCATTGATTCTATGGAAAATAATAATATACCGCTCTATGTTTCAGAGGGCAATTGGGAAGATAAGTTAGAGCAAATTCAGTCAAATAAATATTTAAGGTTTTGTCACGAAGCACTATCAGAAATAGACGGACATCTAACTATTTATGGACATGATTTAAGTGAATCTGCGGACAAACATATAGTAGATGCGATTAACAAATCTAAAGTTGAAGTTATCGCGTATGGTATTTATGAATTAGATAAAAAAGAGTCAATTTCCGAAAGAATTAGAGCGTACTTCCCTGAAAGGAAAATACATTTTTTTGACTCAAACAGTTTTGACAAATCAGTTGAAATTTTAGCTAATATTTAGCTCGATATAGTAGTTTTAAATTTTATTCCAGAGTTAAAATAATTAAAAACGGTTATAAATGATGTAAATGTACACCTTTTATATCAACAGCACCTTAAATAGTAATGCGAAAGCAGGTGACCCATGCCAAACAACCAAACAACCAACCCACTCATCACGGAAAAATCACCCTACCTCCTTCAACACGCCCACAACCCAGTTCACTGGTACCCGTGGGGGCAAGAAGCATTCGACAAAGCGAAACGTGAAAATAAACCGGTGCTTGTCAGCATCGGCTACGCCACTTGCCACTGGTGCCACGTCATGGCACACGAAAGTTTCGAAGATCAACAAGTCGCTGACATCCTAAACGAGCATTTCATTTCAATCAAGGTCGATCGTGAGGAGCGTCCAGATATTGACTCGATGTATATGTCCGTTTGTCAGATGATGACCGGGCAAGGCGGCTGGCCGCTCAACGTGTTTGTCACGCCTGATCAAAAGCCTTTTTATGCGGGGACATACTTTCCAAAAAGAAGTGCTTACGGCCGTCCCGGCTTCATTGAAGCACTGACGCAATTGCTGGATGCGTATCACAACGATCGTGATCATATTGAATCATTGGCAGAAAAGGCAACAAATAATTTGCGGATCAAGGCAGCAGGGCAGACAGAAAATACGCTCACTCAGGAGTCGATTCACAAAGCCTATTATCAGCTCATGAGCAGCTTTGATACGCTGTATGGCGGCTTCGGTTCTGCGCCTAAATTTCCTGCACCTCATATGCTCACGTTTCTCATGCGTTATTTTGAATGGACAGGGCAAGAAAATGCGTTATATGCTGTCACAAAAACGTTAAACGGCATGGCAAACGGTGGTATTTATGATCATATTGGTTCTGGATTTACTCGATATTCAACCGATGAAAAATGGCTTGTGCCGCATTTCGAAAAGATGCTGTATGATAACGCCTTGCTGATAGATGCCTTCACCGAAGCCTATCAAATCACTCAACACCCTGAGTACGAAAAGCTTGTCCAAGACCTCATTCAATTTATCAAACGAGACATGATGAATCATGATGGCTCTTTTTATTCGGCAATCGATGCCGATTCGGAAGGAAAGGAAGGGCAATATTACGTTTGGACAAAAGAGGAGATCATGACTCATTTAGGTGATGACCTCGGCACTTTATTTTGTGCGGTCTACCACATCACAGAGGAAGGAAATTTTGAAGGACAGAACATCCCTCATACCATTTCCACCTCATTTGATGACATCAAGGCAGCATATTCAATCGACGACCAAACCCTTTATTCTAAACTGCAATCCGCTCGACACATCTTACTCACTGTAAGACAGCAGCGACCTGCACCGCTAATCGATGACAAGGTACTCACCTCGTGGAATGCGCTGATGATCTCCGCACTTGCCAAAGCAGGGAGTGTCTTTCATGAAGAAGAGGCTATCCGCATAGCAAAACAGGCAATATCTTTTCTAGAAACACACCTCGTCCAGCAGGAACGGCTCATGGTCCGCTACAGGGAAGGGGACGTAAAGCATCTAGGCTTTATCGAGGATTATGCGCACATGCTAACAGCTTATATGTCTTTATACGAAGCGACCTTTGACCTAGATTGGCTGACAAAAGCCAGAGCCGTTGCTGAAAATATGTTTGAACTATTTTGGGATGAGCAAATCGGGGGCTTTTTCTTCTCAGGCTCAGATGCAGAAGCGCTTATCGTTCGTGAAAAAGAAGTATACGACGGGGCCATGCCGTCTGGTAACAGCACTGCACTCCAACAGCTTCTGAAAATAAGCAGAATGATCGGACGTCAAGACTGGATCGAAACACTAGAGAAGATGTTCAGCGCCTTTTACGTAGATGTCTCTTCCTATCCAAGCGGACATACCGCCTTTTTACAAGGACTATTGAGCCAATATGCCGCAAAACGAGAAATCATTATTCTTGGGAAAAAGGGCGACCCGCAAAAAGAACAGCTTCTACAAGCATTGCAAAAACGATTCATGCCATTTGATCTCATTTTAACTGCCGAAACAGGGCAAGAATTAGCAAGGCTCGCACCTTTTGCAAAAGATTACAAAACGATCAACGACAGCACGACAGTCTATATTTGCGAGAACTACAGTTGCCGACAGCCGATCACCAATCTCGACGAAGCGATGGAACAATTATTTCAAATTTGAGCTGTCATATGATGACTATGAGAAGACAAAATGAGGACAAACAGATAAAAAAAATGTCAATCCGCTAACAATTCGTCTGTACGGTTTTATTTTTCCTCTAAAACGGTTACAATGCGCACTAGATGTTCTCATACCGAAGGGAGAGAAAATAATTGAAAAAAGTATCATATACACTCATTGCTTGTCTGTTATCAGTGGGGCTTGCAGCCTGCTCATCAAACGATGCGAAACAGGATAAGCAAAACGATTCAGCCAACAGCAAGGAAACAACACAGGCTGACCAAAAAGAGCAGCAAAAGCAAATGGAAGAGATGCAAAAGAAATTAGACGCACAAAAAATTGATGATCAAAAGGTCGTTGCGACCGTCAACAAAGATAAAATCACAGGAAGTGAATACAATAGCGCCCTATCGACCATTCAAGGTCAGCTTCAGCAGTCAGGACAAGACCCAACATCTAAAGAAGGCGCAAAAGCTGTCAAAAAGCAAACCATTGATGCGCTAGTAGGTCAAGAGCTCATCCTGCAAGATGCTGAGAAGAAGGGCTATAAAGCCTCTGACAAGCAAGTCGATAAGCAGCTAAAAGAAGAAAAGAAACAATTTAAAGACAATGCTCAATTTGAAGAAGCACTCAAAAAGAGCGGACTGACAATGGATCAGCTGAAAAGTGATATTGCCGACAGCATCAAATACAGCCAATATGTCGACAAAGAAATTAAATCAGCCTCTGTGTCTGAAAAAGACGTCAAAGCGTACTATGACCAATACGCCGAACAAATGAAAAAACAAAAACAAAAAGCACCTGATTTCAAAGACGTCAAATCACAAATCAAGAAGCAGTTAGAATCTCAAGAAAAGCAAAAAGAAGTACAAAAAGAAATTGATCAACTAAAGAAATCTGCAAAAATTGATGTATCGATTTAACCACTATTAAAAATCCGCCATTGTGCGGATTTTTTTCATCACTTCATGAACTATTTTTCCAAAATAATGACAAAAGCCTCATCATAAACATCTACTCCATCCGATATGATGGGAGTACAAAAGAAAGCGTTATCAATTCTTTTGTCTCTGAAAAAGTACAAGATCAAAGACAGACCTCGTACTTTTGTTTCAGTCATATCTACAAGAGGAGGATGTTTATGTTCAAATGGTTTAAACCAGCTCCGCATATCGACAGGCTCGATGATGCCAAAACAGACGAAACCTATAAACGGCTGCGGCTGCAAGTCTTTTTGGGAATCTTTATCGGATATGCGGGCTACTATTTGCTGCGCAAAAATTTCGCATTTGCCATCCCTTATTTACAGGAAGAGGGGTTCACAAAAAGTGAATTAGGCTTTGTACTAGCGGCCGTTTCAATCGCTTATGGCTTTAGTAAATTCATTATGGGGATGATCTCAGACCGGTGTAACCCAAGATACTTTTTAGCCGCTGGACTTTTTCTATCAGCTCTTATCAATATTCTATTTGTCTCATTTCCATGGGTGACATCCAGTGTATGGATCATGTTTTTATTCATGTTCTTAAACGGCTGGTTTCAAGGAATGGGGTGGCCGCCATGCGGACGAACGATGGCACATTGGTTTTCGGTGAGTGAACGTGGAACGAAAATGTCCATTTGGAACGTCGCTCACAATATCGGCGGGGGGATTCTTGCACCGCTTATTACATTAGGAATTGTTTTGTTTGCGACGTGGAAAAGTATCTTTTTCTTCCCTGCCATCATTGCCATTATCGTCTCCTTCGTCATCATTCTTCTCGTACGGGACACCCCGCAATCCGCTGGTCTTCCGCCAATTGAAGAATACCGAAATGACTATCCGGCACAACAATATGAAGATCAAGAAAAAGAATTAACAGTAAAAGAGATTTTGTTTAAATATGTGCTCAACAATAAATTCCTTTGGTATATCGCCATTGCCAACGTCTTTGTGTACTTTGTCCGTTACGGGGTCGTAGACTGGGCACCTACCTATTTAACAGAAGCAAAAGGATTCTCACCAGAGCATTCACGCTGGTCTTATTTCCTTTATGAATATGCAGGCATCCCTGGTACATTATTGTGCGGGTGGATTAGTGACCGCTTCTTTAGAAGCCGCCGCGCACCTGCTGGCGTCCTCTTTATGATTGGCGTATTAATTGCGGTTCTTGTGTACTGGTTAAACCCTGCTGGCAATCCAATGGTTGATAACATTGCCCTCATCAGCATCGGGTTTTTAATTTACGGACCCGTCATGCTCATTGGACTGCAAGCCATTGATCTCGCTCCGAAAAAAGCCGCTGGCACTGCTGCCGGGCTGACAGGATTCTTTGGGTATATTGGTGGCTCTGCTTTTGCTAATGCCATGATGGGCGTCGTCGTCGATCACTATGACTGGACAGGAGGTTTCATTTTACTAGTTGGTTCTTGTATCCTTGCGATTGTGTTCCTCGCCATGACATGGAATACAGGAAAACGCGTAGAGCAAGCTTAATGAAAATCACATAAAAGATTCATCTCCGCCCAACATGCCCTTTACATCTATTTCTTATGATGGAGGCAGTTACCGTAAAAGGAGGATAAAATATGAAGAAAAGTAGATTACTTGCTTTCGTGTTACTCTCTTTTGCTTTACTGTCTTTTGGTTGGGTGCCGACCACCATATCGGCACATGAACATCTTTTATCTCCAGATCGCATTTTAACCGTTGCACACCGCGGAGCATCAGGGTATGCCCCAGAGCATACCCTGGTTTCCTACAAGCTCGCCACAAAGATGAATGCAGATTACCTCGAACTCGACCTTCAAATGACAAAGGATGGACACCTCATCGTCATGCACGATGAAACGGTTGACCGGACGACAAACGGAACAGGCTGGGTCAAAGACCTCACACTTGCCGAAATCAAACAGCTCGATGCCGGTGCATGGTTTAACGAAGCCAACCCCGACAAACAAAATACCCACTATATTGGACAGCAAGTCCTCACATTAGATGAGGTATTACGCTACTTCGGTAAACGAGAAAATTATTATATTGAAACCAAAAAACCAGACATCTATCCACAAATGGAAGAAAAGCTATTGGCCGTCTTAAAGAAACATCATCTTCTTGGAAAACATACGAGAAAAGGGCAGGTCATCATCCAATCTTTCAGCCAAGAAAGTCTATTAAAATTGCAGAAACTCGCCCCTCGGCTTCCAAAAGTACAGCTTTTAGACAGGGCGCAAATGACATCTATTACAGATGATCAGCTCGACTTCATCAAAACGTATGCAGTGGGGATCGGACCGAATTTTAGAGCTTTGACACTTGAAAATGTACAGCAGGTCAGAAGCCATGGACTCCTCCTTCACCCATATACGGTAAACAGCGAAGCAGACATGACACGTCTTCTGCAATACGGCGTCACCGGTCTTTTCACCAACTTTCCAGATGTCTTTCAGCGTGTCAAAGCTTCTCTGTAAACGACAAAAGCCTTGCGGGTCCACTCCGCAAGGCTTTTGATTATTTCACCGTTTGATCAGAAGAAGCTGTTTCAATCGGTTTTCGTTTACCAATTCCAAAGATGAAGAAGCTAAGCGCTACAACAATCAAGAAAACAATCCCCACAATAAGAGAAATACGCGTATCCTGATTAATGAGCATAAACACAAGAACCATCAATAAAAAGCCAATCGTAAGATAATTAGAAACTGGTGCTAGCGGCATCTTGAATGGATGCTGATCAAGCGCTGCCCCCTTCGCTTTTCTGAAGCCAATGTGACTAATTAAAATCACAAACCAAGGCACCATACCAGGAAGGACACTCGCACTATACACATAAACGAAAATGTTTGGCGGAGAAACGTAATTTAAGACCACCCCAACCGCTAAACCAATCAGCACAGCAAATGTCCCAAAATACGGTACACCATTCTTCGAAATTTTTGTAAAGAAAGCAGGTGCCTGTCCATTCACACCTAATGTATAAAGCATACGTCCCGCACTGAAGATTCCACTATTACAGCCGGACATCGCTGCTGTAATGACAACAAAGTTAATAATACCTGCTGCTGCCGTAATTCCAATTTTCGCAAACGTCGCCACAAATGGACTGCCGAGCGTATTCAGCTGATCCCACGGATACACCGTCACGATGACAAAGATCGCACCGATATAGAAAATCAAAATACGCCAGATGATGCTTTTGATGGCATTTGTCAGCGTCTTTTGCGGATTTTGCGCCTCACCTGCAGTAATCCCAATGAGCTCTACCCCTTGATAGGCAGCAATCACTAGGGACAATGCAAACAAGAAACCGCTAAATCCACCTGTAAAGAATCCGCCATGCGCCCAAAGGTTAGACAAACCAATCGCTGTTCCACCATTGCCAAACCCAAAGAAAATAATGCCTAAACCTGCAATGATCATTAAAATAATCGTCACAATCTTGATCATCGCAAACCAGAATTCAAACTCACCGAATGACTTAACCGAAATCAAGTTGGCCGCACCTAAAATGATCATGGCGATTAATCCGGGAATCCACGCCGGTAACTCCGGGAACCAATATTTCATATAAGCGCCTACAGCGATAATCTCAGACATTCCAACAATGACCCACTGGAACCAGTTACTCCAAGCTGTCATATACCCCGCAAGCGGATGAATATATTGATGCCCAAATGTAGCAAACGATCCCGTACTCGGTTCAAGATACAACATTTCTCCCATCGCACGCATAATAAAAAAGATAAAAATACCACACACTGCGTACGCTAGAAGAACCGATGGACCTGTCCATTGAATGGCTTTAGCTGACCCCATAAATAAGCCAACACCAATTGTGCCGCCAAGCGCGATCATTTGAATATGACGAGCACTTAACCCTCTCTTTAATTCCTTTTGAGCCACTTCTATTCCCCCTCATCAACAAACAACATAAAAAATAAAAAATCAGAATTTTCATTCTGATTCAAAATCTTCAATCTTTCGATGTATATTATCATAATAAATCTACCCTTAAAAAACAATTGTTTTTTTGAGGAAAACAATATTAGCAAAATATTCTGACATAAGAAGATATTCAAATTATTTTATATTGATATATCGAATTAGAGGATCAACATCACTTCAATGACCATCACTTAATAGAAAAGAACCGCCCCTTATATCCACCTCAAAGCTTTTCCCTCCATTTTTATAAATCATTTTCTCCTGATCATCAATACATGGAAAGTCAATGTGAAAAGTACCTGATCTTTTCTTCACATAACAAATAAATCCATCATTTTCCGGAATCGCCACTTTGACAGATGATCCAGTTGACGTCGATTTGAGCGAATGTAGCATGGCCTTTGAATGTATCTGTACCCTTCTGCCTATTAAATTCAGATCAATATCTGAAAAAGCACCTACCATCTCCACTTTTGACGAAGTAGTACGCAGGCTCAATGTCTGCGTGTTGAGCTGTTGACTAGAGATAAGTCCACCCACTGTCTGCAAGCGCAGATGCTTGATTTCTCCCGTAAACATGGACTTTCCAGAAATCAATTGGCATTCAGCCTCCTTCACCTTCAGTCCATCCAAGAATAGATTTGCTCCTTTACAATGAATAGACAAGGACTGTAACTGTGCCTGAGGGAGATAAATCTCCAAATTCGTTTGATGAAGATGAAGCCCCAAGCTGATCGCTCGTTTTCTTTTATCTTGAATGACTAGCCTGCCTTCCTGCACTTGATGATGCAGTAAATACCGATGGGGAAAAACGTGATTGGTGGTCTGCTTCATCAATACATAAGGATGTTCATGGTGATAAAGGCGAACATCTCCCACCAGCCAGTTTAACGAAAGTTCCGTTATTGCTTCTTCAATTTGAACCGTATGCTTCACATGCCTCCATCCTTTTCCCATCATGAATTACCTCGTTTGCAGCCGGCCGATGCGGCTCCATAATTCCAAGATCACAATGAGAATTGCCGAGATCATCACTCCTGACAGGACGAGGTTCAAGTGATCATTTCCATAAATGGCCAGCGATACATTTCCTAAAACAGCACATAAAACAATTGCAGTCAGGACGGTCATCAAAACAGATTTCTTCCTCAACCCGATTCTCATCGCCATCAAACCAATCGCTTGAACACAAACAATCAACATAAAGAATGTTTTCATCAATTGAAACAGAGCACCTGCCGTCAGCGTATCATGAACAATAGGGAAGAACATTTCAGACACACTAAACACAACAAATGAAGGAATGATGCTGCACATCATCGCAAACGTTGAAAGGCACACCATCCATATCATATGAGAAAGGAATCTCACTGAATTGGATGTGCGTTCCTGATCAACAGTCTTGCCTACACGCCAATACAGCATAGCTGTGATGATAGAAAAAAAGATCATCCATACTGTACTCGTTAACAAATAAATATTCGTATATTGCTGAAAACCCGGTTCGCGTTCAATTTTTGCAGCAAACGCAATAAAATAGATGAATACTAGCAGCACAATACTCGCGATAAAACTAGCTTGAATATACTGCTTCATGTGGCCTTTTCTTAGCTCAACCTTCATAAAATGAATCATACGTCATCCTCCTATTAGTTGGCATTCTTTATCTTTCGGGCAGATCATACCCGCCAATTTCAGCATAGTGCGCTGTCACCTTTTGAATAAATAGATCACTCACAATATCCACGCCAAGACCCTTCATCATCTGCTTTAAAAAACACAAACGCTGGACAGTTTCTTCATGATTGCGTACAAACAATGTGGGATTCAACCATATATTCACAAGAAGCAAAAATACTTCTGCCACTTCACCAGGAAACGCAGTTTCCATCGAACCATCCTCAATCCCTTCAATGATTAACTGTTTGATTCTCAAAGCATCCTGATTGACACCTGTCTTCATGCCTTCAATCACAAATTGCGGATTTTTCATCTGATCAACCAAGATCCCATCAATCGAATGAGACTGAGGGTCTGCCACAAGCTGCTCCAGGATAAGCTGCAGCTTCTCTTTCGCATGAGCTGCCTCCGTATGCTCAATTAACTCCTCAAGCTTCTCGGTTGCATAACGAAACTGCCGATCCATCACGCCGCGTAATATTTCATCCTTCGATTTAAAATGATGATAAATAGCCCCTTTAGACATATTCAATTCATGGATAATATCTTGCAAACTTGTCTTTTCAAATCCCTTTTCCTGAAACAACTTTGTCGACACGTCCAAAATTTGCTGCATCGTCTTTTCTGGATACTTATTTCGCGCCAGTTCAAACGCCCCCTTTTACATACCGACCGTCGGTATGTTTATTTATATTTTTCATTATAAACGGTTCATGCAGATTTGTATACAACAAAAAAAGACCGCTCACACGGTCTCCTCAAGCTCAAAATGCAAATTCATCGGCACATCTGGCAGAGCCGAAGACTCCGCCATATTTGTCGTAGGTGTTTTCTCATTCACTTCCTCAAATCGAAAACCGTCAGCCCAGACTGTTCCATGACCGCTGAGCAGCACTCCAAAATGAATGGATTCACTGCGCGTAGGAACATCTAATACGATCGCATATTGATTCCATTCCGTAGAATCTGTCACAGGTCGATTCTGCATATTATCAAACTGCACCGTATCACCCTTTCCGTCATCTACCCGCATCCAAATTCCTGCTGAAGATACATTCTCTGTTTTCAAGAAAGCAGAGAGCTTCAACCGCTTGCCTGTATACTCTTTTGCTTGAAACCCTTGCATCATCGTCGCAAACTGTCCATCTTGTACGCCTTCTTTAGATGATAAAACACCTGATTGCTTTCCCGTATGAAATTCTGCTGTATCAACACCCATCTCATACATATGCGGATGTGAACCACTCAAACCCCAGCCAGGTACTGCTTCATGTAATGTCATCGAATCTTCCTCCTTTTTCATTTGCATGTCTCTCATCATGGACCTGTACATTCCGGGAGGTAAGGAATACAAATGCTTAAAAGCACGCGTAAAGGCTTCCTGCGATTGGAATTGTAACGAAAAAGCGATGTCTAAAATCCCCTGATCCGTATACAAAAGAAGCTGTGCAGCCGTAGCTAATCTTCGTTTCCGCACATATTCCCCCATCGACAGCCCGGTTTCTCGTTTAAACACACGCAGCAAATGAAAATGTGAATATCCTACTTTCTCAGGCACCTGTCTCAGCGACAGCTCATCCATCAAATGCGACTCCAAATAAGAAATCACCTCTTGCGTCACCCGACTATACATCATCTCCCTCACCTCTTCTTGATCATAAAACAAATCAGTTCACTCGTTTTGATCAAAATTGCGATGTTTCATCTGTTCAACTCAAACAGAAGCAGAGGGGGAAGAACGCTAACGTGAGCGCTCGTTGTTCGATAGAAACTCCCTCACATCATCTGCGATTTCTTTTGATTTCGTATGATGCAAATAATGGCCGCCTTTGAAAGTAACGACTTTTCCGTGGTCTACATTTTTCAGCAGCTCTTCATGCATTGGTTTCCAGCTTGGTGTTTCTTCCTCCGTTTGATCCGCTAGGTAGAAAACAACAGGGAGACGCTTAGGAAAATGTAAACGCTCTGCATTTTTAAAGTTATTTGTGAAATTTTCCGCCTCACTCGCTTGGCTTTCATTCAAGAAATTTCGGAAGGTCAGCATTTTGATTTGATCTTTCGTTTGTTGATCCACGTTAGGCATCACCAGTTGATCTGGATTCACTTTCAATAACAATCTGTAAAAGCCAGATTGATTGAGCAGCTGCAAGCTAGAAACCGGCAATTCATCCGTTTCCTGTTTAGGAACACTCGTATCAATGCCGACAAAGGCTTGGACTTCTTTTTCGTATTGATTCACATATTCTAATCCATAAATGCCAGAAATCGAATGACCCATCAGCGTATATTTTTTAATGTTAAGTTTCTGCAAACATTCATGAATCTCATCCACAATGTTTTGACTTGTCCTTACTTTATCTGTGTCGTCACTTAAACCATAACCAAACGGTTCAATCACAACGACTCTATAATATGGCGATAACTCCTTGACTAACGGTTTAAAATCAAGCACGGGTGAAGCAGTTCCATAGCCTGGGAGAAGGACAATCGTTTCTTTCCCATCGCCTTGAATGAGCACATTCATCTGCTTCCCATCCACCAAGACCTTTTGCCCATAAGCTTCTATTTTCCCCTGTTCTCTTTCCTTACTAATTAGATTAACAACATAAACACTTGCTACAAATACAACCAAGACAGTCAGAATGGTACATAGAGCAATCAGCATTATTTTCAGTAATTTTTTCAATATTTTTTCTTCCCTTCATGATGAAGTACCCTAGCTTGCATCCGCAGATGAAAGATTAGTATTTTCTTTCACAATAGATAATGCCAATTGTATTTGCGCAAACACTTGATACATACATAAACGTAATCGCTATATAAAACCATTCTGTTGGAGATGATAATTCATGAACAAAAGCTTGAATGACAGCAACCAATATATAGGCTAATGCCACACCTACAATTGAAAAACTTCCGGCTTTCGCTAAAATAAATTGGCCCCGTTCATCCTGTTTATATTCACGGCTTTTCTTAAATTGAAAGACCGTACTTAAGATAGAAAGGATAATCAGAGAATAAAGTATGATCGTTGTCATCATCGCTGTTGTTCCTCCTTGTCGACCTCTTGAAAAACGTCATATAAATCAACTTCAAATGTTCTCGCAATTTGAAATGCTAGTTTTAAAGACAAAGAATATTTACCATTTTCAATCGCTGCCACAGTTTGACGAGTCACACCTAACTTCTCTGCCAAATTCTTTTGTGTCCAGTCTTTTTCTGCCCGTAATACTTTCATTCTATTTTTAATCTCCATTTCAAATTCCTTTCTTAAAGGATGTTTTATTTAACATAATGTTAAAAATAATTAACATTATGTTAAATAACAATAACCTGTTTTCTGCTGGATGTCAATTTCACCGGATGCAAAAAAGAATCATCCATTTTGAAAGGCCTACCTCAAAATGAATGATTCTCTATAAATGATGTGATCATCTGATTTAAAACACTTTCCTCTGGTAAATCGCAGTAGAAAGTCCCCAAGACAGCAAGTAGATGAGCATAATCAGTACAGTTGACCCCGTATATACAATAGGGATCGATAAATTCATGATAAAATCAGTGATCCCACTAAATTGCTCTGCTAAATAGAAAATAACAGGCGGTCCCATAGCAGATAATACGATAAAGCCAATGATCACTGCCGTTGTGATATAGCCAGGCTTTAAGATATAAAACAATGGAAACGTACATGCTGCGAACAATAAAAACAACCCGCTGCCAATCGCAATATCTGACAGCGAAAACAGCTTCCCAAACACAAATAATGCAGCACTTGTCAGCACGATCGCAATACTCATATAGAAAATGGCGCCAAGATAACGTGATGCGATAATTTCTTTACGTGTATAGGGCAAGGAATTTAATAGAATATTCGTTTCTGCCTTCTCATCGTACGCATATGTGTTAAATGGAATGAAGACACTAGCAACTAGAAACGTCAATACCGGATGTACATCCATGAAAATAAAAAATAAGATAAACGGAATAAAAATAAGTAACTGCTTCTTTTGCAAAATCACATCACGTTTAATTAAATGAAACATGCGCAACCCCGCCTTTCAAATAAAACATGATATCCTCAAGCGACGCCGGTTCAATCACAACAGCATCCCCAAAAATAAGTTTCACCTCATCAATCCGATCTGTTAATGCTTCAAATCCGGCTGCCGTACGCTGAATATGGATAAACGCCTTTTCTGTGTCTCGATCCAGCAAATCCAGGCTCCCCTTCACCAGCGCATAATTCTCCGCCACCTCATGAATCGACTGTTGAAAGACCAATCTTCCATTTTGTATAAACGCAATATAATCCGCGATGCGATCTAAATCAGTCGTCATATGCGTTGAGAAAAAGATCGTCCGATTCCCATCAATCATCAATTCTTGTAACGTGCCGAGCAGCTCTCTTCTAAATACCGGATCTAAACCAGCAGTTGGTTCATCCATGATAATCAGCTCTGCATGGTGCGACAGCGCAATCGCAAGCGATGCCTTCATCTGCATTCCTTTTGAAAATGTTTTAATCGCTTTATGAAGCGGCAGGCCAAACTGTTCAATATATTGATAAAATAGCCTATCATCCCAGCGTTTATAGGCAGGTGCCACAATTCGTTTGATGTCTTTTAAATTCAATCCTGGGAAAAAAACGTTAGCATCGTAAACAAAGCCAATGCGTTCCTTAATCTCTTTTTCATGGGTGCGATAATCTAATCCAAAAATCTTAACCTCACCAGAATCTGGTTTTAACAAATTCATGATCATTTTAATCGTGGTCGACTTACCGGCTCCATTTTCTCCAATAAATCCAGTAACAAAGCCCTTTTTGACCTGTAAATCAAGATTCTGCACAGAAAAGTCTTTGAACCGTTTTGATACTCCTTTGAATTCAATCACATGCTCCACTCATCTCACTCCTCATACAAGAACTTTAATAACTGCTGCAATTCATCAAAAGATAAGCCTAATTCTTTGCCGTTTGTAACAACCGCTCCAAGCTGTTCCTCAATCACCTTCAATTTTTTCTCTCTCATGACCTCAAGGTTTTGCTCGGCAACAAATGATCCCTTACCGACAATCGAATAAATAAATCCTGCCTTCTCTAACTCTTCATATGCACGTTTTGTTGTGATGACGCTGATTTGTAAATCCTTCGCCAGCTTTCGGATAGACGGCAGGGCTGCACCTTCTGCAAGCTCACCCGTTAAGATCAACGATTTGATTTGCGTCGTAATTTGCTCATAGATAGGCTCCTTAGAATGGTTAGAAATCGTAATTTGCATATAAAAACCTCTTTTTTCTGTACTGGTATTCGCAATGAAATATTGTATATACACTATATATACATTATATACACACTAAAAAAATATTCAACTCCTTTTATGAACTTTTTTGAATGCAACTAAAAAACCGCACAGCTCTTCAGCCATGCGGTTCCTCAACAAATCAATTTATCTCCAATATACCCATTTTCCCATAAGCCATTCCACAGGCCCTCTTCTCCATTTTTTCAAATAGAGATAGCTGATGAAGAGCTGTGCTGTGTAAAGTCCGACAGCAAGCAGCAATCCAAACATTGAGCCCATTTGTCCAAATAAACCAAGTCCGTAAGAATAGAAAATCGTTGTACAAATAATAGATTGAGCCAAATAGTTTGATAAAGACAATCGGCCCAGTCCTGCAAGCAGACGTTTCAATCCTTGTGCAACCTTTGAATAGTAAAAGACAATAAAAGCTTGAATATAACCGATCGTCAGGACATAGGCTCCTAACGTCATCACCATTTCACTCCAAGGGGCATCAATAAACGTCGCACATTTTAAAGCGAGCCCGATCAAAATCATCCAGATCCAGCCTTTACGATACGCCATTCCTCGATCTTCTTCTGTCAGATGACCTTTTTTCCCAATGGCCATGCCAAGCAGTGCAAATGGCCCCACCATGATCGTACCGAATAGAAAACCTAAGATCGGCATCATCGTAATGGTCACGATCGCCATAATAATGGTCACAATCATCATATCGTCTTCAATCGTCACCCGGCTCAATAAAATATCACCGTATGCACCCTTCGCATACACATCAGTTAACAAATCATCATTTCCATAAACAAAGGTCATCAGATATGGTAAAACCACTAATGACAAAGCACCTAACACACCTGACCAAATCAGCATTGTTTTGATCCGGCTGCTCAAAAACATCATCAAGAAAAACGTACATGCTCCATAATATAAGAGAATATCACCATTCCAAATGAATATGTAATGCAGCATCCCAAGCACAATAAGACCAAAGCCGCGGCGAACGACGATGGCATTCGTATTCAGCCCCTTGGCCTTTGTAGATTCAATCAGTTTGATAAAAGAATACCCAAACAAAAAGGAGAAAATCGGATAAAATGACCCCTGGAACAAGATCTCCGTCACATATACCCCAAACTCCTGTCCCCATATGCTCGGATCAAACATCTTCTCAAAATCATAATCATATTGAAAATTAAGCATATTCACAATCAAAATACCTAATAAACTAAAACCACGTAAACTATCAATAAACTCAACCCTAGATCCCTTCAACACGACAGCTCCTTAAACATATAACAAATTTAAGATATACCTATATATTTTACCAAATTCTTTTGAAATACGTATATATATTTCCCTAAAAAAGTGATCTGTCATCCCATCAGTGAATCCAACCTATCTTATGATTCAATTTCCCCCTATTTTCACCTCATCTTGATCAACAAAACGCTCATTCAAGGAAAAATCCGGGGGTCCCTGACATTTTATCTCTAAATAGCACAATATATCTTCATATTATTTCAATTATTATATAAATTTTACATTTTATTGTGAATATACCCTTCATTGACATTGAATATTTCTTCATATACACTTTGGGTGGATTTAGGAATAACATTCCTAATCTATCAAATTCTAGAGGGGGAATATCATCATGAATGATCAAAATTTATCTGATATCGTTAGACACCACGCCACTCGCACACCGCATCATACAGCTTTAGCGTGCCACCATCGTAACATCACATATGCTGAACTTGAGAAACAAAGTAACCAGTATGCCAATTATCTTATCAAAATGGGCGTAACGAAAGCTTCTCATATCGGTCTAGCCTTAGAAAGATCACCACAATTGATTGTCTCTATTCTGGCTATCACCAAAATAGGCGCCGTTTATGTGCCTATAGATATAAATTACCCCAGTGAACGTATTCAATTTATGATTGAAGATGCCGAACTATCCTTTTTACTCACAACATCACATGTCACTCCAAGCCTGACCCCCTTGCCTATTCCTACTATCTACTTAGATAAAGAAAAACATCTCATCCTTACACAATCAACGTCAAACCCGTCCTTTGATGTCAAATCTTCTAATGCTGCATACATCATGTATACCTCTGGCACAACAGGAAAACCAAAAGGTGTTGTCATTACACAGAGATGTATTATGCACCTAACGCATAACCCTTCCTTTCTGTCCATTGATTCTTCTGATACGTTGGCTTTACTATCTACTATCTCTTTTGATTCCTCTACATTTGAAATATGGTCCGCATTATTAAATGGAGCGACACTCGCTATTCCTCCTTCTGGAAAACTGACTCCTGAACTCGTCAGTCAAACCATTAAAAATTATGATGTATCCATTCTTTTTTTAACTACTGGATTGTTCAACTTGATGATGGAGTCACACCTAAACGATGTCAAATCGCTTAAATACATCGTATCTGGTGGAGATGTCATGTCTCCTCAAATCGTTCAACAAGCATTAAAAGAGCTCCCAAATACGACCATCATTAATGGCTATGGCCCGACAGAAAATACAATTTTCACAACAACTTTTCAACTGCCAAACACATGGGATGAGCTAGTCAGTATACCGATTGGCAGACCTGTAGCAGGAACCGTCATTGACATCACAAATGAACAAGGTGAATCTGTCTCTCAAGGACAAATAGGGGAACTCATCACTTCAGGAGATGGACTAGCATTAGGCTACTGGCGAAGGGAAAACCTGACAAAGGAACGTTTCATTAAACGGGATGGAAGAACCTATTACAAAACAGGGGATCTAGTTCGACAACAACCTGATGGTCTTATTGAATATATTGGTAGAAATGATGACCAAGTCAAAATTAGAGGCTTTCGTATTGAGCTTAGCGAGATTGAACATGTGCTGATCCAGCACCCAAGCGTTAAATCTTGTTTGGTGACAGCCACAGAGGTTACACCTGGGGATAAACGCATCATTGCATACATCATTCCGTCCAACAAAAAGACATGGGATCTATATACCATTCAAACTTATGCAAAGAAAACATTCCCTGATTTCATGCGCCCTGCACATTATGTTCTATTGACAAACTTCCCTACGACCACAAATGGAAAAGTCGATCGAAAAGCACTACCAAGACATCATTTCGACAGACCCAAACTGCAAACTGAATATGTCGCACCAACCAATCAAACCGAAGAAGCACTCTGTGAAATATGGACAGACCTATTAAAGGTAGAGCCCATTGGCACAAACGATCACTTCTTCGACTTAGGAGGAAACTCCATCCTTGCCGCCAAAACCTTAATGCGTATGCAGGAAACATTACACGTTGAACTACCTGCCAGCACCCTTTATGAACATCCTACGATTCAACAAGTTCATCGTATGCTACAAAATCAAACACCTGAGCCGAAACAACAGCTCACATCAGAGGGATTTTTAGATGAAAAGATTCAGCCAAAGCACCTATTCGATTCTAAATCCTTTAAGCAGAATGCCGTGTTATTAACAGGAGCAACCGGCTTTCTAGGCGCTTATCTCATTAAAGAGCTTGTTCGAATGAATCCCTCCATCCAAATCTATTGTGTGATCAGAGCAAGAGACAAACAGCACGCAAGACAGAGAATACAAGTAAATATGGAGAAATATCACCTATGGGACGAACATTATCTGAAACAACTAAAACCGATTGTAGGTTACTTGGACAAGCCTCAACTAGGGCTCTCAACAGAGGAATTTCAACAACTCGCCCAAACCATTGATGCCATCTATCATAATGGAGCAAAAGTCAATTACGTTCAGCCCTATCACATGCACAAGGATACAAATGTCACCGGCACAGAAAATATCATCAAACTCGCCTGCACAGAACAGGTAAAGCCTGTTCATTTCTTATCGACCATTGCCATATTCGGACCTGCCGGGTATCTAGATGGCACGACCGTTCTTTTTGAAGATACATCCATCGATGCTTATCTTCCTATTGTAGAAAAGGACATTGGGTACTCTCAAAGTAAATGGGTGGCAGAAAAAATCATGTGGGAAGCAAAAAAACGTGGCGTGCCGATCACAGTCCTTCGCCCCGGCTTCATCATGGGCGACAGTCAAACAGGCGTTCATAATACAGAGGATTACATGGCGAGACTAATCAAAGGATGCATCCAATTAAAGGCTTACGGTGAGCTACCGAATCAACGAAAAGAATTCGTACCCGTCGACTTTGTTTCAAAAGCCATTACAACCATATGCAAGGATCCAGCCAACTTCGGCAAAGCCTATCACCTCGTTCCACCTCAAGAAGAAAGCATGGAATTAAGTGAGTTTTTCCAAAAAATAATAGAAGAAATAGGCTATCCATTAGAAAAGAAAGCATATAACGCTTGGGTAGAAGCTCTCATTCAAGCAAGCGATCAAAACGCAGACAACGCCCTTACGCCATTTCTTCCAATGCTCACTGAAAAGGTAGAACAAGACAAAACAGTCTGGGAACTATACGAAAACATGGCGCACTTTGACTCAACAAATACTCAAACGGTTCTCCAAGCACATGGAATGACCTATCCCCCTATGGATGATCATTTAATCAAACGCTATTTCAAATACATGGAGGACATTGGATTTTTAAAATTTGATTCAAACACTGCTCTGAGAATATAAAAGCATTCCCTTGTTTTTAAACTCAATACAGGAAGTAATAAAAGGTTGGATTCAACATCCAACCTTTTATTACTTACCTTTCATCAACTGTACATTTCTAGATCACCTCGGTAGAAAACTTATGCCTTATGATCTTTTTCTTCTTTAAAAAGCACACGCTTCACATAAAACAAAATCCCCAATCCAAACAAAATCAACGGCAACTCCCAGTCTGCAGAAACCGGCAGCCATGTCAACATCATGAGAATCAGCAAAACAGCTCCCACACCTGCATAAAAGACCACCGTTTTTTTTAATTCTTGGTTTGATTGAAACAAAACGCTCTCCTCCATAACTCTAATTATGATCGTTTTTCTAGTTTTTTTAATATCTTTTCCCAGCCGGTATCTCCCATTTTCCGATCAATTAATTGTCCCTCTTTATCTATGAGGCAAAAACTTGGCAATCCTTGAATTTTATATTTTGTGACAATCTCATAATCTTGATCCAACACAATGGGAGCAATGAGATTCTTTTCCTCCGCATATTTCGAAACAACCTCTATCGATTTTTCTTCTTCCGTATATGGAACATGGACACAGGTTAAATGGATACTCAACTGATCCACAATATGTAGAATGTGGTCGGTTAATTCTTCACAATGCGGACAGTTAACTGACCAAAAATAAAGAAGCTGAGTATGCTCTTCAGGTAAACACCGCTGATGTGAAGAATGAATCCAAGGAAGGTGCTCAGGCCATTTAAGTATTTGCGTTTCCACTACTCATCCCCCTTTTCTTTTAATTGAAAAGCGATGATTTTTCCTAGTGCCTCTTCTGCGGCAAAGGGGGCCACATTTCCTGATGGATTCTCTTGTTCCTGTTTTAGGCACTCGTACATATTTTTTTCAATTTTTGATGGGTCAATCCAAGAGATACACCACGATGCCCAAAAACAAGTAGGACCCTCATAACGCTTTGCCAAAGACAGAAGAAATGGCAAACTAGGCTGACCAATTCTCATGAGTGAGATTGCAGCCGCCATTCTTGTCTCCTCTTCTTCACTTTCTAACAGTTTAGCAAGAGCTTCTGCTGCATCCCCTGCATCTGCTCCAAATTCACCAAGAACCGCTGCTGCAATATTCCGCAAAGAACCCTCTTCTTTTAAGGCTTCAACAAGCACTGGCACTGCCTCTTTTCCTGATTTCCTTAATTCCCCCATGGCTTGAACGATTGTTACTTCATTCGTATTGACTAAACGTTGAACCGATTGGGATAGCTTATCTTCTGGTTTCATGACAATCAACTCCTCTTTTTAATGAGTCCCACGGCATCGATAACACATCACATAACATACACATCCAGCAAATACACATGTCATCGTTGTAAACCAGCCATTAGTGAACAGATGAATCCCAATGATGACTGCAGCACTTATGACAGATCCGATGAGCAATGATCGATAATAGATGCCCAAAGAAAGACTCGCTTCTCGTCTCAAAGGCTGCGTAAAGGCAAAGAGCCGAATGGTCAAAAACCAAATATAAACCCCTACCCCATAAATGGCCCAATACAATACATCATGAATCTCTAACAAGATAAGAGAAACCAAGTAGACACCATACAACCAAAAGGTTTGACACACTTCCAATAGAAGAATTTTTTGGTATAAAGCACCCGGAAAAAGATACAGCATTCCCGTTTGCCCGTGTCTTACAATCCCCGCGTAATATGAACTGAGCAGGACAGATGCACCAATGACCAGAAAGAATAGAGTCAACCAATTTGAAAAATAAGAACTGACGACATAATAAGTACCGATCAACAGCATGGTGGATAACAGGTGGAAGGTAGCATACTTTTTAATCATCAATATTTCTAGCCAAAGGAAAGCCCAGATGCCCGTTAATGATGAAAGCCCCCACCACGTCTTGCTTTTCTTTGGACTTATTGGATTTACATGAACCTGTTTCCCCTCAAATTCCTCCCAAAATGCCGCCTCTTTGACTAACGACTCCATCATCTCTATACGATGACTCGACCTGTACATCATCATGAAAGATAAAATCATCATTCCAAGTAATATCAATACAGAAATGAATGAAAACTCCACTATCATGCGTCCGACTTGATACATAAAAGAAGCAGATATCTCCATCATTGACGACTGTTTCAATATCAATTGATTCATAATAAGCAATGAAAGACAACCAAACATCAGTATAAAACCAATGAAGAGCACTCGCTTATATACTTGAATGGTTCTTGCACAAGATACCGCAATCATCCATGTTTCGATCATACATAACAGCGCTGTTAACAGGAGTGATTTACCAAGTAGAAAAAAGTACTGCTTCGTTAAACAAAGAAGGAGGATATCAGCCATCACAGCAGAAACAATGAGAAGAGCACATCGCCAAAAAATGTGATATACCCATACACTCATCACAACCGTCCATAAGGAAGCACCACTTCCATACAACCACATGATATCGTTCATCTGACTAGGCAATCGATTCGAAAACAAACCAAAGCCAGTATAAAGAACAAATAAAACGACAATGAACCATCCAGCTGTACTCGCATTCCAATCGCCCATACTTGAGACTGCGCTCAGCTGAAAACCAATGGCAGCAATCATAAGCAGCAAGATCAAAAAGGGCATTTTCTTTTCTTGATTTTTACTGATCAAGCGCCTTTGGGATTTCATCCATAAAAGGGAAAGCGTGTTATTCACTAGACCACTCCCCTAGAAGTTGAATGACTTCTGCCCGCCACTTCATTTGTTCTTCCTGCCGCTTAGGAACAGCGATACTTTTCATGATGGCACCGTCTCGAATCAATATCACCCTACTAGCCGTATCAAGAACAAACTCTAGACTATGAGTGGACACAAGAACCGAACCACCTTGAAGACTCTTCTGTATCAGCCAATCTGACAACCATTGTTTCGAAGGGATGTCTAACCCAACAGTCGGCTCATCTAAAATAAAAAGGGAGGCATCTTGCACAATGGCCCCTGCTAAGACGACACGCTGTTTTTGACCTCTTGAAAGCCTTCCGCACAATTCGTTCATCTTCATTTCGATATGTACTTCTTTCAACGCCTCAAATACCTTTTCTTTGATCTGTTTTAAACCTTTATGATAGCCTCTCGCACGAAATTGAACATGTTCAGCAACCGTTAAATCTGGGTACAAATATGGCTGATCTGGAATAAGAGCTACTTGTTTTTGGACATGGGAATGACCAGGAGGAAATCCCTCTATGAGTATTTCCCCTTGATCAGGTTGATAGAGACCTGTTAAACATCGAATGGTTGTCGTCTTCCCCGCACCATTAGGCCCAAGCAGTGCCACAACCTCCCCTGCTTCAATAGAAAATGAAAGGCCCTCTATCCCATCACCATTGCTATATCGTTTGCTTACATTCTGAACCTCCATGAATGGCATCAAATCTCTCCCTTTTATTAGAGTGATGTATGCTGATCTATGGTGTTTTTACGGTGGAATGTAAATGTAATTAGACCCACTTATCATTTACCACAATATTACCATATTGGGTATAAAAGGGTAAGAGAATTATAATCATTTAAAATACTAAAAGATAACAAAACAAAAAAGATTGGGCATCAATCATCCCAACCTTTTATCTATTAAATAAACCAATTCAAACCGAATCCATATCCCGACAAGCCCATGCATCCACCTCAACCTTTAAAGCAGGTGAAGCCAAAGCCACCACATAAATCATCGTCATACAAGGCAGGTGATCCCCTAAAAACTGACCCATGATTTGTTTTCTACTCTCAGCATCAAACTCCCCTACTAAATAGAACACAAGCTTCGTTATATCTTCCACTTTCATATCTGCCGCTTCTACATTGCGTTTTACATTCTCTAACGCTAGCTCGAGCTGTTCCATCGGGCTCGCTGGGATGGTCCCATCGACTTCCATCCCCACTTGCCCTGATAAGGTTAACCACCGCTGTGGCCCTGTTGTCTCTATTTGATGGATGTACGGTGCAACTGGCGCATGAATGGTCTCAGGATTACGTGATGTTTTCATTGATCAAACCCCTTTTCTGAAAATACAATCAATTTCCACCTATCATACCAAACTTTCTTCCCATCCTATCTGCATATGCTCCGAACGAAGCCAAAAAAAAGACCTTTCTTCAAAAGAAAGACCTCTCTAAAATGATGACCCGCTCCGATGTTCAATTTGATGAATCCAATTCAAATCCGCCTCTAAATGAAGCAGCGTACCAGAAATCAATAAGTACCGACTCTCATCACCTTGCACAAGACATTCCGTTTTCAGCTTCGTGAGTTCCATCACATCTTTCATGATGACGGCTTTCTGCTGCTGAAGCATTTCTTTTTCTTGATGAAATCTGATTTTCCGTGCACAGCCCCATTTAAAGTGAAAATCATCCTTTGCAGCATGATATGGAACAGGTGCCAACAGCCATGATTCCAGCTCTTGTGTGCCTTCTTCCGTCACGTCGTACAGCTTTCGATCTTGGTCATCTATTCCCACTGCTGTCACCAATTGATCACGAATTAACCGATCAAGCGTCGTGTAGATTTGACCAGGGTTGATTTTTCCTTTTATTCCGAGCAATGACTCCAGCTCTAGCTTTAATTCATATCCATGATGTTGCTGCTGACAGAGCGATGTTAAAATTCCGTATTTCACTGACATATGATTTAACCTTCTTTGAGAGATGATATCATCTCTATTTTACTCGCTGTCGCACTAGAAATCCACGAAGCCGCTAAACTAAGTGCAATTCCTGCGATCACTGCCAGCAGTAGATGCACAGGCGGCAATTGGAATGAAACAAATCCACCCAGCCAATCAGATTGGCTTGAGACATATAGAAGAATCACACCAAATAAAATGCCGCCAATCACACCTGATAACCCAATGAGCACACCTTCTCCGACGATCATTTTTCTCACCTGCTGCTTTGTCAGCCCAAGCGCCCGCATGGTGCCAATCTCAGATGTACGTTCAAGCGTATTCATCAGCAGAGTATTGGCTGTTCCAATGCTCGCGAGCCCAATAATGAAAATGAGCATCATAGAAATTAACTCGTTCATACCAGTTAAAGCCGATGTCGTTGATTCAATCTCATCCTCTACTGTTTTCACCTTTGAAAGCCGCTGCCCAAAGTCTTCCCATAGCTGATCTCGTAAAGACTCACCGGCACCTTTGTCTTTTAACGTAAGCAGGATATCAAGGGGCTGCGTCCACCCTAAATCCTCTTGTAAAAATGTCTGATCGACAAATGCCACATAACCCGAATGATGAGAAGTCTTGACCACATCAATGACTTGTAACTGCTGCCGGCCAGAAGGTGCATTGAGATACACACTCTCTCCAATACGCCCACCCCATTCATCAAACGCACGCTCTCCTAACACGATAGAAGGCGTTTCTGATAATCGTTGATACAAATCGCCTTTATTGTCACCTTCTATAAAAGAAGGTCCTTTCTCATCCACACCGATGATAGAAAATTGTCTTTTCTCTCCATGGGCCGTTTCCCATGTCAAAGGAGCCGCTTCCATCATCGGTTCCACCCGCTCAACAGACTCATAGGATGACAGCTTTTCTTGATCCGCTTTCGTCCATGGAACTTCAGAAGTAACCCTGAGATCGCCTCCATACGTTTGACGAATCTCTTTTTCGTAGCCGTCTGGAGCCGATTCAATGACCGCACTTAAAAGCAAGATCACAGCAATCCCAACAGCTAGAATCGCCGCCGTATTGGCATTTCGATTCAGTTGCTGCGTGACATGCTGCGAGGATAGATGGCCCGGGTAACCAAAGACAAACTTCAAAAGAGGCGCCAACAACCGGTTCAAAAAGAGCAGAAAAAATGGGAATAACAGAACCATGCTGGCTAAAATGCCAAGATAAGCAGCCGGATGATCCACCCATACAAATGAAAGCAAGCCTATCCCTATCACCGCTCTAATGACCGATTGTTTTTTCGGTGTAGAAGTTTGGGTAGTGGATTTTAAAGTCAGCAGCACAGACGTTTTCCCTGCATGATAGATCGGAAATAACGAAAACAGCACGGGGAACACAATACCAATGATCACTGAAATTACAACAGGCACTTGCCAATCTAACGAATACACCATATCAAAAGCGAACACACCAAGCAGTGTTTGCATGAACACATCTCCAAGCCAAACGCCAATCGGCACCCCAATGGCTGTTCCAATACATGCCAAGATCAAAACCTCAATCAACATCAGCTTAGAAACAGAGCCCTGCGTATAACCAAAGCTCTTCATAATCGCAAATTCTTTTTTTCGTTCCATCACACTCGTATAAATCATATTAAACACGATAAAACCGCTCATAAACATCGACAGCCCTGCGATGAGGTAAAAGAACGTGTACAATCCGCCAATGTCATTACTTTGCCGGTCATCCGCCACCACAGGCTGGACAAAAACATCGGCATCCTTGAACTCTTTCTGTAAAGATTGAAAGAGCTGCTCTCCGCCATCATTCGTCTGAAATCTCATATAAGAAAGCTGATGATCGAGTCCCGTCCATTCTCTCAATAAATCAAGCGGCGCCATCACACGAAAGCTCGATGATTCTGCACTCTTCCAGTCACTCGGACTTGAAAGCAGCTGTGTATATTCCACAATGGCAGATACCTTCGCTTCGCCCAAATCAGAAAAACGAATGGTATCTCCCACTTTTTTATTCAACAGCTTTGCCACAACATCTGGTATGACCAACCCCTGATTATCCAAACGCCCTTCAATCACAGGCAGCTTCAGTAAAGAGCTCGTTTGATCTTGTACTCCGGTAATTCGCACCGCCCGTTGGTTAAGAGAGTGATCACCTTCTACATCAAAAAATGTCTGTTTATCCAGCGCTAATAATGATCCTGTCACATCAGGATGCTTTAAAATGGAGGAGATCTGTTCCTCATCATACGTATGATCATCACTCAACACCCAATAATCTGCATCAGCGACATACATTTGCTCATAGTAATGAAACACATCATTTGTCGTTCGATCGGCAATGAGCATCGACGTGACAAAAGCAATTCCCACCATTATACCTAAGACAGAAATGGCGAACCGCTTTTTATGCTGAATCATGTTACGCCATGAAATTCGCCACATACTGAGCATAATCATCATCCTTTCTAGAGATCACTTGATCAATAACACCGTCTTTAAAAAGGATGATTCGATCCGCAAATCCTGCTGCGAAAATATCATGCGTCACCATGATAATCGTCTGCTTGCTTTCTCGATTGAACTTGCACATTAACGCCAAAATATCCTCCGCTCTATGCCGGTCCAAGTTCCCCGTCGGCTCATCTGCTAACAGCACTGACGGCTGATTGACTAGAGCTCTTGCAATCGCTACACGCTGCTGCTGACCGCCGCTCAGCAAACTAGCCCGTTTCCGCCCAAGTCCATTCAAGCCAACAGCCTCTAACAGCTCTACAACCGTCTGTTGATTCTCCTTTGTTAAACGTCCATCTGCATGCAGCGGAAACGCCACATTCTCTTCGACAGTTAGCGTAGGCAGCAGCTGATAATTTTGAAACACAAACCCAATCTGTTTTCTGCGGAAAATCGTTCTCTCTTTCTCATTCATCTCACTTAACTGATGTTCATTTATCAAAATCTCTCCATCAGTAGGCAGATCAAGCCCGCCTAACAGCTGAAGTAATGTACTTTTTCCAGAACCACTCGGTCCCATCACCGCTACAAACTCCCCTTCTTCTACCGTCAAATCAACGCCCCTCAACACCTCAGTCCGCTCCTGGCCTTGAAAGAATTCCTTCTTCACATTCTTGATCTGAATCATCTACAAACTCCTCCCATCCCTTTACGGAGTAATTATATACTAAGTATATATTATTTCAACATTTAAATCATGATAATATGTATTTATATCTTATTTATTACTTACTAAATACATAAAAAACCCTCTAGATTTTCATATCCAAAGGGTACATCATGCTATAATTCTTGTTTTCTAAAAAGAAACCATCCGATGAGAAAAAAGAAACCAATCAATACCGATACACCTAGAAAGCTTGTAAGTGCCTGATCCGAATAAGTCCCTCTATGAATCATCTCCTCAGCCGCACTTGTGACGCCTTTAGGTGCAAACTTCCCTAATGTATCCTCATAAAACGAAGGAACGGTAAACAGGATGAGGTTGATCAAAAGGGAAACGCCGCCCGCAGTCACTGAGCGCTTAAAGAACGCCGATGCACAAATGGTCGACACCACAATAAGCAGTAGGTTTGGATAATACAAAAGCGTTCCTTTTAACACATTGCCCCAATCTACATGCCCAAATTGAATGTCCACATAATAAACGGAAGCAAGCACCGACACTATCAAACTAAACAAAGTTAAACAGGCATAGGCACATATTTTTGAGGCATAATAACTCATTCGACTGATCGGTTTCACCATAATCATCGCCGTCACCCCAGAGGCACGCTCTCCAGCAATCGTCCCCATCACGATCATAATAAGGATAAACACGCCGAGCGAATCAAATTTACTCAAAGCACTGGCTAAAGCCTCTCCAGCACTAGGCTCTGGTATATAAAATGTAGACCCTTCAGGTAAATTAGCCGAATTCGATAAAAGATCCGGCAGCATTTTGAGCGTAATAGGCTGTGTAATCATTAAAATCGTAAAAATGATCGGCACAAATAAGATTTTATAACTAGTGAATAACTCCCTAAATTCCTTTTTCAACATCATCATGCCGTCACAACCTTCATGAAAATATCTTCAAGCGTCAGCTTAGATAATCGATATTGGATAAGAACACCGCCAGTTTCAGTGATGAGACCCGGCAGCTCCTTCAATGCCGTATGTTGATCTTTGACTCGCACCTGATAAGTGCCTCCTGTCTCCATGCATTCCTCCACCCAATCCCGTTCTTTTAACAAAGCCATTAGTTTCGTATTCTGTTGTTCTAATTGAAATTCAATCATGGGCTGGATATAGTCTTCTTTGATCTGTTTCATCGAAGAGGACATCTCAATTTTGCCGCTGTTGATCATGATAATATGATCAGCCACACGTTCAATGTCATCTAAAATATGGGTCGACATAAAGATCAGCATCTCATGCTTTAGACGCTCAATCAAAGTCAGGACGTCTTTTCTCCCCATGGGATCAAGTGCCGACACAGGCTCATCTAGGATCAGAACCTGTGGGCTATTGATCAGCGCCTGTGCAATAGCAAGCCTCTGCTTCATGCCTCCACTATAGCTGCCAATAACGCGATCCTTCGCCTCATACACACGGCAAAGCTTCAACAGCTCCTCTGTTTTGGAACGAATGATGTTTTTCTCTAAATGAAATAACCCGCCAACCCAATGCATCCACTCCTGCCCCGTCATATCTTGAGAAAATGCAGGATGCTGCGGACAGTACCCAATCACCTGACTGATTTGATCCATGTCCTTTGTGACATCAAAACCTGCCACCTTCACAACGCCAGACGTAGGACGAGCAAGCCCCGTCAAAATTCGGATCGTCGTTGTCTTCCCCGCTCCATTGGCTCCTAAAAAGCCAACACATCCAACCTCCCCAACAGAAAACGAGACATCTTTTAACACTTCATGCCGTCCATACGATTTCGTCAGGCCTTGACACTCCAACATATTCAAGCGAATCCCCCCCTACTAAGATTGTTTACGACCAAAAATGAAATACGCAATAGGACCAGCACTCGCCACAAACACAATCACCAAAGCCCAAACCCACTTCACTTCTCCCCTAATCCTCGATGGATCTCTTTTCAACAAATCAAACAAACCAATCACCATTAAAATCGCTTGCAGAAAAATAAGAGGTAAAATCATCTTCATATCCATCCACGCCACTCCCTTTTCAAACGTCAATTTGTTTTGGTATTACTTCTTTTGACGACATGAAAAGTGAGTTCGTTCAAATGTATTTTATTTTTATTGGTCGAATGGCCTATAAATGTAAAAAGGCCCAGTGCAGGTTATTCACTGGGCTCGCTTGTTTTAGTTCCTTATAATGGATTAAACACATGCTCGTCGATTTACGTCCACTCTTTTAAACAATCAAATACATCGTTTTTTTATTTCTCTGAAACTGGCTTCAAACTTTTGTAGGATAAGGCTTTCAACATCAATCATCTAGTTCATTGCCTAAGTGTATAAGTTGAGTAGTTCTTCCGTTCCTCCATTTCGTTGAATTAAATCCATATAACTAGACTGAACACGACCTTCCCCGCCTCATTAATGTTCATAACATTCTCTTCTAATACAGTATGACCCCTAATGACTACTATTGATTTTTGGCTGAATAAGTGACATTATATTTACAAAACATCTTAATTGTAAAGATCACTAAATTTAAATCGTGCAGTTAACGGAATCTCTTCTAAAAATGATGTCTTTATATAGACAAGTCTTTCAATTTCTTTTTTAAATTGGGGTATATGAATTTTTTTAAATAATTAATATGGTTAAAAACATCTTCATCTAATTCATCTAAATTATTTTGTGTTGATAAAACACTTTCATCATAAAAACACTCTTCAATGAGATATAAATTAATAATAGATTCAAATCTCTCAATATGTTCTAACATCATTTTTTCTGGATAACTATCATTTTTTAAAAATAGATTCATATTTTTCGTAAGCTCTTGTAAAATTACTAACAGTCTCATTCGGTTAGGAATATACCTAGCTTTCGTTAAATCATACTTAGTCCTATTAGCTCCTAGCCCTTGCAAAGATCTTTCATTAATTATAGAAGAGAAAATATATAAACAAAGGTGTTTTATAGTAGGCGCCACTGTATAAAATGATGGCAGATTTAAAAGTCCTTTTACCAAATATTCATTGGTAACAATTCTAAATATATTTTTAGTAGCAAACTCATCGGCCTCCACTTCTAACATTTGATATTCATATGCTGAAATATTAAGATCCTCCAATTTTTTGGATTTTGGATAAATCATCATTAAATCGTTATTATAATTTAAGTTTTTCAAATACAATATATGATTATTCACAATATGCCCAAGCTCATGCAGAAAAATAAAATTTATAGTAATATTAACATATAAATTAGCTAACGATACTGGGAAATCTTTATCGCAAGAAGTATTTTCATCTATAAAACCTGCCATTTTCACTATACTAAGATTTTTGTCATTAAAGGTTCTATGATAAAAATTCCATATTTGATGAAAAACGCCTTCATTAATCTTTATTAAAAACTCACCTTCATGATTCGACCTAAAACCTGCACTCGCATTAAAATTCAAATCCTCCATTACAATAATTTCCAAGTTTTGCATTTTTAGCTCATGTTTCAAAAAGTAATTCCAGTCATTTTTGAACTTATCAATAACTTCTGTTAAATCTGTTAATCGTCTCATTACCTTCCTCCTTTCTCGATTGCCGTCAGAAAATATTTCTGTAAGCTTTTATTAGAATTTATATTTTTTTAATCTTCATTAAATAAGTTTATGTTTTGGAAGAAAAATTTTCAATAATAGTTATATCTTCTTTTCCAAGCCCATATATTTTATATACTAAATCATTCACCTTTCTCTCTTTTTTCTCTATATCTCCTTTCTGCGATTTAACTTCTATAATTTTATCAACGAGTGACACCATTTCACGGTATAAGGATTCCTTCTTATCCAACAAAACAATGGGATATTTTTTCATAATAGGTGACTGAAAACGAAACCTTTTTGAGTTTAAATGGGTTGGATTTAATTGTTTGTGAATAAAGAAAATTAAATTACTATTTAATATACCTAACAAGAATTTATAATCATCTAATGTGAAATTAGATTTTAGCCTAATAGCATAGATAGTACCATTATAGAAAAATCCATTTGTATCCAGTGAAAATCGACACTCAGAAGATAAATCAGGAGTCAATATTTTTATGTTTTTAAATGTTCTATGCGAACGTTCTACCCAATGTTCATACCATTCTTTACCCCGCTTATTTATTATATATTTTCTTTGATCTAGCTGATCTTTGTGTGATAATAGATATTTATTAACATTTGGAAAATTTTCTAAAGTAATTTTTCTTGTGATACCTGATTTTTCAATATAAGGATATAAAACATACGTATCTGAACCTTCTATATCTCCTGTCCATTGATAAGTCCATCTTCTTAAATTTTTTCCTCTTAACATTGGAAATACCAAATTTTTCTCTAACTTATTTTTATCGATAAATTCATTAGTTATTTGTTTACAAAATACAGAATCTGCAGTACTTTGAAAACCAACTAGTATACTTTCAATAAACTCGTCTAAATATTTTGCTCTAGGATGTTCATTTATTTTATTAAATACTCCTTCCATTGAAGGCAAATTGTATCTCCAGTAGCTTCCCAGATTAACTGTTCCCATTTTATTTGTAGATAAAGCTCCATCGTTTTGAACCACCTTTTCCCATGTTGGATTTTCGTTTACTCTTCTTTTAGGTGTCTCAAAAAAATACACAGCAGAAAGAACAGCTGCTTTAAATGGAAAAATAGCGCTTAAATCCATAACTTTAGCTAAATGAACATTTTTCTCGACATATTCCCTTATAGCTTTACCGTATGATGCACTCATAAATTTGTCAGAAGTTACAATTGCTATTTTTCCTTCTTTTTTATTTACAAGTCGAATTGATTTTTCTATGAAAAGCGTATATAAATCATATTTTCCTTTTGCTGAATAATATTTCTTTTTATATAACTTTCTTTGATTCTCATTTAAAGAGTGATACCTCAAATAAGGTGGATTAGTTACAACTAAATCATACTGACTGTCTTCTAATACATTATTTTTTTCATCACTTAAACTATCCAGTTGATAGATAGGTAGAGTATTCTTTGGATTTATTTGATTTGAATATTTAAAAATTAGCATTAATAATCTAAGCTTTGCAATCAGACAAGTATTTTTTTGTACATCTATTCCAACTATTATTTCCCCTTTAAAGATTTTTTCTATAATGATATTTTTTAAAACTTCATTGTCATTATATACTGAAAATAACCTATTTAGGTATCCGACCAAAAAATTCCCAGATCCACATGCAGGATCAATTACCTTTCTTTCTATGTTAACATCTAATTTATACTCATCATAAATTAAGTTAACGAGATCCATTCGAGTATAATGTTCTCCTAATTTTTTTCTTTTTTCTCCTTCAGATAATATTAAATATATAGAACCTAAAATATCCTCGCTACTTTCAGGGGGAGGATTTTTCATAAGCCAATCTAATATCTTTAGTGCAGATAATGAATTCTCTTTAAGTTTATGAAAAAGCTCTTCATTAAATTTATTCATAGCTTCTAATTTAATTTGCTCAATATTGTAAGGCTTATTTAGCAATGAATTTAATTGAACATATCTATTACAATACAAAATTCCATATAATAAATAAAAAGTATCTAATTCTTCTAATACAAATTTTTTTAAAAATTGGGAGGCATCTAATATATATGAATTAGTTATTTTACTATTCATATTCATTAGGAATCTCACTCAACATATAAATTACATCTTTTAAATCATTTACTAATATTTTGAAATTTGTATTAGAACACAAAAATAACGGCTTTTTCAGGTACTTCTCATCATGTCCCCACTTTACTTCATCTTGCCTAGTTACATTAACATTTTTATTAAAATAGGCTATCACTATAAATGCTTTGAAAATACGTGCATATCTCTGTGTAATCTTTTTTTCAATATCTTTTTTTACATTACCAAACTCTTCAGCATTCCTTTTTGCTTCAATAGCAACAATATACTCAGAATTTTTCTTAATATCTTTAATCCTAATTAAAACATCAATGTCTCTAGAACTCCTAAGTGGCACGCCGTCACTTTTCAAATCAAATTGAGCATCAGTTTTAATATTAATAATTTTATAATCACTGTGCTCTGTATTAAAATCTTCCTGTACTTTTTTAACAACTTCTTCTACAAACTCTTGATGCCAAAACACTCTTATATAGTGTAATAAATGATATGTAGGAGCATATATTTTTTCAAACGAATTATTCTCTATAATTCTTCTTGGATCTTCTCTATTATTCTCATCAAAGATAAGCCCCAATGAGGGATCAACCCATATACCATTCTTAGGAAAATTATTGCTAATAAGTCTATGATAAGTGGACAAGAATTTGCTTATTTGTCTATCCGAAGAAACACTTTTAATATATTCCTGCTCATTTAAGTAACCTTTATTTAACAATTTCTCTAAAACAAAAGAAATTTTTTCTTCCAATTGATTTGCTTTTGTGATCTTCAAGAAAGATTTCATTAATTCATTTGATGTGATATGTTCTTCAGCGATTCGATAACCTGAAGGTACACTTCTACTCATCAACCAATTCCAATTTATATTATTTTCCCATTTAACACTTCGGATCCATTCATAATTATGTATATTGTCTATTATATATTTTAACATGTCATATTTGAATGCTTTTATAGTGACCCTAAACTCACTATCTATCTTCATATAACCAATAATAGCAAAGCCTAATGATAAAGTTTTTAACTTAAATATAGCAATATTACTACAACGAATATTATGAAAAAGAGGTATCGGGGAATAATGTTTATCTTTATAATCTACATTTGCTAAAAACTCAGATTCCTTATCATAATTTATTACTTCTCCATCTTGAATTCGAACTAAATAATTTAAAAAATCATCTTCATTTATATTTTTATCCATAATGTTAAAACTAAATAAAATCTCTTGTGATTCATAGATTAAAAAATTTAAAGAGTCCTCATCATAGTCTGATTCATCATTATTTTCACTATATTTATCCAGTATTATCTTAGCTATCATTACCTTTAAATTTTCTATTTTATCAATACTTGGTTTATTATTTGTATCAAAAACGATAATCTGGCTTATTAGAAATTTATACTTTAGTTTTAAATGAGTTAATATTTCTTCAATATCTGATTCATCTAGTTCAATGCCTTCTGGGACAGAAAATTCAATGAATAACCAACTTTTCACTTCATCAGTAAACACTTGAAACAACCTCTCCGTTTAACTAAAGTTAGATACAAATCTATTAAATTTTGTTAACAATTTATTTTTTAGAGCATCAGTGTTTGCATTACTGTAAGCTAATAAATTTAATAATTCATTCTGCTCTAATGGTACATTTATTATATCTGGATGATTTCTAAAATAATTTAAAACCGTTTCAGTTTCTGCTTCTTTTTGATAAACGAATACAGTAGTAAATTCACTCTCTTTTCCAAATTCAAGTAATTCATCTTTAAAACTCAAGCACTTTTGAAATTTATTACCTAAACTTTTAGGGTTAGTTGCTGTAGCAATATAGATCAATTTTTCATCAATTTTTCTTCGAATATATAAAACTGACGCTAATTCTTCTACGCCAAACTCAGTTTTAAATCTTACAATTTGGTAATTTAAATCTAAAAATACTTTCTCAAGTGAGGACTTTATTAGACCGGGCCTCTGATTATGGTGTGCTTTTTGCCATTGTGCCCTAACTTCATCTAAAATTCTTTCCTCATCAGTTTTAACATTAGGTGGAGTCTCAATATCTATAAAGTTACTGTCCTCCCTAAGATTTGCGCTGTTTTGTTTCTCTTTTTGAAAATCGGATAAGTTCATTCCTTTTAACCTTAGGTCATCCATTATCTTTAGCATATTCGAAATCGCATCTCTATAACTTATTGCCTGCGTTGTATCACCTAAGTAAGCAAAAAATTGCTTTTTCATTTCTTTAGCATATTCAAGTCCTACGTCATATTCATATCCTTTTTTATATCTAATTGCCAACTCGTGAAATAGTTCTTCGAATTCATCAACATCCGAAGGGTTAAATTCACTTAATTCAAGTACATGATGTTCTAAACGAGTCCATAAAGCAATTTCACCTTTTGAAACAGCTTCTTTTAAATTACCCTTATATTGTTCGGTAACAGATGTAATTAACGCAACTGACGGTGGTTCAAAATTTACTACTTTATCAATAAACTCTTTATAACTAATATAAAAATTTCTTCTTGCTGCAGTTGTTAATGCTGAAAAAGCATGTTCAAATTCATCTAACAGAATTAGAAGAAAACCTTCCTTCTTTTTTCTTTTTATAAAAAAATGAATTATTTTTATATAATCAGTATTATTTAATTCTCTGATACCTAATTTGTTTATTTCTGTTCTGCCATGTGAAGCTCCTAAAACCCTCATAGCTGCACTACTCTTATTTTCACCTTTATAAATTGTATAAAGAAGAGTTGCTAAATTACTACTAACACCAAGCCTTTCACTGATTATACTAATATCGGTATCTCTGTCTTGACTTTCATTTATAGTTATATCTTCTGCTAGTTGTTTAAAACAGCTTGTAAAATCACTGAAATAAATTTGAAATAATTTAGATACAACCATTCTTACAAAGCTATACTTTACGACATTAGTCTCTTGAACTTGGAATTTAACAGTATAATAGTTACCCAGATATGTTAATCTAGATTCTATCCAGTTTAAAAAATGAGTTTTGCCTCCTCCAACTCTTCCAGTTAAAACTATGTGTGAGAAATTCCACCCACTATCACAATCTAAAAGCTTTTGTGTAATTTTTTCCTTTACCATCTGTTGATTAATAATAAATGTTGGGGATTGAGGTGGCTGCGAGTTTTTCATCCCCGTTAACTCTTTTCTAATACTTGAAACTGATAAATCCTTTTCATTCATAAATAGGTTTTTGATATTCATTTATCTATCCCTCTTTTTTTAAAAAAGATTTTTTTATTTTGATGTAATAAAAACTTTCATCCTTAATTTGAAAATAATCATTCTTAGCAAAGTCAACATTAACAGTCGAAAAGGAAGTGTAAGTTGCAAAAATAGGATCACTATATAGCAGTTCCAAATTCCTTTTGAATTTTTCTTTTTCATAACCATAATTCTTTAGCGCTTCATAAAGAATTGTGATCGATGCATTTTTCCCATACTCACCAACATGAATAAGATATTCATTTTTAAATACTGAAAGGAATTCAATATATTCTTCATACTCTAAAAAAGGATTAAATACACTTTCTCTTTGAACAGCTTTAATAAGACGTTTTATCGCATACAATTTTTCTGTAACGGTCCTTATATTTTCTTCAACATATCCATATTTTAAAATTTCCTTATATAGTGAGGAAGTAGTCATTTTCAATTTTGGATCAATTTTGCATATTAATTTGCAACTTTCAAACAAATCATTAATCTTATATACATTATGCAATAACAGTTTGTCCAGTTTTCTATTTAAATCAACATAAAGCTGTGCTTCCCACGTAAGATTAACAACACTTCTTCCCTCTATTAAACCTAATTTAACAAGTTCCTTTATAAGGATATTAGTTCTTGACATACGTTTACCATACAATTGACTGGTGATAACCCTTAATTTTTCTAAAGGCAATGAAGAACTTAGATCAATAAGTTTTATTAATTCTTCCAACTCTTCTAAGGAAGGAGGAAATTCATATATAGAATATAATTTCACTTCTATCCTCCTCTCATATATTAATCGATAAGTAAAGTTTATCGATTGTAGAATATGTTTGTCAATTTTATTTCTTGAAAGCACATTCTAAAATCATATTAAAGGTACTAATTCTCATTATCCCCACGAAACGTTAATTTAACAACTGAATAAGTTGTTAAACTTTCTTTTTTCTCTAAATTAAACACTCTATAATCCATATCCATCGCTATTATAAGATTAGACGGAATAATTCCTTGAAAAACCAGACAATTCATTCTTATTAAGTTATAACTGCTTCACTCGAGATATAGGATTGAGGATTGAAAGTATCAATTTCACCAACTCCGATGTTATCTATTTCAGTTCAACCATATCTAAACTTTATCCCAATAGAAAAAACTGTCAGCGGGTTCTGAGTAAGTAAGTGTTCCCAGGCTGACAGCTCTAACAACTTTATTAACATCAATAAAAGTGAATAATCTAATTAATCCCTACTCCACCGTCACACTCTTCGCAAGGTTACGTGGTTTATCCACATCACACCCGCGGTGAAGGGCTGCATAGTAAGCGATTAGCTGTAATGGAACAACAGATGCAAGTGGTGCAAGTGCTGGGTGTACAGCTGGAAGGACGAAACGATCGCCTTCGTCTTCTAGGCCTTTTAGTGAGATGACACATGGGTTTGCGCCGCGTGCAACGACTTCTTTGACGTTACCGCGAATGCTGAGGTTCACATGCTCTTGCGTGGCAAGGGCAATGACCGGTGTGCCTTCTTCAATTAAAGCAATCGTGCCGTGTTTGAGTTCTCCGCCAGCAAATCCTTCTGCTTGGATGTAAGAGATCTCTTTTAATTTTAGTGAACCTTCAAGGCACACATAGTAGTCAAGTCCTCTTCCGATAAAGAATGCGTTACGTGTCACTGTGAAGAAATCACGAGCGATTTGTTCCATTTCATCCTTTTGATCGACAAGGGCTTCCATTGCGTTTGCTACAATCCCAAGCTCTTTCACAAGATCAAAGTCAAGAGATTGACCATTTAATTCAGCTGCAACAGATGCAAGGATCGCAAGAACAGCGATTTGTGCTGTGTAGGCTTTTGTTGAAGCCACTGCGATTTCTGGTCCTGCATGAAGAAGCAATGTGAAGTCTGCTTCACGAGAAAGCGTAGATCCTGGTACGTTTGTGATCGTTAATGCTTTATGACCAAGTTCTTTGACTTGAACAAGTACAGCACGGCTGTCCGCAGTCTCCCCAGATTGAGAAAGGAAGATGAACAACGGTTTTTTCGATAGAAGCGGCATGTTGTAAGAGAATTCACTTGCTACATGGACTTCTACAGGTACTTTCGCCCAGTCTTCAATGTATTGTTTACCAACAAGTCCAGCATGGTAGCTCGTTCCGCAAGCCACAATATAGATGCGGTCTGCTTCTGCTACTGCGCTTGCGATATCGCCAGCGACTGACAACTTGCCGTTTTCGTCTTGATATTCTTGGATGATTTTGCGCATAACAAGCGGCTGTTCATCCGTTTCTTTTAACATGTAGTGAGGATATGTGCCTTTCTCAATGTCGCTTGCATCCAGCTCAGCGATATAAGAAGGACGTGTCATAATATCACCGTCAAGGTTTTTAATAATAACCTCGTCTTTAGTAACAATGACCATTTCTTTATCCATTAATTCCGCATATTCGTTTGTTACTTGAAGCATCGCCATTGCGTCAGAAGCCACAACGTTGAAATCTTCGCCGAAACCAACCAATAATGGGCTTTTGTTTTTCGCCACATAGATTGTTTCTTTGTTTTCGTTATCGAAAAGGGCAATTGCGTAAGAGCCTTTTAGTTGAAGAAGCGTTTGACGGAAAGCTTCCTCTGTATCAAGACCTCTGTTCACAAATTGTTCGATGACTTGAACAACAACCTCTGTATCTGTGTCGCTTTTTAGTGTGACGTCTTGTAAATATTCGCGTGTCAATTGTACATAGTTCTCGATGACACCGTTATGAACAAGCGTAAAACGGCCAGAAGCACTTTGATGCGGATGCGCATTTAGATGGCTTGGTACACCGTGTGTTGCCCAGCGTGTATGTCCAATTCCTGCTGAAGATGCCACGTTTGCATCAACGACTTCACGAAGCTCAGCGATACGTCCTTTTTCTTTGAACACATGCACGCCATCTTCGTTTGCCACAGCGATACCTGCTGAGTCATACCCACGGTACTCAAGCTTCTCTAAACCTTTTAATAAGATTTCCTTCGCATCATTCTGACCAATATAACCTACGATTCCACACATAAATATTCTTCCTCCCGATCATGTGAAAGGGACAAAGAAAGCCTACTAAAATAGAAGGGACATTTCTTCGTCCCTCTCTACATGTTTAATTTGGGAGATCATGTGTATTCCCTTTGTACAAAGAGTCACCTCTTTGCTTTAAAGAAACACTTACGGCTGTGATCTCTATATTTGATCAGCCGGGAGGCATCCGCCGAAAAATTCGATAACCTCCATCCTCGTCAACTAAGCATCTGTCGTTCGATCGCTTAGTTCGGGCGCTATAATTATAAGAGTGGCTGAACATCTACCCTGCCTTTCCTGCTAGAATAAAAATCCAGTAACACAAGGATGATTGTACTATAAGGTCTGACCTCCGTCAATCACAATTTAGCGGGTGATCCCTTTCATGTGAGAAAGTGAGACCTCCCTACACTATATGCGATGAGGCTTGTCACGTTCTACCTTTGATGTGCTCTCTTATGTATGAAAGCAAGCAGCAAATTGCCCTCGCTTATATCATTCGTACTAGACCAGCCTCTTATGACGTTTATTCGAAAAAAAAAGCAAACCGCTGCTTAGCGATTTGCTTTAATCAATTACTCAATACCCATTTCTTCTTTGACAACAGCCGTAATACGAGCCACGTATTCATCACACAGCTCTTTTGTTTTCGCCTCTGCCATGACACGTACAAGCGGTTCTGTTCCTGATGGACGAACAAGGATGCGTCCGTCACCGTTCATCTCTTTTTCAACCTCTTGGATCACAGCTTTTACTTTTTCATTTTCTTCCACTTTATATTTATCAGATACCTTCACATTCACTAGAAGCTGCGGAAATTTCTCCATTTCAGCTGCAAGCTCTGATAATGTTTTCCCTGTTGCTTTTAGTGTATTCACCAGCATGATCGCAGAAAGCATACCATCACCTGTCGTATTGTAATCAAGGAAAATCAAGTGGCCTGACTGCTCGCCTCCGACATTATAGCCATCCTTTTTCATCGCCTCGACCACATAGCGGTCACCAACAGCGGTTTGAATGCTCTTAATGCCTTGCTTCTCAAGCGCTTTATAGAAACCAAGGTTACTCATGACCGTTGACACGACCGTGTCGTCCTTCAATCGGCCTTCACCCTTTAGATAACGTGCACATATGTACATAATTTGATCGCCGTCTACAATATCACCTTTTTCATCGACTGCAATTAAGCGGTCGCCGTCGCCATCAAACGCAAGACCAATATCCGCTCCTTTTTCTTTCACAAAAGCAGAAAGTGCCTCTGGATGAGTAGAACCTACGCCATCGTTGATATTCAATCCGTTTGGTGATGTTCCCATTGTTGACACATCTGCATCTAAATCCGCAAATAAATGTGTCGCAAGAGAAGATGTTGCGCCGTGTGCACAATCAAGCGCTACGTGAATGCCTGTGAAATCCTCGTCCGCTGTCTGTTTCAAGAATTGCAAGTATTTCTGACCGCCTTCAAAGTAGTCATTCATGGTTCCAAGATCGGCGCCAACCGGACGTGGCAGTTGATCAACTGGCTGATCCATTAGCTGCTCAATTTCATTTTCCTGTTCATCTGACAGTTTAAAACCATCACCGCCGAAAAATTTAATTCCGTTGTCTTGAACTGGGTTATGCGAAGCTGAAATCATGACACCTGCTTCTGCATCCATTGCCTTCGTTAAATAAGACACACCAGGTGTTGAGATCACACCTAAACGCATGACTTCAGCCCCAATTGAAAGTAAGCCTGCTACGAGTGCTCCTTCTAACATATGACCAGATACACGCGTGTCTCGTCCAACGAGTACCTTTGGACGTTCTTTATCCTTCGTGAGCACATAGCCGCCAAATCTCCCAATTTTAAATGCGAGCTCTGGCGTTAATTCGCTATTAGCCACACCCCTTACACCATCAGTTCCAAAGTACTTGCCCATGTTTCAATCGCTCCTTTTTTACCATTCAAGAGGACGCTGCGTCCTCTTTGTTATCTTCTTTGACCCGCTGTCTTTGACTTGATTCTTTTTTTGCTTTATCTTGTGTAGATTCCTTTTGACTCTTCTCTTCCTGATCATCATCGGATGATTGATCTTTCCGATCATTCGTAGAAGCCGGCTGATCTTCTGTATCAGTAGAAGTCAGTTTCACTTTGACCTTCGATCTAGATAATGTCCAAGTCACATTTTGAGGGCCATTCACTTGTACTTTGACTTCATGTGTTCCTTCGTTTAAGTCCCCCACATTGATATAGGCTTCAATATCTGAAGCCTTTAGTTTATCAATTGCACTCTTTGAACCTTTTGCTGTTAGTGTGAGACGCCCAGAAGACGGACTCACAAAAGCAGAGCTAAGATCCTTGCTCAGACCCACGACAGAAATTGGTACATTATCGATCTTTTTTTCTTCAGCTGTTGCAACCTTCACTTTGATTTTAACAGTTTCAGGCGATACCTTTTTCACGCCATCTGGCAGTGGAATGTCGGCATCAATCTCTGTATCATCTTTAATCTTGCTTAGGTCCAGCTTAACGCCGTCAATAAAATCAAGTGCATCCAGCACCTTTTGAGAACCGTAGACTGTCACCTCACTTGGGCTTGTCTCGATGCTTGAGATACTGATTCCATCTGGTAAGCTGCCCGTCCGCTCAATCTTAAACGGGACCTTCTTGCTTGGACTCGTAATCGGGACCGTAATATCTACTACAGACGGACTCACTTCGACTGGCAGCTCATTCCCACTGCTATCATACACAGTGAGCTTCGCTTCTTTCTCAATTTGCTGATCGACATCCTCTAAGTTCACAAATGCTTTAATGACAGAAATTTTGTCGATCACGTCTTTTGAGCCAGTGACCGTGACCTTTTTCGGATTCACAATAGGCTGCTCTGGTGAATAGCCGTCTTTGATTTTATTTTGATTATAAAATTCAGTTTCAACAGGGAATTCAGCTGTCGTTTTTTCTTGTATCGTCACAGTCGTCACAGACGGATTAATCGTTAATGTGATTCCTTTTGATACATCTCTTGCCTTCAATTCGACTTTATGTGTACCTGTCGTAAGGTTTTGCATATCTGCGTAAATTTCAAAATTTTTCGTTTGTCTTGCTGTTTTCACAGCACTAGTTGATCCTTTAATCGTGACATTGACTGTCTGCGGCACACCGGTGACAACATACTTTTCGTCGTCATAATACGCTTTAACAGGAATGTCCGTTAAGGTTGCTTCGTCTGTTGTCGATGTTGGGAAAAAGGATTCACCGATTTTTTTCGGCGTGGGCGCTTGCGCTGAATTGACTGCACCATACAGCAATAAAGCGAAGACCAATGCAAGAAACTTAACGGCCCAGCGATTATTCAAAATCTTATCCATTTTTCTTGCCCCTCCAATACCATTTGGTCGAGGAAGCATCTTTGCTGTTCTTACTAAACTCAGCAATCAGCATTTCTTCAAGCGCTTCTTCTGTCAATTCTCGATGGAGATCACCATTTCTTGCGACACTAATGCCGCCTGTCTCCTCGGAGACGATGACGGTTAAACTGTCCGTTACTTCACTAATACCAACTGCCGCGCGGTGACGTGTACCGAGCTCCTTAGAGATAAAAGGACTTTCAGACAGCGGTAAATAACACGCTGCAGCTGCAATCTCATCACGCTTCATAATCACAGCGCCGTCATGAAGCGGTGTATTCGGAATGAAGATATTAATCAGCAGCTCAGAACTGACCTTTGCATTTAAAGGAATTCCGGTCTCTATGTAATCATTCATCCCAGTATCGCGCTCAATCGTTAACAGCGCGCCTATTCTTCGTTTTGCCATATAGTTAATTGCTTTTGTAATTGCCTCGATCGTTTTCTGCTGCTGTTCCTCTACAGGTGTTCCGCTTCTAGAGAAGAAACGGCCGCGCCCAAGCTGCTCAAGCGCTCTCCTTAGCTCTGGCTGAAAAATAATAATGATCGCAAGGAACCCCCACGTAATCGCTTGATCCATCAGCCATTGAAGTGTGTTAAGACCGAGATACGCACTTCCCATCCTGACGAGAACAATGACGACAATTCCCTTTAAAAGCTGAACCGCTTTTGTTCCGCGGATGACCATCATTAATTTATATATCACATACCAAACAACGAGAATATCAACAGCATTACCGAGGTACTGCAAAAAAGGAATATCCCCTAAAGCCATTTCCTCGTCCTCCAGAATTTTCAGTTATTCTTCGTTCGATTCATTTTTTATAAAAAAAGAGCCTATGTGTAAGTACATAGCGTGGCTATTATACCACATTTTGTTTCAGCAAGGAAAATAGTTGCCATATCTGGCTGGCATTCAAGTCTGTCCATCAATAGAAAAAGAGCAGTCCCCTTAGAGACTGCTCTCAAGCTGTTTGATTTACTTTTGCTCCTCTGGTCCAATGACCCGCATCACATCTTGTGCTGTAGATTTCATTTTGTACCAAACCCAATCAAACACTTCATTAATTTCATTGATTTGACCAGTGACTTGTCCGGCAGAAGCAGTCAGCTGTTCTCCATTGACGACTGTTACGTTTCCATCAACCTTGCCTTCTACAATCAGCTTGCCATTTTTCACAGTGACGTCACCTTTGACGGTTTCCCCTTTAGGTACCGTCACTGTATCATTTTCAACCACGAGATTCGGCTGCTTTGACACACTGAAATTATGATCCGTATTCCAGCTTGTAAACAGACTGCCTCCCATCAATATGACAAAGAGGGCAGCGGCGACCATTAGCGGATGAGCTTTGATCCATCTTTGAATCGACACACGCTTTTTCTCCTTTGGAAGACCTGCCATCACCTTTGCAGTGAAATCAGATGGTGCTTCTATATGAGATGTACTCTGCACGAGCGCGATGGATTTCTCAATTTGTTGAAAATGAGTACGGCATTCCTCACACGATTGCAGATGGCTCTTTAATTCTTTTTCATCTTCGGGCTCAATGTCCCCGTCTAAATACTGATGCATAAGCAGGACGATTCTTTCCTGACAGCTCATCAAAATCACCTCACTCAAAGGTCTCTCAACTGTTTCCGGAGAGCCTCTCTACCCCTGTGTATTCTCGTTTTCACCGTACCAACTGGTATATTCAGAATCTCACTAATTTCTTTTAACGAGAGTTCATCAATATACTTTAATACGATGACCGAGCGATATTTATCGGGTAATCTTAAAATTTTTTGCTGAATGGTGCTCGATAATTCAAGCGACACCACCTCGTCCTCTGGCAAAATGCCGTCAGCCGCAATTTGAGAATACATATTCAGTCCTTCTGTCCCTGCCACCTCTGCATCTAAATAATAATCCGGCTTTTTTTTACGAATACGGTCGATGGTCAGGTTGGTTGCAATGCGGTACAGCCACGTGGAAAACTTACGATTCACATCAAAGCTCTCAATATTCACATAGGCACGAATAAACGCCTCCTGCGCAATATCTTCTGCTTCATGTGCATTCCCAAGCATACGGTAGCACAGCTGATAAATTTTGTCTTTATACAGGTCTACGATGTCTGCAAATGCGTTCTGGTCGCCTTTTTTCACTTGCTTAATTCTCTTTTTAATCATTGTTTCCATAGTATATTCAACCTCTGCCTTCACCGGTCTTTATGTATACGAACCTCGTTCCAAAAGGTTTCATTCTCCTCTAAAAAATAGTGTAACAAATTTTTGACAGCATGTTACGCTTATCAGCCGGTAAAAACCTTAACATATCCTTAAATTTCCCCAAAATTAAAAAAGAACGGGAACAAGTCCCGCTCTATAATAGCTTTTCACCCATTAAAGAACCAATTAATGCAACTGCCGCTTCTGCTGTTTTATTTTTCTCATCTAATACCGGATTCACCTCAACAAACTCAGCAGATGTCAAAATACCTGCTTCCTCTAAAAGCTCCATTGCAAGATGACTCTCCCTATAACTGATGCCGCCAGCAACCGGCGTTCCCACGCCAGGGCACTCCGCTGGATCTAGACCATCTAAATCAAGCGACAAATGAACACCATCTGTTCTTTCTTTTAAATACGCAATGGCTTCCTCCATTACTCTCGTCATTCCTAAACGATCTATTTCATGCATCGTATACACTTTAATGCCTTTTTCTCTAATTAATGCCCGCTCTCCTTCATCTAAAGAACGAGCACCAATCAAGATCACATTCTCAGGCTTTACTTTAGGCGCATAACCGCCAATATTCGTTAGATCAGCATGCCCAAGACCGAGACTGACAGCAAGTGGCATCCCATGAATATTTCCAGAAGGAGAAGTTTCCTCTGTATTTAAATCACCGTGCGCATCATACCAAATGACACCCAAATTTTCATAATGCTTGGCTACACCGGCTAGTGTACCAATTGCAATGCTATGATCCCCGCCTAAAATCAGCGGAAACGAACCGGACTGCACAATACTGCTAACCTTTTCAGCAAGAAGCTGGTTTGCGCCAGCATTCTCCGTTAAGTTTTTCAGTTTTTCACTTGTATAGAGACCTTTCTCATCATCCCTTTGCTCAACAGGAATATCCCCTAAATCCTCGACACCAAATGAAAGCGATTCCAATTTTTCTTTTACGCCAGCACAGCGAATGGCACTCGGCCCCATATCAACGCCTCTTCTCATTTGACCGAGATCCATCGGCACCCCGACAATCGTGACCTTCTTTTGATCTCCCATATGTACATCCCCTTTCCGTTCATGCTTATATTTTACTTTCTCGGTACCTTTTGACTCAACTCAACAATATTTTGAATAGTTATACATTCCAATCGTCAAAATAAAAAAAAGACACCTTTTTAAAAAAGGTGTCTTAACTGGGCTAGCTGGATTCGAACCAACGCATGACGGAGTCAAAGTCCGTTGCCTTACCGCTTGGCTATAGCCCAAAAATGGTGGAGGGGGGCGGATTCGAACCGCCGAACCCGGAGGGAGCGGATTTACAGTCCGCCGCGTTTAGCCACTTCGCTACCCCTCCACATATGGAATTGATAAAAGAAAAACAGTGCCGGCAAGAGGACTTGAACCCCCAACCTACTGATTACAAGTCAGTTGCTCTACCAGTTGAGCTACACCGGCATATGGTGGAGGATGACGGGCTCGAACCGCCGACCCTCTGCTTGTAAGGCAGATGCTCTCCCAGCTGAGCTAATCCTCCACATGATGGTGACCCGTACGGGATTCGAACCCGTGTTACCGCCGTGAAAGGGCGGTGTCTTAACCGCTTGACCAACGGGCCAGTTTGTCAAGTTTACTGTTTCCGTGAAGCTGACAAAAGTTATTATATACAGGTTGTCCCCCTTTTGTAAAGGGGATTTTTATTTTTTTTATTTTCTAACTATTCAACCCTCATCAGCACAACATTTCGACTGAAATATAATTTCAGTATTTAAATATAATATTGAAATTTCATATCATACTCAATATACTTAAAATGAAGAAATAAGGAGGTATGTCACATGCAGCCATCTCAACTGCGTTCTTTGACAACAGAATCAAGAAACCCTAACACCACGGGAATTTCACAAGCAAGCCCGCTAGAAATGCTCCAAATGATAAATGAGGAAGATATGAAGGTCGCTCAAGCCGTCAACCGTGTCCTTCCAGACGTAAAGACAGCAAGTGACTTTGCCTTTGAATCAATCTCGAATGGAGGCAGACTCATTTATCTAGGCGCTGGAACAAGCGGCAGAATTGGGGTAATGGATGCGGTCGAATGTCCACCTACCTATAGCATTTCACCTGATGTCATCGTAGGCATCATGGCCGGTGGCGACTCTGCCTTTTCACATGCAGCAGAAGATGTGGAAGACAGTGAAGAAGCTGGTCAAAAAGATTTAGAACACGTCCACCTGACATCAAAAGATACGGTTGTCGGCATCGCGGCGAGCGGCAGAACACCCTATATCATTGGCGCTTTAAACTATGCTAGAACCATTGGAGCAAAAACAGTAGCCCTCAGCTGCAATGAACAAGCAGAGATTAGCGAACTAGCAGACTGCGCCATTGAAGTCGTCGTAGGACCAGAAGCCATCACTGGGTCAACACGAATGAAAGCCGCATCCGCTCATAAAATGATTTTAAATATGCTTTCCACCTCTGTCATGATCAGACAAGGCAAAGTATATGAAAACCTGATGGTAGATGTAAAAGTAAGCAATCATAAACTAAAAGAACGCGCCATCACCATCATTCAGCATGTGACCAATGCTTCCTACGAACAAGCCGTAAAAGCACTTGAAGCAGCCGATTTAGAAGTTAAAACAGCCATCGTCATGCTCCAAACCAAAACAGATAAAAAGACAGCCAAAGACCTGCTCAACAAAGCAGATGGTCACATCGACAAAGCCATCTTACGTCATCAATCTTAAAGGAGGAAACTCATGTCAGCAGGCGGACTCACCTTACTACACACAATGAAATCAAAGCTTCCCCAATCTGAAAAAATCATTGCAGACTATATCCTTGCCCATCCTGACAAAGTCATTAAAAGCACAGTGCATGAAATCAGTCAGGCTGCCGGTGCAAGCAGCTCTGCCGTCATCCGCCTCTGTAAGTCTCTCGGGCTGGATGGCTATCACGATTTGAAAATGCGGATCGCTGGAGACTTAATGCACACTGATAAACAAGGCTACCGGGATATCGAACAAGATGAACCACTTCAATCCATTATTCAAAAGACAGCAGGAAACACCATTCAATCGATCAAAGATACAGCCTCTATTTTAAATGTAGAAGCTTTAGAAAAAGCTGTGCAACTGCTGCTGAATGCAAACCAAATCCATTTTATCGGTGTGGGTGCATCTGGCATCGTCGCAGCTGATGCCCAGCAGAAATTTCTCAGAATCAATTATGCAGCCACTGCCTTCACTGACATGCACATCGCATCTACGGTCATCGCAAATGCTGGAAAGAATGACATTGTGTTCGGTATATCCTTCTCAGGAGAAACATTAGACATCATCCAAGCCCTTCAGCTCGCCAAAGAAAATGAAGTAAAAACCATTGCTTTAACGCATCCAGGGCATACAAGCGTTTCTGCATTGTGTGATGTCCATCTATCAACGTCCGGTTCCAATGAAGCACCTTTTCGCAGTGCTGCCACTTCCTCTAGAATGGCACAGCTCTATTTAATCGATGTCTTGTTCCTCAGTTTAGCCTCCCGTCAATATGAACAGACAGCACAATATATTGACAAAACAAGGCATGCCATCCGCTCCATGAAACGAAAAACAAAGGGGGATTCAACATGAGTCATCAAAAAAAATATCAGCAGTTGGCGAAAGAAATCCTTTCACTCTGTGGTGGTTCTGAAAACATCTCTTCCCACACACATTGTATGACACGTCTCCGAATTACACCCATTGATCGTGAAAAAGTGCAAACCACCGCGATCAAAGAACTCGATGGTGTCATTGGCGTCGTCGAAGCGGAAACACTGCAAATCATTTTAGGCACAGGTGTTGTCAACCAAGTATCAAGTGCGTTTGAACAGCTGCTCAATGCCTCAGGTTCATATGACTTAAACAACGAAGCACAGAAAAACAAACAAGCCATTTCACAAAAGAACCGCACACCATTCAAGCTGTTCTTACGGCGGATCGCCAGCATTTTCATTCCCATTATTCCAGCACTCGTTGCATCGGGTCTTATAACGGGTATTACAAAAGCGGTCGTGCAAGCAGGCTGGCTCGATGAAAAATCTCAAGCTGCGATTATCCTAACCGTTATAGGCTCAGGCTTGTTTGCTTATCTCGGTATATTAGTAGGAACAAACGCCGCAAAAGAATTTGGTGGCTCTCCTGCATTAGGCGCATTAGCAGGTATTCTCATCATTAACCCAGCTGCCGCTGATATTATGTTATTTGGCACTAATATTCTACCAGGCAGAGGCGGACTTATCGGTGTTCTTCTTGCAGCTATTTTTATGGCACTTGTTGAAACCCGGATCAGACGCTTCGTCCCGCAATCACTCGATATCATCGTCACACCAACCATCACACTACTCATTACAGGCATTTTCACGTACGTTATCTTCATGCCAGTCGGCGGATTTATATCTGATGCCATCACCTCTGGACTTACTTATCTATTAAACATTGGCGGTATTTTTGCCGGATTTGTTCTTGGTGCGACCTTCCTTCCTCTTGTTGTCACTGGACTTCACCAAGGCCTAACACCTATTCATATGGAACTGATTAATTCAATTGGAGATGACCCGCTTCTGCCAATCCTCGCTATGGGAGGCGCAGGACAGGTCGGTGCTGCCTTTGCCATTTATATGAAAACAAAAAAGAAAAAGCTGAAAAGAGCCATTGCAGGCGGACTTCCTTCAGGAATGCTTGGAATTGGAGAACCGCTCATTTTCGGTGTCACACTCCCGCTCGGAAGACCCTTCCTCACTGCTTGTCTCGGCGCTGGAATCGGCGGAGCATTTCAAGCCTATTTCCAAATCGCCACTAAAGCAATCGGGGTATCAGGTCTCCCATTAACCTTTATCGTTCACACACATCAAATGCTACTTTACTTAATAGGACTCTTTATTGCATATGTCGCTGGATTTATCTTCACATACTTATTTGGATTTCATGATGATATGGCTGTTGAATTCGAGGAAAATAAACAATAGGAGGTCTAGCTCTTGAAGAAATATTTTCTCATCATCACAAGTCTGTTCATGCTCCTTGGGTTACCAGTACAAACATTTGCAACTAGCTCCCATCCTGTATCGTCTTTGTCTAAAACAGCACCTGAAGAATATCCCGTCTTAAAAAAAGCAAAACGACCGGAACAAGTAGGTTTTTCTTCTAGGCAGCTTAGGAAGGTTGATCACATGATTCAAAACGATATCAAAGCAGGATTTCCAGGGGCAGCACTCATCATTATCAAGGATGGTCAGATCGTCCATCAAAAAGCCTATGGCTACAGACAAAAATATAAAGAGACAACCGAACTCAAATTCTATAAGAAAATGAAAAAGAACACACTGTTCGATTTGGCATCCAATACAAAAATGTATGCCACCAACTATGCCCTGCAAAAGCTAGTATATGAACAAAAACTAGATGTAAATGAAAAAATACAAACCATCCTGCCTGACTTTCAAGATGAACCAGATGCAAAGGTAACCGGCAAAGATCAGCTTCGAGTCAAGGATCTTCTCACCCATTCTGCCGGACTTCCTTCCAGTGTTTTATTTTATAGCAAAGAGCAAGCGGGCTCTTTTTTCTCCCAAGATAGACAAACAACCATGAAATGGCTGCCAAAGGTGCCCCTGCAATACAAGCCAGGCACTCAGCATATTTATAGTGATATTGATTACATGCTGTTAGGCATGATCATCGAGAAAAAAACCGGTATGCCACTTGACCAATATGTAGAGTCGACGATTTATCGACCGCTTGGTCTCAAACATACCATGTTCAATCCGCTGAAAAAGGGATTCAAGCCAAAGCATTTTGCAGCAACCGAGCGTCTAGGCAATACAAGAGATGGTGTCATTGATTTTGAAAACATTCGCAGGTATACCTTGCTAGGTGAAGTCCACGATGAGAAAGCCTATTACTCAATGGCAGGTGTCTCCGGACATGCCGGACTTTTCTCTAATACATCAGATATGGCCGTACTGCTTCAGCTGATGCTCAATAAAGGAGGCTATGGGAAAACAACCATCTTTGACCAAGCTTCTATCGATCTCTTTACGGAATCATCAGACACGAACCCAACTTACGGGCTAGGCTGGCGGAAAAACGGCAATACTGACATGGAATGGATGTTTGGGAAGTACGCAAGTAAAGAAGCGTATGGACACACAGGCTGGACCGGAACGATGACACTGATTGATCCAAAACACAATCTAGGCGTCGTCTTGCTAACAAATAAAAAACATTCACCCGTCGTTTCACCTGAAGTCAACCCAAATCAATTTGAAGGTGACCTTTTCCCAACTGGTACTTATGGAAGCATCATGACCGCAATCTACGAATCTTTTAAGTAAAAGGAGGAATTCGATGTTAAAAGCTCTGTTCCCCGCTGCACTCGTTTTGGCCCTGCTCACCTCTTCCATTCCAACGGAAAAGGTGAGCTCCGCCCCTCTCCCAACTGCCAAACAAATGGTTCAGGACATGTCCTTGGATGAAAAAATTGGCCAAATGCTCATGCCAGACTTTCGCAATTGGCAAGCAGAAGGTGAATCCGCTCCTACAGGCTTCACAAAAATGAATAAAGAAGTCTCTCACCTTGTAGAGAAATATCATTTAGGCGGTGTCATCTTATTTGCAGAAAATGTCGTTGATACGAAACAAACCGTCAAACTCACACATGAATTTCAACAAGCATCACCCAACATCCCTTTACTCATTTCCATTGATCAAGAAGGCGGAATCGTCACAAGACTACAAAAGGGAACACATTTCCCAGGAAATATGTCGATTGGTGCCTCTAGAAGTAAAAAAAATGCATATGACACAGGAAAAATCATCGGCAAAGAATTAAACGCTCTAGGTATCAATACAAATTTCTCTCCTGTTCTTGATGTAAATAATAACCCGAATAACCCCGTCATTGGTGTCCGTTCCTTTAGCTCTGACCCTGCACTAGTCACGCGACTTGGTCTTCAAACCATGAAAGGACTTCAAAAGGAGAAGACTATTTCGACACTCAAGCATTTCCCGGGACATGGTGATACAGCTGTTGATAGTCACTACGGTCTTCCGCTTGTAGAACATGATCTAGATCGTCTTAAAAAGGTGGAGCTGTATCCATTTCAACAAGCAATCAACGCAGGGGCAGATATGGTCATGACCGCTCATGTTCAATTCCCAGCCATTGATGACACAACGTATAAAAGTAAAAAAGATGGCGAGGACATTATGGTTCCAGCAACCTTATCAAAAAAAGTCATCACAAACTTATTAAAAGAAGACATGGGCTTTCAAGGAGTGGTTGTAACAGACGCCCTCAATATGAAAGCGATTGCAGATAACTTCGGACAGGAAGAAGCTGTGGTAATGGCTATTAAAGCAGGCGTCGACATTGCCCTCATGCCAGCACCTGTCACGTCCTTAAAGACAGAAAAAAACCTAGAGAATGTGTTCAATGCTTTAAAAAGAGCAGTTCTCACAAAAGAAATTCCGATATCTCAGATCAATCAATCTGTCGAAAAAATCCTTCAATTAAAGATTAAACGCGGCATCATTTCCGCCAACAAATCAGTAAGCCTTGAGAAGAAAATCAAAAAAGCCACTCAGCTCGTTGGTCAAAAGTCTCACCGAAAAGCAGAACAGAAAATGGCACGTGAAGGAATCACTCTACTTAAAAACAACGACAAAACCTTGCCTTTTAAGCCTAAAAAGAATGACAAAATCTTGCTCATGGCACCGTACGAAGATCAAACAAAAGCAATGTCCGTCACAATTGAATCACTAAACAAACAAAAAAAGATCAAACCTGTGCGTGTCCAATCGTACGCATTTGCAGATAAGAGTTTCTCAAAAGAAACAGCCAAACTCATTCAAGATGCTGACTATGTCATTACCGGCTCTTACGTTGTCCAAAATGACCCAGCTGTGAATGATGGCGTCATTGATGACGGTGTACAGGATCCGAAAAAATGGGCAACGGCCTTTCCTCGTGCTGTCATGAAAGAAGCAGCAGCACAAAACAAAAAATTGGTCATCATGAGTCTCCGAAACCCATATGATGCTGCAAATTTCGAGGAAGCCGACGCCTTACTGGCTGTTTACGGTTTTAAAGGGTACTCAAACGGACAATTCAATCAACCAAATATTCCTGCGGGACTAGAAGTGATTTTTGGAGCTGCCTCACCTAAAGGGAAATTGCCCGTCGCTATCCCATCAGTCACTCATCCTAATCAAACCCTTTACCCATTTGGCTATGGACTCAATTTAAAAGGCAAACAGATCAAATAGGAGGGATTCTCTTGAAAAAGACAGCAAGATTGATACTCGCTAGCATTCTCATGATCAGCACATTGACCGCCGCCTCCCCCGCAGATTCAGAACGAACAGATACAAAAGGAAAAAAAGCAACAGTCAAAACAGGTATCGAAACATTACTCTCAAGTAACCTCTCTTTGCTTAAAGGGAAAAAAGTAGGGCTTATTACGAATCCTACAGGCATTGATGCAAACATGAAAAGCAGTGTCGATCTGCTATTTGAACACCCCGATATTAAACTGACTGCCTTGTATGGGCCTGAACATGGCGTCCGTGGTGATGCACAAGCAGGAGAAGGCGTCGAATCGTATACCGACGAAAAAACGGGCCTGCCTGTTTACTCTCTTTATGGAAAAACAAGAAAGCCAACTCCTGAAATGCTCAAAAATGTAGATGTCCTGCTATTTGATATTCAAGACGTTGGTACTCGTTATTACACCTATATTTACACGATGGCCTATGCAATGGAAGCAGCTAAGGAAAACAACATTCCATTTGTTGTCTTAGATCGTCCAAACCCAATAGGTGGGGTAAAAGTAGAAGGACCCGTATTAGAGCCAGAACACGCCTCTTTTGTAGGTCTCTATCCCATCCCATTAAGACATGGGATGACAACTGGAGAACTTGCATACATGTTTAACAAAGAGTTTCATATCAACGCTGATGTAAAAGTGATCAAAATGAAACATTGGAAACGATCCATGACGTTCGATGACACGAAGCTACCGTTCGTCCTCCCTTCACCTAATATGCCGACCGTTGATAGTACCTTTGTTTACCCAGCAACAGGATTAATCGAAGGCACAAACGTTTCTGAAGGCAGAGGAACGACAAAACCGTTCGAACTCATTGGCGCTCCATATATCAATAGCAATGAGCTAGCAGATCATTTAAATGGGTTAAAACTAAAAGGCGTTCAATTTAGACCTGTCTCATTTACCCCTACCTTTTCAAAACATGCCGGGACTTTGTCTCACGGGGTACAGCTTTATGTCACAGACCGAAAATCATTCGAAGCAGTCAAAACAGGTCTATCCATTATCAAAGCAATACACGACTTGTATCCTAATGACTTTCAATTCCTACAAACAGGCAGCTTTGATAAACTCATCGGGAATAGCTGGATCAAAGAAGAAATCAATAAAGGCACTTCCATCAAACACATCATGAAACAATACCACCATGACCTGAAAACATTCGAAAAGAAACGGAAAAAATATCTCATCTATTAATCGTAAAAAAAGCCTCCACCTTAAAGGATGGAGGCTTTTTCATGATAAAGACTTAATCACAGCAGGTTCTTTCAGCTCAAAACGATTAAGTAAAAAGCCAAACAAGGCTGCAAGTACTTGCTGAAACAGCATGCCAATCACGACAGGGACAGCAACAGCAGGCGGGAAAAAGCTAATGGCAAGCACCGCACCCGCGCTAATGTTCCGCATACCGCCCGTATACACAATCGCCACAATTTCTCCTTGAGTACATTTCATCGCCTTCCCAATGAACCATGCAAAAGCATATCCACTCATTGCAATGAAAAACACAATGGCTGCTTTACTAAAAAACGCACCATCCAGTTCACGTAAATAGGGAGCAACAACAGAACTATTGATCGAGACCACAACAAACAAGCCTATTTTTGAAAAAGGAGACAAGGTCTGACTGATCTTTTTCGTTACCGCTGGCTTTGCATATTGATGTACGAGCATCCCTAATATAGATGGAAGCACCACCATACCAAACAGCCCCTTCATGATGGCCGCCATGTCCATATGGACCTGTGAACCGACGAGAAGTGACAGACTGGCAGGTACAATAAATGGCGACAGCAGTGTATCAATTAAAATAATGGATAACGTTAATCCCACATTCCCTTTATACATCGCTGCCCATATTAAACTAGAAACGCCTGTTGGGATCACCATGGCAAGTGTCAAACCGGTGATCGTCATGGAGTCACCCGCAAAGATCAAATGTCCCGATGTCCAAGCATAAAGAGGCATCAGCACATGCAAAATCAAAAACGTTAAAATCAAAGGCAATGGATGCATCACTGTATGCTTTAAAGCTGAAAAGGTAGCAGACAGGCTTCCTGCAAATGTCATCACGGCAAACACCCATGGCACCAAAAAGGTCAAATCTTTTAAATACGCCGCCAATAATACACCAAGTAGCACGCTGACAGGCGTAATGAGCGGCATCATCCGGCCGAGCACCTGATTCAAACGGACAAGCATGCCGGCCACCTCCATCCTTCACTTTCTTCCTTGTTTTATTGTAACAAAAAGAAAAGTCTTTTAAGATCCAATCACTTGTTTCATAAGCTTTTGACTAGACGTATCCATTCCAACTACGTCCACCTCTACACCAGCTATACGATATTTTTCCTTCACACGTTCAATCGCGGCCACACCTGATTCGTCCCATATACGCGCTTCAGACAAATCAATGACAACAGCTTGGAGATCTTTTTTCTGATCGAACGCTTGGATGAAATCAGTCACAGAAGCAAAGAAAATTTGGCCTTTTATTCGATAAATCCAAGTCCCTGCTTGGCTTTCTGTAGACGTAATATGAAGCTTCGATATTTTTGCTACAAAGAATACCGCACTAAGAAGAACACCTGCAAATACACCCTTGGATAAATCATGAGTGAACACCACCGTCACGACCGTGACAATCATGACAATAGAATCTGTTTTTGGGTTCTTTTTTAGCTGCTGGAATGAACCCCAATCAAAGGTACCAATAGAAACCATGATCATGACAGCCACAAGAGCAGCCATTGGAATTTGAACGACTACATCACCCAAAACAAAAATCAATACCATTAAAAATGCACCAGCAACAAAGGTAGAAAGCCTGCCTCGTCCCCCTGCCTTTGTATTAATCACAGATTGACCAATCATCGCACAGCCAGCCATACCACCAAAAAATCCTGCCACCACATTGGCAATTCCTTGGCCTCTCGCTTCCTTATTTTTACGACTAGACGTTTCCGTCATATCATCTACAATCTGTGCTGTTAATAAAGATTCAAGTAAACCAACCATCGCAAGTGCTAAGGAATAAGGAAAAATGATAGCAAGTGTTTCCCAGTTAAACGGTACATTTGGGATAAGAAAAACTGGCAAAGAGCTAGGCAGCTCTCCCATGTCTCCAACCGTTCTGACATCAATATGCCCAAATACAGCAATCATCGTCATCACAATAATCGCAATGAGTGGAGAGGGAACAACTTTGATGACCATCGGTAATACATAAATGATGAACAAAGCGCCACCTGTCATGATATACATAGCCATGGATTCCCCAACGAAATGCGGCAGCTGTGCCATGAAGATCATAATTGCCAACGCATTGACAAAACCAACCATCACAGACCTCGGAATAAATTTCATCAGACGAGAAACACGACACATTCCAAACACAATTTGAATCAGGCCTGTTAAAATCGTAGCCGCAAACAAATACTGCAATCCATGATCTGCAATCAAATTGACCATAACCAGCGCCATAGCACCAGTAGCGGCAGAGATCATACCTGGCCGTCCACCAACAAACGAAATCACAATCGCAATACAAAACGAAGCATACAAACCGACCTTAGGATCAACGCCCGCAATAATCGAAAACGCAATCGCTTCAGGAATTAAAGCCAGAGCCACTAAAATACCCGCCAGCACATCCTGACGTACATATCCAAACCATTCTTGCTTTACAAATAAATCTTTCAAACCATCTACTCCTTTTTATATACATACCGTACAAGGAAAAAGAAGGCGAATAAAACCCGGAGATACAGAAAGGAAAAAACAATAACCATTCAATTTCGGGGAAAAAGAGGAACGTACAGAGTCTTTTGTAAGAGAGGAAGTCATCACTTTAGTAAGGATAAAAGAAATACGCCGAAGAATCAAGAACAAATAGAAGGAGTATGTAGAAAGCTAAGGCAAAGCTTCCATCAAAATCGCTCGATTCATTTTCTAGTTTAATAAGCCGAACCAAGATCAATAAACGTTAAATATATATTTTAAAACAAACAAAAAAAGCCTTCTCATCAACGAGAAACCTTAACATTTACCATTATCATATAGAGGAAAGCTTCCAAGCGGGCTCGAACCGCTGACCTCTTCCTTACCATGGAAGTGCTCTACCTACTGAGCTATGGAAGCATGGCTCCGCAGGTAGGACTCGAACCTACGACCGATCGGTTAACAGCCGATAGCTCTACCACTGAGCTACTGCGGAATGGATAAAGTAACTTCTTCCATTGGAAGGATATAAACAAAAAGCTTGGCGGCGTCCTACTCTCACAGGGGGAAACCCCCAACTACCATCGGCGCTGAAGAGCTTAACTTCCGTGTTCGGTATGGGAACGGGTGTGACCTCTTCGCTATCGCCACCAAACCTGATGGAGAGAATGTTCTCTCAAAACTAGATAACAACGTTCATTTTTCACATTAGAATATAGGTTAAGTCCTCGATCTATTAGTATCTGTCAGCTCCACGTGTCACCACGCTTCCACCTCAGACCTATCAACCTGATCATCTTTCAGGGATCTTACTTCCTTGCGGAATGGGAAATCTCATCTTGAGGGGGGCTTCATGCTTAGATGCTTTCAGCACTTATCCCGTCCGCACATAGCTACCCAGCGATGCCCTTGGCAGAACAACTGGTACACCAGCGGTGCGTCCATCCCGGTCCTCTCGTACTAAGGACAGCTCCTCTCAAATTTCCTGCGCCCGCGACGGATAGGGACCGAACTGTCTCACGACGTTCTGAACCCAGCTCGCGTACCGCTTTAATGGGCGAACAGCCCAACCCTTGGGACCGACTACAGCCCCAGGATGCGATGAGCCGACATCGAGGTGCCAAACCTCCCCGTCGATGTGGACTCTTGGGGGAGATAAGCCTGTTATCCCCGGGGTAGCTTTTATCCGTTGAGCGATGGCCCTTCCATGCGGAACCACCGGATCACTAAGCCCGACTTTCGTCCCTGCTCGACTTGTAGGTCTCGCAGTCAAGCTCCCTTGTGCCTTTACACTCTGCGAATGATTTCCAACCATTCTGAGGGAACCTTTGGGCGCCTCCGTTACATTTTAGGAGGCGACCGCCCCAGTCAAACTGCCCACCTGACACTGTCTCCCTGCCCGATAAGGGCAGCGGGTTAGAAGGTCAATACAGCCAGGGTAGTATCCCACCGATGCCTCCACCGAAGCTAGCGCTCCGGTTTCCAAGGCTCCTACCTATCCTGTACAAGCTGTACCAACATTCAATATCAGGCTGCAGTAAAGCTCCACGGGGTCTTTCCGTCCTGTCGCGGGTAACCTGCATCTTCACAGGTACTATAATTTCACCGAGTCTCTCGTTGAGACAGTGCCCAGATCGTTGCGCCTTTCGTGCGGGTCGGAACTTACCCGACAAGGAATTTCGCTACCTTAGGACCGTTATAGTTACGGCCGCCGTTTACTGGGGCTTCAATTCGCACCTTCGCTTACGCTAAGCGCTCCTCTTAACCTTCCAGCACCGGGCAGGCGTCAGCCCCTATACTTCGCCTTACGGCTTCGCAGAGACCTGTGTTTTTGCTAAACAGTCGCCTGGGCCTATTCACTGCGGCTTCTCGGGGCTTTAACACCCTAAGAAGCACCCCTTCTCCCGAAGTTACGGGGTCATTTTGCCGAGTTCCTTAACGAGAGTTCTCTCGATCACCTTAGGATTCTCTCCTCGCCTACCTGTGTCGGTTTGCGGTACGGGCACCTCTCACCTCGCTAGAGGCTTTTCTTGGCAGTGTGGAATCAGGAACTTCGCTACTAAATTTCGCTCGCCATCACAGCTCAGCCTTCACGGGAAACGGATTTGCCTATTTCCCAGCCTAACTGCTTGGACGCGGATATCCAATACCGCGCTTACCCTATCCTCCTGCGTCCCCCCATTGCTCAAATGGTGAGGAGGTGGTACAGGAATATCAACCTGTTGTCCATCGCCTACGCCTTTCGGCCTCGGCTTAGGTCCCGACTAACCCTGAGCGGACGAGCCTTCCTCAGGAAACCTTAGGCATTCGGTGGACGGGATTCTCACCCGTCTTTCGCTACTCATACCGGCATTCTCACTTCTAAGCGCTCCACCAGTCCTTCCGGTCTGACTTCACTGCACTTAGAACGCTCTCCTACCACTGTTCGTAAGAACAGTCCGCAGCTTCGGTGATACGTTTAGCCCCGGTACATTTTCGGCGCAGAGTCACTCGACCAGTGAGCTATTACGCACTCTTTAAATGGTGGCTGCTTCTAAGCCAACATCCTGGTTGTCTAAGCAACTCCACATCCTTTTCCACTTAACGTATACTTTGGGACCTTAGCTGGCGGTCTGGGCTGTTTCCCTTTCGACTACGGATCTTATCACTCGCAGTCTGACTCCCAAGGATAAGTCATCGGCATTCGGAGTTTGACTGAATTCGGTAACCCGGTAGGGGCCCCTAGTCCAATCAGTGCTCTACCTCCGAGACTCTTACCTTGAGGCTAGCCCTAAAGCTATTTCGGAGAGAACCAGCTATCTCCAGGTTCGATTGGCATTTCACCCCTACCCACACCTCATCCCCGCACTTTTCAACGTGCGTGGGTTCGGGCCTCCATTCAGTGTTACCTGAACTTCACCCTGGACATGGGTAGATCACCTGGTTTCGGGTCTACGACCACGTACTCATGCGCCCTATTCAGACTCGCTTTCGCTGCGGCTCCGCATCTTCTGCTTAACCTTGCACGGGATCGTAACTCGCCGGTTCATTCTACAAAAGGCACGCCATCACCCGTTAACGGGCTCTGACTACTTGTAGGCACACGGTTTCAGGATCTATTTCACTCCCCTTCCGGGGTGCTTTTCACCTTTCCCTCACGGTACTGGTTCACTATCGGTCACTAGGGAGTATTTAGCCTTGGGAGATGGTCCTCCCGGATTCCGACGGAATTTCACGTGTTCCGCCGTACTCAGGATCCACTCTGGAGAGAACAACATTTCAGTTACAGGGCTGTTACCTTCTTTGGCGGGCCTTTCCAGACCTCTTCGCTTATATCGTTCCTTTGTAACTCCGTATAGAGTGTCCTACAACCCCAAGAGGCAAGCCTCTTGGTTTGGGCTGTTCCCGTTTCGCTCGCCGCTACTCAGGGAATCGCATTTGCTTTCTCTTCCTCCGGGTACTTAGATGTTTCAGTTCCCCGGGTATGCCTTCTCATACTCTATGTATTCAAGTATGGATACTACTCCATTACGAGCAGTGGGTTTCCCCATTCGGAAATCTCCGGATCAAAGCTTGCTTACAGCTCCCCGAAGCATATCGGTGTTCGTCCCGTCCTTCATCGGCTCCTAGTGCCAAGGCATCCACCGTGCGCCCTTTCTAACTTAACCATTTCTTACTTTAGAAAGAATCACTATGTGTGATGAACTTTGCATTGCATTCAATGTGAATGTATTACTTATTGTTATCTAGTTTTCAAAGAACAATCCTGTCTCGCTAGAGACATGTTTGAAGGAATGATCCTTCAAAACTAAACAAGACGAAAACGCACGCTGCTCCATATATCCTTAGAAAGGAGGTGATCCAGCCGCACCTTCCGATACGGCTACCTTGTTACGACTTCACCCCAATCATCTGCCCCACCTTCGGCGGCTGGCTCCATAAAGGTTACCTCACCGACTTCGGGTGTTGCAAACTCTCGTGGTGTGACGGGCGGTGTGTACAAGGCCCGGGAACGTATTCACCGCGGCATGCTGATCCGCGATTACTAGCGATTCCAGCTTCACGCAGTCGAGTTGCAGACTGCGATCCGAACTGAGAACAGATTTGTGGGATTGGCTAAACCTTGCGGTCTCGCAGCCCTTTGTTCTGTCCATTGTAGCACGTGTGTAGCCCAGGTCATAAGGGGCATGATGATTTGACGTCATCCCCACCTTCCTCCGGTTTGTCACCGGCAGTCACCTTAGAGTGCCCAACTGAATGCTGGCAACTAAGATCAAGGGTTGCGCTCGTTGCGGGACTTAACCCAACATCTCACGACACGAGCTGACGACAACCATGCACCACCTGTCACTCTGTCCCCGAAGGGAAAGCCCTATCTCTAGGGTTGTCAGAGGATGTCAAGACCTGGTAAGGTTCTTCGCGTTGCTTCGAATTAAACCACATGCTCCACCGCTTGTGCGGGCCCCCGTCAATTCCTTTGAGTTTCAGTCTTGCGACCGTACTCCCCAGGCGGAGTGCTTAATGCGTTAGCTGCAGCACTAAGGGGCGGAAACCCCCTAACACTTAGCACTCATCGTTTACGGCGTGGACTACCAGGGTATCTAATCCTGTTCGCTCCCCACGCTTTCGCTCCTCAGCGTCAGTTACAGACCAGAGAGTCGCCTTCGCCACTGGTGTTCCTCCACATCTCTACGCATTTCACCGCTACACGTGGAATTCCACTCTCCTCTTCTGCACTCAAGTTTCCCAGTTTCCAATGACCCTCCCCGGTTGAGCCGGGGGCTTTCACATCAGACTTAAGAAACCGCCTGCGAGCCCTTTACGCCCAATAATTCCGGACAACGCTTGCCACCTACGTATTACCGCGGCTGCTGGCACGTAGTTAGCCGTGGCTTTCTGGTTAGGTACCGTCAAGGTGCAAGCAGTTACTCTTGCACTTGTTCTTCCCTAACAACAGAGCTTTACGATCCGAAAACCTTCATCACTCACGCGGCGTTGCTCCGTCAGACTTTCGTCCATTGCGGAAGATTCCCTACTGCTGCCTCCCGTAGGAGTCTGGGCCGTGTCTCAGTCCCAGTGTGGCCGATCACCCTCTCAGGTCGGCTACGCATCGTCGCCTTGGTGAGCCGTTACCTCACCAACTAGCTAATGCGCCGCGGGTCCATCTGTAAGTGACAGCCGAAACCGTCTTTCATCCTTGAACCATGCGGTTCAAGGAACTATCCGGTATTAGCTCCGGTTTCCCGGAGTTATCCCAGTCTTACAGGCAGGTTACCCACGTGTTACTCACCCGTCCGCCGCTAACATCCGGGAGCAAGCTCCCTTCTGTCCGCTCGACTTGCATGTATTAGGCACGCCGCCAGCGTTCGTCCTGAGCCAGGATCAAACTCTCCGAAAAAGTTCAAAACCGAAGTTTTGTTTTTCGCCAGTTTGACTGACTACCTATGATGTATCATAGGATTTTTTTATAAAAACTCGAATTAACAGGTACGTTTTGTCTTGTTTAGTTTTCAAAGATCATCTTCGCCGTTCTTAGCGGCTTTAATAATATAACATTTCGCTTCATCTTATGTCAACAACTTTTTTCAAGTTTATTTCCCGAAGCGTTTGTGTTTGTCACTGTGTGTCAGCGACGATTAATAATATATCACGAAAACATTCTGTTGGTCAACGCCTTTTCAGAACTTTTTTTAAAATAGTTTTATCGTGCATGTCAAACCCTTGTCCTGCATACAATCAAGTAACAATCTTGGACAAGGCAGGAGTGTTTGAATTGAGTCGATTATATGTGTTGCCTATTAAACGGCTGAAGCAAGTAGTCATTATTCTTGTAGCAGCCCTTGCAGCTGCAACCTTTTTTTATGTACAAAAGGCACCGCCGCTGTCGGTATTTAAAACAGAACAAGGACCCCGAGCGATTTATAAAGGAGAGACCTCATCAAAACATGCATCCCTTACGTTTAATATTGGCTGGGGAGACGAGAAGGCTGTTCCTATTTTAAATGTCCTCCGAGAGTACGATATAAAGAACGCCACTTTCTTTCTGTCTGCTTCTTGGGCTGAGCGTCACCCGGATATTGTGAAAAGGATTAAAGAGGATGGCCATCAAATTGGCAGCCTTGGCTATGCATATAAAAATTATAGCCAGCTGGAAGAAAACGAAATTAAGCGAGATCTTGTCCGTGCACAAAATACATTCCAAAAGCTTGGACTGGAAGACATTCAATTATTAAGACCGCCAACTGGGCAATTTAATGAAACGGTATTGAAAATTGCAACACAGTATGGCTATACCGTTGTACATTACAGCATCAATTCTCAAGATTGGCTGAACCCGGGCGTCGACCAGATTGTTCATAATGTAAATGATCGAATGAAAAGCGGAGACATCATTCTCCTTCACGCCTCAGATTCAGCCACCCAAACCGCTCAAGCCTTACCAGCTATTTTAAAACACTTAAAAGATAAGAATTTAAGAAACGTCACGGTTGGCGAACTTATCTCTAATACAAAAACAAAGTCAACTGAGGTTAAGTAGCTTTTGCTTTTGAAAACCGCGGCATAGCTAATAACTGAAACGCATTACAACCTAATAGCGGGAATAGCATTAAATACAGCCAGTCCTCTTCATTGACTCTAAGCGCCGGAAACCATTCTAACGACGTAATGACGACCATGAGAAACATTGCAGAAATAAATGTTTTCTTAGAGGACTGCTGCTGTTTAAAATAAGACACGATCAATGCAAACACACCGATAAAAACAGGCAGCCACAAGTATGGAAGAAATGATTCATTCTCCCCGAAAAACAAAAACCGCAAATAAGCTAAATCAAACAGCACGAAAATCACAAGGAATAACTGAATGGTATTCCATAAAGAATGCGACCTGAAAATCTCCAGCGCAAACCGGTGCACTGTCAAAAAGACAACAAACCCCATCTGACTGATTACACTAAAGATCATCCCCACACCAATAAACCAAAATAACACAGACGCAATCTCTAAAATCTCAAACGATACAAACAGCTTCTGATATTTCCCCCACTCCAGCGCAAAACCTACCACGCTTGTAATGACCGCTCCAACAGCCAGCACAGAGAAGAAAAAACGAACTAAATCCCGACTTTTCATTGAATTGACCCAACCCCTATTTTTGTTATGTATAAATTCACGTGAAACATTCATATTAAAAGTAAGACATGTAACGAAAGGAGCCACAGTATGTCAAAAGGCATCTTGCGTATAATGAGCTGTTTTCTTCTTTTATCTCTAACAGCTTGTGCTCCCAAAACCCAATCCTCATCTAATATGGACTATGACGAAACGAAAAAAATGGTCGTCGATATTTTGAAAACAGATGACGGTAAAAAGGCCATTCAACAGTTATTAAATGACGAGGCAATGAATGAAGCTTTGGTAATGGATGAACAAACTGTGAAAAAAACAATAGAGAAAACACTGACTTCTGATAAAGGCAAAGAGTTCTGGAAGAAGGTCTTTGAGGATTCTAAATTTGCCGAGACTTTCGCAAAATCCATGCAGCAACAGCATGAAAAAATGTTAAAACAATTGATGAAGGACCCTGACTATCAACAAATGATGATGGATATTCTCAAGGATCCTGAAATGGAAAAGAAATACGGTGAACTGGTCAAAAGCAAAGAGTTCAGAAAGCACTTAGAGAAAGTCATCACAGAAACATTGAGCAGCCCTCTCTATAAGAAGAAATTCGAAGATGAGCTAAAAAAAGCAGTCTCTGAAAGTAGCAATGATTCCGGTTCACAAGGAAGCGGCAGTTAAACATCACCCGAGTGGCACAAGGTCCACTCGGGCTTTCATTATGCTTTCACTGCTAATTGTTCAATGACTTTATTAGCAATGTGTTGATACACTTCCCCTGTCGGATGACTCTCATCATAGACGGAAGGTGCAAAATCGTCCTCATTCCAATCAGGCTGTCTTAAAGGGATTTGACCAAGAACTGATACACGCAGCTCCTCCGCCAGCTTGTCCCCGCCGCCTTTTCCAAAGACATATTCCTTCTCACCTGTTTTTTTGCTTTCATAGTAACTCATATTCTCAACGACCCCTAGCACCTCGTGATCTGTTTGCAGTGCCATTGCGCCTGCTCTAGCAGCAACGAAAGCCGCTGTTGGATGCGGTGTCGTCACAATGATTTCTTTACAGCTCGGAAGCATCGTATGAATATCAAGTGCCACATCACCTGTTCCAGGCGGAAGGTCTAATAGTAAGTAATCTAATTCTCCCCACTCTACTTCGTGGAAGAAGTTATTTAGCATTTTACCAAGCATCGGTCCTCTCCAAATGACCGGTGCGTTTTCTTCAACAAAAAAGCCCATTGAAATCACTTTGACGCCAAAGCGTTCCACAGGAATAATCTTTTCCCCTTTAACTGTCGGTCTGACGGTGATTCCCATCATATCCGGTACGCTAAAGCCGTAAATATCAGCATCGATCAGTCCCACTTTTTTCCCTAGACGAGCCAGTGCCACAGCCAGGTTAACGGAAACAGTTGATTTCCCAACGCCGCCTTTTCCACTCGCAATCGCTAAGAACACAGGCGGATTTTTAGAGTTGAGCAAATTTTCTTCCTCATCCTGGGACGGCATAAACTTTTCAAGCGTTTCTTGAGGCAGTTCTTCAAAACGAAGTCCTACAGTGTTCGCGCCCGCTGCTTTTAAAGCTTGTACGATGTCTTGCTGCAGCTTCATCTGCTCAGCAGTGCCTGTCTTGGCAATCGCCACTTTTAAGCTCACATGTTCTTTTTCAGGCTTTAGGCTGATTTCCTTGATGGCATCCAGCTCACCAAGCGGTATATGAAGGAAAGGTTCGTCCATCTTCCCAACTAGTTTTCTCACATCATCTTGTCCGATCATAGCAGAACCTCACCCTTTATTGAATTCGTTTACAATCCAAGTATATCATACATATCCTTACAATGTCTGTCCTCTTTGCCTGCGATAAACAGGAAAAAGCCCCTTATTCAGGCGGCTCTTTTTGCTCTGTTAAATATCTGAGAATGCCTTTATAAATTGAAGCAGCAATTTGATCCTGATATTTAGGAGTCGCCAGCTGACCAGCCTCTTTTGGATTCGATAAAAATCCTATTTCGACAAGCGCTCCTGGCTTCGTGACATTTTGCATTAAATAAATCCCATTGATTCGCTTCGCCTTGCGATCTGTGTTTTCAAGATTGTTGCGCAATTCATCTTGAATGAACTTCGCTGCTTTTTCATTCTCTTCATACTTTCCGTAAAAAAACGTCTGGGCCCCGCTCCATTTGTTCGATGGGATCGCATTTAAATGTATGCTTAAATAGAGATCCGCTTCAGACTCATTGATGACTTTCACACGGTTTCTCAAATCCTCCGCTTTCTTTCGGGCATAACCCTTTGTATTCTTTGATGATAAATCAGAGTCATCCTCCCGGGTCATGAGAACAAGCGCTCCCTGCTCCTGCAAATAGTCTCTTATCTTCATGGACACATCCAGTGCAATCTCTTTTTCGAGCAGCTCGCCGCCAACAGCACCGCCATCTGGACCGCCGTGACCCGGATCTAAATAGATGATCTTGCCGCTCAAAGGCAAGTTCCACGATTTCCACGAATCATCATTTAGAAACTGAAATCTGAATAAGAATAAGAGGACAATAAACCCGATTAAAAACCCTGTCCATTTCAGCTTTCTTTTCATCCCTGTCCCTCCCATACACCATTATTTTATAGATATGGGACAAGGGCTGGAAATATGCTTAGTGCAGGCGAAGCTTATGCCTTTTTTCTGATTCCCGAAAGCCTTCCTGCCACCACTTACTTAAAAATTCCTTCGCAAATGGATACAGACACGACATCTTACGCTCCATTTGGAACATATTCCCCCACGATTGCAAACACCCTGCTAGCTCCTCAACCAGTTCATCTTCTTCATGAACTGACCGCTTTTTTATATCATCGAATGATTCACCATACTTACTAGACTCACCATATCTCCCACCTGCTAAAAAAGCCTCAATGGCGAAATCAATACAGCCATCACTCATAATCCCAGCTGGATCATCTGCAAATGGGAACAGCTTCTTCGTGAATTTCTCTGAAGCGACCGTCACCTGTTGAAGAGACAATGTACGCAACAGCTTCTTTTCAAGCGTGACATCTCGTTTTGTTTTCAATTGATAAAATGAAAGAACTTCTGCCATGGACTGAACTCCTTTTTTTCTTTGTATTGTTCGTTGGTTTGAACAAAACATGCAGTTCAGTAAATGGAAATCAATGAGCTAACGGATTGGAAAATTGTGATAAAATGAACATATATATAGAAAGAATAGAAAAGGGGCAAAATTCATGAAGAAATGGATGTATATCCTATTGCTACTAACAGTCGTCTTGTCTGGTTGCAACAGTCAAGCAACCGAGCAAAAGAGCGACATAAAAGAAATAGAAGACATATCATTAAAACAGCTTTCCAAACACAAAAATTCTTATATTGGAGACAATGGAGCAGTCGGCGCTATTTTATCAGATCTTCCAGGTAACGTGATTCGCGAGTATGAAATCGTAGATGAAAAAGCGCTAAAAGTGACATACGGCGTGAAAGAAAATACCAATGATACAGAAGAACAGTTTGATTCATTTTGGTTTGATAAGAAGGATACCATTGAAAAAAACTACTTATATAATGCATTGGCACTTTTTATTCTTATCGATAACGTGGAGCAAGTGACACTCAAGATGAACGCTAAAGACGAGCCATCCGTCACGTTTAAAAGAAAACAGCTACAAAAAAAGCTGCCTCACTCTTTTAAAGTGTACAAAGACGATACAGCGCTTTGGCAAAAGGAACTGGTTGATGGAGTTGTGAAGTCAAAAGATAAACGTCTAGATGTATACAATGCGTTTCCCATCAAGAAATAATAAAAACAGAGGGCGTCACCCTCTGTTTTTTGATAATTATGTAGTAAAAGCTTGAATCAATCGTTGTCGAAAGTTTTGATCTGCTACTACGGTAAGTATAAATTCATCGAACACTTCCCCCATCCAGTGAGAATTCTCCGCTTTCAGGTCATTGATGAATAGAGAAATCGATATAGTTGATGTATCCGTTTTTCGATATAAAGCAGCAGTGACAACAAACAACGTCGATCCACCTTTATACCAAATATATTGATCTGTTTCCGTCTTCAATATTTCTCCCAGCACAATTTGGCTAAAAAGACGCTTTTCTTCTGTTGTTAACAGCTCATCCTGTAGACGTTTCATAAAATGTGCATATTGATTCGTTGTAGACCTTGTCATCTTTTGCGTCAGTAAAGATTGAATACGCAAGCTTAACAAGTTCTTTTTCATCAATTTTTCTTCTAACGCCTTTTTATGCTCCGGGTCATTTTTCATGATATGAAAAATCTCAATCATCAGAGATTTGTATTGTTCATCAGTTACATCGCTTATTTGCTTTAATGCATCCTGCTCATGATCAGATACATAGGCTGGCCACAACACCTTGGGTGTCAGCGGCATGAGTTCATCATGTTCTGTAAGACCTGCTTGTTTCATCTGATCATTGATCTTTTCTAAGTCGAGCAAGTCAATCAAATAATCAGTACAAGCATTCGAACTGAATTGCATCATCCCTTTGGCAACATCTAATAAAGTTGCATGCTCAGAAAAATCGTTGACCTCTAGCCAGTATGTGTGAGCACCGCCATCGGTTCTATCAATATAAAACCGCTCTATATCAGACAATGCCACTTTTTCATTTAGCTTGATGTCACCGCTGGATACAGCTTTAACAAAATGAAACAAAACCATTAATTTCATCGTACTTGCAAGTGGTGTTTTTTGATTACCATTCCATTCTAATACCACATCTTCATTTTCAATAATTGTTACTGATACGTTCTTTTTGTTTTTCCTGACAAATGTCAAAAGATCCTCTTTTGTTTTCTTCAAATGTTTCTCCTTTCCAAACCACTATAGATTCTCGTCTCCAATATAACAAAAATTTGAAACAAAGGCACAAAAAAGCAAAGGGTTGTGAATACCTTTGCTTCTTGGTGTGTTTATTTACGAAGAAGATGCAGTTTCATCCCATCATGCGTAGCTTCAAATCCCAACTTTTCGTAAAAACGGCGTGCTTCTGGCCTCTGTTTGTCTGTTGTCAGCTGAATCATATGACAACCGCGGTCACTTGCGCGTTGAATAGCCCGTTTGATCAACAATGTGCCAATTCCTCTTCCTCTATGAGTCATGGCTGTACGAACTCCTTCTATTGAAGCTCTCCATCCACCTTGATACGTTAGAAATGGAATCATTGTTAATTGGAGAACACCGACTACCTCTTCCCGATCACAAGCGACGATTAATTCATTATTGGGATCCGCTTCGATCGAATGAAAGGCATTGAGGTAGCTTTCTAATAATGGACGAGTGTAGCGTTCTCTGTTTTGGCCTAATTTGTCATCTGAAAGCATCAAAACGATTTTGTCGAGGTCTCCTTGGACGGCTTCTCTAAATGTCAATTGATTCAGATTCAATGAACACACCCCCTATAATGGAATGGAAACTTTTATTCATTCGCCAAAATACCAATTAACAGCGTTTTCATATAAAATTTTATCCGCTGCTTCCTCATCAAAAAGATGTTGAATCAATTCAATATCACCGTATTCAAATGGACGTTTCGCTCTTGTAGATGGAAGGTCTGTACCAAACATCAGTGCATCAGGATTCGTTTGATAAATTGATGTCAACGCATGTTCCACGTTTAAATCAACGCGTCCAAAACCTGTTGCTTTCACTCGAACCCCTTTTTCAACCAGCTTGAGCAAATGCGGCAAACCTTCTTCAGATAAGCCTAGATGATCAATGGAAACGGCCGGCAGCTGTTCAAGCGTTGATGAGATGTCAGGGAGATGCTTAGCGTCTATGTAAATCTCACTATGCCACCCAGCCAGCTCATACACCCTTCTCGCAAAATAATCGAGCTTCGAAATATCCTCCGAACCGCCCCGCTTCACATTAAAACGTAAAGCCTTCACCCCATGTTGATCCAAATGAACAATTTCATCATCAGTTGCCGTAAAAGGTAATTGAGTCACGCCGAAAAAAGCCGGACCCAGTTCATCTAGCGCTTTCAACAAATAGCCTTGATCAAAGCCTTGAAATGACCCTGAGACGATGGCTCCACCTAAAATCCCTAGATCAGCCGTCTCTCTCTTATAATCATCCACCACATAACTAGGCGGTGTATACCCTTGGTTTTCTTGAATGGGAAAATTAAAATCAATGATATGAAAATGTGCATCAAAGATCCTCATGCCCGCGCCCCTCTTCTGCTTATTTGACCTGATTATATCAATTAAAAAAGCCAGAGAATATTCGGGATGATGAATTACTTCATATTATGAAAACTTATTAATCCTTCTTTACAAACCATTCCTCTTGTAAGATGGCATAGTAAAACTCATCCCACCACTCATTTTCTTGTGGGATACACTGTTTAAAATATCCCTCTCTCCTCATCCCCATTTTTTCCATCACTCTCCATGACGGCACATTTTCAGGCTGACAAGTGGCAATGATTCGATGTAAATTCATTGTGTGAAAACCATAATGTAGGACAGCATACGCCGCTTCAGAAGCAAAGCCTTTGTTTTGATATGCAGAATTGAAGACCCAGCCAATTTCATATGTGTGCTCACCAAAGTAAGGATGAAACACGATATGCCCGATGCATGTATGATCTTCTTTTAGTAGAACAGCAAAATTCTTGGCCGTCTCAAGACGATTATTTTTGACAAAATCCCGCGCCTCTTCTTTAGAAAAAATACCTTCTGGCATATACTTCATCACCGCTAGATCAGATGTATATGCATAGACATCCTGCCAATCATCCTCATTAAACGGTCGAATGAGACATCTTTCTGTTGTTAGATTCATAAATGCCATCCCCCTTTAACATCATTTTTTAAACAAAAACCTGACTATGATCCTATTTTATATGTTTCCAAACAGAAAAAAACACAAATAAAAAAAGCACCAGCAAGATGCTGATGCTTTTCATATATGGTTTGTCTGTACAAACCTTTGTAAAACGTCCATACAATATAAAATTGATTAACGTTTTGAGAACTGAGGTGCGCGACGCGCGCCTTTAAGACCGTATTTCTTACGCTCTTTCATACGAGAGTCACGAGTAAGAAGTCCAGCACGTTTAAGTGGTGTACGGTACTCAGGATCTACTTCTAGAAGAGCACGAGAGATACCGTGACGAATTGCTCCAGCTTGACCAGAGAATCCACCACCGTGAACATTTACAAGAACATCGTAGCTGTTAGCTGTTTCTGTGATGTTCAAAGGCTGTTTCACGTCTTCGATTAAAGCAGCGAATGGAATGTATTCAGTAATTTCACGATTATTAACGACGATACGGCCTTCACCTGGAACTAAGCGAACGCGCGCTACAGAACTTTTACGACGACCTGTACCGTAATATTGAACCTGTGCCAAATTGTTAACCTCCCTTATAATTAACCGCGAAGTTCGTAAACTTCAGGTTGTTGTGCTTGATGTGGATGCTCAGAACCACGGTACACATTTAATTTTTTGAACATTTGACGACCTAGTGGACCCTTTGGAAGCATACCTTTGATAGCAAGCTCCAACATTTTTTCAGGGTAGTTTGTACGCATCTCAAGAGCAGTTCTTTGTTTCAAACCACCTGGGTGCATCGTATGACGGTAGTAAATTTTGTCCGTCAATTTCTTACCTGTTAATTCAATTTTCTCAGCATTGATGATGATCACGTGATCACCTGTATCAACGTGTGGTGTATAAGTTGGTTTGTGCTTACCGCGCAAAAGTGATGCTACTTCAGTAGAAAGACGACCTAGAGTCTTACCTGCCGCATCAACCACTAGCCATTTGCGCTCAATTGTGCTTGCGTTCGCCATTGGTGTTGTACGCATGAGTTTCCCTCCTAAATAAATCAATGAATTTTCCTGAATCAAATGCTACGTTCTATTTCAAAACACAGATAAGTCTTCCGGGGCTTATTTGTGGGGTTGAAATACATACCATATGATATCTTATAACTTTCTGCTTCCTGTGTCAAGAACATGTTACACCTGGTTTAGTTGTCATAGAAAACTTCCCATAAATACAGTCCGTGACTGGGCGCAGTCTTGCCTGCCGCTTCGCGATTTCGGGCGGCAAGCATGGCTTTTATCTCCTCAGGGTGAAATTTACCAGAACCAATTTCAAGTAACGTGCCGGCTATAATTCGCACCATGTTGTATAAAAAGCCATTCCCTCTCACACGCATTTCAAGCCCGTCTGAGACGTTTTTCCACTCGAGGGTATAAATCTCCCTCACCTTGTCCTGAACCTCTGTATTGGCCGCACAAAAGCTTGTGAAATCATGTGTGCCAATCAGGTGCCCAGCGGCTTCTCTCATTTTGTCGACATCCAGCGGATAAGGATAGTGACAGGCATACTGTCTCGTAAACACATTTTGGTGCGTTTCCGTTGAGACCCTATAGCGGTACTCCTTCGAAACGACACTAAAACGTGCATGAAACGATTCATCCACTTTCTCAGCCTTTAGAACCCTGATGTCATCAGGCAGTAGACTATTGAGGGCAAAAGGCCATCTCTCCATCGGAATGGCAAGCGGGGTGTCAAAATGGATGACCTGCCCCTTTGCGTGAACGCCACTGTCTGTCCGGCCAGAAGCCACAATCGGAATCAGTTCGTCTTGTTTATGCATTCTAGCAAGAGCAGATTCAATCTCCGTTTGTACAGTTCGCTGTCCTGGTTGCACTTGATACCCTTTAAAATGTGTCCCATCGTATGATACGGTACATTTTACTTTCATCTAGGCATCACCTAATTTCTAAGCAGCACAAGGAGTGCTGTTAACAGGATGAATAGAAGCAGCGTGAACGTGTCTTTCATGCCCCAGACAAGCTGACGGTATTTTGTACGCCCTTCTCCCCCGCGGTAGCCTCTCGCTTCCATAGCGGTCGCCAATTCCTCCGCACGCTTAAACGCACTGACGAAAAGCGGGACAAGCAATGGAACAATCGCTTTTAAACGATCTTTCACGGGTCCGCTTGTAAAATCAACACCTCTTGCCATTTGTGCTTTCATGATTTTGTCTGTTTCTTCGAGTAAAGTCGGAATAAATCGAAGAGAGATAGACATCATAAGAGCAAGCTCATGAACAGGCAGCTTGATTTTACGGAAAGGATGCAACAGCTTCTCCATACCGTCTGTCACTTCAATAGGTGTTGTCGTCAACGTCAGAAGTGTTGTCATCATGATGAGATAGACAAAACGGAGTGAAATGAAAATCCCCTGTTTTAGACCTTCTTCATAAATATTCAGAAAACCAAAGTGAAAGAGCAAAGCGCCATCCTTTGTCATGAAGATATGCAGAATAAAGGTAAACAGAACAATCCAAAGGATGGGTTTCATTCCTTTGAGAATAAAGTACAGCGGCACCTGAGACACCATCACCACAAGAATAGTGAAGACACCTAAAAGCCCATAAGTGATGTAGTTATTCGCAAAAAAGACAATAAAGACAAAAAAGAAAATTGATAACAGCTTTGTCCTTGGATCAAGACGATGGACAAAGGATGTACCTGGCACATATTTGCCGATAATCATACTATCCATCATGATGTCGTGTCCTCCTGATATAAAGCTGTTAAGGCTTCTGCCATTTCATCCATGGTCAGAAGCGGTCTTGGAAACGTCATCCCAAGCTTTTCTTCGACAGCCTGCTGGAATTTTATCGTTTCCGGGAGGTCCAGTCCGAAAGAAGACATGTCTGTACGATTGGCAAATAGCTCCCTCGGCGTACCTGTCGCCTTTACTGTTCCTTTGTGCATCACAATCATTTGATCCGCATAATGAGCGGCATCTTCCATACTGTGTGTCACAAGGATCGTCGTCAGGTTGGCTTTTTGATGAAGCTCATAGAACATGTCCATGATTTCTTTACGTCCGCGTGGATCTAATCCCGCAGTCGGCTCATCAAGCACAAGCACTTCTGGCTCCATCGCTAGAACACCTGCAATCGCCACACGTCTCATTTGACCACCGCTTAATTCAAAGGGTGATCGAGATAACAAGGATTCAGGAAGGCCTACAAGCTTCAGCATCTCTTTAGCCTTGGCTTCTGCCTTTTCTTTTGGAACGCCGAAATTCATCGGACCAAAACAGATATCCTTCAGAATCGTCTCCTCAAAGAGCTGATGTTCAGGAAACTGAAACACGATACCTACCTTTTTGCGAAGAGATTTCAGTTCCTTCTGCTTCTTATTGGCTTGTAAGACCGTATCTCCAAGCGCAATGCTCCCTTTTGTTGGTTTGAGCAGTCCATTTAAATGCTGCAGCAATGTCGACTTGCCAGAACCCGTATGACCAATGACAGCAACATAGCTGCCTTCTTTGATGGAAGCATTGACATCATACAAAGCGAGACGCTCAAACGGCGTTTTCATTTGATAACGATGCTCTAATTCTTTGATCGTAATGTCCATAGCTCTTTCACCAATCCTTCTTGTGTCAAATGGGCATTTGCAAGCGGCACACCTTGCTGCTTCAATTGCTTACTCAACCGGTAGGAAAATGGCAGATCAAGTCCAATCTGAACCAGCTGTTCATCTAGTTCAAATACTTCCTCTGGTGTTCCCTCGGCAAATTTCTTCCCGCCATTCATCACAATGACACGGTCTGCCTTCGCAGCCTCGTCTAAATCATGTGTGATGGAAATGACCGTGACCGTTCCTTGTTCCTTCAGCAGTCTGACGGTTTCTAACACTTCTTCACGGCCAATCGGATCAAGCATTGATGTTGCTTCATCCAAGATCATGATGTCAGGGCTTGCGGCAAGTACACCTGCGATTGCTACTCTCTGCTTTTGCCCGCCTGATAGATGGTGCGGCTCTTGATCAAGAAACTCCTGCATATTGACCTGTTTGACAGCCCAATCTACACGCTCTATCATCAATTCCCGCTCAACCCCGTTATTTTCTAAACCAAAAGCCACATCATCACGAACCGTTGAGCCAACGAATTGGTTGTCTGGGTTTTGAAAGACCATACCGACCTTTTTGCGAATATCCCAAACACTTTCTTCTTTCAGCTCAATCTCACCAACCTTGACCGTTCCTGCATCCGGTAAAATGAGCCCATTCAGTACACGGGCAAGTGTGGATTTACCTGAACCGTTGTGGCCAACAATGGCAAGCCATTCATTTTGATTCACATGCAATGACACTTGGTCTAAAGCGGGCTTGTCCGCATCTTTGTGATAACGAAATACAATGTCTTTTACGTCAATTAATGTCTTCTCCATCTCTACCGGACCTCCTCTCAGCTCAACCTCTACTTTGCCTATTGCTAAAAAGCCGTAGTATCTAAAAAAGGGCATAGATCCAGTTATGAACTGTCCCGCCCTTTCTTAGATACACGATATGTGATTAAACTAATTCAATGACAGCCATTGGTGCGCCATCGCCGCGACGAGGTCCAAGCTTCATGATACGAGTGTATCCACCTTGGCGATCTTCGTAGCGAGTTGCAACGTCAGCGAATAATTTTTGAAGTGCATCTTGGTTTGTTTCAGCGTTAGCTACTTCGTTACGAATGTAAGCTGCAGCTTGACGGCGAGCATGAAGATCTCCGCGTTTGCCAAGAGTGATCATTTTTTCAACTACAGAGCGAAGTTCTTTCGCACGTGTTTCAGTTGTTTCGATGCGTTCGTTGATGATCAAATCAGTCGTTAGGTCACGAAGCATTGCTTTACGTTGTGCACTAGTGCGTCCTAGCTTTCTGTATGCCATGTGATGTCCCCTCCTTAATTAGAGATGCTGTATGAATAAAAAACACACGAAAATCCTAGTTCACAATGAAACTAGTCAATCGTCTTTACGAAGACCCAGTCCAAGTTCTTCTAGTTTCGCTTTCACTTCTTCAAGAGATTTACGTCCAAGGTTACGAACTTTCATCATATCCTCTTCTGTCTTGTTAGCAAGCTCTTGAACAGTGTTAATACCCGCACGCTTCAAACAGTTGTAAGAACGAACAGAAAGATCAAGCTCTTCAATTGTCATTTCAAGCACTTTTTCTTTTTGGTCTTCTTCTTTTTCAACCATGATTTCTGCATGCTGAGCTTCGTCAGTTAACCCAACGAAAATATTTAGGTGTTCAGTTAAAATCTTAGAACCTAGAGCGATCGCTTCTTTCGGTCCTGTGCTTCCATCAGTCCATACATCTAGTGTTAATTTATCATAGTTTGTGATTTGCCCAACACGGGTGTTCTCCACTTGATAAGTTACACGAGATACAGGTGTATAGATTGAGTCGATCGGAATCACGCCGATAGGCTGATCGTCTCTTTTGTTTGCATCAGCAGGATTATACCCGCGACCTCTTTGTGCAGTCAAACGAACACGGAAGCTCGCATTTTTGCCAAGAGTTGCGATGTGAAGATCTGGATTTAAGATTTCAATATCGCTGTCGTGTGTAATATCAGCAGCTGTTACAGTTCCTTCATCTTGTACATCAATTTCAAGCGTCTTCTCTTCTTCAGAGTAGATTTTGAGTGCAAGCTTTTTAATGTTTAAGATAATCGTTGTAACATCTTCAACCACGCCTTCGATCGTTGAGAATTCGTGTAAGACACCATCTATCTGGATCGATGTTACAGCTGCACCAGGAAGTGAGGATAAAAGGATACGACGAAGGGAGTTCCCTAAAGTGGTACCATATCCACGCTCAAGTGGCTCTACGACAAACTTGCCATACTTGGCATCGTCGCTGATTTCAACCGTTTCGATTTTTGGTTTTTCAATTTCGATCATCTAATAAAACCCTCCTTCAAAACGTCGAAACCTCGAATAGAATCATATGAGATTCCATCCGAAATTCCTCATTGTTTAGTCCCGTATGTGCTCAGGCAACGAGTCGTGTATTCGTCTCATAAATAACTGTATCATAACCCATTATTGACAGGGACACAAAATCTATACAAACAAATTACACGCGGCGACGTTTTGGTGGACGGCATCCGTTATGAGGAACTGGAGTTACGTCTCTGATTGCAGTAACTTCAAGACCTGCAGCTTGAAGCGCACGAATTGCAGCTTCACGACCAGAACCAGGACCTTTAACAGTTACTTCAAGTGTTTTAAGACCATGTTCGATAGAACCTTTAGCAGCAGTTTCAGCAGCCATTTGTGCAGCGAAAGGAGTAGATTTACGAGAACCTCTGAATCCTAATGCACCAGCACTTGACCAAGAAATTGCGTTTCCATGAACATCAGTAATCGTTACAATCGTGTTGTTGAAAGTGGAACGGATATGAGCGATTCCAGCTTCAATATTCTTTTTCACGCGACGTTTACGCGTATTTTGTTTACGAGCAGCAGCCATTCTTTAACTACCTCCTTTACTTATTTTTTCTTGTTAGCTACAGTACGACGCGGACCTTTACGAGTGCGCGCGTTGTTTTTTGTGTTTTGTCCACGAACAGGAAGTCCTCTACGATGACGGATTCCGCGGTAGCTTCCGATTTCAATTAGACGCTTAATGTTAAGTGAAACTTCACGACGAAGGTCACCTTCTACTTTAAGTTTGTCAATGATATCACGGATTTTACCTAGTTCGTCTTCAGTTAGATCGCGAACGCGAGTGTCTTCAGAAACACCTGCTTCTTTAAGGACTTGTTGAGCCGTCGTACGACCAATTCCAAAAACATATGTTAAAGAAATGACAACACGCTTATCACGTGGAATATCTACACCAGCAATACGAGCCATGATTTGGGCACCTCCTTGTTATTAGCCTTGTTTTTGTTTATGTTTTGGGTTTTCACAGATCACCATTACTTTTCCTTTTCTGCGAATCACTTTACATTTTTCACAGATAGGTTTAACAGATGGTCTCACTTTCATGTGTTTCCAACCTCCTTCTTCCGGAGTTGCTTTATTTGTAACGGTACGTAATTCTACCACGAGTTAAGTCATATGGAGATAATTCTACCGTAACTTTGTCTCCAGGTAAAATGCGAATGAAGTGCATACGGATTTTTCCTGATACATGAGCCAAAACTGTATGACCATTCTCTAGTTCAACTTTGAACATTGCATTTGGCAAAGTTTCTGCTACAGTACCTTCCACTTCAATTACATCGTCTTTCGCCATTCAAGTGTTCTCCCTTCTTCAAATCAGTAACTTGCTCTCTGATAAATATCCAAATGAGATGTTCTCAATTGTCCATCTATCACCCGACCTGTTTTGAATATACTGTTCTGAACTTCCGGAGATACGCAATCATAAAAGGTTAAATGATTGATATTTTTTCTTAGGAGAATGAATTTACGCTTTTCTCCGTCTGCGATTAGTACATGGCAGCCATCGAACACGCCGATGACAACTGTATACTGATCTTGTTCTTTCCTTGGACTATACAGACAACCTGCCCGATTTGGGCCTGAAAGGCTTCAGTGAAGACCTAAATCTTAGTCAGTATATCAAAACCTGTATCTGTAATCGCAATCGTATGCTCAAAGTGAGCACACTTTTTCCCATCAACCGTTACAACCGTCCAGTTATCAGCCAGTGTTTTCACATATCGGCTGCCTGCGTTCACCATCGGTTCGATGGCCAACACCATTCCAGGTTTGAGCCGTGGGCCTTTGTTCGGCGGACCATAATGAGGAATTTGAGGGTCCTCATGAAGATCCTGTCCGACCCCATGTCCAACATATTCTCTAACAACTGAGAAATTCTCACCTTCAACATACGTTTGTATGGCATGGGAAATGTTTGACAGACGTTCACCTGGCTTTGCTTCCTGTAAGCCCTTATATAGAGATTCCTCTGTGACTTCCAGTAGTTTGCGGTCCTCATCACTGATTACCCCAACTGGATATGTCCAAGCAGAGTCACCATGATAGCCATTTAACTTTGCGCCGATATCGATACTAATGATGTCTCCATCACGTAAAACCCGTTTACCAGGAATACCGTGAACGAGTTCTTCATTCACCGAAACGCAAATGCTCCCGCGAAAACCATTATACCCTTTAAAAGATGGGATTGCACCCTGCTTTGTAATAAAACGTTCGGCAATTTGATCCAATTCTTTTGTCGAAATACCTGGTTTTATGTGTTTCTTCAGCTCTTCATGAGTCAGTGCGACAATGCGTCCAGCTTCTCTCATAATCTCAAGCTCGCGAGGAGTTTTACAGATAATCATTTATTTAATCCCCCAAGCAGGTCCTTGATATCAGCGTAAACATCGTTAATGTGCTTCGCACCATCAATGTTTGCAAGATATCCTTTTTCTGAATAGAAGTTCAGTAAAGGTTCAGTCTGCTTTAAGTTCACTTCAAGTCTTGTCGAAACGGTTTCTGCATTATCATCTGCACGTTGATAAAGCTCGCCTCCACACTTGTCACAAACATTTTCTTTCGCAGGTGGATTGAATACTAAATGATATGTTGCTCCGCAATCTTTGCAAATTCTTCGGCCAGTCAGACGCTCCATCAAAGCATCTTTATCGACTTTAATATTAATGACATAATCAATCGTTCTGCCAAGGTCCTTTAGAATGTCTTCTAAAGCTTCAGCCTGAGCGACTGTTCGCGGAAATCCGTCCAGAAGAAAACCTTGTTCACAATCATTCTTGCCAAGTCTTTCTCTAACAATACCGATTGTGACCTCATCAGGAACAAGCTCTCCTTTATCGATAAAGGATTTTGCTTCGAGCCCAAGTTGTGTCTCCTCTTTCATAGCAGCACGGAACATATCTCCTGTTGAGATATGAGGGATCCCATAATCATCAACAATTCGTTCTGCCTGAGTGCCTTTACCAGCACCCGGAAGCCCCATTAAGACTAAGTTCATTTCGGATTTCCCCTTCCTTACTTAGAGAGGTTGGGCAGGAGCCCAGCCCTCTGTTTTATTTCATAAATCCACGGTAGTTTCGTTTCACTAATTGGCTTTCAAGCTGCTTCATTGTTTCAAGTGCAACACCTACAACAATGAGAAGACTTGTGCCGCCAATTTGTGCAGCGGAAGGTAATCCAGCGAATTGAATGAAAAAGATAGGAAGTATTGAAATCACGGCTAAGAAAATGGCGCCCACAAACGTGAGTCGGTACAAAATGCTCGTAATTCTATCTTGAGTCATTTTCCCTGGACGAACTCCCGGGATATAGCCACCCTGCTTTTGCAGATTTTCAGCCATTTGTTCAGGGTTTACTTGGACAAAGGCATAAAAATATGTGAAAGCAACAATCAGTGCTACATAAATCGTCATACCGATTGGCTTAGTATAGTCAAAGTTGTTAGTTATCCAGGTTGTCACATTATTTGTTCCGAAGAACGATGCGATCGTCTGCGGAGTAATAATGAACGAAACGGCAAAGATGACTGGAATCACCCCTGCTGGATTCACTTTCAATGGAAGGTGCGTTGCTTGACTAGCAGACATTTGTGCACGGCCAGTTCCTTTTGAATATTGAATCGCAATCTTTCTCACTGCCATTTGAATGTAAATAACACCGATAACAATGACAAGAATAGCAATCACAATAAGGGCAATTTTCAGGATTTGCATGAACAGCTGTCCATCTCCACCTACAAATTGCTGAGCGTACACTTGCTTTAATGTTTGAGGGATACCTGCGATGATACCGGCAAAGATAATAATCGAAATACCGTTACCAACACCGTGAGCAGTAATCTGCTCTCCCAGCCACATTAAAAATGCTGTTCCCGCAGTGAGTACGACCGCAATTAAGAGATACGTTGAAACACCTGGGTTTTCAATCAGCATGCCTCCTGCCATATTGTTAAATCCATATGACATTCCTAACGCCTGGATAAATCCTAGAACAATTGTAAAATACCTTGTGAATTGTGCTAATTTTCGGCGGCCAACCTCTCCTTGCTTTGACCACTCAGTAAACTTCGGTACAACATCCATCTGCAAGAGCTGGATGATGATCGAAGCAGTGATATACGGCATAATCCCCATTGCAAGAATGGAGAATTGGAAAAGTGCCCCGCCCCCAAACGTGTTGAGGATTCCGAAAACACTCATTTGATCCTGTGCCTGGAGAACTTCGGCGTTCACATTAGGCACAGGGATGAAAGCACCTATACGAAAGACGACTAACATTAAAAGTGTAAATATAATCTTATTCCGTATATCTTTCACGCGCATAAAATTGGAGATTGTCTTAAACAAGTTAGATCACCTCGGCTGTACCGCCAGCAGCTTCAATCGCTTCTTTAGCAGAAGCAGAGAATTTATTGGCTTTTACAGTTAATTTTTTTTCTAATTTACCGTTGCCAAGAATTTTTACTCCTGCTTTTAACTTGCTTATTGCACCAGTCTCTAGAAGAAGTTCAGGAGTGACTTCCGTTCCTTCGTCAAAACTGTTTAATCTGTCTAAGTTGATTACCGCGTAATCTTTACGGTTGATGTTTGTAAAACCACGTTTTGGAAGGCGTTGGAATAAAGGCATTTGACCACCTTCGAATCCAGGGCGTACACCGCCGCCAGAACGAGCGTTTTGACCTTTATGACCTTTACCAGAAGTTTTACCGTTACCTGATCCAATACCACGACCAACACGGTTGCGTACTTTACGTGAACCTTCTGAAGGCTTCAATTCATGAAGTTTCATTTGGGCACCTCCTTATCGATTAAAAATGTTTTATTGTTCTTTAACAGAAACTAAATGAGACACCTTGTTAATCATGCCGCGGATCGCTGCATTGTCTTCATGTACGACTGTTTGGTTTGTTTTCTTTAGACCAAGAGTACGAACAGTGACACGCTGATCTTCTGGGCGACCGATTACACTGCGTTTGAGGGTAATTTCTAATTTATTTGCCATTATTGTTCCCTCCTTATCCTAACAGGTCTTCTACAGATTTTCCACGAAGCTTCGCTACATCTTCAGCACGTTTAAGTTCACTTAAACCTTGAAGTGTTGCGCGGATCATGTTGATCGGTGTATTAGAACCTAGAGATTTAGAAAGGATATCAGCTAGACCAGCAAGCTCAAGTACCGCACGCACTGGGCCTCCAGCGATAACTCCTGTACCTTCTGAAGCAGGCTTCAATAGAACGTTTCCTGCACCGAATCGACCGATGATTTCATGTGGAATTGTAGTTCCAACCATTGGTACTTCAATTAAATTCTTTTTCGCGTCTTCAACAGCTTTGCGGATCGCTTCTGGTACTTCTTGTGCTTTACCAGTACCGAATCCTACATGACCGTTTTTGTCACCGACAACAACTAAAGCTGCAAAACGGAAACGACGTCCACCTTTAACAACTTTCGCTACCCGGTTAACCGTAACTAAGCGTTCTTCTAACTCTAATTTGCTTGGGTCAATACGACTCATTCGGATGTGTCCCTCCTTCTTTTATTAAAATTTAAGTCCAGCCTCACGAGCAGCTTCAGCTAGAGCTTTTACACGTCCATGATATAAGTATCCTCCGCGGTCAAATACCACGTTAGAGATGCCTTTTTCAACAGCACGTTTTGCAACAAGTTCGCCAACTTTAGTAGCAGCTGCAGCGTCAGAACTATTCTCGATCTTTAACTCTTTATCAAGAGTAGAAGCACTTACAAGTGTTACACCGTTAACATCATCAATTACTTGAGCGTAGATGTTCTTGTTAGAACGGAAAACGTTAAGGCGAGGTCTTTCAGCAGTACCTGAAAGTTTCGCACGAACACGAGCGTGTCTTTTAAGACGAGTAGCGTTTTTGCTAGTTTTCGTAATCATCCGAGTCACTCCTTTCTTCACATTAAGCGATCTTACTTACCAGTTTTTCCTTCTTTACGGCGAACGAATTCACCTTCGTAACGAATTCCTTTACCTTTGTAAGGCTCTGGAGCACGGACAGCGCGGATGTTAGAAGCTAGAGCTCCTACACGCTCTTTATCGATACCTTTAACGATTACTTTCGTTTGAGATGGAACTTCTACTTCAACTCCAGCCTCAGGAACGATTTCAACTGGGTGAGAGTATCCAACGTTAAGAACAAGTTTGTTTCCAGATTTAGCTGCACGGTAACCGACACCGATTAGTTCTAAACCTCTTTCGAAACCTTTAGATACACCTTCAACCATGTTTGCAATTAAGCTACGTGTTGTACCATGTAATGCACGGTGTTCTTTATTTTCAGACGGACGGCTTACAGTTAAGACGTTGTCCTCAATTTTAATTTCCATATCAGGGTGAAATGCACGAGTTAGTTCACCTTTTGGTCCCTTTACTGTCACTGTGTTATCGTTGTTTGTCACAGTTACTCCTGAAGGGATCTCGATTAGCTTTTTACCTATACGAGACATACCAAGCACCTCCATTCATCTTAAACTTTTTTTACCATACGTAAGCAAGTACTTCTCCACCAGCTTGTTTAGCACGGGCTTCTTTGTCCGATAAAACACCTTGTGATGTAGAAATAATTGCGATTCCAAGTCCGTTAAGTACACGTGGTACTTCATTTGATTTCGCATATACGCGTAAACCAGGTTTACTGATTCTTTTAAGACCAGTGATAACACGTTCGTTGTTTTGGCCGTATTTAAGGAACAAACGGATAATTCCTTGTTTGCTGTCTTCGACGTACTCAACGTCACGGATAAAACCTTCACGCTTTAAGATTTCAGCAATTTCTCTTTTGATTTTTGAAGCCGGTACTTCTAGCTTCTCATGACGTACCATGTTCGCATTGCGAATACGAGTCAGCAAATCTGCAATCGGATCTGTCATAACCATTATTTAATAACCTCCTTCCCATTTATGGGGATTACCAGCTGGCTTTTTTAACGCCAGGAATTTGTCCTTTATATGCAAGTTCGCGGAAACAAATACGGCAAAGTTTAAACTTGCGAATTACTGAATGTGGACGTCCACAACGTTCGCAGCGCGTATACTCTTGAACTTTAAACTTTTGTTTGCGTTGTTGTTTCGCAATCATAGACTTTTTAGCCACGATTTCGCCTCCCTTTCATTGATTATTTCTGGAACGGCATACCTACTTGAGTTAATAACTCACGTGCTTCTTCGTCCGTGTTGGCAGTCGTAACGATAACGATATCCATACCGCGGACTTTTGTTACTTTATCGTAATCAATTTCTGGGAAGATTAACTGTTCTTTAATACCAAGCGTGTAGTTTCCACGACCGTCGAAAGATTTCTTAGAAATCCCGCGGAAGTCACGTACACGTGGTAAAGATACAGAAATAAGTTTATCAAGGAAATCGTACATGCGCTCTCCGCGAAGTGTTACTTTCGCACCGATTGGCATTCCTTCACGTAGACGGAATCCAGCAATAGACTTCTTCGCACGAGTAACGACAGGTTTTTGACCAGCGATAAACGTTAATTCTTCAACAGCAGTATCGATTGCTTTAGCGTTTTGAACGGCGTCACCAACACCCATGTTGATCACGATTTTTTCGATTTTTGGCACTTGCATTACTGATTTGTATTCAAACTTAGAAACTAATGCAGGTGTAATTTCTTTTACATACTTTTCTTTAAGGCGGTTCATGAGAAAGACCTCCCTTCCTTATTTACTATTTATCTAGAACTTGCCCAGATTTTTTCGCTACACGGACTTTCTTTCCGTCCTCAACTTTATATCCAATACGTGTCACTTCACCCGTTTTAGGATCAAGCGGCATTACGTTTGATACGTGGATCGGCGCTTCTTGTTCAGAAATTCCGCCTTGAGGGTTAGCTTGGGTTGGTTTAGAGTGTTTTTTCACAAGGTTAATACCTTCTACTAAAACACGGTCCTTTTTAGGGAAAGCAGCAAGGATGACACCTTGTTTACCTTTATCTTTACCAGAGATAACCACTACTTTATCGCCCTTTTTAACATGCATTTAATCGCACCTCCTTGAGTCGCGGATTGTATTCATTAAAGTACTTCTGGTGCTAAAGAAACAATTTTCATATAGTTATTTTCACGAAGTTCACGTGCTACTGGTCCGAAGATACGAGTTCCACGTGGGCTCTTGTCGTCACGGATGATGACACATGCATTTTCATCAAAACTGATGTAAGATCCATCGTTTCTGCGAGCTCCGCTCTTAGTACGAACGATAACTGCTTTCACAACTTCACCTTTTTTGACAACGCCTCCTGGTGTTGCTTGTTTAACCGTACAAACAATGACATCACCGATGTTAGCCGTTTTACGTCCAGAGCCACCAAGAACTTTAATCGTTAGTACTTCGCGTGCGCCAGAGTTGTCAGCTACTTTTAAACGAGTCTCCTGTTGAATCATTAATGTTACCTCCCTTCGGAAAAAGAAATCCGAACTTTATTAGATAATAACAGCTTCTTCGACAACTTCAACTAGACGAAAGCGTTTAGTCGCAGATAATGGACGAGTTTCCATGACCTTTACGATGTCTCCGATTTTTGCTTGGTTGTTTTCATCATGTGCTTTGAACTTTTTAGAGTATCTTACACGTTTGCCATAAAGTGAATGCTTTTTGTATGTTTCAACTACAACAGTGATGGTTTTATCCATTTTGTCAGAAACAACACGACCTTGATACACTTTACGTTGGTTACGTTCGCTCATGTTTGCGGGGCCTCCCCTCTAATTATTATTTATTAGCAGCGATTTCTCTTTGACGAATCACAGTTTTCATGCGTGCGATTGATTTACGCACTTCACGAATGCGAGCAGTGTTTTCAAGCTGCCCAGTCGCTAATTGGAAACGAAGATTGAAAAGTTCTTCTTTAAGAGACTTTACTTTTTGTTCAATTTCAGCAGTGGTAAGGTCACGAATTTCATTAGCTTTCATTTGATTCACCACCAATTTCTTCACGTTTTACGAACTTCGTTTTAATTGGCAATTTGTGAGATGCAAGACGAAGAGCTTCACGAGCAACTTCTTCAGACACACCAGAAATTTCAAATAAAACTTTGCCCGGTTTTACTACAGCTACCCAGCCTTCTGGAGCACCTTTACCGGAACCCATGCGGACCTCTAGAGGTTTAGCTGTGTATGGCTTAGAAGGGAAAATTTTGATCCAAACTTTACCGCCACGTTTCATGTAACGAGTCATAGCAATACGAGCAGCTTCGATTTGACGGTTAGTGATCCAAGAAGCTTCAAGAGCTTGGATACCGAACTCACCGAAATGTACTTCAGTACCGCCTTTTGCACGACCACGCATTTTTCCACGATGTTCTCTGCGATACTTCACGCGTTTTGGCAATAACATATTATTTTCCTCCTTCCGCAGTATTCTTCTTAGTTGGAAGGACTTCTCCACGATAGATCCATACTTTTACGCCAAGCTTACCATAAGTAGTATCAGCTTCAGCAGTAGCATAGTCGATGTCAGCACGAAGTGTGTGCAATGGAACAGTACCTTCACTGTAATATTCAGAACGAGCAATATCTGCACCGCCAAGACGACCAGAAACCATTGTTTTGATTCCTTGTGCTCCAGCACGCATTGTGCGTTGGATTGTTTGTTTTTGTGCACGACGGAATGAAATACGATTTTCAAGTTGACGAGCGATGTTTTCAGCAACTAGCTGAGCATCAAGATCTGCTCTCTTGATTTCAAGAATGTTGATGTGTACACGTTTGCCAGTTAGGCTGTTAAGAGCTTTACGAAGTGCTTCAACTTCAGATCCGCCTTTACCAATTACCATACCTGGTTTAGCCGTGTGGATTGTGATATTTACGCGGTTTGCAGCACGTTCGATTTCTACTTTAGAAACAGACGCGTCAGACAAACGCTTGCTGATGAATTCACGGATTTTCAAGTCTTCATGTAAGAAGTCAGCGTAATCTTTTCCTGCGAACCATTTAGATTCCCAATCACGAATGACGCCAATACGAAGACCTACTGGATTTACCTTTTGACCCACGGATTATCCCTCCTTCTTTTCTGATACAACGATTGTAATGTGGCTAGTACGTTTGTTAATTGCGCTCGCACGACCCATAGCACGTGGACGGAATCTCTTAAGTGTTGGACCTTCGTCAACGAATGCTTGAGTAATCACTAGGCTGTTAGCGTCCAACTCGTAGTTGTGCTCAGCATTTGCGATAGCAGATTTTAATACTTTTTCAATAATTGGTGAAGCAGCCTTAGGTGTAAGGTTTAAGATAGAAACTGCTTCTCCTACTTGCTTACCTCGGATCAGGTCCATTACTAGACGTGCTTTACGAGGAGCAATACGGACTGTTCTTGCGACAGCTTTAGCTTGCATTTAAAAGCCTCCTCTCATTAGCGTCTTGTTTTTTTATCGTCACTAGCATGACCTTTGTAAGTACGGCTTGGTGCGAATTCGCCCAATTTGTGACCTACCATATCTTCAGAAATGAAAACAGGTACATGTTTGCGTCCGTCATAGACAGCGATTGTGTGACCGATGAATTGTGGGAAAATTGTAGAACGACGAGACCAAGTTTTTACGACTTGCTTTTTGTCAGTTTCATTCAATTTCTCGACTTTAGCCATCAAATGATCATCAACAAATGGTCCTTTTTTTAAGCTGCGAGCCATTGTGGAACCTCCCTTCGTGATTGAACTACGGTCCTAAATGAACCGTAGACAACCCCGTTACTTGTTTTTACGACGACGTACAATGAATTTATCAGACTTGTTGGTTTTCTTACGAGTCTTGAATCCAAGAGTCGGTTTACCCCATGGAGACATTGGTGATTTACGTCCGATTGGAGCGCGTCCTTCACCACCGCCGTGTGGGTGATCGTTAGGGTTCATTACAGAACCACGAACTGTTGGGCGTACGCCTTTCCAGCGAGAACGTCCAGCTTTACCGATGTTGATTAGTTCGTGTTGTTCGTTTCCAACTTGACCGATAGTCGCACGGCAAGCAGAAAGGATCATGCGTACTTCACCAGAGTTCAAACGTACAAGAACGTATTTACCTTCTTTACCTAGAACTTGAGCAGAAGTACCAGCAGAACGAACTAATTGTCCACCTTTACCTGGTTTTAATTCAATGTTATGCACAACTGTACCAACTGGGATGTTGATAAGTGGAAGAGCATTACCTGGTTTGATGTCAGCTTCTGGTCCAGAAGTAACTTCAGTACCAACTTGGATTCCTTTCGGAGCAAGAATGTAACGTTTCTCACCATCTGCATAGTTTACAAGAGCGATGTTCGCTGAACGGTTTGGATCATACTCGATTGTAGCAACGCGTCCAGGTATACCGTCTTTATCACGCTTAAAGTCGATGATACGGTATTGACGTTTGTGACCGCCACCTTGATGACGAACAGTCAATCTACCTTGGTTGTTACGTCCGCCTTTTCTGTGAAGCGGTGCAAGCAACGATTTTTCTGGTTTGTCAGTCGTGATTTCAGCAAAATCTGAAGTAGTCATGCCACGACGACCATTACTGGTTGGTTTATACTTTTTAATCGCCATTTTGAATTTCCCTCCTTCTTTTTAAGATTTACGCTTCAAAAATTTCGATTTCTTTGCTGTCAGCAGTTAATTTCACGATCGCTTTTCTGCGACGGCTAGTCATACCAGTGTAGCGTCCAACGCGTTTTGATTTACCTTTGTAGTTTTGAACGTTGACTTTCTCAACTTTCACTCCAAAGATTTCTTCAACAGCGTCTTTCACTTCTGTCTTGTTAGCTCTGACATCAACTTCGAACGTATACTTCTTCTCTGTCATTAGATCAGCAGAACGTTCAGTAATGATAGGGCGCTTTAGAACATCACGAGGATCTTTCATTATGCAAGTCCCTCCTCTACTTTTTCAACCGCTGCTTTAGTGATCAGAAGTTTGTCGTGGTTGACAACGTCAAGAACGTTGATACCGTTAGCTTCAACAACTGTTACTCCAGGGATGTTACGAGCAGATAAAGCAACTGTTTCGTTTGCATCCGCAGTGACGATCAACGCTTTCTTCTCAACAGATAACCCTTTAAGGATGCCTGCGAATTCTTTCGTTTTCACTGCATCAAGAGTAAGATCTTCAAGAACGATGATGTTGTTGTCGATTACTTTAGAAGACAATACTGACTTGATAGCCAAGCGGCGAACTTTTTTAGGTAATTTATAAGAATAGCTGCGTGGTGTTGGACCGAATACGATACCGCCTCCGCGCCATTGTGGTGAACGGATAGAACCTTGACGAGCACGACCTGTACCCTTCTGTCTCCAAGGTTTACGACCTCCGCCACGTACTTCAGAACGAGTTTTTACTTTGTGAGTTCCTTGACGTAAGGAAGCTCTTTGCATAAGAATAGCATCGAATACTACGCTTTCGTTTGGCTCAATTCCAAACACAGAAGCGTTTAATTCGATTTCACCGTTAGTAGAACCGTTTTGGTTAAATAATGCTACTTTTGGCATGACTTGTTTCCTCCTTTCCTAAGAGAGTTATTTAGTTTTAACTGCACTCTTTACAGTTACTAGAGATTTTTTAGCTCCTGGTACGTTACCTTTGATCAAAAGAAGATTGCGTTCTGCATCAACTTTAACGATCTCAAGATTTTGGACAGTGATTTGCTCTCCGCCCATACGTCCTGGAAGAAGTTTACCTTTGAATACTCGGTTTGGATCAACAGGTCCCATTGAACCAGGACGACGGTGGTAACGTGAACCGTGAGTCATTGGTCCGCGTGATTGTCCGTGGCGTTTGATAGCCCCTTGGAATCCTTTACCTTTTGATGTTCCTGTTACATCTACGATATCTCCATTTGCGAAAATATCAACTTTGACTTCCTGACCAACTTCATACGCATCTAACTCCACACCGCGTAATTCTTTTACGAAGCGCTTAGGAGCAGTTTCCGCTTTAGCAACGTGGCCTTTCTCTGGTTTGTTAGAAAGCTTCTCACGTTTGTCGTCAAAACCGATTTGGATTGCTTCATAGCCATCCGTGTCAGTAGTCTTCTTCTGAAGAACAACGTTAGCAGCAGCCTCAACAACAGTTACAGGGATAAGATCACCGTTTTCTGCGAATACTTGCGTCATACCAATTTTTCTACCTAAGATTCCTTTGGTCATTCGTCACACCTCCTATAATATGTGTTTTCTATTTGAATTAAAGTTTGATTTCGATATCTACACCGGATGGTAAATCTAAACGCATAAGTGCATCAACTGTTTGCGGAGTTGGATTCACGATGTCGATTAGACGTTTGTGAGTACGCATCTCGAATTGCTCACGAGAATCTTTGTACTTATGCACCGCACGAAGGATTGTGTATACTGATTTTTCAGTTGGAAGCGGAATTGGACCAGATACACTAGCACCAGAACGCTTAGCCGTTTCAACAATCTTCTCAGCAGATTGATCAAGAATTCTATGATCATATGCTTTTAAACGAATACGAATTTTTTGTTTTGCCATTATTTTCCCTCCTTTTCGCCTACTTACGTTAGACAGTTCTCCGTGAGAAAAACCTGATCACCTTGCCATGGCAAAGCGGCCGGGTGTGTCAGCAACCTCTCACTTCATCGCAGTCAAAGACCAACATGCACTATTGTACCAAATTGGCCTGCGTGTTGCAATAATAAATCGGATAAATTTATGATTTGCACACTTTTCATATTATACAGGGGTTCAGCCTATAAATCAAGCTTTCCCTGAAGATGATGTGTAGCTGTCTTCCTGACGATACGAATAAATTCTTCTGGTTCTTCAATATGCGGAGAATGTGCAGATTCATTAAAAGTAAACCATTCTTTTATTGGTGCTGTAAGTTGATCAACATATGGTTTTGATACAGCAGCTGGTGTAATCATGTCATGTTCCCCAATGATAAAGTAGCAAGGTATTAATATAGAAGAAACTCGGTATTGAATGCTTTCGTTCATCAGCTCATCCCACAGCATATCTTGGCTATACTTCTGTCCCATAAGGAATTTCCACTTATCTTTTAGCTGATAATGCTTACTAACGAGAAATGCATACAGCATTTGAAAAATGGGCTTCCACCTATGCGTGAGCCCTACTTTTGCGAACTCTTTATATAGTGAGAATAAAGCATGAGCAGAGGTGCGTTTCCAAGGGGGTGGTGTCAGCAATCTTAGACATCTAGTGAAGAAGTGCTTGCCTTGATATTTTTTTAGAAGAAGTTCGTACGATACAATATCCTCTTTTAATACATCAACCACCTGACTAATTCCATAATAGGCATGATACAAATCTGGGCGTTTATGTACAGCTTGTATGGCGATTAATGATCCCCATGAATAACCTGCAATGTATATTTTCGCTTGATCAGTATAGGAAAGTAGTTTTTCTGTAAGCTCAATCGTATCCTCTACGAATTGCCTAATGGTCATAGAAGACTCAGGAATGTTTTTTTGATAAGACAGTCCTGCACCGCGCTGGTCCCAATGGACAACAGTGAAGTCTTGATCAAGTTCCTTATGAAAGGAATCGATATAACTCATTTGAGCTGAGCCTGGGCCACCGTGTAAAAATAATAAAACAGGTTTTGTTTTTTTCGCTTGATCTTCTTTTATCATAATCCATTGATCAAGCCCGCCAATCAGCCACTTTTTCAACATTGTCTTCGCCATTCCAGTGATCCTCTCGGTTCCATTTAGATTCTATAGCTTATAGTAGCCGTTATGCACTGGAAAAGCAAAAAAAGAGACCCTTTTGCAAGGAGTCTCTTTTAACAGTTATTACTTAATGATAGTAGAAACGACACCAGAACCTACAGTACGTCCACCCTCACGGATAGAGAAACGAGTTCCTTCTTCGATAGCGATAGTAGAGATAAGTTCAACTTCCATCTCAGTGTTATCGCCAGGCATTACCATTTCAGTACCTTCTGGAAGATGTACGATACCAGTTACGTCAGTTGTACGGAAGTAGAACTGCGGACGGTAGTTAGTGAAGAATGGAGTATGACGTCCACCCTCTTCTTTAGAAAGTACATAAACTTCAGCTTTGAAACGGCTATGTGGAGTGATTGTACCTGGTTTAGCAAGTACTTGACCACGTTGGATATCTTCACGAGATACACCACGAAGTAGTGCACCGATGTTGTCACCAGCTTCAGCATAGTCAAGAAGTTTACGGAACATTTCAACACCTGTAACAGTTGTTTTACCGTTTTCTTCTTGAAGACCGATGATTTCAACTTCATCACCGACTTTAACTTGTCCACGCTCAACACGACCAGTAGCAACTGTTCCACGACCAGTGATTGAGAATACGTCCTCAACTGGCATCATGAATGGCTTCTCAGTGTCACGCTCTGGAGTTGGGATGTACTCATCAACCGCATCCATAAGTTCGAAGATTTTTGCTTCGTAATCAGCATCACCTTCAAGAGCTTTAAGAGCAGAACCTTTGATAACTGGTACATCGTCACCAGGGAAGTCATAGTCAGAAAGAAGGTCACGAACTTCCATTTCAACAAGTTCAAGTAACTCTTCATCGTCAACCATGTCACATTTGTTAAGGAATACTACGATGTAAGGAACACCTACGTTACGAGAAAGTAGGATGTGCTCACGTGTTTGTGGCATTGGACCATCAGCAGCAGATACTACTAAGATCGCGCCGTCCATTTGAGCAGCACCAGTGATCATGTTTTTAACATAGTCAGCGTGTCCTGGGCAGTCTACGTGTGCATAGTGACGAGTTTCAGTTTCATACTCAACGTGTGCAGTTGAGATTGTGATTCCACGCTCGCGCTCTTCTGGAGCACCATCGATTTGGTCATAAGCCATAGCTGTACCTTTACCAGATTTCTTATGAAGAACTGTTGAGATAGCAGCAGTTAGAGTTGTTTTACCATGGTCAACGTGTCCAATTGTACCAATGTTAGCATGCGATTTGGAACGGTCGAATTTTTCTTTAGCCATTCTAAAAATCCTCCTTAAAGGTTCATTGTATTTGGTATGAGTGATAGAAAGTGAAGAGTTACCTCCCACTTTCTGATCTTCAATAGTAGTTATACTTTAGTTTAAAGGCAAAATCAATTATTCACCTTTATTTTTTTTGATGATTTCTTCACTGATGCTCTTAGGCACTTCTTCGTAGTGATCCATGTGCATAGTGAAAGTACCGCGTCCTTGTGTGTTAGAACGGAGTGCAGTTGCATATCCGAACATTTCAGAAAGTGGGACCATAGCGCGAACAACTTGAGCGTTACCGCGAGCTTCCATACCTTCTACACGTCCACGACGAGATGTGATATCACCCATGATGTCTCCCATGTATTCTTCTGGGATAACGACTTCTACTTTCATCATTGGCTCAAGTAGAACTGGGTTACATTTGCTGACAGCATTTTTCAATGCCATAGATGCAGCAATTTTAAACGCCATTTCGTTAGAGTCAACATCGTGGTAAGATCCATCGAATAATTTTGCTTTGATGTCGATTAATGGGAATCCAGCTAATACACCATTTTCTAGTGAATCTTCAAGACCTGCTTGAATTGCTGGAATGTATTCACGTGGAACAACCCCACCGACGATTGCATTTGTGAATTCGAAGCCTGCACCTTCTTCGTTTGGTTCGAATTCGATCCAAACGTGTCCGAACTGACCGCGTCCACCAGACTGACGTACGAATTTACCTTCAACTTTTGCACTAGAACGGAATGTTTCACGGTACGCAACTTGAGGAGCTCCTACGTTAGCTTCAACCTTGAACTCACGCTTCATACGGTCAACAATAATATCAAGGTGAAGCTCACCCATACCAGAGATGATCGTTTGACCAGTTTCAGTGTTTGTTTGTGTACGGAATGTTGGATCCTCTTCAGCTAGTTTAGCTAAAGCGATACCCATTTTATCTTGGTCAGCCTTAGATTTAGGCTCGATAGCTACATCGATAACTGGCTCTGGGAATTCCATAGACTCAAGGATAACAAGATTTTTCTCGTCACAAAGAGTATCACCAGTAGATGTATCTTTAAGACCAACAGCTGCTGCGATATCCCCTGCATATACAGTAGAGATTTCTTCACGGCTGTTTGCGTGCATTTGTAGGATACGTCCAACACGCTCACGCTTGTTCTTAGAAGAGTTCTTCACGTAAGAACCAGAATCAAGTGTTCCAGAGTATACGCGGAAGAAAGTTAGTTTCCCAACATAAGGGTCAGTCATAACTTTAAATGCAAGAGCTGCGAATGGTGCGTCATCAGTAGACTCACGTACAACCTCTTCATTTGTATCTGGCAATGTACCTTTGATTGCAGCAACATCAGTTGGTGCAGGAAGGTAGTCAAGCACAGCGTCAAGTACAAGCTGAACACCTTTGTTTTTGAAAGCAGAACCAACAAGAACTGGGTAGAATTCAACATTCAAAGTTCCTTTACGGATTGCAGCTTTCAATTCAGGAATTGTGATTTCTTCACCCTCAAGGTATTTTTCCATAAGCTCTTCATCAAGCTCAGCGACAGCTTCAATTAAGCTGCTGCGAAGCTCTTCAGCTTTGTCTTTATACTCAGCAGGGATTTCTTGTGCATCAGAGCGAGTTCCAAGGTCATCTTCGTAGAAGTATGCTACGTTTTCTACAAGGTCGATGATTCCTTCGAATTGATCTTCAGCGCCGATCGGCAATTGAATTGCATGAGCGTTCGCTTGAAGACGATCTCTTAATGTGCTTACAGAGTAAAGGAAGTCCGCACCGGTTTTATCCATTTTGTTAACGAATACGATACGAGGTACTCCGTAAGTTGTTGCTTGGCGCCAAACTGTTTCAGTTTGAGGCTCTACACCTGATTGTGCATCAAGAACAGCAACCGCACCATCAAGTACACGTAAAGAACGTTCAACTTCAACAGTGAAGTCTACGTGTCCTGGTGTATCAATGATGTTTACACGGTAACCTTTCCATTGTGCTGTAGTAGCAGCAGAAGTGATTGTAATACCACGTTCTTGCTCCTGCTCCATCCAGTCCATTTGTGAAGCTCCTTCGTGAGTTTCACCAATTTTATGGATACGACCAGTGTAGTACAAGATACGCTCAGTCGTTGTCGTTTTACCGGCATCGATGTGAGCCATGATACCAATATTACGAGTTTTGTCTAAGGAGAACTCTCTTGCCATTGGGTAATTTCTCCTTCCTTATTAGGGAATAGTTTTTTTAGTTTGGTATAAATCCTACCAGCGGTAGTGAGCGAATGCTTTGTTCGCTTCTGCCATTTTGTGTGTATCTTCACGTTTCTTAACAGCAGCACCAGTGTTGTTAGCTGCGTCAAGGATTTCGTTAGCAAGACGCTCTTCCATCGTTTTTTCTCCACGAAGACGAGCGTAGTTTACTAACCAGCGAAGACCTAAAGTCGTACGACGGTCTGGGCGAACTTCTACAGGAACTTGATAGTTAGCTCCACCTACACGACGTGCTTTAACTTCAAGAACTGGCATGATGTTTTTCAAGGCTTGTTCGAAAACCTCCATCGCTTCATTACCAGTACGTTCTTTGATGATATCAAATGACTTGTAGAGAATAGTTTGTGACTTTCCTCTTTTACCGTCGATCATCATTTTGTTGATCAAACGAGATACAAGTTTAGAATTGTAAATTGGATCTGGCAAAACGTCTCTTTTTGCTACAGGACCTTTACGTGGCATCTGAATAGCCTCCCTTCTCTTTTAAAAGGATTTCTATCTGTCTTTCATCTCAATTTCATTGTCAGCTGCCTGACTCCACTGATCTGAACTCAACTTCTAAAAACCCTTATGTTTGTTTATATTATTTGCTTTGTTTAGGGCGTTTTGTTCCGTATTTAGAACGTCCTTGCATACGACCGTCAACTCCGGCAGTATCAAGCGCACCACGAACGATGTGGTAACGTACACCCGGTAAGTCTTTTACACGTCCGCCACGGATAAGTACTACACTGTGCTCTTGTAGGTTATGTCCGATACCAGGAATGTAAGCTGTTACCTCAATCAGGTTAGACAAACGTACACGAGCATATTTACGTAGTGCTGAGTTTGGTTTTTTCGGTGTCATTGTACCGACACGAGTACAAACCCCGCGCTTCTGTGGAGATGTTACGTTAGTGTGCTCTTTTTTGAAACTGTTGTATCCTTTGTTAAGTGCAGGAGACTTTGAGTTTTCAACTTTACTCACGCGTCCTTTGCGTATTAGCTGATTAATTGTAGGCATGTTGTTATTCCTCCCTTCATTACTTTTTTTATAACCCACATACCCAGGTGGTTCATCAAAAGGCAAAAAACAATGCTTTTGCATTTTAAGCATGCAAAAACAAAACAAGTACGCTATAACATAATGGCAACAGCTGCTGCCCCAACTTCAATTCCGCAGGCCTTGCCGAGCTTTTTCATGGAATCTACCACTAAAATGTCTACACCCTTCTCTTGCGCTAGTTTCATTACACTAGCGGTTAAAGCAGGATCAGCATCTTTCGCTACGACGATTTCCTTCACTGAATCTCGTTTCAGAGCTTTTACTGTTTGCTTCGTACCAATAATAATGGATTGAGCCTGTGATACTTTATCATAAGACATCGAATATCCTCCAAAGTAACAGGTTTTATTTTGAGCACCTTGGTTATATTATCATCATGGCAGAAGGATGTCAATATCGTTTGACAGATTATCTTGACATCCTTCACCATTTTTTGATGATTTTTATAGAAATCTTAAGAGAAAGATTACTCTACAGGAACCATATCGTCAGACGGCTGCACTTGTGAAACCGGCTTAACTTTACGGTAGTTTGGCATTCCAGTTCCAGCAGGAACAAGTTTACCGATGATGACATTCTCTTTCAAGCCAAGCAGTTCATCACGTTTTCCTTTGATCGCCGCATCTGTTAGGACACGAGTCGTTTCTTGGAAGGATGCTGCAGACAAGAATGAGTCTGTTTCAAGCGATGCTTTTGTAATACCAAGAAGAACTGGACGGCCTGTTGCAGGACGTTTGCCTTCGAATAGTACTTTTTTGTTCGCTTCTGTGAATTGGTGTACATCAAGAAGTGTGCCTGGTAATACATCTGTATCCCCCGCATCAGCGACACGCACTTTACGAAGCATTTGGCGAACCATTACTTCTACGTGCTTATCTCCGATTTCTACCCCTTGCATACGGTATACTTTTTGTACTTCATGAAGCAGATATTCTTGAACAGCTGTCATGTCAGTCACTTTAAGAAGTTCTTTCGGATCGATTGAACCTTCTGTCAGTACTTGACCTCTAGTGACTTTGTCACCTTCAACAACTTTCAGACGTGCATTGTAAGGAGCTGTGTAAGAGCGAGTTTCAACTTCGCCTTGAACCACAATTTCCTGCTGCTTGTCACGAACATCGTTAATTTCAGCAACGACACCATCAATTTCAGAAATGGTTGCCTGCCCTTTCGGATTACGCGCTTCAAATAACTCTTGGATACGAGGTAAACCTTGAGTGATATCGTCTCCTGCTACCCCACCGGTGTGGAACGTACGCATTGTAAGCTGTGTTCCTGGCTCACCGATCGATTGTGCAGCGATGATTCCAACTGCTTCACCGACTTCAACGTCAGTACCAGTTGCAAGGTTACGGCCGTAGCATCGTTTACATACACCATGAGGCGTGTTACATGTAAATGCAGAACGGATCCATACTTCCTCGATTCCTGCTTCAACCACTTCAAGTGCTTTATCTTCATCAATTAGTTCGTTTTCGCCAACAATGACTTCGCCCGTTTCAGGATGAATAATTGGTTTTCTTGCAAAACGTCCGATAAGACGTTCTTCAAGTTTCTCAATAATTTCATTTCCTTCTTTAATGGACTTCGCCAAGATTCCACGGTCTGTACCGCAATCTGTTTCACGGATGATAACATCCTGTGCAACGTCAACGAGACGACGCGTGAGGTAACCTGAGTCAGCTGTTTTAAGAGCTGTATCGGCAAGACCTTTACGCGCTCCGTGAGTGGAAATAAAGTATTCCAATACTGTTAAACCTTCACGGAAACTAGATTTAATCGGAAGTTCAATGATACGTCCAGCCGGGTTGGCCATCAGACCACGCATACCAGCCAGCTGAGTGAAGTTAGATGCGTTACCACGCGCTCCAGAGTCACTCATCATGTAGATTGGGTTGACTTCATCAAGGGACTTCATCAGTTTACCTTGGATGACATCTTTAGAAGAACTCCAGATTGAAATGACTCTCTCATAACGCTCTTCTTCTGTAATCAAACCACGTCTGAATTGCTTCATGACGTTATCTACTTTTGCTTGTGCTTCTTCAAGGATTTTTTGTTTATCGTCTAGTACCACGATATCAGATACACCAACCGTAATACCGGCTTTAGTAGAATATCTGAAACCAAGATTTTTCATGCGGTCAAGCATTTTAGATGTTTCAGTGATATGGAATCTCTTAAAGATTTCAGCAATGATTTTACCTAAAATACCTTTTTTGAACGGCGCATTGATTTCTTGTTTCTCGATCGCAGCTTTGACATCCTCACCTTTTTCAAGGAAGAAACGATCAGGCGTTTTTTCTTCAATATTGCTCTTAGTCGGTTCATTCATGTATGGGAATGATTCCGGTAAGATTTCGTTAAAGATCAATTTTCCAACTGTTGTAATCAACAATTTAGAACGCTGTTCATCAGTGAATGTAACGTTCTTCAACGAGCTAGCTGCAACAGCTACACGTGTATGAAGATGTACATACCCATTTTGATAAGCAAGAAGGGCTTCATCCGTATCTTTGAAGACCATACCTTCTCCGATAGCACCTTTACGCTCAAGTGTAAGGTAATAGTTACCAAGCACCATATCCTGAGATGGCGTAACAACAGGTTTTCCATCTTTCGGGTTCAAAATGTTTTGAGCAGCAAGCATTAAGATACGAGCTTCAGCTTGAGCTTCAGCAGATAATGGTACGTGAACCGCCATTTGGTCACCATCAAAGTCAGCGTTGTAGGCAGTACATACAAGTGGATGCAGACGAATTGCGCGTCCTTCCACAAGTGTAGGTTCAAACGCTTGAATACCAAGTCTGTGAAGAGTTGGTGCACGGTTTAGTAAAACTGGATGCTCACGAATTACTGATTCTAAAACATCCCAAACTTCCGGCTGCACGCGCTCAATCTTACGTTTCGCGCTCTTAATGTTGTGAGCTAATCCTTTTTCAACAAGCTCCTTCATCACGAATGGTTTGAATAGTTCAAGAGCCATTTCTTTCGGAAGTCCACACTGATACATTTTCAAATGTGGTCCAACGACGATAACGGAACGTCCAGAATAGTCAACACGTTTACCAAGCAAGTTTTGACGGAAACGTCCTTGTTTCCCTTTCAGCATGTGAGAAAGAGATTTCAATGGTCTATTTCCTGGTCCTGTTACTGGTCGGCCTCTACGTCCATTATCAATCAAGGCATCGACAGCTTCTTGAAGCATACGCTTCTCGTTCTGAACGATGATGCTTGGCGCGCCAAGATCTAATAAACGTTTCAGACGGTTGTTACGGTTGATGACACGACGATAAAGGTCGTTCAAGTCAGAAGTAGCAAAACGTCCGCCATCAAGCTGAACCATTGGACGTAATTCTGGTGGAATAACCGGAAGTACATCAAGGATCATCCAAGACGGTTTGTTTCCTGAGTTACGGAAAGCTTCCAACACTTCAAGGCGTTTGATCGCACGTGTACGACGCTGTCCTTGAGCTGTTTTTAGCTCTTCTTTGAGTGTATCTACTTCTTTCACAAGATCGATATCTTGAAGAAGTTTGTTAATTGCTTCTGCACCCATAGCTGCTTGGAAGGTGTTACCGTATTTATCTAAATAAGCACGGAATTCTTTCTCAGAAAGAAGTTGTTTCTTCTCAAGCGGTGTGTTGCCCGGATCAGTCACGACGTAAGAAGCGAAGTAAATCACTTCTTCTAACGCACGTGGTGACATATCTAGAACAAGACCCATACGGCTTGGGATACCTTTGAAATACCAAATGTGGGAAACTGGGGCAGCCAGTTCGATATGCCCCATTCTCTCACGACGGACTTTTGCCCGTGTTACTTCTACACCACAACGGTCACATACAACACCCTTATAACGAACGCGTTTATACTTTCCACAATGACATTCCCAGTCTTTTTGCGGTCCGAAGATACGTTCACAAAAGAGACCATCTTTTTCCGGTTTCAGTGTACGATAGTTAATCGTTTCAGGCTTTTTCACTTCACCAAAAGACCAAGAACGGATTTTATCAGGTGATGCGAGACCGATGTTCATATACTCAAAATTGTTCACATCTAGCAAGGGGCCTACCTCCCTTTTAATCTTCGGGTTATACCCTAGTCACTTGCTCTAATCGTTTCTGCTATTCTTTTGTGACTGCGTCACGTTCAAGATCGACAGGCGCGAGGTCTGCAGCATCTTCGTCATTAGATAACGCTAATCCGTCTGCTTTCTTCGTTTCCTCATCGTCTTCTAAATCTCTCATTTCTATCTCTTCTTCATCGCCAGATAGAATTTTCACATCCATACCTAAACTTTGAAGTTCTTTAATTAATACTTTGAATGATTCAGGGACACCTGGTTCAGGTACGTTATCCCCTTTGACGATCGCTTCGTATGTTTTCACACGACCCACAACGTCATCCGATTTTACAGTTAAGATTTCTTGAAGTGTATATGCTGCACCGTAAGCTTCAAGTGCCCATACTTCCATCTCTCCGAAACGCTGTCCACCAAACTGTGCTTTACCGCCCAGTGGCTGCTGCGTAACAAGTGAGTATGGTCCAGTTGAACGTGCGTGAAGTTTATCGTCAACCATGTGAGCCAGTTTGATCATATACATGATTCCAACAGATACACGGTTGTCGAATGGTTCACCAGTTCGACCATCATAAAGGACTGTTTTCGCATCACGGGACATACCTGCTTCTTCAAGCGTTTCCCAAACATCTTCCTCACGAGCACCATCAAATACTGGTGACGCAATGTGGATGCCTAGGTAACGTGCAGCCATACCCATATGAAGCTCAAGTACCTGACCGATATTCATACGAGATGGTACCCCTAGAGGGTTTAACATGATATCAATCGGTGTTCCGTCTGGAAGATACGGCATATCTTCTTCTGGGAGGATTTTAGAGATAACCCCTTTGTTACCATGTCGTCCGGCCATTTTGTCACCTTCAGAAATTTTACGCTTCTGAACGATGTATACTCGGACTAACTGGTTAACACCTGGTGGTAATTCATCTCCATCTTCACGGTTAAAGACTTTGACATCGTGGATGATTCCGCCGCCGCCGTGTGGTACACGTAGAGACGTATCACGCACTTCACGAGCCTTTTCACCGAAGATTGCATGTAATAGACGTTCTTCAGCTGTTAGTTCTGTTACACCTTTAGGCGTTACTTTCCCGACAAGAAGGTCTCCGTCTTTTACTTCTGCACCAATACGGATGATTCCGCGCTCGTCAAGGTTGCGTAAAGCATCCTCTCCAACGTTTGGAATATCACGCGTAATTTCTTCTGGTCCAAGCTTTGTATCACGAGCTTCTGATTCATATTCTTCAATATGAATAGAAGTGTAGACGTCATCTTTTACAAGGCGCTCACTCATAATGATCGCATCCTCATAGTTGTAACCGTCCCAAGTCATGAAGCCGACCATGACGTTACGTCCTAGAGCCAATTCACCTTTTTCCATAGAAGGACCGTCTGCAAGAATTTCTCCTTTGACGACTTCATCTCCAACACTTACAATTGGGCGCTGGTTGTAGCAAGTCCCTTGGTTAGAGCGGACAAATTTCAGCAAGCTGTATTTGTCTAGGTTTCCTTTGACTTGTTGCCCGTCAACGTCTTCATAACGGCGAACCCAAATATTCTTCGCTTCAACACGTTCTACAACACCTGGGTAACGGCAGATCACAGCAGCACCAGAGTCTTTACCTGATACATACTCCATACCTGTACCAACAATCGGTGATTCCGGCTGCATCAAAGGCACAGCCTGACGTTGCATGTTCGCTCCCATTAGAGCACGGTTAGAGTCATCGTTTTCTAAGAATGGGATACATGCTGTCGCTGCAGAAACAACCTGCTTCGGCGAAACGTCCATGTAGTCAACGCGGTTTCGAGGAACAACGGTGTTTTCCCCTCTAAAACGAGCAATGATATTATCATCGATAAACGAACCATCTTCACCTAATATAGCGTTCGCTTGTGCTACAACGTAGTTATCCTCTTCATCAGCAGTTAAGTAATCGATTCTCGGCGTCACTTTACCTGTTTCAGGGTCAACCCGGCGGTAAGGTGTTTCAATAAAGCCGAAGCGATTCACTTTTGCAAATGAAGATAGAGAGTTGATCAAACCAATGTTTGGACCCTCTGGTGTTTCAATCGGACACATACGCCCATAGTGAGAGTAGTGAACGTCACGAACTTCCATTCCTGCACGCTCACGTGTCAAACCACCCGGTCCAAGCGCTGACAGACGACGTTTGTGTGTCAATTCAGCAAGCGGGTTTGTTTGATCCATGAACTGAGAAAGCTGAGAGCTACCAAAGAACTCTTTGATAGAAGCGATCACAGGACGGATGTTAATCAGCTGCTGAGGTGTGATCGTGTTCGTGTCTTGAATCGACATTCTTTCACGAACAACACGCTCCATTCTGCTCAAACCAATACGGAATTGGTTTTGCAGAAGTTCACCTACAGAACGCAGACGACGGTTACCAAGGTGATCGATATCATCTGTGTCACCTACTCCATGAAGCAGGTTAAAGAAGTAACTGATTGAAGCAATGATGTCAGAAGGCGTGATATTCTTCACAGCTTCCTCTACATATGCATTACCAATCACGTTGATCACTTGCTCGCCTTCTTGATCAGTTGGTGCATAAATCTTGATAGATTGAAGTTCTACTTCATCCTCTACTACGCCACCGTTTGGATAAAGCTTTCTAAATCCGATGCCGTTTTCTAAGTATGGAAGAACTTTATCAAGCACTCTTCTATCTAGAATTTGACCTTTTTCTGCTAGGATTTCACCTGTTTCAGGATCAACTAGCGTTTCAGCCAATTTTTGATTGAATAGTCTATTTTTAATATGAAGCTTCTTATTAATCTTGTAGCGTCCAACATTTGCTAAGTCATATCTCTTCGGATCAAAGAAGCGAGAGTCTAGCAAGCTTTTCGCATTTTCAACAGTTGGCGGCTCTCCGGGACGAAGACGCTCGTAGATTTCGAGAAGTGCTTTATCGGCATTCTCTGTATTGTCTTTTTCCAACGTGTTGCGTAAGTATTCATTCTCGCCAATGAGGTCAAGAATCTCTTGATCAGAGCTGAAGCCGAGAGCACGCAAAAGAACCGTAACCGGCAACTTACGTGTGCGATCGATGCGTACATAGACTACATCCTTCGCATCAGTTTCGTATTCTAACCATGCGCCACGGTTTGGAATGACAGTCGCAGTAAAACCTTTTTTACCGTTTTTGTCTACTTTACCACTGAAATATACACTTGGAGAACGTACTAACTGAGAAACGATTACACGTTCCGCACCATTAATGATAAAAGTACCTGTGTCTGTCATGATTGGGAAATCACCCATAAACACATCTTGGTCTTTTACTTCTCCAGTTTCTTTGTTAATTAAACGAACTTTTACTCTTAGTGGAGCAGAGTAAGTTACATCACGTTCTTTTGATTCTGCTACAGGATACTTAGGATCCCCTAGGCTGTAATCAATGAATTCAAGAGAAAGGTTACCAGTAAAATCCTCAATTGGGGATATATCTTGAAACATCTCTCTAAGACCCTCATCAAGAAACCACTGATAAGAAGAGGTTTGAATTTCAATGAGATTTGGTAATTCTAACACTTCGCTTATGCGTGCGTAGCTTCTGCGCTGGCGGTGTCGTCCATACTGAACTAGTTGACCTGTCAACTGATTCACCCCTCAAATCATGCGTATTATATGTGTAAAAAGTATTTCTGTCTTTCAAATGTCAGTAAAGAAATACTTTTACAAGACAAAAGAAAAAAGGGTTTCTAAAATAAGAAAACCACATCCAAAAACAAATACCGATTTTATTAGTTTTCCCAAGTATGCATAATTTATACAAAATAGTTGTTTTTTAAGCCTATCAAGCAAAATATACACATTGGCATTTTATAATGTTAACACAGCTAGGAAACTGCGTCAAACTTTTTTAGCTTTGATAATATAGTAGCCCTTTTTTTTCATAACGACCGTCACTTCTCCAAAAAGCTGTTCTAATTTCTCAATCGCAGATGGTCCACCTTGTTTTTTCTGAATAACCACCCACAACTCACCTTCCGGCAATAAATGATCAGCACTTTTTTCAAAGATCGCATGTACTACTTTCTTCCCTGCCCGTATTGGGGGATTGGTCAGTATAGAGGCAAAAGCAGCTGATGAATGAACATTCGAGAACAAATCACTTTGATAGATGCGGACATTATCAATGCGATTATGCTTAGCGTTTTCCTTTGAAAGTTCGACTGCTCTTTCGTTCACATCAATCATATGAATGGTGCGGCCTGTCATTTCGTTTGCTAACGATAAGCCGATCGGTCCATAACCGCAACCGACATCTAAGACGTCGCCATCCAAGTCAGGTTCTTCAAAAGCTTCAATTAAAAGCCTCGAACCATAGTCGACTTCTTTCTTAGAAAACACTCCACTGTCACTTGTAAAAGTAAAGCTACGGTTTCTCAAGGTGAAGTCCCATGTCTGTTTATTGCTTTTCACTGATGGCTTTTCCGTATAATAGTGGTCACTCATGGTGAATGGACCTCCTCTGGATTCAATCGTTTCAGGAGATAAGAAAAGAAAAAGCCCGCCAGTAAAAGCGAGCTTTCCCAAAAGATTAGGCGAAGATTACTTAACTTCTACAGAAGCGCCAACTTCTTCAAGCTTAGCTTTAAGTTCTTCAGCTTCTTCTTTAGCAATACCTTCTTTAAGAGGTTTTGGAGTGTTGTCAACAAGTTCTTTAGCTTCTTTCAAGCCAAGACCAGTGATTTCACGAACCACTTTGATAACTTTGATTTTTTGGTCTCCAGCACCAGCAAGTACTAGATCAAAATCAGTTTTTTCTTCAGCAGCAGCACCGCCACCAGCAGCTACAGCTACAGGAGCAGCAGCAGTTACGCCAAATTCTTCTTCGATTGCTTTTACTAAGTCGTTTAACTCAAGTACAGTTGCTTCTTTAACTGAAGCAATGATTTCTTCGATATTTAAAGCCATTTGTAATTCCTCCATTTTAAGTTTTTTTACGTCAAGTACGCATTAAGCGCCTTGTTCTTCTTTTTGATCTGCAACTGCTTTAGTAGCAAGAGCAAGGTTACGAACTGGAGCTTGAAGAACGCTAAGCAACATAGAAAGTAAGCCTTCGCGAGACGGAAGTTCCGCAAGAGCCTTCACTTCTTCTACAGTCGCTACGTTTCCTTCGATAACACCAGCTTTGATTTCTAAAGCTTCGTGGCTTTTCGCAAATTCGTTGATGATTTTCGCAGGTGCGATAACATCTTCGTTACTGAATGCGATAGCGTTTGGACCTGTTAAGAAATCGTTTAAACCCGTTAGTTCAACTTGTTCAACTGCACGGCGAGTCAAAGTATTTTTGTAAACTTTGAATTCTACGCCAGCATCACGAAGCTGTTTACGAAGTTCAGTCACTTCAGAAACTGAAAGACCGCGGTAATCTACGATTACAGTAGACATACTGTCTTTAAATTTAGAAGTAATTTCATCAACGACAACTTTTTTAGTATCGATTGCATTGCTCATGGTTACACCTCCTGTACATTCTTTGTGTAACACTTATACCGATCAGGTCATCACGTTCCTAACGAACGGTTCTCCATATAAAAAGCCTCCATTAAGACATGGAGGCTGTATATACAAGCATACGTTAACGTAAGACTGTGACATATACACCTCGGCGGGTTAATTAAGCCATAAGGCCCCTGCTGTCTACGGTATAAATGATTATTCTATTTTACAACATTTTGATATTATCAAAACGATTGTGATAAGTCAAGAATTATTTTGCAGAGAAAGAAGATGGATCCACTTTCACGCCAGGGCCCATAGTAGATGTAACAGAAACGTTTTTCACGTATACACCTTTAGCCGCTGCAGGTTTTGCTTTAAGGATTGTGTCATAGATTGTTGCAAAGTTCTCAACAAGCTTTTCGTCCTCGAAAGAAACCTTTCCGATTGGCGCGTGGATGTTACCAGCTTTATCAACGCGGTATTCTACTTTACCAGCTTTGATTTCATTGATTGCTTTTTCAACTTCGAAAGTTACAGTTCCTGTTTTAGGGTTTGGCATAAGACCTTTTGGTCCAAGTACACGACCGATCTTACCAACTTCACCCATCATGTCAGGTGTCGCAACGATTACATCGAATTCGAACCAGCCTTGTTGGATTTTAGTGATGTAATCAGAATCTCCAACGTAGTCTGCTCCAGCAGCTTCTGCTTCTTTTGCTTTTTCGCCTTTAGCGAACACAAGAACGCGTTGAGTTTTACCAGTTCCGTTAGGAAGTACAACTGCACCGCGGATTTGTTGATCGTTTTTACGAGGGTCTACGCCCAAACGAAAAGCAACTTCTACAGTCGCATCAAATTTCGCTGTATTTGCTTTTTTTGTAAGAGAAACAGCTTCAGCTACATCATACGCTTTAGTACGTTCGATTAGCTTAGCAGCTTCTACATACTTTTTACCTTTTTTAGCCATTATAAAAATCCTCCTTATGTGGTTTTAGCGGAATAACCTCCCACGAATAAGGGTTGCGAACTTGTCAAAACCAAACTCGCAACCCAACAAGACAAAAAATTAATCTTCGATGACAATACCCATACTGCGTGCAGTACCTTCAACCATGCGCATAGCTGATTCAACGCTAGCAGCGTTTAAGTCAGGCATTTTTGTTTCCGCGATTTCGCGTACTTTATCACGCTTAACAGTTGCCACTTTATTACGGTTAGGTTCACCAGAACCAGACTCAATACCAGCTGCTTTTTTAAGTAATACTGCAGCAGGTGGAGTTTTAGTAATAAATGTAAATGAACGGTCTTCAAAAACCGAAATTTCAACAGGAATGATAAGACCAGCTTGGTCAGCTGTACGAGCGTTAAACTCCTTACAGAATCCCATGATATTAACACCGGCTTGACCTAGTGCAGGTCCAACTGGTGGAGCTGGGTTAGCTTTTCCAGCAGGAATTTGCAATTTAACAACTTTTACTACTTTTTTAGCCACGAGACACACCTCCTTAAAGTCCGTGATGTGGTAATAGGGGAATCCCCCTCCCACTCAACAACTTCATTCTTTATATGAATGACGAAATAACTAGCTAGCGATCTTGAGCGAACTCAAGACGTACCTTTGCTATATTACCACTTCTATACACTCATTTCAAGCTCTTTTAAATTACAATTTATCGATCTGTGTGAACTCAAGTTCCACAGGAGTTTCTCTACCAAACATATTAACGAATACTTTGACTTTGCTTTTATCATAATCAATCTCTTCGATAGAGCCTGTGAAGTTAGCAAATGGTCCATCGATGACCTTGACTGTTTCTTTTAGTTCAAAGTCAATTTCTGTCTTGCGCTCTTCAAGTCCCATTCTCTTCAGAATGGTTTCTGCTTCGCCAGGTAATAACGCTGTCGGCTTAGAGCCTGATCCAGCTGATCCAACGAATCCTGTCACACCTGGTGTATTACGAACGACATACCAAGAATCGTCAGTCATGACGATTTCTACTAGCACATATCCAGGGAATACTTTCTTTTTCACTACTTTTTTCTTACCGTTTTTAATGTCCGTTTCTTCTTCTTCTGGTACAACAACGCGGAAAATTTTATCCTGCATGCCCATTGATTCAACACGCTTTTCCAAGTTCGCTTTCACTTTGTTCTCATAGCCAGAGTACGTATGCACAACATACCAATTCTTTTCCATTTTCGTTCAGGACTATTTAGTCCTTCCCTCCCCACATTTCGTAATGTCTATTTGACGAATCTCGAGTACCGGTAAATATTTTCAAGCAATTGAAAAAACCCGTAAAACGGGTTTTTTGGCAAGTCATATTATGATCTATTATAGCACGTTCAGCAGACCATTATTCAAGTATTAATGAATTAATTCGATTAATTGTGAGATTCCTATATCAAGAAAAGAGAAAAAGATGGCAAAAAATACGACTGTTAAAATAACAGTGATCGTGTAGCGGACCATTTCGTTTTTCTTTGGCCAGCTGACCTTTTTCATTTCTTTCCCGACACTTTTTAAGAAACTGATAATACGCATGTAAAAGACCTCCACAGATTAAAGAACGCAAATCCTACTTCGTTTCTAAATGTGTTTTATGTGAATTACAAGTCTTGCAATATTTCTTAACTTCTAATCTTTCAGCTGCTGAAGCAACACTTTTCATTGTCGTATAATTGCGGCTTCCGCAGTCTTTACAGGCTAGAGTAATCTTTTTCCTCATATTTACACCTATTTTCTCGACATCATTTCCTTAGTACCTTATCACAGTGTCGAAAAAGCTGTCAATATAGGTTTGATTAGAGACTGATCTCGCGCAGCTCTAAATATTTCTCTAATTTTCTCTTTACTCTTTGGAGTGCATTATCAATTGATTTCACATGACGGTTTAAATCTTCAGAAATCTCCTGATAGGACCTACCATCAAGATAAAGCACAAGTACCTTTCTTTCCAGCTCGCTTAGTAATTCACCCATTTTCATTTCAATATCATCAAATTCTTCTTTGCTAATGATTAAATCTTCTGGGTTAAGCGCTTTAGCACCGGAAATGACGTCCAATAATGTTCTGTCCGATTCTTCATCGTATATCGGCTTGTCTAATGATACATAGGAATTTAACGGGATATGTTTTTGGCGAGTAGCTGTTTTAATTGCGGTGATAATTTGGCGGGTAATACATAATTCTGCAAAAGCCTTAAATGAAGTAAGCTTGTCCTCTCTGAAATCGCGGATAGACTTATAAAGTCCGATCATCCCCTCTTGGACAATGTCCTCTCGATCCGCTCCAATCAAGAAATAAGATCTTGCTTTCGCACGTACAAAATTGCGGTATTTCGTTATTAAATAATCTAGCGCATCACTATCTCCGACATGAACCCTTTCAATGACTTGTTCATCTTCCAACTGGCAAAATTGCTCTCTGATGGACTTACCCTTGCTGTTGTTTAGATTCACTTCGATCCCCCCGACCGCACCTAGATAGAAATATTATACAATAATGGTTGAAATATCGTCAAGCTATTCCAAGTTTCCCCGCCGCCATTTTTCAAACGTTTTCAATACATCTTCTGACAATTCAATTTTGGATGCTGGTTTATCAGAAGTAATCTTTTTGACACGTGTTTCAATCTTTCGTTCAATCACTTCTATCTCTCTTAAGAGCTCTCGTGCTGACTTACGAAGTGCACCCTGTCCAAAAATTGCCCATTGTTCTGTATAATCAGAGGTCGCCACATGAATTTGCGTCCGAATGTTATTCAAGTCTTGTGCCAGTTTTTCAATCCGCTCATCAGCCGTTTCATTTTCTCTTGTAAAGATGACCTCTACTCGGTGGTTTGTCCGCTTCTTTTCGATTCCTTTGACCATATGGGCATCGAATACGACAATGACTCGATACCCTGTATATGCTTGATATTCTGCTAAATTTTGAATCAGCACGTCTCTGGCTTCTTCAAAGCTGTTTTCTTTTAAGTGCTGCAAACGAGGCCATGCACCTATCATGTTGTATCCATCGACTAAGAGGATGTCCATCTCTATTCTCCTAACGGATAACGTTTTCGATACACTTCATACATCAATAGACTAGCGGCAACTGATGCATTTAATGAAGTGACCTTCCCGGCCATTGGCAATTTAATCAAGAAATCACATTTTTCCTTAATCAATCGGCCAATTCCTTTTCCTTCACTGCCGATGACAAGAGCGAGAGGCATCGTGCCGTCAAATTGTCTGTAGTCCTGCTTCGCAGATGCATCTGTTCCTGCGACCCAGATTCCTCTTTCTTTCATTTCATCAAGAGCTCTGGAAAGATTGGTTACTTTTGCGACCGGGATATGTTCAATGGCTCCAGTAGATGCTTTCGCAACAGTTGTCGTCAAGCCTACCGCTCGTCGTTTTGGAATGACGATTCCATGTGCACCAACAGCATCGGCCGTACGCATGATCGACCCTAAATTGTGCGGATCTTCAATTTCATCTAAGATGATGAAAAATGGTTGTTCATTCCGCTTTTCAGCAATTTGATACAGATCGTCCAATTCTGCATATTCATATGCTGCTACTTGTGCAACGATTCCCTGGTGCTGACCTGTTACCATCTGATCAAGCTTTTTCCTCGGAACATACTGAATGGTGATATTTTGCTTTTTCGCGAGTTCAATGACCTGCTGGGCTTGTCCTTTTACAGTGTTTTCTGCCATCCAGAGCTTATATAACTCCCGATCTGACTTCAGTGTTTCAATCACTGCATTTTTCCCAATCACATAATCATGTTGCTGACTCATTTGTCTTCCTCCCTGACGTTCCGATTTCAATCGCCTGACTAATCAACTCTTCTAAGCGTTCGTCCTGCTTCTCGATAAATAAATAACCCATGAGCGCTTCAAACGCTGTACTATAACGATACGTTTGAACGTCTGTGTTTTTAGGCACTGTGCCTGATTTTGCATTTCTTCCTCTTTTCAGCACCGCTTCTTCCGCTTCTGTGAAAAAGCCCTTCTGCTGAAGCTCAAATAAAATAGCGGCCTGAGATTTAGCTGAAACGATCTTACTTGCACGTTTATGAAGCTCATTTGGTTTGGTCGCCCCCATTTGGAGGAGGTGATGCCTCACGTATACTTCAAAAATGGCATCACCCATATAAGCAAGCGCAAGTCCGTTCAACTGTTTTCCGTCTTTCAGCTTTTCAAAATTCAACATGACCTATTCTCCTCTTTTCCAGCGCGTACCTTGAGGAGTGTCCTCCAATACAATATTCATGCTCTTTAGCTGGTCACGAATTTGATCAGACAATGCGAAGTCACGATTCCTTCTAGCTTCATTCCGCTTCTCAATTAATGCTTCTACCTCTTCGTCAAGCGTGTGCTTTTCTGCTAGTGAGAAGCCGAGGACGGATGTGATTTCTTGAAACAAGCCAATAAATGCCTTGATCACTTCCTCGGAAGTATGATCATTTTCCATATAGTAATTCGCTTGTTTCGCTAGTTCAAATAAAACAGAGATGGCATTTGCCGTATTGAAGTCATCATTCATTTCAGAAATAAATGTCGCTCGCTGCTCTTCAATCTTTGTCAGCCATTCAGTGTTATCCTCTGTTAAATTGGTACTGCTCTCAAGGCGATGATGTAGATTTGAATAAGATGTTTTGAGTCTGTTAAATGCACTCTTTGTACTTTCCAATAAGTCAATGGAGTAATTGATTGGATGACGATAGTGAACCGACAGCATAAAGAAACGAAGCACATCTGGATCTTGTTCTTTAATAATGTCATGTACGAGCACAAAGTTCCCAAGTGATTTTGACATTTTTTCATTCTCAATATTAATATACCCGTTATGCATCCAATACTTCGCAAAAGGTTTTCCTGTCAAAGCCTCAGATTGAGCAATCTCATTCTCGTGATGAGGGAACGTTAAATCCTGTCCGCCAGCATGAATGTCAATCGTATCGCCTAAATACTTTTTGACCATCGCAGAGCACTCGATGTGCCAGCCTGGACGCCCTTCACCCCACGGGCTATCCCAAGAAATCTCCTGATCCTTTGCGGCCTTCCATAATGCAAAGTCGAGTGCATCTCTTTTCTTTTCACCTACACGAATACGGGCACCTGTCTTTAATTCATCAATCGATTGGTGAGACAGTTTTCCGTAGCCTTCAAATGAGCGTGTGCTGTAATACACGTCACCATCTGCTTCATAGGCGTAGCCTTTTTCAATCAATGTGGCGATAAACGCAATGATATCATCCATATTTTCTGTCACTCGCGGGTGAAGGTCTGCTTTTTTGCAGCCTAATGCACTGACGTCCTCAAAGTATGCTTGGATAAATCGATCAGCAATCGTTGGGACATCCTCGCCTAATTCATTTGCTGCTTTGATGAGTTTATCATCCACATCAGTAAAGTTGGATACGAAATTCACATCATAGCCGCTATATTCTAAATACTTACGTACCGTGTCATATACAATGGCCGGTCTTGCATTCCCGATGTGAATGTAGTTATACACGGTTGGTCCGCATACATACATTTTGACCTTTCCTGGTTCAAGCGGGACAAACTCTTCCTTCTTACGTGTCAATGTATTATAAATATTGATTGTCATGATTGTTCTTCCTTTCTGCTCAATGAAGCCAGCTCACGTTTTAGCTTTTCCATTTCTCGCTCCAATTCTTTGAAACGATCAGAAACTGGATCTGGCAAATCTTGATGATTGAGATCACGATTGATTTTCTTTCCATTTTGAACGACAACACGCCCAGGTATACCTACAACAGTAGAATGGTCTGGTACGTCTTTTAACACAACAGACCCCGCACCAATCTTGGACCCTTTTCCTACGGTAATAGAACCGAGCACCTTAGCACCAGTCGCAATCAGGGCGTCGTCCAAAATAGTTGGATGCCGCTTTCCCTTTTCTTTCCCTGTTCCCCCTAATGTCACGCCTTGGAAAACAGTGACGTTATCGCCAATTTCACATGTTTCCCCAATCACGACGCCCATGCCGTGATCAATGAAGAACCGCCGGCCGATGGTTGCTGCTGGGTGAATCTCAACCCCTGTGAAAAACCGGCTGACCTGAGAAATGATCCGCGCAAGAAAATACAGCTTACGCTTGTAAAATGCATGCGCAACACGATGAGCCCAAATCGCATGAAGCCCTGAATAGGTTAGCACTACTTCAAGATAGCTTCTAGCAGCAGGATCTTGATCAAACACAGTATCAATATCTTCTTTCAGCATTTTGAAAAACACATGCTCCCCCCGTTCTTCCCCATCAATCTCTCTTAGGACTTGCTCTCTTTTTTGGACAAATAAAAAACGCCTCTGCCATATGACAGAGACGTTTTGAAAACGCGGTTCCACTCTGTTTAGAAAGCCCTCATTTCGCAGCCTTCTCAACTTCATCCCATAACGGAGGGTACCGCCCTTGCATACTAACATACGTGTTCCTCAAGGGTCTTGAGGGTGCATTTCCAACGTCTGCCCATAAGTCTCTTTCAGCCGGTGAAGACTCTTTCTGTGATGGACGATAACATTGTACTTCTCCCTCGCAACGATTTTCCTTATATTTGTTTAATGCGGTTTAATACCGTCTCTTTACCTAGTAGTTCAATACTTTGCGGAAGCTCTGGGCCATGCGTTTGTCCAGTGACAGCCACACGAATTGGCATGAATAGTTTCTTACCTTTATGCCCTGTTTCTTTTTGTACCGCTTTAATGGCAGCTTTGATTTCATCAGGTGTGAAAGACTCAAGACGTTCAAGCTGACCTGCAAACGAAGCCATCACTTCTGGTACTTGCTCTTCTGCAAGAACTTCCTTTGCCTCTTGATTATACTCAATTTGTTCCTTAAAGAACAACTCTGTTAACTCAACAATTTCTGCTCCGTAGCTCAATTGCTCGTGGTATAGAGAAATGAGTTTGCGCACCCACGTGTTTTCTTCTTCTGTCAGCTGCTCGCTTACCTTGCCTGCCTTTTGAAGATGTGGAAGTGTAAGTGCCACAACTTGATCAAGATCAAGTGCTTTTACGTATTGGTTATTCACCCATTTTAGTTTATGCATATCGAAGAGAGCTGGTGACTTAGAAAGTCGATTGACATCGAAAATATCGATGAACTGCTCTTTTGTAAATAGTTCCTCTTCGCCAACTGGAGACCACCCAAGTAGTGCAATGAAGTTAAACAAAGCTTCTGGTAAATAGCCCAAGTTCTTATACTGTTCGATGAACTGGATAATTGATTCATCACGCTTACTTAATTTCTTGCGATTCTCGTTTACAATCAGCGTCATATGTCCGAACAGCGGAACATCCCAGCCAAATGCATTGAAGACCATAATTTGTTTAGGTGTATTCGAGATGTGATCCTCACCACGAAGAATGTGAGTCATTTTCATCAAATGATCATCCACCGCTACAGCGAAGTTATACGTTGGCGTACCATCTTTTTTCACAATGACAAAGTCACCGATGCCGTCTGTTTCAAATGAAATATCACCTTTGACCATATCATCAAATTTGATGATTTCTCCTTTTGGCACACGGAAGCGAATGCTTGGCTCTCTTCCTTCAGCAATCAGCTTGTCCTCTTCTTCTTTTGATAAATGACTGCATTTACCAGAGTATCGAGGCATTTCACTGCGGGCAATTTGTGCTTCACGCTCTTCTTCTAGTTCTTCAGCCGTACAATAGCACTTATACGCCAAGTCTTTCTCTAGCAGCTCGTCATAATATTTTTTGTAAATATCATTACGCTCTGATTGTCTGTAAGGACCGTAGCCGCCATCTTTATCAATGCTCTCATCCCAATCAATTCCGAGCCACTGCAAATGACGAAGCTGACTTTCTTCTCCGCCTTCTACATTACGCTTTTGATCCGTATCCTCGATTCGAATAATAAATTTGCCGCCTTGGCTGCGTGCGAACAAATAGTTGAAAAGAGCCGTTCTAGCATTCCCAATATGTAAATGACCAGTTGGACTCGGTGCATAACGAACACGCACTTCATTTCCCATGAGTTTAACTTCCTTTCATCTGCATCATGTTGTCTGACACCAATTTTTTATAAACGTATTTTATCATCAAAACCCATTCTCATCAAAACGGATTTTACTTTTTCTGAAGAAGCACTGTCGCCTGAGAGGCAATTCCTTCGCCTCTTCCTGTAAATCCAAGTTTCTCTGTCGTTGTTGCTTTGACATTCACCTGTGTGACATCTGCCTCAAGAGCTTCTGCGATTTTCTCACACATTGGCTGAATGTATGGTGCCATCTTTGGTTTTTGCGCCATGATGGTGCAATCGATATTCACCAGTGTATAGCCTTTTTCTTTTACAAGCGCCCACACGTGCTGAAGTAATTTAAAAGAATCTGCATCTTTAAACTCCGGATCCGTGTCTGGGAAATGTCTGCCGATATCTCCTTCTGCAATCGCACCTAGGCAGGCATCCGCCACAGTATGAAGCAGTACATCCGCATCTGAATGCCCAAGTAGACCCTTTTCATAAGGGATCGTCACACCGCCAATAATAAGAGGTCTTCCCTCTGTTAATTGATGCACATCAAAACCTTGTCCTATTCTAAACATGTTCTAGTACCCTCTTTCCGCATCCATAATTGCCTTGGCAACCAATAAATCATCCGGTGTTGTCAGTTTAATATTGGTATAGTCTCCTTGGACAATATACACACTCTCACCGTGTAATTGTTCCACAAGACTGGCGTCATCTGTTCCAAGAAAACCTGTCCGCTCCGCATGTTCATGCGCTTCTTTTAAAATAGAATGACGAAAAGCTTGTGGGGTCTGGACTGCCCACAAGCTCTGACGTTCAATGGTTTGTTCCACTTTGCCTTCTTGAACGCGTTTGATTGTGTCTTTCACTGGTACCGCTACGACTGCGGAGCCTTTTTCAATCGCTGCTTTAACGAGCAAGTCAATCTGTGTATGCTTAATAAAAGGCCTTGCGCCATCATGAACAAGCACGATGTCCGCATCTTGCACAGCCTTCAATCCTTCGTATACACTTTGCTGCCGTTCTTCACCGCCAGTGACAAGTGAAACAGGCGTTTGAAAAGCGTGTACCTTCAGTAGCCTTTCAAAGTCACGACGCTCTTCTTCATTGATCGCTAAGATCATGCGTCTGCATTGTGAATGAGCGTCAAACACCTTCAGTGTGTGGATGATGACCGGCATTCTTTTCAATTCAATAAAAAGTTTATTGCGGCCGGCCTTCATTCGCTTCCCCTGCCCCGCAGCCGGAATAACTACTTCATAATACATGTTCGTTCTCCCTTTAGAGCGCCTTCTCCAGAAGTTTTGGCTTCGCAAAAATCATTCTTCCAGCAGCAGTTTGCAGCACACTCGTGACGAGCACATCAATGTCTTTTCCAATATAATTGCGTCCTTCTTCGACCACAATCATCGTACCGTCATCTAAGTAAGCAACACCTTGGTTATGCTCTTTCCCATCTTTGATGACCTGTACCTTCATTTCTTCCCCAGGCAGTACAACCGGTTTGACTGCATTGGCTAGATCATTGATGTTTAACACTGCTACTTTTTGAAGTTCGCATACTTTATTTAAATTAAAATCATTTGTCACAACAACACCTGAAGTTAACTTAGCGAGTTTCACAAGCTTGCTGTCAACCTCTTGAATATCTTCGAAGTCACCTTCGTAAATTTCAACTTTAATATCCAGTTCTTTTTGGATACGATTTAAAATATCAAGACCTCTTCGGCCTCTATTTCTCTTTAATACATCAGAAGAGTCTGCAATATGCTGTAATTCCTCGAGTACAAATTGAGGAATGACCATCACACCTTCTAGGAATCCAGTTTGACAAATATCTGCGATTCTTCCATCAATGATAACACTTGTGTCTAAAATTTTCAGCTTTTTATCTTCTATTTCAGGTTCATCATCAGCTGCTCCTTTTTTCTTTGTGACCTTTGCAGATCGGGAAAACAGCCCCATCATTTCATCCTTCTTCTTAAACCCTACCTGAAATCCAAGGTATCCTAAAAAGAAAGCCAGGAAAATCGGAATAATGGTACCAAAAATATGATATGGGATATTGTTTAGCGGGATCACGTTTACAATAAGATATGCTAGAATAAGTCCAAATACTAAACCGAAACTTCCAGATATAAGATCAGGAAGAGGCGCCTTCAATAGAGAATCCTCGATCCATTTCACCCAATTAACCACATAGCCTGTGCACCATTTACCAATGATAAAGAACACAGCGGCTCCTATTAGTGCTGAAGAGTAAGCATTTGTTATGAAAGGTATGTCCTTCACATTTAACAGCAGAAATAACTCTGGAATGATAAAAATCCCTACAACTGCACCGAAAATGATAAAAAACGCCTGAACGATTCTTTTTAACATACCTTCACCTCCTTTATTTTTCATCTGTCAATCCACCTTCATCTGACATTGATATATGCTTAAGTTTCCTATCATCATGAACAGAAAACAAAACCATCATTAATATACCCATATTCATCCATTTTTAACCGTATTTAAGAAAAATTTCTCTTTTTATAGCTGACGGTCGATATAATGTTTTTCTTGCAGTCTTTTTAATCCTTTTTTTATCTTTTTCGCTCTTACTTCTCCAATTCCTTCTACTTCATCCAAATCTTGTACATCTGCTTCCATAATTCGATCTAGCACACCAAATGCTTCGACCACGTTTTCAACGATCGGCATAGGCAATCTAGGGATTTTATGAAGTAATCTGTATCCTCTTGTGTACACATATTCGTCAATATTTGTAGATGCTGGATAGCCGAGTAACTTGTACAAAATAGAGTCATCTAAAAGTTCAAAGCTCGACATATCTTGGAGCTGTTTCAGCAGCACATATGGATCTTTGATCTTTTCTTTCACGTAATCTTTAATAAATAAAGCCGCTTCCTGCTCCATATCTGTAATCAGCTCATTGACTTGCAGACGGATCAAGTGTCCTTCTGTCCCAAGCTCTTTGATATACATATTGATTTCATTTTTGATTCTAAGTACCATTTCATAACGATGCAGCACGGATAATACATCACCAAAGGTCACAAGTTCTTCAAATTCTAAGGCGCTTAACGCAGAAATGGCATGATCTAAAATGGTTTTATATTTCTCCAGTGTTTGTATCGCTTGGTTGGCCTTCGTCAAAATAAAACCAATATCTTTCAGCGTATATCGTCGATTCCCTTGGTATAAGGTAATGACGTTCCGACGTTCAGAAATGGCAATGATTAAGCAGCCTGTCTGCTTTGCTACACGTTCAGCCGTTCGGTGTCTCATGCCTGTTTCTGATGAATGAATGGTTGCATCCGGCATGAGCTGTGTATTCGCATACAAGATTTTTTGACCAGAGTCACTTAAAATAATCGCACCATCCATCTTCGCCAATTCATATAAATGTGCTGGGGAGAAAGCAGAATTAATATGAAATCCTCCATCTACCACACTTTTCACTTTATCGTTATAACCAACAACAATGAGCCCTCCAGTATTGGCTCTTAGGACGTTTTCAATCCCTGCCCGCAGGGGTGTCCCCGGTGCCACAAACTGGACAATATCTAAGAGATCGACTTCTCTCGCTCCTTTTTTCTCTTTTTCCATTTCTATGATCCCCCTAGTGAAATACGAAGTGCCTCTGCTACATTTTCTACACCGACTAATTCAATCCCTCTCGGTTTTTTCCATCCATCTATATTCGCCTGAGGAATAAACATTCGTTTAAATCCTAGTTTAGCAGCTTCCTGCACACGCTGTTCAATTCTTGATACTCTTCTGACTTCTCCCGTCAGACCCACTTCTCCTATAAAGCAATCTGCTTGATGCGGCGCTGCATCTTTAAAGCTTGATGCAATACTGACGGCAATAGCCAAATCAATCGCTGGTTCGTCAAGTTTCACACCACCTGCGACCTTTAAATAGGCATCTTGGTTTTGCAGCAGCAGCCCTACCCGTTTTTCTAAAACGGCCATAAGCAATGACACTCGGTTATGATCAAGGCCAGTAGCCATTCTCCGTGGATTCCCAAAACTCGTCGGTGAAATAAGTGCTTGTATCTCCACTAGAACAGGTCTTGTTCCTTCCATTGAGGCAACAACACACGATCCAGATACACCTGCTGACCGCTCTTCTAAGAAGATTTCTGATGGGTTTAATACCTCTGTGAGCCCTTCCTCTCTCATTTCAAAAATCCCTAATTCATTCGTTGAACCAAAACGGTTTTTCACTGCCCGTAAAATACGAAACGTATGATGGCGCTCCCCTTCAAAATAAAGAACTGTATCCACCATATGCTCTAAAAGGCGCGGCCCAGCAATCGAGCCTTCCTTCGTCACATGACCAACGATAAAAATAGGAATACCATTCGTCTTGGCAATTTTCATCAGCTGCGCAGTGCATTCCCTCACCTGAGAAACAGATCCGGGAGCTGACGTGATATCGCTTTGATAAACGGTTTGAATTGAATCGACCACAACAAAAGCGGGTTTCATCTCTTGTATAGCAGACGTTATATACTCCATATCGGTTTCAGCCAAAACATGTAAAGAGGCACTTTCAATACCGAGACGGTCCGCCCTAAGCTTCGTTTGTTTGATTGATTCCTCACCAGATATGTATAACACATTCTGATTTTGATCTGATAGCTGTGCTGAAACTTGTAATAATAGTGTGGACTTCCCAATCCCAGGATCACCGCCAATAAGAACGAGTGAACCTTTGACAATTCCACTTCCTAATACTCGGTTAAATTCTTCTAAATTCGTTTTAATTCGGGGTTCTTCGGATGTTTCAATTGCAGATATAGGTGAAGGTTTTTGAATGGTTTGAACAGAATGATTAAACGCACTTCGACGATTTGCCGGCTCTTTACGAACGACCTCTTCTGTCATACTGTTCCAAGTGCCGCAGCCGGGACATTTCCCCATCCATTTGGCTGACTCATAACCGCACGATTGGCATATAAATTTTGATTTTGACTTAGCCATAGATTGAAGAATACAACTCCTTATACTGGTCAGAAAATAAGTAAAGGGAGGCATCCAACTTACTGGTATGCCTCACACTTTTTTCTTACTATATTAGTTCGTAGCAGCCGTTGCTTTTACGACAATTTCTCCATCTTCTACATCTAATACGATATGTTGGCCCTTTTCAATATTGCCTTTCAGCAATTCCTCAGAAAGTCGATCCTCGACGTGCTTTTGAATCGCTCTTCTTAGCGGACGAGCACCATACTCAAGATCTACGCCTTCGTCGGCAATCTTGGCTTTTGCTGCTTCCGTCAATTCAATTGAAAGGTCCTGCTCTTTTAGTCGTTTTGTCAATTGATCAGACATGAGAGACACAATCTCTTTTAGATGTTTCTTTTCGAGTGAGTGGAAGACAATGATTTCATCAATACGGTTGATGAACTCCGGTCTAAACGCACGTTTCAACTCACCCATTACTTTGCCTTTCATATCTTTGTAATTTTGACTTTCATCCTGCACGTTAAAGCCAACATATTTATTGCGCTTCAGCTCACTAGCTCCAACGTTTGAAGTCATAATCAAAATCGTATTTCTAAAGTCAACAGTACGACCTTTAGAATCAGTGAGACGACCATCTTCTAACACTTGAAGTAAGATGTTAAACACATCAGGGTGCGCCTTTTCAATCTCATCTAGAAGCACGACAGAATACGGCTTTCTTCTCACTTTTTCAGTCAGCTGACCGCCCTCATCATAGCCCACATAGCCTGGAGGTGATCCAACAAGTCTTGAAGTCGAGTGTTTTTCCATGTACTCGGACATATCAATACGAATCATCGCTTCTTCATCACCGAAGATAGACTCAGCGAGTGCTCTTGCAAGCTCAGTCTTACCAACACCTGTTGGCCCTAAGAAAATAAAGGAGCCAATCGGACGTTTCGGATCTTTTAGTCCAGCACGGGCACGTCTTACAGCTTTTGCAACAGCAACAACTGCTTCATCCTGTCCAATGACGCGAGAGTGGAGCAATTGTTCCATGTTCAGGAGCTTATCTGTTTCTGTTTGAGCAATTTTCGAAACAGGTACACCCGTCCAGCTAGAAACAACCATTGCGATATCATCAACAGAAACCTCTGAATTCTCTTGTCCCTGCTTTTCTTTCCAAGATTTCTTCGTCACTTCTACCTTTTCGCGCAAACGTTGCTCCGTATCACGAAGAGAAGCGGCTTTTTCAAATTCTTGACTTTGAACAGCTGCATCCTTTTCTTTGCGTACTTCATCCAGCTTTTGCTCAAGTTCCTTTAGGTTAGGTGGTGTTGTGAAAGAACGTAAGCGAACTTTTGAACCTGCCTCATCAATTAAGTCGATCGCCTTATCTGGAAGGAAACGATCGGAGATATAACGATCAGAAAGCTTTACCGCCGCCTCAATGGCTTCATCTGTAATAGATACACGGTGATGTGCTTCATAACGGTCTCTAAGCCCTCTTAAAATTTGAATACTTTCATCAACAGACGGCTGATCCACTTGAATTGGCTGGAATCGACGTTCAAGTGCAGCATCTTTTTCAATATATTTACGGTACTCATCTAACGTTGTTGCCCCGATACATTGAAGCTCACCACGTGCTAAAGATGGTTTTAGAATATTAGAGGCATCAATCGCACCCTCTGCTCCACCTGCACCAATCAGTGTATGAAGTTCATCAATGAAGAGAATGATATTTCCAGCCTGACGGATTTCGTCCATGACTTTTTTCAAACGATCCTCGAATTCACCACGATATTTCGTTCCCGCTACAACGGTTCCCATATCAAGTGTCATGACTCGTTTATCACGCAGAATTTCAGGCACTTCGTTGTGAATAATTTGCTGTGCGAGGCCTTCTGCGATCGCTGTTTTACCAACACCAGGCTCCCCAATCAAGACAGGGTTATTCTTTGTTCTTCTACTTAGTACCTCAATGACACGCTGAATTTCTTTGCTGCGGCCAATCACAGGGTCCAAGCTGTCCTCTTTCGCAATAGCCGTTAAGTCTCTTGCCAAGCTATCTAAAGTTGGTGTATTGGCATTGCTATTAGATCCTGCTGCAGATGCACCCGTTTCATTGCTGCCTAGAAGCTGCAATACTTGCTGGCGTGCTTTATTTAAGCTCACTCCGAGGTTATTTAAGACACGGGCAGCTACACCCTCTCCCTCACGAATAAGACCTAAAAGAATATGTTCTGTCCCTACATAGGAATGACCAAGCTTTCTCGCTTCATCCATAGAAAGCTCCGTAACCTTCTTCGCTCTAGGTGTGTAATGAGGAATAGCTTGAGACACCTCTTGCCCTCTTCCAATCAAGCTCTCGACTTCTTTTTGGATTTTATCTGAAACAAGGCCCAGTGCTTCTAATGCTTTTGCGGCGATGCCCTCACCTTCACGTACAAGACCAAGTAAAATATGCTCTGTTCCGATGTTCTTATGGCCTAGGCGAATGGCTTCTTCTTGTGCAAGTGCTAATACCTTTTGAGCTCTTTCAGTGAATCTTCCAAACATCATATCGTTTCATCCTCCTGTCCATTCCTATGCATTTCTAAGCGCAGCCTTTCTCTAATAATTGCTGCTCGTTTTATATCTCTTTCATTTGGTTCCAAGGCTCCTCCTGAATATTGCTGAAGGAAGCCAGGCTGTGTCAAAATCATGAGTTCATTCAGTATATTACTTGAAAGCCCCTTAATGATACCTAAATCAATTCCAAGTCGCACATCTGACAAACACTTAGCCGTTTCCTTAGATTCAATCATGCGGCAATTAGCCAAAATCCCCAAGGAACGGTACACTCTGTCTTCAAGTTCAATTTTAGACGTCTGATATAATGCCTTACGTGCAGATCGCTCTTGTTCAATGAGCTGCGCCGTCACACTATTCAAGTCATCTACAATATCTTCTTCTGATTGACCCAGTGTCATTTGATTTGAAATTTGAAAGATGTTTCCTATTGCTTCGCTACCCTCACCATAAATTCCTCTGACCACAAGACCTAATTGATTAATTGCAGGAATAATGCGATTCATTTGTCTTGTCAGGGCTAATGCTGGTAAGTGCATCATGACTGAAGCCCTAATACCTGTACCTACATTGGTTGGACAGCTCGTTAAGTATCCTCGCTTTTCAGAAAACGCATAATCCACTTGCTCTTCAATCCAGTCATCTATTTGGTTAGCTGCTTTTAGTGCATTGGCCAGCTGAAATCCTGGGAACAAGCATTGAATACGAATATGGTCTTCCTCATTCAGCATGACACTGATTTCTTCATTTTCTGAAAGCAAACAGCCGCCAAATCTTGATTCTGCTAAATTGGGGCTAATCAAATGCTTTTCAACAAGTACCCTTTTAGCCAAAGGCTGCGTTTCATTCATTCGAATCAGAACAAAGTTTCCAATGTCCTTCACTTCCTGGCTCACAAACTTTTGCTCGAATTGCTGAAGAACAGCTTCAGCCTCCTCTTGAGAAAACTGAGTTGGGAAACGAACATGCTCTAGGTTGCGTGCCAACCGAATACGACTGCTTAGAACAATGTCACTTTCTGGTCCTTTCTGTTTCATCCATTGACTTAATGCGTCTTGAATAAAATGCTGGAGCGACATGTCGTTAATCTCCCTCCCTCTGCTGAGATTGCTCATGCTCTAATGCACGAATTTGATCTCGAACTTCCGCTGCTTTTTCAAACTCTTCCTGTTCAATTAGCTGCTTTAGTTCTTGCTGCATTAACTCAAGTTTCCGGCGAACATGCAGACTGCCGGCAATCCGTTTAGGGACTTTTCCATTATGGACTGTATTTCCACTATGGACTTTCCTTAAAACAGGATTTAAATACTGATCAAAGGTTCGATAACATTCTGCACAGCCAAAACGGCCTGTTTTCCTGAATTGCTGAAAAGTTAAGCCACACTTAGGACATTGATCCACTTCTCTTGCCTCTTGAAAAATAGATGATCCTTTATTCGCACTTGTGGTAAAGCTAGGATCAATATTCAATAAGCCTGATAATAAGTTGTGAATCGAGAAACCTTGGTTTCCACTCATAGCATATGAATCACTGTTTTCTTTTGCACATTGTTCACATATGTGCATTTCTTGTTTTTCTCCATTTATTACTTTCGTAAAGTGAAAAGTGGCTGGTCTCTCATTGCATTCTTGACAAATCAATCTTTTCACCCGCTTTACTTTAATTTCAAAGCATTTAACATCGCTTTCATCATCCGAGCCCGCAGTTCATCTCGTTCAGGTAAATCAATGTGTAAAACAGAACGGTCCATGACACTAATCATCATCTTTGCTTCTCTTTCAGATAAAATGTTGTTCTCAACAAGACGCATGATGATATGATCAGATGCAGCCTGTGATAAACGATGATATATTTGGGAAATAATGTTGTTCAATAAATCGACTTCATCATTCATTTTGACTTTAATGATACGGATATAGCCACCGCCGCCACGCTTACTTTCGACGATATAACCTCTTTCGCTCGTAAAGCGTGTATTGATAACATAGTTAATTTGTGAAGGTACGCATTGAAACTTATCTGCAATTTCATTGCGTTTAATTTCTAATATTTCTCGACCATTCTGATCCAAGACTTCCTTCAAATACTGCTCGATGATATCAGAAATATTTTGTGCCACTCCGCCTCCTCCTCCATTGACTTTGACTATATTTGACTTTAATCTTACTATAAATTTTTTCGATCGATTTTTCAAGATAATCGCTCAACTAACAATATTATTTCCACATTTATCTGGTGCCAAACGTCCCAAAAACACAAAAAAGACCAGTTCCGACTGGAACTGATCCTTTGAAAAGCTTGGCGGCGTCCTACTCTCACAGGGGGAAACCCCCAACTACCATCGGCGCTGAAGAGCTTAACTTCCGTGTTCGGTATGGGAACGGGTGTGACCTCTTCGCTATCGCCACCAAACCTGATGGAGAGAATGTTCTCTCAAAACTAGATAACAATGTTCATTTTTCACATTAGAATATAGGTTAAGTCCTCGATCTATTAGTATCTGTCAGCTCCACGTGTCACCACGCTTCCACCTCAGACCTATCAACCTGATCATCTTTCAGGGATCTTACTTCCTTGCGGAATGGGAAATCTCATCTTGAGGGGGGCTTCATGCTTAGATGCTTTCAGCACTTATCCCGTCCGCACATAGCTACCCAGCGATGCCCTTGGCAGAACAACTGGTACACCAGCGGTGCGTCCATCCCGGTCCTCTCGTACTAAGGACAGCTCCTCTCAAATTTCCTGCGCCCGCGACGGATAGGGACCGAACTGTCTCACGACGTTCTGAACCCAGCTCGCGTACCGCTTTAATGGGCGAACAGCCCAACCCTTGGGACCGACTACAGCCCCAGGATGCGATGAGCCGACATCGAGGTGCCAAACCTCCCCGTCGATGTGGACTCTTGGGGGAGATAAGCCTGTTATCCCCGGGGTAGCTTTTATCCGTTGAGCGATGGCCCTTCCATGCGGAACCACCGGATCACTAAGCCCGACTTTCGTCCCTGCTCGACTTGTAGGTCTCGCAGTCAAGCTCCCTTGTGCCTTTACACTCTGCGAATGATTTCCAACCATTCTGAGGGAACCTTTGGGCGCCTCCGTTACATTTTAGGAGGCGACCGCCCCAGTCAAACTGCCCACCTGACACTGTCTCCCTGCCCGATAAGGGCAGCGGGTTAGAAGGTCAATACAGCCAGGGTAGTATCCCACCGATGCCTCCACCGAAGCTAGCGCTCCGGTTTCCAAGGCTCCTACCTATCCTGTACAAGCTGTACCAACATTCAATATCAGGCTGCAGTAAAGCTCCACGGGGTCTTTCCGTCCTGTCGCGGGTAACCTGCATCTTCACAGGTACTATAATTTCACCGAGTCTCTCGTTGAGACAGTGCCCAGATCGTTGCGCCTTTCGTGCGGGTCGGAACTTACCCGACAAGGAATTTCGCTACCTTAGGACCGTTATAGTTACGGCCGCCGTTTACTGGGGCTTCAATTCGCACCTTCGCTTACGCTAAGCGCTCCTCTTAACCTTCCAGCACCGGGCAGGCGTCAGCCCCTATACTTCGCCTTACGGCTTCGCAGAGACCTGTGTTTTTGCTAAACAGTCGCCTGGGCCTATTCACTGCGGCTTCTCGGGGCTTTAACACCCTAAGAAGCACCCCTTCTCCCGAAGTTACGGGGTCATTTTGCCGAGTTCCTTAACGAGAGTTCTCTCGATCACCTTAGGATTCTCTCCTCGCCTACCTGTGTCGGTTTGCGGTACGGGCACCTCTCACCTCGCTAGAGGCTTTTCTTGGCAGTGTGGAATCAGGAACTTCGCTACTAAATTTCGCTCGCCATCACAGCTCAGCCTTCACGGGAAACGGATTTGCCTATTTCCCAGCCTAACTGCTTGGACGCGGATATCCAATACCGCGCTTACCCTATCCTCCTGCGTCCCCCCATTGCTCAAATGGTGAGGAGGTGGTACAGGAATATCAACCTGTTGTCCATCGCCTACGCCTTTCGGCCTCGGCTTAGGTCCCGACTAACCCTGAGCGGACGAGCCTTCCTCAGGAAACCTTAGGCATTCGGTGGACGGGATTCTCACCCGTCTTTCGCTACTCATACCGGCATTCTCACTTCTAAGCGCTCCACCAGTCCTTCCGGTCTGACTTCACTGCACTTAGAACGCTCTCCTACCACTGTTCGTAAGAACAGTCCGCAGCTTCGGTGATACGTTTAGCCCCGGTACATTTTCGGCGCAGAGTCACTCGACCAGTGAGCTATTACGCACTCTTTAAATGGTGGCTGCTTCTAAGCCAACATCCTGGTTGTCTAAGCAACTCCACATCCTTTTCCACTTAACGTATACTTTGGGACCTTAGCTGGCGGTCTGGGCTGTTTCCCTTTCGACTACGGATCTTATCACTCGCAGTCTGACTCCCAAGGATAAGTCATCGGCATTCGGAGTTTGACTGAATTCGGTAACCCGGTAGGGGCCCCTAGTCCAATCAGTGCTCTACCTCCGAGACTCTTACCTTGAGGCTAGCCCTAAAGCTATTTCGGAGAGAACCAGCTATCTCCAGGTTCGATTGGCATTTCACCCCTACCCACACCTCATCCCCGCACTTTTCAACGTGCGTGGGTTCGGGCCTCCATTCAGTGTTACCTGAACTTCACCCTGGACATGGGTAGATCACCTGGTTTCGGGTCTACGACCACGTACTCATGCGCCCTATTCAGACTCGCTTTCGCTGCGGCTCCGCATCTTCTGCTTAACCTTGCACGGGATCGTAACTCGCCGGTTCATTCTACAAAAGGCACGCCATCACCCGTTAACGGGCTCTGACTACTTGTAGGCACACGGTTTCAGGATCTATTTCACTCCCCTTCCGGGGTGCTTTTCACCTTTCCCTCACGGTACTGGTTCACTATCGGTCACTAGGGAGTATTTAGCCTTGGGAGATGGTCCTCCCGGATTCCGACGGAATTTCACGTGTTCCGCCGTACTCAGGATCCACTCTGGAGAGAACAACATTTCAGTTACAGGGCTGTTACCTTCTTTGGCGGGCCTTTCCAGACCTCTTCGCTTATATCGTTCCTTTGTAACTCCGTATAGAGTGTCCTACAACCCCAAGAGGCAAGCCTCTTGGTTTGGGCTGTTCCCGTTTCGCTCGCCGCTACTCAGGGAATCGCATTTGCTTTCTCTTCCTCCGGGTACTTAGATGTTTCAGTTCCCCGGGTATGCCTTCTCATACTCTATGTATTCAAGTATGGATACTACTCCATTACGAGCAGTGGGTTTCCCCATTCGGAAATCTCCGGATCAAAGCTTGCTTACAGCTCCCCGAAGCATATCGGTGTTCGTCCCGTCCTTCATCGGCTCCTAGTGCCAAGGCATCCACCGTGCGCCCTTTCTAACTTAACCATTTCTTACTTTAGAAAGAATCACTATGTGTGATGAACTTTGCATTGCATTCAATGTGAATGTATTACTTATTGTTATCTAGTTTTCAAAGAACAATCCTGTCTCGCTAGAGACATGTTTGAAGGAATGATCCTTCAAAACTAAACAAGACGAAAAACGTACGCTGCTCCATATATCCTTAGAAAGGAGGTGATCCAGCCGCACCTTCCGATACGGCTACCTTGTTACGACTTCACCCCAATCATCTGCCCCACCTTCGGCGGCTGGCTCCATAAAGGTTACCTCACCGACTTCGGGTGTTGCAAACTCTCGTGGTGTGACGGGCGGTGTGTACAAGGCCCGGGAACGTATTCACCGCGGCATGCTGATCCGCGATTACTAGCGATTCCAGCTTCACGCAGTCGAGTTGCAGACTGCGATCCGAACTGAGAACAGATTTGTGGGATTGGCTAAACCTTGCGGTCTCGCAGCCCTTTGTTCTGTCCATTGTAGCACGTGTGTAGCCCAGGTCATAAGGGGCATGATGATTTGACGTCATCCCCACCTTCCTCCGGTTTGTCACCGGCAGTCACCTTAGAGTGCCCAACTGAATGCTGGCAACTAAGATCAAGGGTTGCGCTCGTTGCGGGACTTAACCCAACATCTCACGACACGAGCTGACGACAACCATGCACCACCTGTCACTCTGTCCCCGAAGGGAAAGCCCTATCTCTAGGGTTGTCAGAGGATGTCAAGACCTGGTAAGGTTCTTCGCGTTGCTTCGAATTAAACCACATGCTCCACCGCTTGTGCGGGCCCCCGTCAATTCCTTTGAGTTTCAGTCTTGCGACCGTACTCCCCAGGCGGAGTGCTTAATGCGTTAGCTGCAGCACTAAGGGGCGGAAACCCCCTAACACTTAGCACTCATCGTTTACGGCGTGGACTACCAGGGTATCTAATCCTGTTCGCTCCCCACGCTTTCGCTCCTCAGCGTCAGTTACAGACCAGAGAGTCGCCTTCGCCACTGGTGTTCCTCCACATCTCTACGCATTTCACCGCTACACGTGGAATTCCACTCTCCTCTTCTGCACTCAAGTTTCCCAGTTTCCAATGACCCTCCCCGGTTGAGCCGGGGGCTTTCACATCAGACTTAAGAAACCGCCTGCGAGCCCTTTACGCCCAATAATTCCGGACAACGCTTGCCACCTACGTATTACCGCGGCTGCTGGCACGTAGTTAGCCGTGGCTTTCTGGTTAGGTACCGTCAAGGTGCAAGCAGTTACTCTTGCACTTGTTCTTCCCTAACAACAGAGCTTTACGATCCGAAAACCTTCATCACTCACGCGGCGTTGCTCCGTCAGACTTTCGTCCATTGCGGAAGATTCCCTACTGCTGCCTCCCGTAGGAGTCTGGGCCGTGTCTCAGTCCCAGTGTGGCCGATCACCCTCTCAGGTCGGCTACGCATCGTCGCCTTGGTGAGCCGTTACCTCACCAACTAGCTAATGCGCCGCGGGTCCATCTGTAAGTGACAGCCGAAACCGTCTTTCATCCTTGAACCATGCGGTTCAAGGAACTATCCGGTATTAGCTCCGGTTTCCCGGAGTTATCCCAGTCTTACAGGCAGGTTACCCACGTGTTACTCACCCGTCCGCCGCTAACATCCGGGAGCAAGCTCCCTTCTGTCCGCTCGACTTGCATGTATTAGGCACGCCGCCAGCGTTCGTCCTGAGCCAGGATCAAACTCTCCGAAAAAGTACAAAACCGAAGTTTTGTTTTTCGTCAGCGTTTGACTGACTACCTATGAAGTATCATAGGATTTTTTTATAAAAACTCGAATTAACAGGTACGTTTTGTCTTGTTTAGTTTTCAAAGATCATATTGGTGGAGCCTAGCGGGATCGAACCGCTGACCTCCTGCGTGCAAGGCAGGCGCTCTCCCAGCTGAGCTAAGGCCCCATAAAAGATGGTCGGGAAGACAGGATTCGAACCTGCGACCCCTTGGTCCCAAACCAAGTGCTCTACCAAGCTGAGCTACTTCCCGATCTTAATGGCGCGCCCGAGAGGAGTCGAACCCCTAACCTTTTGATCCGTAGTCAAACGCTCTATCCAATTGAGCTACGGGCGCTTATTTTATAATGCCGAGGGCCGGACTTGAACCGGCACGGTAGTCACCTACCGCAGGATTTTAAGTCCTGTGTGTCTGCCAATTCCACCACCCCGGCGTGGATGGTATAAGCGGAAGACGGGATTCGAACCCGCGACCCCCACCTTGGCAAGGTGGTGTTCTACCACTGAACTACTTCCGCATTACAGGATTTCTTTATGTTGTTTGGCAATGCGGGTGAAGGGACTTGAACCCCCACGTCATAAAGACACTAGATCCTAAGTCTAGCGCGTCTGCCAATTCCGCCACACCCGCATGAAAATGGTGAGCCATGAAGGACTCGAACCTTCGACCCTCTGATTAAAAGTCAGATGCTCTACCAACTGAGCTAATGGCTCGCTTTTAAAGCGACTTGTCTATCTTACCATATGAAAGTGGTGCCGGCAAGAGGACTTGAACCCCCAACCTACTGATTACAAGTCAGTTGCTCTACCAGTTGAGCTACACCGGCTTTATCTATCCTAACATTATGTAAGAATAAATATGGTGGAGGATGACGGGCTCGAACCGCCGACCCTCTGCTTGTAAGGCAGATGCTCTCCCAGCTGAGCTAATCCTCCATATTGTGTCGTTTCGAATGTCTCTCGATCTGACAAATAGTATTATATAACGATAAGATATTGTTTGTAAAGACTTTTTTAAAATAATTTTCGAATTTATTTTAAATCTGTTTTTTAAAACCTTTTCGTTAAGGCACCTAAAGAAGTTTACCACTTGTTTCTTCATTTTAAAAGTCTTTTTTTCATTTTTTTATGTTTTTTTGTTAAAAAGGGCATTAATAGCGCTTTTTCAATGTAAAAACAGCTCTTTTAAAGCTGAAAAATGTTTGTTTTATTCCTTATATCCTCAGATAACGTGCATTTAGAAACGAATTTTTTTATTATTTTATTTTTCCGAGAAACCATTTTTGTATAATTGCTTTATATTAAATTGATCATGGTCATTTTCCAAAAAATCGTCTCAATGTTCCCTTGCCTCATCAAACATTGAGGTACTTAACTCAAATCTCCTTCCTCTCTCATTAGCAATCCAAGATGTCATTTGCTCTCTTATGTAGGTTTCAATGATCTAGCAGCAAGCGCAGTTCGCTACATATGGTTGCCAGAGGAGAAGATCCTTTTTAGATATGTTGACTCTTAGCAAGATGAGCGAGCGACGAGATTAGATGATAAGAATATTATAGAATGTCTAGAATGCCAGTGAAGGGGATGAAATGAATGAGTTATTGAGAATGTAGTGAAAGACCATTATTTTCATTATAAATAGATATATCATTTATTGAAACACAAAAAAGACCAGTTCCGACTGGAACTGATCCTTTGAAAAGCTTGGCGGCGTCCTACTCTCACAGGGGGAAACCCCCAACTACCATCGGCGCTGAAGAGCTTAACTTCCGTGTTCGGTATGGGAACGGGTGTGACCTCTTCGCTATCGCCACCAAACCTGATGGAGAGAATGTTCTCTCAAAACTAGATAACAATGTTCATTTTTCACATTAGAATATAGGTTAAGTCCTCGATCTATTAGTATCTGTCAGCTCCACGTGTCACCACGCTTCCACCTCAGACCTATCAACCTGATCATCTTTCAGGGATCTTACTTCCTTGCGGAATGGGAAATCTCATCTTGAGGGGGGCTTCATGCTTAGATGCTTTCAGCACTTATCCCGTCCGCACATAGCTACCCAGCGATGCCCTTGGCAGAACAACTGGTACACCAGCGGTGCGTCCATCCCGGTCCTCTCGTACTAAGGACAGCTCCTCTCAAATTTCCTGCGCCCGCGACGGATAGGGACCGAACTGTCTCACGACGTTCTGAACCCAGCTCGCGTACCGCTTTAATGGGCGAACAGCCCAACCCTTGGGACCGACTACAGCCCCAGGATGCGATGAGCCGACATCGAGGTGCCAAACCTCCCCGTCGATGTGGACTCTTGGGGGAGATAAGCCTGTTATCCCCGGGGTAGCTTTTATCCGTTGAGCGATGGCCCTTCCATGCGGAACCACCGGATCACTAAGCCCGACTTTCGTCCCTGCTCGACTTGTAGGTCTCGCAGTCAAGCTCCCTTGTGCCTTTACACTCTGCGAATGATTTCCAACCATTCTGAGGGAACCTTTGGGCGCCTCCGTTACATTTTAGGAGGCGACCGCCCCAGTCAAACTGCCCACCTGACACTGTCTCCCTGCCCGATAAGGGCAGCGGGTTAGAAGGTCAATACAGCCAGGGTAGTATCCCACCGATGCCTCCACCGAAGCTAGCGCTCCGGTTTCCAAGGCTCCTACCTATCCTGTACAAGCTGTACCAACATTCAATATCAGGCTGCAGTAAAGCTCCACGGGGTCTTTCCGTCCTGTCGCGGGTAACCTGCATCTTCACAGGTACTATAATTTCACCGAGTCTCTCGTTGAGACAGTGCCCAGATCGTTGCGCCTTTCGTGCGGGTCGGAACTTACCCGACAAGGAATTTCGCTACCTTAGGACCGTTATAGTTACGGCCGCCGTTTACTGGGGCTTCAATTCGCACCTTCGCTTACGCTAAGCGCTCCTCTTAACCTTCCAGCACCGGGCAGGCGTCAGCCCCTATACTTCGCCTTACGGCTTCGCAGAGACCTGTGTTTTTGCTAAACAGTCGCCTGGGCCTATTCACTGCGGCTTCTCGGGGCTTTAACACCCTAAGAAGCACCCCTTCTCCCGAAGTTACGGGGTCATTTTGCCGAGTTCCTTAACGAGAGTTCTCTCGATCACCTTAGGATTCTCTCCTCGCCTACCTGTGTCGGTTTGCGGTACGGGCACCTCTCACCTCGCTAGAGGCTTTTCTTGGCAGTGTGGAATCAGGAACTTCGCTACTAAATTTCGCTCGCCATCACAGCTCAGCCTTCACGGGAAACGGATTTGCCTATTTCCCAGCCTAACTGCTTGGACGCGGATATCCAATACCGCGCTTACCCTATCCTCCTGCGTCCCCCCATTGCTCAAATGGTGAGGAGGTGGTACAGGAATATCAACCTGTTGTCCATCGCCTACGCCTTTCGGCCTCGGCTTAGGTCCCGACTAACCCTGAGCGGACGAGCCTTCCTCAGGAAACCTTAGGCATTCGGTGGACGGGATTCTCACCCGTCTTTCGCTACTCATACCGGCATTCTCACTTCTAAGCGCTCCACCAGTCCTTCCGGTCTGACTTCACTGCACTTAGAACGCTCTCCTACCACTGTTCGTAAGAACAGTCCGCAGCTTCGGTGATACGTTTAGCCCCGGTACATTTTCGGCGCAGAGTCACTCGACCAGTGAGCTATTACGCACTCTTTAAATGGTGGCTGCTTCTAAGCCAACATCCTGGTTGTCTAAGCAACTCCACATCCTTTTCCACTTAACGTATACTTTGGGACCTTAGCTGGCGGTCTGGGCTGTTTCCCTTTCGACTACGGATCTTATCACTCGCAGTCTGACTCCCAAGGATAAGTCATCGGCATTCGGAGTTTGACTGAATTCGGTAACCCGGTAGGGGCCCCTAGTCCAATCAGTGCTCTACCTCCGAGACTCTTACCTTGAGGCTAGCCCTAAAGCTATTTCGGAGAGAACCAGCTATCTCCAGGTTCGATTGGCATTTCACCCCTACCCACACCTCATCCCCGCACTTTTCAACGTGCGTGGGTTCGGGCCTCCATTCAGTGTTACCTGAACTTCACCCTGGACATGGGTAGATCACCTGGTTTCGGGTCTACGACCACGTACTCATGCGCCCTATTCAGACTCGCTTTCGCTGCGGCTCCGCATCTTCTGCTTAACCTTGCACGGGATCGTAACTCGCCGGTTCATTCTACAAAAGGCACGCCATCACCCGTTAACGGGCTCTGACTACTTGTAGGCACACGGTTTCAGGATCTATTTCACTCCCCTTCCGGGGTGCTTTTCACCTTTCCCTCACGGTACTGGTTCACTATCGGTCACTAGGGAGTATTTAGCCTTGGGAGATGGTCCTCCCGGATTCCGACGGAATTTCACGTGTTCCGCCGTACTCAGGATCCACTCTGGAGAGAACAACATTTCAGTTACAGGGCTGTTACCTTCTTTGGCGGGCCTTTCCAGACCTCTTCGCTTATATCGTTCCTTTGTAACTCCGTATAGAGTGTCCTACAACCCCAAGAGGCAAGCCTCTTGGTTTGGGCTGTTCCCGTTTCGCTCGCCGCTACTCAGGGAATCGCATTTGCTTTCTCTTCCTCCGGGTACTTAGATGTTTCAGTTCCCCGGGTATGCCTTCTCATACTCTATGTATTCAAGTATGGATACTACTCCATTACGAGCAGTGGGTTTCCCCATTCGGAAATCTCCGGATCAAAGCTTGCTTACAGCTCCCCGAAGCATATCGGTGTTCGTCCCGTCCTTCATCGGCTCCTAGTGCCAAGGCATCCACCGTGCGCCCTTTCTAACTTAACCATTTCTTACTTTAGAAAGAATCACTATGTGTGATGAACTTTGCATTGCATTCAATGTGAATGTATTACTTATTGTTATCTAGTTTTCAAAGAACAATCCTGTCTCGCTAGAGACATGTTTGAAGGAATGATCCTTCAAAACTAAACAAGACGAAAAACGTACGCTGCTCCATATATCCTTAGAAAGGAGGTGATCCAGCCGCACCTTCCGATACGGCTACCTTGTTACGACTTCACCCCAATCATCTGCCCCACCTTCGGCGGCTGGCTCCATAAAGGTTACCTCACCGACTTCGGGTGTTGCAAACTCTCGTGGTGTGACGGGCGGTGTGTACAAGGCCCGGGAACGTATTCACCGCGGCATGCTGATCCGCGATTACTAGCGATTCCAGCTTCACGCAGTCGAGTTGCAGACTGCGATCCGAACTGAGAACAGATTTGTGGGATTGGCTAAACCTTGCGGTCTCGCAGCCCTTTGTTCTGTCCATTGTAGCACGTGTGTAGCCCAGGTCATAAGGGGCATGATGATTTGACGTCATCCCCACCTTCCTCCGGTTTGTCACCGGCAGTCACCTTAGAGTGCCCAACTGAATGCTGGCAACTAAGATCAAGGGTTGCGCTCGTTGCGGGACTTAACCCAACATCTCACGACACGAGCTGACGACAACCATGCACCACCTGTCACTCTGTCCCCGAAGGGAAAGCCCTATCTCTAGGGTTGTCAGAGGATGTCAAGACCTGGTAAGGTTCTTCGCGTTGCTTCGAATTAAACCACATGCTCCACCGCTTGTGCGGGCCCCCGTCAATTCCTTTGAGTTTCAGTCTTGCGACCGTACTCCCCAGGCGGAGTGCTTAATGCGTTAGCTGCAGCACTAAGGGGCGGAAACCCCCTAACACTTAGCACTCATCGTTTACGGCGTGGACTACCAGGGTATCTAATCCTGTTCGCTCCCCACGCTTTCGCTCCTCAGCGTCAGTTACAGACCAGAGAGTCGCCTTCGCCACTGGTGTTCCTCCACATCTCTACGCATTTCACCGCTACACGTGGAATTCCACTCTCCTCTTCTGCACTCAAGTTTCCCAGTTTCCAATGACCCTCCCCGGTTGAGCCGGGGGCTTTCACATCAGACTTAAGAAACCGCCTGCGAGCCCTTTACGCCCAATAATTCCGGACAACGCTTGCCACCTACGTATTACCGCGGCTGCTGGCACGTAGTTAGCCGTGGCTTTCTGGTTAGGTACCGTCAAGGTGCAAGCAGTTACTCTTGCACTTGTTCTTCCCTAACAACAGAGCTTTACGATCCGAAAACCTTCATCACTCACGCGGCGTTGCTCCGTCAGACTTTCGTCCATTGCGGAAGATTCCCTACTGCTGCCTCCCGTAGGAGTCTGGGCCGTGTCTCAGTCCCAGTGTGGCCGATCACCCTCTCAGGTCGGCTACGCATCGTCGCCTTGGTGAGCCGTTACCTCACCAACTAGCTAATGCGCCGCGGGTCCATCTGTAAGTGACAGCCGAAACCGTCTTTCATCCTTGAACCATGCGGTTCAAGGAACTATCCGGTATTAGCTCCGGTTTCCCGGAGTTATCCCAGTCTTACAGGCAGGTTACCCACGTGTTACTCACCCGTCCGCCGCTAACATCCGGGAGCAAGCTCCCTTCTGTCCGCTCGACTTGCATGTATTAGGCACGCCGCCAGCGTTCGTCCTGAGCCAGGATCAAACTCTCCGAAAAAGTACAAAACCGAAGTTTTGCTTTTCGCCAGTTTGACTGACTACCTATGATGTATCATAGGATTTTTTTATAAAAACTCGAATTAACAGGTACGTTTTGTCTTGTTTAGTTTTCAAAGATCATCTTCGTTATCGCCCGTAAGCGACTTTAATATCTTAACATTTCGCTTCGGTTGAAGTCAAGAACTTTTTTCATTTTCTTTTTTCAACCTCGTTGCTGTTTTGCGGCAACGAATAATAATATACCATCTGGATTCTTTTCTTGCAATAGTTTTTTTAAAAAAAGTTTCATTTTATGAAAAATAAAAAGCGCCACAGATCAAATGGCGCTTTTGTTGATGTATTAACGGTTTCTCATTTGCGGGAAAAGCAGTACATCTCTGATTGATGGAGAATTTGTTAGCAGCATGATTAATCGGTCGATACCGATTCCTAGTCCGCCTGTTGGCGGCATGCCATATTCTAATGCTTCAACAAAATCGTCATCCATGAGATGCGCTTCGTCATTTCCTTCTTCACGTTCTTTTAATTGAGCTTCAAAACGTTCTCTTTGGTCGATTGGATCATTCAGCTCGGTGAATGCATTTGCATGCTCGCGGCGCACGATGAATAGCTCAAAGCGGTCCGTGAAGCGCGGGTCTTCAGGATTTTTCTTAGCTAATGGAGAAATCTCGACTGGGTGCCCGTAAATAAAAGTAGGCTGAACCAGTGTTTCTTCTACTTTTTGCTCGAAGAACTCATTGATAATATGACCTACTGTCATGTTTTTTGTGATTTCAACACCGTGATCAGCAGCATGCTGTTTTGCTTCTTCTACAGACATCTCTTGCCAGAAGTCTACACCTGTCGCTTCTTTGACTGCTTCAACCATATGGAGTCTCTTCCATTCAGGTTTTAGATCAATTTCATCTTCTCCATATTGAATCGTTGTTGTTCCTAGTACCTCTTGGGCAATATGAGCAATCAAGTTTTCCGTTAGGTTCATGATATCTTTATAGTCTGCATATGCTTCATACAGCTCAATCATAGTAAATTCCGGGTTATGACGAGTTGAGACTCCTTCATTACGGAATACGCGGCCAATCTCATATACTTTCTCTAGACCACCGACAATCAGACGTTTTAAATGCAGCTCGATCGCAATACGCATATAAAGCGGCATATCAAGTGCATTGTGATGAGTAATGAAAGGACGAGCTGATGCACCACCAGGGATGCTATGCATTGTTGGTGTTTCAACTTCTAGGTATCCTTTTGAATCTAAGTATCTTCTCATTGATTGAATGATTTTGCTTCGCATGATGAACGTCTGCTTACTTTCTGGATTGACAATCAAGTCAAGGTAACGCTGACGATAGCGTTGTTCTACATCTTTTAGTCCGTGATATTTATCAGGGAGCGGGCGAAGTGCTTTTGTAAGAACCTCAAAGCTAGTCGCTTTAATTGAAAGTTCTCCTACATTCGTTTTAAATACGGTTCCCGTCACACCGATAATATCGCCTAGGTCTGAGCTTTTGAATAATTCGTAAGCTTCTTCTCCTACACTATCTTTACGTACATAGATTTGAATTTGTCCTTCTAAGTCTTGAATGTGTGCAAAGCCAGCTTTCCCTTTTCCGCGTTTTGTCATCATACGGCCAGCAATTGTTACTTGATCTGCTTTTTCTTCTAAGTCTTCTTTTGAAAACTCGTCATATTCAGCAATAATTTGTGCAGATTGATGAGAACGGTCATATCGTTCACCGAATGGATCGATACCCTCTTCTCTCATTTTATTCATTTTGTCACGTCTTACTTGGAATTGATCATTTAATTCTTCGTTATTAAGCCCTTCATTACTCATTTATATCACTCCAATAATGTATTTTGCAGAGAAAAGCAGAAAAACTGCCAGTACGTGCACTAGCAGTGAGCTACAAAAAGAAAGATAGTCTTATCCTACTTTTATTCTTTGAAGCTCTTTTGCCTCGGCTTCGATCGTAAAGTCATCTAGAACTTTTACAAGCGCCGCTCTCGTTTCACTTTGATTGATTTGGTTTCTTACTTCTGCATTGCCTCGGACACCTTTTAAGTACCATGCTGCATGTTTTCTCATCTCTCTGACAGCCACATGCTCGCCTTTCAGGTCTATGAGTCTGTCTAAGTGAAGTTTGCACACAGACATTTTCTCACGCACATTAGGCTCTTCTTTTAGTTCACCCGTTTCTAAATAATGAACCGTCCGGTAAATCATCCACGGGTTTCCTAGTGCGGCTCTTCCGATCATTACAGCATCCACACCTGTTTCATCAAGCATACGTTTTGCATCTTGAGGGGTTTTGACATCTCCATTCCCGATAACAGGAATTGATACAGATTGTTTCACTTCTTTCATGATATCCCAATTCGCCGTTCCTTCGTACATCTGTACACGGGTCCGTCCGTGAAGGGCAACGGCTTGTCCGCCTGCCCTTTCAACAGCACGGGCATTTTCGATAGCGAAAATATGGTCTTCGTCCCAGCCCATTCTCATTTTCACAGTAACAGGTTTATCTACAGCTTCTACGACTGCAGATACCATTTCGTAAATCTTGTTAGGATCCAGCAGCCATTTCGCTCCTGCGTCACATTTCGTGATCTTTGGTACAGGACATCCCATATTAATATCAATAATGTCCGCCGTTGTATTCTGGTCTACAAACTTGGCCGCTTCTACGAGCGTGTCCTTTTCTCCCCCAAATATCTGAAGGCTCAACGGTTTTTCACGTTCATCAATGTACAGCATGCCCATCGTTCTGGCATTATTAATCAAGATCGCTTTATCACTGACCATTTCAGCGCAGACTAAGCCTGCTCCAAATTCTTTCACAGTGAGTCTGAAAGCAGAGTTACACACACCAGCCATTGGTGCGAGCACTACTTTGTTTTTAATTTCGATATCTCCGATTTTAAACATCTTGTCCCCTCCTTTCTTCTTCAAGTATTGGTGAAAGTTCTTCCACCGTTATATTTAAAGCATCTGCTATTTGACCAACCATTTGGTTTGTTGGTAATCGATTGCCTCGCTCAATTTCCCCTAAGACAGAGACAGAGATGCCCAGTCTTTTGGCGAACCCTTCCTGAGTATACCCTTTTAGCTTTCGGTATGCACGAATTCTTCTACCCCACATGTCTTTTTCCATATGCTTACACCTTCTTGGTCTGTTACGGCGTTTATCTGGGCTTCGCCGATTTCTGGGCAAATCTCACTCATCGGAACAAGAACGAATAAACGTTCGTACATTCTAGGATGCGGCACTACAAGTTGTTCTGTTTCAATATTTTCACGATTATAAAGTAAAATGTCAAGGTCAGCTGTCCTCGGACCCCACCTCACTTCTCTTGTTCTGCCTAACTCCTGCTCAATGTTCTGAGTCAGTGATAGAAGTTCTTCAGGACGAAGCGAGGTGGAAATCTTCACAGCCATGTTCAAGAAGTCATCCTGATTCTCGTAACCTACAGGTGTTGTCTCATATATAGATGAAATGGATTCAACTTGAACACCTGGGTGTTCGTGAAGTTTTTTGACAGCTTCTTTTAAGTAGGTTTCCTTTTTTCCTATGTTTGAGCCTAAAGCGATATATGCTGTATTGTTCATGCGCGTGATCTCGTCATTTCAATAGCAACGGACTGATAGTGTCCTGGAATTGGCGGATCTGGTTTGATTACTTTTACTGTACATTCTTGAACTGTCGGAAAGTCCTTTAACACTTGGTTTGCAATTCTTTCTGTCAGCGTTTCAACGAGGTTCACCGGATCCCCTTCTACAATATTTTTGCAGATGTTGTAGAGCTCAGCATAGTTGATGGTCTCATTTAGGTCATCCGTTTGTCCTGCCTTACTTAAATCAAGTGAAGCTGTTAGGTCCACACGAAAGCGCTGGCCTAGTTTATTCTCTTCTGCAAATACACCGTGATAGCCGTAAAATTCCATTCCGTTTACATATACTTTATCGATGATAAGCGCCTCCTTTATTCAGCATGGCATCCATCATTTTTGCCATTCTTGCGATTTCTTTTACATCATGCACTCGGACCATCGCGCTGCCCTTTTGAATCCCAAGACAGACCGTCGCACCCGTTCCTTCAGTACGTTCTTCAGGCGGCAGGTCTAAAACTGCACCGATGAATCGTTTGCGGGATGTTGCTAGAAGCAGCGGATACCCAAGGTGGCAAAAATGTTCAAGTTCATTCATGACCATGAGGTTGTCAGTTTTATTTTTCGCAAATCCTACACCAGGGTCTAATATAATCATGTCATCACGGACACCCGCTTGTTTCACAATTTGAACACTTTCTTTCAGATCTGCAATCATATCTGAAATCAGATGGGTGTAATTCCGCTCTGGTCGATTGTGCATTAAGATGATTGGCACGTTGTGCTTCGCTGCCACATGCGCCATTTGAGGATCAGCTTTCGCCCCCCATACATCATTAATGATTGAGGCTCCTGCTTTCACTGCCTCATCTGCGACAGGGGCTTTATACGTATCAATAGAAATAGGTATGTCCAATTCTTTTGTGATCTTCTCAATGACAGGAATGACCCTTGAAAGCTCCTCTTGCTCTGAGACAAGTGCCGCCCCCGGCCGAGTCGATTCACCGCCAATATCAATAATATGCGCCCCATCTTCTATGAGCTGCGCTGCATGAGCCAGCGCTTTATCCATTTGATTGAATTTTCCTCCATCTGAAAAAGAGTCCGGTGTGACATTTAAAATGCCCATGACCAATGTCTTTTCTTCATAACTAAGGGTATGGTGCTTGGCTTGTATGATTTTAGGCTGTTTTATCAATTGTTGTGTCATTGTGTCCACCTACTCTTTATGTTCTAGACGTTCTTTTGTATATTCTGTTCTCAGCTTAGTCGAAATCGTTCGGTTGTGGTTTTGCAGGACGGTGTCTCCGATATTTTTAAAAGGCACAATTCCCTGAACCGAATTGGTCATCCACGCCTCATCAGCTGAGAGCAAGTGTGAAAGTGGATATCTTCCTTCTATTAGTGAGATCCCCGAAGCTCGCAGCTTTTCGATACAATATCGACGGGTAACCCCGTTTAAAATGCCGGTATCAAGTGAAGGTGTATAGATCACATCTTTTTTTCGCCAAAATAGATTTGACGTAATTCCTTCTGCCACATCGTCTTCTTTTGTTAAAAAGATCCCTTCTATCGACGGATCGTTCCCTACTTCTCTTTTCGCCAGCAGGTTGTTCATGTAATGATGCGACTTGAGCCGTCTTGGACCTTCCGGTGTGTTTCTTCTTGTATCAAGAATGATTCCCTGTTTTTCATCTACTATTGATTCTGGCCGGAATGGGGAGATCATCACAAAAACAACAGGCTCCTCATAAGGGTCTGCAGAAAATCCATTGCCTCTGCCCGCAGAAACATTGAAGCGGATCCTCGCATGACCGCCCGTTATTTGGTTTTGATTGAATAATGTATGAATGATGTCGAGTACAAATGGTTTCTCTATTGTGGATTCGATGCAAAGGTCACGCAATGATTGATTGAGCCTTTCAAGATGCCAGTCTAACAAGAAGACTTGTCCTGCTAGAGAGGTAAATGTTTCAAATACACCGATGCCATATAGAAAACCATGATCAAAAGGAGAAAGAGTCGCGTCTTTCTCCTCTATATACTGACCGTTCAGGTAAATGATCATGCGTTTACTTCATTCCCCTTTTTACGATAGGTTTCAATGAAATTTCTGAGCATTTCTTTACCGAAAGACGTCATAATCGATTCTGGATGGAATTGAACACTTTCAATCGGAAGTTCTTTATGGCGAATGGCCATGAGTTCGCCTTCCTTTGTTCTCGCTGTTCTGACAAAGCACTCCGGCAGCGTCTCGTCTTTAACAATTAATGAATGATATCTCGTGGCGACGAGCGGATTTTGTAGTCCCGTGAAGACACCTTTGCCGTCATGTTCAATCTCTGATGTTTTCCCATGCATTAACCGCTCCGCACGAATGACATCTCCACCAAATACTTGTGCAATGGATTGATGACCTAAACAGACACCAAAGATCGGAATCTTCCCAGCAAAATGTTTGATCGCTTCCATACTAATTCCTGCTTCATCCGGACTGCAAGGTCCTGGAGAAATCATCAGAAAGTCTGGCTTGAGCTCTTCGATTTCTTGAATAGTGACTTGATCGTTTCGTTTTACAATCAGTTCTTCCCCAAGCTCACCTAAATACTGGACCAGGTTGTACGTAAATGAATCGTAATTATCAATCATTAATATCATACTCTGCTCACCTCTAACTCAAAATAGTCTCTTCTTTGCTCAACTGTAATGCTTTTTTCACTGCATAGGCTTTTTTAATCGATTCTTTGTATTCGTGCTTTGGTACAGAATCGATGACAATGCCTGCACCTGACTGCATGAAGGCTCTGCCCCCTGTACAATAAGCCGTACGAATGACGATATTAAAATGCATATCTTGATTGAATCCAAACCAGCCTATAGATCCAGTATAAAGCCCACGTCTTGTTGGCTCAAGTTCTTCTATGATTTCCATTGTTCTCACTTTTGGCGCACCTGTAATCGTTCCGCCTGGGAATACAGCTCTCATGACATCTACTGCATCACAATCATCACGCAGCTCCCCTTGGACATTTGATACAATGTGCATCACGTGTGAATATTTCTCAATGGCCATAAATTCGTTCACCTTGACTGAGCCATAAGTAGACACTCGTCCAAGATCATTCCGCTCAAGATCAACAAGCATCACATGTTCTGCGCGTTCTTTTTCATCTTCAATGAGTTCTTTTGCCAGCGCTTGATCTTCTGCATCATCCTTGCCTCTTGATCTTGTGCCAGCGATCGGTCTTGTTTCGAGCTGAATGCCTTTTTTCTTAATAAGCAGTTCTGGAGATCCACAGACAATTTGGAAATCTGGCGTGTGCAGATATGACATATATGGAGATGGATTCACGTGACGTAATGTTTTGTATAAATGATATGGGTGGGTATGAAGCTGTTCATCTTGTCTAATGGATAGGTTCACTTGGAACACATCACCGTTCGCAATATATTGTTTAATCGTTTCTACAGCTTCCCCGAAAGCTTCTTCAGTAAAAGGTGCAGCAGGTACACATTCCGAAGAAGACACGTTGACAGTTGAATGTGCTGATTCTTCTGATGTGCTTGTCCAGCTTTGCTTTAATTCTTCGAGTCTTTGATGAACTTCACTGACAGGTTCGTCTCCTTCTGTATGAGTCATCAGCCAGAGGACGTCTTCTTTATGATCAAAGACAGCGACATCATTGAATACGAGGAAATACAAATCAGGCGTCTTCAAATCATCGATGGACAGCATTTTAAAATGCTCGATATATCTCGCATAATCATAGCTTAAAAATCCAATCGCTCCACCTTGAAAGTCAGGATATTCGTCGTTCGTTTCGGTTTGAAGGGTTTGAAACCAATCAGCAAATGCCCTGAAAGGATCTCCCTCTTTGAACAACACCTCATTCTGATAATGGATGGTGGTCATCCCGTCCTTCCCTTTCGCTTTAGCGATCGGATGAATGCCGGCAATACTGTAATCTCCGCCACGTGCACTTTCAAGAAGGACGTGATGTGATTCATGAGCCGTTAATTGTTCGTAGCGTTTCAAGAATGCATCTTTCGTAAAAGGAATTTTGATGCCCATCGGCCTACGTTGTGTCATGTAATCATCCTTTTTTATTTTCATTAATCTTATTGTAATGCAATCCATTTTAATTAGAAAATAGTATTTGCTTTCCATCTTCAGAATTCATGAAAAAACCCCAGCAAATGCTGGGGTGTATTGTTTAATCAAATTGATAAAGCGGCGTACTAAGGTAACGTTCACCGTTACTTGGAATAATCGCTAGAACCTTTTTCCCTTTACCAAGCTTCTTCGCTGTTTGAAGCGCTGCATAAATTGCTGCTCCTGAAGATATACCACCAAGGATTCCTTCTTCTTTCGCTGCCTTTCTTGCAAGTTCAAATGCATCTTCGTTTTTCACTTGGATAATGCCGTCATATACTTCTGTGTTCAAGATAGATGGAACAAACCCTGCTCCGATGCCTTGAATTTTATGCGGACCTGGTTTCCCGCCTGATAGTACAGGAGAATCTGTTGGTTCTACCGCATAGAGCTGAATAGATGGGATGGCTTCTTTCAGGACTTCACCAGCACCTGTAATCGTACCGCCAGTACCAACTCCTGCAATAAATGCATCAAGGTCGCCGTCGAATTGTTCAAGAATCTCTTTCCCTGTTGTGCGGCGGTGAATCTCAGCATTGGCTTCATTGCTGAACTGCTGAGGCATGAAGTATCCGTGCTCTTCTGCTAATTCTTCTGCTTTTTTGATGGCACCTTTCATTCCTTCTGCACCCGGTGTTAATACAAGTTCTGCACCGTAAGCCCGTAAAAGGTTGCGGCGCTCCTGACTCATTGTATCCGGCATAACTAAAATCGCATTGATTCCTTTTGCAGCCGCGACCATCGCAAGACCGATTCCTGTGTTTCCGCTTGTTGGCTCAATGAGTGTGTCACCAGCTTTTAATGTACCTTTTGCTTCAGCATCTTCGATCATCGCTAACGCAATACGATCTTTTACACTGCTGCCTGGGTTCATATATTCAAGTTTCAAGTAGACATCCGCACTGTCTTCATCTACTAAACGGTTTAATTTAACGACTGGTGTATTTCCTATTAGTTCAAAAACTGAATTTGCAATACGAGCCATCACTAACACCTCTATCTCCGAGTAATTTTATTGTATTAATATTAAATTATCAATTTCGAAAAATTTTGTCAATGCTTTTAGTCCTGCTCTCCATCGTAAAACCATGTGACTTTTGCTTCTTTCCACAGGGTTTTGACATTCGCCTTTTCACCCAGATCTTCCATGGCGATCTGCCTTTTGATCTGATCTTTGACTTCTTCATAAGAGAAGGAGCGGCCATTTAATTTTTCTTTTAATTGTATGATGGCATAACCGTTTTTGATCTCGATCGGCTCTTTCGTCCATTCATCTGGCTGAAGCTTTTGGGCTTCTTGTATGTATAGGGCTGGGATGCTTTCTTGTTCTTCTGTGACAAATCCAAGATCTCCGCCGTAAGGAGAGGTATATCGGTCGATGGATCGTTCCGCTGCTACAGCTTCGAAACTAGATCCGCCCTTTAAATCTTTTAATACACTTTGTGCCTCGTCTTTTGTTTTCACAACAATGTGGCGAATTCGGTATGAGTCATCATATTGATACAAGTCTTTGTTTTTTTCATAAAAGGATTTGGCTTCTTTTTCAGAAACGACCGCATCTCTCGTTAGAAGCTGTTCCAATAAAATTTGATAACGAATCTGCTCTTTCCATTCCTTTTCACTTGTATGACCGTCTTCGTAGAAATTATTAGATACCGCTTTCAGCATCAGCAGCTCACGATTGATCTCTTTTGAAGATACCTCCAGCTTGTTTTCTTTCGCAAGCTGATTGACTACCTTCTGATTGATCATTTGTTCAAGTGTTGCCTTTCCGTAGCGGTCTTCCATTTTCTTTAACCATTCTTGACGTGTGACTTTCTCTTTCCCAATAGAAGCAATTTCTTCACCGCTCTTCCCATTTGAAGAAGCCTGCGACATTTGTGACTTTGTTAATACATATGCAATGACAATGGCATTAATCATGAGCAGAACGAGGATAAATGTCCATACCACTCTTGCTTTCAGTCTCATCTTTCGTCTCCTTTCCATTCTAAAAAGAAAACCCGCTGCTTAGAGCTTAGCGGGTTATTTCTTCACGTAGCTCTTCTAGCTCTTCTTTTGTAAATACATACGTTTCGTTACAAAAATGGCATTGAGCTTCTGCTTGTCCGTCTTGTTCAATCATATCCTCAATTTCGGCTTTCCCTAGGCTGATGATGCCATTCGCAAACCGTTCTTTTGAGCAGTTACAAGAAAATTCGACAGGTACAGTTTCTAAAATTTGAGGTTTTTCACCGAGCACTTCTTCTAAAATTTCTTCAGGAGTCATCCCTTTTTCAATCAGTTTAGAGATCGGTTCAATGGTTGATAATCTCTTTTCGAGTCTTTCGATGACTGCATCTTCTGTTCCAGGCAGCAATTGAATGATGAAACCGCCTGCTGCAAGGATCGAGTTATCTGGATTGACAAGAACACCTACACCTACAGAGGATGGCACTTGTTCAGAAGAGACGAGGTAATAAGTAAAGTCATCTCCAATTTCACCTGAGACAATTTCCGTTTGCCCTGTAAAGTGGTCTTTCAGTCCGATATCTTTGACAACACTTAACGTTCCAGATGTTCCAACAGCACGTCTAACGTCCAGCTTCCCATGTTCATTTAAATCAAAGTGAACTTGTGGGTTTGAGACATATCCGCGCACCTGACCTTTTGCATTTCCATCCGCAATGATGGCTCCGATCGGCCCACCGCCTTCAATTTTGACAGTTAATTTATTCTCGCCTTTCAGCATGGCTCCCATCATGACAGTTGCTGTCATGGTTCTGCCGATTGCAGCTGAAGCAGTTGGCCACGTATGGTGTCTTCTCTGCGCTTCGTTGATTGTATCTGTTGTGTTCGCAGCATACGCACGGACTTTCCCGTCATATGCTAACGCTTTAACTAAATAATCCATTTTGATTAAACCCTCCTATAATACACCGACACGATTGCGCTCATAAATTAATTGGAGTCCTTTTAATGTGAGGAACGGATCGACAATATCAATACAGTCTGATTCATTTCCAATCAATGTAGACAAACCGCCTGTTGCAATGACTTTCGGTGTTTGTTTGGCTTGCTGCTTCATCCGTTTCACTATTCCCTCGACTTGACCAACATATCCATACAGGATACCTGATTGCATCGCACTAATCGTGTTTTTCCCTACGATATGATCCGGACGAACAATTTCAATCCTTGGCAACTTAGCCGCTCTTGTATATAAAGCCTCTGTTGAGATGGTAATACCCGGTGCAATTGCGCCACCCATGTATTGTTTTTGTTCATTGATATAGCAGTAGGTTGTGGCTGTTCCAAAGTCTACCACAATGAGAGGTGCCCCATACAGGTGAATGGCCGCCACTGCGTTCACAATTCGATCAGCGCCGACTTCCTTTGGATTGTCACACATAATGTTTAATCCAGTCTTCATGCCAGGCCCAACGATTTGAGGAGTAATGTGAAAATACTTTTCGCACATTCTTTCCAGAGCAAACATCATTGGCGGGACAACAGAAGAAATGATAATCCCTTCTATCTGGTCAAACATTAGCCCTACATAGTCAAATAAGGATCGGATTGCCATACCAAATTCATCTTCTGTTTTATGACGGCTTGTTTCAATCCGCCAATGGTAGTTCAAATCGCCATTATGATAAACACCTAAAACGGTATTTGTGTTTCCTACATCTATCACGAGTAACAACTTCATCACCACTTTGAATAGTGTCTCAAAAAGAGCATTTTTCGACTTTCTATCATACCATACACGAATTGAGTTCCATTTGTAAACAATTCGAAACCGATCCATTCATGAATCGAAATAAAAAAAGCTGCCGGTGAGCCCGACAGCTTTTTATAGAAAGAGATTAGATCTCCTCATCTTCTTCTTTTTTCTTGATGTTCACTTTCACATCATCGTTTTTCTCTTCGTCATCTGCGTATACACGCTCTGGAAGCTTTCCAGTTTCGTAAAGAGATTTAATTTGTTCAGCATCTAATGTTTCCACTTCTAGAAGAGCTTGTGCGATGATTTCTAGCTTATCTTTATTCTCAGTGAGAATTTGTTTCGCACGTTCGTAGCTTTCTTTGATGAAGCGCTGAACTTCTTGGTCAATTTCGTAAGCGATCGCTTCACTATAATTCGGCTCATTGTTGAAATCACGGCCAAGGAATACTTGACCTCCTTGTGATTGACCGAATTGAAGTGGACCAAGTTTATCAGACATACCGAACTCTGTGACCATTCTTCTTGCAATGCCTGTTGCACGCTGGAAGTCGTTGTGAGCGCCTGTACTTACTTCACCAAACGTAATTTCCTCTGCAACACGACCGCCAAGCAAGCCGACGATTTTATCAAGAAGCTCTGGCTTCGTTTGGAAATAACGGTCTTCTCTTGGAAGCATGACCGCATATCCGCCTGCCTGACCACGAGGAACGATCGTTACTTTATGCACCATGTCTGCTTCGTCAAGGATAAGCCCAATGACGGTATGACCTGCTTCATGGTACGCCACGATATTGCGTTCTTTCTTCGAAATGACACGGCTTTTCTTAGCCGGTCCAGCAATGACACGGTCAGTTGCTTCGTCGATATCACGCATATCAATTTTCTTTTTGTTTTGACGGGCAGCAACAAGCGCTGCTTCGTTTAGTAAGTTCTCAAGATCTGCCCCAGAGAAACCTGGTGTTCTGCTTGCAATGGCTTTCAAGTTGACTGTATCATCAAGCGGTTTGTTTTTCGCATGAACCTTCAATACTTCTTCACGGCCAATGACATCTGGGCGGTCAACCGTAATTTGACGGTCAAAACGTCCCGGACGCAGCAATGCAGGATCTAGGATATCTGCACGGTTCGTTGCAGCAATGATGATAATCCCTTCGTTGGCACTAAAACCATCCATTTCAACAAGAAGCTGGTTAAGCGTTTGTTCACGCTCATCATGACCACCGCCAAGACCTGCTCCACGCTGACGACCCACTGCATCAATCTCATCAATAAAGATTAAGCAAGGTGCATTCTTTTTCGCATTTTCAAACAAATCACGTACACGTGATGCACCGACACCGACGAACATCTCGACGAAGTCAGAACCACTGATGCTGAAGAAAGGAACGCCTGCTTCTCCTGCAGATGCTCTCGCAAGCAATGTTTTACCTGTACCTGGAGGTCCTACTAGTAAAACCCCTTTAGGGATTCTTGCGCCAAGCTCCGCAAATTTACGTGGATCTTTTAAGAATTCAACCACTTCTACGAGCTCTTGTTTTTCTTCATCCGCACCGGCAACATCTTTAAATTTCACACGTTTCTTCTCTTCTGTGTAAAGCTTCGCCTTACTCTTACCAAAGTTCATGACACGGCTTCCACCGCCTTGAGCTTGGTTCAATAAGAAGAAGAACAGGATAAAGATGATGATGAATGGAATGATGGTTGTCAGAACTTGCAGCCATCCATTTGTTTCAGGTGCTGGTTCTACTTTTACATCTGTATTCTTCAGTGCACTGTAAATTTGGTCAACTCCTTGACCGTCTGGAACGTGGGTAATGAAGTATTCATCTTTCTTCGCGCCATCTAATTGACCACGAATTTCATAAACCCCTCTTACAGGCTGGATGGAGATACTCTCCACTTTTCCCGCACTTAGATTTTGCGAAAATTTGCTGTAAGACATGTTCTCAGGCTTTTGATTAGGGGATCCTAACCAACTGACAACCCCTATCACAAGTAATAAAATAAGTATATAAAAAATCGTATTACGAAAAACCCGATTCATTCCTTACCTCCTCCCACAGTAAGCACAACTATGTTCAATAGTATCATAGAAAATCATTCCAATACAACCAATAACCTCATGTAAACGTGTGCTCATTAGCCTTCGTAAACAGATGGTTTTAACACTCCAATATACGGGAGGTTTCGGTAACGTTCGGCAAAATCCAATCCATAGCCAACAACAAATGCATCTGGTACTTCAAACCCAACATAATCTGCTTTGATGTCTGCTTTGCGGCCGCTTGGTTTATCAAGCAATGTCACAATTTTAATGGAGTTTGCTTTACGGTATCGGAAAAGCTCTACCAGATAACTCAAAGTTAACCCACTGTCGATGATATCTTCCATAATTAGAATATCTCTTCCTTCAACAGAAGTATCTAGATCTTTGATGATCTTCACTTCTCCAGAAGATACGGTAGACTTTCCGTAGCTAGATACATCCATAAAATCAAGCTCTAAATATGTATCAATGTGTTTGATCAGGTCTGCCATGAATGGAAGAGCCCCTTTCAAAACACCAATAGCCAGGGGAAATTTACCATCATAATCGCTGGTTAATGTTGCACCCAGTTCCTTCACTTTTAGCTGGATCTCTTCTTCTGAGATCAAAATCTTTTCAATATCTTGTTTCATGCTTTTGCTTGCCCCCTACAAATTTTCGTGCTGTCTATATTGTAATACAATGAGATCGCTGTTTGTCATATCAATTTCTTCAAAAACGGATTTTTTCAGACCTGGGATCCAGATGATTTGATGATCCGAGTCAGTGACGATCGGCCAGCTGTCTCTTTCTGCAAGAGGCACTTTTTTATCAATAAATATATCTTTCACCTTTTTTGATCCATTCATCCCTTTAAGTTTGATTCGATCACCGTTTTTTCGTGAGCGAATGATCAAAGGAAGACGAACACGATCTTTTTGAAGCAAGAAAAAATGGTTTCCGTTCCGTGCATCCTTCGGAACATGATTTGATACCAAGATAGACTGTCCATTCGGGAGAAAAAGTTCCTCGCCAAGCTCACCTTTTAAATGATGAGTATATGACTGATCTATGACAAGCGATCGTTCAAAGGTAAACATACAGTGATCATAAGATTTGACAGCTTGTAAACCTTTTGGCAAATCTAATGATCCAGACGGTTGATCAGTATGAGATAACCAGTCCAAAGTCCCTAGAATATGCTGGTTTGAAAACGCTGATTGAGTGTTTTCATAAAGATAGTTTAATATTAGTTGAATGCCTCTTCTTTGTAAAGGCAAAGGCAGGTCAAGCAAAGGCTTCGTTTTGATCTCAATTTTCTTAGGCGTTTGATTCGTAATGACTTGATGCATTTGATCCTTTGTTAATGCCTGCAAGTACTGCTCATCCTCAGTCAGCATGTCACTTACAAACTGAAAGCTTTCATGCACATGAGGTGCCTCTTCTTTTAACACGGGAAGAACGTGTCTTCTGATCCGGTTTCTCAAGTAGTCATCGGTGTGATTGCTTTGATCAATGACATAAGGAACTTGTTCTTTTTCGCAAGCAGTGAGTACATCATCCTTAGAATATCCAATCAGCGGACGAATCAGCCACCCTTCTTGAAAAGGGCGCTTTGCTTGCATACCTGCAAGTCCTATTCCAACAGTCCCCCTTGTCAGCCTCATCACCATTGTTTCTACTTGATCGTCTCCATGATGTGCAAGCGCTATAAATTGAGCGTTGTACTGTTCCATCAATTGACGAAAGAAAGCATATCTGCACTCTCTTGCAGCTGCCTGTTTGTTTAAGCGGTTTTCTTTTGCATATTGGGTGACCTGTATACGAGCCGATTCAAAAAGGATCTCATGCTCTTTACAGTACGCTTCAACAAATGCCAAATCAGCAAAGGATTCTTCTCCTCTGAACATGTGATCTACATGGGCTGCAATCAGCTGAAAGGAACCTTTTCGACGTTTGTTTAGTTCATGCAGCAAGAGCATAGAATCTGGTCCGCCAGAAACCCCGACAATGACTGTCGTATTTTCAAGGAAAACATCATGTTTTTTCAAAAAAGATTCAATTCTATTCACAACTTCCTCCTCACAAAGAGCAGGTAATTTAAAGATATACATATCCTATCACTTTCATTAGCTCCAAGCAAAGAAGAAGCCTGCTTTTTTACAGCTCTATAATAGGAATAAAACCACATAGGCACAGTAAAGAGCGAGCACACTGCATAAGATGAGAATGGTTTCAAAAAGCCCGCCTGATTTTTTGCGTACTGATGTTCTTTTCGCAGCAGCAACTCTTGATCGTGAAGGTGCGACCTGTTGATGTTGGGGAACAGCTGGCTTTTGCCTATTTTGCTGTGATAGCTTCTTTTGTCGTGATTTTCTTGAAGCAAGCAATTGTCCTTCTTTCAGCATCGCGCTTTTCATGTCTGCCGCTGATTGATATTTGCCTTGGAGAGCCGCTTTTAACACCCTCTCATATCGCTTTAATAAAGGATGTCCTTCAATCGCTCGATAAAGCTGCTTTTCTGGTTCTGCCCCTTTTTTAAATTCTTTTTTATAGGCACAGTTCACCATGACCATACTTAAGGCAAATAGATCATAAGAAGGTTCTGCTTTTCTTGTACCGAAGCCCCAGTAGCCGCGGTCAAAAAACTCGGTGTATTCCTTAATCGCCCTTCCTGCCTTCGTTGTTCCTCCAACATCAATACATCGAATCGTAGCTGGGGGGCCTGAAACGATGAGATTATCAGGCTTCAAGTCCCCGAAGATCCAGCCTTCCTTATGTAAGTGAGCAAGGTTAGACAAAAGTTGAATCATGAGAACGACGATCCATTCATCGCCTTTTTGTTTGACAAATTCAAGTAGCAATGGTCCTCTGACATACTCCATGACATAAAACGACCGTTTCTCTGACATACCAGGATAAAGAGCATCATCCATATCATAAAAAGAAGGCCCCATGGTTTTCACAGGAGCCTTTGAAAAGGATTTTAATACATTGACTTCAGATGCAATGAGCATACTGTCATCACTCAATTTAAGGGCCACTTGCCCCTTTGGCGATTCGGCCAGATAGACCACGCCGTTCGCCCCTTTTCCCAGCTCTTTTACAATGCGGTAATGTTGGTGATGCCATTTTCCTTTTATCATTGTACCTAATGGGATGTTAGAAGCCGAATTCATCATGTTCTTCCTTCGCTTCAAGCAGCCCTTTTCGTGAACGAACTGATTTGAAATGCTGGAGTGCTTCTCGAATTGCTGGTCCTGTCGGTGTAATTCCTCCTGTTGTCAGCTTCGGGAAAATCGATGATAACGAATCGAACCGTGGCGTCCAGTTCAACACAATTTCTGCATCTGAGTTTTTCCCGGGAAATACACACATCCCAAACTGATTTTCACCAATTCTCGAATTTAGACTAATAGAGAGATCGATGAGTGCTTCTTTGACCGTTGGCAGCTTCGGTTTCATACTTGCACTCGTATCCACAAGCACAAGCACTTGAAGATGAACCGTCTCACCAAGCTCGTCCACAACCTCCATCACTTCTCCACGCTTATCAGGGGGAAGTTCTTCAATTTCAGTATCTTTGCCAAGAATTTGCTGCAATTCTTTATTCACAACACCTTGTAACGTTTGCGTCATCGCCTTTTTTGTAACCATTTGTACGGTTTGAGACAATTGCTGAACGTAGACAACCTGATGAATGCCTCCGCCTGCTAGAGCAATCCCCTCTACTTCTTTCATCGCTTCATGATCGTGTCTGTTCTCTTCCATAATGCCAATGACATTGACTGTGATCCCTTGCTCCTTTGCCAATGCGGCAATCGCAAGTGGGTCTTCCCCATGATTTGAGCAGCCATCTGTAATCAGTAAGATTTGGTTTACGTGACCTTTTCGCATCTTCATTCCTCCTGGGATTGTAACTGAATGCTTATATCCCCATCATCGCCAGAAGAAATTCATATTATACGATATTTCAAGAAATCTCTTGTTTCTGAAGATAGAATGTACCTGTCGGAATGGATGCCCATTTTGGTGTATTGTGGTCGAGCCTAATGACGACAACCGTCATATCGTCATCGATTTGACCTGCTCTTGTGCGAATGACCTCCTCCATTAATAAATCAGCAATCTCTTGCGGATCTTCTGTTTTAAAGCTCTTCATTTTTCGTTTGACCCACAAATCATGATTTTCGATATGCTTTGGTCCTTCAAAGATCCCGTCGCTCATCATGATAAGGAGATCTCCTGCCTTCATCTGTTCACTCACCACTTCTACTTCAAATTCATCAATAATGCCAATAGGCAAGTTGCTGGCCTGTACCTTCATCACTTGATCACCACGTTTAATAAAACTTGGGGTGGAGCCAATCTTGAGGAATTTACAGCTCGCATCCTGTAAATCAATAATGGATAAGTCTAATGTAGAGTAGACTTCATCCGTTGTCCGTAGAGATAAAATGCTATTAATCGTTTTAATCGCTACTTTTTCATCAATACCAGACGCCAAGATTTTTTCTAACAGCTTGATCGTTTCATTGCTTTCAAAATGGGCTCTTGCTCCATTTCCCATCCCATCACTAATAGCTGCGGCATATTTACCTGCACCCAGCTCCATCATGCTGTAGCTGTCTCCAGATACTAATCCTCCACCTTTCGCTGCATGTGCTACACCTGTAGACACTCGATACGATTTTGCAGAACCGAATACAACATGACAATAACCTGTTGGATGCTCCGCACACTGCTCTGCTTTGACTAAAACTTGTTCTTCTAAAATATCCGAGAGCATTGGAGCGATGATTTTTTCGCATTCCCCATGACCTTGGCAATAGGGAATTCTCATCTCTATATCAACATTTCCCTGTTCTAAGCTATAAATTTCAACTTGCTGAATTTCAATTCCAAAGTTCTGAAGTGCTTCTATCATCTGCTCTTCCTGAATAAAATGCTGCTCTCTTTCTCGTTTTATTTCCCGGGAAAAATCCTCCATGACTTGTGAGACACCCATAAGTTGTTCGGCCACAAGGCGCCTGCTGTCTTGGACCTTTTTCTTTAAGGTCTGATTTGCTTTATAGTAAGCTATCTCCTCTTCAATCAATTCTTCTACATGCTTTGATTTTGAGCAGTGCTGACTGAATTTCTTTTTCAACTTCCGGTTATGCTCGTACGTTTTTTCATCAGATTCATGCATAACTTGTTTCATGAGTTCATAGGTTGTATCAAAGTTCTGCACCCAGCATTTATTTTTCTTATAGCACGTTTGACAGGAACGTTCTGTGATCGTACTTAAAAAAAGATCTACATCCTCTTCCTGCTTCTTCTCCTCAGGAATGGATTCGTAAAATGTCGCAAAACTCTCAGACAGCGCATGAAATACATTAGAGAATTGATCTACCTTTTTTGCTGTCACGTCTCGTACTTTTCTGGCATATTGCTGCTGTTCCTGTACATGCTCTACCGTACCAGGAATATATTTTGCCACCTTGGACGTTACTGACTGTGGCGTGAGCAAAAACAGTGCAACTGCGATGAGTGATTCATATAGCGTTGTCATTAGCCCTGCTGACCCTTCACCGTAGAGGGAGATTAGTAAAGAACCCACAATCAAGCCTATGGCGGCTCCTGCTTTTTTCCCCTCTTTTAGTAATCCGCCTAATAAGCCCGAAAAGGCAAGCAGACTCATCTGATAAAGGTTGCCGATGTTGGCGAGACCAAGAATTAATCCAGTTACAACACCCACTGTACAACCAATACTCGCTCCTCCAATAAAGGCAAAGCTCAGCACTACATATCGTGACAAAATATGCTCTGCCTGCATTCCTTGAAATGTGATCCCAGCCAGACCTGTTAAAACTGAAGCGATTAATATCATAAAGCAAATAATTTCTTCAACCTTTAAGGAGTGTTTGATTTTCCTGACTGTAAAAATCGGCAAACTTTGAAGAAAAATCAGTGTCAAAATGAAGGCAAGTCCAGCTTCAACCCCTGCCATCACATAGTCATAGCTTTGAACCGCACCCTGCTCGAGGTATACAAAAGCTCCCCTGGTCATCAGCATTGAGAGCACAATCACAACCGGTAATGTTTTCACTGGGTCTTTGATGATAAATGAAACGACCTTTGACATGAGGAGGAACACGATCAATGACGCAAATACGAATAATGCATTTTGAGGTGATATCGTCATCGCTCCAGCGAGTAAAGCAAGACAAGCAAGCATCGCTTTATCCCTTTTAATGAGCAGCATGGACCCAAAGAAAGGCAATGCAAACGGCATAATTTCAGATAAGATAAAGGCTCGTCCCAATAAAAAGCCCAGAACAACATAAATAAACCCTTTATAGAAAAAAAGAGAATGCGTATGATGAAGAAACAGGTTTTTCATCTTTTTTAACCCTGCACTGATTCTTTCAAACCCGGCTCCCGTTAAATCAGTTCTTCTTTCTAGTTTTTCCATCTTTTCATCCCCCACCTGATATTCGTTGCTTGTCATTATAGCGAAGGTGAAAAAGAAATTTTGTCAAAAGAAGTTGTCGTTTCCATAAAACGTTCGACGCTTTATTTGCCAAAAAGGCATACTTTCTTGAAAGTCGATGTCTTTCATCAGAATTTTACGAAAGCACAAAAAAACAGCTTTCTTATAGAAAGCTGTTTTGAAGATGACCCGTACGGGATTCGAACCCGTGTTACCGCCGTGAAAGGGCGGTGTCTTAACCGCTTGACCAACGGGCCTTGCTTATTGTTCTTTTTAAAAGGATAGCGGCGGAGGGGATCGAACCCCCGACCTCACGGGTATGAACCGTACGCTCTAGCCAGCTGAGCTACACCGCCATAATGTAAAATGCGCTAAGAAGCACAAGAACTATAATACAAAGGATTCGCTTGTCCGTCAATAGAAAGTTTTAAATTAAATGGCAAATGCACAAAAAACGTTGAATTTGTATTAAAAAAAGCACCCGCTAAACAGCAGATGCTTTGTTGTGAAAAATATATAGAAAGCAGCAACAAGTTAACCTCTTCTTGCTCCGCGCCCCCCACGTTTTGATTCCGTGTTACGTTTTAAAGATGTTAAGCGATCTTCGCTATCTTTTAAGAATTTGTTCATTTTTTGCTCAAACGATTCCTTCGGACGGAAATCATTTCTGCTCGGTCTTGATTGTTGTTGTTGAGGACGATCTTTTGCTTTTTTAATGGACAAGCCGATTTTACCGTCTTTTTCAACGTTAATCACTTTCACTTCAACTTGTTCACCGACTTTTAAATGCTCATTAATATCTTTTACATAGTTATCGGCTACCTCACTGATATGAACGAGACCAGTTGAACCGCCTGGCAACTCCACAAAAGCTCCAAAATTTGTAATGCCCGTAACTTTCCCTTGTAACTTGCTGCCAACTTCAATCGACATAAAAAAAGTGCTCCTCCTTAGACTTATAAAAAAATCTCATTTGTTCAATTATACATAAACTGAATTTTAAGTGTCAACAAGGCTAATCGCTCTTATTGCCCACATCAAAGATTTTTTCGCCTTTTTTAGACATATAATAGTCCCGTCGTGCCAGTTCGAGTACGTATTCTTTGCTTTTCAGCTTTTTGATTTCATCAGAAATATCTTCCTGCTTTGTTTGTAATTGCTTCAATTCTTTTTCAAGCGCAACCTTCTTCTCTTCTTTTTCTTTCAAAGCAGACGATTGCGACCAGAGGGCACTTGTTACCAAAACAGCAAACATGAGCACAATGACTCCAAACACGGTAAGCCTTCTAAGGAGTCCCCGGCGTTTGCGTTTTAGGCGCTGCGCTTGCTGTTCCATTTGTTTTTGATAATCATTTTGAATTTGTGCGATATTTCTTTTTCTCTCGTTCAAGGATGAAGGCCTCCTCTCTTACTTTGTCCAGAATTGTTTCCATTTCGTTTTCATGGTACGAGATAATTTCTTGATCCCTTGTAAAATTCCTGCTCCTTTTGAGAAAAACAACCTCATTGATGTTCGCCATTTTTCGGGAATTCGATGAATAATGGTCACATTGAGTAACCAAATAAGCGGATAACAAACAATATACAGCACCTTCCACACGAGTCGAAACGCAAAACGAACAAGGCGTAAGAGCGAGTGGAACAAGAACAGAAGAGCACTTATGATCAAACCGACGATCCAGCGAATGGGCTGGAAAACCATCGACATGATCAGCCTTTTCAGGAAGAGAACAGTCTGATAAATACACCTCATCACAAACTTGAGGATGTTCATATACAGCTGTTTCATCAATGCCTGGTACATCGAGAAGCCTAAAGCAACAGCTAGAAAAATATAAAGTCTGAATTCTCCCTCATTGGTTAGCAGCAGGACATAAAAGAATAACAGACCCTGCACCACCCAAAAAAGGAGGTCGTGAATGACCAGCAGCCATTTTGCTGTTTTTTCCCTGTTCACAAACAGCTTGTACGTATCCAGCGATGCGCCCAGCCAGATGCCCATCGCCGCCATCGAAAGCATCGTATAAAACTGGACCGTCAGTGTCATTTAAACAGCTTGCTAAAAAATCCTTTAGCTTTCTCCCCGTGCTGCTCATCTACATAGATTAAGTCAAAGACACGCCCTTTAATGGACACAACGCCCTTTTCTACATCTAAGTTTTTCATTTGCAGATTTTCTCCGCGAATGGCGAGGACTCCCATGACAGTCTCAAGCAGAAATTCTTCATTATCAAAGCTCTCGACTTGTTTGACCCCGGTAATATCTAAATGCTTTCTGTTGCGCATTGTGACATGATGCTCGGCTTCTGATGACAACTTCGTGCCTTGAGGTTGATTATAATATTGATTCATTTATACATCCCCCATATCTCATACTTGCATTGTTACTGCATTGTATGTGACAGGCGGGACATTTAGAACAAGCCCTATTCTGCTGTTTTTTCTTCTTTTAGCACGGTATACATGCCAGCAGCTTCTTCTTTTTTCGTTGTGTCTTTTAACTCGTTGACTTGAACAGTCACAAGCTTTTGGCCAAAGCGGATTTGAAGCTCGTCCCCTTCTTTCACGTCAGAGCTGGCTTTCGCCTGCGTGCCATTAATGGAAATTCTCCCTTGATCGGCTACTTCTTTTGCCAATGTTCTTCTTTTGATTAAACGAGACACTTTTAAGAATTTATCTAGTCTCATGTAAGTTCACCTCTTTCTATGCGTTTGGCATCGTTCCACAGATCGTCCATTTCTTCTAGGGTCAAGTCCTCTAGTGAACGCCCTATGTCCTTTGCTTTTTGTTCAATATGCTGAAAGCGCCGCATGAATTTTGTGTTTGCAGAAGAGAGGGCGGTTTCAGGCTCCAGCTGATAAAATCTACCGATGTTGACGAGAACAAACAAAAGATCCCCAAATTCATCCTTCATCTGCTTTGTTGCACCTTCATCCGTCTTATCTGCCACTTCCACAAGGAATTCCTGCTTTTCTTCTTCGTATTTGTTCCAAATATCCTCTACTTCTGTCCAGTCGAAGCCCACTTTTGCTGCTTTCTTTTGGAGCTTATAGGCTTTTGTTAAAGCTGGAAGAGTCGTTGGAATGGATTGCAAAATAGAAGCTGCACGCTCCGGTTTTTCCTGCTGCTTGATTTTTTCCCAGTTGGCGACTACATCTGATGCTTCAGACACATCCGTATCACCAAACACATGCGGATGTCGTCGAATCATTTTTTCTGTGACATGCTGGATGACGTCATTCATTGAGAAATAACCATCATCTTCACCAATTTGGGCATGGAGTAAAACTTGCAGCAGTACATCTCCGAGTTCTTCAACCATATGATCTGGATCGTCTTCGTCTATGGCTTCCAGCAGCTCATAACATTCTTCAATTAAATATGGTTTGAGCGACTCATTCGTTTGTTTTTGATCCCAAGGACAGCCGCCAGGACCTCTTAATGTACGAATGACTTCGCGGAAAGTGTCAAATTGCTGATAGAGCAGCTTTTCATCTTGAATGGGAGGTACATAAACACTCGTTAAGTTATTTATCGACACATCTCGATCAAGTTCAAATAAAGGAACACCTGTAATCTGCTCCTGACTGCTTCCAGCTGCCGTTACGATAAAGACTTCATAATCGTCAGGTAGCTTTTCCATGAGGGTCAGCTTCACATTCGAGGCTGTCATCTGATCATATACCTGACAGATCAGCACATGCTGGGTCAACTTCAGATCATCCGCTCTCATATCCCCAGCGTCAACGAATTGCAGCCCTTCAATCGGGTCAATCTGTAAGGAATTAAACGTCGCATCCAAAAAGCTTTGTCCACCAGCCACGTACACCTCAACCCCGCGCTTCTTCTGTTGTGAAACAAGAAGCTGCACTGTCTTTTCCGCCACAAACGGGTGACCTGGTACTGCATACACAATATCTTTCTCCTCAGCCTCTCGGAAGAGAATGTCTGTGATTTCCTCATACACTGCATCAAACTGATCATGCTTTTCATAAATCTCATCAAAAAAGGTCAGAGACGGGACCTCCTGCATCAATTCTGCGGTGAGTGGATGATCCTGCGTTCTCATGTATACTTCTTTCGCCTGCTTCAGCTGCTTATATACACCGAGCGTCAGCTGATCTATGTCGCCTGCCCCAAGACCAACGACTGTAATCTTACCTGCCATTTCGATTCCCTCTCATCTGTTTAAAATATAAAATCTTTTCTCCTAATGGAATGAGTCTCCATTCCTCTTCCGTAAATACGTCTAGCTTAAGAATACTATATAAAAAGGCGAAACCACCAATAAAAACTGAAGTCAGGCTCTCTAAAACAGAAAACGGACGTTTCTCAAAGGGAATGACCCAAGAAAACAATGCCTGATATCCAATTAAAACGACGGCCATGAATGCTGCTGATAAAAGAATTTTCACTGGGAATAGCTCTCTTATTGAAATCCACCCTTTATGCTTCAAATACACCGCATTGAGCGCAGCGGCGGCGAGAAACCCACAAACAGTCGACCATGCGGCTCCATAAATGCCGAATAACGGGACAAGAGCCAGCGTCAGCCCCCATTTCACCAGTACACTGATCAGGACCACAACAGCCGGGTACACGGTATGTCCCAGACCCTGAAGTAAAGCGGTTTGCGTAATCGCCATTGATGTAAAGGCAATGGATATGCAAAATATTTGCAGCGCATCTGTCCCTAAGTCATTACGAAAAAGCATGATGTTCACAGACGATAAAATACATATAAGACCGACAGCTGAACCAATCCCCAGCACCGATGTTGCCTTAAACGATGTACGTACTTTTTCACGAATTGCTTTATGCTGCCCTTTTCTTAAGGCCGACGACAAAAACGGAACAAGAGACGTCCCGATACTAATTGCAAACACCGTCCCGAGCTGCAAGAACGGCTGACCTCGATCATACACGCCTTTTGCCGCCTTTGCAGCTGCTTCACTCAGTCCCTCACTGCGCAGCAGCGCATACAGGTGAAAAGCATCGATCATTTGCATCCATAGGATCAGCAATCCACTCACACAAATCGTCAATGTATACAGCACCAAACTCTTCAGCACATCTTTTTTCCGCAGTGTAGCCTGTTTTAATGTCTTGCTCGCTGACGACCGCTTCCGATAGGTCAGCCAAAGGAAAAGAAGCAAAATGAGTGAAGCCGCACTTCCAGCTATAGAAGAGAACACCGCACCCGCTCCTGTTTCATAAAGCGAATAGCCATGTCTCACAAAATAGAAAGATAAAACAAGCAGGACGCCTACTCTGATGAGTTGCTCAGCCAATTGAGAGACCGCAGTAGGGAGCATCAGCCCATCACTCTGAAAAACACCCCTCAGCATCACGGTAAGCGGCAGAAATAAAAACACAAACGAACTCATCTGGATGAGCAACATTAATTGACTGTCCGCCATGAGATTCGCAATTGTGCCTGCTCCTATGTATAAACAAAGAAATAAGGCCAAGCTCAGCAAAGTGATATACACCAAAGATACCTTTGTAATGATTCGGCGATTCTCCTCACCATGCTCGCTCAGAAGCTTGGACACCATTACAGGAAAACCAGTGGTGCCGAGCATGATCGCAATGCCAAGAAAGGGATAGACCTGCTGATAAATATAAAAACCTGTGTCTCCTACGATATTTTGAAAAGGGACACGATATACGGCACTCAGTACCTTTGATAACAAGCCTGCGATGGTTAAAATCACCGCACCTTGGAAAAGCCAATGCGGCTGATTCACAGCATTTTTCATGGATGACTCCTTTATGTTCAATCAAAAAATATACCTACATTTAAACGCACTCATTATATCATACGTGACTGGCAAGCCGTTTCTTTCTAAGGAGTAGACGATACATTCATTGTTTTGTTTCATCCCATATAAAAAACGCCGACAAAATCAGATGATTTCATCGGCATTCTTTCGTTTTATCAAAATGATATAGATTTATTAGACCTAATGTTCCATTTGACGGGCTAAGAAGCCAGCTGCCGTTTCTGCCGCTTTATGCTCCACTTCTCCCATTGAACGCTCTTTAGAAAATAAGACGACGGCGCCAATTGGATCTCCGTTTGCAACAATAGGTGCAATGGTATAAGCTGATACATCATCATCAATACCATCCACAAGCTGAATTTCTTTCTTGCTGTCCTCTAATACAGAATTACGCTGATCCATTGTTCGTTCAAGTAAATCACTAATGGATTTGTTTAAGTACTCTTTTTTTGAACTACCGGATACAGCAATATACGTATCACGATCACAGATGAGGATAGAATGACCCAAACTGTCGAATAATGCATCAGCATATTCCTTCGCAAAGTCTCCTAGCTCACTAATCGGTGAATACTTCTTCAAAATCACTTCTCCATCGCGGTCGACGAAAATCTCAAGCGGATCTCCTTCCCGGATGCGCAATGTTCTGCGAATCTCCTTCGGTATAACCACTCTACCTAGATCATCGATGCGGCGTACAATTCCAGTTGCTTTCATTCACTGCTGCCTCTCTTTCGTTTGATGATGTGTTGGGTGAATGGAACAAAAGCGTCCACTTTATGCAACATTCACCACTTGACCCTGAGTTTAGTATCTGTCACATCAAACGTAATATACACGAGAGACCAACAAAATTTTATGAAGATGGAATGGTTTCTTTTTTCACATCTTGAAGACCTCGAAGCATACGAAGAACGACTTCAAGCCACTCCTCCGTTTTCTTACCTTTTGTTTGGACAGAAATAATCAGCTTGCTGCCTTCCATGCCAAGACCGATATCACGTCCATATTGACTGCCAAGCTCAAATAATTTTTGACCATCGATGTCGCTGCTTGCTTTTTCATCAAGAGTGAGTCTGACAATGCCTTTCTCCATCTTGATCAACTCGACACGTTCCTGCACAGCGTACACCTTCATCGTCGCAATCGTGAACAAATCAGCCACTTCTTGCGGATATTCTCCGAATCGGTCAATCATTTCATCTTGAAGCTCTTTCCGCTCTTCTATAGATCCAATCGCTCTAAACTGTTTATACATCTCGATCTTTTGTTTGCCGTCAGAAATATAGCTATCTGGAATGTAGGCATCAATTTGGAGGTCAATTTCCGGCTCAAATTTTTCTTGAGCAGTCGTATCGCCTCTTCTTTCTTCAATGGCTTCTTTCAGCATTTGAGAGTAAAGGTCGAAGCCAACAGAATCAATAAATCCATGCTGCTGTGCACCAAGTAAATTCCCTGCTCCTCGAATCGTTAAGTCACGCATCGCAATTTTAAAGCCTGACCCAAGCTCAGTGAATTCTTTAATGGCTTGAAGTCTTTTCTCAGCTACTTCAGAAAGCACTTTATCTTTTCGATAAGTGAAATAAGCATAGGCCACACGATTCGAGCGCCCAACTCGTCCTCTTAACTGGTACAGCTGCGAAAGCCCCATTTTATCAGCATCATGAACAATGAGCGTGTTCACATTTGGAATGTCTACGCCCGTTTCGATAATGGTTGTACTAACGAGTACATCCGATTCACCTTCTAGGAAATTAATCATCACGGATTCCAGCTCGTTCTCACTCATTTTCCCGTGTGCGTAGCTTACTTTTGCGTCTGGAACAAGCATCGAGATTTCATCTGCTTTTCGTTCAATATCCTCCACTCGGTTATAAAGGAAGTACACTTGACCGCCTCTTGCCAGTTCTCGCTCAATGGCTTCTCTAACTAACGCACCATTGTACTCGACAACATAGGTTTGAACTGGGAAACGGTTCTCAGGTGGTGTTTCAATAACAGATAAGTCACGTACGCCAAGCATCGACATATGAAGCGTGCGGGGAATTGGTGTTGCCGTTAACGTCAGCACATCAATATTGGCTTTCATTTGCTTAATTTTCTCTTTATGCGTCACACCGAAGCGCTGCTCTTCATCGATAATTAACAGTCCTAAATCCTTGTACACAATGTCTTTTGAAAGAAGACGATGCGTTCCAATGACCATATCAATCGTTCCATTTTTCAGCCCTTTTAAGGTTTCTGTTGTTTCTTTTCGTGTACGGAAGCGGCTAAGCTGAGCGATTTTAACAGGATAGTCTTGGAATCTGTCCATAATCGTGTCAAAATGCTGCTGCGCTAAGATCGTTGTTGGTACAAGCAGTGCCACCTGCTTCCCGTCAGCAATGGCTTTGAAGGCCGCTCGAATCGCCACCTCTGTTTTTCCATAGCCCACATCTCCACAAAGCAGACGATCCATCGGGCGCTCCCGCTCCATGTCTTGTTTGATTTCATGAATCGAGCGAATTTGATCGTCTGTTTCTTGGTAAGGGAATGCAGATTCAAACTGGCGCTGCATTTCATGGTCAGGCGAGAAGGCATACCCTTTGCTTGCTTCACGTTCTGCGTACAGCTTAATCAGATCATCTGCAATGTCCTGCACAGATGATTCTACTTTTTTCTTCACACGTTTCCAGTCGCTGCCACCTAGTTTGTACAGCTTTGGTTCTTTTCCTTCTGACCCTACATACTTCTGCACCTGATCAATTTGTTCAACAGGGACATAAAGCTTGTCGCTTCCTTGATAATGAATATTTAAATAATCTTTATGAATGCCGCCAATTTCAAGCGTTTCAATTCCTAAATACTTACCGATCCCGTGGTTAATGTGCACCACATAATCGCCCACTTGCAGTTCTGAATAGCTTTTGATTCGCTCTGCGTTTGTCAGCTTTTGCTTACGTGCCTGCTTCTTCACACGTTTCTTGAAAAGTTCACCCTCTGTAATGACAGCAATCTTGGATAAAGGTAGTTCAAAACCGGTTTGAAGCTCACCTTGTAAAATATATACTTGCCCGCTGACAAGCTCAGCATCAGGTTTAGCAAGAGCTGCTTCAATGTCATAATCATGCAAGACAGATGACAGCTTCTCTGTCCGCTCTTCATCCGCACCTAAAAAGACAACCGTATAATTCTGCTTTTTGTAGCGTTCAATTTCACTTGCAAGCACATTCATCTGCCCGTGGAAATTCTGCATTTGCTTACTAGATACATTGACGATATTTTGCGGATTGGTCTGCTGAACATGTCTCAAAAATAAGGAATAGTACAGAATCGATCTCGATTGCTGATTGAACAGCTCTTGAAATGGGAAGGAAAGGGCTAGATCATGCAGGATATTCCCTTCTTCCAGCAGACTAATTGTCCAATCTGCTTCTTCCTGTTCAAGCTGTTCTTCCATCTCCTGAATTCTGCTGATTTCATCTAGAATGATAATCGTATCCTGCGATGTATAATCTAGCAAACTAGCAGGCTTTTCATAGAAATAGGACAGATACTTCGTCATTTCTTGTGTCACAATACCTTCTAGCAGCTTCTCACGATCAGCAGAAATATTCTGATGGAGCAGTTCTTTTTGTTTATCCGAGTTGAATTTCTTTAAGCTGCTGGCAAGACCTTCGTCAAGCTGTTCAATCGCTCTCACTCGTTCAGGCCCTCTTACAATCAGCTCTTTCGCCGGGCCAATCTTGATTTCTTGAAGTGTTTCCAATGAACGTTGCGTGTCAGAGTGGAAGGACCGAATAGAGTCCACTTCTGTATCAAACAGCTCAATACGGATCGGGTGGTCTTCCGTTAACGCATAAATGTCGATGATTCCTCCGCGCACACTAAAGTCTCCGGGCGCAGCGACCATGGACGTCCGGTCATAACCGATTTGCACGAGTTGTTTTGAAAACGCCTCCAAATCAATTTCTTCACCAACCTTTAAATGGATCTGACTCTCCTTCCAGAGCTCAACAGGCGGAAGCATTCTACGCACTGCAGCTGCTGGAGTCACCACAATCGGATTTTCTCCATTCGCGAGACGATTCAATACATCAAGACGCTGCGCTCTAAGCTCAGGGCTTGCTACAGCAATCTCAGATGCAATGAGTTCATTGACAGGATAAAGAAGGACCGAGCGATCTGGCATCACACTTGCTAGATCATCTGTGACCTTCTGCGCTTGATATAAGTTGTGTGTCACAATAAACATCGGACGCTTTAATTCGTCTGATATGGCGGCTGTAAATAAAGATCTGACGGAGCCTGATAGTCCGGCGAGCAGCTGTTCTTTTAACCCTTCTTTTAGTCCGTTAAAAATGGACTGAAAATCATCACTTTGTTTGATAAATGATTGTATGTTTTTCATTTGGCTCCTCCTCCCTGCTTGTTTAAAACAGAAAAACGCTTTGGTCTAATATCTACACCAAAGCTTTTTTATTGAATAAAAGTATGATACTGATGGTAATCAGGATTTCTTTCGAGCGCCTCTTGGCAATCCTCACAAATGGTTTGTACATGTAAATCACCATTTTCCCTATAAGAAATCATATCGTTTCTTTCCTCATTTGTTAAGTGATGAAATCCAAGTGCTTCACTTTGGACAGCGGATTCATCTAGACTGCCAACCTTTACACCACAGTGCCGGCAGTAATAGTGCAAAGCCATACGTGATCCTCCCATGCTGAGATTTTATGATCAGTATGTGCTTTGCTTATCATTCTTATACCTTCTTGTTAAAATCATTCATCACTTCTAAAAATGGCTTTGTTAAAGCCGCTTCACAAGCTTCAACAGATGCTTGAATAGCAGATGAGATATCAGGCTGTTCTTCCTCTGAGAAGCGTCCTAGTACATAATCGACGACCTTCATGCCGTTTTGTGGACGGCCAATGCCGATACGGAATCGGTCAAACTCAGGTGAACCTAAATGCTGAATCAACGATTTGATTCCGTTATGTCCGCCTGCACTTCCTTTTGTACGCAAACGAATCCGGCCCGTTGGCAAATCAAGATCATCATAGATGACCTTCAAATGTTCAAGGGGAATTTCATAGTAATCCATCAGCGGACGCACACATTCCCCTGATAAGTTCATATATGTAAGAGGCTTCACAAGTAGAACCTTTTGCCCCGAAACAAACCCAGTTCCATATTGTCCATGGAATTTTGATTGATTTAATGGGATGTCCCATTTTTTTGATAGTTCATCTATTGTCATAAACCCGACGTTATGTCTTGTTTTTTCATATTCTTTTCCTGGATTACCCAATCCAACGAACGCAATCATGAAACCAATAACCTCCTTTGTCGCACATGCACACGCCTAAAAAATGAGCCAATGTGATTGCCTCATGCAAAACGTATGAATTCTTTTCATTCTAGCACAAAAGACGTAACCGCGGGAGGGTTACGTCTCTAATTGACCAGTTATTCTTCGCTATCATCTTTTTCTTTAATGGCCTCAGGCTCTTGCGTTTCCTCTTCACTATCTGGCTCTGGAACCTCTGATTGCTGAGGCGGTAAGATCGAAGCAACAACTTCTTCTGGATCATTATTAATTTGATACGTAGACTGAACAGACAGATCACCAACTGTTAGTACGTCATTTACTTCTAAGTTTGTAATATCAGCTTCAATATTTTGCGGGATATCCTTTGGTTTCGCTGTAATGGATAGCTCAAATAGTGGCTGCTGAAGGACACCGCCATCCTTTACCCCTTTGGATTCTCCAATGAGTTGTACAGGTACATCTGCGTCAATTTCTCGCTGCAAGTCGACCACTTGGAAATCAGCGTGGACAAGCTCATTTTTCAACGGATCTGTTTGCAGTTCTGTCACCATCACAGATTTTGTTTCACCGCCAACGTCTAATGTGATGATTGTGTTTTTTCCTTCATCACGTAATGTCTTTAATAAATCAATGCTGTCTAATGAAACAGCCAGGTTGTCTGTATTTTTTCCGTATATGACACCAGGAACGTGTCCTGAATGACGGATTTTTTGCAGTGTGGAACGTTTGAAATCAGTTCTTTTATTTGCTTTTAAAGTTGCCATATTCAGCACCATCCTATTTCTTTTTTGTCACTACTTTCATAAATACCCATAACTGAATCATTTTAAACATGTTTGGCTTTCATTTATCACAGCAAAAAGACCCCAAGCTGATGCCTAGGGCCTTTTTCAATCAGAAAATTAGCTGAAAAGGTAGCTCACAGATTCTTCTTCATGTACACGGATGATGGCTTCTGCAAGCAAAGGCCCAACTGAAAGCGGAATGAATTTTCCAACTTTCTTGTCATCTGTTAAGTGAATACTGTTTGTCACAACTAATTCTTTAATTTTAGAGTTTGTAATACGTTCTACTGCTGGTCCAGACAATACTGGGTGAGTACAACAAGCATAGACTTCAGCCGCTCCATTTTCCACAAGTGCATTTGCAGCAAGTGTAATCGTACCAGCTGTATCAATGATATCATCGATGAGAATCGCCGTTTTGCCTTCAATGTTCCCAATGATGTTCATCACTTCAGCCACGTTCGGCTTCGGACGACGTTTGTCGATAATTGCGATTGGTGCTTTCAGGCGGTCCGCCATTTTGCGCGCACGCGTAACACCACCGTGGTCAGGAGACACAACAACGATATCATTCAAGTTTTTCTGTTCGAAATAGTTTGTTAAGATTGGCACAGCCATTAAGTTATCGATTGGAATATCAAAGAAACCTTGGATTTGCGGCGCATGAAGATCAAGTGCAATGACACGTGTAGCACCTGCTGTTTCAAGTAAGTTCGCAAAAAGCTTCGCCGTGATTGGCTCACGAGGTTTTGCCTTACGATCTTGACGTGCATATCCGTAATAAGGGATGACAATATTGACCGTTTTCGCAGAAGCGCGTTTTAGTGCATCTACCATAATGAGTAGCTCCATAATGTGCTCATTGACTGGCGCACTAGTAGATTGAATAACATAACAATCACAGCCGCGGATACTTTCTTCAATATTGATTTGGACTTCACCGTCACTAAAACGTTTAACAGAGCTCTTTCCTACATCAACTCCGATACGATCGGCAATTTCTTTGGCAAGTTCAGGGTTTGAATTCAAAGAGAATATCTTTAAATTCGCATCAGCATAACGATTAGACATGGTAAACCTCCGGGTATTTGGATTATTTTTTATGAATATTTTTCACATAATCTTCTTTATTGACTTGTCTTGCTCTAGCAATAGACAATGCATCCTGCGGTACATCTTCTGTAACCGTTGAACCGGCTGCAACATATGCCCCTTTTCCGACAGTGACTGGTGCAACGAGATTTGAATTGCAGCCAATAAATGCGCCATCTTCAATCTTCGTTAAGAATTTGTTCTTCCCATCATAATTAACTGTAATAGATCCACAACCAAGGTTTACATCCGTTCCGACCTCTGCATCTCCAATATAGCTTAGATGAGACGCTTTGCTTCGGTCACCGAAAACTGTTTTCTTGATTTCGACAAAATTCCCGATCTTCACTTCATCGCCAATTTTCGACAACGGGCGAATATGAGCAAACGGTCCAATTGTCACATCTACCCCAACTTCACTATCGCAGACAACAGACTGCTTAATGACTGTCCGATCTCCAATTACGCTATCAACAATTTCAGTGTTCGGACCGATTGTGGCATCTGCACCAATCTTTACATTCCCTTTGATGACCGTCCCAGGATAAATCATTGTATCTTCACCGATGACTGCATCTGGCGAGATATACGTGTTCTCAGGATCAATCAAGGTTACACCATTCTTCATATGCTGATGATTAATACGTCGCTTCATGAATTGCTCTGCTTGTGATAGAGCGATACGATCATTGACTCCAAGTGTTTCTTCAAAATGCGGTGTTTGATACGCTGCAACTGTCTGTCCTTCATTCTTTAGAATTTCAATGACATCCGGCAAATAGTATTCACCTTGTGCATTTTCATTTGACACTTGCTCAATCACACGGAAGAGATCTTCATTTGAAAAGCAATAGGTTCCAGTATTAATTTCATTCACTTGACGTTCCGCATCATTTGCATCTTTATGCTCGACGATTTTTACTACAGCACCTGTTTCATCACGAAGAATACGTCCATAACCTGTTGGATCATCCGCATGTGCTGTCAAAATCGTCACTGTCGCTTGTTGTTTTTGATGCTCGCTTAACATGGCTTCCATTGTTTCCGCTGTCAATAATGGTGTATCTCCACAAATGACAATGGTTGTTCCCTTTTCCTGCGCGAGGAACGATTTAGCTTGTTTGACGGCATGTGCTGTTCCCAGCTGTTCTTCTTGAAGTGCATATTCACTTCTGTCCCCAAGCTGCTTCTTGACGTCCTCTGCTCCATGGCCGACAATCGTCACAAGCTTGGCTAAAGATAGCTTTAACGCTTGATCTGCCACATGCTCGACCATTGGCTTTCCGCAAACTGGATGAAGTACTTTGTATAACTTTGACTTCATTCTTGTTCCTTTTCCCGCTGCTAGAATCACTGCGAACCGCTTATCCATTGATTGGCCTCCAATATCCCTATTATCCATAGAAAAATATATCCTAAATAAGGACTGATTTCAAGGATACAAGAGGAAGTACATTAATTTTCTAATGGTTGAAACCTAGAAGAATCATGAGGAAAAACGCAAAAAAGACAGCATTTAAAAGAAAACATTCCATTTTCCCTTAAAGCTGTCTTTTTGGATTCACATATGATTAAGAAGCTCCAGCTTCTTCATATTCAATTGTTTCTTCTTCTTCTTCGCCTAAGCGATGATATTCATTTAAAACAGCATCTTGGATTTTACCCCGAGTGCTTGAGTTAATCGGATGTGCAATATCACGAAACTCTCCATCAGGCGTGCGTTTGCTAGGCATTGCAACAAACAACCCATTATTTCCATCAATCACACGAATATCATGAACAACAAATTCGTGGTCCAGCGTGATGGATGCAATCGCCCTCATGCGACCATCGGTATTCACGCGGCGTAATCTTACGTCAGTAACTTCCACAGTAGTTCACCACCTTTTCCCAATATAAAAGCATTAATTAGGTATTCAACGATTGTGGTGATTCTCCTGCTCTTTTTTTAAACTTTTTTTGAAATATCGGGATATTTATACATTTTTTGTCATTTTAATGACGACGCTTACATCGGTTGCGTAAAAAAAGACATCATGACGATGCCTTTTCATACATATAATGAAACCAAACGGCCTCCAAAGAGATGGCCTGTTTATTTCACTAATGCCACAACTTCAATTTCTACAAGTGCATCTTTTGGAAGTCTGGCTACTTCTACACATGAACGAGCTGGTTTATGTGTATGGAAGTATTCACCGTACACTTCATTCACTTCAGCGAATTGTTCCATATCTTTAATGAAAACCGTTGCTTTCACGACTGTTTCAAAGGAAGCACCCGCTGCTTCAAGGACGGCTTTAAGATTATGAAACACTTGATGTGTTTGTTCTTTAATATCTCCATTCACAAAATCTCCAGCTGGTGTTAATGGAATCTGCCCTGAGCTGTAAAACATGTTATTGACGATAATCCCTTGAGAGTAAGGTCCAATGGCTGCTGGTGCGTTTTTGGTTTGAACAACTTTTGTCATATCAATCTCTCCCATTCAAATACATGTTTGATCAAAGCTTAAGCTTTCGAATGAAAAAACTCGTGGAAATTGCCTTCATTAATCTCAATGATTTTCTGCTTCATATCAATGGTTGAAAGCTTTAAAAGCGATACATATTCATCGACAAGGCGTTCATCTACGCCTTCATCTTCTAATAAAACACCGATCCCTGCAACATTTGCATTAAATTCCTCTAGAAGATTCATCATGCCATTAATGGTTCCGCCTGCTTTCATAAAGTCATCAATAATCAACACATTGGATCCTTTATCTAAGCTCCGCTTTGCAAGTGACATGGTTTGAATTCGGTTAGAAGAACCTGATGCATAATTAATACTCACAGTTGATCCTTCTGTTACCTTATTATCTTTTCTAACGATCACAACAGGCACATTTAAATAACCTGCAACAGAATAGGCAATCGGAATACCTTTCGTCGCAACAGTCATGACAACATCAATCGGTCGATCCGCAAAAATGGTCGCAAAAAGCTTACCGATTTTCGCAAGAATCGATGGATTGCCTAAAACATCAGTTAAATATAAATAGCCGCCAGGAAGCACACGTTCAGGAGTTGATAATGCCTCTCCGATATCGTTTACGACTTCGTCTGCTTCTTTTAGATGAATCTTTGGAATATATTTCACTCCGCCAGCAGCGCCAGGTACAGTAAGTAAAGTCCCTATTCCCTGCTGTTCGAAGGTCTGTTTGATAATCGTTAAGTCTTCACTAATAGAGGACTTCGCAGATTGATATCGCTCTGCAAAAAAAGTTAAAGGTACTAGTACGTGCGGGTGGGTTAACAAATAATTTGTTAAGTCCACCAATCTGCCGCTTCGACGAAACTTCATGAACTTACCCCCAGAACCCGAATAATTTATGAATAATATAACTTAATATACGGATTTAATCAAGGGCATTTTGTTCGCCGATCATGCGGACAGCGTAAACCTGATCACAAAATCCTCTCAGTCCGTTATATATTCTTTGTACCTTCGATTCATATTGAATCAAGCCAAATACAGTTGGCCCGCTGCCGCTCATTAATACAGCATCTGCTCCGAAACGCTTCATCTGTCTCTTAATCATATCGACTTCTGGATACATCTTTAATGTCACAGATTCCAACACGTTACCGAGTGAGCCGCACATCTCTTTATAATCTTTCGCTTCAATTGCTTCAATCATACGCTGTACATTTGGGTGTTCTACTTTGCTTGCGTCATATTGTCTGTAGACCTCAGCTGTAGATACCCCAATCACCGGCTTCGCTAAAATCACCCAGCAATGCGGCGGTGTCGCAATGTGCTTTAGTTTCTCTCCACGTCCTGTCGCTAGCGCTGTCCCTCCGTGTACACAAAAAGAGACATCTGAGCCGATCTCCGCTCCAAGCTCAGCTAGTTCATCTAACGTGAGATTTAACTTCCACAAACGGTTTAAGCCGCGAAGCGCTGCTGCGGCATCACTGCTGCCTCCAGCTAAACCTGCTGCGACGGGAATTGCTTTTGTGATGACAATCGATACGCCTTTTTGAATACCGAATCTTGTTTTTAATAATTTAGCTGCCTGATAAGCCAAATTCCGTTGATCATCTGGCACAAAACGATTATGAGATGATACACGGATTTCGTCTTTGTCCAGCTCCGTCAGCTCTAGTCGATCTGCAAGATCTATTGTTGTCATCACCATCTCCACTTCGTGATATCCATCCGGTCTTTTTCCATGAACATCAAGTGAGAGATTAATTTTTGCCGGTGCTTTTTCTAAAATACGCAAACATTTCACCTACTTCTCCATCTAAACATAAGTATCAATATTGTATCACATTTGATGGATCTGATGAATATTGGCTTTTGCCCCCAGCACACTCACTTTTTCAAGCAAAAAAGACCAGAGACACCCGAGGTATCCCTGATCATTTCTTTATCGTTGATTCTCTTCTTGAGCCATGTGCTGTTGAGCTAATTCAATGGCACGTTTGACCATATTTCCTGCGTCACGCGCACGAATCTCTCCCCAGCCTCCATTTTTGACGGTATCATAAAATCCAAGATCCTTCGCCAGCTCGTATTTGAACTCATCTGACATAATGCCTCGGCGTCTACCCAAACGAAACAGCCCCTTTGGTCGAGAATTCGAATCATTGCCACTCGTTTGTGGCTTTCTTATTTTGCATCGATTCCTGCCTTTTACCCCTTTCAAATAATGGACAGCCTCCCATACAGAAAAAAGGCAAAACAAAAAGCAGTAAACAAAAAGTTCACTGCCCATTAATAGGCGACTGAGCTAGCGGTATCATCGAACGTTAATTCGACCGTCTCAGTCAGTATATCTGCATAACTGTAAGAAACTCTTTCAAACGAATTCTCATCTTGATCTAATTGAATCACAAAAACAGAAGGGTACGTTTCAGCTAAAATGCCCGAACGCTCAATTGTTTTTCGGCGGCCTCCGTTAGCCTTTAACGTCAAACGTTTACCTAAGTTACCATCAAGCGATCTTTTGATGTCGGACAAAGTCTTCGCCATTGCATCCACCTCACTGAGATAATTATACAACAACGGCCCATTTTTGTCAAATAAAAATTAAATTATATCAACCAACACGAGCCATTGTCAACAAAATAATTTTGACAAACTTCTACCTTTTCTCCTCCCTATTTTTCTCAAATTCCGGTGAATTATGTATTCATATGAAATTTCTTTTTGAGCATAAAAAAAACCAGACTGAAATCAGTCGGGTTATGTCGATTCATGGTCTCTTTTATATGGCATACCTACCCTTAAAACACCCCTTGTTTCAATTCCTCCGAGACCTTTTTCTCTCGTCAGTGTATTTCGGAGCACATCCCACACGTTGATTCGATCTACAAATGGAGTGAAGCTGATCTTGGCAACAATATAGACGGGGTCAAGTGCATGAATGTTGACACGTGAGGGTGAGCTTGCAAAATTAGCACCTGCTTGAATTAATGATTCAAAATGAGATTGGCAGGCACCTGCAAAGATCACGAGCTGATCTAAATGCGGAACCTTTCTTCTTGCCTTTTGAACCGTTTCAACGAAATGACGAGAATGACGATATGCACCGATATCGTGTACACCGCCCTTTTGTTTAGAATACGCATCATGTCCTGTGATGACCAAAATATCAGGCCGATATTGATCAATTAATGAATCAATCATGCTTGGCATTTTCTTCTCGTGGCAATGCACACCATACACAGGTACACCGATTCTTTCATATACATCCAAGCATTTCTTTAAGTATGAAGCATCTCCATCTAAATGCAGAACCTTTCCGGGCATATGAAAATACTGCTCCTGATGCTGATATTGTCCAGACGTATAATACTCTTGTTTTTCACGAAGCAGCTGATAATCTTGCCTGAGTAAGTCGAGCGATTCGTTAATTTTCCGTTCATCGTCCTTCTCTCTTGTCAGCTGCTCCTCTTTTTGAATCAAGACCAAATCTGACATCTTCGCATCGGCAATCAGCCTCACTTCATTCCCATGCAAAATGGCGGTGGCTTCGTGCTGGTCTGTCTCATCAATTCGAATGATACGAAACATAATATCCATCTGATAGGATGCCCTCGTCACCATATCTCCTATTTGAAATTGCATGCTTTTCACTCCACAATCAGGCTCTTATCCTGTTGGTATCGTCTTACGCTACACTTGTTCTTCTTTCAGGTGTGTTGTTCTTTCTAGCCTATGCCTGAACAGGTGAAGTGGTGAAAACCAAAAGAAAAAAGCCCTTATGAAAGGGCTTTGTCTTCTTTTCAGCGTGATAGAAAACCTTTGCAGTCTAGGAAGGACGAGCACTGGAGCGGAGCGAATTTGGCATTCGTGAGCACCAGAGCGCAGGACTGACAAAGAATGCGAGGGTTTGTCTACACGCTGAAAAGCCCTTATGAAAGGGCTTTGTGTAAAACATTGGACAAACGGGCAAATTCATCGATTGACAATGATTCACCGCGGCGTTTCCCATCAACCTCAGCTGTTACAAGGGCTTCTTCAATGATGGCTTTATGTTTCTTGCCATCTGGCAGATTGTTCATCAAGTTATTCATCAATGTCTTCCGGCGCTGGCCAAAACTCGCACGAATCAGTTGAAAGAAAAACGTATCATTGTCTACTGAGACCGCAGGTGTTTCACGAACAGTTAGTTTGATCACGGCTGAATCCACATTTGGCTGTGGGACGAAAACCGTTTTCGGCACAACCATTACCGTCTTCGCTTCTGTATAAAATTGCACCGCAATCGACAAAGAGTTGTATTCTTTTGATGAAGGAACAGCAGCCATGCGATCTGCTACTTCTTTTTGCAGCATGACAACGATTCCTTTCAATGGAAGGTTTTCTTCAAGCAATTTCATAATAATTGGTGTCGTCACATAGTAAGGAAGGTTTGCTACGACCATTACTTCTTTACAGTCAGCAAACTGTTCTTCAATCACCTTTCTTACATCTGCCTTCAATACGTCTTGATGTATAATGGTGACATTATCGTATGGAGAAAGCGTATCGTTTAAAATCGGCAATAGGCGCTGGTCGATTTCAAAAGCCGTGACTTTCTTTGCCCGTTTAGCGAGCTGTTCAGTCAACGCACCGATACCAGGGCCAATTTCAATCACACCTGTCTCATCCGTAATCTCTGCATGATCGACAATGCGATCTAAAATATTCGTATCAATTAAAAAGTTTTGCCCTAAGCTCTTTTTAAAAGAGAAACCGTACTTCTTCAGTATTTCCTTCGTTCTGATGGGCGTCGCAATATCTTTATTCATCGGCTTCCTCCTGCATGACGGTCTTTAAGGCCGCAATAAAATCCTCTTTCGTTATTTGGAACATGTGAAGACGCTTTTGCAGCTGCTTCGCATTTGTATATCCTATATTTAAAAGCACACCTAATCGTTCGCGGCGGCGTTTTGATGCTTCGCCTCCGATAAGGCCTGCGTCAAATAAATCATCTAACGTAATCTCGCTTTCTGATTCTTCCATTTCCTCATGGACATGAGCAAGGCATGCTCGAATACTATCCAAGGAAGCATGCTCAACACCAATTCCTTTGTCCCGCTTCGCTTTCGCAAGGTGTTTTGGTAAAAAGGCGTGCTTACAGCCAGGGACAGCCTCTGCGATGGTTTTACGGATCTTTTCCCCAGGGAAATCAGGATCAGTTAAAATGATAACCCCCCTCGTCTCCTGAGCAAGACGCACTTGTTGAATGACTGTATCGCCAATGGCAGATCCATTCGTTTCAATCGTATCTGCATCAACTGCCATCTTTACTCTAGCAGTGTCGTCACGACCCTCCACCACAATGATTTCTTTGATTTTCATGTATTCCTCCGCTTGCAAAAACAATCTACATTTTTTTGTCAAAAAATGAAACCTTCCATGCTGTTTTTGCGTCTAATTAATTAGAAAACAGTGCTTCTATTATAACCAAAAAAACAGAGGGTGCGCAAAGCCCTCTGTTCATATAAATGATTTGATGTGTTTATTTGAGCACTCTAATTTTCACTCGTTTATTTCCCCATTGATAAGCTGCCGACTTACTTGGGACGAACACATCAATTTTATTCCCTTTTATAGCAGATCCAGTGTCTGATGCAACGGCATACCCATAGCCTTCCACATACACTTTAGAGCCCAGCGGAATGACACTCGGATCTACTGCTATGACCTTTGCATCTGGATTTGCTTTTAAATTAAAGCCTGTAGACGTTCTGCCCGTACATCCAGCACAGCTCGCTGTATAGGCTGTAGACGTCACATAGAACTCTTTTCCTGAAGATTCATTACTTCTTGAAACCGCAGGTGACGCTTTAGGTTCCTTCTTGGACACTTGTGTACCAACGGCCACTAAACGATCCTTGCTGTCTTTTGCAGTAACCTCTTTAATTAATTCTTTAGACACCACTTTGCCGTTTTCTTTCACAAGGGCATAGTGCTTCTTTAATTTACCTTCTTCACCTTTTTCAAGCACCTTCTCTTTTCCTTTTTCAAGAGATCGATCCTTTTTATGTTTGGTATCAAAAGCAATTTTCTCTTCCACTACATCGGTGACTTTTTCCACCCGAGTGATCTTCACATCTGCGCTTTTTTTAGAAAGGTGACTATGTAACGCAGGTTTGATCTTATCGTGCTTCTTGAGCTTCAGCTCTTGTTGCTTTAAAAAGTCAGCGACCGTAGTCGAAGTGGTCCACACTTTCTTATCCTTTCCTCCATCGTTTAAGCTGACCTGGAAGGCCTGCTGAACCACAAGATCCATATTCTTTTTAATCTTGTCATTCTTTCCTGGAGTTACTTGATCGTGCTTCCCAATATCTATCTTCTCATTCTTCAATAATGCTCCAACCGTCTGATCTGTTGTCCATATCGTTTTCTCTTTCCCATCTAGGGTGAGATGAACCGGTATAGCCGCATCATACACAATGTTCATGTTGTCTTGAATCTTTGTATTTAGACTTGGAGAGATATGATCCTCCGCCTTGGTCCTTATTCCAAGGTCTGAAAGCAGCTGTGCTACTGTCTCTTCATGTGTACGAATTGTCTTCTCTTTGCCATTGATTGAAATGGTAATAGACTGCTTAGTGAGCTCATGCGCACCGTAAGCCGTCCCAGTTCCAGCTAAAAGCAAGCAAGTGACTAGAAATAAAACCTTGCCTTTTCCTAGCTTGACAGAAAACAGATTTTTCATTTTTTGTACGATGAAAAACGCCTCCTTCTCCTCGGAGAGATTATATAGAGTATCTCAAAACCTGTCAACCCTTCCACCCACTGTACAAAAATGCTCGATTGTAAACCTATTATGGGAGATTTTTGGAAGTAAGGGAAGAAAGACTTATCGACAACTTATCCTATGAGGAGGCGCAAACGTGTAGAACTTTTTCGTTATGTTTCACAATTGGACAAGCTTAAACAAGGATTGACATCATATACTGTCAGTTTATACGGAAAACTTTTTTCGCATTTTCTGTTGTCAATGCAGCAAGCTCTTCAAAGCTTATTTCTCGCAATTCAGCAATTTGTTCTGCGATATATTTCACATAGCTCGGCTCATTTCGTTTCCCTCTAAATGGCGCTGGAGTTAAATACGGGCAGTCTGTCTCAATCAGAAGACGATCACTTGGAATATCCTTTACAACTTCTTTCGGTTTTTTCGCATTTTTAAATGTCACAGGTCCACCGAATGAGATATAAAAGTTCATTTCCATACACGCTTTTGCAATTTCGAGGCTGCCAGTAAAGCAGTGCATAATTCCTCCGACTTCTGCCGCTCCTTCTTCTTTTAAGATCGTCACTACATCTTCCGTAGCGTCACGGTTATGAATGATAATTGGCAGATTCACTTCTTTCGCAAGAGCAATTTGACGTCTAAAGACTTCTTTTTGCACATCTTTTGGCGACTTGTCCCAATAGTAATCTAGACCCATTTCTCCAATGGCAACAACCTTTTCATGTTGAGATAATTCTTTGATCCAAGCCAAATCTTCATCTGTCATATCAATGGCATCAACAGGATGCCAGCCGATGGCTGCATAAATAAAATCATATGCTTCAATTAGCTCCATCGCTCTCGTAATGGTTGCACGATCAAACCCGACCACCACAATCTTCTCTACCTTTTCACTTTTGGCTCTTTCAATCACCTGCTCTAAGTCTTCATTATATTGTTCAGCATTTAAGTGGGCATGTGTATCAAATAACATGGTTGATTGCTCCTTTCGACAATTCTTCTGAAAAACAAAAGGTGTTCGACGAAATGTTACACGTGGAACACCTTTGTTGAATTATAAAATTTTTGTTCCATTTGCTAGAGATTGATCTACTTCAAGAACCTGCAATTTACCACCAGTTTCTCCAGTTAAAATCATTCCCTGGGAAATTTCCCCTCTTAGTTTAACTGGTGTGAGATTCGCTACGCAGACGAGCTTCTTCCCTACCAATTCTTCTGGTTGATAGTGCTTGGCAATCCCTGAGACAATTTGTCTCTTTTCAAATCCAAAATCAAGCTGAAGCTTTAAGAGACGGTCAGCTTTTTTCACTGGTGCTGCTTCCAATACTTGTGCTACACGAAGGTCAACTTTCGAAAAATCATCGAAGGCGATTTCGGCACCCAGCTCAGGTAATTCAGTTTCTTCTATTTCAACTGTCTCTTCTTCTACCTTAGGCGCACTTCCCTGCATCTTCTCTTTAATGTATGCCACTTCTTCTTCAACCTCTAAACGAGGGAACAATGGCTCACCTTTTTGTACCGTCGCTTTTTGAATCGCACCGAAAGAAAGAATGCTTTCCCAACTTTTGAGTTTCTCTTCTTCAATTCCAAGCTGGAAGAAAATTTTCTCAGGTGTTTTTGTTAAGAATGGTGTTAACAATACAGCTGTGATTCGGAGTGATTCTGCTAAATGGTACATCACCGAATGCAGTTCTTTTCGTTTTGTTTCATCCTTTGCTAACACCCATGGAGCTGTTTGATCAATATATTTATTTGTTCTGCTGATTAATGTCCAAACATTTGAAAGAGCCACTGAGAATTCGAGGTTTTCCATCGCTTCTTCATAGGCTTTCACCGTTTGTTCAGCTACAGCTTTTAGTTCCTCATCAAACTCATTGACTGGTCCCTTATAGCTGCTTAATGTACCGTCGAAGTATTTTTGCACCATCGCCACTGTACGATTAAGCAAGTTTCCTAAATCATTGGCAAGGTCATAGTTTACACGTTCCACGAATCCTTCTGGTGTAAACACACCGTCTGCACCAAATGGTACTTCGCGTAGCAGATAATAACGAAGAGCATCAAGACCATAGCGATCAATTAACGTAACAGGATCTACTACGTTCCCTTTTGATTTAGACATTTTGCCATCTTTCATGAGCAGCCAGCCATGTGCAAAAATTTGTTTTGGCAACGGCAGATCAAGTGCCATAAGCATAATTGGCCAGTAAATTGTATGGAATCGTACAATTTCTTTCCCAACTAGGTGTACGTTGGCAGGCCAATATTTTTTATATTTTTCATCTTGATCGGTTCCGTAGCCAATCGCTGTTAAGTAGTTGAATAACGCATCAATCCATACATAGATGACGTGCTTCGGATTATTAGGTACTTTAATGCCCCAATCAAAAGTTGTTCTTGATACAGCTAAATCCTCTAACCCCGGTTTAATGAAGTTATTAATCATTTCATTCTTTCTTGATTCAGGCTGAATGAACGACGGGTTCTTTTCGTAATAGTCTAGTAAGCGATCAGCATACTTACTCATACGGAAAAAATATGATTCCTCTTTAATCAATTCAACAGGGTGTCCACTGTCTGGGCTTTTCCCTCCAATGACTTCCCCTTTCTCATTTCGCTCAACATCAACAAGCTGTGTTTCCGTATAGAATGTTTCATCAGGAATACTGTACCAGCCCTCATATTGATCTAAATAAATATCTCCTTGATCAAGCAGCTTTTGAAAGACTTGCTCAATGATTTTCGTATGTCTTTTTTCCGTTGTACGAATGAAATCATCGTTTGAAATGTCGAGTTTCTTCCATAATGATTTAATGTCAGCAACGACCGGATCTAAATACTCAATCGGTGTAATATTTTGTTCTTCAGCTTTTTGCTGAATTTTTTGTCCGTGCTCATCAGTACCCGTTAAATACATCACATCATAGCCTTGCAGACGTTTATAACGAGCCATGGCATCCCCTGCCACTGTCGTATAAGCATGTCCAATATGTAATTTTCCGCTCGGATAGTAAATTGGTGTAGTCAGATAAAACGTTTTTTTCTTTTCCGGCATGTCGGAACCTCCTGCTTGTGTGTAAATGTCAAAAACTCCCGCCCAATGGACGAGAGCGGTCATCATACTTCATTAAAATGTGTCAGATCATTTCATTATGTTTTGCACTTGTGCTTTCTCTATGATACCATCTTAGCCTTTAAGATCAAGCATATATACATAGAACAGAATGAAATGAATGAAAAAGATGAGTTTTTCGAAAAAAACGACAAACCGCTCGACATTTTGTCGAATATTGTCGTATGAAATCTATTTCCAGATTTACAATTGGCTAAATTAGGGCAAAAGTCTTGTTAATCTGTTATCGTCATTTTTCATATTTTTATAGATAAATTCTGAAAAATCCTTATACACCGGTAGTTTCAAGGTCCTTTGACTTTAAGAGTCATATTTTACAAACAATAGTAAACAAAATGATTGACGATTTATGGAAACCTTGTTATGCTAGGAATGTAAGGAATTTGTCGAATAATGACGAAGATAATATTATATTAAGAATAAGAACTTTTTGGGAGGAGAATGAAGATGAAATCTACAGGTATTGTACGTAAAGTTGACGAATTAGGACGCGTGGTGATTCCAATCGAGCTTCGCCGTACGTTAGGAATCGCAGAAAAAGACGCTTTGGAAATTTATGTTGATGATGAAAAAATTATCCTAAAAAAATATAAACCAAACATGACTTGCCAAGTAACAGGTGAAGTATCAGACGATAACCTTAAACTTGCTAATGGTAAATTAGTTCTTAGCCGTGAAGGTGCAGAGCAAATCATTAACGAAATCCAAAACCAACTTCAATCACAAAAATAAGTTTTATATAAAAAGGTTCTTGCACCGTTTGCAAGAACCTTTCTTTATTGTTCAATATGATACGCATCATAGATCGTCCGCTTTGGCACACCACGTTCGACCGCAGTACGTTTAATAGCCTCTTTTGACGTTAACCCTTCCTCTATGTAATGGATCACGTGCTCTTTTTCAGATAAAGAATTCCACCAAGCTTCTTCATTCAGTTCTTCTTCATCCTGATCATTTCCTTGTACGACGAGACAGAACTCACCACGGATTTGTTGTTCTGTCACCCAAGTCAGCGCGTATTCTAAATCTCCACGAATAAACTCTTCAAATTTCTTTGTCAGTTCTCTCGTAATGGCAATATTCCGGTTCCCCCACACTTCTTTTATCACAGTCAGCGTTTCTTTTAACCGATGGGGCGCTTCATAGAAAATAATTGTTTCTTGGCGTTTCTTCAATGCTTCCAGCTGTTTTTTCTTTTCCTTTTTTTGACGATCAAGAAAACCGTAAAAGAAAAATGGCTGTGGTGCGATTCCTGACGCAATAAGCGCCGTAAGTGCTGCGTTTGCACCAGGTAACGGAATGACATAGCCTCCGATGTTCGTAAAGTCGCGAACCACTTCGGCTCCTGGATCAGAGATCGTCGGTAAACCCGCATCGCTCACGAGTGCAATATTCTTTCCTTCTTTTAACCATTCGATTAACTTGTGACCACTGCTATCTTTGTTATGTTCATGATAACTCGTTAATGGGGTATCAATTTCATAGACATGACAAAGCTTTTTCGTTTGTCTCGTATCTTCTGCGGCAATATAGTCTACATCTTTTAACGTTTGTATCGCTCGAAATGTCATATCTTCTAAGTTTCCAATCGGGGTTGGTACGAGATAAAGAATACCCATTTCTGATTGACCATCAAAGCTTTTCTGTGTCTTTTTCATGTGCCGCCTCCTTTTTGATTCGCTTTTCTTCTATATACATGTCCTTTTTTCGACGTGTCCATGTTTTGAAACGATATTCCTGTTGCATGGCTTCTCTTTTGGTTGAAAAACATTCGTGATAATAAAGTTCCACCGGTCGTCTGGCTCTCGTATACTTTGCACCCTTCCCACTATTATGGGCAGTCAGCCTTTTTTGTAAATCATTTGTATACCCAGCGTACAAACTACCATCTGCACATTTCAATACATAGAAATAATGACTATGCTTCTCCATACAGTATCGTCCTGATTTCTTTTGTATACTCTTGGTCTTCTCCATAAACAAAAAGCGGCGGGAGAATTTTCAAATCCGGCTTTCCATCTTTCATGCCTTCCACTAAAATGGTATTCGCTTCTTTTCCTTGTTTCGGATATACAAATTGAATTCGTTTTGGCTCAATTCGGTATTTCTTCATCATTTCAACAATCTCAAGCAGCCGTCCAGGACGGTGAACCATTGCCAGTTTGCCTCCTTGCTTTAGCAAAGTGGAAGAAACACGAATGACATCTTCTAATGTACAATGAATCTCATGACGTGCGATCGCCAAATACTCATTTTCATTGATTTCATCCTTAGAAGGAGTCTTAAAATATGGCGGATTACAAGTAATCACGTCTACTTTGTGGTTTCCGTACCGTTTAGGCATATCATTTAAATCACCATGGATCAACTCAATCTGCTGCTCCAGTTGATTATGCGCCACACTTCTCTTTGCCATATCATATAGGCGTTCTTGAATTTCAACCCCTGTAATAGAGGCTTTAGATCTCGTCGAAAGCAGCAATGGAACGATGCCATTTCCCGTACAAAGATCAATAATCTCCCCTTTTTGAATCGGCACATACGCAAATTTTGCTAATAACACTGCATCCAATGAAAAGGCGAACACCGTTTTACTTTGAATAATTTTCATATCTTCTGCAAGCAAGTAGTCTAAACGTTCATCTTCTCTTAACGAAACCATGATGTATCCTTTCTTTTCCTGTGAAAAAGGCTCCCGATTCAGCGGAAGCCTTTTCTCATTTTTTATTTAAAAATGACAGACAGAACAAACAGTCTCCCTCTTTCCGAATGCTCCCATAATGTACATTACAAATATGGAAGCCCTCCTGATATAAACGAGCTAGGTTATCATGACCTTCTCCTATATCAGAATGACTTGGCTTCTGGGCAGAATCATGCTCTGCCTCAGACGATTTATCTCGATCGGATTGATCCAGACGTTCACGCAAGTGCTGATTCTCCATCTGCAGCTGATGATTTTCTTCAATCACTTCACCGATATGATTTTTCAAATCACCTAGCTGGCGATAAAGAGAACCGATTTGTTCTTCTAAATTAATCACCGTATCAAATAGTTCCTTTTTATCCAAGGTGGCACACCTCGTTACTCAGTTGTTTGTGCAGATACAACGCCTTCTTGTAATAATTCTTCCCAAGTATATTCTATCACTTTTTCTTGCCCGGTTAATTCAACTTGCAAAATTCGTTCTAAAATATTAAGCCCTACTACCTTTGCAGAGCCATTAGACGTCTGAATCGTTTCACCGATGTCCGGTAATTGTTCTTTTGCTGTTTCGTACTCATCATTCTCATATTTCAAGCAGCACATTAAACGGCCGCAAAGCCCTGAAATTTTGGTAGGGTTTAACGAGAGGTTTTGATCTTTTGCCATTTTAATGGACACAGGTTCAAAATCTCCTAAGAAAGTTGAACAGCAAAGCATACGTCCACACGGACCAATGCCGCCTAGCATTTTTGCCTCGTCTCTTACACCGATTTGACGAAGTTCAATTCTCGTCTTAAAAATAGATGCAAGATCCTTGACCAGCTCACGGAAATCTACTCTGCCATCCGCTGTAAAATAGAAGATGACCTTGTTGCGGTCGAATGTAAATTCGACATCGACCAGCTTCATTTCCAGGCCGTGTTCACTTACTTTCTGAAGACATGTGTCAAAGGCTGCCATCGCTGCTTCTTTGTTCTCCTCAACGATGAGCCGGTCTCGTTCGTCTGCGACGCGAATCACCTTACGCAAAGGGAGAACCACATCGTGTTCATCTACTTTTTTATTGGCGATGACCACTTGCCCGTACTCAACACCTCTAACCGTTTCTACAATGACACAACTATCATTTTCTATATGAAATCCATTAGGATCGAAATAATAGATTTTGCCCGCTTTTTTAAAGCGAACACCAATTACGTTGTACAAGCTTATCCCTCCTGCAACATCAACACCAATTGCTCCATTAGCCCTTGGGCATTCACGTTGGATTGAAGTCTCTTTTTCGCTTCTAATACAGCAAGGATCTGATTCGTCACCATCTGCTGTGTGGAATGCAGCGCGTGCTGCTTCATTGTCTGGAATAAGTCTTGATAAATGACTTTATCTTCATTTCCTATTTGAATCGACAATACATCACGATATATAAATAAAAGCATATCAAGACCAGTTTCTTGAAGGTCTTTCTCTTTGAAAAAAGGCATCCATTGATCTTGTATATAAAAAAATGCATGTTCTTTTCGCTGGTGTAAGACTTCATACAATTTTATCACTTTCGCTCTAGACTCTGCAAACTGATCATTTCGACTTAATTCGAGTGCTTCTGCTAAATTATTGGTTAAATTCGACAAAAGCCTTGCGAGGTCCTGAGACACGCCTTCTTGTAAAAGCTGCTGCTCCAAAGATTGCGGCTGCAGCGGCTGAAAGCTAAGCATCTGACATCTTGAAATAATCGTATCCAGCATTTTATGCGATTGTTCAGTGATTAAAACTGCCATCGTTTCCCGGTTGGGCTCCTCTAGGAACTTTAATAAACTGTTCGCAGCATTGACCGTCATTTTGTCCGCATGGAGAATGATATACATTTTCCGATGCGATTCTACGCCTGCTTTTGTAAATTCCTCCTGCAAAGCCTGCACTTGCGCCTTCTTAATTGATTGACCGTCAGGCTGCACTAGATGTAAATCTGGATGGTTGCCAGACTGAATTCTTTTGCAGTTTTGACAGGACTCGCATGGTTTCACTCCTGCTTCCAAACAAAAAAAGCTCTTCGCTAAAAGCATCGCAGCATCTAGCTTTCCGGTCCCTTTTTTTCCTTCAAATAAGTAAGCATGAGCCAGTCGGTCTTTATCAATACTATTAAAAATCAGCCGCATGACGCGCGGCTGCAACTCATTCATGTCATCCCAGCTAATTGCCATGTTATCACTCTCTATGTGTAAAGGTTAATCAATAAACCTTTTATTTCTCCAATACGTTCAAGTAAATCAATCGAGGGTTTCTCCTGATTCATCATATCCTCTGTTAACTCAATCAGCTTTTCATCTAATGCTTTGACTAAAGCGAGTGTTCGTGTGTTGCCATAAATGTCAAAGCTCCTTGATGTCTCTATATTTAATCCATTATCGACTGTTTCTTTTACAAAGCGTTTCACAAGTCCTTTAAACCTAGCCAAATCTTTAAGGTTTCGTGACTTTGTCAGTTTCTTGCCGAAGACTTCGATATCGCTCAGCATGACTGTCAGCTGCTCTAAACGCATTTTACCACTTTGTGTCTCCATCGATGATTTAAACGATGCTGAAGTTTGGCTTCCTTTCATCGCTTGAAGTTCACGCTTTTCTAAAAGCAGCCGCATATCTTGATTAATTTTCACAGCAACCCATCCTTAAAATTGATGAAATTGTTCAACTGGCAGAATAAAGACGGTAGCTCCACCAACTTCAACCTCAACAGGGTATGGTACATATGAATCTGCATTTCCACCCATTGGTGATACAGGCGCGATCATTTGATCACGTTTACGGCAATTTTCCTTGATTAGCTGTAACGCTTTATCCACTCGGACATCATCACAACCAATGATAAAAGTCGTATTCCCAGACTTTAAAAATCCACCAGTCGAAGCTAATTTTGTCACGCCGAATTGATGTTCGGTCAATATTTTCAATAACTTGCTGCTATCTTGATCCTGTACAACGGCAACAATTAATTTCATTTGATTGGCCTCCTTCATTTTAGGCACAGGTGACATGCCGATGTCTTCCTCTATATTATAACAACGATTGGGAATGAGGTCATATTTGATTTTTCTTTAATGTGTCCTGAATCAGCTGAAACACTTCATTAAAGACATCCTGAACAGGCTGAGACGCATCTACTACACGGAATCGTTCTGGTGATTGCGCAATAAGCTGCTCATATCCTTCTCTGACCATTTGATGAAAATTCAGTGTTTCCATGTCTAATCGATTTTTTTCTCTTCCTTGATTGGCATCAATTCGCTTTAGACCTTCCTCTGGTGTAATGGAAAAGTAAATGGTCATTTGCGGCATCGTGCCATTAATGGCAAAATCATTAATGGATTTGACTTCTTCAATCCCAAGCCCTCTCGCATAGCCCTGATAAGCAAGGGAGCTGTCTACAAAACGATCACATAAAACAGTTTCCCCCCGCTTCAATGCCGGTTCTACTTTCTCAGCCAAATGCTGCCTTCTAGCTGCTGCATAAAGCAATGCCTCTGTTTTTGCGTCCATTTTTGTATTTTTTTCATTTAAAATGACTTCACGAATTTGCTCTGCAATATCAATGCCTCCGGGCTCACGTGTCGCCATCACTGCATAGCCTTGACGTTCCATTTCTTCGTACACTTTTCGAATCACTGTCGTTTTTCCAGCACCCTCTGGCCCTTCAAACGTAATAAACATACCGCTCATAGTGTCTCCTCTTCTATATAAACATATAATTTTCTCTGGTGAATCACCTGACTTGCTTGCACATGAACTTGATGCCCAAGCAAACGGCTTAACGTCTCAACTTGATCTGATTCAATAGGTTCTCCTTTGATCATCAAAGGAATGCCAGGCGGATAGGGAATGACCGATTCTGCACTAATCCGGCCAGCTGCTTTTTCGAATGGAACAGCTTCTACATCTCGCTTTTGCTGATCGTGCTCTAAGAAGAGCGATCCCGTTTGAGGCTCTTTTTTTATAAGCAATGAATCACTTTGCTGAAGAGCCTGCTCTATAGCTGTAAAAGGAACGTCCTTTGTCTGTCCTAGACCAAAAACGAGTAAGACTTGATGTTCATCCGCAAGTTCTGGGTGAACCTCCACCGACTCAAGCACCTTTTTTAGTTCATAGCCTGTCAGCCCTTTTGTTGAACGAATGACACATTTTAATGGATCCATAGGTAAAGAGTCAGACTCAACCACTTCGAGATTGGAGATCATATTGAACTGTGCTTTCAGATTTGCCAAGTCTCTCATGATTTCGTCCATTAACCCTTTTCCCTTCAACTCCTCCACATAAGCTCTCGCCACATCTAACGAAGCCATAATTGGATAGGAAGGTGAACTGCTTTGAAGCATCGTTAATAACGTCTTTATCCGCTTCACATCAATTCGGTCTCCTTGAAGATGAAGATAAGACCCCATCGTCATTGCCGGAAGGGTTTTATGTGCTGATTGTACCACCACGTCTGCTCCATAGGAAAGGGCAGATGGAGGAAAGGCACCGCCTAATACAAAATGAGCACCATGTGCCTCATCAACTAATACAATGATGCCAGCTTCATGACACATTTGAATGAGCCCTGATAAATCCGCTGCATGTCCGTAGTAGTTCGGATATGTCAAAACGATTGCCCGGCAGTTAGGATGTGTCGCCATAGCTTGTTTGACTGTTTCCTCCGTCACATGAGTTGGGACGTGCAAGTACGGATCACTCTCAGTTTCTAACATAATAGGCGTCGCTCCCGCAAGCTCAATCGCATGGAACACAGACTTATGACAATTTCGCTGAACGAAAATGCCCCCCCCAGCCTGACACGCAGACATCACCATTGCCAAATTGCCAACGGTTGTGCCATTCACAAGGAAAAAACTTTGTTTAGCTCCATATAGCTTTGCCAATAAATCCTCTGCCTCTTGAATCACCCCAGTCGGATGGTGAAGATCATCTAGACCTTCAAGTTCTGTCACATCCAGCTGAAGAATGGATGCATAATAGGACCGTGCCTCATCAAAAAAGACATCTCCATTGTGATGTCCCGGAACGTGAAAAGAATAGGGCTTCTTTTCCGCATGTTGTGATAATGCTGTATATAAAGGTGTTTTCAAACAAATCGACCCTTTTCACTTAAACGATATCTTATATCTATTATAACGTTCAAACAAGTGAACTGAAAGATGGATTCTCATTCCTTTATTGGTTTATGATTCACCAGCTTCTGCTCTGCCTCATACATGCTGCTTTTTAATTGAGCTCGTTCTTGGCTCCCATGTTCTTTTACCTGCAACGTTTCTTGCAATGTTTCGGCCAATTGGCGCTGAACCTTTTTCAACGTATCTATAGGCGTTAAGGATGCATCTTCAAGAAGCTGTCCTTGCTGCTTCGATACCTGTTCATATGTTTGCTGGATACGCTGCTCAAGCGCTGAATTGGCTCGCTGCTGAATATGATTGAACGCAATCGACATTTGGTTGATCCATAAAGGAATTGATGCGGAAACAGTTGATTGAATATGATTGGCTAATGTATGGTTTGTATGCTGAATCATTCGAATTTGGGCATTACATTGCAGTGCAATTTGACGGCTCAACAGCAAATCATACTTCCGTTCTTTTAATCTCTCCATATATTCTTCTTCATCGACTTCCCGATTCATCAATTGCTCCTCTAATGTCCGATCATGTGACTGTGTTGATTCTGTTAGGGCATGTCGCTCTAACAGCGTCAATTTTGCTTCAACTGCTGCAACCTGTAACGTCATCTCTTGAAAGTATGATTGATTTTCTTCAAATAAACGCTCCAATAACTTATGGTCCGAAATTAACACGCCTCTGGCGTAACGAAGCCTTGCTGACAATCTCTCTATCTGTGCTTCTGCTTGTTTAAAACGAGATATGATCTCCTGAGTAGAACGCTTTTCTCGCTGAAACAACCTTAAAAAAAAGCCTCGCTTCTTTGGCAATAAATCCTCTGGCTCCACTAAATGCAGTTGCTGCAAAAAAGCTTCTAGAACGTCTCCGATTTGGTCAATATCTTTTTTCTCCACATATTGCATCATTTGTTTTGATTGTTCTAACAATCGTTCCTGCACACGTGTGCCATAGAAAAGCAGTTTTTGTGGATGGTCAGGGATCTTCTCAGCTCGCTGTAGCGCCTCCTGCTTTTCCTCATCAGATAAGGTATCAAACACCCGAAACGGAAGATCTGTAGTAGATGGGGCTGTTGGTATGACTGGATCTTCTGGTTTCATCGAGTTTGACTCCTTTCATATCTATTTTTTAATCATTTTATCGGCCACTTCAAGTTCAATATGAAGTGCTTCTATATCTCTTCCTAAAACTTGCTGTAAATCAATCGTTAATTGCTTTTGCAGTTCAGTCAGCGTGACTCGAGTTTGGCTTAATGTCATTTCAAGCTCATGGCTACGATTCGGCTGATTATACAGCAGTGCATATTTCTCAGTTAATTCAACAACAGAATCCAAACTCTCAAAATAAAACCGCTGTGCATCATAAAACCGGTTCGGTTCCTTTTTTGTTATCGTATAGATGCGTCGTGCAAGCCGAAGAATTTCATAATTATGCTTGATCGTCTGTACGTTCTTCACAGCAAATAAAGCTTTCTTCAAACGAACCAGCTTTTGCCCGGCTTCTTTTAAATGCTGTTTAATATATACATAATCACTGCGAGACAGTCCGTGTTTCTTCAAAAACAACTGGAAGGCAGCCCATCGGCTTCCTGCAAACATCACACCCCACCCAATCATCGCATACAGTATCGACAATCCAACATGATGATGGAAAACACCAATACTGACAGTTAAAATCACCAGCGAAAAAAGAGTAGAGAGAACGGCCCATACAAATGTGTAAAAAATTGATTTCATGTTCATCGACTCCTATGAATAATCAGGCTCTCTGTTTATCTTATTATTTATTACGGTTGATGTCCAAACTAAGTTCCAAAAAACAGGTCCAATCCCCGATTGCCCATAAAAAAAGACCATCTAATGGTCTATGAATACAAAGGCGGCGTATGAAGATTTTTAAGCTTTCTTACATAATCAGCATAACTAGGATCCGAGGTTGATGTAGAAATTAACTTTCGTTCACAATCTCGGCATAAAAACTGATGATATAAATAAATTCCCTTTGTTTTTTTCTCTTCACAAATCAAACAAATTGCTTCTCGCTCTTTTTTGCTCATTGTGACACCTCCACTTATAGCTTCAGTATGCCCTAGCGCTTTCAATTGTATACAAAATTAAGAATGTTTTAGATGATAGTTTAGTATATGTATCCATGCCAGATCGAGTGTTTGTTCCTTTTTTAAAATACAAAAAAGACCAGTTCCGATTGGAACTGATCCTTTGAAAAGCTTGGCGGCGTCCTACTCTCACAGGGGGAAACCCCCAACTACCATCGGCGCTGAAGAGCTTAACTTCCGTGTTCGGTATGGGAACGGGTGTGACCTCTTCGCTATCGCCACCAAACCTGATGGAGAGAATGTTCTCTCAAAACTAGATAACAACGTTCATGCTTCACATTAGAATATAGGTTAAGTCCTCGATCTATTAGTATCTGTCAGCTCCACGTGTCACCACGCTTCCACCTCAGACCTATCAACCTGATCATCTTTCAGGGATCTTACTTCCTTGCGGAATGGGAAATCTCATCTTGAGGGGGGCTTCATGCTTAGATGCTTTCAGCACTTATCCCGTCCGCACATAGCTACCCAGCGATGCCCTTGGCAGAACAACTGGTACACCAGCGGTGCGTCCATCCCGGTCCTCTCGTACTAAGGACAGCTCCTCTCAAATTTCCTGCGCCCGCGACGGATAGGGACCGAACTGTCTCACGACGTTCTGAACCCAGCTCGCGTACCGCTTTAATGGGCGAACAGCCCAACCCTTGGGACCGACTACAGCCCCAGGATGCGATGAGCCGACATCGAGGTGCCAAACCTCCCCGTCGATGTGGACTCTTGGGGGAGATAAGCCTGTTATCCCCGGGGTAGCTTTTATCCGTTGAGCGATGGCCCTTCCATGCGGAACCACCGGATCACTAAGCCCGACTTTCGTCCCTGCTCGACTTGTAGGTCTCGCAGTCAAGCTCCCTTGTGCCTTTACACTCTGCGAATGATTTCCAACCATTCTGAGGGAACCTTTGGGCGCCTCCGTTACATTTTAGGAGGCGACCGCCCCAGTCAAACTGCCCACCTGACACTGTCTCCCTGCCCGATAAGGGCAGCGGGTTAGAAGGTCAATACAGCCAGGGTAGTATCCCACCGATGCCTCCACCGAAGCTAGCGCTCCGGTTTCCAAGGCTCCTACCTATCCTGTACAAGCTGTACCAACATTCAATATCAGGCTGCAGTAAAGCTCCACGGGGTCTTTCCGTCCTGTCGCGGGTAACCTGCATCTTCACAGGTACTATAATTTCACCGAGTCTCTCGTTGAGACAGTGCCCAGATCGTTGCGCCTTTCGTGCGGGTCGGAACTTACCCGACAAGGAATTTCGCTACCTTAGGACCGTTATAGTTACGGCCGCCGTTTACTGGGGCTTCAATTCGCACCTTCGCTTACGCTAAGCGCTCCTCTTAACCTTCCAGCACCGGGCAGGCGTCAGCCCCTATACTTCGCCTTACGGCTTCGCAGAGACCTGTGTTTTTGCTAAACAGTCGCCTGGGCCTATTCACTGCGGCTTCTCGGGGCTTTAACACCCTAAGAAGCACCCCTTCTCCCGAAGTTACGGGGTCATTTTGCCGAGTTCCTTAACGAGAGTTCTCTCGATCACCTTAGGATTCTCTCCTCGCCTACCTGTGTCGGTTTGCGGTACGGGCACCTCTCACCTCGCTAGAGGCTTTTCTTGGCAGTGTGGAATCAGGAACTTCGCTACTAAATTTCGCTCGCCATCACAGCTCAGCCTTCACGGGAAACGGATTTGCCTATTTCCCAGCCTAACTGCTTGGACGCGGATATCCAATACCGCGCTTACCCTATCCTCCTGCGTCCCCCCATTGCTCAAATGGTGAGGAGGTGGTACAGGAATATCAACCTGTTGTCCATCGCCTACGCCTTTCGGCCTCGGCTTAGGTCCCGACTAACCCTGAGCGGACGAGCCTTCCTCAGGAAACCTTAGGCATTCGGTGGACGGGATTCTCACCCGTCTTTCGCTACTCATACCGGCATTCTCACTTCTAAGCGCTCCACCAGTCCTTCCGGTCTGACTTCACTGCACTTAGAACGCTCTCCTACCACTGTTCGTAAGAACAGTCCGCAGCTTCGGTGATACGTTTAGCCCCGGTACATTTTCGGCGCAGAGTCACTCGACCAGTGAGCTATTACGCACTCTTTAAATGGTGGCTGCTTCTAAGCCAACATCCTGGTTGTCTAAGCAACTCCACATCCTTTTCCACTTAACGTATACTTTGGGACCTTAGCTGGCGGTCTGGGCTGTTTCCCTTTCGACTACGGATCTTATCACTCGCAGTCTGACTCCCAAGGATAAGTCATCGGCATTCGGAGTTTGACTGAATTCGGTAACCCGGTAGGGGCCCCTAGTCCAATCAGTGCTCTACCTCCGAGACTCTTACCTTGAGGCTAGCCCTAAAGCTATTTCGGAGAGAACCAGCTATCTCCAGGTTCGATTGGCATTTCACCCCTACCCACACCTCATCCCCGCACTTTTCAACGTGCGTGGGTTCGGGCCTCCATTCAGTGTTACCTGAACTTCACCCTGGACATGGGTAGATCACCTGGTTTCGGGTCTACGACCACGTACTCATGCGCCCTATTCAGACTCGCTTTCGCTGCGGCTCCGCATCTTCTGCTTAACCTTGCACGGGATCGTAACTCGCCGGTTCATTCTACAAAAGGCACGCCATCACCCGTTAACGGGCTCTGACTACTTGTAGGCACACGGTTTCAGGATCTATTTCACTCCCCTTCCGGGGTGCTTTTCACCTTTCCCTCACGGTACTGGTTCACTATCGGTCACTAGGGAGTATTTAGCCTTGGGAGATGGTCCTCCCGGATTCCGACGGAATTTCACGTGTTCCGCCGTACTCAGGATCCACTCTGGAGAGAACAACATTTCAGTTACAGGGCTGTTACCTTCTTTGGCGGGCCTTTCCAGACCTCTTCGCTTATATCGTTCCTTTGTAACTCCGTATAGAGTGTCCTACAACCCCAAGAGGCAAGCCTCTTGGTTTGGGCTGTTCCCGTTTCGCTCGCCGCTACTCAGGGAATCGCATTTGCTTTCTCTTCCTCCGGGTACTTAGATGTTTCAGTTCCCCGGGTATGCCTTCTCATACTCTATGTATTCAAGTATGGATACTACTCCATTACGAGCAGTGGGTTTCCCCATTCGGAAATCTCCGGATCAAAGCTTGCTTACAGCTCCCCGAAGCATATCGGTGTTCGTCCCGTCCTTCATCGGCTCCTAGTGCCAAGGCATCCACCGTGCGCCCTTTCTAACTTAACCATTTCTTACTTTAGAAAGAATCACTATGTGTGATGAACTTTGCATTGCATTCAATGTGAATGTATTACTTATTGTTATCTAGTTTTCAAAGAACACGTTGGTGGAGCCTAGCGGGATCGAACCGCTGACCTCCTGCGTGCAAGGCAGGCGCTCTCCCAGCTGAGCTAAGGCCCCGATTTAATAGAAGATGGTGGGCCTGAGTGGACTCGAACCACCGACCTCACGCTTATCAGGCGTGCGCTCTAACCAGCTGAGCTACAGGCCCATCTTTCATATCGAAGATATGATGTTGTAGGATCTTTTGCAAGTTCCTTCAAAACTAAACAAGACGAAAAACGTACGCTGCTCCATATATCCTTAGAAAGGAGGTGATCCAGCCGCACCTTCCGATACGGCTACCTTGTTACGACTTCACCCCAATCATCTGCCCCACCTTCGGCGGCTGGCTCCATAAAGGTTACCTCACCGACTTCGGGTGTTGCAAACTCTCGTGGTGTGACGGGCGGTGTGTACAAGGCCCGGGAACGTATTCACCGCGGCATGCTGATCCGCGATTACTAGCGATTCCAGCTTCACGCAGTCGAGTTGCAGACTGCGATCCGAACTGAGAACAGATTTGTGGGATTGGCTAAACCTTGCGGTCTCGCAGCCCTTTGTTCTGTCCATTGTAGCACGTGTGTAGCCCAGGTCATAAGGGGCATGATGATTTGACGTCATCCCCACCTTCCTCCGGTTTGTCACCGGCAGTCACCTTAGAGTGCCCAACTGAATGCTGGCAACTAAGATCAAGGGTTGCGCTCGTTGCGGGACTTAACCCAACATCTCACGACACGAGCTGACGACAACCATGCACCACCTGTCACTCTGTCCCCGAAGGGAAAGCCCTATCTCTAGGGTTGTCAGAGGATGTCAAGACCTGGTAAGGTTCTTCGCGTTGCTTCGAATTAAACCACATGCTCCACCGCTTGTGCGGGCCCCCGTCAATTCCTTTGAGTTTCAGTCTTGCGACCGTACTCCCCAGGCGGAGTGCTTAATGCGTTAGCTGCAGCACTAAGGGGCGGAAACCCCCTAACACTTAGCACTCATCGTTTACGGCGTGGACTACCAGGGTATCTAATCCTGTTCGCTCCCCACGCTTTCGCTCCTCAGCGTCAGTTACAGACCAGAGAGTCGCCTTCGCCACTGGTGTTCCTCCACATCTCTACGCATTTCACCGCTACACGTGGAATTCCACTCTCCTCTTCTGCACTCAAGTTTCCCAGTTTCCAATGACCCTCCCCGGTTGAGCCGGGGGCTTTCACATCAGACTTAAGAAACCGCCTGCGAGCCCTTTACGCCCAATAATTCCGGACAACGCTTGCCACCTACGTATTACCGCGGCTGCTGGCACGTAGTTAGCCGTGGCTTTCTGGTTAGGTACCGTCAAGGTGCAAGCAGTTACTCTTGCACTTGTTCTTCCCTAACAACAGAGCTTTACGATCCGAAAACCTTCATCACTCACGCGGCGTTGCTCCGTCAGACTTTCGTCCATTGCGGAAGATTCCCTACTGCTGCCTCCCGTAGGAGTCTGGGCCGTGTCTCAGTCCCAGTGTGGCCGATCACCCTCTCAGGTCGGCTACGCATCGTCGCCTTGGTGAGCCGTTACCTCACCAACTAGCTAATGCGCCGCGGGTCCATCTGTAAGTGACAGCCGAAACCGTCTTTCATCCTTGAACCATGCGGTTCAAGGAACTATCCGGTATTAGCTCCGGTTTCCCGGAGTTATCCCAGTCTTACAGGCAGGTTACCCACGTGTTACTCACCCGTCCGCCGCTAACATCCGGGAGCAAGCTCCCTTCTGTCCGCTCGACTTGCATGTATTAGGCACGCCGCCAGCGTTCGTCCTGAGCCAGGATCAAACTCTCCGAAAAAGTTCAAAACCGAAGTTTTGTTTTTCGCCAGTTTGACTGACTACCTATGAAGTATCATAGGATTTTTTATAAAAACTCGAATTAACAGGTACGTTTTGTCTTGTTTAGTTTTCAAAGAACTTGTTTACCGCTTCAGAAGCGACTAGAACATCTTATCACGTCCAAGTTGTTAGTGTCAACAACTTTTTTGTTATTATGTTTTTTCGTTTCTTCGTCATCAGCGACGTATATTAATTTACCACCATATATAATCAAAGTCAACAATATTTTGCATTAAATAATAAACTTTTCAATTACGACTAAAGCTGCTACACCTGGAATGCCCAACAAACCACTAATTCCACTCGTTACAGGGTTAATGGAAACATGAAGCCCTAAACTCTCACCGAATAAATTGAGACAAAATAAAAAAAGAGCACCTGCGACAAACTTAACTCCAATAAGCCCTAACCATTTGAATGGATTCGCTTGAACACCTGACATAAACAACAATAAAACAGCTAACAAAATTGAACCAATCACAATAACAGGTTCCATAATCCTCTCATCTCCTCTTCATATGAATAGTACAAGCATATGAGAGGATTATGGAAAATAGACCTGCTACCTCCAGTTGTTTAAACGTAAATTTCTCTTTTTCGCTTCTCTCAGATAGAAAAAGTACTTCGCTTGAGCAAGCTTTAATTCGAATAGAATGTCCGGTGAAGGCTCAACGCTATTTGCGACAAGCTTTTTTTGTCTGTTCCATTCTTCCTTTTGCTTAAAAAGCTGTTGAATTAATATCTCATCGAATTCTTTTCGAATTGATTTTCTGCGAAGAAAACCCATGTACCGTACTTCTCCTTCCTACATCTCACGTCTGCCTTCTAGAGCCTTAGAAAGTGTGACTTCATCCGCATACTCTAAATCTCCACCTACTGGGAGTCCGTGAGCAATGCGAGAGAGTTTAATTCCTGATGGTTTCAACAATCTAGAGATATACATGGCTGTCGCTTCTCCTTCAATGTTTGGGTTGGTTGCAAGAATGACCTCTGTGACTTGATCGTCTTGTAATCTTTTTAATAAGTCAGGAATTTTAATATCCTCTGGTCCTATTCCGTCCATTGGAGAAATAGCTCCATGAAGCACATGATATAAGCCGTTGTATTCTTTCATTTTTTCCATTGCAATCACATCTTTTGGATCCTGCACGACACAGATTACAGATTGATCTCTTCTTGTATCTTCACAAATATAGCAAGGATCCTGATCAGTGATATGTCCGCAAACAGAACAATAAGTTAAATTACGCTTTGCATTAACAAGTGCCTTCGCAAAATCCAGCACGACGTCTTCCTGCATACTAAGAACAAAAAAAGCCAGACGGACCGCAGTTTTAGGTCCGATTCCTGGCAATTTCATAAAGCTGTCAATCAGCTTTGATATTGGTTCAGGATATTGCATCTTCAGTTATTCCTCCTAGAATAAACCTGGCATGTTCATTCCTTTTGTGAATTGACCCATTGTTTCATTCGTTAATTCATCCACTTTTTTCAATGCATCATTTGTTGCTGCAAGTACTAGGTCTTGAAGCATATCGATGTCTTCAGGATCAACAACTTCTTCATTAATTGCCACATCAACGACTTCTTTTTGTCCATTTACTTTTACAGTGACCATACCGCCACCTGCCGTACCTTCAAGGACTTTTTCTGCAAGCTCTTCTTGAGCCTTAGCCATATCCTTCTGCATTTTTTGCATTTGTTTCATCATTTTTTGCATATTTCCCATTCCACCGCGCATATGAACACCACTCTCTTTCAAATTGTTAATCTTTAATTTCAATTAAATCGGTTCCTACTAACTTCTTTGCTTCTGCAATTAATGGATCTTCTTCAGCAGAAGCTGCCTGACCATCTGCTTGTTCTTCAGGCTGATGATCTCTTAAAAATTCTTCTCTTATTTTACCCCATTGAGCGTCAGGAACGCCAACTAATTCCACTCTTTTTCCTAGCATAGATTCTAGCAGTTGCTCAAGATTGGTTCGAACACCACTTTTATCTTCGGCCACCATCTTACAATGTATTTCAAATTTGAATTTTAAAACAAAGGCATGAGTTGCCGCCGCAACTGGTTCACTATCTGTTAATAGCGCAGCGTGAGATACCTTATTTTGCTGTTTTAATTGGGCAAGAAGCTCTCCCCATTTGCCTTTTATTTTTTCTAACTCCGGCCGCTTCGCTTCTTTTAAAATCTCATGAATTCGACCGACAGGTGCACGATAGCCATTTTTATTACTCGTTTGAGGTCGAGGTGCTTCCGTTTTTGCTTGAGGACTCTGAGACTGAGTCATTGGAACACCCTCAGCTTTTAGCCTAGATAGCTCCTGTTCCAGCCTGTCTATTTTATTCGTTAACGCTGTTAGGTCGGAATCAGCCTCAGATGATACAGCACCAGCCGTTGACTGACAGAGCTTAACCACAGCTACTTCAAAGAAAATTCTAGGATGGTTTGTCCATTTCATTTCCTGATGGCTTTTATTCAGAACTTCAATCGTTTCATAAAGAAACTGAGGTGCCACACGTTCTGAAAGAGACACAAACTTATCGTCGACTTTGACTTTTTCAAGGACACCTTCAAGATCCGGTGCTGTTTTGTAAAGAAGCATATCTCTAAAGTAGAAGATCATATCCTCTATTAATTTAGCGGCATCTTTCCCCTGTTGAAGCAATTCATTTAATGTATCCAGCGCTATCGCAATATTTTGCTCAAAAATGGCTTCAGCAAGCTGACTAATGAAATGCTGAGATACAGCACCTGTAATGAGCAGTGCATCATCAATTGTGAGCTGTTCACCACTAAATGAGATCGCTTGGTCAAGGAGACTGAGTGCGTCACGCATGCCTCCATCTGCCGCACTAGCAATAATCTCGAGTGAACCCTCTTGTATATTTAGGCTTTCTGCATCTACAATTTTCTCCATTCGTCCAACAATATCTTTTGTCGTGATCCGTTTAAAATCAAATCTCTGACATCTTGATATGATGGTAAGAGGAATCTTATGAGGCTCTGTGGTAGCCAAAATAAAGATACAATGAGCAGGTGGTTCCTCTAGCGTTTTAAGAAGTGCATTAAATGCCCCGATAGAGAGCATATGTACCTCATCTATAATATAAACCTTATATGTAACCGCTGAAGGAGCAAATTTCACTTTATCACGTATATCCCGAATTTCATCTACCCCGTTATTTGAGGCAGCATCTATTTCAATCACGTCTGAAATCGAACCGGTCGTAATCCCTCTACAGGCATCACACTCATTACACGGTTCACTAACAGGTGATTTTTCACAGTTCACTGCTTTCGCAAAAATCTTGGCAGCACTTGTTTTACCTGTTCCTCTAGGACCTGAAAATAAGTAAGCATGAGAAAACTTTTTCTGCAAAAGGGCATTTTGCAACGTTTTTGTGATGTGTTCTTGTCCAACAACATCCTCAAAAACTTGAGGTCTGAACACTCGGTATAAAGCTTGATAACTCACAAATACGCCCTCCTCCATTTATCATCATGTTCATTATACATGATGCAACGATCAATTCAAAAGTACACCTTTATTTTCTAACAAACGAAAAAGAGCATTTCCTTTAAAGACTTTTTACTTTTCTTGATTAAAAAACGTGTTTTCCTACTTTCTGAAAATGTCTGCCAGATCAACAAGAACATTTGTTCCACTTATAAATTACTTCAAAAATACCTCACCCCGAAAATGGTTTTTTTGCTATTTGTTATAAACAAAACAATTGATATATTCTTTCAATAGCAACAAAAAACTCACCTAGATAAACTAGATGAGTTACATTTAATATTGATTTACCGTGCACCTTCTGTCGATTCGCTACCCCAAGCGTTACTTAAACAGTTAGCTCGGCCCAGGCAACCCTGCGGCACATGAGAGGTTTCACTTAATGCTGCTTCCTTCCGGACCTGACATGGTTCATGAATTCCCATTGCGCAGGACCCAGACGTCAACACCACTTATTTAAGGCAGACCTTGAAGTAAACGAACCTTGAGAAGGGATTCGGCCTCGCTAGAGCGGATTGCGAGTACAGGGCACCGCTACCTCCCCGCTTAGCACGGCAAAATAAATATTAAATTGTTGGTGACGCAGACATAAGTATACCTTCTAAGTGATAAAATTGCAAACGACATCCATTCATTTACTTTTCGCCTGCTTCTTACGCTGACGGAGGTCTCGAAAGAACTGACTTAACAGCTCACCACACTCATTTTCAAGCACACCGCCAATGACTTCAGACTGATGATTGAACCGCTCATCGTCCAATAAATTCATTAAAGTACCAGCACATCCACCTTTAGGATCATAGGCACCAAAAACGACCTTTTTCACTCTTGAAAGTACAATAGCGCCTGCACACATTGGGCACGGTTCGAGTGTAACATAAAGTACAGCATCTTCTAAACGCCAGCTACCAGTCATTTTACACGCTTCATCAATAGCAAGTAATTCCGCATGAGCAATTGATCGCTGTTCACTTTCCCTTAAATTGTGAGCACGGCTTACAATTTGATCATCAACAACGATGACGGCACCGATTGGAACTTCTCCTATTTGTTTTGCTTTCAAAGCTTCAGAAATAGCTTCTTGCATAAACTGTTCATCTTTCGTCATAGCACGGCTCTCTTTTCATGTTTTTTTAAAGGATATTGAGGTTAACATATTATCACAATCTTTTAAAGGGGGTCTTGATTTGCCAAAACAACAAAAGGCACTACTTATTATTGACATGATCAATAATTTTGATTTCGAAATGGGACATGTGCTCGCTGAAAAAACAGAGCAAATGACCAATAAAATTTTAGCCCTTAAACGACACGCTTTCAAGAAAAATTGGCCAATTATCTATATCAACGACCACTATGGACTCTGGAAGGCTGATATCAAAGCTGTTATGGAAACATGCAAAAACGAAAGAAGTACCCCTATTTTAGAACAAATGGCACCATCTAAAGATGATTACTTCTTAATTAAACCTAAGCACTCTGCCTTTTACGGAACAGCACTAGAGACACTCCTAAATGAATTAGGTGTGCAAGATCTTATTTTAACTGGAATTGCCGGAAACATCTGTGTCCTGTTCACTGCAAATGACGCTTACATGCGAGAGTACAACCTTACTGTACCTAAAGATTGTATTGCTTCAAATGATGATAGGGACAACGAGTACGCTTTAACGATGATGGAGAACGTTCTTCTTGCCAAAATCACAACAACTAAAGAGATCACGGATGAAAATCAAACATGATTTATCCATCACCCTCATAAATTGTTAGCAATAACAAAGGGGGCGTTGACCATTCAAATTTATGTTGTCAAAAGAGGAGATACATTAAATGAAATTGCCATGCGTTTTAAAACAACGGCAAATGAAATCATTCGGACCAACGACATCGAAACACCAAATCAACTAGTCGTTGGACAAACAATTGTCATCCCTATTAGAGGTCAATTTTATGAGGTCAAACAAAATGATACACTTTATCAAATTGGAAGAAGATTTCAAATTTCGGTAGAAGAATTGGCACGTGTGAATCGGATTCGGCCTGAAGCCATATTGCCTATTCGTTTTTTGCTTTATATTCCACAAAGACCGAAAAGAAATATTAATTCTAATGCTTATATAGAACCTCGCGGAAACCAAGTCAGCGAAAATTTAAAGCAAGCAGCCAGAGAGGCATCTCCATACTTAACACATCTCGGTGCCTTTAGTTTTCAAGCACAAAGAGACGGCACACTTCGCGAGCCACCGTTAGATCAATTACCTCAGATTGCCGCTCAAAGCAGAACGGTTTTAACCATGGTAGTCACAAATCTAGAGAATGATAAATTTAGTGATGAACTCGGGCGAATCCTTTTAACAAATCAATCTGTCAAAACGACATTATTAAATGAAATCGTCCGCGTTGCTCAAAAGTATCAATTAAAAGAAATCCATTTTGACTTTGAATATTTACGCCCTGTTGATAAAGAAGCTTACCTTCAATTTTTAAGAGAGGCAACAACTCGTTTTCATCAACAGGGTTGGACTATTTCTGTGGCACTCGCTCCTAAAACAAGCAGTGAACAGAAAGGAAAGTGGTATGAGGCGCATGACTATGAAGCAATTGGTAAGATTGTTGATCATGTTGTACTGATGACTTATGAGTGGGGCTACAGCGGCGGGCCTGCACAAGCCGTCTCTCCGATCGGCCCTGTCCGCCAAGTCATTGAATATGCACTGACTGTCATACCTGCCAATAAAATTGTGATGGGGCAGAATTTATATGGTTATGATTGGACGCTTCCTTATGTTCAAGGAGGCCCTATCGCCAAAGCCGTCAGCCCTCAACAAGCGATTGCCATTGCTAGAGAGAATAATGTATCCATTTTATATGACGAAACAGCACAAGCACCTTATTTCCGTTATACAGATGCTAACAACAAAGAACACGAGGTTTGGTTTGAAGATGCAAGATCCATTCAAGCCAAATTTAATCTCATTAAAGAGTTAAACCTAAATGGAATTGCTTACTGGAAATTAGGTCTATCCTTCCCACAAAACTGGTTGTTGTTATCAGATCAATTTAATATTGAAAAAAGAACAACATCGTAATTCATTGGCTCTATCTCTCAGAAGGGGTATGGTACAATATACATTGGTTTGACAACTTTATAGATAGAGGAGAACGCCTATGTATCCTGCCCCTTTTATTGCAGTGGAAGGCCCAATTGGAGCCGGAAAAACAACCTTGGCTACAATGCTTTCAAAGGAATTTCAATTTCCTTTAGTAAAAGAAATTGTAGAAGAAAATCCATTCTTAGATAAATTTTATGAAGATATGGAACAATGGAGCTTTCAGCTTGAGATGTTCTTTCTATGTAATCGGTTTAAACAGTTAGAATCTATTGAAGAGAACTATGTCAAAAAACAGCAGCCGATTGTCACTGATTATCATGTCTATAAAAATATGATATTTGCAGAAAGAACCTTATCCAAAAAGCACATGGATAAATACAGAAAGATCTATCACTTGCTGACAGATGATCTTCCTAAACCAAATGCCATGATCTATATAAAAGCCAGCCTTCCCACCTTACTTGATAGAATAAAGATGAGAGGCCGATCTTTTGAAGAAGACATTGATCCAGCTTATTTAAAAACCTTGATTGAAGATTATGAGTTGGCCATCGAGCATTTAAAACAAACTGACCCAAGGGTTCCTATCATTACAATTGAAGGCGATCATACAGACTTCGTTTCCTCACAGCAAGATTACCAGCAAATTGTACAGAACATAAAGGAGCAAGTACTATGAAAAATATTGATATACCAAAGGATGCTGTCATTACAATTGCAGGGACAGTTGGTGTCGGAAAATCGACCATGACGAAAACAATAGCGGACAAGCTAGGGTTTCAAACTTCTCTTGAAAAAGTAGATGATAATCCATACTTAGAGCCTTTTTATTCAGATTTCCAAAGATGGAGCTTTCATTTACAGGTCTATTTTCTAGCTGAACGTTTTAAGGAGCAGAAACGAATCTTCGAGTCTGGTGGAGGTTATGTACAAGATCGGTCCATTTATGAGGACACTGGTATTTTTGCTAAAATGCACGCAGACAAAGGTACCATGTCAGAGGTAGACTATGAAACGTATACGAGTCTATTTGAGGCGATGGTGATGACACCTTACTTCCCTCACCCAGATGTCCTCATTTACTTACATGGGGATTTAGATCATATATTACATCGTATTGAAGAGCGCGGGAGAGAGATGGAAACTCAAACCGATCGAGCATATTGGGAAGAAATGTACACTCGATATACGGAATGGATTGAACAATTTGATCTGTGCCCTGTGATTAAAATTAATATTGAAGATTACGACTTACTTCATGATGAAAGCTCACTTGATCCTATTCTTCATGAAATTGCTTCTGTTATTCAAAAAAATCGCTCTAACACAAAATAAAAAAAACCGCTGCATTTCTCGAATGCAGCGGTTTGACAATTTCCAATTTTTATGCGTTTCAATTCAACTAAGGTAAAATCAATATGGCGGAGGAAGAGGGATTCGAACCCCCGCGGGCTTTGACACCCCTGTCGGTTTTCAAGACCGATCCCTTCAGCCGGACTTGGGTATTCCTCCGTATCGACAAGAATTAATATATCATATCATCTTATTTTAAGTCAACATCTTTTCGAAAAAAATTTCAACATTTGATTTTGGTATGAAGTTTAGCCTATAAAAAGCAGCCGATTATCGGCTGCTCTTCATCTATTACGTATCCTGTCTAATTTCTTCAATAAAAAGATTCATCTCTTCTTTAAAATCATTTAATGATTCGATAATCTTTGTAAAGTCTGTCACTTGTTTAGCTTGTTCGTTTGTTGAACTGCTGATTTGTGATATATTTTCAGATAGAGTGCCAATGCTGTCTTGGATTTCTTTTAAAAATGCATTAATGGTTTCAGCTGCTTCCTTTGATCCATCTGATAACTTACGTACCTCGTCTGCAACAACAGCAAAGCCTTTTCCATTTTCACCTGCTCTTGCCGCTTCAATTGCAGCATTGAGTCCTAACAGGTTTGTTTGTCTCGCAATACCGCCAATGGTTTTGACGACTTCTTCAATGTTTGCGGATTTCTCTTCTGCTCTTCCGGCCTGCTCACTAATTTCTAAGCTTGTAGCCGCCAGTTCTTGTGAATGAGCAGCAATTTGCTCAATTCCACCTTGTAACTCTTTCGCTACTTTATTGATATGTTCCATATAGCCGCTTAATTTCTTCTCACGATGATGTGAAAAAGCCACTAAAAAAGAACCAATCACATTTCTATCTTCATCAAAAATCGGATAACCTTTTACAGCAATTTCATAACCATATAAAGACTCTGGCAAATGCCCATCATATTCTTGTCCTCTTAATGTCGTCGCCACGTTTTGGTCCTCTGGGTTTAAAGCGTCCCCTACTTTAATGCCAAAATCTACTGTGGTCGATGGATAATAGCAAAGTACCTTCTCTGTGTCAGTGATGCCGAAAAGGACACTTTCATCTAGAACTTTTCTGAGTAATTGAGCCATTTCAACATAATAGTCAAGCCTATTCAAGGTTATTCCTTCTTTCCTAGATGCTTTTAGTTCTTTTATCGGCTTATTTTAGAAAAACTGTAGAAGTTTAGGTAAAAAGAATAAGATGCCATGACGGCATCTTATTTTATCACTTCTTTATTTCCCATATAAGGACGTAACACCTCAGGAATGATCACTGTTCCATCCTCTTGTTGATAGTTTTCTAAAATGGCTGCAACAGTTCTTCCTACTGCTAAACCAGATCCATTTAATGTGTGGACGTGTTCTGGCTTTGCTTTAGGCTCAGGGCGGAATCGAATGTTTGCTCGTCTCGCTTGGAACGCTTCAAAGTTACTGCAAGAAGAAATTTCACGATACGTATTTTGGCTTGGAATCCATACTTCGATATCGTATTTCTTCGCAGCCGTAAAGCCTAAATCTCCTGTACACATGCTCATGACACGGTATGGCAGGTTCAATAATTGAAGAACTTTTTCTGCTTGGTTTGTTAGTTTCTCTAATTCTTCATAAGAATCTTCTGGTCTGACAAATTTCACAAGCTCTACTTTGTTAAATTGGTGCTGACGGATGAGTCCGCGCGTATCTCTGCCAGCAGAACCAGCTTCTGATCTAAAACAAGCACTAAATGCTGCATAATTGATTGGCAGCTGCTCTCCTTCAAGAATTTCGTCACGGTGCATGTTCGTAATTGGCACTTCAGCCGTTGGAATGAGAAAATAATCTTCTTCTCGAATTTTAAAAGCATCCTCTTCAAACTTTGGAAGCTGTCCAGTTCCTGTCATGCTTGCTCTGTTGACCATATAAGGTGGTAGTACTTCAGTAAAACCAAATTCATCTACGTGTAAATCCAGCATAAAGTTATAAAGTGCACGCTCTAACCGTGCGCCTAGCCCTTTATAAAAAACGAAACGGCTTCCTGTCACTTTTCCTGCACGTTCAAAATCCAAAATTTTCAGCTCATCCGCTACATCCCAATGCGGCTTTGGTTCAAATGAGAAGGCTGGCTGTTCGCCCCATTTTCTCACTTCAATGTTGTCACCTTCTGTTTCACCGACTGGTACAGAATCATGAGGGATGTTTGGAATTGAGAACAGGATGGTTTGCAGGCTTTCCTCTACTGTTCTTAATTCATCATCCAACTTCTTAATCTCATCGCCTACCTCACGCATTTCTTGAATAATGTGATCAGCGGCTTTCTTTTCTCTTTTTAGAACAGCCACTTGCTGTGATACTTCATTTCTTCGGCTCTTTAATACTTCTGTTTTGCCGATTAATTCTCTTCTTTTTTGATCTAGTTCACCAAACTTATCAAAATCCGCTAAATCTTCACCTCGATGGGCTAATTTTTCTTTGATTTGATCAAAATCCGTGCGCAGTTGTTTAATATCCAGCATGTGTAACACTCCTTTTTTATCGAAAAATAAAAAGAGCCCTCATCCCATGAAAGGGACGAGAGCTCTCGCGTTGCCACCCTGATTGAAAACACGCCAAAAGCATGCTTTCCTCTTTCCTCTGTAACGGCATCACCGTAAATGCTTACTTCGTGTTTCAGCATTTCGCTCAAGGATGGATTCAGAATGCATCTTTCACCGATTCTCACCAACCATCGGCTCTCTGAGAAAGAGGGGCTTCTTACTATTTCCCGTCAACGCTTTTTCGATCTTTGATTGTGATTTTAATGTACTATAAGTTTTATCTCTTTTCAACCGTTTTATACAGCAAGCTTCGTTTTATAGGACTCCACCATCTCAACAAACAGCTGTGTTAACCGGTGGTCATCTGTCAGCTCTGGATGAAAAGAACAACCTAAGATATTGTTTTCTTTCGCCATCACAATCCTGCCGTCATACTCAGCCATGACCTCTACGCTCTCATCTGCGCTGATGATATGAGGCGCACGGATGAACACTCCTGTAAACGGCGCATCCAGTCCTTTCACTTCTACATCTGCTTCAAAGCTGTCTACCTGTCTGCCAAACGAATTACGTGCAACAGATACATTTAACAGTCCAAGATGAGCATCTTCTCGATCTTCTATATGCTTTGCCAGCATAATCAAACCGGCACAAGTCCCAAATATCGGTTTACCTTGAGCAGCGAACGCTTTAATCGGTTCAATGAATTGGTACGTATCCATGAGTCTTCTCATTGTCGTACTTTCACCACCAGGGATAATGAGACCGTCAACAATTTCTAACTCCTCTACCCGCTTGATGATCTTTCCCGCTGCGCCACAAGCTTCAATCGATTGAATATGCTCTCTCACCGCTCCTTGAAGCCCTAGTACACCAATTGTTAGCATGTTCGTTTGCGCTCCCTTAATTACCAGCCACGCTCTTGCATACGCTCTTCTGGCAATAGATTTGAAATTTCAATTCCTTTCATCGCTGTTCCAAGCTCTTTAGAAAGCTCTGCAATTAGACGGTAATCTGTGAAATGAGTCGTTGCTTCTACAATCGCTTTTGCAAACTTAGCTGGATTGTCTGATTTGAAGATACCAGAGCCGACAAATACACCATCTGCTCCAAGCTGCATCATTAATGCTGCATCTGCTGGTGTCGCAACACCTCCAGCTGCAAAGTTTACAACTGGCAATTTGCCTTCTTTTTTAATTTGAACCAATAATTCATAAGGTGCGCCTAAATTTTTGGCTTCTGTCATCAATTCATCTTCACTCATTGCCGCCACTTTACGAATTTGAGCATTGACCTTTCTCATATGACGGACAGCTTCTACAATGTTTCCTGTACCAGGCTCACCTTTTGTCCGTAGCATTGAAGCGCCTTCTGCAATACGGCGAGTCGCCTCACCTAGATCACGACATCCACATACGAAAGGTACCGTGTATTCATTTTTATTTAAATGGAATTCCTCATCTGCGGGCGTCAGCACTTCACTCTCATCAATATAATCAACACCAAGTGCTTCAAGAACACGAGCTTCCACGATGTGGCCGATACGTGCTTTTGCCATGACTGGAATCGTTACTGCATTTTGTACTTCTTCTACGATTCTTGGATCTGCCATACGGGCAACACCGCCTGCTGCACGGATATCAGCTGGTACTCGTTCTAGTGCCATCACTGCCACTGCGCCTGCTTCTTCTGCGATTTTTGCCTGCTCAGCATTGACGACATCCATAATGACGCCACCTTTTTGCATTTCTGCCATTCCACGTTTTACTCGTTCAGTTCCCTTATTGCTCACAATTGTTTCCTCCCATTTGTCTATTCGATTGATTCAACACCTTTATCATACAAGCGATAGAGTATAACAATAAAGAGAATAGTATAACAATTCAATCAGCTCACAAAAAAGGATAAACCCTTATACATCAAGGTTTTATAGTTAAAAAAGCATCATTACCTCTTTTAAGAGTAATTGACATGTTATAATGTAACTATAACAATCTGAAACCATGTATAACAATTTCACGCTCATTGGAGGATTCTCATGCATATTGATATCCATCGACATTCAGATACATCTCTTTCGAATCAGATTTACTTTTCCATCGTTGATCACATTCAATCAGGTCTGCTTCAGCAAGGCGATAAGCTGCCGACTGTACGTGATCTAGCGAAACAGCTCAATGTGAGTCTTGTCACAGCAGCAAAAGCATATACACGGCTTAAGGACGACGGATTTTTAACGACTGTACAAGGGAAAGGTACGTTTGTGAATGAGCAGCATGAGCAAACTGACATCCCGGTTCAGTCATCTACTTCTTTCGATTGGCAGTTATCGATCCCTGATTATTTACCAAGGTCTCAATTCGCTCAGTATCACTATGTCGAAGAAGCCATTAATCTTTCTTCCTCTATGATTGATCCTGGTCTTTTACCTAACCGGTATTTAGAAAAAGAAATGCAGCATGTCCTTGCCCGACATCCTCAAATCATGTCAAAATACGGAGAAATACAAGGTGACCTTCAGCTTCGTCAGGTCATTCAATCATTTCTAGAAAAATTAGATGTCCCTTCTACTCCTGAAAATATCCTTGTCACTAGCGGTTCTCAGCAAGGACTTGATTTAGTAGCACGTACATTTATCGGGCCGGATGATGTAGTTGTCATGGAGGCGCCCACCTATCCAGGCGCAATTGATGTCTTTATGGGGAGAGGGGCTCGAATTATTACGGTTCCTGTCGATCATGAAGGAATGAACATGAAACAGCTTCAAAGCATTTGTGATAAATATAAACCAAAGCTCATCTATACCATTCCTACTTTTCACAGTCCTACAGGCGCCAGTATGTCGTTGAAACGAAGAAAACAGCTACTTTTACTGGCACAAAGCATTGATTGTCTCATTGTAGAAGATGATCCTTATCGTGAGCTTTATTTTGAAAAGAAACCGCCGGCACCTATTAAAAGCCTGGATCACGATGGACACGTCATTTATTTACGAGGATTAAGCAAGACACTGGCTCCAGGATGCAGAATTGGAATTATTACAGCGTCAGGCTCTATATTTAACCGTTTATTAGCAGCAAAGGCCAATAATGATTTAGGGAGCCCACTTCTCACCCAAAAGGCTATTTTACCGTTTCTCACATCCAAGAAAATGATCGATCATACGAAAAAATTAAGAACTGCCTTGAAGGTGAGACGCGATTTGATGATGGATGTGTTGACAAAGCATGCGCCAAAGGACGTCACGTGGCAAATCCCACAGGGCGGGCTCAATTTGTGGCTTAGCTTTCCTTCCTGGGTCGATACACGTGCCCTATTACATGAGGCACGGAAGCAGCAAATCACCTTCCTTCCTGGCTCTGTCTGCTATCCTGGCGAGCCGAAGCAGAATTATATACGTCTCAGTTTTTCTTATGTGAACGAAAAGGCACTGACAGAAGGGATGGAAAAGTTATGTGGTATTTTTCAGCAGGCCTTGTCTACACCTCAAAACCACAAACAATCTCTTTTCTTTTAACGATAAAAAAACTGCTCTCTATATGTGAGAGCAGTTTTTTATTAGAACCAACCTTTTACTGTGTCAACGATTCCGCCCCAAATGCCAGAGAAGAATCCACCTACACCACGCATTGCAAGGATGAACCAGTTTGCTTTTTCATCACCTGTTTTCGTCACAAGCTCAACACCTGATTGGTCTTTACTCAAATAGCCGTAGTCCTTCTCATCACCAGAATAAGAAGTCGTCAGCATGCCAACCTTTGTTCCTTTTTTAATAGGAGCTTCTAGGTTCTTTTTATCAATATTTACTTTCGCTTTATAGCTCTTCTCATCACCATTTTTAACCGGTACAGAGAAAGCTTCTTTCGTCACGACGGGTACTTCTTTATCTTTCCCTTTATCGACTTCGATGTTTTCATGTCCCTTGATTTGTTGGCCTTTTTTGTACATTTCTTTCATCGTGAAGTTTTTAAAGGCATAATCGAACAATTTTTTCGCCACATCGAAACGAGCTGTATGAAGATTCCCTTTAGCATTCAGGACAACTGCGATCACACGCATGTCACCACGTTTTGCTGTACCTGTGAAGCTAGAACCAGCTGAATCAGTAGAGCCCGTTTTCAGACCGTCTACGCCTTCATATTCTTTCACAAGTCCTTTAAGCATAAAGTTCCAGTTTGGCATGTCCATTTCATCATCTGTGCCTTCTCTGAACTTTGTTTTCGCGATGCTTGCTGTTTCAAGAATTTCTGGGTGATCTTTGATGAGATGCTGCGCAAGCAATGCCATATCCTTTGCGGAAACTTCACTTTCTTCATCTGGGCCCGTACCTTTTGGCTGTTTGCCATGTAAGTCTTTATTTTCTAATCCAGTTGCATTCACGAATTTGTAATTGGTTAAGCCAAGTTCTTTTGCTTTTGCGTTCATTTTTTCAACAAACTTCGATTCTGATCCAGCGATTACCTCTGCTAGACCAATTGCTGCTGCATTTGCTGAATAAATAGCCGTTGCTTGATAAAGTTCTTTGACAGTATACGAACCATCTTTTCTCAATGGAACATTGGATAAACTGCGGTCCTGGGAAATTTCGTACACATAATCATCTGGCGTATATGTTTGATCCCATTTCACTTTGCCTTCAGCAATCGCCTCTAGTAATAGATACTCTGTCATCATCTTTGCCATACTTGCAATAGGCAGTCTTTGTTCTGCATTTTTACTATAAAGAATTTTACCTGTAGAAGCTTCAATAAGGATGGCTGCTTTCGCATTCACATTGAATGGATCTTCAGCCGCTTTTGCTTTGGACATTGGGGTAAATGCAGTAACAATCAATGCCAATGCAAGGATAGAGACCATAAGCTGTTTCAACATCTTGCTGTTCAATCGTCATACCTCCGTATTCATCTTTTTTCGACGTTTTTCATATATATTTAATCCACAAGGGCTTATTTCGACACAACAGTATAAATTTTATCACAATAAAGACAAAAAAAATAGACAGAGTCATAGACCCTGTCAAATGTAATTTGATTGTCACAATTTATCAAGAAATTGTGTAGTTTGGTGATTCTTTTGTAATTTGTACATCATGTGGATGACTCTCACGAAGACCTGCACCTGTCATGCGAATGAATTGTGCTTCTTCTCTAAGAGTACGTAAGTCCTGTGTTCCACAGTAGCCCATACCAGAGCGAATACCGCCAACGAGTTGGTAAACAGTATCAACAACTGGCCCTTTATATGGTGTACGTCCTTCGATACCTTCTGGAACGAATTTTTTATTATCTTCTTGGAAGTAACGATCTTTACTTCCTTTTTCCATTGCAGCAACAGAACCCATACCACGATATACTTTGAAACGTCTACCTTGGAAAATTTCTGTTTCTCCTGGGCTTTCAGATGTACCAGCAAGAAGACTTCCCAGCATAACAGCATGTCCACCAGAAGCTAATGCTTTCACGATATCACCTGAATATTTAATTCCACCATCTGCAATAATAGATTTACCATGTTTTCTTGCTTCTGTTGCACAGTCATAAATCGCTGTGATTTGTGGTACACCGACCCCTGCAACAACACGTGTTGTACAAATCGATCCTGGTCCAATACCCACTTTTACAATATCTGCTCCAGCTTCAAACAATGCTTTTGTTGCTTCAGCTGTTGCAACGTTACCAGCAATGATGTTAAGAGAAGGATACGTTTCACGGATTTTCGATACAGTGTCTAGAACACCTTGAGAATGACCGTGTGCTGTATCAATGACGATCACATCAACATTGGCTTCTACTAATTTTTTCACACGAGTCATTGTATCGCCAGTGACACCTACAGCGGCACCAACAATTAAACGGCCATGTGCATCTTTAGAGGAGTTAGGGAATTCAATCACTTTTTCAATATCTTTGATGGTGATGAGACCTTTTAATGTTCCTTCGTCATCTAAAAGAGGTAATTTTTCAATTTTATATTGCTGAAGGATTTTTTCAGCTTCTTCTAATGTTGTTCCAACAGAAGCTGTCACAAGTTCCTCTTTTGTCATCACGTCGCTAATCTTCATTGAATAATCCGAAATAAAACGAAGGTCACGGTTCGTAATAATCCCAACAAGCTTTTGATCTTGTTCGTTATTGACAATTGGTACACCAGAAATACGATATTTACCCATTAAATGTTCCGCATCGAATACTTGATGATCCGGTGTTAAGAAAAATGGATTTGTAATAACACCACGCTCTGAACGTTTTACTTTGTCCACTTGTTCAGCTTGCTGCTCAATAGACATGTTCTTATGGATGATTCCAAGACCACCTTGACGTGCCATTGCAATCGCCATTTGTGATTCCGTCACAGTATCCATTCCTGCACTAATAATTGGAATGTTCAACTTTAAAGTGCTTGTTAACTCAACTGATAAATTGACATCACGCGGAAGCACCTCAGACTTTGCTGGAACAAGCAACACGTCGTCAAACGTCAAACCTTCTTTTGAAAATTTACTTTCCCACATTAGTAAATCCCCCTCTTTTCGGCAAAATATTATATGTAGATTATCAACTAGGAAACAGCATGTCAAGGAAGCAACAAACAGTTGCAATTTTTAGAAAATATAAAGAGAGTTGAGGAAGAAGATGAAAAGTTCAGGATGGAAGGATTTAAAACGTTTTTACTCACTAGAAACTTCCCAAAAGTTTCTATTTCAACAGTACGAGAAACGGAACATTCAGGATGCAAATCAACAAGCCTATAAAAACTGTGAACGATTTATTTACTTTTTAAAGCATGGCCATACATTTTATGACCAAGCCGCATCAGCTCCACTTGAACTAAAACCGATTTTATTATTTTATGGAATGGCACAGCTGTTAAAGGCATGTTTACTGACAGTAGATCCCGACTATCCATCTCAAACCTCTGTCTTAGCTCACGGTGTAACCTCAAGAAAAAGAAAGAAGCAACATTATCGTTTTAGTGAGGATGAAGTAAAGATTCAGCGAAACGGATTATGTATGCATGTATTAAAGCACTTATTTCGTTTAAATGGTCTTGAAGATGAGCGATTTACGATGATCAATCTCCTTTCAAAAATACCTGAAATGGGTCACATTCTGGAGTTTCAAAAACAACCCTCTACTTTAGTGAAAGTAGAACAAGCAAATGGCATGTTGATTCAAGATCATATTCCCTTGCTCTATAACATGTCTGCCGAACGTTTTATTGAATATTTTGAGTTCCATACAACTTGGAAGCTTAAGCAACGAGAGGCTAAAAAACTAACATTTGATGTATTTTCAGAAGAAAACCCTGCTCTTGCTACTCACCTTCATTATGATTTAGAAATGAATCAATGGTTCATTCCATCAACACGAGATGCCTTTTTAGGGATTCCTGAGATCATCAGCCATTACTTGTTAATGTATAACCTCAGTATGATTGCCCGCTACGAAACAGAATGGTGGTACGAGCTTTTATCTCAATACATTAGTGATGATTATGTCATGATTGAACGTTATATGGAGATTGCAGAGGACAAGTTTCCGGCTTATATCATGATGCTGCTAGAAGAAAACACAAAAAAGACCAGTTCCGATTGGAACTGATCCTTTGAAAAGCTTGGCGGCGTCCTACTCTCACAGGGGGAAACCCCCAACTACCATCGGCGCTGAAGAGCTTAACTTCCGTGTTCGGTATGGGAACGGGTGTGACCTCTTCGCTATCGCCACCAAACCTGATGGAGAGAATGTTCTCTCAAAACTAGATAACAACGTTCATGCTTCACATTAGAATATAGGTTAAGTCCTCGATCTATTAGTATCTGTCAGCTCCACGTGTCACCACGCTTCCACCTCAGACCTATCAACCTGATCATCTTTCAGGGATCTTACTTCCTTGCGGAATGGGAAATCTCATCTTGAGGGGGGCTTCATGCTTAGATGCTTTCAGCACTTATCCCGTCCGCACATAGCTACCCAGCGATGCCCTTGGCAGAACAACTGGTACACCAGCGGTGCGTCCATCCCGGTCCTCTCGTACTAAGGACAGCTCCTCTCAAATTTCCTGCGCCCGCGACGGATAGGGACCGAACTGTCTCACGACGTTCTGAACCCAGCTCGCGTACCGCTTTAATGGGCGAACAGCCCAACCCTTGGGACCGACTACAGCCCCAGGATGCGATGAGCCGACATCGAGGTGCCAAACCTCCCCGTCGATGTGGACTCTTGGGGGAGATAAGCCTGTTATCCCCGGGGTAGCTTTTATCCGTTGAGCGATGGCCCTTCCATGCGGAACCACCGGATCACTAAGCCCGACTTTCGTCCCTGCTCGACTTGTAGGTCTCGCAGTCAAGCTCCCTTGTGCCTTTACACTCTGCGAATGATTTCCAACCATTCTGAGGGAACCTTTGGGCGCCTCCGTTACATTTTAGGAGGCGACCGCCCCAGTCAAACTGCCCACCTGACACTGTCTCCCTGCCCGATAAGGGCAGCGGGTTAGAAGGTCAATACAGCCAGGGTAGTATCCCACCGATGCCTCCACCGAAGCTAGCGCTCCGGTTTCCAAGGCTCCTACCTATCCTGTACAAGCTGTACCAACATTCAATATCAGGCTGCAGTAAAGCTCCACGGGGTCTTTCCGTCCTGTCGCGGGTAACCTGCATCTTCACAGGTACTATAATTTCACCGAGTCTCTCGTTGAGACAGTGCCCAGATCGTTGCGCCTTTCGTGCGGGTCGGAACTTACCCGACAAGGAATTTCGCTACCTTAGGACCGTTATAGTTACGGCCGCCGTTTACTGGGGCTTCAATTCGCACCTTCGCTTACGCTAAGCGCTCCTCTTAACCTTCCAGCACCGGGCAGGCGTCAGCCCCTATACTTCGCCTTACGGCTTCGCAGAGACCTGTGTTTTTGCTAAACAGTCGCCTGGGCCTATTCACTGCGGCTTCTCGGGGCTTTAACACCCTAAGAAGCACCCCTTCTCCCGAAGTTACGGGGTCATTTTGCCGAGTTCCTTAACGAGAGTTCTCTCGATCACCTTAGGATTCTCTCCTCGCCTACCTGTGTCGGTTTGCGGTACGGGCACCTCTCACCTCGCTAGAGGCTTTTCTTGGCAGTGTGGAATCAGGAACTTCGCTACTAAATTTCGCTCGCCATCACAGCTCAGCCTTCACGGGAAACGGATTTGCCTATTTCCCAGCCTAACTGCTTGGACGCGGATATCCAATACCGCGCTTACCCTATCCTCCTGCGTCCCCCCATTGCTCAAATGGTGAGGAGGTGGTACAGGAATATCAACCTGTTGTCCATCGCCTACGCCTTTCGGCCTCGGCTTAGGTCCCGACTAACCCTGAGCGGACGAGCCTTCCTCAGGAAACCTTAGGCATTCGGTGGACGGGATTCTCACCCGTCTTTCGCTACTCATACCGGCATTCTCACTTCTAAGCGCTCCACCAGTCCTTCCGGTCTGACTTCACTGCACTTAGAACGCTCTCCTACCACTGTTCGTAAGAACAGTCCGCAGCTTCGGTGATACGTTTAGCCCCGGTACATTTTCGGCGCAGAGTCACTCGACCAGTGAGCTATTACGCACTCTTTAAATGGTGGCTGCTTCTAAGCCAACATCCTGGTTGTCTAAGCAACTCCACATCCTTTTCCACTTAACGTATACTTTGGGACCTTAGCTGGCGGTCTGGGCTGTTTCCCTTTCGACTACGGATCTTATCACTCGCAGTCTGACTCCCAAGGATAAGTCATCGGCATTCGGAGTTTGACTGAATTCGGTAACCCGGTAGGGGCCCCTAGTCCAATCAGTGCTCTACCTCCGAGACTCTTACCTTGAGGCTAGCCCTAAAGCTATTTCGGAGAGAACCAGCTATCTCCAGGTTCGATTGGCATTTCACCCCTACCCACACCTCATCCCCGCACTTTTCAACGTGCGTGGGTTCGGGCCTCCATTCAGTGTTACCTGAACTTCACCCTGGACATGGGTAGATCACCTGGTTTCGGGTCTACGACCACGTACTCATGCGCCCTATTCAGACTCGCTTTCGCTGCGGCTCCGCATCTTCTGCTTAACCTTGCACGGGATCGTAACTCGCCGGTTCATTCTACAAAAGGCACGCCATCACCCGTTAACGGGCTCTGACTACTTGTAGGCACACGGTTTCAGGATCTATTTCACTCCCCTTCCGGGGTGCTTTTCACCTTTCCCTCACGGTACTGGTTCACTATCGGTCACTAGGGAGTATTTAGCCTTGGGAGATGGTCCTCCCGGATTCCGACGGAATTTCACGTGTTCCGCCGTACTCAGGATCCACTCTGGAGAGAACAACATTTCAGTTACAGGGCTGTTACCTTCTTTGGCGGGCCTTTCCAGACCTCTTCGCTTATATCGTTCCTTTGTAACTCCGTATAGAGTGTCCTACAACCCCAAGAGGCAAGCCTCTTGGTTTGGGCTGTTCCCGTTTCGCTCGCCGCTACTCAGGGAATCGCATTTGCTTTCTCTTCCTCCGGGTACTTAGATGTTTCAGTTCCCCGGGTATGCCTTCTCATACTCTATGTATTCAAGTATGGATACTACTCCATTACGAGCAGTGGGTTTCCCCATTCGGAAATCTCCGGATCAAAGCTTGCTTACAGCTCCCCGAAGCATATCGGTGTTCGTCCCGTCCTTCATCGGCTCCTAGTGCCAAGGCATCCACCGTGCGCCCTTTCTAACTTAACCATTTCTTACTTTAGAAAGAATCACTATGTGTGATGAACTTTGCATTGCATTCAATGTGAATGTATTACTTATTGTTATCTAGTTTTCAAAGAACACGTTGGTGGAGCCTAGCGGGATCGAACCGCTGACCTCCTGCGTGCAAGGCAGGCGCTCTCCCAGCTGAGCTAAGGCCCCGATTTAATAGAAGATGGTGGGCCTGAGTGGACTCGAACCACCGACCTCACGCTTATCAGGCGTGCGCTCTAACCAGCTGAGCTACAGGCCCATCTTTCATATCGAAGATATGATGTTGTAGGATCTTTTGCAAGTTCCTTCAAAACTAAACAAGACGAAAAACGTACGCTGCTCCATATATCCTTAGAAAGGAGGTGATCCAGCCGCACCTTCCGATACGGCTACCTTGTTACGACTTCACCCCAATCATCTGCCCCACCTTCGGCGGCTGGCTCCATAAAGGTTACCTCACCGACTTCGGGTGTTGCAAACTCTCGTGGTGTGACGGGCGGTGTGTACAAGGCCCGGGAACGTATTCACCGCGGCATGCTGATCCGCGATTACTAGCGATTCCAGCTTCACGCAGTCGAGTTGCAGACTGCGATCCGAACTGAGAACAGATTTGTGGGATTGGCTAAACCTTGCGGTCTCGCAGCCCTTTGTTCTGTCCATTGTAGCACGTGTGTAGCCCAGGTCATAAGGGGCATGATGATTTGACGTCATCCCCACCTTCCTCCGGTTTGTCACCGGCAGTCACCTTAGAGTGCCCAACTGAATGCTGGCAACTAAGATCAAGGGTTGCGCTCGTTGCGGGACTTAACCCAACATCTCACGACACGAGCTGACGACAACCATGCACCACCTGTCACTCTGTCCCCGAAGGGAAAGCCCTATCTCTAGGGTTGTCAGAGGATGTCAAGACCTGGTAAGGTTCTTCGCGTTGCTTCGAATTAAACCACATGCTCCACCGCTTGTGCGGGCCCCCGTCAATTCCTTTGAGTTTCAGTCTTGCGACCGTACTCCCCAGGCGGAGTGCTTAATGCGTTAGCTGCAGCACTAAGGGGCGGAAACCCCCTAACACTTAGCACTCATCGTTTACGGCGTGGACTACCAGGGTATCTAATCCTGTTCGCTCCCCACGCTTTCGCTCCTCAGCGTCAGTTACAGACCAGAGAGTCGCCTTCGCCACTGGTGTTCCTCCACATCTCTACGCATTTCACCGCTACACGTGGAATTCCACTCTCCTCTTCTGCACTCAAGTTTCCCAGTTTCCAATGACCCTCCCCGGTTGAGCCGGGGGCTTTCACATCAGACTTAAGAAACCGCCTGCGAGCCCTTTACGCCCAATAATTCCGGACAACGCTTGCCACCTACGTATTACCGCGGCTGCTGGCACGTAGTTAGCCGTGGCTTTCTGGTTAGGTACCGTCAAGGTGCAAGCAGTTACTCTTGCACTTGTTCTTCCCTAACAACAGAGCTTTACGATCCGAAAACCTTCATCACTCACGCGGCGTTGCTCCGTCAGACTTTCGTCCATTGCGGAAGATTCCCTACTGCTGCCTCCCGTAGGAGTCTGGGCCGTGTCTCAGTCCCAGTGTGGCCGATCACCCTCTCAGGTCGGCTACGCATCGTCGCCTTGGTGAGCCGTTACCTCACCAACTAGCTAATGCGCCGCGGGTCCATCTGTAAGTGACAGCCGAAACCGTCTTTCATCCTTGAACCATGCGGTTCAAGGAACTATCCGGTATTAGCTCCGGTTTCCCGGAGTTATCCCAGTCTTACAGGCAGGTTACCCACGTGTTACTCACCCGTCCGCCGCTAACATCCGGGAGCAAGCTCCCTTCTGTCCGCTCGACTTGCATGTATTAGGCACGCCGCCAGCGTTCGTCCTGAGCCAGGATCAAACTCTCCGAAAAAGTTCAAAACCGAAGTTTTGTTTTTCGCCAGTTTGACTGACTACCTATGAAATATCATAGGATTTTTTATAAAAACTCGAATTAACAGGTACGTTTTGTCTTGTTTAGTTTTCAAAGAACTTGTTTGTCACTCTCTCAAAGCGACCACTTAAATATATCATATATCTCTATCAACAGTCAACATTTTTCTTGAAAAACATTTTATTTTTTTAAGAAGTTTTGTTGTAAAAGAGATAAAAAATAGAGCCTCTTTTTGCTCCTTTGAAAGATTAACACATATCTATGAAAAAAGCATTATTAATTTCAAAAAAAATCATGTTTTTTCATAAAAAAATAAAGCCGGTGAAAAACCGGCTTTATTTTTACTCTGATTGCTCTTGATCTGACTCTACGTTTTCTTCACTATTCTCTTCATCGTCTTCCGGTGATTGTTCTACTAATGCCACTGTAGCGACATGTTCATCATCACCTAGACGGATCAGGCGGACACCTTGAGTGACTCGGCCAGTTGTGGAGATATCTGAAACAGCCATACGGATGATGACACCACTGCCTGTAATAATCATCAAGTCTTCTTCAGCTTCAGCGTTAGTCGCCTTCACCGCAACAAGCGGACCGTTATTGTCAGTGATCTTGCACGTTTTCAGACCTTTACCACCACGGCTTTGGACACGATATTCTTTTTCAGGCGTTAATTTACCATAACCTTTTTCAGTTACGATCAATACGTTTGCATCTGGCTCAAGGATTTCCATTCCAACGACGATGTCATCCTCAGAAAGTGTAATCCCTTTAACTCCAGCTGCTGTACGTCCCATTTCACGAACATCTGTCTCGTCGAAACGAATGAGCATTCCTTTTTTCGTTCCGATGATGATTTGTTTTTCACCGTTGGTTAAACGAACAGCCATCAGTTCATCTTCATCACGCAGGCTGAGTGCAATCAAACCGTTGTTACGGATGTTTGCAAATTGAGACAATGACGTTCGTTTCGATACACCGTGTCTTGTTGTAAAGAAGAGATACGAATCTTTATCAAATTCGCTGACTGGAATAATGGCGTTTATCCACTCTCCCTTTTCTACTTCAAGAAGGTTAATAATCGGAATCCCTTTCGCTGTTCGTCCGAATTCAGGGATCTCATAGCCCTTCGCTCGATAGACCTTCCCTTTATTAGAGAAGAAGAGAATCGTATCGTGCGTCGATGTTGAAATCAGCTGTTCAACGAAATCATCTTCGTTGGTTCCCATTCCTTGTACACCTTTACCGCCTCTTTTTTGACTGCGGTATGTTGATGCAGGCAGGCGCTTAATATAACCATTATGAGTCAGTGTGATCACAATATTTTCAACAGGAATCAAATCTTCGTCTTCGATTGTTTCTATACCCGCTGTCACAATTTCTGTGCGACGCGTATCATTAAAGCGTTCTTTGATTTCTGTTAATTCTTCTCTAATGATTTCTAGAACTTTCTCATTGTCTGCTAGAATGGCTTTCAATTCAGCAATCAAGTCAACAAGCCCTTTGTATTCATCTTCTATTTTCTCTCTTTCTAAACCAGTCAAACGCTGGAGTCGCATATCGAGAATGGCCTGTGCTTGTTTTTCAGACAAGCTATAGTTTTCCATCAAACCATTTCTTGCAATTTCAGCAGTTTGAGAGCCTCTAATTAAGGCAATGACCTCATCTAAGTGATCAAGCGCAATTCTTAAGCCTTCTAAAATATGAGCTCTTGCTTCTGCTTTACGCAATTCATACGCCGTTCTTCGACGAATGATCACTTTCTGATGCTCAAGGTAATATTCGAGACATTGTTTGAGAGACAACACTTTCGGCTGTCCATCCACAAGTGCAAGCAAGTTAATACCGAAGGACGTTTGAAGTGTCGTTTGTTTATAAAGATTGTTTAATAGAACATGGACGTTTGCGTCTCTTCGCAGTTCAATGACAATTCTCATTCCATTACGGTCAGATTCATCACGAAGATCTGTAATGCCATCAATCTTTTTATCACGAACAAGATCAGCGATTTTTTCGATCAAACGAGCTTTATTAACCTGATAAGGAATCTCGTTGATGACAATGCGCTGCTTACCACTAGATGTTTCTTCGATGTTTGACTTTGCACGTAATGTAATAGAGCCGCGTCCTGTTTCATACGCTTTACGAATACCGCTTCGGCCAATGATTTGTCCTGCAGTTGGAAAGTCTGGACCTGGAATGATGTCCATTAGTTCCTGTGTCGTCATTTCAGGATTTTGACTAATTGCCAATACCCCATCAATCACTTCACCTAGTTGGTGTGGCGGGATATTCGTTGCCATCCCTACAGCGATTCCTGTTGCCCCGTTCACTAATAAGTTCGGGAACCTAGCAGGCATAACGACTGGCTCTCTTTCACTGCCATCATAGTTATCTTGATAATCAATGGTGTCCTTTGTGATATCACGCAGGATCTCCATCGAAATTTTAGAAAGACGTGCCTCGGTATAACGCATGGCTGCTGCGCCGTCTCCATCGACAGAACCAAAGTTCCCGTGTCCTTCAACCAGCATATTACGATAGTTGAAATCTTGCGCCATCCGAACCATCGCTTCATATACAGCGCTATCACCGTGAGGGTGGTACTTACCGATAACTTCCCCAACGATACGTGCAGATTTCTTAAATGGTTTATCACTTGTCATACCTAGGTCATTCATCGCATACAAAATTCTTCGATGCACGGGCTTCAATCCGTCTCGCACATCTGGTAATGCACGCGAAACAATAACACTCATTGCATAATCTAAAAAGGACGTACGCATTTCATGGCTAATATTTACTTCGCGTACATTTGGTGTATGTTGTTCACTCACTATAAGAACCTCCCTTTACGTATCACATGAAATAAATTATGTGGGAGTAAAATATGTATTTATCTTCACAAGACTATTCTCCATTATATCAATAATCTTGCCTTTATACACATTTATTTACTAGAAAATCGACGAAACGCAGAAAACCAGGACATTCGTTTCACGCCCCTGTTTCTTGAAAAACAACCTTATTCCAAACAAGAAATAAGGTTGCTCTCAAGGGGGGATACCTATCTAAATATCAAGATTTTTTACGTATTGTGCATTTTCTTCGATAAAGTTACGTCTCGGCTCTACTTTATCTCCCATTAGCATTTCAAAAGTCTCATCAGCATCGATTGCATCCTCAAGTGTAACTTGAAGAAGTGTTCTCGCATCAGGATCCATTGTTGTTTCCCAAAGCTGAGTAGCATTCATTTCTCCAAGACCTTTATAACGCTGAAGTCCAGGTTTTGGTGTTTGAGGCAGTGTTTTTAACAGTTCATCTAGCTGTTTATCGTTATACACGTATTCAACACGCTTTCCTTGCTGCACTTTATATAAAGGCGGCTGTGCAATATACACATAACCGTTTTCAATGATTTCACGCATGTAGCGATAGAAGAATGTTAGGAGTAGCGTCCGAATATGCGCTCCATCAACATCAGCATCAGTCATAATCACAATTTTGTGATAACGTGCTTTCTCTAAAGTGAAGTCTTCTCCGATTCCAGTCCCTAGCGCTGTAATCATTGAACGAACCTCGTTGTTAGATAAAATTTTATCTAGTCGTGCTTTTTCAACGTTTAGGATCTTCCCTCTTAACGGTAAGATCGCTTGGAAATGTCGATCACGACCTTGCTTAGCAGATCCGCCCGCAGAATCTCCCTCTACGATATAAAGCTCAGAGATGGAAGGATCTTTAGAAGAACAGTCTGCCAGTTTCCCAGGCAAGCTAGAGACTTCCAGTGCACTTTTACGTCTTGTCAGCTCACGTGCCTTTTTGGCAGCCATTCTTGCACGAGCTGCCATCACACCTTTCTCCACAATTTTCTTTGCAGCATCAGGGTTCTCTAAGAGGAATTTCTCAAGTGCTTCGGAGAAAAGGGAGTCGGTAATGGTTCTTGCTTCTGAGTTACCGAGCTTTGTCTTCGTTTGTCCTTCGAATTGAGGGTCTGGATGTTTGATAGAGATAATGGCTGTTAAGCCTTCTCGTACATCTTCACCGCTCAAATTCGAGTCTCCATCTTTGAATACGCCATTTTTACGAGCATAATCATTGATGACACGCGTCAGACCGGTTTTAAAGCCAGCTTCGTGTGTTCCGCCTTCATATGTGTTGATGTTGTTGGCGAAAGAATAAATATTGCTTGTATAGGAATCGTTGTATTGCAGTGCCACTTCAACGGTGATTCCGTCTTTTTCACCCTCGATGTAAACTGGTTCTTCATGAACGACTTCCTTCGAGCGATTCAAATGTTCTACATAGCTCTTAATACCGCCTTCATAGCAGTATTCGTTTCTTCGCTCTTTGCCTTCACGTAAGTCTTCAATGATGATGTTGACGCCTTTTGTTAAGAAAGCTAACTCACGTACACGGTTAGCAAGTGTGTCGTAATCAAATTCAATGGTTTCAGTGAAAATTTCTGGATCTGGCACAAAATGAGTCGTTGTCCCTGTTACATCTGTTTCACCAATGACCTCTAAATCTCCAACTGGAACGCCGCGTTTGAATTGCTGGTAATGAATTTTTCCATCACGGTATACGGTCACGTCTAAGGTCGTAGATAACGCATTAACAACAGATGCCCCTACACCATGCAGACCGCCAGATACTTTATAACCGCTGCCGTCAAATTTACCACCAGCGTGAAGAACCGTCATAATCACTTCTACAGCAGGACGTCCCATTTTTTCGTGAATCCCAACAGGAATTCCGCGGCCGTTATCTTTCACTGTGATGCTATTATCTTTTTCAATTTGCACTGTAATGTCTGTACAATAACCAGCTAAAGCCTCATCAATACTGTTGTCGACAATTTCCCATACAAGATGGTGAAGCCCTTTTGCACTGGTTGACCCAATGTACATTCCTGGACGTTTTCTAACCGCTTCTAGTCCTTCGAGCACCTGTATCTGATTTTCATCATAACTATTATGTTGCTGTTCCATTGCCACGTACATTCACCTACACTTTTCTTAAACGATATATTTATATGAATTGAGCTTTTAGACTTCAATTTCAATCACAAATGAAGCACGTTTTTTGAGCGTGCTTGAGGAAAGAGGAGAGTAATACACGGATTCAGTTGTGACGACGATGGATTTGGGTGTCCCATGTGACAACGAAATGATTTGTTCTTCTTGTTTTTGAAGAAATTCCTCTACAACAGAAGATGACCTCATTTTGTAATCAACAATTGCGACAATCTCTCGTGTAGAAACAACACAATCATCACCTAAATGAATATACAAGACTCACACCTCATTTATCAGTCAATTACTTTTCCACTGGCTACTCTGAAAATTTCCGCTTCTTTCAGGGTGGCGTGATCGATGCCTTCAACACTCGTAGTGGTGACAAAGGTCTGTACACGTCCCTGAATGGTATGGAGCAAATGAGACTGTCTGTAATCATCAAGTTCAGATAAAACATCATCGAGTAGAAGAATTGGGTATTCACCGATTTCTTCATGAATCAGATCAATTTCTGCCAGCTTTAGTGAAAGAGCTGTTGTTCTTTGCTGCCCTTGAGAGCCATATGTCTGAACATCCCGACCATTCACAAAGAAAAGAAGATCATCTCTGTGAGGCCCCCATAGCGTCACCCCTCGGTCTATTTCTCTGTCTCTTAGTTTCTGAAACGATTCTTCATAGCTATTCTTTATTTTCGACAAGTCTGACGCTTCTGATACCTCTATTGCCGTCTGGTATTGGAGCGTGAGCGTTTCCAGCTCTCTTGAAATCCCAAAATGCAGAGGCTGCGCCCATTTTTCGAGCTGTTTCGTAAAAGTAAGTCTTCTTTTGACGACCTTCGCTGCCGCATCAATCAACTGCTCTGTTAAAATCTCCAGCATCGCTTGATCCGTTTGCTTTCTTGTTTGCAATTGTTTCAAGTAATGATTTCGCTGAGTGAGGATTTTTTGATAGAGCGATAAATCATGCAAGTAGACAGCAGACACTTGTCCAATCTCCATGTCGAGGAATCTTCTGCGGATTTGCGGGCTACCTTTCACAAGACTGAGATCCTCTGGTGCAAACATGATGGTGTTCAAGGCACCAACATAATGACTGAGTTTCTGTTGTTCAATGTGATTGACCTTGCCCTTTTTTCCTTTTTTTGAGATCACGAGCTGCATGGGGAGTGGACCATTTTTTTTGATGACTCTACCTTCTATTTTAGCATAGTCTTCGTCCCATCGGATAAGTTCTTTATCATTTGACGTACGATGAGACTTTGCCATCGACAATACATAGATCGCTTCCATCAGGTTCGTTTTACCTTGGGCGTTCTCACCGATCATTACATTCACCTTATTGTCGAATTGAAGCTCGGTGTGTTCATAGTTTCGGTATGAAGTTAACGCCAGACTTTGAATGTACATGTATTGTCACCCGTTTCTAATTCACAACTTGAAATGTGCCGTGACCTTCTATCTCGACAACATCTCCTGGGTATAATTTGCGTCCCCGTCTATTATCTGGCTCTTGATTAATGAACACCTCATGTTCACTTAAAAACCACTTCGCCATTCCACCAGATTGAATGACTTCGGCTAATTTCAAAAACTGCCCTAATGTAATCATTTCTGTTTCAATCGTTATCAGATTAGGCATTGTATCGACCTCTTTCAATATCACTAATATCTAATTGTACTAAAAAACAAGACCAGAAGGAAAGGGGGAAAGCGAACTGGGATGAAAGAAAGCAGAGGAAATGAGGAAAAAAGCTGCTGTGCGCTCACACAGCAGCCATTTTAGACCAAATTAATACGTTCTAACTGGAAGAATCAATTGCAAAATGGAATCATCATTTGGCGTGCGCAATAGGAATGGTCTCATTGCGCCAGTGAAACTGACATGAATCTCTGTTCCCTCTAATACTTTTAAAGCATCAAGCATATATTTCGGACTGAAAGAGATTTTGAGATCCTCCCCTTTAATGTCATCTGCTTGCACCGTTTCAACTACTTTACCGATTTCAGGCGAATTAGAAGAGATTTCAAGGCTTTGCGCAGGATCAGCAGAAAGCTTCACAACGTTGTTACGACCTTCTCTTGCTAAAAGTGACGCGCGATCAATCGCTTGAAGGAATTCTTTCGTATTCACCACTACATCCGTTTTACTTTCTTGCGGAATGAGGCGAGCTGTATCTGGGTAATTACCATCCAGCAATCTTGAGAAGAACAGCACGTTCTGTGCTTTAAAGAGAACCTGTGTCTCCGTAATGACGATGCTCACAAGATCTTGTCCATCATCAAGAATTTTACTTAGCTCTGTTAAACTCTTTCCAGGAATGACCACATTGTACGAGCTTTCCTCGTTAATATCCAACTTCGCTTTTCTTAAAGCAAGGCGATGGCTATCCGTTGCTGTGCATATTAATTCACCTTTTTCAACCTTCCAGTTTACACCTGTCAAGATAGGTCGTGTTTCTGAGGTGGACACTGCGAAAACCGTTTGACGGATAAGGTTTTTAAGCAAATCTGTTGGAATTTGAAAAGCATGATGCTCTTCAATTTGTGGCAGATGCGGATATTCTTCAGCATCTAAGCCGTTTAAATTAAATTCTGCTGAACCAGAGCGGATGATGGTTAGATGATTTTGTTCTACCTCAATTTCGACAGTAGACATAGGCAGTTTCTTAACGATTTCGCTAAAGAAGCGGGCTTGCAGCACAATACTTCCTGGTCGATCAATTGTAATGACTTCTAAATCTCCATCTCTTTGAGGAATAAAAGATTCGATTGAGATATCAGAATCGCTCCCTGTGAGAGAAACCCCTTCGTCAGATGCAACAATTTTAATCCCTGTCAAAATAGGAATCGTTGTTCTAGAGGATACGGCCTTTAATACATCTTGGACACTTTCAACAAGACGATCTTTTTGAATCGTGAATTTCATAGTGGTCCTCCTAATTTTTCTTAATGACATGTATATATATTTATTTAATAAAAATCGTAGAAGTACTAGTAGGGCTTGTGAATATGTGGATAAGTCAGTAGAAAGAAAGGAAAGACAGCCTATCCACATGTGGACAGACTGTGTATGACTATGCTCTAGTTATTCACATTTTCCCGTACTTATCTTATCAGCTTGATTATTTTAGTTGTTCTTTGATCTCTTTGACATGCTGCTGAAGCTGTTCATCTTCAACGATTAATTTTGAAATTTTCTCATGAGCATGAATGACGGTCGTATGATCTCGTCCACCAAATTCTTCTCCGATTTTAGGTAGAGAGGAATCTGTCATTTCTCTAGAGAGATACATCGCAATTTGTCTTGGATAAGCAACTGATTTCGTACGTTTCTTCGCTTTGAAATCTTCTAATCGAATATTAAATTGCTGCCCTACAATTCTTTGAATATCTTTAATTGTAATCACCTTAGGTTTTGATGAAGGAATGATGTCCTTTAGGGCTTCAGCTGCTAGATCAGCATTGATGTCTTTATTAATTAAAGAAGAGTAAGCAACGACACGAATCAAAGCACCTTCCAGTTCCCGAATGTTGCTGTCGATTTGATTGGCAATATAAAGCATGACTTCATTCGGAATGTCTAAACCTTCTGCTTTTGCTTTTTTACGTAAGATCGCAATACGCGTTTCTAGATCTGGCGGGGTAATGTCTGTAATTAAGCCCCATTCGAATCGAGAGCGTAATCTGTCTTCAAGTGTCGGAATTTCCTTTGGCGGCCGGTCACTAGAAATGACGATTTGCTTACTTTCTTCGTGAAGTGTGTTGAATGTATGGAAAAACTCTTCTTGTGTTTGTTCTTTTCCTGCTAAAAATTGAATATCATCTATCAAAAGCACATCTACATTCCGATAGCGATTACGGAAATCGACTGCTTTGTTGTCCCGGATTGAGTTGATAAATTCATTTGTAAATTTTTCAGATGATAGATAGACCACTTTGGCTGATGGATTATGGTCGATGACGTAATGACCGATCGCATGCATTAAGTGAGTCTTTCCTAAACCAACGCCCCCATAAATAAAAAGCGGGTTATATGCTTTTGCTGGTGCTTCTGCGACTGCAAGTGAAGCGGCATGAGCAAAACGGTTGCCTGAACCAATAACAAAAGTATCAAATGTATATTTTGGATTCAGCATATTTTGTGGAATTTCAACGGGTTCTTCTTTCGACATTTTTTTGATTGGAGATTTTGGCATGGCTTCCTCTTCGTCCTGATTTTGAGGAATGATAAATTTGATGCTGAGCTCTTCGCCTGTCAGTTCATAGATGGTATCTGCAATTAAGTGAAGGTATCTTGACTCGAGCCAGTCTCTTGCAAATTCATTAGGTGCAGTAATAGTCAGCGTATCTCCTTGAAGAGAATGGGCTTTAGTGGACTTCATCCATGTTTCAAAACTAGGTTTGCTCAATTTTGTCTCTATTTTTTGAAGTGCTTTATTCCACAGATCCAAAATATTTTCCAT